>CAVUAQ010000007.1:0-25872 GCA_963739575.1 uncultured Alphaproteobacteria bacterium | reverse complement strand
GCTGGCGGTAGCGTCGCCGGCTGCCTGCGCGGAATGACGCGCTGGCAGGCGGGCGGCGACGCGGTGGTCATCGCGCAGTCTTCGGTGATGGTCGGGTTTGGCAAAGCCAACCTGATCGGAGACCTCACGATGACCGACGAGATGATGAACCTGCGCGAGCTGGTGGAGAAGACCCCGGACGCCGACGTCCTGCGCGAGATGATCGGCTTTGCGGCCGAGCGGCTGATGGAGCTGGAGGTGGGCGGGCTGGCCGGTGCGGGCTGGGGCGAAAAGAGCCCCGAGCGCTTGGTCCAGCGCAACGGCTACCGGGACAGGGTCTGGGAAACCCGGGCGGGGACGGTGGAGCTGCGCATCCCGAAGCTCCGGAAGGGTAGCTACTTCCCCGGCTTCCTGGAGCCGCGGCGGATGGCCGAGAAGGCGCTGACCGCTGTGATCCAGGAGGTCTACATCCACGGGGTCTCGACGCGGTCGGTCGACGACCTGGTGAAGGCGCTCGGGATGAGCGGCATCTCTAAGAGCCAGGTGACCCGGCTCTGCGCCGAGATCGACGAGCGGGTGAGCGCCTTCCTTGAACGGCCGATCGAAGGCGACTGGCCTTACCTCTGGATCGACGCCCCCTACGTGAAGGTGCGCCAGAACGGCCGCATCGTTTCGGTGGCGGTGATCGTCGCCGTCG
Organism: uncultured Alphaproteobacteria bacterium; assembly: GCA_963739575.1. Taxonomy (GTDB): domain Bacteria; phylum Pseudomonadota; class Alphaproteobacteria; order Rhodobacterales; family Rhodobacteraceae; genus Palleronia. The sequence continues at coordinate 25,196 of CAVUAQ010000007.1, read as the reverse complement.
GCGTCAATGCCGACGGTCGTCGCGAGGTGCTCGGCATGGACATCGGCCCGTCGGAGGCCGAGCCCTTCTGGACGGCGTTCCTTCGCAAGCTCGCCCGCCGAGGCCTGCGCGGGGTAAAGCTCGTCATCTCGGATGCCCACGAGGGGTTGAAGGCCGCGATCGCCAAGATCCTCTGCGGCACCTGGCAGCGCTGCCGCGTCCACTTCATGCGGAACGCGCTCGCCCACGCCGGCAAGAGCGGCCGGCGCGTCGTCTCCGCATTCGTCGCCACCGCCTTTGCCCAGAACGACGCCGAGAGCGCCAAGCAGCAGTGGCGTCGCGTCGCCGACCAGCTCCGCCCCAAGGTGCCGAAGCTCGCCGCGCTGATGGACGAAGCCGAGCCGGACGTGCTGGCGTACATGACCTTCCCTGTAGCGCGTCAACCTCGATGTCCGGTAGCGACAGCCAAGTTGGCCGGTTCTGGCCGCTGCGAGGGTTGTTTTAGAGGGTCACTGTCCTCCTATGTTTTGTCGACGAAGCTGTCGCCGACGGGATGATCCTGGTTGTCGGCGAGGCTGTCGGTGGTTGTCGCTGTGCTGTCGATCCCGACGGTGGTGCGATCAGCAGCTGCACGGCGGCGGTAGCTGTCGACGTTCATCTCGAGGATGGTCGCGTGGTGGACGAGCCTGTCGATCGCGGCGACGGTGACGTCCTTGTCGGGGAAGATGCGGTCCCAGGCTGGTTGGCGGCGATGGCGAGGCTGCGGGTCTCGTAGCGCCGGGCGATGAGTTCGAAGAGGACGGAAGTTTCTGTCTGGTCCTGGGCGTAGCCGATGCGGCTGTTCACCAGGCGCGAGCGCGCCCGATGCAGTGTCTGCATGTCGAGCTGCGCTTCTGCCTTCATCGCGATGAACCGCATGGTCGGCCGGGTGGCCGCTTCGGCGATCGCTTCCGCATCGCGGTCGTCGTTCTGTCTCGCGCCTTCACGTAGGGCTGGACGTAGCCTCCCGCGCGACACGCGCCGCCGCAGCACAACGGCACCATTCTCGTCCAGCGCCGCGACGCTGCAGCTGTTCTTCCCCAGATCAATCCCGACGATCGCTATAGCCATGACGCGCTCCTTTCTCAGCATGCTCCGGCAACGCTACGCGATCGGTCGCCGGAGGGGCGGGCCATCCCATAAAACTTCGCCGATGCCATCTCCGGGGTGATCCCGCAAGCCGCCCGGGACAAGCCGCTCGAGATCCGGTTCCAGGATGAAGCCAGGGTCGGACAACAGGGCACACTCACCCGGCTCTGGGCCAAGCGCGGCACGCGCCCGCGTGCCGTGCGCGATACACGATACCAATGGGCCTCCCGTTCGGCGCCGCCTGTCCGGATCGTGCCGCGACCGCCGGGCTCGTCCTGCCGTTTGCCAATACCGAGGCGATGAACCTGCATCTCTCGAGATCGCCAAGGCCATCGCGCCCGGAGCCCACGCCGTGCTCGTGCTCGACGGCGCCGGCTGGCACGGCGGCGCCGACCTCGAGGTGCCCGACAACATCTCCCTGCCCAGGCTCCCGCCATATGCGCCAGAGCTCAATTCGGTCGAGAATGTCTGGCAATATCTGCGAGCCAGCAAACTTGCCATCACCGTGTTCGACGGCTACGAGCACATCGTCGAGGCCTGCTGCACGGCCTGGAACTTCTTCGCTACCGACCTCGACACCGTCACCTCAATCACAGCGCGAAGCTGGGCACAGGTCAATCGATAGGGCGGTTGGTATGATACTAGGCGCCGGTTTCACTGACTCGAACGTGAGTTGCGGGGATCGTCCGGGTCTGAATCTCTGCTCCCGGAGCAGGGGGATCGGTGATGACGATTGCGATCACGCGGACGGGTCTGGACGCCGCAGGTTTTCGGAGGGCGGCCGCGCGGGAGAAGGATGCGGCTGCGTCGCGGCGGATGCTTGCGCTGGCTTTGGTGCTGGAAGGCCGGACACGGACGGAGGCGGCGCAGGCGGCGGGGATGGACCGGCAGACCTTACGCGACTGGGTGCATCGCTACAACGAGGCCGGGCTTGCAGCAGGGCAATCGCTCGAAGCGCTAAAAGGGGATTCCCCGATCAGGACGGAGTGATTCATAGGAGGCCTCCAGTAGCGAGGGTTCCCTATGTCCGGCACGGCTCTTCTCGATCATTTCTCCGCCCTCGAAGACCCGAGGCAGGCGTGGAAGGTGGTCTATCCCTTATCCGAGGTTCTGTTTGTCGTGCTTTGCGGGACGATGGCCGGGGCGGAGGACTTTGCAGAGATCGAACGCTGGGGGCGGCGCAAGCTCGATTTCCTCCGCCGGCTCTCACCGTTCGCGCGGGGGGTGCCGTCGCACGATACCTTGACCGACGTGATGAACGCGCTTCCTGCGACGCTGTTCGCGGAGTGCTTCACCGCCTGGGTCGAGAGCCTGCGCGCGGCAGAGCCTGATATCGTGGCGATCGACGGCAAGACTTCGCGCCGCGCCCGGCGCGGCGACGGTCCGGCGCTGCATCTGGTTTCAGCCTGGGCGAGCCGCCAGCGGCTGGTGCTGGGACAAGAAGCCGTCGGCGGCAAGGGCAACGAGATCACCGCCATTCCGCTGCTGCTCGCGCGGCTGGAACTGACCGGCGCGCTCGTCACCATCGACGCCATCGGCTGCCAGCGCGAGATCGCGCAGGCGATCCGCGGCAAGGGGGCGGACTACCTGCTGGCGTTGAAGGACAACTGGCCCGCCCTGGCCGAAGACGTGCGGCTCTACTTCGACCGCGAACCCGCGAGGGCCAGCGACTGCCACCAGACCACCGACGGCGACCACGGTCGCATCGAGGTCCGCCGCCATGTCGTCAGCCACGACGTCGGCTGGCTCGCAGGCAGCCGCCGCTTTCCCGGCGAGCCGCGCTTTCCCGGCCTCGCCATGATCGGAATGGTCGAGGCCGAGGTCGAGCGCGGCGGCAAGACCAGCCTCGCCCGGCGCTACTATCTCTGCTCCGCCCCGCTCAGCGCAAAGGCCTTCGCCCACGCGGTCCGCGCCCACTGGGGCATCGAGAACCGGCTGCACTGGGTCATGGACGTCGTCTTCCACGACGATCTGATGCGGCTCAGAACCGGCCACGGACCCGCCAACATGGCAACCATCCGCCACGCCGCGCTCAATCTCATCCGCGCCATTCCCGACAAAGCCAGCCTCAAGATCCGCCGCAAAACTGTCGCATGGGACGACGACTATCTCCTCCGCGCTCTGGTTCAGCCTTCGCAATGAGCCTTCGAGCGATTCCCCTGCGGCGTGGATCAAGCCTTTGATCTGAGGTAGAGTTTTGGTTATCGACGCCGAAACTCTCAGATCGGAAGGACCGCGCGCCATGGTCGACACTACACCGCTCCTGCCTGGGCTGTCACCTGTGGGCGGCAAGGCCGTGGCCGCGCGTTTCGACGGCGGGGCGCTGTCGTCGGATGCCGGACTTCTGGCGCTGCGTGTCAACGGCGGAGACAAAGCCGACCATGTGGCGGCGCAAATCCAGGCCATTTGTCGAGCGCCAAGCGGCATGACGCGCTCGCTTTCCAGATAGCTGGCGCGTGTCATGGCGCTTTGGCCCGGAGGGTCAATCCTGCAACGGGTGATCAGACGCTGACGTCGGCTTTCCGGGCGCGGCTCTGCCCAAGCCTGTAGCTGTCGCCATTCATCTCGATGATGTGGACGTGGTGCGTCAGTCTGTCGAGAAGGGCGCCGGTGAGGCGCTCGGTGCCGAAGGTCTCGGTCCATTCGTCGAACGGCAGGTTGCTGGTGATCAGCGTGGCGCCGCGCTCATAGCGCTGGGAGATCAGTTCGAACAGCAGCTCGGCGCCGGTCTTGGACAGCGGCACGAAGCCCAGCTCGTCGATGATGAGAAGCTTGTGGCCGGCCATCTGTTTCTGGAAGCGCAGCAGCCGACGCTCGTCGCGGGCTTCCATCAGCTCGTTGACCAGAGCGGCGGCGGTGGTGAACCCGACCGACATGCCCTTCTGGCAGGCGGCCAGCCCGAGGCCGAGGGCCACATGGGTCTTGCCGGTACCGCTCGGGCCCAGGGCGATGACGTTCTCGCGCCGGTCGATCCATTCGCATCGGGCGAGTTCCAGGACCTGCATCTTGTTGAGCTTGGGGATCGCCTTGAAGTCGAAGCTGTCGAGGCTCTTGGTAACCGGGAACTTCGCGGCCTTGATGCGGCGCTCCACCATGCGCCGCTCGCGGTCGATCAGTTCCAGTTCGACCAGCCGGGTCAGGAACCGGACGTGGTCCAGACCTTCGGCCGCGCATTGGCGGGCGAGCTTGTCGTACTCCCGGAGGAAGGTCGGCAGCTTCAGGGTCTTCAGGTGATGCGCGAGCAGGATCTTCGGAGCAGGCGCAGAACCCGGACGTACTCGCGGCGTCCCATCTTGAGCATGCGCGCTTGCATCAGCCGGCGCAGGGTCGCGACCTCGGGCGGCAGGTCCCATTCGGCGAGAGGCGCCGCCTGGTCGAGAGCCTTGATCTTCCGCTCGATCAGCGGGAGGTAGTGGACGGGGTCGAAGACCATGTCCTCGCGGTCGTGGCAGCGCGGATGGCGTGCGATGACCTCGCCACCGCAGCCGATCACGACCGTGTCGACATAGCCCCGGATCCAGACAGCGCGATGGCCGTAGGCGACCGGGACCGAGTGGTCGTTGGTCTCGTAGCGCACCAGCGCCTGGGAGCTGACCCGTCCGGTGGCCTGGTCGCAGGCATCGAACGGCGCCGCAGGAAGTTCGGGCATCGCGGCCAGATCCCGCGCGAGGCGTTGCCCGATCGTCTCGGACCGGCCCCGCAGAACATCAGCCTGACGCTTGCGACACTGCTCCTCAAGGTGAGCGTTGAACTCGTCCCAGGTCGCGAACCGCGGGATCGGCACCATGAAGTTGCGGCGCGACAACCCCACCAGCCCCTCGACCTTGCCCTTGTCGTTGCCCTTGCCGGGCCGCCCGTAGCGGTCGCGGAACAGGTAATGCGACAGGAACCCGGCTCGAAGAGCGTGGCCCGCTGCCGCGTCCCGTCGGGCAGGATCTTCGAGACCAGGCAGCGGTCGGTGTCGTAGAGCACCGACAGCGGCGCCTTGCCGAAGAAGGCGAAGGCGTGGATGTGGCCGTCCACCCAGGCCTCCGCCGTCGCCGCCGGATATCCAAGCTGCGCCTCGTCAAGGCGCATTCCATCATGGCGCCGGTTACTGCCTATTCCGGATCGCTCGAGGGCGCGTCACACGCCCCGCCGGACGCGAGCCTCAGGCCGCGGGCGTCGAGGTCGTCGAGGAACTGGCGCCAGGCCGCGGTGCTCTCCCCGCCCATGTGCCTGATGAGGATCTTCTGGCCGTCGCGGCGTACGCCGATGGCGGCCAGCACGGAGATGTTCGTGGCCTTCCTGTCCAGCCGCGTGCGGATCACCGTGGCGTCGAGGATCAGACGGACGATGTCCTCCCCGGCGAGGCTGCGGCCGCACCACGCATCCCGGTCGACCTTCACCTTGCGCCACGCCCGGCTGACGACGTCCTTGCCGACCGCGCCCTGGAACAGGCCGAACAGCGCGCGCTTCACCGAGCCCGCGTGCTGGTCCCGGCCAGGCAGACCGCGGCGATCATCGCCTCGGCCCGCTTCGTGAGCCGCTGATACCGCGGCAGCGCCTTCGACCGCCATTCGGTGGTCCTGCCGTCCTCACCCTCGATACGCGCCCGTGGCACGCTGACGGTCTCAGGGCCGAAGGCGCCGACCAACGCGCGCTCGCGTCGCCCGTGGCGATAGCCCTGCCGTGCGCCGCCGCCGGTTGGGTGGGTTTCAGGTCACCCGGAGACTACGCCGCCCGCCAATTTCCACGACTCGCGCTACACGACCCTCCTCCTCGGCACCGATGCGCGGGCGCGCCGGCGCGTGGGCGGAGGCCTCTCCGTCCTGTTCCAGACCCGGCCACGCTGCCCGATCCCGCCCCCAGTCTCCTTGCGCGCCGCCTCTCAGCGATCCCACGGCGGGACCGGCCCGAACTCGTCGACCAGGTGCTCGACCAGCGCTGCCACCTCGGGAAGGTGCAGCTTGCTGCGCGGCACCAGAGCCTTGAACCAGAGCGGGCTCAGGGGAAAGTCCGGCAGCAGCGCGACGACGCGCCGCGCCTCCAGCGCCTCGCGGGCGACGAAGTGCGGCACCGCGGCGATGCCGAGACCTTCGAGCACCGCGGCGAACAGCGCGTGGCTCTCGTTCACGGCAAGGCGGGCCCGCACCTCGACGAGGATGGTGCCCCGCCTGCTCTCGAACGACCATCCGGACCCGATCGGCAGGAAGGCAAGGCAATCGTGGTCGGCCAGATCGTTCGGATCGGATGGCGCGGTGCGCCCCGCGAGGTAGCCGGGCGTCGCCACCAGAACGCGCTCGTAGGCGCAGAGCGGAATGTCGGTCACGCCGGCGAACGACGCGGGCAGCGCGCCGAGCGCCACGTCGAACCCTTCCGCGACCGGATTGATCGCCTGATCCATCAACACGAGTTCGGCCGTCACGTTCGGGTTCGCCGTCAGGAACCGCGCCAGCGCCGCGCCGACGTGCAGCGCGCCGACCGTCGTCGGAGACTTGATCCGCAGTTGCCCGCTGACCCCGCTGTTGTCCCTCTGCACGCCCCGCAGGGCCGCTTCGAGATCGCCGAGCACGAGCTGCAATCGAGGCCGCAGCCGCTCCCCCTCGGCGGTCAGCGTCACCCGACGCGTCGAGCGCGCGAACAGCGGTGTACCGACGGTTTCCTCGAGCCGCGACACCCGCTTGGTCAGCGCCGAAGGCGCCAGGCCCATCTCCCGCGCCGCCGCGGAAAAGCTCTGGGTGCGCGCCGTCGTCAGAAACGCTTTGATGTCAGGCAGCTGGATCATGACACCCGATCATGTTGGGGGATGAGGCTTCAAGCAATACGGTCTCAGGCAAGGGGCGAGAATCCGCCGCATGGTTCGCGTATCGCGCGAGGCCGAGGTCACAGGCGACCCTGCCTGCGGCACTATCAGCTCGTCAGGATCAGGAGCACGATGCCGCCGGAGACCAGCGCGATGCCCAGCGTCTCGCGCACGGTCGGACGCTCGCCGAAGGCGAAGCGCGCGGTCAGCCAGCTGAACACCAGCTCGATCTGCCCGACCGCCTTGACCTGCGCGACCAGCACCAGCGTGAAGGCGGCGAACCAGCCCAGCGAGGCGAGCATGCCCGCCGCGCCGACCGGCGCCGCGATCCGCCAGTGCCGCAGCACCGCTGACACTTCGCCGGGCGCCCGGATCCGCATGTAGAGCGTCATCAGCGCGGTCTGCACCAGCGTCACGCAGGCGAGCGTGAAGGCGGGCCGGATCAGCAGTCCGTCCGCGTGGAGCGCCAGCGCGGCGCCGCGATAGGCGATCCCCGACAGGGCGAAGGCCGCGCCACTCGCGAGGCCAAGGCCGGCGGCCCGGTTCAGCGCGCCGCGCCCGAAGCCGCGGGTGCCCGACAGCAGCACGATCCCGGTCAGGCTCCCGAGAATGCCGGCCAGGGGCCAGAACGAGATCCGGTCGCCGAGCAGCACCAGGCCGAGAAGCGCCGCCTGCACCGTCTCGGTCTTGGCGAAGGTGTTGCCGACGGCGAAATTCCGTAGCGAAAACAGATGCAGGAGCAGGAGCGTCGCCCCGATCTGCGATACCGCCCCGATGAGCCCCCACGCGGCGAACCCCATCGTCGGGCGTGGCAGCGGCACACCGGCACCGGCGAGGCCCGCCACCAGCGCGACCGCCCACGGCGCCGCGAAGACGAAGCGCGCATAGGCCGCGCCGAGCAGACCGACGCGCGGCGTCAGCGTCTTCTGCAACGCCGAGCGCAGGTTCTGCAGAAAGGCGCTGGCGAGCGAGATCGCGACCCAGAGTTCCATGCGCTCTCTTTTCGCCCGCCGAGGGCCGTCCTTGCGTTCCAGCGATCACCGTCGGCGCCTGATCCTGATGGATGCTCCCAACACCAGAGAGCGGTCAATGACAAGAGCGTCCCGACCGGCCGCCGGAGGCCCCGGTCGATCCTAGGAGGCGATGGAGGCCCCGGAGCAGCTTGACCGGGCTGCCCGGCGCCGCCAATGCTCCTGCCCATGCTGATCTACAAGGTGCTGCGCCCGGCGGAATGGGCCGAATTCGAGGCCGCGGGCACCACGCTCGGCGCTCCTATCGACCGGGCGGACGGTTTCGTACATTTCTCGACCGCGGAGCAACTGCCCGGAACCCTCGAGCGGCACTTCCCGAATCGGGAGGGGCTGATGCTGCTGGCGGTCGACGCCGCCGCCGCGGGGCCGGCGCTCAGGTGGGAGCCGTCGCGCGGCGGGGCGCTGTTCCCCCACCTCTACCGACCTCTCGACCGCGCCGACGTGGTTCGCGCGCGGGGGCTCGACGATGGGCCGCTGCCCACGGCGGACCCGGCGTGAGCCCCGCCGAGAGGATCGCCGAGAGGATCGCGCTGCCGTTGCTGCGGCGGCTGGATCCGGAGACGGCCCACCGCCTGGCGATCGCTGCCCTGCGCGCCGGACTGGGACATCGCCACAGCCTCGCAGGGTCGCCGCGGCTGCGCGCCCGGCTGGCGGGGCTGGAACTTGCCAATCCGCTCGGGCTCGCGGCGGGGTTCGACAAGAACGCCGAGGCGGTCGGCGCCCTGGTCGCTGCCGGGTTCGGCTTCGTCGAGGTCGGCGCCGCGACCCCGAAGCCGCAGCCGGGCAACCCGCGGCCACGGCTGTTCCGCCTGCCGGAGGACCGGGCGGTGATCAATCGCTTCGGCTTCAACAACCAGGGTGTGGCGGCAATTGCCGCCCGCCTCCGGGCGCGGCCGCCCGGTGGTGTGGTCGGGCTGAACATCGGCGCCAACAAGACCAGCGCCGATCGCGCCGCGGACTATGCCGAGGTGCTGGCGCAGGCCGGATCGTCGGTCGATTTCGTGACGGTCAACGTCTCGTCGCCGAACACCGAGCGGCTGCGCGATCTGCAGGGCGCCGCAGCGCTTGCCCGGCTGCTCGACGGCGTGGCGAGCGCGAACGCCGGGCTGGCGCGCCCGGTGCCGGTGTTCCTGAAGATCGCCCCGGATCTGACCGAGGAGGAGCTCGCGGATCTGGTCGAGGTGGCGCTGGCCGCCGGGGTCGCCGGGATCGTCGCCACCAACACCACCCTGTCGCGCGACGGCCTGGTCAGCCGACACGCCGTCGAGGCGGGCGGCCTGTCCGGTCAGCCGCTCTTCGAGCGGTCGACGCGCGTGCTCGCGCGCCTCCACAAGCTGACCGGAGGGCGCATGCCGCTGATCGGGGTCGGCGGCGTCGGCTCGGCCGAGCAGGCCTACGCCAAGATCCGGGCCGGCGCATCGGCGGTGCAGCTCTACACCGCGCTGGTCTACCAGGGGCTTTCGCTGGTGTCGCGGATCCTCGACGGCCTCGACGCGCTGCTGGCGCGCGACGGATTCGCCTCGGTCGGCGAGGCCGTCGGAAGCGATCACGACAGGTGGCTCGATCCGAAGCGCCCCGGTGCCGCCGAAACCGGCGAGTGACGGCAACCGCCAGCCTATCCAAGCCGATAGTTCGGGCTCTCCCGGGTGATCTGCACGTCGTGCACGACCCTATCACGCGGCCACCAGTCGCGCTCAAGCACCTTAGCGACCTGATAGGCGAAGGCGAGCTTCCGGCGCCGGTAGATGTCCGTCGTCGGCGAGGACTCATCGAAGATCTTGTTCTTCTCTCGCGCCAGAAGCGAGTCATGGCCCGCGAACATCATGAGGGCTTTGTCGGAGACCCGCCCATCGAGCCAGTCGAAGAGGAAGCGGCGGATGCTGTACCAGTTCAGGCCTTTCCTCTTCTCCTTGTCGTCGGGATAGAGTGCCTTGACGAGGCGCAGGATAATCTGCGTCGGATTGCTGCCAATACCCTTGCCTCGGTAGCGGATGAGGGGCACGTCGGGCTTCTTGCCGAGCAGGCATTCGTCGATGGTCCAAGGCATCGGACCGGTGATCGGGATGATCGGCTTCCGCTTGTTGCTCTCAATCTCTCCGCTGCAAAGGAGGTTGATGACTCTGAGAGCCTGATTCAAAAGTTCATGCGACATGGCAGTATCTTGCGAGGCGTCGCGTCATGAGCCTGATGCTTGCGATCAAGGTCCATGCGGTGGCGCTCTCCAGGGATTGCTCCCAGTCCTTCGCCAACCTTCTGCAACGACCCAGCCAGGCGAAGGTCCGTTCGACGACCCATCGACGCGGCAGCACTTCGAAGCCTTTGGCAGTGTCGGATCGTTTGATGATCTCGACGGTCCAGTCGCCGTGGCCTCCGAGCGCGGATTTGAGTTTGCCACCCGCATAGCCGCCATCGGCGAAGACATGGCGCAGCCAGGGGAAGCGATGGCGGATGGCCCGGAAGACGTCCGGTGCGCCATCGCGATCCTGGACCCCGGCGGAATGGATGACGGCAAACAGCAGCAGGCCCAGCGTATCGGTCATGATGTGACGCTTGCGCCCCTTGATCTTCTTGCCCGCGTCATAGCCGCAAACCCCGCCGCTTTCGGTAGTTTTGACGCTCTGGCTGTCGATCACGCCAGCCGAAGGGCTGGCTTCGCGGCCTTCCAGTTCCCGCGCGCTCATCACCATCAGGTGGTTGATGCCCTGCCACAAGCCGCTGTCGCGCCACGCGTAGAAATAGCCCTGAACCGTGGACACCGGCGGGAAGTCCTTCGGCAGCATCCGCCATTGGCAGCCGCTCGAAGCGATGTAGAGGATCGCATCGGTCACGGCGCGAAGGTCCGTCGTCCGCGGGCGGCCTCCCGGTTTGGCGCGCGGCAGCATTGGCGCGATCAAGTCCCATTCGCGCGAAGTCAGATCGCTTGGATAGCGCCGGCTGTCCCGTCTATCCACCGGGCGAGCTCGATGCCGTCGCCGGTCCTCTCGTTTAACAGAGTTGTGGCGGCGGTGCGCTGTCCGGGCGGTCATAGGGGGCGATATCGAGCGGCATGACCGGACATTGGTCCCGGCCCCCGCGTCCTCAAGGCGCAGGCTCTGGGTGCCGCATACCCGGTGACGTCTGTCCGCTTCTCCGATTGGTCCTTCGTTTTGGATTGGTCCCACGGGGGCGTATCTCGACGAGGAAAAAATGACCGAGCAGGAGACGCAATGATAACGCCCCCGGACGAGACGTATTCGACTGCCCAGGCGGCGAGTTTCCTGGACATGTCGGAGCGCCAGTGTGCCCGCAACCTGAAGGCGGGCATCATCAAGGCGCAGCGGCCGAATGGCCGGTGGCGCGTGACCGCGCTCGCGCTCTGGCAGTACCTCGGCATCGACCGGGAGATGATGCAGCTGTGGCTCGACTACTGCAGCCAGGCCCGGAGCACCGGGAACCTTTCCGGGGCCAACGCAGCTGACGTCGGCCCTGAAACCATGCCTCCTGGAAAATCCGCCGCTTAGCAGCCCGGGGGCGGCGGAGCGGTCCGCACGGCGTGGGCGTGGAGACCACCCCTCGTCCCCCGATGTCCGCCGATGTCGCCCGGTGTCGGCCGGTGTCGGCGCCGGGCTCCAGGCGACCGCCCCCGACAGCAAGAAAGGAAGGGCCGGCGCGAAGCCGTCGGCTCCCGAGGTGCAGCCGCCGGCGTCACGCCCAGCCAGAGAAAGACGATAGCCATGAAACACCTGTCGGAGCTCGAGCCCGCACCCTCCGTCGGCGACACCGCCGACCTCATCGCCTGCGTGCGGCTGACGCCGATGGCGACGGGCACGCGCATCGGCACGATCGCCTCGGTGCGCCTGCTCCGCGACGCGCTCGGCGGCGGGATCGAACTGCCGGTCGAGAACCTCGCCGCAGCCGTCGAGGTCGTCGATCCGACGCTCGCAGCGGAGATCGGGCCGCGCTGGATCCAGACCCGCTCGGATGTCCGGCGGGCGCTTCGCGCTTGGGCGCACGAGCCGCGGCGCCGGATGGCCTGCCGGCTTCGGACCACCCTCCCGATGCTCGAGGATGCGAAGCTCGCCATCGCCGTGCTGGCCTCTGCCGATGTCGCCAAGCGCTGCTCAGACGCCATCGACGAACTCGCCGTCTCGCTGGAAACGACGGCGGATCAGATCACCGCAACGGAGGTGGTGACCGAGCCGTTGCTCCGCGCCGCGAGCCCGGAGACGTTCGGGGTGAAGACCGTCAAGAGCTGCGGCAACAAGGTCGGCCTGATCCGTCGCGCTGTCGCCCTCGTCGATCCTCGCCCCGATCGAGACGATGAAGCGCAACATCGATCCTGCGATCATCGCCTGGAAGCGCTCGGCCGAAGGCGAAATGAAGGCGGTTTATGCCGAGCGCCGCATCGGCAAACGCCATGCCGACATGCTGCGTCAATTCAATCAGCAAAGCGCGCTCTGCCGCTGGTTCGAAACGCCGCAGACGCTCTGGCGCGAGTCCCGGCGAAGGGCAAAGGCTACCCTTGCCAGCGCCGCCCTGGCCCGCTCGGCGCTGATCGCGCAGATCGGTCAGCGCGTCGCCCCGCTGCGACGGATCAACCATGCCCGCCTGCGCGACCGTGGGCCGGACGCGCATCTGCAGTTGCCGGTCGGCGATGGCAACGGCTGGCTGGTCATCCCGCCGGCGGAGACCAAGACCAACAGCGAGATCCGGGTCCGGATCGATCCGGACACCGTCCGGATGATCAAGGACTATCAGAGGGACTATCGGGAACTCACCCACAAGGCTGCCGGCGCCGCCAAGAACAACCCCCATCGGTTCCCGGGCACTGCGGGCGGAGAGCCTGAACTCGGCGGCTACGCTCCCGGCATCGGATTCATCTCGCCGGGCAAGTTCAGCACGACCTTCGCCCGTCATCTGAAGAAATACTGTCGCCTACGTCTCTGCCTGCATGTCATGCGCCACATCTCGGGCAAAGTCATCTTGGATCAGGACCCATCCGCGATGGCGCTGGCGCAGGTGATCCTCGGTCACAGGACCATCAAGACGACGCAGAGTTACTACGCCGAGGTCTCCGCAATCGTCGCCCAAAACGCGCTATCTGCATCTCCTCGAGAAGGGCATGCGCCGGGCGCTCCGGGACTGGGCCTACAAGATCAATCCGGTTGTGGCAAAGGAGGAAAAAGCCTGATGACGAAGCGTCGTGTAACGCTGCCGCCGGCAGATTGGCCGGCGGACATCCGCGAGCGCCTCGAGATCGCCCTCGCGGACGCAAGCATCCATCAACGTCGCCGCCTGACCCAGGGCATGGGCCGGTGGGTCAAGGCGGCGCGGGACGAGAGGCTCTCGCCCGACCTCGTCACTGTGGCGCTTTGGCGGTCGCGCACGGCCGGGCTCAAGCAGACCGGCAGGGATGCGGTCCGGCAGACCGTCGTGGCGGTATTTCCGGCGGCGCGACGGGAACTGTTCGCGGAGGCTGTCCGGAAGGACCCGGCCCGAAGCCGCGACGAGAAGCTCGCCGCGCTCATCGAGCGCAATCTCGCGCGCTGGCCCATCGACTGGCGCGACCGCGCCCGGCCGAAGCTCAGCATCGACCCGGAAGGTATCGACAACGGCTTCCTCGTCCAGGCGTGGTCGCCCGAAACCATCAAGGGTCGGATCGAATACATGTCGACCCACTTCGAATTCTGCCGTGCGGGATCATTCCCGGTGGACGTGACGCCGGCGACGGTTCGCGCCAACCTCCGCTCCCGTCAGCAGCGGTGCGCCGCCGGCGAACTCAGGATCGGCGGCACCTCTGTCTACCTCTCCCAGATCTGCGGCCTCGCCTGCGCCCTCTGGCCGGAGCGGAACTGGACATGGCTGAAGGCGGTGCGTGACAAGATGAAGAAGCTCGCCTGTGCCCATCCCTCGCGAAATGACGGTCGCGTCGTCGACGTCGTCGAACTGCGGAAGGAGGCGCTCGCTGCGTTGGAACGGGCTGGTCGCGCTCAGGAGCGGGCGCGGACACAGCGGCATTGTATCGCCGCGCATAGCCGGGCGCGAACCGCCCTCGGCATGCTCATCCTCGCGGAGGCGCCGATCCGCGTCGACAGCCTTGCTGGACTCGAGATCGGCCGCCAACTCAGCGCCGATCGCTCGTCGCTCCCGCAGGAGAAACGCGGCTGTTCGTTGCCGACGATGGCGCGCCCCTCTCCGGCGACCACCTGTCGCGAACGATTGGCGATCATTGCGAGCGGAAGTTCGGGCGGCGCACGACGGCGCACCCAATTCGGAACTCGGTTGGTGCCTTCATCGTGGCTGAGGCCCCCGAGGAAGCAGGCTTGGCCGGAGTGGTGCTGAACCACAAGAGCGAACGGGTGACGAACGTGTACACGCGGACCGCCGACCAGGTCCTCGCCGGCGAGAAGCTTCGAACCGCGACGACGGCGGCGGTTGCCACACTTGGTTCCAGCATTGCCCAGAAGGCGGACGCTCGTCCGAAGCGTTCGCGGTCGTTCCGAGCTGAACTCGCCGAGCGGGCAGCACGACGACGGTAGCCAGGGCCCGGCGGCCGGTCGCGATGCCGGTACCGGACGGACGAAGGCATCCGTGTTGGCACCAGTCTCGCCTGGCTCATACCTCCACGAAAACGCACGGCCGCTACAGTCGGCACGATCGCCGCGGCTGGCGCTGGAGAGCCTCGGGCGATCACGGCTGCAGCGAGCACGACGCATCGACGGCTCCGTCGGCGCGCACAGCCGCGCTCGCTCTCGCGCGAGAGCGCGACAGGCCCTTAAGGATGCGGCAGGAAACATCGAACCATTCCCCAGAATTTCTTCCGGTTGCCGCGTTCCGACCCATCTCCCCGCTGATGGACGAAGAGGTGGATCGTGACGACGAGTGGAGATCGAGATGGTGGGTCAGCGCGAGGCGCGGCTCGCCGAGCTGACGGCGGGTTTCACCGCGGTGTCGGACCAGATGCAGGGTGCCGTGCTGGCGTTCCTCGCGGCGGTGCGCGACGCCGAGACGCGCCAGGGTGAAGCCGTCGCGGCTCTCGAGGAGGAAAAGACGGCCCGCGACCAGCGGATCGAGGCCCTGAGCGCCGAGACCGCGGGCCTGAACGGGGCGATCGCCGGGCTCGAGCTCGAGAACGGCGCCCTCCGCGCGGAGCGAGTGGCGCTGCTGCAGGTGAACCGTGCGCTCCTCGAGGAGCGCGATGCCTTCCAGGCCGTCGAGTACGCCATGGCGCAGTTCGCCAAGAAACGGC
The DNA here is from genome assembly GCA_963739575.1 of uncultured Alphaproteobacteria bacterium. Lineage (GTDB taxonomy): Bacteria > Pseudomonadota > Alphaproteobacteria > Rhodobacterales > Rhodobacteraceae > Palleronia. The sequence goes on along the minus strand of CAVUAQ010000007.1, from coordinate 10,045 downwards.
GGACGATCGAAGCGGTTCTGACCGCGGCGCCGCCGGTGCCCGATGCCGGGCGCGATCCGGTACTCGAGAAGGAGGGTGGCCGCGGTGGGGTCGCGGCTGTCGCCGCGTCCACGGACGAGCTCGGCGGCGGCGGTGCGCCGGTCGGCGCCGACGATGATGCCGTGTCGCCCAGCATGGCCGGCGACACAGCGACAAACTTCGTCGACATCGTCTTCGGGCTGCCCGCCACGCTCGTCGAGGAAATCGACCGCGCCGTCGACACCGGCCGCTTCGCCTCGCGCGACGCGCTGGCCGCGGCGGCGATCGGGGCCGCGATCGGGGCGGACGGCTTCGACGCGGTCTCCGCGGCCGCTCTCGGGGGCGGTCATCCGATCGGGCCCAAGGCGGGAAGGCGGCCCACCCGGGGCTGAGCGGGGGGTGCAGCCGGCCAGCCGCGGGCCGTCTGCACCCCCGCCCTGCCGGAGACCGGGAATGACGACCGCCACGACGAAGCGGCGGCCTGGGGCGGAGGACCCTCGGGCAGCTCCCCTTCTTGACAGCGATGCAGTCCCCGCACCGCTGCAAGTGAGGGAGTCCTCCTATGGAAGAAACCGACCCGCGGACCGACGCGGCGTTCCGGCGCCGCGCTCTGACTGTCCATACCGCGATCTACGCGCGCCGCACCGGCCCGCCGGCGCTGGCTCTCCTGCCGGAGGGCAGCCCCGTGCGGCGACGCTTCGCGGCGGAGCTCGCCCGGATGGGCAGCGAGTTCGCCTGGACATCATGTGACGAACGGCGGATCGCGGCGCTCTGCGCCGAGCTCCTGCGCCACGCGCATCGGCCGCCCGAGCCGCTCGAGCACTGGTTGTGGCACGTCGCCCGCCTTCGCGAGCTCATCCGCCAATACGATGCCCTGGTCGCCGTCGAGCGCAAGCTGAGCTGGGGCGCCGTCTGGCCGTCCTGCCCTTCGCTGGCGCGAGGAAGGACGACCGCCCGCCGGCGCGCGCGGCAACGGCGCCGCTGATCCTCCTCCGCCCGGCCCCCCCAGGGGAATCGCTCGAAGGCTCATTGCGAAGGCTGAACCAGAGCGCGGAGGAGATAGTCGTCGTCCCATGCGACAGTTTTGCGGCGGATCTTGAGGCTGGCTTTGTCGGGAATGGCGCGGATGAGATTGAGCGCGGCGTGGCGGATGGTTGCCATGTTGGCGGGTCCGTGGCCGGTTCTGAGCCGCATCAGGTCGTCGTGGAAGACGACGTCCATGACCCAGTGCAGCCGGTTCTCGATGCCCCAGTGGGCGCGGACCGCGTGGGCGAAGGCCTTTGCGCTGAGCGGGGCGGAGCAGAGATAGTAGCGCCGGGCGAGGCTGGTCTTGCCGCCGCGCTCGACCTCGGCCTCGACCATTCCGATCATGGCGAGGCCGGGAAAGCGCGGCTCGCCGGGAAAGCGGCGGCTGCCTGCGAGCCAGCCGACGTCGTGGCTGACGACATGGCGGCGGACCTCGATGCGACCGTGGTCGCCGTCGGTGGTCTGGTGGCAGTCGCTGGCCCTCGCGGGTTCGCGGTCGAAGTAGAGCCGCACGTCTTCGGCCAGGGCGGGCCAGTTGTCCTTCAACGCCAGCAGGTAGTCCGCCCCCTTGCCGCGGATCGCCTGCGCGATCTCGCGCTGGCAGCCGATGGCGTCGATGGTGACGAGCGCGCCGGTCAGTTCCAGCCGCGCGAGCAGCAGCGGAATGGCGGTGATCTCGTTGCCCTTGCCGCCGACGGCCTCTTGTCCCAGCACCAGCCGCTGGCGGCTCGCCCAGGCTGAAACCAGATGCAGCGCCGGACCGTCGCCGCGCCGGGCGCGGCGCGAAGTCTTGCCGTCGATCGCCACGATATCAGGCTCTGCCGCGCGCAGGCTCTCGACCCAGGCGGTGAAGCACTCCGCGAACAGCGTCGCAGGAAGCGCGTTCATCACGTCGGTCAAGGTATCGTGCGACGGCACCCCCCGCGCGAACGGTGAGAGCCGGCGGAGGAAATCGAGCTTGCGCCGCCCCCAGCGTTCGATCTCTGCAAAGTCCTCCGCCCCGGCCATCGTCCCGCAAAGCACGACAAACAGAACCTCGGATAAGGGATAGACCACCTTCCACGCCTGCCTCGGGTCTTCGAGGGCGGAGAAATGATCGAGAAGAGCCGTGCCGGACATAGGGAACCCTCGCTACTGGAGGCCTCCTATGAATCACTCCGTCCTGATCCGGGGAATCCCCTTTTAGCGCTTCGAGCGATTGCCCTGGGGCTTGCAGGCCTGACGAACCGGGCCGGCGCCCGTGGCCGCCGGCGCAAGCTGACCGCGGCGCAGGAGGCCACGTTCGCGGCGTGGGTCCGTGAGGGGCCGAAACCGGATGTGCACAAGGTGGTGCGCTGGCGGTGCCGGGATCTGCAGGGCGAGATCGCCCGGCACTTCGGGGTGGAGATGCACGAGCGCACCGTGGGCAAGCTGCTGGCGCGGCTGAACTTCTCGCGGGTCTCGGTGCGTCCGCGCCACCCCGAGCAGGACATCGCCGCCCAGGAGGCGCATAAAAAAACTTCGCCGAGCTGGTCGCCGCGGCCCTTCCCGAGCATGCTCGGGGCAAGCCGGTCGAGCTGTGGTGGCAGGATGAAGCACGCGTCGGCCAGCAAGGAAGCCTGACCTACGTCTGGGCCGACAAGGGCAGCCGCCCGCGTGCGCCGCGCGATCAACGCTACGCCTCGGCCTATCTGTTCGGCGCCGTCTGTCCGGCGCGCGGCGTCGGCGCCGCACTGGTGCTGCCGTGCGTCAACATCAAGGCGATGAACCTGCACCTGGCGGAGATCAGCACCCAGATCACCCCCGGCGCGCACGCCGTCCTCATCCTCGACGGCGCCGGCTGGCATCGGCCTGGCGGCAAACTCGACATGCCGGCCAACATCAGCCTGCTGCGCTTGCCGTCCTACTCACCCGAACTGAACCCGGTCGAGAATATCTGGCAGTATCTGCGCCAGAACCATCTCGCCAATCGGGTCTTCGACACCTACACCGCCATCGTCGACGCTTGTTGCGACGCCTGGAAGGCCCTCGTTGCAAGACCCGCCACGATCACCTCAATCGCCACACGCGACTGGGCCAAAGCGGTCAATGCATAGGGCGATTGGTATGAGACCGATGCGCGGCCAGCCGGCGTCAAGGTTCAGCCGATTCTCTAGTCATGTCGTTGGATGACCGCCGTGCCGAAATTCGTCGGGGCCTCGATGCTCTGGACCCGCGCCATTCCGTCGACCGCTTCGCGGAACTCGACGCGGAACCCGAACTCCTGCTTATCTGCCATACTTTCTGCTTCTCCCTCCAGCCGGGCGTAGTGGCCCGCGCAGGAAAGTTCGCGCTCGTTCGCAACCGGGGGATCGAGCGTCAGGCGGGTGCGGCGGGATCCGTCGAAGACGATGACGGTCATGTCGCAGATCCTGTCCGCGGGCGCGTCCCCGAGCAGCCGGACGCCGGCCGAGACCGGATCGAGCGTGCCGGTCTGTGCCGCCGGGTCGGGGGACGTCGAGCGCGGCGGCTCGACCGAGACCACGACCGGCGTCCCGTTGCGCCACTCGATCAGAGTATGCCGCAAGGCCCGCGGCGAGTTCGAGGTTGAGAGAAAACGCGACGGCACCAGAGTGCCGTCTGGCGCGACGGTGCCGGTTGCCCGGCCGTCGAAGAAGAAGTCGAGAAAGCCGATGATGCCGGACGTGTTGAGGTGGCCGGTCGCGGTATAGCGCGCGCCGGCGCGTTCGACCCCGAGCCTCATCGCGCCAAGGCGGAAGCCTGCGAGGTAGAAATCGAAGCTGGCTTCGTCCGCTCGTCCCGGAGCGGCGCCGAGTGCCAGCACGACCGCCAGCGCCGGGACGGCCTTCCGGAGGCGGCTCTCAGAAGTCGAGATCATAGCGCAGCCCCCAGGCGCCTCCGGGCGTCCGGGTAACCTGAAGGCCGGTCGACAGTGCCCCGAGCGCCGCCCCCGCCAGAACCTGCACCAGATCGTGTTCGTCAGCATTGAGCCGGGAGGCGCCGACCAGCGTCGCCGCTGCCCCGGCCGCCAGGGTGATCGGGATGTTGCCCGGGGCACAATGGAGCGACAGATCCGTCGCTCCGGAAAACGCCGCTGCCGTGTGACCGGACGGGAAGCCTTGAGAGCTCCCGTTGGGCCGCTGATTGATCGGGGCGTCTCCAAGACCGTACTTCAGGCCCTGGGTGATCGCGACCTGTCCGGCGAACCCTGCCGCATAGCTCGCTAGTCGATGTTGGCGCCCGGCGCAGACCGCCGCCGCGAGCGGCAGGCCGACCTGCAATGCGTCGCCGAGGCTGGTGAGGGCGTCCCCGGCGCCGGCGGGCTGGGCAAGAAGCGTCGCCGCCAGAAGAACCGGCGCCACCGCCCGCACCCGGTCGATCCGGATCCGCAGCGGCAGGCCCGTGGCCCTTGCCGATCCGCGGCCTTTCCCGATCGCGGCTGTCACATGCGATCCGCCTCGTATTCTGAGTGTCCCGATGTGCATCCGAGCCGCCTGTCCCCTCTGGAGCCGGGCGCAGATTCGGTGACACGAATTAGCCGGAAGTTAGATCGCCTGATCGCCGGGAACCCGGCTGCGCGCCGCGCGTCGATGTGAGCCCGCCGAACCGCCGGCAGCGCGCCCGTCCGGTGTCGATCGCGCCCCTGAACTGCCGCACGCCGAACTCCGGCCACGCCTCGGCCACGAAGGCATATTCGGCGTAAACGCCCTGCCAGAGCAGAAAGTTGGAGATGCGCTGTTCGCCCGACGTCCGGATGACCAGATCCGGATCGGGCAACCCGCGGGTGTCGAGCGCATCGGCAAGCCCCGCCTCCGCGAGTCCGCTCGGATCGAGACTGCCGTCCTCGACCTGCCGCGCCAGCGATCGCGCCGCGCGGGTGAGCTCGTCACGCCCGCCGTAGTCTATGGCGATCGTCAGGTTCAGGTCCTCGCAGTCGCGGGTATGAGTCTCGAGAACCGTCATCATCTCCCGCAGGGCAGGCGGCAGGCGATGTCGCATGCCGAGGAACCTTACCCGCACGCCCCGCCGTCGCAGGCTCGCCATGTTGGCGACGATGTACTGGCGGAAAATGCCCATCAGCCCCTCGACCTCGGCGAGCGGCCGGCGCCAGTTCTCGGTGGAAAATGCGAAAAGCGTCAGATGGGTCACCCCGAGGTGGGGACAGGCTCGGACGATCTCGCTCACCCGCCGGGCGCCGCGGACATGACCGGCGATTCGGTTCAGACCCCGGGACGTGGCCCAGCGACCATTGCCGTCCATGATGATGGCGACGTGAAACGGCGCGATCTGGCCCAGATGGCCGGACATATCCAAAGTCCCCCAACAAGTGTCGGGCGGACCGCCGGCGCGCGCCGGGGTCGGCCCAGTGAAGTCGGCAGGTTGTCAGTACGGCTCGAACAGCGCGGATTCCTGCCGCGACCGCTGAGAGTCATGACCAGGACCAGGGCGACGATCGCGGCGAGAAAGAGCGCGCTGGTGACGATCGTCCCGAAGCCTGGCCCGCCGTAGTCCACCGGCTGCGACAGGAGTTCGCCGAACGAGCCGCCGAGCGGACGGGTCGGGATGTAGGCCAGCCAGAAGCCGAGGATCTCACCCAGCCCGAAGCGGAAGTAGCCGACTGCAACCACGGCGATGAACGCGCCGAAGAGCACGCCGGTCGCGAGGTATCCGAGACCGAACTGTTCCGTCACGAGATCGCCGACGAAGGTGCCGAGCGCGAAGGCGAACAGGATGGCGAGCCAGTAGAAGGCCTCGCGCCGGGTGTTGTAGATCGTGTGGATCGAGAGGGCGCCGATGTACCAGACGGCGAACACCGCGCCCATTATGAGGCTGAAGGCGATGGCCGTAGTAGTCTGCAGCACGACGCCGAAGTTGTCGACCAGGTTGTCGGTGACGAGGGTTCCGACGATGCTGATCAGCACCACCGCCAGCCAATAGGACCAGGGCACATAGCGCCTCTGGGCGAACTGCAGCATCAGGGCCGCGATCAGCAACGCGCTCATGACCAGCCACGTCGCGGCCAGGCCGAGTCCGAGATTGACCGCGAGGTAGTCTGCGGCGGTCTCGCCCATGATCACGGCGAGCTTGATGAGCCAGAAGTCGATTGTGACCCTCGGGACCCGGCTGTAGCGGAGCCCGGATCATCCGGATCGTCCTTGCCCGCAAGCGCCCGCCGGTCGTCGGCGGGATTCGACGAAACTCTCATTTGCCCACAACCTTCATTGCCTGCTCGCACAATCGTCCGCGCGCGTGCCGTCAAACGCGTCGCAGCGATCGATCCCCTTGCCGGTCGGTTCTTCGACCTGCTGCTTGGTGGCGCTGGCGAGACCCGGGGCGGCAAGGCGTGGTCTGTTCATGATTTTCCTCTCGCGTTCCGGGCGACAGCCGGACTGGCCCTTGCCATCGCGAGCGCAGGCTTGGCAGGACCGAATTAGCCCTCGATTAGAACCACCGGGGCGTCCCCGAATGTGATCTCTTCGTTGGGCAGACAGTGAAAATTGAGTTAATTCGGCCTCTATGGATCCGTGTAGATCAGATAGTTAGCATAATTCCCGTGCGGACACCGCCCCGGGATTATCCCGGAAAGGTCAGGGTCGCGCTGAAGCCGGGCGCGTCGCTCCGGTTCGCCAGCGCCAGGTTCACTCCGTGCCGGTGGGCGATAGCGCGGGCGATCGCGAGGCCAAGACCGCTGCCCTCGGACTCGACATCCGGACCGCGAAAGAACCGTTCCGTCAGCCGCGGCAGAAGATCGTCCGCCACGCCGGGTCCGGAATCGCGCACGCACACCCGCGCTCCGCCCGCGTCCGGCCCGATCGCCACGTCGACCGTGCCGCCCTTCGGTGTGTGCCGGATCGCATTGTCCACCAGCACCTCGATCAGGGTCCTGAAATCGCCGGCGCTGCCCGTCGCCGTCACCGGCGCCCGCTCGATGATGCCGAGATCAACCGAGCGGCTCTCGGCCAGCGGCACCAGCCCGGCAACCACGTCCGTGACGACCTCTTCGAGGTCCACGGCATCGTCGGGCGCCGGCCCTTCGCCGGCATCCGCCCGCGCGATGCGCAGGAGCTGGTTGGTCAGCATCCCGGCCCGCTGCGTGCCGGCCTGAAGGTCGGCGATTCGCTCTGCCACCGCCGGATCGGTCGTGGCAGCACGAAGGTTGCCGATCTGCAGGGTCAGCGCGGTCAGCGGCGTTCGGAGTTCGTGGGCAGCGTCCGACAGGAACGCGCGCTGTCGCGACATCTCGGCCCGCAATCGCGCGAGGAGATCGTTCATCGACCGCACCAGCGGCATCACTTCGTCCGGGACGTCGCCGGTCGGGATCGGGGTGGTGTCGGCCGCGTCGCGTGCGGCGATGGAATCGGCCACGCGGGACATGCGGCCGAAGACTCGCGTGACGATCAGGCCGAGCAGCAGCCAGGACAGCGGAATTGCGACGACCAGGGGGAGAGCTGCACGGAGCGACGCCTCCGCCGCCAGCTCCTCGCGCAATGCCATCTGCTGGGCGATCTGCACGGTGCGCTCGGGCGAAACCAGGGTATAGACACGCCAGAGGCCCGACGCGTCCCTGAACTCGGTAAAACCCGTCTCAACCGCTTCGGGAACCTTTACGCTCGGATTGGAACTGCGCGCCGGTCGCCCGTCCGGAAAGCTGACCTTCAGGACGAAGTCGTCCTCCGTATCATGCGGCGGCAATTCCGCGTCTGGCGCCGTCCCGAAACCAAGGTCGCCCACGTATCGGGCGATCTGCTGTTGCTGAAGGTCGAGAAACTCGTTTGCTTCGGTAATGGCCGAAACGTATGCCGTCACGGCGCCGATCAGCCCGATGACGGTCAAAAGCGCCGCAAGCGTCAGGAGGGTGACGCGGCGCAGCGATCTCATCAGCCCTTCGGCACCACCCAGCCGGCGCCGCGGATGTTGCGAATGATCTCCCTGTCGAACTTGCGCCGGATGTAATGGATCAGCACGTCGATCGCGTTGCTCTCCACCTCCTCGCCCCAGCCGTAGAGCCGCTCCTCAATCTGGCTGCGCGACAGGATGCGGCCCGGCCGCTCCACCAAGGCCCTCAGAAGCGCGAACTCCCGGGCCGGCAGCACGGCGGAGGTGCCGCGGTAGCTGACCTCGTGGCTGTCGGTATCCACCTCGATCTCGCCGGTGGCGATCACCGATGTCGCCTGACCGGCGTGACGACGCAGCACCGCGCGCATCCGGGCGAGCAGCTCGCGCGGCTCGAACGGCTTCACGAGGTAGTCGTCGGCCCCGAGATCAAGACCGGCTATGCGCGTCTCGAGATCGTCACGCGCGGTGATGACGAGGATCGGCGTCCTGTTGCCGCGGTTGCGCGCGGCGTCGAGCACGCGGATGCCGTCCATGCCGCCGAGCCCGAGGTCGAGCAGGGCCAAGGTATGCCCTCCGATGGCCAGCGCCTCGTCGCCGGAGACGCCGTCGCGAACCCAGTCGACGCTCATGCCGGCATCCGCAAGACTGCGCGACAGGCTCTTGCCGATCATCACGTCATCTTCGATCAACAGGATCCGCATCGCCTCACCCCGGCATTCCCGGACGGTTCAACTCTCCGCCCGCAGCTTAACAGGGAATTAGATGGCCGGCATGCAAAACCCCGCCGCGTCCAGATCTAATATTGTAGGCGATCGCCGTGTGGCCGCAGTCGGCGCAGCGCCGGGTATGCCCGCCGAGCGCCGCGGTGCGGCAGGCCTCGATCGCGCCCATCACCCGGCGCTGGTCGCGGTCGAGGTGCTCGCTATGCGTGGCGCGGAACGCGGGGCCGTGGCGGCGGAAGACGTCCGCCACCTCGATGCCGCCAGCCATGACGGCGCCGCCTCAGGCCGGCGGGACCACCTCGAGCTTCAGCTTCTCCAGCGGGCTCGCCGTCCGGCCGATGAGACCCTGCGAGACATGGGTGTAGCGCGCCGTGGTCGACAGGTGCGCGTGGCCCAGCAGCACCTGGATCACACGGATGTCGACGCCGCTCTCCAGCAGGTGGGTGGCGAAGCTGTGCCGCAGGATATGGACGGTCACCTTCTTGCCGATCCCCGCCGCCGTCCGCGCCGACCGGCAGGCCGCGTGCAGCGTCGTCGGCTCGATCGGGCGGGTCGCGTCGCGCCCCGGAAACAGCCAGTGCTCGGGACGCGCCAGCCGCCAGTAGGTGCGCAGGATCGCCAGGAGCTGCGCCGACAGCATCACGTAGCGCTCCTTGCCGCCCTTGCCGTGCTCGATGCGGATCATCATCCGGCCGCTGTCGTCGTGTGGAAGACGCGCCTCCGGCACGATGTCGGCGACCCTGAGGACGGTGACCTCCGAGACGCGCAGCCCGGCCGCGTAGGCGGTCGTCAGCGCGGCGCGCGCCTTCAGGCTCGGCACGGCTTCGAGAAACCGCACCCACCTCGTCGGCGCTCAGCACCACCGGCAGACGCCGCGGCTCGCGGGCGTAGGCGATCCGCTCGGGAACCTCCGCCATCCGAGCGTAACGCCATAGAAGAACCGCAGCGCCACCACCGCCTGGTTGAGGCTCGCCCATGCCACGCCCTTCGAGGCGATGTGGACCTGGAAGGTGCGAACGTCCTCCAGCGTCAGCGTCTCCGGGGATCGGCCGAAAAACCGGCTGAACTTCGAGACCGCGTGGACGTAGGATCGCTGTGTCGCCGGCGAGAGATTGCGGACCGTCATGTCCTCGATCATGCGGCGGCGCAGGGGGCTGGTCTCGGCCATCGGAAAGCTCCGGTCTGGAAAGGGTCTCAGCAACCCAGTCCTTCCAGTCAGAAGTAACCGTCCGCGAGGCAGTCCCCTTGCCGCGCAGCGGCTTCGTTCAATCCCCTTTTAGGCCTTCGAGAGATTGCCATGACACAGGAAAGGAGACCGACTTCCGGCAATTCCGGAACAGACCGGAACATCGTGCGCCCCCGCATTTCGGAGAGTTTGTCCCTCGACCCATGCATTGCTGACCCAAGTCGAGGCTGCAGGAATGACACATCAATATATTTATAGAGAAAATCGTGCAAAAGGC
>CAVUAQ010000006.1:0-493450 GCA_963739575.1 uncultured Alphaproteobacteria bacterium | reverse complement strand
GGCGGAGAGACAGGGATTCGAACCCTGGGAGGGCTTGCGCCCTCAACGGTTTTCGAGACCGCCCCGTTCGACCACTCCGGCACCTCTCCGCGGGGGCTCGTGGCGGTTTAGCCATGGTTGGAGACGGGCGCAAGGGGGCGCGCGGTCGGTGCGGACCGATCCCGGGCGCGACGCCGCGGCGCGGGGTGCCTTGACAGGCGCGGCGATTCTCCTGATACACCGCGCACCCGGGCGGCAGGCTCTGCCACGGGCTCGTTTCATGACGCCCAGAGGGCGCGCAGTCCGAGGCGGGGTCGACCCCCGAGAACACCCGTACGGGGGCCGAAGGACGCGGCAAGAGAAGGAAATGCACGATGTTCGCGGTCCTCAAGACCGGCGGCAAGCAGTATCGGGTGCAGCAGGGCGATCTCCTGCGCGTCGAGAAGATTGCCGCCGATGCCGGCGAGAAGATCCAGTTCAACGACGTTCTCATGGTCGGCACGACGATCGGCACGCCGCTTGTCAGCGATGCCGGCGTGCAGGCCGAGGTGATCGATCAGATCAAGGGTGAGAAGGTCATCCACTTCGTCAAGCGCCGCCGCAAGCACGGCTCGAAGCGCACCAAGGGGCATCGCCAGCAACTGACGCTGCTCAGGATCACGGAGATCCTGGAATCCGGCGCGGGCGCTTCGGGCGTCAAGGAGGCGGTCGGTGCCGGCATCGCCGGCTGGACCGGCACCAAGCCCGACAGCGGCGATTATGTCGGAAATCGCGCCGGCCAGTCCGAGATGGCGAGACGGGTGGCCACCGGCGACGCGGACGAGAAGGTCGCGGCGAAGGCGGAGGCGGCCGAGGGCGGCCCGACCGCGAAGCCCGGCAACCTGCTGACCGAACCGCGCGGTGGCGAGGCCGACGATCTGACCAGGCTCAGCGGCGTGGGTCCGGCGATGGAGAAGAAGATGCACGAGGCGGGCGTCTTCCACTTCGACCAGATCACCGCTTGGGACGAGGCCGAGATCGCCTATATGGAAGATCAACTGGGCGCCCGCGGCAAGATCGCCGGCTGGGCTGCGGAAGTGAAAGACCTGTAAGGGGAGTATCGACAGATGGCACACAAGAAAGCTGGCGGCTCCAGCCGCAACGGTCGCGACTCCGCCGGACGCCGCTTGGGCGTCAAGAAGTTTGGCGGCGAAGCCGTGATCCCGGGTAACATCATCATTCGCCAGCGCGGCACCAAGTGGTGGCCGGGCGACGGCGTCGGCCTCGGCCGCGACCATACCATCTTCGCGACCGAGGAGGGTCACGTGACCTTCCGCAAGGGCTTGAAGGGTCGCACCTTCGTCTCTGTTCTGCCGGCAGCCGAAGCCGCCGAGTAGGGCCTCTGCCAAGACGTCACGAAGGGGGATCGGCGTCCGGCCGGTTCCCCTTTCCTTTGGAGACCGTCCATGCGGGACATCGCGACGCTCAGGACGGCGCGGCTGGTCCTGCGGCCGTTCCGGACGGAGGACGCCGAGGATATCGCGGCCGCGGTGGCGAATTACGACGTGGCGCGCTGGCTGGCCGTCATCCCCTTTCCCTATGGCCGGGTCGATGCCGAGGCCTTTCTCGGTTCGACCGCCGCCGAGGCGCGGCGCAGCTGGGCGGTCTGCAATGCGGACGGGCTGGTCGGCGCCATTTCGGTGAGCGGCGAGTTGGGCTTCTGGCTTGCCCGCCCCTTTTGGGGGCGGGGATATCTGACCGAGGCCGGCGCGGCGGTCGTCGACGCCGCCTTCGCCGATCCCTCGCGCCACCATCTGGTCGCGAGCCACATGATCGGAAACGACCGCTCGGCGCGGGTGCTCGAGAAGCTCGGGTTCCGGCAGACCGCGATCGAGACCCGGCATTTCGTGGCGCTGGGCCAGGAGGCGCCGGTGCGCCGGCTGGTGATGACGCGGCGCGAATGGCGTCGCTTGAGGGGCCGGTCGCGCTGGTCTATCGCGGGTTAGGAGGGCGCTGCCATGAAGTTTCTCGACCTCGCGCGAATCCAGATCCGTTCCGGCAGCGGCGGGGCCGGCGCGCAGTCATTCCGCCACGAGAAGTTCATCGAATATGGCGGCCCCGATGGCGGCGATGGCGGGCGCGGCGGCGATGTCCTCGTGGAGGCGGTGGAGGGGCTGAACACCCTGATCGACTTCCGCTATCAGCAGCATTTCTTCGCCGGCAACGGCCAGCATGGCATGGGCAAGCAGCGGACCGGCGCGGCCGGCGAAGATATCGTGCTGCGGGTCCCGGTCGGAACGGAGATCCTCGGCGCGGACGAGGAGACGGTACTCGCCGATCTGACGAAGCCGGGCGAGCGCCTTCTTCTGGCCAAGGGCGGGAATGGCGGCTGGGGCAACCTGCGCTTCAAGTCCTCGACCAACCAGGCGCCGCGTCGGGCCAATCCGGGCCAGCCGGGGGTCGAGCGGACGCTGTGGTTGCGCCTGAAGCTGATCGCCGATGCCGGTCTTCTGGGGCTTCCGAATGCCGGCAAGTCGACGTTCCTGGCAGCGACGTCGAATGCCCGCCCGAAGATCGCGGATTATCCGTTCACGACCCTGCATCCCAATCTGGGCGTCGTGGGCGTGGATGATGCCGAGTTCCTGATCGCCGACATTCCGGGGCTGATCGCCGGGGCGCATGAGGGGCGCGGCATCGGCGACCGCTTCCTCGGCCATGTCGAGCGCTGTGCGGTGCTGCTCCATCTCGTCGACGCCACCAGCGCCGACGTCGCGCAGGACTGGCGGACGATCATCGACGAACTCGAATCCTATGGCGGCGGCCTCGCCGACAAGCCGCGGATCACGGCGCTGAACAAGATCGACGCGCTCGATGCGGCGGACCGCGCCGAACGGCAGGCCGCGCTCGAAGCCGTGGCGGGCCCCGTCCTGCCGATGTCGGGCGTGAGCGGCGAGGGGGTCGTCGAGGTCCTCAGGGCGCTGCGCGCGCAGATCGCGAGCGAGCGGCTGCGGATCAGACGCGATCCCGATCAGGCGACGCCATGGCGGCCGTGACACTGGCCTCTGCCCGGCGGCTCGTGGTCAAGATCGGCTCGGCGCTGCTGGTCGAGCGGGGCACGGGCGATCTGAACCGGGCATGGCTCGACGGGCTTGTGGCGGATGTCGCGCGGCTGCGGGCGCGGGGCGCCGATGTGGTGCTCGTCTCCTCGGGCTCGATCGCGCTCGGGCGCGGATTGCTGCGTCTCGCGCCCGGCGCCCTGCCGCTCGAGCAGGCGCAGGCCGCGGCGGCGGCGGGCCAGATCCGGCTGGCGCGCGCCTACGAGGAGGCGCTGGCGCCCCACGATCTTCTGGCGGCGCAGGTTCTTTTGACCCTCGACGACACCGCCAATCGCCGGCGTTACCTGAACGCGCGGGCGACGCTCGGCACGCTTCTTGCGCTGGGTGCGGTTCCCATCGTCAACGAGAACGACACGGTGGCGACGGACGAGATCCGCTTCGGCGACAACGACCGGCTGGCCGCGCAGATCGCGGTGACGGTCGGTGCCGACCAGCTGGTGCTCCTGTCGGATGTCGACGGGCTCTATACCGCCAATCCGCAGACCGATCCCGAGGCACGCCACCTGCCGGTCGTGGAGCGGATCACGCCCGAGATCGCCGCGATGGCCGGCGAGGCCGGGTCGAGCTTCTCGAAGGGCGGCATGCGGACCAAGCTGATGGCGGCGCGCACCGCGACCGGTGCGGGATGCGCGATGTGCATTACCTCGGGCGCGGCGGCCAATCCGCTTGCGGCGCTGGAGCGGGGCGGGCGCTCCACGTGGTTCCTGCCCGAGACCGATCCGAAGACGGCGCGCAAGGCGTGGATCGCGGCGATGAAGCCGCAGGGCGCGGTGCGCATCGATGCCGGCGCCTCGGCGGCGCTGTCGAACGGCAAGTCGCTCCTGCCGGCCGGGGTGACGCAGGTGACCGGCCGGTTCGACCGCGGCGACCCGGTCGCGATCGAGGATCAGGCGGGGCTGGCTCTCGGATCGGGTCTGGCGCGCTACACGGCCGCCGAGACGCGCGCCATCGCCGGCCGCCGCTCCGACGAGATTGAGGCGATCCTGGGCTATGCGGGCCGGTCCGCCCTGATCCATCGTGACGACATGGTGCTGTGACGCTAAGACGGCCGGCGACACGCCGGGACCGTCGAAAGGGGAGGCTGTGATGAAAGATCATGACGATATCGCCGCGATGATGGCCGCGATCGGGTTGCGCGCGCGGGCCGCGGCGACCGTGCTCGCCACCGTCGATCCGGAGGCCAAGCGCGCCGCCCTCGAAACCGCCGCCGACCGGGTCGAGGCCCGCTCCGCCGAGATCCTCGACGGCAATGCCCATGACATGGCGGAGGGCCGGGAAAGGGGGATGACCAAGGCGATGCTCGACCGGCTGATGCTCGACGCCGACCGGATCGCCGGCATCGCCCGGTCGCTGCGGGCGGTGGCGGCGCAGGCGGATCCGGTCGGCACCATCCTCGACAGCTGGGAGCGCCCGTCCGGCCTTCAGATCGAGCGGGTGCGCACGCCCTTGGGCGTGATCGGCGTGATCTACGAGTCGCGCCCGAACGTGACCGCCGATGCGGGAGCGCTCGCGCTCAAGGCGGGCAACGCGGTCATCCTGCGCGGCGGGTCCGAGAGCTTCCGGACCTCGACGCAGATCCATGCCTGTCTGGTCGAAGGGCTGCGCGCGTCAGGCCTTCCCGAGGACGCGATCCAGCTGGTCCCGACCCGCGACCGGGCCGCGGTGACCGAGATGCTGCACCTGAGCGAGGCCATCGACGTCATCATTCCCCGGGGCGGCAAGAGCCTTGTGGAACTGATCCAGCGCGAGGCGCGGGTGCCGGTCCTCGCGCATCTCGAGGGGGTGGTGCACATCTATATCGACGCGGCCGCCGATCCCGAGACGGCGCTGAAGGTGGTGCTGAACGCCAAGACCCGCCGGACCGGCATCTGCGGCGCCGTGGAATGCCTGCTGATCCACGAGGATGTCGCCGATACGATCGGGCAGGGGGTCCTGCGGGCGCTGATCGATGCGGGCGTCGAGGTGCGCGCCGGAAGCCGGCTCGCGGCCATCGAGGGCACCGTCGCGGCGTCCGAGGAGGATTGGGGGCGCGAATATCTCGACGCGATCATCGCCGCGAAGATCGTACCCGATCTCGACGCCGCGATCGCGCATATCCGTCGCTACGGCTCGAGCCACACCGACTGCATCATCACCGACGACGCGACCGCCGCCGAGCGATTCCTCAACGAGGTCGACAGCGCCATCGTCATGCTCAATGCCTCGACCCAGTTCGCCGATGGCGGCGAGTTCGGCATGGGGGCCGAGATCGGCATCGCCACCGGGCGGCTGCACGCGCGGGGCCCGGTGGGCACCGAGCAGCTGACATCGTTCAAGTACAAGGTGCGCGGCACGGGTGCCGTCAGACGGTAATCTCGAGCCGTCCGGGTGCCCGTGCAATCTCGACCGACCGGCCCAGATCGGCGGCGGCCAGGCGGGCGAGGGGGAAATGCACCTCGGCCGCGGTCGGCGCCGGCGCATCGGCATGGGTCAGCTGCGCCAGAAACGGCTCGGGTTCCCGCATGCGCGGCGCGGTCATCCTCAGCGCCACCCGGTCCGGGGCGGCCTCGACGCGCGCCTCCCCGCCATAGGGCAGCAGCGTCTCGGCGCAGAGCAGGAGCAGCAGGCCGAGCTTCGCCGTCGCCCGGTCCGTGTCGCCGCCGGACGACCAGGCCGCGGAGAAGCGTCCGTGCCCCAGTTGCTGTGCATGGTCCTGCATCTCGGCCTCGGCGATCATGTGCTCGCGGCAGGCTGCGCCGAAGGCCAGGCGGAAAAGCTTCACCCGCGCCGCGGCCGAGGCGACGCTGTCGGAGACGAGCGCCATTTCCGGGCTGTCGGCCGCGCCCGTCATCTGCAACAATTCGAGACCGTTGCCGATGGCGCCGAGCGGACTGATCAGGTCGTGGCAGATGCGCGACCCCACCAGCGCCGTCATGTCGTCCGCGCGCGCCATGCTCATCGCCGCCCCCGACCGAAGGACCCGCAGATGTCAGAGATGAACGCGCTGCTCGAGCCCGGCATGATCGTCCGCCATCCCGATCGGCCGGACTGGGGCAACGGACAGGTACAGTCGAATATCGGGGGCATCATCACCGTCATGTTTGAGGAAGCGGGCAAGGTTGTCATCGATGGGCGGCGCGTGGAGTTGATTGCCGTGGGCTAGCGCGCATGTTTCACGTTTAGGAAGGCAAGGTTAAAAACTTGTCAACCTGAGCGTGTGACCCCCGCAGTTGCCTCGGGACGGGACGCGCCGTAAGGAGGGGCACGCATGACACACCCTCCGCGTCCCGCCATGGCCGAACCCGAGTACGACCTGTCGCTGGCCAGCGATCCGAGCGACATCGCCGCCGCCCAGCGGCTCCGCTACGAGGTGTTTGTCGAGGAGCTCGGCGGCGACGGCGATCTGGTGGATCATGCCGCGCGTCGCGAGATCGACGGGTTCGACGGGGTCTGCGACCATCTGATCCTGCGCGACCTGACGCGCCGGCCCGGGGCCGACGTGGTCGGCGTCTACCGGCTGCTCACGGGCGATCGCGCGCGCGCCGCCGGCGGCTTCTACAGCGCGGCGGAATACGACCTCTCGCCGCTTCTGGCGTCGGGGCGCCGTCTTCTGGAGCTGGGACGGTCCTGCCTGCACCGCGACCACCGGGGCGGCGCGGCGATGTACCATCTCTGGACCGGACTTGCCGACTACGTCGAGCGCCACCGCATCGAGCTGATGTTCGGCACTGCGTCGTTTCATGGCACCGACATCGATCGGCTGGCCGAGCCGCTGTCGCTGCTGCATCACCGCTATCTCGCGCCGCCGGAGCTGCGCGTCAAGGCGAGACCGCCCGCCGCTGCCGACATGGCGCTGCTGCCCGACGACGGCATCGACCGGGTGCGGGCGATGCGGTCGGTTCCGGCGCTGATCAAGGCCTATCTGCGGCTTGGCGGCATGGTGGGCGAGGGCGCCTGGATTGACCGGCGGTTCAACACCGTCGACATCTGCCTGCTGATGGACACGGCGCGGCTCAGCAGCCGCGCGCGCGCGATCTATGGCCGACCGCGGGGATGAGCACCTGGCATTCCGATGATCCGCCGGCGCCGGAGCGGATCGCGCCCACAGGCTGGGCGCTCGTCTTCCTGAGGGCTTCGGCGCTGGCCATCTGGATCGGTGCCCTCTTCGGCCTTCACATGCTCGTCCGCGTGGTGGAGCGACCGCTGGCCGGCCAGCGCCGGCCGCTCAGCCCGTGGATCACCGTCGCGGTCTGCCGCGGCGTGTTGCGCATCCTCGGCCTTGGCTGGACGGCAGGCGGGCCGCACATGTCGGGCGCCGGGGCGCTGGTGGCCAATCACGCGACCTGGCTCGACATCTTCGTGCTGAACGCCGCCCGGCCGATCTGCTTCGTGTCGAAATCCGAGGTCGCCGGCTGGCCCGGCATCGGCCTTCTGGCGCGGGCGACGGGGACCGTCTTCATCCGGCGCGACCGCCGCGATGCGGCCGCGCAGCAGGCGCTTCTCGAAAGCCGGTTGCGGGCCGGCCAACGGCTGCTGTTCTTTCCCGAAGGCACCTCCACCGACACGCTCCGCGTCCTGCCGTTCAAGCCGACGCTCTTTGCGGCCTTCTTCGCCCCGTCGCTCGGTCCGGCGATGCAGGTGCAGCCGGTCTCGGTGGTCTACCATCCCGCGCCCGGCGCCGAGCCCCGGTTCTATGGCTGGTGGGGCGACATGGAGATCGGGCGGGACATGGTGAAGCATCTGGCGACCCGCCGCCCGGGCGCGGCCGAGCTCGTCTTCCATCCGCCCTTGCGGGTGGCCGATTTCGCCGACCGCAAATCCCTCGCCCGAGCCGCCGAGACGGCGGTCAGGCGAGGGCTCGCAGCGCGCCGTCCGGAGACCGCCGGCGCCTAGCGCATAGCCGCAACAAGATCGCCCAGCCGCGCCACGGGATCGGGCGCCACCCAGATCTCCTCGCCGAGCGCGAGGAAATCTGCGAGCGGCGCGAGGGCTTCGATGCGCGCCGCGTCGAGACCGCCTTCGGCAACGACCGGCACCTCGATCATCTCGGACCACCAGGCAAACAGCGCATCCGGCGCCTTCTCCTGGCCCAGATCGGCGCCGCCCGCGGGCCCGAAGCTGACGTAATCGGCCCCCATCTCGCCCGCATTCATGCCCTCGTGGCGCGAGGCGCCGCAGAACGCGCCGACGATGGCGTCCGCACCCAGATCGGCGCGCGCCTTCTTGACCTGCCGCGCGCCGTCGCTCAGGTGCACGCCGTCAAGACCCGCCCGCCGGGCCACCTTCCAGTGATCGGCGATGACCAGCGCCACGTCGCGCGGCTCGGTCACGGCCCGCAGCGCATCCGCCGCACGCAGGAGCGTTTCCGCATCCCGGCTGGTGAGGGTCAGACGCAGGCAGGCGACGGGATGGGTATCGAGCACGCGGCCCAGCGTCTCGGCGAATCCGGCCTCGATCTGCGGCGGCGTGATCAGGTAGAGTTGTGGCCTGTCGGTGCTCATGTCGCCCTCCGTCTTTGCGCGGCGCGGCTTAGCGAAGAGCGGCGGAAATGACCATGCTTGCCGCGCTCGCCCCCTCCGCCTAAGAGGCCGTGCATGCAGGACACCCCGGCGATCATCCTGGTCCGCCCGCAGATGGGCGAGAATATCGGCGCCGCCGCGCGCGCCATGCTGAATTTCGGGCTGACCGACATGCGGCTCGTCGCCCCCCGCGACGGCTGGCCGAACGCCAAGGCCACGGCGATGGCATCGGGCGCGGTCGCCGTGCTGGAGCGCGCCCGCGTTTCGGACGACCTGGCCGAGGCGGCCGGAGACCGCACGTTCCTCTTCGCGACGACGGCGCGGCCGCGCGATCTGTCGAAGCCGGCCTTCGAGCCCGAGGCGGCCATGGGCGAGGCGCGCCGGCTGATCGGTGCCGGCCGGCGGGTCGGCATCCTTTTTGGGCCCGAGCGATCGGGGCTCGACAATGACGACGTGGCGCGCGCCAACGCCATCGTGACGGTGCCGGTCAATCCCGACTTTCCCTCGCTCAACCTCGCGCAATGCGTCCTGCTCCTCGGCTACGAGTGGCGCCGCGGCGGAGGCGAGGCCGGCGCCGAACCGCCGCCCGACACGGCGCCGCTTGCCGATGTCGAGCGCCTAGCCGCCCATTGGGAGCAGCGGCTGGAGACGGCCGGGTTCTTCTTTCCGCCCGAGAAGGCGCAGCACATGCGCCGCGTCTTCCGCAATCTCTGGTCGCGGATGCCGCTGACCCGCGGCGACGTGCAACTTCTGCATGGGGCGTTGCGGCAACTGGTCCGGTCGGCGGGACGTTGACTTGCGGCCTGAAAACGGGCGGCATAGCTACCGCGGGAACCCGGCCGGAGGCACGACATGGCGGAAAAGCGCGCGATCTTCCAGGAGGTGGACGAGCCCACCCGCCCGAACGCGGCCCCGAAGGGGGGCATGATCGACGCGCGCCCCCGCGGCGCCCGCCGGGCGGTCCGCGCCTGGCTCTGCGTACTCTTCGCGCTGGTCGTGGTGATGATCGCGGTGGGCGGGCTGACGCGGCTGACCGATTCGGGCCTCTCGATCACCGAATGGCGGCCGGTGACGGGCGCTCTGCCGCCGCTTGACGCGCAGGACTGGGAAGCGGAATTCGCCCGCTACCGAGAGATCCCGGAATTTCAGTTGCAGAACAGCCAGATGAGCCTGGCGGAGTTCAAGTCGATCTATTGGTGGGAATGGGCGCACCGCCAGCTTGGCCGGGTCATCGGGCTGGTCTGGGCACTGGGTTTCGCGGGCTTTGCCATCGCCCGGAAGATCCCTCCGGGCTGGACCGGGCGGCTCGTCGCGCTGGGCGCGCTGGGCGGGCTGCAGGGGGCGATCGGCTGGTGGATGGTGTCCTCGGGGCTGTCGGGGGCCATG
Organism: uncultured Alphaproteobacteria bacterium; assembly: GCA_963739575.1. GTDB lineage: Bacteria > Pseudomonadota > Alphaproteobacteria > Rhodobacterales > Rhodobacteraceae > Palleronia. The sequence goes on along the minus strand of CAVUAQ010000006.1, from coordinate 483,492 downwards.
CTCGACGTGGCCTCCTACCGGCTGGCCACGCATCTGGGCTTGGCCTTCGTGATCCTCGGGCTCATCGCTTGGTTCGTGCTGTCGCTGTCCCGAAGCGACGCGCAGCTCATGCAGGCCCGCCGCGGCCGCGAGGCGCAGCTCGCCGGCTGGGCGAACTGGCTTGTCGGGCTGGCCTTCGTGCAGATCCTGTTGGGGGCGCTCGTCGCGGGCATCGACGCGGGTCGCAACTATAGCGACTGGCCGCTGATGGCCGGGGGCTTCTTGCCGCCCGATCCGCTGCAGCTTCAACCGCTCTGGCGCAACTTCTTCGAGAATGACGGCCTCGTCCAGTTCATGCACCGGATGAGCGGCTACCTGCTGTTCGTGTTCGGCATCGTGGTGTTCCTGCGCGCCAGGCGATCGCCCTACCGCAAGACGCGCGGCGCCTATCACGCGATCGTCGCCATGCTGGTCCTGCAGATGCTTCTTGGCATCGCCACGGTGATCTATTCGGCGCCCTGGCCGCTCGCCCTTCTGCACCAGTTGGGAGCGGTGGCGCTCTGGGTGCTGATCCTTCGCGGTCGACATCAGAACGGCTATCCGAAGTCGCAGTCGCTGAGGGATCCGGCATGACCGCCTTCGACGACCTCATGGCCTTCCAGCGCGACACCGAGGCGCTGGGCCACGTCGCGGGCCGGCTCGCCTGGGACCAGGAGACGGTGATGCCGCGCGGCGCCGCCGCGCAGCGCTCCGAGGAGATCTCGGTGATGGAGGGCGTGCTCCATGCCCGGAGGACCGATCCGCGCGTGGGCGAGTGGCTGGAGCGGGCGAAGGCGCCCGATGCGGCCGGTGCCGAGATGCTGCGCCTGATCCGGCGGTCCTTCGAGCGGACCCAGCGCGTTCCGGCACGCCTTGCGGCGGATCTGGCGCGCGTCACCTCGATGGCGCAGGGCCAGTGGGCGGAGGCGCGGGCGGCGGACGATTTCGCGGCCTTCGCCCCGGTGCTCGAGCGGGTCGTGGCGCTGAAGCGCGAGGAGGCTTCGGCGCTGGCCGACGGGGGTGATCCCTATGATGCGCTGCTCGACGATTACGAGCCGGACGCCACCGCCGCGATGCTCGACACGCTTTTCGGCGCCATGCGGCCGCGGCTGATCGACCTGCGCGACCGGGTCTTCGGGTCGGCGCGGCATCCCGCGCCGCTCACCGGGCGCTACGACGAGACGGCGCAGTTGCGGCTGGCTGAGGAGCTGGCGCGCAGCTTCGGCTACGACTTCACGCATGGTCGCATCGACAGGGCGGTCCATCCGTTCAGCTCGGGCGGCGGACAGGACGTGCGGATCACCACGCGAACCGACGTCGCCGATCCGTTCAACTGCCTCTATTCGACCGTCCACGAGGTCGGCCATGCCTGCTACGAACAGGCGATCGACCCCGCCTATCTGTTCACGCCGCTGGGTCGCGGCGTGTCGATGGGGGTGCATGAGAGCCAGAGCCGCATCTACGAGAACCAGATCGGCCGCAGCCGCGCCTTCACGTCGTGGCTGCACGGTCGGGTCGTGCAGATGTTCGGCGAGCCGGATGATGACCCGGAGGCGTTCTACGGCACCGTCAACCGGCTGCATCGCGGCTATGTGCGGACCGAAGCGGACGAGGTGCAGTACAATCTTCACGTGCTCATGCGGTTCGATCTGGAGCGCCGGATGATCGACGGTGATCTGGCGCCGCGCGATCTCGAAGAGGCCTGGAACGACCGGTTCGAGGCGGATTTCGGCTACCGGCCCCAGCGGGCGTCGCAGGGCTGCCTTCAGGACGTGCACTGGGCGGTGGGGCTCTTCGGCTACTTTCCAACCTACACGCTCGGCAATGTCTATGCCGGCTGCCTGCACGCGGCGCTGCGCCGTGATCTGCCGGATCTCGACGCGGCCCTGGCGCACGGCGATCCGAGCCCCGCGACCGGCTGGCTGCGCGAGAGGGTGCAGGTCCATGGCAGCCTGATGCGGCCGCGCGAGGTGATCGGTCAGGCGGCGGGCGAGGCGCCGTCGGAAGGCCCGCTGCTCGACTATCTCGAGACCAAGTTCGGCGAGATCTACGACCTTTGAGCGTCAGAGCGGTCTGATCCGGAGCCGGGTGATCCGGTTGTCGATGCGCTGCATGACCTCGAACCGGAAGCCGTGGAACGAGAACACCTGGCCCTGGGTCGGGATGGTCTGCGCCTCGTGGATGACGAGGCCGGCGACGGTGTTGGCCTCCTCGTCGGGAAGCTGCCAGTCGGCGGCCCGGTTGAGGTCGCGGATCGTCATGCCGCCGTCGACGATCCAGTCGCCGCCCTCGGTGCGGCGATAGGGGGCCTCGGAATCGAGGTCGAACTCGTCGGTGATCTCGCCCACGATCTCCTCGAGGATATCCTCGAGCGTGATCAGGCCCTGCAGCGCGCCGTATTCGTCGACCACCAGCGCGAAATGCGTGTGGCGGCGCAGAAACTGCCGCATCTGGTCGTCGAGCGTCGTCGTCTCGGGGACGAAATAGGGCGGCATCGCCACCTCGGTGATGTCGAACGTCGACAAAGTCTCGCCGGAATTGTCCGCCGCCACCCGGCGGGCATAGATGGCCCGCAGCAGGTCCTTGGCGTGGATCAAGCCGATGATGTTCTCGTGCCGCTCCCGATAGACCGGCAGGCGGGTATGCGGACTTTCCAGACATTGCTTCAGAAGATCGGCCGGCGGATCGTCGGCGTTCAGCATCGCGATCTTCGAGCGGTGCAGCATGATCTCCTCGACGGTACGCTCGGCGAGATCGAGCGCGCCGAGGATCCTGTCGCGGTCCTCCTTCTCGACGACCCCCTCGGAATGGCCGAGATTGAGCGCGCCCTCGATTTCCTCGCGGATGGCGAGGATCTGGCTGTCGGGGTCGGTCTGCACCCCGAAGAGGCGCAGGATGAGCCGCACCAGCGCCCGCACCGCGGCGACCACGGGCGCAAAGATCCGGATCGCCAGGCTGATCGGCCGCGCAACCCCTGCGGCGGCCGTCTCGGCATTGGTGATGGCGTAGGTCTTGGGCAGGACCTCGGCGAAGATCAGGACCAGGAACGTCATGATCAGCGTCGCGAGAGCCACCGCGGAATTGCCCAGAAGCCGCGTGAAGAGGGTGGTCGCGAGCGAGGTCGCGAGGATGTTGACGAGGTTGTTGCCGAGCAGGACCGAGCCGATCAGCCGCTCGTTGTCCTCGGTGATCTTCAGCGCCCGTTCGGCGCCCTTCGATCCCTTGTCGGCCTGCGCGCGGAGCTTGCCGCGCGACGCGGCGGTCAAGGCGGTCTCGGAGCCCGAGAAGAAGGCCGAGCAGACCAGCAGCAGGAGGATCGCCGTAACTGAAGTGTAGAAGGCGGTGTCGAACAGGGCGGGATCGGGGTCCATAGGATTCGGATGTCGTGGCCGTCAGCGCGTTATGCGGCGCGCACCGGGGGGAGACAAGGTCACTCGTCGCGGGCCAGGGGATGATGGGTCAGCACCAGCTCCTCCAGGCGCTGCGTCAGGACGTGGGTATAGATCTCGGTGGTGGCGACGTCGGCATGCCCGAGCAGCGCCTGGATCGCGATGAGATCCGCGCCGCCGGCCAAAAGATGGGTGGCGAAGGCGTGGCGCAGCGTGTGCGGCGTCACCCGGTCGGGATCGATGCCGGCCGCGACCGCGATCTCCTTGATGAGCGTGAAGAACCGGTGCCGCGTCAGGTGCCCCGCCTTGCCCCGCGATGGAAAGAGGAACCGCGATGGCGCCTTCGGATCCTCGGCCGCGCCGCGCAGCTCGAGCCAGGCGGCCAGTGCCTCGCGCGCCGACGGCGACAGCGGCACCATCCTCTCGCGCCCGCCCTTGCCGCAGATCAGCAGCATCCGGGGATCGCCGCGGGCCGCCGCGACAGGCAGCGAGACGAGCTCGGTGACGCGCATGCCGGTGGCGTAGAGCGTCTCCATCAGACAGGTGTTCCTGACGCGATCCGACCGGGTGCGTCCGGTGCTGCGCGCGGCGTCGATCAGGCGGTCGACCTCGTCGACCTCGAGCGTCCGGGGAAGCCGCTTCTGCCGGCCCGGGCCCTTGATGCGGATGGCGGGGTTGTCCGCGCGCCATCCCTCCTCGTAGGCGAACCGGTAGAACCCCTTGATCGCCGAGAGACGTCGCGCCCGGGTCGCCTGCGACAATCCCTGCGCGTCGCAATGGATCAGGTAGCTCTCGATCTCGTCGCGTTCGGCGCGGCCGAAATCGGTCTCTCGCGCCTCGAGCCAGCCGGCGAAATCCTTCAGGTCGCGCGCATAGGCGAGCTGCGTGTTCCGCGCGGCGCCGGCCTGCGCGGCCTGCGCCTCGAGATAGATGGCGATGCTGTGGGCCATGCTCACGATTGCGGCTCCGTCAGCAGGATCTCGATGGCGGCAAGACGGGCGCGATCCTCGAAGCCTGCCACGTGCAGGATCGCGAGCCCGTCGCTCAGGGCGTCGAGAGAACCGGCGGCGCCGCGGTCGAGCAGCTCGATGGCGTAGAGCAGCGCCTCGCCGATGCGGCCGTCGGCCAGAAGCCCGGCGGCGCGCGCCGGCGCCTCCGCCGCGGTCAGCCCCGCCGCAACGGCGCCGGCTTCCCCATCGCCAGCCACGCCCGCGGGCGGCTCGCCGGCGGCGATCTGGCGCAGCAGCGGCGTCGGCGCCGCGTCGGCGACCCGCTCGCCCAGGCCCGCCAGCAGCGCGGCCTCGACCGCGATGGCCCGCGGCTCGCCCTCGAGCGGCAGGTCGATCAGCGCCGGCGCCGCCCACCGCGAGAAGACCGGCAGGAGCCGGGCCGCGCGCATCTCCTCCCAGATCGCGGGCAGGCTCGCGGCGACCGCGGCCGCGTCGCCTTTGGCCAGCGCCGCATCAAAGGCCTGCGCTGCGGCGACCCGATCCCAGGGCTCGCCCGAGGCGGCCGGCGCGCGCCGGCCATAGACCTGCCACAACTCGCCGCCGTTCATGGCGCCGGCGCGCGCCAGGCGTTCGGCGGCGGCAAGCTGCGGCTTCCAGCCGATATGTTCCCTCAGATCGGCGCGTGCGAACGGCAGCGGCAGGGAGGCGCTGCGCAACGGCTCGCCCATCGCCTCGTAGAGCATGTAGTCGAGCGGCGTCGCGGCCTCGGGCGGCGGCAGGGCGATGGCATCCGCGAACTCGTCGAGAAAGCGGGTGAGCCGCTCGGTCTCGGCCGGCGTGATGACGCCGAGCGCGCGGGCGGTCTCGAGCGTGACGGCGGCGGCCGGCCAGTCGCCCGACCGGGCGAGACAGAAGATGCGCGCCGGATAGGTCGGGGTGATCTCGGGCAGCGCCCGCATGCGCGCGCAGGCGCGGTTCTCCTGCCCCGTCAGGAGCGCCAGGTCGAACCAGCGCCGGAAGATCTCGGGCCGATCGTAGCCCACCTGCTCCATGAGGCGGCGCGCCTCGGCGAATGCCGCGTGGTCCAGAAGCGTGTCGAGGCGGGCGAGAAAGAAGGCCAGACCGCCGGCGCTGTCCCGCGGCGGATCGGCGCGCACCGAGACCATGTCGCGCAGAAGCTCCTGGCCCGCGGCGAGCCCCGTGGGGCGCATCCCGGCAAGCTGCCGGGCAAGCGTGCGCGTGTCCGAGGCGACCCAGAGATCGGCGGGCAGGCCTGCCGCCTCCGCGTCCATCAGCCCGACCGCGTCGGGGACCGGGTGGTCGAGCGGCCGGACGGTGATCGTTTCCGGCAGCGCCGAGTTGGTGGTGGGCGGCTCGGGCACCGCCACAGCCACCGAATTGGAGAGCCAGTCGATCGCCGACAGGGGCGCGTCCTGTGCTGCGAGGACGGTCGGCCAGAGGCCGACGAGCAGCGCGGCGCAGCTAGTCCGCATCGAGCGTCACGGGCACGCTCTGGTCGCTCAGCCGAGGGGAGAGATCGCCCAGATAGGCATAGACGACCAGCGCGACGAATCCGATGATCAGTAGAAAGGCAATTAATTTCAGTAGCTTGAGCACAAAAGGCCCCTTTTGCCTGCCCCGCCCCCCGACGCTCTGCGGCGTGGTTGTGATGCTTTATAGCTGGTCTTTCACGCGATATCACGCCATTCAGGCGCCGAATTGCCCACGGAGCGAGTGACCGCCAGAACCATGTCCCGGTTGCGCAAGACGGTGGTGATGGTCGGCATGATGGGAGCGGGAAAGACCGCGGTGGGATCCGCCCTGGCGAAGATGCTCGACGTGCCGTTCCGCGATTGCGACAGCGAGATCCAGAAGGCCGCCAATGCCACCGTGGCCGAGATCTTCGTGCGCGACGGCGAGGCGTTCTTCCGCGAGAAGGAAAGCCAGATCCTGTCGCGGCTGCTGGATGACCGGCCCTGCATCCTGTCGACCGGCGGCGGCGCGTTTCTGGACGCGCGCAACCGGAAGACGATTTACGAGCGCGGCGTGGCGGTCTGGATCCGCGCCGACCGGGAGATCCTGTGGAACCGGGTCAGGCGCAAGAACACGAGGCCGCTTCTGCAGACCGCTGATCCGCGGGCGACCCTCTATGCCTTGATCGACGCCCGGGAGCCGAGCTACGCCACGGCGGATCTGACCGTCGACGCCGAAGCCGACCTCAGCGTCGAGCAGATGGCGGCCAAGACCATCGGGGTCATCAGGACCCGTCCGGACGTCTTTGAGGAGTGAGCATGCACGAGGTGCGGGTCGATCTGGGACCCCGAAGCTATACGGTGCGAATCGGAGCGGGCCTTCTGGCGCGGGTGGGAGCGGAGATCGCGCCGCACCTCGCCCGTCCGCGCGTGGCGGTCATTACCGACGAGACGGTGGCGCGTCACCATCTCGCGCCTCTCGAGGCGTCCCTGGCGGAGGCCGGCATCGAGGCCGAGACCCTCAGCTTGCCGCCGGGGGAGGCGACGAAGAGCTGGGAGGCGCTCGGCCGGACGGTCGAATGGCTGCTCGAGCGGCGGATCGAGCGGCGCGACGTCGTGGTCGCCTTCGGTGGTGGCGTCATCGGCGACTTGGCGGGCTTCGCGGCGGCCATCCTGCGCCGCGGGGTGCGGTTCGTGCAGGTGCCGACCTCGCTGCTGGCGCAGGTGGATTCCTCGGTCGGCGGCAAGACCGGCGTCAACGCCCGGGCCGGCAAGAACCTGATCGGCGCCTTCCATCAGCCGGCGCTCGTCCTCGCGGATACGGAGGCGCTGTCGACGCTGCCCGGGCGCGACTTCCTGGCGGGCTATGGCGAGGTGGTGAAATACGGCCTGCTGGGCGATGCGGACTTCTTCGGATGGCTCGAACGGCACGGCCCGGCATTGGCGGCGGACGAGCGGCTGCGGGCCGAGGCGGTCGCGCGCTCGGTGCAGATGAAGGCCGACATCGTGGCGCGGGACGAGACCGAGGAAGGCGAACGGGCGCTCCTTAATCTCGGCCACACGTTCTGCCACGCGCTCGAGGCCGCGACCGGCTATTCCGACCGTCTGCTGCATGGCGAGGGGGTGGCGATCGGCTGCGGTCTGGCGCTCGACCTGTCGGCACGGCTCGGCCTTTGCCCGCAGGAGGAGCCGTCGCGCCTGCGCGCCCATCTGGCGGCGATGGGGGCCAAGCACGATCTCGCCCATATCCCGGGCGATCTGCCCGGGGCCGATGCGCTGATCGAGCTGATGGCCCAGGACAAGAAGGTGGTGGATGGCCGGGCGCGCCTCATCCTTGTCAGGGGGATCGGGCGGGCCTTCGTCACCCAGGACGTGCCGCCCGCGGCGCTGCGCGCGGTTCTGGCGGACGCCCTGGCGGCGCGGTGAGCCTCGCCGTCACGTTCGACGAGGGGCCGGAGCGTCGGCCGGCCCGCTTCGCCGATCCGGTCGCAACCATCACCGCGACGGAGCCCGCCGAGATTGCCGGGGCGTTCGAGGCGATGGAGCGGGCACGGGCGGCCGGGGGCTGGCTGGCGGGCTTCGCGAGCTACGAGCTGGGATATGCGCTGTCGACGAAGCTCTCGAGCCTCATGCCGGCGTCCCGCGACCTGCCGCTTCTCTCCTTCGGCGTCTATGACGGGCCGGGGCGGGTGCCCGACGCCGCGCCCGAATCGGTTGCCATCACCGACCTCGCGCCGTGCTGGGACGCGGACCGCTACGGCCACGCCTTCGAGCGGCTCCGCGACTACATCGCGGCGGGAGACATCTATCAGGCGAACCTGACCTTTCCGATGGAGGGTCGGGCCACCGGCAGCGCGGCCGCGCTCGCCGCCGCGCTGGCGCGGCGGCAGCCGGTCCGGTACGGCGTGCTCGTCGAGACCGAAGAGATGGCGATCGTCGGCCGATCGCCTGAACTGTTCTTCGAGATCGACCGGGACGGCGCCATCCGCGCGCGCCCGATGAAGGGCACCGCGCCGCGCGGCACCGATCCGGCCGAGGATCGGGCGCTGCGCACCAGCCTCGCCATGTCCGAGAAGAACCGGGCTGAGAACCTGATGATCGTCGACCTGCTGCGCAACGACATCTCGCGGATCTCGCGCGTGGGCTCGGTCCGGGTGCCGCGCCTCTTCACCATCGAGAGCTACGAGACGGTGCACCAGATGGTGTCGGACGTGACCGGCGCGCTCGTGCCGGGCACGACGCTCGGGCAGGTCTTCCGGGCGCTCTTTCCCTGCGGATCAGTCACCGGCGCGCCGAAGATCCGCGCGATGGAGATCATCCGCGAGCTGGAGGAAACGCCCCGCGGCGCCTATTGCGGCGCATCGGGCTGGATCGCCCCGAACGGCTCGATGCGCTTCGGGGTGGCCATCCGGTCGCTGACGCTGTGGCCCGATGGCCGGGTGCGGCTCAATGTCGGAGGCGGAGTGGTGCATGACAGCACCGCCTCCGGAGAATACGAGGAGGCGCTGTGGAAGGCCCGTTTCGCCGATCTCTGCCACCGGGGCTGACGGTCATCGAGACGCTGCGCCTCGATCCGGCGGGACCGGTGCGCGGCGAGCGGCATCTCGCGCGCATGGCGCGCACGGCGCGCGATCTGGGGATCGCCTTCGACCGCGGCGGGGCGGCGGCGCAGCTTCGAGCCGCCTGCGGTCCGCAGTCCCGCCGCGCCCGGCTGACGCTTGCCGCCGGCGGGACGCTGGCTCTGTCGGTCGGCCCGATTGCCGCGGCGCCGCCGGTCTGGCGGCTGCGCTGGGCCGCCGAGCGGGTCCGGTCCGATGATCCCTGGAGGCGGGTGAAGACCAGCCGCAGAGGGATCTACGACCGGGCGCGCGCGGCGCTGCCCGACGATGCGGAGGAGGTGCTGTTTCTCAACGAGCGCGGCGAGGTGGCCGAGGGCGCGATCACCACGATCTTCGCCGTCACCGATGAGGGTTTGCTGACGCCGCCCGTCCGGTGCGGCGCCCTGCCGGGCATCCTGCGCGAGGAGTTGATCGCGCAGGGGCGTGCGCGGGAGCGGGTCCTGCGGCCGGCCGATCTTGTCGGCGCGCGGCTCTGCGTCGGCAACAGCCTCAGGGGCCTCCTGCGCGCCCGCCTCGTGCCAGAGAAAGGTCCGTGACCGGCCGCCACGACCCGCGGCGACCAGCGCGGCGCGTTCAGAACGGGATCTCGTCGTCGGAATCGGGATAGCCGCCGCCGCCGCCCCGGTCGTCGCCATAGCCGCCCCCGCCGGAGCCGCCGCCATAGCCGCCACCCGAGCCGCCGCGATCGTCCTGCGACCCGCCGCCGCCGCCTTCGCCGCGCCCGTCGAGCATGGTCAGTTCCGAGCGATAGGGGCGCAGCACGACCTCGGTCGAATAGCGGTCCTGCCCGGACTGGTCCTGCCATTTGCGGGTCTCGAGCTGACCCTCGATATAGACCTTCGAGCCCTTGCGCAGATATTGCTCCGCCACGCGCGCCAGCGGCTCGGAGAAGATCGCGACGGAATGCCATTCCGTGCGTTCCCGCCGCTCGCCGGTATTGCGGTCCTTCCACGTCTCGGAGGTGGCGATCCGCAGGTTGCAGACCTTGCCGCCGTTCGAGAAGGTCCGCGTCTCCGGGTCGCGTCCCAGATTTCCGATCAGGATCACCTTGTTCACGGATCCGGCCATGTGCCTCTCCTTGCAGATTCGTCGGGTTCGTCGGTCGCGCGGAAACTTGCATAGCGGCCGGGCGAGGAACAGCGGGTTTGAGACGAAATGCTGGAAGTGGCCCAACCGATCGCCTAGGCTCGGCGGCGGGACATATCGGGGGTAGGAATGAAAGTTGTGCTGGGCCTCGCGCTAATCTGCGCGTTCCCTGTCGCCGGATCTGCGGACACCTTGTTCTCGACGAGAGGCTCGTCCGATTTTTCATCGAAGCTTGGCGTCCTCGACGGTCGGGCAGCATCGCAATACGAAAGTTCGGTCCGGCTGCAGCCCAAGGTGAAGCCGGGCCCCGAACGGCGCGACGCCGCGGCCGCCCCCTATACCGGCAGCTATCGCGGACGCTGGCTCGCCAGCGCGCGGGCGGCGGCGCGGCGACACGGCGTTCCCGAGGATGTCTTCCTGCGGCTGGTGCAGCGCGAATCGGGCTGGAACCCTGCCGCCGTGTCGCACAAGGGGGCGATCGGGCTCGCGCAACTCATGCCCGAGACGGCGCGTCGGCTGCGCGTCGACCCGACCGATCCTGACCAGAACCTCGATGGGGGCGCGCGGTATCTGGCCCAGCAATACCGCACGTTCGGGAATTGGCGGCATGCGCTTGCCGCCTACAATGCGGGTCCCGGCGCGGTGGAGCGGCATGGCGGCGTCCCGCCCTATGCCGAGACGACCGCCTACGTGGCCGCGATCCTTGGCCGCTAGCAGGTCCGGGAAGCCGGATCAGCGGGGATCGGCCTGCGCCTTGAACCGAGCGGCGAGGGTCTCGATGTCCGGATCGCTGGCGCGCGGCACGATCCGGAAGACCGCATTCACGCCGCAGAACAGCGCGAAACACAGCAATCCGGCGCAGAGCGCAAGCACGAGCGCCTGGCCGTAGGGCTGCCCCGAGAGCCAGGAGAAGACCGAGCCGAGGCCGCCGGCGCTGTCGGGCGAATAGGTCCAGGCGGCATAGGCAATGAAGGCGCCGATGATGCCGACAACGATCCCCTGGCTACCGACGCCGGCCCTGAGCAGCGTGTCCCAGTTGCGGGTGAAATGATTTGCCCGCAGATGCTTGCGGTAATCGCGGCTATAGCCCTTCTTGATGTAGTAGCCGCCGGCGCCGATCGTCGCCAGGGCCGCCGCGATCAGGATCCAGCGGCCGCCGGGCCATCCCAGGATCGCGCCCACCGCCTTGGAGATGGTGCTTTCGCCTCCGCCGCCCGAGGCGGTGAAGAGGATCAGGAGCGCGCCGACGCCGATGGCGAAGTGGATCACGCCGGTGACGCACATGCCGATCCGGGCGACGATGCCTTCGCCGTCCGAGCCGTAGCATTCGAGGTCCCAGGTGGCATCGATCAGCCGCCAGACGGCGTAGCAGAGCATGCCGAGGAAGATCGCCAGGAGCACGACGTTGCCGCCGATCGTCGTCTCGAGGCGGGCGAGGGCCGAGGATGTGCCCTCGCCGCCGCCGCCGTGCAGGATCGACCAGAGCGAATACCCGGCCACGACCAGATAGACGAGCGCGCGGCCGGCATAGCCGGCCCGCATGATCGGGATGGCCCAGTCAAAGTCGCCGTTCGTCGCCATGTTATCCCCCTCGTCCGGGTAGCGATGTCGCACCCCGCTCGTCGGAATGGCAACACGCGCGCGACCCGCTTCGTTCCTCATTCCGCCGCGAGGGTGATGACCGGCTCCATCGCTTCGAGCTTGGCCCGGCTGAGATGGCACTTGATCTGGTGGCCGCCATCGGGACCGAAGCGCACCATCGGCGGCACCTCCCGCTCGCAGAGATCGCCGGGCACCTCGGACTTCCAGCGGCACCGCGTCTGGAACGGGCAGCCCGGCGGCGGATTCATGGCCGAGGGAACGTCGCCCTCAAGGACGATGTGCTTTTTCTCGACGCGGGTATCGGCGATCGGAACGGCCGACAGCAGCGCCTCGGTGTAGGGGTGGTAGGGCGGCGCGAAGACCTGATCGGTATCACCGATCTCGACGACGTGGCCGAGATACATGACGAGGACCCGATCGGACAGGTAGCGAACGATGGAGAGGTCGTGGCTGATGAAGAGAAGCGTCGTCTTCTCGTTCCGCTGGATCTCCATCAGCAGATCGGCCACCGCGGCCTGGACGGAGACGTCGAGGGCCGAGACGGGTTCGTCGGCCACCACGACCCGCGCGCCACCGGCGAAGGCGCGGGCGATGCCCACGCGCTGCTTCTGACCGCCGGAGAGCTGGCGGGGCATCCGGTCCGCGAATTCCCGCGGCAGCTTGACCAGATCGAGCAGGTCGAGCATCCGCGCCCGCCGGTCCGCCTCGCTGGTGCCGACGCCGAAGACCTCGAGCGCGCGGATGATCTGGCGGCCGACCGTCATGGACGGGTTGAGCGTGTCGAACGGGTTCTGGAAGATCATCTGCACGTCGGCGACGGTCTGGGTGTCGCGGTTCTGGATGGCGGTATCGCCGATGGCGTGGTTGTCGAGCGTGATGGTGCCGTCGGTCGCCGTCTCGAGACCCATGAGCACCTTGGCGAAGGTGGACTTGCCGCACCCCGATTCGCCCACGATCGAGAGGGTCTCGGATTCGCGGGCCTCGAAGGTCAGGCTCTCGTTGGCCTTGACCACGCGGGTCTCGCCGCCCTTGAACAGCGAGGACGAGGAAACCTCGTAGTACTTCCGCAGATCCTCCATCTTCAGGATGGTCTCGCCGATCGGCGTCTTCTCGACCGCGACCTCGCCCAGGTCCATCCGCGTCCAGTCGATCTCGTCGTGGCGGAGGCAGCGGGTCTGGTGGCGCTCGTCGCCCGAGACGGAAAACATCGGGATCTCGGTCGCATCGCAGCGGCCGCCCTGGAAATAGTCGCAGCGCGGGCCGAAATTGCAGCCCGGCGGGCGCTCGTCGGGAAGGGGAAAGTTGCCGGGGATGGCGACGAGCGGCTTGGCGTTCTTGTCGGCACCGGGAAGCGGGATCGAGCGGAACAGCGCCTGGGTATAGGGGTGGCGCATGGCGTCGAAGACGTCGCCGATATTGCCGGTCTCGACCGCCTCGCCGGAATACATCACGCAGAGGCGGTCGCAGGTTTCGAGCACCAGGCCGAGATTGTGGCTGATGAAGAGCATCGAGGTGCCGTATTTCTTGCCCAGATCCCGGACGAGGTCGACGACCGCGGCTTCGACGGTGACGTCGAGCGCGGTGGTGGGCTCGTCGAGGATCAGGAGCGAGGGATTGGCCATCAGCGCCATGGCGATGACGATGCGCTGCTGCTGGCCGCCCGAAAGCTGGTGGGGATAGGCGGTGAGGATGCGCTCGGGATCGGGCAGCTTGACGTCGGCCACCACCTCGAGCGCGCGGGCGCGGGCGGCGGATTTCGACAGGCCGTCATGGATGATCGGCACCTCCATCAGCTGCCGCCCGACCCGCATCGCCGGGTTGAGAGACGCCATAGGCTCCTGATAGATCATCGAAATCTCGCGGCCGCGGATGTCGCGGAGCTCGGCCTCGGAGAGCGAGGCCATGTCGCGGCCCTTGTAGCGGATGGTGCCGCCGGTGATGCGGCCGTTCTGGCCCAGATCGCGCATCACGCCGAGCGCCACGGTGGACTTGCCGCAGCCCGATTCGCCCACGAGTTCCATCGCCTCGCCGGGCATGACGCGGGTCGAGAAATCCATCACCGCCGGGATCTCGCGCAGGCGGGTGAAGAAGGAGATCGACAGGTTGTCGATCTCGAGGATCGGCTCGGGCGCATCGTTCGCGGTCATTCACGTTCTCCGGTCAGGGCCGAAACGGCCGGTCGGACTTGCATCGGAATTCCATCGGACTTGCATCGGACCGCTGGCGCGGAGCAGGAGGTTAACGCGGCCGAGGCGGATCGGTCCCGCGGCGTTGCGATCGGGATCAGGCACCGGCGCTGTCCTCCATCGCGGCGACCCATTGGCTGAGCCGGTCGTCGGTGCGCAGCGCGGGGGTGGCGCGCTCGGAGCGGAAGCGGATGTTGAGGCTCAGGGGCGAGGGGTGCCGGCCCGAGACAAGGCGGCGGGGGCGGAGCGCCCGGCCGAGCACCGCGGCCCGCTCGCCCAGCGCCACGAGACAGAAGGGGTCCCCGATGCGACGCGCCGCGGCGGCGAGATTGTCGGGGGCCATGACCTCGGCGGCGGTGGCTTCGCTGCGTCCGGTGGCGGCGGGATGTTCGATCCGGGGCCAGGCATTGGTGAGGGTATAGTCGTCGAGGCGCAGCGACGGGAAGAGGTCGGCGCCGAAGCGCGATTGCAGATGCGGCAGGGCGGCCTCGAGATTGCGGCCCGAGGCGCCGGCGAGCGGCCGGCCGGCGGCCTGTTCCTTCGCGCCGGGGCAGCTTGCCATGAACACGGTGGCGATCCGGCCGTCGTCGCCGCCGCGATGCGCGGGCCCGTCCATGTCAGTCCCTCAGGCTTTCTTCGCGCAGGCCGTCGGCGAGGAGGTTGAGCCCGAGGACCAGCGACAGGAGCGCGATGGCCGGAGCGAGCGCCGGATGCGGATAGATCGCGAGAAGCTTGCGCCCGTCATTGATGGTCGAGCCCCAGTCGGGGCTTTCGGGCGGCAGGCCCAGCCCGAAGAACCCCAGCGTGCCGAGCAGGATCGTGGTGTAGCCGACGCGCAGGCAGAAATCGACGATCAGCGGGCCGCGGGCATTGGGCAGGATCTCCCACAGCATGATGTACCATGGCCCTTCGCCCCGCGTCTGCGCGGCCGAGACGTAGTCGCGGGTCTTCACGTCGAGGGCGATGCCGCGGACGATGCGGAAGACGGTGGGGGCGTTGACGAAGACCACCGAGACGAACACCACGAGGATGCCGCCGGGGATGTCGAAGAGGTCGAGCCAGGGCGGCAGCACCGAGATCGGCCCGTATCGGTCGGAGACGAGCGAGAGATAGAGCCAGAGCATCACCGCCAGGACCCCCGCGAGGAGCGGCAGGCGCAGCTCGGGGCGGGTATGGTAGCGCGAATTCAGCAGGATCGTCACGAAGATGATCGGAAAGACGAACATCACCGCGGCCATGTAGGCGGGGATGCCGGTGGCGACGATCTCGGGCGTGACGAGAAGGTAGAACAGCAGGATCACCGGGAAGGCCAGGATGAGGTTGGCGAGAAAGGTCAGGAACGTGTCGAGCCGGCCGCCGGAATAGGCCGCCGGAAGCCCCAGCGTGATGCCCACCATGAAGGCGAAGGCGGTGGCGAGCGGCGCGATCTGGACCACGGTCCAGGCGCCGGCGATCATCCGCGAAAAGACGTCGCGGCCGAGATTGTCGCCGCCGAGCAGGTAATAGGGATAGGCGCCCTCGGCCGCGTCGCCGATCATCCGGGTGTAGGGCGTGCCGGGCAGCTCGTTCTTCATCGCCGCCGATTGCGCCAGCGGATCGTGGGTGATGATCAGGTCCATCGCCCCGAAGATCGCGGCGAAGACCCAGAACATCACGAGGGCGAACCCAGCCACGCCGATCGCCGAGTTGAAGAGCTTGCCGTAGAGGCCGAGCCGGCGGCGCCAGACGAACGAGGCCGCGAAGAGGAGCACGAGCGCCCCCCAGACCGGCAGGAGCCGGCGCGAGACGCCGCCCAGGATGCCGCCCGCCAGACCCAGCGCGGCGCCGCCCGCGACGAGCGCCACTAGCGTCGCGGCGGTGGCCGCGAGCGCCCAGTAGGCCGCCGTCTCGAGAAGCCCGAGCGGGCCGCGGGCGGCGACGAGGGTGCCGTCGGCATTGCTGGTCGCCTCGCCCGGATCGAGGAACAGGCCGGCCACCAGGCGCACCGCGACGAGCAGCAGCGTCAGCGCCGCGACGGTCCAGAGGACCGGGACGAGCGGCGCCAGCGCGCCGGTCCAGTTCAGCGGCTCCATCGGCGGGCTCCGGCGCGGGCTGGGCGGTCGGGCGGAAACGGGCGGCGTGGCCGGGTGGCGGTCATGACACGCTGATCCTCGGGTTCAGATAGACGTAGCCGATATCGGAGATGAGCTGCGTGACGAGGACGACGACCACCGAGACGACCGAGACGGCGAGCAGCAGCTCGATGTCGTTGTTGCCCGCGGCCTGCACCAGCGTCCAGCCGAAGCCCTTGTAGTTGAACAACGTCTCGACGATGACGACGCCGTTCAGAAGCCACGGGAATTGCAGCATGATGACCGTGAAGGGCGCGATCAGCGCGTTGCGGAGCGCGTGCTTGAGAACCACGTCGCGGAAGGCCACGCCCTTCAGCCGCGCCGTGCGGATGTATTGCTGGGTCATCACCTCGGCCATCGAGGCGCGGGTCATGCGGGCGATGTAGCCCATCCCGTAGAGCGCGATGGTGACGACGGGCAGCAGGAAGTTCCCGAAGGTGGCGTCCTCCATGGCGGAGGTCGCGGTGCCCTTGAACCAGCCGAGCCCGCCCGCCGAGGAGGCGAAGACGGCGATCAGGATGACGCCCGACACGTATTCGGGCGTGGCGGTGGACAGGATCGAGACGGTCGAGAGCGTGCGGTCGGTGCGCGAGCCCTCGCGCATGCCGGCGAGGATGCCGATCAGCAGCGCCGAGGGGACCATCAGCAGGATCACCCAGAGCATCAGCTTGGCGGTCAGCCCGAGCCGGGTGGCGATGATCGTGCCGACCTCCTCGCGGAAGACGGTGGAATAGCCCCAGTTGCCCTGCAAGACGCCGCAGCGGGAGGGCGCGCCGGGCGGCGGTTCGGGCGCCTGGCCGAAGCAGCGGCCGCGCACCGAGCCGTCGGGCTGTTCGATGACGAAGCCCGGCAGCACGCCCAGCCATTCGCCGTATTTCACCAGGAGCGGGCGCTCGTAGCCGCGCGTCTCGAGCCAGGAGGTCACGTCGGCGTCGCTCATCCGGGCGTTGCCCTGCGTCTTGGCAACCTTCTCGAGATTGGGATCGAGATTGGTCAGCACGAAGACGACGAAGGTCAGGCAGAGCGCGGTGAGCAGCATCACCGCGGTCCGGCGGAGCAGGAAGGCGCCCATGGTCTGTCCCCGTTTGCCAGCGATCCCCGGTCAACATAGCGCCGCGCCGGCGCAGCCCCAGCCTCAGGTCTCGGCGAAGCCGATCTTGTAGGCGTGGATCTCGAACATCGGGTGCATCTCCGCGCCGACCAGGGACGGCACGAAATGGCGGTAGGTCGAGCGCCAGTAGGGCTGGATGATGACGCCGTCCTCCTGCATCAGCCGTTCGATCCGGGCCATGACGTCGCGGCGCGCATCGGCATCGGCGATCGAGCTCCGCCTCGTCGAGAAGGCTGTCGAACGTCTCGGAGGCATAGGCGCATTCGTTCCACGGCACGCCCGAGCGGTAGGCGAGGCCGAGGACCTGGACGCCGAGCGGCCGGCCGTTCCATTCGGTGGCGGAGAACGGGAATTTCAGCCAGTCGTTCCAGTAGGTCGAGCCGGGCAGGATTTGTCGCTCGACCTGGATGCCGGCGTCGCGCAGCTGGGCTGCCACGGCGTCGCAGGTGTCGCGCTGGTAGCCGTCGTCGAGGGAAACGAGCGGGTGGACGAAATCGCCCATGCCGGCCTCCTCGAGCATCTGCCGCGCCTCGTCCGGGGCGTAGCGGGGCGGCTCGACCTTGGCGTATTCGGGATGGATCGGGCAGACGTGGTGGTTCTCGGCCAGGGTGCCGAGACCCGAATAGCCGAGCTCCAGCAGGATGCCGTTGTCGACGGCGAGTGCGAGCGCGCGGCGAACGGCGACATCGGCATAGGGCGTCTCGCCGTTCACGTCCGCCTTCTGGTTGGGCCGGATGACCAGGGTGTTGGCGGTCACCGCCTCGGATTTCTCGAAGCCGAGCTGGTCCATGATGTCGATGAACTCGCCGACGCTCTCGTAGAGCATGTCGACCTCGCCGGCCTCGATGGCCGACAGCCAGGCGGCCGGATCGGTGCCGTAATCGATGTACTCGACCCGGTCGACATAGGGGCCGCCATAGACCTCCGTGCCCCACCACGGGCCTTCGCGCCGCTCGGCGACGCCGCGGATGCCGACCTCGTAGGAGACCGGCAGGAACGGGCCGGTGCCGATCGGGTCGTCCATGATGTCGCCGCCCGCGTAGGAAGGGTGCACCAGCGCCGCCGGGTAGTCGGAGAGCGAGGCGACGAGGGTGATGTCGGGCCGCGGCAGGACGACGCGAACGGTCAGGTCGTCGAGCGCCGTGACCGCGCCCTCGCGCAGCGTCCGCGTCTCGGGATCGACGAGGCCGCCCATCCGGGTGGCCATGGAATTGCCCTCGACCGCGGCATCGCCCCAGCGCTCGAAATTGTGCACGACATCGGCGGCGGTGAACGCATCGCCGTTCGACCAGGCGATGCCGGGGCGCAGGTGGAAGACGTATTCGGTGGCGTCGTCGTTGACGTCCCAGCGTTCGGCGAGCATGCCGCGGAACGAGCCGTCGGGTTCGTATTCCACGAGGTATTCGAGCCAGAGCCGGCCGAAATTGCCGATCTCGGACCAGTCCCAGAGGCGCGGATCCTTGAGCGCGATGATCTCCTGCTGGATGCGCAGCGTACCGCCCTGGCGGATCGCGGCGCTCTGGGCGCGGGCGGGAGGGGCACCGCCGATCAGGCCGTAGGCCGCCGCGGCGCCGAGCCCGAGCCCGGTGGCGCGCGTCAGGAACTCGCGCCGGCTGATCCGGCCGGCACGATACTCCTCGGCATGCATGCGGGCGGCCGGATGCAGCCGGTCGGTGGGATGGGTCATCGATGTCTCCCTGATGGGGCGAAGCCGGGATCGGGCGGCACGGGATCAAGCGGGGCCAGTCCGCTGGCGCGGGACCCCTTGCGCGCAACGCGACCTGCATGTGAGGCGGCCATTGCGCACGAATGTTGCCGCGCCGTCAACCTTCGGGGGCCGGGATCGCCCTGCGGGCGCGGCCGGCGCCGGCTGTCGGGCAGGCGCGGTCTCCTGCACGGCGGCGGCGGCCCTCGGTGCCTGGACCGGCGGTTCCGCGCCGGTCCGCGTCACGCATCGGACGCATCGGGCAGGGTGAGGGGGATCCATTGCCGCATCCGGGCGCGAAACCAGGTGCGTTGCCGTTTGGCGTATTGCCGGGTGGCGACGATGGCGCGGTGGCGCGCGGTGGCGAGGTCGATCGCGCCCTCGAGATGGGCCACGAGCTCGGCCGCGCCGATCGCGCGGTGGGCCGGGCGCGCCGGGTCCCAACGGGCGAGGTTGGCGCGCGCCTCCTCGAGGGCGCCGGCGGCCAGCATCGCGTCGAAGCGCCGCTCGATGCGCGGAGCGAGGCGGTCGGGCGGCGCCGTGACGAGAATGGCCAGCGCCCGGCCGAGCGGCAGGAGCGGCCGGGCCGGCGCGTCCTGCCACTCGGCCAGCGGCCGGCCGGTGGCCATCAGCACCTCCCAGGCACGGCGGACGCGGGCGGGGTTCAGGGGATCGATCCGTGCGCGCGTGGCAGGATCGAGATCGGCGAGCATCGCCTCGCGCGGAAGCGTGGCGGCGCGGGCGCGGATTTCGGGCGGCACCGGCGGGATCGGCGCCAGCCCTTGGGTCAGAGCGGTGAGGTAGAGGCCGGTGCCGCCGACGACGATCGGTCGAGGCCCGGCCAGGAGCGGCGCCACCTCGCGCAGCCAATGGCCGACGGAATAGTCCGTGCCGGCGTCGACATGGCCGTAGAGAGCGTGGGGCGCGCGAGCGAGCTCGGCGGCGCCCGGGCGCGCGGTCAGGAGCGGCCAGGGAGCGTAGACCTGTAGCGCGTCGGCATTGACGATGCGCCCGCCATGGGTCTCGGCGATGGCGAGCGCCAGCGCCGACTTGCCGCTGGCCGTGGGCCCGGCGATCAGCACCGGGCGATCGCCTGCGGCGCGGTCCACCGCCTCCTGTGGCATCATGTCTGCACCCTCCGGCATGGTGCGGCGGGCCGGGCGCCCGGCGGGAATCCGCGCCGGGCTTTCGGGCCTTGGGGATGTTGTGTCGGCGCGTCTTTTGCGACATTTTCCGGCTCGACGCAAAACGGGGGCATTCATGGCCGAGGCACACGGCACACGGCGCTACGACAGGGTTCTTCTGAAGATCTCGGGCGAGGCGCTGATGGGCGATCAGGGCTTCGGGCTTCATCCCCCGACGGTGGCGCGCATCGCCCGGGAGGTGAAGTCGGTCCACGAGATGGGCGTCGAGATCTGCATGGTGATCGGCGGCGGCAACATCTTTCGCGGCCTGCAGGGCTCGGCGCAGGGGATGGAGCGGACGACCGCCGATTACATGGGGATGCTCGCCACGGTGATGAACGCGCTGGCGATGCAGGGGGCGCTCGAGAGCCTCGGGATCCATACCCGGGTGATCTCGGCGATCACCATGAACGAGGTGGCCGAGCCCTATATCCGGCGCCGCGCGGTGCGGCACCTGGAAAAGCAGCGGGTCTGCATCTTCGCCGCCGGAACCGGCAACCCGTATTTCACCACCGACACCGCCGCGACGCTCAGGGCCAACGAGATGAACTGCCAGGCGATCTTCAAGGGCACCAAGGTCGACGGCGTCTATGACCGCGACCCCAAGCGGCACCCGGACGCGGTGCGCTACGACCGGGTGAGCTATGACGAGGTGCTGCAGAAGCACCTGAACGTCATGGACGCCTCGGCGATCGCGCTGGCGCGCGACAACAATCTGCCGATCATCGTCTTCAGCCTCGACGAGCCGGGCGGGTTCCGCGGCATCCTGGCCGGCGAGGGCACGTTCTCGATCGTGTCGGAGACGGGATAGGCGGCTGGAACTCGCGCCGCCCTTGAGGCATATCTCGCCGCGACGGGCGCGCGCGGCCGAGATATGCCTCAAGGGCGGCGCCAGCAAGGAAAGACGGAAGCGATGGCGGAAGACACGGACTTCGATACCGACGACCTGCAGCGCCGGATGGACGGCGCGATGACGGCGCTGAGGCAGGAATTCGCGTCGCTCAGGACCGGGCGGGCCTCGGCGCAGATGGTGGAGCCGGTGATGGTCGAGGCCTATGGCCAGCCGACGCCGATCAACCAGGTGGGCACCGTCAACGTGCCCGAGCCGCGGATGGTCACCGTCACGATCTGGGACAAGAGCCTGCTCGGCAAGGCGGAGAAGGCGATCCGGGAATTGGGTCTCGGGATCAACCCGGTGATCGACGGGCTGACGATCCGGCTGCCGATTCCCGAGCTGAACGAGGAGCGCCGCCGCGAGCTTGCCAAGGTCGCCGGCGGCTATGCCGAGAACGCCCGCGTCGCGATCCGCAACGTGCGCCGCGACGGCATGGACCGGCTGAAGAAGGCCAAGTCGAACGGCATGTCGGAGGACGACCAGAAGCTCTGGCAGACCGAGATCCAGGAGATGACGGACGCGCATATCAAGCGCGTCGACGATGCGCTGGAACAGAAGCAGCAGGAAATCATGCAGGTTTGACGTCGCAGGGGGGGACGCAAAAATCGGCCGTTGGGACTTTTTAAGGGTCCGGCGACTAGACCTGAACCTGTCCACGAGGCAGAAGCGTGCCCGAACTTGTCAGAGAGCGTAATTCCGATGGCCGGAACGAACATCACGCGCGCACCGCGCCACGTCGCCTGCATCATGGATGGCAACGGGCGCTGGGCGCAGGCGCGCGGCAAGCCGCGGCTGTTCGGTCATCACGCCGGCGCCCGCCGCGTCAAGGAGGTCGTCAAGGCCTGCCCCGGCCTCGGCATCAAGTACCTGACGATGTTCGCCTTCTCGACCGAGAACTGGAAGCGCACGCAGGTCGAGGTGGCGGGGCTGATGAAGCTCTTCCGCCGCTACATCCAGTCCGAGGCCAACGAGCTTCTGGCGTCGGGCGTGCGGGTGCGGTTCATCGGCGACCGCCTGCGGCTCGACCCGAAGCTCGTCACGATGATGGACCGGCTGGAGCTTCTGACGTCGCAGAACGATCTTCTGCACCTGACGGTGGCGCTGAATTACGGCGGCCGTGACGAGATCGGCCGGGCGACGAAGCGGCTCGCGAGCGAAGTGGCGGCCGGACGGCTGAGCGCGGCCGACGTGGACGAGACGGTCCTGGCGGGCTTTCTCGACACGCATTTCCTGCCCGACCCGGATCTGGTGATCCGCACCAGCGGCGAGGCCCGCATCTCGAACTTCCTGCTGTGGCAATCGGCCTATGCCGAATACGAGTTCATCGACACGTTGTGGCCGGATCTGACGGCGGACATCTTCGCCGAGACGGTGGCCCGGTTCGGCCGGCGCGAACGCCGTTTCGGCGCCATGATGGCATGACCCCGTCCCGCTGGAGCGACCTGGGCGAGCGGATCGGGGCCGGCGCCATCGTCGCCGCCATCGGGCTCGTCTGCGTGGTTCTGGGGGGACCGGTCTTTGCGGCGATGACCGTCATCATCAGCGGCATCATGGTCTGGGAGCTGGTGCGGATGCTCGACGCGCAGGCGCCGGCGATCGGGCTGGCGCTGAGCGCGGCGGGCGGGCTCATGGTGGCCGAGATCCTGCCCGCGGCCTATGCGCTGCCGCTGCTGATCGCGCCGGCCTTCGTCGGCATCACGGTGCTCAGGCGCCGGCGCGTCACCTTCGCGGTATTCACGGTGCTGATCGTGCTGGCGGGGCTCGGGCTCAACATCCTGCGCTCGGAGAACGGCGCGATCTGGATGCTGTGGCTGGCGCTGGCGGTGATCGCCACGGACGTCTTCGGCTATCTGGTCGGCCGCCAGCTCGGCGGGCCGAAGCTGTGGCCACGGGTCAGCCCCAACAAGACCTGGTCGGGGACGGTGGCGGGCTGGCTCGGCGCCGCGGCGGTGGGTCTGGTCTTCATGGGTATCACCGGCTCGGGGCTCGAGATCGTGCCGGTGTCGATCGCCCTCAGCATGGCGGCGCAGATCGGCGACATCGCCGAATCGGCGGTGAAGCGGCGTGCCGGCGTCAAGGACAGCTCGTCGCTCCTGCCGGGCCATGGCGGGCTCTTCGACCGGTTCGACGGGATGCTGGGCGCCTCGGTGCTGTTTCTGCTGGTGGCGCAGCTGATCGATTTTCCGCCCGGGCTCGGGGTGGGCTGAGGGCGATGCGGCGCGTCACCGTCTTCGGCTCCACCGGCTCCATCGGCTGCAGCACGCTCGACCTGATCCAGCGGCGGCCCGAGGCCTTCGACGTGGTGGCGCTGACGGGCGGGCGCAACGTGGCGCGGCTGGCGGCGCAGGCGCGCATGGTGCGCGCCGATCTGGCGGTGACGGCGCATCCCGATTGCCTGGACGAGCTGCGCGCGGCGCTCGCGGGATCAGGGGTCGAGGCGGCGGCGGGGCGGGAGGCGCTGATCGAGGCGGCGAAGCGGCCGGCCGACTGGATCATGTCGGGCATCGTCGGCGCAGCGGGGCTGGAACCCGGGCTCGTGGCGCTCGAACAGGGCACGACGCTGGCGCTCGCCAACAAGGAGAGCCTGGTCTGCGCCGGGCCGCTCCTGATGGCGACGGCGCGGGCGCACGGGGCGACGGTCCTGCCGGTCGACAGCGAACATTCGGCGGTGTTCCAGGCGCTGATCGGCGAGGAGATGAGCGCGGTCGAGCGGATCATCATCACCGCCTCGGGCGGGGCGTTTCGCGACTGGCCGGCGGCGCGGCTGGCGCGCGCCACGCCGGAGGAGGCCGCGACGCATCCGAACTGGGACATGGGCCAGCGGATCACCATCGATTCCGCCTCGCTCTTCAACAAGGCGCTGGAGCTGATCGAGACCAAGGAATTCTTCGGCGTCGAGCCCGACCGGATCGAGGCGCTGGTGCACCCCGAATCGATGATCCACGCCATGGTCGGATTCCACGACGGGGCGCTGATGGCGCATATCGGGCCACCCGACATGCGCCACGCCATCGGCTTCGCGCTGAACTGGCCCGAGCGGCGAGATCTGCCGGTGGCGCGGGTGGATTTCGCCGAGCTGGGCAGCCTGACGTTCCGCGCCCCCGACGAGACGCGCTATCCGGCGCTCGCCCTGGCGCGGCGGGTGATGGCCGAGGGCGGCCTCTCGGGCGCGGTGTTCAACGCGGCCAAGGAGCGCGCGCTCGATCATTTCATCGCCCGGCGCATCGGGTTCCTGCAGATGGCGGAGCTGGTCGAGCGGGTGATGGACAAGATGTCGTCAGACCGGCTTGGCAACCGTCCGCTCAGCCTCGATATGGTGCGCGATGCCGACGGTCGCGCCCGGGCGCTGGCCGACGAGACCATCGGCCTGCTGACGGCCTGAAGGAGACAGAATGGACGCGGTGGGACTGATCCCCGATTTCGGCTCGATGCTGGGCACGATCCTGGCTTTCGTGGTGGCGCTGAGCGTGATCGTCGCGATCCATGAATACGGCCATTACATCGTCGGCCGCTGGTCGGGGATCGAGGCCGACGTGTTCTCCATCGGCATGGGGCCGGTGATCGCCTCGCGCACCGACCGGCGCGGCACCCGCTGGCAGCTCGCCGCGTTTCCGGTGGGCGGCTACGTCAAGTTCCGCGGCGACGACAACGCGACGAGCCTCGGCGCGGCGACGCAAGGAGAGCCGCTCGACCCGGCGGCGCGGCGCGCGACGATGGCGGGCGCGCCGCTCTGGGCGCGGGCGGTGACGGTGGCGGCGGGACCGGCCTTCAACTTCATCCTGTCGATCGCCGTCTTTGCCGTGGTGCTGTCGATCCGCGGCGTGGCGAGCGATCCGCTGACGGTGGCGGAGGTGCAGCCGCTTCCGGGCGCGGCGCAGCCCATCGAGCCGGGCGACCGGCTTCTGACCATTGCCGGGCGCGACGTGCCCACGGTGGAGGAGCTGCCGCTCTTTCTCGACGCGCTGCCGCTCGAGCCGGAGCTGGAATACGGCCTGCGCCGCGACGAGCGGACGCTCGAGGTGACCGCGCCCTATCCCTATCCGCCGCTGGTGGGCGGGGTCAGCCCGCAATCGGCCGCCGCCAGGGCCGGGCTGGTCGAGGGCGACGTGATCACCGCGGTGGACGGCGAGCCGGTCTTCGCCTTCGCGCAGCTGCGCGACATCGTCGGCCGGTCGGACGGCCGCGACCTGAGGCTCGATCTGTGGAATGCCGAAAACGGCGAGCGGACGGTGACGCTGACGCCTCGGCGCATGGATCTGCCGCTGCCCGATGGCGGCTTCGAGACGCGCTGGCTGATCGGTGTCACGGGGGGCATGTACCTGATGCCCGAGACGGTGACGCCGGGGCCCTTCGCGGCGATCGGCTACGGCGCCGGTCAGGTGGCCTTCATCGTGCAATCGTCGGTGTCGGGATTGTACCACATGGCGGTCGGCGCGATCTCGTCGTGCAACCTGCAGGGGCCGATCGGCATCGCCCAGACCAGCGGCGCGGCGGCCAGCGCCGGGGTGCTGAGCTTCGTGTGGTTCATCGCCGTGCTGTCGACCGCGGTCGGGTTCCTGAACCTCTTTCCGATCCCGGTGCTCGATGGCGGGCATCTGGTGTTCTGCGCCTATGAAGCGGTGGCCGGGCGGGCGCCGTCGGAACGGGCGCTCAACATGCTGATGGCGGCGGGCCTCGCGCTCCTTGGCACGCTGATGGTCTTCGCCATTGCGAACGACGTGTTCTGCCCCTGAGGTGTGTTCGATAAGCCTCTGTCGAGACACGGAAAACACGACCCTGACCTAATTGCGCCGCGGCGACGTTCGGATTTTGACATTGCGCGGCGCTGCGGCTAGGCACGAAGCCGGGCCACCAGGGACGGAATGTGACGATGCGCGTGGGAAGAGGCCGCTTCAGCCGCGGCGTGGGGCTTGCGAGCGTGATGCGGGCGACGACGATGCTGGGCCTTGCGGCCGTGACCTCGGCCGCCCTGCCGCAGGCGGTCGTGGCGCAGGCCTTCCAGGTCAGCGACGTCCGGATTGCGGGCAATCAGCGGGTCGATACCGGGACGATCCTGGGCTACCTCCAATTGCCGCGCGGCCAGGTTTCGGCCGCGGAGTTGAACGCCGCTTATCAACGCCTGATTGAGTCGGGCCTGTTCGAGAGCGTCGATCTTTCGCCGCAGGGCGGCACGCTCGTGGTCACGGTGCAGGAATGGCCGACGGTCGGGCAGATCAGCATCGAGGGCAATGCACGGCTCGACGACGACGAGCTGACCGAACTCATCGGGACGGTGCCGCGCCGGGTCTACAACCCGACTCAGGTCGAGGCGGATGCGCGCGCCATCGCCGAGGCCTACGAGGTGCGCGGGCGGCTGGCGGCGTCGGTCAACCCGCGCATCATCCGCCGCTCCGGCAACCGCGTCGACGTGGTCTTCGAGGTGGCGGAGGGCCGGGTGGTGGAGGTCGAACGGCTGTCCTTCGTCGGCAACCGCGCCTATTCGGACCGGCGGCTGCGCCGGGCGCTGGCCACCAAGCAGGCCGGATTGCTGCGCCAGTTCATCAGCCGCGACACCTTCGCGGCCGATCGCGAGCAGCTCGACCGGCAGTTGCTGACGGACTTCTATCGCTCGCGCGGCTATATCGACTTCCGCATCGAGAGCGTGTCGAACGAGTTCTCGCGCGAGCGCAACGCCTTCTTCGTGCAATATAACGTGCAGGAGGGCCAGCGCTGGCGCTTCGGGCAGGTGACGGCGAGCTCGGACGTGCCGGGGGTCGATCCGCAGGATTACCTGCGCCTCGCCGGGATCCGGCCGGGGCAGACCTACAGCCCCGGTGCCATCGACCGGGCGATCCAGCGGATGGAAGGGCTGGCGACGCAGCGCGGGCTGACCTTCATCCGCGCCGATCCGGAGATCACCCGCAACCCCCGCTCGCTCAGCCTCGGGCTGAACTTCAACATCGAGCGCGGACCGCGGGTCTTCGTGGAGCGGATCGACATCGAGGGCAACGCGACGACGCTCGACCGGGTGATCCGCCGCGAGTTCAACACGGTCGAGGGCGACCCGTTCAATCCGCGCGAGATCCGCGCGGCGGCCGAACGGATCCGCGCCCTGGGCTATTTCCGCGAGGCCACCGTCGACACGCGGGAGGGCACCACGGCCGACCAGGTGATCGTCGACGTCAATGTCGAGGAGCAGCCGACCGGCAGCCTGAGCTTCGGCGGATCCTATTCCACCGATTCCGGCGTCGGCCTCAATCTCGGGCTGACCGAGCGCAACTTCCTCGGCCGCGGCCAGTTCCTGTCCTTCAACGTCACGACCGGCACCGATGCCGACAGCGCCAGCATCGCCTTCGGCGACCCGTATCTGTTCGGCCGCGACCTGGCCGGGCGGATCGAGGTGTTCTACGACACGAGCAATTACGACGAGGCGGCCTACAACACGCGCTCGATCGGGTTCTCGCCCTCCCTGTCCTTTCCGGTGAGCCTGAACGGGCGGCTGGCGCTGCGCTATCTCTATTCCGACGACGAGCTGTCGAACATCACGCGGCGCAGCTCGCCCATCCTGCGGCGCGAGGCCGGCCAGGCGGTGACCTCGGCGGTGGGCTACACCTATACCTACGACACCCGCCGCACCGGCATCGACCCGACGCGCGGCATCCTGTTCCGCTTCAGCCAGGATTTCGCAGGCGTTGGCGGCGACGTGCAATATGTCGAGACGCAGGCGCTCGCCACCTACCAGAAGCTCGTGCGCAACGAGGAGGTGACGCTGCGCGCGACGATCGAGGGCGGCGCGATCAACTCGTTCGGCGATTACAACACGCGGCTGACGGACCGGTTCTTCCTGTCGTCGCGGCAGCTGCGCGGCTTCGAGCCCCTGGGCGTCGGGCCGCGCGATCTGGCCGCGCCCAACCAGGACGCGCTCGGCGGGAACTACTACGCGGTGGCGCGGCTCGAGGCGGACTTCCCGCTGGGCCTGCCGGAGGAATACGGCGTGCGCGGCGGCGTGTTTCTCGATGCAGGCTCGGTCTGGGGGCTCGAGGACACATCGGGGTTCGGCGGCAACGAGGTCGATGACGGCTTCAAGATCCGCTCGTCGATCGGCGTGTCGCTGTTCTGGACGACGCCGTTCGGGCCGCTGCGGTTCAATTATGCCGAGCCGCTCCAATCGGAGGATTACGACCGGATCCGTAACTTCAATGTCACCATCTCGACCGAGTTCTGAACGGCTTGCCCTTGCGCTGACCCTGGTGCTGGCGCTGTTCGCCCTGCCGCTCGTCGCGCAGGAGCGCGGCGTCGCGGTGGTGGATCAGGAGCGGATGTTCGGCCAAAGCGCCTTCGGCCAGAGGGTGCTGAGCGAGATCGACGCGCGAAGCGAGGCCCTGGCCGCCGAGAACCGGCGGATCGAATCGGAGCTGACCGCCGAGGAGCGGGCGCTGACGGACCTGCGGCCCGATCTCGAGCCCTCGGCCTTTCGCGACCGCGCCCGGGCCTTTGACGAGAAGGTGCGCGCGGTGCGCGCCGAACAGGACGCCAAGGCGCGCGCTCTGGCGAGCTATCAGGACGAGGAGCGACAGGATTTCGCGCGGCGCGTGGCGCCGATCCTGTCGGGGCTTCTGGGCGATCTGGGCGCGGCGGTGCTTCTCGACCGGCGGCTGGTTCTGGCGGCGGCGCCGGGGACCGACGTGACGGCGCAGGCCGTGGAGCGGATCGACGCCGCGCTGGGCGACGGGGCGGCGGCGCCCGACTAGCGCGTGTTGCCGCGGCGGGACGGCCTTGTTAAGCCCGTGCGGGACATCCGACCCGGAGGCCCCATGCCCGATCTGCAGACTGCCGATATCGACCTGATCCAGCGGATCATCCCGCATCGCTATCCGTTCCTTCTGATCGACCGGGTGCGCGACATCGACGGCACCGCCTCGGCCGTGGGCATCAAGAACGTCACCGTCAACGAGCCGCATTTCCAGGGCCACTTTCCCGGCGCCCCGATCATGCCGGGGGTGACGATCATCGAGGCGATGGCGCAGACGGCGGCGGTGATGGTGGGCGTCGCGCAGGATCTGGCCGACAAGCGGTTTCTTGTCTATTTCATGGGCATCGACTCCGCCAAGTTCCGCCGCAAGGTGGTGCCGGGCGACGTGCTCGAGATGCACCTGACGACGAAACGGGGCGGCGGCAAGGTGTGGAAGTTCGCGGGCCGCGCCGAGGTCGACGGCGCGCTCGCCTGCGAGGCGGAGTTCACGGCGATGATGGAGCTGCCGTCGTGACCGACATCCATCCGACCGCGACGATCCATCCGCAGGCGGTGGTGGAGACCGGCGCGCGGGTCGGGGCGAATGCGGCGATCGGCGCCTTTGCCGTGATCGGCCCCGAGGTCGAGCTGTGCGCGGACGTGGAGATCAAGAGCCACGTCGTCGTCACCGGCCGGACCCGGATCGGCAGCGGCACCATCGTCTTTCCCTTCGCCGTCATCGGCGAGATCCCGCAGGATCTGAAATATGCGGGCGAGGCGACGCGGCTCGAGATCGGCGCCGGCAACCGCATCCGTGAGCACGTGACGATGAATCCCGGCACCGATGGCGGCGGCGGCGTGACGCGGGTGGGCGATGGCGGGCTCTACATGGCCGGCGTGCACGTGGCCCATGATTGCCGGATCGGCGACCGGGTGATCATGGTGAACCATTCGGCGCTGGCCGGGCATTGCGAGGTCGGCGACGGCGCCATCATCGGCGGCCTGTCGGGGGTGCACCAATGGGTGCGGATCGGCCGCGGCGCGATCATCGGCGCGGTGACCATGGTGACCGCCGATGTCATCCCCCATGCGCTGGTGCAGGGGCCGCGCGGCGCGCTCGACGGGCTGAACCTCGTCGGTCTGAAGCGCGCCGGGGTCGCCCGCCAGGACATCACCGCGCTGCGCGCTGCGCTGCAGATGCTGAAGCAGGGCGAGGGCGCGTTCCAGGACCGGGCCCGGCGGCTGGGTCAGGAGAGCGACAGCAGATATGTCCGCGAGATCGTCGACTTCATCCTGGCCGACAGCGATCGGGGCTTCCTGACGCCGTGAACGATCTGTGCCTGATCGTGGGGGAGGGGCGGTTGCCGCAGATCCTTGCGGCGCGCTTTCCCGAGGCGCTGGTTCTGGGCCTCGAGGGCTTCGCGGGCGTCGGGGCCGAGACGTTCCGCATGGAGACGCTGGGCACGCTTCTCGCCGGTCTGCCGAGGCGCGGCGTGCAAAGGGTCTGTTTTGCCGGGGCGATCCGCCGGCCGGCCATCGATCCGTCGCGCATCGACGCGGCGACGGCGCCGTTGGTGCCGCGGCTCGAGGCGGCGATGGCGGGGGGCGACGACGCGGCGCTGCGCGCGGTCGTGGCGCTCTTCGAGGAGAGGGGGCTCGCGGTCGTGGGGCCGGCCGATCTGGCGCCGGAGCTTCTGGCCGGCGCGGGGAGGCTCGGCCGCGTGGCGCCCGACCCGGCGGCCGAGGCCGACATGCGCCGCGCCGACGCGGTGCTGCGGGCGATGGACCCGCTCGATCTGGGGCAGGGCTGCGTCGTCGCCGCGCAGCAGGTGCTGGCGATCGAGGCGCTGCCGGGGACCGACTGGATGCTCGCGAGCGTTGCGGCGCTGCGGCGCGAGGGGCCGCCCGTACCGGGCGGGGGGGTGCTGATGAAGCGGCCGAAGGCCGGCCAGGACCGGCGCGTCGATCTGCCGGTGATCGGTCCCGGCACGGTTGGAGCGGCGAGGGATGCGGGGCTTGCCGGGCTGGCGGTGGCGGCCGGGGGCGTGCTGGTGCTCGACCGGCAGGAGACGGTGGCGGCGGCCGACGCGGCCGGTCTCTTCCTCTGGGGGGTGGCGTGAGGGTCTTCCTGATCGCCGGCGAGGCCTCGGGCGACCAGCTCGGCGCAGCGCTGATGGCGGGGCTGCGGGAGCTGCGGCCGGACGCGGACTTTCGGGGCGTCGGCGGGCCGTTGATGGCCGAGCAGGGGCTCCGGTCGCTGTTTCCCATGGAGGATCTGAGCGTGATGGGGCTGGCCGAGGTGCTGCCGCGCTACAGGGCGCTGCGGGCGCGGATGATCGAGGCGGCAAACGCCGTGCTCGCCGCCGCGCCCGATGTGCTGGTGACCATCGACAGCCCGGATTTCTGTCTGCGCGTGGCGCAGCGCGTCAGGCGCCGGGCGCGGGTGCGCACGGTGCATTACGTGGCGCCCTCGGTCTGGGCCTGGCGACCGGGGCGGGCGGCGCGGATGGCGCCGCATGTCGATCAGGTCCTGGCGCTCCTGCCGTTCGAGCCGCCGCTGATGGAGGCCGCGGGCATGCGGTGCGATTTCGTCGGCCACCCGGTGGCGGCACGGCCGGTCGCCGGCGCGGCCGAGATCGCCGCGTTCCGGAAGGCGCGGGGTCTGGAAGGGGCACCTCTTCTTCTGGCGCTGCCGGGCTCGCGCGGCTCGGAGATCGCGCGGCTGGCGCCGGTCTTCGGCGCGGCGCTGACGCGGCTGAGGGCGCGGCGGCCGGATCTGCGCATCGTGGTGCCGGTGGCGGCGGGACGCGACGATCAGGTCGCCGCGGCACTGACCGCCTGGCCCGAGGCGATCGTGATCCCGGCGGCGGATCGGGCGGCCAAGGCCGCGGCCTTCGGCGCCGCCACCGCGGCGCTGGCGGCGTCGGGGACGGTGTCGCTGGAACTGGCGGCGTCGGGGACGCCCATGGTCATCGCCTGGGACACGTCGTGGGCGAGCTGGCAGATGCTGTCGCGGCTGGTGCGGATCGACACGGTGACGCTCGTCAATCTCGTCGAGGGCCGCAAGGTGGTTCCAGAATTTCTGGGGCCGAACTGTCGCCCCGAGCCCATCGCGGCCGCGCTCGAGGCGGTGCTGGCCGCCCCCGAGGCGCAGCGCGCGGCGCTCGACCGGACGATGGCGACGCTCGGCCGTGGCGGCGAGGCGCCCGGCCTGCGGGCGGCGCGGGCGGTGCTCGACGGGCTGGAGCTGAGCGGCGCCGCCGCCTAGGCGTGAATCCAGCCGCCGCCGAAGACGCGGGTTCCCTGCGGGTCATAGAAGACGCAGGCCTGACCCGGCGCCACGCCCTCCTCGGGGGTGAGCAGCTCGATCTCGGCTTCGGTCGCGGAGAGCGGGCGGATGACCGCGTCGCGGGGCGGGCGGGTCGAGCGGACCTTGACCGCCAGATGCCGTTCGGCGCGGTCGGCCAGGGGCGTGTCGCCCAGCCAGTTGATCTCGCGCACCCGGATACGGCGGGTGGCGAGCAGCTCCTTCGGGCCGACGATCACGCGGCGGGCCTCGACATCGAGCCTGACGACGTAGAGCGGATCGGCAAGGCCGCCGATGCCGAGGCCGCGGCGCTGGCCTACCGTGTAGTGGATGACGCCGCGATGGGTGCCGAGGACGCGGCCGTCGGTATCGACGATCTCGCCCGGATCGGCGGCACCGGGGCGGAGTTTCTCGATGACGCTGGCATAGTCGCCGTTCGGCACGAAGCAGATGTCCTGGCTGTCGGGCTTGTCGGCGACCGGCAGGCCGTGCTTCTGCGCCAGACGTCTCGTCTCGGCCTTGGTGGCGAGACCGCCCAGGGGAAAGCGCAGGTAGTCGAGCTGCTCGGGCGTGGTGGAGAACAGGAAATAGCTCTGGTCGCGGTCGGGATCGGCGGCGCGGTGCAGTTCGGGGCCGTTTGCGCCCGCCTCGCGGCGGATGTAGTGGCCCGTGGCCATGCAATCGGCCTCCAGATCCTTCGCCGTCTCGAGGAGGTCGCGGAACTTCACCCGCTCGTTGCAGCGGATGCACGGGACCGGCGTGGCGCCGGCGAGATAGCTGTCGGCGAACTCGTCGATGACGGATTCGCGGAAGACGGTCTCGTAGTCGAGGACGTAGTGGGGAAATCCCATCGCCTCGGCGACGCGGCGGGCGTCGTGGATGTCGCGGCCGGCGCAGCAGGCGCCCTTCTTCGCCAGGGCGGCGCCATGATCGTAGAGCTGCAGCGTGACGCCCACCACGTCGTAGCCCTCGGCGGCCAGTTCCGCCGCGACGACGGAGCTGTCGACGCCGCCCGACATGGCGACGAGGACGCGGGTCTGGGCTGCGGGCTTCGCGAAGCCGAGCGAATTGACGGGATGCGCATCGAACGCCATGGGGCCCCCGGAAGAACAGTCGAATTGGTCGATAAGAGCGCGAAACATATAGGAAAATCCGAGATAATCACAAGTCCGGACTTCACCGTCCCTTAAACCTCGCCGCGCCAAATGGCGCAACAGGTTGTGATGGAACGACAAGATGTATCTCAAGAAGGTCCCGGGCCCCCGATCGGTGAAGCTGCCGACAGGCGCGATCATGACGCGGGCCGATCTGCCCGGTCGCGACACGAAACGGTGGGTGGCGAGCCGCAAGGCGGCGGTGGTGCGGGCGGTGGAAGCCGGCCTCATCTGCCGGGCCGAGGCCTGCGAGATGTACAACCTGTCGGAGGACGAGCTGGAGAGCTGGGCGCTGGCGGTCCGGTCACACGGGGAGGCGGCGCTGAAGGCGACGAGATTGCAGAAGTACAGACAACTTTAGCTTGTGTTCTGGCACGCGTCTTTGCATCGTCACGTTGAGTAACTCTTGATTAACCTTTCTGAGTGCAATTTAAGGGTGAATGAACGCCCCACGGAGAGACCGATGCGTGTACTTCTTGTTGAGGATGACCCCGCCACTTCGCGCAGCATAGAGATGATGCTGACTCATGCCAACCTCAACGTCTATTGCACCGATATGGGCGAAGAGGGCGTCGATCTCGCCAAGCTCTATGATTACGACCTGATCCTGCTCGACCTCAACCTGCCGGACATGCACGGCCATGACGTGCTGCGGCAGTTGCGTCTGGCGCGGATCGACACGCCGATCCTGATCCTGACCGGCGCCAACGATACCGAGACCAAGATCAAGGGGTTCGGGTTCGGGGCCGACGATTACCTGACCAAGCCGTTCCACCGCGAGGAGCTGATCGCCCGCATCCATGCGATCATCCGCCGCTCGAAGGGCCATTCGCAATCGGTGATCCGCACCGGCCAGATCGTCGTCAATCTCGACGCGAAATCGGTCGAGGCGGAGGGGCAATCGGTGCATCTGACCGGCAAGGAATACCAGATGCTGGAGCTCTTGAGCCTGCGCAAGGGCACGACGCTGACCAAGGAGATGTTCCTCAACCACCTCTATGGCGGCATGGACGAGCCGGAGCTGAAGATCATCGACGTCTTCATCTGCAAGCTCAGGAAGAAGCTGAGCCAGGCGACGGGGGGCGAGAACTATATCGAGACGGTCTGGGGACGCGGCTACGTGCTGCGCGACCCCGAGCCCACCACGCAGGTCCGCCCGGCGATCAAGGCCGGCTGAACGGTCCCGGGCCCGGCCTTCCACCGGCTGGACGGCGGGCGGCGGTGCTTCTAGAACGGGGCCGATGGGTGCGGGCGTTCGACCCGTCGGCGCGATCCCGGGGGCGCGGTGCAGGACCAGACCACAGAGATGCCGGTCGAGCGACTGACCGAGGACGACGCGGCCGCCGAGCTTGAACGCCTGGCGGCCGTTCTCGCATCGGCCAATGCGCGCTATCATCAGGACGACGCGCCGGAACTGAGCGATGCCGAATACGACCGGCTGAGACGGCGCAACGCGGTGATCGAGGCGCGTTTTCCGACTCTCAAGCGCGCCGATTCTCCCTCCGACCAGGTGGGCTTCGCCCCCGCCGCGGCCTTCGCCAAGATCACCCATGCCGAGCGGATGATGTCGCTCGACAACGCCTTCGGAGCGGAGGACGTCGCCGATTTCGTCCGCTCGGTGCGCAGCTATCT
This sequence comes from uncultured Alphaproteobacteria bacterium, assembly GCA_963739575.1. Lineage (GTDB taxonomy): Bacteria > Pseudomonadota > Alphaproteobacteria > Rhodobacterales > Rhodobacteraceae > Palleronia. The sequence goes on along the minus strand of CAVUAQ010000006.1, from coordinate 448,860 downwards.
GGGACTTGGCGAGGAGGCGCCGCTCGACTTCACCGCGGAGCCGAAGATTGACGGCCTGTCGCTGTCGCTGCGTTACGAGGGGGGGCGGCTCGCCCACGCCGCGACGCGCGGCGACGGCCGTGTCGGCGAGGACGTGACGCGGAACGCCCGGACGATCGACGACATCCCCGAGACGCTGTCGGGCGCACCCCAGGTTCTGGAGGTGCGGGGCGAGGTCTACATGTCGCATCCCGATTTCGCGGCGCTCAATGCCCGAGCGGCCGCGGCAGGCAGCAAGACCTTCGCCAATCCGCGCAATGCAGCGGCCGGATCGCTGCGCCAGCTCGACCCGAAGATCACGGCGCGGCGGCCCTTGCGCTTCTTCGCCTATGGCTGGGGCGAGATCAGCGCGCCTCTGGCCGCGACGCAGATGGCCGCGATCGAGCGGCTGGGTGCGCTCGGCTTCGCGCTCAACCCGCTGACGGCGCTGTGCAAGGACACCCAGGCGATGCTGGCGCAATATGCGCGCATCGAGGCCGAGCGGGCGACGCTCGGCTACGACATCGACGGTGTCGTCTACAAGGTGGACGACCTGAGCCTGCAGCGGCGGCTCGGGTTCCGCTCGACCAATCCGCGCTGGGCGATCGCCCACAAGTTCCCCGCCGAACTGGCCTGGACCGTGCTCGAGCGGATCGAGATCCAGGTGGGGCGGACCGGCGCGCTGAGCCCGGTGGCGCGGCTCGCGCCGGTCACGGTGGGCGGCGTGGTGGTGGCGAATGCGACGCTCCACAACGAGGACTACATCGCCGGGCGCGATTCCCGCGGCGCGCCGATCCGCGAGGGCCGCGACATCCGGGAGGGCGACCGCGTGCAGGTCTATCGCGCCGGCGACGTGATCCCCAAGATCGCGGACGTGGACCTGTCGCGGCGGCCCGAGGGCGCGGTGCCCTTCGCCTTTCCGACGGTCTGCCCCGAATGCGGGTCGGACGCGCCGCGGGAGGAGGGGGATTCGGTGCGCCGCTGCTCGGGCGGGCTGATCTGTCCGGCGCAGGCGGTCGAGCGGCTGAAGCACGTGGTCTCGCGCGCCGCCCTCGACATCGACGGGCTGGGTGCGAAGCTCGTCGAGGAGCTCTATCGCGACGGCTGGATCCGCGAGCCCGCGGACATCTTCACGCTCGAGGACCGCTACGGGCCGGGCCGGCCGCAGCAGCTGAAGAATCGCGAGGGCTGGGGCGAGACCAGCGCCGAGAAGCTCTTCGAGGCGATCGAGGCGCGGCGCCGGATCCCGCTCGAGCGGCTGATCTTCGGTCTCGGCATCCGCCATGTGGGCGAGACCAATGCCCGGCTTCTGGCGCGGCATTACGGCAACTGGGAGGCGTTCGAGGCGGCGATGCGCGCCGCCGAGGAGGGCGGTGGCGACGCCTGGGACGATCTCCTGGCGATCGACGGCGTGGGCCGGGTCATGGCCCGGTCGCTCGTCACCACCTTCCGCCAGGAGGCCGAGCGCGCCTCGATGGAGCGGCTGGTGGCGCATCTCGACGTCGTGGCGGCCGACCGGGGGAGAGCCGAGGGAAGTCCGGTCGCGGGCAAGACGGTGGTCTTCACCGGCACGCTCGAGCGCATGACGCGGGCCGAGGCGAAGGCGCGGGCCGAGAGCCTGGGCGCCAAGGTGGCGGGCTCGGTCTCGGCCCGAACCGACCTGCTGATCGCCGGGCCGGGGGCGGGCTCGAAGGCGCGGAAGGCGGCGGAGCTGGGCGTCGAGACGATCGACGAGGATGGCTGGCTGTCGCTCATCGGCGAGGCATGAGCCGGCCGGAAGTGCTCTGGCCGCTCTTTGCCGATCTGACGGCGCTGCCGGGGATCGGCAAGAAGGGAGCGGCGCATCTGGGGCAGATGAAGATCGCGAGCCCGCGCGATCTTCTCTTCACGCTGCCCCATTCGGTGGTCGACCGGCGGCGCCGCGCCTCGATCCGGGGGGTGCCGGAAGGAGCCACGGTCACGGTCGAGGTGGTGGTGGGGCGGCACCGGCCGGCCGTCGGGCGCGGCCCCTCGCGGGTGGAGGTGCGCGACGCGGAGACGACGTTCCAGCTCATCTTCTTTCACGCGCGGGGCGACTGGCTGGAGCGGATGCTGCCCATGGGCCAGCGGCGGGTCGTGTCGGGGCGGGTGGAGGTCTTCGACGGCATCGCGCAGATGGTGCATCCCGACCACGTGCTGCCACTCGAGGAGGCGGGCACGATCCCGGATTTCGAGCCGGTCTATCCGCTGACCGCGGGTCTGACGCAGAAGGTGATGGCCCGCGCGGTTGCCGGCGCTCTCGAGCGCGCGCCGCGGCTCGAGGAGTGGATCGACCCGGATCTCCGGGCGCGGGAGGGCTGGCCCGACTGGCGGGGCGCGCTCGAGGCGGCGCATCGTCCCGAGGCGGAGGCGGATCTGGGCCTCGCGGCGCCGGCCCGCGCCCGGCTCGCCTATGACGAGCTCTTCGCGCATCAGATGACATTGGCTTTGGTGCGGGCCGAGCGGCGGCAGCGCAAGGGGCGGGTGTCGGTGGCGACCGGCCGGCTGGGCGCCAAGGTGCGCGCCGCCCTTCCCTATCGGCCGACCGCCGCGCAGGAGCGCGCGGTGGCGGAGATCGGCGCCGACATGGCCTCGCCGCGCCGGATGAACCGGCTGCTGCAGGGCGATGTGGGCTCGGGCAAGACGCTGGTGGCGCTCATGGCGCTTCTTCAGGCGGTGGAGGCGGGCGGCCAGGGCGTGTTGATGGCGCCCACGGAGGTCCTGGCGCGGCAGCATCTCGAGGCGCTGCAGCCGCTCGCCGAAGCGGCGGGCGTGGTTCTCGAGATCCTGACGGGGCGCGACAGGGGGGCGGAGCGCGCGGCCAAGCTGGCGGCGCTCGCCGCGGGCGACATCCAGATCCTGGTGGGCACCCATGCGGTCTTTTCCGGGGACGTGGCGTTTCGCGACCTGCGGCTCGCCATCGTCGACGAACAGCACCGCTTCGGTGTGTCGCAGCGGCTGGAGCTTGGCCGCAAGGGCCGCCAGGTCGACACGCTGGTGATGACCGCGACGCCCATTCCCCGCTCGCTCAGCCTGGCGCAGTTCGGGCACATGGACGTGTCGATCCTCGACGAGAAGCCGCCGGGACGGCAGCCGGTGACGACCGCGCTCGTCGCGACGGACCGCTATCCGCAGGTGGTCGAGCGGCTGCGCGCGGCGCTCGCGGACGGTCGGCAGGCCTACTGGGTCTGTCCCCTGGTGGGCGAGAGCGAGGTCAGCGACCTGATCGCCGCGGAGGAGCGGTTCGCGCGGCTGCGCGCGGCGCTGGGCGAGGCGCGGGTGGGCCTCGTCCACGGCCAGATGCCGCCCGAGGCGAAGGACGCGGCCATGGCGCGGTTCGTCGCCGGCGAGACCGGGGTCCTGGTGGCGACGACGGTGATCGAAGTGGGCGTGAACGTGCCGGCGGCGTCGATCATGGTGATCGAGCGCGCCGAGACCTTCGGCCTCGCGCAGTTGCACCAGTTGCGGGGCCGTGTGGGGCGGGGCCGCGCGGCATCGACCTGCCTTCTGATGTACGGGTCGGACATGACCGAGACCGGGCGCCGCCGGCTCGAGATCCTGCGCGAGACCGAGGACGGGTTCCGCATCGCCGAGGAGGATCTGGCGATGCGCGGCGCGGGCGATGCGCTGGGTCACGCGCAATCGGGTCTGCCGCGGTTCCGCATCGCCGATCTGGAGCGGCAGGCGGGGCTGATGGCCACGGCCCAGGCCGATGCGCGGCGGCTCATCGCCGCCGATCCGGGGTTCGGGACGGCGCGCGGACAGGCCGCGCGGGTGCTCTTGTGGCTGATGGAGCAGGACAAGGCCATCGGCCTGCTCTCGGCCGGATAGGCGATGCCGATGTTCCTATAAAGTTCTTGCCAGAGCCGCCACGATATGAGAACAAAGTGGCAACAGAAACGACGGGAGGTCGCCATGTTGCACAAGATCCGAAGCGCATATCGCCGGTCCGATCCGATGGTCGGGGATCTGGCGGGATGCGTGGCGCTGACCGTGATGCTGATCGCCGGGCTTCACCTGCCGTTCCTGTGACCCGTTCTGCCTGCGTGTCGGCGTGACCGGTCCCGCATCGCCCGCCCCACCGGCGATGCGACGTCCCGTGGATCTGCCTCGATCCGGATCGGCACGATCACGCACCTCTGCCGCCGCCATCCGATCCGGATGCGCGGCGGTTTTTTTGTCGGCAGTCGGGATTCAGGCGGGCCCGGCTTCGCATCCGGGCAGGGAGGCGAATGGAACGGCGTCAAGGGCAGAGATCCCGCAAGGCCGTCAGCAACGATGGCATCCGCCTCGAGGGCTGAGGGTCGGGAGCAGCGGGGGCGATGGGGTCGTCGCGCGGGCCCAGGGCCGGGAACGGCGAGAATGGTCGTCGCGAGGGCTCAGGGCGGGGAGCGACGATGGCGGTCGTCGTGTGGGAGCGGCAGCGCTCAGGCGCAGGCCGATTCCTCGGCCTTGGCGAAGGCCTCGCCCGCCGCTTCGAGCGAGAGCAGGATCGAGGCGTGGCGGTTCTTGTAGTCCCGCGCGGGGCGCAGCACCTCGAGCCCGTCGAAGGGCGCGGCTGGCGGCGGGCCGTCGGATCTGAGCATGGCCCGCAGATCATCGCGCGCCTGTTCGACCTCGGCGCGGGTGCGGCCGAGGATCGCCGCGCCGACGACCGAGGCCGAGGCCTGACCGAGCGCGCAGGCCTTGACGTCCTGACCGAAGCGCGACACGCGGCCGCTCTCGACATCCATGTCGACGGTGACGGTGGAGCCGCAGAGCGGCGAGCGCTTCTTCACGCTGGCCTGCGGCGCGTCGAGGCGCCCGAGATGGGGAATCGCGGCGGCGAGTTCGAGAATGCGTCCCGAATAGAGCTTGATCAGATCCTGGTCGGCCATGGCTTTCCCCTTTCGCCCACGGCGTCTAGATAGGGCGGACGAGCCCGGACAGAAAGACCCCCCAAAGGAGGATGGATGCCGTTCGACCCCGAGACGCTCTGCTACGATGGCAACGGCCTCGTGCCGGCGATCGCCCAGGACCACGAGACCGGCGCCGTCCTGATGATGGCGTGGATGACGCGCGCAACCGTGGCCCAGACCCTGGCGACCGGGCGCGCGACCTATTGGAGCCGATCGCGGCAATCCGTCTGGGTGAAGGGCGAGACCAGCGGCAATCTGCAGCACCTGGTGGAGATGCGGGTCGATTGCGACGGCGATTGTCTGCTGCTGCTGGTGCGGCAGGAGGGGCCGGCCTGCCATACCGGGCGGCAAAGCTGCTTTTACACCGCGATCCGCGAGGGCGAGCCGGCGGAGATCATGACGCCCGCCGGCTGAGGCCGACGAGCCGCCGGATGTCGTCGGGCGTGGCGCCGGCGGCGCGATAGGTGGCGAGCGCGCGCGCATCGTCGCGCTTGGCGAGGCGCCGCCCGTTCGCGTCGCGGATCAGGCGATGGTGTCTGTAGACGGGCGAGGGAAGTCCCAGGAGCCGTTGAAGGATGACGTGGATCGGCGTCGCCTCTGCGAGATCGCGGCCGCGGGTGACATGGGTGACGCGCTGATGCGCGTCGTCGAGCACCACCGAGAGGTGATAGGAGGTGCCCATGTCGCGGCGTGCCAGGACCACGTCGCCGATCCCGTCGCGCAGGGTGGCGTGGCTGGTATGGACGCTGTGACGGCCGCCCTCGCCGATCTCCTCGTAGGTGATTTCGCCGATCCGGTCGATGGCGCGGTCCATGTGCAGCCGGATGGCCGCATCCGCGTCGCCTCGATCGAGAGACTTGCAGGTGCCCGGATAGACGAGGCCGTCGGGCCCGTGCGTGGGCGCGCCTTCCTGCGGGGCGGTGGCCGCGAGGGCGATGTCGCGGCGCGAACAGGTGCAGCGATAGGTGAGCCCCATCGCGGCCAGCCGGTCGAGGGCCGCGCGATAGGCGGCGGTGCGGTCCGACTGGCGCAGGACGGGCCGCGGCCAAGCGATCCCGAGCCAGGACAGATCGTCGTAGATCATGTCGGTCCAGCGGCTTCGGGATCGGCTCTGGTCGATGTCCTCGATCCGCAAGAGGAACGTGCCACCGGCATCGGCCGCCATGTCGCTGGCCAGGAGCGCCGAATAGGCATGACCGAGATGCAGCGGACCGGTCGGCGAGGGCGCAAAGCGCGTCACCACGCTCATCTATATAAAACAACCTGTTGCACGCCGTTTCTCAAGCGGTTTCCCAGCTCGGGGCGGCGGCGAGCCAGGCGCCCCAATCGGCTTTGGCGCGGTCGGTGTAGGCCTTGTAGCGGGCCGGGCGGTTGCGGCGCCCGCCCTTCAGGTCGACGGGCGGGAACAGGCCGAAATTGACGTTCATCGGCTGGAACGTCCTGGCATCCGCGCCGCCGGTGATGTGGGTGACGAGCGCGCCGGTGGCGGTCGTGGGCGGCAGGTCGGGAAGCGGCGTGCCGCGCATCTCGGCCACGGTGAGGCGACCGGCCAGAAGCCCCATCGCGGCGCTTTCGACATAGCCCTCGACGCCGGTGATCTGGCCCGCGAAGCGGATATTGGGCCGGGATTTCAGCCGCAGTTGACCATCGAGCAGCGTCGGCGCGTTGAGGAAGGTGTTGCGGTGGATGCCACCGAGCCGCGCGAAGCGGGCCTCCTCGAGCCCCGGAATCATCCGGAAGACGGATGTTTGCGCGCCGTACTTCATCTTGGTCTGGAAGCCCACGATATTGTAGAGCGTGCCGAGGGCATTGTCGCGGCGCAGCTGCACGACGGCATGGGCGCGGGTCGTCGGATCGTGCGGATTGGTCAGGCCGACGGGCTTCATCGGTCCGTGGCGCAGCGTCTCGCGCCCGCGTTCGGCCATGACCTCGATGGGCAGGCAGCCGTCGAAGTAGCCGGCGGTCTCGCCCTCGTGGAACGCCGTCTTTTCGGCGGCGAGGAGCGCGTCGATGAACGCGTCGTATCGCGCCTTGTCCATCGGGCAGTTGAGGTAGGCGGTGCGCTCGGCCTCCGTCGCGCCCTTGTCGTAGCGCGACTGCATCCAGGCCTTCGACATGTCGATGGAATCGAAATGCACGATCGGGGCGATAGCGTCGAAGAAGGCGAGCTGTTCGGCACCTGTCTCGCTGCGGATGGAGCGGGCCAGCGCCCCCGAGGTCAGCGGGCCGGTGGCGATGATCCACTGCCCCTCGGTGGGGATGGAGGTGATCTCGGACGCCTCGACGGTGATGCGGGGGTGGGCGCGGAGGCTGGCGGTGACGGCCTCGGCGAACCGGTCGCGATCGACGGCCAGGGCGCCGCCCGCGGGCAGGCGGTGGCGGTCGGCCATGCGCATCAGCAAGCCCCCGGCCCGCCGCATCTCCCAGTGCAGGAGGCCCACGGCGTTCTGTTCGTCGTCGTCGGAGCGGAACGAGTTCGAGCAGACCATTTCGGCCAGATGGCCGGTGCGGTGCGCGAAGGTGGGCGTCGCCGGCCGCATCTCGTGCAGGATCACGTCGATGCCGGCTTCGGCGGCCTGCCATGCGGCTTCGGAGCCGGCCATGCCGCCGCCGACGATGTGGAGCGTCTCGGTCATGTGATCCCCGCTTCTGCGCGCGTGCCGGCCCGCGTGCCGGATGCACGCGGGCCGGCACCCGGCTGGAGATAGGGGGCGGGCAGCCCCAGGGTCAAGGCCGCGGGCCGAAGGCGGACGGTCAGTCCTCGGCCGAGCCGTCGCTTCCCGCGTCGCCCTCGTCCTCTTCGACGATCTCGTCCGCGGATTGCTCGGCGATCCAGGCGACGGAGACGACTTCCTCACCCGGGCCGGTATTGAAGACCCGGACGCCCCCGGCGCCGCGCGAGCGGAACGAGATGCCCTCGACCGGCACGCGGATCGACTGGCCGCGCGAGGTGGCGAGCATGATCTGGTCGTCCATCTCGACGGGGAAGCTCGCCACGAGGGGGCCGCCGCGCATTGCCTTGTCCATGGCCATGACCCCCTGACCGCCGCGGCCGCGGACGGGATAATCGTGGGAGGAGGAGAGCTTGCCGGACCCTTGCGCGGTGATGGTGAGGATCAGGTCCTCGGCCGCCGACATCTCGGCGTAGCGTTCCTGGCTGAACTCGCGCGCCTCGGTCGCGGTCTCGTCCTCGTCGGCTTCGGGCTCTTCGGTGACGCCGGCCATGGCGCGGCGCATCTTGAGATAGGTCTGCCGCTCGTCGGGATTGGCCTCGAAATGGCGGATGATCGCCATGGAGACGACGCGGTCGCCATCGGCCAGGCGGAGCCCGCGCACGCCGGTCGAATCGCGGCCCTTGAAGATCCGCACGTCGGTGGTTGGGAAACGGATGGCGCGGCCGAGCGCGGTCACAAGCATGACGTCCTCGGCCTCCGAGGCGATGCGGGCGTTCACGAGGGAGACGCCGTCGGGCAGCTTCATGGCGATCTTGCCGTTGCGCATGACGTTGGTGAAGTCCGAGAGCGCGTTGCGGCGCACGTCGCCCGCCGAGGTGGCGAAGACGATCTGCAGCTCGTCCCAGTCCTCCTCGGCCCGGTCCACCGGCATGATCGCCGCGATGGAGGTGCCGGGCGAGATCGGCAGGATGTTGACCATCGCCTTGCCGCGCGCGGTACGCGCGCCGACCGGCAGCCGCCAGGTCTTGAGCTTGTAGGCCATGCCGTCGGTGGTGAAGACCAGAAGGGGAGTGTGGGTATTGGCCACGAAGAGCGTCGTGATGACGTCCTCGTCCTTGAGACCGGCCCCCGAGAGGCCCTTGCCGCCGCGCCGCTGGGAGCGGAACTCGGCAAGCGGCGTGCGCTTGATGTAGCCCGACGCGGTCACCGTCACGACCATGTCCTCGCGCTCGATGAGGTCCTCGTCCTCCATGTCGCCGGCCCACTCGACGATCTCGGTCCGCCGCGGCACGGCGAATTGCGCGCGCACCTCGCGCAGCTCGTCCGAGATGATCGTCATGATCCGCTCGCGCGAGCGCAGGATGTCGAGGAAGTCGCGGATCTTGCCCGCCAGCTGCTCGAGCTCGTCGGTGACCTCCTTGACGCCGAGCTGGGTCAGGCGCTGCAGCCGCAGATCGAGGATGGCGCGGGCCTGGATCTCGGAGAGGTTGTAGGTGCCGTCGGCGTTCACCGTGTGGCCCGGATCGTCGATCAGCCGGATGAAGGGCGCGATTTCCTCGGCCGGCCAGCGCCGCTCCATCAGGCGGCGGCGCGCTTCGGGCGCATCGGCGGAGGAGCGGATGGTCTGCACCACCTCGTCCACGTTGGCCACGGCGACGGCGAGACCGCAGAGCACATGGGCCCGCTCGCGCGCCTTCCTCAGGTCGTGCGCCGTGCGCCGCGCCACGACCTCCTCGCGGAAGGTGATGAAATGGGTGAGGAACTCGCGCAAGGTCAGCTGTTCGGGCCGCCCGCCATGGAGCGCCAGCATGTTGCAGCCGAACGAGGTCTGCATCGGCGTGAAGCGCCAGAGCTGGTTCAGCACCACGTCGGAGGTGGCGTCCTTCTTCAGCTCGATGACGACGCGGACGCCGACCCGGTCGGATTCGTCCTGCACCGCCGAGATGCCTTCGAGCCGCTTCTCCTTGGCGAGATCGGCGATGCGTTCCACCAGGCTCGCCTTGTTCACCTGGTAGGGGATCTCGTCGAGGACGATGGCCTCGCGGCCCCTGGCGATCTCCTCGACGCGGGTTTTGGCGCGGATGATGACCGAGCCGCGCCCTTCGAGATAGGCCTTTCGGGCGCCGGAGCGGCCGAGGATGATGCCGCCCGTCGGGAAGTCCGGCCCCGGCACGATTTCCAAGAGCCGCTCGGTGGAGAGGTCCGGATCCTCGATCAGCGCCAGCGTCGCGTCGACGACCTCGCCCAGATTGTGCGGCGGGATATTGGTGGCCATGCCGACGGCGATGCCGCCGGCGCCGTTGACCAGCATGTTGGGAAAGCGGGCGGGCAGGACCGTCGGCTCCAGGTCCTTGCCGTCGTAATTGTCCTGGAAATCGACGGTGTCCTTCTCGATATCGGCAAGAAGCGACTGCGCCGGACGATCCATCCGGACCTCGGTATAGCGCATGGCGGCCGGATTGTCGCCGTCCATGGAGCCGAAATTGCCCTGTCCGTCGAGGAGCGGCAGGGACATGGAGAAGTCCTGGGCCATCCTGACCAGCGCCTCGTAGATCGCGCTGTCGCCGTGGGGGTGGTATTTCCCCATGACGTCGCCGACGGGGCGGGCGGATTTGCGATAGGGCTTGTCGTGGGTGTTGCCGGTCTCGTGCATCGCATAGAGGATGCGGCGATGCACCGGCTTCAGGCCGTCGCGCAGGTCGGGGATGGCGCGGCTGACGATGACCGACATGGCATAGTCGAGAAACGAGGCGCGCATCTCGTCGGCGATGTCGATGGTGGGGCCGGCATGACGCGGACCCTCCGGGCCGTCTTCCATCGTGTCCTCGGGGGGATCTGGCCTGTCGCTCACCGTCGCCGCCTTCTGTTCGGGCATCCAATATCTGGCAGTCTCAGGCATACCAGAGCGCGCATGTGGTGCGCAATGCCGCGCGGCGCCGCTGGCAGCCACCGCTCAGGAGTGCCAACAAACTGTTTTCGTTGATTTTTATGATTTCGACTGCATGCTGAGCCGGTGGAGGATCCCGGACGGAGCGGAACATGACGGAAACCGAACTGATGCTGAAGGGATACGGGCTGACGACGGCGGAATTCTTCTATCGCATGCCCGACTACAAGAGCGTTCTGAACTGCTTCCTGTGGCAGGATTACGACCTCGCGCCAGACCATCCGAAGCTGTTCGAATTCGTGGAATTCTGGCAGCGCGAGATCGAGGGGCCGCTGCATTCCGTGCGCTTCACCCATCGCAGGATGATCTCGCCCGGCGAATGGCGCAGCGTGACGGGCGAATTCACCCTCCATTAGGTCGAGGCTCCCGCGCACCTGGTCGGGGATTCGGGGGCGCGGGGCGGGGTGGCCGGCGACGATCGGATACGCGCCGCCGGATTGTTCGCGCGGGGCGCCTTCTCAACCGATGGCGGCCGGGGCGCGCTCGGTAGGGGCGAAAGGCCGGCGGCCGATGTTTTCAAGGGACGGGCGGACCCGCAATACCTGTCGCGTTCGCAGGATGGGCGGAAGGCGCGCGACCGGCGGCTGCGCAGGCGCTAGGACTGGTCGAGCGGCGCGGTGCGGCATGACGGCCACCACGACACGCAGACGACCGGCCCTGCTCAGACGGTCGAGACGCGGGTGACCAGGGCAGGCCCGCGTCGATGTCGCGGCACGACTGGCCGCGCCCGCGGCTGGCGCCGCGGCGCAGCGCCGCGGGCCTCAGCCCGATTTCGCCATGCGCTTGCGTTCGTGCGGATCGAGGAACCGCTTCCGGAGGCGGATGGCGTTCGGCGTAACCTCGACGAGCTCGTCGTCGTCGATATAGGCGATGGCCTGTTCCAGCGTCAGCGTGATGGGCGTCGTCAGGCGCACCGCCTCGTCGGTGCCCGAGGCGCGGATATTGGTGAGCTTCTTGCCCTTGAGCGGGTTCACCTCGAGGTCGTTCTCGCGGGAATGTTCGCCGATCACCATGCCGACATAGACGTCTTCCTGGGCGCCGATGAACATCCTGCCGCGATCCTCGAGGTTGAAGAGCGCATAGGCGACGGACTGGCCGTTCTCCATCGAGATGAGCACGCCCTGCCGGCGGCCCGGGATCGGTCCCTTGTGGGGGGCCCAGGAATGGAAGACCCGGTTCAGCACGCCGGTGCCGCGGGTATCGGTCAGGAACTCGCCCTGATAGCCGATGAGCCCGCGCGACGGCACGTGCGCGACGATGCGCGTCTTGCCGGCGCCCGATTGCTTCATCTCGACGAGATCGCCCTTGCGCGGGCCGGTGAGCTTTTCGATCACCGCGCCGGCATACTCGTCGTCGACGTCGATCGTGGCCTCCTCGACGGGCTCGTGGGCGACGCCGTCGATCTCGCGCATCAGCACCTGCGGCCGGGAGATCGACAGCTCGAACCCCTCGCGGCGCATGTTCTCGATCAGCACGCCCATCTGCAGCTCGCCGCGTCCGGCGACCTCGAATGCCTCGCCGCCGGGCGTGTCGGTGACGCGGATGGCGACGTTGACCTCGGCCTCCTTCATCAGCCGGTCGCGGATGACGCGGGACTGCACCTTCCTGCCGTCGCGGCCCGCGAGGGGGCTGTCGTTGATGCCGAAGGTGACGGAGATGGTCGGCGGGTCGATCGGCTGCGCCGGCAGCGGCTCGTCGACGGCGAGCGCGCAGATCGTGTCGGCGACGGTGGCCTTCTGCATGCCCGAAAGCGTGACGATGTCGCCGGCCACCGCCTCGGCGATGTCGTCGTAGCCCAAGCCGCGGAAGGCCTGGATGCGGGAGACGCGGAACTGCTCGATCTTCTGGCCCTGGCGCGACAGGGCCTGGACGGTGGCGCCGGGCTTCAGCCGTCCGGTCTCGATCCGCCCGGTCAGCAGGCGGCCGAGGAACGGGTCGGCCGAGAGCGTCGTCGCCAGCATGCGGAAATCGTCGTCCTGCCGCTTCTGCTGCTTGGGCTGCGGCACGTGACGGACGACGAGGTTGAAGAGCGCCGAGAGATCGCGCCGCGGCCCGTCGAGCTCGCTGTCGGCCCAGCCCGACCGGCCGGAGGCGTAGAGATGCGGGAAGTCGAGCTGATCCTCGTCGGCGTCGAGAGCGGCGAAGAGGTCGAATACCTCGTCGAGCGCGCGGTCGGGTTCGGCGTCGGGCTTGTCGACCTTGTTGAGGACGACGATCGGGCGCAGGCCGAGGGCGAGCGCCTTCGACGTCACGAACTTGGTCTGCGGCATCGGGCCTTCGGCGGCGTCGACGAGCAGCACGACGCCGTCAACCATCGACAGGATGCGCTCAACCTCGCCGCCGAAATCGGCGTGGCCGGGCGTATCGACGATGTTGATGCGCGTGTCCTTCCAGACCACGGAGGTGTTCTTGGCGAGGATGGTGATGCCGCGCTCGCGCTCCAGGTCGTTCGAATCCATCGCGCGCTCGGCGACCTGCTGGTTCTCGCGGAAGGCCCCCGATTGTTTCAGGAGCTCGTCCACCAGCGTGGTCTTGCCATGATCCACATGGGCGATGATGGCGATGTTGCGCAGGTCCATTGGGGCGTCCTTCGTCGGTCGGACGCGCCTTAGCCCGGCCCTTCCCGGATGGAAAGCCGAAACGGGCGGGGCGGCCGTGGCGTCCCGCGAGCACCCTCCTGGCGCGTCGGGCGCGGCAAATGGGGCCGAACCGGCCGCCACGGTTCAGTCGTCGCGGTCGCGGGATGTTCCGGTATCGGGCGGCGGCTCCTTGAAGGTGAGGGTGCGGTAGGGGAACGGGATCTCGATGCCCGCATCGTCGAGCGCGCGCTTGACCGCGGCCACCACCTTGTCGCGGGAGGCGCGGATGTCGGCCGGGCGGGAGCCGGTCCACCAGGTGACCTCGAAGTTGATCGAGCTGTCGCCGAATTCCTGCGCGAAGATCTGCACGTCGCGGACATCGTCGCGGACCGAGTCGACGCGCCTGACGGCGTCGGTGATGACCGTGCGGGCGGCGTCGACATCCTCGCCATAAGCGATGCCGACGATGATCGTGGTGCGGCGGAAGCTGCGTGCGGTGCGGATCGTCACCGGGTTCTTGAAGAACATCGCGTTCGGCGCGACGACGAGCTGGCCGTCGGTCTGGCGGATATGGGTGTCGCGGACGGTGATGTCCTCGACCTGGCCGTCGATGCCCTGACATTCGATGAAGTCGGATTTCGAGAACGGCTCGCGGATCAGCAGCAGGATGCCCGCGAGGAAGTTCTCGAACACGTCCTTGAAGGCGAAGCCGATGGCCACGCCGCCCACGCCCAGCGCGGTCAGCGCCTTGCCCGGGGTGATGGTCGGGAAGGCGATGGTGAGTGCGATCAGGCCGCCCAGAAGCCACAGCCCGACGGTCAGCAGCATGACGATCACGTCGCGCAGCGCCCGCCGCATCCGGGAGCGGCCCAGCGCCCGCGGCACGATGCGGGAGGCGATGCCGACGACGATCCAGACGAAGACCAGGAACAGGATTGCGAAGATGATCTGCGGCAGCGCCCGCCAGAAGGCGGTGGCGTAGCCGCCGAGCTGATCGCGCATCGGTGGCGGCAAAACGCGCCAGGTCCAGTCGAAGAGGAACTCCATGCCGCGGAGCTAGGATGGGGTCCGCCAAAGGCGAATTCAGCCGTGCCCGGCCGCGGAGAAGAGCTGGATCACGAGGATGCCCGAGAGGATGAGCGCCATGCCGAGGATGGCCCAGGCGTCGAGCCTCTGGCCGAAGACGATCCAGCCTATGAGCGCGATGAAGAGGATGCCGAGGCCGGACCAGATCGCATAGGCGACGCCCACCGGCAGCGAGCGGAGCACCAGCGACAGGAACCAGAAGGCGGTCGCGTAGCCGGCGACGACGAGCAGCGAGGGGACGAGACGGGTGAATTGCTGGCTGGCCTGCAGCGCCGAGGTGCCGATGGTTTCCGCCGCGACGGCGATGATCAGGTAGAGATAGGCCATATGCGCTCGCTCAGGTGGCGACGTAGCGGTCGCGGCGGTGATTGATGGCGATGACGAGGTTGAGCACGAGGGCGCCGAAGAACGACCACAGCACGATGCGCGGCGCGAAGATAGTGGCGGCCACGGCGAAGAGGGCGACGTCGAACATGAGCTGGACATAGCCCGCCTTGAACCCGAAGCGGTCCTGCACGAAGAGCGCGACGACGCCGATGCCGCCGAGCGAGCCGCCGTGGCGAAAGAGCGCCAGAAGCCCCATGCCGGTGAGCGCGCCGAAGATGAGGGCGCCGAGCGCGGGATCCAGCCGCTCGATGACGAAGCCGCGCGGCACCAGTTCGGTCAGGACCGACAGGATCGTGACCGAGATCAGCGACTTCGCGGTGAAGATGGGGCCGAGCCGCCGCCAGGCCAGCCAGTAGAAGGGCAGGTTCACCACGAAGAAGACCGCGCCGAAGGACCAGCCGGTGAGATAGGACAGGATGACGGCGAGCCCGGCGGTCTGGCCGGTGAAGAGGCCGTTGAAGGTGAGGATCTGGAGGCCGAGCGCGCAGCAGAAGGTCCCGAAGGCCAAGCCCTGGGCATCGTCGATCAGCGTGTGTTCGGGGTGCACATCGTCGGACATGGCGCGGTCATGCCCAAGGCCCGCGCAGGGCGCAAGGCTCAGTCGGCGAGGAAGGGGATGTCGAGGCCGAACACGTCGCCCAGCAGCACGAAATTGAGCGACAGGACGCCGGCGGCGCCAATGATGGCGAGGGTGCGCAGCACCGGTCCGGTGACGTGCGCCCCCATCAAGTCGCGCCGCCCGACGAAGACGATGAGCGCGATCATCGGCACCGGCAGCGCGATCGACAGGATCACCTGCGAGGCGACGAGGGCATCGGTGGAATTGACGCCGAGGGCGACGACGGCGAAGGCCGGGATCATGGTGACGAGGCGGCGCAGCCAGATCGGGATGCGCCGGTGCAGGAAGCCCTGCATGATCGTCTGTCCGGCCATGGTGCCGACGACTGAGCTCGAGACGCCGGAGGCGATGAGCGAGGCCAGGAACATGCCCGCCGCGGCGCCGCCCAAAAGCGGCGTCAGGGTGTGATAGGCGGTCTCGATCTGGGCGACCTCGGTTTGGCCGCGATGGAAGGCCGAGGCCGCCATCATGACCATCGCCATGTTGATGAGCCCGGCGATGGAGAGCGCGCAGACGACCTCGATGTTGGAATAGCGGATGACGCGGGCGCGGTCGGCCTCGGTCCGGATCGGCACGCGCGACTGGGTGAGGCTCGAATGGAGGTAGATCGCGTGGGGCATGACCGTCGCGCCGACGATGCCGACGGAGATGGTAAGCGCTGCGGCATCGGCGAGGCGCGGTGCGGCGGTACCGGCAAGCGCCGCGCCCCAGTCGACTGGGGCGATCAGCATCTCGGCCAGGTAGCACAGGCCGATGACCCCGACGAGGGCGCCGATGACGAGTTCCATCGGCCGGAAGCCGCGGCCCTCGAACAGCAGAAGCCCGTAGGTGATGATCGCGGTGATGACCATGCCGGCGAGGAGGGGCAGGCCGAAGAGGAGCGACAGGCCGATGGCGCCGCCGAGGAACTCGGCCAGATCGGTTGCCATGGCGGCGATCTCGCTCACCGCCCACATCACCCAGACCAGAGGGCGCGGGAAATGATCGCGCGACAGTTCGGCGAGGTTCTTGCCCGTGGCGATGCCGAGGCGCGCCGAGAGCCCCTGGAACAGCATGGCGATGAGATTGGCGAGCAACACCACCCAGAGCAGCGAATAGCCATAGCCGGCGCCGGCCTGGATGTTGGTCGCGTAATTGCCGGGATCCATGTAGGCGACGGAGGCCACGACCGCCGGCCCGAAGAACAGCAGACGGCCGCGCAGGCTGCCGCGGCCGTCTAGGACGGCCGCCATGGCACCCTTGGCGCGATCCGTTGCGGTGGTCATGCGGTCGGCTCCCGATCCCTCGCGCGCCGCGACATTCGGGCCGGGGCGCTCCGGTCAGGCATCTAGGGGCGATGGCAGGCCGGGTCCACCGCGGCGCCGCGGCGGTTGAGCGGGGAAAGCCCGGCGCGGGCGGCACCGGTCAGCCGATCCGCGCCGCGCGGGGGAGAGCGCGGCACGTCGGTGTCGTATGGCCCTTGCAGCGCCTGGATCAGGCGAGGGCGGCCTGCAGGTTCTCGTCGACCTTGTCGAGAAAGCCCTGCGTGGTCAGCCAGTTCTGGTCCGGGCCGACGAGAAGCGCCAGGTCCTTGGTCATGTGGCCCGCCTCCACCGTGTCGACGACGACCTTCTCGAGCGTCTCGCAGAAGGTCCTGAGCGCGTCGTTGTCGTCGAGCTTGGCGCGGTGCTTGAGCCCGCCGGTCCAGGCGTAGATCGAGGCGATGGAATTGGTCGAGGTCTGCTCGCCGGCCTGATGGCGGCGGAAGTGCCGCGTGACGGTGCCGTGGGCGGCCTCGGCCTCCACCACCTTGCCGTCGGGCGTCATCAGCTGCGAGGTCATCAGCCCGAGCGAGCCGAAGCCTTGCGCCACCGTGTCGGATTGCACGTCGCCGTCGTAATTCTTGCAGGCCCAGACATAGCCGCCCGACCATTTCAGCGAGGCCGCGACCATGTCGTCGATCAGCCGGTGCTCGTAGGTGATGCCGGCCTCCTTGAACTTGTCCTCGAACTCCTCCTCGAAGACCTTCTGGAAGATGTCCTTGAACCGGCCGTCATAGACTTTCATGATGGTGTTCTTGGTCGACAGGTAGACCGGCCAGCCGAGATCGAGCCCGTAGGTGAGCGAGGCGCGGGCGAAATCGGTGATCGAGTTGTCGAGATTGTACATGCCGACATAGACGCCGGCCGAGGGCGCGTCGAAGACCGTTTCCTCGATCACGTCGCCGTTCTCGCCGGTCCACTTCATGGTCAGCTTGCCGGGGCCGGGGAACTTCATGTCGGTGGCGCGGTACTGGTCGCCATAGGCGTGGCGGCCGATGACGATGGGCTTGGTCCAGCCCGGCACCAGCCGCGGCACGTTCTTGCAGATGATGGGGGCGCGGAAGACGACACCGCCCAGGATGTTGCGGATCGTGCCGTTGGGCGAGCGCCACATCTTCTTCAGACCGAATTCCTCGACCCGACCCTCGTCGGGGGTGATCGTCGCGCATTTGACGCCGCAGCCGATCTCCTTGATCTTCTCGGCGGCATCGACCGTCACCTGATCGTCGGTCCGGTCGCGTTCCTCGATGCCGAGATCGTAATAGAGCAGGTCGACGTCCAGATAGGGCAGGATCAGCTTCTGCTTGATGAAATCCCAGATGATGCGGGTCATCTCGTCGCCGTCGAGTTCGACAACCGGATTCTCGACCTTGATCTTCGACATGGGGAGCCTCTCGCACATAATTGATTGAGTCCGCTTAGACGAATGGTCGCCGGGTGAAAAGCGCCTCCGGGCCTTGCGGCCGGTCGGAACGATCCGGTGCGGCGCGCGTCTTGGGGGAAAGGGGAAAGACACATGGACCTGATCCGCATCATCGTCGCCATCATCCTGCCGCCGCTCGGGGTGTTCCTGCAGGAGGGGTTGGGCAAGCATTTCTGGATCAACATCATCCTGACGCTGCTGGGCTATATCCCGGGGATCGTCCATGCCGTGTGGGTCATCGCACGGCATTGATTGCGCCCTTGCGCACAGCCTTCCTTCGCTGGCGCCGGATGACGCTGCGGAACGTCGACGCTAGCCTCTCGTTCCGAAGGCACCCAGATTGGAGAGAAAGCGATGGCTGAGGCCAAGATCACCGTGCTGTTCTATTCGACCTACGGCACCAACCACGCCGTGGCGACCGAGGCCGCGAAGGCGGCCGAGGCGGCCGGCGCCGAGGTGCGGCTGCGCCGCGTCAGGGAGACCGCGCCGCGGGAGGTCGTCGAGGGGCAGGACGCCTGGAAGGCGCAGCTCGAGAAGATGGCGGACATCCCCGAAGCGACGCTCGACGACATGGAGTGGGCGAACGGGTTCTTCGTCGCGGCCCCGACGCGGTTCGGCGTCGTGGCGAGCCAGATGCGCGTCTTCTTCGACACGCTGGGGCCGCTTTGGCAGGCGGGCAAGCTCGCCGGCAAGACGATCAGCGCCTCCACCAGTTCGAACACGCTGCATGGCGGGCAGGAGACGACGTTCCTGTCGATCTATCTGAGCGCCATGCATTGGGGGTGCGTGATCGTGCCGCCGGGCTATACCGACCCCGTCAAGTTCGAGGACGGCGGCAATCCCTACGGCTTCTCGATGCCGGCGGGCGAGCTGGACGAGACCGGCCGGAAAAGCATCGGCCACCAGGTCAGGCGGCTGGTCGAGATGACAAAGAAGCTGTCGGACTGAGAGCGTGTCGCGGGGGGCTCCCGCCGCGCCGGGCGGCGGGCTCTCCACGAGGCTCGAGAGGGGCCGGGGAGGTGCGCCCGCCGGCCGTTCAGCGGCTGCTTTCGGTCAGGCGCCGCTTGACGTAGTTCTGGACGAGGCCGATCATCGGCTCCATGTGCGGATCCTCGAAGAAGTGACCGGCGCCCTCGATTTCCTCGTGCGTGATGGTGATGCCCTTCTGCTCGTGAAGCTTGCTGACGAGGGCGTGGGTGTCGCGCGGATGCGCCACCCGGTCGGCGGTGCCGTTGATGACGAGGCCCGATGACGGACAGGGTGCGAGGAACGAGAAGTCGTACATGTTGGCGGGCGGGCTGACCGAGATGAATCCGGTGATCTCGGGCCGCCGCATCAGCAATTGCATGCCGATCCACGCGCCGAACGAGAAACCCGCGACCCAGCAATGTTTGGCATTCGCGTTCATCGACTGGAGGTAGTCGAGCGCCGCGGCGGCGTCCGACAATTCGCCGATGCCCTGGTCGTATTCGCCCTGGCTGCGGCCGACGCCGCGGAAGTTGAACCGCAGCACGGTGAAGCCGAGCTGGTGGAACGCGTAGTGGAGGTTGTAGACGACGCGGTTGTTCATCGTGCCGCCGAATTGCGGGTGCGGGTGCAGGACGATCGCGATGGGCGCATCCTGCTTGCGCTGGGCGTGATAGCGCCCCTGCAGTCGTCCGTCGGGGCCGGGAAAGATCACCTCGGGCATGAATGGCGCTCCGTCGCTCGCATCGGGCGTTCGGGACTGTCCGACGCAATAGTTGACGGCGTTTGTCGGACACCTTAGAACACTTCTAAATCTTGCGGATGGTGTCCGCTTCAGACGAGTGCAGGTAGCCGCGCCCCGCGGTGCCGTCAACTGCCGGAGCCGGAGATGAAGCTCAGCACGAAAGGACGATACGCGATGGTCGCCCTGACGGATCTGGCGCTGCAGCCTGCCGGTCTGCTGACGCCGCTGTCGGATCTGGCGCGGCGGCAGAACGTGTCGCTGCCCTATCTCGAACAGCTCTTCGTGAAGCTGCGCCGGGCCGATTTGGTGGCCTCGGTCCGCGGCCCCGGCGGCGGCTACCGTCTGGCGCGGCCGGCGGCGGAAATCCGGGTGTCGGAGGTTCTGACGGCGGTGGACGAGACCGTGTCGGCGCTGGAGACCGGAGCGGGCGCCAAGGGGGGCCTCTCGGGCACCAAGGCGCAATCGCTCAACAACCGCCTGTGGGAGGGCCTCTCGGCGCAGGTCTACGTGTTCCTGCACCAGACGCGGCTTTCGGACGTGGTCGACAATGCGCTCGCCCCCTGTCCGGCGGTGCCGTCGCTTTTCGAGGTGGTGGACGAGGGGTGATGGCGGGCCTGCGCACATATCTCGACCACAACGCCACGACGCCCCTGCGGGTGGAGGCGCGCGAGGCGATGACGGGCGCTCTCGACATCGCCGGCAATCCCTCCTCGATCCATGCCGAGGGGCGCGCGGCGCGGGCGGTCGTGGAACGGGCGCGGGCGCAGGTCGCCGAGGCGGCGGGCGCGGCCGGATCGGATGTGGTCTTCGTGTCGGGAGCGACCGAGGCCGCGGCGCTGGCCTGCGCCGGACGCGGCCTGATCTGCGCCCCGATCGAGCACGAGGCGGTCTTGGCCTGGTGCGCGCCGTCGCTCGGCGTCGATCGCACGGGTCTCGTGGAGGTGGACGAGCCGACGCGGACGGCGCTGCAGGCGGCAAATCCGGAGACCGGCGTGCTCCAGCGGCTGCGCCCCGGGTTGGCCGCGGCCGACGCCACGCAGGCCTTCGGCAAGGTGCCGTTCGCCTTCGACTGGTGCGGCGCGGACATGGCCTTCGTCTCGGCGCACAAGATCGGCGGCCCGAAGGGCATCGGCGCGCTGTTCGTGAAGCGAGGAGTGGAGATCGAGGCGCGCTCGAAGGGCGGCGGCCAGGAGCTCGGCCGTCGCGCGGGAACGGAGAACGTCGCCGCCATCGCCGGGTTCGGCGCGGCCGCCGCCGCGGCGATGCGCGATCTGGATGCAGGCATCTGGGCCGAGGTCGCGGAGCGGCGCAACAGGCTCGAGGCCGCGTTGATGAGCGGCGCCCGCGGCCTTATGTGCGCAGGGAGAGAAACCGCGCGGCTGCCCAACACGACCCTGATCGTCAGCCCCGGCTGGAAGGGCGAGACGCAGGTCATGCAGATGGATCTCGCCGGATTTGCGGTATCGGCCGGCTCGGCCTGTTCCAGCGGCAAGCTGCGCGGATCCGGGACCTTGGCCGCGATGGGGTTCGACGACGTGGAGGCGGGATCGGCGATCCGCATCTCGCTCGGGCCGGAGACGACGGAGGACGATGTGAGCCGCTTCGCCGAGGCGTGGCTTCGTCGGTGGCACAAGCACCAGGCGCGCGCCGCCTGAAAAGGAGACGACAGATGGACGATCAGACCGTCATCGAAGATCAGGCCAAGGAAGGCGTCGACAAGCAGACGGTCGACGCGGTCGCCAAGCTCGGCACCTACAAGCACGGGTGGTCGACCGAGGTCGACATGGACTTCGCGCCGAAGGGCCTGAACGAGGACATCGTGCGCCTGATCTCGGAGCGCAACGAGGAGCCCGAATGGATGCTCGACTGGCGTCTGGAGGCGTTCCGCCGCTGGCAGTCGCTGAAGGAGCCGGACTGGTCGATGCTGAGATACGCGCCGGTCGATTACCAGCAGCAGTATTACTACGCCAAGCCCTCGTCGATGAAGGAGAAGCCCAAGAGCCTCGACGACGTTGACCCGAAGCTGATCGAGACCTACGAGAAGCTCGGGATCCCGCTGAAGGAGCAGCTGATCCTCGCGGGCGTCGAAGGCGCCGAGGGGCAGGCGCCGGCGGAGGCCAAGGAGGGCGAGCGCCGGGTCGCCGTCGACGCGGTCTTCGACAGCGTCTCGGTCGGCACGACCTTCAAGAAGGAGCTGCAGAAGGCCGGCGTCATCTTCTGCTCGATCTCGGAGGCGATCCGCGAGCATCCGGAGCTGGTGCGCAAGTATCTGGGCTCGGTCGTGCCGGTGCAGGACAACTACTTCGCGACGCTGAACTCCGCGGTGTTCTCGGACGGATCCTTCGTCTACGTGCCGAAGGGGGTGCGCTGCCCGATGGAGCTGTCGACCTATTTCCGCATCAACGCCGCCGATACCGGGCAGTTCGAGCGGACGCTGATCATCGCCGAGGAAGGGGCCTATGTCTCCTATCTCGAGGGCTGCACGGCGCCGATGCGCGACACCAACCAGCTGCACGCGGCGGTGGTGGAGATCGTGGCGCTCGACGATGCCGAGGTGAAGTACTCGACGGTGCAGAACTGGTATCCGGGCGACGAGAACGGCAGGGGCGGCATCTACAACTTCGTCACCAAGCGGGCCGATTGCCGCGGCGATCGCTCCAAGGTCAGCTGGACGCAGGTGGAGACCGGGTCGGCGCTGACGTGGAAATATCCCTCCTGCATACTCAGGGGCGACGACAGCCAGGGCGAGTTCTATTCGATCGCCATCACCAACAACTGGCAGCAGGCCGATACCGGCACCAAGATGATCCATCTGGGCAAGAACACCCGCAGCCGCATCGTGTCGAAGGGGATCAGCGCGGGTCAGGCGCAGAACACCTATCGCGGGCTCGTGTCGATGCACCCGAAGGCCAAGAACGCGCGCAACTACACGCAGTGCGACAGCCTGCTGATCGGCGACAAGTGCGGGGCGCACACGGTCCCCTATATCGAGGTCAAGAACAACTCATCCCGGGTGGAACACGAGGCGACGACCTCGAAGGTCGACGACGACCAGATGTTCTATTGCCAGTCGCGCGGCATGGACGAGGAAGAGGCCGTGGCGCTAATCGTCAACGGCTTCTGCAAGGAGGTGCTGCAGGCGCTGCCGATGGAATTCGCCATGGAGGCCCAGCAGCTCGTCGCCATCAGCCTCGAAGGCTCGGTGGGCTGAATTGGGCGCGCTCGATCCGATCCGCGCGCCCGGCCGCCGCCGCTTCTTCGTCCGCCTGACGGTGGGGGTGGCGGTGGCGCTGGGCCTGATCGCCAGCCTGCAATGGTGGCTGGCGGCGCCGCTGCCGCGCGGGCTCGTGGTGCTGGCGGTGTCGGGGCTGATCGGCTGGGTCGTTGGTCGGCTGGCTTTCGGGAGAGAGAAATGAGCTTCTGGTCGAAATCACAGATGATCGTCACCACCACCCCCGGCATCGAGGGGCGCAGGATCACCGCCTACAAGGGCATCGTGGTGGGCGAGGCCATTCTGGGCGCCAACGTGTTCCGCGACATGTTCGCCGGCATCCGCGACATCATCGGCGGCCGGTCGGGCGCCTACGAGAAGAGCCTGAACGAGGCGCGGCAGACGGCGCTTCGGGAGATGGAGGAGCGCGCCGCCGAGGCCGGGGCGAACGCCATCGTGGGCGTCGATCTCGACTACGAGGTGGTCGGCAAGGACAACGGCATGCTCATGGTGTCGGCGTCGGGCACGGCGGTCGTGATCGACTGAGCAGGATCGACCGGACCGGTCGGGCCTGACGAGCGGGAAGCGGCACCGGCGTGCAGCGCCGGAACTGCGGGGCCGGTCTTCGAGAGATATGAGAATTGCGCGACACAGCGCTGAAAGGACTGACGAATGCTGGAGATCAAGAACCTTCATGCACGCCTCGAGGAAGAGGACAAGAAGATTCTCAAGGGCGTCGATCTGACCGTCGAGGCGGGCAAGGTGCACGCGATCATGGGTCCGAACGGATCGGGCAAGTCGACGCTGAGCTACGTTCTGGCGGGGCGCGATGGCTATGAGGTGACGGAGGGTCAGGCGACGCTTCTGGGCGAGGACATCCTGGAGATGGATCCCGAACTGCGCGCCGCAGCGGGCCTCTTTCTGGCATTCCAGTACCCGGTGGAGATCCCGGGCGTCGGCAACATGACCTTCATGCGCACCGCCGTGAACGCCCAGCGCAAGGCGCGCGGCGCCCCCGAGATGTCGTCGGCGGACTTCCTGAAGGCGGTGCGCCAGAAGGCGCGCGACCTTGAGATCGACGCCGACATGCTGAAGCGGCCGGTCAATGTGGGATTTTCGGGCGGCGAGAAGAAGCGCAACGAGATCCTGCAGATGGCCATGCTGGAGCCGAAGCTCTGCATCATGGACGAGACCGATTCCGGTCTCGACGTGGACGCGATGAAGCTGGTGGCGAAGGGGGTGAACGCGCTTCGCTCGCCGGAGCGGAGCTTTCTGGTGATCACGCACTATCAGCGGCTTCTGGACCATATCGAACCCGATGTCGTGCACATCATGTCGGATGGCCGCATCGTGAAATCGGGCGGCCCGGAACTGGCGCTCGAGGTCGAGCGCAACGGATACACGGACCTTCTGAAGGAGACCGCGTGATGGCGCAGCCGCATCAGACGCAGGACGCCACCGAGGCGCGGCTGGCGGCGCTGGCCATGCCCAGTGACGGCGGCTTCATGCAGGCGGCGCGGGCTGAGGCGCTGAGCCGGCTGACGGCGATGGGGCTTCCGGGGCCGCGGCAGGAATACTGGCGCTTCACCCGACCCGCGGAGCTGAACGCGGTCGCACCGCCCCGGGCGGAGCCCATGGACGAATCCGACGAGGCACCGCTTTACGAGGATCTCGACAAGCTGACGCTGGTGTTCCGCGACGGCGTCTTCGACGCCGCGGCTTCGGACGACATGGCGCTCGATGGGGTGGAGATCGCCCGGCTGGCCGAGGTTGCGGAGGCCGACATCCACTGGGCGCGCGACATCTACGGGCACCTCGAGGCGCGGGGGCAGGACCCGGTGCGGCGCCCCTTCGCGGCGCTCAACACCGCATTCGCGACGGACGGCATTCTCGTTCACGCCAAGGGCAAGGTCGCCAAGCCCATCTCCATCGTCTATCTGCACGAGCGCGCCGACAGCGATCCGATCCTGCACCACGTGATCAAGGTCGATCAGGGCGCCGAGGTCACAATTCTCGAAACCGGTGCCGCCGGCGCGCGGTTCAACACCGTTCTCGAGGCCGACGTGGCGGCGACCGGCACCCTGCATCACGTGCGCAGCCAGGGCCGCAACCGCGACCGGCACGCCAACACCCACAGCTTCGCGCGGCTGGGCGACCGGTCGGTCTTCAAGTCGTTCACGCTGACGCTGAACGGGGCGCTGACGCGGAACGAGCACGTCGTCGAGTTCACCGGTGACGACGCGGTGGCGCATCTGGCCGGCGCATCGATCGGCGACGGCAAGGTGGCGCGGATGCACCACGACGACACGGTGTTCGTGACCCATGACGGGGTCAATTGCGAAAGCCGGCAGGTCTTCAAGAAGGTCCTGAAGAATGGCGCCGTCGGCGTCTTCCAGGGCAAGATCCTGGTCAAGCCGCGCGCCCAGAAGACCGACGGCTATCAGATCAGCCAGTCGCTGCTGCTCGACGAGGACAGCCAGTTCCTGGCCAAGCCGGAACTCGAGATCTATGCCGACGACGTGGCCTGCTCGCACGGCTCGACCACCGGGGCCATCGACGAGGACATGCTGTTCTATCTCCGCGCCCGTGGCGTGCCGGAGCGGCGGGCCACCGATCTTCTGGTTCTGGCCTTCCTTGCCGCGACCCTGGCGGAGATCGATGACGAGACCATCGCCGAGGCATTGCGCCAGAGGCTGGAAAACTGGCTCGACCGGCACGCGGCCTGACGTGGCGCTGACGAACGACATCGTGTCGAGCTATCGGCGGCCGGGTCAGATCCTGCGCCGGCGTCTCGGCTCGCCCCAGCGGGCCGAGGGCCGAGCGCTCGCGACCTGCATGCTCGCCTGCGCGCTGATCTTCGTCGCGCAATGGCCGCGGCTCAGCCGCGAGAGCTATCTGACCGGGCAGGACCTCGACATGCTGCTGGGTGGGGCGCTTCTGGGATGGCTGTTCATCGCGCCGCTGATCCTCTATGCCGCCGCCGGGCTCAGTCACCTGATCGCCAAGGCGCTGGGCGGGGATGCAACCTATACGGAGGCGCGGATGGCGTTGTTCTGGGCGCTGCTCTCGGCGGCGCCGCTCTGGCTTCTCTGGGGGCTCGTCGCAGGCTTCGTTGGGCCCGGGCCGGCGCTCGATGCGGTGGGCGTCGTGGCGCTTATGGCCTTTCTCGGGATCTGGGCCGCCGGTCTTTACTCGGTGGAGCGGCAATGAACGAGATCCTCACCTTGCGCGGGCTTCTGCGCCTCGCGCTCCAGACGGTGCGGCAGCCGCGCACGACCTTGGGGGCGCTGCTCGCGCTCGATCTGCCGCGGCAGGCGCTGTGGCTGGCAATGGTGCTGGTGGTGGTGGTGTCGGTCATCCTGGCCGAGATCGTCAACATCGTCCTCGTGGCGACGGTGGGCGATGGCGATGTCACGGGGCCGGTGCTGAGCCCCTTCGCTTTCGGCGGCATCCAGATGATGATCCTGATCCTGTCGGTGGTGCTGATCGACCGGGTCGGGCGGATGATGGGCGGCACCGGGACGGTGGAAGGGGCGATCCTCGCCGTCACCTGGCTCCAGTTCATCATGATCTGCCTGCAGGTGGCGCAGAGCGTGGCGCTCGTCCTGTTTCCGTTCGGCGCCACGGTGATCGTCTTGTTCGGCGTCGCGCTGTTCCTGTATCTCCTGACCGCCTTCGTGGCCGAACTGCACGGATTTGCCTCCATGGGACGGACCTTCGGGATGATCCTCATGGTCTTCGTGGGTGTGGCGCTTGGTCTCTCCTTCATTCTGACCCTCGCGGGGGTCACCGTTCCCCGTTAAGGAGGCGTCCATGTACGACGTGGAACAGATCCGCAGGGACTTTCCGATCCTGTCGCGCCAGGTAAACGGCAAGCCGCTGGTCTATCTCGACAACGGCGCGTCCGCGCAGAAGCCGCAGGTCGTGCTCGACACGATCCGGCGGGCCTATGCCGAGGACTATTCCAACGTGCATCGCGGGCTTCACACGCTGTCGACCATCTCGACGGAAAATTACGAGGCGGTCCGCGGCAAGATCGCGGCCTTCCTCGGCGCATCAGACCCGGAAACGATCGTGATGACCAGCGGCACCACCGAGGGCATCAACATGGTCGCCTATGGCTGGGCGGCACCGCGCATGGAGGCGGGCGACGAGATCGTGCTGTCGGTGATGGAGCATCACGCCAATATCGTGCCGTGGCACTTCCTGCGCGAGCGGCAGGGCGTCGTCCTGCGCTGGGTGGAGCCGGAGCCCGACGGGTCGCTCGACCCGCAGAAGGTGATCGACGCCATCGGGCCGAAGACGAAGCTCGTGGCGGTGACCCACATGTCGAACGTGCTGGGCACGGTGGTCGACGTGGCCGCGATCTGCGCGGGCGCCCATGCGCAGGGCGTGCCGGTGCTGGTCGACGGCTCGCAGGCGGCGGTGCACATGCCGGTCGACGTGGAGGCGATCGGCAGCGATTTCTATACCATCACCGGCCACAAGCTCTATGGCCCCTCGGGATCCGGTGCGATTCACGTGCGGCCGGAGCGGATGGCCGAGATGCGCCCCTTCATGGGCGGCGGCGACATGATCAAGGAGGTTCATCGCGACCGCGTGGAGTACAACACCCCGCCGATGAAGTTCGAGGCCGGCACGCCCGGCATCGTCGCGCAGATCGGGCTCGGGGCGGCGCTCGACTACATGACGGCGCTCGGGATGGAGGACATCGCGGCGCACGAGGCGGGGCTCAGGGATTATGCCCGCGACCGGCTCGCGGGGCTCAACTGGCTGAACGTGCAAGGCACGGCGCCGGACAAGGGGGCGATCTTCTCGTTCACGATCGAGGGCGCCGCCCATGCGCACGACATCTCGACCGTGCTCGACAAGAAGGGCGTGGCGGTCCGGGCGGGCCACCATTGCGCGGGCCCGCTGCTCGATCATCTGGGGCTGACGGCGACCTGCAGGGCCTCGTTCGGGCTTTACAACACGACGGGCGAGGTGGACGTGCTGGTCGAGGCGCTGGAGCTCTGTCACGACCTCTTTGCCTGATCAGACGGACCGCAGCTTGCGGAAGTGATCGGAGATCCCGCCCGCGGTGGTGACCCAGACATCGCGGCCGCCCATGCTCTTGAGGGCATGAAGGGTGGTGTGGAGCGCCTTGAAGCGGTGCGCCTGTCCGAAGAGGTAGGGGTGGAGCGCGATGCCCATCACCCCGGGCCAGGGATCGGCCCGGTGCACCTCGAACGCCTCGCGGATCATGCGGCCGAATTCGGGGCCTTCGTGGCCGCGCCCGACGATCTGCGGAATGTCGTTCAGCTCCTGCGGGTAGGGCACCGACAGGATCGGCCCGGCGCGGGTCTGCATCCATGTCGGCTGATCGTCGTGGCACCAGTCGAGCAGGTAGTCGTAGCCTGCCTCGGCAAGCAGGTCCGGGGTCACGCGGCTTTCGGAGATCCAGGGCGCCAGCCAGCCCTTGGGCGGCGCGCCTTCAGCGGCCGCGATGGCGTCGCGCGCGGCGGTGATGATGCCTCGCTCGCCGGCTTCGTCGCACTGTCCGGGCTTGACCGCGTTGGTCTGGCCGTGGGCCACGATCTCGTGACCGCCGGCGCGGATCGCCGCCATGATCTCCGGCGCCTCGTCATAAAGGCAGGTATTGACCATCATCGACGCGGTCCAGCCGAGCTCGTCGAGCAGCCGCAGCAGCCGGAAGATGCCCACCCGGTTGCCGTAATCGCGCCAGGAATAGTTCTGCACGTCGGGGGCCGGCTTCGGCCCGTCGAGCGTCGCGCCGGGCCCCTCGCCGAAGGAGAACC
This sequence comes from uncultured Alphaproteobacteria bacterium, assembly GCA_963739575.1. Classification (GTDB taxonomy): domain Bacteria; phylum Pseudomonadota; class Alphaproteobacteria; order Rhodobacterales; family Rhodobacteraceae; genus Palleronia. The sequence goes on along the minus strand of CAVUAQ010000006.1, from coordinate 420,189 downwards.
ATTCGACGTTGATGGCGACATAGAGGGCGAGGTGCGCGCCGCCGGGCCAGGTGAAGGGCGGGCGGTCGGTGATCGGGGAATAGCCGTAGCGGCCGTGTCTGCTGGGATTGGTCATGCCGTCCCAACGGGAGCGGGGGCGTGTGGGTTTCGGAGCGCCAATGCAGGCGAGGCGCGGCCACCGGACCCGCGGGCGGCGCCGCGGCCATGTGCGAAGCCGGTTCGGGCGGTCGAGCCCCGGAGGGCCGAGATCTGCCACGGCATCGGCGGATCTGCCGTTCTTGGCTTTAAACCTCCGAGGATATCGCGTAAGCGGGATGCAGGCAGCAGGCACCCATAGCTCAGCTGGATAGAGTGTCGCCCTCCGAAGGCGAAGGTCGTAGGTTCGAATCCTACTGGGTGCGCCATTTCCCTTGACCTAGATGCCGGACGCGCCGGAGCGGCCGAGGTCGTTCTGGAGCGATGCCGCGCGCTTTGCTCTCCGCCCGCGGCGGTGGCCGTGCCTCAGGCGTCCGGCGGGATCAGGCCGAGGCCGCGGAGATAGATGCCGATGCCGGTCTCCAGAAGCTCTTCGGGCGGAAAGGGCACGTTGGTGCCGGGCGAGTTGCGCGAGAAGAGCTCGACCACGCCGTGGGACATGGCCCAGATATGCGAGAAGAACATCGCCGCGGGCGGCCGCTTGTCCTTCGGGATGTGCTGCGACAGGTCTTCGGCGGCGCGCGCCAGAACCGCGTTGGCGCGGCTCGCCTCGGCGTGAAGATCGGCGCTGCGCTGGATCGAGATGCCCGATTCGAACATGGCGACGTAATGCCCGGGATGCTTTCGCGCGAAGGCGAGATAGGCCCGGCCGGTCGCCTCGAAACTGCGAAGGGCGGACGGCTGGCCGCTTTCGTAGGCGTATTCCATCAGGTCGCCGAAGATCGCGTAGCCCTGCCTCGCGCATTCGGCGATCAGGTCCTCGCGCCCCTCGAAATGGCGATAGACGGCGGCCGGCGTCACGCCCGCCCGCTTGGCGGCCTCGGACAGCGTGAAGCCGGTGGGCCCGCGCTCCTCGATGAGGACCAGCGCAGCGTCGACCAGCGCCTGGCCGAGGTTGCCGTGATGATAGCCGCGCTTAGACATGCGCGCTGCCCGGTCCGGTCGCGCCGGACCGCGCGAGCCTCGGGGTCTGGACGGAGCGGCGCTCGGTGAGCGCGAGGGACAGGGGCATGGCGTTTCCTCGTCGGGCGGCCGAGACTAGGACGCGCGTGACCTCAACGCAATCCGGCCCGCGCCGCCGCCCGTTCGATGGCCGCGACGACCGCCTCGGGGGCCCGGTGGTGCGGCATGTGGCCGATCCCGTCGATCGCGCTCAGATGGGCGCCGGGGATCTTTCTCGCCAGGGGACGAGAGTGGACGTCGATGGGCACGATGTCGTCGGCCGTGCCGTGGACGATCTCGACCGGCAGGGACAGCGTCCCGTACCGCGGCGCCATGGCGACCAGGTGCGGGCGCAGCGTGTCGACCTGCTGGGCGTTCGCGCGGAAGCTGCCGACCCGCAGGGTGAGGGCGGAGCCGAGATACTCCGCGTAGCCTTCGGGCGGCTCCTGTGGTGCGAAGGCCGTGGCCATGGCGCGACGGACGAGACGCACGGGCGCGAAGGCCGAGACGAGCGGCACGAAGAGGCCGCCGCCGAGCGCGGAGGCGGTGAAGGTGTAGATGACGCCGAGATCTCCGGGCCACGGCTCTGTCGCGCCGGAGACGACGACCAGCGCCGCCGGGTCGTGGGCGAGGCCCCAGGCCATCGCCACGGCGCCGCCATAGGAATGACCGAGAACGATCGGGTTGAGGATGCCGATCCGTTCAGAGGCGCGGTGGAGAAGCCGCGCCTGCGCCTCGGGCCCTTCGGCGCGGGCGTCGAAGGTGCCGGCATAGGCGGGGTCGGCATCGGTGTAGCCGAGTCCCGGCCGGTCGAAGGCGGTGACTCGGTAGCGGTCGGTCAGCCGCTCGATGAAGCGGAAGGCGAAGTCGCGCAGGTTGCCCGAGGCGCCGTGGAGCAGGACCAGATCGGGGCCGGAGCCTCGTTGCAGGTAATGGACGCGCCGTCCGTCCACCTCGACGAAGCGGCCGAGGGGCGGAAACTCGGCGCGCGCGGCCATGCGCCGCGCCGCGAGGCGGGAGCCCACGAGACCGAAGCCCCCGGCAAGAAGAAGCGCTGAGAGACTAAGCGCCGATCGTTTCGATATCATACGGCGTCGACTGATAGATCTCGTTGATCCAGTTGCCATATAGAAGATGGGCGTGGCTGCGCCAGCGGTTGAGCGGCATCCTCCCCGGATCGTCATCAGGAAAGTAGTTGCCGGGCACGTTGATCGGCACGCCCGCCGCGACGTCGCGATCGTATTCGATCTTCAGCGTGTCGTCGTCGTATTCGAAATGGTTGAAGATGTAGAGCGCGCGGTGAGCCGGATCGTCCACGAGCGCCGGCCCGGCCACGTCCGAGTGAAGCAGCGTGCGCAATCCGGGCGCGCGGTCGATGTCCTGCTGGCGCATCTCGGTCCAGCGGGAGACCGGGATCACGCAATCGTCGGAGAAGCCGCGCAGATAGGGCGAGGCGGGATCGAGATTGGTGTGCCGGAAGCAGCCGAACAGCTTGGCCGGGAGCAGGTATTTGGGAACCGTGTGGAAGTGGTTGATCATCGCCATGCCGCCCCAGCAGACGCCGAAGGTCGAGTGCACGTTGCTCTGCGTCCAGTCCATCACCTCGACCAGTTCGTCCCAGTAGGTCACGTCGGCAAAGTCGAGATGCTCGATCGGCGCGCCGGTGATGATGAGACCGTCGAACTTCTCGTCCCGCACATCGGCGAAGGGGCGGTAAAATGCCTCCATGTGGCTTGCCGCCGTGTTGCGGGTCTGATGCTCGGTCATGCGGATCAGCCGGAAATCGATCTGCAGCGGGCCGGCGCCGATCAGCCTCGCGAACTGGTTCTCGGTCTGGATCTTCATCGGCATGAGGTTGAGCAGGCCGATCTTCAGGGGCCGGATGTCCTGCCGCATCGCCTCGGCCTCGGCCATCACCTGCACGCCCTCGCGCCGCAGCACGGAGAAGGCGGGAAGCTCGGCGGGCAACTTGATGGGCATGAGGGATCTCGGGGATACGGGCGGCGCCGACAGGTAAGGGGATCTGCGCGGAACCGCAATCCCGTCAGGCGCTTCCAGGGTGCGGGGCGCCGTCAGGCGCGGTGCGCGATGGCCCGGGCGATCAGATCGTTAAAGCCCTCGGCATCGCCGATCGTCGCGACCTCTTCGGCGGTCACCGTAACGCCGCGGCGCGCCATGGCGGCGTAGCGCGGGGCGCGATGGGCGAGGGCGCGGGCATAGGTCCAGCGCACGAAGGCGTCGGGATCGACCTCGTCCGCCGCCGCGCCGGTCTCGGCCAGATACCGCGCCCAGGCCTCCGCGAGGAAGGCCGGCTGGTAGTACATGGGCTTGGGGGCGCGGTCGAAGCGACGGGCAAGCTCGGCCGTATGGGCCTCGGTTCCCTCGATCCAGACCAGCAGAAGATGCTCGTCCAGCAGGGCGAGAAGCGGATCGTCGGGGTCGTCGGGATCGACCACCTCGCAGATCGAGCCAGAGGTATCGCAGATGAAGTTGTCGTAGCCATAGATCTCGCTGGCGCGGCGGATGAAGTGGATCGTGTCGCGCATCGCGAGGATCTCGGCCTCCCGGTGGAGCGCCTGGCGCTGCATGTAGACGTCGAAGGGCAGGCCGCCTCTGGCCGGATCGCCGGGTTTGCCGAGATAGCTCGACAGCGGGGCGAGATTGTCGAAGGTGATGTTCGAGCCGACATAGATCGAGTTGCTGAGCAGCAGCTCGCGCAGGAGCGGCACCTTCATCGCCTCGCGCTTGAAGTTGTCGGCGATGTGCTCGCCCATGTAGCGGGTGCCGATCCGGTAATCGATCGAGTAGTGGAACCAGTCGCCGCGCTCGCGCAGGATCGCGGCCAGACGGGTCTTGCCGAGGCCGGACATGCCGAACAGCATGACGCGCCTGTGGGCGGCACCGCGCCAGGCATCGGGAGTGTCGTAGATCATGGCGCGGTTCTAGCCCGTTGCCGGCACGGGCGATAGGCCCCGCCGAAGCAGGGCCCCTGTCGCATGTTCAGAAGCGGTAGCCGATCTGAAGCCCGAGACCGAACACGTCGTTGTCGGTGAACGAGGCGCGCGCGACGTCGGGGGTGCCGGTTTCGGCGAAGGCGTCGCCGAGCCACGTGTAACGCGCGCCGCCGGCGAGTGTGAGCTGGTCGGTCACCGCATAGCTGAGGCCCAGGCCGATCGATTTCTGGCCGTTGGTGGGCGAGAGCGGCGAGACGAGATCGTCGTCGTCTTCGGGCTCGTAGCCGACGCTGACCGAGCCCGACAGCCGGTCGGTCAGGCGCCGGCCGATGCCCAGTTCCACCGAATAGGTATCCTCGATCTCGGTCAGGGTCGTCCCCTCGATCTCCGGCTGGTTGACGGCGTCGTAGAAAGCCGGCGCGGCGATGGTATCGCCGTACCACGCGTAGCGGATCCGGCCGAAGAGCAGCGTCCGGTCGTTGAGACCGGTCTGGAAATCGAGATTGATCGCGTCGGGCGTCTCGATGGTGGTCTCGCTCTCCGTCGAGAAGGGGTTGATCGGCAGGCCGAGGACAATGGCCGGCAGGTCGCCCACGCCGACGCCGTTCACGGTCTCGGTGGTGTCGAGGTCGTGCTCGGTTCCCTGGAAGTAGGTCAGGGCGACGCGGAGCGCGATGTCGGGCCGCTCGTAGGCGATGCCGGCGATGAGGCCGAAATCGCCCGCCTCGTCGAAGGAGGCGGAATAGCCGTTGAGCGGGCCGTAGGCGAGCCCGGCAAGCGTGACGTTGGCCTCGAGCCAGGTGTAACGGAAGCCGCCATGCACCGAGAACGTATCGGTGATCTTGTATCGCCCGATCACGTTCAGCTCGCGTGTATCCACATCGGCGCGGGTCTCGCCGAATGCCACCGACTCACCTGTGGGATAGGCCAGATCGATCCCGTAGGGCTCGCCCGAGATGGCGGCAAAGGAGAGCCGGTCGGTCACCTGAAACTTGATGCCGGCGCCCAGCCGGTTGAAATTGTCGGCGACGTCACCGGTATCGTTGCCGCCGAAGAGCGCGAGGTCGGTGCCCGTCACATCCGGAAAGATCCGGCCGAAATTCAACTGAAAATAGTTTCCCTCTTCGAAGATGATGTCGACGGCCTGCGCGGACCGGTCGAGACCGATCGCGTTCGCGACCCCGGGCAGGAGTGCCAGCAGCGCCGTTCCTGCCAAGACCTTATGTTTCATCGTCGCCTCCACCCGGCATGACCTGCTGCCGGAGAGAGTATGACCGCTCCGCGCCGAGTGACAAAGACTTCCTCCGGGTCACACGCCATACGGGAGCCAGCGTCGCGTTTATGTGACAAGTTGGGACATCTGCCGACCCGCTGCGAAGCCGAAGACCGTCGACATCGCCCTGCGGAGAGGCCGGCGGGCGGGTGTCTCAGGCGAAGTGTGGCGGCGCTCCGTAGGCGCGCAGGAACATCGTCACGGTGCGATCGGCCAAAGCCTGGCGGGCCGAGTTGTCGAGGTCCGGTATCACCCCGAACTGCACCTTGTAGAAGTACTCGGCCTTGCAGAGCTCGATGAACTGGAACGCCGCCGCATCGATGTCGTCGATCTGCAGCAGGCCGCGGGCGACCGCCCCGGCGAGGACCTGCGACAGGCGCCGCGCGCCCTTCGCGGGCCCGGCCTCGTAGAAGGCCCGGCCGAGATCGGGGAAGCGATGCGCCTCGGCGAGGCTGGCGCGGAACATGGCCTGCGCCTGCGGCGAGAAGATCAGATCCACGTAGCTGCGCGCGATCCGGGTCAGCTGCGCCCGGATGTCCGATCCGGTGAGATCCACCTCGAACAGGCGCTGGGCGTGCGATTCGCATTGCTGCCGGATGAAGGCCGTGTAGAGCGTCTGCTTGTCGGTGAAGTGGCGGTAGACGGTCGGCTTCGAGACCTCCGCCCTGATGGCGACGTCCTCGATCGTCGTGCCCTCGTAGCCGTTTTCGAGGAATGCCGCCGCCGCCGCCTCCATGATGGCCGCCTTCTTGGAGCGGGAGGGAGCTACCGGTCCGGAACGTTTTACGCCATTTGCCTTCATGCCTGTTGATATACTGCGGCCACGCCGCTATTTCAAACGTTACTGATCGGTTTAGTTCAATCTGGAGACACCGCATGACCCGGACGGCGAAGGTCGAGGACGAGGAGACGCTGCGCGTGGTCACCGTACCGCGCCCGGACGGCGCCGAGCCGGCGCACGATGCTGCGCGCGACGACCCGGCGCCGGCAGAGCGCGCCGCGGCGGCCCGACGCGGCGGGCGCGCTTACGTTTTGGGTCTCGTGGGCGTGCTGGTGCTGGTAGCGGCGGTCTGGTTCGGCCACCAGTGGTGGACGGTGGGGCGGTTCGTGGAATTGACCGAAGACGCCTACCTTCAATCCGACATCGTCTCCCTGTCGGTGCAGGTCGACGGGACGGTCGACGAGATCGCGGTCGTCGACAATGCCCGGGTCGCGGCGGGCGACACGATCCTGACGCTGGATGCCGCGCCTTATCGCGCCGCCCTCGCAGCCGCGCAGGCCGATGTCGCGGTGGCCGAGGCGGCGCTTGGCAACATCATCGAAGAGCAGCGCTTGCAGACGACGAAGATCGCGGCGGCCGAGGCCGACGTGGAGAATGCCGACGCGCAGCTCGATTTTGCGCGCTCCACCCACGAGCGGGCGCAATCGCTCATGTCGAGCGGCACGGGAACGCAGGTGGCGCTCGACGATGCGACGGCCGGGCTCAATGCCGCGACCGCCGCGGCCGCCAGGGCCCGCGCCGCGCTCGATCTGGAGGAGGGGCAGGTTCCGATCCTCTCCAGCGAGCGCAAGCAGCGGGAGGCGGCGCTCGAGCGGGCCCGCGCCGCCGAGCGGATCGCGCAGATCGACCTCGAACACACCGTGGTGACGGCGCCGCGCGCCGGCATCGTCGGCAATCGCGGGACGGCGCCGGGCGAGTACCTGCGCCCCGGCACCCGGTTCATGAGCCTCGTGCCGACCGACGACACCTATATCACGGCGAACTTCAAGGAGACCCAGATCGAGCATTTCCGCCCTGGCATGGCCGCCGAGGTGGAGGTCGACATGCTGGGCGGCCGGGTCCTGCACGGCACGATCGACAGCATCGCCGCGGCGTCCGGATCCGAATTCTCGGTGCTGCCGCCCGACAACGCCACCGGCAACTTCACCAAGATCGTGCAGCGGATCCCGGTGCGCATCCGGATCGAGGGTGATGACCTGCCGGTGCTGCGCTCCGGCGCCTCGGTCATCGTCAGCGTCAACACCAGGGACGCGGTCGAGGGCGCCGCCTCATGACCGACGCCGCCCGATCCCCGGCGGCAGAGCTTGCCGGCGACGACTTCGCCCCCCGCGGCGGCACCTTCGGGTTCTTCCTGATGGTCTGCGGCATGTTCATGGCGATCCTCGACATCCAGATCGTCGCGGCGTCGCTGCCGGAGATCCAGGCCGGCGTCTCGGCCTCGATCGACGAGGTGACCTGGGTGCAGACGGCCTACCTGATCGCCGAGGTGGTGATGATCCCGCTGTCGGGATGGCTGGCGCGGGTGATGTCGACGCGGTGGCTCTTCGCGGCGTCGTCGATGGGCTTCACGATCATGTCCTTCGCCTGCGCCTTCGCCTGGGACATCAATTCGCTGATCGTCTTCCGCGCACTGCAGGGATTTCTGGGCGGCGCGATGATCCCCACAGTCTTTGCGGCCAACTTCAAGCTGTTTCCTCCCGAGAGGCAGATGATCGGCACCGTGGTGATCGGTCTGACCGCGACGGTTGCGCCGTCGATCGGGCCGACGCTGGGCGGCTGGCTCACCGAGACGCTGTCCTGGCACTGGCTGTTTCTCGCCAACATCGTCCCGGGGCTTCTGGTGACGATCTCGGTGCCGCTGATCGTCGATATCGACCGTCCGAACTGGAAGCTCGTCGGCCGGATCGACCTGCTGGGCATCGTTCTGGTCGCGGGGTTCCTGGGTTCGCTCGAACTCGTCCTCGACGAGGGCCCGCGCGAGGACTGGTTCTCCAGCCGGCTGATCCTGACCTTCGCCATCGTATCGGTCGTCTCCGCCGTGCTGCTGTTCTGGCGCGAACTGACCATCGCCGAGCCGGTTCTGGAGCTTCGCGCCTTCCGCAACCGCAACTTCACCGTCGGCTGCATCCTCACCTTCATCGTCGGCATGTGCCTCTATGGCCAGAGCTACATCCTGCCGCAGGTGCTGAGCCGGGTGCGGGGCTATAACGCGCTCCAGATCGGGCAGGTGATGTGGGTGACGGGTGCTGCGATGTTCGTCACCGCGCCGATTGCCGGTCGGCTGAGCGGCGCGGTGGATCCGCGCAAGCTGCTGGTGGTCGGCTTCGGTCTCGTGGCGCTGGGGCTGTGGCTCAACGCGCAGATGACGACGGAGGTGGGCTTCCGGCAACTTCTCCTGGCGCAGGTCGTGCGCGGCGTGGGGCTCATCCTGTGCATCGTGCCGATCACCCAGGCTGCGCTGGGCACGCTGCCGCCCGACGAGGTCGGCGGTGGATCGGGGCTCTTCAACCTGTTTCGGAACATGGGCGGCGCGCTGGGGCTGGCAATGATCAACACCCAGTGGGACGGCCGGTACGACCGGCATTACTGGTGGCTTGCCGAGCGCCTCAGCGACACCGACGCGGAGGTGCGCGCCCGGCTCGACGGCATTGCCGCGTCGGTCTCGGATGCGGGCGTGCTGCCGGCCGATCCGCAGACGCTGGCGCTGCACGGGCTGGCGCGGCAGGTCGCGCAGCAGGCCTCGATCCTGGCTTGGGACGACGTGTTCTGGCTGATGGCCGTGGCCTTTGTCCTCGCAACGCCCCTGGTCTTCCTGCTGGCCAAGCCGAAGGCGCGCAAGATCGCGGCGCACTGAGCCGCGGGCGGCGCCGGGGGCCGCAGGTCGGTGCCGGCCGCGCCGTCAGCTCCGGTGGAAGGCCAGATCCTCGCCAGCCCAGAGCCGCTCGTAGATCTCCGCGACGCCCTCCGCCTCGCGGGCGATGGAATGGTCGCGCTCGGCCTTGGCGCGGCCGGCGCGCCCCATCCGCTCGATCCGCGCCGGGTCTGCCAGAAGCTCCGAGACGGCGGCCGCGGCGGCCTCGGCATCGCCTGGCGGAACGATGAGCCCGGTGCGCCCGTGATCGGAGAATTCCCGGTAGTAGCCGGTATCGGAACAGACGAACGGGGTCCCGGCGGCCATGCCCTCCACGGGGACGACGCCGAAGGGCTCGTAGCGGGCGACGTTCACCACCAGCGACAGGGCCGGCAGGATGCGCCGATGCTCCTCGTGGCTGACGAAGCCGGGAAAGAGGATCCGGTGGGCGAGCCCGGCCGCCGCGACCCTGGCCTTGAGTTCGGCCAGAAAGTCAGCCTCGCCGGGCTTGGCCATGCCGAGGATGAGGGCGGTCACGCCGTCATCGGTCCGCATCACCCGGATCATCGCGTCGACGAAGATGTCGACCCCCTTGGCTGGCCTCACGCGGCCGATGATCGCGACACCCCTTGTGCCGCCATAGGGCAGAGCCCGCCAGGCGGCCTGCCGATCCGCCGCGGGCACGTGATGAGCGAGGTCCACACCATGCGGCAGCGTGGCGGCGACGCCGGGAAAGAAGGCGGCCGCCTCGGGCGAGGTCGCCACGACCGCGTCCATCCGGCCGATCAGCCACCGGGGAAAGGCCGAATGGCGATGCTTCGCGGCGGAGGTGAACACCGTCCGGATCGGCAACCCGAGCGCATCGCGGGCGTAGAGCGCCGAGATCATCTCCGGATCGCGGCGCACATGCCAGATCGAGACGCTGCGCCCGCGGGAGGGGTGGCGGCTCGACGCGCGCGCCTGCCGCGGCGACAGCGGCTCGGGAAGCCCGGGAAGCGGATGGCCCACGAGCGCCAGATCGTAGCGGTCGAGATGCGCGCGCGCCATCCGTTCGGCCGTCGCCGAAACGCCGGTATAGCGGGCGTTGTAGTTCGTCACGAAAAGCTCGGGCATGGCCGCTCCTTGCGGGTGGCGCTCACAGCGCCAGACAGGCGGCGGCGACGCGTTCCGCGAGGCCGTGATCGGTCACCGTGCGCCGCGCGATGCGGCCCATTTCGGCGCCGGCTCCCGCAAAGAGCCGCACGACCGTCTTGGCAAGTTCGGCCGCCGACCCAACCCGCGCGGCCGCGCCGGCCGCGCCCAGGCGGTCGAACTCGCCCTCCGTGTTCGCCGTGTGGGGCCCGGTCAGGATGGCGCAGCCAAAGGCCGCCGGCTCCAGCGGATTGTGACCGCCGATCCCGGGCACGAGCGAGCCGCCGAGAAACGCGATCTCGGCGAGGTCGTACCAGAGGCCCATCTCTCCCAGCGTGTCGGCGAGATAGATCTGCGTGTCGTCCTGCGGCAGCGCGCCGGTACTGCGCCGGACGGTTCTGAAGCCCGCGAGCGCCTGTGCGATCGCCGCCCCGCGGTCCGCGTGGCGGGGCGCCAGGATGCAGAGCGCATGAGGATGGCTCGCCAGGACCTGCCGGTGCGCCTCGGCCACGATCGGCTCCTCGCCGGGATGGGTGGAGGCCGCCACCCAGAGCCTGCGATGGCCGAGCGCGCGGGCCAGATCCTCCCGCAGCGCCGGATCGACCGGCAGCGGTCCCGCGGCGGCCTTGAGCGATCCGCCGACCTCGACGCGCGGGGCGCCGAGGGCGCGGGCCCGTTCCGCCGATCGCTCGTCCTGGGCGAGAACCAGCGACATCTTCGAGAAGGTCTCCCGGGCGAGCCTCGGGGCATAGCGGCTCCACCGCCCGACGGTCCGCTCGGTCAGCCGTGCCGAGGCGAGGGCGAAGGGGATGTTGCGCCGCGCCAGTTCCAGGATCTGGACCGGCCAGATCTCGCTTTCGAGGAAGATGACGCGCTCGGGTCGCCAGTGATCGAGAAACCGCACGACCAATTCCAGCATGTCGAGCGGCGCGTATCGGTGGATCGCCCCGGACGGCAGCCGATTGCTGGCAATCGCGCCGGCGCTGGCGGTCGTCGTCGTCAGGAGCACGGTGATGTCCTGCCGGGCCGCGAGCATCGCCTCGATGAGCGGCAATGCGGACGCCATCTCGCCCACGCTCACCGCGTGAACCCAGACGATCGGCCCGCCCGGACGGGCCTCCGCCTCGTGGCCCAGGCGCTCCGGCCAGCGGGACGGATCGCCGCCCTTCTCGACGAACCGCCGGGCGAGCCGCGGCAGCACCACGGGCGCCACCATCGCGGCGCTTTTCGAATAGAGGTGGAAGAGAAGCGGCGGTGCCACCAGAGTCCTAGCCCCCGGTATGGCTCATGTGCCGTGACATCTGGCCAGAGACGCCCTGTCGCGAATAGTCGAAATCGTGCCCCTTGGGCTTCAGCGAGATCGCCGCGCGAATGGCGTTCTCGAGCACCTTGTCATCCTCGGACCGGCGCAGCGGCGCGCGCAGATCGGCCATGTCCTCCTGACCGAGGCACATGTAGAGCGTGCCGGTGCAGGTGAGGCGCACGCGGTTGCAGCTCTCGCAGAAATTGTGGCTGAGCGGGGTGATGAAGCCGATGTCCTGCCCGGTTTCGGTGATCCGCACATAGCGTGCCGGACCCCCCGTCCGCCGGGCCGTGTCGGTCAGCGTGTAGCGCTCGGCCAGACGCGTGCGCACATCCGCGAGCGACCAGTACTGGCCCACCCGGTCCTCGCCGCCCAGATCGCCCATCGGCATCACCTCGATGAAGGTCAGATCCATGTCGCGGCCCGCGCACCAGTCCACGAGATCGAACAGCTCGTCCTCGTTGAAGCCCTTGAGCGCGACGGTGTTGATCTTCACCCTCAGGCCCGCCCGCTGCGCCGCGTCGATCCCCTTCAGCACCTGCGCCAGCCGGCCCCAGCGGGTCACCCGCGCGAACTTCGCCTCGTCGAGCGTGTCGAGCGAGACGTTGACGCGCCGCACGCCGGCCGCATGGAGATCGTCGGCGAAGCGGTAGAGTTGCGAGCCGTTGGTGGTCAGCGTCACCTCGTCGAGCGCGCCGCACTCCACATGCCGGCCCATTGCGCGGAAAAACGTCATGATGTCGCGGCGAACCAGCGGTTCGCCGCCGGTGACGCGCAGCTTGCGCACCCCGAGCCGGATGAAGGTCGAGCACATCCGGTCCAGCTCCTCGAGGCTCAACAGCTCCTTCTTGGGGAGGAACTGCATGTTCTCGGCCATGCAGTACACGCAGCGAAAGTCGCAGCGGTCCGTGACGGAGACACGCAGATACGAAATCGTGCGCTGGAACGGGTCGATAAGTGGTGCGGTCATGGGGTGAAACCTATGCGTCGGGTGCTCTAGGGACAAGACGCGTTTGATCGTTGTGACAGCCGACAGGCGAGGCTAGGCTCGCCCCCATGATCCGCTTTGCGCACCTCGCCTGCCTTTCCGCCCTGTCGCTCGCCGCGGCCTGCGCCCGGATGCCCGGCGCGCCGGATGCGCCGGACCGGTCGGGCGCCGCCGCCGATGCCTCTGCCGCACCGCCGGAAGACATCGCCGAGGTGGTCCGTGCGCCGCGTCCGAGGGCGGGCGCCAACACGGTCGATGCGCTCGACACGACGAGCGACGCGCAACGCGCCGCCGCCCGCGCCGGAGCCGGGACGGGCGGCGAGCGGCTGGGCGAGGTCACGGCCTCTCTGGGCGATCCGACCGATCCAGGCATCTGGATGCGCACCGCGCTGGTCTCCAGCCGCCAGTCCGGCCGTGTCGAGGTGGCCGGGACCGGCCAGAGCACGGTGGTCGAACTCATCCCGCTCGCCGGCGAGGGCGGCGCGCAGCTGTCGCTTGCGGCGATGCGGCTTCTGCAGGTTCCGCTGACCGAGCTTCCGGACCTCGTCGTCTATCGCCAGTAGCGCTCAACGCTCCTTCACGAGACCATCGATGGCGCGGAGCGTCGCGATGAGGTCGGCCATCTCGTCGACCGGGATCATGTTCGGCCCGTCCGAGGGCGCGTTGTCCGGATCCTCGTGGGTTTCGATGAAGAGCGCCGAGACGCCGACGGCGCAGGCGGCGCGGGCGAGGACGGGGGCGAATTCGCGCTGCCCGCCGGAGGTCGCGCCCTGGCCGCCCGGCTGCTGCACCGAATGGGTGGCGTCGAACACGACCGGATAGCCGGTGCGGGCCATGACGGGCAGGGCGCGGAAGTCAGAGACCAGCGTATTGTAGCCGAAGGAGACGCCGCGCTCGCAGAGAAGGATGCGGTCATTGCCGGTGGAGGCGATCTTGGCGGCGACATTGGCCATGTCCCACGGCGCGAGGAACTGCCCCTTCTTGACGTTGATGGCGGCGCCGGTCTCGCCTGCCGCGAGCAGGAGGTCGGTCTGCCGGCAGAGGAAGGCGGGGATCTGGATCACGTCGCAGACCGCCGCCGCCGGGGCGCAGTGACCCGGCAGGTGCACGTCGGTCAGGACCGGGCAGCCGAACTCGGCGCCGATCTTCGACAGGATCGTCAGGCCCTCCTCCATGCCGATGCCCCTCTGGGAGCCCAGCGAGGAGCGGTTGGCCTTGTCGTAGCTCGCCTTGAAGACGAAGCGGGTGCCGGTGGGCGCGCAGGCCGCCGCGATGCGGTCGGCCATCATCCGGGCGTGATCGAGGCTTTCGAGCTGGCACGGGCCGGTGATCAGGGCGATCGGCGCGTCGCCGCCGATCTCGATGTCGCGGATGGTGACGCTCATGGTCGGGTCTCCCTCAGGACGGCTTCGATCCGCGCGACATCGGCAGGATTGTTCAGCTCCCAGAACACCCGACCGCGACCCTCGACCGGAACGCAGGCGACCAGCCAGCCGTTCTCGAGGAAGCGCAGCTGCTCCAGCCCTTCGAGCCGTTCAAGATCGCCCTCGGGCAGCCCTCCATAGGCGGCGAGCGCCGCCTGCGTATAGGCGTAGACGCCGACATGGTGGAAGACCGGCGGGGCCGACGTCCCGAGCGTCTCCGGGTCGAGCCACGGGATCACTTCCTTGGAGAAGTAGAGCGCCCGGCCAGTGCGGTCGAAGACGGCGGTGGTGCCGCCGACGCGGCCGGCCTTCCGGTCGGCGACGAAATGGCCGTAGGTCACCAGGTCGCAGCGCAGCACCGGCGTCGCCACGGCGGTCGTCCCGCCCGCCATGGCGGCGATGAGCGCCTCGACGAACCACGGCGGCGTCAGCGGCGCGTCGCCCTGCAGGTTCACGATCACGTCCGCGCCGATGCCGGCCGCGTCCACGGCGGCGGCGCAGCGCTCGGTGCCGTTGCGGCAGGTCTCGGGCGTCATGATGACCGAGGCTCCGAAGCCCTCGGCATGGTCACGGATCCGGGCGTCGTCGGTGCAGACGTGGATCTCCGGCTCACCCGTTACCCGATGCGCGGCCTCCCAGGTCAGGCGGATCAGCGACTTGCGGGTGCCGTCCGGCAGGGAAAGTTCGGCCAGGGGCTTGCCGGGATAGCGTGAGGAGGCGAAGCGGGCCGGGATCAGGACGGCGGTCCGCATCAGGCCACCCCCGCGCGGAGCAGGTCGTGGATGTGCACCACGCCGATCGGCCCCCCGGTCTCGTCGACGACGATCAGGACCGAGATCTTGCGGTCCTCGAGAAGCGCCAGGGCCTCTGCGGCCAGAGTGTCCGGCGAGACCGTCACCGGGTTGGCGGAGGCCACCTCGCCCGCGGTGCGGCGCATCAGGTCGGCCATGTTGCGCCGCAGGTCGCCGTCGGTGACGACGCCCGCGAGGCGACCCGCCGCATCGGTGACCGCGGCGATGCCGAACCCCTTGGAGGTCATCTCGATCAGCGTCTCGCCCATGGAGGCGGCCTCGGCCACGGCCGGGACCTGGGGTCCGTCATGCATGATCGCGCCGACGCGCAGCAACTTGGCGCCGAGCTTGCCGCCCGGATGGAAGACCGAGAACGTCTCGCGGGTGAAGCCGCGCATCTCCATCAGCGCCACGGCCAGCGCGTCGCCGAGGGCCATGGCGACGGTGGTCGAGGTGGTCGGCGCAAGACCCATCGGGCAAGCCTCCGGCGCCTGCGGCGGAACGAGCGCATGGCTCGCCGCCCGGGCGAGCGTGGAGCCGGGCTGGCCGGTGATCGCGACGATGGGGATGCCGAACCGCCGGCAATAGGCGATGAGATCGCCCAGCTCGGCCGTCTCGCCGGAATTGGACAGCAGCAGGCAGACGTCGTCGGACCCGATCATGCCGAGATCACCGTGGCTGGCCTCGGTCGGATGGACGAAGAGCGACGGAGTGCCGGTGGAGGCGAGGGTGGCCGAAATCTTGCGGCCGACATGACCCGACTTGCCGACCCCGGCGACCACGACGCGGCCCGTCGCGGCATGGATCTCGCGCACGGCGGCCGAGAACGCCGCTGGCAGGTCATGCGCCAGCTGCCGGACCGCTTCCGCCTCGATCTCGAGAACCCGGGCCGCGGCCGCCTTGATCGTGTCGCTCGTCATCGCCACTCCTCCTTGCCGCGCCTCTCTAGCGGGCGCAACATGGGCGGTCAAAGGCGGTCATCGCATCCACAGCTTGCGCGCCTTCAGCCGGTTGCGGATCGACCGTTCGTGCCTCGGCAGATCGGCCCGGTCGAAGATCGCGCGCGCCCGGGCGCCCCGGCCCTGCAGTACGAAGCGGCGGAAGGGCTCATGCGCCTTCAGGACCCGCTTGACGCGGTTGTCGGCGAAGACGGCCTCGGCCGCAGCGACGGCCGCGTCGGTTTCGCGCGCATAGAGCAGGGGCATGGCCCGGTAATGGGTCGTGACGTGGCCGTCGAGGCCGGCGAGGGCGGCACCCGGCCGGCCGCCGCCCAGCGCGTGGATGACCAGCGGCAGCGCCACCTGATCGAGCCAGGGATCGAGCGATTGCAGGACGATCTCCTCCGGCCCGCGATCCCGGATCGTCAGCGCGTAGTCGAGCCAGCGGGCGCCGAATTCCGGGCCCGACCGGCAGAACAGCCAGCCTGCGTTGAAGTAGAGATACCGCTCCCAGTGCTCGTCGGGCATCGCCGGATCGAGGGAGGCAGCAAAGTCGAGGCCGAAGAGGGCGTAGAGCGAGGACCAGATACGGCCGTAGCCCGGACCGTAGAGCTCGATCTCGGGCCATGTCGCCTCGCGCCGCATCGAGGCGGAGGGGCGATCGAAGTCGAACTCGATCTCCGACAGCGCGCCGTGCACCAGCGTGTCGCTGTCGAAGACGACGATCGGCATGCCGTGGTCGGTCACGGCCAGGGCCTCGATCTTGTTGCCATAGGGATAGGTGGCGCCGAAATGCCGGCTCTCGAAGGGGCGGATCTCGGCGCCCAGCGTCCCGACCAGAAGCGCGCGCACCTCGCCGGGCAGGCGGGGATCATCGGGCCAGAGCGGGCCGGGCTGCGGCTCGCAGACGATGACCCGGCCGGCGAAGGCGGGATCGAAGCGGCGGAGGCTCGCGACGAAGAAAGCCACCTCGTACCCGATCCGGCCGCGCTGGCCCACCACCATGACGTCGAACGGTGCTGCCACGTCTGTTCCCGCCGAAAGCCGCCGCGCGGGGTCGGCCCGGCGTTCCGCGCCCACCTGCCGCATTCAAGGAGGGTGGTGGGCGACCCAGGAATCGAACCTGGCGTGCGTCTCCGCGAGGGAGTTACAGTCCCCTGCCACACCTTGCGGCCTGTCGCCCATTGTGGCGGAGGGCGTATCTTTGGCACCGGGACGCGTCAAGCCGAAATTAGCTTGAAACCTGCCCTGCCGCGGCGCAGGCAGAGGCATGGCGAAGAAACCGAAATGGGTCGTCGAGAAGGAGCAGGCGCAGCGCGAGAAGAGCCGCGAGACAGTCTGGCTCTTCGGCCTCCACGCGGTCCGCGACGCGCTTCTGAACCCGGCGCGGGTCAAGCTGCGGCTGGTGGTGACGAGGAACGCGGCGATGCGGCTCGGTGACGCGGTGGCGCAGGGCGGCGTCGTGCCCGAGGAGGCCGATCCGCGCGCCTTTCCCGCGCCGCTCGACCCTGGCTCGGTGCATCAGGGCGCCGCGCTCGAGGTCCGGCCGCTCGATTGGGGCTCGCTCGAGGATGTGGCGCTGTCGGGGTGGGGACCTGTCGTCGCGCTCGACCGCGTCACCGATCCGCACAATGTCGGCGCGATCCTGCGCTCGGCGGAGGTGTTCGGCGCCCGGGCGGTGATTGCGCCCGCGCGGCACTCCGCGCCGGAAACGGGCGCCCTCGCCAAGACCGCGTCCGGGGCCCTCGAACGCCAGCCGTATCTCAGGATCGGCAACCTCGCCGAGGCACTCGGTCGGCTGCAGCAGATGGGTTTCGTCTGCCTCGGGCTCGACGGCGCGGCCGATGGCGACATCGCGAGCGCCGCGGCCGAAGCCGCGGGCCGCCCGCTCGCGCTGGTGCTCGGGGCCGAAGGGCCGGGGCTGAGGGAGCGCACGCGGACGAGTTGCGACCGGCTGGTCCGCATCGGCGCGGCCGCCGAGTTCGGCTCGCTCAACGTCTCGAACGCGGCCGCCGTCGCGCTCTATGCGGCGAGCCTCCGCGCCTAGCCTCACGTTGTCGCGACGCATTCTTCTCGTGTGGCCCCGCACCGACCACATCACGGGCGACGGTGGATGCGGAACGTCCGCCGCCGATCACTGTCCCTCGTTCCACCACTGGCGCCCGGGTCCCCGCCCGGGCGCATTTTTGTGGAATCCTTTGCCACCAGCCCCCATGGTGCCGCCATGACAGATGCAGATTTCCGCCGCATCCTGACGACCGTCAGGTCCATCGCCTGCCTCGGCGTCTCGGCCAATCCGGTGCGACCCAGCCACTACGTGGCGCGATACCTGTCGTTGAAGGGCTTCCGCGTGCATGGCGTCAATCCGGGCCTTGCCGGCGAACAGCTCTTCGGACAGGAGGTCGTGGCAGATCTCGCCGCGCTTCCGGACGATGTGCAGATGCTCGACATCTTCCGCCGCTCCGAGCACGTGCCGGCCATCGTCGACGAGGCGCTCGGCGCGATGCCGTCGCTGCAGGTGATCTGGATGCAGATCGGGGTCGAGCACGAGGGCGCCGCGGCCGTGGCCCGGGCGCGGGGCATCGAGGTGGTCATGAACCGCTGCCCGAAGATCGAGTACCAGCGGCTCTTCGGCGAGTTGCGCCGCGGCGGATTCGCGACGGGCGTGATCTCGTCCCGGCTGAGCTAGAGCGGTTTCAGGAAGACGATGGCGGCGCCGAGGCCAATGAAGCCGAAGCCCAGCGGCGGCGCCGAGGCCAATGAAGCCGAAGCCCAGCGCATGGTTCCACTCAGCTGCTCGCCGAGCCACGTCGTCGCGAAGCCGGAGAAGACGAGGAGGGTCACGACCTCCTGGATGGTATTCAGCTCCGCCGCCGACCAGACGCGGTGGCCGATGCGGTTCGCCGGCACGGCGCGGCAGTATTCGACGAACGTGATAGCCCAGCTTGCGAGGATGACGAGCCCGAGCGGCGCGGCGGGACAGGCGAGGTGGCCGTACCAGGCCATTGTCATGAAGAGGTTCGACAGCGTCAGAAGCAGGACCGGCGCGAGCGCGGGCCAGAGCGGCACCATTCAGCGGCGCGCCTTCTCGTCGTGGCCCGAGACGCCTTCGCGGCGGCTCAGCTCGTCCTCGATGTCCGTCAGTGACACGCCGCGCGCGGCGCACATGACGAGAAGGTGATAGATCACGTCGGCGGCCTCGGCCGTGAGCTTCGCGCGGTCGCCCTTGACGGCCTCGATGATCGCCTCGACCGCCTCCTCGCCGAACTTCTCGGCGCATTTCTCCGGACCCTTCTCCAGAAGCGTCGCGGTCCAGCTCGATCCCGGATCCACGGATCGGCGGCTCTCGACGGCGGCGGCGAGGCGGGCAAGGACGTGATCGGTCATGCGGGGCGCACCGGGATGCCGTGCGCCGCCATGTGGGCCTTGGCCTCGCCGATGGTGTGCTCGCCGAAATGGAAGATCGAGGCGGCGAGGACCGCCGAGGCGCCCCCTTCGGTGACGCCTTGGACCAGATGATCGAGCGTGCCGACGCCGCCGCTGGCGATCACCGGAACGGCGACGGCATCGGAGATCGCCCGCGTCAGCGGCAGGTTGAAGCCCGTCCGGGTGCCGTCGCGGTCCATCGAGGTCAACAGGATCTCGCCCGCCCCGTTGGCGGCTACCCTTCGGGCGAAGTCCACGGCGTCAAGTCCGGTTGGGCGCCGGCCGCCATGGGTGAAGATCTCCCAGCGTCCCGGCTCGACCGTCTTGGCGTCGATCGCCACCACGATGCATTGCGCGCCGAACCGGTCGGCGGCGCGAGCGACCACGTCCGGATCGGCCACGGCGGCCGAGTTGAAGCTCACCTTGTCGGCGCCGGCGAGCAGCAGGTTGCGCACGTCATCGACCGTGCGGACGCCGCCGCCCACGGTGAGCGGCATGAAGCAGTGCTCGGCCGTGCGCCGCGCGAGGTCGTGCATCGTGCCGCGGTTCTCGTGCGTGGCGTGGATGTCGAGAAAGCACAGCTCGTCCGCCCCGGCGGCGTCATAGGCGCGCGCCGCCTCGACCGGATCCCCGGCATCGCGCAGATCGACGAAGTTCACGCCCTTGACGACGCGGCCGTCGGCCACGTCGAGACAGGGAATGATCCGGATCTTGAGCATGCCCGCCTCGTAGCGCGGCCCGGGAGCGGGGAAAAGGGGAACCGTCGGGTGGCGCGCGCTCCGCAGACCCTGATGGCCTCGGCTAGCTTCGCGCGGCCGACCTCGACGCCGGCAAGGGGAAGCTTGGAACGGTCGAGAAACGCCCCGCGCCGAGTTGCCTCCGCGGGCGAGGCGATCTAGGCCCGAAGCGCCCGAAGCGCCGCGCCGAGATCGAGCGCGCCGTCGTAGAGCGCGCGGCCGCAGATCGCGCCCGCGATCACGCCGGTATCGCGCAGCGCGATCAGGTCGTCGAGCGAGGCGACCCCCCCCGAGGCGATGACCGGGATCGCCACCGCCCGCGCCAGCGCCTCGGTCGCCGCGAGGTTCGGGCCGCCCATCAACCCGTCACGGTCGATATCGGTATAGATCAGCGCCGCGACCCCGGCATCCTCGAAGCGGCGAGCCAGATCGACGGCGTCGCGCTCCGTCTCGGTCGCCCAGCCGCGTGTGGCGACCTTGCCGTTCCGCGCGTCGAGCCCCACGGCGACCTTCCCGGGAAAGGCGGTGGCGGCGCGGACGACCAGATCGGGATCCTCCACCGCGGCGGTTCCGAGGATCACCCGCGCCACGCCTTTCTCGAGCCAGGTCTCGATGGTCTGAATGTCGCGGATGCCGCCGCCCAGCTGGACCGGAACGGAGACGCGCGCCAGCAGCGTCTCCACCGCCCGGGCATTGACCGGCCGCCCGGCGAAGGCGCCGTTCAGGTCGACGATGTGCAGCCAGTCGCAGCCGGCCGCCTCGAAGCTGGCGGCCTGCGCGGCCGGGTCGTCGCCGAAGACCGTCGCCGAATTCATGTCGCCCTTCAGAAGCCGGACGCATTGGCCGTCCTTCAGGTCGATGGCCGGATAGAGGATCATCGCGTCCCTTTCCACGTCGGGCACCTGGTCCGTCTGTGACACCTGGGACGCAGCTTGCCAAGTCGAGGCGGCCTCGGACTTGCCCGATCGTCGCGGTCGCGGAAGGGTGAGGGCGGCACCTCGGGAGGACGACGATGAGACGACTGTGCCTGGCCATCCTTGCCGCCGCCGGGCTCGCCGGCGCCGGCGCCGCCGCGGCCGATCCCGTCGAGGGCAGTTGGCGCACCCAGGCGGACGACCGCGGCAATTTCGCGATCGTGGCGATCTCGTCCTGCGGCGATCGTATCTGTGGAACGATTGCGCGCGCCTTCGACGCTGAGGGCCGCGAGATCCGCTCGCCGACGGTGGGGCGGCCGATCATCTGGGACATGCGCCCCGCCGGTGGCGGCGAGTATGTGGACGGCAAGATCTGGGCGCCGGATCGCGACAAGACCTACAATTCGAAGATGACCCTGTCGGGCGACCGTCTGAGCGTCCGCGGATGCGTCCTCGGGCTCTGTCGCGGGCAGGTATGGGCGCGGGCCCGCTAGGGAACGGGCGGCCGCCGGCCGTGTTTCCCCTGCAACCCATTGCGGAGGAGACGACGCCATGCCCATCGTGCAGACCACCGACAAGACCGAGCTTTACGTCAAGGATTGGGGCGAGGGCCGCCCGGTCATCCTGATCCATGGCTGGCCGCTCAACGCCGACAGCTGGGAGCATCAGGCGCTGGCGCTGACCGAGGCGGGCTTTCGCGTGATCGCCTTTGACCGGCGCGGCTTCGGTCGCTCGGGGCAACCGTTCAAGGGCTATGATTACGACACGATGGCCGACGATCTGGGATCGGTGATCCAGGCGCTCGATCTGCGCGACGCGACCCTGTGCGGCTTTTCCATGGGCGGCGGCGAGGTCAGCCGCTACATCGCGCGCCACGGGACCGGGAAGCTGCGCCAGGCGGTGCTGATCTCGTCGATCGCCCCCTTCATGAAGAAGACCGACGACAATGCCCATGGCGTCGACGAGGATGTCTTTGCGCAGATGAAGGAGGGGGTACGCTCCGACCGCCCGGCCTTCATGAAGGACTTCTTCCCGGGCTTCTTCGGAAATTCGGCCAGCGACCCGATGCTCCACTGGGCGTGGTCGATGGCGATGATGGCCTCGCCCAAGGCGACGCTCGACTGCATCGATGCGTTCGGCCACACCGATCTGCGCCCCGACATGGAGGCGTTCGATCTCCCGACCCTGGTGATCCATGGAACGGGCGACGACATCGTCCCGATCGATACGGCCGGTCGGGCCGCGGCGAAGGCGATCAAGAAGGCCGAGCTCAAGGAGTACGAGGGGGCGCCGCACGGTCTCATCGCCACCCATGCCGAGCAGCTGAACAAGGACCTCATCGACTTCCTTCGCTGATCTCGCAGCGCGCCGGCCCGGCGGCGGCTGGCGCGCATCCGCGCCGAACGGTCGAAGGCCACCTAGCCATAGGTCCTATATCGCCTGTGGTTCCTCCCATCCTAGCGTGGCGGCGGGAAGGGAGACCGTGCCGATGGAATTGAGCGGACATCGCCTGATCGACGCGCCGCGGGAGCGCGTCTGGAACGCGCTTCTGGATGCGGACGTGCTGAAGGCCTGCGTCCCCGGCTGCACGGAGATGGAGGGCAGCCCAGAGCAGGGGTTCGAGGCCGTGGTCGTGCAGAAGGTCGGCCCCGTCAAGGCGACCTTCCGCGGCCAAGTGACGGTCGAGGACGTGCGCGAGCCCGACAGCCTGACGCTCTCGGGCGAGGGCAAGGGCGGAGCGGCGGGCTTTGCCAAGGGCGTCGCCGGGTGCCGCCTGTCGCAGGAGGACGGCAAGACCCGGCTCGACTACGACGTCGAGGCGAAGGTGGGCGGCAAGCTCGCACAGCTCGGATCGCGGATCATCGATGGTTTCGCCAGAAAGATGGCGGACCAGTTCTTCGAGCGGTTCAAGGGCGAGGTCGAAAGACCGGCGCAGGAGGCGGCGGCCGGTCCGCCGCCTGCACCGGCCGCAGATCCGAAACCCATCTAGCTCGGCCCCTCTTGCCCCGGCCCCACGCGCATCGACGGAGACAGCCATGATGAAGATCGAGATGAAGGTGAACGGCAGGGCCGTCTCGGGCGAGGTCGAGGGGCGCACGCTTCTCGTCGATTTCATCCGCCAGACGTTGCGCCTGACCGGCACCCATGTCGGCTGCGACACGAGCCAGTGCGGCGCCTGCACGATCCACATGAACGGCGAGCCGGTAAAGTCCTGTTCGGTTCTGGCGGCCGAGTGCGAGGGCGCCGAGATCACCACGATCGAGGGCATGGCGAATGCCGACGGCTCGCTCTCGACCATGCAGCAGGCGTTCCAGGACTATCACGGGCTGCAATGCGGATATTGCACCCCCGGCATGGTGATGGCGGCGAGCGCGCTTCTGAAGGAGACGCCGAAGCCCACGGAAGCCGAGATCCGGCACTATCTCGAAGGCAATATCTGCCGCTGCACGGGCTATCACAACATCGTCAAGGCGGTGCTGGCGGCAAGCGGGCAGAATGTGGCGCCGGTGGCGGCCGAGTAGATTTCAGACGGGGTCCCGCGCGGCAGGGCGCGGCGGGACCGGCACCAGGGAGAACGCGACATGCCGAAGGACGGTGGCATCGGAACAAGCCCGAAACGGCGTGAAGACGTCCGCTTCCTCAGCGGAACGGGACATTATACCGACGATATCAACCTCTACGGACAGGCCTATGTCCATTTCCTGCGGTCCGAGGTCGCGCATGGGCGCATCGTGTCGATCGATGCCGAGGCCGCGGCGGGAATGCCCGGCGTGATCCGCGTCTTCACCGCCAGGGATTTCGAGGGGGTGGGGGGCGTGCCCTGCGGCTGGCAGATCACCTCGCGCGACGGCTCGGTGATGCAGGAGCCGAAGCACCCGATCCTGGCCGAGGGCAAGGTGCGCCATGTGGGCGACCCGATCTGCGCCGTGGTGGCCGAGACATTGGCGCAGGCCCGCGACGCGGCCGAGGCCATCGTCGTCGAGATCGAGGACCTTCCGGCGGTCGTCAACATGAAGGCGGCGCTCGCCGAGGATGTGCCCAAGGTGCATGACGAGCTAAGCTCCAACCTCTGCTACGACTGGGGCTTCGTCGAGGAGAACCGCGAGGCCGTGGACCAGGCGATCCGCAAGGCCGCGCATGTCACCACGCTGGAACTGGTGAACAACCGCCTTGTCGCCAACCCGATGGAGCCGCGCGTCGCGGTCGGCGACTACAACGCCGCCAACGACGAGCACACGCTCTACACGACATCGCAGAACCCGCATGTCATCCGGCTTCTGATGGGCGCCTTCGTGCTCAACATCCCGGAGCACAAGCTGCGGGTGGTGGCGCCCGATGTCGGCGGCGGTTTCGGGAGCAAGATCTTCCACTATGCCGAGGAGGCGTTCTGCACCTTCGCGGCGAAGGCGCTGAGGCGGCCGGTCAAGTGGACATCCACCCGCTCCGAGGCGTTCATGTCCGATGCGCATGGCCGCGATCACGTCACCAAGATCGAGCTCGCCCTCGACGCCGAGCACAACTTCACCGCGCTCAGGACCGAGACCTACGCCAATATGGGCGCGTATCTGTCGACCTTCGCGCCGTCGATCCCGACCTGGCTGCACGGCACGCTGATGGCCGGCAACTACAAGACGCCGCTCATCTATGTGAACGTCAAGGCGGTGTTCACCAACACCGTTCCGGTCGACGCCTATCGCGGTGCCGGCCGCCCCGAGGCGACATTCCAGCTGGAGCGCGTGGTCGACAAGGCGGCGCGGGAACTGGGCGTGCCGCCCGAGGAATTGCGCCGCAAGAACTTCATCACCGAGTTCCCCTACGCGACGCCGGTCGCGGTGGAGTACGACACGGGCGACTACCACGCCACGATGGACAAGCTTCTGGAGATATCGGACCATGCGGGCTTTTCCGCGCGCGCCGAGGAATTGAAGAGGAACGGCAAGCTCCGCGGGTTCGGCATCGCCCACTATATCGAGGCCTGCGGGATCGCGCCGTCGAACCTCGTCGGCCAGCTGGGCGCGCGCGCGGGTCTTTACGAAAGCGCCACGGTGCGCGTGAACGCCACGGGCTCGATCAGCGTGATGACAGGCTCGCACAGCCACGGGCAGGGCCACGAGACGACCTTCGCCCAGGTGATCTCCGAGATGATCGGGATCGACGCGAACCAGGTCGATATCGTGCATGGCGACACGGCGCGCACGCCGATGGGCATGGGCACCTACGGGTCGCGCTCGATCGCCGTCGGCGGCTCGGCGATGGTGCGCGCCGCCGAAAAGATCATCAACAAGGCCAAGAAGATCGCCGCCCACCTGATGGAGGCCGCGGAGGGCGACATCGAACTCAAGGACGGCCAGTTCACTGTCGCGGGCACCGACAAGTCGGTCGCCTGGGGCGACGTGACGCTCGCTGCCTACGTTCCGCACAATTATCCGCTCGAGGAGATCGAACCGGGGCTCGAGGAAACGGCGTTCTACGACCCGGCGAATTTCACCTTTCCTTCGGGCGGCTATGTCTGCGAAGTCGAGGTCGATCCCGAGACCGGCAAGGTCGAGGTCCTGAACTTCTACGCGGCCGACGATTTCGGCACGATCATCAACCCGATGATCGTCGAGGGTCAGGTCCATGGCGGGCTCGCGCAGGGGATCGGTCAGGCGCTTTACGAGAATTGCGCCTACGACGACGAGGGGCAGCTGATCTCGGCCAGCTACATGGACTATGCCTTGCCCAGATCGACCGACCTGCCGATGTTCACCGTCGACAGTTCGTGCTGCACGCCCTGCACGCACAATCCTCTGGGCGTGAAGGGCTGCGGGGAGGCCGGTGCCATCGGCTCGCCGCCGGCCGTGGTCAATGCGGTGATCGACGCGCTGAACCGCGGCGGCTTCGACGTGCCGCATATCGACATGCCGCTGACGCCCGCGCGGGTCTGGGCGGCCATGCAGGGTGCGACCGCCAATATGGGCGCGGAACAGCCCGCCGCGCGATCGACCGGGACCGCCGAGGGGCGGTCGGTCGACATGCCGGGGGAGTGAGGCCGGCCCGCCGGCGCTGCTGAGAGACAGGACAGCCAGGATGTACAATTTCGACTTCGAACGCCCCACCAATGTCGCGGATGCCGTCGCCGCGCTGAAGTCCGAGGATTCGATCGCCTTCTCGGGCGGCCAGACCCTGTTGCCGACGATGAAGCAGCGGCTGAACATGCCCTCGAAGGTCGTGAGCCTGACAGCCATCCCGGAGATGCGGGGCATCCGGCTCGACGGCGGCGAGATGTGGATCGGCGGCGCGATGACCCATGCGATCGTCAAGCGCGAGACGGCGGAAAGCTATCCGGCGCTGTCGTCACTTGCGGGCCGCATCGGTGATCCGTCGGTGCGGGCGCGCGGCACGATCGGCGGGTCGCTCGCCAATAACGACCCCTCCGCCTGCTATCCGGCGGGAACGCTCGCCTCGAAGGGGGTCATCGTGACGGACCGGCGCGAGATCCCGGCCGACGATTTCTTCGAAGGCATGTTCGCGACCGCGCTGGAGGAAGGCGAGATCGTGACGGCGGTGAAGCTGCAGGTGCCGGAAAAGGCCCATTACGCGAAGTTCATCCAGCCGGCCTCGCGCTTCCCGCTCACCGCCGTCTTCGTTGCAAAATACGGCGACGAGGTCCGCGTGGCCGTGACCGGCGCGTCGGAAGGCGGCGTGTTCCGCTGGAGCGAGGCGGAGCGCGCGTTGACGTCGAGCTTCACCACCAGCGCGCTCGACGACCTGTCGGTCGAGAGCGACGGGATGATCTCCGATCTGCATGGCTCGGGCGCGTATCGCGCGCATCTGGTGAAGGTCATGACGAAGCGGGCGGTGGAGGCCGCGTGAGCCTCCGGGGCGGCTCGGCCGCCCCTCCCTGCCACGGCGGATGACGCAGATCCCGCACGTGGCAATCCTGCAAAAACGGTCAGGAGCCGCCTGTCTCGGCCGCGCATGATCGCCCCTTCGTCGGTCCAGGTGACCTTAGCCGCGGGCCAGCGCCGCGACGCCGGTGCGAGCCATCTCCTTGAGCCCGAGCGGACGCATGAGATCGGCGAAGGCATCGATCTTCTGCGGGCTGCCGGTGATCTCGAAGGTGAAGTTGGTGAGCGTCGAATTGACCACGCTGGCGCGGAAGATGTCGGCGAGACGCAGCGCCTCCACCCGCTTGTCGCCCTCGCCGTTGACCTTGAAGAGCGCCAGCTCGCGCTCGACGCTGGCACCTTCGACGGTCAGGTCGTGGACCTCGTGGACCGGCACGATCCGGCCAAGCTGCGCCTTGATCTGCTCGATCACGGCGGGCGTTCCGGTGGTGACGATTGTGATGCGCGAAGTGTGGCCGGTATGGTCGATCTCGGCGACGGTCAGGCTTTCGATGTTGTAGCCGCGCCCCGAGAAGAGCCCGATCACTCGGGCCAGAACGCCCGCCTCGTTGTCCACGACCACGGCGAGCGTGTGGCGCTCGATGACGTCAGAGTTCGGGTCGCGCAGGTCGTAGGCCGAATGCTTCGACGATCCCTTCTTGATCTTCAGCGCGGACATGACGGCTCCTTCTGTTGCCGCGCCTTCTATGCCGCCCTGGGTGAGCCTCGGCAAGACCCGCTTACCACCAGTGTTCGACCTGAACGCCGTAGGTCGCTCCGGATGTGCCGTCGAAGGAGGGCCCGATGCCAGCCCGGTCGGCAGCGGCGTTCCAGTCCGCATAGGTGACGAAGGCCCGGAACGACGGCCGGTCATAGAAGTCGGGGCCGCCCGGCTTCCACAGCAACGCGGCGGTGAGCTTCGACAGCACCTTGGTCTCGCCCGCGGCGAACGTGATGTCGAGCCCCGGCTCGAGCGCCGCGTGGAAATCGCCGGCGATGCGCCAGATCGGCCGGGCGCCGAGGGAGATCCAGTCCCGGTCATTGCTCTGCGCCTCGATCACGGCGGTTGCCTGCATGGTGAAATCGCCGTTGCGGTTCGTCAGGTAGGTTGCCACGGCGCGCGCCCCGACCTCGCCGCTCTTCGCCTCGGCGTCGGAGGTGAAGTTCATGCCGTGGCCCGCGCCCCATCCCAGTTGCAGGGTCAGCGACAGGTCGCCCTGCATTACCTCCGACAGCTCCGTCTCGAGTGTCAGCAGGCCGCCGAAATCCGACCGGGTCTCGCGGCCGTCCTTGGCGAAGCGCAGGTCCAGCGCGCTGCGGAACAGGACGCGCTCGCTGTGCTTCCAGTCCTCGATGCGTGCCTCGATCCGCCGATACGGGGTGCCCTCGTCGAGCGCGGTGTCGAGATCGAAGCTCGACTCCTCGAACACCGCGACCGCAAGCTCGCCCCGGCCGAACGGGATCTGGTCGATCCCGTATCCGAGGCCGGTGCCGTTCCAGTAGTAGAAATCGTGGATATGCGCGTCCTGACGGTAATAGAACCGCTGTCCCGCCCAGATGCGGGCGCCTTCGAGCGGTCCGTCCGAGGCAAAGTCGTCGAGCGCCGCCCAGGCCTCGACCGTGTAGACGTCCCAGTCGTCATAGGTGTTGACCGGGGTGCCGATGAAGGCATTGCGCAGGTTCAGCTCGACTTGGGGACCCATGTCGCGGTCTCCCAGCGTGAGCGTGAACCCGGGCTCGAAGTAGGTCTGGCACTCGTTTCCGAGACGATATTTCGCCGGAGCGTCAGGCAGCTGGAAACAGCGCTGACGACCGCCGTTCCAGCTGTTGCCGAAGCCGAGCGTGCGGACATATCCGAAGCTCACCAGTTCGACATTCTGGGAGCTATAGAGCGTCGGCCAGTTCACGTTCCGAGATTGGCTCGGAGGCATTACGGGGCTCGCGCCCTGCGACCAGGAGGTACTTGCCGCGACATTCAGGAAGATCGCCGCCGCCGCCAGCCGTCGCATCGCCCGTCCCCCACATACCCAACGCACCAAGCATCCCGGCGCGCCCAGCTGCCGGCAAGCGGCACCCTTAGCCGCAATGCGGCATGCGGCCTGCCTGCAACAGTGGCGCGGGCGGTCAGACCAGCACGGCACCCGGAGCGGTAATCTGCCCCTGGGTCTCGGCGTTGGGCAGCAGCATCTTGTTGTGAGCCTCGCCGGAGGGGATCATCGGGAAGCAGTTCTCGTGCTTCTCGACAAGGCAGTCGAATACCACCGGGCCGTCATGCTCGATCATCTCCATGATCGCGTCGTCGAGATCGCGAGGGTCCGAGCACTGGATGCCCTTCGCGCCGAACGCCTCGGCGAGCTTGACGAAGTCCGGCAGCGCCTCCGACCAGCTCTGCGAATAGCGCTCGCCATGCAGAAGCTCCTGCCACTGGCGGACCATGCCCAGCCGCTCGTTGTTGAGGATGAACTGCTTCACCGGCAGCCGGTACTGCACCATGGTGCCCATTTCCTGCATGTTCATCAGCCACGAGGCTTCGCCCGCGACATTGATGACGAGCGCATCGGGATGGGCGATCTGCACGCCCATGGAGGCCGGCTGCCCATATCCCATCGTCCCGAGACCGCCGGAGGTCATCCACCGATTCGGCTCGTCGAAATGCATGTACTGGGCGGCCCACATCTGATGCTGCCCGACCTCGGTGGTGATGTAGCGGTCGCGCCCGCGGGTCAGCTCCTCCAGCCGCTGGACGGCGTGCTGCGGCTTGATGACCGAGGAGGAACGCGAGAAGTTCAGGCAGTCGACGGCGCGCCATTCGTCGATCTGTGCCCACCACTTCCTGAGCGCCTCGCGGTCGGTCTTGCGGCCCTGGCTCTTCCAGATGCGGAGCAGGTCTTCGAGCACATGGCCCACATCGCCGATGATCGGCATGTCGACATGGATCACCTTGTTGATCGAGGACGGGTCGATGTCGATATGGGCCTTCTTCGAATGCGGGCTGAAATCCTGGATCCGGCCGGTGATGCGGTCGTCGAACCGGGCGCCCACGTTGATCATCAGATCGCAGCCATGCATCGCCAGGTTGGCCTCGTAGAGGCCGTGCATCCCCAGCATCCCCAGCCAGTTCTTGCCGCTCGCCGGGTAGGCGCCGAGGCCCATCAGCGTCGAGGTGACGGGAAACCCGGTCTCTTCGGCCAGTTCCCGCAGAAGCTGGCTCGCCGCGCGTCCCGAATTGATGACGCCGCCGCCCGAATAAATCACCGGCCGCTTGGCCTTGGCGATCGCCTCCGCCAGCCGGGTGATCATCTCGACATCGCCCTTCATCTTCGGCTGATAGCGCGAGACATTGGCCTTCTGCTTCGGCGTGTAGAGGCCTGTGGCGAACTGGACGTCCTTGGGAATGTCGACGAGCACCGGCCCGGGGCGGCCCGACCGCGCCACGTGAAAGGCCTCGTGGATGACGCCCGAGAGCTTGTCGGTGTCGCGCACCAGCCAGTTATGCTTGGTGCAGGGCCGGGTGATGCCCACGGTGTCGGCTTCCTGAAACCCGTCCGTGCCGATCATGAAGGTGGGAACCTGACCGGTCAGGACGACGATGGGGATCGAATCCATCAGCGCGTCGGTCAACCCGGTGACCGCGTTGGTCGCGCCCGGCCCGGAGGTCACCAGGGCGCAGCCCACCTTGCCGGTCGAGCGGGCATATCCTTCGGCCGCATGCACCGCCGCCTGCTCGTGCCGGACGAGGACGTGGCGGATCTCGTTCTGCAGGAAGATCTCGTCGTAGATCGGAAGCACGGCGCCGCCCGGATAGCCGAACACGACGTCCACACCCTGATCCTTCAAGGCCTGGACAACCATCTGCGCGCCGGTCATGGGCTTCGTCATCGTCATTCTCCGTCAATGGCCGCTCACGGCCCAAGAAAAAGCCCCCGAGGGTCAGGTCGGGGGCGCGTCGGACATCCTGCCGGGGTTGGCTCACCCGTCGCGCCTGTCTCGCTCTTCTACGAGAAGGACCGCCATCACTCATCTCCCGACTGCGTGTGAACCGGGAGGAGCGATACTGCGCTTGCGGAATGGGGTCAACCGGGAATGCGCACGGATCGTGTCGCGCCCCCGCCGGTTCCGGACCGATTGTTACGCGGAGGTGGAGGGCGGAGGTATTTTCGCAAAATCCGACACCGCCGCGATGGGGCTGCCTGCAAGCAGCAGGAAAGGGGAGGAGGTGCGACGGGAGCGCGCGATGCTCGCCCGCGCGCTTCCGCTCCCGGCCACCTCCCGCCGCCCCCGGAGGGTCAGTCGCGCCCGGACATGGAATCGGGCAGATCGAGCCGCGCGACCTGCTCGGCGATGGGATCGGTGGAGAGCGGATGGGTTTCCGCGTCGTGGTCGGCGGGATCGCTGATCGGCCGCCAGATCCCGGCCTTGTAGATTTCCAGCGCGTCGAAGCGGGCCTTGTAGCCCATCTTCGAGCTCCTGGGCACCCAGTAGCCGAGATAGACATAGGGCAGACCGGCTTCGCGCGCGATCTGCACGTGATCAAGGATCGCATAGGTCCCGAGCGACAATTGCGGCTCGCCGGGATCATAGAACGAATAGACCATCGACAGCCCGTCATCGAGAAGGTCCGTCAGGCAGACCGCCACCAGATCTTGCGCTCCGGTCTCGGGGTCGGGCCGGCTGTATTCGATCACCCGGCTGCGGATCGGGGTCTCCTCGACCATCGCGGCGAACTCGAAGATGTCCATGTCGGCCATGCCGCCATCGGCGTGTCGGCTGTCGAGATAGCTGCGGAACAGCGCGTACTGGGTCTCGGTCGCCCACGGCGCGTTGGCCGACCGGGTGATGCCGGCGTTGCGGCGCATGATGCGGCGCTGGGTCCGCGACGGCGCGAAGTCCGCCACCCGGATCCGCGCCGACAGGCAGGCCGCGCATTCCGCGCAGGACGGTCGGTAGAGGACGTTCTGGGACCGGCGGAACCCCTGCTTCGACAGCGAGTCGTTCAGCATCTGCGCCTCGTCGCCCTGAAGGGCGGTGAAGAGCTTTCGCTCGACCCGCCCGTCGAGATAGGGACAGGGCTGAGGCGCCGTCACGTAGAACTGAGGCGCGATAGGCAGCGTGTGTCGCAAGGGCACCCCCCGGTCTGTGCTTTCAGGGAGGTTAGCGCGGCCCCGGGGGGCCGCCAAGTCCCCTCATCTATCCGCCGCTGCCCGATTGATTGCCGCAGATCCGAGAACGAGATCGGTCAGACCCTGTCCGCGCGCCGTGCCGATCATCAGGGCGCCCGAGAGGAGTTGCAGCGGGAAGAAGAGGATCGAGATCGTGTATCCCGCGGTGTGCAGGAACGCCTGCACCGGGTCGAACCGCCGACCCTGCGTGTCGCGCAGTTCGACGGACATCAGCCGCATGCCGGGCGTGCCCGACAACCGTGCAAGCGAGGCGGCGCGATAGGCGAAGCCCACGCAGAAATAGAACAGCGGAAAATAGAAGATCGACGTGAACAACGTCAACGGCGTGAGGAGGACGGAGAGGATCGTGATGATCGTCACGTCGACGATCCAGGCGATGGCGCGCTTGACCGTTGTGTCGGCGTAGAATTCGGCGTGCCGGATCGGATCGGGGAGGCCAATGGCGGTCATCATGATGGTCCATCTGGGGATGCGGCCCGCCCGTGCAAGGGGCGGGCCGTCGTGGATCTGGTCGGCCCGGTCAGGCCTCGGAACGCTCCTCGCCGCTGCGCCGGCCGCGATCCTCCATGAACTGGTCGAACTCGGCCTTGTCGCGGGCTTCGCGCAGACGCTTCAGGAACGCCTCGAAAGCGGCCTGCTCCTCTTCGAGACGCCGCAGCGTGTCGGCTCGGTAGGCGTCGAAGGCGGCATTGCCGGATGAGGAGCGAAGCGCACCCGGCCGGCGCCACCCGCGGCCGCAGCCGCGCGTCGCGAACTTGTCCTGCCAGACCATGTAGGCCAGGAGGGCGAGGCCCAGCGGCCAGAAAAAGATAAAGCCCGCGACCATGGCGGCGATCCAGGCGAACCGGCCGCGCTGATCGAGCCAGGTCTCGACCTTGACGAGCGGGTTCGACCGGGCGGGGGTCGGGTCGGCATAGGCACTCATGGAAGGCTCCTGTTGCTATGTTAATAGGCTTCACATGACAGCAGATGGGCGGTGGCCCCTCGGGCTTCAAGACCTCATGTGAAGGGAATTCACATTTCGCCCGATCGGCCATCTGCCTATCCGGGCGGATCTCGCGCGGCCATGACCGGTGCCGCCATCGCAAGCCGCTTGACGCTGCCGCCGCGGCGGCCGCAACTGGCAGCCATGTCGTTGATCGATCGCATCCAGGCCGCACCGCGCCCGTTCGACCCCGACCGGGGGGAAGAGGCTCAGGCCGCGCTGGGGTCGGTCTCGGCCGAGTTCGACGCGCTGGTCGCCGGGCTGGCCGGGTGCAGCCCCTATCTCAAGGGGCTCATCGAGAAGGAGGCCGACTGGCTGCGCGCGATCGGGTCCGCCGAGCCCGAGGCCGTGCTGCAGGACATCCTGATGGAGGCGTGCCGCGGCACGGACGACAAGCTTGGCTCCGATTTGCGCCGGGCCAAGCGGCGCGTCGCGCTGCTGACCGCGTTTTGCGATTGCGGCGGGATCTGGTCGCTCGAAGAGACGACGGGAGCGCTGACCCGGCTGGCCGATCTGGCCGTCTCGCGCGCCTGGGAGCAGGAGGTCGCGGTGGCGGCGGATCGCGGCGCCCTGCCGCCCACCAGCGCCACGACCGGCGGCCTCGTGGTGCTGGCGATGGGAAAGATGGGTGCGTTCGAGCTGAACTACTCTTCCGACATCGACCTGATCTGCCTCTTCGACGAGACGGCGTTCGACGCCGACCAGGCCATGAACGCCCGCGCCGCGCTCATCAAGGCGACGCGCCGCGCCGTCACGATCCTCTCCGACGTGACCGCGGAGGGCTACGTGTTCCGCACCGATCTGCGCCTGCGACCGGATCCTGCGGTGACCCCGGTCTGCCTCGGCATGGAGGCGGCGGAGCGCTACTACGAATCGCTCGGGCGGACCTGGGAACGCGCCGCCCACATCAAGGCGCGGCCCTGCGCCGGCGATATCGAGGCCGGCGCGCGGTATCTGGATCGGCTTCGCCCCTTCATCTGGCGTCGGCACCTCGACTTCGCGGCAATCGAGGATGCCCACTCGATCCGCGTCCGGATCCGCGACCACAACAGGCTGGGCGGGCCGATCACCCTGGCGGGCCACGACATGAAGCTCGGCCGGGGCGGCATCAGGGAGATCGAGTTTTTCACCCAGACCCGCCAGATCATTGCCGGGGGGCGCGACCCTAGGCTGCGCGTGCGCGGCACCGTCGAGGGGCTCGAGCGGCTTGCGGAGGCGGGCTGGATCGACCGCGACGTCGCCCAGCAGCTCGCCGCGGATTACCGGGCACATCGCCAGGTCGAGCACCGGTTGCAGATGATCGCCGACCGGCAGACCCATCTGCTGCCCGACGATGACGAGGGGTTCGCCCGCCTCGCCGCGTTCCTCGACCGCGATGTGGGCGCGCTGCGCCAGGACTTCTCCCGACGTCTCGCGCGGGTGGCCGATCTGACCGAGTCGTTCTTCGCGCCGAGCGTGGCCGCGCGGAGCGAGGGACCCGCGCTGAGCGACGCCCAGCGCGAGCTCATCGCCAAGTGGCGGGCGCTTCCCGCGCTTCGGTCCGAGCGGGCGCTCGACATCTTCGACCGCATCAAGCCCACCTTGCTGCAACGGCTCCTGTCGAGCCCGCGGCCAGACCGGGCGCTGGCCAATTTCGACGGCTTCCTGCGCGGGCTTCCGGCCGGCGTGCAGCTCTTCTCGCTGTTCGAGGCCAACCCCGATCTGCTCGACCTGATCGCCGACATCGCCGGGACCACGCCCGAATTGTCGAGCTATCTGAGCCGCAACGCGGCGGTGCTCGATTCGGTGCTGGGGGGCGACTTCTTCGCCGAGTGGCCGGGACCGGAGCGGCTGGTCCGCGACCTGTCCCGCACGCTGGAGAGCGACGCGGATTTCGAGCGCCGGCTCGATCTCGTGCGGTCCTGCACCCGCGACTGGCATTTTCGCGTCGGCGTTCACCATCTTCGGGGCCTCATCGGCGGCGACGAGGCCGGCGGGCAATATGCCGAACTCGCCAGCGCGGTGGTCGACTCGCTCTGGCCCGTGGTGATCGCGGAATTCTCGGGCAAGCACGGGCCGCCGCCGGGGCGGGGGGCGATGGTGCTGGGGATGGGATCGCTCGGCGCTGGGCATCTCTCGGCACGTTCGGATCTGGACCTCATCGTGATCTACGACGCGACCGGCGAGGAGGCGTCGAACGGCAGGAGGCCCCTGGCCGCGCGGCCCTATTTCGCGCGCCTGACCCAGGCGCTGGTCACCGCGCTGTCGGCGCCGATGTCGAGCGGCAAGCTCTATGATGTCGACATGCGCCTGCGGCCGTCGGGCAAGCAGGGGCCGGTGGCCACGTCCTTCACCGCGTTCGACCGGTATCAGCGTGAGGATGCCTGGACATGGGAGCACCTGGCGCTGACGCGGGCGCGCCCCATCGCCGGTGCCGCGGATTTCTGCGACGCGGTGGACGGGGTGCGGCGGGCGGTGATCGGCATGCCGCAAGACCCGGCCGCCATCCTGGCCGACGTCGCCGACATGCGCGCCCGGCTGGCGCAGGCCAAGCCGGGGCGCGACTGGGAGGTGAAGTCCGGACCGGGGCGGCTTCTCGATATCGAGCTTGCGGCGGCGTCGTTCGGGTTGCTGTCGGGATCGCTGGCGCGAGCGCCCTCGGCGCAGATCGGGGCGGGTCTCGACGCGGGGTGGCTGAGTGCCGACATGGCCGACACGCTGACCGATGCGCACCGGGGCCTCGCGCGGTTCCAGGATGCCAAGCGTCTTCTGGTCGATCGCGATTTCGACCCCGCGGAACTCGGGCAGTCGGGCGAGGCGATGATCCTGCGCGAGACCGGATGCGGCTCCATGGCGGAGCTGTCGCAGCAGATCGACGCGTGGTCGGGTGCGGCGGCCGCCGTGATCGACGAGGTCGTGCATCATGGCGCCTGACGAGGTGGACCCGAAGGGGCTGATCGCCCAGAGCTTCGAGATCGAGGGCATCGGTCTGGCGGAGTGCCGCTCGATCTTTCTCGACTGGGCGATGTCATTGCCCCCGACGACACCGCCCGACCGGGCCGCCCGGCGCCTGATCGAGCGGCACCGGGGCGAGCCGGCGGACCATCCGATGCACGACGTCCTGCGCGAGGCCGTCGCGCCGCCCGCAGCGCGGCGGCCAGTGCGCCGCGGCGGCTGGAAGGGCCGCCGGTCGGACGGCTAGAGCGTCAGGATGCGGGATCCCGCGACAGCGCCGCCGCCTCGCGGGCGAGCGCCGTGATCCCCTCCCAATCGCCGGCCTCGAGCTTGTCGCGCGGCGCGACCCAGGAGCCGCCGACGCACAGCGTGTTCGACAGCCCGAGATAATCGGGCGCGTTCGACAGGCTGACGCCGCCGGTCGGGCAGAACCTGACCTGCGGCAAGGGCGCGCCGATGGCCTTCAGCGCCGCCACACCACCATTCGCCTCGGCCGGAAAGAACTTCGCGACCGTATAACCGCGATCGAGAAGGCGCATCGCCTCGCCGACCGTGGCGATGCCCGGCAGCATCGGCAATCCGGCCGCCTCGGCCGCGTCGAGCAGCCGGTCGGTCACCCCGGGCGAGACGCCGAACTGGGCGCCGGCATCGACGGCGCGCGACACGTCATCGGGCGACAGGAGCGTGCCGGCGCCGACCGTTCCGCCCTCGACCCGCGCCATCTCGGCGATCACGTCGAGCGCCGCGGGCGTTCTGAGCGTCACTTCGAGCACGGGCAACCCGCCGGCGACCAGGGCCCGCGCCAGAGGCGCGGCATGGGCCACGTCATGCACCACCAGCACCGGGATGACCGGCGCGAGGCGGCAAAGCCGCTCGGTCTTTTCGCTGGCTTCACTCGGGGTCATCGCATCACCTCTCACTCACGCTTCGTCATGCTTTTGGCGGGCAGCAACCTTCGGGAACAGGGGTCGCGCGCGGGTCAAACGACGACGCCCGCGCCCTGGCTCGCGAGGCCGACATTCTGCCGGAACACCTGGAACAGCTCCCGGCCGATGCCGTGGCCATTGCCGCTGAGGTCGGCGGTGACCGGCTCGCGCGCTTCGAAATCCACATGCGGGGCCTCGACGATGCCGTTCGGCGCATCGACCCGGATCACGTCGCCGTCGCGCAGCTTGGCGATCGGACCGCCATCGGCCGCTTCCGGCGACAGGTGAATGGCGGCCGGCACCTTGCCCGATGCGCCCGACATCCGCCCGTCGGTCAGCAGCGCGACCTTGAGACCGCGATCCTGCAGCACGGCGAGCGTGGGCGTCAGCGAATGCAGCTCGGGCATGCCGTTGGCGCGCGGGCCCTGGAAGCGGACCACGACGACCGTGTCCTCGGTGAACTCGCCGCGCTTGAACGCGTCCTTCACCTCCGCCTGGTCCTGGAAGATCCGGCAAGGCGCCTCGATCACGTGATGGGCCGGATCGACCGCCGAGATCTTCATCGCCGCGCGGCCGAGATTGCCCTGCAGGTCGGCCATCCCGCCGGTCTTCTGGAACGGATCCCCCACGGGGCGGAGGATCTTGTCGTTGCGGGTGGCGCGATCGGCCTCCTCCCAGACGATCTCGCCCTCCTTCAGCTTCGGCTCCTTCACGTAATCCTTCAGCCCGTCGCCCATGACCGTGCGGGTGTCGTCATGCAGAAGCCCGGCATCGAGCAGCTCGCCGATCATGTAGGTCAGCCCGCCGGCGGCGTGAAAATGGTTCACGTCGGCCAGACCGTTGGGATAGACCTTGGCCATGAGCGGCGTCGCCGACGAGATGTCCGCGAAATCCTGCAGATCGAGATGCACGCCTGCCGCGCGGGCCATGGCGGGCAGGTGGATCAGCAGGTTGGTCGAGCCGCCGGTGGCCATCAGGCCGACCATGCCGTTGACGAAGGCCTTCTCGTCCAGAACATGCGCGGCGGGTCGGTAATCGTTGCCGAGATTGGTGATCTCGGTCGCCCGCACCGCGCCGGCGCGGGTCAGCGCGTCGCGCAAGGGCGTGTTGGGGTTGACGAAGGACGCGCCGGGAAGGTGCAGGCCCATGAACTCCATCAGCATCTGGTTGGAATTCGCCGTGCCGTAGAAGGTGCAGGTGCCGGGCCCGTGATAGGAGGCCATCTCGGCCTTCATCAGCTCGTCGCGGCCCACTTCGCCGGCGGCGAATTTCTGGCGCACCTTGGACTTCTCGTCGTTGGGCAGACCGGAGGTCATGGGACCGGCCGGCAGGAACACCGCCGGGATGTAGCCGAAGGTCGCCGCGGCGATGACGAGGCCCGGGACGATCTTGTCGCAGACGCCCAGATAGACGGCCGCGTCGAAGGTGTTGTGGCTGAGCGCCACGCCGGTCGCGAGCGCGATCACGTCGCGCGAGAAGAGCGACAGCTCCATGCCCACCTGGCCTTGCGTGACGCCGTCGCACATGGCCGGGACGCCGCCCGCGACCTGCGCGGTGGCGCCCGCCTCCTTGGCCGCCGCCTTGATGAGATCGGGAAAGCGCTCGAACGGCTGATGGGCGGACAGCATGTCGTTATAGGCCGTGACGATGCCGACATTGGGCTGCGCGCCGGTGGCGAGCTTCTCCTGCTCCGGGCCCATGGCGGCATAGGCATGGGCCTGGTTGCCGCAGCTCAGATGCGCGCGGCGCGGGCCTTCCTCGGCGGCCGCGGCCATGCGGTCGAGATAGATGGCGCGGCTGTCCTTCGAGCGTTCGACGATGCGCTCGGTGACGGCGGCGATGGTGTCGTTGAGGGGCATGCTGGTCCTCCCGATACGGGACTGGCGGTGGTCTCGCCCTAACATAGGGGCGCTAGCGCTACCAGCCACCCGGGCGCTTTTCTTGGTGCGCCTTTGAGCCTATGGCGCCGGCATGAGCGATCCGAGCGAAGCTGACCGCCCCGTCGTCCGGCTGCGGCCGAAGGCACCGCCGCAGGCGATCCGCCACGGATTTCCGTGGGTCTTCGCGGACGAGCTGGTCACGGACCGCCGCACGTCGAAGCTGGCGCCGGGAACGCTCGCGGTGCTCGAGGATGCAGAGCGAAAGCCCCTGGGCCTGGCGACCGTCAATCCGGGTTCGCGGATCATCGCCAGGGTGCTCGACCGCAACCCGCACGCGACGATCGACGCGGCCTGGGTCAAGGACCGGCTCGACCGCGCCCTGGCGCATCGCCAGACGCTCTATGCCGAGCCGTTCTACCGCCTCGTCCACGCCGAGGCCGACGGTCTGCCCGGCGTGGTGATCGACCGGTTCGGCGAGGCTGCGGTCATTCAGCCCAATGCCGCCTGGGCCGAGCGCCTGCTCGACGTGATCGAGGCGGCGCTCGTGGCGTCGACCGGGGTGTCGATCGTGGTCAAGAGCGCCGGCGGCCGCGCCCGCGCGCTCGAGGGTCTCGACGATGCGGACAGGGTCCTGCGGGGGCGGCTCGACGGGCCGGTGCCGGTGCCGATGAACGGGGCCACGTATCTGGCCGATCTCGGGGCGGGGCAGAAGACCGGCCTGTTCTTCGATCAGCGCGACAACCATGCCGCGGTGGCGCGGCTGGCGAAGGGTGCGCGGGTGCTCGATCTGTTCTCGCATGTCGGCGGTTTCTCGCTCGCGGCGCTCACCGCCGGTGCCGAACGCGCGCTCGCGGTCGACGCCTCCGCCCCGGCCCTTACGCTTGCCGAGGCGGGCGCCGCCGCCTCGGGGCTCGCCGATCGGTTCGCCACGCGCCGCGGCGAGGGGTTCGCGACGCTTGAGGCACTGCGAGAAGAGGGCGAGACCTTCGACGTGGTCGTCTGCGACCCGCCCGCCTTCGCCCCCTCGAAAGCGGCCCGCGAGGCTGGCCTGCGGGCCTACGAGCGGGTGGCGCGGCTCGCCGCTCCGCTCGTCGCCCAAGGCGGGTATCTGGCCCTCTGCTCCTGCTCGCACGCGGTCGATCTCGCCTCGTTCTCGACCGCGTGCGCCCGCGGCATCGGCAGGGCGGGCAGGGCGGGGCAGATCGTGCAGACCGGATTTGCCGGGCCCGACCATCCGCAGCTGCCGCAGCTGCCGCAATCGGGCTACCTGAAGATGCTGGTCTTCCGGTTGTGAGGGTGCTGCTCGACGCTTGCGTGCTCTACCCGACGGTGCTGCGCGAGATCCTTGTGGGCGTCGCCGCGGCAGGCCTCTACGCGCCGCTCTGGTCGGAGCGGATCCTCGAGGAATGGGCGCGGGCGGCCGCCCGGCCGGGTCCGGCGGCCGAGACGGTTGCGCGGGCCGAACTGGCCTCGCTGCGCGACGCCTGGCCCGCCGCCGAGACGCGCCCGAGACAGGGCGACCTGGCGCGGCTGCACCTGCCCGACCCGGACGATGTGCATGTGCTGGCCGCCGCGCTTGCCGGCCGGGCGGATCTGCTCTGCACCTTCAATGCCCGGGACTTTCCCCGCCGGACCCTCGCGGAAGAGGGGCTGGAGCGGCTGGATCCCGATCAGCTTCTGATGCGCTTTTGGCCCGATCATCCGGCCGCGATCCGCAGCGTGGTCCTCGCCGTCCAGGCCACCGCCGAAGGGCACGCGCGCGAGCGCCTGCCCCTGCGGCCGCTTCTGAAGCGCGCGAGGCTTCCCCGGCTCGGCAAGGCGCTGACGGCCGAGGGCTAGCCGGACGCGCGGCGGACCAACCACCGCGGAGGACGTGATGCTCCGGCGCACGGAAATGGGGTAATCGCGAAACAAGATGCCGATGTCATACATTGATGCGCAAGAATGTTTCTTGCGGTATCATGGCGATTCTGCAACAACTCGTAAAAAGTGACAATGGGATGACGGTGATGATCACACCCGATGATGTGCTTGCCTTCTGGCTCGACGAGGTCGGGCCGCGCGGCTGGTACCTGGCCGACGACCAGCTGGACGAGGAGGTTCGGGACCGCTTTGCCGAGACC
The DNA here is from genome assembly GCA_963739575.1 of uncultured Alphaproteobacteria bacterium. Lineage (GTDB taxonomy): Bacteria > Pseudomonadota > Alphaproteobacteria > Rhodobacterales > Rhodobacteraceae > Palleronia. The sequence continues at coordinate 379,643 of CAVUAQ010000006.1, read as the reverse complement.
CTGGAAAGCGCGTCCGAAGGCGGCCTGTCGCTGTGGCTGACCTATCCCAGCGGCACGCTCTCCTACATCGTCCTGACCGACCAGCTCACGCGGAACATGTGGCGCGGATCTCACCGCAGCTTCGCCATGGACGGGGCGGCGCTCGCCGCGGCCAAGACCGCGATCTCGCGCGGCTGGGACATGCGGATCGATCCGCCGGCGCGGCAATTTTTCTATCTGCCGCTCATGCACTCGGAGAATCTGTGCGATCAGGACCGGTGCGTGCGGCTCTTCCACACCCGGATGCCGGAGGCCGAGGACAACCTGCTTCACGCCCGCGCGCACCGGGAGGTCATCCGCCGCTTCGGCCGGTTTCCGCACCGCAACGAGCCCTTGGGCCGCGAGTCGCAATCCGCCGAGGTGGAGTTCCTCGCCAGGGGAGGATATCGTAGCGTGGTCGAGCAGGTCCGCCAGGCGGCCTGAGCCCCGGTCGTTGCGTCTGCCGCGGACGTTCGGGGTACGTGTGCAAAAATATAGACGGTAAATCAGTGAGTTCTGCGGGCCTGCGCATTCGGCAGAGCTGATTGTTGCGGGCGGCCCCTGCATGGGACCAAAGCCGCAGGTCCTGATCCCGGCCCACGTGACGCACCGCCTTGAATGGCATGGCGGCGGGTTTTACTTCTGCGCGAGGCGACCTCACCCGGATCGGGGCCGCGCCCCAATTCGCTGGATGACCATGGCCGAGCTGAAGAAGATCGAGGTGCGCGGCGCGCGCGAGCACAACCTCAAGAGCATCGACGTCGACATCCCTCGCGACGAACTGGTTGTGATCACCGGGCTGAGCGGGTCGGGCAAGTCGAGCCTCGCCTTCGACACGATCTATGCCGAGGGACAGCGGCGCTATGTCGAATCGCTGTCGGCCTATGCGCGGCAATTCCTCGACATGATGGAAAAGCCGGATGTCGATCACATTTCCGGCCTGAGCCCGGCGATCTCCATCGAGCAGAAGACCACGTCGAAGAACCCGCGCTCCACCGTCGGCACGGTGACGGAGATCTACGACTACCTGCGGCTGCTCTACGCCCGCGCCGGCACCCCCTACAGCCCGGCCACCGGCAAGCCGATCGAGGCGCAGCAGGTGCAGGACATGGTCGATGCCGTCATGCAGATGGAGCCGGGCACCCGCGGCTATCTTCTCGCGCCCATCGTCCGCGACCGGAAGGGTGAGTACCGCAAGGAATTCCTGGAGCTGCGCAAGCAGGGCTTCCAGCGCGTGAAGGTGAACGGCACGCTGCACGAGCTCGACACTCCGCCGACACTCGACAAGAAGTTCCGCCACAACATCGACGTCGTGGTCGACCGGATCGCGGTGCGCGAGGGGATCGAACAGCGCCTCGCCGACAGTTTTCGCACGGCGCTCGACCTCGCTGACGGCATCGCGATCCTCGAGACGGCACCGGCGGAGGGCGAGCCCGAGCGGATCACCTTCTCGGAGAACTTCGCATGTCCGGTCTCGGGCTTCACCATTCCCGAGATCGAGCCCCGGCTGTTTTCCTTCAACGCGCCGTTCGGGGCCTGCCCGGCCTGCGACGGGCTGGGGGTGGAGCTGTTCTTCGACGCCCGGCTCGTGGTGCCCGACCAGAACCTCAAGATCGGCGACGGCGCGATCGCGCCGTGGCGCAAGGGCAAGAGCCCCTATTTCACCCAGACCATCCAGGCCATGGCGCGGCACTTCGGGTTCTCGACAACGACCAAGTGGGTCGACCTTCCCGACGAGGTGAAGGAGGTCTTCCTGTTCGGCTCGGGCACGGACGAGATCAAGTTCCGCTACGACGAGGGCGGGCGCGTCTACGAGATCAGCCGCCCCTTCGAAGGCGTCATCCCCAACATGGAGCGCCGCTACCGCGATACCGATTCGAGCTGGGTGCGCGAGGAATTCGAGCGCTATCAGAACAACCGTCCCTGCAAGGTCTGCGACGGCTACCGGCTGCGTCCCGAGGCGCTGGCGGTCCGGATCGGCGATCAGCATGTCGGCCAGGTCGTGCAGAAATCCATCCGCGACGCGCTCGACTGGTGCGAGAGCGTCCCAGCAAGCCTGTCGGCGCAGAAGAACGAGATCGCGCGCGCCATCCTCAAGGAGATCCGCGAACGGCTCGGCTTTCTCAACAATGTCGGGCTGGATTACCTGACCCTCAGCCGCAATGCCGGCACCCTGTCGGGCGGCGAGAGCCAGAGGATCAGACTGGCAAGCCAGATCGGCTCGGGGTTGACGGGGGTTCTCTACGTGCTCGATGAGCCCTCGATCGGGCTGCATCAGCGCGACAATGACCGGCTCCTGACGACGCTGAAGAACCTGCGCGACCAGGGCAACACGGTGATTGTGGTCGAGCATGACGAGGAGGCCATCCGCGCGGCCGATTACGTCCTCGACATCGGTCCCGGCGCCGGCGTCCATGGCGGCCACGTCATTGCCGCCGGCTCGCCGCAGGAGGTGATGGACACGCCCGCCAGCGTCACCGGCGACTATCTGGCCGGTCGCCGTGAGATCCCGGTCCCCGCGGCGCGCCGAAAGGGTAACAAGAAATCCCTGACGGTGGTCAAGGCCAGCGGCAACAACCTTCACGACCTGACGGTGGACTTTCCGCTCGGCCGCTTCGTCTGCGTCACCGGCGTGTCGGGCGGCGGCAAGTCGACGCTGACCATCGAGACCCTGTTCAAGACGGCGTCCATGCGGCTCAACGGGGCGCGCCACACGCCCGCGCCCTGCGAGACGATCAAGGGCCTCCAGCATCTCGACAAGGTGATCGACATCGACCAGCGGCCCATCGGCCGCACGCCGCGCTCGAACCCCGCGACCTATACGGGCGCCTTCACCCCGATCCGCGACTGGTTCGCGGGGCTGCCGGAGGCCAAGGCGCGCGGCTACAAGCCTGGCCGGTTCAGCTTCAACGTCAAGGGCGGGCGCTGCGAGGCCTGCCAGGGAGACGGCGTCATCAAGATCGAGATGCACTTCCTGCCCGACGTCTACGTGACCTGCGAGACCTGCAAGGGCGCCCGCTATAACCGCGAGACGCTGGAGATCAAGTTCAAGGGCCAGAGCATCGCCGACGTGCTCGACATGACAGTGGAGGACGCGCAGGCCTTCTTCCAGGCCGTGCCCGCGATCCGCGAGAAGATGGACGCGCTGGTCCGCGTCGGCCTTGGCTACATCAAGGTCGGCCAGCAGGCGACGACGCTTTCGGGTGGCGAGGCGCAGCGGGTGAAGCTGTCGAAGGAACTGGCGCGGCGCTCGACCGGGCGCACGCTCTACATCCTCGACGAACCGACGACGGGACTGCATTTCGAGGATGTGAAGAAGCTTCTCGAAGTGCTGCACGAACTGGTCGCCCAGGGCAACACCGTCATCGTCATCGAGCACAATCTCGACGTGGTGAAGACCGCCGACTGGATCATCGATATCGGCCCCGAAGGTGGCGATGGCGGCGGCAAGCTCGTGGCCACGGGCACGCCGGAGGATGTGGCCGGCGTGGCCGCCTCCCATACCGGGCATTACCTGAAGCCGCTCCTCGTCTCGGGCAAGGTCGCGGCGGAATAGCGCCCATCGGAGCGTGCTGAGCTTCGATCGGGTCTGTCTCCTGCGGCCCGAGAATCCCTGAAGCGCGCCTTTGCAGAGACGAGAGGTCAATCCCTTCCGGGCGTTGGTCCGGAGGGGCGGCGTTTGGAGTGGGACGCGAACCTCGAGGCGGCCATCCCCATGGGCTCCGCGGCAGGGCGGCAGAAGGAGGAGCGACGTCCCGATGCCCGTCGGGATCGCCGCCGCATTGTGGTCCGAGCCTCCTTGAGAAGCCGCGAGGCGCTGTCGCAGAGCGGGGATGCGGCTCCCAATCCTGATCCCCGACATCTGCCTCAGCAGCCGGGGATCACGTCGCTCTCTCCAAGGGTATCCCGAAGCCGATCAGCATCGCCACGCTCTAGCGCAGGATGACCAGACCGATCGGGATGACCTCGAGGATGACCCGCGTTCGGGTGTCGATGCGAAAGATGAATTCGTCCGCGCGCACATAGCCCTCGCTGTCGTTCAGGCGGGGCAGGTCGATGCCGGGATAGAAGCTGCGCACCGGGCTGTCCTGCGGCACCGTCTGGCCGACACTGTATTCCGCCTTCATCTTCCGCTGGATGGGACGCGCCGCGTCGGGCTTGGTGCTCCCGGGCTTCGTGATCGCCAACAGGCCCGGTGGCGACGACCTCTGGATCGGGTCTGCGGGGGCATGCGTCGCCAGCGCGACTGTCAGCGCGCCTGCACCTGCCACGACAAGGATCCTCGGAAGTCTCGACGTCATGCGGGCGCAACCGGGCGCGCTCGCTAATGTTCCGCTAGGGCTCGACGTCTATCCAGACAGGTACGTGGTCGGAGGGCTTCTCACCGGCCCGCAGGTCCGTCTCGATCCAGGCCTCGTTCAGCCGGTCCGCCGCCTGCGGCGTCAGAAGGTGATGGTCGATGCGGATGCCGTCGTTGCGATCCCACGCCCCCGCCTGATAATCCCAGAACGAATAATGCTCCCCGCCCCGGTGGCAGGCCCGGAACGCGTCGGTGAGGCCGAGGCAGACCAACCGGCGCCACGCCGCGCGGCTGGCCGGCATCGCCAGCGCGTCCTGGCGCCAGGCCTCCGGCCGCGCCGCGTCGCGGTCTTCGGGGATGACGTTGTAATCGCCGCAGAACACGGCCGCCTCTTCGGCCGCGAGGATCTCCCGGACCCGGTCGCGAAGCCGCTCCATCCAGCCGAGCTTGTAGTCGTATTTCGGGCCCGGCGCGGGATTGCCGTTCGGCAGGTAGAGACCGCAGATCCGCAGCGGTCGCGCCGTTGCCACCCTCGCCTCGATCCAGCGGGCCTGCTCGTCGGCCGGATCGCCCGGCAGGCCGCGGGACACGGTCTCGAGGGGCAGCTTCGACAGGATCGCCACGCCGTTGAAGCCCTTCTGGCCATGCGTCTCCACCCGGTAGCCCAGAGCCTCGATCTCCCCGCGCGGAAAGGCCGCGTCGATCGACTTGATCTCCTGAAGGCAGGCGATGTCGGGGGCGCTCGTGCGCAGCCAGTCGAGAAGGACGGGCAGCCGCGCCTTCACGCCGTTGATGTTGAAGCTCGCGATCCGCATCGACCCCCCCTTGTTCCGGGCGCATCCTATCCAGGAGGCGCGCCGGGCGCCACCGCCCGTCTTGGCGCCACCGCCCGGGGGCCCAGATAGCCGGGCAGCGATGCGAGAGGAACGGGACGATGCGCATGGACGAAAGGCGGCTCGACCGGATCCTCGCCGAGGTGACGACCGGTGCTCCGCAATGCCGGGTTCCCGGCGTCGTGGCGATGGTCACCGACCGCACCGAGACGATCTATGCGGGCGCGGCCGGCCTCCGCTCGCTCGATACCGCTGACCCTATGATCCTCGACAGCGTCTTCGCGCTCTTCTCGGCGACGAAAGCCGTCGCCGGCATGGCGGTGCTGCAATGCGCGGAGGAGGGGCTTCTCGATCTCGACGCGCCGGCGCGAGTTTATCTGCCCGAGATCGGCGATCTGCAGGTCCTCGACGGCATCACGCCCTCCGGAGAGTTGCTCCTGCGCCCGCCGACCACCGAGATCACGACGCGGCACCTGCTACTCCATACGGCCGGGTTCGCATACGACAACTTCAACGAGACCTATGCCGTCCTGACGCGGGATCTCGGCTATCCGCCGGTCGCGTCGGGCGCGATGGCGGCGCTGCGGACGCCGCTTCTCTTCGATCCGGGCTCCCGGTGGGAATACGGCAGCGGCATCGACTGGGCCGGGCTGGTGGTCGAGGCGATCCGCGGCCAGCGGTTGGGGCAGGTCCTCGCCGAGCGGGTCTTCGCTCCTGCCGGCATTGTCGACATGGCCTTCACCCGGACGCCCGACATGACGTCCCGGACGGTCGCGATGCATGTCCGGAGCGACGCGGGCGGCCTCACCAGCAGATCCGGTTTCGCCTTTCCCGATCACCCGGAGGTGCAGATGGCGGGGCACGGCCTCTATGGCAGCGTGGGCGAGTTCATGAAGTTCATCCGGCTGTGGCTGAACGACGGCGCGGGACCGGGCGGCCGGGCGCTGGCACGGCCGACCGTCGAGATGGCGCTGCGCAACGGCCTGCCGCCCGGGCAGCGCGCGGGCGTCTTGCGCGGCGTCCTGCCCAAGCGGTCTAACGACGCGGAGATGTTTCCGGGCCTGCCGAAATCCTGGGCCTATTCCTTCATGGTCAACGACCGGGGGGCGCCGACGGGCCGCCCCGCAGGCGCCGTCGGCTGGGCGGGGCTCGCCAACCTCTATTACTGGATCGACCGGGGCACCGGCCTCGGCGGCTTCTGGGCGACGCAGCTTCTGCCGTTCTTCGACCGCGTCGCGCTCGACGGCTTCACCGCGTTCGAGACGGCGGTCTATGACATGGCCGGGATGGACACGGCCGTGATCCCGCCGCGCTGAACTGGCGGCGCGACCGGGCCCGGCCGCGCCTTGTCACATGGCGAAGCTCGTGCCGCAGCCGCAGCTTGACGTGGCGTTCGGGTTGTCGATGGTGAACCGCGCGCCGATCAGTTCCTCGGTGAAGTCGATCGTGGCCCCCGCCAGAAAGGGCAGGGAGATCTGATCGACCAGCACGCGCTCGCCGTCCTTTTCCAGCACCAGATCGTCCGTCTCGGGCGTGTCGAGCCTGATGTCGTACTGAAAGCCCGAGCAGCCGCCGCCTTCGACGGCGACGCGCAGCGCCTGACCGTCGGCCGAGGCGCCGATCTCCGCCAGACGCGCAAAGGCGCGGTCGGTGACTTTGGGGGGCAGGTTCATGGTTTGATCCGCCTGTAACCTTCGATTGACCCGAATATATGGAAGGCGCCTTTCGACAACAAGGAGAAGGCCGCCCGTGCGCCAGACGACCGCCCCCTACGCTTCCCGTCCCGAGGAGACCCGCGGCCGTCTTCATTCCGAGGAGCTCAGCACCTTCCGCACCTGCTTCCAGCGCGACCGCGACCGGATTATCCATGCCTCCGCCTTCCGCCGCCTCAAGCACAAGACGCAGGTCTTCATCGAGCACGAGGGCGATTACTTCCGCACCCGGCTCACCCATTCCATCGAGGTTGCGCAGGTCGCGCGCACCATCGCCGGCACGCTCGGTCTCAACGAGGAGTTGGCGGAGGCCGTGGCGCTTGCCCACGATCTGGGCCATCCGCCGTTCGGCCATACGGGCGAGGAGGCGTTGCAGGACCTGATGGAGCCCTTTGGCGGCTTCGATCACAATGCCCAGGCGATCCGCATCGTCACCTCGCTCGAGCGGCACTACGCCGAGTTCGACGGGCTGAACCTGACCTGGGACACGCTCGAGGGGATCGCCAAGCATAACGGTCCGGTCACCGAGCCCGTCCCCTATGCGCTGGCCACCTACAACGCGCTTCACGATCTGGAGCTCGGAACCCATGCGAGCGGCGAGGCGCAGGTGGCGGCGCTGGCCGACGACGTGGCCTACAACCACCACGACCTCCATGACGGGCTGCGCGCCGAGCTGTTCTCGACGGACGAACTGGCGGAGCTGCCGCTCCTCGACCGCTGCTTTGCGCGGGTCGACGAGCTCTATCCGGCGCTCAACTACTACCGGCGGCGGCACGAGGCGCTGCGGCGTTTCTTCGGGCTTCTGGTCGAGGACGTCATCGCCGAGGCGCGCGCCAGCCTCGCCGCCATCGACCCGCGCTCGGCGGCCGATCTGCGCCATGCCGGCCACCCGATCATCCGCTTCTCCGATCCGGTGCGCGAGGATCTTCAGGTGATCCGCACCTTCCTGTTTCACCGCATGTACCGAGCCCCGGATGTGGTCGCGACGCGCGCCAAGGTCACCCAGGTCATCCGCGAGCTCTTTCCCCTGTTCATGGAGCGCACCGCTCTCTTGCCGAAGCAGTGGCGCAAGGACGTGGAGGAGGCGGAAGGCGAGGTCGAACTGGCCCGCATCGTGCTCGACTACATCGCCGGCATGACCGACCGGTTCGCCATCGAGGCGCACCGCCGCTTCGTCGGCGGCCCGCTCGCGGCGGCGATCTGAGGCTCAGAGCTCGACGATCACGCCCTCGTCCGGCGCCAGCGCCTCGGCGTCCGGCGCATCGCGGTCGTTTCGCATCGACAGCAGCCGGGCGCCGCGCAGGGGCAGGGGCTTCGGCTGGCCGGTAAAGTTCAGCGCCACGCCGAGCCGCCTGTCGCCGTGGGAGCGGCGATAGGCCAGCACGCCGTTGCCCGCGTGAACCCGCTCATGGCTGCCGAGCGACAGCGCTGGCTCGGCGCGGCGCAGCGCCATGAGGTCGCGCACCAGGCTCAGCATCGAGGCCGGATCGCGGGCCTGCGCGCCGACCGAGGGAACCTTCGAGAGCGGCAGGAACGGCTCCCCGTGGGTGAAGCCCCGACCCGGCGCCTCGTCCTCCCAAGGGATCGGGATGCGCACCGGGTCGCGGCCGAGCCCGGTGCCGGGATTGTTGATCGCCCAGGGGTCCTGCAGCATCGGATCGGGCACCGGCTCGTTGATCATGCCGAGCTCGTCGCCCTGCCAAAGGGTCGGCGTGCCCCGGAGCGTCAGGAGAAGCATCTGCGCCACCCGCGCCTGCGCCGGGCCGAGCCGGGTGGCGATGCGGTCGCGGTCGTGATTGCCCAGAACCCAGTTCGGCCACGCATCCTCGAGCAGCATCCGTTCGTAGCGGTCGACGTAATCGGCGATATGCTGCGGATCCCACGGCGCCGAGATCAGTTCGAAATTGAACGGCAACTGGAAGCCGTCGCCCGCGGCGCCGTAATAGAGCATCACCTCGTCGAGCATGCCATAGGCCTCGCCGACCAGCAGCCGGCCGCCGTGATCCTCGGCGACTCGCCGCATCTCGCGCACGATGGCAAAGCCCTCGTGCTGGTCGCCGAGAAAGTGCGGAACAGCGACCGTGCCGGTCCCTCCGCAAAGGCCCAGTCCGGATTGTACCGGGGCACGGAAATGAGACAGCGCGCTGCGGTGGTCATGCCGCCATTTTGGTCCCCGTGGCGGCTTCGGTTTCAGGGGCTTTCTGTTCGGCCCTGATCTGATTTGGCGTTTTGTATCCGTGCCGCTCGCGCAGCCACGAGGCGTCATACTCTGCGGCGAAGGCTGTCAGGGCCTGCCTGAGTTCCTCGATGGTGGCGAAGTGGCGAACCCACGGAAGCTGCTCCTTGAGGGTTCGTATGGCCCGCTCGGCCACGCCGTTGCCTTCTGGCTGGCGTACGAGGAGGGCGAGCTGGTGATGCCGAAGAAGCGGACCTCGTTCTGGAAGGCCTTCGCCATGTAGTCCGAGCCATGGTCATGGCGCAGCTTCAGGCCGGCGGCCACGTCGGGCTCGATGCCGCCGAAATGCCGGGTGACCCCTGTCGGATCGGCTCCAGCGCCTCCCAGCGGCTTGCGCTGGAGGAGGCATGGATGCCGGCGAATTCCCCTGAGCAGTGATCGACGGCGATGAAGACGTAGGCGCGGCCCTGCGCGGCCCTGCGCGGTCGTGAACGTCTGGGTCATGTCACTCGCCATTGTCGCTTGGACCAATGGCGCGACATGGCTTGTCCCAGACCTGGTCAACCTTGTCGGTCACGATCGTTCCGTCATGGGCGCAGGCATCCCGCCGGACCGGACGGTGCGGGGCCAGAAGGCCGTTCTCCTTCATGATCCGCCGCACGCGACGCGGTGCGGATGCCCGAAACCCTCAGCCGCGCCCGGATCTTCCGGTAGCCTTCCCCGGAGAAGGGCGATGACGCGATGACGGCGCGGATCTTCTCCACGAGCACCCAGTCGGACGCCGCCCCCGTGGGGCCACGACGGCGGGGCGGCTGCGTCTCGTTGGCGGCGGCGTTGCCCGAAGCGCGATGCCGGTACACCGCCGCGCGGGGAACCGTCCAGACGTCACAGACCCGCGCCGTTCCGTAGGGCCGCTGCGTGGAGATCGAATGCGCCCGGCTCATTTCCTCGACCTCCGCCGGGCCAAAGGGCGCCCGCCCTCCAGCTTGTCGATTTTCGCGGACAACAACTCATCGGCCATGGTGATCTCGCCCACCTTGGCCTGGAGCCGCGTGATCTCCTCGTCGCGCTCATCCCTCCCGCGCTCCTTCAAAGCGCTCTCCGGCGCCATGAGAACCCGATCGCGCCATTCCGATAGCCGGTGAACCGGAACGTTCAGATCACGCGATACCGCCTCGAGGCTCTCGCCACGCATCAGACGTTGAACCGCCGTCAGCTTGCGCTTCGCGGAGAAGCGCTTCGCTACCGCCGGCCTCGGCCCCGTCGTCGCCAGCGTCATGCGCGCGCGTCGACGAGGCCGTGCGAGGCCGTGGCCTCCGTCGCGCCTGGCCTCGTCGTCTTCTTGTCGTCCATCTCCTATTCCCCTGAGCCAGAGAAATAGCGCTACGAACTGTCTCAGGAAACCGTGCCCCAACCCAGAGCCCAGTCCGGATTGACCGGGTTGTCGCGCAGCTTCGTGTCGGGCGTCAGGTGCTCGACCGCATCGACACGAAAGCCGTCGACGCCGCGCTCGTACCAGATCCGCATCGCGTCGATCATCGCGGACCGGACGGCGGGGTTGCGCCAGTTGAGCGCCGGCTGCTCGCGGGCATAGATATGCAGGTAATACTGCCCGGTGGCCTTGTCCCAGGTCCAGGCCGGGCCGCCGACCTCGCTGATCCAGTTGTTGGGCGGGGTGCCGTCGGGCTGCGCATCCTTCCAGACATACCAGTCGCGGCGCTCCGCATCGCGCGCCGACCGGCTGTCGAGGAACCAGGGATGCTGGTCCGAGGAATGGGATGGCACGAAATCCAGAAGCACTTTCAGGCCGTGCCCGTGGGCCGCCTCCAGCAGCGCCTTGAAGTCCTGCAGCGTGCCGAAGAGCGGCTCGATCCCGGTATAATCGGTGATGCCGTAGCCCGCGTCCTTCATCGGCGAGGGATAGATGGGCGAGATCCAGATCGCGTCGGCGCCGAGCGCCGCGACGTGGTCGAGACGGCGCCGGATGTCCCTCAGATCGCCGGCGCCCGATCCGGTCGAATCCTGAAACGCGCGCGGATAGATCTGATAGATGATGCCGCTTTGCCACCAGGGCGCGGCGCGGGGATCGATCATCGGCAACCTCGGCTGAACGTCTCGACTTTTGCGCTAGCAGAGTGCACCCACCCGGGCAATCCGGCGGGGTGTTTCCTTTGGCGGCGCCGGTTTTAGGTCCCCCTCGATCGATCGGAGGAGCACAGGCATGGCAGTGAGCTCGGCAGCGGGAGGGCTGGATCCCGTCGCGGCGGTGGCGCTTGTCGGGGCGCTGGGCGTCGGTTCGCAATGGCTGGCCTGGCTGCTGCGCCTGCCCGCGATCGTGCTCATGCTGGCGGCGGGGCTCATCGTTGGCCCGATCCTCGGCCTTTTCGATCCGGTGCGCGACATCGGCCCGTTCCACATCCCGATGATCTCCATCGCCGTCGCGATCATCCTGTTCGAGGGCGGGCTGACGCTGAACTTCCACACCCTGCGCGATGCGGCCGAGGGGGTGAAGCGGCTGGTCTTCATCGGTGCGCCGCTCGGGTGGCTGCTCTCGGCGCTGGCATTGCGCTACGGGGCGGGTCTCAGCTGGGAAAGCTCGGCGGTCTTCGGCGGCATCATGATCGTCACCGGGCCCACCGTGATCGCGCCGCTCCTGCGCTCGGCGCGCCTCTCCCGCCGCTCCGCCGCGCTGCTCCAATGGGAAGCGATCCTGAACGACCCGGTGGGCGCGCTGGCCGCGGTCCTGGCGCTTGAGGTGATCGTCGTGCTGCGCACGGCCGAGGCGCTGGGCAGCGCCTTTCTGTCCCTCGTCCTCGGCATCGCGCTGGCGGCGGGGATGGGGGCGCTCGGCGGCTACCTGCTCAGCTGGGCCTTCAGCCGGGCGAAGGTGCCCGAGCACATGAAGGTGCCGGTCCTCTTCGTCATGGTCCTCGCCGTGTTCGCCCTGGCCGAAGCGAACCTGCACGAATCTGGCCTTCTGGCCGTGACGGTCATGGGCGTGGTGATCGCCAACGCGAACCTCGCCTCCTTCGAGGAACTGCGCCGCTTCAAGGAGCAGGCGACGATCCTGCTGGTGTCCGGCGTCTTCATCCTGCTGGCCGCGGCGCTCGACTTCTCGGCTCTGGGAGAAGCTCACGTGGCGCTCGGTGCTGTTCGTTATGGTCGTCCTGTCGGTGGTCCGGCCGGTCACGGTGCTTCTGGCGCTCGCGTTCACGAAGGTGCCGGGTCGCGAGAAGATCCTGGTCGCGACCACGGGGCCGCGCGGCGTGGTCCTGGTGGCCGTGGCCGGTCTCTTCGGCGAGCGGCTGGTCAACCTGGGTGTCGCGGACGGCGCGCTCCTCGGGCCCCTGGCCTTCATTCTCGTCGCGGCGTCGGTGGTGGTGCACGGCTTCACCATCGCGCCCCTGGCGCGGCTCCTCGGGCTCATCGCCTCCGACACGCCAGGCGTCATCCTCGTCGGCGGCAGCTACTGGACCATCGGCCTGGCCGAGACGCTGCGGGCGGCGAAGATCCCGGTCCTGGTGACCGACCCCAACCGCGGCCATCTGCGCCGCGCCCGTGAACTGGGCATCGACACCTTCTTCGGCGATATCCTGTCGGTGGGCGCCGAGCTGCGCATCGAGCTGAATGGCTACAAGATCGTCGTGGCGGCAACCGACAACGATGCCTACAACACCCTCGTCGCGACCGATCTCGGCCCTGAATTCGGGCGCGAGAACGTCTACCAGCTGGCCCGCGAGCGGGCGACGAACGCGCGCCACGCGCTGCCCTCCACCCTTGGCGGCCGCAAGTTCGCGGGCGAGGCGACCTATAACGAACTGAACCGGCTGATGTGGCAGGGCTGGGAGTTCAGCGTCACCACCCTGACGGAGAAATACCGCATGGCCGACTGGCGCCGCAGCCGGCCCGAGGCGCGGCTTCTGGGCTATCTCGACGCGTCCGGCGAGATCCATTTCGTGTCGGGTGACAAGGAGGTCTCCACCGCCGCGGGCATCCGGCTCGTCTCGATGCTGCCGCCCGCGGAAAAGCAGCAATCCGACCCGGCCGCCGCGGCTGTTGACGCGCCCGGCGGTGCCGACTAGACCGCCGAGGTTTGCGGAAGGCGGGGCGCGATGAATCTCTTTGCCGAGATGAGAGAGAGGGTGCTGGCCATCCTCGGCGACATGCAGGATGCGGGCGAGCTGCCCGCCGATCTCGACCTCGCGGCCGTCGCGGTGGAGCCGCCGCGCGATCCCGCGCATGGCGACATGGCGACCAACGCCGCGATGATGCTGGCCAAGGCGGCCGGCAGGGCGCCGCGCGACATCGCCGGCGCGCTCGCTGCCCGGCTCGAGGCCCAGCCGGCGGTCGAGGCCGCCACCGTTGCCGGGCCGGGCTTTCTCAACCTGCGTCTGGGGCCGACGGTCTGGCGCGATCTCGTTCTCCACGTGCGCGACCGGCCGGATTACGGCCGCTCCGACATGGGCGCCGGGGCCCGCGTCAATGTCGAATACGTCTCCGCCAATCCGACCGGTCCCTTGCATGTCGGCCATACCCGCGGTGCCGTCTTCGGCGACGCCTTGGCCAGCCTGCTCGAGTTCTCCGGCCACGAGGTGACGCGCGAATACTACGTCAACGATGGCGGCGCGCAGGTCGACGTGCTGGCCCGGTCCGTCTATCTGCGGTATCTGCAGGCGCATGGCCACAAGGTCGAGTTCGCCGACGGCACCTATCCGGGCGATTACCTGATCGCCGTGGGCGAAGCGCTGAAGGCCCAGGTCGGCGACCGCTATGTAGGGCAGGGCGAGGATGTCTGGCTCACCAGCGTGCGCGATTTTGCCACCGACGCCATGATGGACCTGATCCGCGCCGATCTCGCCGCTCTGGGCGTGCGGATGGACCACTTCTATTCCGAGAAGTCGCTCTACGGCACCGGCCGCATCGAGGAGGCGCTGAAGGCGCTCGACGCGAAGGGCCTGATCTACCGGGGCACGCTCGAGCCGCCCAAGGGCAAGCTGCCCGAGGACTGGGAAGCGCGCGAGCAGACGCTGTTCCGATCCACCGCCCACGGCGACGATGTCGACCGCCCGGTGCGCAAGTCGGACGGCTCGTGGACCTATTTCGCGCCCGACATCGCCTATCACTGGGACAAGATCGAGCGCGGCTATACCCGGCTCATCGACGTGTTCGGCGCCGATCACGGCGGCTATGTCAAGCGGATGAAGGCGGCCGTCAGCGCGCTGTCGGACGGCACCGTGCCGCTCGACGTGAAGCTCTGCCAGCTGGTCAAGCTCTACAAGAACGGCGAGCCCTTCAAGATGTCGAAGCGCGCCGGCACCTTCGTCACGCTGCGCGACGTGGTCGACGAGGTCGGCCCCGACGTGACCCGGTTCGTCATGCTGACGCGCAAGAACGACGCGCCGCTCGATTTCGACTTCGCCCGGGCGGTCGAGCAATCCAAGGACAATCCGGTCTTCTATGTCCAGTATGCCCATGCCCGGATCAGCTCGGTGCGGCGCAAGGCCGCCGCGTTGGGCGTCGTGCCGGCCGGCCCTGATCTCGCCGATCCCGCCGAGCTCGACGTGGCGAAGAAGATCGCGGAATGGCCGCGCATCGTCGAGGTTGCCGCCCGGTCCCACGAGCCGCATCGAATCGCGTTCTATCTCTACGACCTGGCGCAGACATTCCACGCGCTCTGGAACAAGGGCAACGACGTGCCTGCGCTCAAGTTCGTTAACGAGCGTGACCTCGAGGCGACAGCGGTCAAGATTTCGCTGCCGCTTGCCGTATCCGTTGTGATTTCGGCCGGCCTCGGTATTCTCGGCGTCACGCCCGTGGAGGAGATGCGCTGAAGGCAACGGCGCCAGCGCGGGCAGGTCGAGGCGGATCAGAGCGGGACGCGGCGCATCGAACGACGCCGTGGCGAGAGGCACACATGGCAGACGCGGCGGGATATTTCGACTACGAGGATGACGAGGCGGCCGATGTCGCGGCAGAGGGGTCCGGGGCGCAGCGCCTCGTGAACCTCGCAGGCGCACTCGTGTCGATGGCGCTGGTCATCGGCATGGGGATCTGGGGCTATAAGCTGTTGGTCCGCGACGTGAGCGGCATCCCGGTGATCGAGGCGCTCGACGGGGCCTTCCGCACCGAACCCGAGGAGCCGGGCGGCATGCAGGCCCCTCATCAGGGCCTGCAGGTCAACGAGATCGCCGCCGTGGGCGCGGCCAGCGGTCCGGTCGACGAGATCCGGCTCGCCCCCGAACCCGATCCCCTGGCCGAGGAGGACCTGCCTTGGGGAGATCTGCTCGACACCCCGGAGAAGGCGCCGGACCAGGCCGTGATGGCGCGGCTCGACGCCGACGGCAGGACGGAGGCCGCCCCGGTCGAGATCGACGACCAGCCCGAGGACGCGCTGGCGACCGACCTCGCGGTCGCGGAGGCGATGGCGGCCCTGACGGGCGAGACCGGGGCCGAGGCCGCGGATCCCGCCCCGCTTGCAAGCGGGGCGCTCGGGGCGCCGCGTCCGCTCCCCCGGCCCGAGGACGAGCCCGTCGAGGTCGCGGCGCGGTCGGGACAGGTCGGCGCCGGCGAGATCGCGCCCTCCGAGCTGGAGAAGGGCACGCGCCTCGTCCAGCTCGGCGCCTTCGAGACCGCCGACGCGGCGCGGGATCAGTGGTCTTCCATCGGCGCGCGGTTCACCGACAATTTCGCCGACAAGCGCATGGTGGTCCAGCAGGCGACCTCCGGCGGACGCACCTTCTTCCGTCTCCGCGCCGAAGGCTTCACCGACCTGGCGGATGCGCGCCGCTTCTGCTCGGCGCTGATCGCGGACCAGGCCGATTGCATCCCGGTCGAGATGCGGTGAGCCGCGCCTGCATCCTCGGTTGCGCCGGCCCCGACCTCGGCCCGGACGAGGCCGCCCTCTTTCGCGAGGCCGATCCCTGGGGCTTCATCGTCTTTACGCGCAACGTCGCCACGCCCGAGCAGCTGCGCCGCCTGACCGGGTCGCTGCGCGAGGCGGTCGGCCGCGACGCGCCGATCCTCGTCGATCAGGAGGGGGGGCGCGTCCAGCGT
Source organism: uncultured Alphaproteobacteria bacterium (assembly GCA_963739575.1). GTDB lineage: Bacteria > Pseudomonadota > Alphaproteobacteria > Rhodobacterales > Rhodobacteraceae > Palleronia. The sequence continues at coordinate 363,551 of CAVUAQ010000006.1, read as the reverse complement.
CTCGGCCCGCCCTCCTGGCGCGACTGGCCGCCGCCCCTCGATCACACCGGGTCGGTCCGCGATGTGGCGCGGGCCATGTGGCTGCGCTCGCGCATCATGGCCTTCGAGCTGCGGGCCGTGGGGATCGACGCCAATTGCGCGCCGACCGCCGACGTGGCCCGGCCCGAGACGCACCCCTTCCTGCGGAACCGGTGCTACGGAACCGATGCGGCGGCCGTCACGACCGCGGCCCGCGCCGTGGCGGAGGGGCTTCTCGAGGGCGGCGTCCTGCCGGTCGTGAAGCACATGCCGGGGCACGGGCGCGCCCGCGTCGACAGTCACCTTCATTTGCCCATCGTCGACGCCGAACGGGCCGTGCTCGAGGAGGATTTCGCGCCCTTCCGGGCGCTGAGCGACCTGCCCATGGGGATGACCGCGCATATCCGCTTCAGCGCGCTCGGCGGCCGACCGGCGACGCAGGATCCCGCGCTCATCCATCTGATCCGCGATGACATCGGCTTCGACGGATTGCTGATGAGCGACGACATCTCGATGCAGGCTCTGGGGGGCACCATCGCCTGGCGGTCGCGGCGCGCCATCGCGGCCGGCTGCGATGTCGTGCTGCACTGCAACGGCGACCGCGCCGAGATGGAAAGTTGCGTCGACGCGGTGGGCGATCTGACCGACGCGGCCGCCCGCCGCGCCGCTGCGGCGCTCGGCCGACGACGCGCGCCCGCCCCCGCCGACATCGCCGCGCTGGAGGCCGAACTGCGCGCCCTGAGCCCCGGAGCGGTGCATGGCTGAGATCGCGCCGCTGCCGCATCCGGACGCCGCCGGGGGGGCGGTAAGGCGCGACGAGAGCGGTGGAGTGGCGGAGCGGCTCGCCGCCGAAGCGCTCATCGTCGATGTCGACGGGTTCGAGGGGCCGCTCGATCTGCTGCTCTCGCTGGCGCGGACGCAAAAGGTCGACCTGCGACAGATCTCGGTGCTCGCCCTGGCGCGGCAATATCTGGACTTCGTCGAGCGCGCCAAGCGTCTGCGCATCGAGCTCGCGGCCGATTACCTGGTCATGGCCGCATGGCTCGCCTTCCTGAAATCGCGCCTGCTCCTGCCTCCCGATCCGGAGGAGGAGGGGCCTTCGGGCGCCGATCTGGCCGCGCATCTGGCCTTTCAGCTCGAACGGCTCGAAGCGATGCGCACGGCCGCGGCGCGGCTTCTGGCGCGCGACCAGAAGGGCCGCGACTTCTTCGGGCGCGGCATCCCCGAGCCCGTGGAGCGGCGCCGCCGCATCACCTGGTCGGCAACGCTCATGGACCTCATGCAGGCCTATGCGCGCCTCCGCACGAAAGACGAGTTCCGCCCCTTCGTCATGGATCGCGACCGGGTGATGACGATGGAGCAGGCCCTCGACCGGATGCGCGACCTCATCGGCTTCGCAGGCAGCTGGACCGATCTCGCGTCCTGGATGCCCGATGGCTGGTCGGGCGATCCGGCCATGCGCCGATCGGCCACCGCCAGCCATTTCGCCGCCTCTCTCGAACTGGTCAAGGCCGGCCACATCGAGATCCGCCAGGGCGCGACCTTCGCGCCCATCGAGATCCGGCGCCGCGATGGGTGAGCCGCCCGCCGACCGGCCGCTCTTCGACGCGCCCGCCCCGACCGAACAGGAGCGGATGGTCGAGGCGATCCTCTTCGCTGCGGCCGACCCGGTGACGATCGCGGATCTCAATGCGCGCCTGCCCCATGGATGCGACGCGGCCGGCGCGCTCACGGCGCTGCGCGACCGCTATGCGAGGCGGGGCGTGCACCTTGTAAGGGTCGGCGAAGCCTGGGCGATGCGGACGGCGCCGGATCTGGGCTTCCTGATGACCCGCGAGACCACCGAGACCCGCAAGCTCAGTCGCGCCGCCATCGAGACGCTGGCCATCATCGCCTATCACCAGCCCTGCACCCGCGCCGAGATCGAGGAGATCCGCGGCGTCGCCGTCAGCCGCGGAACGCTCGACCAGCTCTTCGAGCTCGACTGGATCCGCTTCGGCCGCCGGCGCCAGACGCCGGGCCGGCCGGTTACCTTCGTCGTCACCCAGGACTTCCTCGACCATTTCGGGCTGGAGACGGCGCGTGATCTTCCGGGCCTTGCGGATCTGCGCGCCGCGGGTCTTCTCGACAGCCGCCCCGCGCCCGAGCCCCGCACCGACGCCGCAGCGCCGATCGACCAGAGCGAGTTGTTCTCCGAGGGCGACACATGAGACGCGCGAGCCTTCTTCGCATGATCATCCGGCACGTCTTGACCCAGCACCGGGTCGACGCCCTCATCGACCGGATCTTCGGCGCCGGCCCCACCGGCAAGGACATGAGCGGACCTGAGCGGCAGCAGCGGCAGAGCGCCGCGCAGCAGGCCCGCCGGTCGAAGAAGGCGATCAGGCTGTTGCGGCGCTTCGGTCGCTTCTGAGGCGGCCCGAGGCGCGACCCGGCCGGTAAGGGCGACACGTCGCGCTGCGCCCCGTCCCGCATTGCTGCCTGGCCGGAACCGGCCTGCGGGCGAACCGCGCGGCAGGGCGGGCCGAGGCCGGGCAGCGGGTCCAGGCGGCGGTCAGGCCAGCTCGGCCAGCGCCGCGGCCAGCCCGTCGCGGCCGCGCGGTCGCCAGCCGGCCTGCCGCAGCCGCGACGTGTCCATCTCGCTGACGCGCGCGGCATCGGCGCGCTCGGGCAAGGCGCCGTCGACGCCGTGCATGCGCGACCACGTCTCCAGCAGGTCGCGCCGGTCCAGCACGATGTCCGACACGTTGAGGACCAGGTGCCCCTCCGCCGCGCCATCCAGAACCAGCTCCGCCGCCGCCGCCAGATCGTCCACATGCACTTCGCTCGCCACCCGCGGCGCGACGCGCCGCCCCTCCGCGAAATCGTCGAACAGGTCGCGCCACTTGTGGCTCCGCCCCGGCGGCGGCGGCCCGTAAAGGCCGGTGGCGCGCAGGCTGACGCCCTCTTGAGCGCCGACCGCCTCCTCCACCTCACGCTTCATGCGCCCGTAAAGCGTGTCCGGGCGCGGCGTCATCTCCTCCGAAAGCCGCGTGCCCGGCGGATAGGCCCCATAGACGGCGCGGCTCGACAGGAACACCACTGTCTGCCCGCGGGCGGCCTCCACGAGCCGCAGCGAGCCGTCGCGGTTGAGCCGGAGAAATCCCTCCGGATCGCCGCCCTCGCCACCGCGATAGCGGCCCGGCACATGCGCGAAGGCCGCATGCAGGAGGGCGTCGAGCCCCGAGAGATCCGGGATCTCCCCCAGCGTCCAGCCGCGGTGGGCGAGCCCCAGCGGCGAGCGCCGCCGGCCGAGCGTCACCACCTCGTGGCCCGCGCCGCGGAGATATCGGCAGAGCCGGTGCCCGGCCAATCCCGTCGCGCCGGTCACGCCGATCCGCATGGACCGGGCAGGGCGGAGAGGTCGGGGACGCGGCCGGCGGCGTAATCGTGCCACAGATCGATGAGCGGCCCCAGCTTGTCGCGCTTCGGATGCGGCACCGCCCAGGGCTTCTCGTACTGATAATGCAGCACGCGGATCTCTTCCCACCGCCACAGCGCCGGCAGGGCGAACCAGACGTATTGCAGCATGTTCATCGTCACCGGCAGCCCGTGCCAGTCGGGAAACATCGTCTGCAGGAAGGTCTGGTCGGTGCGCCGCCAGAACGCGCCCGGCGCGTCGAGCCGCGCCAGCATCGCCTCGAAGGTGTCTGGGTTCGGGCGGGCGGTGAAGACGCCCGAATTCATCCGGTGAAAGTCGCCCAGCCCTTCATAGACGTTGGGCGCGGCGCAGAGCTCGGGATAGTCGAAGAGCTTGTCGATGCTGCGCAGGACCAGCGTGTCGGCGTCGAGGAACACCACCCGGTCGTAGTCGAGCTGCCAGAGCCGCAGCTTGGCGAAATTGTCGAGGGGCGTGTGAAAGGCGGGCTTCTGGCCCTTGGTGAACGGCGCCACCCCGTGCAGCCTGTCGCGGGCATGGGCCGCGTCGAAGGCCGCCGAGGTCGGCAGGAGCGCCACGGGAACGAGCCGCGCCCCCGCTTGCGCCAGGGGCGCGAGCGCCTCCGCCGCGACGCCTCCGGTATGCATCACCACCCGGTCGGCCCGCGTCCCCGTCGCGGCGAGCGAATGCAGAAGCGCGCCCGCCCCCCGCGCGAAATCGGCATTGGTGACCAGCGTGACGAAGGCGTCCTTCATGCCCGTGGTCCTGTCGCCCGGCTCAGGACGCTGATTTCAGGGCGCCGCGTTCGGGATCGTGGTTCACCTGGCGTCCGAGCTCCTTGGTCCAGGCCGACACGGCCGGCACCCTGGAGCGGTCGATCCGGTGGGCGAAGCGCCGCGCCACCTCCACGACCTCATCCAGAAGCCCCTCGGCCAGCGTCGTGGGCTCGAGCCCCAGTGCCAGGAACTGGTCGTTCTTGACGATCAGGTCGTTTTCTGCCGCCTCCTTGCGCGGATTGGGCAGATAGGCGACCTTGGCGCCCGCGAGCCGCGCCACCAGCTCGGCCAGATCGCGCACCCGGTGGGTCTCGGTCATCTGGTTGAAGATGCGCACCCGATCGCCGGCGCGCGGCGCCTCGCCCAGGGCCAGTTCGATGCAGCGCACCGAATCCTGGATGTGGATGAAGGCGCGGGTCTGGCCTCCGGTGCCGTGCACCGTCAGCGGATAGCCGATCGCCGCCTGGATCAGGAACCGGTTCAGAACGGTGCCGTAATCGCCGTCGTAATCGAAGCGGTTGACGAGCTGGTCGTGCAGCTTCGTCTCGTTCGTGTGGGTGCCCCAGACGATCCCCTGATGCAGGTCGGTGATCCTGAGCCCATCGTTCTGCGCATAGAACTGAAACAGGATCTGATCGAGCGACTTGGTCATGTGATAGACCGATCCCGGCCGCGTCGGATAGAGGATCTCCTGCGCCCGCCGCCCCGACGGCGTCTCGATCTCGATGTCGAGATAGCCTTCCGGGATTGGCGCCCCAACCGAGGAATACCCATAGACGCCCATCGTGCCCAGATGGATCAGATGCGCGTCGATGCCGGTCTCGACCAGCGCCGCCAGAAGGTTGTGCGTCGCGTTGGTGTTGTTCTGGACCGTATAGACCTTGTGGCGGTCGGTCTTCATCGAATAGGGCGCGGCGCGCTGCTCGGCCAGATGCACGATGGCATCGGGGCTCTCCGCGGCCAGCCACCCCTTCAGCCGCTCGTATTCCTTGGCGAGATCGAGAAGGTGAAACCGGATCGCCCGGCCGGTCGTCTCGCGCCAGATGCGGCAGCGCTCCTGGATCGAATCCATCGGCGTCAGGGATTGCACGCCCAGTTCGGTGTCGATCCAGCGCCGCGACAGGTTGTCGACGATATGGACCTCGTGGCCCTGCGCGCTCAGATGCAATGTGGTGGGCCAGCCGACGAAGCCGTCCCCTCCGAGAATGGCGATCTTCATGGGAAACGGTCCTTTCGTCGTGATCGGGCTCTGGACGTTGGGCGGTCAATCATGCCGATAGGGCAGTCGCGGCACAGGATACAGGGCTTTCTTCCATTGTCTCGCGCAACCTTGGGTCAGCGGAACTGCTTGGCGAGCTTCAGGCCCTGGCCCTGATAGTTGGAGGCGATCTCCCGGCCGTAAAGCCGGTCGGGCCGCGCGGCCATGCGCTCGTAGATCAGCCGGCCGACGATCTGCCCGTGTTCGAGGATGAACGGCGCCTCGTGGCAGCGCACTTCGAGAACGCCGCGCGCGCCTGTGCCGCCGGCCGCGTCGTGGCCGAAGCCGGGGTCGAAGAAGCCCGCGTAATGCACGCGGAACTCGCCGGCCATGGCGAGATAGGGAGCCATCTCCGCGGCGTGGTCGGGGGGGATGGTCACCGCCTCGCGGCTGACGAGGATATAGAAGGCGCCGGGATCGAGGATGATGCGGCCGTCCGTGGTCCGGATCTCCTCCCAGAACTCGAGCGCGGGATAGGCGCCGATGCGGTCGAGGTCGATCACACCGGTATGGGGCTTCGCCCGGTAGCCCACCAGATCGCCGGTGGCGGGGCGAAGATCGACGGAAAACCCCAGCCCCCCGTCGATGACCGGCGTGCGATCGACAAGCGGCGACGACGCGTGGAGCTGCGCCAGCGCGTCGTCGTCGAGCGTCGCCCGCCCGGCGCGGAACCTGATCTGGTTGAGCCGCATGCCCGGCCGCACCAGCACCGAGAAGGAGCGCGGACAGATCTCGGCGAAGAGCGGCCCGCAATAGGCCTCGCCGATGCGGTCGAATTCGGTGCCGCCATCGGTCACCACCCGCGTCAGCAGGTCGAGCCGGCCGGTCGAGCTCTTGGCGTTGGCCACCGCGCTCAGACCCGCCGGAAGCCGCAGGCCCTCGGCCAGGGGCACCAGATAGACGCAGCCCTTTTCCAGAACCGCGCCAGGCGCCAGGTCGATCTCATGCATCGACAACTCGCCCAGCCGCTCCGCGACGCGGCGGTCGCGGCCGCTGAGAAACGAGGCGCGGATGCGGTAGGCCCGGTCCCCGAGCCGCAGGTCGAGCGATGCGGGCTGGATCTGCGCCGGCTCCACCGGCGGCGCGGCGGCGATGACGCCCTCTGCGATCAGGTCCGCGATCGCCTGCGAGGGAAGCACGCCGCTCATCGCGGGGCTTCCGGTCTGATCCTGTCGGTTTTGGTCGGGCTAGCAGGACTCGAACCTGCGACCTTCCGTCCCCCAGACGGACGCGCTACCAGGCTGCGCCATAGCCCGACTGACGCGGGTTCTATCGGAACGCGCAGCGGAGACAAGGGGCCAGTCGCGAAATCTCGGGCAGGCTCAGTCACGCGCGCGCATCTGCTGGTGCAGCGCCTGCGCCCGCGCCAGGATCCGGGCGAGGTCCTCCTGCCGCGCCGCCCGCTCCTCCGGGCCGAGCGCCAGAACCCGCGCCAGAACCGGCGGCCGGCGGGACTCGGGGGGAGCCGCGGCGTCGGCCTCCGCGGGCTCCCGCTGCTCCCGACCCACCTCCACCTCGGCCGGATCCGCCGCCTCCGCCTGCCTCGCCTCGGAGTGTGCCGGGTCCAAGCCGTTCCGACCTGCCTGCGCCCCGGCCGGAGGCCTTGCCTCCGCCTTCGCCGGATCGAACCTCACCGCTGCCGCCGGCACCGGGTCCACCTGCGCGGCATCCGCCTCCGCCTGCCTACCCGGCGCCGAATCTGCCTGCACCGCGGCAGCATCCGCCGCCGCCGCATCCAGCGGAACCTCCGGCGCTGCACCCCCGGGCGCCGCATCTGCCTCCACCGCGTCAACATCCGCCTGCGCCGCGTCGGGCGGTACATCCGGCACCGCATCCCCGGGAGCCTCATCCGGGTCCGGCAGAACATCCGGCGCCGCATCCCGCAGCGTCCGATCCGCCTGAGCCCCGGGCACCGCTTCGGCCTCCTGTGCGGTCGGCGGCGCGGCGGCGTCGCGCGGCAGGCGATCTGCCGGGGCGAAGGGGGGTGCGGCCGACGCTCCGAGGCCGGAGGGTGCGGGGCCGTCCGCGGGCGGCACGGGGCCGAACCCCCGAGGCGCGTCCGCTCCTGCCGCGTGCGAGAGCGGTGGGTCCTCGCGGGTATCGCCGCCGCTGCCCCGCCCGGCCGAGGCGTCGTCCGACCCGCCGGCACCATCCTCCATGGTGCGCCCGAGGGCAGCCGGTCGCGCATCTGCCGGCCGAGGCGCATCGGGCGGCGCCTGGGGGGCGCCTGATCCGCGCGCCGCATCGGCCCCCCGCGCCCCGGCGCAGGCCCCGCCCGCAGCGCCCGACACCCGCTCCGGCCACGCCGCCCGCTCCTCCGGGCGCGGCCCCGGCTCTCCTTCCGCCGGTCGCGGGCCGGCAGGCCGCACCGGCGCGACCAGCCGGATCGCCGGCCCCGGCGCCGCGTCGAGCGGCGCGGAGAGATCGGCGACCCGGCGCACCCCCTCCTCGCGCAGGATCTTCTGCACCCCCCGGATGGTCATGCCGTCATCGTGCAGGAGCCGCTTGATGCCGCCCAGAAGCTCCATGTCGGTCGGCCGGTAATAGCGCCGCCCGCCCGCCCGCTTCACCGGCTTCACCTGCACGAAGCGCGATTCCCAGAACCGCAGGACGTGCGCGGGCACGTCGAGCCATTCGGCGACCTCGCTGATCGTGCGGAAGGCGTCGGGCGATTTCGACATGTCAGCCCTTGTTGCCGTCGGCGACCCTGTCCCGCATCAGATGTGAAGGGCGGAAGCTCAGCACCCGGCGGGGATGGATCGGCACTTCCTCGCCGGTCTTCGGATTGCGCCCCACCCGCGCCGCCTTGGCGCGGACGCTGAAGGTTCCGAAGGACGAGATCTTCACGGTCTCGCCGCGCGTCAGGGCGTCCGACACATGCGCGAGCACCAATTCGACCAGTTGCGAAGATTCATTCCGGCTGAGGCCGACCTCGCGATGTACGGCCTCACTCAGATCCATGCGTGTGAGCGTCTTGCCCATTCCCGATCCCCCGCGGCAAAGCCCATTAACGATGAAGGCAATGGGATTCAAAGTCAATCTCAATGCCTTGAGCGGGAGAGGCAAGATGTGAGGTGAACTGCTCTACCAGCGCAGCACGACCGCGCCCCAGGCGAGACCGCCGCCGATCGCCTCGGTCACCACGATCTGGCCGGGCCGGATCTGGTCGCGCGCCTTGCCCACCGACAAGGCCAGGGGGATCGAGGCGGCCGAGGTGTTGCCGTGGTCCTGCACCGTCACCACGACGCGGTCCATGCCGATTCCCATCTTGAGCGCCGTGGCGCGGATGATCCTGAGGTTGGCCTGGTGCGGCACGATCCAGTCGACCGCGTCCTCGCTCATCCCGATCGTGTCGAGCGCCCGGTGCGCGGTGCTGGCGAGCTTCTCGACCGCGTGGCGGAAGACCTCCTTGCCCTCCATCCGCAGATGCCCGGTGGTGCGGGTCGAGACGCCGCCATCGACATAGAGCAGCTGCCGGTGCCGGCCGTCGGAATGAAGATCCGCCGACAGGATCCCCCGATCCTCGGCAGTGCCGGTCCCGGAGGCGGCCTCGAGCACCAGCGCGCCGGCGCCGTCGCCGAACAGCACGCAGGTCGAGCGGTCGGTCCAGTCGAGGATCCGGCTGAAGGTCTCGGCCCCGATCACCAGCACCCGGCCGGCCTGGCCCGAGACGATCATCGCGTTGGCGGTCGCGAGCGCGAAGACGAAGCCGGCGCAGACCGCCTGGATATCGAACGCGAAGCCGTGATGCATGCCGAGCTTGGCCTGCACCATCGTCGCCGCCGAGGGAAAGGTCAGATCGGCGGTGGAGGTCGCGACGATCAGCGCGTCGATCTGGTCGATGTCGAGGCCGCCGTCGCTGAGCGCCGCCGCCGCGGCGCGGGTCGCCAGATCGGAGGTCAACTCGCCCTCGGCCGCGAAATGCCGCCGCTCGATGCCGGATCGCGAGCGGATCCACTCGTCGGACGTGTCGAGCAGCGATTCGAACTCGGCATTCTCGACCACCCGCTCCGGCAGGTAATGGCCGACACCGGCGACGCGGGCGCGGGTCATGGTCATGCCGTGGCCTTTCCCTCGCCGCGCCCGTTTCCGCTCCCGCTCTCGGTGACCGAGGCGAGGCGCGCGGCGAGCCGCGTGTTGAACCCGCTTTCCGCGAGCTTGAAGGCCAGCTTGATCGCCGCCGACACACCGGTCGCGTCTGCCGATCCGTGACTCTTGACCACCGTGCCGTTCAGACCGAGGAACACGCCGCCATTGACCCGGCGCGGGTCGATCCGCTTCTGCAGCCGCTTCATCGAGGTCAGAGCCAGCACCGCGGCGAGCTTCGACAGGATCGAATAGCGGAACGCCTCCTTCAGGAAGTCGCGGATCAGCGCCGCCGTGCCCTCGCCGGTCTTCAGGGCGATGTTGCCGGTAAAGCCGTCGGTCACGATCACGTCGACGCGGTCCGAGGGGATGTCGCCGCCCTCGACATAGCCCACGAAGTCGAACTCGCCCCGGTCGGCGGCGCCGCGGATCAGGTCGTGCGCCTCCTTCATCTCGGCGCGGCCCTTGTGCTCCTCGGTGCCGTTGTTCAGAAGCCCGATCCGCGGCCGGTCCAGTTCCTGGCCGTTGCGGGCATAGGAGCACCCCATCAGCGCGTATTGCAGAAGATCGCGCGGATCCGCCTTGATGTCGGCGCCCACGTCCAGCATCACGTTGAAGCCGGTGGCGTTGCGCGACGGCCAGAGACAGGCGATGGCCGGACGGTGTACGCCGGCGATCTTCTTCAGCCGCATGATCGACAGCAGCATCAGCGCCCCCGTATTGCCGCAACTGACCGCGACCTCGGCCTCGCCGTTGCGCACCGCCTCGATGCAGGACCACATGGAGGTCCGCTCGCCGTGCCGCAGCACGTTCGAGGGCTTGTCGGTCATCGACACGGTCTCGGCGCAGTCGCGGATCTCCACCAGATCGCCGAGCTTGCGCTTCTGCACCAAAGGTTCGAGCTCCGATGCGGGACCGTGGAGAATGAACCGGATACGGGAGTTCTTCTGCGCCGAGATGGCCATGCCGGCCACCACCGCCGTCGGCCCCTGATCGCCGCCCATGGCATCGACGGACAGGACGATGCGACCGGCATGATGTCCGGCCCCGGTCAATCCTCTGTCGGTGCCGTCTGCCATCGTCGCGTCCGGAAGGCCGTCAGGCTGCGTCGTCGTCGAGATCGATCTCGTCGGCCTGCGCGACGATCTCGCGCTCGCCATAGTGACCGCAGGCACCGCACACGTGGTGCGGACGCTTCAGCTCGCCGCAATTGGGGCATTCGTTCGGATTGGCGGCGGTCAGCGAGTCATGGGCGCGGCGCATGTTGCGACGCGACTTGGTGACCTTGTTCTGAGGGACGGCCATGGTCGGTCCTTCGCTTGTCTGGTGTCGGCCGGGGGCGGGCCCGCTGGCGGTCCCCGAGCATGTGGAGTGAAGCCGCGCCATACGCCGATGATGCGGCGGGATCAAGCCTTGCGCGCGTCTTTTGGCGGCGGAAAATCGGCCGTTGCGTCCTTGCCGGGCCCGGCTAGGCTCGGGCGAGCAACCCGTTCCGGAGCTTCGTCCATGCCGCTGATCTTCGCCGCGCCACCGCCCGTCACCGTCGCCGTCGAGGGGCGGGGCGATCTGCCGGTCGGCCGCATCTTCTGCGTCGGCCGGAACTACGCTGCGCATGCCGCCGAGATGGGCAACGAGGCGCCGGCCGAAGCGCCCTTCTACTTCACCAAGTCGCCCGGCGCGGTCATGGCCTCGGGCGGCACGCTGCGCTACCCGCAAGCCACGTCGGATCTGCACCACGAGGTCGAACTGGTCGTGGCGCTGGGACCCGAGGGGACGGTGATGGCGGCCGGCGTCGGGCTCGACATGACCCGCCGCGACCTGCAGGCGGCGGCGAAGGACAGGAACCTGCCGTGGGACGTCGCCAAGGATTTCGACGGTTCGGCGGTTCTGGCGCCGATGCGGGCGATCGATGCGGTCGAGGAGATCGAACCGTGGGAGATCTCGCTCACCGTCAACGGCGCGCTCCGGCAGAGCGGCAATACCCGCGACCTCATCTGGTCGGTGCCCGCCCTCCTTGAGCATCTCGCGACGCTCTATCCGCTGCGCCCGGGCGATCTTCTCATGACGGGAACGCCCGCAGGCGTCGGCGCGGTGGAACCCGGCGACCGGATCGAGGCCGGGATCGACACCTTGCCGGGCCTCACCCTCGACATCGGAGCGCCCCTGTGACGCTGTCACATCGGCGTCACGCCGGTATGGCAGAGGGCTTTTGGGACGTATCTACAACGAGTTGGGCTTGCCGTGTCGCAAGTGCCAGATATAGTCGAACCGAAGCGCGGCGCGGATCCCGTCGCTCCTGCGGAAGGCGGCGCACAAGGCGAGGACCGGAAGGGCATGGGCGGTGATTTCAGAACCAGCTTCGTGAGGGAGCCCAGCTCCCTCAGGCATCATCCGGCGCTGGTGCTGAACGCCGATTACCGCCCGCTCTCCTATTATCCGCTGTCGCTCTGGCCCTGGCAGGAGGCGGTGAAGGCGGCGTTCCTCGACCGGGTGCAGATCGTCGCCGAATACGACCAGATCGTGCGAAGTCCGACCACCGCCATCCGGATCCCCTCCGTCGTCGTCCTGCACGATTACGTCAAGCCGCAGAAGCGCGTGGCCTTCACGCGCTTCAACCTGTTTCTCAGGGACGAGTTCCGCTGCCAGTATTGCGGATCGACCGGGGATCTGACCTTCGATCATGTCGTGCCGCGCTCCCGCGGCGGCCGGACGAGCTGGGAGAACGTCGTCGCCGCCTGCGCGCGCTGCAACCTGTCGAAGGGCTCCCGCCCGCTGCGCAATTCCGGCCTGTCGCTGCGCAAGACGCCGCGCTGTCCCGGCGCCGAGGAGCTGAAGAACATGGGGCGCCGGTTCCCGCCGAACCACCTTCACGACACCTGGCTCGACTTCCTCTACTGGGACGCCGAGCTCGAGGCCTGAGCCGTGCCTCGCCGCCCCCACGGATCAGCGCCCACGGCCGGGGCTTGACCAGCAGGGGCGCACGCGCGAACTCCTCGTCGGGAAACAGGAGAGCGTCTGCCATGGTCTCACGGGTCATTCCGGTCGATACGTTCGACCTCACCATCTTCGGCGGCACCGGCGACCTGGCGCGGCGCAAGATCCTGCCCGGCCTCTACCGCCGCTACCTCGCCGGACAGATGCCCGAGGCCTCGCGCATCATCGGCGCCGCCCGCTCCGATCTCGACGATGCCGGCTACCGCGCCGAGATGCGCGAAGCGCTCGAGGAATTCATCGAGCCCGCGCGGCTGTCGCCCGAGGCGCTCGAGGGCTTCCTCGGCACCCTGCATTACGTCTCCATCGACGCCACCGGCGAGAAGGGCTGGCCGGACCTGCGCGCGCTGATGCGCGCCGACTGCGTGCAGGCCTTCTATTTCTCCGTCGCACCGTCGCTCTTCGGAGCACTGGCCGAACGCCTGCACGCCCATGGCATCGCCGATGCGCGGAGCCGCATCGTGGTGGAAAAGCCCTTCGGGCGCGACCTCGCGAGCGCGCGGGCGCTGAACCGCACCCTGGCCGAGCATTTCGACGAGACGCAGATCTACCGCATCGACCATTATCTCGGCAAGGAGACGGTGCAGAACCTGATGGCGCTGCGCTTCGGCAACGTGCTCTTCGAGCCGCTCTGGAACAGCCAGTATGTCGACCACATCCAGATCACCGTGGCCGAGACGGTGGGCGTCGGCGGTCGCGGCGGCTATTACGACAAGTCCGGCGCCATGCGCGACATGGTGCAGAACCACCTGATGCAGCTTCTGTGCCTGATCGCCATGGAGCCGCCCTCGCAATTCGATCCCGACGCGGTGCGCGACGAGAAACTCAAGGTGATCCGCTCGCTCGACCCGGTCCGGCCCGACGACATCGTGCGCGGCCAGTACGAGGCCAGGGGCCAGATGCCGGCCTATGCCGACGACGTTGAAAATCCCGAAAGCCGCACCGAAAGCTTCATCGCCATGAAGCTGCACGTGTCGAACTGGCGCTGGGCCGGCACGCCCTTCTACATCCGCACCGGCAAGCGCCTCCGCGCCCGGCAATCGGAGATCGCGGTGGTCTTCAAGGACGCGCCGCATTCGATCTTCGGCGCCGAAGCCGGCCGGCACCGCAACATCCTGACGATCCGCCTGCAGCCCAACGAGGGCATGACGCTCGGCGTCACCATCAAGGAGCCGGGGCCGGGCGGCATGCGGCTGATCGACGTGCCGCTCGACATGACCTTCGCCGACGCGCTCGGCGCCGACAACCAGGTGACGGATGCCTACGAGCGGCTGGTGATGGACGTGATCCGGGGCAACCAGACCCTCTTCATGCGCGGCGACGAGGTCGAGGCCGCCTGGTCCTGGACCGACCCGATCGTCAACGGCTGGACCGTCCGGGACGACCGCCCGTTCGGCTACGAGCCGGGCAGTTCCGGGCCCGAGGAATCCTCGATGCTGCTGCACCGCGAAAACCGCCGCTGGCGCGAGATCCGGGAATAGGAGCCACTGCGATGTGCCAGTCCGGACCCCGGCTGAAGTTCTGCACCTGCGGCGGTGAAACGATGCCGCCGAAGCCCCGATGGCGTCTCGCGCGGCAGAGCGACGCGGATCGTGCCGACACTGACGCGGCGCTCCATGCCGTCGGATCAATCGCGATGCCGCGTCTGGAGCAGGAGATGCTGCGCGACGCGATCCTTGCGGACGCCAACCGCGCGGATGCGTTTGATGTCGAGATCGCCTTCGCCGAGGGCGATGTCCTGACGCTGGAATTCGAGAGCGAGACCCTCTGCCTCGTTCGACGAGACGACGTCTGGCGCGAGGACAGTGCCTTCGGCACGGCGGCCAGCATCCCTCTGGCCGCAGGACGCATGAAGCGCGGCCGCTGAAGTATGGCGATCGGAGGAGGACGCGATGGAACTGCTGGAATATCCCGACAGCGAACTGATGATGATGCAGGTCGCCGACCGGCTGGTCGGCGAGATCTCCAAATGTCTCGCCGGGCACGATCATGTCTCCCTCGCCGTGCCCGGCGGCTCGACGCCCGGCCCGGTCTTCGACACGCTCTCGGGCGCCGATCTGCGCTGGGACCGGGTGCATGTCCTGCTGACCGACGAGCGCCGCGTGCCGCCCGACCACGAGCGCTCGAACGAGCGGCTGCTGCGCGCCCGGCTGCTGACCGACAAGGCCGCGGCCGCCAGCTTCATCCGGCTCGTTCCCGATGACGCCACCACCATGGCCGATCTCGAGGCCCGCCTCGCGCCGGAGCTGCCGCTCTCGATCCTGCTGATCGGCATGGGCGCCGACATGCATTGCGCCTCGCTGTTCCCGGGCTCGCCGCAACTGGCCGAGGCCCTGTCGCCCAAGGCGCCGCCGCTGATGGAGGTCGACGCGCCCGAGGGGCTGGAACCCCGGGTGACGCTGACCGCGCCGGTCCTGAGGGGGGCGATGTCGACCCACGTGGTCATCACCGGCGCGGAAAAGCGCGCGGCGCTGGAGCGCGCCCGCAACCTGAAACCCGAGGCGGCCCCCATCGCCACCATCCTGGGCGACGCCGTCGTGCATTGGTCTGAGGAGTGAGCGTTATGTGGAACGACGTGAAGACAAAGGCCCGCGAGGTCGCCGACCGGCAGATCCTCGATCTGATGGATGCGAGCCGCGCGCGTGACTTCGCGGTCGAGGCGCTGGGCATGCTCTTCGACTATTCGAAGACCAATATCGACCACGAGTCCCGGTCGATGCTGCTCGATCTGTGCGACAGCGCCGGGCTGGCAGAGCGGCGCGAGGCGATGTTCTCGGGTGCGCCGATCAACGAGACCGAGGGTCGCGCGGTGCTGCACACCGCGCTGCGCAACCTCGACGGCGCGCCGGTCATGGTCGATGGCCGGGACGTGATGCCGGACGTGCTCGAGACGCTCGCCGCGATGGAGCGCTTCGCGGAGCGGGTCCGGAACGGCGACTTCGCGGGGCAGGGCGGGGCGATCACCGATGTGGTCAATATCGGCATCGGCGGCTCCGATCTGGGCCCGGCAATGGCCTGCCAGGCGCTCGCCCCCTTCGCCGACGGGCCGCGCGTCCATTTCGTCTCGAACGTCGACGGCGCCCATATCGCCGATACACTGGCGCCGCTCGACCCGGCCACCACCCTCGTCATCGTCGCCTCCAAGACCTTCACCACCGCCGAGACCATGACCAATGCCGAGACCGCGAAGGCCTGGATGGCCCGAACGGTCGAGGACCCGGCGGCGCAGTTCGTGGCGCTGTCGACCGCCGCCGAGCGCACCGCCGCCTTCGGCATCGACGAGACGCGCGTCTTCGGCTTCGCCGACTGGGTGGGGGGACGCTATTCCATGTGGGGACCGATCGGCCTGTCGCTGATGATCGCCATCGGCCCCGAGAACTTCCGCGCCTTCCTGTCCGGCGGCGCGGCGATGGACCGGCATTTCCGCGAGGCCGACCCGGTCCAGAACATGCCGGTGATGCTGGCGCTGGTCGGGGTCTGGCACAATCAGGGCTGCGGCCATGCCAGCCGCGCCGTGCTGCCCTACGAGCAGCGCCTCGCGCGACTGCCCGCCTATCTCCAGCAGCTCGAGATGGAAAGCAACGGCAAGCGCGTGGCCATGGACGGCACCGAGCTGAGCGTCGATTCGGGTCCGGTCGTCTGGGGCGAGCCCGGCACCAACGGCCAGCACGCGTTCTACCAGTTGATCCACCAGGGCACCCGCGTCGTGCCCTGCGAATTCATGGTCGGCCGCCACGGCTTCGAGCCCGATCTCGCCCACCAGCACCGCCTGCTGATGGCCAACTGCCTCGCCCAGTCCGAGGCGCTGCTGCGCGGCCGCGACCTTGATGCGGCGCGCGCCAGCCTTGGGGCGAAGTTCGACGGCGATGAGCTCGAACGACAGGCCCGCCACCGGGTCTTTCCCGGCAACCGCCCCTCGACCACGCTGCTCTACGACCGGCTGACGCCGGAGGTGCTTGGCCAGATCGTCGCCCTCTACGAGCACCGGGTCTTCGTCGAGGGCGTTCTGATCGGCATCAATTCCTTTGATCAGTGGGGTGTCGAGCTCGGCAAGGAACTCGCCAAGGCGCTCGAACCGGTCCTGGCGGGCGAGGCCGATGCCGGCGACAAGGATGCCTCCACCGCCCGGCTCGTCGCGTGGCTGCGGGGCTGATCCCGGTCCGATGGAAATCCGATGCAATTCCGATGCAATTCCGCATCCCCTTCGGCGGCTTGCGCAGCCCCTTTGGCGGCCTTACGTTCTGCTTGCTGCAACCGACAGAGGACGCCCATGGCCATCGAAGCCCACGAAATCGAGGACCTCATCCGGGCCGAGTTTCCCGAGGCGAAGATCAACATCACCGACCTCGCGGGCGACGGCAACCACTACGCCGCCGAGGTCGTCGACGAAAGCTTCCGCGGCCAGAATCGCGTTCAGCAACAACGCGCTGTCTATGCTGCTCTGAAGAACAAGATGGCCGGGTCGTCCGGTGAGCTGCACGCCTTGGCGCTGACGACGCGCGTGCCCGAATGACCCCCTTGGGCGGCGTTCTGGCGGTGGCGATCCTCGCGCTCGTCGCCTGGCGGGTCCGGTCGGTGATGCGGGCCGAACGGAACGAGCCGAGAGGAATCTTTCCGGATCAGGGAGTTACGGCTATCCGGTCGGAATACTCCACCGGCTTCGGCGGCGGCGAGGCAATGGAATACACGGTGCCGAAGGACCCGCAGGCCTATGCCCGGCTCTTCGTGCCGAAGCAGAAACGGAAAGGGTGAGACATGAGTGCCGAAGACCAGATCAAGGACACGGTAAAGGGCCACGACGTGGTTCTCTTCATGAAGGGCACCAAGAGCATGCCGCAATGCGGTTTCTCCAGCCGTGTCGCGGGCGTGCTGAACTTCATGGGGGTCGAATATACAGACGTCAACGTCCTAGCCGACGAGGGCATCCGGCAGGGGATCAAGGACTATTCCGATTGGCCGACGATCCCGCAGCTCTACGTCAAGGGCGAGTTCGTCGGCGGATGCGATATCGTCACGGAGATGACGCTTTCGGGCGAGCTGGACCAGCTCTTCGAGAAGGAAGGCGTCGTCTACGACAAGGCCGCGGCCGAGAAGATCCGCGAAGCGAACGCCTGATCGGGGCGGCGAAACGCGGTGGGAAGCGGGGAGCAACTGATGAGGTCTGCTTCCTGTTCCAGTCCACAGGTCTGGCGGCAGGGCTGTCCCTCCTAGCCCGACCTGCTTTTTGCCTCCACCCGGTCGGCAAGGGCTTCAGAGCGGGAGGCTAGATCGTTCAGATCTTTCAGGACGCTTTCCGGGATGACCGGGATCTCGACCCGCTCCGGTTCGGGCGGTAGCGCGCTGCGCTGCGCTTCGAGTTCGGCTTCGAGCTCCGCGATCCGCGACGTGGCGGCGGTCAACTCGCCGGTGATGCCGGCGGTCTTGTCGGCCAGAAGCAGACCGGCCATCAGCAGGACGCGGGCCTCGGGCATGCGCCCGATCTGGTTCGTCAGTGTCTGCGTCTCCGCGTCGAGAAGCCCGGCTGCAGCCTGCAGGAACGGCTCTTCCCCATCCTGACAGGCGACATCGTAGTCGCGCCCGCCGATGGTGACGATCTGTTCAGCCATCCTCACGCCCTCCCGTCTCTGGCATGCTGTCGTCGAGAAGGCCGATCACCGCCTCGAGTTCGGCGCGATCGCTGCGCCGCATGGTGGCCAGCGCCTCCAGCTCCTGACCCATCGCATCGTTGACGAGACCGGCATCCGAAATGCCCTCTGCCGCCGCCTGGCGCAAGGTCTCGCAGGTGGCGCGCAGGGTCTCCGACAGCGCCTGCAGGCGCTCCCGATCCTCCTCGAGCGCGGCCATCGAGCTGCGTGCCCGGGCAAGGTCGGCCTCGGCAGCCGCGGCCCGCGCTCCCTTCTCGGCCTCGGCGCGATTGAGCCGCTCCTGAAGCTGACGGGTTAGATCCCGCTCCGTCTCGAGTTCGGCGGCGAGCGTCTCGGCGCGGTAGCCGGACGGGTCGACGGGTCCCAACCCATCGAGCCCGCTGTCGATCCTGTCGAGCGCGCCGCTCAGCCGTCTCTGCACGTCAGTGATGTCCTGCATCCGCATTCCCAGCCGAAAGTGCGGTCCCGTGACCGCGTTAGTCCCAATTCCGCCGGCAGTAAATCTCATCCGGCGAGGGAATTCAGCCCCAATGTTTCGTCGGGCCCGCAGCGGCCTTGATCTCGGTCCGGGGGCTGCTATCACCCGACGAACGTCTTGCGCCAGGCCGAGGATTTGGGACCCATGGATATCGCCACCTTGAGAGATCGCCACCCGGATCACTGGATGCGCGCCGCCGCGATCCGGATGCTGGCCATGGACGCGGTCGCCGCCGCGAATTCCGGGCATTCGGGCATGCCGATGGGCATGGCCGACATCGCCACCGTGCTCTGGTCGCGGCACCTGAAATACGACGCGGCAGCCCCCGGCTGGCCGGATCGCGACCGGTTCGTGCTCTCGAACGGCCACGGCTCGATGCTGCTCTATGCGCTGCTGCACCTGACGGGGCATGCGGACATGACGATCGACGAGATCCGGAACTTCCGTCAGTGGGGGTCGGCGACCGCCGGCCATCCCGAGCACGAAGACGCCAGCGGCATCGAGACGACCACCGGCCCCCTGGGGCAGGGTCTCGCGACCTCCGTAGGCATGGCCATCGCGGAGGAATCGCTCCGGGCGCGGTTCTCGAAGAAGATCGTGGACCACCACACCTATGTCTTTGCCGGCGATGGCTGCCTGATGGAGGGCGTGAGCCACGAGGCCATCGCACTGGCCGGGCACCTGAAGCTGTCCCGGCTGATCCTCTTCTTCGACGATAACGGGATTTCCATCGACGGTCGCCTGTCGCTGTCGGACTCGACCGACCAGATCAAGCGGTTCGACGCCTGCGGCTGGCACACCCAGGCAATCGACGGCCACGACCCCGATGCAATCGACGCGGCCATCACGGCCGCCAAGGCGGCGGGAAGGCCGTCGATGATCGCCTGCAAGACGCATATCGCGCTTGGCTCTTCGGCCGAGGATACCGGCAAGGGCCACGGCGCCCTGACCGATGCCGATCTGATCGCCGATACCCGCAGCGCCTACGGCTGGAGCAGTGCGCCCTTCGACGTGCCGCAGGACATCAAGAGCTGGTGGGAGGAGGCGGGCCGCCGCGGATCGAGCGAGCGGGACGCCTGGCAGGAGCGTCTCGACGCCCTCGGGCAGGGAAAGCGCCGTCAGTTCGACGACGCCATGGCGCGCGCGCTTCCGAAGAAGTTCGCGGGCACCATCAAGGCGCTCAAGCAGCAGGTCTCCGAGGGCCAGCCGAAGGTCGCGACGCGGAAGTCGTCGGAGATGGTTCTGGAGGTGGTCAATCCCATCCTCCCCGAGATGCTGGGAGGCTCGGCCGACCTCACCGGCTCCAACAACACGCTGACCAAGGACCTCGGCGTCTTCTCGGCCGATGACCGGGCGGGCCGGTACATCCATTACGGCATCCGCGAGCACGGCATGGCTGCCGCGATGAACGGGATGGCCCTGCATGGCGGCATCCGGCCCTATGGCGGCACCTTCATGGTCTTCACGGATTACGCGCGTCCGGCGATCCGTCTCGCGGCGTTGATGGGGGCGCCGGTCGTGTTCGTGATGACGCACGATTCGATCGGCCTCGGCGAAGACGGGCCGACCCACCAGCCGATCGAGCATCTGGCCATGCTCCGCGCGACGCCGAACCTTCAGGTCATCCGTCCCTGCGACACGGTCGAGACGGCCGAGGCCTGGGACATTGCCCTGCGGACGACCGACAGGCCGACGGTGCTGGTGCTGACCCGGCAGGGTCTGCCGACGCTCAGGACCGAGCACAAGCCGAAAAACCTTCTGGAGCAGGGCGGCTATGTGCTCGCCGAGGCGGAGGGCAAGCGTCAGGCGGTGCTTCTCGCGACGGGATCGGAGGTGTCGATCGCGATGGCGGCGCGGGCGCGGCTCGAAGGCGAAGGAATCGGCACCCGCGTCGTGTCCATCCCGTCGTTCGATCGCTTCGCGGCGCAGGACGAAAGCTACCGCCGGCGGGTTCTGCCCGCCTCGGCCGTGCGCGTCGGGATCGAGGCGGCCGCCCGGTTCGGCTGGGACCGCTGGCTCTTCGGCGAGCGCGGCCGCGAGGCGAAGGCGGACTTCGTCGGCATGCACGGCTTCGGCGCCTCCGCGCCCGCGGAGCAGCTCTTCGAAAAATTCGGCATCACCGCGGATGCCGTCGTCGAGCGGGTCAAGGCGCTGCTCTGAAGCGCCCATGCCGCAGCGTTCAGGGAACGCGCGGCGCCCGTCTCACCCGAGGGCCCTGGCGAAGCTGGTGCGATAGATCTCGACCAGCTCGCCTTGCGGCGCGGAGCTTGTGCCGAGCGTGACCGTGTCGCCGCCGAACCGTCCGACGTGATGGAGCGGAACCCCGGCGCGGCCCGCCAGCACCATCAGCGTCTCGGCGGCGTCGAAGCCGCAGGTCAGCAGATAGCGGCCCTGATCCTCCCCGAAGAGTTCGGCGATCGTCGTCAGCTTGTCGAGGGTCACGCCGATGCCGGCGGCCTCGGCCATCTCGAACGCGGCCAGGGCCACGCCTCCATCCGACAGATCCGTTGCGGCCTCGACGAGCGTGCGGTTCTCGAGCAGGAACGCGGCGTGCCGCCGCTCGGCTTCGAGGTCTACCGGAGGCGGCGGCCCGTCCGCCCGGCCGAAGGCGAGCGACAGGAGCGCCGAGCGGCCGAGATGGCCCCGGCCGGACCCGATTACCAGCGCCAGATCGCCGGCCCGGGGTCGGCAGCCGATGATGCCCGCCACGTCCTCGATCAGACCGACGGCCCCGATCGTCGGGGTGGGCAGGATGCCGCTGCCATCGGTCTCGTTGTAGAGCGAGACGTTTCCGGACACGATCGGCATGTCGAGCGCGGCGCAGGCCGCGCCGATCCCCCTGATCGCGCCGACGAGCTGGCCCATGATCGCGGGCTTCTCGGGATTGCCGAAATTGAGGTTGTCGGTCGCCGCGAGTGGCCGCGCCCCCGCCGCGACGAGGTTGCGGTAGGCCTCGGCGACGGCCTGCCTGCCGCCTTCCTCCGGATCGGCCACGACGTAGCGCGGGGTCACGTCCGAGGTGAAGGCCAGGGCCTTGCGCGTGCCGTGGACGCGCACGATGCCGGCCCCCTGGCCCGGGGTCCTGATCGTGTCGGCCATGACCTGCGTGTCGTATTGCTGGTAGATCCAGTGCTTCGAGCCGTAGGAGGGGTGCGAGATCAGCGCCTTCAGGGCGTCGATCGCGTCGATCTCCGGGACGTCGCGCAGCGGCGGCGAGGGCGGCGTGGGCTCCCAGGGCCGGTCGTATTCGGGGGCCGTGCCGGACAGGCTCGACAGCGGCAGGTTCGCCTTTTCCTCGCCCGCGTGGATGACGATGAAGCGGTCCTCGGCGATGGTCTCGCCGACGATGGCGAAGTCGAGATCCCATTTGTCGAAGACGGCGCGCGCCTCGGCCTCCTTCTCGGGGCGCAGGATCATCAGCATCCGCTCCTGCGATTCGGACAGCATCATCTCGTAGGCGGTCATCGCGGTTTCCCGCTGCGGAACCGCGTCGAGATCGAGCCGCACGCCCAGCCCGCCCTTGTCGCCCATCTCCACGGCCGAGCAGGTCAGCCCCGCCGCGCCCATGTCCTGGATCGCGATGACCGCGCCGGTCTGCATGAGTTCGAGACAGGCCTCCATCAGACGCTTTTCGGTGAAGGGATCGCCGACCTGGACGGTCGGGCGCTTGTCCTCGATGGTCTCGTCGAACTCGGCCGAGGCCATCGTGGCGCCACCGACGCCATCGCGCCCGGTCCTAGCCCCCAGATAGACCACGGGCATGCCGATGCCGGAGGCGGCGGAGTAGAAGATGCGGTCGGCGTCGGCCAGCCCCGCGGCAAAGGCGTTGACGAGGCAGTTGCCGTCATAGGAGGCGTCGAAGCGGGTCTCGCCGCCCACATTGGGCACGCCGAAGGAATTGCCGTAGCCGCCGATTCCCTCGACCACGCCGTGGACCAGGGCGCGGGTCCTGGGGTGGTCGACGGACCCGAAGCTGAGGGCGTTCATGGCCGCGATCGGGCGGGCGCCCATGGTGAAAACGTCACGGAGAATGCCGCCGACGCCAGTAGCGGCCCCCTGATAGGGCTCGATATAGGAGGGGTGGTTGTGGCTCTCCATCTTGAAGACGACCGCCTGGCCATCGCCGATATCGACGACACCGGCATTCTCGCCGGGGCCGCAGATCACCTGCGGACCGGTGGTCGGCAAGGTCCGCAGCCATTTCTTCGACGACTTGTAGGAGCAATGCTCGTTCCACATGGCCGAGAAGATGCCGAGTTCGGTGAATGTCGGGTCGCGGCCGAGAAGGTCGAGGATGCGGCCATACTCGCCCGGCTTCAGGCCATGGGCGGCGATCAGGTCGTCGGTGATGCGGGGCTCGGGCACAGCGCATGGCCTTTCCGGTTGGGGGCGTTCATCGGCCCCTGCCGGCTGAGCGACAAAGACCGGCGGGCGCGGCATCGTGTAGCGCCTGCGCGCCGGATAAAAAAGGCCGGGCTGCAAAGCCCGGCCAGTCCAACAGGGAGGTAAGGCGGCAAGCCGTGTCGCCGCCTTCACTGGGATCTAGGACGCGAATACCCGGTCATCAACACGACTTCGCCCCTTACGTGTGCAGCGCGGCTATGCATTCAGCGCATGACGCCGCTTTTCCACGTCCGACTTGCTCTTCGCGGTCTCGCTCAACTCTTCGAGGACGAAATCGCGGAAGGCGGCGATGCGCTGGGAATGACGCAGCTCCTCCGGATAGGCGAGGTAGACGGGGATCTTCGCCGATTCGAGGTCCGGAAGGACGCGCTCCATCTCGGGGAAATCGGCGAGCAGGTAATCGGGCAGAACCCCGATCCCGAGGCCGCTCAGAACGCCCTGCAGCACGCCGAAATAGTTGTTGACCGTGAGGGTCGAGGGAATGCCCACGGCGTGCAGGCTCTCGATCAGGGTCTGGCCGGACGACACCTGGTGCGCCGTGACCGCCTGGCTGATCAACCGGTGATCGGACAGGTCGTGCACGGTTTCGGGCCGTCCCCGCTCGTCGAGGTAGGAGGGAAGGGCGTAGAGCCGCATCCGCACGGTGTTCAGCCGCTTGCGGACGAGGTCGGCCTGGCTCGGCTCCTTCATGCGGATCGCGACATCCGCCTCCCGCATCGGCAGGTCGAGGACGCGCTCCTCGAGCATCAGGTCGATCTTGAGGTTCGGAAAGCGTTCGTAGAGCTTCGACAGCCGCGGCACGAGCCAGAGGGTGCCGAACCCGGTCGTGGTCGTGACCCGCAGTTCGCCGAAGACCTCGTCGCGGCTGTCGCGGATCCGGGCCGCGGCGGTATCGAGCCTGCGAAACATCGACGTCGTGGCGTCGTGCAGCAATTCGCCCTGTTCGGTCAGGATCAGTCCGCGCGCATGGCGGTGGAAGAGCACCGTCTCAAGGCTTTCCTCGAGCGCGCGCACCTGACGGCTGACCGCCGACTGGCTGAGATGCAGCGCCTCGCCCGCTGCCGTCAGCGATCCCGCCTCGGCGACCGCATGAAAGACCCTCAGCTTGTCCCAGTCCATCTCGGCATCCTTCACTTCGAGCCTCGCCTCACGCGGTAGATTGGGCCCTATGCTGCACCTGCAAAGGCCGCGGGACCAACTTTTGTGAATTGTGGGCGATCCTGAACAGTTTATGCTTAAATTCTAGTTTAGGGAGGTCGTGAATGTCGCGGCACGACGCAAAATTGTCCGATCGGTACGATCTCGACGTATCTCCGGTCCTACTGAGCGGCACGCAGGCGCTTGTCCGCCTGATGCTCACGCAGAAGGAGCGCGACCGGCGGGCGGGGCTCCATACGGCGGGATATGTCAGCGGCTATCGCGGATCTCCGCTCGGCGGCGTGGATCTCAACATGGCAAAGGCGCGGGAGCGCCTGGCGGCGAACGACATCGTCTTCGAGCCCGGCCTCAACGAGGATCTCGCCGCGACGGCGATCTGGGGCACGCAGCAAGCCGGGTTGCGGGGCGACGGCAAGTTCGACGGAGTGTTTTCCCTCTGGTACGGGAAGGGGCCCGGTGTCGACCGGTCGGGCGACGTCATGCGGCACGCGAACATGGCCGGATCCGCGCGGTTCGGCGGCGCGATCATGGCGATGGGCGACGACCATACGGGCGAATCCTCGACCACCTGTCACCAGTCCGACTGGGCGATGGTCGACGCCTACATGCCGGTCCTATCGCCGGCCGGCGTCCAGGAGATTCTCGATTACGGCCTCTACGGGTTTGAACTCAGCCGCTTCGCCGGGGTCTGGGCCGGCCTGAAGCTGATGAAGGACACGGTCGAGGTGACGAGCGTCGTCGACGGCCGGCCCGACCGCATGGCGTTCGTCAGGCCCGACTTCCCGATGCCGCAGGACGGTCTCAACATCAGGCTGGGCGATCACTGGGTGGCGCAGGAAGCGCGCATGATCGACCACAAGCGCTTCGCGGCGGAGGCGTTTTCCCGAGCCAACGGCATGGACCGGCGGGTCTGGGGCGTGCCCGGCGCGACGATCGGGTTCGTGGCGGCCGGCAAGAACTGGCTCGACCTCGTCCATGCCCTGTCGCTGCTCGGGATCGACGGCGATCGCGCCAGGGAACTGGGCCTGACCACCTACAAGATCGGCCAGACGTTCCCGCTCGACATGACAGGGTTCCACGACTGGGCCGAGGGTCTGGATCTGATCGTGGTGGTGGAGGAAAAGCGCAAGCTGATCGAGGTGCAGATCAAGGAGGCGATCTTCGACGACCGCCGCGGCCGCCGCGTCTATGGCTGGTACAAGGGCGGAGCGGGGGGCATGCACCGCGACGAGCTCTTCCCGACCCGGATGAGCCTCGATCCGGTGCTCATCGCCGAGCGGCTGGGCGACATCCTGATCGAGGAGGGGCGCGGAAACGAGGAGATGCGCGGCCGCATCAGGGCGCTCCACGAGGCGCGCCGGGCCGACAGCGCCGAAGAGATCGCGGTGCGGACGCCCTATTTCTGCGCCGGCTGCCCGCACAACACCTCGACCCGGCTGCCCGAAGGCTCCCGGGCCTATGCGGGCATCGGCTGCCACATCATGGCGATGTGGATGGACCGGGAGACCTCGAACTACACCCATATGGGCGCAGAAGGCGCGAACTGGATCGGCGAGGGCCGGTTCTCCACGACCGAGCACGTGTTCCAGAACCTCGGCGACGGCACCTACAACCACTCGGGCATCCTCGCGATCCGCGCCGCTCTCGCTGCGGGTGCGAACATCACCTACAAGATCCTCTACAACGACGCCGTTGCCATGACCGGGGGGCAGGCCAACGAGGGCGGGCTCGACCCCGCCCGCATCGCGCGGGAATTGCGCGCCATGGGGGTCGCCACGATCGAGGTCGTCTTCGACCCGAAGGAAGAGCCGGTGCGCGACGGCTTTCCCGACGATGTCGGCTGGCACGAGCGCGACCGGCTGCCCGAGATCATGGAGAGGTGCCGCGCCGTCAAGGGCGTCTCGGCCATCATCTACGTGCAGACCTGCGCGGCGGAAAAACGCCGGCGCCGCAAGCGGGGGCTGTTTCCCGACCCCGACAAGCGCATCTTCATCAATACCGATGTCTGCGAGGGATGCGGCGATTGCGGCGTGCAGTCGAACTGCGTGGCGATCGTCCCGGTCGAGACCGAGCTTGGCCGCAAGCGGGCGATCGACCAATCCCAGTGCAACAAGGACTATTCCTGCCTCAAGGGCTTCTGTCCCTCCTTCGTGACCGTGGAGGGTGCCGAGATCCGGAAGGATGCCACGACCGAGATCGTCACGGGCGACCTCCCACACCCCGACCTGCCGCTGATCGACGGCACCTGGAATGTCGTCATCACCGGGGTCGGCGGCACCGGTGTCGTGACGATCGGGGCGGTCATCGCGATGGCTGCGCATCTCGACGAGCTCGGCGCCGGGATGATGGAGATGGCGGGCCTCGCGCAGAAGGGCGGCGCCGTGCACATCCACTGCCGGATCGCGAAGTCGCCGGCCGATATCTCCGCCATCCGCGTAGCGACCGGCGAGGCCGACGTGCTGATCGGCGGCGACCTCGTGGTCAGCGCCGGCGCCAAGACCCTCGGCCTGATGTCGCGCGGCCGCACCGGGGGCGTGGTCAACAGCCATGCGATCGTGACCGGCGAGTTTACCCGGAACACCGAGTTCCGGATCCCCACTCCCGATCTGATCGAGGCGCTGAAGCGCCGTCTCGGCGCGAACCTGATCGCCTTCGACGCGACCGACCTAGCCGGCGCAGCGATCGGGGACACCATCTTTTCCAACATGATCGTCTTCGGTGCCGCTTGGCAGGCGGGGCTGGTTCCGGTCAGCCATGCCTCGATCACCCGCGCGATCACCCTCAACGGCGCCGCCGTCGACCGCAATCTCCAGGCGTTCGAGATCGGCCGCTGGGCGGCCGAGCATCCCGACAGAGCAGAGCGGATCCTGAACACCGACGCAGCGGAGAGACCGAAATCGCTCGATGAGAAGATCGCCTTTCGCGAACGCCATCTGGTCGCCTATCAGGGCCCCCGGCTGGCCCGGAGATACCGGGCGCGCGTCGACCGGATCGAGGATCCCGATCTGCGGGGGGCGGTCGCCGAGGGGTATCACAAGGTGCTGGCCTACAAGGACGAATACGAAGTGGCGCGGCTGCTTGGAGAGACCCGCCGGAAGGTGTCGGAGACCTTCGCCGGAGAGCACAAGCTGACCTACCATCTGGCGCCGCCGACCCTGACGGCGGAGGAGGGGAGGCCGCGCAAGAAGGAATTCGGGCAGTGGATCGAGCGCCTCTATCCCTGGCTCGCCCGGGGCAAGGTCCTGCGCGGCACTTGGCTCGATCCGTTCGGCCGGACCGAAGACCGCCGGCTCGAGCGCGCGCTCGTCGCGCAATACGAAGAGGACATGGACGAAGCGAGTCCCAGGCTGGGCGCGGCACGCGATGCCGTGATCGCCTTGGCGCGGCTTCCGCTGCAGATCCGCGGGTTTGGCCCCGTCAAGCGTGCCAACGCCGCGGCTGCTGCGAGACGCCGCGAGGAACTGCTTGCTGCGATCCGCAAGCCGGCGATTATGGCCGATGCGGCCGAATAGATCATTGGCAGGGAAGGGTCGGCGCGGCTAGGGGAGGCCATGGCAGATCCCCGGCTCGTTCGTGACATCAGCCATGCCACATCGGCGTCGATCCGTGGCGGACGCACGCTCATCCGCCTGCTTGAGAATGTCACCGGCCGGATCGACCTGATCCAGTGGGCCCAAGGCCATGATCCCGTCGGTCATGCTGCGCGACCGCGCCCATGACAGCCGGGTGCTGATGGACTTTCTGCGGGCAAGCACCTATGGCCTGTCGCCACGGCCGCTGGGTGATCTGACCTACGGCTACGATTTCGGGCTGAAGGACAGGGTGGCGGAAGATGGCGGTCGGCATCTTCGATAGCGGCATCGGCGGATTGACGGTGCTGAACGCGGTGGAAAGGCGGCTGCCCGATGTGCCGTTCGCCTATTTCGCCGATTCGGCTCATGCACCCTATGGCGTCCGCACCGCGGACGACATCTTCGCGCTGACCTGCCAAGCGGTGGCGCGGCTGTGGGACGAGGGCTGCGATCTGGTCGTGCTGGCCTGCAACACGGCCTCGGCCGCCGCGCTGAGGCGGATGCAGGAAAGCTGGCTGCCGCGCGACAAACGGGTTCTGGGCGTGTTCGTGCCGCTGATCGAGGCCTTGACCGAACGGCGCTGGGGCGACAATTCCCCGCCGCGGGAGGTGCGGGTGAAGCATGTGGCTCTCTTCGCCACTCCCGCGACCGTCAGGTCGCGGGCCTTTCAGCGCGAGCTGGCCTTCCGCGCCATCGGCGTCGATGTCGAGGCGCAGGCCTGCGCCGGCGTGGTCGACGCCATCGAGGAGGGCGACATGATCTTGGCCGAAGCGCTCGTCCGCTCGCATGTCGACGCGCTCAAGCGCAAGATGCCGATGCCGGAGGCGGCAATCCTCGGCTGCACGCATTATCCCCTGATGGAGGACATCTTTCGCGACGCCTTGGGGCCCGAGGTCGAGGTCTACAGCCAGGCCGATCTGGTCGCGGAAAGCCTCGCGGATTATCTCGCGCGGCATCCCGGGATGCTGGGCCGGGGCGGCGCGACGTTCCTCACCACCGGGGATCCGCGCCGTGTCTCGGGTCGCGCGACGCAATACATGCGGCGCGCCGTGGCGTTCGGGCAGGTCTGAGAGGGGGAAGAGGTGAGCAGGAACGTCGCGATTCTGGGCGCGAGCGGCTATACCGGCGCCGAACTGGTGCGGTTGATCGCAACCCATCCGTCGCTTGCGGTCCGGGCGTTGTCCGGCGACCGGAAGGCCGGCGAGCCCATGGCGGCGGTCTTTCCCCATTTGCGCCACCTCGATCTGCCCGTCCTGCAGAGGATCGACGAGATCGATCTCGACGGCGTGGATCTGGTCTTCTGCGCGTTGCCGCATGCCACGAGCCAGGAGGTGATCGCGCGGCTGCCGTCGCACCTGAAGGTCGTCGACCTGTCGGCGGATTTTCGTCTCAGGGCCGCCGCCGATTACCAGAAATGGTACGGCAAGGCGCATGCAGCGGAAGCGCTGCAGCAGGAGGCCGTCTATGGGCTCACGGAATTCTATCGTGACGAGATCGCCCGCGCCCGCGTGGTCGCCGGAACCGGTTGCAACGCCGCCGCCGGCCAGTATGCGTTGCGCCCGCTGATCGAGGCACGGGCGATCGATCTCGACGAGATCATCATGGATCTGAAATGCGGCGTCTCGGGGGCAGGGCGGTCGCTGAAGGAGAACCTTCTCCACGCCGAGTTGAGCGAGGGCTACAATGCCTACGCCGTCGGCGGCATACATCGGCATCTGGGCGAGTTCGACCAGGAATTCTCGGCTCTGGCCGGCCGCAAGGTCGAGGTCCAGTTCACCCCGCATCTCATGCCCGCCAATCGCGGCATCCTGGCGACGGTCTATGTCCGGGGCGACGCGCACCAGATCCACGCGATCCTCGAGCGCACCTACGCGGCCGAGCCGTTCATCGAGGTGCTGCCCTTCGGGGAGACCCCTTCGACGCGGCATGTGCGCGGGTCGAACTTCTGCCACGTGGGTGTCGCGGCGGACCGGCGCCAGGGTCGCGCAATCGTGCTGGTCGCGCTCGACAATTTGACCAAGGGCTCGTCGGGTCAGGCTGTGCAGAACGCCAACCTGATGCTAGGGCTCGAGGAAACCGCCGGTCTCATGCTCGCGCCGGTCTTCCCGTGAGGCGGTCTTGCACAGTCTGAAGAAGAAGCGTCGGATCCAGGTGATCATCGTGGCGATCCTCGCCCTCGCCGGCTCGACCGCGCTGATCGGCTACGCGATGCGCGACGGCATCAACTTCTTCCGCTCGCCTTCGCAGGTCGCCGTGGCACCGCCGCCGCCGACCGAGATCTTCCGTATCGGCGGCCTCGTCGAGGAGGGCTCGCTCCTGCGCGGGCGCGGCGAGACGGTGACCTTTCGGGTGACGGACGGATCATCGAGCATCGGGGTCGCCTATACCGGCGTCCTGCCCGACCTGTTCGACGAGGGGTCGGGCATGGTCGGGACCGGTCGATACGTCGACGGCACCTTCGAGGCGACCGAGATCCTTGCCAAGCACGACGAGTTCTACATGCCCAAAGAGGTCGTCGACGCGCTGAAGGAGCAGGGGGTGTTTGAACCTCCGAACGCAGACCTTTCCATGAATTAAGTCATTCTTCGGAGGTTAACCGGTGTGCCATGCGGACCGGAGGACCCTGGATTATGACGTCCGTTCAACAAATCGCAGAGGAAATCGTCGCTCGCGAAGGGGGCTTCGTCAACGATCGCGACGATCCCGGCGGGGCAACGAATCGCGGCGTGACGATCGCCACCCTGCGCCGACTCGGCGTCGATCTGGACGGCGACGGGGATATCGATATCGAGGACCTGAAGCGGCTGTCGAAAGCCAAGGCCTGCGAGATCTTCATCGAACACTACTTCCGCCGGCCTCTGCTGCATCGGCTGCCGGAGGTCATCCAGCCGTCCGTCTTCGACATGTATGTCAACGCGGGCGGCAACGCGGTGAAGATCCTGCAGCGATTGCTGTGCGAGATGGGACAGCGGGTTGCGGTCGATGGCTGCATCGGCCCCCAGACCGAAGCCGCCGCGCATGCGGCCTGGGCGGCGGCGCCGCGTCATCTGGCTGATGCCTACGGAATTGCCCGCCGCAACTACTATTACAGTCTGGCCGACGCTCGGCCGCCCCTGCGGAAGTTCGCCTGCCGCAGGGATGGCGGCAAGGGGGGCTGGATCACGCGCGCCGAGACCTTCATCTCGCCCTGCTATCATCTGACCCAGGACGAACATGCGCGACGGGTGTCGGCATGGGCCTGATCGAACGGGTCATGGGATACATCTTTGGCGGCGGTGGCGGAGGCAACGTCATCACCAAGACGGTCGAGGCGTTTCGCGAAAACGCCGACAGCAGGGGCGAGCGGGATACGGCGATCCAGTCGGCGGCGATGATCCAGTACGCCGCCGAGTTCCACAAGGGCCGGCGCGGCGCCTTCGACCGGTTCATGGACGCCCTGAACAGGGTGCCGCGGCCGGCCATGGCGCTCGGAACCCTCGGCCTCTTCTTGGCGGCCATGGTGTCGCCCGCCTGGTTTTCGGAGCGGATGGCGGGGATCGCGCTGGTGCCCGAGCCGCTCTGGTGGCTGCTCGGGGTCATCGTCTCGTTCTATTTCGGCGCGCGTCACCAGGCCAAGGGACAGGAATTCCGCAAGGAGATCATCACAACCCAGACACTGGCGCAGACGACCCAGGTTGCGGCAGCGGAGAATCCGGCGCTGGAGGATTGGAGGAAGGAGAATGGCCGATGATCTGCTGTTCAAGCTCGCGGCCGAACACGGACCTTGGGTCATGCTCGTCTTCTATCTGCTTTACCGCGACGCGCAGAAGGATGCGGCGACGCGCGAGGCCTTGAACAAGAACACGGCCGTTCTGGTCGAACTGGCGACGCTCCTGCGCTCCCAGTTCGGTGGCTTCAACCGGTAGGCCCTCGTCGCGCATCGACGGCAGCCGCCTTTGCATGAGGGGCCGGATCGGAGATGATCCGCCGCAGGCGCATTGCCGCCGGCGCTCCGCGCAGCTGCTTCTCGTCCTACACGAGTATGTGCTTGGCCATTGGCGCGACGCCGCCGGCGCGCTATGCCTCCGGTCATGATCATCGAACTCGGGCATTTCGCACTGATCCTCGCCCTGCTCATGGCAGGACTTCAAACGGTGCTGCCACTTATCGGCGCGCAGCGCGGCTGGCGAGGCTTCATGGCTGCCGCCGAACCCGCGGCCACCGCGCAGTTCCTGTTCCTGCTGTTTTCGTTCTCGGTGCTCACGTGGGGATTTGTTACCTCGGACTTCTCGCTGCGGGTGGTTACGCAGAACTCGCACACCGCCAAGCCGCTGATCTACAAGATTGCCGGCGTCTGGGGAAACCACGAGGGGTCGATGCTTCTCTGGTGTCTCATCTTGGCGCTCTATGCGGCGCTCGCGGCGGGGTTCGGAGGCAACCTCCGCGATACGCTGCGGGCGCGTGTGCTGGGAGTCCAGGGGGCGATCAGCCTCGCATTTCTGGGCTTTCTCATCCTCACGTCCAACCCGTTCGAGCGGCTGGCGATCCCGCCCCTGAACGGGGAGGACCTGAACCCGCTGCTTCAGGATCCCGGTCTCGCCTTCCATCCGCCGTTTCTCTATCTCGGATATGTCGGGCTCTCGATGGCGTTCTCCTTCGCCGTCGCCGCGCTGATCGAGGGGCGGGTCGATGCGGCCTGGGGGCGCTGGGTCCGGCCCTGGACGTTGGCGGCCTGGATCTTTCTCACGATCGGCATCGCGCTCGGATCCTGGTGGGCCTATTACGAGCTTGGCTGGGGCGGGTTCTGGTTCTGGGACCCGGTCGAGAATGCCAGCTTCATGCCGTGGCTGATCGCCGCAGCGCTCCTCCATTCCGCGATCGTTGTGGAAAAGCGCGAGGCCCTCAAGTCCTGGACGATCCTGCTGGCGATCATCGCCTTCGGGTTTTCGCTCATCGGCGCCTTCATCGTCCGCTCTGGGGTGCTGACCTCCGTGCATGCCTTCGCCAACGATCCCGAACGAGGTGTCTACCTTCTGGCGATCACCGGGCTCTTCATGGGCGGCGCCCTGACGCTCTACGCCGCCCGCGCGGGCGCGCTCGAATCGAAGGGCGTCTTCTCCCTGACCAGCCGGGAATCGGCGCTCGTCGCGAACAACATCCTGCTGGCCGTCTCGGCCTTCGTGGTCTTCGTCGGCACCGTCTGGCCGCTGGTGGCGGAGATGGCGTTCGGGCGGAAGCTGTCGGTCGGCGCCCCGTTCTTCGACGCGGCCTTCACGCCCTTCATGGTGGGGCTGGCCGCACTTTTGCCGATCGGGGCGTCGATGCCCTGGAAACGCGCGCGAATGGGCAGCGTCGCGCGGGATCTGCGCGGTGTTCTCGCCCTGTCCGTCGCGACCGGTGCCTTCGTATGGGTCTTTCAGACCGGCGGCGCGATGCTGGCCCCGCTCGGTGCCGTGCTTGCCGTGTGGCTCGTTCTGGGGGCCCTGGCCGACCTCAGGCTCCGGGCCGGGCGCGGCGATCTGCGCAGCAGATGGCGGCGCCTGTCGCGCCTGCCGCGCGCCGACTGGGGCAAGACGGTCGCCCATTCGGGCTTTGGCGTGACCCTGTTCGGGATCTGCGCGCTGACCGCCTGGCAGGTGGAGGATATCCGCGTCGCGCAGGTGGGCGACACGTTCACGGTCGGATCCTACGAGATCACGCTCGCCGACGTCGACCGCTTCGACGGCCCGAACTATGCCACGACCCAGGCGACGATGCGGGTTTTCCGGGACGGACGGGAGGTGGCCGTTCTCCGCCCCGAGAAGCGGTTCTATCCGGTCGCGCGCATGCCCACGACCGAAGCCGCGATCAGAAGCGGGGTCCTGCGCGACCTCTACCTCGTCATCGGCGATCCCCAGGAGGCCGGCGGCTGGGCGGTCAGGACCTACATCAAGCCCTTCGCGAGTTGGATCTGGACCGGATGCCTGATCATGGCGCTCGGCGGCGGGTTGAGCCTCAGCGATCGCCGCCACCGCGTCGCGGCCGGCGCCGCCCGGGCGCACCGTGCGGCAATGCCCGCCGAATGAGGCGCCTGCTGCTCATTCTGGTGCTCCTGGGCGGCCCGGCTCTTGCGGTCCAGCCCGACGAGGTGCTGAACGACCCTGCGCTCGAGGCACGCGCGCGCGAGCTGTCGAAGGGGCTGCGGTGTCTCGTCTGCCGGAACGAGAACATCGACGAGTCGAACGCCGATCTGGCGCGCGACTTGCGCCTCGTAGTGCGCGAAAAACTCGTCGCGGGCGACAGCGACGCCGAAGTCGTCGCCTACCTCACCGACCGCTACGGCGAATTCGTCCTGCTGCAACCGCGCTTCAACGGCGCCAACTTGATCCTGTGGCTGGCCGGCCCGGCAATGCTGCTGGGCGGTGTCGGCATCGCGGCCGCGGCCTTTGTGCGGCGGCGCAGAGCGGGGCCCCGCGACCGGGGCCTTTCCGCCGAGGAACAGGCGCGGCTTGACGCGCTGCTCGGCGAGTGACGACCGGAACGGAGCCAGACATGGAATATCAGACGATCCGCTGCGTCAGGAGCGAGGATGTCTTCGTCCTGACGCTCGACCGTCCGGATCGCAAGAACGCCCTGAACGCCCAGATGCGGGCGGAGATCACGGATGCGATGAGGATCGCGGGACGCGAGGCCCGCGTGGTCGTGCTGACCGGCGCGGGCGACTCGTTCTGCTCCGGACAGGATCTCTCGGACGCGGCCTCAGTCGCCGACATGGATCTCGAGCGGGTTCTGCGCGACGAATACGTGCCCATGTTGAAGGCGATCGTCGACTGCCCGGTCCCGACCGTCGCCGCCGTCAACGGCGCTGCGGCCGGCGCCGGGGCCAATCTCGCTCTCTGCGCGGACGTCGTCATCGCCTCCGAGCGGGCGGTGTTCCTCCAGGCGTTCACCCGGATCGGGCTCATACCCGACGCGGGGGGCACGTTTCTTCTGCCCCGTCTCATCGGGTCGGCCAAGGCCATGGGCGCGATGCTGTTCGCCGAGCCGATCGCGGCGCGGCAGGCGAGCGATTGGGGGATGATCTGGGAAGCTGTCCCGGACGCCGATTTTGCCGAGCACTGGAAGATGCGCGCGGCGCATCTGGCCAAGGGGCCGACCAAGGCCTACCGCGGCGTGAAGACCGCGCTGCGCAGCAGCTTCACGCAGGATCTCGACGCGCAGCTGCAGCTCGAGGCGGAAACGCAGGGCGGCCTCGGCCGGAGCCGCGACTTCCGCGAGGGCGTGCTGGCCTTCCTGGAAAAGCGCTCCGCCCGTTTCGAAGGCCGCTGACGGCGCCGCTTCAGCTGACCTCGTGGACGGTGACCTGCTGCCTGTTCAGCGTCACCCAGCCGTAGCTCGTCAGGAACGCGATGTCGGCCGCGTCGCGGCCCACGCCGATCACCGCAGTCCGGCCGGGTGTCTCCATGCCGCTCGGGTCGACCAGATGCCAGCGACCGTCAAGCCAGACCTCGGCCATGGCGTGGAAATCCTGCGGATCGATGTCGGGCCCGTAGCAACTGACCATGCGCGCCGGGATGGCCTTCGCCCGCGCGAGCGTCACCAGCACATGCGCGAAGTCACGACAGATCCCGCGCCGCTGCACGAACGTTTCGAGTGCGGTCGTGCTGGGACCCGACGCGCCCGGCCAATAGGTGAACCGCGACTCGATCCAGTCGGCCATCTCGCGGATCGCCTGCCCGCCTTGGCAGTGGCCGAATTCCGCGGCGACGAAGCTCTGGAACTCGTCGGAGGGGCAATAGCGCGACGCCATCAGGTAACGGACCGCCTCGTGTGGCAGCCGATGCACGAGATCGGCTGCGAGCGTCGTGATGTCCTCATCCTTGCGCGTGATCTCGATCTCCGCGTCATAGCGGCATTGAAGGTGGTCGGAACATGACAGCCAGACGCGGGTGCCGATCGCGTCTTCGGACGCGATGCGCGACAGATAGGTCGTGGACCCGGCATCGAGCCGCTCCGACACCACCCTCTGCGCCGGGGTTTGCGCCGCTTCGATCTGCATCAGGATATCGGTGGGCGCCTCCATTCCATAGTCGAGCTCGGCGGTGATCCTGATTTTCATGGTGGCCTTTCGGAGGGCGTGGAGGGATGCGGAGAGGGTGTGCGGGAATACACCGGCTGGGCGAGGAACGCGCAACGGGCGCGGCAGGTTCTTCAGTTGACGAATTTAGGAGCACGACATGACGGAAAACGCGAGCCTTTTCCAGCCGACGAAATTGGGGGCGGTCGACTTACCGAACCGGGTCCTGATGGCTCCCCTGACGCGGAACCGTGCGCATCCGGACGGAACCCCTTGGAACCAGGCGCAGCTCTATTACGGCCAGCGCGCCTCGGCCGGCCTCATCGTCAGCGAGGCGACTCAGGTCACGCCGCGCGGCAAGGGCTATATCAACACGCCCGGCATCCACTCCGCCGAGCATGTCGATGCGTGGAAGAAGGTGACCGACGCGGTCCACGCCCGCGGAGGACGGATCTTTCTGCAACTCTGGCATGTCGGGCGGATCAGTCACGTCTCGCTTCTTCCCGAGGGAGAGACGCCGCAGGCCCCATCCGCGGTGCGCGCCGACCAGCAGACTTTCACCGCGGACGGATTCACCGATTGCTCCGAGCCGCACGCAATGACCGCCGAGGAAATCGTCGATACCGTGGAGGCGTTTCGCTGCGGCGCGGAATGCGCGCGCGACGCCGGGTTCGACGGCGTGGAGATCCATTCCGCGAACGGCTACCTCCTCGACCAGTTCCTGCAGGACAAGACCAATCGTCGCGACGACGATTATGGCGGGTCCATCGACAATCGCCTACGTCTGCTTCGCGAGGTCATCGATGCGGTGGCCACGATCTGGCCGCGCGAGCGCATCGGCATCCGCCTGTCGCCCCTGGGGCAGGCCAACGATATCGACGACAGCGATCGCGAAGCCCTGTTCACCGCCGTCTATGGCATGATCTCGGAGGCACGGCTCGCTTATCTGCACGTCGTCGAGGAATTCTACGGAACGGACACGTCAGAGGACGAGATCGCGCTCCTGAAGCGGCTGCGCGCCAATTACGACGGGTTCTACATCTCGAACGGCGGCTTCGACGCCGCGCGCGCCGCCGAGACGATCGCTTCGGGTCATTGCGACGCGGTAACCTTCGGGCGTCCCTTCATCGCCAATCCCGACCTTCCCGAACGATACCGGATCGGTGCCGATCTCAATCCGCAGGATCAGGACACGTTCTACGGCGGCGACGAGAGGGGGTATGTCGACTACCCGTTCCTTGACGAAAGCCGGGCGATCTGAACCCCGACGCCATTGCCCACGGCCGCTCAGGCGGTCGGGCTACGCATGAAGAACGGCTCCGATCGCGTGGATCGGGGCCGGCTTCACCGGAAAGGACGGCGGCGCGATCAGGGTGGCGCCGCCGTCCCCGTCATCAGACGGCTGGAAACCAAAGCCTGTGTCAGGCTGCTGGCGCGTCGTCCTCAAGGCTCTCGACGACCGCCATCAACTCGTCCTTGGTGATCTCCTTCTCGGAGACCTGAGCGCGCTCGAAGATGAAATCGACCACCTTGTCCTCGAAGAGCGGCGCCTGAATCTGCTGGCGCATCTGCGGGTTCTGCTGGACGAACTCGAAGAACTGCCGCTCCTGCCCGGGATATTGCCGGGCCTGGTTCATCACCGCCTGGGTCATTTCGGCATCCGTCACGGTGATCTCGTTCTCCCGGCCAAGCTCCGCCAGAAGAAGCCCGAGCCGGACCCGCCGCTCGGCAAGCTTCAGGTGTTCCTCGCTCGGCTCGATCTTGTCGTGGTCGTGACCCTGATGGTCGGGATTCTCTTCGTGCCAGAGCTGGTGGGCGATCTGATCCGCTTCGGCCTGAACGAGCGACGGCGGCAACTCGAAATCGACCTTCTCGTCGAGGATGTCGAGAAGGCGCCTCTTCATGACCTGCCGTGCCGCCTGATCGTATTCCGCCGCCAGCCGGTCGCGGATCTGCGTGCGCAGGTTATCGAGATCCTCGGCGCCGTACTGCTTGGCCAGCGCGTCGTCGATCTCCGACTCCTTCGGCGCCTTCACTTCCTTGACGTGCGTGGCGAAGGTCGCCTCCTTGCCGGCCAGATGTTCGGCCTGGTAATCCTCGGGGAACGAGACCGTCACCTCGACATCGTTGCCGGCCGAGCTTCCGACCAGTTGCTCCTCGAAACCGGGGATGAAGCTGTTCGATCCGAGGACGAGCGGATAATCCTCCGCCGAGCCGCCCTGGAACTCCTCGCCATCAACCGAGCCCTTGAAGTCCACGACGACCTGATCGGCGCTTTCCGCGGCGCCGTCCTTCGTCTCGAAGGACCTGGCGTTCTGGGCCAGCGACGACAGCGCCTCGTCGATGGCGGCGTCATCGGGTACGACCTTCAGCTTTTCGATCTCGATGGTGCCCGCGTCGAAGTCCGGGATCTCCGGCAGCTTCTCGTAGGTCATCTGGACCTCGACCGGCTCGCCCTTCGACCACTGCTCGTTCACCATCTTCACTTCGGGCTGCATGGCGGGTCGGTCGCCGGTCGTTTCGAAATGCTGCGACATGGCGGCATCGACCGATTCCTGCATCGCCTCGCCCAGAAGCCGGTCGCCGAACTGCTTCTTCAGAAGCGCGATCGGGACCTTGCCCTTGCGGAACCCCTTCATCTCGACGCCCGGTTGCGCCTCGGCCAGCTTCTCGTCGACCTTGCGCTCGAGTTCCTCGGCCGAGACGGTGATCTGATAGCCGCGCTTCAAGCCCTCGTTCACGGTCTCGTTGACCTGCATCCTGTCCTCATCACATCGTGGAATTGGTCCGCCCGGGCCATGCCGCACGGCGTCTCGGGGCTTGTAGAGCGCAGGCAGGCAAACCGCAAGACGCTAGGCGCCGACCGGGCAGGTCGCGCCCGGTCGCCGCCGCCGGGCGCGATCTGCGGGTCGCGCAGGCGCTCTCAGCGGTTCTCGACGTCCACGTAATCGCGATAGGTCTCGCCCAGATAGAGCTGCCGCGGCCGGCCGATGCGGTGCTGCGGGTCCGAGATCTGCTCCTTCCACTGGCTGATCCAGCCCACCGTGCGCGCCAGCGCGAAGATCGGCGTGAACATCGCGGTCGGAAACCCCATCGCGTTCAGGATGATGCCAGAATAGAAGTCGACATTGGGATAGAGCTTCTTGTCGGCAAAGTAGTCGTCCTCGAGCGCGATCCGCTCCAGCTCCTTCGCGGTCTGCAGGACCGGGTCGTCCTCGATGCCCAGAAGGTCGAGCACCTCATCGGCGGATTGCTTCATCACCTTGGCGCGCGGATCGTGGTTCTTGTAGACGCGGTGGCCGAACCCCATGAGGCGGAACGGGTCGTTCTTGTCCTTGGCCCGCTCGATATATTCCGGGATCTGGTCGGGCGTGCCGATCTCGCGCAGCATCTCGAGACATGCCTGGTTGGCGCCGCCATGGGCGGGCCCCCAGAGGCAGGCGATCCCCGCCGCGATGCAGGCAAAGGGATTTGCGCCTGACGACGAGGCCAAGCGCACGGTCGAGGTGGAGGCGTTCTGCTCGTGATCGGCGTGGAGCGTGAAGATCCTGTCCATGGCGCGCGACAGGATCGGATTGACCACGTAATCCTCGGCCGGCACGCTGAAGCACATCCGCAGGAAATTCGACGCATAATCCAAGTCGTTGCGCGGATAGACGAAGGGTTGGCCGATTGAGTACTTGTAGGCCCAGGCGGCGATCGTCGGCATCTTGGCGATCAGGCGGATCGAGGCGACCTCGCGCTGCCAGGGATCCGAGATGTCGGTGGAATCGTGATAAAAGGCGGACATCGCGCCCACCACGCCGACCATGACCGCCATCGGATGCGCGTCGCGCCGGAACCCGCGGAAGAAATAGACCATCTGCTCGTGAAGCATCGTGTGGTTCGTCACGCGATGCTCGAAATCCTCGAGCTGCTCGGCGGTCGGCAGGTCGCCGTAGAGCAGCAGATAGCAGACCTCCAGAAAATGCGATTTGGAGGCGAGTTGGTCGATCGGATAGCCGCGGTGCAGCAATTCGCCCTTGTCGCCATCGATGAAGGTGATGGTGGAGTTGCACGCTGCGGTTGAAGTGAAGCCCGGGTCATAGGTGAACACGCCCGCCGTGGAATAGAGCTTTCGGATATCGATCACGTCCGGACCTGCGGTCGGCGAATGGATCGGCAGCTCGAATTCCTTGCCGTCGAAACTGAGCTTCGCAGTCTTCTGGTCTTCGGCCATGTTTCCAAATCCCTTCTTCTCTTGAGGCAGACGGCGCCCACCGACGCAAACCTAAGGCATTTCAGCCGCATCTCTAGGCCCGGCGTCGAGCGTGTCTTTCAGGCGCGAGAGCGTCTCGTCGCGGCCAAGGACGAGCATCATGTCGAATACACTCGGGCTCGCGGTGCGACCTGACAGGGCGGCCCGCACGGGCGCTGCCAGCTTGCCGAGACCTAGGCCGTGATCCCTCGCGACGTCGCCCGCCGCGGCCTCGAGTTCGTCCCGGATCCAGCTAGCATTTTGCAGCTGCGGCGTCAAATGACGAAGGATGTCGAGCCCGGGCCCATCGAGCGCCCGTGCCGCCTTCGGCTCGATTGCGAAGGGTCGCTCGACCAGCGCGAAATGCGCGCCCTCGAGTATCTGCGGCAACCGCTTCGCCCGGTCCTTCACGAGCGGCAGGGCGCGTGCGAGCCGCTCTTGCTGATCCTCCGCCAATCGGGGGCTTCCCGCGACTGCTTGCCAGTCAGCCAGGGCCCGAAGAAGCGCCGCGTCGTCCATCGCCGCGATATGCCGTCCCGAGATATGGTCGAGCTTGGCGAGATCCAGCCGCGCCGGCGCCCGGCCGATCCCGTCGAGATCGAACCACTCTACCGCCTGTTCGGTGGAAAAAACCTCGTCGTCGCGGTGGCTCCAGCCGAGCCGGGCCAGATAGTTCCGCATCGCCGGCGCCGGGAAGCCCATGGCGATGAAGTCCCGGATGCCCAGCGCACCGTGACGCTTCGAGAGCTTCTTGCCGTCCTCGCCATGGATGAGCGGGATGTGCGCCAGCACCGGAGCGGCCCAGCCCATCGCCGCATAGATCAGGTTCTGCCGCGCTGCGTTGTTGA
Organism: uncultured Alphaproteobacteria bacterium; assembly: GCA_963739575.1. Classification (GTDB taxonomy): domain Bacteria; phylum Pseudomonadota; class Alphaproteobacteria; order Rhodobacterales; family Rhodobacteraceae; genus Palleronia. The sequence continues at coordinate 322,627 of CAVUAQ010000006.1, read as the reverse complement.
GGTGATCGTCGCCGCGGATCACATGGGTCACGCCCATGTCGTGGTCGTCGACCACCACCGCCAGCATGTAGGTCGGGGTGCCGTCGGACCGAAGCACGATCATGTCGTCGAGCTGGTCGTTGCGGAACGTCACCCGTCCCTGAACCGCATCCTCGATCACCGTCTCACCCTCGAGCGGCGCCTTGATCCGGATCACATGCGGGCGATCGGGGTGCTCGGCCGGATCTGCATCGCGCCAAGGCGACCGGTAGAGCGTCGAGCGGCCCTCGGCACGGGCCGCGGCGCGCGCGGCCTCGATCTCTTCCTGCGTCGAGAAGCACTTGTAGGCGACGCCGGCGGCGAGCATCTGCTGTGCGACCTCGGCATGGCGCGCCGAGCGCGCCGCCTGGCTGACGGCGTCGCCGTCCCAGTCGAGGCCGAGCCAGCTCAGCCCCGTCAGGATCGCCTCGGTCGCCTCGGGTGTGGAGCGCGCCCGATCGGTATCCTCGATCCGCAACAGGAAGCGGCCGCCGTGATGCCGGGCGAAAAGCCAGTTGAACAGCGCCGTTCGCGCCCCTCCGATATGGAGAAAACCGGTCGGAGACGGCGCGAAACGCGTCACGACGGAAGTGGCGTTTACCATTGAGTAACCAAAGTCGGAGAGATGTCCCGGTGGGTCTAGTCAATTGACATCGGGAGAACAAGGGTGGCGGTGGGCTGGAGGCGGCTGACCCTCGACGACCAGCGCGGCGCCCTCTTCGCGTGGATCCCGGTCTGGCTCGGCGTGGGCATCGGTCTCTATTTCGCGCTTCCGGTGGAGCCGGGTCCGGTCGCATGGATCGCGCTCGCCGCCATTCTCGCGGCGGGATCGGTCCTGCTCCTGCTCGGGCTGTGGCGCTATCCGCCGCTCGTTGCGCTGATTCTCGTGGGCACAGGCTTCGGGCTGGGCGGCCTTCGGGCCTGGCAGGTGGCCGAGCCGGTCCTGCACTTCCGGTATTACGGCGCGGTGGAAGGCCGGATCGTCGAGGTCGACCAATCCGCGAGCGAAAGGCCGCGTCTGACCCTCGACGAGGTCGTGCTCGAGCGGATGGACCCGGACGTGACCCCGGCGCGCGTGCGCCTGTCGCTGCATTCCGAGATCGAGGTGATCGACCCCGCGCCCGGGCAGCGGATCCTCGTCACCGCCAATCTCTCGCCGCCGGAGGGACCGGTGGAACCCGGCGGCTTCGACTTCCAGCGCATGGCCTATTTCGACCGTCTGGGCGCGGTGGGCTATGCCCGGAGCCCCGCTGTCCTTCTCGAGGCATCCGGCTACGCGCTTCCGGTCGACCGGATGCGGTCGGTCATCGGCGGCTATATCCGCCACCATCTTCCGGGCGAGATCGGCGCCTTTGCCGCCGCCATCACCACCGGCGACAGGTCCGGCATCCCCGAGGCCACGCTCCAGGATCTGCGGGTGTCGAACCTCGCGCACCTCCTCGCCATCTCCGGGTTGCACATGGGCGTGCTGACGGCGGTCGTGTTCGGCTTCCTGCGCGCGGCGCTCGCCCTCTTTCCCGGCCCGGCCTTGCGCTGGCCGACCAAGTCGATCGCGGCTCTCGGGGCGCTGGCGGCGGCGGCCTTCTATCTGGCCCTCTCGGGCGGCAACGTGGCCACGCAGCGTGCCTTCATCATGGCGGCGGTCATCCTTCTGGCGGTCATCGTCGGGCGCCGCGCGATGACGCTGCGATCGGTCGCCCTGGCTGCGCTCGTCGTCCTCGCGCTGCGGCCCGAAGCGCTGACCGGCCCCGGTTTCCAGATGTCCTTCGCCGCCACGACGGCGCTGGTGGCGGTGTTCAGGCTGCTGAGGGATCGGCTGCCGGGCCACGGCGGCGGTCCGATGGCGTTCGTCGCGACCTTGATCCTGTCATCGGCGGTGGCAGGGTTCGCGACGGCTCCCTATTCCGCCGCGCATTTCAACCAGATCTCCCAGTACGGTCTTCTCGCCAACATGGTGACGGTGCCGCTGATGGGCGCCATCCTGATGCCGGCGGCGGTGGTTGCGGCGGTTCTGGCGCCGTTTGGCCTTGCTTGGCTCGCCCTCTGGCTGATGGCGCCCGCAATCTGGTGGATCCTCGCCGTCGCCCACCGGATCGCGGGCCTCGACGGATCGGCGATCCCGATCCCCGCTCCTGCCGCGGCGGTTTTGCCGATGCTGACCTTCGGGGCGCTGTGGCTCATCCTCTGGCGGGGGCGGCGCGCGCTCCTCGGCCTTGCCCCCGTTGCGGTCTCGCTCGCCCTCTGGGTCCAGAGCACGCGTCCCGAGGTGCTGATCGACGGTGGCGGCGGCCTGATCGGCATCCTTGGAGGTGAAGGACGGGCGCTGTCGAAGCCCAGGGGAAGCGGGTTCGCCGCCGGCGTATGGCTCGAGAATGACGGCGATCCGGTCTCGCAGGAGGCCGCTGCCGCTCGGCCGGGCCTGACGCGGACGGCCGGCGCAGCGGTGGGGAGGCTGGGCGACCTCGAGATCTGGCATGTCTACGGGCGCGGCGCGGCCGAACGCGCCCTCGCTGCATGCAGCGCAGGCAGGATCATCGTGACGACCGCCGACCTGCCGGACACGGATGCCTGCCTGATGCTCGACGAACCCGCCCTGCGCGCCACCGGTGCCATCGCCCTTCGCCGCTCGACAGACGGCATCGTGATCGAGACGGCGAGGAACGCGTCGGGGGAAAGGCCCTGGACCACCGGACCTTCCCGCACATCCGAAGCGCCGCCCGATCCGCAGGAGATGCTGATCGCCGCTCTCGCCGATCAATAGGTGCGGATGAGGCCGACCAGCTTTCCCTGAACCGCGACCTGATCGTCCCGGTAGGTGCGGGTCTCGTAGGCCGGGTTCGCCGCCTCCAGAGCGATCGACGGACCCGCGCGCCGGAACCGCTTGAGCGTCGCCTCCGAGCCGTCGACGATCGCCACGACGATCTCGCCGTTATCGGCCGTCGACGCCTCCCGGATGACGACGATGTCACCGTCCACGATCCCTGCCTCGATCATCGAATCACCGCGGACTTCCAGCGCATAATGGTCGCTGCGGCCGGAGAGCATCTGTCCGGGCACCGAAACGCTGTGCGACACTTCCGAGATCGCTTCGATCGGGACGCCGGCGGCGATCCGTCCGCGGACCGGGATCTCGGTGGCGTAGGCCGCCGGCGGCAGGGCGCCCGGCGCATCGTCATCACCCCGCGGCCCGTCATCGGGCAGGGGAGCGGGACGGGCGGCCATCATCGACTCGGGGAGCTTGACGATCTCGATCGCCCGGGCGCGGTGGGCCATGCGGCGGATGAAGCCGCGCTCCTCCAACGCCGTGATCAGCCGGTGGATGCCGGACTTCGAGCGCAGATCCAGCGCCTCCTTCATCTCGTCGAAGGAGGGCGGAACGCCGTCGCGCTGCACGCGCTTGCTGATGAAGGCGAGCAGTTCCAATTGTTTGCGCGTGAGCATGGCACCGATCCGCCCATCGTGTTTCCATTATGTTCTAACGACAGGCGGCGGCGCCGTCAACGGCATCAGATGGGAAGATACTCCACCACGTCGCCCGCGGTATGGGCGCCGTCGCCACTGGGGCGCACGATCAGGGCGTCGGCTTCGGCAAGAACCCGAAGGCGGGAGGAATCCTGGCTCGCGAAGGCGCGGAGGCCGTCCGGCGTCATCACGGCGCGCATGTAGTGTTCGCGCGGCCCGTTCGGGGCCAGAGGCTCCGCCAGCGGAGCGGCGTGCCGGGGCGCGCGGCCTCGCCCGAGCCCCAGCATCGCCCGCAGCGCCGGGATCACGAAGACCGTTCCGCAGACCATTGCCGAGACCGGATTGCCGGGCAGGCCAAGCATCGGCGTGCCGAAGATCCTGCCCGCCATGAGCGGCTTGCCCGGCCGCATCGCCACCGTGTGGAACGCGCGCTTCAGGCCCTGCGCCTCGGCCGCCCGCGCCACGAGATCGTGGTCCCCCACCGAGGCGCCGCCGATGGTGACGATCAGATCGGCGCCTCTGGCCAGATCGAACGCGGCGGCCACCGCGTCTTCGGTATCCCGCGCCACCGGCAGGAGGCGGGCAATCCCGCCAGCCTCCTCGACGAGCGCGGCGAGGCCGAAATTGTTCGACGCGAAGACCTGGTCGGGGCGGGGAACCTCGCCCGGAGCGACGAGTTCATCGCCGGTGGCGATCACGGCCACCTCCGGCCGACGATGGACGAGGACCTGATCGTGTCCCATGGCGGCGATGAGGGCGATGTCCGCGGGTCTCAGCGGCCGTGCCGGCGCCACCTGGTCGCCGCGCGCGAAATCGAGGCCGGCGCGGCGGATATACGGGCTGTCATCGGGACTCTCGCGCACGACGATCGTGTCGCCGTCGCGGATCACGTCCTCTTGGATAACGACGCGTCGCGCGCCCTGTGGAAGCGGCGCGCCGGTGAAGATCCTGACCGCCTCGCCCGCCCCGACGGCTCCGTCGAAGCCGTGCCCCGCCGCGCTTTCGCCCACGACCGCGAAGCGCGCGCCCACCGTCACTTGCCGCTCCGCGATGGCATAGCCGTCCATGGCGGAGGTCGAAACGGGCGGCTGATCGCGCTTGGCGATGATCGGCTCGGCGGCGACGCGCCCGGCCGCGCGGGTCAGCGGCACGCATTCCGCACCAAGTGGCCCCATGAGTTCGAAGATGCGGTCGAGCGCTTCGTCGACGGTGATCACGAACCGGCCTCGAACCGGCCCGATTTTCCCCCGTCCTTGTAGAGAAGGCGGATGCCGCCGATCTGCATGTCCTTCTGGACCGCCTTCACCATGTCGTAGACGGTGAGGCACGCGACCGTGACGGCGGTCAGCGCCTCCATCTCCACACCGGTCTGGCCCGACGTCTTGACGGTCGCCACCACCCGCAATCCGGGCAGGTCCCGATCCGGCGCCAGATCCACAGCCACCTTGGTCAGCGGCAACGGATGACACAGCGGGATCAGGTCGGACGTCTTCTTCGCCCCCATGATCGCGGCCAGCCGGGCCACGCCCATGACGTCGCCCTTCTGGGCCCGTCCGCCGGTGATCAGGTCGAGGGTTTCGGCCGCCATGCGGATGTGCCCCTCCGCCCGCGCCTCGCGCGCGGTCACGGTCTTTCCGGACACATCGACCATGTGGGCATGGCCCGCCGTGTCGAAGTGACTGAGCGCCATCAGATGCTGCTGGAGGTCAGGGGGTCGGCAAGAAGCCGACGGGTCGCCTCGGCCACGTCCGGCTGCCGCATGAGGCTTTCCCCGACGAGGAACTTCCGCGCCCCGTACCGCGCCAGTTCCGCAAGGTCGCGCTTGTCCGACAGGCCCGACTCGGCGATGATGGTGCGATGCGCCTCGACCAGCCGCGACAGCCGCTTCGTCACGTCGAGCGAGGTCTCGAACGTGTGCAGGTCGCGGTTGTTGATGCCGATCAGCTCGGATTTCAGCTGCATCGCGCGGTCGAGCTCGGCTTCGTCGTGAACCTCGATCAGGACATCCATGCCCCAGTGCCGCGCCGCGTCCTCGAGTTCGGCGGCCAGCGAATCCTCGACACTCGCCATGATCACCAGGATGCAGTCGGCGCCGATCGCCCGCGATTCGGCCACCTGCCAGGGATCATAGAGAAAGTCCTTTCTGAGGATCGGCAATGCACAGGCGCCCCGGGCTGCGACCAGATTGTCCTCGTGACCCTGAAACGACGGAGCATCCGTCAGAACGGAGAGGCAGGCGGCGCCGCCGCGCTCATAGGCCTGCGCGATCTTGACGGGATCGAAGTCCTCCCTGATCAGGCCCTTCGACGGGCTCGCCTTCTTGATCTCGGCGATGAGGCCATAGCCCACCCGCGCTGCGGATTGCAGCGCCGCCGCGAAGTCGCGAGCCTTCGGCGCCGACCGCGCCTCGTCCTCGATCTCCGAAAGCGGGCGCCGGGCCTTTCGCGCGGCGATCTCCTCAAGCTTGTAGGCCTTGATGCGATCGAGGATGGTGCTCATCCGCCCTCCAGCATCACGAGAGCATGGCGTTTGCGGCCCGCCGACAGCCGGATCGGCAGCGACAGCGTCTCGCCGTCGAGCATCAGGCCGGGATCGGTGACGGCCACGTCGTCGACCCGCGCCCCGCCTTCGGCGATGAGCCGCTTTGCCTCCTTACCCGAGGTCGCGAGACCGGCCCGGATGATCAGCTGCACGATCGAGATGCCGCCCGTCACATCGGCGCGCGACAGGGTCAGCTTCGGAAGGTCCTCGCCGACGCCGCCCTTCTCGAAGACGTCGCGGGCGGTCGCATGGGCGGCCTCGGCGGCGTCGCGGCCGTGGCAGAGCGCGGTGATCTCGTTCGCCAGAACCACCTTCGCGTCGTTGATCTCCGCCCCGTCGAGGGCGCCCAGGCGACGACATTCGGCGACCGGCAACTCGGTGTAGAGCATCGCGAATTGCTCTACATCGGCATCGGAAGTGTTGCGCCAGAACTGCCAGAACTCGTAGGGCGACAGCATGTCCGCATTGAGCCAGATCGCGCCGCTCTGGCTCTTGCCCATCTTGCGCCCCTCGGAGGTGGTCAGCAGCGGCGTCGTCAGGCCGAAGACCTCGGTGCCCGCAACGCGCCGGGTCAGGTCGACCCCGTTGACGATGTTGCCCCACTGATCCGACCCGCCCATCTGCAGCACGCAGCCGTAGCGGCGGTTCAGCTCGAGGAAATCGTAGGCCTGAAGGATCATGTAGTTGAATTCGAGGAACGACAGCGACTGTTCCCGGTCGAGCCGCGAGCGCACGCTCTCGAAGCCCAGCATCCGGTTGACCGAGAAATGGCGACCGATATCGCGCAGGAACGAAAGATAGTTGAGATCGTCGAGCCATTCGGCGTTGTCGAGCATCAGCGCGCCGGTCGGGCCCGGCGCATAGTCGAGGTACTTGGCGAACACGCCGTTCATGCCCGCGATATTGGCGGCGATCTGCTCGGGACCGAGGAGCGGTCGTTCGTCCGAGCGGAACGACGGATCGCCGACCTTCGTCGTCCCGCCGCCCATCAGCGTGATCGGCTTGCCGCCGGTCTTCTGCAGCCAGCGCAGCATCATGATGTTCAGAAGATGTCCGACATGCAGCGAGCGCGCGGTCGCGTCATAGCCGATATAGGCGGGCACCGCGCCGGCTGCGAGGGCCGCGTCCAGAGCCTCGACATTGGTGCAGCCGGCGACGAAACCGCGTTCGGTCATCACCTGGAGAAATTCCGATTTCGGCTGGTAGCTCATCGCCATCCTGTCCACCTTCGGGTCGCATCGATATAACGGGACCGGGTTGGAGAGGAAAGGCATGTTGCGGGATGAGCTGGGCTCCGGCCCGATCTGGGCGCTCGGGACCATGTCGGGCACCTCCCTCGACGGGGTCGACGCGGCCATGGTCCTGACCGACGGCGCGACAATTTCTGCCTTCGGCAAGACCCGCTACCGCCCTTACACAGAGCCCGAACGCAAGATCCTGCGCCAGGCGATGGGGCGGTGGGACCAAACGGATGAGGCGGCCCGGCTGGTCGAGGACGCCCATGCGGAACTGGTGCGTCAGATCGCCGGCGCCGACGTGATCGGCTTTCACGGCCAGACGACCGCTCACGAGCCGCACGGCCGCGGCACCCGGCAGATCGGCGACGGCAGACGGCTGGCGCAGAGCGTCGGGCGCGCGGTCGTCTGGGACTTCCGCACGGCGGATGTTGCCGAGGGCGGGCAGGGCGCGCCGCTCGCGCCCTTCTATCACCACGCCCTTGCGCGGTATCTGGGCTGGCAGGATCCGGTCGCCATCCTCAATCTCGGGGGCGTCGGCAACCTCTCGTGGCTCGATCCGGCGATTCCCGCGCCGGCGGATCCGGGGGCGTGCCTCGCCTTCGATACAGGCCCGGCAAATGCGCCGCTGAACGACCTCCTGCGGATCCGGACCGGCGCCGATCTCGACGAGGACGGGGCTCTGGCGGCGGGCGGCACCGCCGATGCGGCGGTGCTGGCCAGGCTCCGCGAGCATGCCTACTTCCGGCAGCCGCCGCCCAAATCGCTCGACAGGAACGACTTCTCCTGGCTGACCGATGCCGTGTCGGAGCTGTCGGACGCCGACGCGGCCGCCACGCTGACGGCGGCGGTGGCGGTCGCCGTCGACCTGGCGCTCGAGCGTTGCCCGGTGCGCCCCGGGCGGCTTCTGGTGGCGGGTGGCGGGCGGCGGAACCCGACGATGATGCGGATGATCGCGGAGCGGGCCGCCATCGATGCCGTTCCCATCGATGATGCCGGTCTCGACGGCGACATGATCGAGGCGCAGGCCTTCGCCTTTCTCGCCGTCCGGGTGCTGCGCGGCTGGCCGACAAGCGCTCCGTCGACGACCGGCGCGGTCTCGCCCGTCTGCGGCGGGTGCGTGGCGCAGCCCGCCGATCCGCCTCCGGCCGCCTTCTGACCGGCTACGCTCACCGATCCGCCAGATCTCCGGCAACCGGTTGGTCCTGCGGCACGTCGTCCATTGCCGGGCCGCGCTGCGCCACCCGCGCCGCAGGCGGCGGCAGCGGAGCGGCATCCCCGCCCTGGCCGACTCCGCGGGCGGACACGGCGATTTCCAACCCTTCGACGAACACGATCTCCGGCCCGTCGAAGACCAGATCGAAGCAGGCGTTGGCCGCCGCCGTGGGCGTGACGAACCAGCCGTCGACAAGCCGTCCCGCCGGAATCGTGGCGCGGACGCTGCCGAAGAGGGCCAAGGCCCGCCAGTGGCAGATGAGCACGCCCTGATCCCTGCCGAGATAGATATCGACGGCCGGTCGGTCGTGGCCCAGCGCCGATGCCCGGATGGTCGTCATCGTGCCCGGCGTTCGCTTGATCGACTTAACTCCGCGCAACTGCCGCAGCCCGCGCGGGGTGACGATGCGGTCTCCGGCCCGCAGATCCTCGACAAGAACCGGTCCGGCCGCGGTCATCACCCGCGCACCGGCCGTCAGTCCGGTCTCGCAATCGGCAAGGGAAGCGCGTCGGGTCACGTCCGTCAAGCTGGTGGAAATCGGGAGATGGCCTGGTGTCATGATCAGGCGGCTTCGGTTGAGATGCTGAGGATGGGATCTTGCTCCACGGCGTCGATGCGCTCGAAGGCTTCGACCTGCATGTAGCGGTTCTGGGTCTGCCACTCGTCGTTCTGTTCGAGGAGCACGGCGCCGATCAGACGCGTGATCGAGGCCACGTTGGGGAAGATGCCGACGACATCCTCACGGCGCTTCACCTCCTTGTTCAGACGCTCGATGGGGTTGGTCGAGTGCAGCTTCGTTCGGTGCTGGGCGGGGAAGCTCATGTAGGCGAGGACGTCATGCCCGGCCTCTTCCATGAGGGTTGCGAGCTTGGGCCAGCGGCCGCGGACCTGATCGGCGACGTGGCGCCAGGTCTCGCCGGCCTGGGTGCGGTCGGGCTGACCGAAGGCTTGCCGGATGGCGGCGGCCACGACGGTGTGCTGGCCCTTGGGTACATGCGCGAGAGCGTTGCGCATCCAGTGAACGCGGCACCGCTGCCCGTTCTGCCGTCGCCGATCCCCCGGATCGGCTTTGGGCCTCACCATCAAAGACGCGCGCGATCGCCGCCTTCAGGCCGGTATGAGCATCAGAGATCACCAGCTTCACGCCGTCGAGGCCGCGGGCCTTGAGGCCCCGCAGGAACTCCGTCCAGAAGGTTTCCGCCTCGGACGGCCCGGTACCCAGGCCGATGATCTCGCGGCGACCGTCGGTGTTCACGGCCACGGCGATTATGGCCGCGATGGAGACGATGCGCCCGCCTTGCCGAACCTTCAGGTAGGTGGCGTCGAGCCAGAGACAGGGCCAGTCGCCGACGAGCGGCCGGTTCAGGAACTCGCCGACGCGGTCGTCGATGTCCTTGCACAGCTTCGAGACGGTGCTCTTCGAGATCCCCGACAGGCCCATGGCCTGCACCAGGTCATCGACGCGCCGGGTGGAGACGCCGCCGATCCAAGCTTCCTGTATGACAGCGACGAGGGCCTTCTCGGACGTGCGGCGCGGCTCGAGGAAGCCCGGGAAATAGGAACCCTGCCGCAGCTTGGGCACGCGCAGGTTCAGCGTGCCCAGCCGGGTGTCGAGAGGACGGTCGCGGGTAGCCATTGCGGTAGGTGACGCGCCCCTCGGCCCGCTCGTAGCGCCCGGCGCCGATCACGCCCTCCACGTCCGTCTCCATGATCAGCTGCAAAACCGCCTCGGCAACGGTTCGCAGGAAGTCGCCTTCGTCGTGCTTCTCCAGAAGCTCGGACAGGTCCATGGTGGTCTTGGTCATCGGCGGCTCCGTTCGATGGTCGGGGAAGTCGCCAAACTCCACCGCCGTCTTACACCTCGATGGCCACCTCGCCCTACACCGCCAGAGCGGTGCGAAATTCCACCACCTTCACGGACGCTACCGTCGCTCATCGGCCTCGTCGTCCTTTTCGCTGCCGGATCCTGGCGCGACAGGTCTCAAGATTTTGTTTCGCGGAGCGTGATCTCGCAGCGCATGCCAAGCGGGACATGCCGATTTCTGCTCGATTCCGAGCGCCCGCTCTGCTAGGCGACGGCCGCTGCGGGTGTGGCGGAATTGGCAGACGCACTTGGTTTAGGTCCAAGCGCCGCAAGGCATGGGGGTTCGAGTCCCTTCACCCGCACCAGATCTGCCTGCCGCGGCAGCCGCCGGATCGGGCGGCCGTCCGACCCCACGACGGAGTGCGTCAATGGCCACAACGCTCGACCTCAGGGCCAATCGGCCACCGGATCTGGAGCCGCTTTTCAGGCTTCTGACTGATCCGGACGATCTGGCGCGCGTCAATCCCAACGCCAAGGTGCCCTTCGATCCGCTGGAATGGCACGAGAAATGGCTTGGCGAGCCGGACGATGCCTCGTTTTATCTTGTCGATGGATCTGGCCAGGAGGTCGGCTTCTTCGCCCTCCGGGTCGGGATCGGGCCCGAGGTGCGCCACCTCGTCTATGTCTTTGTCGCCGAGGAGGCTCGCGGCGGCGCCGGAACGCGGCTCGCCCAGCTCGCCGAAGAGGCGGCCCGCGATCTGGGCGCGCTGTCGATCAGCCTCAAGGTCGAACTCGACAACGACCCGGCGCTCGCCCTCTATCGCGGGGCCGGCTACGAGGAACTGGGGCAGAGCGGCGGCATGGCGACGATGCGCAAGGATCTCGACGGCGCTTGACCCGCTCGGCAACCAGCGGTTTAGCTGGCGCTGATGAGCGCGCGGCGAACAGGCATCCTGATCGAGGCCCGGAACGGGCCGGTCGTCGGCTATGACGAGACAGGTCTGCGACTGCGCCTCTCCGACGACGTTCTGGCCGACATCGCCCAACGCCTGCCGCGCCCCGAGACGCCGCGCCGCGTGCCGGCGAGCCGGCTCGGCGACATCGATGCCTGGTCGGTCGAGGAGGTGGGCGACTTCTACGTCTTCGACGCCAAGCTTCCGGCCTATCCGTTTCCGCGCCGCTTCCGCCGTCACAGCGACGGCACTGGCGTCTTCGCGGACCCGCCGGGCACGCTGACGGGCCTTCTGGGCCTCGGCGCCCCGCGGGCGGTGGCGCATCCCGACCGGACCTTCGACCACCCCGCCCATCTGGTCACCGCCGACGACGATATCGGCGCGGTCGGCATGGGCGGGGCGGCCGCCGCGCCCGTCACGGCCCGCCTCCATCCGGTGCGCCACGCCACGCTCGACGCGGTGACCGGCGATCTGCTCGTCGGCCGCCGCGCCGCGGCGGGTCGGGCGCTGCCGCTGCTCTATCTGCGCACCGAGACCGATTCGTCGGGCAGCGCCGGCGCCCTGGCCACCGGCATCGCGATCGCCAACCTTGCCACCGCGATCGGCAATCTCGTGGCCGCCGCCCTGAGCCTCGGCGTGCCCGCGCAGCTCGCCGCGGTGACGCTTGACTATGCCGCCGACGACGTTCTGAGCGACGATCCGGGCTATGTGGCGGGGATGCTGGCGGTGATGGACGCGGTCGCCGCGATCTGCGCCCGCCACGACCTGCGCCCGCCGGTCTTTCTGGCCGAGACCTGCGATACCGGCGCCCGCGCCGCCGCCCAATGGCACCTGGCGCTCTTCCCCCGCGGCCACCGGCTGATCTTCACCGGCCCCGGCGCGGGAGCCGAATGCGGCCCGACCGGCCGCCTGACCGCTGCGGGTCTGGCCGATCTGGCCGAGCACCGCGCCCGCGTCCTCGACACACTTCTCTCTGGCGGCGAGTGGACCTGCCCCCGGCTGCTTCATGCCGAGCGCCGCGGCGATGGGGTGCGGGTGATCTGCGACGGCGCGGGTCCCCTGACGCTGGCGCCGGGCGCCACCGGGTTCGCCGGTGCGGGCGCGCGACTGCAAGCCGTGATTGCCGCCGACGACCCTCTGGCCCTCGACCTCACTGGGCCGGGCGTCGCCGCGGCGACGACCCTCGATTACGGGCTGGGCAACCCCGGCGCGATCCGCGATGCCGCAGGACGGGCGGCGCTGCCAGCCCGGCTCGCCATCCGATGACGCTGCGGGTGGATCTCGATCTGCCGCAGGGCGCTCTTCTGCCCGCATCCGCCGCGCCCCTGGGTGAACTCGTCGCCGACGCGAACGGCATCTGGTTCGATTTCGACCCCTCATGCCTCGCCGGCCGCTGCCTGGTTGCGCGGGCGGGCGACGGCGCCGCGGTTCCGGTCGCGGCCAATGCCGCTCCGATCCGGCTCATCAAGGCCGCCGGCCGCACGGCGCTCGCCACCGAGGCGCGAGTCAATGGCGGCCTCGTCATCGACCGGTCGCTGCCGCTGCCGCCCCTCTCGATCGCCGCGACCCTCGCCGGCAGCCATGGCGAGCCGCGCACCATTGCCGCCATCGAGACTGGCGCGGGGCGCGTCTTCCACCTGACCGAGACTGGCGGCAGCCTGCATTTCGGCGGCCGGCGGGGCGGCGCCACCGTCACCCGTCCAAGTCCGGCGGCACCCGACCGCCCGATCCTGGTGGAGGCGGAACTGGGACCCGATCGTCTGGCGCTCGCCGTCGATGGCGGTGCGCCCGCCTCCCTGCCGCTCGACCCGCCGCCCGATCCGGGCGAGGCCACCGTCTTCATCGCCTGCCGTCGACAGACGCCGGGCCTCTGGAACACCCTCGGCGCGCTTCGCCTGTCGGACATCGTGGTCCTGCCCGGCATCGCGCTCTTCGAGACGGCTGCCCTGCGCGCCGGCCTCGCCCGGCACGCCCGATGAGCTTCACCGCCGACAGCATCGCCGGCGACAACATCGCGCTCGTCTGGATCGACGACCTGATCGACGTCTTCACCTGGCGCGAGGCCTTCGGATCTGCGCATCGAGACGCCCAATCTCGACCGCCTGATGGCCAAGGGCATCCGCTTTGCCAATGCCTATGCGACGATCCCACTCTGCGCCCCCTGCCGCGCCGAGATCGCCACCGGCCTCTCGCCGTTCCGCACCGGCCTCGTCGATCTCAACCGGCTCTGGCGCGACGTGCTGCCGCCGACGGAGGCGTGGGCCTTCGACCTGCGCCGCGCCGGCTTTCGCACCTTCACCACGGGCAAGACCGACGGCACCTACACGCCGATGCCCGCCGCCTATTCCCGCCTGCTGTTTCACGAGGAGCCGGCGATCGAGCCCTCCGGCACCCGCCGGGGCCGGCACGATTACTGGGATCGCGGCCCCGGCATCCGGGGCATCAACCATCCCGACGATGACGGCTCCTGCGACGGCGCCTTCTACGACTATTGGGTGGCGCAGCACGCGATCGACTATCTGGCGCGCGCCGATCCGGGCCGCCGGCACCTGATCCAGCTGGGCTTCAAGCACCCCCATTACGACCTGGTCTGCCCCGACCGCTTCTATCAGATCTACGACGCGGACCGCATCCGCTGGCCGGCGAGCGCCGCGCCCGAGGATCTTCACGGGCCCCAGCCCGGCATGGCGACCTACGAGCGCTCCTATATCGTCAACGGCCAGTTTACCCCGGAAAAGGCCGGGGAGGACGGCTGGCGGCAGGTCACGCGCGGCTATTTCGCCGCCTGCTCGCACATGGATCACGAGCTCGGCCGCTTCCTTGATGCGCTGGCGGCCTCCGCTCTGGGCTCCAGCACCACCGTGGTCGTGCTCTCCGACAATGGCTTCAACCTCGGCACCCATGACAGCTTCCACAAGATGAGCCAGTGGGATGCCGCCGCCCACGTGCCGCTCGGGATCTGGTCGCCGCGCATGACCGAGGGCCGCGAGGTGGCGCTCCCGGTCTCGCTCCACAACCTGCCGAAGACCATCCTCGATCTCGCCGGACTGCCGCCCCGGCCGCACTGGACCTCCGGCCAGTCGCTGCTGCCGCTGATCGATCCGAGCTTCGGGGCCTACGACCGCGCGCACTCGCCGGTCACCTGCGTCTTCGGCACGCTCTCGGTGCGCCCCTCGGCCGGGGGGCTCGAGCATCTGCGCTATTTTCGCTACCCGAACGGCGAGGAACACGTCTACGACCTCGACCGCGATCCGGGCGAAACGGTGAACATCGCCGGCGACGCCCCCCTCGACCGGCTGCGCGAGGAACTGGTCACCGGCGCCCTGCGCCTCGGGCTCGACCTGTCGGGGATGGAGACGCCGGCGACGGGCGTCAGCGCGATGATGGCGGTCGACGGCACCGTGGCGCTCGCAGGCGGCCTCACGGACACCCAGTACTGGGCCTATGGCGCCAATGCCGAGAAGATCGACGAGGCGGCGGAGGGCGGCACCGACACGCTGTGGTACATGGGTGGCCCCGACGATTACGTTCTGAAGCTGCCGCCGCATGTCGAGCAGGTGCGCATCGCCACCGTCCGCGCCCGGCTCGAAGCGGATGGCGAGACGCCCAAGACCTTGCGCATCGTGGCCCACCCGTCGAGCCCGATCCGCTTCGAGACCTCTGAGCGGGTGGAGGTCGAACTGGTGGGCTCGGAAGGCGACGACGAGATGGTCGGCCCCCGCTGGGATGGTGCCACCTTCCACGGCGGCGGCGGCAACGACCGGCTGGTGGCGCTGTCGAAGCGGCGCAAGTCGCGCCACGTCTTCCATGGCGGGGCGGGCAACGACGTGCTGCTGGGCGGGCAGGGGCGCGACACGCTCGACGGCGGCACCGGCGATGACACGATCAACGGCGGGGTCGGACGCAACCTGATCGAGGCCGGACATGGCGACGACACGGTGACGGACGGCCCAGAGGCATCGCTGATCCGGCTCGGACCCGGCGACAACCGCCTGACCTCGGCGGGCGGCGACGACGTGGTCGAGATCGGCGCGGGCGAGAACGTGATCGAGGGCGGCCCGGGCGCCACCACTTACCGGATCGCCTATGGCGGCGTCACCACCATCCGGGACTGGCGGCCGGCCGACCGACTCGACCTCGCCACATGGCCCGCCGCGCCCCGGCTCCACGTCGTCGGGACCGATCTGCATGTGAGCCTCGGCAATTGCCACATCGTCCTCGAAGGGCAGGGCGCGACCGGCCTGACCCTCGCCGCCCTGACCCGGAGCCCCGGCGGGCCCGCCGGCCCGGTCGATTGAGGGAGTGATCCTCTCGGCGGAACGCAGGACGCAGAGGGGGCGGGTCTGGCAGCGGCCTAGTCGGGCAAAGCACGTGAAGGCCGGGTTCCCTTTTCGCGCCAAGGCTGGTTGTCAGCCGACACGCCAGGTGACGGACCGGCCGGGCTTGGCAGCCACACTCCTTCATGGTGACGGATCCGCCACGTTTCTGCTTCACCGCACGATCAGACGGCGTCACGTCAATCGCCATGAAACGAAGATCCGTCGCGGAAGCTCGAACCGTGCAGACTCGAGCCACGATCGTGCAGGGGCACCTAGCTGGTGCTTGCCGGGCTATAGGTGCTGTCGGACCAGCTGCTCCAGTGCCCGTCCCGGCTCAATCCCTGATCGTCGTCGGCCCGCTTCTCATAGCGCTCCCGCTCGCCGCACTGGAAGTTCGGTGAAGACAGGCCCATGGTGGCGCCGCCTTTCCGCGGCGTCAATCGCAGCGCTGCTTTCCGGGCCGTGGCGCCCACCGGTCCTCGATCAGGGGAGTCACGCGACCCACAGTTCGTCGTAGCTTGTATCGGCGATGAGGCTGGTATTTTCGATGATGGCCAGGCCGCCGTCGAAGTCGACATAAGGGTCGCCGTCCACCTGGGTGACGCCGTCATCGAAGCGCGTCAGAAAGCCGCCATTGTTGGTATCGAGGGCGGGCGGCGGGCCGTCGAAGTGAAATACGAGGCGATCGCCCTCAGCGGCATCGATGTCGACGACCCGCGTGGTCTCACCTTCGGCGAATATGAAGGTGTCTGCGCCGTCGCCACCACGAGCCGGTTGCTACCGGTTCCTCCCGCAAGTCTGTCATTGCCGGCTCTGCCTTCGAGGTAGTCGTTGCCGGCCTTGCCGTCGAGGTGGTCGCCTCTACCGAAGCCGTAAAGCCAGTTCTCGAAGGCGTCGCCTCCGAGTTAGTCGCCATGGGCGCGAGCCATGGTTCACCTCGATGCCGCCGAACCGATCGAGCGCCGCGCGGATGTAGTCGGCGGAAGCGTGACCTGCGCGCGGGAGATGGTGAGGAGCCGCATCGCGCGCCCTTCCCCTGCGGAGTACAGGCGGTCGCTGGTGCACGGCTTGCGCTGGCTTCGGTGCTAGACGGGCGCGCCCTTCGGTCTCCGGAGCCTCGGCGTCAGCATAACCATCACCTTCGTCTACACGATCTTCTTCGGCTGCCTCGCCTATCCGCGAGGCGGAGGTGCGGTCGGAACGGGTGCCGTCTTCTTTCGGCACGCCTGGACCGGGGGAAGGCGAGGATCCTCGACGGCGCGTGGAGGCGCCGGCTGACAGCCGGAGGAAGTTTCTCGTGCAGGCCGCGATCCTCGAGATCATTCTCGGGGGCGGAGCCATGGCGGCCAGCACCCTTGGCGTCGATGCAACGGCCGTCGCATCGTTCATGGCGATCGTCGCCTTCGCCGCGATGGCAACTCCTGCCCAAATGGATGCCGCGCTTGCCGGGGCTCTGGGCGGGATGGTCGCAGGCCTCTTTGCCGACGCCCCCGGCGATCCGGAAGTGGCAAAGGGGGCCTTGACGGACGTGGTCATGGGCGCCCTCGTCGGCGCAATCGCTGGCTACAGCGCGTCCGGCATTGCTGAGGCGACGCCGCACCCCAGATCCGCCGCCATGGCCGGCGCTGGCGCCGGCGTCGCTGCGGCATCTCTTATTACCGTGCAGGCGCTGTCTGTCGCATATTCCGTAGTCGACCTTCGCGGCGGTGCGGATGCTCTCGACGCCACGGCGATTTCGGTCTTCCTCGTGGTCTGGGTGGCGCTGCCCTTGACCAACGCGGTCGTCGATTACCTGTCGCTCGGCGTGAGCCACGTGCTCGGAACCATGGCCCTCCGCTCCGGTCGCACCGTCCCGTGCGCGACGGTTCTTGTTCTTCTCGACATTGCCGCCGCCTTGGGCCTGATGGTCGCAACGACGGTCCTGATCGCCGTCGGGCTCTCCCTTGCTGACATGTTCGACCCGTTCTCACTCGACCCGGCGGGGTTCTTTGCGGACGCGGCTGCCGATCCGTTCCAAGCCGAACTCTGGTTCAGCATGATGGTCCTCAGCACACTGACCTGGACGGTTCTGCATTGCGCCTTCGTCGCTGCGCCGGCAGCCGCGGCGCTCGCGTCTTCGGCGTTGCTCCACGTCCGCCTCGTCACCTTGCGTTAAGCCGATGCGTCGGCCGAAAAGGCGAGCCTTCCGAAAGTCCTTTTGGCCTATTGTCGACCCCACATGACGGTCATTGCGGCGCTGGTGTTCTTCGCTGCTGGGACTCTGGCAGCCGTGGGGGCTTTTCTGGTCGCGTGGGACTACCTCGTGGTGTTCGGGATCAGCGAGGGTCCACTGGCATGGCTTGCCTGGTTGGGCCGGTCGATCACCGACATCCTGTCGGATCCGCGCTGAGATGCATCAAAAAGGGATGAGCGAGGGAAAACGCATCCCCAAGTGCGGAAGTTCCCTACGAAATCAAAAATTTGGAAGAGTTTGATGGTAGCCCGTAGGGGAATCGAACCCCTCTTTCCAGGTTGAAAACCTGGCGTCCTAACCGATAGACGAACGGGCCAGAGTGGCGTCGGACGGGGTGTAGGAAAACTCAGGGGGGCGTGCAAGCGGATTTTCCCGGTGGTCGCGCCGCAGAGGGCCTCGGCATCTGCGGACTGGCAGGGGCGAAACCCGGAGCATCAGTTCCGGCCAAGAAGAAGAGGCCGGTCCGGATCGCGCCGTCAGGCCGGGGCGGCGTCGTCGAGCCGCAATTGCGGCGTGACCCGGCCCTGCCAGTGGTTCAGTTCGAGCCGTCCGACCAGATGGAAGCGGCCGCTGCCCGGCGCCTCCAGAGCAGGCCCCAGGGGGCCGTCGAAGGCGGCGAAGGCGATTGCGTCAAGCTGTCGGCCGGCACCGCCATCGATCTTCAGCTTCAGATGGCTGTTGCCGACGCGGCGCATGGAGGCGATGCGGCAATCGGGGAAGGCAAAGCGCGGCGCCGGCGCGCCCATTCCGAAGGGACCCGCCTCGTTCAGACGGTCGATGAGATCGGGCGTTGCCGCGGATGGCATGAGCAACCCGCAGATCCGCAGCGCTCTCGCCTCGCCAGATCCGGCACCCTGCCGCGCCAGCAGCTCGCCCAGCCGCGCCATGGCGGCCTCGATCCGTCCGGCCTCGACCGTGAGCCCCGCGGCCATACGGTGGCCGCCGCCCTTCAGAAGCAGCCCCTCGCGCGCGACATGCTGGATCGCGGCACCGAGATCGACGCCGGCGATGGAGCGCGCTGAGCCCCTGCCGATCCCGTGTCCGTCGAGACCGATGACGACGGCCGGCCGGCCGGTCGCCTCCTTGAGCCGCGCCGCGACGATCCCGACCACGCCGGGATGCCAGCCCTCCCCCGCCGCCCAGACGAGGGGGCCGCCGAGACCCCGCGCCTCGGCCTGGGCGAGCGCCTCCTCCCGCACGGCCTGCTCGACGGCGCGGCGGGCCGTATTGGTCTCGTCGAGGCGACGCGCCAGATCTGCCGCCTCCTGCGGACAAGCGGTCGAGAGCAGCCGCGCGCCCAGATCCGCTTGGCCGATCCGGCCGCCGGCATTAATCCGGGGGCCGAAGACATAGCCCAGGTGATGGGCCGTGGGCGGCTGCGTCAGCCGCGCGATGTCGGCCAGCGCCGCGAGACCCGGCCGGTCCCGCCGGCGCATGATCTCGAGCCCCCGGCGGACGAGGGCGCGATTGACTCCGACGAGGGGAGCCACGTCCGCGACGGTCGCGAGCGCCACGAGATCGAGCAGGCCCATGAGGTCGGGGCCGCCGATCCCCTTCGCCCGGAGCCGCCGATTGACCTCCACCAGAAGCAGGAACACCACGGCGGCGGCGCAGAGATGGCCGAGCACGCCGGTCTCGTCCTGCCGGTTCGGGTTGACCACCGCCAGCGCCGGCGGCAGGGTCTCGCCCCCCAGGTGATGATCGAGCACGACCACATCCGCGCCCTCTGCCGCGGCCAGCGCATCGTGGGAGACGGTGCCGCAATCGACGCAGAGGATCAGGTCGTGGCCCTTTGCCAGCTGCGTCATCGCGGCCGCGTTCGGACCGTATCCCTCGTCGATCCTGTCGGGGATGTAGAGCGTGGCGTCGCGCCCCATGTCCCTCAGCCAGACGAGAAGAAGCGCGGCCGAGGCGCCGCCATCGACGTCGTAATCGCCGAATACCGCGATCCTCTCGCGCCGCTCGACGGCCCGGATCACCCTCTCGGCCGCCTCGCCCATATCCTTGAGACCCATCGGGTCGGGCAACAGGTCACGGATGGCAGGCGCCAGATAGGCTTCGGCCTCGGAGGGAGCGACGCCGGCGCCGCAGAGCACCCGGGCCACGGCATCGGGCAGCCCCGTGCCCTGCACCATGGTCTCGCAGAGGCGGTCATCGGCAGCGGTCGGGCCGAGCCAGGGCCGCCCGGTCAGCGAGGCGGTGACACCGAGAAAGGGCGTCTCGACGTGATCTGCTATCATGGCCACCTCCCGGCTCGCAGGCTGCGCGGCAGACGGGCTGCCGCCTGCGGATCGACGCTAGTCCAGAACCCGCCAATGGAGCGGCATCCCCGGATCGAAGACCGTGACCGGCCCGTCCCCAGTCTCGATCAGGTCCGGCCAGGCGACGGGCTCGCCCTTTTCGAGCGTGATCGTGTCGTCGTTCGGATCGAGCCGATAGAAGGCCGGGCCGTTCAGGGACGCGAACCGCTCGAGACGGTCGAGCGCTCCCATCGCATCGAATACCTCGGCGAGGATCGACAGGGCATTGGGCGCGGTAAAGCAGCCGGCGCAGCCGCAGGGCTGCAGCTTCGCGGCATCGGGATGGGGTGCCGAGTTGGTGCCGAGGAAGAACGAACCTTCGCCCGAGACAGCGGCTTCGACCAGCGCGCAGCGATGGCGTTCCCGCTTGGCCACCGGCAGGCAATAATAATGCGGCCGGATTCCCCCCGCGAGGATGTGGTTGCGGTTGATCACGAGATGATGCGCGGTGATGGTCGCGACGATTTCGGCGCCGCCGTGTCGGACGTAGTCGACGGCATCGCAGGTCGTCACATGCTCCATGACCACGCGAAGGCCCGGGGTCCGGCGCCGGATCGGATCGAGAACCCGTTCGATGAAGACCGCTTCGCGGTCGAAGATGTCAACATCGGGATCCACCACTTCTCCGTGGACGAGCAGCGGAAGCCCGATCTGCGCCATGTTGTCGAGCACGCGCTGGATCCTGTCGAAGTTCCGGACGCCCGAAGCGGAATTCGTGGTCGCGCCCGCCGGATAGAGCTTCACCGCCGTGATCAGCCCGATCCCGGCCGCGGCGCGCAGATCGCGCACATCCGTCTCTTCGGTGAGATAAAGGGTCATCAGCGGCCGGAACCGCGACCCCCGTGGCTTTGCCGATAGGATCCTGTCGCGATAATCCGCCGCATCCGCGGCCGTGACCACCGGCGGCACGAGATTCGGCATCACGATGGCGCGCCCGAAATGGCGCGCGCTTTCCGGCAGGACCGCGCGCATCATCGCCCCGTCGCGCAGGTGAAGGTGCCAGTCGTCGGGGCGGCGCAGGGTCAGGCGGGTCATGCTGCGCCTCATAAGCCAGCCCGGGCGGCGACGCCAGAGGGGCGGGCGCCATCCGGCCTGTGCGGGATGCCTGAGAGCGCCGCAGACGCGTGCGGCAACGACCCAACAGAGAGCGCGGCATGGGCCGGCCGAGGAGGTCGCGGGCGGGTCACGTCCGTCAGATCCAGTCGAGATTGATGCGGCAGGACGGGTATTGCGCCGCGATCCGTCGTCTCAGCTCCTTGAAGCGCGGTCGCAGATGCTTGAACTTCTTCTCGTGGGTTTCGGCGACGAGGCAGCGGATCGGCTCGATGCCGTCGTCGGTGGTCAGATCCTCGAGTATCTCGAGTTCCGCCCCCTCCACATCCATCTTCACGAAGGCGATCTCCGACCGGTCGCGCAGGTGCCGGGCGATCTCCTCGGAAAACGACAGGCAAGCCACCTCGATGCCAGCGTCATCGTCGATGGCCCGGCCGCCGTCGAGGATCGTCGACCGGACCGAGCCGCGCCCGGGGTCTTCGGCGAAGGCGGCCGCCCGGCGAAGGGTGGCCGTGCCCGCGCGACGCGCGACGGCCGCCTGGATGACGGTGACGTTCCTCGTCTCCGCGAATGTCTCCCGCAAGCGGGCCACCGCCCAGGGGTCGGGCTCATAAGCCACAACATCGGCGCCCGTCGCGGCCAGCCGCGCGGTCACGACGCCCTGGTTGGCGCCGCAGTCGAGCGCCAGATCGCCGGGCCGCAGCATGGCGCAGGCGCCCGCGAGAAAGCCCTCGGCGGCCGCCTTGCGAAGATTGCGCCGCTGCCGGCGAAGGTGACGCTCCGCATCGGTCCGCTCCTCGCCGCTCATGGCGAAAGGCTCGCGGCCGGGTCGACGCCCAACCGGTCGCACATCCGTGCCACGTAGGAATCGGCCAAGGGCGGGTTCTTCCGCCACCATGGACGCGTGCCGTTGGTATAGAGATGTACCGACAGGGTCCGGTCGGTGAACCACCCCTCCACCCGACCATGCGGATCGTAGAAGATGTCGTTGAGCTGGAAGGGCACCGGATAGAGCGCCTCGGGCGGCAGGGCGCGGTCCGCATCGCCGGTCTGCGCCGCAAACCAGGTGAGCGCCTGGGGTCCGAACGCGGTGCGCTCGGCCCGATAGATCCTGACGGGCTGGGGCAGGGTTGCGGCCTGCCGGTCGAGGCGCCTTTTCTGCCGCCGGTTGAACCACGGCGGGTAGTCGGGCGGATTGTCATAATAGTCGAGCAGCCGGTCGATCAGCTCGCCCTCCGGCTCGATAAAGACGACGCCGCAATTCAGCGCCCCCCGCATTCCGTGACCGGCGAAGATGGCCGTGACCTCATCCGGAAACGGTCGATGGCAAAGCGCGTCGCAATCGATCCAGATGGCGCCGGTCTTGCGGATCATCCGGTACCGAAAGACGTTCGACAGGTAGGACGGCGAGGTCTGCGCAACGATGTCGAGCGGGATGTCCATGATCTCGGAGGCTGCTCGCACCTGCACGCCGTCGGGAACGTTTTCGACCTCGTCGGTGCAATAGAGCGTCGTCGGATGCCCTGCGCGCACGTGGCTGAGAAGGCAGAGGACATTGAGATAATGCAGGCGCGTGCCGATCCAGAGGGAGGCGACGGGGCGGCGGTCCGGGCCGGGCATCAATGCACTCCTCGGGCGGTAAAGGTCCCGGGTCATGCTGCGCCGATGCGGCGTGCCTTGGCAACCGGCCATGCAACCTTTAGGAGAAAATTGCCGCCACACCCCTCGGACCGATCACGTCATGAATCAGGAGATCCCCGTCCGGCTGCTACGCAAGCCCGTCAGCCGTCACGGCCGGGTCACGGCGGTGTCGATGATGAAGGACGAGGGGCCCTTCCTTCTCGAGTGGGTGGCGCACCATCTGGTCGTGGGCTTCACCGACCTTGTCGTCTTTACCAACGACTGCACCGACGGCACCGACAAGATGCTGATGCGGCTCGAGGAGCTGGGGCTCGCCCACCACCGCCGCAACGAGATCCCGCCGGGCCGCAAGCCGCAGCCATCGGCGCTGAAGCATGCTGAGGCCGATCCGGTCGTTCGGAACAGCGACTGGGTGATGGTCTTCGACGCCGACGAGTTTCTCTGCATCCGTCATGGCGACGGGACGCTCGACGAATTGCTCGACGCGGTGGTGGCGGCGGGCGGCACCGGCATGGTCGCGACCTGGAGGATCTTCGGATCGGGCGGCATCGTGGAGTGGTCGCGCGAGCCGGTGACCGAGCAATACGTAATGGCGGCCCCTCCCCTGTGGAACAAGGGGTGGGGGGTCAAGACCCTGTTCCGTCACGACGCCGCAAGCTGGAAGCTGGGTATCCACCGCCCGAAGATGCGCAACAAGGTTCTGGAGACCGGCTTTCCGGACACCGTCAGATGGCTGAACGGATCCGGGCGCGTGATGGAGGACTATTTCAAGTTTCGCGGATGGCGCTCGATCTTGCGCACCGTGGGCCATGACTGGGTCCAGATGAACCATTACGCGGTCAAGTCGGTGGACAGCTACGCGATCCGGAGGTTGCGGGGCAACGTCAACAACAAGACCGAGAAGTACGGCGCTGCCTATTGGGCGCTGCAGGATCGCAACGAGACGCGTGACGAGACGGTGCTGCGCTTTGCATCGGAACGGCGTCGGATTTCCATCGGACTTCTGTCGGACCCGGTTCTGGGGGCGCTGCATCGCGCGGCGGTCGAGCAAACGGAGGCGCGCCTTGCCGAACTGAAGGCGACCGATGCCTATGGCGACTTCGTGGCCGAGCTGGCGGCCGCGAGCCGGGTGCCCATCGACGCGGTCGAGGCCCGGCCGCCCAAGCCCCGCAACCCGCAGGCCATCGCCGCCAAGATGTCGAAGGCGGAGCGCCGGGCGGTCGGCGATCAGAGGCCGCCGCCGGTCGAGCTTTACCTGCAGGGACCCGTCGAGGCGGCCGGAGAGGCGCGCGGCGAGTGGCACTCGAACCAGGGGGTGAAGCTGCCGGCCGATCCGCGCATCTTCACGCCCGTGGCGCTCTCGCAGATCGCGGAGGGCAAGTTCGAGCGCAAGTTGGCGCGCCAGCTTCCCGCGCTCCTGCCCCAGGGGGGCCGGTATCTCGAGGTCGGCGCGGCCTCGGGCTTTCTTGCCGCGCGACTGGCGCGCGGCCGGCCCGACGTCGCGCTCGCAATCCAGGAGGCCGATCCAACTCGCCGCGCCTTCATCGCCGGATTGTTCGAGCGCAACGGCCTGCCGCCTCCCGAGCTTCGCGATGACACTCCGGGCGATCCCTCGAGGCTGGCGCAAGACCTTGCGGCCCGCCCGGTGGCGGTTCTGGCGCTGGGCGATCCGGCGCTCGGTCCGGACGTCTTCGCGGCGCTCGACGCCGGCCTTGCGGCGACGGTCCTCGTCGTCGGGCGGCTCTGGACGCGCGCGCGGCAGGACTGTCCGTGCTGGGAGGCGGCGGCGCTTCAGGCGGGCTATGCCGGCAGAGTGCGCGTCGATCCCGCCTGCTGCGCGGGCTTTGCCGCCGGCGGCAGGTGAGCCGCGCGGCCCAGTCCACCGTCATCTTCGTGATCGACGGTGCCGGCATGCAGGCGCAGGGCCTGTTGCTGGCGCACTCGCTGCGGCGCCATGCCGAGGCGGACCTGGCCCTCTCCGCCTACCTGCCGGCCGATGCACCCGATCCGGACCCGCAGGTCGCTCAGGCCCTTGCGGCGCTCGATGTCGCGATCGAGCGGCTTCCGGCGAGGGATCCGTGGCGGCGCCCCTATCCCCATGGCAACAAGATCGCGGCGGCGGCCCGACCCCGCCTGCGGCCGGTGACGGTGTTCCTCGATACCGACATGATCGTGACCGGCCGGTTCGAGCCGCAGGACCTTCTGGCCGAGGCGGAGGTCGCGGCGGTGCCCGAGGGGCGGGCGACCTGGGGCGGCGCGGGCGACAGGTGGGAGCGCGTCTATGGCCATTTCGGGCTTCCCCTTCCGGCGGAACGGGTGCGGCTGATGCGCGGGCGTCGCCGGCTCTCCATGCCCTATTTCAACGCGGGGCTGGTGGCCTTCCGGCACGAGAGCGGCTTCGCCGAGATCTGGCGGGAGACCGCGCTCAGGATCGATCACGAGGTGCGCATCGCCGGCAAGCGACCCTGGCTCGACCAGATCGCGATCCCGGTGGCGGCGGCGCGCCTGGGTCTGTCGATCCGGGTGCTGGAGGAGCGCTGGAACTTCGCGATCTCCGACCGCCTGCCGCAGGGCGGCGAGGCGCCGACGATCGTGCATTACCACCGGATGAGGCATTGCGCCGCCTGGCCGTTCTTCGCCCCGGCCCTTGCCGCGCTCGAGGACGATCTCCAGGACCGCCTGCCCGATGCGGCGCGCGCCCTGCTGCGCCGGGGGCTGTCGGAGGGTGGGTGAGCGGATCTGCTGACCCGCACCCTCGGTGGAGGGCAGCCTCGATGAGGTCGAGGGCATGAGCGTGCCGCGGCTGGCGCCGGCCACCGCGACCGACCCGTCGCGCCGCGCTCGCCCCTCCGCCTTTGCTGCGACTTCGGAGACGACCGCTCCTGAGCCCGAAAGGCCTCTCGGACCCGCGGTGACGGCAGGGTTGCTGCTGGGGCTCCGCCAGTACCCGCCACCTTCGGCGCATTGACCGCCGCGCCGGCCGGTGCAGGTTGCGGGGCGTGACGGGAGCGAGGGGACACGATGACCAAGGTGCCGGGATCCATCGACGCGGTCGAGGCGATGCTCGCTGCCCAGGACTATGTCTGCGGCCGTCCGCTGGCGACGGTGACCTATCTGGCGCTGGCGCTCGGCCGGCCGTTGTTTCTCGAAGGCGAGCCCGGCACCGGCAAGACCGAGATCGCCAAGGCCATCGCCGCCGGGCTCGACCGCCGGCTGATCCGGCTGCAATGCTACGAGGGGCTCGATGCGGCCTCGGCCGTCTACGAGTGGAACTTCGCCGAGCAGATGATCGCGATCCGCGCCGCCGAGGCTGCCGGCGGCGCCGACCGCGATACCCTGAAGACGGAGCTCTTCACCGAGGAATACCTGATCTCGCGACCGCTTCTCGATGCGATGCGTCCGCAACCCGGCGGCGCGCCGGTGCTGCTGATCGACGAGATCGACCGCACCGACGCGCCCTTCGAGGCGTTCCTGCTCGAGGCGCTCAGCGATTACGCCGTGTCGATCCCCGAACTCGGCACCATCCGCGCGCCTGAGCCGCCCATCGTCATCCTGACCTCGAACCGCACGCGGGAGGTGCATGACGCGCTGAAGCGGCGCTGTCTCTATCACTGGGTCGATTATCCGTCCTTCGACCGCGAGATGGAGATCCTGAAGGCGCGGGCGCCCGAGGCCTCCGCGCGCCTGTCGCATCAGGTCGTGGCCTTCGTGCAGCATCTGAGGACGGAGGACCTCTTCAAGAAGCCGGGCGTCGCGGAGACGATCGACTGGGCCAAGTGTCTGCTGGCGCTCGACATGATGGAGCTGTCGCCGCAGGTGATCGCCGACACGCTGGGCGCGATCCTGAAATACCAGGACGACATCCAGCGCCTCGACAGGTCCGAGGCGAAGCGCATCCTCGACCGGGTCGAGGCGGAGATGGCACAGGCATGAGCGGGTCTGCGGGTCGCGGGCTGCGGCGCCGCACCGGCGCTGCCGCGGGGTCGACGGCGCATGGCTGAATACGGCGTGCTCGACCTGCCCGAGCACCCGAAGCTCGTGCACAACATCGCCTGGTTCGCCCGCGCGCTCAGGACGTCGGGGCTGCCGATCGGGCCGGGACGGGTCGTCGAGGCGATCCGGGCGGTCGAGGCGGCGGGCTTCACCGACCGGCGGGATTTCTACTGGACCTTGCACGGCGCCTTCGTGTCGCGCCGCGAGGAGCGGGAGGTCTTCGACCAGGTGTTCCGCCTCTACTGGCGCGACCCGCGCTACATGGAGCAGATGATGTCGTTCCTCGTTCCGGCGGTGCGCGGCACGCAGGAGGAGCGCAACGCGCGTGCAGCGGAGCGGCGCGCCGCCGAGGCGATCCTTCACGGTGCGGAGGCGCCGGAGCCGCCGAGGCCCGAGCAGGAACTCCTCGCCCGGGACGCAGATCGAGATCGACGCCTCGCGCACCATGTCGGACGAGGAGCGGCTCAGGACGCTCGATTTCGAGCAGATGTCGATCGCCGAGATGGCCCGGGCCAAGGCGCTCATCGCGCGGCTGACGCTGCCCGTGGCGCCGCTCAGGTCGCGGCGGATGGCCGCCAGCGCGCTCGGCCGGCGGCCGGACTGGCGCCGGACGATGCAGGAGGCGCGCCGTAGCGGCGGCGAGGTGACGGCCTTCGCGACGCGGATGCATCGCGCCCGCTGGCCGTCGCTGGTGGCGCTTTGCGACATTTCGGGATCCATGTCGCAGTATTCGCGCGCCGTGCTGCACTTCCTTCACGCCGTGTCGAGCCGCAAGGGCGCCGGCTGGGCCGAGGTTCACGCCTTCACGTTCGGGACGCGGCTGACCAACGTCACCCGGCATCTGCGCGCCCGCGATGTCGATGCGGCGCTCGCCGCCGTCGGAGCGGAGGCCCAGGACTGGCAGGGCGGCACGCGGATCGGCGCCAGCCTCGACCGGTTCAACCGCGATTGGTCGCGTCGCGTCATGGGGCAGGGCACTATCGTGCTGCTGATCACCGACGGGCTCGACCGCGGCGATCCGGCGCTCCTCGACCGGGCGATGCAGCGGCTGCATCTTTCCGCCCGGAAGGTGATCTGGCTCAACCCGCTCTTGCGCTTCGACGGGTTCGCGCCCAAAGCCGCGGGCGTCGCGACGATGATGCGGCATGTCGATTCGTTTCGCGCCGCGCACGACATCGCGTCGCTCGAGGGTCTCGCGGCCGCCATCGCGCAGGGTGACGATGTGGGCGAGCGGACGCGAATGTTGCGGATGATGGGCTAATCCGCGCCGCCGGTGCGACATGATGGAACGGCCTATCGCGCCGCCTTGTTAACGATCCAGGGAATGTTGGAGGACTCCGAAATGAAGTCGCTGAAGGCCACGACGGCCATCTTCGCCTGTATCAATCTCGCGCTGCCGCTTCCGGCCCTGGCACAGCCCTCCGGGATACCGGCGGAGGCCCAAAGCGCCTGTGCCGCAGACGCGGAGAGCGCAACCTGCGCCGAAGCGATGGCAGCGACCGGTCGCGACGCCCTGACGGGCGGGGCGGAGACCGGGGCCGAAAATCTTGCCGCGGGCGAAGCCGATGGAGCGACGGGCCGGCTCGACGATGCGGGTCCGGCGAACGCTGACGAGATGCCGCAGGACGTGATCGCCGCCAATGACGGCGGCAAGGGCGGCGGCAAGGGCGGATCCGGTGGCAAGGGCGGCGGCAAAGGCGAGTCCGGCGGCAAGGGCGGCGGCAAGGGCGAGTCCGGCGGCAAGGGCAGCAAGGGGGCCGACGGCGGCGGCTCCGGCGGCAAGAGCGACCGCGCCTCGAAGGGGGGCGACCGCTCGGAGGGCAAGGGCCGCAAGGCCTCGGACGGCGCGGATCGTGCCGGCAAGAAGGAGAGCAAGTCGGCGAGCCGTGACACCTCGCGCAACGCAGCGCCGAGCAGCGCCAGACGGCCGGCTGATGCCGGCTCTGCATCGTCCGGAAACGGCGCAGGTGGCGCCGCCGCCGGCGCAACAGCTGCCGCGGCCGGAACTGGCGCATCAGCCGCCGCTGCGGGTGGCGGGGCTTCGCAGGGTGACAACGGCGCCGGCGCGTCGACCGCCTCTGCCGGGGGTGGCGCGTCGCAGGAAGACAGAGACACGGGCGCGTCGGCTGCGGCTGGAGGCGGAGCGTCGCGGGATGACGCCGATGCAGGCGCATCGGTTGGAACTGCCGAGGGTGGTGCGTCGCAAGATGACAGCACCTCCGGCGCCGGCAGCCCGGCCGCCGATGCGACCGGCGGCGCCAATGCTGATGCAGGGGGCGATGGTGCCGGTCAGGGCGGCGAGGCGGCAGGCGCCTCCGACAGTTCTGGAGGGGAATCGACCGGAGCAACCGGTGCCACCGGAACGGCGGGCGCGACAGATGCCCCGGCCGAACCCTCGCGCGCCCCCGATGGGGAGCAGGCGCAATCCCCGGAGGCCGCGCCGCAGGATGAACCCGCGGGAGAGACGGCCGCCGACGACCGATCGTCCATGCCCTCGACCGAGGAGCTTCAAGAGAGCCTCGGCGCGGGAAGTGAGAATGCCCCGGGTCAGGCTCAAGGCGGATCTCAGCAGAGCGGACAGGGCACGGCACCGGAGACGTCCGGCCAGCCCCCCGCCAGCCGCCCGCAGGTGAACGAAAGCGCGGCCGGAAGCGGTTCTGCGTCAGAGCCGCCCCTGTCCCCCGCCGAGCAGGCGGCCGTTGCGGGCGAGGCGCCGAAACCCGCGGCAGCAGCCAGCGAGGAGACAGAACCGGTCGACACGCAGAGCACCACGGTAACGGAAGAGACCGCGCGATCCTCCTCGGAGGATTTCACCTCCGACATCGCCCGGTCGCCTGCACCCGAAGCGGAGGCGCCAGAGGCGGAGGCGGAGACCGACAGCGAGAACGGCCTCAGCGCGCTGGAAAAGGGGCTTCTGGTCGGGGCCGGAGCCCTCGCGGTCGGCATGCTTCTCAACAACAACAGACGCGTCGTCGCCTCCGCGGACGACCGGGTCGTGGTATCGAGCGGCGACGGCGATTACGAGCTCATCAAGGATGAGAACGCGCTTCTCGCCCGGCCCGGCTCCAATGTCGAGACGGAGACCTTCGCGGACGGCTCCAGCCGCACGACCGTCACCTACGAGGATGGCAGCCAGGTCGTCACCATCCGCGACGCCGACCTGCGCGTCATCAGGCGCGTCCGGGTGACGCCGGAAGGCGAGCGGATCGTCCTGATCGACGACCTCGCCCGCGATTCCGAGCCGGTCGACCTCAGCCGGCTGCGCGAGAGCATGCAACCGGCGCGCGTCATCAACCTGCAGGATGCTCAGGCGGTGCGGGACGCCTTGTCGGTTGCGCAACAATTCGACCGCAGCTACAGCCTCAACCAGGTGCGCTCCATCCCCGAGGTGCGCAGTCAGGTCCCTGCCGTGGACCTCGACACGATCACCTTCGACACCGGGTCGGCGGCGATCCGGCCCGAGCAGGCCGAGGCGCTGCGGTCGCTCGGCGGCTACATCCGCGACACGGTGGCCGAGGATCCGCACGCGATATTCCTCGTGGAGGGACATACCGATGCGGTCGGCGATGCCGCCTACAATCTCGCCCTGTCGGATCGGCGGGCCGAGTTGGTGGCGCTGGCGCTGGCCGAGTATTTCGACGTGCCGCCGTCGAGCATGGTGGTCCAGGGCTATGGCGAGCGGTTCCTCAAGGTGCCGACGGAAGGCGCCGAGCGCGCCAACCGCCGCGCCACCGTCCGCAACATCTCGCCGCTCCTGCAGGTCGCGGCGACGGAGTGACGACACGGGGAACCGCCGCTTCGCGCGGCGGGCGAGGCCCGGTCTGCTGTTGCAGAGCGGGCCTTCGCATGCAACTACGCGTCCAAGCGCCTCAGGCAAGAAGCGGCGCGGATCCGAGGGAGGGACAGGGTTGATCATTCGCGCGATCGACGCGGTCAACGAGATGATCGGGCGGATCGTGGTGATTCTCGCCGTCATCTTCGCGGCCATCATCATCTACGACGTGGTTCTTCGATACGCGTTCAACGCGCCGACCCGCTGGGCCTTCGACGTCTCCAAGCAGCTCTACGGGTTCTACTTCATCCTTCTGGGCGGGTATGCGCTGCGGCATCAGGCGCATGTGCGCGTCGACCTGCTGATCGAGCGGTTCTCGCCGGGCCTGCGCCGCATCACCGAGATCCTGGGCTATATCATCTTCTTCTTCCCCTTCGCCTGGGTCTTCCTCATGCGCTCCTACGACTTCGCGGTCAAAAGCTTCGCGCAGCGCGAGGTCACCTACGGCGCGGTGGCGATGCCGGTCTATCCGCTCAAGATCGCGCTCTGCGTGGCGGCCGCGTTGCTGCTCATCCAGGGGATCTCGGAGTTCCTGAAACTGGTGCTCGGCCACGAGGAGGCGATCGATGGGCGCTGAATCCATCGCACTCTTGATGTTCGGGCTTCTCGTCCTCGGTCTGATGATGGGCCACCCGCTGGCCTTCGTGCTTGGCGGCACGGCGGTCCTGGGCGCGGTCGTCGCCGGCAAGACGATGGTTCTGGGCATCGTCATCAACCGCATCTTCGGCGACGTGCTCGACAATTACACGCTGATCGCCATTCCGCTCTTCGTGCTGATGGCGCAGTTCCTGTCGAATTCCGGCGTCACCGACAAGATGTTCGAATCGCTTCGGCTGTTGATGTCGAACGTGCGCGGGGGCCTCGCGCTTGCGGTGGTCTTCATCTCGATCCTCCTGGCGGCGACGACCGGCATCATCGGCGCGTCGATCACCGTGATGGGGGTGATGGCGCTGCGGCCGATGCTGCAATACGGCTATTCCCCGACGCTGACGACGGGTGTGATCGCGGCATCGGGCTGCCTCGGCATCCTGATCCCGCCCTCGATCATGCTGATCCTCATGGCGTCCTATTCGCCGCTGTCGGTCGGAGAAC
Organism: uncultured Alphaproteobacteria bacterium; assembly: GCA_963739575.1. Classification (GTDB taxonomy): domain Bacteria; phylum Pseudomonadota; class Alphaproteobacteria; order Rhodobacterales; family Rhodobacteraceae; genus Palleronia. The sequence goes on along the minus strand of CAVUAQ010000006.1, from coordinate 290,935 downwards.
TCTTTGCCGGCGCGATGCTGCCCGGCGTGATCCTGGGCCTGCTCTATGCGGTCTGGGTCGCGATCCTGGCGATGATCCGGCCCGACATGGCGCCGTCGGTCACGCCCGAGGACATGCCGCCGCGGCGCGATCTCTACCTGATGCTGCTGAAGGAGGCGGTGCCGCCGCTGCTGCTGATCTTCGGCATCCTGGGCTCGCTGCTGATCGGCATCGCCACGGCGACCGAGGCCTCGGCGATCGGCGCGGCTCTGGCGCTTCTCATCGTGATCGCCCGCCGCCGCTTCACCTGGCCGAGCTTCTACGACGCGCTCAAGGAGACCGGGAAGACTTCGGCAATGATCCTCTTCATCGTCGTCGGCGCCACCGCCTTCACCGGGGTGTTCAACATCACCGGCGGGCTCCGCGCGACGCAGGAGCTGATCCGCAATCTCGACATGGCGCCGTGGCTGCTGCTGACGGTGATGATGGGTATCGTGTTCATTCTCGGCGCGTTTCTCGACTGGACGGGGATCGTGCTTCTGAGCTTTCCGATCTTCCTCCCCATCGTGCAGGAGATGCCGCAGGTGGACCTTCTGTGGTTCGTCGTGCTGATGGCAGTGGTGCTGCAGACGAGCTTCCTGACGCCGCCATTCGGATACGCGCTGTTCTATCTGCGCGCCATCGCGCCGAAGGAGGTCAAGACGACGGACATCATCAAGGGCGTGATGCCGTTCATCGTGCTGATCGTGCTGATGTGCGTCGCGGTGGCGCTGATCCCGGGGCTTGTGACCTGGTTGCCGCGCGTGCTGTATCAATAAAAAACCAAGGGAGAGAGACATGACAGTGAAGACACTTGTCGCCGCGGCGGCGCTCAGCGTCGGAATGGCCGGTGCCGCAGCCGCGCAGCAGAGCTGGACGATGACGACCACCTGGCCGTCGTCCCTGGAGCTGATCGAGTTCGACCGCCATTTCGTCGACCTTGCCAACAAGCTGACCGGTGACGAGCTGACCATCGACTTCTACGAAGGCGGCAGCCTGGTTCCCCCGGGCGAGGTATTCGGCGCGGTGCAGTCCGGCACGGTGCAGGCCGGTGCGGACTGGCCGGGCTACTGGGCCGGGCGCGACGCGGCCTTCACGCCGCTTGCCACCACGCCCGCGCTCTTCAACGCAGTGGATTACATCAACTGGATCAACCAGTGGGGCGGCCGCGAGCTCTACGAGCAGACCTACGGCCAGTTCGGGATGATGTATCTGCCCTATGGCGTCACCAACAACGAGAGCGGCTTTCACACCAACAAGCAGATGACGTCGCTCGAGGATCTGAAGGGCATGCGCCTCCGCGTCTCCGGGAACGAGCAGGGCCGCATTCTCGAGCGGCTGGGCGGCAGCCAGGTGTCGATGGCCGGCGGCGAGGTCTATCAGGCGCTGGAGCGCGGCGTGATCGACGGCGGCGAGTTCTCGACCCCCAATGTCGACTGGTCGGCTGGCTTCCAGCAGGTCACGTCGAACTGGTCGACGCCGGGCTGGCATCAATCGGCCTCGGTCTTCGGCGTCATGATCAACCAGTCGGCCTGGGACCAGCTGTCGGACGAGACGAAGGAGAAGCTGCGCATCGCCGCCGACGCCACCATGCTGTGGTCGCTCGCCTTCACCGAAAAGCGCGCCACCGAAGCCTATGCCAAGTGGGACGACGCCGTTCAGATCGACCGCTATACCGACGAGGCGCTGGCCGAGATCCAGCAGATCGCCAACGAGGTGATCGTCGAGGTGTCCTGCGAGAACCCCTCTGCGGGCAAGGTCTACCTGTCGATGGTGCAATATCTGAACGACTACGCCCAGTGGCGCGAGGCCTCCGCGCCCTACAATCTGGGCCGCACGCCTGATGGCCCCTCGGTCGAGGAGCTGCAGAACTGCACGAACGGCTGATCGCCGCACTGGCATCTGTCGGGGCCGTCCCTTCGGGGGCGGCCTCTTGCGATCGAGGAGCCATCTTCCGGTGGCAATCGGTCGGTGCCGGACACAGATAGACCACATGACCCAGACGACGTTCGACGACATTCCCGAGACCGCGCTCGACTGGCATCGGGCCGGACGCGGGGCGGCTCTTGCCACGGTGATCGAGACATGGGGCTCGGCGCCGCGCCCGGTCGGCAGCCAGCTCGCGATCTCCGGCGACGGCGAGATCGCGGGTTCCGTGTCAGGCGGCTGCGTCGAAGGCGCGGTCGTGGTCGAGGCGATGGAGGCCGCCGCGGAGGGCGGTGCGCGGATCCTTGAGTTCGGCGTTTCCGACGACGAGGCCTTCGCGGTAGGGCTGGCCTGCGGCGGGCGGATCCGCGTGATGGTCGAGCCGGTTGGCGAGGCGGACCTGCCGCCCGACCTCCTGTCGGACCTCGTGGCGGCGCGCGCGGCGCGGCAGCAGGTGGCCTACGAGGTCGACACCGTCGCCTGGCATCGGCGTCTGGCGCGGCCCCCGCTCCACGCCGAGCGGTTCCGGCTCGACCGGTCGGGCTTCGAGGAGGACGGCGCGACGTTCGTCGCCATCCACAATCCGCCGCTGCGCATGGTGGTGGTCGGCGGAGTCCACATCGCCCAGCCGCTGATGCAGATGGCGCGGCTGTCGGGGTTCGACGCGGTTCTCGTCGATCCGCGCGACAGCTTCGCCAGCGCCGCGCGGTTTCCGGGCGAACGGCTGATCCATGACTGGCCCGACGAGGCCCTGGCCGGGCACGGGATCGACGCCCGCACCGCGGTGGTGACGCTGACGCATGATCCGAAGCTCGACGATCCGGCGATCCTCGAGACGCTCGCCTCGGAGGCGTTCTATCTCGGCTGCCTCGGGTCGAGCCGGACCCATGCCAAGCGGGTGGCGCGCCTGAAGGAGCAGGGGCTCAGCGACGACAGCGTCGCGCGCATCCACGCGCCGGTCGGGCTCGATATCGGCGCGCGCAGTCCAGCCGAGATCGCCGTCGCGATCATGGCGCAGATCGTCGAGCGGTTGAGGCGCGGCTGATGGAGTTCGGGCCGGTGCCACTCGACAGAGCCGAGGGCGCAATTCTCGCGCATTCGCTGCGCATCCGCAGCGGCCGCATCCGCAAGGGCCGCCGGCTCGAGGCCGAAGACCTCGCAGCGTTGCGCGCCGAGGGGGTGGACGAGATCGTCGTCGCCCGGCCGGACGCCGCCGATCTGGGCGAGGACGAGGCAGCGACGCGGATCGCCGCCGCCCTGGTGCCCGATCCGGAGGCGGTGGGCCTTCGGGTGAGAGCCGCAAGCACCGGGCGGGTCAACCTTTATGCCACGCGCCCCGGCATCCTGTCCCTCGACGTCGCGGCGGTCGATCGCCTGAACCGGGTCGATCCGATGGCGACGTTGGCGACGCTCGCCCCCTTCAGCCGCGTGGCGGACGGAACCATGGTCGCGACGGTCAAGATCATTTCCTACGCGGTAGCGGCGGCGGTGGTCGAGGCCGGCGCACAGGCCGCACCGGCCGCGATCGGCGTCAGCCAGGTCGTCCTGCGCGACGCCGCCCTCATCATCACCGATCTGGGCCAGGGGCCCGGCAAGGGCGAGGCCGCCATCGCGCTGCGGCTCGAGCGGCTGGGCATGAGGCTGGCGGATGTGCGTGTCGTGCCCCACGATACGCGCTCGATCGCGGCGGCGCTGAGCGGCGTCGAGGCCGATCTGGCGCTCATCCTCACCGCCTCGGCCACCTCCGATCCGCACGATGTGGGGCCCGAGGGGCTAATGCAGGCGGGGGGCAGGCTGACGCGGTTCGGCATGCCAGTCGATCCGGGCAACCTCCTCTTTTTTGGCCGGCTCGGGCCCCGTCCGGTGATCGGTCTTCCGGGATGCGCCCGCTCTCCGGCGCTCAACGGAGCCGACTGGGTGCTCGAGCGGATCTGCTGCGGGCTTGAGCCCACGCCGGACGAGATCGCGCGGATGGGGATTGGCGGCCTGCTGAAGGAAACGCCGAAGCGGCCGCATCCGCGCGGCCAGGAAGCCCCGGCCGCCGAGACCTGAGGGGCCGCGGCTCCTGGCGAGCCTGTTCTTTCACGATGATGGCCGATCCGGACCGCGCGCATGGCAGGCGATCCGGAACCGCCCGTCTATCTGGCCGGTCCGATCATCATGACCATCTGCCGGCCTTCCATCTTGGGGAAGTTTTCGACCTTGCCGATCTCGCGCGTGTCGTCTGCGACCCGCTCCAGCAATTCCCGGCCGAGATTCTGGTGCGCCATCTCTCGTCCGCGGAAGCGCAGCGTGACCTTCACCTTGTCGCCGTTCTCGAGAAACTTGAAGACGTTGCGCATCTTGACGTCGTAATCATGCACGTCGGTGTTGGGGCGGAACTTCACCTCCTTCACCTCGATCGTCTTCTGCTTCTTGCGCGCTTCGGATTCCCGCTTCTGCTGCTCGTACTTGAACTTGCCGAAATCCATGATCTTGCAGACCGGCGGCGTGGCGTTCGGCGAGATCTCGACGAGGTCGAGCCCTGCGGCCTCGGCCAGTTCCATGCCGCGGTCGGGTGTCACCACGCCGACATTTTCACCCTCGGCACCGATGAGGCGGATTTCGGGGGCCCGGATGCGTCCGTTGACGCGGGGGCCGGTGTCGCGCGTGGGGGGCGCATTGTGGGGTCTGCGAGCGATGGGTGTGGTCCTTCCATGGGTCCTTGCTTCGGAGTGATAAAATAACCGCCGGAGGCGATTTCTTCAAGACGAAAGACGGCGGGAAACCGCTTGCCTCGGTTCCGCTCCGGAACCAATGAGGGCACGATGGACTCACCCGTCACAAGCCAAAGGAGATCACGAATGACCATCCGTCTCATGTCGATCCTTGCCGTTCTAGCCTCGGGGCTGTTTCTGACAGCCTGTCAGGACGAAGCCAGCGACGACTCGTCCGGCGCAGCGACCGAGGAAAGCTCGGGCGACACGGGCTCGACCGAGGAAAGCTCGGGCGACACGGGCTCGACCGAGTCGCAGTAAGTTGCCTGCGCAAGGGGTGATACCGCAACCCATCCGTATCGCCGCCCTCCTGGCAACCGGCATGTTTCTGGCCGGTTGTCAGGAGGAAGAAGGCGATGTGTCATCCGCCGCGGGCGGAACCGAGACCGCGACCGCAGAGCCTGCCGAAGGTGCGGGATCGGAGGCGGGCGAGGCGACGGTGATGTCGGGCGAGGCGCAATCTTCGTCCGATGAGCTCGAGACGCAGTCGAGCGACATAGGCACGGCGTCGAACGAGGCGACGGATGCGGCCGTCGACGCCGCCAGAAGCGGCAACTCGCCAGCCGAGGCGGCGCGTGACGATGCGGTCGAAGCCGCCGCGGATGAAGGAACCACCGGCATGGTGGCCGACGGGCGCGAGGCGCTCGATGAGTTGCTGGCGCCCGAAGCCTGGGACAGCGCCCGGGTCATCGCGGCGATCCGCGCCTCCGACCTGCCCGAAGACCGGCAGGCCGAGCTTGTCGAGACCGTGCAGAACGCGGAGGGCGAACCCGGGCAGAGCGTTCCGCCCGAGGTCGTGACGGAGATCCGCGAAGCGTTGATTGCGGGACCCGCACCGCAGCCCTGAGTTGGCCGGCCAGAATGCGTGGCCGGCCCGCTACCCGACGAACGCCTTTTCGACCACGTATTCCGCGGGCTCGCTGTTGGCGCCTTCCTTGAGCCCGAAGCCTTCGAGAATGACCTTGAGATCGGTGTTCAGGCCGATCGAGCCGCAGACCATCGCGCGATCCGTCTCGGCACTCATTCCGCCCGTTCCCAGATCACGGAACAGATCGCCGGTGCGGAGCAGGTCGGTAATCCGGCCCATCCGGTCGCTCGGTTCCTGGGTGGTCGTGGGATAATAGACGAGCCTGTCAACGCCGCCGTCGGTCAGCTCGCGCAGCATCTCGTCCGTCCTGACCTGCTCGACGAGGCGCCTTCCATATTCCAGCTCGGCCACGTGGCGGCAGGTATGGGTGAGGAAGATCTGCTCGTAATCGGCATAGGTCTGCGGATCGCGGATCAGGCTCGCGAAGGGCGCGATGCCGGTTCCCGTCGAGAACAGCCACAGCCGCTTGCCCGGAAGCAGGGCGTCGTGCACCAGCGTGCCCACGGGTTTCGGGCGCATGATGATCTGGTCGCCCTCCTGGATATGCTGGAGGCGCGAGGTCAGAGGTCCGTCCTCGACCTTGATCGAGTAGAATTCCAGGGCGTCGTCCCAGGCCGGAGAGGCGATGGAATAAGCCCTGAGAAGCGGCTTGCCGTCCTCCTTCAGGAGCCCGATCATCACGAACTCGCCGGACCGGAAGCGCAGGCTCTGCGGCCGTGTCACCCGGAAGGAGAAAAGCCGGTCGGTCCAGTGCGTCACCGACAGCACGGTCTGCGCGTCGGGCATGGCCTTGGGTTTCGCGGATCTGACGGAGGTCATGTCGTTCATGTGGATCTGCCGGCATGGTCGCTACCGGCCCTCTCTAGCCTATGGTCGGATGTCGGGAAAGGTGGGGCTCAGCCGCGCAGCCGGGCCTGATAGTCGCGGGCGCGCCAGTCGGCGCGGCGGCGCCACTGATCCTCCGGTTGCCGGGCCGCGAGATCGCCGGCGATCTCGACCTCGTCGAAGCCCACGCGCCGGGCCATCGCGTACTGGTCGGCGATGACGTGGCCCTTGGCCCGCAACCGCCCGTCATATCCCTGCCGGCGAAGCTGTCGGGCGATGGTGAAGCCGCGACCGTCGGAGGAGGAGGGGAAGTCGACGCGGATCATCAGCACGCCCGCGAGCCTGCCCGCAAGCTCAGCCGGGTCGGTATCGGAGGCCAGATCGAGGGCCAGACCGCGTCCCGCCTCGTCGGAGGGGAAGTCCTGCAGCGCGGTGTAGCCCGCCTGCCAGTCGTCGGCCGCGAAGCCCGCATCGGTCACAATCACGCTCATGCCACACTCTCCTTGAGCGGCCCACGCACCACCTTGCCGTTGACGAAGTGGATGCCGCATTCGTCCTTGTCCTGTCCGCGCCAGCGCCCGGCGCGTTGATCCTCGCCCGGCGCGACCTTCGACGTGCACGGCTCGCACCCGATGGAGGGATAGCCCTTCGAGACGAGCGGATGCCGCGGCAGGCGGTTGTTGACCATGTAGTCGCCCACGTCGTGACGCTCCCAGTGGACCAGGGGGTTGACCTTGATCCGGCCGGTCCCGTCCTCCTCCTCGAAGAAGTCGAGGGTGGAGCGCGCACCGCCCTGAAATCGCTTGCGCCCGGTGATCCAGGCGTCGAACCCGTCGAGCGCGCGCGCCAGCGGCGCCGTCTTCCGGAAGTTGCAGCAGGCGTCGGGATCGGTGCGGTTCAGCATCCTGTCGGGATCGAGCCGCGCCCGGTCGGCCGGATCGGGGTGCAGCACGCGCACATCCTTCAGGCCCAGGTGCCGGGCCACATCGCGCTGATAGGCCAGCGTTTCGGGAAACAGCATCTCGGTGTCGAGAAACAGCACCGGCGTTGTCGGATCGACCACCGCCACGAGGTGGAGAAGCGCCACGGATTCCGCCCCGAAGGACGACACCATCGCCGTCCGCCCCACGGCCGGGTCCCGGAGCGCGTGGCGCAGCACGTCGATGGCGGCGTGGTGCGCGTAGCGGCGGTTGAGGTCCGCCACCCGCTCGGCCACGGGCATGATGTGGGCCTCATGCCGCATCGGCCCGCTCCTTCTGCTTCTGCGGATAGAGGGCGGCCTTGAACGGATCCATCCCGACCCGGCGATAGACCATGAGAAACGTCTCGTCCTCGTCCTTCCGGATCTCCAGATAGGCGTGCAGGATACGCTCGATCGCAGGCACGATCTCGTCATAGGCGAAGCCCGGTCCGGTTCGCGTGCCGATCGCCGCATCCTCGGTGGCGTCGCCGCCAAGCGTGATCTGGTAATTCTCGACCCCCGCCCGGTCTAGCCCGAGAATGCCGATATGGCCCACATGGTGGTGTCCGCAGGCGTTGATGCAGCCCGATATCTTGATCTTCAGCGGTCCGATCTCGTGCGCCAGCTTCAGCTCCTCGAACCGCGTCGCGATTTCCTGCGCGACGGGAATGGAGCGGGCGGTGGCCAGCGCGCAGTAATCCATGCCCGGGCAGGCGATGATGTCCGAGACGAGGCCGATATTTGCCGCCGCCAGCCCCGCCTCCTTCAGCGCCCGGTGGATCTCGGGCAGGTGCGCGCGCGGCACGTGCGGCAGGATCACGTTCTGCTCGTGGCTGATCCGCAGCTCGTCATAGCCATAGGCCTCGGCCAGCGCCGCCAGCACCTCCATCTGGGCGCTCGTCGCATCGCCCGGCGTCTGTCCCGGCGTCTTCAGGGAGACCGAGACGATGGCGTGATCGTCGCGTTGATGGGCGGCGATGTTGGTGTCGATCCAGGACCGGAAGACGGGATCGTCGCGGTAGCGGGCCTCGTAGCTTTCGAGCGGCAGGGCGTCGTAGCCCGGGGGCGCGAACTGCGCCTTGATCCCGCCGAGGATCTGCTGATCGATGCCGGTGAAGTCCGGGCGGATCTCGGCGAAGTGGGTCTCGACTAGCCGGCGAATCTCATCGATTCCAGTCTCGTGCACGGTGATCTTGATCCGCGCCTTGAACTTGTTGTCGCGGCGTCCGAGCAGATTGTAGACGCTGACCACCGCCTCGACATAGGGCAGCAGATCCTCCTCGGGCAGAAAGTCGCGAACGACCTGGCCGATCATCGGCGTCCGGCCGAGGCCACCGCCGACCAGCACGCGAAAGCCGATGCGGCCCTCCCGCTCGACGATCTCGAGCCCGATATCGTGGGCCCGCGTCACGGCGCGGTCGTGCACGCTGCCCGACACCGCGATCTTGAATTTCCGCGGCAGGAACTGGAATTCGGGGTGGTCGGTCGACCATTGCCGCAGCAGCTCGGCATACGGCCGGGGATCGGCGATCTCGTCCTGCGCGGCGCCGGCGAAATGGTCGGCCGTCACGTTCCGGATGGTGTTGCCCGAAGTCTGGATCGCGTGCATCTCCACGTCGGCCAGCGCATCCAGGATGTCGGGGATGTCGGCGAGCTTCGGCCAGTTGAACTGGATGTTCTGCCGCGTGGTGAAGTGGCCGTAGCCGCGGTCCCACTTGGCGGCGATATGCCCGAGCTGACGCATCTGCCGCGAGGACAGCGTGCCATAGGGGATCGCCACGCGCAGCATGTAGGCGTGCAACTGAAGATAGAGGCCGTTCATCAGCCGCAGCGGCTTGAACTCGTCCTCGGTCAGACTGCCGTCGATCCGCCGCTCCACCTGCGCCCGGAACTGGGCGACACGCTCGCGCACGAATGCCTCGTCGAAATCGGTGTAGGTATACATGGAATGGCTCCTTCGCAGGCGGGAACGGCTCAGAGCGTTTCCTGCTTGCCGTGGACGTAGTTCGAGGGGCCCTTCGTCCGAAAGGTCTCCCTGAAATGGACGGGTTCCGGACCGTGAGGGCCGGCCTTGGCATCGGCCAGATAGGCGCCCACGATCCGGTCCGGCTGGGTTTGCGCGAAGAGCAGCCGGTCTTGCGCGACCGCCTCGTCCTCGATGAGTTCCGCCTTGGCCATGTCGACCGACCACTCGTCGTCTTCGGTCAGCCAGACGGCATCGCCCTCCAGCAGGCGGTTAGCGGTGACGACCTTCGGGGTGAACTGGCGGGGCATCAGAGCGCCTCCTGAAGCGGTAGGGAGATCTCGGCGGCGCGGCGCGGCGCCAGGCCGTAGAGCAGGAGGGCCGGACCCGACAGGTCCGCCTCGCTCAGCGCCGGCTCGAGCCGCCCGAGCGTGGTGGCGATACGCCGCTCGTCAGGGCGGGAGGCATTCTCGACCAAGGTCACGGGGGTTGCGGGATCGGCACCATGCATCAGCAGCCGGCCCTGGATGAACCGCGCCGCATGCTTGGCCATGTAGATCGCGGCGACCTCGTCCGGGCGAGCGAGCTGCGCCCAGTCGTGGTCGGCAAAGCCGCGCATGACGTGACCGGTGATCAGACGCACCGAGGCGTTCCGGCCGCGCCGGGTCAGGCTCTGGCCGATCGCCGCCACGGCGGCCGAGGCCGCGGTGATGCCCGGGACGATGGACCAGTCGAGCCCCGCCGCCTCGACGGCCTCGATCTCCTCGTCGAGGCGGCCGAACACCGTGGGATCGCCCGATTTCAGCCGGACGACCTGCGCCCCGGCGCGGACATGCGTCACGATCAGATCGTTGATGTCGCCTTGCGGGGTGTGGCGGCCGAAGCCCTCCTTGCCCACGTCGAGAAGCGTTGCCTCGCGCCGCGCCAGTTCGAGGATCTCGGCGGCGACCAGACGGTCGTGGATGATCACGTCGGCCGCGTCGAGCGCGTTGCGCGCCCGCATGGTCAGCAGGTCCGGATCTCCCGGGCCTGCCCCCACGAAGACCACATGGCCGGCCCCACCGCTCCGCGGCGCCAGGTGGCTCTCGAGCAGGCGGTCGAGCGCCGGTCGCAGCCCCGCCTCGCCGTCACGGGCGACGGCGCGGGGGCCGGTCCGGTGATAATAGTCGGCCCAGAACTCCCGGCGCGGCCGGCCGAAGGGCAGCACCTCGGCGGCCTGCCGGAAGCCCTTGCCGATGCGCGCGAGGGTGCCCAGCACGGGCGACAGCCGCTCCTCGAGGTCGCGCTTGATCGAGCGCGCCAGAACCGGTGCGGCGCCTTCCGTCCCGATGGCGATGGTGACGGGATCGCGGTCGACGATCGCCGGCGTGATGAACTGCGAGCCCTCCAGATTGTCGACCATGTTGACCAGCGCGCCATCGGCCCGCGCCAGGCGAGCGACGCGCGCATCCTCGGCGTCGTCGTCATTGGCGGCATAGAAGAGCGCCGCGCAGAGCGCATCGCCCGGCTCGATCGGGCGGATGACGAGCCGCAGGCGGCCCTCGGCCGCCCAGGCGCGGATCTCCGGCGCCGGATCGGGCGCGAACACGGTCAGATGCGCCTCGGTCTTCAACAGCAGCCGCAGTTTCGAGAGCGCCGCACCGCCGCTGCCCGACAGCACGACCCGCCGTCCGGCGAGGTTCACAAAGATCGGGAAGTGCTGCATGTCGCGCTCCTGTGCCTGCACGGTCGAGATAGAACAGTTTTCCGCTTCATGGCAGGGGCGGGCGCGATATAAGGAACCGGTGTTCCGCGATGCGCCGCTCGAGGGCCACCTGTTCCGGATTGGAAGGATGCTGCGAATGTCCGTCCGCGTCGACGATCTCGATCGGAAGATTCTTCGCGAATTGCAGCGTGACGCGGGCCAGTCGCTGGACGAGATCGCCAAGGCGGTGGGGTCCTCCAAGACACCGGTCTGGAACCGCATCCGCAAGTTGCGCGAAGGGGGGGTCGTGGGGCGGCAGACCGTATTGCTCGATGCCGAGGCGCTGGGGTTCGACGCCTGCTTCTTCGTGCTGATCCGCACCTCGGAACACGATGCCCAGTGGCAGGAACGGTTCTTGCAGGCGCTGCGCGCCCGGCCGGAAGTGCAGGAGGCGCACCGCCTCGCGGGCGATATCGACTACATCCTGAAGGTCCGTGTCCGGAACGCGCGGGCCTACGACACCTTCTACCAGGCGCTGATCGCGGAGGTGAAGATCCACAACGTGACCGCGCTCCTCTCGATGGAGGAGCTGAAGTTCACCACCGCCTTGCCCGTCTGACGCGTCCGACGCGTCCGACGCTCAGGCGGCGGTTTTCTCGGGCTTCTTGCCGGCAATGATCATGCCGAGAAGATCGTCGGTCGTCACGTTGTCCACCTCGACGACCCCGACCAGCTCGCCGTTCTTCATCACCGCCGCGCGATCGCAAAGCCGCTTCACCTGATGCACGTCGTGGTCAATCAGGAAGATGCCGAGCCCCTGGCGCTTCAACTCCTGAATAAGTTCGGCCACCATCTGCGTCTCCTGCGGCCCTAGGGCGGCGGTCGGCTCGTCCATGATGAGGATCTTCGCCTCGAAATAGACGGCCCGGGCGATGGCCACCGACTGGCGCTGACCGCCGGAGAGCGCCGAGACGGGGGCGGCGAACTTGCGGAAGTTCGGGTTGAGGCGGCCCATGATCCGCCGGGTCTCGGCCTCCATGGCGGCGTCGTCGACGAAGCCCAGCGAGGTCGTCAGTTCCCGCCCGAGAAACAGGTTCGAGGCGGCGTCGAGATTGTCGGCCAGCGCCAGGGTCTGATAGATCGTCTCGATGTTGTATCTGCGGGCATCGCGCGGCGTCTCGATCGAGGCCTTGTCGCCATTGACGAAGATGTCCCCCGAATCCTGTCGGTAGGCGCCCGAGAGGCACTTGATGAGCGTCGACTTGCCGGCCCCGTTATGGCCGAGCAGGCCCACCACCTCACCAGGATAGAGATCGATCGACACGTGATCGACCGCCTTGATGCCTCCGAACGAGATCGAGATGTCGCGCAATTCCACGAGGGCGGTTCCGCTGCGGTCGATCATGTCAGGCTCCGGTCCGCTTGCGATAGATGATGTCGACGAGCACGGCGAGCACGAGCACGGCGCCCACCACGATGTTCTGGAACGGGGCGTCGACGCCCACCATGGCCATGCCCGATTGCAGCGACTGCATGATCAGCGCGCCGAGGATCGCGCCGTAGATCGTGCCCAATCCGCCGGCGAGGGCCGTGCCGCCGATGACCGCCGCCGCGATGACGCGCAACTCGTCGAGCGTGCCGATGTCGTTCGAATGGAAGGAGAGGCGCGCCGAGGCGACGAGCCCGGCCAGGGCGCAGAGGATCCCCATGATCGCGAAGACCTTCACCGTCAGCAGCTTGGTGTCGATGCCCGACAGTTCCGCCGCGTTCGGATTGCCACCCGTGGCGAAGATGTAGCGGCCGAGGCGGGTCTTGCGCGCCGTCACCGTCATGATGACCGCGACAAGGATCAGCAACAGCACGGAATAGGGCACGCCGTACCCTTCGCTGTAGCCTTCGGGCATCGTCCCGCCGGTCGCGGCGAAGCGCTGCTGGAGCACCCGGAAGGGAACGTCGTAGGCGTTCAGGATTGCGACGAAGCCGAAGATCAGAGCGGCCGAGACGACCATCAGCATGATCTCGGCCCAGACCGGCTTGACCGGGAATTCATGCGCGATCCGGGCGCGCCGCGCCGACCAGATCGCGATGCAGGCGACGACGACGCAGATCGCTGCGAGGATCCAGCTGCCGGTCTCGCCCATGGTGCCGCCGATGCCGCCCAGGAGCTGGAAGTTCTCGTCGAGCGGCCCGATGGTCTGGCCGCTGGTCAGGTACCACGCGACGTTGCGCCAGACCAGAAGACCGCCCAGCGTCACGATGAACGACGGGATGGAGAGGTAGCCCACCAGGAAGCCCTGAAAGCCGCCGATCACCGCGCCGGTGGCGATGCCGATCAGGATCGCCACGGGAGCGATGAGCGGATTGCCGAAATCGAGCCCCATCCCCGGCAGGATGTTGGTCTGGGTGATCGCCATCATCGCCGAGCAGGTCGCGAGAAGCGAGCCGACGCTCAGATCGATGTGTCGCGTGACGATCACGAAGACCATCCCCGTGGCCATGATCGCCACGCTGACCGTCTGGATCGTCAGGTTGAAGACGTTGCGGGGCGTCAGGAAGCGGCCGTCGGTCAGCAGGTTGAACACCAGGCAGACCACGACGAACGCCCCGACCATGCCGAGCAGGCGCGTGTCGATGCCGAGGGTCTTGATGATGTTTCCGCGCTGGGCCTGCGAGTCAGGCGAGGATGCGCTGGCATCGGCCATGGCGTGACCTCCCGGTCGGTATGAGGCGGGGCCCGGACCGGCCGGACCCCGGCAAGGGACGGACGATCAGTTGCAGGGCGCCGGGCCGTTCTGGACCCCCTGGCACAGCTCGTCCTCAGAGATCCAGCCGGCATCGACCACCACATCGAGATTGTCCGCGGTGATGGGAACCGGCTTCAGGAACTCGGCCCAGAGCGTCGCGCCGCCCGGCGAGGTCCATTCCTCGGCGCCCTCGATATTGCTCAACTCGGTGCCTCCGGCGAGAGACAGGGCGATCTCCGCGGCCTTGCGGCCGAGATCCCGGCTGTCCTTCCAGACCGAGACGGTCTGGGTGCCCTGGGCGATCCGGTTCAGCGCCGCCTTGTCGGCATCCTGCCCGGACACGGGGATGCCCGCCAGGCCCTGCGCCTGGAGCGCCGCGACGGCGCCGCCGGCCGTGCCGTCGTTCGAGGCGACCACCGCGTCCACGTTGTTGTCATTGGCGGTCAGGATCTGTTCCATGTTCCGCTGCGCGTTGGCGGGCAGCCACTGGTCGGTATAGGCTTCGCCCACGATGGTGATGTCGCCCGCGTCGATCGCATCCTGCAGCACCTCCTGCTGCCCCTGGCGGAGGAAGTCGGCGTTGGGATCGGTGGGCGAGCCCTTGATCATGACGTAATTGCCGGTGGGTTGGGCCTCGAGCACGGCACGCGCCTCCATCCGGCCGACCTCGATGTTGTCGAAGGTCAGGTAGAAGGCGCGCGGATCCTCGATCAGCCGGTCGTAGCCCACGACCGGGATGCCGTTGTTCGCGGCCCGCTGCACGGCCGGAATGATCGCCTGGCTGTCCTGGGCGAGGATGATCAGCGCGTCGGCCCCCTGCGAGATGAGCGATTCGATGTCGGAGAGCTGCTTCGACGAGGACGATTGCGCGTCGGCGGAGATATAGGTCGCGCCGGCCTCTTCGAGCGCGGCCTTTATCGCCGCCTCGTCGGTCTTCCAGCGTTCCTCCTGGAAGTTGGACCAGCTCACCCCGACGGTCGGGCCGTCCTGGGCAAGAGCGGGCGTGAGACAGGTCGCCGCCAGCGCGGCGGCGAGAAATGAGCGTCTGATCATGGAATCCTCCCGTTTTTATATCCGGACCCGCGCGGAGCCGAATTTGACGGGATGTTGCCAGATTTCGTTTGGCTGTCAAACTTATTGTTGCGTATCCTCTTCGGCATGCCCGTCGAATGATCTGTTCTGCGGCTGCAAGACGTCTTTGTGCCGGCGGGTGTGGCGCAATTTGTTCTGGAGATGAACGAATGGACGGCGACGCACCAGATGTCGAGCCGGTCGGCTGCGGTCCGCTGCCGGGCCGGGCGGCGGAGCCGCCGCGCGCCCTGCGCCAGGCGGTGTTCGAGACGGTGCGCGCCCTAGGGCAGGTCTCGCGGGCCCAGATCGCCAAGGAGCTCCGGGTTTCGCCGGCAACCATTTCGACCGTCACAGCCGATCTCATCGAGACCGGATACCTGCGCGAATGCGAGGCTGGTCGCGGCGCGACGGAGGCCGGCCCCGGCCGCCCGCCCGTGGCGCTGGCGACGCGCCCCGAGGCGCATCTCGTCGCCGGCGTGAAGCTGTCGGACCGCGAGCACACGGCGATCCTGGTGGACTTCGCCGGCGGCCAGATCGCCTCCGCCGGTCGCGCCGTGCGCCCGGGCCGCGTCTCCGCCGACGACCAGATGGCGGCGCTCTCGGGCCTCATGGCGGATCTTCTGGCCGGAACCGGCCTCGGCCGGGCCGATCTGTCGGCCGTCGGTCTCGGCGTGCCGGGCTTCGTCGACCACCGGACCGGCATCGTGCACTGGTCGCCGGTCCTGGCCGAGCGCGACGTGCCGCTGGCGAGGCGCGCGAGCGGCACGCTGGGGCTTCCGGTCACCGTCGACAACGACGCCAATCTCGTCGCTCTCGCGGAATTGTGGTTCGGCGTCGGGCGGCGCATGGCCGATTTCGCCGTGGTGACGATCGAGCACGGGGTGGGGCTGGGGCTCATCCTCGATCACAAGCTCTTTCGCGGCAGTCGCGGGCTCGGCCTCGAGCTCGGCCATACCAAGGTGCAGCTCGACGGGGCCTTGTGCCGGTGCGGCCAGCGCGGCTGTCTCGAGGCCTATGTCGCCGACTACGCCCTGGCGCGCGAGGCGGCGGCGGCCATGGGGGCGATCGCGGCCGATCCGCCGCAGATGCCGCAGCTGATCGAACGGCTCTATGCCGAGGCGCAGGCCGGCAATTCCGCCGCGCAATCGATCTTCCACCGTGCCGGCCGCTACCTTTCGGTGGGCCTTGCCAATGTCACGAACCTGTTCGATCCCTCCCTCCTGATCCTGTCGGGGGAACGCATGCGCTACGACTACCTCTACCAGCAGGAGACGCTGGCCGAGATGCAGGCCTTCGCGCTCGAGACGGGGCGTCCGCTGCCGCCCGTGGAGGTGCATGCCTGGGGCGATCTGCTCTGGGCGCACGGCGCCGCGGCGCTCGCGCTCGGCATGGTGACCGAAGCGCGGCTCGGCACCTGATGCGCTGGATCCTCGCTGCCCTCCTGCCCACCCAGCTCTGGGCCGGCCCGCGCTTCGCCGAGGTGCCGGAGGCGTTTCCGCTGGCGCATGTCTATTCGGGCGGCTGGGAGCATTTCGTCGGCGGCGGCGTCGCGGTTCTCGACTGCAACGGCGACGAACTGCCCGACATCGCCGCGGCCGGGGGAGCGGAGCCGCTGCGACTCTTCGTCAACGAGGGAGGCGCGTCGATCCGTTTCTCGCAAGGCGCGCTTCCCGATCTCCGCGACACGACCGGCGTCTATCCGCTCGACATCGACGGCGACGCCGTGCTCGATCTCGTCGTGCTGCGGGTGGGGGCGAACGTGCTCCTGAAGGGCGACGGGGCCTGCGGGTTCGTCGACGCGACCGAAGCCTGGGGCTTTCGCGGCGGCGAGGGCTGGACGACCGCCTTTGCCGCCACGTGGGAGCCGGATCGGCAGAGGCCCACCCTCGCCATCGGCAACTACGTCGACCGGAGCGATCCCGAAGGCCCCTTCGGGACCTGCGACGACAACGAGCTGCACCGGCCGACGGGCGAGCGCTACGGCGATCCGGTGATCCTGTCGCCCGGATATTGCGCGCTGTCGATGCTGATCTCGGACTGGCAGCGGGAGGGCCGGCCGGAGCTGCGGATCTCCAACGACCGGCATTACTATGTGACGGGCGGCTTTGAGGAGATGTGGCGCCTTGACCCGCTGGCGCCGCGCACGGCCGCGGATGGATGGGAGAAGCTGTCGCTCTGGGGCATGGGCATCGCCTCCGCCGACCTGACCGGCGACGGCTTTCCGGAGGTGATGCTGACCTCAATGGGCGATCAGCGGTTGCAGTTCAACGATCGCGGCGTGATGCGCGATGCGCCTTTCTCGACCGGGGCGGCCGCGCAGCGCCCCTATCGCGGCGATGACGGCCGGCCCTCGACCGGCTGGCACGCGGAATTCGCCGACGTGGACAATGACGGCCACCTCGACCTCTTCATCGCCAAGGGCAATGTCGACCAGATGCCGTCGAACGCGATGCGCGACCCCAACGATCTGCTGATGCAGCAGCCCGACGGCACCTTCATGCAGGCCGGCGCCGCGGCGGGGGTCGACGACGACGCCCGCTCGCGCGGCGCCGCGCTGGCCGATTTCGATCGCGACGGGCGGCTCGATCTCGTGGTCTCCGCCCGCCGCGCGCCGCTGCGGCTGTGGCGCAACGTTGGCGAGCCCGCTGGCGCCTGGATCGAGGTCGAGCCGCGGATGGGGCCGCCCAATACCCGCGCGGTGGGCGCCTGGATCGAGGTGCGCACCCAGACCGGTCTTCAGACGCGCGAGGTGACCGTCGGCGGCGGGCATGGCGGCGGCCAGGCGGGACCGGTGCATTTCGGGATCGGCGCGGCGGATCGGGGGGCAGTTCGCGTGCTCTGGCCCGACGGCACCGCCAGCCCGTGGCGCGAGGTCGCCGCGGGCGGGCGCGTGCGGATCACCCGCTAGCGGTCGACGGGAAGGCCCGAGGGCACCTGGCCGGGGATGCCGAGCCGACCTTCGAGCGACGTCTCGTCGGTCAGCGCATCGAGGAAGGCCATGATGGCGTCGAGCTCCGCGGGCGCCAGCGGCCGGGCCGGCTGGGTGACCGCCGCGGCGATGGCGGCCCGCTCCGCCCGGGCGTCGAGGATCGTCCAGTCCGGCTGCAACCCCGCCACCTGCGGCAGCACGACATCGCGGGCCGAGCGGCCGAGCGCCGCCACCGGATCGGCGTGATCGGCGACGAAGGCGCGCAGGTCGGCATGGCCGCCGGCATGGCCCCAGGGGCCGGTGCGCGTGACGTTGCGCAGCATCGGCGTTCGGAACGCATAGGCGTCCTCGATGCGGCCGGTGACGCGCATCCGCCCGGTATCGCGGTGGTGGGTTTCAAACCGTTCCGCCTTGCCGGGCCCGAGCTGCGGTGCTGCCATGGCGTGAAAGGCCTGATCGCTCAGAAGCGGCCCCGAATGACACGCGGCGCAGCCGGCATCGCCGAAGAACAGGGTCATCCCGGCGGCGGCCGCACCGTCGAGCGGCGCCGCGCCGCGCAGGTGGCGGTCGAACGGGCTGTCGTCGGCGCGCCATTCGGCGGCCATGAAAGCGGCGATGGCGTTCGAGATGTCGGTGAAGGCGATCGGCCGCCCAGCGCCGATCTCGGGATAGACCGCGGCGAAGGCCTCGGCATAGGCCGGAAGGGCGGCGACGCGGTGCGCGATGATGTCCCAGGCGCCGCCTTCTCCGGTGAGGCGCCCTTGCCGCACCGCCTGCGCCACGTCGCTTTCGCGGTAGTGCCCTGCCATCTCGTCCGGCGCGAGGACCGGGAACATGGTCTGGGCCGCCAGGATCCCGTCGAACCCGGCCACCATGTCGTCGTCGAGCGGGGTCCGGAAGCCGCCAGGCCGCTCGGGATCGACCTCGATGCGCCCGTCGGCAAAGAGCGACGTGACGAGCCTGTGGCCCAGGTTGAAGAGCGGCGGCGCGTTCCGCGGCACCCGCTGTTCGGGCGGATTTTCCGTATCGGCCCTCCGCTCGGGGCCGAGGCCCGTGCCGCCATCGCCGAGGCCGAGCGACACGCCGTCGCCGGTGGCGAAGCGGGGATGGTGGCAGGTGGCGCAGGACACGGTCCTGCTGCCCGACAGGATCGGATCATAGAACAGCGCTTGCCCGAGACGCAGCTCGGCGTCGGGATGACCGCTATAATCGGCCGGATCGATGGGCTGGGGAAGATCGCCCGCGGCCGCCGGCAGGCTCAGGCAGACGCAGAGAAGAAGCTGGCGCATGGGGATCATGCTTGGATCCGCGCGTCGATCCCGTCAAGCACCGCCCGGGGCCGCAGAGGCCGGCCTCGACGCCCGACAACCCTCGCCCTGAACAAAGAACGCCGTCAGGTCCGATTGTCCGCGACTACATGCCGAACGGTCCCGGCGGCGCACTGCGCTGGCGGATGGCACCGGCACAAGCGGCTTGATCCGCGGCGGCCGAGGCGGCATGCTGCCCGGCACAAGCGTAAAAGCGCCCGTTGTTCTGGGAGGAACCACAATGAAAATTCTGATGACCAGTGCCGCTCTCGCTACGGTCCTCGCCACCTCCGCGATGGCTCAGGAAGGCGACGGCTGCGATCCCGGCGAGATGGTGATCAAGTTCAGCCATGTCACCAATACCGATCGGCACCCCAAGGGCATCGCGGCGAGCCAGTTGCAGGACCGCGTCAATTCCGAGATGGACGGCACCGCCTGCATGGAGGTCTATCCCAACTCGACCCTCTACAACGACGATCAGGTGCTCGAGGCGATGCTTCAGGGCGACGTGCAGCTCGCCGCGCCATCGCTGTCGAAGTTCGAGACCTTCACCAAGGTGTTCCGCATCTACGACCTGCCCTTCATGTTCGTGAACATGGATGCCGTGGATGCCTTCCAGCAATCCGAGACCGGGCAGGAGATGCTGACCTCGATGGAGCGGCGCGGTCTTCTGGGACTGGCCTACTGGCACAATGGCGCGAAGCAGTTCTCGGCCAACAAGCCGCTCATCACGCCCGAAGACGCCGCCGGGCTCAAGTTCCGCGTCCAGCCCTCCGACGTGCTCGTCGCGCAGATGGAGGCGCTCAATGCCAGCCCGCAGCCCATGGCCTTCTCCGAGGTCTACGGCGCGCTCCAGCAGGGCGTCGTGGACGGGCAGGAAAACACCTGGTCCAACATCTACGGCCAGAAGTTCTTCGAGGTGCAGGACGGCATCACCGAGACCAATCACGGCATCATCGACTATCTGCTGGTGACCAGCGTCGACTGGTGGAACAGCCTCGACGAGGACGTGCGCACGCAGCTCGCCACGATCATCGACGAGGTCAGCGAGGAGCGCAACGCCGCCGCCTACGATACCAACCAGGAGGCTCGTCAGGCGATCATCGACGCCGGCAGCGAAGTGCGCGAGCTCGACGACGAGCAGCGTCAGAAATGGGTCGACGCCATGAAGCCGGTCTGGAGCCAGTTCGAGTCCGATGTGGGCGCCGACCGGATCGAGGCGGCGCAGGAGATCAACAAGGAGGTCACCGCCGGCTCCTGAGCCAATCGGCGATCGGCGGGCCGGCCCGGAAGGAGGCGGCCCGCACTGCCTGAAGAAGGAGGAGGCCGATGCCGGAACCGGGAATGCACGGCCTCAGCCGGGCCATCGACCAGTTCGAGCGAACGGCGATTGCCGTCCTGCTCGGCCTGATGACGCTCGTGACCTTCGCCAACGTGGTGCTGCGCTACGTCTTCAACGCCTCGCTGATCTGGGGCTTGGAAGTCACGCTGATCCTGTTTGCCTGGCTCGTCCTGTTCGGGATCAGCTATTGCGTCAAGGTGACCGCGCATCTGGGGGTCGATGCGGTGCTCAACGTCGTGGGTGCGCGGCCGCGGCGGGTGATGACGCTGATCGCGGGCCTGTGCTGTCTCGTCTACACTCTCCTGCTGCTCAAGGGATCGTGGGATTACTGGGCGCCCTACGCCGCCCTCGATCGCACCACCGGACGCTGGGTGCCGACCGGCTTCGAGGAGACGCGCGACCAGGCTTGGTACGTGACCGATCAGGTGCCGATGCTGCCGTTCCTCACCTGGCTCGAACCCTTGATCAACATGGGCGAGTCCTACGAGAAGCTGCCGCGCGTGGTGCCCTACACGATGCTGCCGGTCGGCGTGGCGCTGCTTCTGTTCCGGTTCATCCAGGCCTTCCTCGACGTGGTGCGCGGCCGGCGCGAGAGCTTCATCGTCAGCCACGAAGCCGAGGCCGAGGTCGACGAGGCGCAGGCGCGGCTCCGGGCGGAGGAGGGCTGAGCGATGCATGTCGCGATCCTCTTCGGCATGGTCATCGGCCTTCTCCTGATCGGCGTGCCCATCGCCGTCTCGCTCGGCCTCAGCTCCATCATCTTCCTGCTGGTCCTGTCGGACACCTCGCTCAGTTCCATCGCGCAGAGCTTCTATCAGGCGATGGCCGGGCACTATACGCTTCTGGCGATCCCGTTCTTC
This sequence comes from uncultured Alphaproteobacteria bacterium, assembly GCA_963739575.1. Classification (GTDB taxonomy): domain Bacteria; phylum Pseudomonadota; class Alphaproteobacteria; order Rhodobacterales; family Rhodobacteraceae; genus Palleronia. The sequence goes on along the minus strand of CAVUAQ010000006.1, from coordinate 269,681 downwards.
ATCCTCGCCTCGAGCTTCATGTCGACGGGGGGCGTCGCGCAGCGCATCATCCGCTTCGCCATCGCGCTGGTCGGCCACCTGCCGGGCGGGCTCGCCATTGCCGGCGTCTTCGCCTGCATGATGTTCGCCGCCCTGTCGGGCAGCTCGCCCGCCACCGTGGTCGCGATCGGGACGATCGTCATCGCCGGGATGCGCCAGGTCGGATATTCGCGCGATTTCGCCGCCGGCGTCATCTGCAACGCGGGAACGCTCGGCATCCTCATCCCGCCCTCAATCGTCATGGTCGTCTACGCCTCTGCCACCGATGTCAGCGTCGGGCGCATGTTCCTGGCCGGCGTGATTCCCGGACTGCTCGCCGGGACGATGCTGATGACGACGATCTATGCCGTCGCCAAGCTGCGCGACCTTCCAAAAGGCGACTGGCAGGGATGGGGCGAGGTCTGGGCGGCGGGACGCGACGCCGCCTGGGGCCTGTTCCTGATCGTGATCATCCTCGGCGGCATCTATGGCGGCATCTTCACGCCGACCGAGGCCGCGGCCGTGGCCTCGGTCTACGCCTTCCTCATCGCGACCTTCGTCTATCGCGACATGGGGCCGCTCGCCGCGGGCGGCGCTGCGGGGTCGGCCGACATGACGCAGATGGTGGAGCGGGGCTCGCTGTCGGCGGCAGCCGCGCCCGCCGCCAAGTCCACGCTTCTGCAGAAGCCCTGGGCGCTGCTCACCGTCTTTGTCCACCGCGATACCCGCGACACGCTGTTCGAGGCCGGCAAGCTCACGGTCACGCTGATGTTCATCATCGCCAACGCGCTCATCCTGAAGCACGTCCTGACGGACGAGCAGATCCCGCAATCCATCGCCGGCGCCATGCTCAGCGCCGGGTTCGGCCCGATCATGTTCCTCGTCGTCGTCAACGTGATCCTGCTGATCGGCGGACAGTTCATGGAGCCGTCGGGCCTCATCGTCATCGTTGCGCCGCTGGTCTTTCCGATCGCGCTGGAGCTCGGCATCGACCCGATCCATCTCGGGATCATCATGGTCGTGAACATGGAGATCGGAATGATCACGCCGCCCGTCGGTCTCAACCTCTTCGTGACGAGCGGCGTCGCGAACATGCCGGTCATGGGCGTCGTCCGCGCCGCCCTGCCGTTCCTCTGCGTGCTCCTGGTGTTCCTGATCCTGGTCACTTACATCCCGTGGCTGTCGACCTGGATGCCCACTGCCTTCATGGGACCGGAACTGATCACCCGTTGAGCCGCCGCGGCTCAGCGCGAGCCGCGCGATTCGAAGCGCGGCAGCATGGCGGAGAAGTCGCGGCCGCGGCCGTCCTCCTCCTCGACGAAGATGCGGTAGAGATCGAGCGCGGCGTGTCCCAAGGGCGTGTCGGCGCCCGCCGTCTCCGCCGCGGCGGCGGCAAGACGCAGATCCTTCAGCATCAGCTCGGCCGCGAATCCGGGCGCGTAGCCCTTGTCGGCCGGGCTCTCGGGGCCGATGCCTGGTGCCGGACAATAGGTGTTGAGCGACCAGCTCGACCCGCTCGAGGTAGAGGCCACGTCGAAGAGGGCCTGCCGGTCGAGACCCAGTCGGTCGGCGAGCGCGAAGGCCTCGCAGGTCACGATCATCGTCGCCCCGAGGATCATGTTGTTGCAGATCTTCGCGGCCTGACCGTTGCCCGAGGGGCCACAATGCACGGCCTTGCGCCCCATGATCTCGAACAGCGGCCGCGCCGTCTCGAAGGCTGCGGCGTCACCCCCCACCATGAAGGTGAGCGTGCCGGCCTTCGCCCCGCCGATGCCGCCCGAGACCGGCGCGTCGAGCGGGCGCAGGCCGGCCGACATGGCCAGCTCCGCAACGGCGCGTGCGCTCTCGACATCGACGGTCGAGCAGTCGAGGAACACCGCGCCCCGGGCCATCTCGGGCACGATCTCGTCCGCGACGGCCCGCAGGATGTCGCCCGACGGCAGCATCGTGATGACGACCTCCGCATCCGCGACCGCCGCCGCGCCGCTCGCCGCCATCGGAAACGATCCGGCGACGCCGGCCGGATCGTGACCCGTCACCGCGTGGCCGGCGGCGGCGAGATTCTCGGCCATGGGCAGCCCCATATTGCCGAGACCCAGAAAGGCGATCTTCATGCTCTTCTCCTTGCTATGACCCGAGCGGGGCGAGCCAGCCCGCAACCTCGGCCTCGGTCACATCTGCGGGCGAGGCGTGGCTCCATTTGGGCGTGCGGTCCTTGTCGATGACCTGGGCGCGGATCCCTTCGATGAAGTCGCCGCCCTCGACCATGCGCGAGGTCACCCGATATTCCATCTCCAGCGCTGCCTCGATGGTGCCGGCCTCGCGCACCGCCCGGATCAGTTGCAAGGCGATCGCAGCCGAAAGCGGCGAGACCTTGGCGATGGCGGCCTCGGTCTCGCGGGCCCAGTCGGAGGGATCGGCGGCCAGATTTTCCAGGACCTGCGGCAGGGTCGGTGCGGCGAAATGCAGGTCGATCTCGTCGCGGTGCAGATCCGGCGCGCCCGGATCGACATGCTCGTGCGCCAGAATGGACGGATCGGCCTCCGCGCAAAGCCGGGCGATCAGGTCCGGCCACTGCGCCTCGGTGATGTGATAATCGGCGAATCCCGCGAGGCAGGCCGCCGTGGGGTCCATGCGCGCCGCGGTGATGCCGAAATACTCGCCCAGCCGTCCGGGCGCCCGGGCGAGCAGCAGCGAGCCGCCCACATCGGGAACGAGGCCGAGCCCGACTTCCGGCATGGCGATGCGGGTCGAGGCGCCGACGACCCGGTGCCCGGCATGGCAGCCGACGCCGACGCCGCCGCCCATGACGAAGCCCTGCATGACGCTGACCACGGGCTTGGCATATCGCGCGATCCGCGCGTTCATGCGGTATTCGTCGCGCCAGAACCGGCGCGGCGTTTCCGGATCGCCGGCGGCCACGGCGCGATAGATCGACGTGACATCGCCGCCGGCGCAGAACGCCTTGTCGCCCGCCGCGTCGATCACCACGATCTCCACCGCCGGATCCGTGGCCCAGTCATCGAGCGCCGCCTCGATGCCGAGCGACATCTCGTGGGTCAGCGCGTTCAGCGCGTGCGGGCGGTCGAGCGTGATGCGCCCGGCGCGGCCCTCGGTCCGGATGATCAGATCGGTCATCGGTTCAGCATGTGGCGGGCGGTGATCAGGCGCATTATCTCGTTGGTGCCTTCGAGGATCTGATGCACGCGCAGGTCGCGCACGATCTTCTCGATGCCGTAATCGGCCAGATAGCCGTAGCCGCCGTGCAGCTGCAGGCATTGATCGGCAATGCGGCTCGCGGCTTCGGTGACGAAGGCCTTGGCCATGGCGGCATGGGCGCCCGCATCGGGATGCGCCGCGTCCATCATCCACGCCGCCTGCCGCAGGAACGTGCGCGCAGCCTGCAACTGGATCTCCATGTCGGCCAGCCGGAATTGCAGCGCCTGGAACTCCGAGAGCTTGCGGCCGAAGGCGCCGCGCTCGCGCATATAGGCGAGCGTCGCATCGAGCGCCGCCTGCGCCGCCCCGAGCGAGCAGGCCGAGATGTTCAGCCGCCCGCCGTCGAGCCCCTGCATCGCATAGGCGAATCCGCGCCCCTCCTCGCCCACGAGATTGTCGGCCGGGATGGCGCAATCGTCGAACTGGACCTGTCGCGTCGGCTGCGACCGCCAGCCCATCTTGTCCTCGAGCCCGCCGAAGCTCAGCCCCGGCCTGCCGTCCTCCACCAGAACGGTCGAGATGCCCTTGGCTCCGGCCTCGCCGGTCCGCACCATCACCAGATAGGCGTCCGAATAGCCGCCGCCCGAGATGAACGCCTTGACCCCGTTCAGGCGATAGCCCTCGTTGGTGCGCTCGGCGCGGGTCCTGAGGGCCGCGGCGTCGGATCCCGAACCGGGTTCGGTGAGACAGTAGCTGAGAAACGTCTCGAGCGAACAGATGCCGGGGAGCATCCGCGCCTTCATCTCCGCCGATCCGTTCCGGTCGATCATCGCGGCGCACATGTTGTGGATCGACAGGAACGCCGCGACCGAGGGACAGGCCATCGACAGCGCCTCGAAGACCAGCGTGGCGTCGAGGCGCCCGAGGCCTGTGCCGCCCGCCTCCTCGGAGACATAGAGCCCGCCCATCCCCAGCCCGGCCGCCTTCGTCCAGAGATCGCGCGGAATGGTGCCCTCCCGCTCCCAGTCCCGCGCATGGGGGGCGATGTGCTCGGCGCCGAAGGCGCGCGCCATGTCGAAGATGGCGACCTGTTCGTCGCCTGGTGCGAAATCCATCTCGGTCCCTCCCGTGGCGCAGGTTATCCGCTTGGCGGCGGGGGTGAAAGGTGCGGCTCCGCCCGCTCTGCATTTGGCGGCGCGCCGCGACGGGGCGAGTGCGGCAGGCTAAGCAAGGAACTCCTCCACCAGCGCCCGCGTCACCGCGCGCAGGGCATCCGCCTCGTCCGCGCCCTCTGCCACCGCGGCCGCATGCACCCGCCGCTGGCGCTCGGCGGAGGTGCCGTCCGACAGGATCCGCCGCAGCCCCAGCAGCGTCTCCCCGCAGCCCAGCGCCTCGGCATCCTCCGCCACCAAGGCGATCCACTCCTCGACGAGCTGCCCCATCGGCTGGATCTTGGCTCGGCCGAAATCGATGAGCCCCCCTTCGGTGCCATAGCGCCGCGCACGCCAGCGATTCTCGTCGATCAGCGTGTTGGCGTAGGTCCGCCAGCGCTGGTTCAGCGTCTTGAGGCGCCACAGCATGCGCATCGTCGCCTGGATCGCCGCGCCGAGCGCCAGCGTGTCCTCGATACGCGGGCAGGCGTCGCAGATCCGCGTCTCCAGCGTCGGAAAGGTGTCGGAGGGCCGCAGGTCCCACCAGATCTTCGTCGCGTCCTCGATCAGGTCGAGCCCGATCAGCATGTCGGCGATCCGGCGATAGGCCGACCAGGTGTCGATCCGGGGCGGCAGACCCGAACGCGGCAGGTTGTCGAACACCCCGATGCGGTAGGAGGCGAGGCCGGTATCGCGGCCCTGCCAGAACGGGGAGGAGGCCGACAGGGCCAGGAGATGCGGCAGGAAATAGGAGGCCTGGTTCATCAGGTCGATGCGGTCGTCGTCGTCAGGGATGCCGACATGCACGTGCATGCCGCAGATCAGCATGCGGTCGCCCACATCCGCCAGATCCTCGCGCAGTTCGTTGTACCGCTCCCGGTCGCGATGGGTCTGGGCCGACCAGCGCGCGGAGGGATGCGAGGCCGAGGCGATCGGCGCCAGCCCGTAGCCGGACGCGACATCGGCGATGGTGCGCCGCAGCTCGGTCAGCTCCGCCCGCGCCTCGTCGATCGTCCGGCAGACGGAGGTGCCGATCTCGACCTGGCAGCGCAGGTATTCGGGCGCCACCCGGTCGCCCAGCGCTGCGGCGCACTCGGCGATCATCCGCTCCGGCGCTTCGGCCAGATCGAAGCTCTCGGCGTCGACGAGAAGATATTCCTCCTCGATGCCGATGGTGAACATGTCGTCGGACACTGGACATACTCGTCAGAAAGCTGCGGCCCCGCAGGGAGGCGAGGCCGCAAGATTGACCGCAATCGGGGCGTCAGTCCATGGCCTTGAAATTGAACTCGCCGCCGTCCTTGATGCCCGAGAACCACCGCTCGGTCACCGTCTTGGTCTTCGTGTAGAAGCGGAAGGCATCCGGACCGTACTGGTTCAGGTCGCCGAAGGAAGATTTCTTCCAGCCGCCGAACGTGTGGTAGCTGAGCGGAACCGGGATCGGGAAGTTGATGCCGACCATGCCGACATTGACCCGGTGCGCGAAATCGCGCGCCGTATCGCCGTCGGCGGTGAAGATCGCGGTGCCGTTGCCGTAGGGATTGTCCATCGTCAGCTTCAGCGCCTCCTCGTAGGTCTCGGCGCGGACCTGGCTCAGCACCGGGCCGAAGACCTCTTCCTTGTAGATCTCCATGTCGGGCTTCACGTCGTCGAAGAAGGTCGCGCCGAGAAAGAAGCCGTCCTCGTAGCCCTGGAGGGCAAAGTCGCGGCCGTCGACGACGAGCGTCGCGCCCTCCTCGACGCCCCGGTCGATCAGCCCCTTCACCCGGTCGCGGGCCTGCCCGGTGATGAGGGGGCCGAAATCCACGTCGTCTCCGGCGGTATAGGGCGAGACCTTGAGCTTCTCGATCCGGGGCACGAGCTTCTCGACCAGCCGGTCCGCGGTCTCCGCGCCCACCGGCACCGCCACCGAGATCGCCATGCAGCGCTCGCCCGCCGCACCGTAGCCCGCGCCCACCAGCGCGTCGGCGGCCTTGTCCAGATCGGCGTCCGGCATCACGATCAGATGGTTCTTCGCGCCGCCGAAGCACTGCGCCCGCTTGCCGTTGGCGGCCGCCCGGCCATAGATGTATTGCGCGATGGGGGTGGAGCCGACGAAGCCCACGCCCTGGACCGTCTCGTTGTCGAGGATCGCGTCCACGGCCTCCTTGTCGCCGTTCACCACCTGCAGGATGCCATCCGGCGCCCCGGCCTCGGAGAGCAGCTCGGCGATGATCAGCGGACAGGACGGGCAGCGCTCGGACGGTTTCAGGATCATCGCGTTGCCCGACACGATCGCCGGGGCCATCTTCCACAGCGGGATCATCGCGGGGAAGTTGAACGGCGTGATGCCCGCCACGACCCCCAGCGGCTGGCGCATCGAATAGAGATCGATGCCCGGTCCGCCATCGTCGGTGAACTCGCCCTTCAGGAAATGCGGCGCACCCATGCAGAGCTCGACGACCTCGAGCCCGCGCTGCACGTCGCCCCGCGCATCGGGCAGCGTCTTGCCGTGCTCGCGGCTGATCGCCTCGGCGATCCGGTCCATGTGCTCGTTCAGAAGCTGGCCGAACCGCATCATCACCCGCGCGCGCCGCTGCGGGTTCGTCGCCCCCCAGGCAACCTGCGCCTTTGCGGCGCGGGCGACGGCGTCGTCGATCTCCTCGACGCTGGCGAGCGGCACCCGGGCCTGCACCTCGCCGGTCGCCGGATTGTAGACGTCGGCATGGCGCCCGGAGGTTCCCTCCGCGCGGCGTCCGTCGATCCAGTGGGTCAGGGTGTCCATGTCATCCTCCAGTCTGCTGTTCGGAGCAGAGTATAGCTTGCAGAATTGCCCGCCCAACAGGCAGTTTGCCAAAACAGCTTTGCAGATTCGCAAGGATGAGGCGATGCATTGGGATGATCTGCGCCTGTTTCTGGGGGTGGCGCGGGCAGGGGGGCTGTCCGCGTCGGCGCGGGTCCTCGGCCTCGACCCGGCGACGCTCGGCCGAAGGATGGCACGGCTCGAAACCGGTCTCGGCGCGCGGCTCTTCGTCAAGGGGCCGACCGGCTACCGGCTGACCGAGGCGGGCGCGCGGCTTCTCGATCATGCCGAGCGCGCCGAAATGGCGGTGCGCGCCGCCGAGGCGGAGGTTCAGGGCGCCTTGTCCGGCGCCGTCCGCATCGGCGCGCCGGACGGATGCGCCACGGCGCTTCTGCCGCAGGTGACGGCGGCGCTGGCCCGGGCCAATCCCGACCTCGAGATCGAGATCGTGGCGCTGCCCCGCGTCTTTGACCTGAACCGACGCGAGGTCGACATGGCCGTCGCCGTATCGCGCCCCGCCGCCGGCCGCATCACCGTGCAGAAGATCTGCGACTATCGGCTTAGCCTCGCAGCCCATGGCGACTACCTCGCCGCGGCGCCGCCGGTCGGAAGCTGCGCCGATCTCGCGCGGCACCGGATCATCGGCTACATTCCCGACATGATCTTCGACAGCGAGCTCGACTATCTGGGCCGGGTCGGGATCGGCAAGGTCGATCTCGCCTCCTCCTCGGTGGCCGTGCAGATGCGCTGGATCGCGCAGGGCGCCGGCATCGGCATCGTCCACGACTTCATGCTGCCCCAGGCGCCCGGTGTGGTCCGCGTGCTTCCCGACATCGTGGCGCTGACCCGCACCTTCTGGCTGCTGCGGCCGCTGGAGGACGTGCGCGCCGCGCAACTCGACACCGCGGCCGCGGCGCTGGTCTCTGGCCTCCGCGTCGAAATCGCCCGCAGCGAGGCTCGCGCTTGACAGGACGGTCGGGCGCCGCCCACGCTGGCAGCAACACCAGCAAACAGGAGGCGTCCGATGCGCATCGAACGGGTTTTGCACGACAAGGGCGGGACGGTCATCACCATCGACCACGGCGCCACCGTCGCGGAGGCGGCGGCACGGCTTTCGGAGAAACGGATCGGCGCCGTCATCGTATGCCGCGATGGGGCGCCCGCAGGCATCCTCTCGGAACGCGACATCGTGCGCGAGCTGGGCCGGGCCGGGCCGGGATGTCTCGACGCCAAGGTCGGCGATTTCATGACCACCTCGCTCAAGTTCTGCGCCCCGACCGAATCGCTCGACGAGGTGCTGTCCAAGATGACCGAAGGCCAATTCCGGCACATGCCGGTGATGGAGGACGGCGAGATGATCGGCCTCGTCTCCATCGGCGACGTGGTCAAGGCTCGCCTGTCGGAGCTGGCGATGGAGCGCGATGCGCTCGAAGGCATGGTAATGGGCCACTGAGGGCCACGGTTCTTGCATTCGCCGGCGCGGTGAGGTTGCGTCCCGCCTGACCACAGAGGGAGGGGTGCGATGCGCACGGCGCTGTATCCGGGCACTTTCGATCCGGTGACGAACGGTCATCTGGACATCATCCGGCGAGCCACGGTGCTGGTCGACCGGCTGGTCATCGGCGTGGCCGTCAACCGCGACAAGGGGCCGCTCTTCTCGCTCGACGAGCGGGTGGCGATGATCGAGGCCGAGTGCCGCGCCATCGCCGACGCCACCGGCTGCGAGATCGTCGCGCATCCCTTCGACAACCTGCTGATCGACTGCGCCCGCGACGTCGGCGCGCAAATCATCGTGAGGGGACTGCGGGCGGTCGCAGATTTCGAATACGAATTCCAGATGGTCGGCATGAACCGCGTCCTGAACGACACGATCGAGACGGTTTTCCTCATGGCCGAAGCCGAGCATCAGGCCGTTGCCTCCCGGCTGGTCAAGGAAATCGCCCGGCTCGGGGGTGACGTGGCCCATTTCGTGCCCGCGGCGGTGGAGCGGGCGCTGCGGGTGCGGCTCGAGTGATCGCCTGCCGCCAGATCCGTTGACTTGTCGCGGTGCGGAACCAGATGGGCGGCCTAGAATCGACGTCAGGACGCACAATGCCCCAGCTGCCCCTCGCGCTCGCCGGTATCGGCAAGATCGCGCGTGACGAACATCTTCCGGCGATCGCCGACAGCCCCGACTGGCGGCTCGACGCGACGATCTCGCGTCATGCCGCGGTCGACGATGTCCGCAGCTTCGAGACGATGGACGACTTCCTGGCCGATCCGGGCGAGGTCCGGAACGTGGTTCTGGCGCTGCCGCCCGCGCCCCGCTTCGACTATGCCATGAAGGCGATGAGGGCGGGTCTCAACGTGATGCTCGAAAAGCCGCCCGCCGTGACGCTGACCGAGTGCCGCAAGCTTTCGGCCGAGGCCGAGGCGCGCGGCGTCACGCTCTTTGCAAGCTGGCATAGCCGGATGGGCGCGGCGACGGCGGAGGCGCGGCGGCGCATCGCGGCGAGCACCTTGCGCCGGCTCAGGATCGACTGGCGCGAGGACGTGCGGCAGACGCATCCCGGGCAGGACTGGATCTTCGAGGCCGGCAATCTGGGCGTGTTCGATCCGGGCATCAACGCAGCATCGATTCTCGCCGTCATCCTCGACGACATGCCGCATCTCATGCGGTGCGAGGCGACGTTCCCCGAAGGGCGCGCCGCGCCGATCGCCGCCGATCTTGTGTTCCAGGGCCGCGACTCGGCCGAGATCACGGGACACCTGGATTTCCGCTACGAGGGCGAGCCGGTCTGGAACATGCATGTCGAGACCGACGACGGCGCCTTCGTCCTCGCGCGATCCGGCAGCGCCATCGTGGAAGACGGTGCCGAGCTTCCGCTCGACGGATCCGTTGCGGAATATCCGTTGGTTTACCAGAGATTTGCGGAACTTGTGCAGAGCCACGAGTGCGAGGTCGACCTGCGGCCGATGGACTTCGTCGCGGATGCCTTCCTGCTGGCGCGCCGCAGCGTCGGGGCGCCCTTCGAATGGTAGGGGTTTCCAACCCGGAACCCTGCGGCTAGGGAAACCGGCGGGGCGAGGGGCGATTAGCTCAGCTGGTAGAGCGTCTCGTTTACACCGAGAATGTCGGCGGTTCGAACCCGTCATCGCCCACCAGCCCCACAGCCCTCGATTGTTTTTTGACTAGATTTGTAAGATTCTCTCACGTATCCCGGTAGTGAGGGCAAGAGACGGCAGATGCCGACTCAATCGAAGGACGAGTGTTCCCATTCCGGTTTCCAAAGACAATCCAATTCGCGGCAGCGGGGCCAGCACCGATCTGGCAAACTGGATCGACGGCGCGATCGCGGCGCTCGACGAGTGCCAGAAGCTTGACCTGCGGCTGCGGCTGGCGGCCAAGCTGTGCGAGGACGGAGCCTTTGACGCGGCCGGTTTCTGGCCGGCCGACAAGATCGCCGCGGCGGTTGTGCTGGCCGCGCAGATCGAACGCCTCGTGCAGCCCGAAAGCAGCTGACCGGTGGCCGATTTGCCGCCTCGTCCGGCGGTTCGCGCTTGACGCCCCCGGGAGCGGCCCATAGAAGGCCCCACACGTTCGGGATCGGCCCCGATCGGGCATTGGGCGGTTGTAGCTCAGTTGGTTAGAGTACCGGCCTGTCACGCCGGGGGTCGCGGGTTCGAGCCCCGTCAACCGCGCCACCTTTGCCCCGATCGCCGCTTCCGCTCCGGATGCGGTTGTAGCTCAGTTGGTTAGAGTACCGGCCTGTCACGCCGGGGGTCGCGGGTTCGAGCCCCGTCAACCGCGCCATCCGCCGTCCTGATCCGCTCCGAATCCGCCGCGATGCGGCCGGCGCCCTCACGACGGCACCATGCGAAGGCAGCCGGACTTGGCGCTCACGTCTGCGCCTGCTTCGCCGCCTGCCAGAGCCGCTCCATCTCCACGAGGTCGCTGTCTTCGGGCCGCCGCCCTTCCGCGGCCAAGGCGCTCTCGATCTGTCCGAACCGCGTTGTGAACTTCGCGTTGGCGGACCTGAGCGCCGCTTCGGCATCGACGCCCAGATGGCGCGCGAGGTTTACCGCGGCGAACAGCAGGTCCCCCGTCTCCTCGGCGATCTGCTTCGCTTCGCCGATCTCTCGGGCCGCCGTCAGCTCCCGCGCCTCCTCCACCACTTTCTCGAGCACCTGCTCAGCATCCGGCCAGTCGAACCCGACCCGAGCCGCGCGCTTCTGCAATTTCTGCGCGCGCATGAGGGCCGGCAGGCCAGGTGCCACGCCGTCGAGAATGCCGTCTTCGGCGCGCGCCGTCCGCTCGCGGGCCTTCACCGCTTCCCAGTCCACGGCCTGCTGATCGGCGGACTTGTCGCGGGAGGCGTCGCCGAAGACGTGCGGATGGCGCGCGATCATCTTGTCCGTGATCGTGCGGATCACGTCGTCGAGGTCGAACGCCCCGGCCTCCTCGGCCATCCGGGCGTGGAAGACCGACTGGAACAGAAGATCGCCGAGCTCGCCCTTCAGGTCGTCCATGGCCCCGCGCTCGATGGCGTCAGCGACCTCGTGCGCCTCCTCGATCGTGTAGGGGGCGATGGAGGCGAAGTCCTGCTCGACGTCCCACGGACAACCGGTCTGTGGATCGCGCAGCCGCGCCATCACGGCGCGAAGCCGCCCGAGCCCCGGCGGAATGTCGAAGATGGGATCGTCGGGATCTGTCATCCCGGCTGTCTTGACCGGTTCTGCCGCGCCTGTCCACGCCCGGCGGCCATGCTAGATCGTCCCTGCGAAGGAGCTCCGTCATGCCCAGGATCCGCAGTGGTCTCGTCCTCGCCGCCCTGGCGGCCGTCGCCGTCATGGTCGGGATCCGCTCGATGAGCGTGCCCGCAGAGCGCTACAGCCGCACCGGCCCCATCCCCGAGCCCGGCGATCATGCCGCCCAAGGGGGCTTCATCGCCGTGCGGCGCATGGACGACCCGAAGGCCGGCCTGTCGCGTCTGGCCGAGATCGCGACGGCCGCGCCCCGCACGCGGGCCCTCGGCGGCAGCCTGTCCGAGGGGCATCTGAGCTTCGTCACCCGGTCGGCGATCTGGGGCTTTCCCGACGTAACCAACATCTGGATCGACGGCGACCGCCTGGCGATCCGGGGCCGGCAGGTGATCGGCAAGACGGATTTCGGCGTGAACCGGCGGCGGATCGAGCAGTGGCTGGCGCAGGCGGGGCTGGCGCAGGCCGCTTGACCTTGCCCTCCGATGTGGCGAGGACACGCCATGATCCCTGGTGACAAACTCGCGCAGATCGTCGAGCGGTTCGAATATCTCGAAGCCGCGATGTCCGAAGGTCGCGGCGATCTCGCGGCGCTCGGCCGCGAATACGCCGAGTTGCGGCCGGTGGTCGAGATCGCCCGCGAGGCCCGCGCGCTCGAAGCCGAGATCGCGGGAACCGAAGCGATGCTGTCGGATCCCGAGATGCGCCCGCTCGCCGAAGAGGAACTGCCCCGTCTCTGCGACCGCCGCGACGACGTGACCGGGCGCCTGCGCCTGGCTCTCCTGCCGAAGGACGCGGCCGACGCGCGCCCCGCTATCCTGGAGATCCGGCCCGGCACGGGGGGAGAGGAGGCGGCTCTGTTCGCCGGCGATCTGATGCGCATGTATCAGCGGTTCGCCGAGGTTCAGGGCTGGAAGTTCGACATCATCGAGCTGCAGCAGACGGAGCTCGGCGGGGTGAAGGAGCTCGTCGCCAACGTCAGGGGCGAGGGCGTGTTCGCGCGGCTCAAGTTCGAATCCGGCGTGCACCGCGTGCAGCGGGTGCCCGCGACCGAATCGGGCGGCCGGATCCACACCTCCGCGGCCACCGTCGCCGTGCTGCCCGAGGCCGAGGAGGTCGATCTGCGGATCGACGCGGCCGATCTGCGCATCGACACGATGCGCGCCAGCGGCGCTGGCGGGCAACACGTCAACACCACCGACTCGGCCGTGCGGATCACGCACCTGCCCACCGGCCTCGTCGTCACCAGCTCCGAGAAGTCCCAGCACCGCAACCGCGAGATCGCGATGCAGGTCCTGCGGTCGCGCCTCTTCGACATGGAGCGGCAGAAGGCGGCGAGCGACCGGGCCGACGCGCGCAGGGCCCAGGTCGGCAGCGGCGACCGGTCCGAGCGGATCCGCACCTACAATTTCCCGCAGGGCCGTCTGACCGACCACCGCATCAATCTGACGCTCTACAAGCTCGACCAGGTGATGCAGGGGGATCTCGGCGAGGTGGTCGAGGCGCTGATCGCCGAGGATCAGGCCGCGCGGCTGTCCGACCTCGACGGATGAGCGAACCGCTCGCCATCGGCCGCGACCGGCTTCGCCATTGTCCCGATCCCCTGCGCGAGGCGCGCCTGCTGCTGGCGCATGCGGCGGGTCTGTCGCGCGAGCGCCTGCACCTCCTCGACGGCGCCGATCTGACGCCCGAGATCCTCGGGCGCTATGACGCCTATCTGACCCGCCGGGCAGCGGGCGAGCCGGTGTCGCGCATCCTCGGCTACCGCGATTTCTGGACCGGACGCTTCCGGATCACTCCTGCCGTGCTCGATCCGCGGCCCGAGACGGAGACGCTGGTGGCGCTGGCGCTGCAAGCTCCCTTCGGGCGGGTCCTCGACCTCGGGACCGGTTCCGGCTGCATCCTTCTGAGCCTTCTTGGCGAACGGCCGGACGCCTTGGGCATCGGCACCGACCTCTCCGCCGCGGCCCTCGATGTGGCGCGCGACAACGCGCGGTCCCTCGGTCTCGAGGGGCCGGCGCGGTTCGTCCGCGCGGACTGGTTCGACGGCGTCGAGGGGCGCTTCGACCTGATCGTGTCGAACCCGCCCTATATCGCGGCCGCGGAGCTTCCCGGCCTCTTCCGCGACGTGCGCGACCACGACCCCCGCATGGCGCTGTCGCCGGGGGATGACGGCCTCGCCGCCTACCGCGCGATCGCCATCGGGCTCGCGGACCATCTGGTGCCGGGCGGCCGGCTGCTCGTCGAGACCGGCTGGCAACAGGGCGCGGCGGTTGCGGCCATCCTCTGCCGCGCGGGGCTTGACGCCGTGTCCGTTCATGCCGATCTGGAGGGAAGGGACAGGGTCGTCACAGGCCGCATGCCCGACCACGCAAGGACGCCTCGCCAGGTGCCGCATTGACCCGGTAAGCGCGGAAAAGTCCGCGAATTCTATCGAATGGGCTTGCATTGCCGAGGTCGACGTGGTCTCACGACAGGACAGAAGGCGACACGCCAGATGCGCGTCCGCCTCTGGCATTGCCAGAAAATGCCGCCTCGCCACGGTCGCCACTCCATGCGATCTGCGGTTCGTAGGGGGCCTTCGAACGCCATGACATCAAGGCCGGAACCGACTCCGACATGCGATCTTCGAACAAACGCTCGCGGTCCAAGAGCAACCGCAACCGCCCCTCGGGCGGCAACATCGTCAACCGTGTCTTCGACAGTTCGGGCCCGGAAGGCAAGGTGCGGGGCACCCCGCAGCAGATCATCGACAAATACAACCAGCTGACCCGCGACGCCCAGCTTTCAGGCGACCGCGTCGCCGCCGAGAACTTCGCCCAGCACGCCGAGCATTACACCCGGATGCTGGCCGAGGCGCAGCGTGAGGTCGATCAGCGGCGCGAACAGGCCGATCAGCAGAACCGCGAGCGGCAGCAGCAGAACAGCGATGCCGGGCAATCGGACGGGCGGACCGGCAACGAGCAGGGCGACGACCGCTCCGCTGGCAACCACGGGCGCGACGAACGCGGCGGCGATGCGCAGCCGCGCGAGGATCGCGGCTCCGACGCCCAGCCCCGCGAGGGGCAGGGTGGCGAGACCCATGCCCGCGACGAGCGCGACGACGGCCAGCCGCGCCATACCGAGGGCCGGTCGCAGGGTGACCACCGCCCCTCCGGCAACACCGAGGAAAGCGCGCCCGATCAGGGCGCCGCGCATGCCGACGCCGCTCCGGCAAAGCCCAAGCGCACCCGCCGCAGCGCCAAGAAGCGCGAGGACGACGTGATCGACACGACCGACGAGACCGGCGATAGTGGTCTTGTAGAGACGCCCGAAAGCCAGCCCAAGCGGCGCGCGCCCCGCAAGCCGCGGGCCGCGAAGCCCAAGGATGACGGCGGCAACGACGACGGCAACGACGATGGCGAACAGGGTGGCAGCGGCGAGACGCAGGCCGCCGAATAGGATCAGGGAGCCGCGATCTGCCGCGCCAGGGCGCAGAAGGCTTCGAGCGACAGCCGTTCGGCGCGTTCGGTCGGCGCGATCCCCGCGGCCCGCAGCCGGTCCTCGATACCCGGTGCAAGACCGCGAAGGCTCGCCCGCAGCATCTTGCGCCGCTGTCCAAACGCGGCTGCGGTCAGCCGGAAGAGCGTGGCCGCGTCGGCCGGATATCTCGGCGCCGGCAGCGCGGTGACGTGGACGACGGCGGACCGGACCTTGGGCTGCGGCGTGAACGCCTCGGGTGGCAGATCCATGACGATGCGGGCCTCGCTGCGCCATTGCGCTAGAACGGCCAACCGGCCGAACGCCTTGCTTCCCGGCGCCGCGACGATCCGTTCGGCCACTTCGCGCTGGAACATCAGCGTGAGCGACGACCAGACTGGCGGCCAGCCGCCCGGATCGAGCCAGCGCGTCAGCAGTTCCGTCCCGACATTGTAGGGCAGGTTCGCGACGATCCGGATCGGCGGCGCGAGATGGCTGAGCGGGTCGATCTGCAGCGCGTCGCCGTGGACGACGATGAGCCGCGCGGGATAAAGAACGCGGATCTGCTCCAGCGCCGGCAGGCACCGGGCATCCTTCTCGACCGCCAGAACCCGCCGGGCGCCCTCGGCCAGAAGCCCGCGGGTCAGCCCGCCGGGGCCCGGCCCGACCTCCAGCACGTCGGCCTGCGACAGATCGCCCGCCTGCCGCGCGATCTTCGCCGTCAGGTTCAGGTCGAGCAGGAAGTTCTGCCCCAGCGACTTGCGCGCCGAGAGGCCGTGGCTCGCGATCACCTCCCGCAGGGGCGGCAGCCCGTCGATCGTCGCCATCACGCCGCGCCGCGAGCGCGGGCCATGCCGGCGGCCATCCGCAACGCCGCGATCAGCGATGTCGGATCCGCCCGCCCGGTCCCGGCGATGTCGAAGGCGGTCCCGTGATCGGGCGAGGTGCGCACGAAGGGCAGGCCGAGCGTCACGTTGACGCCGCCGGCGAAATCGATCGTCTTGATCGGGATCAGGGCCTGGTCGTGATACATGGCCACGGCGGCGTCATAGGTCGCCCGTGCCGCGGCGTGAAACATCGTGTCGGCCGACGCCGGCCCGCGCAGGTCGAGCCCCTCCGCCCGCAGCCGCTCCACCACGGGCCCGATCCAGTCCAGCTCCTCGCGGCCGATGGCGCCGCCCTCGCCCGCATGCGGGTTCAGCCCCGCCACGGCGATGCGCGGCCGGGCGATGCCGAAGTCGCGCTCGAGGCCCTGATGGGTGATGCGGATCGTCGTCTCGAGCCCCGAAGGCGTCAGCGCCCTGGGCACCTCGGCCAGGGGCACGTGGATCGTGGCGGGCACCACGCGCAAGCCCGCGCAGGCCAGCATCATCACCACCTGCTCCACGCCGGCCAGCGCGGCGAGAAACTCGGTATGTCCGGGATAGGCGAAATTGGCGCCGGTGATCAGCGCCTTCTTGTTGATCGGCAAGGTGCAGACCGCCGCGACCCGGCCCTCCTGCGCCAGATCGACCGCCCGCGCGATCACCGAGACGATGCCGGGCGCCTGGGCGGGGTCGGGCCGGCCGGGCCGCGCCGGCCCCGGCAGGTCGTGGACCAGCACCGGAACGCCCTCCGCTGCGGCCGCCGCGGCCTCCGCCGGATCCGAGATCGGCACGCGCGCCACGTCTCCGGGCAGGTGGTCCGGCGCGCCGACATAGACGAAGGGCAGCGACGCGCCCAGCGCCGCCCAGGCCTTCGCGGCAATCTCCGGGCCGACTCCCGCGGGCTCGCCGCAGGTCAGCGCGATCGGGCGCGTCATTCGATGCGGATCTCGGCGTTCGCCCGCAACTCGGCCAGCAGGTTCTCCGCCTTCTGCGCCACCCGCTGGTTCACCAGCCGCATCTCCACCCGGGCCAGATCCGGCTTCTCGGCGTCGAGCGGACGATAGGACCGGTCGCACAGCATGAGAAAGACCAGCGTCGCGCCGTTGCCCTGCGTCACCGCCGTGGAGACTTCGCCCGGATCGAGCTTGGCCAGTTCCAGCGCCACGTCCTGCGGGATCTGCCCCAGGGGCAGCGTCTTGCGCACGAGGCGCGAGGGATCGAGCCCGGGCACCACGCCATAAAGATCGTCGCAGGTGTCGATGCGGGCCTCGATCCGCGCCGCCTCGGCCAGCGCGGCCGGACTGCGGCCGCCGGGCAGGGCCAGCATGGCGTAGTCGAGCGCGGTCGGCGCCGCCTTGCCATCGGTTTCGCCGATCTCGCGAAGCTGGAAGAAGGCCAGCGCGTTCGGCAGCGGGATCGGCGGCGTCACCTCGCTTGGCGACAGGCCGAGGAGGACCTGGCGGATCTGCGGCGGCAGGTCGGCCAGCTCCAGCCAGTCGATGGCGCCGCCTTGGTCGCGCGAGGGCGTCGCGGAATAGGCACGCGCGGCCGCGGCGAAGCTGCCGAAATCGCGGATCGCGGTGATTTCGGGCACCAGCGCCTGTGCGCGGGCCGCGCGGTCGGGCGTGTCGGCGGGAATGATGATCTCGTTCAGAAGCACCCGCAGTTCCGGCGCCGGCGGCGCGTCGGCCGTGCGCTCGACCACGTCCGGGGCGATCTGCGTGCGGCCCTCGCCGAACTCCGCTTGAACCACCTCGCGCCAAGCGAGACCGGCGCGGACGAAATCCTCGAAGCTTTCTTCCGCCACGCCGGCCCTCGCCAGTTCGGCCACGAAGTCCTCGCGCCCCAGATCGGCGCGCTGCGCGAACTCCTCCATCCCGGCCATGAGCCGCTCGCGGTCGATGGTGACGCCGAGGCGCTTCGCCTCGTCCAGCTGGACCCGCTCGTCGATGAGGTCGCTGAGCGCCGTCTCGTCCGTCGGATCGGGCGCGCGGAAGATCTCCAGCATGCGCCGGCGCTGGCCCACCTCGTAATTGGTGACGACGCTGCCGTTGACATGCGCGGCCGGCGCGAACAGCGATTGCGCGGGCAGGGCGCCCGCCCAGGCCAGCGGCATGAGGGCGATCAGGGCAAGAGAGCGAAGGCGCGTCATCTGGGTCTCATCCGGCGGGTCTGGTTGGGCATGGGCATATCATCCATTGCAGGTCCTGCGATAGGCTTGGTTCGACGGATCGTCGCCGAAGCCGGCCAGCTCGACGATGAA
The DNA here is from genome assembly GCA_963739575.1 of uncultured Alphaproteobacteria bacterium. Classification (GTDB taxonomy): domain Bacteria; phylum Pseudomonadota; class Alphaproteobacteria; order Rhodobacterales; family Rhodobacteraceae; genus Palleronia. Next base: position 251,243 of record CAVUAQ010000006.1, on the reverse strand, counting down.
TCCGAAGGTCGTCTTCGGCCGGATCGTCTCGGTATCCGTGAAGCGCTGGCTGAGCGACAGCCGGGCATTGAGGCATTCGGTCCGGTAGCGCAGCGTCAGTCCCGCCTGCGTGGCGTCGCTGCCGGTGAAGTCGTAGCGCCCGCTCAGCCCCGTCGACCAGTGCCGCCCGAGCGACAGGCCGCTGAACACCCGCACCTCGGCGATATCGTCGGGACGGTTCTCCACCGGGTCCGCGTCGATCCAGCTGAACGAGCCGCCGATGTCGAAGCCGCTCTGGCGATAGGTGATCCGCGCCTCCGACTTGCGGGCCTCCAGCGTGTCGTCGAAAAGCGCGCGTCCGATCAGGTCGACGCGCGAGCCGAGCCCGATCCGCGACGCGACGAGCCAGTCCGACCGGTGACCCGACAGGCCGCTGCCGAGCGAGAAATCCGCCTGCCGTTCGCTGCGATAGATGCGCCCGAGCGTCAGGTCGATCCGGTTGCCGCCCTGGAAGCGGCCGGTATAGTTCAGCCCGACCGTCCCCCGGAACCCGGTCTCGGCCAGGTCGTTGCCGGAAAAGTGACTGAGCGCCAGCAGGTTGCCCTCGTCGAATTCGACAAGCACGCTGTCCTCGTTGGGCACCTCTGCGGCCGATTGGTCGAGCCAGGCCAGCGCCACGACGGGCTCGATCAGGTGCATGGCGCCGCCGCGGCCGGTCTTCTGCAAGGGCAGGCGCAGCGTCGTCGACAGCGCCGCGGTCAGCCGGCCCGTCCCGGCATCGAAGCTGCTGTCCTGCCGGGTGCGATAGACCTGGGCGCCGAACCGCGCCTCGTTCGACAGGACGAGACCCCGGGCCGACACCCGCCGGTCGAGATAGGCGATCGATCCCCCGAAGGTCCGGACGTCGCGCCCCAGCCCGTCCTCGTCGGAGGTGCGATAGATGGTTCCCGCATCGAATCCGAGCCGCATCTCGCCCGGCCCGAGCGGCAGCCGCTTTTCCACGACGACGTCGCTGACCTCGGAGGGCAGGATGTCGCGGATCCGCCGCTCGGCCCCGCGCAGCGTCTCGTACCCCGAAAGCCGGCCGCGGATCAGCAGGTTGCGCTCGACCTTCGACAACCGGATCTCGTTGACCAGGCGGTCTTGGTAATCATAGTCGTAGTCGAAGATATAGGCATCGTCCGACACCGACTCGACGTTGATGTCGAGCTGGTAATCCAGCGGCAGCACGAAGGCGCCGCGCCCGAAGACGTACCAGCGCAGCTCATCCGGCACCAGATCGTCGCGCGAGACCGCCCCGCGGATGTTCAGGGCGCCGAAGCTCAGGGTCTGGCGGTACCGAGCCTCCAGGGTGCGGGTCAGGCTTGACACATAGGGGGTCAGCGTCAGATCGGCATGCTCGCCCAGGGTGACGAAGACCGGCGCCTTGATGCCGAGCCCCAGCCGGCTGTTCGAGGCGAGCCGCGGGATCAGCAGGCCCGTCTTGCGCGTCCGCGAGGGGTCGGGCAGCGTCAGACGCGGAAAATACGCGACCGGCAGGCCGAAGATGCGAAAGGTGGCGCGGTCGAAATAGATCAGCCGCTCCTGCCGGTCGTGGATCACGCGGCGCGCCCGGATCTCCCATGTCGGCGGCCCGCCGTCGCAGATCTCGCAGGACGAGGCGACGGTGTTGGTCAGCTGCACGTACCGGCCGCCCACCCGGGCCATCTGCGTGGCGGCGATCTGCAATTGCCGGTCGAGCACCAGCCGCGCCGACCTCAGGATGCCGTTCTCCAGATCGGCGTCGAGCGCCGCGCGATCGGCCAGAACGAGCGTGCGGTCGTTCTCGGTCAGGCGGATCGGCCCGTCGATCAACAGCCGGTCGGCGGCGCGGTCATAGACCACGCGCGGCGCCGTCAGCACCGCCCCCTCGTATCCGACCTGCACGTTGCCCTCCGCGACCAGCCGCTCGTCCGCCTCGATGCGCACCGCATCGGCGATCAGCGTCGCCTCCTGCGCAGAAAGCGGCCCGGCCCAGAGCGTGACCGCCAGCAGGGCGAGAATGGCGCGCATCATCCGTCCTCCCAGTGCAGCAGGAGCCCCAGCGGCAGAAGCACCGCCGCGACCGGCGGTCCCCAGGCCGCGAGCAGAACCGGGATCTGTCCCTCCTGACCGAGGATCTGAGCGAAATTGCGGATGAAGAAAAGACCGAAGCCCATGGCGAGCGCCGTCATCACCATGATCCCGGTGCGGCTGACGCGCGAATGTCGCATGGTGAAGGCGGCGCCGATCAGCATCATCGCCGCCAGAAGCACCGGCAGGGCCAGCTGCATCTGGAAATAGACGACGTGGCGGCGGGCCGAGAATCCCGCCGATTGCAGCTCGGCGATATATCCCGGAAGCGACCAGATCGGCACATCGGCCGGGTCGCCGAAGCTTTCGAGGATCCGCGATGCTGTGAGATCGGTGGGCACCTCGAGATGCGCCGCGGTGACCGCCGCGCGCTCGGGGTTGGGCACGTCGAACCGCCAGGTCTTGGCGTCCCGCAGCCGCCAGCGCCCGGGTAGCAGGTCGGCCCGCTGCGCCTCGATGCGGCTCGTCACGTGCCCGTCGCGGTCGAAGGCGTGAAAGGTCACGCCCGACAGCGCCGTTCCGTCCGGGTTGACGCGATCGGCGCGGATCACCGTCTGTCCCGCGGCAGTGCCCTGGCGCAGCCAGATCCCCTCGCGCCCGACCGACAGCGCCGCGGCCGAGGCGCCGTCCAGCCGGCCTGCGAGGAGGTCGTAATGCCGCGTCGTCGCCGCGACGATCGGATTGAGCGCGATCACCGCCACGGCGCCGATCAGCACCACCATGACGAGCGGTCCGGCGAGGCTGCGGAAGGCCGAGCGCCCCGATGCCCGCGTGACGACCAGTTCCGAGGTGCGCGCCAGGTTGAGAAACAAGGTCAGCGTCGAGATGATGACCAGAAGGGGCAGGATCGCGTAGAGCGTCGCCGGCACCGACAGAAGCGTCAGCGCGATCACGTTGCCGAAGGACACCCCCATCCCCTCGAATCGCCGCACCTCGTCCACAAGATCGATCAGCACGAGGATGCCGAACAGGATCGCCAGCACGAAGAGGAAGGTCATCGCGAAGCGGCGGGCGAAATAGACGTGCAGGATCATGCCGCGGCCCGCCGCCGCGGCCGCGCCGTCCTGCCCGCCGCCCGCAACGGCCAGAGCGTCAGGCTGAGAAAGACCGCCGCGGGCAGGTAGATCGACGCCACCGGCGCGCTCTCCCCGAGGGTGAGGTCCAGAACCAGATTGCCGGCCAGGTCGTAGAGGATCAGCGCGACGATGGCCGCGAGGATCTGCCGCCATGCGGTGAAGCGCGAATAGCCTCCCGTCATCATCACCGCAAACCCCAGAAGCGGCGCGATCAGGCTCTTGAGGCCCTGCGCCGTCCGCTCGGCGATCTCGATGCGGATCCGCCGGGAAGTCTCTCCGGTCTCCTCGGCGATCCGGTCGCCGGCGCGGACGATCTCGGGCGTCGCGATCTCGCCAATCGCGCGGCCCTGCGCCGTCGCCTCGGGAACGAGATCCGAGATGTCGAAGGCGAAATCCTCGAAGCGCGTGGTGCCGAGCCGTCCGTCCGGGCGCAGCGTCTGCGCCAGGCCGTCGAACATGACGATGCGCGGCCCCGCCTCGCGCCGCAACAGCAGCGCCCGCTCGGCCACATAGGTCGTGCGGTTCTCGACCGACCGCCGGTCGGCCAGAAACAGCCCCTGCAACTCGCCCTCGGGCGTGATCCGGGTGATGAAGAGCGTCACGCCCGCCGCGGGATGCAGGAACTGCCCTTCGGTCAGGAGCCCCGCGGTGACATCTTGCGCCAGATCCGCGGTCCGATCGCCCAGCCGCTCCTTCGAGAGGGGCGACAGGACATGGCCCAGCACCAGCGTCAGGACCAGGGCCACGCTCCCGAAGACTGCGACCGGCATGAGGCCCCGCAGCGGCGAGATCCCGGCCGATTGCATGACCACCAGCTCGGATTCGGCCCGCATCCGGTTCGCCACGTAGACCGCCGCGGCAAAGGCCGCGACCGGAAGAACCAGCCGGATGGCGTTCGGCAGGGTCAGGATCGACAACTCGACGAAGACCAGCGCCGAGTGACCGTCCGAGATCAGCTGGTCGAACAGGATGACGGCGCGGTTGATCCAGTAGAGCCCGACCAGAACCAGCGAGAAGAAGCCGAAGAGCCTCAGCATCTGCGACAGGACGTATCTGTCGAGCCTCGCCAATGCCGTTCTCCCCTGCGCCCTTGCGTCGCTCGCCGCGAGCCTAGCCGAGCCGGGCGGCAGGGAAAACGGGGTTCTGGCAAAGTCGCGGCGCTTGGCCTACCAAGCGGGCGACTGAAGCCCAGGAGACGTCCATGACCCGACCCGCGCCGTTCCGCATCATCGGCAGCGATCCCGCCATCCTCGCCGAAGCCCAGGGCTTTCTCGCCGTCTTCGTGGATGGCGAGGGCGGTCTCGATCCGCTTGCCCGCCGCGTCAACCGGCTGACGCGCGGCGCGGTCGAGCGGCTGGTCGCCTCCGAGGCGTGGCAGAAGGCCGAGGACGGCGCGGTGCGTCTGCTGGCCTTTCCGTCGGGCCTCGCCGCCGATGGTGTCGCCGTGGCGAAGCTCGCCCGCTCCGCCGGGCCGGCCGCCGCCCGCTCCGCCGGGGTCGAGATCGCCAAGCTGGCCTCCGGCAAGCCCGTGACGCTGTGCCTCGGCGCCCGCAAGGGCGGCGCCCATGTGCTGACCGGCACGCTGCTGCGCGGCTACGACTATACCGATCAGAAATCCGCGCCCGAAAACGGGCCCGCCGGCGAGATCACCGCCATGGTGTCGAAGCCCGAGCCCTTCACCGAACAGACCGCCGATCTCGCTGCCGTCGCGGAGGGCGTGTTCCTGACCCGCGATCTGGTCAACGCGCCAGCCAACGTGCTGACCACCACGACCTATGCCGAGCGGCTGCGCGAGCTGGCCGATCTGGGCCTCGAGGTCGAGGTGATCGAGGAGGACCGCCTGGCGGAGCTGGGGATGGGCGCCTTCCTGGCGGTGGGGCTTGGCTCCGAGACACCGACCAGGATGGTGGTGATGAAATGGATGGGCGGCGGCGACGAGGCGCCGCTGGCCCTGGTCGGCAAGGGCGTCGTCTTCGATACCGGCGGCATCTCCATCAAGCCCGCGCAGGGCATGGAAGAGATGACCATGGATATGGGCGGCTCGGCGGTGGTCGCGGGCGTCATGAAGACGCTGGCGATGCGCAAGGCCAAGGCCAACGTGGTGGGCCTCGTCGGGCTGGTCGAGAACATGCCCGACGGCCGGGCCACCCGTCCCGGCGACGTGGTCACCTCGATGAAGGGCGACACGATCGAGATCATCAACACCGATGCGGAGGGCAGACTGCTTCTGGCCGATGTCCTGTGGTACGCACAGGAGACCTTCGCGCCGGCGGGCCTCATCGATCTGGCCACGCTGACGGGCGCGGCGATCATCGCGCTCGGCCACCACAACGCCGCCGCCCTGTCGAACGACGACGGGTTCTGCGAGGCCATTCTCGCCGCCGCCAGGGCCGAGGGCGAGGGGCTGTGGCGTCTGCCGCTCGGCAAGGACTACGCCGATCAGCTGAAATCGCGCATCGCCGACGTCAAGAACACTGGCGGTCGCCCCGCCGGCACGATCACCGCCGCCGAATTCCTTCACCGCTTCGTCAAGGACGGCACGAAGTGGTGCCATCTGGACATTGCCGGTGTCGCCGCCACCTCCTTCGACAGCCCGATGGCGCCCAAGGGGGCCTCCGGTTGGGGCGTGCGCGCGCTCGACCGCCTGATCCGCGACCGGTTCGAGACGCGGGGTGGGTGACGTCTATTTCTACCACCTGACGCAGCGGCCGCTCGAGACGGCGCTGCCGCAACTGCTCGAACGGGCGCTCGCCCAGGGCTGGCGGGTCCTGGTGCGGGGGGGCAACGCGCGCCGGCTGGAGCAGCTCGACGCGCATCTTTGGACCTATGCCGATGACAGCTTCCTGCCGCACGGCCTGGCCGGCGGCGACCGCGACGCGGCGCAGCCCATCCTGCTCGCCGCGGCGACTGCGGCGGTGGACGGGCGCGCCTGCGTCATGAGCATCGAGGGCGCCGCCATCGAGGCGGCCGAGATCCCGGCGCTGGCGCGCGCCTGCATCCTCTTCGACGGCAGCGACGCGGCGGCGCTCGACCGGGCGCGGGCGCAATGGCGGGAGCTGACCGGCGCCGGCATCGCCGCGCAATACTGGTCCGACGAGAGCGGCGCGTGGCAGAAGAAGGCCGAGCGCTAGCGCGTCAGGAGAAGCCGGCCGTTTTCGATCTCGATCCGGCCGAACCGCGACAGATAGCTCATCCCGAGAAGCGAGCCCGGCATCTCGCCGTCGCTGACGCTCGCCGCGACATTGCGGTCGACGGCATCGCCCAGCGCCACCTGGTCGAGCGTCACCCTTGCCATGCCGACGGTGCCGTTGGCCGTCTGCGCGCGGCCGAGATAGGCCAGCCGGTCCGGGTCGATGCCGACCCGGCGCGCATCCTCGCGGCTCAGCACCAGATCCGAGGCGCCGGTATCGATGATAAAATCGACGGGCTTGCCGTTGACGTCGAGCCGGACGCGGTAGTGTCCGTCAAAGCTCTGCGGCACGCTGAGGCTGCCGGTGGCGGTCAGGCTCTGGCGCGGCGCCACCTGATCGCGCAGTTGCGGCCAGAGCCCCGCGACCGCAACCGCGCCCACGAAGATCAGACCCCACATGGCGAGGTTGCGCAGCGTCGTGCCGAGCTCCCGCCGCCCCGCGGCCACGAAATAGCCGAGGATCGCGACCGCGAGCAGGCTCAGATAGGCGATAGAGGCGATGCTGTCACCGGTCATGCCCCTCAGATAGGCAGTCGCGCGGCAACCCGCCAGTCAGCCGACCAGGCCGGTATTGGCGAGCCCGTCGAGCACGAACTGCACCGACAGCGCCGCCAGCAGCATCCCGAGCAGCCGGGTGACTACCAGGATGCCGGTGTCGCGCAACAACCGCTCGATCGCCTCGGCGGCGAGGAACATCACGAAGGCGATGGCCATGACCAGGATCAGCACCCCGAAGATCTCCGCCGAGGCCAGAAGGTCGCCGCCGGTCTGGTCGGTCAGAAGGATCATCGACGCGATGCCGCCGGGTCCGGCCAGAAGCGGGATGCCCAGCGGAAAGACCGACGGGTCGTCGCCGGGGTCGAGATCGTCGGGCGCCTGGTCCTGGCGCCGCTGGTTGCGCCGCCCGAACAGCATCTCGAGCGCCGTCAGGAACAGCAGAAGCCCCCCGGCGATCCGGAAGGCCGGCATGGAGATGCCGACGAAACCCAGAACGGCCTCGCCGAAGAGACCGAAGAGCGCCAGCACCGTCAGCCCGATGGTGCAGGCGCGCACCGCGATTGCCCGCCGCCGGCCCCGCGGCATGCCCTGCGTCAGCGACACGAAGATCGGCGTCGTGCCGATCGGGTCGATCACCACGACGAGCGTGACGAGCGTCGTGACGAAGAAGTCGAGATCCACGCGCTCAGGCCTCCGCCCGCTCGAGCTGTTCCAGCGCCTCCACCCACAGCGCCTCGGCCCGTTCCATCGCGCTCATCACCTCGGCGTATTTGCGGTTCCAGGTCTGCAGCTCGCCCACCCTCTCGTCCTCGTAAAGCGCCGGGTCGGCGAGCTTCTTGGCGAGCTTGTCGCGCATGTCGCTCAGCTTCTCGACCCGCGCCTCCGACTTGCGGACCTCCGAGCGCAGCGCCAGGATCGCGTCACGCGACGGCCGGGCGGGCTTCGGGGGCGGGGCAAGGGCCGCCTTCTTCGGCTGGTCCTCACGCGTCAGAAGCATCCGGCGATAGCTTTTGAGGTCGTCGTCATAGGGCTCCACCCGGCCGTCCTTCACCAGCCACAGCCGGTCCGCGACGAAGCTCAGAAGGTGCATGTCGTGGCTGACCAGAACCACCGCGCCCGAATAGGCGGTCAACGCCTCGACCAGCGCCTCCCGGCTCTCGATGTCGAGATGGTTGGTCGGCTCGTCGAGGATCAGCAGGTGCGGCGCGTCGATCGTCGCGATCAGCAGCGACAGCCGCGCCTTCTGCCCGCCCGACAGCGCGCCCACATCCATGTCGGCCTGTTCGGCGGTGAGGCCGAACCCCGCCAGCCGGGCCCGGAGCCGCGCCGGCGGCTCCGTCGGGCGCAACCGGCGCACATGGTCGAGCGGCGTCTCCTCGACGCGCAGCTCGTCGACCTGATGCTGGGCGAAATAGCCGACCCGCAGCTTCGAGGCGGTGGTGACGCGACCGCCCAAGGGCTCCAGCCGGTCCGCCAGCAGCTTCGACAGCGTCGACTTGCCCTCGCCGTTGCGACCCAGAAGCGCGATGCGGTCGTCCTGATCGATCCTGAGGCTCAGCTTCGACAGCACCACGTGATCGCCATAGCCGGCGCTCGCCGATTCGGTGTTGACGATGGGCGGCGACAGCTCCTCGGGCTCAGGGAACCTGAACGCCCGCAGCGCGGCTTCCTGTGGCGTGGTGATGGTCTCCATCCGCTCGATCATCTTCAGCCGCGACTGCGCCTGCTTGGCCTTGGTGGCCTTGGCGCGGAACCGGTCGACGAAGCTCTGCAGATGCGCCCGCCGCTCGTCCTGCTTCTTGATCTCGGCTTCCTTGGCGGCGATCCGGGCGGCGCGGGTGCGCGCGAAGGTGTCGTAGGCTCCCTGATAGAGCGTCAGCTTGCGGTCCTCGAGATGCAGGATGTGGCCAACAGAGCGGTTCAGAAGGCCGCGGTCGTGGCTGATGACGATCACCGTATGCGGATAGCGTGACAGGTAATCCTCGAGCCACAGCGAGCCTTCGAGGTCGAGATAGTTCGTCGGTTCGTCCAGCAGCAGGATGTCGGGCGCGGCGAAGAGCACGCCCGCCAGTGCCACGCGCATGCGCCAGCCGCCCGAGAAGGCCGAGCAGGGCCGCAGCGTCTCGTCCTGGGTGAAGCCCAGGCCGCGCAGGATCTGCGTGGCGCGTCCCTCCGCCGACCAGGCGTCGATATCGGCGAGCCTCGTCTGGATGTCGGCGATGCGGGCCGGATCGGTCGCCGTCTCCGCCTCGGCCAGAAGCCCGGCGCGTTCGGCGTCGGCGCCGAGCACGGTGTCGAGAAGCGACACGTCCGAGGAGGGCACCTCCTGGCGAACGCCGCCGATCCGCGCCTGCCGGGGCAACTCGATCGCGCCGCCCTCGAGCGCCAGCTCGCCGCGGATCAGGCGGAACAGGGTGGTCTTGCCGGTGCCGTTGCGACCGACGACGCCGACCTTGTGCCCGGCGGGGATATCGGCCGAGGCCCGGTCGAACAGGGGCTTTCCGGCAACGGAATAGGAGATCTCTGAAAGTCGCAGCATGGCCGCGCTCTAGCAGAGCGCGGCCGGGCAGGAAAGCGGGCGACGCCGCAGCCCGGGGGGCGCCGGCATCCGGCTCCAGGACGCGTCAGCCCTGCCGCTCGGCGGCCACATCGCGGTTCCAGATCGAGGCGTCGATGCCCCGCTCGAGACCCTTGTGGTCGGCAAGCCGGAACAGTGGCTCCTCGCCCGCCCGGCGCTGGCCGAAATAATCCTTCGTCAGCCGGATCACGGTGCCGGACAGAAGGATCAGCGCCACGAGGTTGATCGTCGCCATCACCGCCATCGACGCGTCGGCGAAGTTGAACACCCGCGTCACCGGCTGCACCGCCCCCCAGATCACCATGGCAAGCTGCATGCACTTGAAGATGGTGAGCGGCATCTTGTGCCCGAGCCCCAGGAATTCCAGCACGTTCTCGGAATAGGCGTAGTTCCCGAGGATGGAGGTATAGGCGAAGAACAGGATCGCCAGGGCGATGAAGTAGGGTCCGGCCACGCCGATATGCACCGACAGGGCGTTCTGCGTCAGCTCCATCCCCGTCACCCCGTCGGGGCCGTAATCGACCACGCCCGAGAGCAGGATCATCAGCGCCGTCGCGGTGCAGATCAGCAGCGTGTCGATGAACACGCCCAGCCCCTGGACGAGGCCCTGGCTCGACGGGTGGTGCGGCTCGGGCACCGCCACCGCCGCGATATGCGGCGCCGAGCCCATGCCGGCCTCGTTGGAAAAGAGCCCCCGCTTCACCCCGTTCAGCAGCGCCACGGTCATGCCGCCGGCGAAGCCGCCCGCCGCCTGGTCGACGCCGAAGGCCGACTTGACGATCAGCGCGAGCGTCGCGGGCACCTCGGTGATGTTCATCACGATGACGACCAGAGCCACCAGCAGATAGAGACCCGCCATGAACGGCACGACCTTGTCGGCCACGTTGGCGATGGACCGGATGCCGCCGAAGATCACGATCGCGGTCAGGATCGCGATGACGATGCCCGTCGCCAGATGCGGCACGCCCATGGCGCCTTCCATCGCGTCGGCGATGGAGTTCGACTGGACCGCGACGAAGATCAGGCCGAAGGAGAACAGGAAGAAGACGCAGAAGACATAGCCCATCCATTTCGCGTTGAGCCCGTGCCACATGTAGAAGGCCGGCCCGCCGCGATACTGATCCTCTTCGTTGCGGGTCTTGTAGAGCTGCGCGAGCGTCGACTCGGAATAGGCGGTCGCCATCCCCACGAGCGCCACCATCCACATCCAGAAGATCGCGCCCGGCCCGCCCAGATAGATCGCCACCGCGACGCCCGCCAGATTGCCGGTGCCGACCCGGCTGGCCAGCGACACCGTCAGCGCCTGCAGGGGCGTGATGCCGTTCGTGGCGGTCTTCGTCGAGGACAGGATGACGCGAAAGAACTCGGCGAAGTGGCGGAACTGGACGAAGCCGGTCCGCCAGGTCAGATAGAGTCCGACGGCGAGCAGCCCCCAGACGAGAACATAACCCCACAGGATCATGTTCAGGAAATCGACGATTGCGTTCATTCTGCCCCCCGGATGGAATTGTCCTTTTCCGACTAGACCCTAGGGCGAGGGAAGCGCAATGCCCGGATGCCGGGGCGGGTTTTCATGCAACGGGGGCCGTGCTAGCAGGACGCCGATCTTTGCGGCGGGCATGGGGCCCGTCGCTCCAGAATGAGGCAGACATGGCCACCGAACGCACGCTCTCCATCATCAAGCCGGACGCGACGCGCCGCAACCTGACGGGCAAGATCAACGCCAAGTTCGAGGATGCGGGCCTGCGGATCATCGCGCAGAAGCGGATCCATCTCACCAAGGCGCAGGCGGGCGACTTCTATACCGTCCATGCCGACCGCCCGTTCTACGACGAATTGTGCGAGTTCATGGCCTCCGCTCCGGTCGTCGCGCAGGTCCTGGAAGGCGAGGGCGCCATCGCCAGGAATCGCGAAGTGATGGGCGCGACCAACCCCGCCGAGGCCGAATCCGGCACCATCCGCGCCGAGTTCGGCGAGAGCGTCGGCGAGAACTCGGTGCACGGATCGGATGCGCCCGAGACCGCCAAGGAAGAGATCGCGTTCTTCTTCTCCGCGCTCGAGATCGTGGGCTAGGCCTCGCGCCGGATCATCGGCGTCCCGCTCGGCGGGGCGCTGCCGCCTAGCGCCCCTTGCCGCCGATGGACGGGTGGTGCGAGGCCAGATCGCCCTCGCCCGAAGCCGAGGGGGCCACTGCCAGTTGCCGCTCCAGATGCGTGCGCAGGAGCGCGACATTGCGCCGGTTTGCCTTGTAGCCCACGTCGAAGAGATCCCCCAGAAGGGGAACGGCGCCCAGCACGGTGTCGATGGCGATGTTCACCCCCTGCCGCAGCAACAGCGCGTTGGGCGCGCCCATGCGATGGCTCTGCAGAACGATATACGCAGCCGGCGCAGCGGCGGCGACATCGCCGATGCCGGGGATGAGGCCGAGGATCGAATCGTAGCCCACGCGGATGCCGGTGCCCGGAACGCGGAAGGCCGAGTTGAGATTGCGCGCCAGACGCTCCAGCCGTTCGAGCCGGGCAAGGTCGGGGATCTGTGCCATGACGGGGAAACACGCCTCCATCGCGGCGGTTCCGGTCCGTTCAAGCGTGTCCTGAACCCCGGCTGCGAGGCGCGGCCGCTCAGATGGCAGCCCAGTCGTCGAAGCGATAGGGCTTCTGCGGCGATTGGCGGACGGGCTTCTGCGGAGGCTTCGGTTGCGAGCGGTCCATGGGACGAGGCCTTTCAGGTCGTTGCATGGTCCCGGGGCTCGCACTTCTTTGCGGCACGACCGGGACGGCGTTGAGGTTTCAACGCGACCGCTTGAAAAAGCGTTTCTTCCGATCCGGAATTTCCCGATATTACGCGTCGTCATTATCCAGAAGCCCGACAATCCGCCGGTAATCGAGCGGTTTGGTGACAAGCTGGACATTTGCGGCGCGGCAGGCATCGACGATGTCCTGCCGCCGGCTGGCCGAGATGATGCGCGCCGGAAGCGGCCCGTGCCGCGCCCTGAGCGCCTGCAAGAGCGCCACCCCGCTCATCCCCGGCCCAAGCTGATAGTCGATCAGCAGCCGGTCGGGCGTGATGTCGATCTCGTCGAGCAGCGCCAGCGCATCCTCGCCGGTTTCCGCATGCACCACGTGGCTGTCCCAGTTCTCGATGGTCAGGGTCAGGGCGCTGGCGACCTCGAGGTCGTTCTCGACGAGAAGCACCACGAGATTGCTGCAGGCCGGCCGATGCCCGTTCGCCGCGTCCGCCGCGGGCGTCTCGCAGGCGAACCGCATCCGCCCGGCCACCACCGCAAAGCACGATCCCTCGCCCGGCGCCGAGCGCAGGTCGAGCTGGTGGTCGAGCATCGCGCAGGCGCGCTCGACGATGGCGAGCCCGAGGCCCAGCCCCTTGGAGCCCGAGGCCGAGGGGCCGAGCTGGCGGAATTCCTGAAAGATCGCGGCCTGGTCCGCCGCGGCGATGCCGGGGCCGGTATCGTGCACCTCGATCCGGGTCTCGGCGCCGTGGCGCCGGGCGCCCACCAGGATCCGGCCGCGTTCGGTATACCGGATCGCGTTGGTCACGAGGTTCTGCAGGATTCGCCGCAAGAACACCGGGTCGGACCGCACCACGTGGCTCGAATCGAGCACCCTGAGCGTCAGCCCCTTGGCCTCCGCCGCCGGCGTCAGCTCGCTTCTGAGCGAGGTCAGGATGCGGCCGAGCGGCACGTCCTGGACGCTCATCGCCGCCTGCCCGGAATCGAGCTTCGAGATGTCGAGAAGCGCCTCGATGATCTCCTCGACGGAGGCCAGCGCCGAGCCGGCCTTGGCGGCGGTCGATCGCGCCGTCGCATCGCTCGCCCGCTCCTCGAGATAGGAGACGAAGAGCTTCGCCGCCGACAGCGGTTGCAGCAGGTCGTGGCTTGCCGCGGCGACGAAGCGGGTCTTCGAGGCGTTCGCCCGCCTTGCCTGTTCGAGCGCGTCGCCAAGCTCGTTGGTGCGCTCCTCGACCCGCCGCTCCAGCGTCTCGTTCATGTCACGCAGCGCCCGCTCCGCCTCGCGTTCCGCGGTGACATCGGTGAACGAGATCACGAAGCCGCGATCCGGCATTTCCTGGGCGAAGACCGACAGCACCGTGCGCGGTCCGTGCCGGACCTCGAAAGTGATGGGCCGCCGTGGCCGGTCGCGATGGGCCCAGGCGACCAGGTGCTCGCGGGTGAAGAAGGCGTGGAACACCATCTGCTCGTCGAGCCGCCGCAACAGCGCGTTAAAGCCGATGCCGACCAGATGCCCGTCGATCGGCCGGTCGAGCAGGTCCTCCATCCGCTTGTTCCACCCCACCAGCGTCAGCTCCGAGGAGAAGATGCACACGCCCTGGTTCAGGTGGTCGAGCGTGGCGCGGACCATCTGCGCCTGCGCGTCCATCAGCCGGTCGCGCTTCTGCCGTTCCGCCCGCATGATCTCGCTCACGTCCGTCTGCAGGATGACGGTGCCCCCCGAGGCGGTGCGGTGCTCGCCGACCTGCAGCCACCGCTCCCGGGTCAGCCGCACGTTGAAGACCGTGCTCGCATCGGCGTGCCGCGCCATCCGGCCGGCGCGCCAGTCGGCGGGCGTCTTCCCCTCCGGCAGATCCATGAAGATCGAGCCCGAGACCAGGTGGACGTAATCGGCGAATTTCAGCCCCGGCTCGATCAGCGGCGCGATATCGGCCAGATCGCGGCAGAACCGCGAATTGCTCATCACCAGATGGTCAGCCCGGTCGAAGAGAGCGAAGCCCTCGTGCACCGACTCGACCGCTTCGGCGAGGTTCGACCGGGCCTTCTCGGCCGCTGCGGTGGCGGCGCCCAGCCGCGAATTGGCCTCGTGCAGAAGTTGCAGCGTCCGCTCCAGATCCACCGTCCTCTGCCGGACCTGCACTTCCAGAAGTGCTGCACGCTCGAACTGCGAATAGGCCAGGCCGGGCTGGTCGCCGGCCTTCTCGACCTTGCGCATCAGCGCCTCGGCGATCCGCACCAGCTTGGCGTTCTGCACCGCCAGCGAATCGGCCGGATCGAGCAGCGAGCGGGCGGTGCTCATGCCCGCTGCCCGTGGCCCGCCGGCGGGTAGAGCGCGACGCCGGTCATCGTGTGGTTGATGTGCATCGGCCCGATCTGCTCGCCATAGGTCGAGAACCCGATCACCCGGTGCCGCGCCAGCACGTCCGAGACGGCGCGCAATTGCTGCGTCTGCTCCGCCTCGATCCGCCGCAGGATGCAGTCGCAGGCGAGGATGTCGGCCGGTTGGCCGTTCACCGACAGAGCCGCCAGCTCCTGCTCGAGATGCGTGCCCATGTCCTTCGAGGTGGCGACCGACAGCACCATGCCCTCGTCGATCGCCGAGAAGAAGATCAGGTTGCCGTCCTCGGTGACCCGCTGGATCGCCCGCACGTGGTGCTCGTTGCCGAGCCGCACCACGACCGGATGCGCGGCGAAGGTGAAGGCGTCGAGCTGGTCGGGATCGCGTCCCACGATCCGCGCGTATTCCCGCGCCGCCGGGGCGGCGTTGATTTCGGTGACGGTGCGCGTGTCCGGATCGGCGCCGGTGACGACCATGCGCGTCTCGGTGGGCGTCAGATGGTCGAGGCTGAAGACCTGGGCGCGGCAATCGGTGGCGGCGATCGTCAGGATCGCCGCGTCCTCGAAGACCTCCCCGTCGCAGGCCAGAAGTGTGCGGCCGAACCGCCTTCCGTCGCCGGCCGAGCCCCCGAACAGCGGCATGTGGCCCAGGGCCGGGGCAATGTCCGCCAGCAGCGAATCCTCGCGCCCCGTCATGCCGTCGATCAGCGTGAAGGCGAATGTCGTCGGGAAGTGCGGCATCCGGTCGGCGAGGTCGATGCGGGTCTGCATCAGCTGGTCCGCGAGGCGCGCGCCGGCCCGCTCGCGCAGCGGATGGGCGATCAGCCGCTCGCAGGCGAAATGCGCGGCCGGCATCCCGACCGCGATGATCCCCCCCTCGGCGTAACCCCGCGGTCCGATCTCCCCGGCGGTGGTGCAGGCGACGCTGGGGCAGTCGGGAAAGGCCGCCCGGGCCTCTGCGGCCACCTTGCGGAAATCGCAGCTCGGGCTGACGAAGAGGAAGAGCTGCGCCATCGCCTTGTCGCCGATCCTGTCGGCCAGGGCCGAGATCGGCCGGTCGCCCGGAAGGGCCTCCCGGATCAGCACGCTCGGGGCGTCGTCCTTGGCCGCGGGCAGGGCGCCGCGCCGCGCGCGGCCGTCATCCGCGCTCGCAGGATGCTGTCCCAGGGACCGGATCGGTCAGCCCCCCTCGCTCGGCAGGATGCTGGCGAACTTGGCCTGCTGCGCGACCAGAACCGCCTGCGTCCGGCTCTGCACCGCGAGCTTGCGCATGATTGCGGTGACATGCGCCTTCACGGTGGTCTCGGCGATCGACAGGTCGAAGGCGATCTGCTTGTTGAGCTTGCCGTCGCAGATCAGCTCCAGGATCCGCGCCTGCTGCGCGGTCAGCGAGGCCAGCCGCGTGACCGCGTCGTGGCGGCCCGGCGAGCCGCCGCAGGGCACGAAATTCTCCGGCATGTAGGTCTCGCCCTGCAGGATCCGCTCGAAGGCCGCGCGAAATTCCGAATGCGGGCTGTGCTTGGGCACGTAACCGGCCGCGCCGGCCTCGATGGCGCCCGAGATGATCGCGTTCTCGACCATCGAGGAGACCACGATCAGCGGCGTGTCGGGCGCCAGCGTCTTCAGCCGGATCAGCCCGTCGAGCCCGGTGACGTCGGGCAGGTTGAGGTCGAGCACGATCAGGTCCCGCTGCCCGCCCTCCTTCAGCGCCCGAAGGCCCTTCGACAGCGTGTCGGCGGTGGCGATCTCCCCGAACCGGGCCAGATTGCGCAAGGTGAGTTCCAGCGCGTCGCAGAACAGCGGATGATCGTCCACGATAAGCGCGCGCTTGGTTGCGGTCGAAGAGACATGAGGCACCTGCATGGCGGCAGGATAGACGAGCCGGAGGCGGCCGTCATCTTCGTCTTGCACCAGGCACGCTTCGGGCCGCGGAAATCACCGAGACGTCAGACACCGTGCGGCGGGCCGGTCCGGCCCACCGCCGCGAGGGGCGCCCCGTTCCTCAAAGCCCCATGCAATTGGCGTAGAAGGTCACCGTCGCCGGCCAGTCGGAGAACACGCCCGCGACCCCCACATCCTGCGCCAGAACGTCCAGCACCTCGTAGTAGTCCGAGGCGTTTTGGATCGCGTCGCTCACCGTGTGATAGTACCAGCCGCCGCCATCGGTCAGCGGCCCTGACCGCTCGAGGCTCCAGGCGACGATGTCGATATCGGCCGCCTTGAGCTGCTTTGCGAGCTCCGAGGGAATGATCTCGCCGCCCTCGTCGAGCGTCACCAGAAACGGGATGCCGGGGGCAACGTAGTTGACGCCCCGCTCCTTCAGCTCCGACGGGGTGAACCCCCAGCTCGACGGGTCCATGCCGTCGAGGCCCTCGATCGAGCTGTCGTCGATCAGATAGACCGCCTGGGCGCCGAATTCGGGCTCGTTGTCGATCCAGTAGAGGATGTCGTCGAGAAGGAAGCTCTGCGGCCAGACGCGCGACGGGTCGATCCCCGCCGCCTTGTACTCGTCGACGAGCTTCTGCGCGTAATCCTCCTGGCTCATCCCCTCGTGGGGCATGTCGACCACCGGCGTCTTCAATTCGGGGGTAAAATCGGTGCCGAGACTGTCGAAAAGCGCGATCGATTCGGCATGCGTCATCAGCGTCGTGCCGTCCTCGTAGAGGGTCGTGCGCCAGGGCGCGACGCCGCCCTGATACGCCGCGGCGCTGGTGGCGGCGGCGTCGTGAGAATCCATCTTCGGCTCGAGCGAGCGGAACTCGGCAAGGGTGATGTCCGAGGCGCGGCACTCCGCCGAGGCTTCGGTGTCTCCTTGGGCCGGCGTGAATCCTTGCGTGCACTTCGACGCGAGATCCGTCAGCAGGATGTTCGTCGTCGTGTGCAGGTCGTCCTGCGCGTGGCGGCAAACGAGCTCGTTGTCGGCGGTGAAGGTCACGTCGCATTCAAGGATGCCCGCGCCCATTCCCGCCGCGGCGCGGTTGCCCTCGACCGTATGCTCGGGAAATTGCAGCGGCGCGCCCCGATGGCCGATGGAGAATTGGGTGCGGCTCTCGTCCTGCCCGAGACACGACATCAGCCGGTCCTTCAGCGCCCCCTCCTCCAGCATCCCCACCAGATAGCCGGGCCGCGCGCCCGTCTCGACGGCGGGCGCCCCGGCGTCATCCGTGGCGGAAAGGGCCGGTCCTGCGGCCAAGAGGGCCAGCACCCCGAACGTGTTGCGGGTGATCATTGTCGTCTCCCTGATCGATGGATCCGCCGGCGGGACTGCCGGCATGCCGGAGCGACACCATCACATCAAGACGACGTGTTGAAGACATTCCTTTCCCGACGGGCGGCACCGGGCGGACCCGCACGGCGCGAACTCAGAAGCCGGGCCGGCGCGTCCTCACATGAAGCCGAGTTCGAGCCGCGCCTCGTCCGACATCATGTCCATCCCCCAGGGCGGGTCCCAGGTGATCTGCACGTCGACCTGCTTGACGCCGGGCAGCGGCTCGATCGCGTCGGCGACCCATCCCGGCATCTCGCCCGCAACCGGGCAGCCGGGCGCCGTCAGCGTCATGATGACGTCGACCGCGTTCTCCTGGTCGATCTCGATCGTGTAGACGAGGCCCAGATCGTAGATGTTCACCGGAATCTCGGGGTCGTAAACCGTCCGGCAGGCTTCGACGATCTGCGCGTGAAGCGGATGATCGGTGGACGACGGCTTGATCAGCGGCGCGCCTTCCAGCTGTTCGGTGTCGGGCATGACGGTTCCTTCGTATGGCCGACCAAAGACATAAGGATTGCATGGCCCGGCGTCCAGTGGCTCAGCCGGCGCCGTCGGCGCCCGCGACCGCGGAGGGCAGGACCGGGCGCCCGGTCTCGGCTTCGAGATCCTGCGCCGCCTTCAGGATCCGCTCCTGCATCTTCCGCTCGGTCGTCCAGGTCTCGGTCGGCGCATCGACGCGGAACTGGAAGCGGACGGTGATGCCCAGCGCGTCCTGCGACATCGCCCACATGCAGGCCGTGTCCGGATCGGAGATCAGCGGCTCGTCGCGGACGAGATCCATGAACCGCTCCAGCATCGCGTCGAAATCGACGGTCTGGGCGAAGGTGACCTGCACGTGGCAGGTCATGCCGCCATCCACCATCGACCAGTTCTCGAAACTGTCGTTGATGAAGGTGCTGACCGGCACGACCAGCCGGTTGTCCTTCATCGTCTTGAGCTGGATATAGGTGAAGTGGATGCGCTCGACGATGGCGTATTCCCCGTCGATGACGATGCGGTCGCCGATCCGGGCGGAGCGGTTCATGGCGATCTGCAGCGAGGCGAGGATATTGCCGAGCACGTGGCGCGCCGCGAAGCCCAAGACCAGCGTCACCGCGCCGGCGGAGGCCAGAAGCGAGAAGCCGACGCTGCGCAGCACATTGGCGGCGGCCAGGACGATGCCCACGCCGACGACCACGCCCACCACCATGACCGCCCGCCGCCCCGCCGTCAGCAGCGTCGCATAGGTCCGCGCGGTGGAGTTCTCCGGATCGGCCAGCCGCGCGGCATCGAAGGTCACCATACGGTCGAGCGCGGTGTCGAGAACCGACATGGCGAACATCAGGACCGCGATCACGTAACCGACAAGGGTCAGCGGCGTCAGGATCGAGGAGACGGTGCCCGACACGCTGAAGATGCCGAGCGCGGCGTAGAGGATGACGGAGGTCGTCACCACGATGATCGACGGCCAGCGGATCGCGGTCAGCGCAATCTGGCCGCGCGCACTGCGGGTTCGCAGGGCCAGGCGGTGGAACAGCACGTGCGTCAGCCGCCCCGCCAGCCAGGCAACCACCAGCGCCACCGGCAGGCCCACCGCCTCCCAGAGCTCGACGCCGAACAGCGTCGACCGCTTCGCCCAGTCCGGCAGCGCCCGCTCCAGCCGCGACGGCCCGTAGCGGTCGTAGAGCGCCGGAACCTGATCGACGGTGCGCGCCGAGAACACCCAGACCGGATCGCCGCCATCGGGCTTCACCCGGTTCAGCCGGATCGCCGCCTCCCGCCGGCCCTCCTCGATGATGCCGATCAGCAGCGACCGGCGCGGCTCTCCGGCCATCGCGACCGAGGTGCTCTGGCGCGCGTCGAGCCCGTCGGGCCGTTCGAGCAGCTGCCGCCAGCTGATCACCGCCCGCCGCTCGAGCACCTCGGCCAGCTCCATCGCCAGCCTCGGGCCGCGCTGCGCCTGCTCAGGCACCGGGATCTCCGAAAGGTTGAGCACGTGTGCTGCGGCCGCGCCGTCGACCCGGTCGACCGCGTCGAGAAAGCTCTCGACCGCGCCCTGCGGCGTCGTGCGGTCGATCCAGTCGGGAGCGGGCTCGAGCCCCGCATTCAGGCTCTCGACCGGAAAGAAGGTGCCCGGCCGCTCGGCATCGTCCTCCTGCGCGCCCGCTGCCAGGGGACAGAGCGCGACGAGACAGGCGACCAGGAAAAGGTGCAGGCGGTTCATCGCCTTGAGATATGCCGGCGCCGCACCATGTCCCGTCCTCGCGCCCTGCCGGTCAAGCGGCCTTCGTCCGGCTCTTCCTGACCACTGCCGGGCGCATCCGCTTCTCGATCATCTCGTAAAGCGCGGCACAGAGATTCTTGCCGCTGGCCCGCTCCGCGCCTTCGAAGCCGGGCGAGGAATTGACCTCGAGAACCTTCGGCCCTTCCGCCGACCGAAGCAGGTCGACGCCCGCGAGCCCGAGGCCGAAGGCCCGCGCCGCCCTGACCGCGGTCTCCCGCTCGGCCTTGGTGATCTTCACCGCCGTCGCGGTGCCGCCCATATGCAGGTTCGAACGGAATTCGCCCGGCGCCGCCGTCCGCTTGATCGAGGCCTCGACGCGGCCGCCCATGACGATGCAGCGGATGTCCTCGCCGTTCGCCTCCTTGACGAATTGCTGCACCAGGAAATTGGCGCGCAGCCCGCGAAACGCGTCGATGACGCTTTCCGCGGCCTTCCGGGTCTCCGCCAGGACCACGCCCTTGCCTTGGGTCGATTCGAGCAGCTTCACGATCAGCGGCGCCGATCCGACGAGGCCGATGAGATTGGTCGTGTCCTTGGGGCTCGACGCGAAGGCCGTCATCGGCATGCCGATCTTGTGCCGCGCCAGCACCTGATGGGCGTGCAGCTTGTCGCGGCTCGCGGTGATCCCCGCCGCCCCGTTCAGCGCCCAGGTCCCGACCGTCTCGAACTGCCGCACGATCGCGGTGCCGTAGGGCGTGATCGACGCGCCGATGCGCGGAATGACCGCGTCGTAGCGCGGCAGCCGCTTGCCGTCGTAATGGATGTCGGGGGCGAGCGGGTTCAGCGTCATGTAGCAGCGCAGCGTGTCGATCACCTCGATCGAGTGGCCGCGCGCCTCGCCCTCCGCGACGAGCCGGCGGGTCGAGTAATTCTCCGGCTCCCGGCTCAGAACGGCGATGCGCAGCGACCGGTCCGGCGCCTTCTCGCGCGTGCCGCCGCTCGCGTGATAGGCGTCAAAGCCGATCTGCGGCTGGCAAAAGCTGTCCTGCGGCGCCACCACCGCGTCCTCGGGGATGCCCTGCCGCCCGATCAGCATGCGGTACTGCATCGCGCCGCGGTCGGTGAGGGTCAGCTCGGCCGGCCACAGCCGCTCGCCCATCTTGATCCGCGACTCGATGACGAAGCGCATCTCCGCCTCGCCGTTCGACGAGGTCACCTCGCGCCGGTCGATCACCGGCGCCGAACAGGGAATCGCGAGATCCGTGCGGTTCGGAACCGGGTACATCAGGAACCGCACCTTGGGCTTGGCGACGGGGCCGAACGGCTCGATCTCGAAGGCATGGAGCGCCGAGGTCCGGGCGCCGGTATCGATCTTGGCCTTGAGGGCGGGCAGGCCGAGATCGGGCAGCGCGACCCATTCTTCCCAGCCAAGGCGCAACGGGGTGGTCATGGCGGTCTTCTCCTGACAATCGGGCGGAGAGATGCCACGACGACCGCGCAATGGCAAAGGGTCCGGGCGCGGATCATGCAACCTAAGGTTATTTGCGCATCATCCCGATGGGTCTGGCACAACGTCCGATTTGGCCGGCGAGAGACAGCGCCAACGCCATCCTGCCCAAGGCGCAGGGTCCGTCCCCAGGCCGCAGCGCCCCGTTTGCCTGTTTCGAGCGGCCGGGCCCGCGCCGGGGGCAGGGCAGGCTCGTGGTCACCCCCATCTGGCCTTCCCAGCCCCGGCGCGCGGCGCTAGAGACCGCGCATGACCCCGTTCAGCTTCAGCCTCGACGCCCGCGACGGATCCGCCCGTCTGGGGCGCATCACCACCCCGCGGGGCGAGATCCGCACCCCCGCCTTCATGCCGGTCGGCACCGCCGGAACGGTCAAGGCGATGCTGCCCGAGAGCGTGCGCGCCACCGGCGCCGACATCCTGCTCGGCAATACCTACCACCTGATGCTGCGCCCCGGTGCCGAACGGGTCGCGCGGCTGGGCGGCCTGCACCGCTTCATGAACTGGCACCGGCCGATCCTCACCGATTCGGGCGGCTTTCAGGTGATGAGCCTCGCCGATCTGCGGCGCCTGACCGAGGAGGGCGTGACCTTCCGCAGCCATGTGGACGGATCGAAGCACCATCTCAGCCCCGAGCGGTCGATGGAGATCCAGTGCCTTCTGGGCTCCGACATCGTCATGGCCTTCGACGAATGCCCGGCGCTGCCGGCCGGCGAGACCGAGGTGGCCGACAGCATGCGGCTCTCGATGCGCTGGGCGCGCCGCTCCAGGGACGCCTTCGGCGACCGCCCCGGCCACGCGCTCTTCGGCATCCAGCAGGGCGGTGTCAGCCGCGAGCTGCGCGAGGAATCCGCCGGGACCCTCACCGCCATCGGCTTTGACGGCTACGCGGTCGGCGGCCTGGCGGTCGGCGAGGGACAGGAGGCGATGTTCGGGGTTCTGGACTATGCCTGCGACATGCTGCCGTCAGACCGGCCGCGCTACCTGATGGGGGTGGGCAAGCCCGACGACATCGTCGGCGCCGTCCGGCGCGGCATCGACATGATGGATTGCGTGCTGCCGTCGCGGTCGGGCCGCACCGGCCAGGCGTTTACCCGCCGCGGCGTCGTCAACATCAAGAACGCCCGCCATGCCGAGGATCCCCGCCCGCTCGACGAGGCCTGCACCTGTCCCGCCTGCCGGTCCTACAGCCGCGCCTATCTGCACCACGTCTTCCGCGCCGGCGAGATGATCTCGGGCATGCTCCTGACCTGGCACAACCTGCAGTATTTCCAGGACATCATGGCGGGCATGCGCGAGGCGATCGCCGCCGGCCGGTTCGCGGCGTGGGAGGCGGACTTCGCCGCCCGGCGCGCGGCAGGCGACCTGCCGCCGGTCTGAGCATGCGGTGTCTGCGCGCCTGTCTCGTCGTGCTGGCGGTGCTGTCGGCGGGGCCCGCCCCGGCCCTCAATCCCTGCGGGCAGACCGACGCGGACGCGATCCTCGGCGCCATCGCCGGGACATGGACCGCCGAGGAGGCCGTGGCGCTCGACAACGACACGACCTCGCTCCTGCGTCGTCCGGCCCCCGTCTCGGTCCAGATCACGCCGGACGGGCGCTACCGCTCAGCCCTTCTCGACGACCTGACCGGCGGCGCGCTGCCCCTCGCGCATCCCCTGCCGCCGCCCTACGACGTCGACCGGGTCGACGAGATCCTCGCCGTCACCGAAAGCGAGGGCTTCGCCGACCGCCTCTCCGACACCCGCTGCGGACCCGAATCGCTGCCGCAATTCGTCGCGCGCCTGCCGGGGTCGGTCGCGGATGTCGTGTCGGGCACCGTCACCCTCATCGTCTATTTCGACGACCGCCTGCTGCAGATCACCGAGCTGACCCTGCGCAGCGACACGGCGTGGCTCGACATGACGGCGGCGGCCTACCTGACCCGCACGGCGCGCGCCGCCCCTTGACCTGCGTCACCGGACCGCCGCTTTTCTCACCCGTCCTGCCGCAGCCCGAGGCCGGGGGCGGTCTTTCTCGACCCTCGCGGGCCCTCTCCCCCGATCCGGGGACTGGACCGATTGCTTGAACCCGCTGACAGTTGATACCATCTGAACGTGACTGCAGGAGGGCCCGGTTCGTTGCCGCGCCGCGGGACAGGCGGCCCTTGCCAATAAGGACATACCAGATGACCGAGCATACCTATCCAGTTCTGCCGCTGCGCGACATCGTGGTCTTTCCGCACATGATCGTGCCGCTGTTCGTCGGTCGGGAAAAATCCGTCCGGGCGCTCGAGGAGGTCATGGCGGACGACAAGCAGATCCTCCTGGCCAGCCAGGTCGATCCCGGCGTCGACGATCCGCGATCCGACGGCATCTACCGCACTGGCGTCCTGGCAAACGTGCTCCAGCTTCTGAAGCTGCCCGACGGTACCGTGAAGGTGCTGGTCGAGGGGCGCGTGCGGGTCAAGATCACGTCCTATCTCGACAACGACCGCTTCTTCGAGGCCGAGGCCGAGGACCTGGCCGAGACGATCGGCGACGAGAACACCGTGAACGCCTTGCTGCGCTCGGTGGGCGACGAGTTCGAGCGCTATGCCAAGGTCAAGAAGAACATCCCCGAAGAGGCGCTCGCCGCGGTGGGCGAGACCCGCGATCCGGCCAAGCTCGCCGATCTCGTGGCTGGCCATCTGGGCGTCGACGTGGCCCAGAAGCAGGAATTGCTGGAGACGCTGGAGATCGCCGCGCGGCTCGAGAAGGTCTACGGCCTGATGCAGGGCGAGGTCTCGGTCCTGCAGGTCGAGAAGAAGATCAAGACCCGCGTCAAGAGCCAGATGGAGCGCACGCAGCGCGAGTACTATCTCAACGAGCAGATGAAGGCGATCCAGAAGGAGCTGGGCGACGGCGAGGAGGGCGCGGGCGAACTGGCCGAGCTCGAGGAGCGCATCGCCAACACCAAGTTCTCCAAGGAGGCGCGCGAGAAGGCCGAGGCCGAACTCAAGAAGCTGAAGAACATGAGCCCGATGTCGGCCGAGGCTACGGTGGTGCGCAACTATCTCGACTGGATGCTGTCGATCCCGTGGGGCACCAAGTCGCGCGTCAAGAAGGATCTGACCCGCGCCCAGAAGGTGCTCGACGACGACCATTACTCCCTCGACAAGGTCAAGGAGCGGATCGTCGAATATCTCGCGGTGCAGCAGCGCTCGAAGAAGCTCAAGGGGCCGATCATGTGCCTCGTGGGGCCTCCGGGCGTCGGCAAGACCTCGCTCGGCAAGTCGGTCGCCCGCGCGACGGGACGCGAGTTCATCCGCATCTCGCTCGGCGGCGTGCGCGACGAGAGCGAGATCCGCGGCCACCGCCGGACCTATATCGGCTCCATGCCCGGCAAGATCATCCAGGCGCTGAAGAAGGCCAAGACCACGAACCCGCTCATCCTCCTCGACGAGATCGACAAGATGGGCCAGGACTTCCGCGGCGACCCGGCGAGCGCCATGCTCGAAGTGCTCGACCCAGAGCAGAACTCGACCTTCGTCGATCACTATCTCGAGGTGGAATACGACCTCTCGAACGTGATGTTCATTACCACGGCGAACTCCTACAACATGCCGGGGCCGCTCCTCGACCGGATGGAGATCATCCCGCTCGCGGGCTATACCGAGGACGAGAAGGCCGAGATCGCCCGGCGCCACCTGATCGCCAAGCAGGTGCAGAACCACGGCCTGAAGAAGGGCGAGTTCGAGATCACCGACGAGGCGCTGATGCAGATCATCCGCACCTATACCCGCGAGGCGGGCGTGCGGAACCTGGAACGGGAGCTGGCGAAACTGGCGCGCAAGGCCACCACGCGGATCGTCCGCAAGGAGGTCGACAAGGTGACGGTGACGGTCGACAACCTCGCCGAGTACCTGGGCGTGCAGAAGCACCGCTACGGCCTCGCCGAGGAGGAGGATCAGGTCGGCGTCGTGACCGGTCTCGCCTATACGAGCGTCGGCGGCGAATTGCTGCAGATCGAGGCGCTCAGGCTGCCGGGCAAGGGCCGGATGAAGACCACGGGCAAGCTCGGCGACGTGATGAAGGAATTGATCGACGCGGCCTCCTCCTTCGTGCGGTCCATCTCGCCGCGCATCGGGGTCAAGCCGCCGAAGTTCGACACGCTCGACATCCACGTGCACGTTCCCGAAGGCGCCACGCCCAAGGACGGGCCCTCTGCCGGTCTCGCCATGGTCACCTCGATCGTGTCGGTGCTGACGCAGATCCCGGTGCGCAAGGACATCGCCATGACCGGCGAGGTGACGCTCAGGGGCAACGCGCTGCCGATCGGCGGGCTGAAGGAGAAGCTCCTCGCGGCGCTCCGGGGCGGCATCAAGACGGTGCTGATCCCGGCCGAGAACGAGAAGGACCTGGCGGAGATCCCCGACAACGTGAAGAACGGGCTGGAGATCATCCCCGTCTCGCACGTCAACGAGGTGCTGAACTACGCCCTCGTGCGCCAGCCGCAGGCGATCGAATGGGACGAGGCGGCGCAGGAAGCGGCGGATGCCGAGCGCGCCGCGCGGGCGGCGCGGGCCGAAGGCGGGGCGGCGCTGCCGCACTAGGCGTAGCCTGCAACCGGACCCACCCCCCAGGGCGAACAAGAATCGGGCGGCGCTGCGGCGCCGCCCGATTTCGTTTGCGATCCGACCGCCCGCGCCTTGCAGCGACCGGTCGCGCAGGTGTCAATTCACATACCCGGCTCGCGAGGCGTATACATACCGGGCGTGGCCCCGGCCGGCCACGGCCGACTGGAGGAGGAGGAGGCAAGGCCATGTGCAGCATCTATTCGTGGCAGGACCCGGCACGTTACGAGTTGACCACCCGCAGCCTCAGGCTCGACGGCTTCTCCACCAGCATCCGGCTCGAAAATGCCTTCTGGGACGTCCTGGAGCGCATGGCGCAAAGCGAGGGGCGCTCGCTCAGCGACCTCATCGCCCGGCTCCACGAGGAGGTGGTGGCCAATCGCGACGGTCCGGTGAACTTCACGTCGATCCTGCGCTCGTCCTGCCTGATCTTTCTCGAGAGATCCGACCAAGGTCGTATGGGTTCGGCTGCCGCGTAGTAACCGGATAACACCACGCCTCCCGCCTTCGATGGCATGACCTTCCGATCCGCATGGAACGGGAAGGTCACATGGCGAAGACGATCCACAGCATGATCCGCGTCCTCGACGAGGCGCGCTCGGTCGATTTCTATCGGACGGCCTTCGGCCTCGAGATCGCCGACAGGCTGGATTTCGACGATTTCACCCTGATCTACCTCTCGAACGGCGAAAGCCCGTTCGAGGTCGAGCTGACGGTCAACAAGGGCCGCACCGACCCCTACGACCTGGGCGACGGCTACGGCCATCTCGCCGTGTCGGTCGCCGATCTCGACGCCGAGCACGCGCGCCTCACCGAGGCCGGGACGAAGCCGCGCAAGATCGTCGAATTTGCGCCCGGCGGCACGCTGATCGGCCGCTTCTTCTTCGTTGCCGATCCGGACGGCTACCAGATCGAGGTTCTGGAGCGGTCCGGCCGCTTCGCCTGAGCGGCGCCGGCTTCGGCCGCGCCGCTCCACCACGCTCAAGGGAGGAAAATGCTTTGTCGAACAATGTCATACCGTTGAGGGGTCTGACCCGGAGGCAGCTGCTGTCGGGCGCGACCGCGATGGGGGCTTTCGTCATCGGATCGGGATACGTCACCGGCGCGCGCGCCGAATGGGCGACCGAGATGCGCGCGCTGAAGCCCGAAAGCTTCGCCACGCTGGTGCAGATGGCACGCGACATCTATCCGCACGACCGGGTCGGCGACAAGTTCTATGCCGCGGCCGTCAAGACCTACGACACCCAGGACCGCGCCGAGACGGCCGAAGCCGGAATCGCCGCGCTGAACGACCGGTCGCGGGAGCTGAAGGGCGACGACTACCTCAATATCGGCTGGGAGCGGGACCGCGTCGACGTGCTCCGGTCGATGGAGGACGACCCGTTCTTCCAGACGGTGCGCTCCGGGCTGGTGACGGGTCTCTACAACCAGAAGGAAGTCTGGCCGATCTTCGGGTACGAGGGCGAGTCCTATTCCAAGGGCGGCTATATCGACCGCGGCTTCGACGACATCACGTGGATCGGCTGAGGGGGGGAGGGGACATGGCTGCACCTTTCGACAGGAACGACGACGGCGTCGTCGTCATCATCGGCACCGGCGCCGGCGGCGGCGTGCTCGCCAACGAGCTTGCCCAGAAGGGCGTGAGCGTCGTGGCGCTCGAGGCGGGCGGACGCTATCTGCCCGAGGATTACGTCAACGACGAGTGGGAAAGCTTCGGACAGCTCGCCTGGACCGATCCGCGCACCACGTCGGGCGACTGGCGCGTGGCCAAGGATTTCTCCGGCCTGCCAGCCTGGATCGTCAAGGCGGTCGGCGGCACCACGACCCACTGGGCCGGCGCCTCGCTGCGCTTCCAGCCGCACGAATGGAAGGCCGCGACCACCTATGGCGGGCTCGAGGGCGCCAACCTGCTCGACTGGCCGATCGACGAGGCCGAGATGGCGCCGTGGTACGCCAAGGCCGAGGACAAGCTGAAGGTCACCCGCACCGACGGCCGCGCCGGGCTGCCCGGCAACAACAACTTCAAGGTGTTGGAGGCGGGGGCGAAGAAGCTCGGCTACCAGGAGGTGAATACCGGCCACATGGCCATCAATTCCGACCGGTACGACGACCGGATGCCCTGCCAGCAGACCGGCTTCTGCTTCCAGGGCTGCAAATGGGGGGCAAAATGGTCGAGCGCCTATACCGACATCCCGCGGGGCGAGGCGACCGGCAATCTGGAGGTGCGGGAGAAATCGCATGTCGCCCGCATCCTGCATAATCCGGCGGGCAAGGTGACCGGCGTCGAGTATTTCGATGCCGACGGCAACCTGCAGATGCAGAAGGCGCGCATCGTCGCCGTCGCCGGCAATTCCATCGAAAGCCCGCGGCTGCTGCTCAACTCGGCCTCCTCGATGTTTCCCGACGGGCTCGCCAATTCCTCGGGACAGGTCGGGCGGAACTACATGCGCCACCTGACCGGCTCCGTCTACGGCATCTTCGAGAAGCCGGTGCACATGTATCGCGGCACCACCATGGCCGGGATCGTGCGCGACGAGGCGCGTCACGATCCCTCGCGGGGCTTCGTCGGCGGCTTCGAGCTGGAAACCCTGTCGCTGGGCCTGCCGTTCATGGCGGCCTTCCTCGACCCCGGCGCCTGGGGGCGGGAGTTCACCTCGGCGCTCGACCAGTACGAGAACATGGCCGGCATGTGGATCGTGGGCGAGGACATGCCGCAGGAAGGCAATCGCGTGACGCTCAGCGACACCGAGGACGAATGGGGCCTGCCGGTCGCCAACGTGAACTACAGCGATCACGCCAATGACCGGGCGATGCGCGACTATGCCTACGATGTGGGCACGCGCATCTACGATTCGGTCGGCGCGACGCGCACCCTGCCGACGCCGCCCTATCCCTCGACCCACAATCTCGGCACCAACCGGATGTCGGACCGGCCCGAGGACGGCGTCGTCAACAAGTGGGGCCAGAGCCACGACATCCCCAACCTCTTCGTGTCCGACGGCTCGCAATTCACCACCGGCGCCGCCGAGAACCCGACCCTCACCATCGTCGCCCTCGCCATCCGCCAGGCCGACCACATCGCCCGGGAGATGCAATCGGCCAGCCTCTAGGATGCCGCCCCGGCGCTCTCGGCGCCGGGGCACTCAGTCGAGAGCGGCCAGAAAGTCGCGCATCACCGCGGCGCCGCTGGCGGCGGCAAGCTCCATGAAGGTGTCCATTTCGTTCGCGCCGGCGCCGCCGCCCGCCAGATCGCTCAGCGACCGGAAGGCGATGAACGGCACGTCGTTCACATAGGCCACATGCGCCACCGCGGCGCTCTCCATGTCGAGCACGCGCGCCTCGAACGTCTCGAAGGCCCAGTCCCGCAGGGCCGCGTTGTCGACGAAGGCCGCGCCCGAGACGCCGTTGCCGCCCACCACGATCTCCGGCGCCTCCGACAGGCAGTCCTGCGCGCCGGCGCAGGCCGGCAGCTCGTGCTGCTCCGCCACCCGCCGCGCCGTGTCGAGATAGGTCTGATCGACCGGGAACCAGAACCGCGGCTCCGGCGCCTCGAGACCGGCCCGCATCACCTCCTGATTGCGCACGAATCGCATGCCGAAATTGTCGAAATCGGAGGTCATCCAGGGCGGGATCGCAAAGCCGTCCTCCGTCTCCCGCGCCATGATCGCGTCGAGATACTCGCCCCATTGCGCCGGCACCACCACGTCGCCGATATCGAGCGACGGATCGACGCCGCCCGCGATGCCCGAGACCACGAGGCCCCTGGCCGCGAACCGGTCGAGGGCGATCTGCGCGTTCATCGCCGCATTCACCATCGACACGCCGGTCAGCACCAGAACGACCTCCCGCTCCGCCAGCCGGCCGGTGACGAAGGGGCTGCCATTGATGGTGTGCGTCTGCGTGTCCTCGAGCCCCTCCTGCAGCACCTCCCATTCCGGCGCAAAGGCCGACAGGACGGCAATGCGCGGCGTCGTGTCGAGGACCTGCGCGGCGGCGGGTCCGGCGGCGATGGCGCTCAGGAACAGAAGCTTCGGGATCACGGGCGGGCTCTCCGGTTCGGGTCTCCCGCCCAGTCTAGGGCAGGGCGCGAGGCCCGGTCCACGGCCGCCCGCACCCCGGTCCCGCGGCGGCGCCAACGGCCCTTGCGGATCGCGCCGGGCGCGGCTAAACGCACCGATACCGGGCGATTAGCTCAGCGGTAGAGCACTTCGTTCACACCGAAGGGGTCACTGGTTCGATCCCAGTATCGCCCACCATATTCCCCGGAAAGGGCGGCTCCCCGGCGGGCCGCCTTTCGCCCCGCCCGGCGACCCGCCGCCGCACCGGTCGCGCCCCGCGGAAGGAAGCCTGAATGTATCTGACCATGAACCGCTTCAACGTCACCAGGGGCCGGGAGGACGAGTTCGAGGAGGTCTGGCGCAGCCGCGATTCGCATCTCAAATCCGTCGACGGGTTCGTCTCGTTCCACCTGCTGCGCGGCCCCGAATCGGCCGATCACACGCTCTATGCCTCGCATACCGTCTGGCGCGACCGCGCGGCCTTCGAGGCCTGGACCCGGTCCGAGGCGTTCCGCGCCGCCCATTCCGGCGTCCGTCCGCAATCCGACCTCTACACGGCGCCGCCCGAGCTGGAGATGTTCCACAGCGTCCAGTCGATCGGCTGAGGCAACCTCCCGGCCTTCTCGCGCGTTCCGGCTCTTTCACGACCAAGGGACGCCCGATGAGTGACGAGACCAGCGACACCGCCCGCGACCAGACCGGCGAGCAACAGGAGAGCGGCCAGAAGGACGGCGGGCGCGCCACCGTGATCGCGGCGCTCTCCGCCAATGCCGGCATCGCCGTGACGAAGTTCATCGCCGCCGCCCTCAGCGGATCCTCGGCGATGTTCGTCGAGGGCATCCATTCGGTCGTCGACACCGGCAACCAGGCGTGCCTGCTTCTGGGGATGAAGCGCGCCAAGAAGCCGGCGGATGCCAAGCATCCGTTCGGCTACGGGGCGGAACTGTATTTCTGGTCCTTCATCGTCGCGGTTCTGCTCTTCGCGCTCGGGGCTGGCCTCTCCGTCTGGGAAGGCGTCCGGGCGCTCTTGCACGGAGAATCCGAAGGCGGCGGCGTACCGTGGATCCCCTATATCGTCCTCGCCATCGCCTTCGTCTTCGAGAGCTATGCCCTGCAGAAGGCGGTGCGCCACTTCAACAAGACCCGGCGCGGGCAGGGGCTCTGGAGCGACCTTAGGGAAACCAAGGATCCGTCGATCTTCGTCGTCCTCTGCGAGGATACCGCGGCGCTTCTGGGCATCCTCATCGCGGCCCTGGGCGTCACCCTGCACTGGCAGCTCGACCATCCGTTCTGGGATGCGGCCGCCTCCATCCTGATCGGCGTGCTGCTGGGGCTGGTGGCGATCTTTCTCGCCAACGAGGTGCGCGGCCTGCTGGTGGGCGAGTCCGCCGATCCCGACATGGTCGCGGATCTGCGCTCCGATCTTACGGCGCGGGAGGAGGTCGACAAGGTGAACGATATCCGCTCGCTGCATTTCGGCCCGCACGACGTGCTCGTGACGATCAGTGTCGACTTCCACGACGACGTGCGCGCCGGCCGGATCGAGGAGATCGTCACCGAGTGCGAGCGCCGTACCAAGAAGAAATACGACGTCGTCCGGCGCCTGTTCCTCGAAGTGCAGGACACCGAGGAGCATGCGCGCCTGGAGGGGGAACGGATCTGACGAGCGCCTCCCCCGGCGGGGCCGGGGGAGGCGGCTTACTCCGCCGGTGCCGGCTCGGGCTCGCCGTGCCGCGCCGGTGGGCCCGGATCGGGATCCGGCTCCCCACCCGGCAGGGGGCCCGGCATGTTGTGGTCCGCCTCCACGTCGGTGCGATAACGCAGGTTGTGCCGGTGCACCATCAGCCCGTCCCATCTGAGCGCCCGCCACAGCCCGAAGGTGATGAGCGCCACCACCACCGCGAAGGGGAATCCCGCGACGACGGCGGCGGCCTGCAACGCCGAAAGCCCCCCGGCCAGAAGCAACACGGAGGCCACGCAGCCTTCGCTCACCGCCCAGAAGATCCGCTGCACCTTCGGCGGGTCCGGATCGCCGCCCGCGGTCAGCATGTCGATGACGAAGCTGCCTGAATCGGAGGAGGTGACGAACCACAGCACGATCAGCACGATGGCAAAGACGCTGGTCAGCCCGGCCAGCGGGAAATAGTCCAGAAGCGCGAACATCGTGTTGCCGTAACCCTCCTTCGTGGCCTCGACCAGCGTCGGGTCGCCGCCGAGCGAGATGTCGATGGCGACCCCGCCGAAGGCCGAGAACCAGAAGAACATGATCGAGCACGGCAGGAGCATCACGCCGGCGACGAACTCCCGGATCGTCCGCCCGCGGCTGATCCGCGCGATGAACACGCCGACGAAGGGCGACCAGCTGACCCACCACGCCCAGTAGAAGATCGTCCAGGAATTCTGCCAGTCGCCGCCCGACCAGGTCTCGGTCCAGGTCGACAGGTCGACGAACTTCATCAGGTAGAGACCGTAATTCTCGACGAAGCCGTCGAAGATGAACAGCGTCGGCCCGACCACGATCATGAACAGCAGAAGCACCAGCGACAGGATGATGTTGAGGTTCGACAGCCGCTTGATGCCGCCGTCGAGCCCGGCCACGACCGACATCGTCGCCATCGCCGTGATCACCGCGATCACCAGGATCTGCACCGTCACGCTGCTCGAGATGCCGAAGACGGTGCCGAGCCCGTCGTTGATCTGGATCGCGCCGAGGCCCAGCGACGTGACGATGCCGAACATCGTGCCGAACACCGCCAGCGTGTCCACCACGTCGCCCCAGAAGCCGTAGATGCGCTCGCCGATCAGCGGATAGAGCGCCGAGCGGATCGACAGGGGCAGGCCCATGCGGAAGTGGAAATAGGCGAGGCTCAGCGCCACGACGCAGTAGACGGCCCAGCCGTGGAAGCCCCAGTGCAGGAAGGTGATCGCCATCGCCTCCTTGGCGGCGGCGACGGTCTCGGGCTCCGCCCGCGGCGGCGAGAAGTAGTGGTACATGGGCTCGGCCACGCCCCAATAGATCAGCCCGATGCCGATGCCGGCCGAGAACAGCATCGCCGTCCAGCTGAACAGGTCGTATTCGGGGCTCTCGTCCATCCGGCCGAGGCGGATGTCGCCGAACGGGCCGAGGCCCAGATACAGAACGAACAGGATCATCGCGTTGACGAGCAGGATCATCGCCCAGCCAAGATAGGTGGCGAGCGCGTCCTGGAGGCCGCTGAAGATGGTGTTGGCGGTGTCGTTGAAGATCGCCCCGAACAGGATGAATCCGACGATCAGGATCGCGGATGTCGCGAAAACCGGCCGGTTGACCCTTGGAAAGATCCACAACCTCTGTTGCGGGATCTTGGTGCCCATGCGTTCCCCGCCGGATCTGGTGCGTCCGCGTCGCGCGCGGACGTAACGTCACCCTAGACGCTCGGACCCCGCTTGCCAATCGCCATGGCGCTCACGCCCACGCGGCGCTCGGAGCGTCGCCCAGGTTCAGGATCTGCCGCGAGCCGAAGCGCTGCGGCAGATCGGCCAGCGCCCCCCAGGTGAAGTTCTCCGGCTGCAGGTGCTGGCGCGTCGGCCGCCAGTAAATCGCCGCGATCGGATAGCGGGAGATCAGCCGGCGCGCCAGGTGGAAGCAGATCTGCCGGCCCGTCTCGCGGCTGCCGCGCCGGGTCGTGTCGCAGGCGATGGTCAACTCTCGACTGCCGCTCTCGCCCCTGGCATAGTCCAGCCGGATCCGGCCCTGATCGGTATCGTATTCGATCGAATAGCCCTCGAGACCGACATCGACCGCGCGGATGCAGGCTCCGGTCTGCGCGAGGGCGGGGCTGACGATCTCCGGAAGCTGATAGAACCGCAGCCTGTAGGCGTTCGACACTGCGAGCGTCGTCGATGTTTTGTGCGAAATTTCAATCATCTGACCACCTTGATTCAAGCAAGCGCTAATAATGCCTATGGACCGAAGCGCACTTTCGTTCTTGAAGTAGCCATAATAATGGTGACGGGGGGAATTGGTTGCGGCGCGGGGCCGCAAATGGGACGATTTTCGCCGAAATTCGGCACAATTTCCCGAAAAACAAGGGGCGCCCGAAGGCGCCCCATCACGACTTTCCGAAAAGAGTTCAGCAACTGTAGTAAAGCTTGAACTCCATTGGATGCGGCGTGTGCTCGTAGGCGTAGATCTCGTCCCATTTGAGCGCCATGTAGCCTTCGATCTGGCTGCGTGTGAAGACATCGCCGGCGAGCAGAAAGTCATGATCCTTTTCGAGCTCATCCAGAGCTTCTCGTAAAGAATGACAGACCGTCGGAATTTCTGCAAGCTCCTCGGGCGGCAGATCGTAAAGATCCTTGTCCATGGCCTCGCCCGGATGGACCTTGTTCTTGATCCCGTCGAGCCCGGCCATCAAGAGCGCGGCGAAGGCCAGGTAGGGGTTCGCCGCGGGGTCCGGGAACCGCGCCTCGACCCGCTTGGCCTTGGGGCTCTCGGCCCACGGGATCCGCACGCAGCCCGAGCGGTTGCGGGCCGAATAGGCCCTGAGCACCGGCGCCTCGAAGCCCGGGATCAGGCGCTTGTAGGAATTGGTCGTGGGATTGGTGAAGGCGTTGAGCGCCTTGGCGTGCTTCAGGATCCCGCCGATATACCACAGCGCCTCGTCGGAAAGGTCGGCATACTTGTCGCCCGCGAAGATCGGCTTGCCGTCCTTCCAGATCGACATGTTGACGTGCATGCCGGTGCCGTTGTCGCCGGCGATGGGCTTCGGCATGAAGGTCGCCGACTTGCCATAGGCATGGGCGACGTTCTGGATCACGTACTTGTATTTCTGCAGCTGGTCCGCCTGATCCGTCAGGGTCCCGAAGATCAGGCCCAGCTCGTGCTGGCAGGAGGCCACCTCGTGGTGGTGCTTGTCGACCTTCATGCCCATGCGCTTCATCGTCGACAGCATCTCGGAGCGCAGGTCCTGCGCGTCGTCGACCGGGTTCACCGGAAAGTAGCCGCCCTTCACGCCGGGGCGGTGGCCGGAATTGCCGGTGGCGAATTCGGTGTCGGTGTTCCACGCGCCGTCCGCCGCGTCGACCTGGTAGGAGACCTTGTTCATCGTCACCGCATAGCGGACGTCGTCGAACAGGAAGAACTCCGCCTCGGGCCCCATATAGGCGGTGTCGCCGATCCCGGAGGCCTTGAGGTAATCCTCGGCGTTGCGCGCCGTTCCGCGCGGGTCGCGGTCATAGCGCTCCATCGTGTCGGGCTCGTAGACCGTGCAGTGCACGGCCAGCGTCTTCTCGGCGTAGAACGGGTCGATGTAGGCGGAGGCGGGATCGGGCATCAGCTTCATGTCCGACTGGTCGATCGATTTCCAGCCGGCGATGGAGGATCCGTCGAACATGAAGCCCTCGTCGAGGAAGTCTTCGTCGACCTCGTCGGCGATCACCGTGACGTGCTGCAGCTTGCCTCGGGTATCGGTGAAGCGGATGTCGACGTATTCGACCTCCTCGTCCTTCATCGTCTTCAGCATGTCGGTCTTGCTCATGAGATCCTCTCTGTCTCTGGATGTCTCGTCTGCGTCGGGCTCACAACGCGTCCGATCCGGTCTCGCCCGTGCGGATGCGGATGGCCTGCTCGACCGCGGTCACGAAGATCTTTCCGTCGCCGATCTTGTCGGTCTTCGCGGCGCCCACGATGGCCTCGACGGCCTGGTCGACCATGTTGTCGTCGATCACGACCTCGATCTTCACCTTCGGCAGGAAGTCGACCACGTATTCCGCGCCACGATAGAGCTCGGTATGCCCTTTCTGCCGACCGAACCCCTTCACCTCCAGGACGCTGAGGCCCTGGACGCCGATCTCCTGAAGCGCCTCCTTCACCTCGTCGAGCTTGAAGGGCTTGATGATCGCCTCGATCTTCTTCATTGGGCCGATTCCTCCGGGTCGGGTTCAAACGGGACAGACCATCTCGCGCCGCCGGCCTCAATCTGCGATCCGGCGGCGGCCGGGGCTGGTCCGGGCGCTTTGATAGGGGCTGCCTGCAATTTGTGCAATCTGCCCGCCGCACGGGCGATCTGAGAAGGGAGCGGAATGACCTGTTTGCTGAGCGCCGAAGAGATGCGCAGGATCGAGCGCGATGCCATCGAAAGCGGCAGCGTCACCGCGCTTGAGCTGATGGAACGCGCCGGCCGCGGGCTTCTCGAGGCGATCCTCTCGACCTGGCCCGACCTCGCGACCGCCTCGCCGCAGCCCGGCGCCGCGATCCTTTGCGGTCCGGGCAATAACGGCGGCGACGGTCTGGTCCTGGCGCGGCTCCTGCAGGGGCGGGGATGGCGGGTTGAAGTCTTTCTGATGGGCGACGGCGACGCGCTGCCGGCCGATGCGCGGCGCAATCTCGAGCGCTGGCGGACCCTCGGACCCGTCGCCGAACTGACCGGAGAGGCCATCGACCGCGTCGTCCGCTCGCACCCCGCCCTCATCGTCGACGCGCTCTTCGGCATCGGCCTGACCCGGCCTGTGGATCTGCCGCTCGACCGGCTGCGCGGGGCAGGGCGGGTGGTCGCGGTCGATCTCCCCTCCGGCCTCTGCGCCGCCTCGGGGCGCCCCCTCGGCGGCGGCGCCCATGTCGTCGCCGCCGATCTGACGGTGACCTTCCATGCCCCCAAGACCGGCCATTACCTGTCCGACGGGCCGTCCTTCTGCGGCGCCCTCCGGGTCGCCCCGATCGGCCTCGAGGCCCAAGCCGACACCGATATGCCCCGCGCCGGGGGCGCGCGCCTGCTGAGCGGCCCGACGCGCCCGTTGTCGAAGACCGGCGGGCACAAATACGATGCCGGCCACGCGCTGATCCTGGGCGGCGGGCCGGGGCGCGGCGGCGCGGCGCGGATGGCGGCGCGGGCGGCGCTCCGGGCCGGCGCCGGTCTCGTGACGCTCGCCGTGCCGCCCGCCGCGTTGCAGGAAAACGCCGCCCGGCTCGACGCGGTCATGCTGAAACCGGTGCGGGACGCCGACGCGCTCGCCGCGCTCCTGTCGGGCGACGAGCGGCTCAACGCCCTGGGTCTCGGTCCGGGCCTGGGCGTGGGCGAGGCGGCGCGCCGCGCGGTGGAGGCCGTCCTCGCGACCGGGCGCGGCGCCGTCCTCGACGCCGACGCGCTCACCTCCTTTGCCGACGATCCGGATGCGCTCTTCGCCGGGCTCCACCCGGCCTGCATCCTCACGCCCCATCTGGGCGAGTTCGGCCGCCTCTTTCCCGATCTGGCCGCGCCGCTCAAGGGCACGCCCGGGTCGGGCCCCGCGCCGTCGCGGATCTCCGCGGCCGCGGCGGCGGCGGCGCGGGCCGGCTGCACACTGCTCCTCAAGGGGCCCGACACCGTCATAGCCTCCCCCGATGGCGCCGTGGCGGTCAATCCGGGCGTCTACGACCGGGCCGCGCCCTGGCTCGCCACCGCCGGCGCCGGCGACGTGCTGACGGGCATCATCACCGGCCTGCTGGCGCGCGGCTTTGCCGCGCCCGACGCGGCGATGACGGCCGCCTGGCTGCATCTCGAGGCCGCGCGCCTCTTCGGACCGGGCCTCATCGCCGAGGATCTGCCCGACCTGCTGCCGCGGGTCATGGCCGGTTCCTGACGCCGCCGTGCGCCCCGCTAGACCGGCCGGTTGAGCCCCAGAAGCTCGGGCGACAGCGCGGCGGTGATGGCCGAGGCGTCGGCAAAGTCGTGGTCGCGATAGGCGGCGCTCGGATAGGCGGTGACGGGGATGCCCTGGTCTTTCGCGTCGCGCGCCGCATGCGGATCGGCGACCACGGCCATGCAATCGGTCGGGGCCAGATCGAGATCCGCCAGCGCCGCCTGCCAGCGCGGCAGGATGGCGGTGAAGGTGCCGGGCTCGATCCGCTGGAACCCGGCAAGCATCGCGTCCCGGGTCTCTGGGTCGAGATCGCTGACCAGGACCAGCCGCACCCCCTCGGCCGCGGCCGCGTCGATGACCTCCGCAACGCCCGGGCGCGGCGTCAGGCCGATCTCGCCCACCCGATCGACCAGGTATTCCTGCTTGGCGGCGTGGAGCGCCGCGCCGTCGCCGTCGGTGACGCGCTCCATCCGCTCCGGACCGTCCGGCAGATCGAGGAGGGCGCGGTACCGCTCGGCCGGCAGCGCCGGGGCGCCGGTTTCCTGAAGCGCGGCGTCGAGCGCCTGGTGATCGAGCGCGTCGATCTCGGCGAGGGCGGGCAGGCCCCCGAACAGGATGGCGTGGACGGGCATCGTCGCTCCTTTCGCTGCCGTTTCGGTGCAAAGACGCGGCGTCGGGCGGTTGTTCCGGCCGGCCGCCTTAACCTCTGCCGCGCCGCGGCCCGAGCCGTGCCCCCGGTCCGATGGAAGTCCGATGGATTTCCGATGCCATTCCGATCGGGCTCGACTGGCGCCACCGAGGGGCCCGGCGGGTCGTTCGCCCGCCGTGCGATGCGTTCATTCCACCGTCACCGACTTTGCCAGGTTGCGCGGCTGGTCCACGTCGGTGCCCTTGGCGAGCGCCGTGTGATAGGCCAGAAGCTGCGCGGGAACCGCATAGAGGATCGGCGCCCAGGGCTCCGGCGCGCGCGGCATCTCCACGGTCCGCCATGCCTGCAACTCCTCGGCCAGCCCCGCCGCATCCGACACCAGAACCACCCGCCCGTTGCGCGCCATCACCTCCTGCATGTTGGATTTCGTCTTGCCGAACATCCGGTCCATCGGCGCCATCACGATCACCGGCACATGCTCGTCCACCAGCGCGATGGGCCCGTGCTTCAGTTCGCCCGCTGCATAACCTTCGGCATGGATATAGCTGATTTCCTTCAGTTTAAGCGCGCCTTCCATGGCCAGAGGATACATCGCGCCGCGGCCCAGGAACAGCACGTCGCTGGCCTCCGACAG
The DNA here is from genome assembly GCA_963739575.1 of uncultured Alphaproteobacteria bacterium. Taxonomy (GTDB): domain Bacteria; phylum Pseudomonadota; class Alphaproteobacteria; order Rhodobacterales; family Rhodobacteraceae; genus Palleronia. Next base: position 212,221 of record CAVUAQ010000006.1, on the reverse strand, counting down.
GGTGAAGGCGATCTCCGCCAGCCGGTCCTCGATCAGCAGCGCCTGGCTCAGGAGCGCCGGCATTCGCCCCAGCCCGTCGCGAAGCGCGGCCAGCGTGCCGGGCGGCGCGGCGCCGCGATCGGCCGCGGCCTTGAGCGCCAGCGCCGCCAGCACCGTCAGCTGACAGGTGAACGCCTTGGTCGAGGCGACGCCGATCTCCGCGCCGGCATGGATGGGCAGCGCCACATCCGCCTCGCGCGCGATGGAGGAGGTCGCGACATTGACCACCGACAGGATCTGCGTCTTCCCCTTGCAATACCTGAGCGCCGCCAGCGTATCGGCCGTCTCCCCCGACTGGCTGACGAAGATCGCCAGCGTGCCCGCCTCCAGAGGCGGCTCGCGATAGCGGAACTCGCTCGCCACGTCGATCTCGACCGGCAGCCGGGCGATGCGCTCGAACCAGTATTTCGCCGTCTGGCAGGCATAGAACGCGGTGCCGCAGGCAACCATGACGACACGGCGCACCTGGGCGAAATCGGGCGCGCCATCGGGCATGACGATGCCCTCGGGCGTCAGGTATCGGGCCAGGCAATTGTGCATCACCGCCGGCTGCTCGTGGATCTCCTTCGACATCCAGTGCCGGTGGCCGCCCTTCTCGATCCGGCCAGCGCCCGCGGCAATGGGGGTGCTCGGCCGCTCGACCACCGCGCCCGACGCGTCCCGGACCGTCACGCTTCCCCGCGTCAGGACCGCCCAATCGCCCTCTTCCAGATAGATCAGCCGGTCGACCAGCGGCGCCAGGGCAATCGCGTCCGAGCCGACGAAGGCTTCGCCGCCCGTGTGGGCCACGGCCAGCGGCGAGCCGCGGCGGGCGGCGATCAGCAGGTCGTCCTCGCCGTCGAAGAGAAAGGCCAGGGCGAAGGCGCCGTCGAGCCGGTCGAGGGTGCGCCGCACCGCCTCGGCCGGCGCTGCGCCGGCATCGAGGAACGACTGGCAGAGCAGCGCGACCGTCTCCGTGTCGGTGTCGGTCTCGCTGGCATAGTCCGCCGCCCGCAACTCTGCCCGCAGGGCCTCGTAATTCTCGATGATGCCGTTATGGACGACCGCCACCGGCCCTGCCCGGTGCGGGTGGGCGTTGCCCTCGGTCGGCTTGCCATGCGTCGCCCAGCGCGTGTGGCCGATGCCCGCACGGCCGGGAAGCGGGTGGTGGACCAGCGTGTTCGACAGGTTCACCAGCTTGCCGACCGATCGCCGCCGGTCGAGCCGGCCCTCTGCCACGGTGGCGATGCCGGCGCTGTCGTAGCCGCGATATTCGAGGCGACGCAGCGCCTCGAGGATCACCGGCGAGACCTCGTAATCGGCGAGAATTCCGACGATGCCGCACATCAGTTCGTCCTCTGCGCCTTGGCCGCGCGCAGGCTCGACATGAGCCGCCGCGCGAGCCCGGCCTTGGTGGTCTGCCGCGCCCGCGCGATGGCCAATGCGCCGTCTGGAACATCCTCGGTGATGACCGATCCGGATCCGGTCATCGCCTCGGCGCCGACCCGGACCGGCGCCACCAGCATGGTCGAAGAGCCGATGAAGGCGTCCGCGCCGATCTCGGTGCGGTGCTTTCCCACACCGTCGTAATTGCAGGTCACCGTGCCGGCGCCGAGATTCGCCCGCTCGCCGATCCGCGCGTCGCCGACATAGCTGAGGTGGTTGACCTTCGCGCCCTCGCCGATCTCGGCGGCCTTGATCTCGACGAAGTTGCCGATCCGCGCGCCGTTGCCGATCTCCGCGCCGGGCCGCAGCCGGGCGTAAGGCCCGACGACCGCGCGGGCGCCCACATGGGCGCCCTCGAGATGCGAGAAGGCGCGCACCGTCGCACCCGATTCGACGGTCACGTCGGGCCCGAAGACGACATGCGGCTCGATCACCGCATCGCGGCCGATCACCGTGTCGTGGGCGAAGAACACCGTCTCGGGCGCGGTGAGGGTGACGCCCATGGCCGTGGCCTCGATGCGCCGACGCGCCTGGAATGCCGCTTCGGCGCGGGCCAGATCGGCGCGGGTGTTGACGCCCATCGTCTCGGCCTCCTCGCCCGCGACCGCGGCGCAGCGCAGGCCGCGGTCGCGGGCGATGGCGACGATGTCGGTCAGGTAGTACTCGCCGGCCGCATTGGCGTGATCCACCCCGTCGATCAGGTCGAAGAGGTGGTCGCTCGAGGCGCAGATGACGCCCGAGTTGCAGAGCGTTATCGTCCGTTCCTCAGGCGTTGCGTCCCGGTGCTCGACGATCCGGACCAGGTCTCCGTCCTGCAGGACGAGCCGCCCGTAGCGGCCGGGATCGGCGGCCTCGAAGCCCAGGACCACGATTGCGGCGCCGGCTCGGCGCGCGACCGCCATCCGGGACAGCGTCTCGGGCCGCACGAACGGCGTGTCGCCGTAAAGGACGAAGACGTCGCCTTCCGCTCCGGCGAGCGCCGGGCGCGCCTGCGCGACGGCGTGGGCGGTGCCGAGCTGCTCGGCCTGCTCCACCACGATCAGGTCCGGATCCCGCGCCGCCGCGGCCTTGCGCACCGCATCGGCGCCGTGCCCCACGACGAGAACCCGGCGCCCGGGCGCCAGCTCCGCGCCGGCCGCCAGCGCGTGGACGAAGAGCGGCGCATGACCCACCTCGTGCAGGACCTTGGGCCGGTCCGAATTCATGCGCGAACCCTGTCCGGCCGCGAGGATGACGAGATGTGCGGGCATGGCTGCTCTTTCCTTCTGCCTGCGGCCGTTCTACTCGTCGCGCCATCACACGCAAGCGACAGCCCTCACGCGCCGTTGCGGCAGGTTTCAGGAGGTTCGATGCGCACGGTGGTGTTCGATCTCGACGGCACGCTCGTCGACACCGCGGCCGATCTCGTCGCCGCGGCCAATACCTGTTTTGGGGCGCGCGGGCTTGGCGCCGTGCTCGATCCGGTGGCCGATGCCGCGGTGGCGTTTCGCGGCGGGCGGGCGATGCTGCGCGAGGGCTTCGCGCGGACCGGCGCCGGCGGCGCCGCCGAGGTGGAGGCGGATTACCCGAAGCTTCTCGAGGCCTACGGCGCGGCCATCGCGGTCCATTCGGCGCCCTATGACGGGGCCTGGGCCGCGGTGGAGACGTTGCGGATCCGCAACTTCGCCGTGGCGATCTGCACCAACAAGCCCGAGGCGCTAGCCCGGCGGCTGATGGACGAGATGGGCACCGCCCATTGCCTGCCCGCCCTCGTCGGCGCCGACACGCTGGCCGTCTCGAAGCCCGATCCGGCGCCGTTCCTCGAGGCTGTTCGCCGCGCCGGCGGCGATCCGCGCCGCGCGCTCCTGGTCGGGGATACCGAGACCGATCTGGCGACGGCGCGCGCCGCCGGCGTGCCCTGCATCCTGATCGGCTTCGGCCCTGCCGGCGAAACGGTCCGCTCGATGGAGCCCGACGCGGTGCTCGAGCATTTCTCGGCGCTTCCGGATCTGGCGGCGCGGATCCTCGGCTGATCGGCCATTTCCGGCGGCATCCGCTGCGGCTAGTCTGTCGCGAAGCGAAGGGAGTCGCCCATGTTCACCGCATCCATGACCTTCGATCTCGGCGAGGACCTGAACGCGCTGCGCGACAGCGTGCACCGCTGGGCGCAGGAGCAGATCCGGCCGCAGGCCGCCGAGATCGACGCGACCAACGTCTTTCCCCGACGGCTCTGGCGGCAGATGGGGGAGATGGGGCTTCTGGGCGTGACGGTGCCCGAGGCCGATGGCGGGCTGGGTCTCGGGTATCTGGCGCATGTCGTCGTGCTCGAGGAGCTCGCCCGCGCCTCGGCCAGCGTGGCGCTGAGCTACGGCGCCCATTCGAACCTCTGCGTCAACCAGATCCGCCTCAACGGCACCGACGCGCAGAAGCGCAAGTATCTGCCGCGCCTCATCTCGGGCGAGCATGTGGGCGCCCTCGCCATGTCCGAGGCCGGGGCGGGATCGGACGTGGTGGGCATGGCGCTCGCCGCCGAGAAGCGCAACGACCATTACCGGCTCAGCGGCACGAAATACTGGATCACCAATGGCCCCGACGCCGATACGCTGGTGGTCTACGCCAAGACCGATCCAGCGGCGAAGTCGAAAGGCATCACCGCCTTCCTGATCGAGCGGGAGATGGCGGGATTTTCCACCTCGACGCATTTCGACAAGCTCGGAATGCGCGGCTCGAATACCGGCGAACTGGTCTTCGACGCCGTCGAGGTGCCCTTCGAGAACGTCTTGGGCGAGGAGGGCGGCGGCGCCCGGGTGTTGATGTCGGGGCTCGATTACGAGCGCGTGGTGCTGTCGGGGATCGGCACGGGCATCATGGCCGCCTGCCTCGACGAGATCATGCCCTACATGGCCGAGCGACGGCAATTCGGCCAGCCGATCGGGTCGTTCCAGCTGATGCAAGGCAAGATCGCCGACATGTACACCAAGATGAATTCGGCCCGGGCCTATGTCTACGAGGTGGCGCGAGCCTGCGATTCGGGTCGCGTGACGCGGCAGGACGCGGCGGCCTGCGTGCTCTATGCGAGCGAGGAGGCGATGGTGGTGGCCCATCAGGCGGTGCAGGCGATGGGGGGCGCAGGCTACATGGCCGACGCGCCCGTCGCGCGGCTGTTCCGCGACGCCAAGCTGATGGAGATCGGGGCGGGCACCTCGGAGATCCGGCGCATGCTGATCGGGCGCGAGTTGATGGCGGCGATGGCCTGAGCCATGCGGCCGATGCGCTGGCTTCCGTTCCTGATGCTCGTGCTCGTCGCGATCGGGCTGGGGCTCGTGTTGGGAACCCGCCGCGTCGGACGTGACGAGGGCGCCGTCATTGCCGACGTGGCGGCCCATCACGCCCGCACCATCGGCGATGGCCATTGCGCGGCACGTCCCGGTACCGGCACGGTGTGGCTGGTCGTGGCCTGCGGCGAAGGGGACCGCCGCCGCATCTACCGCATCGACGCTGCGGGGCGGATCGTCGACGCCGGGGCGCCGCAGACGTGATTGCCGCCCCTGCCTCCGGCGCCTAGGCTCGGCGCGGGAGGACGGCCATGAAACTCGCATCGAAGATCATCACCGGCGGCGAGACCTACGCCGCGAACCGGGCGGCCAATCTCGCCGCGCTGGCCGAGGTGCGGGAGGCGACGGCGGTGGCGATGGCCGGCGGCGGCCAACGGGCGCGCCAGCGGCATCTCGACCGGGGCAAGATGACCCCGCGCCAGAGGGTTGCGGGCCTGCTCGATCCGGGCGCGCCGTTCCTCGAGGTCGGGCTGACCGCCGCCCACGGGATGTATGACGGCGCGGCGCCGGCGGCAGGCGCGATCGCCGGCATCGGGCGGGTCATGGGGCGGCAGGTCATGGTCGTCTGCAACGACGCCACGGTGAAGGGCGGCACCTATTATCCGATCACCGTCAAGAAGCACCTGCGCGCCCAGGAGATCGCCGAGGAGAACCATCTTCCCTGCGTCTACCTCGTCGATTCCGGCGGCGCCAACCTGCCCAACCAGGACGAGGTGTTTCCCGACCGCGACCATTTCGGGCGGATCTTCTACAACCAGGCGCGCATGTCGGCCAAGGGGATTGCGCAGATCGCCGTCGTCATGGGCTCCTGCACCGCCGGCGGCGCCTACGTGCCCGCCATGTCGGACGTCACCATCATCGTGCGGGAGCAGGCGACGATCTTTCTGGCCGGGCCGCCGCTCGTGAAGGTTGCGACGGGCGAGCAGGTCTCGGCCGAGGATCTGGGCGGCGGCGACGTGCATACGAGGCTGTCGGGCGTCGCCGATTATCTCGCCGAGGACGACACCCATGCGCTTGCCCTGGCGCGCGACGCCGTGTCGGCACTGCCCGCCTCGCCGGGCTCCTGCATCGACTGGCAGGGTCCCGAGGCGCCCCTCTACGATCCCGAAGAGATCATGGGCATCCTGCCCGAACGGCTGACGACCCCTTACGACGTGCGCGAGATCGTGGCGCGGATCGTCGACGGATCGCGCTTCGACGAGTTCAAGGCCCGGTTCGGCGAGACGCTGGTCACCGGCTTCGCGCATGTCATGGGCTGCCCGGTGGGCATCGTCGCCAATAACGGCGTGCTGTTCTCCGATTCCGCGCAGAAGGGCGCGCATTTCATCGAATTGTGCGCCCAGCGCCGGATCCCGCTCGTGTTCCTGCAGAACATCACCGGCTTCATGGTCGGCCGGGAGGCCGAGGCGGGGGGCATCGCCCGGCACGGCGCCAAGATGGTGACCGCGGTCTCCACCGTGGCGGTGCCGAAGATCACCATGCTGATCGGCGGCTCCTACGGGGCCGGCAATTACGGGATGGCGGGGCGCGCGTTCCAGCCACGATTCCTGTGGTCCTGGCCCAATGCGCGCATCGCCGTGATGGGCGGGCCGCAGGCGGCGGGGGTTCTGGCCACCGTCAAGCGCGAGGCCATGGAGGCGCGGGGCGAGGCTTGGCCCGCCGCCGAAGAGACGGCGTTCAAGGAGCCGATGATCGAGCAGATCGCGCGCCAGTCGCATCCGCTCTATGCCTCCGCGCGGCTCTGGGACGACGGCTGCATCGATCCACGCAAGGCGCGGCAGGTGCTGGCGCTGAGCCTGATGGCCGCGACCCACGCGCCGATCGGCGAGACGCGCTTTGGCGTGTTCCGGATGTGAGCACGGTGCGGCCCGCCGCCGCGGGCCCGAGCCGAGCCTTCCCGCCGCGGCGCGACTGCGCCCCAGCCGTCTCGCGGAGCCGCTCGCGGTCGAGGCACCTCGCGGGCCTCCGGGCAGGCCCGGGCGCGTCCTCTCCTCCTGCTCCTTCGCCCCCGCGCTTGAGGCGGTCGACTGAGGCGCCGACGGGGCTGGCGCTTGTCGGGCGGCGGCGCCATGGTTCGCCCACAGAGCCGGGGGAGGGCCCATGTTCCGACGTCTTCTGATCGCCAACCGGGGCGAGATCGCCTGCCGCATCATCGACACCTGCCGGCGGCTGGGGGTCGAAACGGTGGCGGTCTATTCCGACGCCGATGCCCGGGCGCGGCACGCCGAGATGGCCGATCTGGCGGTGCCCATCGGCGGCGCCGCGCCGGCCGACAGCTATCTGCGCATCGACCGGATCGTCGGCGCGGCGCGCGAGACCGGCGCGGAGGCCATCCATCCGGGCTACGGCTTCCTCTCGGAGAACCCCGATTTCGCCGAGGCGGTGGAGGCGGCGGGGCTGATCTTCGTCGGCCCCTCGGCCGAGGCGATGCGGCAGATGGGCCTCAAGGATGCGGCCAAGGCGGTGATGGAGCGCGTCGGCGTCCCGGTTGTGCCGGGCTATCACGGGGATCAGCAATCCGACGAGAGACTGTCGCAGGAGGCCCGCGCCATCGGCTGGCCGCTGATGATCAAGGCGGTGGCCGGGGGCGGCGGCAAGGGCATGCGCCTCGTCGCGCGCGAGGCCGATTTCGCCGCTTCTCTCGCATCGGCGCGGGCCGAGGCGCGCACGGCTTTCGGCAACGACGCCGTCCTGATCGAGAAGGCCATCGCCCATCCGCGCCATGTGGAAGTGCAGGTCTTCGGCGACGGCGAGCGGGCGCTGCATCTCTTCGAGCGGGATTGCTCGCTCCAGCGGCGCCACCAGAAGGTGGTGGAGGAGGCGCCGGCGCCCGGCATGACGGCCGAGCTGCGCGAGGCCATGGGCGCCGCCGCCGTCCGCGCCGCCGAGGCGATCGGCTATCGCGGCGCCGGCACGGTCGAGTTCATCGTCGACGGCAGCGGCCTGTCGCCCGACGACTTCTACTTCATGGAGATGAACACCCGCCTGCAGGTCGAGCATCCGGTGACGGAAGCGGTGACCGGCGTCGATCTGGTGGCCTGGCAGTTGCGGGTCGCAGCGGGAGAGGGGTTGCCGGCGCGGCAGGAGGATCTGTCGATCGTGGGCCACGCGGTCGAGGCGCGTCTTTACGCCGAGGACGCCGCGAACGGCTTTCTTCCGGTGACCGGGCGGCTCGCGGACCTGGGCTTCCCCGAGGGCGTGCGCGTGGAGACCGGCGTGCGGAGCGGCGACGAGATCACCCCCCATTACGACCCGATGATCGCCAAGCTGGTGGTCCACGCGCCGACCCGGGCCCTGGCGTTCCAGCGCCTGTCGGACGCGCTCGGGCGCACCAGGGCCAGCGGCACCACCACCAATCTCGGCTTCCTGAAAGCGCTGATCGATCACCCCGACGTCCGCTCGGGCAAGGTGGAGACCGGCCTCATCGCGCAGCATCTCGAGACGCTCGTCGAGACCGCGCCGCCGAGCCCCGAGGATGTGGCGCTGGCGGCGCTCTCGGCCACGGGCCTCGACGGGCCGGGAGAGCCGCTTCAGGGCTTTGCCCTCTGGGCGCCCGAGCCGCAGCCCCTGGCCCTCTCCTGCGGCGCCGAAACGATGACGCTGTCGGTCCTTGCCGACGGGCCGGATCGCCGGATCGTCCGCTGGCGCGACCACGAAATCATTGCGACCCGGCTTGCGGATGCCTGGCGGATCGGGCAGGTTCGCTGCACTGCCGCATCGCGCCACGGCGACCAGATCACCCTGGGCCGGCACGTGTTTCACCGCACGGACCCATTGTCGGTTGGGTCGAGCGAGGGGGTGGCCGCCGACGTCGTTCTGGCTCCGATGCCGGGCCGGGTCGTGCGGCTGCCGGTCGCGCCCGGCGAGCGGGTCGAGGCCGGCCAGCCGCTGGCCGTGCTCGAGGCGATGAAGATGGAGCACGTTCTCGGTGCGCCGCGCGACGGCACCGTGGCCGAATGTCTGGCCGCGGAGGACCAGCAGGTGGAGCGGGGCGCGGCGCTGGTACGGCTCGAGCAAACCCAGTCCGGAGACTGACCCGATGATCGTTCTGCACCATTGCCATGAAACGCGATCGATGCGGATCCTGTGGCTTCTGAACGAGCTCGACCTCGACTTCTCCCTGCGCGTCAGGCCGTTCGACAGGACGCTGAGGGATCCCGAATACCTGTCGGTCAGCCCGGCCGGACGGGTGCCGGCGCTCGAGCTCGACGGCGACGTGATCTGGGAATCCGGCGCCATCATCGAGGTGCTCTGCGAGCGCTTCGCCGAGCGGGGGCTCGGCCGCCCGCCGGGCGACATCGACCGGCCGGACTGGCTGATCTGGGTGCATTTCTCCGAGACGGTGAGCCAGCACGCCGCGGCGCTGACCCAGCAGCACGTCGTGCTCTACGAGGATGCGATGCGCTCGCCGACGGTGATGAAGCTCGAGGCGGCGCGGCTCAGGAAGTGCTACGCCGCCATCGAAGGCCGGCTGTCGACCCCGGTCGAGAACCGCGACTACCTCCTGACGAGCGGCTTCTCGGCCGCCGACATCGCGGTTGGTCAGGCGGTCTACATGGGGCGTCACTTCGCCGCGATCGACGACTTTCCCGAAGTCTCGCGCTGGTACGCCGACATCACCGCACGCGAGGCCTTCCGGTCGTCGCTGCCGCCTGCCGGCTCCGATCGCATCTACGACCGGGACTTCTATCCGGCCTGGGATTGATTGACCGAGAGCGCAGGGCGGTCTAAGCCAGAGCCCATCCAAGCCGACGGAGTGCGAGCCGTGACCGATCTTCTCAGCAACTACTTGCCGATCCTGATCCTCCTCGGCCTCGCCATCGCGCTCGGCCTGATCCTGATCCTCGCCGCCTTCATCCTGGCGGTGCGCCACCCCGACACCGAAAAGGTCTCGGCCTATGAATGCGGCTTCAACGCGTTCGACAATGCGCGCATGAAGTTCGACGTGAGGTTCTATCTTGTCTCGATCCTGTTCATCATCTTCGACCTGGAGATCGCCTTCCTGTTTCCCTGGGCCACCACCTTCGCCGGCATGACCGACGCCGCGTTCTGGTCGATGATGGTGTTTCTGACGGTGCTGACGGTCGGCTTCGCCTATGAGTGGAAGAAGGGCGCGCTCGAGTGGGAATGAGGCGGGTGGGCGCCCGCGACCTGCGGCGAGGGGTCCGCGTTGACGCAGGCCCGCTCCGACTATAGGTCGGGTGGAACCGTCGGGGGCCGTTCGAGACGCCCGTCCGACGCGCCTCCAGCCTGAGAGGAATTCGACATGACCGTCATACCGGGCGTTTCTCCCTCCGGCGCGATCGCTGCGGGACCCGACCGCGAGAACGCGACGCAGAACCTGAACCGGGAGCTCACCGACAAAGGCTTCCTGCTGACCAAGAGCGACGACATCATCAACTGGGCGCGCACCGGGTCGCTGCACTGGATGACCTTCGGCCTCGCCTGCTGCGCCATCGAGATGATGCACACCTCCATGCCCCGCTACGATGCCGAGCGCTTCGGCATCGCGCCGCGCGCCTCGCCGCGGCAGGCCGACGTGATGATCGTCGCCGGGACGCTGACGAACAAGATGGCGCCCGCGCTGCGCAAGGTCTACGACCAGATGCCGGAGCCGCGCTACGTCATCTCGATGGGATCCTGCGCCAATGGCGGCGGCTATTACCATTATAGCTATTCGGTGGTTCGCGGCTGCGACCGGGTGGTTCCCGTCGACATCTACGTGCCGGGCTGCCCCCCGACGGCCGAGGCGCTGCTCTACGGGATCATGCAGCTTCAGCGCAAGATCCGCCGGACCGGAACGATCACCAGGTAAGGAACGCCCATGCCCGAGACAGTCCTCACCGAGCTTGGAGAGCATATCAGATCGGCGCGCCCGGATTGCATCCTGGGGTTCGAGGTCGTCCGGGGCGAGCTGACGCTTCACGCCGCCCTGGCCTCGGTGCCATCGCTGGTGGAGTTCCTGAAGACCGACAAGACCTGCCGCTTCTCCACCCTCGTCGATCTGACGGCGGTGGACCGGCCGGAGCGGGAGGCCCGGTTCGATCTCGTCTATCACTTCCTGTCGATGTACCAGAACCACCGGGTGCGCCTGAAGGTTCAGGTGCGCGAGGACGAGATGGCGCCGTCGATCACGCAGATCCATCCCTCGGCCAACTGGTTCGAGCGCGAGATCTTCGACATGTTCGGCGTCCTGTTCTCGGGCCATCCCGATCTGCGCCGGATCCTGACCGATTACGGATTTCGCGGACATCCGCTGCGCAAGGACTTCCCGACGACCGGTTACGTTGAGGTGCGCTACGACGAGACGACGAAGCGCGTCGTCTACGAGCCCGTCGATCTGGTTCAGGAATACCGTCTCTTCGACTTCATGAGTCCCTGGGAAGGGGCGAACTACCTGCTTCCGGGAGACGAGAAATCCGGCGAAAAGTCCGGGGACGCCGCGAAGTGATCCGCGGGCCGCGCAGCGCGCCGCGACCCTCATGGGTGCGCGGCGGCCGGCAGGACGCTCGGGCGCGCGGCCAGTGAGCGCGCCCACGGTTCTCATCGGTCTCGGGGCGCACAAGGCCGGCACCACGTGGCTCTATGAGGCGCTGCGGGTCCATCCCGAGTGCCATCTGCGCCGCGTCAAGGAACTTCGGTACTTCACCGCGCTCGCCCGGCGGGAGGAGGGGCTTGACCTCGACGTGCACGAGCGTGCGGTGGAGCGGCTCGAAGCCCGGCTTCCGGCAGCCGGTGGCGAGCGAAGCGGGCTCCGTATGCGGCTCGATGATCTGCGCGCGGCGGCCCGGCTGCTCAAGGGCGCAGGCGACAGCGACGGGCCCTATCTCGACTATCTGACCGAGGGGCGGACGACCGAGCGGCTGGTGGGCGATATCAGTCCCGATTACGGAACCCTGCCGGCCGCGATGCTGCGGCGCATGGCGGCGGTGGCGGACGATGTGCGCTTCGTCTATCTCTGGCGCGATCCGGTCGAGCGGCTGTGGAGCCACGTCCGGATGCGGGCGCGCAACCTGCTCGGATCGGAGCGCCACCGCGACCGGCACCGCGCCATGACCGCGCGGGTGCTCGACGCCGTGCTCGAGGACGGCCTGCGGCCAATTGCGGACCAGGCCGATTACCGCGCCACGATCGAGCGGCTGCGGGACCATCTGCCGGCGCGCCGTCTGCTGGTTGCGTCCTGCGACGAGGCCTTTACGGATGCGGGCTTCGCACGGATCTGCCGCTTTTTCGGGATTGCCGAGCGGCCGGCCCTGGCGCGCAGGATCTACGAAGGATGGGCGCTGCCGCCGACGCCGGAACAGAGAGAGCGGATGGAACATTTTCTTACGCCGCAATACGATTATCTTGTCCGCAACCTGGGCTTCGAGCCCGGCAGCGGGTCGAAACACCTGACGGGGGTCTGACCATGATGGATGGAACGGCACTTCACGACGTCGAGACCGAAGAACAGAAGATCCGCAACTTCAACATTAATTTCGGTCCGCAACACCCTGCGGCGCATGGCGTTCTTCGCCTCGTGCTCGAACTCGACGGCGAGATCGTCGAACGCTGCGACCCGCATATCGGCCTGCTCCACCGGGGCACCGAGAAGTTGATGGAGAGCCGCACCTATCTCCAGAACCTACCCTATTTCGACCGGCTCGACTACGTCGGCACGATGAACCAGGAGCATGCCTGGGTGCTGGCCATCGAGAAACTGACGGGAACCGAGGTCCCGCGGCGCGCCTCGCTCATCCGGGTGCTCTATTGCGAGATCGGCAGGATCCTCAACCATCTGCTGAACGTCACCACGCAGGCCATGGATGTGGGGGCCCTGACGCCGCCGCTCTGGGGTTTCGAGGAGCGCGAGAAGCTGATGACGTTCTACGAGCGCGCCTCCGGGGCGCGTCTGCACGCCGCCTATTTCCGCCCCGGCGGCGTACATCAGGATCTGCCGGCCGCCCTGCTCGACGACATCGAGACCTGGTGCAACGAGTTCCCGAAGGTGCTCGACGACATCGACGGCCTGATCACCGAGAACCGGATCTTCAAGCAGCGCAACGTCGATATCGGCGTGGTGACCGAGGAAGACATCCAGCTTTACGGCTTTTCGGGGCCGATGGCGCGCGGCTCCGGCCTCGCCTGGGATCTGCGCCGCGCGCAGCCCTACGAGCTCTACGACGAGTTCGATTTCAAGATCCCGGTCGGCAAGAACGGCGATTGCTACGACCGGTATCTCGTGCGCATGGCCGAGATGCGCGAATTGATCAAGATCATGCTGCAGGCGGTCGCCAAGATCCGCGAATGCCCCGGCGACGTGCTGGCGCGGGGAAAGGTCACGCCGCCGACGCGCCGCGACATGAAGACGTCGATGGAAGCGCTGATCCACCACTTCAAGCTCTATACCGAGGGCTTCCACGTGCCCGAGGGCGAGATCTATGCCTGCGTCGAGGCGCCAAAGGGGGAATTCGGCGTTTATCTGGTCTCCGACGGGACCAACAAGCCCTACCGCGCCAAGCTGCGGGCGCCGGGCTATCTGCACCTTCAGGCGATGGACTATCTCTGCACCGGGCATCAGCTGGCCGACGTCTCGGCGATCCTTGGATCGCTCGACATCGTCTTCGGCGAGGTGGACCGATAGGGCGTGTCGCTGACGGAAGCGGTCGCGCTCGTCATCCTCTTCACGACGCCGCTTGCGATCATCGTGTTCCTGATGTCCTTCCTCGTTACCATGGGAAAGGGGCGGTGGGACACGCGGTTCACGCGCTTCTGCGACCGGGCGATGGTGCCGGCGGGGCTCTTGTCGGTCCTGCTGATCCTCGTCACCCTGCGCTTCTTCTGACCGCCCTGTCGCGCCTTCCGTTCCGGGAGCCGATTGGGTAAGCCCGGACCCAGGACATCCGAGAAAGGCACGCCATGCTTCGCCGCCTGCATCACGACCAGCCAGCCAGTTTCGAGTTCACGCCCGAAAACCGCGCCTGGGCCGAGGCGCAGATCTCGAAGTATCCCGATGGCCGGCAGGCGAGCGCGATCATCGGGCTGCTTTGGCGGGCGCAGGAACAGGAAGGCTGGCTGACGCGCCCGGCCATCGAGCACGTAGCCGAGATGCTCGACATGGCCTATATGCGTGCCCTCGAGGTCGCGACCTTCTACTTCATGTTCCAGCTTCAGCCGGTCGGGTCGGTGGCGCATGTGCAGATCTGCGGCACGACATCCTGCATGATCTGCGGAGCGGAGGATCTGATCGGCGTCTGCAAGGACAAGATCGCGCCGCGCGCCCACGAGCTTTCGGCCGACGGCAAGTTCAGCTGGGAGGAGGTCGAGTGTCTCGGCGCCTGCTCGAACGCGCCGATGGCGCAGATCGGCAAGGATTACTACGAGGACCTGACCGCCGAGAGCCTCGCCGGGATCCTCGACGACATGGCGGCGGGGCGGGTGCCGGTGCCCGGATCGCAGATCGGCCGGTTCAGTTCCGAGCCGGCGGACGGCAAGACTGTTCTCCTGAAGGACCGGGTGAACGACCGCAATGCCTCGGTGGCCCTGGCGCTCGAGATCGGCGACACGCTGAAGCGAATCGACGGGACGGAGGTTCCCCTTCGGACGCCCTGGAACCCGGCAATGGAGTCGGGCGCCCGCGTTCCGCCGCCCGTCAACGACGACCTCATGCCGCCCACGGGCGCCTCTGACACGCCCACGCCGGGCGCCCAGCCGTCGCGCGATCGGCCGGTCAGCGGGTCGGGCGTGCTGAAACAGGAAACCGATGCCGGCTCCAAGGGCCGGCCCAGCGAGGGCGAGGTCGCCGGCAGCGAAGCAACCGACCAGTCGACGCCGATGGGGGATCGCGATGCCGCCGCGGGATCGAGTTCGACGAAGGGACAGGTGCCGGACCGCGAGGAGCCCGTCCATGCCGGCGAGGGTCCGCTGGCGCGCAACGCGCCTGAGGGCGACACGGCGGAGAGTACCGAGGGCGAGATTGCCGAGGGCGACGAGCGCAAGCCTGCCGCGCTCGACGCGCCACGCGGCGGGACGGCGGACGATCTCAAGCAGATCAGGGGCATCGGGCCGCGGCTGGAGGAAGCCCTTCACGACATGGGCATCTTCCACATCGATCAGATCGCCCGCTGGGAGCCCGCCGAGATCGCCTGGATCGACCGCAACCTCGAAGGCTTCAAGGGCCGTGTTATCCGTGACGATTGGGTCGGGCAGGCCAAATCTCTGTCATCGAACGGGAAGACAAAGGCTTAAGAGCGCGCTAGCCTTTCCGGTAGAGGGGCGGGCAGGCGCCCGAGGGAGAGGAATGGAGAGATGACGAAGCAAACCCCAAGCTCATTTCTGCTGATCGCCGCCATCGCCGGCGGGATCGGCTTCGTGGCCTTCGTGGCGCTGATGGTGGTGGGGCAGTTCACCTTCTCGCCCGCCTTGTTCCTCGCCGTGCTGGTGGCTCTCGGGGCGGCGATCTTCCTGTTTAACGGGTTCCACAAGGGCAACCCATCCGACAAGACCGACCTGACGGTGCGCAAGAAGAACCAGCTTGGCAACTCCACCCGCAAGCCGGGCACCGCCGGGGTCGAGCCCGGGACCGCGGGTGTCGGGGCCGGTACCACGACGCGTAGGGTCTCCGAGACGCGCACACAGACCACGACGCCCTCGCCCGACATCACCGGCAACGTCGCAGGGACCGCCCCCAGCGCCGCGACAGGCGGGATGCCGGATACCGGCCCGGGCGACGCGCCGTCCCACCGGGGGGAGAAGGATCCTGCTCACCCCTCTGGCGAGCCCGCCCCGAGTGACGACGCCACGGCCTCCGATGCCGGCGATGCCGCAGCCAACGCCCGGAAATGGACCTCGTCGCAGCTTCCGGG
Source organism: uncultured Alphaproteobacteria bacterium (assembly GCA_963739575.1). Taxonomy (GTDB): domain Bacteria; phylum Pseudomonadota; class Alphaproteobacteria; order Rhodobacterales; family Rhodobacteraceae; genus Palleronia. Next base: position 196,599 of record CAVUAQ010000006.1, on the reverse strand, counting down.
GAGCCAGGAGTTCGCGGAGCGCACGGATGCCCGGCGCGACGCCACCGACTCCGAATCTGTAAAACAGGGCGATGCCGGATCCGCGCAGCAGGGTCATAGCGAGACCGCGGAGCCGGGCCATACCGAATCCGCGGGAGCGGCTCATACCGAGACCGCGGAGCCGGGCCATGCCGAGACCGGCGCGCCGGCAGAGGCCGAGGCGCGGCCTCGGGACGACCATGGCGCGGCGCCCAGCCCCACCATCGGGACGGAGCCGTCGCGGCTCAGCGCGCCGCGCGAGGGCGGTGCCGACGATCTGAAGCGGATCAACGGCGTCGGACCGAAGATCGAGGCGATGCTGCACCGATTCGGGATCTATCATTTCGACCAGATCGCGTCCTGGAGCGAGCACGAGGTCGTCTGGGTGGACGAGCATCTCGAAGGCTTCAAGGGGCGCGTTTCCCGGGACGAATGGGTCACACAGGCGCGGGACCTGACGACTCGTCCATCAGCGTGACATGAGGAGGCGGCAGGATGACCGAGCGGGACTCCCTGGCTGTGGCGAAGCGCGCCCGCAATGTGGGCCTCGTCATGGCGTTCACCATGATCCTGTGGATGGGCGCCCAGCTTCTGGGCTCCGCCGCCGGGCTGCCGCCCCGCCTGGCCTTCGTCCTCGATGCCGCCGCGCTCGTCGTGTTCCTCTGGGCCCTGATCGCGACATTTCGCATCTGGCAGAAACGCCGCGACGAGCGCAGATAACGCATTCCTGACGGAGGCAGACGACATGCTCGACGATAGCGACCGGATCTTCACCAACCTCTACGGCATGGGCGACCGCACCCTTGCCGGCGCGAAGGCGCGCGGTCATTGGGACGGCACCGCCGACATCATCGCGAAGGGCAAGGACTGGATCGTCAAGGAGATGAAGGATTCGGGCCTGCGCGGGCGCGGAGGCGCCGGCTTCCCGACCGGGCTCAAGTGGTCGTTCATGCCGAAGGAGACGGATGGCCGCCCGCATTACCTGATCGTCAACGCCGACGAATCGGAGCCCGGCACCTGCAAGGACCGGGAGATCATGCGGCACGATCCGCACACGCTGATCGAGGGCTGCCTCATCGCTTCCTTCGCGATGGGGGCGCATGCGAGCTACATCTACATTCGCGGCGAATACATCCGGGAGCGCGAGGCGCTGCAGCGGGCGATCGACGAAGCCTATGACGACGGGCTTCTGGGGCGCGACGCCGCCGGCTCCGGCTGGGATTTCGACCTCTATCTCGCCCACGGCGCCGGCGCCTATATCTGCGGCGAGGAGACGGCGCTGATCGAGAGCCTCGAAGGCAAGAAGGGCATGCCGCGCCTGAAGCCGCCCTTTCCGGCGGGCGCGGGTCTCTACGGCTGTCCCTCCACCGTCAACAATGTCGAGTTGATCGCGGTGGCGCCGACGATCCTGCGGCGCGGCGCATCGTGGTTCTCGTCGTTCGGGCGCGAGAACAATGCCGGCACGAAGATCTTCGCGATCTCGGGGCACGTGAACAAGCCCTGCGTGGTCGAGGAGGCGATGTCGATCCCGTTCAAGGAGCTCATCGAACGCCATTGCGGCGGCATCCGGGGAGGCTGGGGGAACCTGAAGGCGGTGGTGCCTGGCGGGTCGTCGGTGCCGCTTCTGCCCGGATCGGCGATGAAGGACGCCATCATGGATTTCGACTGGCTGAAGGAGCACAAGTCGGGCCTCGGGACCGCGGCGGTGATCGTGATGGACCAGTCGGTCGATATCATCAAGGCGATCTGGCGCTTCTCGGCGTTCTACAAGCACGAAAGCTGCGGGCAATGCACGCCCTGCCGCGAAGGGTCGGGCTGGATGATGCGGGTGATGGAACGGCTGGTGCGGGGCGAGGCCGAGATCGAGGAGATCGACATGCTGCTCGACGTCACCAAGCAGATCGAGGGCCACACGATCTGCGCCCTGGGCGACGCCGCCGCCTGGCCGATCCAGGGCCTGATCCGGCATTTCCGGGACGAGATCGAGGACCGGATCAAGCACAAGCGGGCGCCGGTGGCGGCCGAATGAGGCGTAGCTCGTGAGCGGTCGGTTCGCGATGCACACCGGGTCTCGGCGCGCCGGTTGCCGCACGGCCGAGCGTTCAGGCGTCGGACGAGGCCCCATTCAGCGGACATCTTCGACCATGCGAAGCATGGGTCCCGCTTTGTCCCGACACGTCGGAGGTGGCCGGTGCCGCGCCTGATCCTTGCCTGTCTCATGTGTCTTGCGGCCTTGGGCTGTTCGCGCCTGCCCTCGCTTCCCGGGCGCGCGGCGCTGTTCGAGGCGCGGCCCGATACGCGGCTGCCCTATGCCGCCCGGCTCGTGACGGGCCGCGGCAGCGACCGGTTCCGCGTCGCTGTCGCTTCGAACGGGGCCGGTCTGGAGGCCACGCGTGAATCGGTGCGCTTCCCGGGCACGCGCTATTGCCTGCGCCAGTTCGGGACCACCGACATCGTGTGGACGGCGCCGCCCGGCCGCCCCGACGCCTGGACCGGCACGGTCATGTCTGATGGACGTGTCCTTTACGAGGGACGGTGCGCCGGCCGATGATGCCGGGGCGCCGAGAAACGGCAACAATTCGTCGCAGTTTTTTCCGGATCGCGCGCCGCCCGCACGCCGGCTTGACTTGCCCGGCCTCCCTGCGGCGGCCTATCCTGCGCGGGGGGATGACCGCGCATGCCGGCCGGTGGCCGGAGCCGCGCCGGAGTTTAAACATGAAGACCACCGATTTTGCCGTTGTGGCCATTGCTCTTTTTTCCGCGGCTGCCGGCATGGCGGGTGCCCGGACGCCGCTGCACGAAGATCCGACCGTGTTGCAGGGATTCTATGCGATCGGCTTCGCCAACGAGGTGCGGAAGAATTGCCCGCAGATCTCGCCGCGCCTCGTGCGGGCTTATTCCTTCATGAAGTCGCTCGAAGCCTATGCCCGGAAGGCCGGCTACAGCGACGACGACATCGAGGCCCTCAAGGACAACAAGGCCGCCAAGAGCAAGCTTCAGGCGCAGATCCGCGCCGATCTGGCGGCGCGCGGCGCCACGCCGGGCAACACCGCCGCCTTCTGCAAGGTCGGGCGCGATGAGATCGCGCGCGACACGCAGGCCGGCCATCTTCTGAAAGGGAACTGATGCGCCTTCTTCTCGCAGCCCTCGCCACGATGCTGCCCGGGCTTCTTCACGCCCAGGGCTACGACCCGGTGGTGGAGATCCCGTGCTATCCCGACAACCAGTTCGAGCTCTGCGCGGTGCCGCTGGTCGACGGGCATTATCCCGGCTATTTGCCGCGCACGGTCCCGGCCGTGGTGACGATCACGGTCGCGGGCAACCGGTTCGCCATTCTCGTGACCCCGAACGTCGTGCCCTACGAGTTGGCGGTGAAGGATGCGGCCGTGGCGGCGGCGGGCTATTGCGGTCGCGACAGCGGCGAGCGGGTGGTCGCGCGCATCGATCAGCGCGAGCGCTACGCCGAAGAGAACCTTGCCAGCTGGCGATTTGCCGGATCCTGTCGTTAGCTTCGGGCGCGACAAATCGCGAAACGGGCTCAGGTTGCGGTTTTCGATGCGAGCGATCCGCGCTAGATCACCCTGTGATCTTGCGAGGACGCGCCGAGCGCGTTGGCGGACGGCAGCACGGAGAGACGGGCCATGGGCGATCTGCGAAAAATCATCATCGACGGACACGAGGTCGAGGTCGATCCAGCATTGACGCTGCTGCAGGCCTGCGAGCAGGTCGCCGACATCGAGATCCCGCGGTTCTGCTACCACGAGCGGCTGTCGATCGCGGGCAATTGCCGGATGTGCCTCGTCGAGGTGGTGGGCGGCCCGCCGAAGCCCGCCGCATCCTGCGCGATGCAGGTCCGCGACCTGCGCCCCGGCAAGGATGGCGCGCCGCCCGAGGTCCGCACGACCTCGCCGATGGTGAAGAAGGCCCGCGAGGGCGTCATGGAATTCCTGCTGATCAACCATCCGCTCGATTGCCCGATCTGCGATCAGGGCGGCGAATGCGACCTGCAGGACCAGGCGATGGCCTATGGCGTCGATTTCAGCCGCTACCGCGAGCCGAAGCGCGCCGTCTCGAACATGGATCTGGGGCCGCTCGTCGGCACCCACATGACGCGCTGCATCTCCTGCACGCGCTGCGTGCGCTTCATCACCGAGGTGGCGGGCATGCCGGAACTCGGCCAGACCGGCCGGGGCGAGGACGCCGAGATTACCTCCTATCTGGGTCAGACGCTCGATTCGGAGATGCAGGGCAACATCGTCGATCTTTGCCCGGTCGGCGCGCTGACCTCGAAGCCCTACGCCTTCACCGCGCGGCCGTGGGAGTTGACCAAGACCGAGACCATCGACGTGATGGACGCGCTCGGCTCGAACATCCGCGTCGACACGAAGGGGCGCGAGGTGATGCGGATCCTGCCGCGCAACAATGACGGCGTGAACGAGGAATGGCTGGCCGACCGCTCGCGCTACGTATGGGACGGCCTGAAGCGGCAGCGCCTCGACCGCCCCTATATCCGCGAGAACGGCAAGCTCAGGCCCGCGTCCTGGCCGGAGGCGCTGTCGGCCGCGGCGAAGGCGATGAAGGGCAGGAAGATCGCGGGGCTCGTGGGCGATCTGGCCCCGACCGAGGCGGTCTTTGCGCTCAAGGAACTGGTCGAGGGGCAGGGAGGTCGCGTCGAGTGCCGTCTCGACCATGCGGCGCTCATCCCCGGCAATCGCGGCGCCTATGCTGGCACCGTGACGCTCGAATCGATCGAGGATGCCCGGCGGGTGCTGATCGTCGGGGCCAATCCGCGCATCGAGGCGCCGGTCCTCAACGCCCGGATCCGCAAGGCGTGGTTGCGCGGTGCGAATGTGGCGCTGATCGGCGAGGGCGTCGACCTGACCTACCATTACGCCCATATCGGCACCGGACCGGATGCGTTCGAAAAACTCGATTTTCCCGAGGTCGACGGCGACACCGTGGTGATCGTCGGCCAGGCGGCGCTGCGGCGGCCGGACGGGGCGGCGATCCTCGCCCGCGTGGCGGACCATCTGGCCGACCACGGCGCCGGATTGCTGGTGCTGCACACCGCGGCCTCCCGGGTCGGCGCCATGGATGTGGGGGCGGTCACCGACGGCGGACTCGACGGCGCGCTCGATGGCGCCGAGGTCGTCTATGCGCTCGGCGTCGACGAGATCGTCATCCCGGACGGCCCGGTCGTGATCTACCAGGGCTCGCACGGAGACAGGGGCGCGCACCGCGCCGACATTATCCTTCCCGCCTGCTGTTATACCGAGGAGAGCGGCATCTTCGTGAACACCGAAGGCCGGCCGCAACTGGCGGTGCGGGCCAATTTCGCGCCCGGCGAAGCGAAGGAGAACTGGGCGATCCTGCGGGCGCTCTCGGCCGAACTGGGCGCCGTGCTCCCCTACGATTCCCTGCGCGATCTGCGGGCGCGGATGCGCAAGGCCGTGTCGCATCTGAAGATGATCGACGAGGTGCCGGCAAACGAGCTCGGAGCGATCGAGGCGGGCGAGATCGAGGAGGGCGCGTTCGGCCACGCGATCGAGGATCACTACCTCGTCAACCCGATCTGCCGGGCAAGCCCGCTGATGGCGGAGCTGAGCCAGAGGGCGAAAGGCCGAGCGCGGGCGCCGCTGGCGGCGGAATGAGCCGCCACACCGGCCTGCACCCGAGGCCGGAGGCCGGCCTCGGCCGGCATGCCCACCGCCCGAATGACCCGATCGGCCGCAAAGAGGGTGGCGCTCGGGGCACAGATGCGGTTTACACAATGGCGACCCGGCCCGGGGGCCGCAGGCGCGGAACGGCGGATCCAGGTCCCGACGTCGCTTTGGCGCGGCCGGGCGGCAGGTTTCGCACGATGAGGAACGAGGTGGGCGCGCAGAATGGCTGATTTCTTCACTTCACCCCTGGGTCTGGCCCTTGTCGCCGTGGCCCAGACCGGGCTGATCGTCAGCTTCGTGATGGTCTCGCTGCTGTTTCTGGTCTATGCTGACCGGAAGGTCTGGGCGGCCGTCCAGATGCGTCGGGGCCCCAACGTCGTGGGTATCTTCGGCCTGCTGCAGACTGTGGCCGACGCGCTGAAATACATCCTGAAGGAGGTCGTCGTTCCCGCCGGTGCCGACCGGACCGTGTTCCTGATGGCGCCGCTGATCTCGTTCGTGCTGGCGATGCTCGCCTGGTCGGTCATCCCCTTCGCCGATGGCTGGGTGCTCGCCGACATCAACGTGGCGATCCTGTTCATCTTCGCGATCTCCTCGCTCGAGGTCTACGGGGTGATCATGGGCGGCTGGGCCTCGAACTCCAAATACCCCTTCCTCGGGAGCTTGCGTTCGGCGGCGCAGATGATCTCCTACGAGGTGTCGCTCGGCCTCATCATCATCGGCGTGATCATCTCGACCGGCTCGCTGAACCTCAGCGACATCGTCCGCGCGCAGGATGGCAGCTTCGGCCTGTTCAACTGGTACTGGCTGCCGCATTTCCCGATGGTGTTTTTGTTCTTCATCTCCTGCCTCGCGGAGACGAACCGGCCGCCCTTCGACCTGCCCGAGGCGGAATCGGAACTGGTCGCGGGCTATCAGGTGGAATATTCCTCGACCCCGTTCCTGCTCTTCATGGCGGGGGAATACATCGCCATGTGGCTCCTCTCGGCGGTGATCGCGCTTCTGTTCTTCGGCGGCTGGCTGTCGCCGATCCCGGGCCTACCCGACGGGGCGTTCTGGATGATCCTGAAGATGGCCTTCTTCTTCTTCCTCTTCGCGCTGGTGAAGGCGGTCGTGCCGCGCTATCGCTACGACCAGCTGATGCGCCTCGGCTGGAAGGTGTTCCTGCCCTTCAGCCTCGCCTGGGTTGTGCTGGTCTCGTTCTTCGCCCATTTCGAACTGTTCGGCGGCGCCTATGCCCGCTGGGCCATAGGAGGCTGATCCAATGGCAACTATCGACTATGCAAGGGCCGGGCGCTACTGGCTGCTGTTCGACATGTGGAACGGCCTGCGCCTCGGTCTCAAGTACTTCTTCGCGCCGAAGGCGACGTTGAACTATCCGCACGAGAAGGGGCCGCTCTCGCCCCGGTTCCGCGGCGAGCACGCGCTGCGCCGCTATCCCAACGGCGAGGAGCGCTGCATCGCCTGCAAGCTCTGCGAGGCGATCTGCCCGGCGCAGGCGATCACCATCGACGCCGAACCGCGCGCCGATGGCAGCCGCCGGACCACGCGCTACGACATCGACATGACGAAATGCATCTATTGCGGCTTCTGCCAGGAGGCCTGTCCGGTCGATGCCATCGTCGAGGGACCCAATTTCGAGTTCTCGACGGAAACGAGGGAGGAGCTGTTCTACAACAAGGCCAAGCTTCTGGAGAACGGCGACCGCTGGGAATCCGAGATCGCCCGCAATCTCGAAATCGAAATGCCCTACCGGTAGGCCGATGATCGCCGCATCGCCCAGCGCCTCCGTCTGCCGCCAGAGGCCGCCGGCGCCGGTCGATTGTTGGCCGGACCTGCTCGACGAGGAAACCGAATGACCACGCCCGCTCTCGCCTTCTACCTCTTTGCCATCCTCGTGCTGGCCGCCGGGCTCTTCACGGTGATCGCCCGGAACCCGGTCCATTCGGTGCTGTGGCTGATCCTGGCCTTCCTGAGCTCCGCGGGCCTCTTCATCCTCATGGGGGCGGAGTTCGTGGCGATGCTGCTCATCATCGTCTATGTCGGCGCGGTGGCGGTGCTGTTCCTCTTCGTGGTGATGATGCTCGACATCGACTTCTCGGCGCTCAAGGCGGAAATGGCGAAGTATCTGCCCGTAGCGCTTCTGATCGGGGTGGTGATCCTCACGCAGCTCGGGATCGCCTTCGGCGTCTGGCAGGTCTCGAGCATCGCCGAGCAGAACGTCGCCGCGGCCACGGCCCGGTTCGGCGGGGCCTCCAACACCCAGGCGATCGGGCAGCTGATCTACGACGACTATCTGCTCCTCTTCCAGCTCGCGGGGCTGATCCTGCTGGTGGCGATGATCGGAGCGATCGTCCTGACGCTGCGGCACCGCACGGATGTGCGCCGTCAGGACATCATCTCGCAGATCCTGCGCGATCCGGCCAAGTCGATGGAGCTCAAGGACGTGAAGTCGGGGCAGGGGCTGTGAGCCGGCGCGGCGCCCGCGCTTTCCGCCCGCGTCCTCGGACAGACGGAGGCACGGGCAAGCGGCCTTCCTGATTGTCGCCGGACCGAGATCGGTCTAAGCCCGGGCCAACAAAGACGAGGGACCAGATGATCGGATTAGAGCACTACCTGACCGTCGCCGCAGCGCTGTTCGTGATCGGCATCTTCGGTCTGTTCCTGAACCGCAAGAACGTGATCATCCTCCTGATGTCGATCGAGCTGATGCTGCTGGCGGTCAACATCAACCTCGTCGCCTTCTCGACCCATCTGGGCGATCTCGTGGGCCAGGTCTTCACGCTGTTCGTCCTGACCGTCGCGGCGGCGGAGGCCGCCATCGGTCTGGCCATCCTGGTCTGCTTCTTCCGGAACCGCGGCACCATCGCGGTCGAGGACATCAACATGATGAAGGGATGACGCGATGCCGGCGATAATCCTCTTCGCACCCCTCATCGGCGCGATCATCTGCGGCTTCGGGCATCGGGTGATCGGCGAGAAGCCGGCGCAATGGACCGCGACGGGCCTTCTGTTCCTCGCCGCGTTCCTCAGCTGGATCGTGTTCCTCGGCTTTGACGGCGAAATGAGCCGGATCCAGATCCTGCGCTGGATCGAATCGGGCTCGCTCTCGACCGACTGGGCGATCCGGCTCGACCGGCTGACCGCGATCATGCTGATCGTCATCACGACGGTCTCGAGCCTCGTGCACCTCTACTCGTTCGGCTACATGGCCCACGACGAGAACTTTCGCGACAGCGAAAGCTACCGGCCCCGGTTCTTCGCCTATCTGTCGTTCTTCACCTTCGCGATGCTGACGCTGGTGACGGCCGACAACCTCGTGCAGATGTTCTTCGGCTGGGAGGGGGTCGGCCTCGCCTCCTACCTCCTCATCGGCTTCTACTATCGCAAGCCCTCGGCCAACGCGGCCGCCATCAAGGCGTTCGTGGTCAACAGGATCGGCGATTTCGGCTTCGCACTCGGCATCTTCGCACTCTTCCTGCTGGTCGATTCGATCCAGTTCTCCGACATCTTCGCCGCCGCGCCAGAGATCGCCGAGACCGAGCTGCACTTCCTCTGGCGCGACTGGAACGCCGCCGAGGTCGTGGCCCTGCTGCTCTTTGTCGGGGCGATGGGGAAGTCGGCGCAGCTTTTCCTGCATACCTGGCTTCCCGACGCCATGGAGGGTCCGACGCCGGTCTCGGCCCTGATCCATGCCGCGACCATGGTGACGGCCGGCGTGTTCCTCGTGTGCCGCATGTCGCCGCTGATGGAATATGCCCCGCACGCCACCGCCTTCGTCACCATCATCGGCGCCACGACCGCCTTCTTCGCCGCCACGATCGGCCTCGTGCAGAACGACATCAAGCGCGTCATCGCCTATTCGACCTGTTCGCAGTTGGGCTACATGTTCGTGGCCGCGGGCGTCGGCGTCTATTCGGCGGCCATGTTCCACCTCTTCACCCACGCGTTCTTCAAGGCGCTGCTGTTTCTCGGCGCGGGCTCGATCATCCATGGCATGCATCACGAGCAGGACATGCGCCAGTATGGCGGCCTGAAGGACAAGATGCCCTACACGTTCTGGGCGATGATGATCGGAACGCTCGCCATCACCGGCGTCGGCATCCCGCTGACCGGCTGGATCGGCTTCGCCGGCTTCGTCTCGAAGGACGCGATCATCGAATCCGCCTGGGGCGCGCATTCAAGCGTGGGGATCTACGGCTTCTGGATGCTGGTCATCGCGGCCACGTTCACCAGCTTCTATTCCTGGCGGCTGATGTTCCTGACCTTCTACGGAGCGCCGCGGGGCGACCGGCACACGCACGAACACGCCCATGAAAGCCCCAACATCATGCTCGTTCCCCTGGGCGTTCTGGCGCTCGGGGCGACGGTCTCCGGCATGCTGTGGTACAACTCCTTCTTCGGCGATCACGCCCGCGTCAACGCGTTCTTCGGCGTCCCTGTCGAGGCCCATGCCGAGGCTGGCGAGGAGGAGGTGTCGGCCGAGGAGGGCGAGGCGCCGGCCGCGGCCCTGATCGAGGAGGGCGGCGAGCACGGCGCCGAAGCGTCAGGGCCCGCACCGGGCGACGGCGCGATCTATCAGGGCCCTGACAACGACGTCCTCGAAGCGGCCCATGAATCGCCCCTGTGGGTCAGGATCAGCCCGTTTCTCGCCATGCTCCTCGGCTTGGGCGCGGCGTTCCAGATGTATATCCGCGAACCCGCTCTGCCTGGCCGGATGGCCGAAGCGAGCCGGCCGCTCTACGCCTTCCTCTACAACAAGTGGTATTTCGACGAGATCTACGGCTTTCTCTTCGTGCGCCCGACCCGCCGGCTCGGCCGGTTCCTGTGGCGGCGCGGCGACGGCAACGTCATCGACGGCGGCATCAACGGCATCGCCATGGGCGTCATCCCGTTCCTGACGCGCGCCGCGAACCGGACCCAGTCGGGATACCTCTTCCACTACGCCTTCGCGATGGTCCTGGGCGTCGCGATCCTCATCACCTGGATGACCCTGACCGGCGGAACGCAATAGCATGGACAGCCTCGTTTCCATCGTCGTCTTCATCCCGCTCGTGGCGGCTGTCATCCTCGCGCTGTTCCTGCGCGGCGATGACGAAGCGGCCCGCAACAACGCCCGGTATCTCGCGCTCATCGCCACGAGCGCAAGTTTCCTCCTGTCGCTCCTGATCCTCGCGCAATTCGAGCCGGGCGGCGGCTTTCAGCTCGTCGAGGAGCACGAATGGGTGGCCGGCATGACCTACAAGGTCGGGGTCGATGGGATCAGCGTCCTGTTCGTCATGCTGACGACGTTCCTGATGCCCATCGTCATCCTGGCCTGCTGGAACGTGACGGCGCGGGTCAAGGAATACATGATCGTGTTCCTCGTGCTCGAGACGCTCATGCTCGGCGTCTTCGTCGCGCTCGACCTCATCCTCTTCTACCTGTTCTTCGAGGGCGGCCTCATCCCGATGTTCCTGATCATCGGCATCTGGGGCGGTCAGAACCGGATCTACGCGGCGTTCAAGTTCTTCCTCTACACGTTCCTCGGCTCGGTCCTCATGCTCGTCGCGATGCTCGCGATGTATGTCGACGCGGGCACCACGGACATCCCGACGCTGCTCGAGCACCAGTTCAGCTACGGCGCCATCAGCCTCTTCGGCCTCCCCATCGCGGGCGGATTGCAGACGCTCCTCTGGCTCGCCTTCTTCGCTTCCTTCGCCGTCAAGATGCCGATGTGGCCGGTCCATACCTGGCTTCCCGACGCGCATGTCCAGGCGCCGACGGCGGGCTCGGTGGTTCTGGCCTCGATCCTCCTCAAGCTCGGCGGCTACGGCTTCATCCGCTTCTCGCTGCCGATGTTCCCGGTCGCCTCCGACTTGCTGGCGCCGCTGGTCCTGTGGCTCTCGGCCATCGCCATCGTCTATACCTCCCTCGTGGCGCTGGCGCAGACCGACATGAAGAAGCTCATCGCCTATTCCTCCGTCGCGCATATGGGCTACGTGACGGCGGGCATCTTCTCGGCCAACCAGCAGGGCGTCGACGGCGCAATCTTCCAGATGATCTCGCACGGCTTCATCTCGGGCGCGCTCTTCCTCTGCGTCGGGGTGATCTATGACCGGATGCACACGCGCGAGATCGACGCCTATGGCGGGCTGGTGAACCGGATGCCAGCCTACGCGCTGGTCTTCATGCTCTTCACCATGGCCAATGTCGGATTGCCCGGCACCTCGGGCTTCGTCGGCGAGTTCCTGACGCTGATTGGGATGTTCCAGGCCAATACCTGGGTCGCCTTCTTCGCGACCTCCGGGGTCATCCTCTCGGCGGCCTACGCCCTCTGGCTCTACCGGCGAGTGATCATGGGCGACCTGATCAAGGAAAGCCTCCGGTCGATCCAGGACCTGACGGCCCGCGAGCGCTGGATCTTCGCGCCACTGGCGGCCATGACCATCCTGCTCGGCATCTATCCGTCGCTCATCACCGATCGGATCGGCCCCAGCGTGGCCGATCTTCTGCACAGCTACGACGTCGCGATCGAGGAGGCGGGCGTCGCCGCCGACACCGCCATCGCCCAATCCGCGAATTGAGGGGCCAGTCATGAGCTCTGCCGATTTCTCCATCCTGTTGCCCGAACTGGTCCTTGCGATCTACGCGATGGGGGCGCTGCTCGCCGCCGTCTATACCGGCAAGGACCAGCTCGCGCCGATGCTCGTGTGGCTTACCAGCGCGCTGTTTCTGGCGCTGGCCTTCTGGATCGGCGTCTCGGGCAGCCAGGACGCGGCGGCGTTCAACGGCCTCTTCGTCGACGACGCGTTCGCGCGCTTTGCCAAGGTCACGATCCTCATCTCGGCGGCCGCCGTGCTGTTGATGAGCGAGGCCTACATGGCCCGCCGCGGGATCCTCAGGTTCGAATACCCGATCCTGATGGCGCTCGGCGTCGTGGGCATGATGGTCATGGTCTCGGCCGGCGATCTGATGACGCTCTATATGGGGCTCGAGCTGCAATCGCTGTCGCTCTACGTCGTCGCCTCCATCCGCCGCGAAAGTTTGCGCTCGACCGAGGCAGGGCTGAAATACTTCGTCCTCGGGGCCTTGTCCTCGGGCCTTCTGCTCTACGGCGCGTCGCTGACCTACGGCTATTCCGGCACCACCCTGTTCTCCGGCATCATCGACGCGGCGGGCGAAGGATCGGCGCCGCTCGGGCTGCTCTTCGGTCTGGTCTTCATCTCCGCGGGCCTCGCCTTCAAGGTCTCGGCCGCGCCGTTCCACATGTGGACCCCGGACGTCTATGAAGGCGCGCCGACGCCCGTGACGGCGTTCTTCGCCACGGCCCCGAAAGTGGCGGCGATGGGGCTTCTGGCGCGGGTCCTGCACGACGCGTTCGGCGGCGTCACCGGCGACTGGCAGCAGATCGTGGCGGCGCTGTCGGTGGCCTCGATGTTCCTGGGCGCGGTGGCGGCCATCGGCCAGCGCGACATCAAGCGGCTGATGGCCTATTCGTCGATCAACCACATGGGCTTTGCGCTCATGGGTCTGGCCGCGGGCACCGCCTTCGGCGTCCAGGCGATGCTCGTCTACATGGCGATCTACGTGACCATGAACATCGGCGCCTTCGCCTTCATCCTGGGGATGGAGCGGAACGGCGAGCCGGTCACCACGATCGAGTCCCTCAACCTCTATTCCCGCACCGACATGGGGCGCGCCGTGTCGATGCTGGTCCTCATGTTCTCGATGGCGGGCGTGCCGCCCTTCGTCGGCTTCTTCGGCAAGTACTACGTGCTGACGGCGGCCATCGATGCCGGCCTCGGCTGGCTCGCGGTGCTCGGCGTCATCGCCTCGGTCATCGCCGCGTATTACTATCTCCGGATCGTCTATCTGATGTTCTTCGGCCCCGAGGGGCAGGGTCTCGATGCCGGGCGGTCGCCGGTTCTCTACGGCATGGTGGTGGCGTCGGCCCTCGTCATGGTGGTGGGCGTGATCAACCTCTTCGGCATCGAGGGTCCGGCGGCGGCGGCGGCGCAAACCCTTGTCCAATAGGCCGGGCTGGCCGGACGGCTATCGCCTGATCGTCCGCGAGACCTGCGACAGCACCAATGCCGAGGCGGCGCGCCTCGCCGGCGGCCTCGACCGTCCCACATGGATCCTCGCCCGGGAGCAGACCGCGGGCCGCGGGCGCCGCGGCGCATCCTGGGTGATGCCCCCGGGCAATTTCGCCGCGACTCTGCTGATGCGGCCGGGCGGAACGGCGGGCTGGTCCGGCCTGCGGACCTTCATGATCGCGAACGCCCTGTTCGAGACGCTGGCGCTCTACGTGTCGCGCGCGCGCCTGTCGCTGAAATGGCCCAACGACGTGCTGCTCGACAACGGCAAGATCGCCGGCATCCTGCTGGAATCCGCCTCGACGAGAACCCAGGTGGACTGGCTCGCCATCGGCGTCGGCGTCAACCTGCGCTCCGCCCCCAAGGCCACGTCGGATGCCGCCTTTCCGCCCGTTTCCTTGGAGCGGTCCGATATCGAGATCTTCGACTTCCTGACCCGCCTCGCCGGCTTCTACGCCACCGAGGAAGAGATCCTGACGCGCCTCGGATTCCAGCCGATCCGCGAGAAGTGGCTCCGCGATGCCGCGCGGCTGGGCGAGATCATCACCGCGCGGACGGCGCGCGAGGAGATCATCGGGCGCTTCGAGACCCTCGACGAGGATGGGTGCCTGGTCCTGTCGACGCCGGCCGGAGAACGGCGCATCGCCGCGGCCGACATCTATTTCTGAGCGGGGCTGAGCGTGCTTCTGGCCATCGATGTCGGCAATACCAACACCGTCTTCGCGCTCTGGGACGGCACCGAGTTCCGTTCCACCTGGCGCACCGCGACGGAGGTGAAGCGGACCGCCGACCAGTATTACGTCTGGCTGTCGACCCTCATGTCGCTTCGCGGTCTGGCGAGTGTCAGCATAGACGAGGTCATCGTCTCCTCGACCGTGCCGCAGGTGGTGTTCAACCTCCGCGTCCTCTGCAACCGCTACTACGATTGTCGGCCCATCGTCGTCGGGCGGCCCGACTGCGCGCTGCCGATCGAGCGGCGCGTCGATCCGGGAACGCAGGTCGGTCCCGACCGGCTGGTCAATACCGTGGCGGGGTACGACCTGCATGGCGGCGACCTGATCGTGGTCGATTTCGGCACGGCGACGACCTTCGACGTCGTGGGCCCCGACGGGGCCTATGAGGGCGGAGTGATCGCGCCGGGCGTCAGCCTCTCGCTTCAGGCGCTGCACGAGGCTGCGGCGGCGCTGCCCCTTGTGGATGTGACGATCCCCTCCCACGTGATCGGAAAGAACACCGTCGACTGCATGCAGTCCGGGATCTTCTGGGGATATGTCGGCCTCGTGGGCGGGATCATCGCGCGGATCAGGGATGAGCGCGCGCGCCCCATGAAGGTCATCGGAACCGGCGGGCTGGCGCCTCTTTTCCAGCAGGGCGACACGTTGTTTGACGTGTTCGAGGACAATCTGACGATGCACGGCCTGACCGTCATCCACAAATACAACAAGGACTTGCAAGAATAATGGCACAAGACAGACTGATCTACCTGCCCCTCGGGGGGGCGGGCGAAATCGGCATGAACTGTTACGTCTACGGCTACGGCGCGCCGGGCCGCGAACGGCTGATCGTCGTCGATGTCGGCGTGACCTTCCCCGACATGGACACGACGCCCGGCGTCGATCTGATCTTTCCCGACATCGCCTGGCTTGCCGAGCGGAAGGACCGGGTGGACGGCATCTTCATCACCCATGCCCACGAGGACCATGTGGGGGCGATCGGGCACCTCTACGACCGGCTCGACGCGCCTGTCTATGCCCGCGCCTTCACCTCCCTTCACGCGCGCCGCAAGATGGAGGAGCAGGGGCACAATCCCGACAAGGTGCAGACGATGAAGCCCTGGCCCGACACGATCCGGCTCGGGCCGTTCGAGGTGGGCTTCCTGCCCGTGTCGCATTCCATTCCGGAGAGCTCGTCGCTGGTGATCGACACCCCGGAGGGGCGGGTGATCCATACCGGCGATTTCAAGATCGATTACGCGCCGGGCGTGGGCGAGCCGTTCGACCGCGATCTCTGGGCTTCGGTGGCGAAGGACGGCGTCCGGGCGCTGGTCTGCGATTCGACCAACGTCTTCACCGCCCATGAGGGGCGGTCGGAATTGACCGTGGGTCCCGAGATCCGGCGGTTCGTCTCCGAACAGCCGGGCATGGTGGTGGCCACGACATTCGCGTCGAACGTCGCGCGCGTCCGGTCCCTGGCGCAGGCCGCGATCGATGCCGGTCGCTCGGTCTGCCTGCTCGGGCGGGCGATGCGGCGGATGATCGAATTGGCCGTCGAGTCCGGCGTGCTGACCGATTTTCCCGCCACCGTCTCGCCCGATGACGCCGCATCGATGCCGCGCGAGAACCTGATGCTGATCGTCACCGGCAGCCAGGGCGAGCGTCGCGCCGCCTCCGCCCAACTGAGCCGCGGCAAGTATCTCGGCCTCTCCATGGCCGATGGCGACACGTTCCTGTTTTCCTCGCGCACCATTCCCGGCAACGAGCGCGGCGTCATCGCGATCATGAACGCGCTGTCCGAGCTCGGCGTCGACGTGCAGGACGACGATGGCGGCCGCTATCACGTGTCCGGCCACGCGAACCGGCCCGATCTTCTGGCCATGCACGATCTGGTCAATCCGCAATTCGTCATCCCGATGCATGGCGAGCACCGGCACCTGCGCGAGCATCTGAAGCTCGCCGAGCGCAACGGCCGGACCGGCATCCTGGCGCCCAACGGCGTGTGCGTGTCGCTGTCGGGCAACGAGCCGAAGGTCGTCGAGCATGTGGAGACCGGCCGGACCTATCTCGACGGCAGCGTCGAGGTCGGCGCGCTCGACGGCGTCGTGCGCGACCGGATCCGTCTGGCGCTGAACGGCCATGTCATCGTGTCGCTCATCCTCGACGAAGACGATGCGCCTCTGGGCGAACCGTGGGTCGACCTCAAGGGGCTGCCGGAGACCGGCCGGTCGGGCTCGGCGCTTTCCGATGTCATGGAGCACGACCTCGATCAGGCGCTGCAGCGCGCCGATGACAAGGTCATTCTGGACGACACCAAGCTCGACGAACTGATGCGCCGCGTCGCCCGGCAATCCGCGATGAACGAGATCGGCCGCAAGCCCGAGGTGACGGTGGTGGTGAGCCGGTTGAGCTGACTTTCCGGCCGCGGTCGCCAAGGCCGTGCCGGCCCGGCGCTATTCCGCGTCGGCGCAGAGATAGACGGCGCCGCCAACCGCCACCACGCTGACAGCGGCGGCGCCTGCCACGGCCGGCGCCGCCAAGGCGGCCGTGACCGCCGTCGAGGCGCCGGTGCCAAGCGCGGAGAGGACGGAGGCGGCGGAGCCCGACAGGATCGCGGCGCCCGACGAATGGACCACAGCTTCGGTGCGCGACTGGCTTTCCTGCCGGCCCACCGCCAGATCGGCGGCACGACCGGCAACGGCGCTTGCACCGCCCCGGGCGGTGTTGACGCGCTCGCATGTGGTGCGCGCGCAGCGTCCGCGATAATCCCGCGCGCCCGGTACGAGCACGTAGCCGAGCGTCGGATCCGGCGACAGGCAATATCCGTCGATCTCGTTCTGCGGCACCTCGATCGACAGAAACCGGATCAGCGTGTCGCTGTCGCAGGCCGGCACGCGGCCGCGCACCCGGTCGAGCCCCCGCGACGGCCAGCCGCCGATCCGTTCGCGAAGCGTCGTTCCCGATTGCGGCGCGTCAAGCTGGTCCCGATCGATCATCATCTCGGTCGAGTTGATGTCGGCCCGGCAAAGATCTTCGGCAAAGACGGGGAGGGCGAAGAGACAGAGAAGGGCGACCGCGCGAAGCATGGGTCGAGCATAAGGCGAATTGGCCAAAAGAAAAGCCGCAACGTTCATCCTTAGGGAGAATTCGCCTCTCGCGCAATCGCACTAGATGCACGAGGCCGGCGGATGTCAGCCCGTCATGCGCTCCTCGAAGCTCTTCTCGATGAAGCTTGGAAGATGGTCGCCCATCCCGACGATCGGACCATCGCGGCCGCGGCCGCCGCCGCGCGACGACGAGCCGGAAGACTTTTCACCCCGGCCGCCGCGGGATTTGCGGGGAGCGCGGGCCGGCGCTTCGGCCGGTGCGTCCGCCGCGGCCGGCTGCTCGTCTCCGGGCTGGTCCTCCGGCACCGTCTCGGTCTCGGTCTCGGTCTCGTCGATGCGAGGGATGGTCTTCTCGAGCAGGCGCTCGACATCCTCGAGATTCTTGGCGTCCCCGGGGGCGCAGATCATGATGGCCTTGCCGTCCCTGCCGGCGCGTCCGGTACGGCCGATCCGGTGCACGTAATCCTCCGCATGGCTCGGCACGTCGAAGTTGAAAACATGGCTGACCGACGGCACGTCCAGCCCCCGCGCCGCGACATCGGAGGCCACCAGAAACCGCAAGTCGCCCGCCCGGAAGCCGTCGAGCGTGCGCGTCCGCTGCGACTGTTCCAGATCCCCGTGAATCGGTGCCGCATCGTAGCCATAGGTCTTGAGCGACTTGGCGACGATATCGACATCGGTCTTGCGGTTGCAGAAGATGATCGCGTTCGTCAGCTGCTCGCCCTCGCGGTCGATGAGGTCGCGCAGAGCCTTGCGCTTTTCGCTGGCGAGCCGGTCCTTGCGTGATGCCTTGAACATCAGCACGCCCTGCTCGATCGTCTCCGAGGCGGTCGCCTGGCGCGCCACCTCTACCCGGTGCGGGTTCGACAGGAAGGTGTTGGTGATCCGCTCGATCTCCGGCGCCATGGTGGCGGAGAAGAACAGCGTCTGGCGGGTGAAGGGAACGAGGGAGAAGATGCGCTCGATGTCGGGGATGAACCCCATGTCGAGCATGCGGTCGGCCTCGTCGACGACCATGATCTTCACGTCGGTCAGCAAAAGCTTGCCGCGCTCGAAATGGTCGAGGAGGCGGCCGGGCGTGGCGATCAGAACGTCGACCCCCTTGTCGATGAGCGCGTCCTGCTCCTTGAACGACACGCCGCCGATCAGCAGCGCCTTCGTGAGCTTCACGTGCTTGGCGTAGGTGTCGAAGTTTTCGGCTACCTGCGCCGCTAGCTCCCGCGTCGGCGCGAGGACGAGGCTGCGCGGCATCCGCGCCTTGGCCCGCCCGCGGGCGAGCTGCGTGATCATGGGCAGCGTGAATGAGGCGGTTTTGCCGGTGCCCGTTTGAGCGATCCCCAGAACGTCACGGCCCTCGAGCGCGGCAGGGATGGCCTGCGCCTGGATCGGCGTCGGCGTCTCGTATCCGGCTTCGTCGATGGCTTTCAGGACCTTGGGGCCCAGCTTCAGGTCGGTGAATTTCGTCATGTGTGTCCGAACTCGTGTGGCCGATGCCACATGGCTGGGACGAATTCCCCGTCGCCCCCTTGCTGGGTCGCGCGCATCGCGGCCCCGCCGCCTAGCTAGCGAAGCGCGGCGCCGAGGTCAATCTGTCGCGGAGATCGCCGCACGCGGATCACCGCGCCCCGCGACCTTCAGGCCATCATCTCCTTCGTCGCGGTCAGCGCGACCTCCGGCCAGTCCCGCGCGACCCTGTCTATATCCCATTGCAGCCGCGTGAGATAGACCACGTCGTCGTCATTGTCGCGCGCGATGTGTCCCTTGTTGGCCTGCACGAACCTGTCAACCGCGTCAGCCGGCCCGTGCACCCAGCGGGCGGAGGTGAATTGCGACGGCTCGAACCGGACCGGCAGGCCGTATTCGCCCTCGATCCGGCTTGCCAGCACCTCGAATTGCAGCGCGCCCACGACGCCCACGATGAACCCCGCCCCGAGCATCGGCCTGAACACCTTGGCGGCACCTTCCTCGGCGAACTGCATCAGCGCCTTGTCGAGATGCTTGGCCTTCATCGGATCGCCGGCCCGGCAGGTCTGCAACAATTCGGGCGCGAAGGAGGGGATGCCCTGCACCCTCAGCGCCTCGCCCTCGGTCAGCGTGTCGCCGATCCTGAGCTGGCCGTGATTGGGGATGCCCATGATGTCGCCTGCCCAGGCCTCCTCGGCAAGCTCGCGGTCGGAGGCCAGGAACAGCACCGGGTTCGTCACCGCCATCGGCTTTTTCGTGCGCACATGCGTGAGCTTCATGCCGCGCTTGAAGTGCCCCGATGCCAGGCGCACGAACGCCACCCGGTCGCGGTGCTTGGGGTCCATGTTGGCCTGCACCTTGAAGACGAAGCCTGCGACGCTGTCCTCCTCGGGCGCGATCTGTCGCGGCTCCGCCCGCTGCGGCTGCGGCTCGGGCCCAAAGCGGCCGATCCCGTCCATGAGCTCCCTCACCCCGAAGGAATTGATCGCCGATCCGAACCAGATCGGCGTCAGCGTCCCGTCGAGCAGCGCCTGCGCGTCGAAGCGCGGCATGAGCGCCCGGGCCATCTCGACCTCCTCGCGCAGCGTCGCGAGCGCCCCGGCCGGGATGTGGTCCTCCATCTTCGGATCGTCGAGCCCCTCGAGCCGCACCGAGCGGCCGACCCGGTTGCGGTCGGCCCGGTCCATCAGCTCCAGCCGGTCGTTCAGCATGTCGTAGCAGCCGACGAAATCCCGCCCCATGCCGATCGGCCACGAGGCCGGCGTCACGTCGATGGCGAGGTTCTCCTGGATCTCGTCGATGATCTCGAAGACGTCGCGGCTCTCGCGGTCCATCTTGTTGCAGAAGGTCAGGATCGGCAGGTCCCTGAGCCGGCAGACCTCGAAGAGCTTGCGCGTCTGGCTCTCCACGCCCTTCGCGCCATCGATCACCATCACCGCCGCGTCGACCGCCGTCAGGGTGCGATATGTGTCCTCGGAAAAGTCCGAATGGCCGGGCGTGTCCACGAGGTTGAAGCGGTAGTCGCCGAAATCGAACGACATGGCCGAGGCCGAGACCGAGATGCCGCGGTCCTTCTCCATCTGCATGAAGTCCGACCGGGTGCGCCGCGCCTCGCCCTTGGCGCGCACCTGACCGGCCATCTGGATCGCGCCCCCATAGAGCAGGAACTTCTCGGTCAGCGTCGTCTTGCCCGCGTCGGGATGCGAGATGATGGCGAAGGTCCGCCTCCGGGCGATCTCCGGCGGCAGCGGGGCGGCGTTGTGCGAACGGTCGAGCATGGATGCGATATAGAGGGGCTTCCCCCGCGTCGCAATCGGGGCTCAGATGGGGCATCCGAGGGAGGGCACGGGCCATGGAGACGAGGGAGATCGCCGCGGAACTGGTCGCGGGCTGCCGGGAGGGGCGGGAGGTGGAGAATCTCCAGACCCTCTACGCGCCCGACGCGGTGTCGGTCGAGGCGATGTCGCCCACGGGCGACCGCGAGACGAAGGGGCTCGACGGCATCCGCGGCAAGCACGCGTGGTGGGAGCAGACCTTCACCGTCCACGACGCGCAGGTGGAGGGGCCGTTCCTTCACGGCGAGGACCGCTTCGCGGTGATCTTCGAGATGGACGCCGAGAACCGTGAGACCGGCGAGCGCAGCCGGATGCGCGAGGTTGCGGTCTATCACGTCGCGGGCGGCCGCATCGTGCGGGAGGAGTTCTTCTACGGCGGGGTCTAGACCGGAGCCCCTGCGCGACGGCTCGGGCCTCCCGCATCTGGTCAAGCGGGCGGGCGGCCCTATCCCTTGATTCTCGAAGGATCAGGGGAGACGGACATGGATCTTGGCATCTCGGGAAAGCGGGCTCTGGTGACGGCCTCGTCGAAGGGGCTGGGCCTCGGCTGCGCGCGGGCGCTCGCCGCGGCCGGCGTCGATCTGGTCGTCAATGCGCGGGGGTCCGACGATCTGGCGGAGGCGGCCGAGGCGATCCGGTCCGAGTTCGGCGTGAGCGTGACCGAGGTCGCGGCCGACATCACCACCGAGGACGGGCGGGCCAGGGTTCTCGACGCGGCCGACGATCCCGACATTCTGGTGACCAATGCCGGCGGCCCGCCTCCGGGCAACTGGAGCGAATGGGAGCGCGACGACTTCATCGCCGCCCTCGATGCCAACATGCTGACGCCCATCGCGCTGATGACCGCCTGCCTGCCACCGATGATGGCGCGCGGCTGGGGCCGGGTGGTCAACATCACGTCGCAATCCGTCAAGGCGCCGATCCCGGTCCTCGGCCTGTCGAATTCCGCGCGGGCGGGGCTCACGGGCTATGTCGCCGGAACCGCCCGGCAGGTCGCGCCGAAGGGGGTGACGATCAACAATCTGCTGCCCGGGATCCACGACACCGACCGCGCCACCTCGCTCGATACCGGCGTCTCCGAGGACAAGGGGATTTCGGTCGAGGAAGCGCGCGCCCGGAGACAGGCGACCATCCCCGCCCGCCGGTACGGGACGCCTGAGGAATTCGGCGCCGCCTGCGCCTTCATCTGCTCGGTCCATGCGGGCTTCATCGTCGGCCAGAACATCCTCCTCGATGGCGGGGCGGTGAACCTGTCGCTCTGAGCGCGGCGCCCGGGCAGGGGGGATCACCCGCCGCCGGGCGCCGCCGCACAAGCCTCGTCCCAGGGCGCCCGCCGGGAACGCCGCGCGGCCGGCCGAAGCCCCGGGGGACCCTTGCGACGCGGTCCCGCCGCTGATACCGGGCGCCTGATCCTTCTTGTCAGGAATACCGATGCCCTCCGACCCCCCTCGGCTGGAGATCCGGGATCTCTCCTGCGCCTTCGACGGCCGCCGGGTGGTCGAGGACGTCACCCTGTCGGTCGCGGCCGGGCAGGTCCTCTGTCTTCTGGGTCCCTCGGGATGCGGCAAGACCACGACGCTCAGGGCCATCTCCGGGGTCGAGGTGCCGACGGGCGGCGAGATCCTGATCGACGGCCGGTCGGTCTACGCGCCCGACAGCTTCATCCCGCCCGAGACCCGCGGCGTCGGCCTGATCTTCCAGGACTTCGCGCTGTTTCCGCACCTGTCGATCGGCGACAACGTGGCCTTCGGGCTCAGGGGGCCGCGCGCCGTCAGGCGGCGCCGGGTGGCCGAACTGCTCGAACGGGTGCATCTCGAACGCTACGTCGCCGCCTATCCGCACGAACTGTCGGGCGGCGAGCAGCAGCGGGTGGCGCTCGCCCGCGCCATCGCGCCCCGGCCGCGCGTCATGCTGATGGACGAGCCGTTCTCGGGCCTCGACAACCGTCTGCGCGACGGCATCCGCGACGAGACGCTGGGTCTTCTGAAGGAGGAGGGCGCCGCCGTCCTTCTCGTCACCCACGAGCCCGAGGAGGCCATGCGCATGGCCGACGAGATCGCCCTGATGCGGGACGGCCGGATCGTCCAGCGCGGCGCCCCCTACAACATCTACAACAATCCCGCCGATCGTGCCGCCGCGGCATTCTTCAGCGACATCAACGTGATCGAGGGCGAAGTGAACGGCGCGCTGACCGACACGCCGTTCGGGCGCTTCCTCGCGCCCGGCGTTCCGGACGGCACCCGCGTCGACATCGTCATCCGCCCGCAGCACGTGCGCATCGATTTCGACCGCGCCGGGCGCGGCCCGGTGCCCACGCCGCAGGACGGCACGCCGGCGCGCGCCGTGGTCACCCGCGCGCGCTTCATCGGCAAGGAAAGCCTGGTGGAGTTCCGCCTCGATGCGGGCGGCTCGATGAGCGCCACGGTGCCGTCGGTCTTTCTGCCCAAGCCCGGCACGCCCATGTGGCTCGCCATCCGGCGCGACCGCTGCTTCGTCTTTCCCCGCGCCCCTCAGAACCGCAGGTCGACCGCCACCGGATAGTGGTCGCTCGGCCACGTCCCGTCGAATTGCCGCCGCAGCACGAGCGGCTGGCCGGCCTGCGCCGCATGGGCATAGGCGATGTGGTCGATCGCGCCGAAGATGTTGAGCCCCCGGTCGAAGTGAAAGGTTGCCCCCCGCACCCCGGCGAAGATCAGGCCGCCGCGCTCGAGGATGTCGTGCGGGACCATGCCGGTGATGGCGTTCAGGTCGCCCGCCACGATCACCGTCTCGCCTTTCGCGATCCACGGGGCCACCCGCGCGGCCACCAGTTCGGCCGAGCGGCGGCGGTTGAGGCGGCTGAACGCGTCGAGATGGACGTTCACGACGCGAAAGCGCGCCTCCGTCTCCAGGTCGCGAAAGCGCGCCCACGACGCGAAGGCTGGATAGGAGCCGTCGAAGGTGCGCGAATAGATGACTTCCGGCGTCTCCGAGAAGAAGAACCATCCCTGCTCCACCGGCTCCAGCCGGTCGCGCCGATAGAAGATGGGCTGCGTCGAGGGGAAGCTGCGCCAGTCGCCGGTCGCCGCCGCGCCATAGCCTGGAAGCTGCGCCAGCAGCCATTCGCGCGCGAGATTGACCGACCCGTCCGAGCCGCGCCGGAAGCTCTCCATCTCCTGGAACGCCACCACATCTGCGTCGAGCGCCGCAATGGCGCGGGCCAGGGGACGCTTGCGCCGCTCCCAGTCCTGCCGCGACCAGGGGCCGGTTTTCGCGCCGAGCCGGATGTAGTGCACGTTGTAGGTCGCGACCCGCACCGCCCCCTCGGGCGGCGGTGGCAGCCGGTCGGGACCCCGGCCGCACGCGGCCAGGAGGATCGCGATCGGGAGGAGGACGCGCCACATGCCGCCATCTCGCCCGCCGCGCCGGCCGCTGACAAGGCCGGTTGCGCTGCAGGCCCGCATGGTCGACACCTGATCCCGGAAGAGGGAGGCGCGCATGTTTCTGGGAATTGACCTCGGCACGTCGGGGGTGAAGGTGCTGCTGATCGACGGCGAGGGCCGTGTTGCGGATGAGGCCAGCGCGCCTCTGGATGTCAGCCGGCCGCACCCGCTCTGGTCGGAGCAGGATCCGGCCGACTGGATCACCGCGACGGAACGGGCGCTCGATGCGCTCTCGGAGCGTGCGCCGCTCGATGCGGTCGAGGGCATCGGGCTCTCGGGCCAGATGCACGGCGCCACCTGCCTGGGCCCTGACGACGCGCCGCTGCGCCCCTGCATCCTGTGGAACGACACCCGCGCCCATGCCGAGGCCGCGCAGCTCGACGCGACCGAGCCGTTCCGCGAGGCGACCGGCAACATCGTCTTTCCCGGCTTCACGGCCCCCAAGCTGCTCTGGCTCGAGAACCACGAGCCGGATCTCTTCGCCGCGATCCGGACGGTGCTGCTCCCCAAGGACTACCTGCGCCTGTGGCTCACCGGCGAGAAGGTCGGCGAGATGTCGGACGCCGCCGGCACCGCCTGGCTCGACATGGCGGCGCGGGACTGGTCGGATCCCTGCCTCGCGGCCACCGGCCTCACGCGCGAGAACATGCCCCGGCTGGTCGAGGGAGCCGAGGCGTCGGGCGGCCTGCGCGACGCGCTGGCCGAGCGGTGGGGGATGCGCCGGGGCCTCTGCGTCGCCGGCGGCGCGGGCGACAACGCCGCCACCGCGGTCGGCGTCGGCGTCACGGCGGAGGGGCAGGGCTTCGTGTCGCTCGGCACGTCGGGCGTCCTCTTCGCGGCGACCGCCGCCTACCGGCCGAACGCGGCCAGCGCCGTGCACACGTTCTGTCACGCGCTGCCCGGAACCTGGCACCAGATGGGCGTGATCCTGTCGGCCGCCTCGGCGCTCGACTGGCTCGCGCGCACGCTCGGCGCCACGGCGGGCGAGCTTGTGGCCGAGATCGGCGACAGCCCGGCCGCGCCGGGGCCGGTGACGTTTCTTCCCTATCTTTCGGGCGAGCGCACGCCCCATAACGACGCCGCGCTGACCGGGGCCTTCGACGGGCTGAGCCACGCCACCGGCCGCGCCGATCTGACGCGCGCGGTGCTCGAAGGCGTGACGCTGGCTTTGCGGGAAAATCTCGACGCCCTGACGGCGGCCGGCACCCGGCTCGACGCGCTGACTGCGGTCGGCGGCGGGTCGCGGGCGGGGGTATGGCTGCAGCTCATCGCCTCGGCGCTCGACCTGCCGGTCGAGGTGCCGCAGGCGGGCGAGCACGGCGCGGCTCTCGGCGCCGCGCGGCTGGGCGCTCTCGCCGCCGGGGCGGACCTCGCGCTCGATCCGCCGCCCATGACCCGGCGGATCCCGCCCGACCCGGTGCTCCGCGACGCGCTGGCCGAGCGCGCCAGCCGCTTCGCCGCCCTGCGGAGCGCGCAACAGCAAAGACACGGCTGACATCCCCGCGCCGCCCCCGGGGTCGCGGCCCCCGCACCGCCCGCGCCCGGAGAAGGCCGGCGCCAGGCGAGGGAGAGCCGCCGACCCGCGAGCGACCGCTTTCACACTGCTGAGGAAGGACCTGCCATGGCCATCAAGCTCACCCTGTCGCACCTCGACGACCTGCCCGACGCGGTCGGCCGCCCGGCCTATGACCGCGACGCCCTGTCGCCCGGCATCCTGCATTTTGGCGTCGGCAATTTCCACCGCGCCCATCAGGTCGCCTATCTCGACCGGCTGTTCGCCACCGGGAACGGGCTCGACTGGGCCATCGTCGGCACCGGCGTGATGGAGGGCGACCGCAGGATTCGCGACGTTCTGGCCGAGCAGGACTGGCTGTCGACGCTGGTCGAACAATCGGCCGACAGATCGAATGCGCGGATCACCGGCGTGATGATCGACTTCGTGGCGCCCGCCGATGCCGACGCGATCTGTGCCCGCATGGCCCGTTCCGACATCCGCATCGTGTCGATGACGATCACCGAGGGCGGCTATTTCCTCGACGCCGACGGCCGCTTCGATCCCGATCATCCGGCAATGGCCGCCGATGCGGCCACGCCCGATGCGCCGAAGACCGTCTTCGGCATGATCCTCCGCGGTCTGCGAGAGCGTCGCGACGCGGGGCATCCGCCGTTCACGATCATGTCCTGCGACAACATCCCCCATAACGGCGCGGTCACCCGCAACACGCTGACCGGCCTGGCCCGGCTCTCCGACCCCGATCTCGCCCAGTGGATCGAGACCGAGGTCGCCTTTCCGAACGGCATGGTCGACCGGATCACCCCCGCCACGTCCGATCGCGAGCGGCGCATGCTGCGCGAGGATCACGGGGTCGAGGACGGCTGGCCGGTCTTTTCCGAGGATTTCATCCAGTGGGTGCTCGAGGACGATTTCCCGCTCGGCCGCCCGCCGCTCGAACGCGTGGGCGTCGAGTTCGTCGACGACGTTTCGCCCTACGAGTCGATGAAGCTGCGGATCCTGAACGGCGGCCACGCGATCATCGCCTATCCGGCGGGTCTGATGGGCATCCATTTCGTCCACGAGGCGATGGAGAACGACCTGATCGCGGGGTTCCTCGACAAGGTCGAGCGGGAGGAGGTGCTGCCCGGCGTGCCGCCGGTGCCCGATACCGACACGACCCAGTATCTCGAGCGGATCAAGGAGCGCTTCGCCAATCCCAAGATCGGCGACACCGTGCGGCGGCTCTGCTTCGACGGGTCGAACCGCCAGCCGAAATTCATCCTTCTGTCGCTCGCGGACGCCCTGGCGCGGCAGGGTCCGATCGACGGTCTGGCGCTCGAATCCGCGCTCTGGTGCCGCTACTGCGCCGGCACGACGGAGGCCGGCGAGACCATCGAGGCCAACGATCCGATCTGGGACGCGCTCGGCCCGGTGGCGCGGCAGGCGAAGGACGAGCCCGGCGCCTGGCTCGACCAGCGGGCGATCTACGGCGATCTGGGGCGCAACGAGCGGCTGCGCGAGGCCTTCGCGCGCTGGCTCGACCTGCTCTGGTCGGAGGGCACGGAGGCCACCTTGCGGACCTATCTGCGCGGGGCGTGAGCCCGCCCCGCGACCCGGACATCTTGCCGCATGTCGGGTGGCAGGGATCGGGCGCCGCCGCGCCCTTTTGGGGGGTGGCGGCCAGGGCGCGGCGAGGCCCCTCCGGCCGCCGCGACGGGCAGTTGGACGCCGCCGCGCCCGCCCCTGTCCGAGCCCGCCGAGGCCGCACAACGCCGCGTTGCAACAGGAGAAAACGCCGGCGAAGCCCGGAAGCCGCCGGAGAAGACGCTAGACAGGACGGTCGCGGCAGGGTTCTATAGCGCTAACCGGACGGCGATCCGGACAGCCCCATAGCGGGGCGCGAAGGGGGGAAGGAATGACACTTGAGCTCGAGTCCGTCTCGAAGGTCGTAGGATCGAGCGTTCACATCCATCCGACGGATCTGGTGCTCGAAAAGGGCACGATGAACGTGCTTCTCGGTCCGACGAACGCGGGCAAGACGTCGCTCATGCGCCTGATGGCCGGGCTCGACGTGCCGACCGAAGGGCGGATCCGCTGGCAGGGCACCGACGTGACGGGCCAGCGGGTGCAGGACCGCAACGTGGCGATGGTCTACCAGCAGTTCATCAACTACCCCACCATGTCGGTCTACGACAACATCGCCTCGCCGATGCGGCTGACCGGGGCCGACCGGTCCGAGATCGACGACCGGGTGCGGCGCACGGCGGATCTGATGAAGCTGACGCCGATGCTGGAGCGCCGGCCGCTGGAACTGTCGGGCGGCCAGCAGCAGCGCTGCGCGCTGGCGCGCGCCCTCGTCAAGGATGCCGGTCTCGTCCTGCTGGACGAGCCGCTCGCCAATCTCGACTACAAGCTGCGGGAGGAATTGCGGGCCGAGATCCCCCGGATCTTCGAGGAATCGGGCTCGATCTTCGTCTATGCGACGACCGAGCCGGAGGAGGCTCTGCTTCTCGGCGGCAATTGCGCGACGCTCTGGGAGGGGCGGGTCACGCAGTTCGGCCCGACGCCCCGCGTCTACCGCACGCCGGCCGATGCGACCACGGCGCGGGTGTTCTCCGATCCGCCGATGAACTTTCTCGAGATCGAGAAGCGCGGCGATGCGCTCGTCTACGGGGATCAGAAGAGCATGGATGCCGACCGGCTGGGCCTTGGCCCGGATCTGGCCGACGGCCATTATACCGCCGGTTTCCGGCCGGCGCATCTGGCGCTCTCCGCGCCGGAGGGCCGGGCAGTACGCTTCGAGACGGTGCTGATGGTGACCGAGATCACCGGCTCCGAGACCTTCGTCCATCTCGACCATGACGGCGTCCGCTGGGTCGGTCTGGTGCCCGGCATCCGTCATCTCGAACCCGGCGCCACGCTGACCGCGCATCTCGATCCCGCGCATGTCTACCTGTTCGACGCCGAAGGGGCCCTGATCCGCCCCGCCCCTTACGCAGAGGCCGCCTGATGGCGAAGATCACGCTCGACAAGCTGGCGCACAGCTATGTCTCCAACCCGTCCAAGGCCGAGGATTTCGCGCTGAAGGAACTGAACCACGACTGGCGCGACGGCGAGGCCTACGCGCTCCTTGGACCCTCGGGCTGCGGAAAGTCGACGCTGCTCAACATCATCTCGGGCCTTCTCATGCCGTCGCACGGGCGGGTGCTCTTCGACGGCCACGACGTCACCGATCTGCCCACGGCGGACCGCAACATCGCGCAGGTGTTCCAGTTTCCCGTCGTCTACGACACGATGACGGTGCGCCAGAACCTCGCCTTCCCGCTCAAGAACCGAGGCCTGCCGGCCAAGGAGATCGCCGAGCGCGTGGCCCGGGTCGGCCGGATGATCGGCATGGAAAGCGTGCTCGACCGCCAGGCGCGCGGCCTGACCGCCGACGCCAAGCAGAAGATCTCGCTCGGCCGCGGCATGGTGCGCGACGACGTGAACGCGCTCCTCTTCGACGAGCCGCTCACCGTCATCGACCCCCACATGAAATGGGAGCTGAGGACCCAGCTCAAGAAGCTGCACAGCGATTTCGGCCACACGATGATCTACGTCACCCACGACCAGACCGAGGCGCTGACCTTCGCCGACAAGGTGGTGGTGATGAATGACGGCGTGGTCGTGCAGATCGGCACACCCGAGGAGCTCTTCGCGCGGCCGGCGCATACCTTCGTGGGGTATTTCATCGGCTCTCCGGGCATGAACCTCTTCGAGGCGCGGATCGACGGGCCGAGGGCCGAGGTGGCCGGCGTCTCCTTCGACCTCGGCCGGGCCTACGACATCGGCCGGGGCGCCACGAAGATCGGCGTCCGGCCCGAATATGTCCGCCTCGCCGACAAGGGCATCCCGGCGCGCGTCGCACGGGTCGAGGATGTCGGCCGCCACCGCATCGTGCGCCTCGATCTTCAGGGTCAGGAGGTCAACGCCATCGTCGCCGAGGGCCGTCCGCTTCCCGAGGGCGAGACCCACATCCAGTTCGTCGAGACGGGCGTCAACGTCTACGAGAACGAGTGGCGGGTCGATCCGGTCGACGCAAAGGAGCAGGCCGCATGAAGACGCACAACGAAAAGGCCTGGTTCCTGGTGCTGCCGGTCCTGGCGCTCGTTGCCTTCTCGGCGGTCATCCCGCTGATGACGGTGGTCAACTATTCGGTTCAGGACACCTTCGGCCAGAACGTCTTCTTCTGGGTCGGGCTCGAATGGTTCAACGAGATGCTCCATTCGCAGCGGATGTGGAACGCGCTCGGCCGGCAGCTCGTCTTTTCCGCCATCATCCTGGCCATCGAGGTGCCGCTCGGCGTCTTCGTCGCGCTCAACATGCCCAAGAAGGGCATCTGGGCGACCGTCTGCCTCGTGCTGATGTCCCTGCCGCTGCTCATCCCGTGGAACGTCGTCGGCACGATCTGGCAGATCTTCGGGCGGGTCGATATCGGCCTTCTGGGCTACACGCTCTCCTCTCTCGGCATCAACTACAACTACACCCAAGGGTTCTTCGCCGCCTGGGCCACGGTGATCGTCATGGATGTCTGGCACTGGACGTCGCTCGTGGCGCTTCTGGCCTATGCCGGCCTGCAATCCATCCCCGACGCCTATTACCAGGCGGCCAAGATCGACCAGGCGAGCCGCATCGCGGTGTTCCGCTACATCGAGCTGCCGAAGATGCTGGGCGTCCTGATGATCGCGATCCTGTTGCGCTTCATGGACAGTTTCATGATCTATACCGAGCCTTTCGTGCTGACCGGCGGCGGTCCCGGCAACGCCACCACCTTCCTGTCGATCGACCTCGTGAAGCTGGCGCTGGGGCAGTTCGACCTGGGCCAGGCGGCGGCCTTCTCGATCATGTACTTCCTCGTCATCCTGGTGATCAGCTTCGTGTTCTACACCGTGATGACCAATCTCGACAAAAGGGACGCGTGATGAGCGACACGACGATCGCCGCGCCCGGCGCCGCCAGTCTGCCCGAGGACCTTTCCGCCGAGCGCAACGCGAGCCGGACCGGCCGCCGCTTCGCCCCTTCGGGCTCGGCGGTGGTGATGGTGCTCTATCTGCTTTTCCTCATGCTGCCGATCTACTGGCTGATCAACATGAGCCTGAAGACCAACAGCGAGATCCTTGGCGCCTTCTCGCTCTGGCCGCGCAACCTCACCTTGCAGAACTACGCCACCATCCTCACCGATCCCTCCTGGTACATGGGCTACGTCAATTCGCTGATCTACGTGGTGATGAACACGGCGATCTCGATCTCGGTGGCGCTGCCGGCGGCCTATGCCTTCTCGCGCTACAATTTCATGGGCGACAAGCACCTGTTCTTCTGGCTGCTGACCAACCGCATGGCGCCGCCCGCGGTCTTCGCGCTGCCGTTCTTCCAGCTCTATTCCTCTATCGGGCTCTTCGACACGCATATCGCGGTGGCCCTGGCGCATTGCCTCTTCAACGTGCCGCTCGCGGTCTGGATTCTCGAAGGCTTCATGCGCGGCGTTCCCAAGGAGATCGACGAGACCGCCTATATCGACGGCCATTCCTTCGGCGGCTTCTTCCTCAAGATCTTCATGCCGCTCATCTCCAGCGGCATCGGCGTCGCCGCCTTCTTCTGCTTCATGTTCTCATGGGTGGAGCTGCTCCTCTCGCGCACGCTCACGAGCGTCGACGCCAAGCCGATCGCCGCCACGATGACCCGCACCGTCGGCGCCGCCGGCGTCGACTGGGGCGTGCTGGCCGCCGCCGGGGTGCTGACCATCATCCCCGGCGCCTTGGTGATCTATTTCGTCCGCAACTACATCGCCAAGGGCTTCGCCCTGGGGAGGGTGTGATGCGAAATCCAGTCAATGGGATGCTCTTGGCCGCTGCCCACGCCGTCGAAGATGGCGGGTGCCGCGGAGGCCGGAAGTCGCACTCGGGCACGCATTCTCGAGCCGTGGCGCGCGGCCGTGCCCCGCTGACACGGACATGGAGGAAGATGCAGTAATGGCATGGATGGCCTGGACCTGGCCCACCGCGGCCTTCTTCGCGACGATCGCGCTTCTGCTCGTCATCTTCTCGGTGCTGGCGATCCGCTACCCCGAGACGCCGCGCCGCGGCATCCTGGGGATCGAGACGACGCGCGGCGACCGGCTCTTCATCTCGCTGGTCGCCTGCGCATTCCTCTGTCTTGTCTGGCTGGGGCTCGGCATCGCGCCGATGCTCTATGCCCCGATCGCCTGCCTCGCGCTTGCCGCGGTGATCTTCCGCACGGTCTGACGCGGCAAGGCGTCCGGCCTCACACCACACCACGACGTTCAAAATTCCAGGGAGGAAAAAAATGAACGCAACCCTCAGATCGACCACCGCGCTGGCGCTGGCGATGGGGCTTCTCGCCGCGCCGGCCCTCGCCGGCATGGAGGAGGCGACCGAGTTTCTCGACAGCGAGATCGACGGCATGTCGACCCTGTCGCGCGAGGAGCAGGAAGCCGAGATGCAATGGTTCGTCGACGCCGCCGAGCCCTTCCAGGGCATGGACATCAACGTCGTCTCCGAGACCATCACCACGCACGAATACGAAAGCCAGGTGCTGGCGCCCGCCTTCACCGCCATCACCGGCATCAACGTCACCCACGACCTGATCGGCGAGGGCGACGTCGTCGAGAAGCTGCAGACCCAGATGCAGTCCGGCCAGAACGTCTACGATGCCTACGTGAACGATTCGGACTTCATCGGCACCCACTGGCGCTATGGACAGGCGCGCAACCTGACCGACTGGATGGCGAACGAAGCCGCCGACGTCACCTCGCCGACGCTCGATCTCGACGATTTCATCGGGCTCGACTTCACCACCGGCCCGGACGGCAACCTCTATCAGCTGCCCGACCAGCAATTCGCCAACCTCTACTGGTTCCGCTACGACTGGTTCAACGACGAGAAGACCCAGTCCGACTTCAAGGAGAAATACGGCTACGATCTGGGCGTGCCGGTGAACTGGTCCGCCTACGAGGACATCGCCGAATTCTTCACCGGCCGCGACATGAGCTATATCGAGGGCGAGCCGTCCTCGGGCGTCTACGGCAACATGGATTACGGCAAGAAGGACCCCTCGCTCGGCTGGCGCTATACCGATGCGTGGATGTCCATGGCCGGGATGGGCGATACCGGCGAGCCGAACGGCCTGCCGGTCGACGAATGGGGCATTCGCGTCAACGAGAACTCGCAGCCCGTCGGCGCCTGCGTCGACCGGGGCGGCGCGACCA
The DNA here is from genome assembly GCA_963739575.1 of uncultured Alphaproteobacteria bacterium. Lineage (GTDB taxonomy): Bacteria > Pseudomonadota > Alphaproteobacteria > Rhodobacterales > Rhodobacteraceae > Palleronia. Next base: position 163,540 of record CAVUAQ010000006.1, on the reverse strand, counting down.
ACTCTCCCGCCGCCGTCTATGCCGTCGACAAGGCGATCAAGTGGCTGCAGGAATACTCCCCGCCGCAGGCCGCCGGCATGACCTTCTCGGAGGCGGGCCCGGTGCCGGGGCAGGGCAACATCGCCCAGCAGATGTTCATGTACACGGCCTTCGCGGCGCCGCTCTTCGAATCCGACGCGGTGATGAACGATGACGGCACGCCGAAATGGCGCCTCGCGCCCTCGCCCCACGGCGTCTATTGGCAGGAGGGGATGAAGGTCGGCTATCAGGATGTGGGTTCCTGGACGATCCTCGATTCGACCCCCGTCGACCGGGCCAAGGCGGCCTGGCTCTATGCCCAGTTCGTCACCTCCAAGACCGTCGACGTGAAGAAGTCCGATGTCGGCCTGACCTTCATTCGCGACTCGACGATCAATTCGGAGCACTTCACCGAGCGGGCGCCGGCTCTCGCCGGTCTCATCGAGTTCTACCGCTCGCCCGACCGGGTGCGCTGGTCGCCGACCGGCACCAACGTCCCCGATTACCCGAAGCTCGCCCAGCTCTGGTGGCAGAATATCGGCGACGCCATGTCGGGTGCCAAGACCACCCAGGCCGCGCTCGACAAGCTCTGCTCCGACATGGAGGAGGTGCTGTCGCGGCTCGAGCGGGCGGGCGTCCAGGGTGATCTGGGGCCGGTCCTGAACGAGGAGAGGGATCCGCAATACTGGCTCGACCAGGAGGGCGCCCCGAAACCGGAGCTCGAGAACGAGGACGAGGAACCGAAGACCGTCTCCTACGACGAACTGGTCCAGTCCTGGCAACAGCAGAACTGATCAATGCACCGGCCGGGCGCTCCGACGCCCGGCCACCCCCACTCCCTACCGCCGGCGGGGGCGTGACCCGGCATTCCACCCGGATTTGCCGACCCGGCCCAAGCTCCGGTCATGCCTGCATCCGCTGCAGCAGCGCGATCAGTTCGGTGAACTTCGCCCGCTGATCGTCCGGATCCCCGCTGCCGATGGCGTCCTCGACGCAGTGCCGCGCGTGGCTCTCCAGAACCAGCCGCTCGACCCCCTTCAGGGCGGAGCGGATGGCCGCGGTCTGCGCCAGGATATCGACGCAGTAACGATCCTCCTCCACCATCCGGGCCACGCCGCGCACCTGTCCCTCCAGGCGGGCCAGCCGGTCGAGCGTGCGCTGCTTGTCCTGCTTCATGCGTCTCTCCTTGGAACTTTGCCGCCCTGCCGGGGTTCTTTATACCCGCGGGGGGTATATATAGGCCTCGTCACGCGGATCCCGCCCATGATGGCGCAGTGCGCCGCGGCAGGACAGCCGGAACCGGCATGACGACGCGCCACCGGGCGCGGCCAGGCGCGGGGCTGGGTCCAGGCCGGCGGAGCAGAGGAAAGGACAGATCATGACGGCTGCGGAAAGTTCCATCGATGGTCCCGGTGCCGCGCGCAACAAGAGCCGGGGCGCCGAGCAGACGGCGTCGCTCTATCGCATGGCGATGCCGGGGCATCTCTGCCCCTTCGGGCTCAAGTCGAAATCGCTTCTTCAGCGCAAGGGCTACCGGGTCGACGACAACCTGCTGACCAGCCGCGACGAGGTGGACACCTTCAAGTCGGCGCACGACGTGACGACGACGCCGCAAGCCTTCATCGACGGCCAGCGGATCGGCGGCTATACCGACCTCAAGACGCATTTCGGCATCAAGGTGCGCGGCAAGGACGAGACGACCTATGCGCCGATCGCCGCGATCTTCGGCTCGACGGCGCTGATGGCCCTGGCGATCGTGCTCAATCTCTACGAGGGCTTCCCGATCCTGACCCTGCTCAAGTGGTTCTTCGCGACCGCCATGGTAGCGCTCGCGATCCAGAAACTTCAGGATGTGGGCGGCTTCGTGAACGGCTTTCTGGGCTACGACCTCCTGGCGCAACGCCACGTCCCCTATGCCTACGCCTATCCGTTCCTCGAATTGTGGGCGGGAATCGGCATGATGGCCCTGATAGGCGCGTCGAGCGCGCTGATCTGGCTGGTCGCGCCCGTCGCCCTCTTCATCGGCGTGATCGGCGCGACAAGCGTCATCAAGGCCGTCTATGTCGACCGGCGCGAGCTCAAATGCGCCTGCGTCGGCGGCGGATCGAACGTGCCCCTGGGGGCGATCTCGCTCAGCGAGAACCTCATCATGGCCGGCATGGGCATCTGGATGCTCGGGCTCTGGTTCGCCGGCTGACGGGTCGCGGCCGGGCGCGGGGCGGCCAGCCGCCCCGCTCCGCATCGGCGGCAGCGAGGGGCGGGAGATCGTCGCGGGCGGCCGCTTTCCTGTTGCACCACCCGCCCGTTCCGCGCTCTACGGCCAGGGATCTGACGCGACCGACCGGACCGGCATGACCATGCAGCCAGAGCAGCACCAGGACACGGCCGCGCGGCAGGCGGCACGGCTCAGCGTCGCGCCGATGATGGACTGGACCGACCGCCATTGCCGCTTCTTCCACCGGCTGATGTCGCGCCACGCGCTGCTCTACACCGAGATGGTGACCGCGCCGGCCCTGATGCGCGGGGACGCGCGGCATCTGCTGCGTTTCGATCCTGCCGAGCGGCCCGTGGCGCTTCAGCTCGGCGGCTCAGATCCCGCGGAACTGGCCGCGGCGGCGCGCATCGGCGCGGAGGAAGGCTACGACGAGGTGAACCTCAATGTCGGCTGTCCGTCGGACCGCGTGCGCTCCGGCTGCTTCGGCGCCGTCCTGATGCGCCGCCCCCAGCTTGTCGCCGAGTGCTGCGCCGCGATGATCGCCGCCCAGCCGCGCGAGGTAACGGTGAAGTGCCGGCTCGGTGTCGACGAGCAGGACCCCGAGACGACCTTGCCGGCCTTTCTCGACAAGGTCCGCACGGCCGGCATCCGCCGCGTCACCATCCATGCCCGGAAGGCTTGGCTTCAGGGGCTGAGCCCGAAGCAGAACCGCGACGTGCCGCCGCTCGATCCGGCTCTCGTCTATCGGATGAAGTCGCGCTTTCCCGACATGCACCTGTCGATCAACGGCGGCATCGCCGGTCTCGACGAGGCTCTGGACCATCTCGAAGCCGGCATGGACGGGGTGATGATCGGCCGCGCCGCCTATCACGACCCGGCCGCGATCCTGATCGACGCCGACCGGCGGCTCTTCGGCGCCGCCGCGCCGCCAATCGATGCCCACGATGTGGCACGGGCCATGGTTCCCTATGCGGCGCGGCATCTGGCCGAGGGCGGCCGGCTCGCGGCGGTCACGCGCCCGATGCTCGGCCTCTTCGCCGGCCGGCCCGGCGCCCGGCACTGGCGGCGGATCCTCTCCGAAGGCGCGGCCGCACCCGGTGCCGGGCCTGGCCTCATTCACGAGGCCTTGGCCGCCGTCACCGATGCGGCCGCCTGAGCCGCCTTCAGGGGCGTCAGTCGTGGCTCCCGCCGGTCACCGCGCCGCCATTTCCCGCGCGCGCCAGCCGCGCCGTACGGCCGCCCCGGCGCGTCGCGAGCCGCCCCTTGCGCGCCGGCAGCTCGGCCATGATCCGCCGCCGCGCCTCCGGCTCGAGCCGCGACCACGCGGCGATCTCGTCGATCGTCCGGAAGCAGCCGGCGCAGATGCCGGCCTCGGGATGGATCATGCACAGCTTGATGCAGGGGCTCTCGATCTCGCCCGACCGCGTCTCGTCACTCATTGCGCCTCACATGCGTTCCAGCCGGTCCAGCGCACCCTGCAGGATATAGGCGGCCGCGACCTGATCGACGACCGCCGCCCTCTTGGCGCGCGACGCATCGGCCTCCAGAAGGGCGCGTTCTGCCGCCACGGTCGAAAGCCGCTCGTCCCAGAACGCGACCGGAAGGTCAAGCACTCCCCGCAAGTTGCGCGCAAAGGTCCGCGCCGATTGGGCGCGCGGCCCCTCGCTTCCGTCCATGTTGCGCGGCAGGCCGATCACCAGCCCGCCGATCTCCCGCGCCGCGGCGAGCTCGGCCAGGCGCGCCGCATCGAGCGTGAACTTCCGCCGCCTGATCACCTCGAGGGGCGAGGCGATGCTCCGCATCCGGTCCGAGACCGCGACGCCGATGGTCCGGGTCCCGAGGTCGAGGCCCATCACCGCCCGAAGCGGCGGCAGCGCCGCACGGAACCCCTCCAGATCGTCGTGGATCAACGCGCCGCTCCCCCGCAAGCCCGGAGCCGCGACCGGCCTGGCCGGCGCCCGGCCGCCTGCCGCCGCACGCTACGAGGCCGGCCCGTCATGGCGCCACACCCGCCGAGCGGGCGGCCGCGTCGATTGCGGCCAGATCGTCGGGCTGGTTGGCGAAGACCTGCTGCGCCTCGGCGGCGATCGAGCGGGCCTTCTCGGTCTGGCCCAGAACCCCCAGCGCCGAGATGAGCCGCGCCCAGTCGGCCGCCGGGCCGCCCTCGGTCGCGAGCCGCTCGCCCAGACGCGCCACCATCCCCTCGATCATCTGCTGGCGCGCCTCGGGCGTCATCTCCGCGGCAGCCGCCACGTCGCCTTCGGTCGGGCCGGGCGCGGTGGATGGCGGCATTGCGTAGTCGATGCCGGCGCGGGCCGCGACCTGGCCGATCTGGGCGCGGATCGGCGCGATCCAGGGCGCGTCCTCGGGGCCCTTCTCGAGAAGCGGCGCCCAGATCCGCAGGGTCAGGTCCGGCCGGCCGGTCTGCGCCAGGGTGAGGCCCTTGAAATAGAGCGCCCGGCCATTGCCCCGGTCGAGCGCGAGCGCCGCGTCGAAGGTGCTCTCGGCCTCGGGCGTGACGAAGCCGCCCGCGGCCAGCACCCGCAACTCGCCCAGAAACGCCTGCTCCTCGGCGCTCGCATCTTCGCCCAGAAGCGCGATGCGGCGGTCCTGGGCCCGCTCGGCGGCGGCATAATTGCCAAGCCGGGCCTCGTTCTGCGCCAGAAGGCGCCAGCCCTCCGCATCGTCGGGGCGGGTTTCCATGGCGCTCCGCAGCCGCTCCATCAGCTCGGCGAATTCGGGCTCGGGCTCGATCGGCGCGGGCAGCGTACCGGCCGCCTCGGCGCGCGCCTCGGCCTCCGCCTGGCTCGGCCGCTCGGCGCGCCGCGCCTCCGCCTGCGCCAGGCGCTCGGCGATCGGCAGATCGGGATAGCCGGGCGCGCCGAGCCAGGCATAGGTCCCGATCGCCGCCGCCAGCGCGCCCACCCCGACGCCCGCCGCGGCGGCGATGCGCGCCGGCCGCGGCGCCTCGCCCACCGGCGCGGGCCGCGTCCGGTCGGCATCGAGAAGCCGGCGCGCCACCTCCGTCCGCGTCCGCTCGGCCTCCTCTGCACTCAGCACGCCGCGATCGAGGTCGCGCTCCACCTCCCTCAGCTGGTCGCGATAGATCGCAAGGTCGGGCGCCGCGTCGCCGCCATCGCGCCCCCGCCAGAGCGTCAGCACGACCGGCAACACCCCGAGCACCGCCAGCACAAGACCTGTGATCCAGAACGTCATGGCCGTCTCCTAGCGGGATCGCGGGGCGGGGGAAAGCGGGCGGGGCAGGCTGCCGCACCCCCCATGTCGCAAAACCTGTTGAACGTGCCGCGACTGCGCATCACCACAAGCGGGCGCTTTCCTATCAGTGGCGCCAACAGAAGGGGCCGCCCGAGCATGTCACGCCGCTATTCCGCCTTCGCCATCGTCCGCGAGGCCCTGCGCCATCACCAGGGCTGGCCGCGTGCCTGGGCCAGCCCCGAGCCCAAGCGCCGTTACAACACCGTGATCGTCGGCGCCGGCGGCCACGGCCTCGCCACCGCCTACTGGCTGGGCAAGGCCCACGGCATCACCGACATCGCGGTGGTCGAGAAGGGCTGGCTCGGCGGCGGCAATACCGGTCGCAATACCACGATCATCCGGTCGAACTACCTGCAGGATCCCTCCGCCGCGCTCTACGAGAAGTCCCGCTCGCTTTACGAGACGATGAGCCAGGACCTGAACTACAACGTCATGTATTCGCCGCGCGGCGTCCTCATGCTGGCGCAGACCGAGCACGAGATGCGCGGCTATCTGCGCACCGCCCATGCCAACGCGCTGCAGGGGGTCGAGACCGAGTTCGTCGGCCCCAAGCGCGTCAAGGAGCTCTGCCCGATCATCAACATCGACGGGCCGCGCTACCCGGTCCTGGGCGGCCTGTGGCAGCCCCGCGCCGGCACCGCGCGCCACGACGCCGTGGCCTGGGGCTATGCCCGCGCCTGTTCCGACATGGGCATCGACATCGTCGAGCAATGCGAGGTCACCGGCATCAGCCGCGACGGCGGCCGCATCACGGGCATCGACACCACCCGCGGCGCCATCGCCTGCGACCGGATCGGCCTCGTCGTCGCCGGCCATTCCGGCCGCCTCGCCGAGATGGCGGGCTTCCGCCTGCCGATCGAGAGCGTGCCGCTGCAGGCGCTCGTCTCCGAGCCGATCAAGCCCTGCATGGACATCGTGGTGATGGCCAACACGGTGCACGGCTACATGAGCCAGTCCGACAAGGGCGAGATGGTGATCGGCGGCGGCACCGACGGCTACAACGCCTATACCCAGCGCGGCTCGTTCCACCACGTGGAGGAGACGGTGCGCGCCCTGATCGAGACCTTCCCGATGATCTCGCGTCTGCGCATGCTGCGGCAATGGGGCGGCATCGTCGACATGACCGGCGACCGCTCGCCGATCCTGTCGAAGACCCCGCTGCAGAACTGCTTCGTCAATTGCGGCTGGGGCACCGGCGGCTTCAAGGCGACGCCGGGATCGGGCTTCGCCTTCGCCGAGCTGATGGCCACCGGCCGCTCGGCGCTGGCCCAGGCCTTCACGCTCGACCGGTTCCGCGAGGGCCGCTTCATCGACGAAAGCGTCGCCGCGGGGGTGGCGCATTGATGGCCGCCCGTCTCGCCCCGGCCGCGGCGGGCGCGGCCAGCCTCTGCGCCGCGGCCCTTTGCCTCGCCGGGTCGCCCGGCGCGGCGCAGGCATTGCGGGGCCTTCGGGATCTTCCCTCGACCACGGCCGAGGTTCCGGGCCAGTCGGTGATCGCGCTGCTCGACGATCTGACGAGCCTCGAGGGCCTCGTCTGGTTCGAGGCGGGCGAGGCGCGCTATTGCCTGACCGGCATCTCGCTCGTCTGCGGCGGCGCGCTGCCGCAGACCGATGCGGGCCTCGTCTCCGTGCCGCTGTCCTGCAGCGGCGGCGTGACCGGCGACATCGAGGTCTCGACGGTGATCGGCCATGCCGGGGGCACGCTGCCCCGGCGCGCGGCGGGGCAACTGTCCGACGGCCGCTCCCTCGTCGCGCTCTTCGGCCCCTTCCGGGTCATGCAGGGTGCCCGATGCACCGATTTCTCCGCCACCACCGCACCCGAGGAAAGCCTGTGACACGACCGACCGGAGCCCTGCGCCCATGCTGATCCTCGATTGTCCCTGCTGCGGCGTCGCGGCCGACGAGACCGAGCTTGCGCCGGGTGGCGAGGCGCATCTGGTGCGCCAGGGGCCGGGCTCGAGCGACGCCGATTTCGAGGCCTATCTCTTCCGCCGCAAGAACCCCCGCGGCGTGCATTTCGAGCGCTGGCGCCACGCCATGGGCTGCGGCAAGTGGTTCCACGCCGCGCGCCACACCGTCACGATGCAGGTCTTCGGCACCTATCCCGCCCAACTCCAGGCCCCGCCGGCGGAGATCCTCGAGCGGATCGAGGCGGCGCATCCGGAATTCTCGGTCAAGAGCGGAGGCGTCTGAGCATGGCCCATCGTCTGCCCGAGGGCGGCCGCCGCATCGACCGCAGCCGCCGGCTCCACTTCACCTTCGACGGGGCGGCCCATGCGGGGCTCGCGGGCGACACCGTCGCCACCGCGCTCATGGCCTCGGACCGGCTGCTCATGGGCCGGTCCTTCAAGTATCACCGGCCGCGGGGACCCGTGGCGAGCGGGCCGGAGGAGCCCAATGCGCTCTTCGGGATCGGGCAGGGCGGCCGGTTCGAGCCGAACCAGCGCGCCACCCAGGCACCCCTCCACGAAGGCCTCGTGGCCACCTCGCAGAACCGCTGGCCGAGCCTCGAGCGGGATGTGGGCGCGATCAATACGGCGCTGTCGCGGTTCCTGCCGGCGGGCTTCTACTACAAGACCTTCCTCTGGCCGCGCGCCTTCTGGAAGCATGTCTACGAGCCCGTCATCCGCCGCTCCGCCGGGCTCGGGCGGCCGCCCGAAGGCCCCGACGCCGACCGCTACGAGCACCTCTACCTGCATTGCGACCTGGCCGTCATCGGCGGCGGCGTCGCCGGCCTCGCCGCCGCGCTCGAGGCCGGCCGCGCCGGGCGGCGCGTCATCGTGATGGAGCAGGACTCGCTCTGGGGCGGGCGCAGCATCACCGATGGCGGCCTCGACGGCACCACGCTCGACGGCAAGACGCCGGCCGACTGGGTGGCCGGCGCTGTCGCCGAACTGGCCGCCATGGCGAACGTCACCCTGCGGCTGAACCTCATGGGGGCCGGGGTCTACGATCACGGCTATCTTCTGGCGTGCGAGCGGGTGAGCGACGACTGGCCGGGTGCCCCCGGCCCCCGCCGGCGGCTCTGGCGCATCCGCTGCGGCCACATGATCACCGCGACGGGCGCCATCGAGCGGCCCATCGCCTTCGCCGGCAACGATGTGCCGGGCGTCATGCTGGCCTCCGCGGTGCGCGACTTCGTCTGCGATTACGGCGTCACGCCCGGCCGCCGCGTCGTTCTCGTCACCAACAACGACGACGCCTACCGCACCGCCCTGGCGCTGTACCAAGCGGGCGTGGCGGTGCCGGCGATCGCCGATGCGCGCGCCAAGGTCACGGGCGATCTGCCCGCCCGCCTCCGCGACCTGGGCATCGAGATCCTGGCGGGAACCGGCATCGCCCGCGTCGAGGGGACCAGACGGGTGGAGCGGGCAGCGCTCTGCGACATCTCGGGCAGCGGCCAGATCACGCGCAGCATCGCCTGCGACGCGGTCGCCATGTCGGGGGGCTGGTCGCCCGTGCCGCATCTGTGGTCGCATTGCGGCGGCAAGCTCGTCTGGAACGAGCCGCGCGCCTTTTTCGCTCCCGATGCCGAGCGTCCGCCGCCCGGCGCGGACGGTCGGGCGATGGTTTCGGCCCGGGGCGCCGCCGCCGGCCACCTGTCGCTGCCCGAATTCCGGTCCGATGGAAATCCGATGGAATTCCGATGCAATTCCGATTTCCCGTCCGAGGCGCCGATCCGCCCGGTCTGGATCATGCCGGAGCGCGCCGGCTATGACTTGCGCGCCAAGATGTTCCTCGATTACCAGAACGACGTGAAGGTGACCGACGTCCAGCTCGCCGCCCGCGAGGGCTTCGTCAGCGTCGAGCACCTGAAGCGCTACACCACGCTCGGCATGGCCACGGATCAGGGAAAGCTCAGCAACATCAACGGTCTGGCGATCCTTTCTCAGGAAAAGGGAGAGCCCGTCCCGCAGGTCGGGACCACCACCTTCCGCCCGCCCTACGTGCCGATCTCCATGGGCGCCATCGCCGGCGAGGCGCGCGGCGACATCTTTCAACCGCTGCGCCGCTCGGCGCTGCACGACTGGCACGAGAACCACGGCGCCAGATGGGAACCGGTCGGCCACTGGCGCCGCCCCTACTGCTATCCCCGGCGCGGCGAAACGGTTGACAAGGCGGTTGAGAGAGAGGTTCTAAACGTCCGTAAAAACGTCGGAATCCTGGACGCGTCGACGCTGGGAAAGATCATCGTGAAGGGTCCCGACGCGGGCCGCTTCCTCGATCTCGTCTATACCAACATGATGTCCACCCTGAAGGCCGGCCGCTGCCGCTATGGCCTCATGTGCTCGGAAAACGGCTTCCTGATGGATGATGGCGTCGTCGCCCGGCTGGCCGACGACACCTTTCTCTGCCACACGACGACCGGCGGCGCCGACCGCATCCACGCCCATATGGAAGACTGGCTCCAGACCGAGTGGTGGGACCTCGACGTCTTCACCTCGAACGTGACCGAAGCCTGGACGCAGATCGCCGTTGTGGGCCCCAACGCCCGGAAAGTGCTGCAGAAAATCGCGAGCTTCGATCTTTCGCGGGAGGCGGTGGCGTTCATGGACTGGGTCGCGGGGGAGATCGCCGGCATCCCCGGTCGGATCTTCCGCATCTCGTTTTCCGGCGAGCTCAGCTTCGAGGTGGCGGTCCCGACGAGCCGCGGCAGGGAACTGTGGGAGCGCCTTCTGGAGGCCGGAGAGGAATACGGGATTCAGCCCTACGGAACAGAGGCGCTGCATGTCCTGCGGGCCGAAAAGGGCTTCATCATGATCGGCGATGAGAGCGATGGCACGGTCATCCCGCAGGATCTGGGGCTCGACTGGGCGATCTCGAAGAAGAAGGACGACTATATCGGCAAGCGCGCTCAGGCGCGGCCGCATATGACCGACCCCTCCCGCTGGAAGCTCGTCGGGCTCGAAACGCTCTCCGGCGCGAAGCTCCCTGATGGCGTCTACGCGCTTGCCGAGGGGGTCAACGCCAACGGCCAGCGTAACACCCAAGGTCGTGTCACCTCGACGTATTTTTCTCCGACCCTGAAGCGGGGCATCGCCCTGGGGCTGGTCCTTCGCGGCCCCGAGAGGGTGGGCGAAATTCTGGAATTCGGCGGCGCAGGCGAACGGAGCCACCGGGCCCGGATCGTCGATCCGGTCTTCTATGACAAGCAGGGGGAGAGGCAGGATGGCTGAGCCCGCAAGCGCCCTCGGAGGCGCCATCGCCCGCGGCTACGTGACGGTGCGGGAGGATGATCCGCGCGACATGGTGCAGGTGAAGGCGGATCTTTCGGCAGATGTGGTTCGATCGGCGCTGAGGGAAGCGGCCGGGCTCGACATGCCGGATCGGCTGCGCATCAGCGTGGGCGATCGGGGCGCCGCGGCCTGGATGGCGCCGGACGAGGTGTTGCTCCTGCTGCCGACCGGCTCCGCGCGGCGGGCCGTCGAGACCTTCGCCGAGGCCATGGGCCGCGCGCATCATCTTGTGCTCGACCTCTCGGATCTGCGCGCCGGGATCCGGCTCGAAGGGGATCTGGTGCGCGAGGTTCTGGCGAAGGTGACGCCCGCCGACATGGCTCCGGACAGGTTCGAGCCCGGGCATTTCCGGCGCACCCGCCTGGCGCAGGTGCCCGCGGCGATCTGGCTATCTGATGAGGCCATCGCCCACATCCTTTGCTTCCGCTCGGTCGCGCGCTACGTCTTCAACGTCATGACCATGGTCGCGCAAGTCGGTGGCGAAGTGGACGTGTTCTAGTCTTTCCGGGACCTTTCGCGGGTCTGAATGGTTGCAGAAAGGCGCGAGGGGCTCTGCCGGCCTCGCCGACGAAATTCACCATACGGCACGGAGGACCTTCGATGGCTTTCGAACTTCCCGACCTTCCCTATGCTCATGACGCTCTGGCCGACAAGGGCATGAGCCGCGAAACGCTGGAATATCACCACGACATTCACCACAAGGCCTATGCCGACAAGACGGCGGACATGACCAAGGGCACCGAGTGGGAAGGCAAACCGATCGAGGAGATCATCCGGGGGACCTACGACCGGAATGCCGTCGCTCAGTCCGGCCTGTTCAATAACGCCTCGCAATACTGGAACCACTGCCAGTTCTGGGAGATGATGACTCCCAACACGAAGCAGATGCCGAGCGAGCTGGAAAAGGCGCTGACCGACAGCTTCGGGTCCGTCGACAAGTTCAAGGAAGAATTCGCGGCCAAGGGAGGCGGGCAGTTCGGCTCGGGCTGGGCGTGGCTTGTCAAGGAGGACGATGGCAGCCTGAAGGTCACGTCAACCGAGAACGGGGTCAATCCGGTCTGCTTCGGCCAGGCGGCGCTTCTGGGATGCGACGTGTGGGAGCATTCCTATTACATCGACTTCCGCAACAAGCGCCCGGCCTATCTTCAGAACTTCCTCGACAATCTCGTCGACTGGGAAAACGTCGCGAGCCGCATGTAAGCCGCCGAGGCGACCTTTGCGGGGTCGGCCCTTGGCCGGCCCCGCCTGTCGTGGAGCGGGCCGATGCTGATCTCCCTCGAACCTCTGGCGGCCGAGACCGTCGCGCGCCTGCGCGCGCCGACCGATCTGCCGGCCGGCGTGGGGTTCCAGCCGATCTCGATGGAGGCGACGCTTGGCGATGAACCGGGCCACCGGATCATCGCGACACTCGTGCTGAGCAGCACGGCAGACAGCGTCGATGCGGCGAGCTGGATCTGGCGCAGGATCGAGGACGAGGCGCCGCTCATCGTCACCGTCGCCGGCACCAGGGCCCGGGTGGGCGAGGCCGCCGCGATCGCCTGGCTGATCGATCGCGGCCGGCAGGCGCTCTGACGGAACCGCTTCGCGACCCAGCGGGTTTTTACATCAAATCAAGACGGAAGGAGACGAGAATGCCCGAGCGCAAGAGATCTCAGGACGGCGAGAGCGAGGTCGAGGAATTTCTCGACGAGGCCACGGAGGCACCGAGCCAGTCCGGGCGCGCCGGCGGCGAGCTGGAACGCAAGGTCGGATCCCGGGACGAGGCCAACCAGCACCGCCACGGCGAGGGCTCGACCCGCGTCACCAAGGAGGACGAGGCAGGCGAGGGCAATCTCGGCGGCCTGCACGGCACCGGCGAGGAAGACGGGAAGGGCAGCTGAGATGGGCGCGAAGCTGACGAAGGGCGCATGGGTGCTCGTGGCCGACGGCGAGAAGGCGCTGATCCTCGAGAACCAGACCGACCACGAGAACCCGTACCTGACGGTCCTGACCAAGGAAGAGCAGGAGAACCCGCCCAATCGCGAACAGGCGGCGAACCGGCGCGGCCGGTTCAACGACGGCGCCGGGGTTCACAGATCGGCAGTCGAGGATACCGACTGGCACCAGCTGGCCAAGGACCGGTTCGCGGACGATCTGGCCGACATGCTTTATGCAAAGGCGCATCGCGGCACGTTCGATCAGCTGGTCCTCGTGGCCGCGCCGGGTGTGCTGGGCGAACTTCGCCACAAGATCCATCAGGAGGTCGAGCAGAAGGTGATCGCCGAAGTGCCCAAGACGCTGACCAATCACGGGCTCGACGAGATCGAGAAGATCGTGAAGAACGAGCTTGACGCGACATGACAGGGCGCCGGTGAGCATGCGCCCGCCGGCCTTGCCGGATCAATCCGTGCCGCGATAGGGCGGCACGTATTGCATCGCCATGTCCCAGGGAAAGAAGATCCAGGTGTCCTGACTGACTTCGGTGACGAAGGTGTCGACCTGCGCCCGACCCTTGGGCTTGGCATAGACGGTGGCGAAATGGGCCTTGGGGTAGAGCGCCTTCACGAGCTCGATCGTGCGGCCCGAATCGACCAGATCGTCGATCACAAGGACGCCGAACCCGTCCTCCATCATCACGGTATCCGGAGCCTTCAGGATGGTGGCATCGGCCTGCGTCTGATGGTCGTAGGATTTCACGCTGATCGTATCCACCGTTCGGATGTCGAGCTCCCGCGCCACGATCATCGCCGGGGCCATGCCGCCGCGGGTGATCGCGACGATCGCTCGCCAGCCCCCGCCCGGATCGCCGGTCTTGCCGCCGGGGCCGGCGCCGTCGAGCCGCCAGGCGAGGGCCCTCGCGTCGCGGTGAAGCTGATCCCAGCTGACGTGGAACCCCTTTTCGTGCGGCAATCGGTCGGTCATCCAGGTCTCCGGTCTCAGGCAATCGCGATCTTGAGTCCCAGCGCGGCCAATATGCCGCCCATGAGCCGGTCGAGCCAGAGCTTGCTTCGGCCATAGGCGCGGCGCGCCCGGTCGAGCGAGAACAACCTGGCGACCACCATGTACCAGGCGGTCTCCATCCAGAAAATGTTGGCGAGGACGATGGCCTTGTCAGTGGCGTCCGCGGTCGCCGGAACGAGGCCCACGAAGACGGCGCCGAAGAAGATGGCGGGCTTGGGATTGGCGAGTTGCGTCGTCAACCCGAGCTGCAGGGCCGAAGCGAGGCGCCGCGGCGCGGCGGCTTCGGGACCTGCGGACATGGGCTCGCTCGCGTGCCGCCAGGTGCGCAGCGCGATCCAGACGAGGAACAGGCCGCCCCCTATCTTGAGAACGAGAAACAGCGGCGGCACGATCTCGAACAGGAGGGCAAGCCCTGCCAGGGCCGCGAAGGCCCAGATGGCGGCGCCCGCGCCGAATCCCGCTGCCAGGCCGAGCGCCGGCCGCAGGCCCTCGCTCGCCGCGGTCCTGACCGCCAGGACGAAGGAGGGCCCGGGCGAGATGGCGGCCAGTAGATGCGCCAGCGCGACGCCGATGAAGGCCGTCAGGCTCATGCGCGGCTCGTGGATCGGTTCCCCTCTGAAGAAACAGGCGACCCTATGCCCGCAGCGGGTGGGGGACACATCTCAGCCTCGCACCGCATCGGGCGCATCCGGCGCCTTCATGCCGACGATGTGATAGCCGGCATCGACATGCAGGACTTCGCCGGTCACGGCCGATCCCAGATCGCTGAGCAGGAACAGCGCTGACTTGCCGACCTCGTCCTGGGTGATGTTGCGGCGCATCGGCGCATTGAGCTCGGTCCATTTCATGATGTAGCGGAAATCGCCGATGCCCGAGGCGGCGAGCGTCTTGACCGTGCCGGCACTGATTGCGTTCACCCGAATGCCGTCGCGTCCCAGATCCTCGGCCATATACCGCACGGACGCTTCGAGCGCGGCCTTGGCCACCCCCATGACGTTGTAATGCGGCATCACCTTTTCCGCGCCGTAATAGGTCAGCGTCAGCGCCGAGCCGCCTTCGGTCATCAGCTTTTCAGCGCGCTGCATGACCGCCGTGAAGGAGTAGCAAGAGATGTCGAGGGACATCTGGAAATTCTCTCGGGTGGTGTCGACGTAGCGCCCGCGCAACTCGGATTTCTGCGAGAACCCGATGGCGTGGACGACGAAATCGAGCCGCCCCCAGCGCTCGCGGAGCGCCTCGAAGAGATGATCGAGCGATGCGGTCTCGGCGACGTTGCACTCGATGAGGATGTCGGAGCCCAGCTGTCCGGCCAGCGGCGCGACGCGCTTCTTCAACGCCTCGCCCTGATAGGAGAAGGCCAGTTCCGCGCCCTGATCGGCCAGCGCGCGGGCGACGCCCCACGCGATCGACTTGTCATTGGCAAGCCCCATGATCAGGCCACGCTTGCCTGCCATCAAATCACCCGCCATACGCCGCCCCATCGTGTGCCTTCTGGACTTCGGCTGCCAATAGGCGATTAACCATGCGGCATCAAGACCGGGGAAATTCTGTACATGTCTGATCATTCGAGCATCTTCGGCGCGTCGGATCCGGTCGCCCTGACCCGCGACTGGCTGGCCCGCGCGACCGAAACGGAACCCAACGATCCCAATGCCATGGCGCTGGCGACCGTCGATCCCCGGGGGGTGCCGAACGTGCGCATCGTGCTGCTGAAGGAGATCGAGGAGGACGCCTTCGTCTTCTATACCAACTACGAGAGCGCGAAGGGGCGCGAGATCGCGGCGACCGGCAGCGCCGCCTTCTGCATGCACTGGAAGACGCAGCGCCGGCAGGTCAGGGTGCGCGGCCCGGTCGATCGCGAGGAGGGCGCCAAGGCCGACGCCTATTACCGCTCCCGCCCGCTCGGCTCGCGGCTCGGCGCCTGGGCCTCGCAGCAGTCGCGTCCGCTTGCGGATCGCGAGACGCTGATGGCGCGAATTGAGACGGAACGACGCCGTCATGGCGACGATCCGGACCGTCCGCCGTTCTGGGGAGGCTTCCGCCTGAGGCCCCTCGAGATCGAATTCTGGCAGGACGGCG
Organism: uncultured Alphaproteobacteria bacterium; assembly: GCA_963739575.1. Lineage (GTDB taxonomy): Bacteria > Pseudomonadota > Alphaproteobacteria > Rhodobacterales > Rhodobacteraceae > Palleronia. Next base: position 147,775 of record CAVUAQ010000006.1, on the reverse strand, counting down.
CGAATCGGCTTCACGATCGCGAGAGATGGTCAAGAGAGACGATTTCCGGAGCTTGGTATGTAAAAAGACTTTTTCCCTGAGCAAAATTTACGTTAAGAGATTGGGTCAGACCAGCGTCGGGGCCGCTTCGTCTGTGCGGTCGACGTAATTGCCGTGCTTAAACGGTTGCAAAAGGCGGTTTATCCGCCAAGGGGTCAGAAATGTCGGATTCGCAGCCGGAGCCGGATCAAGGACGCACGTTGACCGGCAAGGTCAAGTGGTTCGACAGTTCCAAAGGGTACGGTTTCGTCGTGTCGTCCGAGGTGTCGCGTGACATCCTCCTGCACGCCAACGTCCTGAGGAATTTCGGCCAGAACAGCGTGGCTGACCAGAGCCAGATCACCCTTCGCATCGTCGAGACCGAGCGCGGCATCCAGGCGCAGGAAGTGCTGTCCATCGAGGCGCCCGACGTGACGGGCGAGCCGGGATCCGCCGACCGCACGCTGCCCTTCGACGAGAGCCTGCAGGGCGGCCCATTGGAGCCGGCCCGGGTCAAGTGGTTCGATCGCGGCAAGGGGTTCGGATTTGCCAACGTCTTCGGGGTCGGCGATGATGTCTTCATCCATATCGAGGTCCTTCGCCGGTCCTCGCTGGCCGATCTGACGCCGGGCGAGGCGATTGCTCTCAGGGTCGCGGCCGGCACACGCGGCAAGCTCGCGACAGAGGTGGCCATATGGGAAAGCGCACTCTCCCGCGCCGAGGATGGATGGGACAACAGCGAAGCCGCGGAATAGCTCTGGCGGCGGCTTTTGCCGCGCTGTCGGGGCAGGCGGCGGCAGCGTGCGCGCCGGACCGGGTGGAGCTTCGCGGAGACTGGGGTGCCGCGGCCTTCGGTGTGGATGTCGCCGACGATGCCGCCGAGCGTGCGCGCGGCTTGATGTATGTCGAGAAGATGGCGGCGACGCGGGGCATGCTCTTCGTCTACGACCGGCCGCAGCCCACGAGCTTCTGGATGAAGAACACGCTCATTCCGCTGGACATGATCTTTGTCGACGAGACCGGAACGGTCAGGGACGTCCATGCCGAGGCGCTGCCGCTCGACGAGACGCCGATCTATGGGGGCGACAATGTCCTGGCGGTTCTGGAGGTTAATGGCGGCATGGCGGCCCGGCTCGGGATCGCCCCGGGCACCGAGCTGCGCCACCCCGACCTGCCGCAGGACGAGGCGGCTTGGCCCTGCCAATGAGGCTCAACCGCCGGATTTCCCGAAGCCGCAGGCGGATGCAGCTTTATCCCCTCGGCGGAGAAGGCTAGAAGGTCGGCGTCGGGGCGTGGCGCAGCTTGGTAGCGCATCTGCTTTGGGAGCAGAGGGTCGGAGGTTCGAATCCTCTCGCCCCGACCATCCGGATCAGACGGATTGCCCATTGGGAAATGTGCTTGTTTCCGACGCGAGGGGGCCATAGCCGGGAGGCGGAGCCGCAACGCGGGAATCGCTGACGCGATCTAATCCGGCGCGACGCTCCCGCCGTGGGCGGCCTGCCAGGCGCGGGGATCGCCCAGAAACGATTCCACCGCCGCCAGCGTCTCGTCGTCGAAGCTGCGGGCGGCCTGTGCCGCGCCCAGCACGTCCCACCAGGTGCAGAGATGATGGAGCCTGATGCCCTCCGCGCCGAGCGTCTCGACCGTTTCCGGGAAGATCCCGTAGGAAAAGATGACGGCGGTATGGGAGCAACTCGCGCCGGTTGCGCGGATCGCCTCGACAAAGGCGAGCTTCGAGCCGCCGTCGGTCGCGAGATCCTCGACGAGGAGCACGCGCTGGCCGGCGGTCATCTCTCCCTCGATCCGGGCGTTCCGGCCGTGGCCCTTGGGCTTCTTGCGCACATAGGTCATCGGCAGCGCCAGGCGTTCCGCCACCAGCGCGGCGAAGGGAATGCCCGCCGTCTCGCCGCCCGCGATGCTGTCGAACGCCTCGAACCCGGCCTCGCGCATCACCGTCACCGCAAGGAAATCCATGAGGGTCGACCGGATCCGGGGAAACGAGATGAGCTTGCGGCAGTCGATATAGGTCGGGGACGGCAACCCGCTCGAGAGGGTGAAGGGCGTCTCCGCGTTGAAGTGCACGGCGCCGACCTCCAGCAGCATGGAAGCGGTCAGCCGGGCGATCTCCGCCCGGTCGGGAAATCCGGCGGAAATCACGCAGGCCGGCCCGTGGGCGACCGGGAGACGGGGTTGCGATAGGTCATGCGACGGACGGAGCCGGTCTTCGAGCGCATGAGGATCGTCTCGGTGGTGAAGTAGCCCGGCTCGCGCTTGATGCCCGAGACGACGGAGCCGTCGGTCACCCCGGTCGCCGCGAAGATCACGTCGTCGGTGACCAGATCGTCGCGCGTATAGACCCGGTCGAAATTGCTGATCCCCGCCTTCTTCGCGCGGCCGCGCTCGTCCTCGTCGCGGAAGACGAGCTTGGCGAACATCTGGCCGCCCATGCATTTGAGGGCCCCCGCCGCCAGCACGCCTTCGGGGGCGCCGCCGGAGCCCATATACATGTCGATGCCGGTGCGGGCGGTCTCGGCGCAGTGGATGATGCCGGCGACGTCGCCGTCGGTGATCAGGCGGATGGCGGCATCGGTCGAGCGGATGCTCTCGATCATGTCCTCGTGGCGCGGCCGGTCGAGCACGCAGACGGTGATGTCGTGGGTGGAGACACCCTTGGCGGAGGCCAGGGCCGAGACGCGTTCCGCCGGGCTCATGTCCATGGTGACGACGCCGGGCCGGAAGCCGGGGCCGATGGCGAGCTTTTCCATGTAGACGTCGGGGGCGTGCAGCATCGAGCCGCGCGGACCCATGCTGATCACCGTGAGCGCGTTCGGCATGTCCTTGGCGGTGAGCGTCGTGCCCTCCAGAGGATCGAGCGCGATGTCGACCTCGGGCCCGTTCCCGGTGCCGACCTCCTCGCCGATATAGAGCATGGGCGCCTCGTCGCGCTCGCCCTCGCCGATGACGACGGTGCCGGCGATCTCGAGCCGGTTCAGCTGGTCGCGCATGGCGTTGACGGCGGCCTGGTCGGCGGATTTCTCGTCGCCCCGTCCGATCCACTGGGCGGAGGCCAGCGCCGCGGCCTCGGAGACCCGGGCGAGGCCCAGGGACAGCATCCGGTCGTTGAAATCCTTCGTGTCCATCTCGGGTCTCCTCAGGTCGGGTCGGCGCCTGCATAGCCCGGCCCCGCGGGGCCGCACAAGAGCGTTACCGGGTCCGGGTCCCGGCGGCCCAGGGCGCCAGGCGCCACGTCTGCCGCGCCGCTCGACCAGACCCGGTGCGGCAATCGTCGGGGATCGGGGCGAAGATCAGGCCGGGATCTCCTCGATCCGCAGCGCCACCGGCTCGCCCACCAGCGCGCCGGTGCCCGCCATGGCCTCGATCGCGGTGTCGAGGGCGAGACGCGCCGCGCGGTGGGTGACGACGAGGACGCGGGCGGTGCTCTCGACGTGATCGTACTGGCGCATCCGGTCGATGGAGATGCCCGCCTCGCCGAGGCAGCCGGCGATCTTGGCCAGGGCGCCCGGCTTGTCCTGAAGATCCATGCGCAGATAGAAGGGCGCGGGCGAGGCGGTCTGGGCGCGATTGGCTCGCCGAAGCGAGGCGGCCGGCTGGCCGAAGGTCGACAGCCGGGTGCCGCGCGCGATCTCCATGATGTCGGACAGCACCGCGCTGGCCGTCGGGCCCTCGCCGGCTCCGGCGCCGCGCATGACGATCTGGCCGACCGCGTCGCCTTCGAGCACGACCATGTTGGTGGCGCCGTCGAGCTGCCCCAGGGGCGATCCGGCGGGAACAAGGCAGGGCGACATCCGCGCCTCGAGCCCGCGCTCGGTCATCTGCGCGACCCCGAGAAGCTTCACCTTGAAGCCCATATCGGCGGCATGGCGGATATCGGCGATCGACACGCGCTCGATCCCCTCGAGCTGCACGCCGGCGAAATCCACCTGGGTACCATAGGCGATGGAGGCCAGAAGCGCGAGCTTGTGCCCGGCATCGATGCCGCCCACATCGAGCGTCGGATCCGCTTCGAGATAGCCCAGGGCCTTGGCCTCGGCGAAGACCGTATCGTAGGGAAGACCCGCATCCTCCATCCGCGTCAGGATGTAGTTGCATGTGCCGTTCATCACCCCCATGACCCGGTCGATCCGGTTGCCTGCCAGACTTTCCGTCAGGGCCTTGACGCAGGGGATGCCGCCCGCCACGGCGGCCTCGAACCGCAGCGCCAGGCCCTTCCTTTCCGCCGATTCCGCCAGGTCCTGACCGTGATGGGCCAGCATCGCCTTGTTCGCCGTGACGATGTCCTTGCCGTGCCGGATCGCGGCCTCCACCGTGTCCTTGGCCGCTCCGGATTGGCCGCCGACAAGCTCGACGACGACATCGACATCGTCGCGCGCCGCCAGCGCCACCGGGTCGTCCTCCCACGGGTAGCCGGACAGGTCAACGCCGCGCTCCTTTGACCGCGCGCGCGCCGAGACCGCGGCGATCTCGACATGCCGCCCGGCCCGGGCGGCGAGCAGATCGGCGCGCCGCTGGACGATCCGCACGACGCCCGTGCCCACCGTGCCGAGGCCGGCGATACCGAGACGGAGAGGGCGTGACATGGGCGGGCTCCTTCGGCGCGCGGGCGGATCGCGGCCCGCCTTAGCGGGTTTTACCGGCGGATCAAAGGGCGCTCAGCGGCGCTCAGCGGCGCGCTCGCGCAGCTGCCGGATCCGCTCGTCCTCGCCCTGGGCGGCGGGCGCCGGATCGTCCGGGGCGGCCGCACGGCGGCTCAGATCGTCCGACCGGGCGCGCAGCTCGTCCGCCCGGCGCACCAGATCGCGCCCGAGCCCGGCGCCCCGCGACGTCCGCGCCGCGGCCTCGAGCCGGTCGCTGCGTCCGGCCAGTGTCGCGGCCCGGTCCTTCAGGTCGGCATCGACATCCCCCGCCTCCTCGGGCGCCTCCGGCGGTGCGGCCAGAACCTCCTCGAACGACCGGAGGGAGGGGTAGCCGGCGCGCGCCGCCGCATCCGCCTCGGGCGCCTCGATGTCTGGAAGGCCGCAGCCGGCGAGCAGCAGCAGGATGAGCAGGGCAGAGCGCATGAAAGCCATCATCCATCGCAGGTCGCGGCCAGTCTAGACCGACGCGCCTCGCGCGGTCCATCCGCTTCCATCCGGGGAGCGAGCCGCGTAGATGTCGGCGATGGACGAGTCATCCGAGATCATCGCGACCCTGGCGCCCTCGCCGCTGCGCCGCCTCTTCGGGGTTTCGGTTCTGGGCCTGCTGGCGCTGCTAATTCTCTGGAGCGGCGCCACCGCGCCCATGGCGCAGCTCTGGCGCCTGTCGGCCGTAGCCATCGGGCTCCTCGCGATGGCGGCGGCCTGGCACCTCTGGAAGGCGACCGACAGGCGGATCGAGTTGCGCACCGGCGGCATTTTCGACGGCGGCGGGCGCTGTCTCGCCCGGATGAGCGACATCGCCTCCGTCGATCGTGGCGTCTTCGTCGCCAAGCCGTCGAACGGGTTTCTGGTGCGGCTGAAGACCCGGCATCCGGTCGCCTGGGCGCCGGGCCTCTATTGGCGCTACGGTCGGGTCCTCGGGATCGGCGGCGCGCCGTCCGGCGTCTCGGCCCGGGCGATGGCCGACCTGCTGGCGCTCCGGATCGCCGAGGCGTCGGGACCCAGGTGAGAGGCGCGTTCAGAGCGAGGCATCGGGGGGCACGAGGACGGCGTCAATAGCGTGGATCCGGCCGTTCGAGGCGATGAGGTCGGGCGTCACGATGCCGGCGCCGCCCACCCTCAGCGCGCCGGCCTCGACCGAGACGCCGAGTTTGGCGCCGTTGACGGTGCCGAGTTTCATGCCCTCCTTCAACTCCGCGAGCGCAACGTCGCCCGGCACCACATGATAGGTCAGGATCGCCGTCAGTCGCTCTCGGTCCTCCTGTCGCAGCAGACGCTTGAGCGCGGCTTGCGGAAGTGCCGTGAAGGCGGCGTCGGTCGGGGCGAAGACGGTGAAGGGACCTTCTCCGGTGAGGGTCTCGGTCAGGCCGATCGCGCCTGCTGCGGCCAGCAGGATCTGAAAGTCGCCGGCCGCATGGGCCGTGCCGACCAGATTGTCCGGCGCTGATTGCGCCGCGACCGCACCCGGAGAGACCTGCCGGGCCGCCAGCATCGCCGCAACGGCGATCAGGAAATGTCTGCGCAACATGGTTGGCCCCTCCTCAACCGGGCGTCGATGGTCCGACCGCCCGCCGGCGCCGCGTCAGGCGCCGGATCGGTGCGAGGTTGCGCGCCGGATCGCGCCATCGCAAGGTGAACGCAACGTGACGTCGAACGGAGCCGATGATGCCGATATTCCTGCGCTGGGGAGCGCTTGCCTTGCTGGCCGCCTGCGCCGCTCCGACGGCGCCGCTCGAGGTGGACGAGGTCGGCGCCGCCCGAGCGGCCGAATCGCCCCCCGACCTGCTGGCCGTGGCGCAGGCGCTCGATGCCCGGCGCGGCGAGCGGCTGTCGGACAACCTGACGATCCTCGGCGCCTCCGCCGAGGGGCGGCGTCTGGTGATGTCGTTCCGCGATACCCGCGATCTGCGGCCCTTGGGGCCGGCGGCGCGCGAGATCTATGCCATGGATGCCGACCGTCAGATCCGCACGCAGATCTGCGCGCAACCCGCAACCCGAACCTTCGTCGAGGAATACGATGGCGTCGTGGCCAGCATTGAGTTCGACCGACGGCGCGTCGCTTGCCGACGTGGCGATCACTGCATGCTGACATGAGCGCCGGCCGCGGCCGATCCGCTGGACAGGCCGGGGAGCGGCCCTGATAATCGCGCCATGAGTCTTCCTCCCGGTTTTCTCGACGAGTTGCGCTCGCGCGCGAGCCTTGCCCAGATCGTGGGGCGCAAGGTGACCTGGGACATGCGCAAGTCGCAGCAGGGCAAGGGCGATTGGTGGGCGCCATGCCCGTTCCATCAGGAAAAGACCGCGAGCTTTCACGTCGATGATCGCAAGGGCTTCTATTACTGCTTTGGCTGTCACGCCTCGGGCGACGCGCTCGGCTTCGTCATGCAGAGCGAGAACGTCCCGTTCATCGAGGCGGTGAAGATCCTGGCCGCGGAGGCCGGGATGGTGCTGCCCGAGCGCGACCCGCAGGCGGCCGAGAAGGCCGACCGGCGCGAGGTGCTGCGCCAGGTGGTGGCGGAGGCCGTCAAGTTCTATCGCCTCACTCTCGCCGGCGCGGCGGGCCAGGCGGCCCGGGACTATCTTGCCGGGCGCGGCTTCGGGCCGGATGTGCAGGCCCGGTGGGAGATGGGCTTCGCGCCGGCCGAGTGGCGGCGGGTGATCGAGCACCTGAAGGCGAAGGGCATCGCGCCGGATCTGATCGCGGCGGCCGGGTTGTCGAAGACCGGCGCGCGTGGCGGCGAGCCCTACGACGTGTTCCGCAACCGGATCATGGTGCCGATCCGCGACGGGCAGGGCCGGCCCGTGGCCTTCGGCGGCCGCGCCCTCGATCCCGACGACACGGCCAAATACCTCAACTCGCCGGAGACCGAACTCTTCGACAAGGGCCGGCAATTGTTCAACATGGCACAGGCGCGTTCGGCGGGACGCGACGCGCAACTCGTCGTGGCGGAAGGATATCTCGACGTCATCGCGCTGAGCGAGGCGGGGTTCCGCGCGGCGGTGGCGCCCCTCGGGACGGCGATCACGGCCGATCAGCTGAAGCTCATGTGGCGCATCCATCCCGAGCCGATCGTCGCGCTCGACGGGGATGCTGCGGGACAGAGAGCGGCGATCCGGACGATGGAGATCGCCCTGCCGATCCTCGAAGCGGGCCGGTCGCTGCGGTTCTGCCTGCTGCCGGACGGCCAGGACCCCGACGATGTGCTGAGGGCGAGGGGACCTGCGGCGATGCAGGCGCTGCTTGACGAGGCGCGGCCGATGGTCGACCTGCTGTGGCGCCGCGAGACTCATGGGGTGCCGCTCGACAGCCCGGAGCGGCGCGCGGCGCTCGACAAGCGGCTCAGGGAGGTCCTGTCGACGATCTCCGACCGATCGATCCGCCGGCACTATGCCGATGCCATCAAGGAGCTGCGCTGGCAGCTGTTCAATCCGCGACAGGGGCGCGGGGCCCGCGGGGCAGCCCGCGCCCGCTCCGCGAGCAGCGCGGCGCGCCGGTCCGAGATCGTGTCGGTTTCGGAAATGGACCGTTTGCGGGAGATGGTCGTCCTGGCGCTGCTCATCCGGCATCCGGCTCTGGCGGAGACGTTCGAGCCGGCCCTGGAACGGGTGGTCTTCACCGATCCCGGTCATGCCGCCATCCTGCAATGCCTGCTGTCGGACCCTGCCGGCGACGAGACCGCCTGCCGGCGCGCTATCGCCGCGTCGCCCGCCGCACCAGCCCTTGAAAAGCTCGATGCCGCGCGCCACCTCAACGTGGTGCCCGCCCTGCGCTCCGGCGACGAGGCGGCGGCACGGCAATGTCTGGCGTCCGAGATTGCGAAGCTCGTCAACCGGCGCGGTGCGGCACGGGAGATCGAGGAAGCCTTGCTGGACATCGAGGGCGTAGCCGATGAGGCGCTGACCTGGCGTCTGGCACAAGCCGCACGGTCGCGATCGGAGACCGACGACATCAGGGCGGAGGATCATGCGAGTTACGAGTTGGCATCGAACGGCGTCCTCCTAGATCGGAAGGAAGTCGATGCCTGGGGCGAATTGTTGCGCGAGCTGGGGTTCAGCCGCGACGACGCAAAGAAATGAGCGCAACGGCCTGTGTCACCGATACAAGTCTTGATAAGAGAATCACGTTAGGGTGGGGCGAATTGCCGATTTGTTCGTGATTCGACCACCGAGTTCCACGGCATTGTCCGGTAGGACGGAACGTGCCGCGCGAAGGGAGAGCCGAATGGCTGCCAAAGACAATTCCGACGAGCGGACAAAGGACGATCAGGACGGCGAGGTCATGCTCGATATGAGCCAGGCCGCCGTCAAGAAGATGATCGCCGACGCACGGGAACGCGGCTACATCACCTACGACCAGCTGAACTCCGTCCTGCCGCCGGAACAGGTCAGTTCGGAGCAGATCGAAGACGTCATGTCCATGCTCTCGGAGATGGGGATCAACGTCATCGAGGAGGAAGAGGCGGCCGACGACGACGAGAAGAAATCGACGGAGGTCGCCACCCGGTCGGAATCGCGCGATGTCGCGGTGTCCTCCTCTGACGGCGAGAAGCTCGACCGCACCGACGACCCGGTCCGCATGTATCTGCGCGAGATGGGCTCGGTCGAGCTGTTGTCGCGGGAAGGCGAGATCGCCATTGCCAAGCGCATCGAGGCCGGCCGCAACACGATGATCGCGGGCCTCTGCGAGAGTCCCCTGACGTTCCAGGCGATCACGATCTGGCGCGACGAGCTTCTGTCCGAGGACATCCTGCTGCGCGACGTCATCGACCTCGAGACGACGTTCGGGCGCTCGATGGGGGAGGAGGGCGACGAACCGGTCGTCTCCGATCTCGGCTCGACGCCGCAGGACGACGCGCCGGCGGTCCAGAAGGCGGAGGAATCTCCCGATCTCGACGCCGACGGCAACCCGATCGAGAGCGGCGAAGACGACGACGACGAGGACGAGCAGGCCAATATGAGCCTCGCCGCGATGGAGGCGGCGCTGAAGCCGCGGGTGCTCGAGATGCTCGACGCCATCGCCCGCGATTATGTCGAATTGAGCGAGATGCAGGATCTGCGCATGTCGGCGACGCTGAACGAGGACGGCTCGTTTGGCGCGCGGGACGAGGAGCGCTATCAGAAGCTAAGGGGCGAGATCGTCGTGCTGGTGAAAGAACTGCACCTGCACAACAACCGGATCGAGGCGCTGATCGACCAGCTCTATGGCATCAATCGCAAGATCATGTCGATCGACTCGGCGACGGTGAAGCTCGCCGATCAGGCCCGCATCAACCGTCGCGAATTCATCGAAGAATATCGCGGGGCGGAGCTCGACCCCGGCTGGATCGACCGGGTGGCCGACAAGCCCGGCCGCGCCTGGCAGGCGCTGATGGAGCGCTCGCGCGAGAAGATCGAGGAATTGCGCGGCGACATGGCTCAGGTGGGCCAGTATGTCGGCGTCGACATCTCCGAGTTCCGTCGCATCGTCGCCCAGGTCCAGAAGGGCGAGAAGGAGGCGCGTCAGGCCAAGAAGGAGATGGTCGAGGCGAACCTGCGGCTCGTCATCTCCATCGCCAAGAAGTATACGAACCGCGGGCTGCAGTTCCTTGATCTCATTCAGGAAGGCAATATCGGCCTGATGAAGGCCGTGGACAAGTTCGAGTATCGCCGCGGCTACAAGTTCTCGACCTACGCGACCTGGTGGATCCGTCAGGCGATCACCCGCTCGATCGCCGACCAGGCGCGCACGATCCGCATTCCCGTCCACATGATCGAGACGATCAACAAGCTGGTGCGCACGGGCCGGCAGATGCTGCACGAGATTGGCCGCGAGCCCACGCCCGAGGAGATGGCCGAGAAGCTGCAGATGCCGCTCGAGAAGGTTCGCAAGGTGATGAAGATCGCCAAGGAGCCGATCTCCCTCGAGACGCCCATCGGCGACGAGGAGGACAGCCAGCTCGGCGACTTCATCGAGGACAAGAATGCCGTCCTGCCGCTCGACAGCGCCATTCAGGAGAACCTGAAGGAGACGACGACCCGGGTTCTCGCCTCGCTGACGCCGCGCGAGGAGCGGGTGCTGAGGATGCGCTTCGGCATCGGCATGAACACCGACCATACGCTCGAGGAAGTCGGTCAGCAATTCAGCGTCACCCGCGAGCGGATCCGGCAGATCGAGGCGAAAGCCCTGCGCAAGCTGAAACATCCGAGCCGGAGCCGGAAGCTGAGGTCGTTCCTCGATCAGTGATCCCGGCCATGCGGACCCGCGGCCTCACCGACCGCGTCGGCGCCAGTTCACCGCGTCGGTGCGCATGGGCAGGCCCCACGCGTTGCAGCGGAGCTGGATCTTGGTCGTCTGGCCACCTCTTGAGCGCCCGATACCCTGTCGCGGAGCCCCCCCTTGCGCCGGCCGCATGCTGGTGCGCCCGAACCACGGTGCTGTCGATCATCTGCAAGCGATCGGGCGGGTGGTCCAACTCTCCCGCAGCCTCGTTCAAGGCTTTCAGGATCGTCTCCCACAGCCCCGCCAGCGTCCAGCGGCGGAACTGACGGTAGACGCTCGACCACTTGCCGAACTCTTCGGGCAGGTCGCGCCAGGCAGAGCCGGTGCGCGCGATCCAGAACACCCCGTCGAGCACGCGCCGATGGTCTGCTCCCTGCCGACCGTTCCGAGCCCGCACACCCCGGATGAACGGCTCGAAGAACGCCCACTCCGTATCCGACATCAAATCCCGTGCCATCGCATCACCCCGCCCGACCACAGTCGGGCAGCGTGAATCACGCCAAGGCCGTCAGGGGAAGGGTTTTGTCAACACGGCCTAGCGAAGTCCGCGGGAAGCGAAAGCGCCGAAGCGGCCGCGAGGGGCGCCCGCCCGCATCGTGAATGGACTTTGCCAGGCCAGCGCGCGAGGCTCATCGCGCAGGATTGCCGCCTGAAGGACCCCGCTGATGTTACGACGTCTCATCGTTGCCGCGACACTCTGTCTTGCCGCGCCGGCCTCCGCCTACATGGCGCAGAACGGACTGGTGGTTCGGCCGATCGACGACACGAGTTTCGCCGTCTCCTGGAGCGGCCAGGCCGGCGCGCCGCATTTCTGGTGCGCGGCCGGCGATTTCGTGATGCACGGGCTGGGCCTGCCGGGAGGGACGAACATCTATCGCTACAGCGCGCCGGTGCGCCGAGCCGGCGAAGACGTCACCTTCGGCCTTGACACGAACCGGGCGGAGCGGACGGGTCTGATCCGGCTTCAGGGCGGCCACGGCGTGCTTGCCGCCCATGCCCGCCAGTTCTGCTTCACCACCGGCAGCGACCGTCACTGATGCACACGGAGATCGTCGTCGAAAGCCCCGGTCCCGGCCTGATCGAGATCACCGACCGCGTGCGAGAGGTGCTGCCCGAGGCGGACGGGCTGCTGACGCTGTTCGTCCGGCACACCTCCTGCTCGCTCTTGATCCAGGAGAACGCCGATCCCGACGTGCAGCGCGACCTGATCGCCTGGATCGGCCGTCTGGTGCCGCGCGCCGACGATCCCGACATGGCCTATCTCCGCCACCGCGCCGAGGGGGCGGACGACATGCCGGCCCATATCAAGGCCGCGCATCTTCCCGTCAGCCTGTCGATCCCGGTCCGGTCGGGCCGGATGCTGCTCGGCACCTGGCAGGGGATCTATCTCTGGGAGCATCGCGACCGTCCCCACCGCCGACAGGTGGCGGTGCATTTCGCCTGAGCCGGGCCGCGGAACGAGTTGTCCCGGCAACCGTTTCGAGGCAGGACAAGCCAAAGACCGGACGTGCCATGACGGAGATCTACTCCCGCCGCCGCGCAACCATGCGGCAGACGCGCGAGACCATCATGGCCCGCGCGTCGCTGAAGGAACCTCTGGAGCCGCTCTCCCACCGGGAATGGTGGCGCGGCGCGGTGCTCTATCAGGTCTACGTGCGATCCTTCCGGGACACGAACGCGGACGGGCTCGGCGATCTTCGGGGCGTGATCGACAAGCTTGACCATATCGCCGGGCTCGGCGTCGACGGGTTCTGGATGTCGCCCATCCAGCCTTCGCCGCAAAAGGATTTCGGCTACGACATCACCGATTTCTGCGCGATCGACCCGACCTTCGGCGACATGGCGGATCTCGACACGCTGGTCGCCGGGGCGCATGAACGCAACCTCAAGATCCTGCTCGACCTGATCCCGTGCCACACCTCCGAGGAGCATCCCTGGTTCCTCGAAAGCCGGTCCGACCCGCACGGCGCGTTCGGCAACTGGTACATATGGGCGGATGCGGCGCCCGATGGCGGACCGCCCAACAACTGGCTGAGCTCCTTCGGAGGGCCGGCCTGGACGTGGGAGCCGCGGCGCACGCAATACTACTATCACCCCTTCCTGTCGTGCCAGCCGGCGCTGAACCTCCGCCACCGCCCGGTGCTCGACGCGATCCGCGACGCCATGCGGTTCTGGTTCGACCACGGCATCGACGGGTTTCGGATCGACGCGATCCAGTGCCTGGCCTGCGACGTCGACCTGCGGTCGAACCCGCCCGAGGACCGCCGCGGTCCCGTCGCGCCGCTGGGGGGCGGGGAGCACAATCCGTTCCGCAAGCAGACCCATCTCTATGACCGCGACGTGCCGGAGGCGTTTCCGATCATCGAGGCGCTGAGGCAGGCGGGGGAGGGTTACCAACCCGAGCGGGCGTTGATCGGCGAGCTCGCGGATGTCGACAGCGCGCGGAATTCGGAGAAGTACACGATCAAGGACGAGGGGCTGCACGCGGTCTACGATTTCAGCCTGATCAACGGTCCGCGGGAGGTGCGGCCGCTGACCGAAATTCTGACCTATCGCAGCGCCTTTCTGCGCACCGGCTGGATGATGAACGTCTTCTCCAACCATGATTCGCGTCGCGCGGTGTCCGATCTGACCGATTTCGCCACTACCCGGGAGGAGGAGCGGTCGGCCCAGAAGCTTCTGTTCTTCCTGCAGTTCTGCCTCAAGGGCGGCGGCATCCTCTATCAGGGAGAGGAGCTTGCGCTGCCCCATCCGGAACTGCGCTACGAGGATCTGCGCGATCCGTGGGGGATCGCCTTCTGGCCCGATTTCGAGGGGCGCGACGGCGCGCGCACGCCGATCCCGTGGACGAACGAGCCGCCCCATCACGGTTTCACCGATGGCGAGCCCTGGCTGCGCGTTCCGCCCGAGCATCGCGATCTGAACGTCGCCGCGCAATCCGCCGATCCCGACAGCCCGTTGCGTTTTCTGTCGGCGTTCCTGCACTGGCGGAGCGGCCAGCCGCTCCTGCGCTGGGGCGGCGAGACGGTGCACCCGCCGGATCTGGCGCCTCTGATCCTCTGGAACCGCTTCGGCGGCGACGAGAGCGTCCTCTGCGTGGCGAATTTCAGCACCAGCGCCCAGACGCTTGCCGGAGCAATGGCTCGGCAACGGAACGCCGCTCGACGGCCCGGGATTCGCGCGGCGCAGGGTGGCCGGCGGGCTCGAGATCCCGCCGCTGGGCTTCGGCGTGGTGGCGCGGGAACCCGTCAGTTCTGGGGCATGAGAAAGATCTCGCGGATCGCGGCGCGCGGCGCGGCATTGATCGCATGCATGACCGCATCGGCCACATCCTCGGGCTTCAGCTTGTCGGGCCTGCCCTCCTCGAAGAACGCCGTGTCGACCATGCCGGGCGCGATCACCGTGCAGCGCCCCCCCCATTCGCGCATCTCCTCGGCGATATTGCCGGCATAGCCGTGCACGAACCACTTGCTCGCCCCGTAGATCGAGCCGGTGATGTGCCGCCGGCCCGCGGCCGAGCCGGTGAGCACCAGGCTGCCGCGGGTCTTCTTCAGCTCCGGAAGCGCCGCCCGCGCCGTCCAGAGCAGGCCCTTGATGTTGAGGTCGATCATGTCGGAGATGTCCTGGGCGTCGCCCTCGACCGTGCCGGCCTTGCGCATGCCGCGCCCGGCATTGGCGAAGGCCGCATCGAGGCCGCCGAAGCGCTCGGCCGCCTGGGACACGGCGCGGATCTGGTCGTCGAGGCTCGTCGCGTTGCCGGGAAGCGCGAGCGCGCCCTCGCCGATCTCCTCGGCCAGGGCGGCTAGCTTGTCCTCGGACCGGGCGAAGAGCGCCACGTTCCAGCCATCCGCGGCGGCGGCCCGTGCCGTGCTGGCGCCGATGCCCGAACTCGCGCCGGTGATGAACAGGGTCTTGGTCATGTCGCTTCTCCATGTTGGGTCGGCGGTCAACGTGACGGCCGCGCATCGGTTCATACCCTGTATCTTGGGTCTCGCCGTTTCGGGCTATCCATCGTTTGGGCCCGCCGCTAAGGTCCTGTCCGGCGGCCACGATCCAAGGAGGCACCATGCGCTGTCCGTTCTGCGGCAATGTCGACACCCAGGTGAAGGATTCCCGCCCCGCGGAGGATCACGTGGCGATCCGCCGGCGGCGGCTCTGTCCGGCCTGCGGCGGCCGCTTCACCACCTATGAGCGGGTCCAGTTGCGCGATCTGGTGGTCGTCAAGACCAGCGGCCGGCGGGAGGATTTCGACCGCGACAAGCTCGAGCGGTCGATCCGCATCGCGCTTCAGAAGCGGCCGATCGAGCACGAGCGCATGGACCAGATGACCAGCGGCATCGTCCGCCGGCTGGAGAGCATGGGTGAGACCGACATCCCCTCGAAGGTCATCGGCGAGATCGTGATGGAGAGCCTGGCCCGGATCGACGCGGTGGCCTATGTGCGGTTCGCCAGTGTCTACAAGAACTTTCAGGCGGCCGACGATTTCGACCGGTTCGTCAGCGAGCTGAGGCCTCTGGCCAAACCCGAAGGGTGAGCGACGCCGACCACATGGCCCACGCCCTGGCGCTCGGCCGGCGCGGATTGGGGCGCGCTTGGCCGAACCCGGCGGTGGGCTGCGTCATCGTCAAGGAGGGCCGGGTGGTCGGCCGCGGCTGGACCGCGCCCGGCGGCCGGCCGCACGCCGAGACGGTAGCGCTCGCTCAGGCCGGCGCGGCGGCGCGGGGCGCCACAGCCCATGTCTCCCTCGAACCCTGCGCCCATGTCGGAAAAACGCCGCCCTGCGCCGAAGCGCTCATCGCCGCCGGTATCGCCCGGGTGGTCACCGCCATCGAGGATCCCGACCCCCGCGTCGCCGGCCGCGGGCACGCGATGCTGCGCGCCGCAGGCGTGACCGTGGAGACGAGCGTCGCCGCAGATCAGGCGCGATGGGACCAGGCCGGTTTCCTGACGCGGGTGACGCGGGGGCAACCGATGGTGACCCTGAAGCTCGCCACATCGCTTGACGGCCGCATCGCCACCGCGAGCGGCGAAAGCCGCTGGATCACCGGCGCCGCGGCGCGGCGGGCGGTGCACGGCCTGCGCTTGTCGCACGACGCGGTGATGGTGGCCGGCGGCACGGCGCGCGCCGACGATCCGGAACTGACCGTGCGGGAAGTCGGGCTTGTCCGGCAGCCGGTCAGGGTTATCGCCGCGCGCAAGCTCGACCTACCCGAGCATGGCCGTCTGGCCGCCTCGGTCACCCAAGCGCCGCTCTGGCTGCTCCACGGCGCCGATGCGCCGCCGCAGCGCCGCGCCGCCTGGGAGGCGCGCGGCGCCACCTGCGTGACGGTGCCCGTCGCGAACGGCACGCTCGACCCGGCGGCGATGCTGGCCGCTCTGGGCGCGCGCGGCCTGACGCGGGTGTTCTGCGAAGGTGGCGGGCAGTTCGCGGCGGCGCTCCTCCATGCGGGCCTCGTGGACCGGCTGGTGGCCTTCACCGCGGGCATCGCTCTCGGCGCCGAGGGATGGCCGGCGCTCTCGGCCCTGGGCATCGACCGGCTGGCCGATGCGCCGGGCTTCGCCCTGCGCGAGAGCAGGGCCGTCGGCGGCGACGTGATGTCGCTCTGGGAGCGCCGCTAGGGATCCGTCGCCGGACCGGTCCGAAGCCGCAGGACCGACAGGGTGCCGAGGCGCGCGGGCATCGCCAGGCCGCGGGCGGCGGCCCCTGATGACGGCCGCTCGCTGGCCAGGCGCTCCACGATGACCTCCGGCGGACAGGGCAGGCCGGTGACGGGATCGAGATAGCGGGGATAGGCGATGAGCGCGGCGTGGACGAGGGCCGCGAGCGGGGGCCGGGCCCGCCGCCGCGCCGGTACCGGGCCAAGATCGCGCGTCAGCCCCCAGCCCGCATAGAACGGCGCGCCCAGGCAGGTCACCGGGACGCCGCGGATCAGGGCCTCGAGGCCCAGGGTCGAGCTGATCGTCCATAGCTCGTCGACGGCCGCGAGACTGGCCGCCGCATCCGCGCCCACTAGAACCAGATCCGCCTCCGTCGCCGATATCCGGCCGGGGCGCAGACCGGCCTCCACATCCGGATGGGGCTTGTAGATCAGGATTGCTGAGGGGTTGTCGGCCCGGGCGCGCGCCAGAAGACCGGCATTGGTCGCGATGTCGCTGGCGCCGAGGCGGATCGACTCGTCGTCGGCGACCTGACCCGCGACGAGGATCCGGTGCCCGCCCGGAAGCCGGGGCAGCCGCGCCGCGCCGGTATTGTATTTCGACAGGCCGGACGCGGTCAGGGTGCGCATCAGCCGCTCGGCGCGCGCAAGCTCGTCGGCGGTCAGACCGTCGCTCGCGGCGATCAGGTGTTCGAGGCGCGACGGCCGGCTTGGGTCGTGGTGGATGCCGAGGTCGTCGATCACGAGCGACAGCGGCGGCACCAGCGCGGCCCCCAAGCCGCGGGACCGGAGAAATCCGTCCTCGACGCGCCTGATTGCGGGAGCGGTGCGGTGGCCCTGGCGCAGCTTTCCCGACCAGACCAGCAGGGGGCGCCCGCTCGCCCGCGCCGCCTGCGCCGCTCGGTCGGGAACACGGATGAAGGACGGCGCACGCTCGGTGCCGAAATAGCGGCGCAGATGCCGCCGCTTCCACGGGCTCATGCCGCTTAGGACGTGACCGGCGCGATCCTCCCGCCAGGTCCGCGCGGCGGCTTCGAGCGCGTCTGCCACATCCTCGACCTCGCAGAGCCGGTCGCGGAACGGATCGTACCAGACCGGGTAGCGGACGAGCGCCGCCAGCGCCAACTGGCGCCGGTCGACCCGGCGCGTCCGGCGCGGGATGGTCCTCTCGTCATCGCTGAGCCCCCAGCCGGCATAGAAGGGCTCTCCGAAGACGCGCGGGCGGTGCCCGGCCAGGATCGCCTCGAATCCGATCTGCGAACTGACCGTATAGACGGCCCGGGCCGCGGCAAGAAGCGACCAGGGCGAGACCGGCGCATCGAGGAGGTGCAGCCTGTCCGCCTCGCCTGACCGGAAATGCCCGGGCCGCAGCCCCCGCGTGGATTCCGGATGGACCTTCACCACGATCCGGGCGCCGGGATGTTCCAGGCGCGCCGCGGCCAGCATCCTCCCGAAGCTTGCCTCCGTGGCGCCACCGTGACGAAGCGAGGCATCGCCCCGGACCTGATCGACGACGAGCACGAATCCCGGATCCGGCACCGGCAAGGCGGGATCGACCGCCGCGTATTTCGTGAGATGACCGCGCGCGAGCCGGTCGATCAGGCGGGATGCGCGCGCGAGATCGGCCAGACCGTCGAGCTCGCCGGTCTCGATCAGGACCTCGAGATCGGAGGGCGCCGAGGCGTCGAAATGCACGCCCCGCCGGTCGAGAAGAAGCCCGAGAGGAGCTCCGCCGGCTCTTCCGGGATGCAGCGACCGCAGAAACGCGTCCTCGATCCTGAGGATCGGGGCGCCGGACCAGCGGGAGACTGCCTCGCCCCGCCAGGCCCGGCCGGCGCGCCCCCAAACCGCCACCTGGTCACCCGCCCGCGGCACGCCCGCCGCGAGGCTGAACCCCCTCAGCGTCAGGATGCGGCGGATCCGGCGGTCGCGGAACCCGGCCGAGAAGGCGTAGAGCCGCCGGGAGGCCAGCCGGCTCAGGTGCCGCCTGCCGTGGCGCCCAAGGTCGCGGCGGCGCCCGTGGTGCCGGTCAGCGCGCCCACGATCTTGCGGAACTGGACATACGGCGCCTCGGTCACGTAGATGAGATCGCCATCGCGGATCTCGAAGTCGCGGGCCTCGAACAACCCGTTCGGTGCCGTCAGGTCGAGCACGTAGACGATCCGCTGCGGCGTCGTGATGTCGATGCGCCCCAGCACCTGGTTGGCGATCGCCGGCGGCTCGGTGCGGAACACGAAGACCCCCTTCGGATCGGCGAAGGCCGAGGAAAGACCGCTGACCATGGCCAGCGCCTCGACGGCCGAGATCGTGTGGCGGTCGAAGGGAACGAATTCCTGGCTGCCGGTGGCGCCCAGCGCCGTGAAGTACCGGTTGTCCTGTTCCACGAGGATCCGGTCGCCGTTGCGCAGGGCGATGTCGGTTCCGTCGGCCGCATAGATCTCGTCGAACCAGACCGTTTCCTTGCGCCCCTCGCGCGCCAGCGTGACCCGCGCCACGTCCTGCGGGACGGAGAGGCCGCCCGCGCGCGCCAGCATCGCCGCCAGAGTCCGGGTCGGCCGCTCGATCGGATAGATGCCCTGCGCGCCGACCGTGCCCAGCACGGAAACGGTCGCCCCGTCGCCGGCGGCGCGGCGCACGAGCACCTGCGGATCGGGCGTCTGGCTGGCGAGCTTCTGCGAGATGATCCGCCGGATCGCCTCGGGCGTGTTGCCGGCCGCGCGGATCCGGCCGGCATAGGGCACGAAGATGAACCCCGAGGCGTCGACCTGGACCGCGTCGAGGGAGGATGACGGGGCGCCCTCGGGCACCAGAAGACCGTCATCGACATTCTCGTAGATCGTCAGGCTCAGCACGTCTCCGGGACGGATCGTGTCCGAGCCGATCTCGGCGGCATTGCGGAAGGCCGCGCTGAACCCCGGTTCCTCGGGAAGCGCGGCGGCGCGGTTGATCCGGCTGTCGACGGGGACGACGAAGGCATTGCCCTGCCGCGTCACGGAGCCCGCGAAGATCTCGCTTCGGCTCGGGCCGCCGCGGGGCAGGCCGCAGGACGCGACGAGCGACAGCGTCAGGGCCATGAGGATCGTTCGCGCTGGCCGGGATGCGCCACTTGTCACTGTCAGTCCCTCCGAAATCGGCCGTCTGTCTGGCTCGCCGGACGATAGGGGCGGGTTTCGCCAAACGCCAAGGGATTGGCCCGCGATCCGTCGCGGTGCGGGCCACAGATGTGGCCGTTTGGCCGCAATTGGGGCAGGGGGGCGGCATAGGGGTCGGCATCGGCCAGCATCAGCGCCACGAGGCGCCGCAGAAGCCGGCGCCGCCCGGCTCGTGAATAGAACCCGCCAGCGACCTGGCTGGTGGCCAGAAGAAACCGCCGGTAATCGCGATAGGCGGCCGGGTCGGGCCGGACCGGATCGCGGAAGAACGCGTCGAGAGGCTGCTCGGAGACGAGGCCTGGCTTGCCGTAGACGGCGCGGCCGAAGGCGCGAAGCGGAAGACCGCGCCAGAGAACCTGTTGCCCGGCCGTGGAATTGACCGTGACGCCCGACAGCGCCCCGTCGAGCAGACGGGCAAGCTTGCCGCCCCGCACGTAATGAATGCGGCCGGAAATGCCTCGCGCGGCGGCCAGATCTCGGATCGCGCGCCGCTGATCCACCCGCCCGTCCTCCAGAGGATGCGCCTTGAAGACCAGGTGGTGACCGGCCGGCGCGCCCAGCGCGAAGCCGTCGATGACGAGCCGGATGAAGTCAAGGCCGCTGTCGAACGGCGCGTGGCTGACGAAGTTGCTGTCATGTTCGAGCTGCAGCAGGACGAGATGGTAGTACTGCGCCCGGTGCTTAACGCGGGCGGTCGCCATGCGCCGGTCGGCCCAGTAGAAGAGCGCCCACAGGAGACGCCGGAGATAGAGGCGGAATTCCTGACCGACATGGAGCGCCCGGTGCGGGCGGAAGCCTGGATAGCCGCGCCCGCCGAGAAGCAGCAAGGCGTGGTAGAGCGCGCCGTAGAAGACGTGGTGACGCATCTCTCCCCAATGGCTCGGGGCGGCGGGCGCGGGCGGAGCGCCCGTCATCGCGATGGTTGCGCGCATCTGCGCCAGGTCGAGACGCATGAGCGGGGAATGCCCGTTGCTGCCGCCGCGCTCATAGGTGATCCACCACGGCCTGAGATACCCCTCCTCGAACACGTGGACGGTCAGGTTCAGCGAGGGGGCGAGCGCCACCGCAGTGGCGTGGATCGGCCGGGTGTCGCCGTAGAGCACGAGATCGGTGATCCGGTGCGTGGTGACGATCCGCCGCAGCATCGCGCCCCAATCCTCGGGCGTCCCGCGGTAGGGGATGTAGCCTTGGCGCTCGGGCCAGAAGATGCGGTCTCCGGCGTTGAAGCCGACGCGCCAGCAGGCTGCCCCCTCCGCGCGCAATCGTCGCGCCAGGCAGAAGAAGAAGGGGCCATGGGGCCCCTGCAGGAACAGGAACCGGCGGGCGGCGGGCTGCATCTGCGGATCTCCCCACGAAGCCCTCCCGTTGCAGGGCATCGGGAGGGAAAGGTAAAGTCCCGGCGCTGCGGCATAGGGACTTGCCGACGGCGCATGGCGGCGTCACATCAGGCGCGACACGGAAGGAGACGCCATGTTCACCGGGCTCGTGAGCGATATGGGAGAGGTTCTGGCCATGGAGCGGTGCGGCGATCTTCGCGTGCGGATCGGCTGCGCCTACGACCCGGCGACGATCGCGCACGGCGCCTCCATCGCCTGCGACGGGATCTGTCTGACGGTCGTCGATGTCGGCAGCGCGCCCCGCGGCTGGTTCGACGTCGAGATCAGCGCCGAAACGGTGGCCCGCACGACCGTCGACGGCTGGAGCGTCGGGCGGCGGCTCAATCTGGAGCGGTCGCTGCGGGTCGGCGACGAGCTCGGAGGGCATATCGTGTCGGGCCATGTGGACGGCATCGCCCGCATCCTCTCCGTCGCCGAAGAGGGTGGGTCGAGCCGGTTCGCGTTGCAGGCGCCGGACGATCTGGCCCGGTTCATCGCGCCGAAAGGATCGGTGGCGCTGAACGGCACCTCGCTCACCGTCAACGAGGTCGAGGGCGCGCGCTTCGGCGTGAACCTGATCCCCCACACCAAGGACGTGACGACCTGGCATCTGGCGCGTGCCGGCGATCCGGTCAATCTCGAGGTCGACACGATGGCGCGCTACGTCGCGCGCCTGCGCGAGGTCGAGGCGGCTTCCGCCTGACGCGCGGGCGCTCTGGCCATTCCCGTGGCACGGGGCTATGCCGCGCCCCGATCCGGAAGGTAGGCGATGCCCGAGACAGACGATTATCACGACGCGATCTCGACGATCGACGAGATCATCAACGATGCCCGCAACGGCCGGATGTTCATCCTGGTCGACCATGAGGACCGCGAGAACGAGGGCGATCTGGTCATCCCCGCGCAGATGGCGACGCCCGAGGCGATCAACTTCATGGCGCGCGAGGGCCGGGGGCTGATCTGCCTGTCCCTGACGGGCAAGCGGTGCGACGCGCTCGGCCTCGAGCTCATGGCGTCCCACAATTCGAGCCGGCACGAGACGAATTTCACGGTGTCGATCGAAGCGCGGGAAGGCGTGTCGACCGGCATCTCGGCGCATGATCGGGCCCATACCGTCGCCGTCGCGATCGACAGCGCGACGACCAAGTCCGACATCGCGACGCCCGGGCACGTCTTTCCGCTCCGCGCGCGCGATGGCGGCGTGCTGGTCAGGGCCGGGCATACCGAGGCAGCGGTGGACATCTCGCGCCTCGCGGGGCTCAATCCCTCGGGTGTGATCTGCGAAGTGATGAACGAGGACGGGACCATGGCCCGGTTGCCGGACCTCGTGGCCTTCGCCCAGCGCCACGCCCTCAGGATCGGCACGATCAGCGATCTCATCGCCTATCGCCGCCGCCACGACAACCTCGTGCGGATGACGGCGGAGCGGCAGATCACCTCGGAATTCGGCGGTGACTGGACGCTGCGGGTCTATCACGACGAGACGCAGGGGGCCGAGCACATCGTCCTGATCAAGGGCGAGCTGTCGGGCGACGAGCCGGTCCTCGTGCGCATGCACGCCATGGACCCGATGCTCGACATCGTCGGCGCGGGTCCGAAGGGGCGCTCCCGCGAGTTCGGCGACGCCATGACGATGATCGCGGCCGAAGGGCGCGGCGCGCTGGTCCTGCTGCGCGACCTGACCATGAAGATCGCCGAGAGCGGGGAAGCGTCGCCGCAGACCTTGCGCCAGTACGGCCTCGGCGCGCAGATCCTGTCTTCGCTGGGGCTGCGGGAGCTGATCCTGCTGACGAATTCGCCCATGCCGAAGGTCGTGGGGCTCGACGCCTATGGCCTTTCGATCCTGTCCACCCGCAAGATATCGGAGATCGGCTGATGGCCGGACAATCCCACCGCGCGCTGCCGCTGCCGGAATTCGACCGGCCGGTGAAGGTGCTCATCGCCGTGGCACCCTTCTACCACGACATCGCTGAAACGCTTGTCGCAGGCGCGCGCAGGACCCTCGACCGCGCCGGCGCCGAGCACGAGACGGTGGAGGTTCCGGGCGCGCTCGAATTGCCGGCGGTGATCGGCATTGCCAGCCGGACCGGCGATTTCCACGGCTTCGTCGCGCTCGGCTGCGTGATCAGGGGCGAGACCACGCATTACGAGACCGTCTGCAACGACAGCTCGCGCGGTCTCACGATGCTGGGGCTCTCGGGCCTGTGCATCGGCAACGGCATCCTGACGGTCGAGACACACGACCAGGCGGTGGAGCGGGCCGGCGAGCAGGACAAGGGCGGCGGCGCCGCCGCTGCGGCCCTGCACCTCGTCGCCCTGTCGCGACGCTGGACCGGCGCGACCAAGGGCGTGGGGTTCAAGCCCCCGCGCGAGATTCCATGACCGACAGAAGACGCATGCGCTCGGCGGCGCGGCTCTATGCGGTGCAGGCCCTCTTCCAGATGGAGCAGAGCGACCTGTCGGCGGACCGGGTGCGCGCCGAATTCGAGGATCACCGCTTCGGCGCCAGCTACGAGGAAGGCGAGATGGCCGAGGGCGATCTCGACCTGTTCCGGATGATCATCGAGGGCGCGGTCACCCGGCAGTCGAAGATCGATCAGATGACGCACCGGGCGCTGGTGGCCAAGTGGCCGATCGACCGGATCGACCCGGTTCTGAGAGCGCTGTTCCGGGCGGCGGGGGCGGAACTGCTCGAGGGCGACGCGCCGCCGAAGGTGGTGATCGTCGAGTTCGTCGATGTCGCCAAGGCGTTTTCCGGCGAGGCACGGGAGGCGAAGTTCGTGAACGCCGTGCTCGACCACATGGCCCGGGAGGCCAAACCCGAAGCCTTCGCGCCGCGCTGAGCCGGTGGGCGGCGCGCATCGCGCCCCGCGGGTGGGGTCGTCACGCCTCGGGGTCGGTCGGTGTCACCATTGCGTAGCGGCGAAGCTCCTCGGCCACGAGCACGTAGATCTCGTCCGGCGGCGTGCTGAGCGCGGGCTGCATGACGCGCGGATCGACGCCCATCTCGTCGAGATAGGCCATGACTCGCGCCTGTCCGCGCTGCACGTCGCGGACCGCGAGAAAGGCCGGCAGCACCGCGCTTTCGCCGAAATAATGCTGATGGACCCCGATGACGCCCGCCTCGTCCACGTGACGTCCCCTGCCGCCGGCGAACAGGTATGGGCAGGCCGACAGGCAGATGTCTCCCGCCGCGACCGCGGTGTCGAGACCGACGCGCCGGATGGCCCGGCCGATCGCGAGCGCGTCGTCGACCGATCCCCCCGGCGAATGGAGGAACACCGTGGCGTCGTCGTCGTCCCCCGCGCGGTCCGCCAGGATCGTCTCGATCCGCTCCCCGTCGCCCGGTGCGATGGTGCCCACCATGCGCAGCACCTGGCGTCCCTCGTACTGCGCCTCCTCGAGCATCAGGCGATCCGGCATGTCCGGCGTCGCCGGAAAGGGGCGGGCGGGGACCTCGAGCGTATCGCGCGGCCGGAAGCGGCGCGTCTGATCACCCGGGCTCACCGGCCGGTCGAGTTCGGGCACCGGGCTGTCGCCCGCAAAGTCGGCCCAGCCAACCGAGACCTCGTCGGCGACCAGCATGAGGAAGATCACGATCTGCAGGGCGAAGATGCCCCGGATGACCGCCCTTGGCGATGCGGTCATTCCACCCGGCTCCTGAGCGGCGTGGGTTCGGCGGGGCGGTCCGGCCGCTCCGTCTGGGCCGGCGGAACCGCGCCGTCCACTTCCCGCAGGGCCACGAGCGCGGCGCGCAGTTCCGCCACCGTCATCTGGTCCTCGATCGCCACCCGATCGCGGGAGCGGCGGATCGCGGCCTGCGCCACCATCAGGATGAAGACCAGCACAGCCGGCAGCAGGTCGATCGCGATTGCGCCCGCCCAGGAGGGCACGAAGTTGCCGGCATAACGGATCACCGCGTCGGCGGCGGAAATCGGCGTATAGCTGACCTCGGCCGGCGGATCCATCGAGTTCGACTGCGGCGGCCGCCGCGGCGAGTGTGCTGGCCCGCTGCGCCAGAACCTCGAGCACCGAGTTGATGGTGGCCTGCTGGCCCTGCGCGGTGGTCTCCGTCTGTGACAGCGCGGGCCGGATCACGGAGGCGGCAAGATCATTGGCCGCGCGCGCGACGAGCGGCGCGACCGACAGCTGGCGCAAGGCGGTGATGAGGCCGGCCAGACGCACCGCATCCTCGCTGAACTCGACCGACCGCGGCTCGACCGGCCCCGGCTCCACCGTCAGGGCGCGCATCCGGCTCAGGATCTGGTTGCCTTCGGCGAAGGCCGCGGCGACGGCAGGTTCCTGCGCGGCGATCTGCGCCTCGAGGGCCGCCAGTTCCTCGGCCTTCTGCGTCAGCAGGCGAAACACCGCGCCGCGCCCGGCATAGCCCGACAGATCGCCGGTCGCCTCCTGCTCGGAGAGGTCCTCGAAGCTCTGGCGAACCCGGGCCACGTCCCGCTCCAGAGCCTGCCCCGACAGCGCGATGGTGTTCGCCCGTTCAAGCGAGACCTGATATTCCTGCACCGTCCGCGCGAGATGCTGCTCGACCGCGGCCGCCCCGGCCAAAGCCGCGGCGTTCAACCACGACGACATGGCGACGATCGCCAGCGAGCCGAGCGCCATCGCGCCGAGCAGGCCGAGCCGCGAGCCGGCGCTGCGCATCGCGGGCAGAAGGCGCATGAGATAGGACCAGAACACGAAGATGCCTACCGACACGGCGATCGAATAGGCCAGCGCCGCGAAGACCGACAGCGCATCGTCGCCGTTCAGCAGGGACGACACCCCGAGATACGTATAGATACCCGACGCCGCGGACAGAACCCCAAGCGCGGCGCCGGTGAACGTGTCGAGCCAGTCGAGATGGCGCTCGAGTTCGCGCACATGGCGCGGATCTGTTCCGGTCGGCATCGGCTGTATCCCGCAAGGTCGGTCGCGCCACTATGCCGAGGGACGCCTCGCTTGCCAAATCACGAGGTTTTATGACAACCGGCGGGACCGCCACAACCGTGGGGTCTACAAATTCCCGAGGACCTGTTTACACAGGTGGGCGCCAGGTAGCCGGACCACGGTCCGGTCAGAGCCAGCTCCCTCGGATTTTCTTAAGGCCACCGGAATTTTCCCGTCACGAGAAAGGCAGTGCCCGCCTGCGCACAGAGGTAAGGAGGTGCTGCCCCGCTGGCAAGGGCCGCGCGGGCTTGATTTACGCCCCCCTCCTTGCAACAGATCTGCCCATGCCCAAGGACTGGTCAGATCCCCCCGGAAGACCCGGACAGCTTCTGGCCCGCGGCGTCGCGCGGGCGCTGGCGGGGCACGGATTTGCCTGCGTCGAAGAACTGGTGCCGGTGGCGGGGCTGCGGGTGGACGTCATGGCGCTCGGCCCGAAGGGCGAGATCTGGATCGTCGAATGCAAGTCGAGCCGGTCGGATTTTACCAGCGATGACAAATGGTTCGGCTATCTCGACTGGTGCGACCGGTATTTCTGGGCGGTCGACAGCGAGTTTCCGACGGAGATCCTGCCGCACGACTCCGGCCTGATGATTGCTGACGCCTATGACGCCGAAATCATCCGCATGGGAACGGAAACGCGGCTTGCGGGGGCGCGGCGGAAGGCTCTGGTGCAGAAGTTCGCGGTGCATGCGGCCCGGAGGTTGCAGACGTTGCGCGATCCGGGCTACCGCTTCGAGGGGGGATGACGGGGCAGCTCAGCGCTTCTTCTTGCCCTTCCGCCCCATGGCCCGCGCGCCGTCGGCGGCGGCGCGAATTTCCTCTGCAATTTCAAGGGCCTCGTCGGGATCGAAATCCATCGGCACCTCGATGCCGCCATCGGCCTCGACATAGATCCGCACCATGCCGGCATCCGTGGGGCCGATCTGCAGATTGGCCGAGGTATCGCTCGCATCGTTAATGCCCATGGGAGACTCCTTTCTTGTGCCGCCAACCCTCGTCGGAATTGCATCGGACTTCCATCGGAATTGCATCGGATGCGGATCTGCGGCCGGCCGGTCCGGCCGATATCGACTGGATCGTGAAGGTCCATGAACGGCTCTATCACGAAGAAGCAGGATTCGACGCGACCTTCGGGGCGGTGGTGCGCGATGCGGTCACGCAGGCGCTGGCGCGGGCCGATCCCGACCGGGAGCGGACCTGGGTCCTCGAGGATGGCGGCGAGCCCGCAGGAACGCTGTTCGTCACCGCGGACGGCACGTCGGCGCGGTTGCGGCTGTTCCTTCTTCTGCCGCGGATGCGGGGCCGGGGCTTCGGCCGCGCGATGCTGGAGACGGCGTGTAGCTTTGCCGCGCGCAGCGGCCACGACCGGGTGGTCGTCGCCACCTATGACCGGCACCGCGCGGCCTGCAGGCTCTACACGCGCAGCGGCTTCGTCGAGGCGGACCGGCGGCCGATCACTGCCTTCGGGCAGCACATGATCGAACGGCATTTCGCCCGGGTGCTTGCATCCCGGACCGGAGGGCGTTAATCCGCGCGAGGCGTGCCGCCTTAGCTCAGTTGGTTAGAGCGCTGGATTGTGGATCCAGAGGTCCCCCGTTCAAGCCGGGGAGGCGGTACCATCCCCCGGATGACGGCTCGAGCGCGACGCGCGGGAAGACCTGCATCCACCGCGATCGTCTGGTGCCGGATCGCCTGGCCTGCAGGTGCGGGCGAAAAAGTGCGAGCGCTACGTGAACCGCGACTCCTGCGGGATTGAGGGTAGGGGCGTCAGGCGGCCTGCTCCAGCATCTTCTCGCGGAAGACCTGGGCTGGTGTCTTCCATCCGAGGCACTTTCGAGGTGTCGCGTTGAGACGGTCGCAGATCATCTTCAAGTCATGATCTCAGAGCCCGGCTCGAAGCTCGTTCAGGCATAGCAATACCTTGCGAGGCGTGGGGTGGTAAGGCGGATGTGGGATATGTTGATCCATGCCTCGGCGGAGGCGAGGGACTTCTCCCGGTCCTTGGCCAATCTGCGGCATCGTCCGAGCCAGGCGAAGGTGCGCTCCACAACCCATCGGCGGGGCAGCACCTCGAAGCCCTTGGCTGTGTCGGAGCGCCTCACGATCTGGATCGTCCATTCGTCGATCCGGGCGAGTGCGCCGCGGAGCTTCGGCCCGGCATAGCCGCCGTCGGCGAAGACGTGCCTGAGCCACGGGCAGGCTCTGCGGATCGAGGCGAGTACCGTGGGCGCGCCGTCGCGATCCTGGATATCGGCTTCATGGACGACGACGCCGAACAGCAGACCGATGGTGTCGACGACGGCGTGACGCTTGCGCCCATTGACCTTCTTGCCCGCATCACAGCCCCGAAGTCCCCCGCTCTCCGTGGGTTTCACTGTCTGGCTGTCGATGACGCCCGCCGTCGGCTGCGCTTCCCGGCCCTCCAACTCGCGGGTCTCCATGGCAAGGGTGAACCGGATCGTCTGCAACGGCCCACTGTCGCGCCAGTCGTAGAAGCAGCGCTGAACGGTCGAGTACGGCGGCAGATCCTTCGGCAGCATCGCCCACTGGCGGCCGGTCGTCGCGATATAGAGGATCGCGTCCACGACATCCCGCAGGTTCGCCGTTCGCGGTCGTCCCAGCGGCTTCGGCGGCGGCATGAAGGGTTCAATCAACGCCCACTCGCGATCCGTCATGTCGCTTGCGTAACGCGGCGCCGGCCGCCGATACTCGCGGCGGGCAGTTTCAGTCCAAGGCATTGTCGACTCCGTCCAGCATGGCAGCCGGAGGAAACCACAAGCCCATGAAACCGCCTAACCCGGATAATTCATGTGAAGGCGGCGGAGGTAGCGTAACCATCTGAAACGCCGTATGTTTTGGTTGTTGACGCCAAACATGCAGCTTTCAGGAGGACGACCTCCGCCATGGCCCAATCTACGTGTTCCACGCTCCGCCTGTCACCCCTCAATGGCAAGCCGATGCGGCTCGCATTTGACGGCGCCGACATGAGCTCCGACGCGGGGCTGACCCTGCTGCGCGAGATCGAGCGCAAGGCGGTGTTGGCGCAGCGGCTCGCCGATTGCCTACGCGATCCGCGTGATCCGGCGAAAGTTCAGCATAGCCTGTGTGACATCATCCGTTTCCGGATCATGATGATCGGCGCGGGGTATGAAGACGGCAATGATGCGACAGCCCTGCGGCATGATCCCAGCTTCAGGATCGCGTTGGAGCGTGGACCTGAAACAGGACCGGCGTTGTGTTCTCAGCCGACGATCTCGCGCATGGAAAACCTGCCCGACGCCCGCGCCCTGATCCGCATGGGCCGCGAGATGGTCCGGTTCTACTGCCAGTCCTTTGCGCATGCGCCCAGACAGATCGTGCTCGACATCGATGACACATTCGATGCGGTGCATGGCCATCAGCAGCTTCGCCTGTTCAATGCGTTCTACGACGAGTTCGGCTTCCAGCCGATCGTCGTCTTCGACGGCGACGGCCGACTTGTCGGGACCTTGCTGCGCCCGGCCCGCCGCCCGAATGGTGCCGAGAGTGCCGCTCATATTCGTCGGTTGATCCGGGAGATCCGCAAGCATTGGCCCAAGACAGAAATCCTGCTGCGGGCCGACAGCCACTACTGCGCACCCCAGGTTCTGGACCTGTGTGACAGGCTCGGGCTGCGCTATGTCTTCGGCCTATCGAAGAACCGCCGTCTTGCGGAGAACATCTCGGCCTTGGAGGCGTCGACGGCGGCGCGCTACGCCCGCAAGCCGGGCCAGAAGCTGCGCCGGTTCAAGACCTTCTCCTACGCAGCCCGGTCGTGGTCGAAATCCCGCCGCGTCATCGCCCGCGTCGAAGTTGGTCCCATGGGTCGGGACACCCGCTACATCGTCACCAATCTTGAGGGCGGCCGCGGCAAGCATCTTTACGAGAAGCTTTATTCCGCTCGCGGCCAAGCCGAGAACCACATCAAGGCGTGGAAGGCCCATCTCGCAGCAGATCGGACGTCGTGCTCGAAGGCCAACGCCAACCAGATGCGCCTGATGCTGCACGGCTGCGCCTACTGGCTTTGGTGGAAGCTCCGCGCGGCTTGCCCGAAGCGCTCACCGTGGCGCCGCGCCCAGTTCGACACGCTGCGCCTGCACCTCGTCAAACTGGCGGCCACCATCGTCGAGAAGAAGACCCGGATCATCGTCACACTGCCGGCATCGTGCCCGCGACAGGGACTTCTCCACCTTCTCTTCGACGCCCTCGCCCCACCGAAAGCAGCCTGACGCAAGCGCCCCGACAACCCCGGAACATCAACTCATATCACCCAAGACCCAAGTCGCCGGCCGGCCTCCCCAACCGGACGCCGACGTCGAGTGCGCGCGACAAACCCAAGCCCCGGGAGACCGGCCTCCTGAGTAGAAGACTGCGGCTTCATGAATTATCCGGGTTAGCTCTCTTCGGGTTGGGCTCTCAAACGCTCCTGGCCATTCCGTGGGTCGCGTCAAGATCGCTCTGCCGGATCAATCCCTCGGCCGCGACCAGAGCACGATCGAAGGCTGCCTCGATGCCCGCCTGATCCCGGCACGCCTCCTCGAGGGCAACGCAGTTCTCGGCGAGGGCGGGAAAGCCCAGCATGCCTGCCAGCGCTATCAGGTTGTGCGCCTGTTGAGCGAGTTCGTGCGGATCGACTTCCGATGGTGGCGTCCGGAAGGCCGCCTCGGCGCGCCTACGAAGCTCGCCCACTGCCTTGGCCATCTTTTCCTCGCCAAGCAGGTCTCCCATCAGGGCCATATCGGCAGGGGCGGGATCCGGGGGGGCAGGGAGGGACGTGACGCCGGACCGCCGCAGACAGGCGGAGACCTTGTCAAGCAACTCTCCCTTCCGGAACGGCTTCGAGATGTGGCCGTTCATCCCGGCCTCGCCGAACATCTTGACCTGATGGGGCAGGACATTCGCGGTCATGGCGATGATCGGCACATCGGCTGCGGGATGATCGAGATCCCGGATGCGCGCGGTTGCGGTCAAGCCGTCCATGACCGGCATCTGGATGTCCATCAGCACGATATCATAGCCTCTGGTCCGGACCAGTCCCAGCGCCTCGGCGCCGTTCTCGGCGACCTCCACCACGTGGCCGAACTCGGTCAGCATCGCGCAGGCCAGGTCGCGGTTGTATTCGAGATCCTCGACCAGCAGGACCCGTCCGCGCGGATCGGATGAGGGGTGGGCCGAGGCCGCTGGTGTGGCAGGTGCGGCGAGCCCGCGGTCGGAGGGGATCACGCGGGGAACCGTGAACCAGAACACGGATCCTTCGTCGGGACGGCTTCGGACGCCGATCTCGCCGCCCATGGCCTCGGTCAGTCGCTTCGAGATCGCCAGCCCTAGCCCGGTGCCGCCGAACCGCGACAGCCGCACCTGCCCGACCTGGTAGAAGCGGTCGAAGAGGCGATCGATATCGGCCTCGCCGATGCCGATGCCGGTATCGCTCACCGTGAAGCGGATGCACGGTCCCGAGGCCCTGTCGACCGTGTCGACGCTGACATGGATGCGGCCCGTCTCGGTGAATTTGCAGGCGTTGTTGAGCAGGTTGAGCAACACCTGCCGGATCCGGTTCTCGTCTCCGACGATGGCCTTCGGAAGGCCGGGCTCGAGCGTGACGTCAAGCGCAAGTCCCTTGCGCTCGGCCTGGTCCGCGACGATCGACGTGGCGTTGTTGACCAGCGGCACGAGGGAGAACGGTTGCGGACGCAGTTGGATGCGTCCGGCCTCGATCTTGGAAAAGTCGAGGATGTCGTTGACCGTTCCCAGCAAGGCCGAGCCTGCGAACTGGACCCGCTCGACATAGCGCCGCTGATCGCGGTCAAGCTGGGTGTCGCCGAGCAGTTCGGAATAGCCGATGATACCGTTCAGCGGCGTGCGGATCTCGTGGCTCATGGAGGCGAGGAATTCCGTCTTGGCGCGGCTCGCCTCCTCGGCGCGGCTGAGGGCCGTCTCCGTGGCCCTGTGGGCCGCGCGCAGAGCCCGCGCGGCGGCGCGGTTCTGCTGGATGTAGGCGGCGGCGGCGATCGCAACGACCGCGATGAGGATGCCGAGAAGGGAGAGCAATCTGTTCATCGACCGCTCGATGGCCACCGCCTTGTCACGATCACGGGTGATGTAGCTCTCGACACTGGCGGTTTCGGACGTGATCAGCGCCTCCGCGGTCGCCCGGATCCCGGCCATGTTCCGAAGGGTCGTTTCCGCCTCTTCAGGGGCTCCGTATGTATCGCGCCGGGCGCTGATCTGCGCGGACAGGCGCTCCGCCAGCTCCTGCTGGCGGCCCTCCGTGGCGAGATCGGTCAGCGCCGCGAGAAGGCCCGGCAGTTCGGAGAGGGCGTCCTTCCGGTGCGTGAGAAAGGCCGCATCACCGGTGGCGGCATGTCCGAGACGGCCGATTTCCGCCCGCTGGGCCGCATCGAGCACCGCCCAGGTCGCCGATCGTGTCCTTGCGGCGGTATCCAGATCGGTGTTGCTGTACCGCGTGGATCTGATCCCCGCAGCCGCGGAGATGATGAGGAGGATCAGGACCAGCGCAAGGCTCGCCGAGAGCAGAATGATCCGCCGGACGCTCCGATCCTCGCCACCCGGCAGGGCGCCTCCGTCAGACCCGGTCATCAGCGCGCCAGAACTTTTGCGCCGATGGCTGCCGCGGCCGAGCGGCTGCTCGTGCCGAGGCTGCGGAAGAGCGCCGACATGTGGACCTTCACCGTGCCCTCGCCGAGATCGAGGAGACGCGCGATCTCCTTGTTCGACTTGCCCTGCACCACGAGACGAAGCACGTCCTTCTGGCGCGGGGTGAGGCCGTCGAGGCTCACCTGCTGGGGCGGTGCGTCGGGGGGGAGCGGCTCTTCACGGTCGATTTCGGTGATGAGCTGCGGCACGTAGACGATGCCGTCGAGGATGCAGGACAAGGCGCTGCGGATGACGGAGGCCCCGACGCTTTTCGGGACGTAGCCGTGGACGCCGTTGGTCAGCGCCAGCAGAACGTCGCTGCGCTTCTGCGATCCCGAGACAACCGCGATCTTGAGCGCCTGGAAGCTTTCGCGCACGGCCCGGAGGCTCGCGGCGCTTTTCATGCCGGGCATGCCCAGGTCGAACAGGGCCAGAGACACGTCATCGCGCGCCGAGAGGCATTCCACCGCGTCGTCGAGCGAGGAGGCCTCGAGCACCTCCGTGAAGCCCAGCTGGTCGGTGAGGATCACCCGCAGCGCCATGCGGAAGAATTCGTCGTCATCCGCAATGAGCGCTGCCCGGCCCTTCGTCGCGGTCCTGACCGGATCCGGCGCATCGCCATCCGAAATGCCGTCGTGTTCACCGCCCTCCGAGGCATCCTCGACGCGGACCCATGTGAGCGGGCGACACACACCTTTTTTAACCATAATGACTTGTCTCGAGTCGAAAACTTGCGTGTCGGAATGTCTTACAGAATAGCGGGAGGCGCTGCTGGAAAAAAGTGAAACAGCGTTAATGAATTTGGACACGAAAAGGGATAATTGAAGGCAATATATTCGGGCTTTTTCAATCATAGATTGAATTGCGTTCGGGCGGTCTTGCATCAACCCCCTGATTTATAGCAATCTCCGAGAACTGCGTCCTGGGTGGCCGCTTCGGCCCGGGTTTTCCACCGATCCACGACATAACATCGCATGGCAGACCGTGAACCCGCATCCTCTCCATGTGTGTCTCCGACCATGCTACAATCCCGCATGTTTCGCCGGATAGTTGCCGGTCTAAACCGTGGATGTTCGGCCCAGCGCGCCTGGTAGGGGGCGCGAAACTCTGAACGGCTTCGGGAAGCAGGCCCGGCGGCGAGCGCCCAGCCGCCTAGCAGGTTGGGGCGCCGCGCCATTCTCGGCAGGTGTCACTCCACCACCGAGATCAGTTGGCCGACCAGGATCTCTTCGGTCCCGTTGTTTTCGCAATCCACCTGTATATCCGAGTTGCCGGTGAGGGTAATGGTGTTCGCGATCAGCTGCGTGCATCCACTGGCGGCGGCGGAATTCCCGGAATATTGGACGTGCGACGCAGGCGCGTAGATCGCACCCTGAAGTGCGGAACTCGCGCCGCCGTTGATGATGTGCTTGATGCCCGTTTCCGAACGACTGCCGAAAAACAGGAGTCCCGCATAAGGTCCGGTCGCCGGAGCGGAAAGCTTGAGGTCGGCGGTCCCGTTCAGCTTCGCGAAGCCGCCCTCGGTGAAGTAGAAGGTGACCGCGCCGGGTGGATTACCAGCTGCATCTATGCTTCTCATAAGCGGGGTGGTGGAGCCGCCTGCCGTCAGCGCACTGCCCTTGATGATGTAGAGTCCCGGCTCGAAATCGACATTGCCTTTCACGTCGAGGCCGTTTTTGAAGCATCTGACGGGGACATCTACCCCGCTTGGATGCTTCCAGATCTGGTTGGTCTTCACGGGCGGGGAGGCCTTGGTCGGATGTCCAACCGAATTGGTGTTTTCACAGGTGATCTTGCTCATGTCGGGTTCCATCACCCAGTAATAGGGATCCTGGACAGCCGGCGCGCTCGTCGACACTGCTTCGCATTCAGTGAGCGTCAGGTTGGTCGTGGTTGTGGCCCCGCCGACGACCGAAACGCAATCGGTGGAGATGCTCGATCCCATGCCCGACATGTTGAAGGAATTCGACGCCGATGAGTTCGAGGCGACGGAACACCCCTTCAGCTTCACGCTGGTGCTACCAGTGACGGTGACGGCACCGCTCTCACTACTGGACAGCGCCAGGATGCAGCCAGAGTAGCTTTCGCCGCTGACCGCCGCCACGGCCCGCGCCGCGATGGCCACATTCTTGTTATCCTTGTCGAAGAAGATCGCCGAGAACAGCCGCGGCCGGGTCTCGCTCAGGATGACCTCCACAGCGGAGGGATCGCCGATGTAGGCGCCCATCGTGGGGGGGACATGGGCGACGGGAAGGACGCCGATGTCCGACGCGAAGCCCGACCCGGTGGCGACGTTCAGTGCGGCCGCTTCGACATTCGCGTCGCTCTTCTCGTTGTACTTGCGCACGGCGCCGGCATAGGCGGCGACATCGGCGGCGTGCTGCAGCAGGCGCTGGTTGTAGTAGCGGTAGCCGGTCTCGGCGCCCATCCCCATGCCGCCCACCAGGACCGGCAGGGCCAGGGCCACGTAGATGATCACCCCGCCGCTATGGTCGGAAAAAAACGCGGTGAAACGGGACTTGTTCATAAAGCGCTCCATGGGGGCGAGGTCAAAGGTTCATGATCTGGATGCCGGCCGGGCCCAGGATCACGCCGAACAGGACCGGCAGGAAGAAGACGATCATCGGCACGGTCAGCTTCGGCGGCAGGGCGGCGGCCTTCTTCTCGGCGAGGCTCATGCGCAAATCGCGGCTTTCCTGCGCCAGCACCCTCAGCGACTGTCCGAGCGAGGTGCCGTGCTTCTCGGCCTGGATCAGCGTCGTCACCGCCTGCCGGATGCTGTCGACGCCGGTCCGTTCGGCGAGGTTCTCGAACGCCTTGCGCCGGTCGGCGAGGTAGGACATCTCGGCCGTGGTCAGGCTCAGCTCCTCGGCCAGCTCGACCGATTGCGAGCCGATCTCGGTCGCGACCTTGCGCAGCGCGCCCTCGATGCTCATGCCCGACTCGACGCAGATCAGCAGCAGGTCGAGCGCGTCGGGCCAGGCCCGACGCATCGCCTGCTGGCGCTTGTCGATCAGGTTCTTGATGTAGATCGCGGGGCCGTAATAGCCGATGCAGGCGACGGCGACGCAGATTCCCCATTTGAGGGCGAAGGGGCGTTGCAGGTCGAGCAGCACGAAGACGTAGAGCACGGCCAGCGCGAAGAGCCCCAGCGGCATCAGGAAGCGCAGCGCGAGGAAGGCCATCATCGGACCCTCGCCGCGAAAGCCCGCCATGCGCAGCCGGCGGCGCATCGCGCCGTCTGTTCCGTCCTTGGCGAGGCCGAAGCGCTCGACGATGTCCTTGAAGAGCTTCTTCGGCTCGGGCCGGAGCGAGACCTTGCCGCTCGATTGCAGGCGGCTGCGCTCGCGGAGCCGGATCCGCTCGGCCTCGTCGGTCACGAGCCGCATCCGCCGGGCGAGCGTGTCGGCCGCCATGTAGGGCCAGAGCGCCACGAGGATGCCGAAGGCGACCGCGGCGGCGGCGAGCAGGCCGATGGCCGGGTCGCGGTAGGTCTGAAGGAGCAGGTCGAGGTTCATGGTCCGGGGTCCTCAGAAGTCGAAGGCGATCATCTTGCGCATCACCAGGATGCCGATCAGCATCCAGAAACCGGAGATGGCGAGGATGATGTTGCCGACCAGATCGGTGAACAGGAGCGCGATGTAGTCGGGGCTGATGACCGCCAGGGCGCCCGCCACGAGAAACGGCAGCGCGCCGATGATCATGGCCGAGGCCTTGGCCTCGGAACTCATCGCCTTGATCTTGTTGGCCATCTTCTTGCGTTCGCGGACCACGCGGGAGAGGTTGCCGAGCGCTTCGGACAGGCTGCCGCCGCTGCGGCTCTGGATCGCGATGACGATGGCGAAGAAGGTCGCCTCGGACACCGGCACCCTCTCGGGCAGACGCGCGGCGGCCTCGGCCAGCGGCATGCCCATGGTGTGGTCGTCGACGATCGCCTTGAACTCGGCGCGGATCGGCTCGGGCGCCTCGGCGGCGATGGATTTGAGGCAGTCCGACAGGGGCAGGCCGGATTTCACGCCGCGCACGATCACGTCGAGCGCGTCGGGCAGTTCCGCGGTGAAGCGCGCCAGGCGCCGCTTGCGCTTGTGGTTGACGATGAGGTTGGGGGCGAGGAGCGCCGCGCCCAGGCCGAAGCCCGCCGAGGGCAAGGCGCCCAAGCCGAACGCCACCGCCGCGAAGAGGCCGGCGAGAAGCGCCCGCGAAAAGCCCGACGACATGGAAGGTGCGCCGCGACCAGCCGAGGCCCGCCTGCCGGATCCGCGCCTGGAGCGAGATCTTGCGGCGCTTGCCGTCGGCCCCGGTCTCCTTCTCGGCCAGCTCGCGGAGCGCATCCTCGACCGATTGCTTGCGGCCGCGGTCCTTCGCGGCGCCGGGCAGCGTCGCGGACTGGCCCCGGGCAATTGCGCTGATGCGGTCGCTGGCGCGGCTGCCGCCGTCGAGGCGGGGCTGGAACAGCGTCCAGAGCATGCCGCCCGCGGCGAGCGCGGTGAGCAGGAAGACCAGGAGCGGTTGCGCGGAACTCATCTATCCTCTCCTTCAGGCTGCGGGCGCGATGGCGGCGTCGAGCGCGGCGGCGAGGTGCTTTTCCTCGCCGTAATATCTGGCCCGGTCCCAGAAGGCGGGCCGGCCGATGCCGGTCGAAACGTGGCGGCCGATCAGGCGGCCGTCGGCATCCTCGCCCTGCACGTCGTAGAGCATCAAATCCTGGGTGGTGATCACGTCGCCCTCCATGCCCAGCACCTCGGTGATGTGGGTGATGCGGCGCGAGCCGTCGCGCATGCGCATGGCGTGCACGATCACGTCGATGGAGCCCGAGATCATCTCGCGGATGGTCCGCGCCGGCAGGTTGAAGCCGCCCATGGTGATCATCGATTCGAGCCGCGAGATCGCCTCGCGCGGCGAGTTCGCGTGAAGCGTGCCCATCGACCCGTCATGGCCGGTGTTCATCGCCTGCAGAAGGTCGAAGGCTTCCGATCCCCGGACCTCGCCGACGATGATCCGGTCAGGGCGCATCCGGAGGCAGTTCTTGACGAGCTGGCGCATGGTGATCTCGCCCTCGCCCTCGATATTGGGCGGGCGGGTTTCCAGCCGCACGGTATGGGGCTGCTGAAGCTGCAATTCGGCCGCGTCCTCGCAGGTGACGATGCGCTCGCCCGCGTCGATATAGCGGGTCAGGCAGTTCAGAAGCGTCGTCTTGCCCGAGCCGGTGCCGCCCGAGATCAGCACGTTGCAGCGCACCCGGCCGATGATCTTCAGAACCTCGGCCCCTTCGGGGGTGATGGCGCCGAAGCGCACCAGCTGGTCGAGCGTCAGCCGGTCGCGGGCGAATTTCCGGATCGTCAGCGTGGCGCCGTCGACGGCCAAGGGCGGGGCGATGACGTTGACGCGGGAGCCGTCGAGCAGCCGCGCGTCGCAGATCGGCGAGGATTCATCGACCCGGCGGCCGACCTGGCTCACGATCTTCTGGCAGATGTTGAGAAGCTGCGCCTCGTCGCGGAACCGCACGTCGGCCTGCTGCACGCGGCCGCCGACCTCGATATAGACCTGGTCGGGGCCGTTCACCATGATGTCGGTGATCTCGTCGCGCGCGAGCAGCGGCTCCAGCGGGCCGAGGCCCAGAACGTCGTTGCAGATGTCCTCGAGCAATTCGTTCTGGTCGGCGGCGGACAGCACGATCTTCTTCGCGGCGACGATCTCGGCGACGACGCTGCGGATGCTGTTGCGGGCCGTGTCGGGGTCGAGTTGTCGACAGCTGGGAGACGTCGATCGTCTCGACCAGCGCGGCGAAGATCGACGCCTTGCGGTCGTGGTATTCCGGGGGTTTCCGAGTATCCTGCACCATCGGCGCGGTTGCAGTCGGGGAGGCGGCGCGGGCGGCCGGCTTGGCTGTGGGCTGAGGCGCCCGCGCGGCATTGGTGGGGATTGCCGTGATCGAACTCGCCTGTCTCTTGCCGAACATGACCGTCTTTCCGAACTGGAACCAAGGATACGATGCGGCGGGGCGGGAGATCGGCGCTCCCGCCCCGCCATCTGGAGACGCTTACTCGACGGCAGGCTTCGCAGTCGCCAGCGCTTTGCCAATGTTGTCGAAAACAGAGGTCAG
Source organism: uncultured Alphaproteobacteria bacterium (assembly GCA_963739575.1). GTDB lineage: Bacteria > Pseudomonadota > Alphaproteobacteria > Rhodobacterales > Rhodobacteraceae > Palleronia. The sequence goes on along the minus strand of CAVUAQ010000006.1, from coordinate 108,936 downwards.
TCCTCTCCCGGCGGTCGTCACAACAGCGATGATGACGACCGAAATCAGGCCGGCGATCAGGCCGTACTCGATCGCGGTGGCGCCGGATTCGTCGTTCTTGAAGCGATTGATGAGGTTCGTCATTGGGTAGTCCCTTTCGGTTCGTGGTTGATCTGGCGGCCTCTGTCATGGCGGCCTGGCCAGCGGTGGTCGCCATGTTCGGCGTGCCATCAGTGATGCCTTTTTCTCGAATTTTCCGAAATTCGGCCTGATGGCCTAGGCCGCCCGCGCCCCCTCCGGCCCATGAAATTAACGGCCCCTTAACCCCCGACCCGCAGAAATCGGCCCCGGACAGGCCCCGAATCCCCCGCGAATCGCGCCCGCGCCCCGGCCGGCTAGGCCATGTGGCCTAGGCCGTGCCGCGGGACCGGCCTAGGCGATCTGGCCGAATGGAGCGGGCCGGCCGCGCCATGCTACGACCCCTTCTTGATAATCACGCGCGCGCCCTCCCGGGCCTGCTGCCCGAGAGAAGGGACCTTCCACATGATCTCCGAGACCGCCGCCTTCGCCGCCCTGGCCTTCTTCTGCGTCGCGATGATCTTCGCGGCGCTGCAGGACGCGGCGACGCTGACGATCCGCAACCGGCTCGTCCTCCTGATCGCGGGAGCCTATATGGTCTTCGCGCCGCTGGCGGGCTTCGGCGTCATCGAGATGGGCCAGGCGCTCGGCACGGCCGGGCTGATGCTGCTCGCGACCTTCACGCTCTTCGCGTTCGGGTTCATCGGCGGCGGCGACGCCAAGCTGATGGCGGCCGTCGCGCTGTGGCTCGGGCCCGAGGGCACGCTGGTCTTTCTCGTCTATGCCACGCTGATCGGCGGCGTGCTGGCCATGATGTTCCTCGCGCTCCGCATGCTGCCGCTCCCCGCGACGCTCTATGGCCTGCCCTTCATCGCGCGGGTGCAGGCGCCCGGCGCCGGCATCCCCTATGCGCTGGCGATGGCGCCCGCGGCGCTTCTCGTCATCCCCACCACCCCCTGGTTCGCGCTTCTCGCCTGACCCATCCGAACAGAAGGACTCCGATCCATGGCCGTTTCCCGACTTCTCGTCCTCGCTTTGTCGCTCACCGCCGGTGGCGGCGCCGCGTGGCTGACCACCACCCGCGATCCGCAGGTGCAGGAGGTCACCGTGACCGCCCCCGCCATGCCGGCCGAGGGCGCCGAGGTTCTTGTCGCCGCGACCGACCTCGATCAGCGCCGGCGGCTCGCGCCCGCGGATCTGGAATGGAAGTCCTGGCCCAGGGACGCGGTTCACGACGGCTATATCCTGCGCGCGGACCGGCCCGAGGCGATGACCGAGTTCGGCGGCAAGCTGGTGCGCGTCTCGATGCTCGCCGGCGAGCCGCTGCGCTCCGAGAAGGTCGGCGCCAGCGATACCGGCTATCTCTCGTCGCTTCTGGAGCCGGGCAAGCGCGCGGTGTCGGTCAAGGTTACCGCCGAAAGCACCGCGGGCGGCTTCATCCTGCCCGATGACCGCGTCGACGTGCTGCACACCGTGGTGCGCGACGGCACGACCGGCGGCGTCACCCGCACCGTGGTCACCAATGTCCGCGTGCTGGCCATCGATCAGCAGACCACCGCGCCCGAGGCCAATGCCGTCGCCTCCGCCAAGACCGCGACCCTGGAACTCGCCCCGGCGCAGGCCGAGATCGTCTCGGCGGCCGAGGCCAACGGGGTTCTGTCGCTGTCGCTGCGCTCCTCGGCCGACAATTCCGAGATGCAGGTCGTGCTGAACGACATCGAGCGGACCATCCACATCATCGGCGGCGGCCAGAGCCGCGTCGCCAAGACGAATTGAGGAGCTGACCGATGACATTGATCTCCAGCATGCACGATCCGCGGCCCGCCACGTCCGACCTCGGCACCCGGCCGGTCCCGAAGATCCGGATCGCGGCCTTCTGCGAAACCGCCGAGACCCACGACGCGGTGGCCGCCGCCGCGCGCGACCGGCGGATGATGCGCGCCAGCGTCGAGGCCGTCATGGACGGGATGCAATCGGCGATCTCGCGCTATCGCAACGCGCCCAGTCCCGATCTCATCGTGATCGAGCGCCAGGTTCCGGGGGATCTGCTGCTCGAGGAGCTCGGGCGGCTGGCCGAGGTCTGCGACGCCGAGACCCGGGTGATCGTCATCGGCGCCTCGAACGACATCCGGCTCTATCGCGCCCTGATCGACCACGGCATCAGCGACTATCTCGTCGGCCCGGTGGATACGCCCGCGCTCATCGCCGCCATCGCGCGGCTCTACGAGGAGGCCGGCGCGAAGAAGCTCGGCCGCACCTGCGCCTTCATCGGGGCCAAGGGCGGGGTCGGCTCCTCGACGATTGCCCACAATGTCGCAGCGACCCTCGCCGACAGGCTCGAACTCGACGTGATCCTCGCCGACATGGACCTGCCCTTCGGCACGGCCGGGCTCGACTTCAACATCGACAGCGCGCAGGGCGTGGCCGAGGCGCTCGGCAGCGGCGCCAAGCTCGACGACCTGCTCCTCGAGCGGCTGCTTGGCCGGTGCTCGGAGCGGCTGGGAATGCTGGCCGCACCGGCCATGCTCGATCGGCCCTACGATCTCGGAGAGGAGGATTTCGACGCGCTTGTCGACGTGGCGAAGGCCAGTGCCTCGCATGTGGTGCTCGACATGCCGCATCTGTGGTCGGGCTGGGCGCGGCGCATGCTGGTGGCCGCTGACGAGGTGGTGATCACCGCGATGCCGGACCTCGCCAACCTGCGCAACACCAAGAGCCTCGTGGAGATGTTGCAGAAGGCGCGCCCGCACGATGCCCCTCCGCGCGTGGTGCTGAACCAGGTGGGCATCTCGAAGCGCCCCGAGATCAAGCCCGCCGAGTTCGCCGAAGCCGTCGGGCTGGAGCTGGTCGTGGCGATCGGGTTCGACCCGAAACTCTACGGAACCGCGGCCAATAACGGGCAGATGATTGGCGATGTCGCCGCGCGCGCCGCCCAACCCTTCTTGACGATCTCCGAGACATTGCTGCAGGGGGCGGGGCACCGGCCGAAGCGCAGGTCAGGGGGCCTTCTGTCGAGGCTTTCGCCTCGTCGGCGGGCGGCATGAGCACCGGCCGGTCCGCCCGGACCCTGCGCAGGCGGGGGCGCCTCATCGGGTCATTCGCCCGCGACGCGGCGGGTGTCTCGGCCATCGAGTTCGCCCTGGTCGCGCCGATGATCTTCTTCTCGCTTCTGGCGATGGTCGATGTCGGGTTCGCACTGCGCGACCGGATGCAGCTCGATCATGTCCTGCGCTCGGGGGCGCAGGTGGCGATGCGCGACGGCGGCAAGGATGCCGTTCTTTTGACCCTGAAGAGATCGGTCTGCGGCGGCGTCGCGGCGGATTGCGCGGCCTTGGCCGATATTGCCTTCGTGCCGGAGCCCGCACCCTACTGCATCTGCCCGACCACCGGCGCAAAAGATACGGGCTGCACCGCCACCTGCGCGGTCCGGCCGCAGAAGTTCTACGAGCTCTCCGCCGCCCGGACCTATGAGGGCATCTTCCTGCCCGACATGGACCTGGCTCCTTCGGTGCTGGTGGAAGTGCGATGAGGAGCCTGCGTCGCCTTCGCACCTGCGAGACGGGCGCTGCCGCGGTCGAGTTCGCCTTCATCGGCCTGCTGCTCTTCGTCAGCACCATCGGAATCATCGAGGTCGGCCGGGCGCTGTTCCTGATGAACGAGCTCGCCCATGCCGCCGATCGGGCGGCGCGGGTGGTGATGCTGAACTTCACCGTCCCGGAGAGCGCTCTGGCCGACGCCGTGCGCGACACGGACCGGCTGACCGGCCTCGTTCCCGAGAATGTGGATGTCGATTCGCCCGAGCCCGACCCGGGCACCGCCACGTTTCGCAACCTGACGTTGAGCTACCCCTTCACGCCGATGGTATCCGGCCTTACCATCGGGTCGGTCACGCTCACCGCAGAGCGCAGCGTCGCCAGATAGTCCAATCTCCGGGACGGAGCACCAAGATGAAATCGCACATACCTCTCGCAGCAATGGCGGGCTCGCTTGCGCTCCTCGTCACCTTCGGCACGCCCCTCGCGGCGCAGACCCTTCCGGCCGCCGCCGAGGCGCCCACGGTGCTGGCCATGGCCGAGGCGGGCGGCACGCTGCGCCTGACGGTCGGTCATTTCAAGCTGCTGCAGGCCGACGAGCCGTTCGGAACGATCATCGTCGGCGACGACACGATCGCGAACGCCACGGTCGGGACCGGCAACACGATCGTCCTGACAGGACTTGCGGCGGGCTCGACCAACCTCATCGTCCTGAACGAGGCCCAGCAGCCGCTGGTCTCCGCGACGGTCGACGTGGTGCCGGTCGCCGGACCGCTGCGCTCCATGGTCACGGTGCTGAGGGGCGCCGAAGCGCCCGAGACCTATGAGTGCCGCGGAACGGCGTGCCAGAGGATGGCTGCCGACGACGAGCAGCGCGAGCGTCCGTATCTCCTGCTGGCCGCACCCGACGCAGCCCCCGCGCAAGCCGCTCCGGCCGCCGGGAGCGCCGCCGAATAGTTCCGCGGAGGCCGCACCCGGCGGCCTCGGGAGGGCCATCCCTCCGGAAGATGTTGCGCGGACATCACAGCTATGAACGGACTCGCGCGCAGCGTGCAGATCCTCTCCGACTTCTGGACAGCCCGTTAAGCATGTGCTCCCTTCGAGCAAGCAACTTAGGGGCGAGGTAGCTGTGACACATTCAGGCAGGTCCGGCGCGAGAGGCCGCACCTTTCCACTCGTACTGCTCCTGGCGGGGCTTGCCAGCGTCGCCGGCTGCGGATCGACGGCGGTCGAGGCGTCGCGCAACGTCATTCCGCGATCGGTGCCGGACGTGCCGGCGGGAGCGGAATTGTCCGTGGCGATGACCGCCTTCGAGAGCGGCAATTTCGGATACGCCGCGAAATATTTCCAGATGGCGGCCAAGCGATCCCCGAAGGATCCGCAGGCCTGCCTCGGCATGGCGGCCTCCTACGACTGGCTCTACCGCTTCGATCTGGCGGACCGAGCCTACACCACCTGCGGCAGAATCGCGAAGGACAGCTACTCCTACCACAACAACATGGGCTTCTCGTATCTGCTGCGCGGCGATTACGGCAAGGCCTCGGTCAGCTTCGCCCGGGCCCAGCAATTGCAACCCGGCGCCCCCGTCATCAAAACCAATCTCAGGATCCTGCGCGATGCCGCATCCGGTTAGGGCCCTCCTTCTCTCGACGCTCTGCGCGTTGGTGCCGTTCGCCGGTCCCCACGGCGCAAGCGCGCAGGACGCGCAGTTGCAGCTCAGCAACCGCTATGCCGAACAGCTGGCGGTGCCGATCGGGGAATCGCGGGTCTACACCACCGGGCAGGACATCAGCCGCCTGGTGATCGGCGATCCCGAGATCGCCGACGTGGTGCTGATCTCGCCGCGATCGTTCTACGTCCTGGGCCAGGGCCTGGGGCAGACGAACCTGCAGGTCTTCGGCGACGAGGAATTCCCGGTGGGCCTCGTCGATCTCGAGGTGACGGTCGACACGCGCGACCTTTCGGCCGCCATGCGGGGTGCGGCGCCCGGCGCCGATGTCCGCGCCGAATCCGTCAACGGCCGGCTGCGGCTGAACGGCACCGTTCCCGACGCGATCGCGCTCGACCGGGTGCTCGAGATCGCCGGGCAATACGGGTCCGAGGACGTGATCAACGCCCTGCAGATCGCCAGCCCGCAGCAGGTCTTCCTCGAGGTTCGCATGATCGAGGCGTCGCGCGACGCCGGCAAGAGCCTCGGCATCACGATCACCGGCACGGACCGCAACTCCGATGGCCTGACGAGCGTCGCGACGGGCCGCGGCCTCAACGGCGACAGCGTGCCGTTCGGCAGTTTCCTGGCGAGCCTCGTGCGCGACGGGCTCAACGTCGATCTGCTGGTCGAAGCGCTGGAGGAGCGCGGCCTCGCGCGCAACCTCGCCGAGCCGACCCTGGCCGCGCTTTCGGGAGAGACGGCGAGCTTCCTCGCCGGCGGCGAGGTGCCGATCCCGGTGGCCGAGGACGATGGCAAGGTCACGATCCAGTTCAAGGAATTCGGCGTCCGTCTGAGCTTCACGCCGATCGTGCTCAACAACGGGCTGATCAACCTGACCCTCGAGCCGGAGGTCAGCCAGGTCGACTTCTCCAACACGTTCGACACCGGGCTCATCGAACTGCCGAGCTTCTCCACGCGCCGGGCCAGCACCACGATCGAGCTCCATGACGGGCAGAGCTTCGCCATCGCGGGTCTCTTGCAGCGCAACAACACCCGCCGCCAGCAGCAGGTCCCCTGGCTTGGAGAAGTCCCCATCCTCGGCACGCTGTTCCGCTCGGCGTCCTACCAGAAGGAGGAGACCGACCTCGTGATCATCGTGACCCCGCGCCTCAGCCGGCCGGCGGCCTCACCCGACCTGCTGGCCACGCCGCTCGATTATTCGACGGTGACCCGCGAGAACACCTATTTCCTCTTCGGCATCCAGGAGATCAGCCGGGGCGAGATGACCCGGCAGCTTGAGCAGCGCGGCATCGAGGCACCCTTCGGCCACGTGATCAACGACGACTACGTTGCGGGGGCCAAATATGCCGGCAAGTAGGACGACGGCAGTGCTGGCGATGCTTCTGGTCCTCGCGGCGGGCTGCACCACCGATCCGATGAACGGAACCGACGGCATCTCGCCCGTGGCCGGATTGGCGCAGGTCCACAATGCCAATATCCACGTCATCGACCCGAACGCCGGATACCGCGCCAACGTCAACCCAGGCGCATCGGGCAAGCGCGCCGCCGCGGTGATCGAGCGCTACAACACCCTGGGCGAGGAGGACTAGGCGGCGTCTTCATTCACGCAATCCAGACCATTACGCAGGCGAGGTCGAGAAAGGCTTCGAAGGAGGGGACGGTCTCTTCGCATCGGAGGGAAATCCTCCATAAGCGTTTGATATTGTGAAAATAATAGACGAGATGGCGCTCCCTGTAAAGACTCCAGTCGATGGGTCTGGTCCGGCTGCGCGTTGGGTTCTGCTCGATCTGGGCCGTTGCGCCGGCGAATACTTCATGGACGTGGCGGAATTGATAGGGAGGTACCCAAGCATCCCTGTGACCGTTCTCATCATCGCAACATTGATGACAAACGAAGCCGCGGACCATGCGCACAAGGAAGATCCGCGCGAGGCGTTCTACGACGGGTGGCGCGAGATCATGGGCCAAGCTTCGGAGTTGTTCGTGACGTCCACGAACCCGGCAGGAAGACGCTAGGCAGAAGCCGTACTGATGCCCCGTCCGGGGGCATCCACTTTCAGCTATTTCGAAACCCAAGCCGAACCCCTGCAGCCGAGATGAGGGACATGTCGGGGGATAAGTGTCGTGTCCCGGACGATCAGATAGACCCTCGCCGCTGTCACATCCCGCGCGATTATACGGTCGTTTCTTGAAGAGGTCCGGCCTTTGTCGCTGCCAGTCCTTGAGGGCGTCGACGGGCGTTCGGCCCTCGAGCACTGATTGCGGAAGCTGGCCGTTGTAGAGGCGGACGTAGCGAAGGATCGTCTGTTCGAGGTCCTCGCCGCTGTGGAAATGATGACTTTGCAGGACGTCCTCGATCCGGCCATTGAAGCGCTCGACCATGCCGTTCGTTTGCGGCCGCATCGGCGGGGCCAGGCGATGCTCGATACCGAGATCGGCGCAGAGGCGGTCGAACTCGTGGTTTCCGGTGGCGGCGCGCTTCCGCAGCCTCAATGGAATGGAGGTCATGGCGCGGCTCGAAGCGCGGCAACGCCTGGTCCGGCCGCTGGTCGAGGAGCTCCACGACTGGATGCGCGCCGAGCGAAGCACGATGTCGAGGCACAACCCCGTCGCCAAGGCGATCGCCTACATGTTCAAAACGGACCGCCGGGCGGCCTTCACCCGGTTCCTCGAGGATGGTCGGATCTGCCTGACGAACAACGCGGCCGAACGGGCCCTGCGGGGCGTGGCCCTCGGCCGGAAGTCATGGCTCTTCGCCGGCTCCGAGCGCGGCGGCGACCGCGCCGCCTTCATGTATTCCCTCATCGTCACCGCGAAGATGAACGACATCGATCCCCAGGCATGGCTGGCGGATGTTCTCGGCCGACTGCCTGGCACCACCGCTTCCAAGGTGCCGGATCTGCTGCCGTGGAACTGGCGAGCCTCAGAGCATCGCCAAGCAGCCTGACGGCGGCCTAAGCCGGATGCTTACGAATAAAAGCGGTGAGCGGTCGTTTTACTAGCTTGATTGAACGCAGCGACCGGCTTCTGCAGCAACAAAACGACACTATTCAGTCGAACGTCGACACCACTCCAGCAATTCAGTCTAGGCTCTAGCGAGTGGATGGCTGACCGCAACTCCGCCCGTCACCACCTGTGAGGCTCCGACAAGCGTCAGCTTCGGGCTCTCTGGCAAAATTTGACGGTTTTAGTCGGGTTACGGGTTCTCCACGCTGCGCGAACACTTGAGCCGGCGCTTCCGAAAAATTGATCAGACGAGGGTGGATCAAAAATCGTCGTGTCGATGGTTCGGTGCCCGTTCGTCGATTATTCCACGCACCAAATCCTCGATGCATATGAAGGTTTCTCTGTCGTGTCCCGGACGATCACATAGCTCCTCGCCGCTCTGCTCTGTTCATGGCAAGATCGATCCTGCGCGAGGTTCGGGACGGGGGGCGAGCATGCTGATCTCTCTGCACAAGCAGGCGACGACGACACCGAAGATCCGGGCCGCGATCCAGGCGAGCACCGAGCCTGCCTGGATGGTGGCGGAGCGCTATGGCATCTCCGAGCAGACGGTCTGGAAGTGGCGCAAGCGCGACAGCGTGCATGACCGCAGCCACACGGCGCATCGGTTGCAATCGACGCTCACACCGCTGCGCAAGACCCTGCTCTTGCCGCTCGACGACCTTCTCTGCGTAGTCCGCGAGTTCCTGAACCCGAACGTCTCGCGCTCCGGGCTGGACCGCTGCCTGCGCCGGCATGGTGTCGGCAACCTGCGTGACCTGAAGCCAACCGCGCGACGGCCCGCACACAAGCCGTTCAAGGCCTACGAGCCGGGTTACCTGCATGTCGACGTGAAATACCTGCCGCAGATGGCGGACGAAGACCGCCGCCGGTATCTGTTCGTGGCCATCGATCGCGCCACGCGGTGGGTCTTCGTGCGCGTCTATCCGGCGAAGACGGCGGCCAACGCCCGCCGCTTCCTACGCGACCTGGAACGTGCTGCGCCGATGCGGATCACGCGGGTGCTCACCGACAACGGCAAGGAGTTCACGGACAGGCTCTTCGGCCTGCGGAAGCGCGCCGCCACCGCAAACCACGAGTTCGACCGCCTCTGCGCCGATCTCGGTATCGAGCATCGCCTGGCCCCGCCGATGCGGCCGCAAACGAACGGCATGGTCGAGCGCTTCAATGGCCGGATCGAGGACGTCCTGCAAAGTCATCATTTCCACAGCGGCGAGGACCTCGAACAGACGATCCTTCGCTACGTCCGCCTCTACAACGGCCAGCTTCCGCAATCAGTGCTCAAGGGCCGAACGCCCGTCGACGCCCTCAAGGACTGGCAGCGACAAAGGCCGGACCTCTTCAAGAAACGACCGTATAATCGCGCGGGATGTGACATCTAACGTATTGATTTTAAACGATTATTTTTTTTATGGTGCCCGGGGGCGGAATCGAACCACCGACACGAGGATTTTCAATCCACTGCTCTACCCCTGAGCTACCCGGGCACGGGGTGGCGGTGTCTTAGACGCCCGGCCGGGCGGCGTCCAGAGGGACGAGGCAAAAATCAGCCGGTCTGTTCCCGGCGCGGGGCCGTATCCTCGTTCCAGTCCTCGTCCTCCTCGACCGGCACCGCGTAGCTGCCGCGCAGCCAGCGGCCCAGATCGACATCGGCGCAGCGTTTCGAACAGAACGGCCGATAGGCGGGGTCGGTGTCTCGGGCGCAGATGGGGCAGGGCATCTCAACCTCCAAGGATGGTGTGGAGCGGCAGACGCTCGCGCTTCCGCTGCAACTCGAAATGGCCAAGGGGGGTCCATCCGGCAAGAGTGGTGGCGATCGGATCGCCGCGAAGCGCCGCGCCCAGCGCCTGCTCCACCCTGAGGCGGTCCTTCTTCGGGGCGGGCGCCATGTCGATCACGATCTGACCGCCCAACCCGCGACAGCGCAGAGCGGCGGGCAGGGCGCGCGCGCAGGCGATGTTCGCCTTCAACCCGGCGGCAAGCGACGTATCGCCGCCGGTATTGACGTCGACGGCGACGAGCGCCTGCGTCGGCTCGATACTGATCCAGCCGCCACCGGCCAGCTCGACGCGCGGCCGGGCGAGCGCCTCGACCATCGCATCGATGCCGTGCACCGCGAAATTGCCCGGATCGGTGAAGAGCGCGTCCGGCAACGGCCAGTCCCGCCAGGCCAGCATGTGCGGATCCGGCCCATCGACGAGCAGTTCCGGGCCAGTTCCGGCATCGCCCGCCAGGCGCTGCGCGAGATCGAGCATGGCCGCGACGTCCTCGGTCACCTCGTCGTCGGCCCCCTCGGCGGCAGCCGAACGCAGGATCACGCCGGCTCCAGCGACCGCCTCGGCGGCGTCGCCAGCCAGTGCGAGAAGGCGCGCGCGCACCTCCTCGTCCCTGATGCCGCGCGAGACGTTGATGCCGGGCTTGCCCGGCGTGACGATGACGTGGCGCGACTTCAGCACCGGATCGGCGGTGACCGGAACGGCCTTGCCGTCCTCCGCATATCCCGTGACCTGCACGAGAATGGCCTGACCCGGCCGCAGACCCTTCGCCGCCCGCAGATAGCCGCGCCCGCTCGGCAGGCGCAGCGTCACGCCGCCCTGGCCCTTCATCGGTCGCTCGACGATGCCGCGATAGATCGCTCCCGCAGCAGGAATGTCAGCGTCCGGCGCGACCAGAAGGTCGTCGAGGCGCCCGTCGACGAGCCGCGCCCCGGCGAGCCGGCCCTCCACATGGTCGAGATGGATGCTCGTGCCCTTCATGCCGCGGTCCAGACGGCGAGTCCCGCCGCAGCCAGAAGCGTCGCCGTCTCGGCCAGGGGCAAGCCCATGATCGCCGAATGGGATCCCTGGATCCACGGCACCAGGGCCGCGGCGGGCCCCTGGATGGCATACCCGCCGGCCTTGCCCTGCCAGTCGCCGGTGGCGAGGTAGGCGTCGATCTCCGCCGCCGCGAGCCGCTTCATGCGGACCGCGCTCACCACGTCGCGCAGCCAGACCCGTTCGGCTCGGCGCACCGCGACGGCGGTGACGACGCGGTGCCGCCGCCCCGACAGAAGCGACAGAAAAACCCGCGCCTCGTCCACATCGGCGGGCTTTCCCAGGATGCGGCGTCCGGCATGGACGGTCGTGTCCGCGCAGAGCAGCACCTCGTCCGCCTCGATCGGGAGGGCGTGGACCTTCTCCGACGCCATCCTGCGGCAATAGTCCCGCGGCGCCTCTCGGGGCCGTGGCGTCTCGTCGATCCCAGGCACGCGCACCGCATCGGGCACCAGCCCGATCTGCGCGAGCAGGTCCAGCCGCCGCGGCGAGCCGGAGCCGAGGATCAGCCGCGGCGCCTCACTTGAAGCGGTAATTGATCCGTCCCTTGGTCAGATCGTAGGGGGTCATCTCGACCTGCACCTTGTCGCCCGCGAGAACCCGGATGCGGTTCTTGCGCATCTTGCCCGCCGTATGCGCGATGATCTCATGGCCGTTCTCCAGCTCGACCCTGAACGTCGCATTCGGCAGCAGTTCCTTCACGACACCGGGAAACTCGAGCAGTTCTTCCTTGGCCATGGTCACTCCGTGATTGCCATCCGCATTAACGGATGGCGCGTAGATGGTGCGAAACACGGCAAAGATCAAGCCGCGTCATGCCATCCCGGACATGGCGCCGATCAACGTGAAGAGCCGCCGGGCGGTCGCCTCGTCCATCGTCACCCGGTCGGCGAGCCGCGTCTGAAGCTGCCGTGCGGCCTCCGTATGGATCGCGCGGCGCGCCTCGTCGATCTCGGCGATGCGGGCCGGGGGCAAGGTCCTGACCGCGTCCGCATAGCTCTCGCACAGGGTCCGGTAATCCTTGGCCGCCTGAGCGAGCCCTTCCAGGGCCAGGGTGAACCGGCCTTCGCTGCCATCCGCGGCCGCCCAGTGAAAGACCGTTCGTCCCTCGCTCCGCCCGAGGCGCAGCCGATAAGGGCCGGGCGCCTCCGGCAGGGTGAACTCGCTGCTCTCCTTCAGGTCGAACACCGCGACCCGCCACTCCTGTTCCAGCTCGGGCGTCGGAACCGGCAGCCCTGTCTCGTCAACTTCGACATGGCTGAGATATGTCATTGCCGTGCCTATCCTCTGATCAAGCCCAGCCTCCCTTGCGGCGCAAGATAGGAGTTCGACCCCCCGACGTCGAGATCAGTTCAGACGATCGAGCCGGGCGCGAACGCTCAAGGCGTGCGCCTCGAGGCTTTCGGAGCGGGCCAGCGTCTCCGCCGCGGGCCCCACCTGGCGCAGCGCTTGCGGCGTCATCTTCGCGATGGTGGTGCGCTTGAGAAAGTCCATGACCGACAATCCACTGGAAAAGCGTGCCGAGCGCGCCGTCGGCAGGACGTGGTTCGGGCCGCCGACGTAATCGCCGATGGCTTCGGGCGTCCAGTGGCCGAGAAAGATCGCCCCGGCATTGCGGATCCCTCCGGCCAGCGCCTCGGGATCGGCCACGCAAAGTTCGAGGTGCTCGGGTGCGATACGATCCGCCAGCTCCGCGGCTTCCGTCAGGTCGCGGGCAACGATCACCGCGCCGTTGTCGCGCCAGCTCGCCGCGGCGATGGCGCGCCGCTCCAGCGTCTGCAGCCGCGCGGCGACCGCCTCCGCGACGCGCCGGCCGAAGCCCGCCTCGGTGACGATCAGGATCGACTGGGCGCTCTCGTCATGCTCGGCCTGGCTGAGAAGGTCGAGCGCGATCCAGTCGGGATCGGTGTCGGCCTCGGCGATGACCGTGATCTCCGAGGGGCCGGCGATCATGTCTATGCCGACCCTGCCGAAGACCCGCCGCTTCGCCGCGGCAACATAGGCGTTGCCGGGACCGGTGATCTTGTCGACCGGGGCGATCGTCTCGGTGCCGTAGGCGAGCGCGGCGATGGCCTGCGCGCCGCCGACTCGGTAGACCCGGTCGACCCCCGAGAGCCGCGCCGCCAGAAGCACGAGCGGATTGGCCCGCCCGTCCGGCGTCGGCGCGGTGACGACGAGCCGGCCGACGCCCGCCACCCGCGCCGGAATCGCGTTCATCAGAAGCGACGAAGGATAGGACGCGCGTCCCCCCGGCACGTAGAGACCCGCCGCGCCCACGGCGCTCCACCGCCAGCCGAGGCTCGCGCCGGCGGCATCGGTCCAGCTCTCGTCGGCGGGACGCTGGCGGGCGTGGTAGGCCTCGATCCGCTCCGCCGCCAGTTCGAGCGCGGCGCGCTCCGCGGCCGGCACCTTCGCGATCTCCGCGTCAATCTCGGCCTCCGAGAAGGCCAGGCGGTCGGGGGTCAGCCTCAGCCGGTCGTGCCGCTCGGTCAGCTCGATCAGCGCCCGGTCGCCGCGCGTCCGGACATCGGCGATGATCGCCGCGACCGCCGCGTCGACATCCGGCGCGTCTTCCCGCTTCAACGACAGAAGCGTCGCGAAGTCGGCCTCGAAGCCGTCGCTCGTCGTGTCCAGAAACCGGGTCATCGCCGTTTCTCCATCGCGCGCCGGACCGCGCGCGTGCGCGCCCCGGAACGTCCTTCATCTTTGATCGTCCGTCTCCGGCCGACCCGCACGGCCGGTCGCACCGTTCTCCTCAGGCGCCGTGATCGGGCACCTTGCCCGAGGGCGCGAGATAGGGCCGCGTCACGTCCCGCAGCGTCACTTCCAGCGCCTCGACCTCGATCGCGATGGCCCCGTCGCCGGCCAGCGTCAGCACCACCCGGCCGCCGCCATCGGCGCCGGGCTCCAGCGTCACCGCCATGATCTGCACGACCAGATCCCGGTCTTCGCGGTCGAGGCCCTGACTGCTGACCGCGATCACGTCCTCGATGGCCAGCACCGACTGCACCCGCTCGACCTCGCCCCGCGCCGCCGGATCGTCCTCGTGCCGCAGCCGGTTCACCAGGAGCCCGAACCGCCGCTGCGACTTCTGCCAGGTCATCTCGGTCAGCGGCACGACACCGTCCTGCACGAGCGCCGAGATCACCTGAAGATCCTCGACGTCGAACGCCCTGAGGCGCAGCGGCGCGCCGCGCGCATCCTCGAACCTGGCATCGCTCATGGCTCGCTGATCCTCTCGATCCGGGCCCCTACGGCACCGAGCTTCTGTTCCACGTGTTCATAGCCGCGATCGAGGTGATAGACCCGGCTCACCACCGTCTCGCCCTCCGCCGACAGTCCTGCGAGAATGAGCGAGACGCTGGCGCGCAGATCCGTGGCCATCACCGGCGCGCCCTTCAGCCGATCGACGCCATGAACCCGCGCGGTGCCGCCAGCGACCTCGATCCGCGCGCCCATCCGCGCCAGTTCGGGCGCATGCATGAAGCGGTTCTCGAAGATCGTTTCGTGCAGCACCGAGGTGCCGTCGGCGGTGCAGAGAAGCGCCATCATCTGCGCCTGCAGGTCGGTGGGAAAGCCCGGAAACGGCGCGGTCTCCACGTCGACCGCCTGCACCCGGCCGTTCCGACGCGCGACGGTCAGGCCGCGCTCCGTCTCCTCGACGCTGATCCCCGCCGCGTCGAGGCGCTCGCAGAACGCGGCGGCGAGCTCGATCCGCCCGCCGAGGCATGTCACCTCGCCCCCGCAGATCGCCGGCGCCAGCATGTAGGTGCCGAGCTCGATCCGGTCGGGCACCACCGGATGCGTGGCCCCCGACAGCCGCTCGACCCCCTCGATGGTGATCGTGCTGGTGCCGGCGCCCTCGATGACCGCGCCCATGCGGCGCAGGCACAGGGCCAGATCGACGATCTCCGGCTCGCGCGCCGCGTTCTCGATCACCGTCGTGCCTTGTGCGAGCGTCGCGGCCATCAGCGCGTTCTCGGTCGCGCCCACCGAGACCTTGGGGAAGGCGACGCGCCCGCCCTTGAGCCCGCCAGGCGCGCGGGCATGCACATAGCCGTCGCGCAGCTCGAGCTCGGCGCCCATCGCCTCGAGCGCCGACAGGTGCAGGTCCACCGGGCGGGCGCCGATGGCGCAGCCGCCCGGCAGCGACACCACCGCATGCCCGTCCCGCGCCAGAAGCGGCCCGAGCACCAGGATCGAGGCGCGCATCTTCCGCACGATGTCGTAATCGGCCACATGGCTTTTCAGCGCGTGGGACGACAGCACCAGGACGCGGCCGTCCTGCATCGCCGTCACCTCGCTGCCGAGCGAGGCGAGAAGCGTCGTCATCGTCGCGATGTCCGACAGCCGCGGCGCGTTGGTCAGCGTCAGCGGCTCCTCGCTCAGAAGCGTCGCGGGCATCAGCGTCAGGCAGGCGTTCTTGGCGCCCGCGATGGGGATGTCACCGCGAAGCTCGGAGCCGCCGGTCACGACGATCGAATCCATGGGCCTTGCTCGTCCTACTGCTCGATCTCGCCCGGAGGGCCCGCACTGCGCGCCTTGGCCTGCGCCTTGCGCCGGGCGATATTGGTTTTCAGCGCCGCCTTCAGCCGCTCCTCGCGGCTGTCGGGCGGAACCGTCCGCTTCTTCTTCTTGGCCTTCTCGTCTGGCATGGGGCCGACATAGCGGCTCGCGCGGGCGCGGTCCAGTTGCCGCGCCCGCTCTGCCCGATTTTCGCCGCGCCCCACTTGCACCGCGCGTGATCAGCGTCTAATGACCCGGCGCGGATG
Source organism: uncultured Alphaproteobacteria bacterium (assembly GCA_963739575.1). Lineage (GTDB taxonomy): Bacteria > Pseudomonadota > Alphaproteobacteria > Rhodobacterales > Rhodobacteraceae > Palleronia. The sequence goes on along the minus strand of CAVUAQ010000006.1, from coordinate 93,083 downwards.
CCGCCCCGACGCTTCCGGCCGTCCCATCGGCGCGGGTTGTGGCGTGCAGCCGATACGGGAAGGTCAGACCGGCGCCCTCTTGTCACACGGCCGACGCCGAGGGTATCGACTGGAAGAAATGCTGTGGTAGCTCAGTGGTAGAGCACTCCCTTGGTAAGGGAGAGGTCGAGAGTTCAATCCTCTCCCACAGCACCAGCCAAACCCTTTAAAAACCTACGAAATCACAGAACATGTCAGACTGACAAATTTATCATCGGTGTGCGAACCGCACACCGATCGCACACGGATCCGCCGAAACGGCCCCGAATGCGGCTGATCTGGACGGCAAAGCCGACAACGGCGCCGGACACCGGATGACATGACTGACACCGTGTCCGGCGATGTGTCGGGAGTTAGGCGGACAGACTGACGCGCGCGATCAGCGGCGCCTGTCCGGTCCCGCAACCAGATCGGCGGCGACGTTGGCGGCGGTCTGCGACGTGCTGGCTTGCAGCGCGACGAAACGCGCCGCGGCCCCCAGCGGCCCCTGCACCGGTCAGGATCCGGGCGGTCGATCGGGCGCTCGGAGCCTGCCGAGGCAGGCGAGGGCTCACGCCCATTGCCGGTCCCAGCCCAGCGCGTGGCGCATGACGTGGAACGTGTACTGCTCGCCCACCGTACCGTGGAAGAGATGCGCGAAGGGCCCTGCCGCATAGACACCGACATCGTCGCCCGCATGGGTTTCCGAGGAAAGCGGGACCGTCGCCTGCTGCAGGCAGTCCTTGGCCTCGGTGTCCTCATCGGCCGGGTTCGGACGCTCGATGATGCCGCCCGTGGTCTCGGCGACGTTCTCCGAGGGCACGTCCGCCACGGTCGTCTCGGCCTGTCCCTGCACCGCGCTCGCTTGCGCCGTCGCGGCGACGGATTGCGGCGCGGCGGCGGCCTCGGCTTCGCCCTCCTCGGCCAGCGGCGGGATCACCGCGCCGGGCCCGTTCGCGTATCCGAGCGTCGTATAGGGGGCTCGTCTCCGCGATCCGGACGGCCGGCCGGTCGCCGGGGCCGGCGATGACGGGTCGGACATCCCGCCGCTAGGGCGCCGCCTCCCGGTGGTCCAGTCGCGCCGCCTCCCACACCTCGCGGGCGGCATCCGCGTTCACGAGCGCGATAGCGAGGCCGGTGATCAAGTCCGGCCAGGCGGAGGTCCAGAGAAGGGCGGTCATCGGTTCCGCGGCCACGATTGCCAGGTTGGCGAAGACGTCGTTTCGAGCCGACAGGAAGGCCGCACGGGGCAGGCTGCCGGTGCCTGAGCGGTGGCGCAGGAGCATCAGCGCGCAGGCGAGATTGACCGCGAAGGCGCCGGTGCCGGCGAGGGGGCGCGCCGTGGGATCGGGCGCGACAGGCATGGCGAGCTTCTCCCATGCGGTCCAGAGCGCCGCGAGGCCGGGGATCAGAATGACGCCCGCGAGCGCCATGCCGACCTGCGTGCGCCGCGCGGCGCTCCAGCCGAGCGCCGCGAAGATCAGGACGTTGATCACCGTGTCCTCGAGAAAGTCGATGCTGTCGGCGAACAGCGCAACCGACCCGATGGCGGTCGCGACGACGACCTCGATCCAGAAATAGCCGAAGTTCAGAAGCGCGACGCGGTGCACCACGCGGCGCAGGGCAGGGTCGGGACTGCTCATCGGGTCGCCTCCTCCATCCGCCAAAGTCTGCCGGCCCGATCGGAGGGCGACGCGGTCATCCCCCGCCCACCTCGTCAGGCCGCGCGATGCTCACCGAGCGCCGCCGGGCGGATCTCGTCCAGCGCATCGAAAACCTGTTCAGCGCACGTGTCGAGACGGCCCGCGCAGCAGGCAAGGGGCTGCTCCGTTCCTTTCCCAGCGACGCTCCCTTGAAAGCCGGGCTTTCTCAGCTTCTGAGTCCAGACCCCGGCTTCTCTTGATCCTCGTCGTTCGCGCTGGGCGCAGGCGCATTGTCCTGCCTGACGTTCCCCAGCGATCTTGCCCGGAGCAAAGGGCGTGCACGACCGCGGGACCGCCACGACGGACGAGGCGCGCCGGGATCTCGTCGCTCCGGCCGAGGGCTTCGTTCCTGCCTCTGGGGCGCGCGCAGCCGCCTGGCCTTCGCCCGCACGCCCTGCGCCGCGCCATGGGCTGCCGAAGACCCGCCGACGCCGAGCAGAAGACCGGCCGACGCGGAGCAATTGGCGGCCCACCCTGCCGATCTTCTCGCGGCGGGACCCGATTCGTCTTTGCCGAGTGCTGATCGGCGCGCCCTCGCGCCCGCTGAACGATTACGCACTGTGCAACCGCAGCATCAACCGCGCGAATTGCGGCATTTTCGCCGCTGGCGATTGCGCTGCGTCGCAGAAGGACTAGCTTCGGATCAGGCCCCGACAGATCGGGGTCGGCCAGGGGTTCACCCTCCTCCCGAACCTCCGACCATGCGGCGACCTCGACCTCCTCCCCGAGGTCGTCGCATTCACCCCTTTGCCGCCGTCCTCTACTCGCCTGCCCCAGAGGCCAGCCGGTACTCGGTCACCTGCCGGAACGTTTTCCCGGGGCGCAGGACGATGTCGGGCCAGTCCGGCCGGCCCGGCGCGTCCGGCCACATCTGCGGCTCGATGGCGAGCCCCGCCATGGGCGGATAGGGCCGCCCGTGCAGCGTCTGCTCCCCCTCGACCGACAGCGGCCGCATGTCGAAGACCTGCAATCCCGGCGCCGTGGTCGCGATCTCGAGCGCCAGCCCCGTCCTCGGGCTGTCGAGCCGGCAGACGGCGGTAAGCGCCCGCGGGCCCGAGGCGAGGCAGAAATTGTGGTCGATCGGCGGCAGGCCGGCGGGATCGAGCCGCACCGGCCTGCGAAAGTCGAACGCGGTGTCGGCTACCGGCGCGATCTCTCCGGTCGGGATCACGTCCCCGTCGACCGGAAGATAGCGCTCCGCCCCGACCCACAGCCGCTCGCCCGACCAGCTGTCGGGCGCCTGCATCGTCCAGAACGGATGATGAGCGAGGTTGATCGGGCTCGCCCGGTCGGTCTCGGCCGTCATCTCGAGCCGCAAGGTCGCGCCGTCCAGCGCGTAGCGGACCGCGATCCGGCGCCGGCCCGGAAGACCGCCCGCCCCGTCGGCCAGGTCCGCGGTGAAGGTCACCGCCTCCTCGCTCACCGACGCGATGTCCCAGGTCAGCAGGTGCAGCCCCGCCGCGCCGCAATGGAGCGCGTGGCGCCCGTCCTGGTTGGCCTCGATCCCGTGGCGCGTGCCGTCGATCTCGAAGGCCGCGCCGCGGATGCGGTTCGCGACCGGTCCCATCACCGCACCGAACATGTCGAGGACGCCGCCATAGGCGGCGGGGCCGGCGCCGCCCAGAACCAGCGGCAGGTCGTGTCCCTTGAGCCGCAGGTCGTTGAGCCGCGCGCCGTAATCCCACAGAACGGCGCGCAGCCGGCCGTTGTCGAGCGTCACCGCCCGCACCTCGCGACCATCGGGCAGCGTCCCGATCCCGGTCTCCTGCATGTCGCTCTCCTCTACCGGGCGGGCGCGCGCGTGTCCGCCGCCGTCCCTTACAGAACCACGCGGTGCTCGGCCTGCCCGGTCCCGGCGGCCTCCACCTCGAAGGTCAGGCCATGCGCGGGCCGCGCCGTCAGTTCCTCCTCCGACAATCCCACCGCCGCCGACGTGCAATAGAGCGTCGAGAGATCCGCGCCGCCGAAGGCGGGGCAGGTGATCTGGCTCGCCGGCAGCGCCACTTCGCGCTCGAAGCGCCCCGCCTCGTCGTAGACGGCAACGCGGCTCGATCCCCAATGCGACACCCAGAGCCGCCCACGGGCGTCGCAGACCGCGCCGTCCGGGCTGTGCCCCGCCGCGGTCTCGTCGATGAACGGCTCCGGCTCGCCCTCGGGCCAGCCCGCCTCGTCGAGCCGCCAGCGCATCACCACCTGCGTCGGGGTATCGGCGAAATGCGCGAAGTGCCCGTCGGGGCTGAAGCAGATCGCGTTGGGGATGCTCACCCCGCGCCGCAGCGGCGTCAGCGTGCCGCCGTGGAAGCGGTAGATCGTCCCCGCGCCGGTATCCTTGCCGATCCCCATGGTCCCGACCCAGAAGCCGCCCCAGGGGTCCGCGCGCCCGTCATTCGAGCGTGTTCCCGGATCGTCCGCTTCGAGCGCGCAGAGGCTCTCGGTCCGGCCGCTGTCGAGCGACAGAAGCGTCAGGTCGGTCTCCGTCGCCACCACCACCCGCTCCCGGTCGACCCAGCCCATGCACGACACGAACCGGTCGAAGCTCCAGTCCCGGAGCCGGTCCCCCTCGCGGCACAGGACCCGCCGCGCCAGGATGTCGCACCACAGGAACTGCTGCCGCTCGGGATGCCAGAGCGGCCCCTCGCCCAGCAGGCACCGCGTGGTGTCGTGGACGCTGACCTTCATGCCACCGCCGCGTCCCAGGCCGCCACCATGTCGCGGGCGCGCCGGCCCACCTCGGCGGCCGTGTCGCCGGGCCGGTAGAGGCTCGACCCGATCCCGAACCCCGCCGCCCCGGCCGCCAGCCAGTCGCGGAACTCCGCCGGCCCGACGCCGCCCACCATGTAGAGCCGCGCCTCCACCGGCAGCACCGCGCGCAGCGCCTTCACCCCCTCGATCCCCATCTGGAAGGCCGGGAACACCTTGAGCGCGGTCGCCCCCGCCTTCAGCCCGGCGAAGCATTCGCTGGCCGTCAGCACGCCCGGATAGCTCTCGAGCCCCGCCGCGCGGGTGGCCGCGATCACCTCGGCGTCGCAATTGGGCGACACGACCATGCGGCCGCCCGCCTCGCTGACGCGGCTCACGTCTTCCGGGCTCAGCACCGTGCCGGCGCCGATCTGCGCCGCCTCGCCGAACCGCGCCGCCATCGCCGCGATCGACCGGAAGGGCGAGGGGGAGTTGAGCGGCACCTCGATGCGGGTGATGCCGGCCTCGATCAGGGTCCCGGCCACGGCTTCCGCCTCGTCGGGGTCGATGCCGCGCAGGATGGCGATGATCTCTCTCATGTCGTCTCCGAAGCAAGTTTGCGGGCAGCCTTCAGCCCGGACAGGGTGCAGGCATCGCCGCGCGCCACCAGCGGCGCAACGCCCTGCGCCTCGAGCGCTGCGGCATAGCGCGCCGAAAGCCCGGGCGCGCCGATCACCGCGACCGGCAGACCGAGCCAGTAGGGCCGCGCATGGGCCAGCTCGGCGCCGATCAGAAGCCCCGAGGCGCGCGCCGTCAGCGTCTCGGCCCCCGTCCCGTGGAGCAGCATCTCGGCGCGCAGCTGGAACAGCCGCTGCGCCAGCGCCTCGGGCCGGCTCAGCCCGTCCGAGACCGCCTCGGCAAAGGCCGCGTCATCCCAGCCGGTGCCCAGAACGTGGCGCAGGACGGTATGCGCGCCCAGCACGGCAAAGAGCTCGCCGGTCATGGCGGTCTGGAACGACACCACTTCGCCCGCGGAGACCTGCGCCCATTTGGTATGGCTTCCGGGCAGGCAGAGCGTGCCGTCGAAGCCGGGATTGAGCGCCAGGAATCCGGCGATCTGCGTCTCCTCGCCGCGCATCACGTCGGCCGGCCGGTCCTGCGACAGGCCCGGCACGATGCGCACCGTGCCCGCCGATCCGGCGCGCATGAGCGGCCCGGCGAGGGGCGGGCAGGGGACGACGCGATAGGGCGCCTCCTTCCAGCCCTGGCGGGCGCCGACCATGCCGCAGGCGACGATCATCGTTCCGGGCGCCGGGTCCCACTGGGACAGCAGCGCGTCGAGCACCGGCTCGAATTCGTGCGGCGAAAGCTGCGCCATGCCGCGGTCCGAGGCCAGTTCGGCCAGGGCGCTGCCGGAGCGGTCCATCGCCCACACCCGCAGGTTCGACGTGCCCCAGTCGACGGCGATCCAGTCGGGTGTCATGCCTCGCGCTCCCTGCCTGCCGCGCCAGTGGATCACAGCCGCGCGAGCTTCGCCAGCCGCTTCCCGGGCCCCGGGGTCACACACCTGCCGCGCCTTTCCGGGCCATGCGCGCGAAGGACCGCCTCAGCGGTAATAACGCGCCATCACGTGGCGCGCCTCGGCGAAGAACAGCCAGCGCGCCATCGCCGTTCCCGCCAGATGCAGCACCGCCGCGGGCGCCAGCGCCCAGCCGCCGAGAAGCGCGAGGCAGAAGGGCAGCGCGAAGCCGATCGCGAGGCTTAGCGCCCTGAGCACCCGCGCGTGCCGGCGCCCGACGACGAAGACCATCTCCCGGGTCAGATAGCTCTCCCCGGTATGCGGCGCCTCGAAGGGCCGCACCCGGCCGATCCCGCCGAGCCCGGTGGCCGAGGCGGTGGTCTCGGGCGCCCGCGCCTCGCGCCGGTCGCCGGCCCACCATGCCAGGGCCTGCCCGAGCCCCGTCGCCACCAGCAGCACCGCGGCGGGTCCCGCAAGCCCCGACAGCAACGCCCCGGCCGTGGCCGCGTGGCCCAGAAACAGCGCCGGCACCGACCAGTGGTGCCAGCGCGGCACGGTGCGAAGCTGCGCATAGATCATCGCGGTCGCCGCCACCGTGGCCACGGCCAGCGCGGCGCCGAGCCCGCCCAGCGCCGCCACCGGCGCGCCCAGCACACGGCCCGCGGCCCAGAGCGTCATCGTCGCCATCGTCGCCGCGGCCAGCCACGCCTCGCGGCTGAGCCAGCTCGACCGCCATTCGCGAAAGGCCTTCGCCGCCCGCTCCGGCCGCCCCAGATGAAAGCTCGACGCGAAAAGACCGCCCGCCGCCAGCGCCGCGCCCAAGGCGAAGAGCAGGACGAGGGCCAGCCCCCGGTCGGGCCCGAGCGACAGCCCGATGAGCGCCAGCACGCCGAACCCGGCCCCCGACAGCGTCGTGAACGCGATGAGCGACGCCGCCGGCCGCATCAGCCGGCTCCGGTCGGTCGCTGCCTGCCCGCGCGCCTCATCCGAGCCGCTCCAGCGCCCGGTCGAGCCAGCCCAGAAAGCCGCCCGGCCGCTCGTCGATGGGCTCCAGAAGCGGCGCCAGAACGTCGATCTCCGCGTCCCGGGGCCGCGGCGGCAGATAGGCGTTCACCGGTCGCGTGCCCTGCTCCGGCATCAGGTCGAGCCGCCCACGCTCGGCCACGAGCTGCGAGACCGCGGAGGACGGATCGGCGAGGTCGCCGAAATGCCGCGCCTTGGCCGGACAGGTCCGGACGCAGGCCGGCTCCCGGTCGATCTCCGGCAGGGCCGGGTTGTCGATCCGGTCGACGCACATCGTGCATTTCTTCATCACCTTGGCGGCCGGGTCCTGCTCCCGCGCGCCGTAGGGACAGGCCCAGGCGCACAGGCCGCAGCCGATGCATTCGGCCTCGTTCACCAGCACGATGCCGTCCTCGCGCCGCTTGTAGCTCGCGCCGGTGGGGCAAACGGTGACGCAGGGCGCGTCCACGCAATGCAGGCAGGATTTCGGAAAGTGCACGATCTGCGCCGCCCCGGATGCAGGCGTCACCTCATAGGAATGGACGCGGTTGACGAAGGCGCCCTCGGGCGCGGCGCCATGGGCGTCGGCATCGGCCAGAGGCGCGCCATAGGCCTCCGTGTTCCACGCCTTGCAGGCGATCACGCAGGCATGGCAGCCGACGCAGGTATCAAGGTCGATCACAAGTCCGAGAGCCTTCTCGGTCCGCGGCGGCAGGTTGGTCATGCTGTCCCCCCGATCGCGGGTCCGATGGAAGTCCGATGGAAATCCGATGCCATTCCGAAAGGGCCTTCGGGCCCGGTCCCGGCGCCGCCGCGAAGGGCGAGCGGAGCGGGCGCTCCGGTCACGATTGCCGCGCTCATGCCCGGCCCCCGCCGGTGATGCGGCGCCAGAGGGAGGCCATCACGTCGGGCATGCCCGGCGCCGTCTCGACCTCCGCGCCGCGGCGATCGCCCGCAACCAGCGCCGGCCCGATGCCGACCGGGCTTGCCTGCCGCGCGATGGCGGGGTGGGAGACCCGCGCCGGGTCCACCCGCTCGATCTTCACCCGGCAGTCGAACCAGGCCGCCTGTCCGGTCACCGGATCCGCGTTCGACCACCGCATCCCGTCCCCCCGCGGGGGTTGAAGTTCGTGGATCAGGTGGTTGACGAGAAAGCCTTTCGTGGCCTCGGGCGCGCGCCGCTCGAGCGCCCAGGCGCCGCGTCTCTTGCCGATCGCGTTCCAGGTCCACACGGTCTGCGGGTTCAGCGCCGCCATCAGCGCCACCGGCACGGTGATCTCGCCGTGGATCGACGTGACCCGCGCCCAGTCGCCCTCCGCAAAGCCGCCGTCCTCCCACAGCCCGCTCGGCAGATAGAGCGGGTTCTGCCCGTGGATCTGCCGCAGCCACACGTTCTGCGCGCCCCAGGAATGATACATCGCGGCCGGCCGCTGCGTCAGGATCGTGTAGGGGTATTCGACCGGATCGGAATGGCCATCCTCCAGCGGCGGATACCAGACGGGCAGCGGATCGTGGGTCACCCGCATCCCCGCCCGCAGCCGCTCCGGCGGCTGCCGGTCACCGTAGCCCTCCGCTGCCCGGCGGAACTTCGCAAGAGGCTCGCACCACAGGGAAAAAAGATAGGGCTGCGGCTCTTCGACAAAGCCCATGGAGACCGCCCAGTCCCAGTAGTCGCGGCTCCACGGGCGCATGTATCGCGCGTTCTGGGGCACCTTGAACGTGGCAAAGCCGCCATGCGCCCGGTAGCTGTCGATCTGCCCCAGGTTGGGCTCTCCCCTCCCGTGGACGAGCCCCCGCTCGCCCAGCCGCCAGCCGGCCAAGGGGCCGATGCCCGGCCGGCGCTCGTGGACCATCATGTAATGGGCGTAATCGTCGTAAAGCGGCGCCCCGTCCTCGTCGACGAAGCCCGGCAGGCGCAATCGCCCGGCAAGGTCGGTCAGGACCGACTGGAAGGCGCGCACGTCGCGGTCGGGCTCCACCACCGGCCAGCGAATCGCGTCGCCGGCATGGTCCGGATCAGAGATCGGGCGGTCCAGTAACGAGATGCAGTCATGCCGCTCCAGATAGGTCGTGTCCGGCAGCACCAGATCGGCATAGGCCACCATCTCCGACGCATAGGCGTCACAACAAACAACATAAGGAATGATGTAGTTACCGTCCTCATCCCGATCGGCCAGCATCCCCATGGTCTGGCTGGTGTTCATCGTCGAGTTCCAGGCCATGTTCGCCATCGACAGAAACAGCGTGTCGATCTCGTAGGGATCGCCGGCATGGGCGTTCGAGATGACCATGTGCATGAGCCCGTGGACGGAGAGCGGGTTCTCCCACGAGAAGGCCTTGTCGAGGCGCTGCGGCTGTCCCGCCTCGTCGAGGAGCAGATCCTCGGGTCCCATGGGAAAGCCCAGATGCGGCCCGTCGAGGGGCGCGTCGCAGCCGGCGGTCGCATGGGGGCGGGGATGCGCCGCGGCGGGCTTCGGATAGGGCGGCCTGAAGCGCATGGCGCCGGGGCATTCGACCGCGCCCAGGAGGATCTGCAGCAGATGGATCGCGCGGGCGGTCTGGAAGCCGTTCGAATGGGCCGAGATGCCGCGCATCGCGTGCATCGAGACCGGCCGGGCCGTGACATGGGCGTGCCGCTCGCCGCGAAAGTCCGTCCAGTCCTGCCGGACGGTGAAGCTGCGCTCGAAGGCCGCCCCGGCCAGATCCGCCGCCAGCCGGCGGATCCGGTCGGCCGGGATCCCGACCTTCCGCGCCACCGTCTCGGGGGCGTAATCGTCGTCGAGATAGCGTTCGGACAAGGCCTGGAACACCGTGCGCCGCGTGGTTCCGCCCCGCCGGATCCGACCGGCCAGATCGGGCAGGATGCCTGCCTCGTCATACGGCACGATGCGCCGCGACGCGCGGTCGATGACCAGCGGCCGGTCGCGGCCATCGGTCATCAGAAGGCCGCAATCCTTCGAGTTCGGATCCTCGTTCAGCAGGCACGGCGCGTTGGTCCACCGCGCCAGATAGTCCAGATCGACCTTGCCGGCTCGCAGCAGGCAATGGACCAGCGACAGGACCAGAAGCCCATCGGTCCCCGGCGTCACGCCCAGCCATTCATCCGCAATGGCATTGTATCCGGTGCGGATCGGGTTCACCGCGACGATCTTCACGCCGCGCTCCTTCAACCGGGCGAGGCCGGTCTTGATCGGGTTCGAATCGTGGTCTTCCGCCGTGCCAAACAGCACGAAGAGTTCCGCCTGCTCCCAGTCGGGGCTGGCGAATTCCCAGAACGATCCCCCCATCGTGTAGATGCCGGCGGCCGCCATGTTGACCGAGCAGAAGCCGCCATGCGCGGCGTAGTTCGGCGTGCCGAACTGTTGCGCCCAGAAGCCCGTGAACGATTGCGACTGATCCCGGCCGGTGAAGAAGGCGAGCTTGCGCGGGTCCTCGTGCCGGATCCGCGACAGCCTGTCGGTCAGCTCCGCCAGGGCCTCTTCCCAGCTGATCGTCTCGAACTCGCCCGACCCGCGCCGTCCGGTTCGCCTGAGCGGCGCGGTGAGCCGCGCGGCCGAGCGGTGCTGCATCACGCCCGCCGCGCCCTTGGCACAGAGGACCCCCCGGTTCACGGGATGGTCCCGGTTGCCCTCGATATAAGCAACTCTCCCGTCCTTCAGGTATACGTCGATGCCGCAGCGGCAGGCGCACATGTAGCAGGTGGTCTGACGGATCTCGTCGCCAGGTCGCGGCGCCGGATCGAAATGCGGGTCGGTCTCCATGTCGCCAATCTCTGGCAGAGGCTGCCGGGCAGGAAAAGGGCCTCGCGGCGGTGGCGAGGCCGGAGCCCCGGTTGCGGATGTCGGAAACGGCGCCCGTTCGGTCGGCATGGTCCCTGTCGCGCCCGCGCCCGCGGCTAAGACGGCCCGAAAGCAGGGAGTTGCGGGCATGAAGACGCATGTAAGGGCGCTGGTCGTGGGCGGTGGCGCGGTCGGCACGTCGATCGCCTATCACCTGGCTCGCGCAGGATGGCAGGATGTGGTGCTGCTTGAGCGGGACGAGTTGACTTCCGGCTCCACATGGCATGCTGCCGGGCTCCTGCCCTATTTCAACATGTCCTACGCCACGACCTGGATCCACGACTACTCCATCAAGTTCTACAAGACGCTGGAGGAGGAGACGGGCCTCAATGCCGGCTTCTACGTCGTCGGCAACCTGCGCATGGCGCAGTCGAAGGCGCGGATGGACGAATACATGCTCTATGCCGCCACGGCTGAAAGCGTCGGCGTGCCGTTCGAATGGCTGACGCCCGCCGAAATCAAGGAGCGCTACCCGCTGGTGCGGTCGGAGGACCTGGAAGGCGGGATCCTGCATCCGACGGATGGCTACATCAATCCCGCCGACGTGACGATGGCGATGGCCAAGGGCGCGCGGCAGCGAGGCGTGACGATCGAGCGCAAATGGCAGGTCGACGGCTATGTCTGGACCGGCTCGGCTTGGCAGGTGACGCTGACGCGCATGGCCGAGCGGGGCGGCAACCTTGTCGCGACGGAAGAGTCGCGGGTGATCGAGGCCGAGCATGTCGTCACGGCGACCGGCAACCATGCCCAGCGCACGGCGCGACAGCTCGGCATCAAGATCCCGGCCATTCCGGTCGAGCACCAGTATATCGTGACCGAGCCAGATCCCGCGCTCATGGCGTGGCGCAAGGACAACGCGCAACATCCCGTTCTGCGCGACGCCGATGCCAAGTGGTACGTGCGCGAGGAGCGGGGTGGCTGGATCCTCGGGCCCTACGAGCGGGGCGCGCCCGCACGGTTCGAATACGGCGTGCCCGACAGCTTCCGCGCCGACCTCTTCCCGCTCGATCTCGACCGGATCGAGGCGGAATACATGTCCTTCATCCACCGCATCCCGTCGTCCGAGGAGGTGGGGCTCAAGGACGACTTCAACGGGCCGATCTGCTACACCCCCGACGGCAACCCGCTGATCGGCCCCGCGCCGGGCCTCAGGAACATGTGGCTGGCGGAGGGATTCTCCTTCGGCATCACCGCGGCGGGGGGCGCGGGGCACTACCTCGCGCAGATGATGGTGGAGGGGGAGGCCGAGATCGACATGGCCTCGCTCGACCCGCGCCGCTTCGGGGACTGGATCACGAGGGAATATTCCGCGCGCAAGGACGAGGAAGCCTACGAGCACGTCTATATCCTGCACCACCCCGACGAGGAGCGCCCGGCCTGCCGGCCGCTCCGGGCCGGTCCGGCCTATGAGCGGCAGAAGGCCAGGGGCGCGCAATTCGGCTGCGTCAACGGTTGGGAGCGGCCGAACTATTACGGCCCGGAGGGCGCCGCCGACAGCTTCGATCACGACAGCAGGTCGTTCCGCCGCGGCACCTGGTGGGACTATGCCCGCACCGAGGCCGAGGCGATCCGCGCCGGTGTGGGGCTGATCGACGCCACGGCCTTCGCCAAGCATGTGGTGACGGGACCGGGCGCCACGGCCTTTCTCGACTGGTTCACCTGCAACACGCTGCCGAAGGTGGGCCGGATCTCCCTCACCTACGCGCTGACCGAGGCGGGCACGATCCGGACGGAATACACCATCGTCCGCCGCGGCGAGAGCGACTACTATCTGGTCTCGGCCGGTGCGTGGACGGCCTATGACGGCGATTTCCTGCGCCGGTCGGCCGAGGACTTCATGAAGGACGGCGGCGCCTTCGTCGTCGTGCAGGACGTGACGACGCAATGGGGCGTCTTCGCGATTGCCGGGCCCAAGACGCGCGAGGTCTTGGGTCCGCTCGTCCGCGACGCCGAGCCGCGGACGGTTCTGTCGAACAAGCGGTTCCCCTGGCTGTCGATGCGCGAGATCGAGCTCGGCATGTGCCCGGTCATGGCGCTGAGGGTGGCCTATACCGGTGCGCTGGGCTGGGAGCTGCATCACCCGATCGAGATGCAGACCTATCTCTGGGACCGGCTGATGGAAGCGGGAGAGCCGCACGGGCTGCGGCTCGTGGGTGCGCGGGCGCAGAACTGGCTGCGCCAGGAGAAGTCCTATCGCGCGTTCGGCACCGAACTGGGGCGGGATGCGACGCCGCTCGAGGCGGGGCTCGACCGCTTCGTGTCTCGCGACAAGTCCTATCGCGGCAAGGCGGCGATGCTCGACAAGGGAATCCGGTCCGCATGCGTGACGCTGCTGATCGATGGGCCGCAGGACGCCGATCCCTGGGGCCGCGAGGCGCTCTTTCACGGTGACGAGATGGTCGGCCGGCTCACCTCCGGGGGGTATTCCGTCGTTCACGGCCGGTCCATCGCCATGGGCTATGTCAGGCCGGGTCTTGCGACGCCCGGGCAGAGGCTCAAGGTGCGCATGTTCCGCGCGTTCTGGGACGCGGAGGTGACGGAGGACAGCCCGCATGACCCGAGAAACGAGACGATCCGGGCGGATCTCTAGGCGGATCCCGGTCCTCTGCCTCATGGCCGTCGCCGCGCTGTCGTTCTGGGTTGCCGCCGGCGGCCGGACGGTGCCGCTGACGGACCGCGCGGCGGACTATGCCAGGAACATCTCGGTCAACGCCTCGGCGACCTATGTCACGCTGCGCACGCTCAACGCCTTCCTGTCTTCGGCGCAGGAGATCGAGGTGGGGGTCTCGCTGATCGGGCAGGGCTCGGCGCAGCCTCTGAAGGTGCTCGAACCCATCGACGACACGGTGGAGCGGATCGCCGCGGCGGTCTTTGCGGTGATGCTCGCCTCGGGCGTGCTCGCGGTCTCCATGGGGCCGCTCGGCGCGATCGGCTTCGCGCTTCTGGGCGGTGCGGCGCTCGTCTGGGCTGCCGCCTTGGCCACCGACCGGATGGGAGCGCTGGGCGGGCTGCCGCGCCAGATGGCTGTCTATGGCGGCTTTTTCGGCATCGGCGTGCCGCTCGCCTTTCTTCTGTCGGCGCTTCTGGCCGACCGGCTCACCGAGCAGAGCTGGGCCGAGCACAGCCGCATCGTGCGCGAGATCACCGCCAGCGTCGCCGACGGCACGCTGAAGGAGGATGGCGGACTGCGGGCGATGATGGAGCGGTTCGACCAGTATCAGCACCTGGCGGCCAACATCACCAGCCGCGCCGACGAGTTGATCGGGAGCCTCATCAGCCTGCTTTCGGTGTTCATCTTCAAGGTGCTCGTCCTGCCCGTCCTGCTGATCGGCGGCCTGCTCGTCGTCGCGCGGAGCCTGGGGGGCGGGAGCGGGACCGCCCCCGCCTCCCGATCGCGGATCTGAAGATCCCGCGTTGCGGGCGCCTTGTGCCGCCCGCGGTTGCGGCACCCTCCGGCGGGACGCGCTGCAGGCGCGGGACGCGTGGGGGGCCGGATCCAGTCGCGGGCGACCGATGGACGGTCCGTTCGGGGCGCCCATTAACCGGCTGGTGGTACAATCCCATATAGCGTCGAGGAGTCCCCTGCCTCGCGGGGGCGCCGCCGGAGGATCGCGCCATGGGAACTCTCGACCCGTCGAGCATGCAGGATCTTCCCCTGATCGGCGTCAGTGGAGCGACCCTGATCCGGACGACCTGCGGCGATCGCCACGCCGACCTGATCCGGCCCGGCGATCTCTGCGTGACGCGCGATCACGGGCCGCAGCCGGTGCGCTTCGTGCTGACGACGTCGCTGAGCGACGCGATCCGTCGCTCGCCCGATGCCGCCGCTCTCAGGCTGACGCCGCGGGCCATCGGTCCGATGATGCCCCGCTCGGCCGTGGTCCTGGCGCCCGATCAGCTGATCCTGCTGCCAAGCTACCTGATCGGGCAGGCCGTCTCGGGCGTGGCGGCGCTCGTGCCGGCGCGGGCGCTGGGCGGGACCTCGGACGCGATCTGGCGCGACCGGACCTGCGACGACCGAGCCTTCCAAGCGCTGGGCTTCGATCGACACGAGGTGATCTCCGCCGCCGGTCTCTGGATTGCCAGCTACCGCCCCGAAGCCGCCCGCATGGCGGGGCTGGCAGAGGAGACCCGGGCGCACCTCCAGCGCACCTATCCACAGCTGAGGGAAAGTCGCGATCCGTTCCCCGCCGCCGCCTACGAAGTGGTCTCGGTCGAGGCGCTCCTTCCCGGTCGGGCATGAGGCTCAGCGGGCGCGCGCCGACAGCCACGCGCTCCAGTCGGCGGCCGATCCGCCGAAGGCATTGAGGTCGACCGGCCCCTCGACGCCTGGCACGATGCCGGTCGCGGTATATTGCCAGAACGTCCAGCGCGCCCCGGGATAGATATCAGCGACATGGGTGGCGGTCGACCGCAGCCAGACCTCCTCGCCAAGTCGGGCGATGTCGTTCTCATGCCAGAAATCGCGGGTCGTGTAGATCAGCGGGCGCTTGCCGTAATGGCGGGACACGATGTCGATGAAGTCTCGGGCCTCGCGCCGCACGACCTCGGGGGGTGGCCTGCGGGTGCAGGTCGGCGAGAACGGGTTCCATTCGAGGTCGAGCACGGGGGGCAGGGCGCTCCGGTCCCGCGGAACGTTGGCGATGAACCAGCGCGCCTGATCCGCGCCTGACCCGCACCAGTAGAAGAAGTGATATGCTCCGCGCGCCACACCGGCGCGCGCCGCCGCATCCCAGTTCGCATCGAAGGCCGGATCGACCCGGTCGCCGCCTTCGGTCGCCTTGAGGAAGGCGAAGGCCACGCCCGCCGAGCGCGCGCGCTGCCAGTCGATTTCTCCCTGCCACCGCGACAGGTCGATGCCGTGGACCGGATGCGCGTACGGGCCGCGGCCAGACCAGTCGACTGGATCGCTGTCGCCGAACCGCACTGGCCCGGAGGAAGCCACCGGAACGGGGGAGGACCCGCCGCAGGAGACAAGGAGGAAGGCGAGGGCGACGAGAAGAAGGCGCGGCATGGATCGTCCCGAACGGCGCGGATGAACTCAGGGCTAGCAGCAGGGCGACCGTCCGGGAAGCGACATTTCGCGCATGCCGAAAGATGTGGCGTCAGGTCCTCAACCGGGCCGGGTCGAGCGCCGCCGCCGCGGGATGCGGCTCGCCGGCCATGCGCGCCTCGAGCACGGCGGCCAGCGCCGGCGCGATCTGGAACCCGTAGCCGCCCTGTCCTGCGAACCACCAGAAGCCGGGCGCGTCGGGCGCGGGTCCGACAACCGGCACGCCGTCCGGGGCGAAGGTGCGCAGGCCGGCCCAGCTGGAGAGCGGGCGCGTCACCTCTTCCGTGACCGCCTCCTGATAGCGCGCGAGGCCCTCGGCCAGGACCATGTCGTCGGGCCAGGCGTCGAACGGTGCGACCGCATCGCGATCCGCGGGAGAGACGAGCCAGCGGCCGGCATCGGGTTTCGCGTACCAGCTCTCGGCGACCTCCTCGACGAACGGCCAGGCGGTGACGTCGCGGCCGCCCGGGGCCGCGAGCTGCGCCATGGAGCGGCGGTAGGGCACGAGGTCCAGCGGATCCGCGCCGGCCATCGCGGCGATGGCATCGGCCCAGGCTCCTGCCGCGTTGACGACGATCCCGGCCTGCACTTCGCCGCCCGGCCAGGCGACGCGCCAGCCGTGACCGCGTCGGGCGAGACCGGCGACGCGGGCGCCGGTCTCGAGGGCGGCACCGTTGGCGAGCGCCGCGCGGCGGTAGCCTTGCAGACAGAGGTCGGTGTCGAGATCCCAGCCCTCGGCCAGCGCGGCGTGCGCGCACCAGGTCGGGTCGAGAATCGGAAAGTGGCGGCGCGCTTCGGCGGCGCCGATATCGTCGAGGCCGAGTTCGACCCGCCTCCGCCGCGAAGCGGTCCGACCGGTCGGACGCCGCGACGATCAGGAGACCGCGGGGCGTGAGGTAACCCGCCGCGTGATGAGCCGCAGCGCTGGCGGCGTTCAACTCGCGGATGAGGGTGCTGCCATAGGACGGCAGGAACATGGCCGCCGAGCGGCCGGAGGCGTGGTAGCCGAAGGCCGGCTCGGCTTCGAGGACGGTCACCGATGCGGCCCGCGACAGGACCGCCGCGGCAGAGAGACCCGCGATCCCGCCTCCGACGATCGCGACGTCGCAGCGCCTCACTCTTCTTCAAGACGGTCGGTGGCCGGTGCCGGGCGGCGGGTGAGGGCGCTGACCCGGGCATCGAGATCGGCGTCCCAGTCGAGATCCATGGCGGCGAGGGACGGCAGGACCTGCTCCACGGATCTGGCCGAGATGATGGGCGCCGTGACCCCCGGGCGCCGCATCGCCCAGGCGACGGCGAGGGTTGCCGGTTCGACCTCCATCTGGCGCGCCAGCGTGGCCAGATCGGCCGCGGTGCGGTGCATCCATTCGGGACCGTAGCGGCGGGCATACATGTCCGAGGCGGTGAGCCGGCCCTCCGCGCCGCTGCTGTACTTGCCCGTCAGCAAGCCGCCGCCGAGCGGCGAGTAGGGATAGACGTCGATGTCCTGATCCACGGCCATGGGCAGGATCTCGACCTCGACCTGCCGCTTGACGAGGTTGAGCATGGGCTGGATCGCATCGATGCGCGTGTCGAAGCTGCGCGCCACAGCCTGCGCCTTCATCACCTGCCACGCCGCGAAGTTGGACACGCCGACGAAGCGAATCTTGCCCGCCTCCTGAAGCGCTTTCAGGGCCTCGAAGCTCTGCTCCAGCGGCACGTCCGGATCGAAACGGTGCAGGTAGTAGAGGTCCACGACGTCGACGCCGAGCCGCGAGAGGCTCTCCTCGCAGCTCTGCCGGATGGCCTCAGGCGCGTTGCCGCGCTGGTAGTTGGACTTGCTGGCGACGATGACGCCGTCGCGCTCGCCGGTGAGGCAGGTGCCGAGGATCGCCTCGGACCGCCCTTCGGTATAGACGTGGGCGGTGTCGAACATGGTGATGCCCCGCTCGCGGCACGCGCGGTAGAGGTTGCGGCTTTCCCGCGGGTCGGCGTGGCCGCCGAACTGCATGCAGCCGAACGTGAGGGCGGAAGGCGGGGTGCCGTCTGGCGAGCTGATACGCGTCATGCCGCCCAACGTGCCGTTCGGGACAGGCTTGGCAAGAGGGCGCGTCCCGGCACCCATCGACCTGATCGGGCGCGGGCGACAGCGAGCCGGAGATCCGGAGGCATCTCTGCCTGATTCGCGGTTCTCGACGATGACGAGACAGATCGGCCGCAGGATGTCTGGCTGTCCGGACTGCGTCAGGTCAACGTTTCGCGCCAGCGGACGGCGGCTGGACGCATCGCCATCTGGTTGTGCGAACGCGTGATCGACCATTTGACTCTCCAATTGGCGGAAAACCGCCGGTTACGCAGGCCTGCACTATTACAGATCGATGACGGCCCAGTCCGTCGTAGACTTCCAACTTGTAACGAGCATGCGGCGGTACACCTAAGGGAGAGGAAGATGGTGGCGTTGTGCGTATCCGAAATCGTCCGGGGCCGCAGGCTGATCAGCGTTGCGCCGGACGCTCCCGTCGATGCCGTCAGCCGGCTGATGACGGAACGACGGATCGGCGCGGTCGCGGTCGTGCAGGATGGTGGCGAGCTGGTGGGTCTTGTCAGCGAGGGCGACATCGTGGCGCGGGTCGTCGCCAGAGGATGGTGGCCTTCCGCCACGCGCGCCGACCAGATCATGACACCCGCGCCGCGGACCGTTGATATCGGCACGAGCGTCTCTGACGCGCATCGGATCATGCACGACGAACGGATCCGCCACCTTCCCGTCATGCGCGACGGCCGCCCGGTCTCGATGCTCACGGGCCGGGACCTGTGGCATGCCGGGCGCCTCGGTGGCGCGGCCGAGGCCGAAGGTCGCCAGGTGTCGAGGTAGCGGGCGGCCGGGGCCGCCCGCCGGCCTCGGTCAGTTCGGGATGTCGCCCGTGAGGCCCTCCACGTAGAAGTCCATGCCCAGAAGGACCTCGTCCGTCGCCGTCTCGCCCTCGGCCAGCCATTGGGTGCCGTCTTGGCGATTGATCGGCCCGGTGAAGGGATGCGTCTCGCCGCTGGCGATCTGATCGCGGAGTTCCAGCGCCCCGGTCTTCACGTCGTCGGGAACAGCGGAGGAGATGTCGCCGATCACCACCATGCCGTCGCCGATCCCCTTCCAGACGGATTGGCTCTCCCAAGTGCCATCCATCACAGCTTGGATCCTGTCGATGTAATAGGGACCCCAATTGTCGATGATCGAGCTGACCCGCGGCGCCGGCGCGTATTCGGACATGTCCGAGGCCTGCCCGAAGGTGAATACATCGCCGGCCTCTGCCGCCGCAGCCTGGGGCGCAGTCGAGTCGGTATGCTGCAGGATGACGTCCGCGCCCTGCTCGATCAGCGCCTTGGCCGCATCGGCCTCCTTTGCGGGATCGAACCAGGTGAACGCCCAGACGACGTTGAACTGCACGTCGGGATTCACCTTCTTGGCGGCGAGATAGGAGGCGTTGATGCCGCGGATGACTTCCGGGATCGGGAAGGAGGCGATGTAGCCGATCTTGTTGGACTTCGTCATCTTCCCGGCGATGAAGCCCTGCACCGCCCGCCCCTCGTAGAACCGGGCGGAATAGTTCGAGACGTTGTCGGCAGTCTTGTAGCCGGTGGCGTGCTCGAACTTCACCTGCGGGAACTTCGCCGCCGTGTTCATCGTGGCGTCCATGAAGCCGAACGAGGTGGTAAAAATCAGGTCGGCACCGCTCAGCGCCATCTGCGTCATCAGCCGTTCGGCGTCGGCGCCCTCGGGCACGTTCTCCTGATAGATGGTCTCGATCCGATCGCCGAAATTCTCCTCTGCGGCAAGGCGGGCACGATTGTGCTCGTAGGTCCAGCCGCCATCTCCGACCGGTCCGACGAAGACGAAGCCAACCTTGACGGGATCGTCCTGTGCGCTCGCGGCGGCGGCAAAGGCGAGAGCGCCGGTGGCGCCGAGCAGGAATTTGCGTGTGAACATGAAAGGCCTCTGAAGCGTGTACTTATCGTGGATCTGCCTAGCAGTCCGGCACGGAATTGCCTATCTCGGGCAAGCATTTGGATCGTAAGCGGGAGGGAAAGGCCTATTTTTCGGGCATTGGTTCGGAACTCATTGACAGGACCAACCCTCCGGCTGGTGCCAGTCGCCGTCGCCGGAGAACACGGCTTCTGCAGGCCAGGCGCAGACCGGACGGGACCATTGCTCATCGCCATCGACGCGCTTGGTGGTCATCAGGCTCTCCGGCGCTGCGCCCGTCTCGACCCACGCCTCGAGTGCCGAGAGCGGGTCGAAGCCCGTCTGGTCGATGCCCGGACCGCCGCTCTGGATGCCGCAATGATCCATTCCGGGGATCATGAAGAGCCGGGCGAAATCGCTGCCACTGATCCGGGTCATGCGGTCCCAGTAATCGATCGTCTTTCCGGGAAAGACGATCGCGTCGGCCCAGCCGTGATACATGAGAAGCTTGCCACCGGCGTCGCGGAAGGCCGACAGGTCCGGATCGTCGGAATTGTAGAGCGCGGCGAGCGGCGCCATGCGAGCGGGATCACGGTTGAAATCGAAATCCTCAGGCCCGAAATCCGGTGCAGGATCCTCTGGAAACGCCATGTAGGACAGAAAGCCCGGCCCGAAGGCCGTCGGGACCAGCGCGCCGCCTCCCGAAGGCAGGCCGGTCAGCCAGAGCGGCCAGTAGGGTTCCGAGCCGACCGGAACGGCGGCGGGATAGAGGCTGTTGCCCTGCGCGTCGACCGGCTCGGCATACCATTTGCGCAGCACCTCGATCTTGTCGGACGGAAGGTCGAGCGTGCCGGGATCGAAATCGCACGCCATGGGATCGGAAACGAGGCCGTCCTCGAGCCCGTCCGACGCGTCACACGCTGCGATCACCGCATCGGCGACGATCTGCGCGTCGGCGGGATCGAGAATCGCGCTGGCGTCGGGTGCCGCGTTGGCCTGTGCGATCCACGCAAAGCTGGTGCCGACGAGCCCCGGATAGTCGAGCGCGGGCGCCCCGGAGATGATGCCGTCGAAGGCTTCGGGCTGGCGAAGCGCGGCCATGTTCGCCATGCGCCCGCCGGTGGAACAGCCCTGGAAGTAGGAATAATCCGGCGCCGCAGCGTAATAGGCCTCGGTCAGGGTCTTGCCGATCTCCGTCGTGGCCTCGACGGCGCGATAGGCCCAGTCGGTCTCGGCGACCGGATTGGCCAGCGCCCAGCGGGCATCGGTCGCGCCGGTCCCCCAATGGCCACCGTTCATCGTTGCCGTGGCATAGCCGCGCCGCAGGGCATGGTTGATCGCGTTGAACAGATCCGGGCTGTCGGCGGGAACCTGACCACAGAAGCCGCCGCAGCCGGCCATGTAGAACTTGCGGTTCCATCCCTCGACCGGAAGGCGCAGCTCGAACCGCGTCTCGGGCCAGATCGTCCCCTGGACCTGACAGAAGGGGGGCAGGTCGTCACGCGCCGCAACCTCCCGCGCCAGGGTGATATCCGCGTCGGGCAGTGCAGTGGTGGCCAGCGCCGCACAGGTGTCTGCCTCGCTCTGAGCATAGGCGGGGGCCGCGGCAAGCACGGCGAGGGTCAGGGCAAGTCGCTTCATGGTAGTGGTCCTCCTCGCGGCCGACTATCGGCAGGACGAGGCGGTCACCGCAAGGGCGGATCAGTGGCTGGCGTGGAACGACCGCCCGAGGCTCGCCGGCGCGGCCGTGGTGCGGGAGCGCCGCGCCGACATGAACACGAGCACGACGATCGTGATGACGTAGGGCGACATCGACAGGTATTCGACCGGCAGTGCCGAGCCGGCGGCCTGTAGGTTGAGCTGCAGGACGGTGACGCCACCGAAGAGATAGGCGCCGAGCAGCACCCGGCCCGCCCGCCATGATCCGAAGACGACGATGGCAAGCGCGATCCAGCCGGCGCCGGCGGTCATGCCCTCGGTCCATTGCGGCACGCGCACCAAGCTGAGATAGGCGCCGCCGAGGCCCGCCATGGCGCCGCCGAACGCGATCGCCGCGAAGCGGATGGCGACGACCCGGAGGCCCAGGGCATGAGCGGCGTTGTGGTTCTCGCCGATGGCCCGCAGGGTCAGGCCGGCGCGGGTCCGGCCGAGAAAGGCCCAGACGGCGACGGTCAGGGCAAGGCTCAGATAGACGACGATATCGTGGGAAAAGAGCGCCCGGCCGAAGAACGGCAGATCGGAAAGCGGGCCGAGCTCGAGCCGCGGCGTTCCCGGCGGCTTGATCCCCACATAGCCTTGGCCCAGCAGCGAGGAGAGGCCGAGACCGAACAGGGTCAGGGCGAGGCCGGTGGCCACCTGATTGGAGAGCAGAACCTGCGTCAGCAGCGCGAACATCAGGGCCAGAGCCATGCCCCCGAGCGCGGCGCCGAGAAAGCCCAGCGCGGGGATGCCGGTCTCGACCGCGACGGCAAAGCCGCAGATCGCCCCGGTGATCATCATTCCCTCGACGCCGAGGTTCAGGACGCCGGCCTTCTCGACGACCAGCTCGCCCAGCGCGGCGAGAAGGAGCGGCGTCGAGGCGACCATGAGCGAGGCGACGAGCAGGTCAGGCGAGATGGCAGAGAGATCCATGGCTCAGGCTCGATTGAAAGTTATGGCGCGGCACGGTCCGGAGGCCGCTCGCGCGGCGCGGTTTCGACCGGCGAGCCGAGCTCCGAGCGCCGCGTTTGGGAGGCACGGTGGGCCGGACCCGGAGCGCGTGCGGGAGATCATGCCGGGGCCCCCCGGCGCAGGACGATGCGGTAATGGGTCAGGATGTCGACGGCGAGCAGGAAGAACAGCAGCATCCCCTGGAACGCCTGGATCGCGGCGCTGGGGATGCCGATCGTGAACGAGGCAAGTTCCCCGCCGATATAGGTGAGCGCCATGAGCAGCCCTGCGAGCAGGATGCCGACCGGGTGAAGGCGCCCCAGAAACGCGACGATGATCGCGGTGAAGCCGTAGCCGACATTGAAGTCGATGGAGATCTGTCCGGCCGGGCCCGTCACCTCGAAGATTCCCGCGAGCCCGGCCAGGGCACCGGAGACGCCGAGACAGAGCACGATCAGCCGGTTCGGCTTGACCCCGGCGAACCGAGCGGCGCGGGGTGCCGCGCCGGACAGCCGGATGTGAAAGCCGGTCAGGTGGCGGTGAAGCAGCACATGGCCCAGGACGACCGCCGCGATGGCCGCGAGCACCCCCCAGTGCAGGCCGGTATTGGCCACGAGTTCGGTATTCGCCGCGGCCTCCCACTGGCTGAGGTTCCGCGAGCCCGGAAAGCCGCCGCCCTCCGGGTTGCGCAGCACGCCGACCGCCATCGAAGCGAGCAGGTTTTCGGCCACGTAGACGAGAAGCAGCGAGACCAGGATTTCGTTGGTGTTGAACCGGGTCTTCAGGATAGCGGGGATCATCGCCCAGAGCCATCCCCCCAGCGCGCCCGCGGCGACCATCATCGGGAAGATGAACCAGGCATCGGCGGGATAGAGTGCGAGGCCTGCCCCGGCCCCACAGAGCGCCCCGATGATGTACTGGCCCTCGGCGCCGATGTTCCACACGCCGGCGCGGAACCCGATCGCCAGTCCCACTGCGATGAGGATGAGCGGGCCGGCCTTGACCAGCAGTTGCGGCCGCGAATAGGCGGCGAACTGCGCATTGAAGAGCGGGTCGTAGAAGATCACCCGGATCGCGCTGACGGGATCCTTGCCGAGAAGCGCGAACATCAGCCCGCCGGCGAGCACGGTCAGCGCCACGGCCAGAAGCGGCGTCGCCCAGGCCCAGACCCGCGACGGCTGCGGTCGGCGCACGAGATGGATCATCTGGCCGGTCCTCCTGTGCTAGCCGGCACGGGCGATATTCCGGTCATGGGTGCCGCCGAGCATCACGCCGATCTCGTCCATGCCGAGGCCCGCCATGTCGCGAAACTCCGACAGGCTGCCGGCGTTCAGCCCCGCGAAACGGTCCGATATCTCGATCAGTTCGTCCAGATCCTGGCTGATCACGATGATGCCCGCGCCGCGCGCGGCAAGATCCAGAAGCGCCTGGCGGATCTGTGCCGCGGCGGCGGCGTCGACGCCCCAGGTGGGCTGGTTGACGACCAGCACGTCGGGGGTCTGGAGGATCTCGCGCCCGATCACGTATTTCTGCAGGTTGCCGCCCGAGAGCGCCTGTGCCGCGGTGCCGGGGCCGCGCGTGCGCACGTCGAACCGCTCGATGATCCGTTCGGCATAGGCGCGGGTCGCCGACCAGTCGATGAAGCCGTGCCGGGCAAGCCGCTGCCGGTCGGCGCCCGAGATCAGGGCGTTCTCGGTCAGGCTCATCTCGGGAGCGGCTGCATGGCCAAGCCGTTCCTCCGGCGCCGCGAGCAGGCCGAGGCTGCGGCGCGCGCCGGGGCCGAGACGGGAGACGTCGCGCCCGGCCAGCTCGATGGTGCCGCCGGCGGCGAGGCGTTCCCCCGAGAGCGCGGCGAGCAATTCGTCCTGACCATTGCCGGCGACGCCGCCGATCCCGAGGATCTCGCCGCAATGCAGGGTCAGGCACACCTCCTTGAGGGCGGTGCCGAAGGCATGGGCGGGGGGATGCGAGAGGCGCTTGACCTCAAGGGCCACCTCCAGCTGCGCCGTGCCGGCGCGGGCCGGGGGATCGAGCCGCCGCCCGATCATCAGTTCCGCCAGACGCGCGGTCGTCTCCTCTGCCGGGGTGCAGGTGGCGACGACTTCGCCCGCACGCAGAATCGTGGCGCGGTCGCAGAGGGCGCGGATTTCCTCCAGCTTGTGCGAGATGTAGAGGATCGCCGTCCCCTCGTCGCGAAGCTGGCGCAGCGTGTCGAACAGGATCGCGACCTCCTGGGGCGTCAGCACCGAGGTCGGCTCGTCCATGATCAGGAGGCGCGGCCGGCCGAGGAGACACCGCACGATCTCAACCCGCTGCCGCTCGCCCGCAGAGAGATCGCCGATCACCTGGTTCGGATCGAGAGGCAGGCCATAGGTGCGGCTGACCTCCGCGATGCGCGGGGCGAGATCCCGCCTTGGCGGCGGGTCGGACATGCCGAGCGCCACGTTCTCGGCCACGTCGAGCGCGTCGAAGAGCGAGAAATGCTGGAACACCATGCCGATCCCGGCGGCCCGCGCCTCCTGTGGCGAGGCGGGGGCGAAGGGCTTGCCGTCCAGATGCATGCTGCCGCTGTCGGGCGTGACGAGCCCGAATATCATCTTCACGAGGGTCGATTTTCCCGCACCGTTCTCGCCCAGCAGAGCGTGGACCTCGCCCGGCATGATCCGAAGCGAGACGGCGCGGTTGGCCGTCACGCCCGGATAGGATTTGGTCATATCCTCGAGCGTGAGAAGCGGTGCCGTCACCCTGCCATCCTTCTGGTCTCTGCCGACAGGTCGAGGAGTAGCCGCGCCGCGACGCCGATCGCAATGGCCTGCGGATGCTTGCCCAGAGACGGATCTCCGATAGGGCAGGAGATGCGTGACATCCTGGCATTGCTGTGGCCAAGCGCGCGCAAGCGCGACCGGAAACGCGCCCATTTCGTCGCAGACCCGATGAGCCCGATTCCCGCAGCCGGCCGAGAGAGCAGCGCGTGGCAGAGCGCCAGGTCGATGGCGTGACTGTAGCTCACGATCAGGTGCCATGCCGCATCGGGCGCCTGCGCCGCGGCGCGCGGCATGTCTGCCGCGACGAGGCGCAGGGCGCCATCCTGCGGCGCGGCCGGAAAGCGCGCCGCGTCGTCGTCGATCCAGGTGATCGACACGTCCGGGAGGGGGGCGAGCGTGTCGACCAGCGCACGGCCCACATGCCCCGCCCCCCAGATCCAGAGTGGGGCGGCCGCCGGGGCCAGCGCCTCAACGATCCAGCCTTCGGCGATGGCGGGAAGGGGCACGGGCAGACCCCGATCGAGCCGGGCGAGCACCTGACCCACGCCGAGAGGTTGCTCGCCAGGCCCGCGGGCGACGACGGGACCGGAGAGATCCGCTGCGGCCAGCGCCGGAGCGTCCCAGGTCTCTGTCCAGAGCGTGACCGAGCCGCCGCAGCATTGCCCGAGATCCGGCCCGAGGGCGTGCCGGCTCAGCCCCGCGTAACCCTGCTGCGCGGCCGCTGCGGCCTCCCATTCGAGGCGCCCGCCGCCGATCGTGCCCTGCTGGCCGCCCTCCCAGAGGAGCATTGCCGCGCCCGGCTCGCGCGGGGCGGATCCGCGCGTCTCGACCACGACGACCCGGCGAACGATTCCGTGGCGGGCCACGAGGCCGCTCAGCGCTCGGGGATCGATACTCATGCCGCGGCCCGCCGGCAGGCGAAGAGCACGCGCTCGGCCGTGGCCGGCGTGTCGAGCGCGGGATAGCCCGGACCGCAGGCCGCGCAGGCATCCGACAGGGCCGTCAGCACCGAGATCCCGAGCATCAGCGGCGGCTCGCCCACCGCCTTCGAGCGATAGATGGTGGGGCTGCGGTTGGCGCCGTTCCAGAGCGCCACGTTGAATATGTCGGGCCGGTCGGAGCAGGCCGGGATCTTGTAGGTGGAGGGCGCATGGGTCCTCAGGCGCCCCTTGTCGTCCCAGACAAGCTCCTCGGTCGTGAGCCAGCCTGCGCCCTGCACGAAGCCGCCCTCGATCTGGCCGATGTCGATGGCGGGGTTCAGTGACCGGCCGGCATCGTGCAGGATGTCGACCCGCAGGATCCGGTTCTCGCCGGTGCGTGTGTCGACGGCGACCTCACTCACGGCGGCGCCGTAGGCAAAGTAGAAGAAGGGCCGGCCGCGGCCCCTGATCCGGTCCCATTCCACATCGGGCGTCTTGTAGAAGCCCGTCGCCGACAGGCTGACGCGCCCCTGATAGGCCAGCTGGACGGCTTCGGCGAAGTCGTATTCGGCATCGGCCAGCCGCACCTTGCCATCGGCGAAGGTGACGGACCGGGCATCGGCCTGGTGCCGCTCGGCGAGAAAGGTGCCGATGCGGTCGCGGATCGTGTCGCAGGCGATCCGGGTCGCCATGCCGTTCAGATCCGCCCCCGAGGAGGCCGCCGTTGCCGAGGTGTTCGGCACCTTGTCGGTATCGGTCGCGGTGATCCGGATCCGCTCGGTGTCGAGGCCGAAGCGGTCGGCGGCCACCTGGGCCACCTTGCGATAGAGCCCCTGGCCCATCTCGGTGCCGCCATGGTTGAGATGGACGGATCCGTCCTGGTAGACGTGGACGAGGGCGCCGGCCTGGTTCAGATGGGTCAGGGTGAAGGAGATGCCGAACTTGACCGGCGTCAGGGCCAGCCCGCGCTTGATGCCGCGATGCGCCGCATTCCAGGCGGCGACGGCCTCGCGTCGCCGCGCGTAATCGGCGCTGTCGGCCAGCATCTCCACCATTTCGTGCAGGATGAAATCGGTGACGGGCATGTGGTAGGGCGTCGTCTGGAGGCCTCGGGGCGGTGACACGACGGGCCCGTCGGGTTCCGCCGTCTCATGGAGGGCGCCGCGGCTCGCGATGTCTTCCGAGACGCCGGCACGGACCTCCTCGGCCCCGACATGGGTCCGGGACGTGGCCCCGTCGGGATCGGCTGCGGTGGCCTGACCGGCTGCGGCGGCGCCCGGCGCCGTCGCGGCGTAGAAGTTGGCGCGGCGGATCTCCAGCGGGTCGCGGCCGAGGCGGTGGGCGATTTCGTCCATCACGCGCTCGATCCCGAGCATGCCCTGCGGGCCGCCGAAGCCGCGGAAGGCGGTGGCCGATTGGGTATTCGTCCGCAGCCGGTGCGACACGATGCGGACATGGGGCAGGTAATAGGCGTTGTCGGCGTGGAGCATGGCCCGGTCGGCCACGGGAAGCGACAGGTCCTGGCTCCAGCCGCAGCGACAGAAGTGCTCGAAGACGATGCCGCGAATCCGCCCCTCGGCGTCATAGCCGACATCGTAGGTGATGCGGAAATCGTGGCGCTTGCCGGTGATCATCATGTCGTCGTCGCGGTCATAGCGCATCTTGACCGGCCGCCCGGTTCGCGCGGCCACCACGGCGCAGGCGACCGCGAGCGCGTTGCCCTGGCTTTCCTTGCCGCCGAAGCCCCCGCCCATGCGGCGCACCTCGACCCGCACCGCATGCATCGGCACGCCCAGCGCCCCGGCCACCTTGTGCTGTATCTCGGTCGGATGCTGGGATGAGGCGTGAACGACCATGCCGCCCCCTTCCTGCGGCAGGGCGAGCGCCACCTGGCCCTCGAGATAGAAATGCTCCTGGCCGCCGATCTCGATCCGGCCGGCCAGGCGGAAAGGGGCGGCCGCGATGGCCGCGTCGGGACTGCCCTTTAGGTAACGCCGCGGCCCATCCTCGAACCGCGCATCTGCCGCGAGCGCGTCGTCGATCGACAGCACGGGCCTTTCCTCCGCGATCTCGATGTCGGCCTGGCGGACGGCCTTGCGCGCCGCCAGGTGGGATGTGGCGGCGACGACGAAGATCGGCTGGCCGACGTAATGGACGGTGCCGTCAGCCAGGAGCGGCTCGTCATGCGCGGCCGGAGCAACGTCGTTGGCGAAGGGCAGATCCCCGGCCTGCAGCACCGCAACGACGCCGGGTGCGGCTTTTACGCGGTCGAGCGTGAGCGACGTGATGCGGCCGCGCGCGACCGAGGACAGCCCGAACGCGAGGTGCAGCACGTTGGCCGGCAGGGCGTGGTCATCGATGTAGCGGGCGCGGCCGGTGACGTGCAGCGCGGCGCTGTCATGGGGCAAGGGTCGCGCGACGCTCATGGCGCGACCTCCAGAACCGACCGGTCGACGCCGGTCAGACGCTGGAGCATGCCCTGCGCGGCGGCGAGCCGGTAGGCAGACGAGGCGCGCATGTCCGAGAGCGGCGAGAAGTCTTCGGCCAGCGCTTCCTGCGCCGCGGCGATGACCTTCGGGGTCAGCGGCTGACCGACGAGCGTCCTCTCGGTCGTCCTCGCGCGCTTGGGGATGCCGGCCATGCCGCCGAAGGCGATGCGGACGGCCGTGGCGCGATCGCCGTCCATGGTCAGGTTGAAGCAGCCGCAGACCGCCGAGATGTCCTGGTCGAACCGCTTGGAGAGTTTCTGGCACGACAAGTTGTCTGGCTGTCGCGGGATCGAGATGGCCTCGACGAATTCGCCGGGCCGGCGGTCCTGGCGGCCATAATCGAGAAAGAACGCCTCGAGCGGCAGGTCGCGCCGCTCCGGCCCGCGGCGCAGATGGAGCGTGGCGCCGAGTGCGATGAGTGCGGGCGGACCATCGCCGATGGGGGAGCCATTGGCGATGTTGCCGCCGATGGTCGCCGCATTGCGGACTTGCACCGATCCGTAGCGACGGATGAGTTCGGCGAAACTCGCGTGGAAGGGGCGGATAGCCTCCCCAAGATCGGCGAGCGTCACCCCGGCGCCGATGCGAATTTCATCCTCGCCGACCTCGACGCGCCGGAGATCGGCGATCCCGTTCAGGAAACAGACCTGGCCGAGATCGCGCAGTCCCTTGGTCACCCAGAGTCCGACATCGGTGGCGCCCGCGATCAGCGTCGCCTCCGGCGTCTCGGCATACCAGGCGGCCAGTTCGTCGATGCTGCCGGGGCGGAACGCGGCGCCACTGCGACCCTCATCGCCCTGACCGGCGGCGCCGGTGCCCGCCAGCGGGGCCAGCGCCCCCCAGCCCGCAGATGCGCCGCTCGCGCCCTCTCGCCCCGTCGGAAGGGTGGAGGCGGATCGCTCGGCATCAAGCGGTTGATCGGTCATCCAGTCTGGCGCGGGCTTGGTGGATGCCGCCTCTGCAGCGCGGATGATCGGCGCATAGCCGGTACAGCGGCAGAGATTTCCCGCCAGCTGATCGTCATGATCGCTGCGCCCGTTCAGATGAGCCGTCGCCATCGCGACCACGAAGCCGGGGGTGCAGAAGCCGCACTGGCTGCCGTGGTGGTCGATCATCGCCTGCTGCACGGGATGCAACGATCCGTCGGGTCCGGCAATCCCCTCGACCGTCCGGACGGCGTGGCCATCGAGCTGACCCATGAACAGGATGCAGGCGTTCAGCGCCCGCGCGCCCTGCGCATCGGTCACCATCACAGTGCAGGCGCCGCAATCGCCCTCGTTGCAGCCCTCTTTGGTGCCCGTCAGTCCGCGGCTTTCGCGCAGCCAGTCGAGAAGGGTCGTGGTCGGCGCGATGTCGGCCTCCACCGGATCCCCGTTGAGCCGGAACCTGATCTGCATGGACGTATCCGCCGCGGTACTCGGGTCGCATTCAGGACAGGCGCGGTCGATGCGGCGTAGAGCGCGCTCCGTCGGATCGGATGAAAGCGAAGCTTGTCCGTCTTGGCAAGGGGCCTTGCGACCGCATCGACGGCCGCAGGGAGAGCACAGGTGCGGAGGGCGGGACATTGCCAGCGATCCCGCACCGCACGATGGCAAGAAGTGGAGCCGCGGCAGATGGGGCGATCGACGCATCGAGACACGGGGCATGTCAAGCCAGATAAGGCGCTGGCATGGGGTCCTGGCGGAAGATAGCGTGGCACCCATGGCCGATCCGCGATTCATACACCTTCGCCTTCACACCGAATATTCACTGCTCGAAGGGGCCATGCGGCTGAAGAAGCTGCCCGGCACGATCGCGGCGATGGGGATGCCGGCCGTCGCCGTGACCGACACCGACAACATGTTCTGCGCGCTCGAATTCTCCGTTGGTGCCATGGCCGCGGGAGTGCAGCCGATCATCGGCTGCCAGATCTCGGTGGGCGGATTCGGCGCCGAGTCGCCGCGCGGTCAGCCGCCGCGGCCGGCGCCCATCGTGCTTCTTGCGCAGTCCGAACGCGGCTACGAAAACCTGATGAAGCTGAACTCGCTTCTCTATCTCAAAGGCGACCGCTCGGTTCCGCAGGTGGATGTCGGCGATCTCGAACCCCATGGGGAGGGTTTGATCTGCCTGTCGGGCGGGCCGGATGGGCCGGTCGGGCGGCTTCTTCGTATCGGGCATCGCGAGAGGGCGGAGGCGTTGCTGACGCGTCTCGCGGCGATCTATCCGAGCCGGCTCTATGTCGAGTTGCAGCGACATCCGGGCGAGGGCGGCGAGGCCTCCGAGGTCGAGAGACTGACGGAGCGAGGCCATGTGGAGATGGCCTATGCCATGGACCTGCCGCTGGTGGCGACCAACGACGTGTATTTCCCGAAGGCGGAGATGTACGAGGCGCATGACGCGCTCCTGTGCATCGCCGACGGCGCCTATGTCGATCAGAACGAGCCGCGCCGACGGCTCACGCCGCAGCATTACCTGAAATCGCCCGCCGAGATGTGCGCGCTGTTCGCCGATCTGCCAGAGGCCACCGAGAACAGCGTCGAGATCGCCCGCCGCTGCGCCTTCGCGGTGCCGACGCGCGACCCGATCCTGCCGCGCTTCGCCGATGACGAGGTGGAGGAGCTGCGCCGGCAGGCCCAGGCGGGGCTCAAGGCCCGCCTCGCCGTCATCCCCCATGCGGCAAGCATCGCGGAGTACGAGGCGCGGCTCGACTTCGAGCTCGGCATCATCGAGGGGATGGGCTTTCCCGGCTATTTCCTGATCGTGGCCGACTTCATCAAGTGGGCCAAGGAGCACGACATTCCGGTGGGACCGGGGCGCGGTTCGGGCGCGGGCAGCCTCGTCGCCTACGCCTTGACGATCACCGACCTCGATCCGCTGCGCTACAGCCTGCTCTTCGAGCGGTTCCTCAATCCCGAACGGGTGTCGATGCCGGATTTCGACATCGACTTCTGCATGGACCGCCGCGAGGAGGTGATCCGCTACGTCCAGGAGCGCTATGGTCGCGACAAGGTCGGGCAGATCATCACCTTCGGCGCGCTTCTGTCGAAGGCTGCGGTGCGCGACGTCGGCCGGGTCCTGCAGATGCCCTACGGGCAGGTGGACCGGCTGTCGAAGATGATCCCGGTCGAAGGGGTGAAGCCTGTCTCCATCGCGCAGGCGCTGCGCGACGAGCCGCGGCTCCGGGAGGAGGCGCGGTCGGAGGAGGTGGTCGAGCGGCTTCTGGGTTACGGTCAGCAGGTCGAGGGGCTTTTGCGCAACGCCTCGACCCACGCGGCCGGCGTGGTGATCGGGGACCGGCCGCTTGACGCGCTGGTGCCGCTCTACCGCGATCCGAAATCCGACATGCCGGCGACCCAGTTCAACATGAAGTGGGTGGAGCAGGCGGGGCTCGTGAAGTTCGACTTCCTTGGCCTCAAGACCTTGACGGTGATCCAGAACGCCGTGGATCTGATCACCGCCAGACGACCGATCCACATCGCCCCGGACGGATCGGAACTCTACGCTCCTGCCGACCGGGGCGAGAACCAGATGAACCTGATCCCGCTCGACGACGAGAGGACCTACGCGCTCTACGCCAGGGCACGAACGGTGGCGGTGTTCCAGGTGGAATCAACGGGCATGATGGATGCGCTGCGGCGCCTCAAGCCAACCTGCATCGAGGACATCATCGCGCTCGTCGCGCTCTATCGACCGGGGCCGATGGAGAACATCCCGACCTTCTGCGAGGTCAAGAACGGCACGCGGGAGCGCGCCTCGATCCACCCCTCCATCGACCACATCCTGGACGAGACCCAGGGCATCATCGTCTACCAAGAGCAGGTGATGCAGATCGCCCAGGAGATGGCGGGCTACTCCCTGGGCGGCGCCGACCTGCTGCGCCGCGCCATGGGCAAGAAGATCCAGGCCGCGATGGACGCGGAACGGCCGAAGTTTCTCGCTGGCGCGCAGGCGAACGGGGTCAGCGAAGAGAAGGCGGTGGAGGTCTGGAACCTCCTCGACAAGTTCGCCAATTACGGCTTCAACAAGTCTCACGCCGCCGCCTATGCCGTCGTCAGCTACCAGACGGCGTGGCTGAAGGCGAACCATCCCGTCGAGTTCATGGCGGGCGTGATGAACTGCGACATCCATGTGACCGACAAGCTGGGGCTTTACGCCGAGGAGGTGAAGCGCGGCTTGAAGATCGAGATCGTGCCGCCCTGCGTGAACCGGTCGATCGAGACGTTCAGCGTCGATGACGGCCGCATCGTCTATGGCTTGGGCGCGCTGAAGAATGTGGGGCTCGACGCCATGCGGCTGATTGTCGAGGCGCGTCGCGCCGACAGCACGCCGGATGGCCGCGAGAGGCCCTTCGCCACCCTCTACGACTTCGCCCGCCGCGTCGACCTGAAGCGGATCGGCAAGAGGGCGCTCGAGATGCTGGCGCGCGCCGGCGCCTTCGACGACCTCGACACGAACCGCCGGCGGGTCTTCGAGAGCCTTGACGCCCTGACGGCCTATTCCGCGGCGGTGATCGACCAACGGACGTCGGATCAGGTGTCGCTGTTCGGCGAGGCGGGTGAGGACCTGCCCGAGCCGCGGCTCGCGCCGGTCGACGATTGGCTGCCGATCGAGCGGCTGTCGGAGGAACACACGGGCATCGGCTTCTACCTGTCGGGCCATCCGCTCGACGACTACATGGTCGCGCTGACCCGCAAGGGCGTCATGACGCTGGAGGAGGTGCACGCCGCGGCACTGGCCGGGCCTCTCGTCGCGAAGATGGCCGGCGCGGTCTCTGCACGTCAGGAGCGCAAGTCGGCGCGCGGCAACCGGTTTGCCTTCGTCGGCCTCTCCGATCCTTCGGGTCTTTATGAGGTCACCATCTTCTCCGACACGCTCGAGGCGTCGCGCGAATATCTCGAGCCGGGCCAGAACGTCGTCCTGCAGGTCGAGGCGACCATCGAATCCGAGCAGCTGAAGCTGCTCGCCCGCTCGGTGGCGCCGATCGACAGTGTGGTGGCGGATGCCGCCGGGTCGGGGTTCCGCGTCTATGTCGACGCGCCCGACGCCATCGGCCTCGTCGCGTCCGTCCTGGCCCGCGCCCGGGAGGATGCACGGATCAAGGCGCGGGGGCCGGTGAGCCTCTGCCTGATGGATCGGACCCTGCCGGGCGAGGTCGAGGTCTCGCTCGGGCTCGACTTTCCGGTGACGCCGCAGATCAAGGGTGCGCTGAAATCCCTGGGCGGCGTGATGACGGTCGAGGATATCTAGGGTCGTCGACCGCCGCGACGGGTGGCGGGGGGGCTCTTGGCATCCATTGCCGACCCGCGCGACGCCTGCCGCGCCATCCGCGCCATCCCGCGCCGGCCAGCTGGAGCGGAGACGCCCGACGCCTACCAGTGGGGCGGCCGCTCGGCTCCCAGATAGATGCCGCCACGTTCCGCCTCGCGGTCGCGCTCCCGGTCGATCAGCAGATCCACGCGCTTCTCGAGAGCCTCGATGCGCCGGGCCTGCTCGGCCACGACGTCGCTCAATTCGTCAGACTGGCGGATGAGATGCGCCAGCCGTTCCTCGATCTCGGTCATGCCTGCTCCCCGTCTTGCGGCCTGTTCCCCTTTGACCTAGACGAGCCGCGCACCCAAGGGGGGCCGTCATGGCAAAGCAGAAGAAAAAGCCCCGCCCGAAGGCCGTGACGCCCAAGGGCTTCCGCGACTATTTCGGCGCCGAGGTGACGCGCCGCCAGTCGATGCTGGCCGAGATCGCGCGCACCTATGACCTCTACGGCTTTGACGCCCTTGAGACCGGCGCGGTCGAGACGGTCGAGGCGCTGGGCAAGTTCCTCCCCGACGTGGACCGCCCCAACGAGGGCGTCTTCGCCTGGGAGGAGCCGGGTCACGGGGACGGCGGGGACTGGCTGGCGCTCCGCTACGACATGACCGCGCCGCTCGCCCGGGTCGCCGCGCAGTACCGCAACGACCTGCCCAGCCCCTATCGCCGGTATACGATGGGCCCCGTCTGGCGCAACGAGAAGCCGGGGCCGGGCCGCTACCGCCAGTTCTATCAGTGCGACGCGGACACCGTGGGATCGGCCTCCATGGCAGCCGACGCGGAGATCTGCGCGATGCTCGCGGACGTGCTGGAGGCCGTGGGCATCGCGCGCGGCGACTACGTCGTGCGGGTGAATAATCGCAAGGTGCTGAACGGAGTGATGGAAGTCGCCGGGCTGGGCGGCCCCGAACACGAGGCCGAGCGGGGCATCGTGCTGCGCGCCATCGACAAGCTCGACCGGCTCGGCGAGGACGGCGTGCGTGCGCTTCTTGGCGAGGGCCGCCGCGACGAGAGCGGGGATTTCACCAAGGGCGCGGGACTGGTCGCCGATCAGGCGGACGTTGTATTGCAGTTCATGGACGCGAAACGAGACGACAACGCGGCGACGCTGGAGCGATTGCGAAACCTGGTCCGGGGATCCGACATCGGAGACGGTGGCGTTGTCGAGCTGTCGCAGATCGCGGAGCTGCTGGAGGCGCAGGGCTACGGCCCGGACCGGATCGTCATCGACCCCTCCGTGGTGCGCGGGCTCGGCTATTATACCGGGCCGGTCTACGAGGCGGAGCTGACCTTCGAGGTGACCGACGAGGCGGGCCGGGTTCAGCAATTCGGCTCCGTCGCAGGCGGAGGCCGCTACGACGATCTGGTGAAGCGCTTTACGGGCCAGGAGGTGCCGGCAACCGGCATCTCGATCGGGGTGGATCGGCTGTTCGCGGCTTTGACCGCGCAGGGGCG
Source organism: uncultured Alphaproteobacteria bacterium (assembly GCA_963739575.1). GTDB lineage: Bacteria > Pseudomonadota > Alphaproteobacteria > Rhodobacterales > Rhodobacteraceae > Palleronia. The sequence continues at coordinate 57,772 of CAVUAQ010000006.1, read as the reverse complement.
GTTCGAAGGGCAGGCGGCGGGACCGGTGATCGTGACCGTCATGGATCGCGACCGGATCGCCGACTATCAGGCGATGGTCGGCAGGCTCCGTCGGGCCGGCATCCGGGCCGAACTCTACCTCGGCAACCCGAAGAACTTCGGCAACCAGCTCAAGTATGCCGACAAGCGCGGCGCCCCCATCGCCGTCATCCAGGGCGAGGACGAGGCGGCGCGGGGCGTCGTGCAGATCAAGGACCTGCGCCTCGGGGCGGAGCTTGCCGCGAACCTCACCCACGAGGAATGGCGCGACCAGCCGGCGCAGGTCGAATGTCCGGTGGAGGACATGGTCGACGAGATCCGGAAGCGCCTGCCGTGATCTTAAGGCTCGACAAGAGCGCCGAGCGAGCGGAGGCGGCGCGGCTTCTGGGCCCGCTTCTCGCGGCCGGCGCGGAGCCCGTGGAGACGGCGATCCTGCAGCCGGCCGACACGCTGCTCGATCTTTATGGCGAGGACATCCGGGCGCGCGCCTTCACCACGCAAGGCCCCGACGGCGAGGCCATGCTGCGGCCGGACTTCACGGTTCCGGTGGTGCAGATGCACATGGAGCAGGGGGGGGATCCTGCGCGGTACGCCTATGCCGGCGAAGTGTTCCGCCGCCAGCCGACGGATGTCGACCGACCCGCCGAATACATGCAGGTGGGATACGAGATCTTCGGCGGCGAGGCGGCGGCGGCGGATGCCGAGTGTTTCGTGCTCTTCGAGCGGGTCCTGGCGCCGCTCGGCCTGCGCATGGTGACGGGCGATATGGGGATCCTGACGGCGGCGGTGAAAGGTCTGGCCACGAGCGAGGCGCGCAAGGCCGCGCTCCTGCGCCATATCTGGCGGCCGAGGCGGTTCCGCGCATTGATCGAGAGGTATTCGGGAAAGACCCCGATGCCGGACCATCGCCGCACCCTCCTGGCCAGCAGGGATCCGTTCGAGGCGAGCGGGCCCGAGATCGGTCTGCGCGAGCGAAGCGAGGTGGAGGCGCGGATCGCTGCGCTGCGTGCAGATGCCGCGGAGCCGCCGCTGTCGCGCGGCGAGGTCGATCTGATCGACGGACTTCTCGACATGCGGGAGAACTCGGTCGACGCCCTGCGTCATCTGCGGGACCTGGCCGTGGACATGCCGGCGATCGAGGCGGCGGTCGACGGTCTGGCCCGGCGGCTGGAGGCCCTGGACGGCGCTGGGATCGCCATCGCCGGCCTGCCTTTCGAGGGCAGCCACGGGCGATCCAGCATGGAATATTACGACGGCTTCGTCTTCTCCTTTGTCGTACCAGAGCGGCCGGACCTGCCGCCGGTTGCGACGGGTGGGCGCTACGACGCGTTGACCCGCGTGCTGGGGCAGGGGCGCGCGCTTCCCGCCGTGGGCGGCGTCATCCGCCCGGCCCTCACGCTGGAGGCGGCCAGATGCTGAAGCTCGGCGTTCCCTCCAAGGGACGGCTCATGGAGAAGACGTTCGACTGGTTCAACGCGCGTGGTCTTGCCATGGGCAAGGGAGGTGCGGACCGGGAATATGCGGGCGTCGTCGAAAATGCCGAGGATGTCGGGCTCGTCCTTCTGGCCGCGGGCGAGATCCCGCGCGAACTGGCAGCCGGCCGGATCCATCTCGGCGTGACTGGCACGGATCTGGTGCGCGAGCGGTTGAGCCACTGGGACGAGCAGATCGAGGAGCTGACGCCGATGGGCTTCGGCCATGCCGACCTGGTGATCGCGGTGCCGTCGTTCTGGGTGGATGTCGAGACGCTCGACGATCTCGATGCCGCCTGCGCGGCGTTCCGGCGGCGCCACGGTGCCCGGCTGCGGATCGCGACCAAGTACCACCGGCTGGTGCGGGACTATCTTCGCCACCACGGGGTTGCGGATTATCAGCTCGTGGACAGCCAGGGAGCGACGGAGGGCACCGTCCGCAACGAGACGGCCGAAGCCATCGCCGATATCAGCTCGAGCGGCGAGACGCTGAGGGCCAACCACCTCAAGATGTTGTCGGACGGTCCCGTTCTGGCCAGCGAGGCCACGGTGTTCCGGTCCCGGCGCGCCGGCTGGGGAGACGAGGAGAGACGGAGCCTCGCCCGGTTCCGGGCGAGGCTTGGGCTCAACGACCGGGAAGCGACCTGATCAGGCGGACCTGCGCCGCCCTCTGGCCAATCCAAGCCCGGCAAGGCCGGAGAGGAGCAGGAGCCCACCCGCCGGAAGCGGCACCGCCGACAGCTCCGCACCCGCCACCGGCAGGGTGGCCGCGTATCCGGCGCCTGCATCGGGGTCGATGATGCCGGCCGGAACATAGTCGCCGTGAATGATGTATTCCCTGAGCCCCAAGGGGAAGATGTCCGCGGCCGTATAATTGGTGCCAAGGACCGGGCTGAAGAAGATCGAATTGTCGGTCAGATCGAAGCTCAGATCGTAGTTCAGGTCTCCGTTCTCGTCGGCAGACGGCCCGGTGTGGACCATCGAGGGGTCCGCTGACGGCAGCGCGAGGGCGGGTTCGAGGGACAGCAGGATGTCGCCATAGGCGGATGCCGCCTCGAGCACCTCGACATATCCATCGCCGTCGCCGCCATTGGCGATCGCATCGACGGCCTCGGTCGGAAGGACGGAGTTCATGGGCGTGTTTGTCCCACCCTCCACGTAGCCTCCGTCGAACCGGCCGTGGATGTGGTTGAGATGAAGCTGCGAGGGCGCAAGCCCAGAGACCCGCGCCATGACGTTGAGACGCTGGTTCACCTCGTCCACGTTGAAGCGCACGACGCCGCTGACGCCCGAATTGTTCAGTTCGATGAGGTTCGCGCGAAACGTCGCGGCGTTGGCGACCATCGGCAGCGCCAGGGCGAGGCCGGTGGCGGCGAGCGAAATCGTTGAGGTCCTCATGGGTTCTCCTTCTCCGGATTGGTGGCCTAGCCGGGTGTCTCCCGGGTCAGGCGACGTCCGGAACTCACGAGGGAGCCCGGCAGGGAGTTTCGCATGACGGTGAAAAAGCAGATCCGAGCGAACGCGCTCAGCGGATGCCGATATCGGACAAGGCGGCGGCGAGGGAGGGGGGCAGGTCATCGCCGCCCTGCCGGCCGGGCGCGAGATCGGCCGGGGCGTCTTGCGGCGCGAGATACCGCCAGCCCTGGAACGGTCTTTTCGCAAGCGGCTCGGTCCGGACGAGCGCCGGGTCGAGAAAGATCGCACAGCGCCGGATCCCATCCTCGCCGATTCGCTCCTCAAAGCCGGTCACGCGCTGCCGGACGAGGATCACGCCCTGGATGACCCAATAGATCGAGCCGCCGTTCAGGATCTCGTCGGCGCGCTTGGGCCACATCCGCGTCAGGTGATAGTAGCGCCCGTCGCTGCGCTGGGTCGATCTGTGGTGTTGCCAGGCGCGCAGGCTGTCGATCGACTCGCTGCCGACGGAGAGTTTCAGCAGATGGACCATCGTCATGGGCGCTCCTTGCCGGCTATCGACAGGCTGTGGGAGAGTGGTTCGACACCCCATCATATAGAGCTCCCAGAGTTGACCCGCCATGGCGGCATGCGTAGATCTGGACGCCATCGCTGAACTTTCGGAGCCACCGCGCCATGAGCCGTTTCGCCGCCCCGATCTCCGAGCAGATCTGGGACATGAAGTATCGTCTCAAGGATCCCGACGGCGGCCCGCTCGACATGACGGTGGAGGATACCTGGCGCCGGATCGCCCAGGCGCTCGCCGCGGTCGAGGCCGATCCTGCGGCGTGGGAGGATCGGTTCTATGCAGCGCTCGAGGATTTCAGGTTCCTGCCGGCCGGCCGCATCATGGCCGGAGCAGGCACCGGACGAAGCGTCACACTGTTCAACTGCTTTGTGATGGGAACGGTGCCCGACTCCCTCTCGGGCATCTTCGAGCATCTGCGGGAGGCGGCGCTGACGATGCAGCAGGGAGGCGGGATCGGCTACGACTTCTCGACGATCCGTCCAAAGGGTGCGGCAGTTCGCGGCGTTGCCGCCGATGCATCGGGGCCGTTGTCGTTCATGGATGTCTGGGACGCCATGTGCCGCACGATCATGTCCGCGGGCGCCCGCCGGGGCGCGATGATGGGGACGATGCGGTGCGATCATCCCGACATCGAGGACTTCATCGCCGTGAAGTCCGATGCGGCCCGGCTGCGGAACTTCAACATCTCGGTTCTGGTCACCGACGCGTTCATGGAGGCGGTCAAGGATGACGCGCCGTGGGACCTCGTCTTCGACGGCACGATCTACCGCACCGTGGACGCGCGCGACCTGTGGAACCGGATCATGCGGGCGACCTACAATTTCGCGGAGCCTGGCGTTATCTTCATCGATCGCATCAACGAGAGGAACAACCTCGCCTATTGCGAGACGATCGCCGCGACGAACCCCTGTGGTGAGCAGCCATTGCCGCCCTACGGGGCCTGCCTTCTCGGGTCGATCAACCTCGCTGCGCTGGTCAAGGACGCCTTCGCCGAGAGCGCCCGCCTCGACGAGGGCGCGCTCGACGACCTTGTGGCGACTGCGATCCGGATGATGGACAATGTGATCGACACTTCACGCTTTCCGCTCGACGAGCAGGCGCGGGAAGCCGCGGCAAAGCGGCGGGTGGGGCTCGGGGTAACCGGTCTCGCCGATGCGCTCGCCATGGTGAACGTCCGCTACGGGTCGGCGGAGGCGGCGCGTCTGACGGAAGACTGGCTGCACCGGATCGCGCGCGCCGCGTACCTGACCTCGGCGCATCTGGCAGCCGAGAAGGGCGCATTTCCCCTCTATGATCCACATCCCTACCTGGCCTCACCCATGCTGCAGGCGATGGATGCCGATGTGCGCGAAGCGATCGCGCGGCACGGCATCCGGAATGCCCTTCTGACCTCGATCGCTCCCACCGGAACGATCAGCTTGCTGGCCGGCAACGTTTCGTCCGGGATTGAACCGGTCTTCGCTCATACCTATACACGGAAGGTCCTGCAACGCGACGGATCAACGACCGAAGAGGAAATCGTCGATTACGCAGCCCAGATCTGGCAAGACCGCAATGGCAACCGGCCAATCCCGAAGCACTTCGTCTCGGCCCAGACGCTGGCGCCCGAGGATCACGTGCGAATGCAGGCGGCGGCGCAGAAATGGATTGATTCCTCGATCTCGAAAACGATCAACTGCCCCGAGGACATCGAGTATGAAGCCTTCGAGAACGTGTATCTGCAGGCATATGAACTCGGCTGCAAAGGCTGCACGACCTATCGGCCGAACGCGGTGACCGGCTCGGTCCTGTCGCTCGGCAAATCGGGCAGGACCGAACTAGCCGAAGCGCAGGTGCCCGGGGGTGACATCGTCTACATGGCCGAACCGCTGGGCCGGCCCGACTCGCTGGAGGGCCGGACCTACAAGCTGAAATGGCCCGGCTCCGAACACGCGATCTACATTACCGTCAACGACATCGTCCAGGGCGGGCGCCGAAGGCCGTTCGAGATCTTCGTCAATTCGAAGAACATGGAGCATTTCGCCTGGACGGTTGCACTGACACGCATGATTTCGGCCGTCTTTCGGCGCGGCGGAGATGTCAGCTTCGTCGTGGAGGAGTTGAAGGCCGTCTTCGATCCACGGGGCGGGGCCTGGATGGAGGGCCGATACGTCCCGTCGATCCTCGCCGCGATCGGCGGTGTCATCGAGCGACACCTTGTCGAGACGGGGTTCATGGCGGCGCGGGCGGCGGGCCTCGGAGCCGAGACCGACGTCGCCATCGCCGCCATTCAGACTTCTGCCAAGGCCTGCCCCAGATGCGGAAGCTACGACGTGAGAATGACCGAAGGCTGCCTGACGTGTTTCACATGCGGAAACTCGAAATGCTCCGGATGATTTGCTGAAGAGCGTTTGTAACGACCACCAATTATTGACCGTTTTGGGGGTCATTTGTCCATTATGACAACCAAAAGCTGACCATTGGGCACTTTCGGCGGGAAATCGGCCGCTCAGGCCGTTTCAGCGAAACAGATGCCCCTGGATGTCGACGAAGGCCTTCCTGATCTCCGCGACGGACCCGAGGACCGCCTTTGCGTCGTTCGTGCCACCATAGCGAATGCGCAGGAAGTCCCGGATCTTACCCAAGGACAGTTCTTCGACGCCGTGATCTGCGTATGCCTGTAGTACGTAGTCAAGGAACTGGCGCATCTCAAATTCGTAGCCACCAAGCCCGGCAGACCGGGCGGCTTCGGCCCTCTGGACGCGAGCGAGGGGGGCGAGGGTGAACCGGACATAGGCCAACACGTCGAAGACATCGCTGTTCGGCGCGTCGATGAAGGCCCTCGTCGCTGTCATACAGGAAGCTTGGATCGGCGGCGTCTCCACCCGGCGCGTCGATGACCTGGTGCAGGCCATGGGCCTGTCGGGGATCTCGAAGAGCACCGTCTCGAAGCTGTGCAAGGACATCGACGACCGCGTCGGCGAGTTCCTGAACCGGCCGCTCGTCGGCGACTGGCCCTGTCTCTGGCTCGACGCCACCTACCTGAAGGTTCGGCAAGGCGGGCGCATCGTCTCCATCGCGGCCATAATCGCCGTGGCCGTGAACACCGACGGTCGCCGCGAGATCATCGGCCTGGGTACCGGGCCGTCCGAGGCGGAAACCTTCTGGACGGAGTTCCTGCGGGGCCTCAAGGCCCGCGGCCTCGACGGCGTGAAGCTGGTGATCTCTGATGCTCATACCGGCCTGAAGGCGGCGATCGCGCGCGTCTTCGATGGTGAGGCCCAAAGCCGATCCGGGGGATCGGCGACGGCAGAACGGGCAGCGGTGCCGCGTTCACTGGATGCGCAACGCTCTCGCGCATGTACCCAAGGGCCGGCACACCGTCGTGGCCGCCGCCATCCGGCAAGCCTTCGGTCAGCCCGACCGCACCCAGGCCGGCGAGACCTGGCGCCACGTCGCCGATCAGGTCCGCGGCCGCTGGCCCAAGCTCGCAACCCTCATGGAAGAGGCCGGGCATGACGTCCTCGCCTACATGAGCTTCCCCGCCCAGCACCGAACGAAGCTGCACTCGACCAACCCCATCGAGCGTCTGAACAAGGAGGTGAAGCGCCGTGAGGATGTCGTCGGCATCTTCCCCAACGTGGCCTCGATCACGCGTCTGATCGGCGCCGTGCTCCTCGAACAGAACGACGAGTGGCAGACCCAGAACCGCTACATGCAGGTCGAAGCCTTCGAGCGCATCGACGCCGTGGAGCAAGATCCCATCCTCAGCATCTCAACCGAAGCCGCCTGATCATGACACCAGGCCATCTCCCGATTTCCACCAGCTTGACGGACGTGACCGCCGGACGACTGCTGCTTGGGCTCAAGGGCAGCCTGAACGAGTACGAGCTCGACCTCCTCCGGCAGCTGTCCCTGTCCGCTCGCTACGAGAAGGCGCGTCGGGGCGAGCTCCTCGTCGCCGCGCCGGTGGGCTTCGTGAAGGCCGATGGTCGGCTTGAGAAGGCCCCCGATCGCCGCGTGCAGGAGGCGATCCGGCTCGCGATCGACAAGATCGCCGAACTGGGCAGCGTGCGCCAAGCCCTCCGATCCGGAGAACCGCCTCGTCGCGGGTGAGCCTGGAACAGCGCTGGAACCGGGCCCTCGAGCGCGTCGCCGAGATCGAGGCACGGATCGCAGAGCACGACGCTACCCCCGTGACGGCATCCGCCTCTCTATCCTTCGATGCGCTCGCAGACGACCTCCAGGCGGTCTGGTCCGCCCCGGGAACGGATGCGCGCCTGCGCAAGCGGATCGTGCGCACCGTCATCCACGAGGCCGTCGCCGACATCGACGACGACGTGGCGGAGATCGTGCTGACGCTCCACTGGATGGGCGGCACCCATTGGGCTTCGTGAAGGCCGATGGTCGGCTTGAGAAGGCCCCCGAGCGCCGCGCGGTCACGGGCAGGGGCGAGAGGAGATTGATCAGTCGGCTCATCAGCATCTTCGAGCTGCGGTCGTTGTTGCGGAACAGCACGGCGTAACGAGTCTTCCGCTCGATCAGGGAGGCCACGTTCGTGGACACGAGATCCTTCCGGAAGATCATCAGGTCTCCTTCCCAGTCGCCAAATGTCTCGCGCGCCGTGACTTCTTCCGGACGGTTCTGGATGGCCCGGTCCGGCGGAAACACGTTGCCGCGCGGTTTGCGCGCATGGCGCGGCTTGCGCGGCTTGCGCCGCTTCCGGCGCTCGGGGAGATAACGGGCAAGCTCGGCGCTCTGTCCCTCGGGGGAATAGACGTAGGCATAGATCGTCTCGTGAGACCGAGTGCGGCTGCTCCTCGTGCCGCATCCGCCCGGCAATCTGCTCCGGAGACCAGCCGGCATCCAGACCTTCGATGACGGCCCCGAGGATGTCGGCGCACCGCACGAGCTTGCGCTGCCGGTGACGGCGCTGCGAAGCCGTCTTCTGGGCCAGCACACCGTAGTAGCCGTCCAGCTCCGGCAGTTCGTCATCGACGAAGCGGTTGCGCTTGATCTCCCGGTAGATCGTCGAGCGGTGCCGGTCCAGTCGCGCGGCGATCGTGGGAACCGACGCTTTCGCCGTCAGGAGGTCCTCGATCAGCCGGCGCTCCCGCACGTCCAGCTCCGTATGTGCCATCTTTCAATCTCCTACTTTCCCGAGAGAATAGAGGAGATGTCGCAACCCAGTTTAGAATGGGTCCCGGCTAAAAGCGTGTAGCCTGTAACCATGATTATGTAAAACTAATGGCGGGAGGACCGGGGGCTGGCTTGGTCTCTCGGAGCTACACGTGTGGACGCACTCTCTCGCACCAGGACGCTGCGATCGGCGCGCGGTTCCTAGCCCAGCGCGTAGCCGGCGCCGCGCACGGTCCGGATCGGATCGGCGCCGCCATGGACGCCGAGCGCCTTGCGCAGCCGGCCGATATGGACGTCGACGGTGCGGCTGTCGACATAGATGTCGCGCCCCCAGACCCGGTCGAGAAGCTGCTCGCGGCTCCAGACGCGGCCGGGCTTCTCCATCAGGGTCGAGAGCAGGCGGAACTCCGTCGGGCCGAGCTTCAGCTCGCGGTCGCCGCGATGGACGCGGTGGGTCTCGGGATCGAGCGAGACATCCTCGAAGCGCAGCACCAGCCCGACCGTCACCGGCCGCGTGCGCCGCAGCTGGGCGCGCACCCGCGCCATCAGCTCGGCCACCGAATAGGGCTTGGTCACGTAGTCGTCGGCGCCGGTCTCGAGCCCGCGGACGCGGTCGGTCTCCTCCGTGCGGGCCGACAGCATGATGATCGGCACCTCCTGCGCGGAGCCGAGACGCTTCAGCTGGCGGCAGATCTCGATGCCGGAGACGCCGGGCAGCATCCAGTCGAGCACGACCAGATCGGGGGGAGCCTCGTCGAACAGCGTCAGCGCCTCGTCTCCGGTCTCGGCGCGGCTCACGTCGAAGCCCTCGGCCTCGAGATTGTAGGCGAGGATCTCGCGCTGCGAGGCTTCGTCCTCGACGATCAGGACATGCGGCCGGTCTGCCATCCCCTCAGCCCTCGATCCGCTCCACCGAGGTGCGGTCGCCCTTCGGCCGGTCCCCCTCGGGCACCGAGCCCTCGATGGTGTAGATCACGTGATCGGCGATCGAGGTCACGTGATCGCCCATGCGCTCGATGTTCTTGGCGATGAAATGCAGATGCATGCAGGCCGTGATGTTCCGCGGATCCTCCATCATGAAGGTCAGGAATTCGCGGAAGATCGCGGTATACATCTGGTCGACATCCTCGTCGCGCGCCCTGACATCGCGTGCCAGATCGCAATCGCGCTGGATATAGGCGTCGAGCACGTCGTGGAGCATGCGCTCGACCTCGCGGGCCATGCGGCGGATGGATTGCGGCGCGCCGTCGATGCTCGGGAGCTGCAGCAGGATGCCGGTACGCTTGGCGAGGTTCTTGGCGTAGTCGCCGATCCGCTCGAGATTGGTGCTCATCTTGGTGACGGCGAGCACGAGGCGCATGTCGGAGGCGATGGGGCCGCGCAGCGCGACGATGCGGGCGGCCTCCTCGTTCAACTGCTCGTCGAGCGCGTCGATGCGCTTGTCGCCGTCGCGCACCTTGAGCGCAAGTTCCTCGTCGCGGCTTTCGAGCGAGGTGACGCTGTCGTGGATGGCTGCTTCGACGAGGCCGCCCATCTTCAGGATCATCGCCTGGAGAGCCTCGAGATCGCGGTCGAACGCGCTGACGATGTGTTGTCCCTGGGTCATGGTCTCTCCGTCATCCGATCCGGCCGGTGATGTAGCTCTCGGTGCGCCGATCCTGCGGGTTGGTGAAGATCTGTTCGGTGTCGCCGTACTCGACCAGGTGGCCCAGATGGAAGAACGCGGTCTTCTGGCTGACGCGGGCGGCCTGCTGCATCGAATGGGTGACGATGACCACCGAATAGCTTTCCTTCAGCTCGTCGATCAGCTCCTCGACCTGCGCCGAGGCGATCGGGTCGAGCGCCGAGCACGGCTCGTCCATGAGCATGATCTCGGGCTCGGTGGCGACGGCGCGGGCGATGCAGAGGCGCTGCTGCTGGCCGCCGGAGAGACCGGTTCCCGGCGCGTCGAGCCGGTCCTTGACCTCGTCCCAGATGGCGCCGCGCCTGAGCGCCTTCTCGACGATGTCGTCGAGATCGGACTTGCTGCGCGCGAGGCCGTGGATCTTGGGGCCGTAGGCCACGTTGTCGTAGATCGATTTGGGGAACGGGTTCGGCTTCTGGAACACCATGCCGACCCGGCGGCGCAGCTGCACCGGGTCGATGTCCTTGTCGTAGATGTTCTCGCCGTCGATCTCGATCGTGCCCTCCACCCGGCAGATGTCGATCGTGTCGTTCATCCGGTTGATGCAGCGCAGGAAGGTCGACTTGCCGCAGCCCGAGGGGCCGATGAAGGCCGTCACGGTCTTGTCGAGCATCTCCACGTCCACATCCTTGATGGCGTGGTTGGCGCCGTAATAGACCTGCACCCCGCGGGCGAGGATCTTGGTCTCCTTCATCGTCGTGTCACGCTGTTCTGTTCGCGAGTCCTTCATGACCATGCTCCTTACCAGCGGCGTTCGAATTTGCGGCGCAGCAGGACCGCGCTGATGTTCATGATCGCGAGAAAGATCAACAGCACGATGATGGCGCCCGAGGCCCTCTCGAAGAAGGCCGGATCGGCGCGTTGGGTCCAGTTGTAGACCTGGACGGGCAGCGCCGAGGCCGGGTCGAAGAACCCTTCGGGCGGCGGCGCGGGATAGGTCTGCACGAAGGCCACCATGCCGATCAGCAAAAGCGGCGCGGTCTCGCCCAGCGCTTGGGCGAGGCCGATGATCGTGCCCGTCAGGATCCCCGGCGCGGCGAGCGGCAGGACGTGGTGGAACACGGCCTGCATGTTCGAGGCGCCGACGCCCAAGGCCGCCGAACGGATCGAGGGGGGCACCGATTTCAGCGCCGCGCGGGTCGAGATGATGATCGTCGGCAGCGTCATCAGCGTCAGCACCAGTCCGCCGACGATCGGCGCGGATTGCGGCAGACCCATGAAGTTGATGAAGATCGCGAGGCCGAGGATGCCGAAGACGATGGAGGGCACGGCCGCGAGATTGGAGATGTTGACCTCGATCAGATCGGTGAAGCGGTTCTTGGGCGCGAATTCTTCCAGATAGATGGAGGCACAGACGCCGATCGGCAATGCCAGGGCCAGAACGATCAGCATGAGATAGGCCGAGCCGATGATCGCGACGCCAAGGCCCGCGGCCTCCACCTGGCTTTCGGAGGCGTCGGGCATCGTCAGGAAGCCGGGATTGAACTCCACCCGGAGGACGCCTGCGTCGCGCAGCTTGTCGGCGAGTTGCAGCTGCGCCGGCGTGACCTTGCTGTCGCGTTCGGCCGAGCCCATCGTGACGCGGCCCTTGAAGTAGCCGTCGATCCGGCCGTCGGCGAGGAAGTTGAACGTCTTGGAGACGGTCTCGTCCGGATCGATGGGCGTGGCGCGCTGCGCTGTCGCCCATGTCCTGAGCATCGCGGCCGCGTCGCCCGACAGCAGCTCCATCGCCTGGCCGGTCTCGACCTCGTCGGAGATGCCCGCCGCCTGCAGCGCGGCGCGCATGTTCTCCTCGATGAAGCCGCGATAGACGGAGGTCTTCAGCATCGCCTCCTCGGCCTCGGCGATCTGCGCCTGGGTGAGCGTCACCTCGATGTTGAAGAAGGTCTGCCGGAAGGCGCCGAGGCCGCTGCCGACGATGGAGACCAAGAGGATCACCAGCAACAGCAGGCCGGTGGCGACGGCGCCCATGCCGTAATAGCGGAACCGCCTCTCGGCCGCGTAGCGCTTCTTCGTGCGCGCGTCGAGGGTCTTGAGCGAGCCGGATCGGCCGGTGGCGCCGGAGGGGGCGGTCGCGTCGGTCATTCGTATTGCTCCCGATACTTGCGCACGATGTAGAGGGCGAAGACGTTGAGAACGAGGGTGATGGTAAAGAGCGTCAGGCCCAGCGCGAAGGCCACCAGCGTCTCGGGCGAGTTGAAGTCGGTGTCGCCGGTCAGCTGGCTAACGATCTTGACGGTCACGGTGGTCATCGCCTCGAACGGGTTAAGTGACATGCGGGCCGCGGCCCCTGCCCCGAGAACGACGATCATCGTCTCGCCGATGGCGCGCGACGCGGCGAGCAGCACCGCGCCGACGATGCCGGGAAGCGCCGCGGGCAGAACGACCTGGCGGATCGTCTCGGACTGGGTCGAGCCCAGGCTGTAGGACCCGTCGCGCAGGCTCTGCGGCACGGCGTTGATGATGTCGTCGCTGAGCGAGCTGACGAAGGGGATGAGCATGATCCCCATGACGAGACCTGCTGTCATCACCGACGAGGAGGAATTCCCCAGGCCCATCGGCTGCGAGAAATAGTCCCGCAGGAACGGCCCGACGGTGATCAGGGCGAAAAGGCCGTAGACGATGGTGGGAATGCCGGCCAGCACCTCGATCAGCGGCTTGGCGATGGCGCGGAACCTGTGGCCCGCATATTCCGACAGATAGATGGCGGCGTAGAGGCCGATCGGGACCGCCACCAGAAGCGCAATGAGGGAGATGTACATCGTCCCCCAGAGGAGCGGCAGCATGCCGAGATCGGAGCCGCCCTGGAACCGCGGATTCCAGTCGGTGGAGAAGAAGAAGTCGGTCCACCGATACTGGGAGAAGAACTCCGCCGTCTCGAACAGCATCGACATGACGATGCCGATGGTGGTCAGGATGGCGACGAGCGCCGCGCCCATGAGGAGCAGCCTGATGCCCATCTCGACGCTGGCGCGGGCGTTCACCTCCTTGCGCGCGCGCCAGACCGACCAGCCGAAGCCAGCCGCCATGGCGCCCAGCACGGCGATGGTCATGGCGATGCCGCCGACCCGTTCGATGCGGTACCATTTCTGTGCCGCGTCGAGCGCCACGGGGCCGACATCGGAGCCGACCGGGATGCCCAGATCGCCGAGCCTGGCGCGCAGGCCGGTTTCCGCGGCGCGCAGGTTCAGCGCCTCCTGCGCCGTCATGCCGCCCGATTGCACGGCAAGCTCCAGCCCGCCGGCGATGCGGCGGACATCGGCCATGATGAGGCTGCGCTCGCCGGCGCTCGAGGCGGCGCTGTCGGGGATCGATCCCACGACCTGGCGCTCGAGCACCACCGGCTGCACGAGGATCCAGGCGCCGAGCAGGATGAGCGCCGGCACCGCCGTCCAGATCGCGGCGTTGGTGCCGTAGGCGCCCGGCAGCGCATGGAGGTTGCGCAGGTTGCCGTCCCCGCTGGCCAGGGCGCGCTGCCGGGCCGCGACGTAACCGATGGCGGCTGCGGCGAGGACGATCGCAAAGATCCACAGGACGGGCATGGGTGCTCCGGGTCGGGGTTGAAGGACGCGCCGCCGCGACGGGCGCGGCGGCGCGAGGCGATGCGAGGGGCGCGCCAAGATGCGGGCGCGCCGGCTCAGGTCACGATTGCTGGTCCATCGTCGTTTCGTTCTCGACCTTCTGCTGCGTGTCGGACAGTTCCGGGTCGGGCACGAGGCCGTAATTGGCGAGCGGGCCGCCGGGTCCCGCCACCTCGTCGGCGACGAAGAAGGTGGCGTATTCCTTGACCCCCGGAACGACGCCGATATGGGCCTTCTTGATGTAGAAGTAGAGCGGACGCGACACCGGGTACTCGCCCGCGGCGATGGTGTCGGTGGTGGGCTCGACCCCGCCCATCGTCGCGACCTTCAGCGTGTCGGTGTTGTTCTCGTAGAAGGACAGGCCGAACACGCCGACGCCGTTCGAGTTGGTGTTAAGCCGGTTCAGCGTCTCCGTGTAGTCGCCCTGGATCTCGACCGCGGCGCCGTCGGAGCGCAGCTCCATGCAGGTCGCGTCGGCGGCATCCTCATCGCCGCCATTGATCTCGAGGATCTGCGCGCGGGCGCCCGTCGTCTCGCAGCCCGCCAGGATCACCTTCTCCTCGAAGACCTCGCGGGTGCCGTGGTTGGTGCCGGGGATGAAGGTCAGGATCTCCACGTCGGGAAGCGAGCTGTCGACATCGGACCAGTTGGTGTTGGGGTTCGACACCATCCCGCCGTCCTGCGGCAGCTCCTTGGCGAGGGCCTGATACCACTGCGCCTGTTCAAAGGCGGTGAAGTCCGGGCCGTCGGTCTTGGAGGCGAAGACGATGCCGTCATAGCCGATCCGGACCTCGATGATCTCGTTCACGCCGTTCGACCTGCAGGTCTCGATCTCGCTGTCCGAGATGGCGCGCGAGGCGTTGGCGATGTCGATCGTGTTCTCGCCCACGCCTTCGCAGAACTGGCGCAGGCCGGCCGACGAGCCGCCCGACTGAACGACCGGCGCCTCGAACTCGGTGTTATCGGCGAACAGCTCGGCCACGATGGAGGCATAGGGCAGCACGGTGGACGACCCGGCGATCTGCACCTGCTCGCGGCTCTGGGCGCTGGCGACGGTCGTGGCCGCGGCCAGCATCGCCACGCAGGATGCCGTGGTTCTGATGACGGACATGAGAATTCCTCTTCTCGGTCGATGGACGTGCGGTGCACGCGCGATTCGGGCCGCCGGGATGCGGCCTCGGGGCTGCCTAACGCCGGGCCGATTCACGTATGTAACAACAATGTAACGATTGGATGACAAGGGCTGCCGATCCTTCACCTCAGGGATGGCGCGGCAGCAGCACGGTGAAGACGCTGCCCGCGCCGCGCTGCGAGGTCACCCGCAGGCGGCCGCGATGGCGCGACACGATATGCTTGACGATGGCGAGGCCCAGCCCGGTGCCGCCCACTTCGCGCGAGCGGTGGGTGTCGACGCGATAGAACCGCTCGGTCAGGCGCGGCAGATGGATCTCGTCGATGCCGTGGCCGTCGTCGATGACGTCGACGACGATACCGGGCCGGCGCAGCTCGCTCAGATGGCCGTGTTCGCTGAGCCGCAGCTCGACCCGGCTGCCGCCATACTTGATGGCGTTCTCGACGAGGTTCGAGAAGACCTGCCGGAGCTGGTCGGGATCGGCGATGATCGGCACCGGCGCGTCGGGACGGTCGAAGAAGAGCGCGATGCCCGCCTCCTCGGCGGCGGCGGCGAGCATGTTGAGCACCGCGCGCAGCACCAGCACGACATCCACCTGCTCGCGCGGGCGGACGCGCTCGTCGGCCTCGACCCGGCTGAGCGACAGCAGGTCGCGCACCAGGCGGTTCATCCGCTGCGCCTCGCGGTCCATCGTGGCGAGGAAGCGCTCGCGCGCGGCGGCGTCGTTGCGCGCCGATCCGCGCAGCGTCTCGATGAAGCCGATCATGGCGGTGAGCGGCGTCTTCAGCTCGTGGCTGACATTGGCGACGAAGTCGCGCCGCATCTGGCCGGTCTCCTCGGCGAGGGTCCGGTCCTCGAAGGTCACGACGACGCCGTCGCCGGCGCGCCGGGCATGGGCGGCCCAGGTGGTGTTCCGGTTCTCCTGGCGGCCGAGGAAGCGGGCCGTGCGCGCCGCGCCGTCGGCCAGGGTGCCCTCGACCGCCTCGACCACCGCGGGCTGCCGCAGCCCGATGATGAAGTGGCGGCCGAGGAGTTTCGGTCCGAGCAGCGCCGTCGCCGCCCTGTTGACCGCCTCGATGCGCTGGCCGGCGCCGACCAGGACGACCGGCTGCGGCAGCCCCTCGAGGATCTCGGCGGCCGGCGGCAGCGCCACGGCCTAGCCGGCCTGCGCCGCCGCCTGCACCGCCTCCTCGAACTCGCGGATCAGAAGCTCCGGCGGCTCGATCCCTACGGAGACGCGGAACGTGCCCTCGTCGATGCCGAGCGCCGCGCGGGCCTCGGGGGCAAGCGCGCGGTGGGAGGAGGTGGCGGGATGGCTGAGCGTGGTGGCGACGTCGCCCAGGGTCGGGGCGAAGGCGGTGTGGCCCGCCGCCCGCACGAGCGCATTGGCCGCGGCGCGGCCGCCGTCGACGCGGAAGGTGACCATGTTGCCGAACCGGCCGCCGAGCAGCGTTGCGGCGCGGGCGTGATCGGGATGCCCGGCGCGGCCGGGATAGACGACCTCGGCGATGCCGGGCAGACCGGCCAGATGCGCGGCCAGCGCCGCCGCATTTCGCTCCGCCCGGTCGTAGCGCAGCTCGAAGCTGTGCAGGCCGCGTTCGGCCAGCCAGCAATCGAACGGGCTGGGTGTCAGGCCGAGCGTCACCGCGAAGGTCCGCATCCGCTCGCGCAGATCCGGGTCGCGCGCCCCGACCCAGCCGAGCGTCGCGTCGGAATGGCCGGAGAGCAGCTTCGTCACCGACTGGATGACGATCGCGGCGCCGTGCTCGAAGGGGCGGATGGCGCGCGGCGTGGTGAAGGTGTTGTCGACCGCCAGAAGGATGCCGTGCTCCTCCGCCAGGGCCGCGATGCCGTCGAGATCGGCGACCCGGAGCGTCGGGTTCGAGACGACCTCGATCAGGATCATCCGCGTCTCGGGGCGGATCGCGGCCGCGACCGCGTCGGCCGTGCCGGCATCGACGCGCGTCGTCTCGATGCCGAGGCGCGGCAATTCGTCGGACATCATACGCAGCGAGCGGCCGTAGAGCTGGTCGGCGCCGATCACGTGATCGCCGGTCTTCAGCACGCCCATCAGCGCGGCGGTGACGGCGGCCATGCCGGAACAGGTGACGAGACCGCCCTCGCCGCCTTCGAGCGCGTCGATCTTGCGCGCCAGCACCTCGGCGTTGGGATGGGCCTCGCGCGCATAGGTGAAGCCGGGCGCCCGCCCCTCGTAGATCGCGTCGAGCGCGTCGGGATCGGCGGCGCCGTAGGCCACGGAGGGCTGGATCGGCGTGCCGAGGGCACGCTCGGTGCCGTCGGGCCAGGGCGTACGGCGCACGCTCGTCGCCTCGGCGGCGCGGTCGGGCGCCGCCTCGGGGGCGGGCAAGGCACGGGACCGGGGGGACTTGCCGCGCAGGCGGTCGAGAAGGCTCACGACATTTTCTTCAGATCGGCGGCGAAACGGGCCGCATTCTCCTGATAGTGCAGCGCCGAGGCGCGCAGCGCCTGCACCGCCTGGGCATCGAGGGCGCGCGCGACCTTGCCCGGCGCGCCCAGCACCAGCGATCCGTCGGGGATGTCCTTGCCCTCGGTGACGAGGGCCCCCGCGCCGATCAGGCAGTTGCGGCCGATCGTGACGCCGTTCAGCACCGTCGCGCCCATGCCGATCAGCGTCTCGTCGCCGATCGTGCAGCCGTGCAGCATCGCCTTGTGCCCGATGGTGCAGTCGCGCCCGATCGTGAGCGGATAGCCCATGTCGGTGTGCAGGACGCAGTTTTCCTGGATGTTGGTGCCCGGCCCCACCTCGATCGGCTCGTTGTCGCCGCGCAGCGTCGCGCAGAACCAGACCGAGGCTCTGGCCCGCAGGATCACCTTGCCGATCACATGCGCGCCCGGCGCCACCCAGGCCCCCTCCTCCAGCATCGGCGTGTCGCCACCCAGATCGTAGATCATGCTCGTTCCTCGAATTCCGCGTTGAGCCTCCTGACGGTCTCGACGAGGCCCGGCTGCTGGCTGATGCGCAGGCGCTCGGCCTCGATGATGGTGCGCAGCCGGCCCTCCGTCACGTCGAGATCGTCGTTCACGAGAACATAGTCGTATTCCGGCCAATGGCTGATCTCGTCGCGACTTTTCTGCATCCGCTGCGCGATGATCTCGGCGGTGTCCTGGCCGCGCCGCATCAGCCGCCGCTCCAGCTCGTGGATCGAGGGCGGCAGGATGAACAGCGACAGCGTGTGCTTGCCCAGTACCGAGTTGCGGATCTGCTGGCCGCCCTGCCAGTCGACGTCGAAGAGCACGTCGCGGCCGGCTGCGATGGCCGCCTCGACCGGCGCCGAGGGCGAGCCGTAGAGATTGCCGAAGACCTCGGCATGTTCGAGCATCTTGCCGCCCCCGACCAGCGCCTCGAAGGCGGGGCGGTCGCGGAAATAGTATTCGCGGCCCTCGACCTCGCCCTGGCGCGGCGTCCGCGTCGTGGCGGAGACCGAGAAGGACAGCGACGCGTCCCAGGCCATCAGCCGGCGCGCCAGGGTTGACTTGCCCGCCCCCGACGGCGACGACAGGATGATCAGAAGGCCCCGCCGGCCCGTGCCGTCGACCACGCCGCTACTCCACGTTCTGCACCTGCTCGCGCAGTTGATCGATCGTCGTTTTGAGGTCAAGGCCGAGCGCCGTCAGGTCGCTGTCCTGCGACTTGGCGCAGAGCGTGTTGGCCTCGCGGTTGACCTCCTGCATCAGGAAGTCGAGCCTGCGGCCCTTGGGGCCGTCGGCGGCGACCAGATCGCGCGCCGCGGCGACATGGGCCGCGAGCCGGTCGAGCTCCTCGGTCACGTCCTGGCGCACCCAGATCAGCGCCAGTTCCTGCGCCAGCCGGTCGGGATCGACGCGGATCTCGGCCCCGATCCGGGCGACGGCGGCGGCGAGCGCATCCCCCTGCCCCGACCGCCGTGCCGCCGCTGCGGCGCCGGCGCGCGCCACCAGATCGGCGATGTCGTCGATCCGTGCCGACAGGATGGCGTTGAGCGCCTGGCCCTCGGCGCCGCGGCTCGCGGCGAAGGCCGGCGCGACGGCGCGGTCGA
This sequence comes from uncultured Alphaproteobacteria bacterium, assembly GCA_963739575.1. Classification (GTDB taxonomy): domain Bacteria; phylum Pseudomonadota; class Alphaproteobacteria; order Rhodobacterales; family Rhodobacteraceae; genus Palleronia. The sequence continues at coordinate 38,725 of CAVUAQ010000006.1, read as the reverse complement.
AATGGCGCAGGAGCGCGTCGCGGAGCGCCGCCGTCTCGGCCTCCGACAGCGGCGGGGCCGCCCCCTGCAGCGCCAGGACATCGGTCGCGCGCACCGCCGCAAGCTCCCGCCCGCTCGACGCGGCGAGGTGCTCCACGGCGCGGATCTGCGCCAGCGCCTCCTGCAGCGCCGGTCGGTCGAGCGCGTCCGCCGCATCCTCGGCGCGCGTGAGCCGCAGCGACAGCGTGAGCGAGCCGCGCGCGGCGACCTCCTGGAGCCGGCCGCGCAGGGCGGGCTCCAGCCCGGCCACCCAGTCGGGCACGCGCAGGCGCAGGTCGAGCCCCTTGCCGTTCACCGATCTGAGCTCCCACGTCCAGCTCCACCCCTGGACGGCGCCCGTGGCGCTGGCATATCCGGTCATCGAGCAGGTCAAAGGACATTAACCTTTCGATAAAAACACGAAAGATTTTCGGAAAGTCTCATGCTATCTCCTTGAACGGGGGCGGACAGGGCGATTTGATGGCAGATGCCATGATCCGTGTGGTGCGGGTCGCCCGGTGGTCGGAGGCCCGCATGACCTTTGTCGGCAACATCGTGAACCTGTCCGGTCGGCGCAAGGCAAAGGCCGACCCGGCGCGCGCCGCGGTCGAGGCGCATTGGCGCGCGATCGGCGGCGAGACCGGCCTTCCGTCGCGCGACGATCTCGACCCCTCGCACATGGTGGAGGCGCTCGACCGGCTGCTGCTGATCGAGCGCATCGCGCCGCGGCAGGCGCGGATCCGGATCGCCGGGCAGCGGGTCGGCGATCTTCTGGGCATGGATCTGCGCGGCATGCCGCTTAGCTGCCTGATCTCGCCGCCGTCGCGGGCCTGGCTCGGGGAAAGCCTCGAGGGGCTGTTCGACGGGCCGAACATGGTCGAGTTGGGCCTCGCCGGACCGCGCAGCGCGCTGCGCGGCCGGTTCGGCGCCGAGCTTCTGATGCTGCCGCTGACCGACCGCGAGGGCGCGGTGAGCCGGGCCTTGTGCTATGCCGCGCTGCCCGCGCATCTGCCGGCGGCGCCGCTGCGGCTCGAGATCAGCGGCGAGCGCCGTGCCCGGTGTGACGCGCCCGCGGGTCAGACGGCCGCAACGGCCGAGCCCGATTACGCCCGCGCCGACCGCGCGCGGGAGGCGGTGCGGCGGCGCAACCGGATCCGCGTCGTCGGGGATTGAGCCCCGGGCGCGACGTCTGGCCGGGCGCCCGCCCCTGCTCAGGCCGAGGCCGCGGCGCGGCCGTCGGTGCCGGTCTCGCGCATCAGCCGGTTCACGAGGAAGGCCAGTTCCAGCGATTGCGAGGCGTTGAGCCGCGGGTCGCAGGCGGTGTGGTAGCGGTCGGACAGATCCTCGTCGGTCAGGGCGCGCAGGCCGCCGGTGCATTCGGTGACGTCCTGCCCGGTCATCTCGAAATGCACGCCGCCGGGGATCGTGCCCTTGTCGCGGTGGATCGAGAAGAAGGCGCGGACCTCCGACAGGACGTCGTTGAACGGTCGGGTCTTGTAGCCGCTGCCGGATTTGATCGTGTTGCCATGCATCGGATCGCAGGACCAGACGACCCGGGCGCCCATCCGCTCGACCACGTCGATGAGCCGCGGCAGGTGCTCGGCCACATTGCCGGCGCCGAACCGCGCGATCAGCGTCAGGCGGCCGGCCTCGTTGTCGGGGTTCAGCCGCTCGATCAGTCCCTCGAGATCCTCGTCCGAGATCGTCGGGCCGCATTTGAGGCCGATCGGGTTGGCGATCTGCCGGCAAAACTCCACATGGGCGCCGTCCGGCTGCCGCGTCCGGTCGCCGATCCAAACGAGATGCCCCGAGCCCGCGACGAGATCGCCGGTCATCGGGTCGCGGCGGGTCAGCGCCTCCTCGTATTCGAGAAGCAGCGCCTCGTGGCTCGTGTAGAAGTCGACTGTGGCGAGTTCCTCGGTCTTCTGCGGGCTGAGACCGGCGGCGCGGATGAAGTCGAGCGTGTCCTGCAACGCGTCGGCGATGTCGCGGTAGGCGGCGGCCTTGTCCTCGGCAGTGAAGTCGAGGGTCCAGGAATGGACGCGGTTGATGTCCGCAAAGCCGCCGCGGGAGAGGCCGCGCAGCAGGTTGAGGGTCGCCGCCGCCTGGGTGTAGGCCTCGATCATGCGGGCCGGATCGGGGGCGCGGCTCGCCTCGTCGAAGGCGAAGCCGTTGATGATGTCGCCGCGGTACGACGGCAATTCCCGGCCGCCCACCGTCTCGGTCGGGGCCGAGCGCGGCTTGGCGAACTGGCCGGCCATGCGGCCGACCTTCACCACCGGGACCTTGGCGCCGTAGGTCAGCACCATGGCCATCTGCAACAGCACCTTGAAGGTGTCGCGCACGGTGGCGGCGCCGAACTGCTCGAAGCTCTCGGCGCAGTCGCCGCCCTGCAGCAGGAACGCCTCGCCGCGGCTGACGGCGCCCAGCTCCTCGCGCAGGCGCCGCGCCTCGGTGGCGAAGATCAGCGGCGGGCTGGCGCGCAGCCGCGCCTCGGCCGCGTCGAGCGCCGCGGCATCGGTATAGACGGGCATCTGGATCCGCTCGCGGCTGCGCCAGCTCGAAATCTCGGTCACGCTCATCCTTCCGGCCCCCTGTCGTCGGATCGGGTGGCAGATATACGGGGCTGCCCCGCTTGTTGCAAACGTCAATCTTGCCGCCCTTGCGAAGCGACCGCTTTGGTGGTTCGGTCGCGCGAAACGCGATGGATCCCCGGATGTCAATGGAAGGTGCGCCCTCTTCTTCGCCCATCGTCTCCCGCGCCGAACCCGGCGCGGCGGGCGTGCGACATTTCACCTTCCTGCTGCTCGACCGGTTCAGCCTGCTGAGCTTCGCGGGCGCCGTCGATTGTCTGCGGCTCGCCAACCGGCTGGCGGAGCGGCAGATCTACGGCTGGACGCTGACCGGCGACGGGGGCGAGACCAAGACCTGCTCGGCGGGGGTGACCTTCCGGCTTGACGACGACCTGGCGGAGGCGCCGCGTGGCTCGACCATCCTGGTCTGCGGCGGCGTCTCGGTGAGCGCGGCCACGACGCGGCGGGTCGTCAACTGGCTGCGCCGGGAGGCGCGGCTCGGCGCGACCATCGGCGGGCTCTGCACCGGCGCCCACGCGCTCGCGCGCGCCGGGCTTCTCGACGGGAAGCGCGCCACGATCCACTGGGAGAACCAGGACGGCTTCGCCGAGGAATTCGACGAGGTGGAACTGACCCGCGGGGTCTTCACCATCGACGCCAACCGCCTGTCGACGGCCGGCGGCACGGCGTCGATCGACCTGATGCTGCGGCTGATCGCGCGGGACGAGGGCGAGGATCTCGCCAATGCCGTGGCCGATCAGCTGATCTATTCCTCGATCCGCACCGACCAGGACCAGCAGCGGCTGTCGACGCCCACCCGGATCGGCGTCAGGCACCCGAAGCTGTCGGCGGTGATCCAGAAGATGGAGGCGCATATCGAGGAGCCGATCAGCCCGGCCATCCTCGCGCGCGACGTAGGCCTCTCGACGCGGCAGCTCGAGCGCCTGTTTCGCCGCTATCTCAACCGCTCGCCGAAGCGCTACTATATGGAGTTGCGTCTGTCGCGGGCGCGCAACCTGCTGATGCAAACCGACATGAGCGTGATCAATGTGGGTCTCGCCTGCGGATTTACCTCGCCGTCGCACTTCTCGAAATGCTACCGGGCGCATTACCACACCACGCCCTACCGCGAGCGGGGCAGCCACGGCGACGCCTGAGGGGGCGAGAGGGCGCCGGATCGCTTCCCTTTCGGCGGCGGGGGCTCTAGGGTCCCGCAAGGGGATAAACCCCCGACAAGACAGGGAGACCTTAATGAAAAAGTTACTGCTCGCCACGGCGCTCACCGGCGCCGCGACCGCCGGCATGGCCCAGGATCAGGGCGGCGGCGATCCGATCAAGATCGGCATCATTCTCGGCTTCACCGGCCCGATCGAATCCATCACCCCCAACATGGGCGCCTCGGCGGAGCTGGCGATCGACGAGATCAATGCGGCCGGCGGCATCCTCGACGGCCGGATGCTCGAGGCGGTGCGCGCCGAATTCGACCTGCATCGACGCCGCCGCAGCCTCGGCCGCGGCGGAGCGGCTGATCACCTCGGACGGCGTTGCCGGGATCGTCGGGGCCGATTGTTCCGGCGTGACCGGCGCGATCCTGGCCAATGTCGCGGTGCCGAACGGCGTCGCGATGATCTCGCCCTCGGCCACCTCGCCGGCGCTGTCCTCGGCGGAGGATAACGGCCTGTTCTACCGCACCGCGCCCTCGGATGCCCGTCAGGGCCAGGTGCTGGCCGACATCCTGACCTCGCGCGACATCACCAACGTCGCCGTCACCTATACCAACAACGATTACGGAAAGGGATTGTCCGACAGCTTCGAGGCGGCCTTCGAGGAGGCCGGCGGTACCGTCACCCTGGTCGCGCCGCACGAGGACGGCAAGGCCGACTATTCGGCCGAGATCGGCGCCTTGGCCTCGGCGGGGGGCGACGCGCTCGTGGTGCTGGGCTATTCCGACCAGGGCGGTCGCGGCATGATCCAGTCGGCGTACGACACCGGCGCCTTCGACACCTTCGTGCTGGGCGACGGCATGTTTTCCACCGAACTGGTCAGCGATCTGAGCACCGCGCTCGAAGGGTCGTTCGGCACCGTGCCCTGGTCCGAGGGGGAGGGCAGCGACGCCTTCGCGCGCCTGGCGGAGGAGGCCGGGTTCGATCCGGCGACCTCGTATACGCGTGAGAGCTACGACGCGGCGGTGCTTCTGGCGCTGGCCATGCAGGCGGCCGGATCGACCAGTTCGACCGAATACGCGCCGAGCATCATGGACGTGGCCAACGCGCCGGGCGAGAAGATCCTTCCCGGCGAGATGGAGAAGGCCATCCAGATCCTCTCGGAAGGCGGCGACGTGGATTACGTGGGCGCGACCAATGTCGAACTGATCGGCAATGGCGAGGCCGCCGGTACCTATCGCGAATACACGATCGAGAACGGCGACTTCGTCACCGTGGAGATCCGCTGAGCCGATGAAGGACAGCCCGGGCGCGCAAATGCGGCCCGGGCTGCTGGTTCGACGTTCGGACCTGCGCAAACCGATCGGGACATTACCGGTTCCTGTACTAGGTATCGCCGTCGAAATAGACAGCCACTTGCGCGTCGGATATCCGATCCGTCATGGAGCAAACATCCATGACGTGTATTGGTTCCAGCGACGGCGCGAGATTTCCACCGCCCGGCGCCTCTCGTCCCGCCTGGAGGGACGTCACCCCTCGTCCCGCTTCGGGCGACGCAGCATGACGCCGGCGCGACGCGGAACCTGCGCGCTGCTCGCCGCCGGTGCCTCTTCGCGAATGGCCGGATCGGACAAGCTTCTGGAGCCCGTCGATGGCGTTCCGTTGATCCGGCTTCTGGCGGCGCGGGCCGTGGCGAGCGGCTGGCCCGTCGTGGTGACGCTGCCGCCCGGAGCGGCGATGCGGCGGGCGGCGCTCGCCGGGCTCGACCTGTCGATCCTAGAGGTGCCCGACGCAGCTACCGGCATGGCCGCCTCGTTCCGCGCCCTGGCCCAAGCCGTTCAAGGTCCGCTTCTGGTGATGCTGGGCGACATGCCGGAGATCGAGGCGGGCGATCTTGGCCGGATGATCGAGACGCACCTGGCGCATCCCGACCAGGTGATCCGCGCCACCAGCGCGGCCGGGCGCCCCGGTCAGCCGGTGCTCTTCCCGGCGCGGATGCTGTCCGAGCTCGGCCGGCTCGAGGGCGACCGGGGCGCGCGCCGGCTCGTTGCGCCAGAGCCGGTGGTGGACGTGCCGCTTTGTGGCAGCCGGGCGCTGACCGATCTCGACACGCCCGAAGCCTGGGCCGCCTGGCGCCGCCGGACCGGGCGGCGCGGCTGAGCCGAGATCAGGCGACCACGCCCACCGCGTGCATGTCGCGGACATAGAGCCAGAGCAGGACGGTGAAGACGACGGCGATCCAGAGGCCGAGAAGCGGCGCCCAGCCGACCATCGGCGCGGCGGCGATGAAGGTCAGCCAGACCGCCACGACCAGCGTCGCGAACATCGAGATCGACAGGACGAAGGGGCTGAACCCGGCGCGGAAGGCGGTGAGGATCACCCCGACGAGCCCCGCCCAGGCCGACAGCGCCCAGGCGGCGTCGATCCAGTCGGGCATGTCGGCGACGAAGGCCTGCTGCCGGCCGCTCATCAGCGTGAGCCAAGGCTGCCAGTCGGCCTGGGTCGCGGTGTAGTCGATAACCCCGATCAGGTGCCAGACGAAGGCGATGGTGACGATCGGCCAGAAGTGCCAGGGGGTCATGAAAGGATCTCCGATAGGGCGGGTCGGGTCGAGGATGCCCTGCCCGGCCCGGGAGGTCCAGCCGGTCGCGCGGCCGGGTCCGCCCTGAAGGCTCCGCGGCGGCGCGATTAACGCGCGACCGCGGCCCGGCCGACACAGATCGGCGCCGCGGCGGCCCTCAGAGCTTGGGCGCGGCCGCGGCCGGCTCGAGAAGCCGCGCCTCGTGCCGCTTCAGGCTTCGCCGCGCGGCGCGGTAGGCTGTGCGCCCGGCGGGTCCGGCCAGATCGGGGAACAGCGCCAGGATCTCGGCGCGCTGGGCGTCGCCGATCCCGCCGAGGGTCAGATCGCCCGGCTGGAAGCTTTCCGACCAGGCGCCGTCGGAGCGCAGGACCTCGTGGCGTTCGAAGAGGATGTGGAGATAGGTGATCTCCGGTGGATCGATCCGGCAGATGCCGGGCCACCCGCACAGATGCTTGGCGGCGACGAGGATCTCGGTCTCGCCGAAATAGAGCTCGACCGCCGCGCCGGTCGCGAGGATCCGGTGGTTGGGGCTGACGATCATGTCGCGCTCGGGCAGCCCGTCGCCCAGGGCGCCGCACCGGATCAGGACGGGGCGCAATTCCGGCTGCCGCAGCAGATCGGCGCGCGCCAGATGCCGCCGGCCGGCCCAGCGGATCGCCTGTGCGCCGTTGTCGCGGGTGAGGACCCGGTCGCCGGGGCGGAGCAGGTCGATGGGCCGCACGCCGTGGGCGGTGGCGATCCGGCTGCCCGGGGTGAAGCAGGGCACGATGTTCTCGATGTTCTCGAAGGAGAGCGTGCCGGCGGGCGCCCCCTCGGCATCGAAGAAGGCGACCTCGCCGTCCTGGCCGTTGCCGTCCGCGTCGGTGACCACGTTGCGCAGCACGAAGGCGCCGGATCCGGCGGCGCCGCGCAGATCGAGGGTGTCGTTGTCGCGGCCCCCGGCCCCGCCCAGGACGGTGTCGCCGGAGCCGAGGTCGCGGAAGAGGTCGTCGTCATCGCCCCCCGACAGCCGGTCGGGCCCCGCTCCGCCCGAAAGCGTATCGGATCCGGCGCCGCCCGAGAGCGTGTTGGCCCCGCCATCGCCCGACAGGAGATCGTCGCCGGCACCGCCGAAGATGCGATCGCGGCCGGCGCCGCCCGAGAGCGTGTCGCGCCCCTCGCCGCCGTCGATGGCGTCGTCGCCGGCGCCGCCGCGCACGGTGTCGTCGCCCTCGCCGCCATCGAGGTCGTCGGCATCGCCGCCGCCCAAGAGCAGGTCGTCTCCGGCGCCGCCGATCAGCGTGTCCTCGCCCTGCCCGCCCTCGAGGCGGTCGGCGCCCTCGCCGCCATCGATCAGATCCTCGTCGATGCCGCCGTCGATCGTGTCGTCACCGGCGCCGCCGAAGATCGTGTCGTCGTCGTCGCCGGTCGTGATCCGGTCGTTGCCGGCGCCGCCGAAGACGAGGTCGCGGTCGTCGTCGGGATTGGGGTCGCCGTCCTCGTCGGGGATCCCGTCGCGGCCCGCGTCGATCGTGTCGTTGCCTATCCCGCCACGGATCGTGTCGGCACCCTGGGGATCGAGGATCAGGTCGTCGCCGGCTTCGCCGTGCACCGAATCGCTGTCGATGCCCGCGTCGATCGTGTCGTTGCCGCCGCCGCCGAAGACGGTATCGGCGTCGTCGCCGGTGCGGATCAGGTCGGGCCCGTCGCCGGCGCGGATCAGGTCGCGGTCATTGGCGGGATCGGGGTCGTTGTCGGGGATGCCGGTCTGGCGCGTCAGGCTGTCGGGTACGTCGGCGTCGTAGGCCTGCTCCCCCATCGAGGCGAAGAGCGGCTCCGGGGCCTCGGCCGGCGCGGGTCCGTCGCCGATCTGGGTCGCAAGGCGGTCGTAGGGCAGATCGGGAGAGGAACTGGTGGGACCGGCGAACCGGTAGGTGGCGCCCGGGGTCAGCGGCCGGTCGGAGGCGAGGCCCACCGCGTCCCGATCCTCAAGGGCCATGACGTAGAGCGTGAACCGCTCGCCCGCGCCGGATTCCATCGCGCAGGCATAATCCGGCACGAGCCGGGCCGCGCCCGCCTCGGGGTGGCCTGCCGACTGGCCGCGGTCGCCGGCGTCCGGAGCCGCCTCTGCCGCAGGGCGGCCGGGCACCGCCCCGGCCCGGAGCCTCAGGACGTCTCCGACGCCCGGACCGCCCGCCTCGTTGCCCTCGTCCCGATCGCCCGGATGCGTCCCGCCCTCGATCGAGACGTCGGCGATGTCCCACAGGACGAAGTCGCGCGCCTCGGGGCCATGGAACGCGGGGGCCCTGTCCTCCCGGCGCTCACCGTCATCGCCGTCGCGCCCGCCCCGCTCGTCGTCGCGGTCCTCGTCGTCTCGGACGTGATCGTCGCGCCGGCCGGCGGCATCGAGACGTCGCGGGTTCAGCGTCGAGCCGTCGGGGCGGACGTAAAGCGGCTTTTGCAGGTGCTTGTCCCAGATCCAGAACGTCATGCGGCCTCCCTGACGCGGCACGCGGCCCTCGCCCGCAGGTCATCGGCCGTCGGCGGGGCGCGGGACCAGATGACCCTGCACTCGCGCATGAGGCAAGAGGTATCGCGGGTTTTTCTACCTTAAGAGGATCGGGACGAAGATTTGCGGCCGGACGGTCGGCCTCAACGGCGTGCCTGGGCGGTGGTGCGGGCGGCCGGACTCGAATCGGCACGGGCAAGGCCCAAGGGATTTTAAGTCACGCAAATGGCATCCTACAGCGCTTATCGAGCCATATCGTGGTTCACAACACCATGTTTTAGATACATAATCCTCTTATGCAGCCCTGTCGGGCAGTATTACAACCAGGGCCTGAGACCGGGCCAAAGGAGGATTTGGCCATGGCCACTAGACTTACGCAGGCGATCATAAACAGGGCGACCGAGGAGAACGAGGCGGGCACCCAGCTCTACGACGCGGAGGTCTCCGGCCTGCGCGTGGTCGTGGGGAAGCGGGGCTGCTCCTACAAGTTCGTGGATCGGATCAACGACGGGACCGACCGCTACGTGTCCGTGAGCGTCGGCAGGACGGACGACGTGAGCCTGAGGAGCGCCAGGGAACGCTCGACGGAGCTGCGCCTGGCGCTCAGACGCGGCGTCGATCCGAGGACGCCGAAGTCGACCGTGCCGACCGTGGCCGAGGCCCTGGACCGCTACGTCACCGGTCGCCCGGACCTGAGCGCGCGGACGCAGGACTGGTATAGACAGAAGATCGACAGCCCGCTCAAGACGCTGGCGAAGCTCCCCGCCGACCGGGTGGACCGGGAGACGGTGCGCGCCCTGCACGAGAGGATAACGCGGAAGGCGGGTCCCTACGGCGCCAACGGCGCAATGCGGGTCCTCAAGGTGGCCCTGAACGACGACGCACGACCTGCCACCGAACCCCGTGTCGTGCGCAGTACGGATGAACAAGGAGACGCCGAGGGACTGGGCTGTTCCGCCCGCCGAGATGCCCGAACTCTGGCGCAGCCTTGACGCGATGGAGGACCGGGTCCGTCGCACCTGCTGGCTCACCATGCTCCTGACAGGCCTCCGCTCCCATGACGCCAGGTCAATGCGATGGGAACACCTCGACGCAGACGGGGTGCTGACCGTGCCGTCACCGAAGGGCGGTGAGGCCAAGGCGTTCAAGCTGCCGCTGCCGCTGCCGCGTGCGCTGGTCCAAGAGCTGGGCGAGGTCCGCGACCTGACCGCCCCGCTGGAAAGTCCGTTCGTCTTCGCTTCGCCAACGTCGAGGAGCGGCCACCTGGAGCAGATGACCCGCACGAAGAATGGCCCTACGCGCCCCACGGACTCCGCCACACTTGGCGCACGATGGCGCTGGAGGCTGGCGTCGACCTCCAGATGGCCATGGTGCTGCTCAACCACCGGCCCGCCGGTGTCACCTGGAACTACGTCACCCGCGCCAATCTGCTGGGGCCGATGCGGGAGGCCTCCGAGAGGGTCGCAGCCCTGATCCTGAGCCACCGGGGAGGCGCGGTCCTGTAGGCTCCGGTGAGAAGTGTTGGGTTACGCGGACGACCGTCTCGGGCACAATCGGCACAAGCTCACAAGTGCCAGGAACACCGAACATGGACCAGATCGTCGAGAGACTAGAACGTGTCGAGGCGAGGCTGTCTGCCCCGCCGAGGGCATACCTGCCCGTCGCTGAGGCCGCCGACTACCTCGGACTCGGTCGTGTCTCGGAAGTGGTGGAAATTCGAAGGCGGCGTAATCTCCGGGTGACCTGAACCCACCCAACCGGCGGCGCCAACCGCCAGGGAGATTACGCCATGACCGAGATTACCGAGAGCGCGCTGTCTTTTCGCTACCGCCCGAGGAGGCGAGCTACGATCCGATCGAGGATCGGCTTCGATCGAACGTCCGCGCCACCATCGAGGCGATGTTCGAGGAGGAGCTGGCCGCCTTTCTCGGCCGCTTCCGCTACGGGCGCGATGGCGATGGGGGCGGCGATGCCAAGGGATACCGCCACGGGCACCGCGAGCGGCAGCTCACCGGGACCTTTGGCACCGAGACCGTGCGGGTGCCCCGGGCGCGGGTCGCTGATGGCCAAGGCCAGATGACCGAGTGGCGCTCGAAGGCCCTGCCGCGATACCGGCGGCTGACGAAGAAGGCCGAAGCGCTGATCGCGGCGGTCTACCTGTCCGGCACGAACACGCGCCGGGTCAAGCGAGCCCTGTTCGGGCTGTTCGAAGGCGCCGTGAGCAAGGATGTCGTCAGCCGCGCCTGGCGCAAGGTGAAGGTCGACTGGGACGCCTGGTGCGTCCGCAACCTTGCCGACGAGGACATTGTCCGGCTGATCCTGATACCGCTTGCGGATCAGCGCGCCATCCCGCCGCTTCTCGGCGAGCCTGAAGGATGGCTGGAAGTAGTTCACGAACAGGCGCATGGGCCTGTAGAGACGCGCCAGGGCTTCGGCCGCTTCCAGCCCCTCGAAGCGGCGGTATCCGACCATGCGTCGCACCACGGCCCCGTTCTCGGGGGATTTGGTCCACTGGACCAAATCCTGGTCCCTCGAACTCTGCTCGATATGGGCCTGATCGTTCTTGCGATAGCCAAAGCCGCTCACCCCCACAAGTAGTGTTCGCACCAAATCGTTGGCGTACTGCTAGTACCCTCTACCGTATCGTCGGCTTCATGGAACGCTCAGACACCTTTCACCGCCTGGCCGCGGAACTCGACGCTCGCGGGATAGGCCGCACTGCTACTATGCCCACGGGCTCGGCGCGTCTCGTCGCGCACGCTCTCAGTACAAGCACGAAGACGCTGAAGAAGCTCAAATACTACCTGAAGAAGGCAGAGGGAGACCCGGACTTGGCCCACACTCTGCGGAACTCCGCACGGTGGTGGTGTCGCGGAAGTGGTGGAAATTGCCGAGCGTGTTCTCCGGGCGGATGATGGTTGGCTGCTTCAGGCAGCGCGGTCAACGGTTTCGGCAGCGATGGGTTGGTCGAGCGTTTCCCATCCGTCGATCTTTCGCATGATGATCTGGCCGGAGGCGAGCAGCGCCCAGAACAGCATGGGCGCGGTCTCGGCATCGGGCAGGACGGTCTGGGTCTTGATGCGGCGCCGGAATTCCTCGTTCAGCCGCTCGATCGCATTCGTCGTCCGGGCGGATTTCCATTGCGAGGGATCGAGCCGCGTGAAGGCGAACAGCAGGTCCCCGGCTTCTTCCAGGCTGTCGGCCACGGCCTTGCATTTCAGCCGCCATTTCCGAAGGAAGGCCCGGCGGTGCTTCTCGACCTCGGCCTTCGTCTCGGCGTAGATCATGTCCCGGTAGTCCTCGGTCAGCTCGTCATGCAGGTGCTTGGGCGCATGGGCGAGCAGGTTACGATGCTTGTGAACCGTGCAGCGCTGGATCGGCAGCTCCTCGCCCCACAGGGCCACGAGCGCGGCTTCCAAGCCCGGGGCGCCGTCCACGATCACGAACTCGGGCCGCGTCAGACCTCGCGCATCGAGATCGTCGAGGAACTGGCGCCACGCTGCGGTGCTCTCGCCGCCCATGTTGCGGATCGAGAGCAGCACTTTCTGACCGTCGCGGCGCACGCCGATGGCGGCCAGCACCGAGATGTTCACGGCCTTCCTGTCCAGCCGAGTCCTGATGACGGTCCCGTCCAGGATCAGCCGGACAATGTCCTCGTCGGCAAGGTTGCGGACGCACCAGGCGTCCCAGTCGACCTTCACCTTGCGCCAGGCGCGGCTGACGACATCCTTGCTCACGGCGCCTTCGAACAGCCCGAACAGGGCTCGCTTGACCCGGCGCGTGTTCGTGCCGGACAGGTAGACCGCCGCGATCAGCGCTTCGGCCTTCTTCGTCAGCCGCCGGTATCGCGGCAGGGCCTTCGAGCGCCACTCGGTCATCTGGCCTTGGCCATCAGCGACCCGCGCCCGGGGCACCCGCACGGTCTCGCTGCCGAAGGTCCCGGTGAGCTGCCGCTCGCGGTGCCCGTGGCGGTATCCCTTGGCATCGCCGCCCCCATCGCCATCGCGCCCGTAGCGGAAGCGGCCGAGAAAGGCGGCCAGCTCCTCCTCGAACATCGCCTCGATGGTGGCGCGGACGTTCGATCGAAGCCGATCCTCGATCGGATCGTAGCTCGCCTCCTCGGGCGGTAGCGAAAAGACAGCGCTCTCGGTAATCTCGGTCATGGCGTAATCTCCCTGGCGGTTGGCGCCGCCGGTTGGGTGGGTTCAGGTCACCCGGAGATTACGCCGCCTTCGAATTTCCACCACTTCCGAGACACGACCCGCACGGTCGGCTTCGTTCACTACTCGCCAGCGCGAGCGCTACAGGTCGGAACCGGCCTATCGGGACGGTAAGCGGGAAGCGAGCAAGCGTGACCGCGCGACGAACTACCAGTACCACATCTTCAAGAGCACGAGGGGCAATGCCCGCACTCGCGGCCTGACGTTCGAGCTGACGCGGGAGACCATTCTGGAGATGCTCGCCCCTATGAAGTGTTCGGTCACCGGACTGCAGCTCCGAGCGGAGTGGGACGGCCTTGGCCGCAATCCGTGGTGGCCCGGCATCGACCAGATAGACCCGTGCGGGGGCTACGTGGAGGGTAACGTCCGTGTTGTATCCTGGGCCTACAACGTGATGCGGGGACAGCTCCGGGACGAGACGGTCGCTGTCTACTGTCGAGGACTTCTGAGGGGCCCTGTCGGCCCCGAACTTGAGGCCGACAGGTCGGTCCAAGCGCGCCGCTTTGGGAACGCAAAGCCGGGCAGATACCTTTGGGGAAACTGGCAGGAGAGTGCGAAGGCGCGAGGCCTCGGCTTCGACCTTTCAAGGGAATGGGTCGAGGACAGGCTGAACCGTGGGACCTGCGAGGTCACAGGCCTGTCGCTTTCGTGGGACAGCGTCGACGGGGCCTTCCGCCGCCCGCTTGCACCCAGCGCAGACAGGATCGACGGAACACGCGGCTACACTGAGGACAACGTCCGCCTCGTATGTTCGTGGTACAATTACGCCCGTCAGGACTGGGACGACGCGCTGGTGCTCAGGGTGGCCGAGGCTGCGCTGGCTAGCTGAGTGAAGGTGGTGGCCCCGGAGGTATTCGAAACCTCACGCCCATACGGGCCAGGCATTTTAAGTGCCATGCGTCTACCAATTCCGCCACGGGGCCATGGGGCCTTCTATCTCGCCTCCGATTCTCCCTTCAACCTCCTCAATCGGGCCTATCTCGGGCCTGAACGTCGAGACGGGCGCCCAAAGCCTTCGTTTTATTTCGCTTCTCGGACGAGAAGCCGGGATTTTAAGCCCCCAATGTCTACCATTCCATCACGCCCGCAGGCGCGGCGGCGCCGGTGGTACCCGTGGCCGGACTCGAACCGGCACGCCTTGCGGCGGGGGATTTTGAATCCCCTGCGTCTACCATTCCGCCACACGGGCCCATCCGGTACCGGTGGCACCGACCGCCTGGCCCGTCTAGCGCGTCAGGTTTCGGGGAGGAAGTCGAAAATGGCGAGAAAAGCCTCGGCAGCCGCGGTCATGGTGCGGGGGGATGCGGCGCTTCTGGTGCGGCGCAGCCGGCCGCCGGATGCCGGGCTCTGGAGCTATCCGGGCGGCCATGCCCTGCCCGGCGAGAGCCCCGCCGAGACGGCGGTGCGCGAGTTGCGCGAGGAGACGGGGATCGTCGGACGCCCCCTGGGCGTCTTGACCTGGCTCGAGATCGGCGAGGATCCGGGCTTTCGGCTGGCCATGGTCCTGTGCGCCCACGGCCGGGGCGAACCCTGCGCCGCAGACGACGCAGCCGCGGCGCGGTGGGTGGCGACGGCGCGCATCCTCTCGGGCGACCTGCCGATGAGCCGCGACGTCGCAGCGGTGCTGCGGCTGGCTCTGGCGCGGGGCTAGCCGCCCAGCGGACCCACGTCGAGATTGCGGTACATGCCCCACATCGCGGTGAAGAAGATCGAGGCCATGGCGATGGCCTGCACCGCATGGCGGTGGCGGGCGAGCCTGCGCCGCAGCGCCTCGCCCGTGAGGTCGCGCCGCGCGATGTCCTCGGCGGTGCGGACCGAGAGGGCGGCGACGAGGCTCAGCGGCAGCGCCAGGAGGAACACCGCCTGCGCGAATTCGAGGCCGTAGCGGAACCCCAGAAGCGCCAGCACCGTCAGCACCATGGCGCCGGCCCCGACGAGCCACGCCCCGCCGGCGTGGGCGACGCCCAGAAGGCGGCGGACGCGGATGCGCGCCAGGGCCTGCAGATCGGCCGCGGCCTGTCCGTTCTGGCGCGCGGCGCGGGCGACCATGTCGTAGGGAATGCCCAGCACGTAGTGGATGGCCGTCACCCAGGCCGAGCCGAGCGCGATCCAGAACCACAGGGTCGAGAACGACCGCATGTCGATCAGCTCGAAGATGCTGCGATAGAAGCTCACCCGACCTCCCGAAGCCAGTGTGTCGCCGCGGGGCTTACACTTGAGGCGCGGAACATTCCATGCAACCCAGCGCGCAGACCGCCTTGCGTTGCAAATGGACCCCCGAGATGACCCCGATCCACGCCGGCTTCCCCGCCACCCGTTTTCGCAGGCTGCGCCGCACGCCGGCCCTGCGCGCGCTCGTCTCGGAGACGGTGCTGAGCCCGGCCGACCTCATCTGGCCGGTCTTCGTGCGCGACGGGCGCGGCGAGCGGGAGAGCGTGCCGTCGATGCCCGGGGTGGAGCGGCTGTCGGTCGACTTGATCGTCGCGGCGGCGCGGGAGGCGGCGGCGCTGGGCATCCCGGCGATCTGTCTCTTTCCCTATACCGAGCCGTCGCTCAAGAGCCAAGGCTGCGAGGAGGCGTGGAACCCCGACAACCTGTCGAACGTGGCGACCCGGGCGATCAAGGACGCAGTGCCGGAGATCGCGGTGATGACCGACGTGGCGCTCGATCCCTACAACGCCAACGGCCATGACGGCATCGTGCGCGACGGCGTTGTCATCAACGACGAGAGCGTCGAGGCGCTGGTGCGGATGGCGCTCGCCCAGGCCGCGGCGGGCGCCGACATCCTCGGGCCGTCGGACATGATGGACGGGCGCATCGGCGCCATGCGCCGCGCCCTGGAGGCCGAGGGCTTCGCGGATGTCGCGATCATGTCCTACGCGGTCAAGTATGCCAGCGCGTTCTATGGCCCCTTTCGCGACGCGGTCGGCGCGGCAAGCGCGCTCATCGGCGACAAGAAGACCTATCAGATGGATCCCGGCAATGGCGATGAGGCGCTGAGGCTCGCGGCGCGCGACCTGGCCGAGGGCGCCGACATGGTGATGGTCAAGCCCGGCATGCCCTATCTCGACATCTGCCGGCGGGTCAGGGACAGGTTCGGCGCGCCGACTTTCGCCTATCAGGTGTCGGGCGAATACGCGATGCTGCGGGGCGCGGCCGATCGCGGCTGGCTCGACGGGGAGCGGGTGATGATCGAGAGCCTCGTGGCCTTCAAGCGCGCCGGCTGCGACGGGGTGCTGACCTATTTCGCGCCCGCGGCCGCGCGTCTTCTGGCCGGCTGATCCGGGCCGCGGCGCTCCAACGATGGTGCGGCGCGCCGCCCATGGGCGACGGGGCGGATGACAGCGCCCGCAGGGCGGTCTATGCTGACAGGCAGAGCGGTCGGGCAAGGCCGTCGTCTGAGGCAACGGCAGAGACAGGAACTCCTCCATGACCGATCTCACCCGGCGCGCCGTTCTGGCGGGCACCGCGACCCTGGCCGCGACCGCGCTCGGGGCGTGCAACAACGCCATCGGGACGGGGGGCGCGACGACCATCGATGCGCGCGTCCAGGCGACGCTCAACTATCTCTATGCCGAGTATCCGGCGACCCAGCAGCTGGGCGAGAAGGCGGCGGGCATCCTGGTGATGCCGCTGATGACCAAGGCGGCGATGGCCGCGGGCGGCGCCTACGGGCGCGGGGCGCTCTTGGTCGACGCGGCGACGATCGACTACTACTCGGCGGTGCAGGCGAGCTTCGGCTTCCAGCTCGGCGCCCAGCAATACGCCCATGTGCTGTTCTTCATGACAAACGACGCGCTTTACGAGTTCCGCACCTCGCCCGGCTGGGAGGCTGGCGGCGATCTCGAGTACGCGCTGAACGACCAGGGCGGCAACATCTCGGCCTCCACCCTCACCCAGCTTTCGCCGGTGATCGCGGTGGTGTTCGGGCAGGCCGGCCTTCTGGCCGGAGCGTCGCTGGCGGGCACGAAGTATACGCGCATCATCCCTTGAGGCGCGATCCGCCATCGCCTAAACCCCCGCGGGACCGATCGCGGAAGGGATGAGCGGAATGGCGAAGGGCGCGAAAAGCTCGATCAGCAAGGTCGTCGTCTATATCGTCCTGCTTTTGCTGATCGTCGGCCTCGCGGGGTTCGGCGCCACCAATTTCGGCGGCGCGACGCGCATCATCGGCTCGGTCGGCGATACCGAGATCGGCATGGACCGCTTCGCCCGCGCCTTCGAGCAGGAGATCCGCGCCACCGAAGCGCAGTCGGGCGAGCGGCTGACCACGGCGCGGGCCCGGGCGATCGGGCTCGACCGGCTGGTCCTGCAGCGGCTGGTGGCGCTTGCCGCGCTCGAGGACGAGGCTGACACGCTCGGCCTGTCGGTGGGCGATGCCGAGGTTGCCCGGCAGATCCGCGAGATCGCCGCCTTCCAGGGCGTCGACGGGACGTTCGACCGGGAGGCCTATCGCTTCGGGCTGGAGCGCATCGGCATGTCGGCGGCCGAGTTCGAGGCGCAGTTGCGGGACGAGACGGCCCGCACCATCCTCCAAGGCGCGCTGGTCGCGGGCGTGGCCCCGCCAGAGGCCTTCGTCGACACGCTCTATCGCTACGCCCGTCAGGGGCGGGACCTGACGATCGTGACCTTCGATGCGGGCGATCTCGACAGCGTCGTGGGGCAGCCGGACGAGGAGCAGCTCATCGCCTATTACGAGGCCAGTGCCGAGCGCTTCACCCTGCCCCGCCGCAAGCGGATCACCTATCTGTGGCTGACGCCGGAAATGCTGACCGACAGCGTCGATGTAAGCGAGGAGGCGTTGCGCCGGCTCTACGACGAGCGGTCGGCCGAATACAATCAGCCGGAGCGGCGGCTCGTCGACCGACTGGTCTTCGCCGACGCGGCGGCGGCGGAGGCCGCGAAGGCGGCGCTTGATGCGGGCGAGACCGATTTCGACGCGCTGATCGCCGATCGCGGTCTCGATCCGGCCGATGTCGACATGGGCGACGTGGCGCGGGACGATCTGGGGGCCGTGGGCGATCCGGTCTTCGCGCTGGAGGAGCCGGGCCTCGCGGGCCCGGTCGAGACCGATCTCGGCCCCGCGCTCTTTCGGGTCAACGCCATCCTGTCGGCGCAGCAGACGCCCTTCGAGGATGTGCGCGACGAGCTGCGCGACGAATACGCGCTGAGCGCCGCGCGCCGCGCCCTTGCCGACGAGCGCGAGCCGGTCGCCGACCTTCTGGCCGGCGGGGCAACGCTCGAGGAGATCGCGGCGGAGACGCCCTTCGCGCTCGGCGAGACGGTCTGGAGCCCCGGCGAGGCCAGTGCGGCGGGCGCCGATATCGACGCCTACGAGGAATTTCGCGCCGCGGCAGAGACCGCCGAGCCGGGCGATTTTCCCGAGATCGGCGCGCTGTCCGATGGCGGCCTGTTCGCGCTGCGGGTCGACCGGATCCTCGAACCCGAACTGCAACCCCTCGACGCGGTGCGGGCCGAGGCGGTGGCGGGATGGAGGGCCGAGCGGCAACAGGAGCGGGTGACGGAGCGGGCCGAGCAGGCGCTCGAGGCGCTGCGCAGCGGCGCGCCGATCGAGGAGATCGGCGGCGACGTGCGGCGCGAGGCCGACTTGCTCCGCGGCGCGACGCTCGACGGCCTGCCCGGCCGCGTCGTGCCCGCCGCCTTCGCGCTGGACGAGGGCGATGCGGAGATCCTGCCGACCGACGAGGGCGGCGCCGCCATTCTGCGCGTCGACGCGGTCACCGAGCCGGGAGGCGCCGGGGAGGAGGCGCAGGCGATCAAGCAGGGCGTCTCGCAGGCCGCGGGGCAAGGTATCGCCCAGGACATCGTGCAGGCCTTCACGCAGGCGATCGAGCGGCAGAAGGGCATCTCGCTCGACCAGTCGGCGGTGAACGCGGCGCTGTCACAGTTCAACTGATGCAACTCATCCCCGACTTCCAAGCCTTTGCCAGCGGCTTCGAGGCGGGCCGCAACCAGATCGTGTATGCCCGGCTCGCCGCCGATCTCGACACGCCGGTCTCGCTGATGCTGAAGCTCGGCGAGGCGGGACGCGACACGTTCATGCTGGAATCGGTGACGGGCGGCGAGGTCCGCGGCCGCTATACCATCATCGGCATGAAGCCCGACCTTGTCTGGGAGTGCCGCGGCGAGACCTCGCGCGTCAACCGGCAGGCGCGGTTCGACGAGACCGACTTCGAGACGATGACGGGATCGCCGCTCGACACGCTGCGCCGGATCCTCGCCGAGAGCCGGATCGACCTGCCCGCCGAATTGCCGGCCGCCGCCGCCGGGCTCTTCGGGTTTCTCGGCTACGACATGATCCGGCTGGTCGAGCGCCTGCCGCAGGTCAAGCCGGACCCGCTGGGCCTGCCCGATGCGCTGATGCTGCGCCCCTCGGTGGTGGCGGTCCTCGATGGGGTGAAGGGCGAGGTGATCGTCGTCGCCCCGGCCTGGGCGGACGGACGCTCGGCGCGCGCGGCCTATGCGCAGGCCGCCGAGCGGGTGATGGACGCGCTTCGCGATCTCGACCGCTCGACCCCCGCAGCGGCGCGCGACCTGCACCACGATCTTCCGGGCCCGCTACCGGAGCCGGTCTCGAACTTCGCCCATGACGAGTATCTGGCGGCGGTGGCGCGGGCGAAGGCCTACATTGCCGCGGGCGACATCTTCCAGGTGGTGCCGTCGCAGCGCTGGACGCAGGATTTCCCGCTGCCGCCCTTCGCGCTTTATCGGGCGTTGCGAAGGACGAACCCGTCGCCCTTCATGTTCTTTTTCAACTTCGGCGGCTTCCAGATCGTGGGCGCCAGCCCGGAGATCCTGGTGCGGGTCATGGACGGCGAGGTGACGATTCGCCCGATCGCCGGCACCCGGCCGCGCGGCCCGACGCCCGAGGCCGACCGCGCCTTCGAGGCCGAGCTTCTGGCGGATGCGAAGGAGCGGGCCGAGCATCTGATGTTGCTCGATCTGGGCCGCAACGATGTCGGCCGCGTCGCCCGGGTCGGCACCGTTCGGCCGACCGAGGAATTCATCGTCGAGCGCTACAGCCACGTCATGCACATCGTCTCGAACGTGGTGGGCGAACTGCGCGAGGGCGAGGACGCGCTTTCGGCACTCCTGGCGGGGCTGCCGGCGGGCACCGTGTCGGGGGCGCCGAAGGTCCGCGCGATGGAGATCATCGACGAACTGGAACCGGAAAAGCGCGGCGTCTATGGCGGTGGTCTGGGCTATTTCAGCGCCCGCGGCGACATGGACATGTGCATCGCGCTGCGCACGTCGGTCGTGAAGGACGGCAAGCTCTATATCCAGGCGGGCGGCGGCGTGGTCTTCGACAGCGACCCGGAGGCGGAATATCAGGAGACGGTGAACAAGGCCAAGGCGCTGCGCCGCGCAGCGGAGGAGGCGGCGCGGTTCTCGGGCGGCGGCAACCGCTGAGCCGGCCGCGGGATCGGGGCCCCCGTGCCCCGGACGCGCCCGCCCCGATCAGCCGCCACTCAGCCGGCGCAGCCGCGCGATCAGCGCCGAGGTGTCCCAGCGCGCGCCGCCCATCGCCTGCACGTCCTTGTAGAACTGGTCGACGAGCGCCGTCACCGGCAACGGCGCGCCGATCTCGTCGCCGGTGGTCAGGCAGATGTCCAGATCCTTGCGCATCCAGTCGATCGCGAAGCCGTGGTCGAACTGGCCGTCGAGCATCGTCTCGTAGCGGTTCTCCATCTGCCACGACCCGGCGGCGCCCTGGCTGATGACCTCGACCACCGCGCGGCCGTCGAGGCCGGCCCGTTCGGCGAAGTGCAGCGCCTCGCTCAGGCCCTGGACGAGACCGGCAATGGCGATCTGGTTGCACATCTTGGTGGTCTGGCCCGCTCCGGTCCCGCCGATGCGGAGGCAGATCTTGGCGTAGCTCTCCATGATCGGCAAGGCGGTGTCGAAGGCCTGTTGCGGGCCGCCGCACATGATCGACAGCTTGCCGTTCTCGGCACCGGCCTGACCGCCCGAGATCGGGGCGTCGACAAAGGCGATGCCGGCCGCCTCGGCCTGTTCGGCGAGCTCGCGCGTGACCATGGCGGAGACGGTGGTGTGATCGACGAAGATGCTGCCCCGGCCCGTCCCGGCGAAGGCGCCGTCCTCGCCCGTGCAGACCGACCGCAGGTCCGAATCGTTGCCGACACAGCAGAACACGATTTCGGCATCGCGCGCGGCGGCGGCCGGGGTGGCTGCGGAGGCACCGCCGTGCTGTTTCACCCAGGCCTCTGCCTTTGACACCGTCCGGTTGTAGACGGTCACGTCGTGCCCCGCCGCCGCCAGATGCCCGGCCATCGGAAAACCCATCACGCCAAGTCCCAGAAACGTCACCCGCGCCATACCTTCACCTCCCCGATGCGATTGTCTAAGCCTGTCCTACTCCGCCCGCAGAGCCGGTCAACCGGCGGTTTTTCGAGAGTGACATGGCGACCACCTTCCGCTGGCTTCTTCGCCTCTTTCTGGCGCTCGCCGCCCTGGCGCTCCTGACGGCGCTGGTCATCTACTGGTTTCTGGCCCGCAGCCTGCCGGATTATTCGGCGCGGCTCGAGGTCGAGGGGATCTCGGCGCCGGTCGAGATCGTCCGCGACACGTCGGCCGTGCCGCACATCTTCGGGAAGACCGACGCGGACGTGTTCTTCGGGCTGGGCTTCGCGCATGCGCAGGACAGGCTCTGGCAGATGACGCTGATGCGGCGGACGGCGCAGGGCCGGCTGAGCGAGATCTTCGGGGCGCGCACCGCGCAGACCGACGAGCTGATGCGGCGCCTCGACCTTTACAACCTGGCGGTGTCCTCGGTGGCGGCGCAGGACGAGACGACGATGGCGGCCCTGCGCGCCTACGCGACGGGCGTCAACGCCCGCATCGCGCAGATCAATGCGGGCGCCTTGGGCCGCGGGGCGCCGGAATTCTGGCTGTTTTCGCCCCAGATCGCGCCGTGGCAGCCGGCCGATTCGCTGGCGCTCATCAAGCTGATGGGCTTGCAGCTCTCGAGCCATGCGAGCGAGGAGGTGCTGCGGGCGCGGGTGTCGCTGGCGCTCGAGGACGAGGCGCGCCTGAAGGACATCCTGCCCGATGCGCCGGGCGACGGAATCGCGGCGCTGCCGGAATACACGGCGCTGTTTCCCGATGCGGAGCTGCGCCATTTCGCGGCGGCCGAAGAACAGGAAGGGGGCGACGCGCTGCTTCCGGTGGCGCCCCGCGGGCTCGGCGGCGCCTCCAACGCCTGGAGCGCGGCACCGACGCGCTCGGCCGCCGGCGGCACGCTTCTGGCGAACGACCCGCATCTGCCGCTGACGGCGCCGTCGATCTGGTATCTGGCGCGGCTCGAGCTGCAATCGGGCGGCGTCATCGGCGGCACGATCCCGGGCATGCCGGTGGTGCTGATCGGACGCTCGGCCGATCTCGGATGGGGTCTGACCTCCTCCTATGCCGACGATCAGGACATTCACATCGAGCGGCTCAATCCCGACGATCCCGAGGAGGTGCTGACGCCCGACGGCTACGCCCCGCTCAGGACCCGGACGTCCATCCTGAAGATCAAGGATGCCGAGGACGTCGTGCTGAAGCTGCGCTGGTCGGAGAACGGCCCCGTCCTGCCGGGCAGCCACTGGGATCTGGACACGATCACGCCGCCCGGCCATGTCGCCTCGCTGGCCTGGACGATGCTGACGCCGAACGACACCTCGATGAGCGCGGCGATGGCGCTGATGCAGGCAAAGAGCGTCACGGAGGCGATCGAGGTCAGCGACGGCTTCATCGGGCCATCGCAGAACCTGATGCTCGCCGACCGGGAGCGGATCGCGATGAAGACCATCGGCGCCCTGCCCCGCCGCGACGCCGGCCACCAGTCGAAGGGCCGGTTGCCGACGCCCGGCTGGATCGAGCGCAACCGGTGGGACGGCATGCTGCCCTTCAGCGAGGCGCCGGAATTCGTGGCGCCGGAGAGCGGCATCCTCGGCAATACCAACAACAAGATGATCGACCGGCCGTTTCCCCGCCACGTGTCGTTCTACTGGGGCGACACGCAGCGGATCGAGCGGCTGCTCTGGCTCATGCAGGGGCGCGAGGTGCATACGCGGGAAAGCTTCATGGAGGCGCAGCTCGATACGGTCAGCCATACCGCACGGGCGCTGTTGCCGCTGGTGGGAGCGGATCTGTGGTTCACCGGCGAAGCCGCGCCGGAGGGCACGCCCGAGCGGCGGCGCCAGCAGGCTCTGGCGCTTCTGGCGAGCTGGAACGGCGAGATGAGCGAGCATCTTCCCGAACCGCTGCTCTACGCGGCGTGGATGCGTGCGCTGCAGGAGCGACTGATCCGCGATGATCTTGGCGCGCTCGCCGATCAGTTCACGCATCTGGAGCCGATCTTCATCGAGCGGGTCTTTCGCGACATCGACGGCGCCGCCGTCTGGTGCGACGTTATCCAGTCGGCGGCGCGGGAGACCTGCGCCGACATGGCGCGCCTGGCGCTCGACGATGCGCTGGTCTGGATCGACGAGACCTATGGCGCGCCGCTCGAGACGCTGCGCTGGGGCGACGCCCACGAGGCCCTGCACGAGCATCCTGTGCTGGGTCAGGCGCCGGGCCTCGGCTGGCTCGTGAACATCCGCCAGTCGACGAGCGGCGGCGACAACACGCTCCTTCGCGGGCTGACCAAGGGCACGGGACCCGGTCCGTTCCTCAACGTCCACGGTCCCGGCTATCGCGGCATCTATGATTTCGCCGATCCCGATTCGTCGGTCTTCATCATCTCGACCGGACAGTCCGGGCATCCGCTGAGCCGCCATTACGACGATCTGGGGCAGCTCTGGCGGCGCGGCGAATATATCCCGATGACCCTCGATCCCGACCTCGCCCGCGCGGGCGCGTTGGGCACCACGACGCTCCTGCCGGCGGAGTGAGGCGCCTGCGGAGCGGCCCCGGGCGTAACCACGCGGCCGGACGATCGTTCGGCGATCACGGCATTGCGCAGGACAAAGCGGCGATCCTGCGGTTGACGTCGAACGCCTTTTCCAAATACCTTTCGCAAAACAAAAAATAAGAATGGCCAGTCCGCCAGGGAGAGCACCGATGGAAAGGCCCCGAGGAGGGGCCTTTCCGCATTCAGGGACGCGCGCAAACCGGCCTGACAGCGCAGCCGCGATCTGCTAGACGCCCGGCAAAACCATATCGAAGCAATGTGGAAACGTTCATGTCCGATCTTCTGAAATCGATCTCGCTCGCTGCGCTTCTGGCGCTTGGCGGCCCGGCTTTCGCGCAGGACGAGGCCGGCGGCGAGGCCGACGGCCAGCCCGCGGCCGAGCAGCCCGACGCCGAGACCGACGCGGCCGCGCCGCAGGCACCGGCAGACCAGGAGGCCCCCGCCGATGCAGCGGCCGAGGACGAGGCTGGCTCGTCGGACCGCCTCGACGTGGCCAATCCAACCGGCGCCGACACGCTCAACATGGGCGAGCCCGCCGAGGGGGACGAGGGGCCCGGCACCAGCTATACGGCGGAATCGTTCGGCGACTGGCAGCAGCGCTGTGTGCGCACCGCGGACGGCAGCGATCCGTGCCAGCTCTATCAGCTTCTGCGGGACGACAACGGCAACGCGGTCGCGGAGATGAGCATCTTTCCCCTGCCCGCCGGCCGCCAGGCCGCTGCCGGGTCGACCATCATCACGCCGCTCGAGACGCTGCTGACGCGTGACGTGCGGCTGTCGGTCGATGGCGGCCAGGTCCGCCGGTATCCGTTCGACTTCTGCGCGCAGCAGGGCTGCATCGCGCGGGTGGGCTTCACCCAGGGCGAGGTCGACCAGTTCCGCCGCGGCGCGGCAGGCACGCTCACCATCGTGCCTGCCGCCGCGCCCGACCAGACGATCGACCTGACCATCTCGCTGAACGGCTTCACGGCCGGATACGATGCCGTGACCAAGGTCAACGCGCCCGAGTGACCGGCGCCGGCGGGCAGAGGGAGGTGCCGCGGCTCCCCCTGCCAGCCTCGAGCCCGCGGATCGCGGCGCCGCGGGAGGTGGCCGCTGGTTCAGATGCGCTTCAGCGCGATGACCGCATTCTGGCCGCCGAAGGCGAACGCGTTCGAGAGCGCCACCTCGACCTGCGCCTCGCGCGCCTCGTTCGGCACCACGTCGAGGGCACATTCCGGGTCCGGTTCCTGATATCCGATGGTCGGCGCGACGATGCCGTCGCGCAGCGCCATGATGCAGGCCAGAAGCTCCACCGCGCCGGTTCCGCCGATCAGGTGGCCATGCATCGATTTGGTCGAGGAGATCATCAGGTCGTTTGCGTGCCTGCCGAAGACGTCGGCCACGGCGGCACATTCGGTCTTGTCGTTGGCGGCGGTGCCGGTGCCGTGGGCGTTGATGTAACCAACCGCCTCGCGGACGATGCCACCGTCGACGAGCGCGCCCGATATGGCACGTGCGGCGCCCTTCTTCGATGGCATGACGATGTCGGCGGCATCGGAGGACATGGCAAATCCCGAGACTTCGGCCAGGATGTCTGCGCCGCGGGCGCGGGCGTGCTCGTATTCCTCGAAGACGAACATGCCGGCGCCTTCGCCCTGGACCATGCCGTTGCGGGTGGCCGAGAACGGCCGGCAGGCATCGCGCGACATGACCCGCAGCCCCTCCCACGCCTTGACGCCGCCGAAGCAGAGCATCGCTTCCGCGCCGCCGGTGACCATGGCGTCGGCGAGCCCGGACCGGATCATCGAGAAGGCCTGTCCCATCGCGTGGTTCGAGGATGCGCAGGCGGTGGCGACGGTGAACGAGGGCCCCTGGAGGTTGTGCTGGATCGAGACGTGGCTGGCGGCGGCGTTGTTCATCAGCTTGGGCACGACGAAGGGATGGACGCGGTTCTTTCCCTCCTCGTAGACGACACGGTAATTCTCGTCCTGCGTGTTGAGGCCGCCGCCCGACGTGCCCATGACGACGCCCGCGCGGGTGGCGAGCTCGCCCTGGAAGCTGATGCCGGACTGCGCGATCGCTTCGGCCGCCGCGAGCAGCGCGAACTGCGTGAAGCGGTCGTAGAGGGCGATCTGCTGGCGGTTGAAATGGGCGCTCTCGTCGTAATCGTGGACCTGCGCGCCGATCTGCACGGTCAGCCGGTCGACATCGCGTATGTCGAGCGGGCCGATCCCGCAGCGTCCTTCCTGCATGGCCCGCATGGTCTCGGGGACCGAGGCGCCGAGCGCGTTGATCGTGCCGGCACCGGTGATGACCACGCGTCTCAAGACTTCTGCGCCGCGACCAGCCCGGTCACCGCGCCGACGATGGAGGCGACGGACGAGATGTCGAAATCGCTGGCCTCCGGCTCGTTGGCATTGAACGGGATCTGGATGTCGAACTCTTCCTCGATCGCGAAGATCGACTCGACCAGCCCCAGCGAGTTGATGCCCAGATCGCTCAGCGATTGCGTCATCTCGATGTCGGAGGGCTCGAGCATCGCCTGTTCGGCGATGATGCGGATGACCTTTTCGCTAAGCTCGTCTGCCATATTGCCGCCCCTGGTAATTTTGGGCGCAGATCTAGTCGCCTGCGCCGTCTTTTGAAACCGCTTTCTGCCGGCCGGCAACGTCGCGCATGAAGCGCGGCAGGCGCCGCAGCGCCTTGTACATGTCGACATGCTGATCCATGCGGACGGCGGGATAGCCCAGCATCACCCGGCCGGCAGGAACGTTCGAAAGCACCTTGGTGCCGCCGCCCAGGATGACGTCCGACCCGATGATCAGGTTGTCGGCGATGCCGGTCT
The DNA here is from genome assembly GCA_963739575.1 of uncultured Alphaproteobacteria bacterium. GTDB lineage: Bacteria > Pseudomonadota > Alphaproteobacteria > Rhodobacterales > Rhodobacteraceae > Palleronia. Next base: position 11,919 of record CAVUAQ010000006.1, on the reverse strand, counting down.
CGCCGCCGCAGACCACCCGGTCGCCCAGCACCGTCGAACCGGCGATGCCGGTCAGCGCCGCCGCCAGACAATCCTCGCCCAGGACGACGTTGTGCGCGATGTGGCAGAGGTTGTCGATCTTGCAGCCCCGCCCGATCCGGGTGGCGCGGATGGTGCCCCGGTCGATGCAGGAATTGGCGCCGAGCTCGACGTCGTCGCCGATCTCGACGCGCCCCAGCGAATGGATGCGCGTCCAGCTCTGGGCGGTGATCTCGCCCTGGTCGCCGAGGCTGCCGCGCGCCCGCTCGACGCCGGACTGCTCGGGGGTGACGAAGGACAGCCCGTCGGCGCCCACCACGGCGCCGGGTTGCGCCACGAAGCGGTCGCCGATCACGATGCGCGCGCCGATGCGCACGCCGGAAGAGAGGAGCGCGTCGGCGCCGATCGCCGCCTCCTCGGCGATGGAGACATGGGCGGCAATGCGCGCGCCGGATCCGATGCGCGCGCCGCGGCCGATCACCACCAGAGGCCCGATCGCCGCGCCCTCGCCGATCTCGGCCGAGGGGTCTATGACGGCGCTCGGGTGCACGCCCGCGGCGATCTCGGGACCGGGATCGAGGCGGCGGGTCAGGTGCGCGAGAGCGAGGCGCGGGCGCTGCACGAAGAGGGCCGCGCCGAGACCGAGCGCGCGCCAGTCCGCCCCTTCCCACAGGATGGCGGCGCGTGCCTGCCCCTCGGCGAGCCGGTCGGCATAGGCCGGCTGCATCGCCAGAGCCAGATCGCCGGGGCCGGCATCGGCCGGTTCGGCCGCGCCGGTGATGGCGATGTCGCCGTCTCCTTCCAGCCGCGCCGACAGCGCGGCAGCGATGTCGCTCAGACGATCCGCCATGGTCCCTCCGATCCGGTCTGCCGGCGGAGGCTAGTCCTCCGGGCCGGAAAGGGCCAGCCGGCGATCGAGATCCGGCATCGTCACGCCTTCGCTCAGCAGCGCGTCGAGGATGCGCGCATCCCGGCCGTAGACGTCGCCGCGATATTCCATGCCGCCATCGGGCTTGGCGATCGCGGTGCGGTAGACCAGGTGCACCGGCAGCGGCGTCTCGAGCGGCAGGCGCGATTGCACCCCCGAGCGCAACCGGCGGTCGAACTCGGCGCGCGGATCGTCCGTCTGCGCCGCCAGAAGCGCATAGGCGAAGTCATACGGGTCGTCGAGCCGGATGCAGCCATGGCTGAAGGCGCGCACGTTGCGGCTGAAGAGGTTCTGCGCGGGCGTGTCGTGCAGATAGATGTTGTAGCGGTTCGGAAACATGAACTTGACCCGCCCGAGCGCGTTCTGCGGCCCGGGCGGCTGGCGCAGCGTGAAGGGAAAGTCCTGCGCGGAATAGCGCGCGAAGCCCTGCGCCCGGGAGACGACCTGGCCCCGGCGGTTCACGATCTCGAACTGGCGGTGCGCGTAGGGGTCGCGCCGCAGATCCTCGAGATATTCGTCGATGACGATCGACCGCGGCACGTACCAGTAGGGATTGACGACCATGTGATCCATGACGTCGGAGAATTCCGGCGTCTCGTGGCCGTCGCGCGCCGCGCCGACCACCGCCTTCGTCTCGAAGACGACCTCGTCGTCGCGGACGATCCGGGCGGTGAAGTCCGCCAGATTGACCCAGACATGCGTCTGGCCGAGATCGGTGTTCATCCACCGCTCACGCTCCAGCGCGACCAGCACCTGCCCCAGGCGCCGCTCGGGGCTGGCGTTCAGCTCAGTGAGCGTGCGCCCGCCCACGACGCCGTCGACGACCAGCCCGTGATCGGCCTGAAACCGCTCGACCGCCGCCCGGATGCGTTCGTCGAAGACGTGCGTGGCCGAGCGATCGAGATAGCCCATCCGCTGGAGGCGGTCGCGCAAGGCCGTGACATCGGCGCCCCTGGCGCCCTTTGACAGACGGGGCACGCGCACCGGTGCACCCCAGCTGTCGAGGCGGATGGCCTCTTCAAGATTCAGCTTCTCGCGCAGCAGGCGAGTGTAGTCGCGGCTTTGCGGCGCCAGATCATTCATGAAGGCGGTCGGACGGGCGCGGGCAAGATCGCCCAAAAGCGCGACCGGCACGAGGCGCGGCACCTGCCGCTTGATGGCGGGGATCGTCGCGGACGGATCGAGGATGCCGGTCTGAAGATCGGCGGCAAAGCGCAGGAAGATGCGCGACAGCTCGACCTCGAGGGCACCCCGATCCTGGGCGGAGCGCGCGGCCGCCATCAGGCCGCGCAGCCGGCTCGCGGAATAGCGCGCCGCCGGCAGACCGTGCAGATCGGCCTTCTCGACCGCCGCGATCAGCGCCGCCCGCCGGGCCCGGCCGGCCGCATCGCCGCTGACCCAGAGCGGGCGGTAGCCCGCCGAGCGATAATAGGCCGAGAGCGCGTCGTCATTCGCGGCCGCGGTGGCGATCGCCAGGGTCAGGGGCGCGACTTGCGCCGACGCGATCTGCGGACAGACGATGACTGCGATCAGGGCGGGCACCAGCAGGCGCCGGAGGGCGGCAGATAACATCTTGTCTTCCTTGTCACCGGTCCCCGCCAAACGGTAAAGCCGACCGGTTCGTTGCGAGCAAGAGCGCCGATTGGCGCGCCCGTCAGGATAAGGAGAATCAGGCAGCAACGTGGCGATCCGGCCACAGATCGCCATCGAAATTCCGGAAGGCTCTTCGGCGGAAAATCGCCGGTTCCCGACCGGTTCGAGATCGTTCCCGAACCCCACCCTTTCTCGGATGGACCGGCCGTGCCATAAAACTCCTGCACCTGGAACGAGCAGATAATCGCGGGAAACGCGAAATTAAGAAAAACTCAGGTTCACAAAAACGGGACATACAGGACATGACCGATCAATCTGGCGGACTTTCCCGCCGTGCCCTTCTGGGCGCCTTCGCCGCGACGAGCCTGGCCGCCGCGCCGACCTACGCCAATGCCTTCGGCTTCCTGCGCGGCGCGGGCAATGTGCGGCGGATCAAGATGTATAACGGTCGAACCGGCGAAAGCGTTGACACGATCTACTGGATCGACGGCCGATACATCGGCGACGCGCTGAGCGAACTCAACTATTTCATGCGCGACTGGCGCAACAACAAGCTGAAGACCATCGACCCCCGGACGCTCGACATCATGTCGGCCTCCCACAACCTTCTCGACACGACCGAACCCTACATGCTGATCTCCGGCTATCGCAGCCCCGAGACCAACGCGATGCTGCGCCGCCGGTCCTCGGGCGTGGCGAAGAACTCCCGCCACATCCGCGGCCAGGCTGCCGATCTGCGCCTGCAGTCGCGCTCCGTCAGCCAGATCTTCCGTGCGGCGTCGGCCTGCGCGGGAGGCGGTGTCGGCCGCTACACCTCGTCGAATTTCGTGCACATGGATTGCGGCCCGGTCCGCAGCTGGGGCAGCTGAGAGGGCCGCGGCGGCCCGCCCGGAGCGGCGCACCCGCCTAGCAGGCTATTGAAAAACTCGCGCCGCGACCATCTGCTCGAAGATCGGGCGATTTTTCGGGGCCTCTGGTCGAGCTGAGTGCCGACGGTCGTATCGGGGATCGACTTCCTCAACGAGAGGGCGGCATCCAGAACGCTTTTCAGCAGCCTGCTAGAGATCGTGGAAGGCGCGCGCCTGTCTGGCGGTCCAGTTGACCGTCAGATGCAGTCCGTCTTCGGCGCGCGTCTCGCCCTCGACCACGCCCTGATCGTAGAGCCAGGCGCGGCGGCGCCCGGCCTCGAATGGCAGGACCAGCGTCTTGCGCGTCCGCTCGTCGTCGAGCATCGTCTCGACCGCGGCAAGCAGCTGAGCCACCCCCTCCCCGGTCAGCGCCGAGAGCGTCTCGACATCGTCGTGCCGATCGGCGAGCCGCTCCATCGCGGTCTTCTCGGGTTCTGCCAGACGATCGGTCTTGTTCCACACCTCGATCACCGGGATCTCGTCGCCCACGCCCAGATCCTCGAGGATCCGGGCGACCTCACGCGCCTGTTCCTCGGAGCCGGGGTGGCTCACGTCGCGGACATGCAGGATCAGGTCCGCAGCCAGCACCTCCTCGAGCGTGGCGCGGAACGCCGCGACGAGCTGCGTCGGCAGGTCGGAGATGAATCCGACGGTGTCGGACAGGATGATCCGCGTCCCCGCAGGCAGGTCGATGGCGCGCATCGTCGGGTCGAGCGTCGCGAAGAGCATGTCCTCGGCCATGACGTCGGCACCCGTCAGCCGGTTGAAGAGGGTCGATTTCCCCGCATTGGTGTAGCCCACGAGCGCCACGATCGGGAACGGCACGCGGGCGCGCGCCGCGCGGTGCAGCTCGCGCGTCTTGACGACCTTGTCGAGCTGCTTGCGCAGCCGGTTCAGCTGGTCGTCGATGGCGCGGCGGTCGGCCTCGATCTGGGTCTCGCCGGGGCCGCCGACGAAGCCCAGACCGCCCCGTTGCCGCTCAAGGTGGGTCCAGGCGCGCACGAGCCGGGTCCGCTGGTAGCTGAGCGCCGCCATCTCGACCTGCAGGACGCCCTCGCGGGTGCGGGCGCGGTCAGAGAAGATCTCCAGGATGAGACCGGTCCGGTCGAGGAGCTTCGTCCCCCACGCTTTCTCGAGATTGCGTTGCTGGACGGGAGAGACCGGCCCGTCGATCAGGACGAGGCCGATCTCCTCGGCGGCAAGCCGCGCCTTCAGCTCGTCCATCTTGCCGGTGCCGAACAGGTGGCCCGGATGGGCGCGCGGCAGGCGCACGACCTCGCCGCCCGCGACCGTCAGCCCCGGCAGCGCGTGGGCGAGGGCCATCGCCTCGTCGAGCGCCGGGGCCGCGTCGCGCCGGTCCCGGTCGGTCTGGATGTCGGGGTGCAGGACCCAAGCGCGTGTCGTCATGGACGCGCAACGCCGCGCGGGGCGCGAAGGTTCGCGCGCCTCAAGACGCGGCGTCGCCTTCGTAGAGCTGGATCGGCTGGGACGGCATGATGGTCGAGATCGCGCCCTTGAACACAAGTTGAGACTGACCGTCGCGCCGCAGGAGCACGCAGAAATTGTCGAACCAGGTGATCACCCCTTGCAGCTTCACACCGTTGATCAGGAAAATTGTCACGGGCACCTTCGTCTTCCGGACGTGGTTCAGAAAGGTCTCCTGCAGGTTTTGCTTGTCAGCGGCCATTGAAGTCCTGTCCCTGGAATGGTCGTTTGTTGTTGTTCGCGCATCATTTCAGCCGCGGGTGTGGTCTGCGTGACCCAGTATGTCGCGCAAATGACAGGATTTCCAGACCCAATCCGCCCGCTCAGGAGCGCCAGAAATCGCGGTTGAAGAGCGCGATCAGCGCCAGCGCCTCGAGCCGGCCGATCACCATCACCGCAGCCAGGATGACGCGCGCCGCTCCGCCGAGGTCGGAATAGAGGATCGGCGTCTCGCCGCCGACCGAGGCCAGGGGGCCGGTCGTCGACAGCGCCGCGACGGTCAGGATCGTCGCCTGCTCGAAATCGAGCCCGGCAAGCGCCAGGGCCGCCATGGTCACGGCGATGCTGAGCGCAAACAGCATGAAGAAGATCCAGGCGACGAAGGCGCCCTCGCGCCTGAGCCGGCGGCCGGCGGCACCGGACCCGCCTACCGAGGCCGGATAGACGAGGCGCCCCATCTCGCGCGCGCCGTGCTTGTAGAGCGCATAGATCCGGAGGAGCTTGATGCCGCCTGCCGTGGTTGCGACCCCGCCGCCGATGAGGCTGAGGCCCACGAGCACCAGGCCCGGGGTGGGCAGCCCCGACCAGAACCGCGCATCCTCGAAGGCGCGGCTTTCGAACCCGGTGGTGGTCAGGAACGACAGCGTCGTGAAGAGCGCCCCCCAGAAGGCGCGGAGCGCCTGCGGCACGTCCTCCTGCAATTCGCTCTCGATGGAGCCGAGGAAATGCCGCAGGAACAGGAAGCCGGGCACGAGGATCAGCAGCGTGACGGCGAGCCGGATCTCCGGATCGCGCAGCAGAACGCCCCGCTCGCGGGTGATGAAATCGTTACGGAAGGTCAGCCGCGACACGGCGAAGACCAGAAAGGCGAAGATCAGCATCTCGGGCCAGACCTGCTCGCCCTGCCACTGGCCGGGGGTGATCCCCGATGTCGACAGGGTGGACATGGCGAGGATGGCGCCTTCGGTGGGCGGGGTGCCGAACATGACGAGCCCGAGCCACAGAAGCAGCGTCAGCCCGGCATAGATCGGCGCCAGCCGCACGGCGTAGCGGCGCAGCCGCTCGCCCGGCCGACCGGCGCGGCGCTCGCGGAGGGCGGCGCGGCCGGCGGCGGTGACGTCCGTGGCGATCACCTCGAACCCCCCGAGGTTGAGGGGCGCCAGAATGGCGAGGGCGGAGACCCAGAACAGAAGCCCGCCGAGCCACCCGACGAGGGCTCGCCACAGATGCAGCGTCGGCGGCAGGCGGCCCGGTTCGGGATAGAGCGTGGCGCCGGTCGTGGTCAGCGACGAGACCATCTCGAACCAGGCGTTGAAGAGCTGCCCCTCGCCCAGAACCTCGCGGAAGGGGATCGCCAGCATCAGGGGCAGCAGGACGAGGGCGCCGACGAGGCCGAGCAATTGCGCGCGGATCGACCGCTCGTGGCCCCGATGGCCGAGCGCGACGGCGAGAAGAACGAAGAGGACGAGACAGACAAGGCTCGAATAGAAGAAGGCGCGCGCGACATCCCAGTGGCGCAGCTGGACCGCATGGATGGTCGGGATCATCATCGACAGCGCGCCGATCCCCTGCAGGATCACCAGAAACGGCAGGCGTTTCAGCGCGCGCCGCATCAGAAGAAGTCGATGGCGACCTGGAACAGCCGCTCCACCGCCGGCACGTCGGCGGAAACCGCAAAGACGACGACGATGTCGCCCTCCTCGATCCGCGTCGATCCGGTTGGTTTCACCACCTTGCCCGCTTTCGACACGGCGCCGACCAGCGCGCCTTCGGGGAAGTCGATGTCGCGGATGAGCTTGCCGGAGATCGGAGAGGTCGACAGCACCTGCGCCTCGATGACCTCGGCCTCGGCATCGCCGATCGAATAGACGCCGCGGACGCGGCCGTGCCGGATATGGCGCAGGATCGAGCTGACCGTCGTGGCCCGGGGATTGATGAAGGCGTCGATTCCCAGGGGCTGCATCAGCGATTGCAGCGTCGGGTCGTTCACCAGACAGATCGCGAGATCGCAGCCCGCCTGCTTGGCGCGCACCGCCGCCAGCAGGTTCGTCTTGTCGTCGTCGGTGACGCACAGGATCGAATCGGCCTTGGCGATGGAGGCCTCGGTCAGCAGCTCGCGGCTCATGCCGTCGCCGTTCAGGACGATGGTCCGCTCCAGCGCGTCGGCCGCCCGTTCGGCGGAACGGCGGTTCTTCTCGATCATCTTGACGCGCACCTTCCACGGCGCCGCCTCGAGCCGGCGCGCGACCGCGAGGCCGACATTGCCGCCGCCCACGACCACCACCCGCTCCTGCCGCACGACGGGCTTGCCGAAGATGTCGAGCACCCGCGCGGCATCGTCGGTGTGGGTCGAGACGTAGATCTGATCGGTCGCGAAGAGCTGGTCGCCCGGTTCCGGCGCGAAGAGCTGCTCCTTACGCCGCACGCCGACGACGATCGCCCGCAGCGTCGAGAACAGGTCGGTCAGCTGCTTGAGCGGCGTGTTGAGGACCGGGCAATCCTCGTCGAGGGCGATGCCCAGAAGCTGCACCTTGCCGTCGAGAAAGATCTGCGTGTCGAAGGCCGCCGGCGCCGACAGGCGGCGCAGAGCGGCCTCGGCGACCTCCTTCTCCGGGGAGATCACCACGTCGATCGGCATGTGGTCGCGCCGGTAGAGATCGGAATAGATCGCGTCGAGATAGCTCTGCGCCCTGAGCCGCGCGATCTTGCGCGGCACGGCGAAGACGGAATGGGCCACCTGGCAGGTGACCATGTTGACCTCGTCGGAATAGGTTGCGGCGATCACCATCTCGGCGTCGCGCGCGCCGGCCCGCTCGAGCACGTCGGGATAGGAGGCGTGCCCGGCGATGCCCTGGACGTCGAGCATGTCGTTGGCCTGGCGCACGAGGTCGGGATTGTTGTCGACGACCGTCACGTCGTTGCGTTCGCTGGAGAGATGGCGCGCGATCTGCCAGCCGACCTGGCCGGCGCCGCAAATGATGATTTTCATCGGAGACCTCTCCGCCGGATGCGGGCCGCGCGCTTTTTGCACGGCCGATGGCGGCAATCAAGACGGGCCGGACCGGCGGTAGTGGGTCAGTTTGAAATCTGGCGATTGCCACTCAACGAGTTGATGTGTTCCAAGAAGTGAAGCTATGTGTCGTGTCCCGGACGATCAGATAGACCCTCGCCGCTCTGCTCTGTTCATGGCAAGATCGATCCTGCGCGAGGTTCGGGACGGGGGGCGAGCATGCTGATCTCTCTGCACAAGCAGGCGACGACGACACCGAAGATCCGGGCCGCGATCCAGGCGAGCACCGAGCCTGCCTGGATGGTGGCGGAGCGCTATGGCATCTCCGAGCAGACGGTCTGGAAGTGGCGCAAGCGCGACAGCGTGCATGACCGCAGCCACACGGCGCATCGGTTGCAATCGACGCTCACACCTGCCCAGGAGGCTGTGGCGGTGTCGCTGCGCAAGACCCTGCTGTTGCCGCTCGACGACCTTCTCTGCGTAGTCCGCGAGTTCCTGAACCCGAACGTCTCGCGCTCCGGGCTGGACCGCTGCCTGCGCCGGCATGGTGTCGGCAACCTGCGTGACCTGAAGCCAACCGCGCGACGGCCCGCACACAAGCCGTTCAAGGCCTACGAGCCGGGTTACCTGCATGTCGACGTGAAATACCTGCCGCAGATGGCCGACGAGGAGAAGCGACGTTACCTTTTCGTCGCGATCGACCGTGCTACCCGCTGGGTCTTCGTGCGCATCTACCCCGCGAAGACGGCGGCCAACGCGCGCCGGTTCCTGCGCGACCTCGAACGGACGGCTCCGATGAAAATCGCCCGGGTTCTCACCGACAACGGCAAGGAATTCACCGACCGGGTCTTCGGCCTCCGCCGCCGGAAACCACGAGTTCGACCGGCTCTGCGCCGATCTCGGTATCGAGCACCGCCTGGCCCCGCCGATGCGGCCACAAACCAACGGCATGGTCGAGCGCTTCAACGGCCGGATCGAGGACGTCCTCCAGAGCCATCACTTCCACAGTGGCGAGGACCTCGAACAGACGATCCTGCGCTACGTCCGGCTCTACAACGGCCAGCTCCCGCAATCAGTGCTCAAGGGCCGAACGCTCGTCGACGCCCTCAAGGACTGGCAGCGACAAAGGCCGGGCCTCTTCAAGAAACGACCGTATAATCGCGCGGGATGTGACAGGTAGGGAGAGGTTTTCGGTGTCTGATCTACTCAGGCTTCGTCTTGACTACGAAGACCCACTAGAACTTACCACGCTTTCGAGATCCCTCACACGTCTGGGACAGCGGTACACCCGCTTCAGCAAGGCTGACGATCTGCCAGAGGCAACGCTTGTTCTACAGCATGTCCGACAGAACTGCTTGATTATCGATATGACCCCCCTGGCAGCCCCCTGTGTCAGCGTAGTTGTCCGCCCTTCTTATTTTCCTCTACTTTTCAGGCGGGCGGGATAGGACGATGACTTGGGATATTCACTGGAACGCAAGGCGGCCGTGCTGAAGCGGATGCTGCCGCCGAGCAACATGGCCATACGGCAGTTGTCGCGGGAGGAAGGGATTTCCGAGGCGACGCTGCACAAGTGGCGGGCCGAGGCGCGGGGCAAGGGGCAGCTTCTGCCCGAGGCTGATGCTGGCCCCAAGGGGTGGTCGTCGCGCGACAAGTTCGCGGCAGTTCTGGAAACAGCGGCGCTGAACGAGGCCGATCTGGGTGAATACTGCCGCAAGCGCGGGCTCTATCCGGCGCAGATCGCGGCGTGGCGGGCGGCGTGCGAACAGGCGAATGACTGGGACCGCGTCAGTACGGCGCGTCTGGGCCAGGTGACGAAAGACGATAAGAAGCGGGTCAAGGATCTGGAGCGGGACCTGGCCCGCAAGGACCGCGCACTGGCTGAAACCGCAGCTCTGCTTGTCCTCAGAAAAAAGGCCCAGGCGATCCGGGGGGGCGACGAGGACGCATGATCAGCACCCCGGATCGCCAAACCGCAACTGTTCTGATCAACGAGGCTGTCACCGCTGGCGCGCGTCGCGCCATAGCCTGCGCCGAACTCGACATCAGCGACCGGACCTTGCGGCGCTGGACGAAAGGTGGCGCGGTTCAGCCCGATCAGCGCCCCCTCGTGCCGCGCCCGGAGCCGGCCAACAAGCTGGGCGCCAGGGAACGCGCGGCCGTGCTGGAGGTCTGCAGTTCCGAGGCGTTCGCCAGCCTTCCGCCCAGTCAGATCGTGCCCAAACTGGCCGATCAGGGCCGGTATCTGGCCTCGGAGGCCAGCTTCTACCGAATTCTGCGCGCAAACGGGCAGCAGCACCACCGCGGCCGGGCCAGGCCGCCGGTCCGGCGTAATCCACCGGCCAGCTACAAGGCCGGTGCGCCCTGCGAGGTCTGGACCTGGGACATCACCTGGATGCCGGGCCCGATCGCGGGGGTGTTCTTCTACCTCTACCTGATCGTGGACATCTTCAGCCGCAAGATCGTCGGCTGGGAGGTTCATGAGCGCGAAAGCGCGGAGCTGGCAGCGACGCTGATCCGGCAGGCGGTTCTGGCGGAAGGCTGCATTGCGCGACCGCTGGTCCTGCACGCCGACAACGGGAGCCCGATGAAAGGCGCGACGATGAAGGTGACCATGGAAAAGCTGGGCATCACCGCGTCCTACAGCCGTCCGCGCGTCAGCAACGACAACCCGTACTCCGAGGCGCTGTTCCGGACTTGCAAATACAGACCCAGCTGGCCGTCCAAGGGGTTCGCCTCGAAGGCTGATGCGCAGGCGTGGGTGAAATCCTTCGCGGGCTGGTACAATGGCGAACACCTGCACAGCGCGATCCGCTTCGTCACACCGGACGCGCGCCACGCTGGCATTGATTGTGCGACACTCGCCCAACGCGCCGATCTCCATGCAAATGCCCGCGCGCAAAACCCGCAACGCGGGTCAGGCAAAACCCGCAACTGGCAACCCGCCGGACCCGTCTGGCTCAACCCAGAACGCGAAACCAGCGCCCCTGAAATCAGAGACGCCGCATGAAATCGGCGGACAACTGCTTTGACAAACACCGTTCCCTGGCGCCCAGCTTGTTGGCCGGCTCCGGGCGCGGCACGAGGGGGCGCTGATCGGGCTGAACCGCGCCACCTTCCGTCCAGCGCCGCAAGGTCCGGTCGCTGATGTCCAGTTCGGCGCAGGCTATGGCGCGACGCGCGCCAGCGGTGACAGCCTCGTTGATCAGAACAGTTGCGGTTTGGCGATCCGGGGTGCTGATCATGCGTCCTTGTCGCCCCCCCCGGATCGCCTGGGCCTTTTTTCTGAGGACAAGCAGAGCTGCGGTTTCAGCCAGTGCGCGGTCCTTGCGGGCCAGGTCCCGCTCCAGATCCTTGACCCGCTTCTTATCGTCTTTCGTCACCTGGCCCAGACGCGCCGTACTGACGCGGTCCCAGTCATTCGCCTGTTCGCACGCCGCCCGCCACGCCGCGATCTGCGCCGGATAGAGCCCGCGCTTGCGGCAGTATTCACCCAGATCGGCCTCGTTCAGCGCCGCTGTTTCCAGAACTGCCGCGAACTTGTCGCGCGACGACCACCCCTTGGGGCCAGCATCAGCGTCGGGCAGAAGCTGCCCCTTGCCCCGCGCCTCGGCCCGCCACTTGTGCAGCGTCGCCTCGGAAATCCCTTCCTCCCGCGACAACTGCCGTATGGCCATGTTGCTCGGCGGCAGCATCCGCTTCAGCACGGCCGCCTTGCGTTCCAGGGCACCTCGATCTTTCGCCGTTTTCCGCTGTTC
>CAVUAQ010000005.1:0-172408 GCA_963739575.1 uncultured Alphaproteobacteria bacterium | reverse complement strand
CCTGCACGCGCTGGACGAAGCCGTTGATGGCGGGCAGCTTCTCGGGTTTGTAGCCCTCGCCCAGCGCCCAGTTCTGGAAGCGCAGGTGCGCGTCGCGGGTGGCAAGCATCGGACCTCCGTTCACGATGGGGACGACCGACACGCAGGCGTCGATCCAGGCTGCGATGGGATCCTCGCTCAGTACCCATTCGAGGAGGGCGTCGTGGCAGCCCTGCGGGATGGCGAAGTTGCGCTGGCGGATCAGCCGCGCCGCGCCTTCGACCGCCCAAGCCAGCAGCAGGTCCGGTTCCTCGGCAGCGATGCGCTTGCCGATGTCCTCGATGCGCTCCTCCAGCGGGATCGAGCGGGTGAAGGGGATCAGCAGCAGGCGGCGCTGCACGCCGCGGTCGACGCCGCCCTTGAAGCTGGGCAGCTGGTTCGCGGCGAAGAGGTTCTGCGCGACCGAGCGGAACTCTACCCGGCTCTTGTAGACGTCGCGCCCCTCGATGGGATCGCCGGTGACCACGGCCTTGAAGGTGTCCGACGCGATGGCCTCGGGCGAGAGCTCGTCGGAGGCATTGAGCAGCTTGCCCACCAGGTCGATCACATGCCGCTCGTCGCCCATCTTCGAGGCGGGGACCGAGCAGATGGCGCTGGCGGGCAGGAGGCCGCGGGCCAGTTCGAGCACCTGGCTCTTGCCGTTCTCGGCGGTCTTGCCGTGCAGCACCACCGCGCGGGGCTGCATCAGCAGGGTGGCGTAGCCCAACGCCGCGGCACCGCAGACCTCCGCGAGCAGGGCGCATTTGGCCTCGGCCTCGGGGTCGCCCTTGAAGCTGCCGGTCAGCAGCCTCGCCAGCAGCGAGCCTGCGGGCGGGGTGCCGGAAGCGCCGGGTTGCCAGCGGCCGGGCAGGGTGTGACGGCAGCGATGCTGGCGGTGATGGTTTTCGAGGTGCGGCGTTCCCTGCGCGTCGAAGCGGATGAAGCCCGAGGCGCAGTTGATGCCTGCGGGTGGGGCGTCGAAATATCCCGGCTCGGCGCAGAGCGCGGCGCATTCGTTCAGGACCGAGTTGACGCGGGTCTTGGTCAGCTTGACGTTCGAGGGCTCGCCTGCGGGGGTGAGGAACCCGGCGCCGTCATAGGCGTGGACGGGCAGGCGCAACTCGTGGTCGGGGATCGCCTCCCAATGGGTGCCGCCGTAGCGCCAGAACTCGCCCTCGGCATGGACGATGCGCCCGAGGCGTTCGGTCAGATCCTCGCGCACGCGCCGCGACATCTCCACGTCCGAGCCGATGAAAAGGCGCTTCCGTTCGGTGTCGACCTCATCTGCGCTGAAGCGTTCGGCGGCTTCGATGCGGTCGCGCACGGCCGCCTCGCCCTCGCGGACCAGAACATCGTTGAAGTCTTGTTCCTCGGGCGGGGTGGCGATCAGCACGGTCATGCCGCGATGCACGAGCTGGCTCGCGGCGCGGGTCATCTGGCCCTCGGCCTTGCTGCCGGGCAGGTCGCCGTCACGGGCGATGATTTCCGTGGCGCTCTCGGGGACGGGCGCGCGGCCGATGTTCGAGATGCCGAGGCAGGCCCAGGTCTCCTGTCCGGTTGCCTGCCAGACCGATAGCGCAGTCTCGACTCCCTCGCAGAGCACCAGCGGCTCCCGACCGGGGAAACGCACCGCAGCCTTCGCGGCCCAGCCATCGACGGCCTTGTTGGTGCGCTTGACCACCTTGACCTGGGCCTTCCGCCCCTCGGCCGTCAGATAGACCTGCTGGATCGCCAGCACCTCGCCCGCCTCGTTGGTGGCGAGCGCGACCATGGCGCCGAACTTGCCGAAGGCGTACTGGCGATAGCGGATGCAGTCGGGCGGCGTGGCGGTGATCCCGCGATGGCGCAGGTAGGCGAGCACCGGCATGGAGACGAGGGTCTCGGTGCGGCGCGCGATCTCGGCCACCTTCTCGGCGCGTTCCTCGGGCGTCGGTTCCCTGGGTCCGGCCGAGCCCGAGGCGGAACGGGCGGTCGACGCGGGCAGTGTCGCCGTCCAGGACGGACCGGCCTCGGGCTCACCCAGCCACGACCGCGCCCAGTCCCAGGCGGGCTTGTCGTCAAGGCGCAGGCGATGGGCGATAAGTTCGATCCCCGCATGCTCGAGGAACCACAACAGGGCTTGGCGCACGCTGCCCAGTTCGGCGATCTTGTCGATCGCGAGCCGGATCGCCTCCTGCACGCGCCGATCGGGGGCCTTCTCAAGCCGACCATCGGCCTTCACGAAGCCCACCGGCGCGGCGACGAGGAGCTCGCCCCGACGCGCCTTCTCGTAGCGAGCGGACAGGGACCGCTGCCGGAGGAGGTCGAGCTCGTACTCGTTCAGGCTGCCCTTGAGCCCAAGCAGCAGCCGGTCGTTGTCCTGTCGCGGCGCGTAGACCGCCTCCTGGTCGATCAGGAGCGTATCGACCACGCGGCACGTCTCGACCGGCTGCTGCCAGTCGCGGCTGTTGCGGGCAAAGCGCGAGACCTCCCGCGCTGCGACGGCGCCGACCTTGCCCAGGCAGACCTCGGCCACCATCCGCTCGAACCCGGCCCGCGCCGTTCCGCCCGCCGCGGAGAGGCCGAGATCCTCGTCGATGACGTCGATGACGTCGATGACGTCGATCTTCGACCAGCCGAGCGCCACGAGCCTGTCGCGCATGGCATATTGCAGCACGCGGCTCTCGCCGTTGTGCTGCACCTGATGCGCGGAGGACTGGCGGACGTACAGGATCGCCTTACGAGCGCGGTGCCGTGCGCCGATCCGAGCGGAGCCGCCCTCAGACGCGTTCATCGTCGCCCTCCGGACCGACGCCTTCGCCGCGCACATGTGCGAGCAGCATCCGCGCCACAAGCTCTGTCAGCGTCGTTCGCGTCCCCTCCGGGATCGCCGTCCAAGGCGGCACCCCCGGCGGCAGGAGCGACCCCTCCCGTTCGAACAGGTCCAGTTGCAGCGGCGGGCGGCGCGATGGGTGCGGCATGACGATCTCCGGTCTGGTGATTGTCACAGCCTGCTCCCGTGCTCCCCGGAGCCTCAGCGCCGATGGAGCCGTCAGTCAGCCTGTCGGCGAGAAGCGCTCGAAGCGCGCCGAGAGCCGTTGCCGGCGCCAAAGGCACTGACGCCAACCGCATCGTCCCGCATGTCCCGGCATCCAGCATCCAGACCGGAAGCTCTTGGACGACACCGGTCGGAGCCTCCCGTAGCCGGCATCGCGCCGAGGCCTCGCGCCGCTCGATTACCTCGCAGACATGAACGGTCCGTCCGAGCCAGCGGTGCCAGCGATAGGCGACAACCGAGTCGTAGCCGCCGGTCGACGTCACATGGGTCTTGTGTCGTAGGGTTGTACAACCTCGAGCATCGCCACAGCGCCATCCGCTTCGTTACGCCCGACCAGCGCCACCGTGGCGACGACCGACCGCTCCTCGCCAACCGACACCGCGTGTATCAACGCGCCCGTGCCGCCCGTCCCGAACGATGGTCAGGCAAGACGCGCTGCTGGACGCCGGTCGGTTCCGTCTGGCTGAACCCGGAGCGACCGGACACCGGAAGCGAAGGCCATGGGGCCGCCGACGCACTCCCCCGGAAAGCTGGCGGCGGCGGACCCATGGCCGGCCCCGCCAAGCGAGCGGCCTGAGACAAGTGCAGGCGACAACTCCTTTGACAAACACCGGAGGCAGGCGGTGGGCGTTATGGACGAGCCGGTCCAGGATGGCATCGGCCAGGGTCGGGTCGCCGATGGCCTCGTGCCAGTGCTCGACCGGGAGCTGGCTGGTGACGATCGTGGAGCCGCGGCCGTGGCGGTCTTCGAGGATCTCCAGCAAGTCACGCCGTTCCGGAGCGGTCAGGACTGACAGGCCCCAATCGTCGAGGATGAGCAGTTCGGTCCGCTCGAGGGCTTTCAGCATCCTGGCGTGCCGACCGTCTCCGCGGGCGATGGCGAGCGCCTCGAACAGCTTCGGCACCCGATGATAGGCGACGCGTCGGCCGTCCCGGCAGGCCTTGTGAGCAAGGGTCCGCCATGCAGGCCGCCATGGTTCGAGGCCCATGGCGGACGGCGATCCAGCTCTTTCCGAGGCCGGTGGGTCCAGTGATGAGCAGGTTCTCATGCCGGCCGATCCAGGCGCCGTCGATGAGGTGAGCCATCACGGCGCGGTCGATGCCGCGTGGGGCGCGCAGGTCGAGATCTTCCACACAGGCGGCCTGGCGGAGGGCGGCGAACTTGAGGCGGGTGGTCAGCCGCTTGGTGTCCCGTTCGACGGCCTCGCGATCGACCAGAAGGCCCAGGCGTTCTTCGAAGCCGAGGCTGTCGAAGGTGGCCTCGGCCTGGCGCTGCTCCTCCAGGGCCTTGACCCTGCCGGTGAGGCCGAGGGCGATGAGCCGTTCGGAGGTGGGATGGATCAGCAAGGTGGGGTTTCCTTTCAATGATAATAGCCCTGTCCGCGGATGTTCGGGTGCCGGAGCGGACGCTGGTCGGGGGCGTCTTCGAGGAAGGCGCTGTCGAGTCCGTTCTTCAGGATCGATCTGATCGAAGCGACGGAGCGGGCCCGGATCGACAATGCGCGCCGGCAGGCGGCATCGAGGCGGCCCGCCTCATAGCTCCTGGCCAGGGCGAGAACCCCACGGCAGCTTCGAAAGCCCTGCTCGGGATGTGGGCGGCCGGCCATCACGGCCTCGCGAGACATGCCGTTACCGACGGGCCGAGCTTCGCCGCCTGCGCCAGGACCCGGGCCGGCGTCCATTCCGCATGGCGACGGTGCGACGCCGGTAGCTTTCGACGTTGATCTCGAAGATCATTGCGTGATGCACGGTGAGCCGGATCAGCGGGCCTTCCAGTGGAAGGATCGCCCGGCGAACGTCGACGGCGGCGAGCGTCATGGCGGGATCGGGGAAGATCCGGTTCCACTCTCCGAAGGGCTGGTTGGCGGTGATCAGGACGGATCGCCGTTCATAGCGCGCGCTGATCAGTTCGAAGAGGACGCTGGTCTCGGCCTGGTCCTTGGTGACGTAGGCGAGGTCGTCGAGGAGTTCGGCATGAGGCCGCCATCGGTCCGAGGGTTGCCAGTGGATTGCGCCATCGGTTCAAGCAACCGCTGGCGACGCCGGACAGGTGATACTTGTCGAGCTTGGCGATGACGGATTCCAGGGCGAGCTCGCGCCGGGCAACCTGAAGCTTCTGGACGAGATCGGTGGTGCGGGCGAAGAGCCCGCGCCAGCCGTTCTCGATGAGGCCCAGGCCGATGGCCGCGGCGAGGTGGCTCTTGCCGCCGCCGGGCGGGCCGAAGACGAGGAGGTTGTCGCCCTTCTCGAGCCAGCTGTCGCCGGCGACGAGCGCCATCACCTGGGCCTTCGAGAATGAGGAGGGTCAGGAAACGGTCCGGTGGACCGTTTCCCCGACGAATGGCACGGCGGCGAGGTCGAAGGTATCGAGGGTCTTGCCGGGCGGCAGGCGCGCCTCGGCCAGATGACGTTCGATGCGGCGGCGGGCGCGTTCGGCGATCTCGTGCTCGGCCAGGGCAGTGAGGAACCGGGCGGCGGGCCAGCCTTCCCTGTCGGCGCGCTCGGCGAAGTCGCTCCAGATGTGCCTGATACCCGGCAGGCGCAGGTCGCTGAGCAGAAGGCCGAGGCGGGCCTCGTCGATCGGGTCTGTCGCGCTCATGTCGCGGCTCCCGCGACAGATGCTGCGTCGGTCAGGACGTCGTAGGCGCTGAGCGGCGCCATGGTGACCGTGACCTGCGGCAGCGCCTCGGGGTCGGGCTGGAAGCGGACCTGGAGCGTGGCGAGGTCCGGGAAGTCGCCTGCGTCGAGGCTGGCGTCGATCAGGGCGGCGAGATCGGCCTCGCAGCCGCGCTCATGGGCGATCGCCAGTGCGCCCACCACGAGCTTGCAGGCGGCCCGCTCCGGCAGCGCCTCCATCGCGGCGTCGTAGAGGCGGCGATAGGCGTCCCGGGGGAAGAGCTGGTCGCGGTAGACGAGGCCGGGCAACGCCATCGAACCGGAGGTTCGCCTTCGGCGAAACGGCTTGGCCCTCAGCGCATGGATGACATGGCGGTAGTCGACAACATGGGCGCGGCGGCGGTCACCGTATCCGCGGCTGCGGGGCAATGTCATCAGAGGCGTGCCGCCGAGGAACACCTCCAGCCGATCGTCGTGCAGGCGCACGCGCAACCGGTGGCCGATGAGCCGCGAGGGGACGGTGTAGAAGACCCGGCGGAGCATGAAGCCACCCGAAGAGGTGACGGTCACCATGGTCTCCTCGCCATCCTCGGCTCGCCGCGGCGGCAATGGCCGCAGCGCGGCCCGCTCGGCGTCGATGCGCTTGCGGTTGCGGGCGTTGCGACGGCCGATCAGCTCGTCGACGAAGCCACGGTAGTCGGCGATCGTGTCGAAGTCGCGCGACCCCCGCATGAGAAGCGCGTCCTCCACCACGCGCTTGAGGTGACCGTGGGCTGCCTCGATCGTGCCGTTCTCGTGGGCGACACCGCGATTGTTCCGGCTGGCGGCCATGCCGTAGTGGCCGCAGAGAGCGTCGTATCGGGCGGTCCAGTCCTCCTCGACCTCGGCGGCAAGGTTGCGGAAGGGTGAGGAGGGTCAGCTGAAGGTCCTGTGGACCTTCATCCCGACGAACGAGAGGCTGTCGCTGCGGTGCTCGCGCGGCGCGCCGCCCAATGCCCAGAGCGCGTCCTGCAAGCCCGCGGCCAGCGCCACGAAGCTCTCGCCGCCGAGAACGGTGCGCCGAGCGAGGCGCCACCGGTTCAAGCCCGCCGGCGCACGGCATGTTCGAAGCCGCTGAAGGCCAGGCGGAAGTGGTAGAGCCGATGCGGCAACGGTTCCCCCGCGACCGTCACTTCGGAGCCGGCCATGTCGGTGAAGTCGGACAGGCCCATCCGGCCCGGCTCATGGGTCTGGCGGAAGATCACCTCCCGCTCCGGGCCGTGCAGCGCGCGCCATTGGCGGATGCGCCGCTCCAGCGTCCGCCGGACGCCGGTTCCCAGATCGGGATGCCGACGCATCAACTCATCGAAGACCGCGACGGGCCGCAGACCGGGACTCGCCTCCAGCATCGGGATGACCTCGGCCTTGAAGACCTCCGCCAGGGGATCGGGCCGCCGTCGCTCGCGCGGTGCCCGCTTCTCGGAGGGCGGGGGCGCGTCCTGCGCGATGCGATAGCCGGTGGCCGTGCTGAACCCGGCGCGCGCCGCGGCGACGGGGATCGGGGCGTTCGTGCGATGCTTCATGAAGAGCCTCATCTGGTGATCGGTCACGTGGCGGCCGGGCACGAGCGCTCCTCCGATGCAGAGAAAGCCCCCGTATACCCCGACCGACCGCGATCACCCCGCCGAACCCGGACCTCCGGTCGGGCTACGCCCTTCCTGCGGTCCGGGTTCGGCGGTTCGCTCTCACCCAGATTGTCGCTCGATTCTCATCCTGATCGACGCGCTTCAGAGAAGAAGCGCAGGTTGCGCAGCCGCGCCAAAATCCAGCGCTGCGCGACTTGCACGGCGACTTCCACCTTCGCCTTGTCGCGGGGCCTGCAAGGACGCGCCGGCAGGATCGCGGTGCCATAGTGGCTGGCCATCTCCGCATAGGTCCGGTTCAGGCCCGGATCGAAGCGGTCGGCCTTGAACACCGCCGACTTCAGGTTGTCCGGCACCACCACCTTCGGCACGCCGCCGAGGAACGTGAACATCCGGACAGGCGCGCCGATCCAGTCCTCGAGCCCCTCGGACGCCACGGCCTCGGCGTAGGTGTGGTTCGAGGCCCCCATCGCCGCGACGAACAGCTTCATGGCCCGGGCTACCCCGGTCGCAGGATCGATCACGTCGATCATGTCGCCCGCGAAGTCGACGAAGACCTTCTCGCCACCGACATGCGTCTGCCGCATCGTCGGCCGGACCCGACCCTTCCAGGCCTCGTAATGCTCGCAAAACCAGGCGTAGCCGAAGCCAAGGGGGTGGGCGGCGCGATACTCGTCCCAGAGCAGAGCGCGCGTGACGCCCGGACGCCGCAGCTCCCGGTCCACGAGGGGCCAGTCCGGCACGGGGCGCTCCCCGTCCGCCACCGAGGGCGCCGCCGGGAACAGCAGCAACTCGATCTCGTCGTCGGACAGCGTATCGGGAAGCGGCCAGGACAGACCGGCCGCCCGCGCCCGCCCCAGATAGGCCCCGACAGTTCCCTTCCCCAGCCCGAGCGAGGCGGCAATCGCCCTCTCGCTCATCCCCTGCGCATGCTTCAACCGTAGAACATCCCGTATCCGGCGCATCGACAGTCGTCCCGTTGGCATCTCGGCCCCTTCGTTCAAAAAACGAAGGTCACCGTAGATTGTCGGCCAGACCTGCTCACGATCGCGTGGAACGGCTGCCCATCATCGCGTGGAACACGCAGGGTTCCCCTTTCCCCGGACAGACCTATCCCACGGGCTCCGTGATAGGGAGGCCGAGCGCGGTGTAGCCGTTTAGCCCGGATAATTCATGAAGCCGCAGTCTTCTACTCAGGAGGCCGGTCTCCCGGGGCTTGGGTTTGTCGCGCGCACTCGACGTCGGCGTCCGGTTGGGGAGGCCGGCCGGCGACTTGGGTCTTGGGTGATATGAGTTGATGTTCCGGGGTTGTCGGGGCGCTTGCGTCAGGCTGCTTTCGGTGGGGCGAGGGCGTCGAAGAGAAGGTGGAGAAGTCCCTGTCGCGGGCACGATGCCGGCAGTGTGACGATGATCCGGGTCTTCTTCTCGACGATGGTGGCCGCCAGTTTGACGAGGTGCAGGCGCAGCGTGTCGAACTGGGCGCGGCGCCACGGTGAGCGCTTCGGGCAAGCCGCGCGGAGCTTCCACCAAAGCCAGTAGGCGCAGCCGTGCAGCATCAGGCGCATCTGGTTGGCGTTGGCCTTCGAGCACGACGTCCGATCTGCTGCGAGATGGGCCTTCCACGCCTTGATGTGGTTCTCGGCTTGGCCGCGAGCGGAATAAAGCTTCTCGTAAAGATGCTTGCCGCGGCCGCCCTCAAGATTGGTGACGATGTAGCGGGTGTCCCGACCCATGGGACCAACTTCGACGCGGGCGATGACGCGGCGGGATTTCGACCACGACCGGGCTGCGTAGGAGAAGGTCTTGAACCGGCGCAGCTTCTGGCCCGGCTTGCGGGCGTAGCGCGCCGCCGTCGACGCCTCCAAGGCCGAGATGTTCTCCGCAAGACGGCGGTTCTTCGATAGGCCGAAGACATAGCGCAGCCCGAGCCTGTCACACAGGTCCAGAACCTGGGGTGCGCAGTAGTGGCTGTCGGCCCGCAGCAGGATTTCTGTCTTGGGCCAATGCTTGCGGATCTCCCGGATCAACCGACGAATATGAGCGGCACTCTCGGCACCATTCGGGCGGCGGGCCGGGCGCAGCAAGGTCCCGACAAGTCGGCCGTCGCCGTCGAAGACGACGATCGGCTGGAAGCCGAACTCGTCGTAGAACGCATTGAACAGGCGAAGCTGCTGATGGCCATGCACCGCATCGAATGTGTCATCGATGTCGAGCACGATCTGTCTGGGCGCATGCGCAAAGGACTGGCAGTAGAACCGGACCATCTCGCGGCCCATGCGGATCAGGGCGCGGGCGTCGGGCAGGTTTTCCATGCGCGAGATCGTCGGCTGAGAACACAACGCCGGTCCTGTTTCAGGTCCACGCTCCAACGCGATCCTGAAGCTGGGATCATGCCGCAGGGCTGTCGCATCATTGCCGTCTTCATACCCCGCGCCGATCATCATGATCCGGAAACGGATGATGTCACACAGGCTATGCTGAACTTTCGCCGGATCACGCGGATCGCGTAGGCAATCGGCGAGCCGCTGCGCCAACACCGCCTTGCGCTCGATCTCGCGCAGCAGGGTCAGCCCCGCGTCGGAGCTCATGTCGGCGCCGTCAAATGCGAGCCGCATCGGCTTGCCATTGAGGGGTGACAGGCGGAGCGTGGAACACGTAGATTGGGCCATGGCGGAGGTCGTCCTCCTGAAAGCTGCATGTTTGGCGTCAACAACCAAAACATACGGCGTTTCAGATGGTTACGCTACCTCCGCCGCCTTCACATGAATTATCCGGGTTAGAACGGCGATCCTGACTTGCAGCTCCGCAACCTGGCGATCGAAGTCTCGTGCCATGAGCCGCTGGCCCAGCAACTTCACACGATGCATCTTCGTCTCGATGCGGCTCCTGCGATGATATCCGCTCCATCGTCGCCACAGGGCGCGACCGAGGTATTTCGATACCCTCAGGGTCTCGTTCCGGGCCATCGCGGCGGTGACGGTTTTCCACGGCTTCGCATTCTTGCGGGGCGGGATGACAGCGTGAGCGCCGCGGTCGGCAATGGTGTTGTGGCATTTGCGTGTGTCATAGGCGCCGTCGGCAGTGACGCTGCCAATCTGCTCGTCCTCCGGGATCTGTCCGAGCAGGTCGGGTAGCACCGGTGCGTCACCGATATGGCTCCCGGTGATCTCGGCAGCGCGGACCTCCAGTGTTTCCCCATCGATCCCGAGATGGATCTTGCGCCACACCCGCCTTTTGGAGCCACCATGCTTGCGCGCATGCCACTCGCCTTCGCCCTCGACCTTGATGCCAGTGCTGTCGATTAGCAGGTGCAGCGGCCCCTTGGAGCCGCGATAGGGGATGTTCACGGCCAGCGTCTTCTGGCGACGAGACAGCGTGCTGAAGTCGGGCACCGTCCAGTCAAGGCCGACCAGCCGCAGCAGGCTTTCGACGAAGCCGGTCGTCTGCCGCAGCGCCATACCGAACAGCACTTTCATTGAAAGGCAGGTCTGGATGGCGGTATCGCTGTAGGTCTGTTGGCGACCGCGCCTGCCTGTCGGCGAGGCATCCCAGCTCATCTCGGGGTCGAACCAGATCGTCAGCGAGCCCCGGCGCTTCAGCGCTTCATTGCAGGCCGGCCAGTTTCTGGTCCTCTAGGTCGGGCGTGTCGGTCTGCCCATGCATTCCCGCTACCATGCCGGATTCACGAGATGAATCCCTCACAGGATTTGTGCAACAGAGTCCCACCTCGCCCTACACCGCCAGCGCGGCACGAATTCCCACCACCTCCGTGGACGCTACCGGGATCGGGGCCAGATGTCGCCGGATCACGTGGGTGCTCCGGTGACATGGTCCCCAATTCCAACGCGCCTCTCCTCGAGGTGCGGGCTTCAGAGCGAGATCGGCTATCTGTGCGCATGGTGCCCGTAGTAGCGATGCCGGTGCTATCGAGATGGGTGAGTCAGCTCGCACGTGACCCGTCGGCCGATGAAACTCGATTGTCTGGGCCATCCTGAAACCTTTCCCTTCGGAGTATGACATGAGCCGGATCTATACCGTTCTCGGCGGCACCGGGTTCCTTGGCAGCCGGGTCGCCCGGAACCTGCTGGAGGCGGGCCACCGCGTCCGCATCGCCGCGCGCCATCCCGATCGCAGCGCACTGGGAGACGTCGAGGGAGCCGAGCCGCTGCGCGCCGACCTCGCTGACCCTGGGTCACTGCGAGCGGCGGTGCAGGGCGCCGATGGCGTGGTGAACGCGACGAGCCTCTACCTGGAAGCCGGCGACACGACCTTCCGCGCGATCCATGTGGAGGCGGCGGCGCGCCTCGCCCGCATCGCCCGCGAGGCCGACGTGTCCCGTTTCGTGCAGCTGTCGGGGATCGGCGCCGATCCCGACGCGGCCGATCCCTATATCGCGGCCCGTGGCGCGGGCGAGGCGGCGGTGCGGGAGGCCTTTCCCGGCGCCACGCTCGTGAGGCCCAGCGCATTGTTCGGTCCGCACGACGCCCTCCTGGGCGGCATCCTCGCCACGCTGCGCCGGCTGCCGATCTATCCGCTCTTCGGGCAGGGTGACGCGCGGCTGCAGCCCGTCCATGTCGCGGATGTCGCCGCGGCCATCGCGCGTCTGGTCGAGGCCGAGGCCTCGGCCGACCTCTACGAGCTCGGGGGGCCGAAAGTGTACACGTATCGGGAGCTCGTCGCGGCCGTCGCTCGCGCCGCGGATCTGCGGGTCCGTCCGGTGCCGGTGCCGTTCCCGATCTGGCAGGCTCTGGCCCGCATTGCCGAGCGCCTTCCCGGCGCGCCCCTCACGCGGTCGCAGATCGCCCTCCTGCGCCATGACAACGTGGCGTCCGACGCGTTGCCGGGGCTCGCCGATCTCGGTCTTTCGGCCCGGGATATCGAGCAGGTCGTCCGCTCCGGGCGCGCGGGACAGGAGGAGCAGACATGACTATCGAAGCTCGAAACCCGATGGCAATCGACACGCGAGGCAGGCCGAGGGGCCGCTGACATCATCTTGGCCGGGATCGCCAGCCAATCGCCTCAGCCCACGACGGACTGGAACCGGCCGCCCTCGAAGTGCAGGCCATCACGGGTCTCGACGATCAGGTCCCGCATCGCCAGGGGCAGCGCCCGGGATGTTCGCTCGCGGCATCGGGCGAGGCCGGGGTCCCGCCTGGGCGGAGGGTGCGGATCACGCGATTGCTTTCGCGCTGGAGCGATCTTCGACGTGTGGGGGAACTCGCCGTCGTTCAAATACGCCAGCTTCTCCGGCGTCGAGGGGCGTCCGAGAACGGCATCGCGGTGCGGGTGGCGGCCGACGCGGGCGATGACGGCCCGGGTGCGCCGGGGCTGCTCGGCGCCGAAGACGTAGACCCCGCGGAGGCGTTCGGGCGCCTCGTCCACGAGGCGGTCGGCGATGGCGATGGCACGGTCGATGTTCGCCAAGTGCGCGGGGCATTCGCAATGCTCCAGAGGGTTCCTGAAGGCGGTTTTCTGCCAGACGTTGTCGAGGGCGTCGAAATGGCCGTTCGCCAGTCCCTCCAGGCAAAGCTCGAGGGCCCTTGGATCGCAGGAGAAGGCGCGGGGGTGCCGGCCCAGACCGAGCGGGAGAACTGGTCGAGGATCAGGATCAGCGCCAGCCGTCCCGTGAGCGGCGCGGCCTAGCCGTCCAGCTCGCCTGCGGCCGCGCGGTCGGTGATGCCTGCGAACCGCTCAACCACCTCCGCATGGGCGCCGCCGCGCACCCGCCAGGTCCACAGCCGAACGTGCTCTTCGGCGTCCGGCGCCTCTCCCTCGGGAAACCAGAAGTCGGCGAGCTCTCCTGGTGTGGGACGGGTCATTCCGCGTGCACCTCCGGCATCCTTCATGGGGTCAGCGGCCGGTGCCGCTTGACGGAACCCAATCGCCTCCGCCGTCTGACGTCACGGCGTCGCCACCAGATATTGGAAGCGCGCGCCGAAGCCGACGCTGCCAGCGGTCCGAATGAACGGCGTGAGGATCGCTTTCGTGGCGGCGATGAACGCCTCCTCGCCGGAAGGCTCGATGGCCTTTACCGCCAGACCGGCCGATGCCATGCCCCGCAGCGCCGTCGCCTCGTCATGGTAACGCCAGGGCGAGGCCATGTCGATCGCCTCGAGCGAGGTCAGCCCCCGGTTTCGGCGAAGGCGCGCGGTCCGGCCTCGCCCGAGAGGGCGAAAGGGCCGGGCACGCCGGGCGGCGGGGTCGGCAGGACTGGCTTCATCGCGGCGATGCGGGCCGCGGCCTCCGTCCCCTCGGGATTGCGCCGGGTCAGGATGACGACCTGCCGCTCGGGCGCGTCACGCGGCCCGCCGCGCGGAGCGCCCGCGCCGCGTCGCCGGCGTACTGGAACGCGTTGAACCCGGTGACGGGATCGAAGCCGTCGTCGTCGAACGGCAGGGCCTCGATGGCGCCCTGGAAGTTGCCGGAAGGCGTGCGCTCCCGCGCGATCACGACGATGGGCGGTTGGCCCGGAAGGTCAGGCGGCGAGGGCAGGTCCGAGTCGACCTCGAGCGCGAATCGCAGCCCCCGACCCGGGCCGGTGACGATCGCCGTCGCCCCGCGAAGCCGGCGCGGGTTGGCCACCTGGACGTTCAGGCTGTTCTCGCCGACGACCGTATGGGGAAGACGGCCTTCATCATCTCGTCCCGGCCCACGATCCGATCGCGCCGACCGTCCTGTGTCCGGTCCCCGTCCGGGTCGCGCGACGAAGGCTGGGTGGGCGCCCCGTCAGGTGTCTTTGCGCGCGGGGCCCTTCAGGCGACGCGCCATCTCGGCGATGTGCGAAGGTCCCACCTCGCAGCATCCGCCGACGATCACGGCCCCCGCCTCCACCCAGATTTCGGCAAAGTCCGCGTAGGCGTCCGGGCCGAGATCGGTCCGGCTTTCCAGCAGATCGACCGTCGCGCCGATCCGGTCGAAGGCGGC
Organism: uncultured Alphaproteobacteria bacterium; assembly: GCA_963739575.1. Taxonomy (GTDB): domain Bacteria; phylum Pseudomonadota; class Alphaproteobacteria; order Rhodobacterales; family Rhodobacteraceae; genus Palleronia. Next base: position 158,191 of record CAVUAQ010000005.1, on the reverse strand, counting down.
GGCGATCCCCGTGAAGCCGTTGGCATAGGCTCCGACGACATCCGCGATGCCGGCGAGGATCGGCAGGCCCGCGCTGATCGCCTCCGGTCTGGAACAGTTCAGCAGGAGGCAGGCCGGCCGGAACTCCGCGACGAGCGGCGCCACGGCCTCCAGCCGCTCGCCGGATCGAAGCCGCGTGCCGTCGCCGTCATCGACGCTGAGCGCGAGCCAGACGGGCTGGCCTGTGACTTGCGCGCCGAGCAGGGCGCCCCGCGCCTGGTCGACGGAGGACATGGTCTCGACGAGGTGTACATCGACGTAGCGCGCGTGCAGGCGCGCCAGATGCGCATAGGTCTCCGCTGCCTCGTCCGGAGGCGGTGCCTTGCCCGGCTGGTACGAGAAGCCGAGCGGCCCGAGCGATCCGGCCACGAGGCCGCTGCCATGCGCGTCGCGGGCGCGGCTGGCGATCTCGCAGGCCGCCCGTGTCAGGTCCTCCAGGCGCTCGCCCTGCCCGTGGGCCTCGAGCCGGTCCGGAAGCACGGAATAGGTGTTCGTGGTTGCCACCTCGGCCCCGGCCGCGAAGAAATCGTCGTGCACCGCGCGCACCAGATCCGGTGCGTCGATCAGCGCCTGGCTTGACCAGAGGGAGGTCGCCCGCCCGGCCCGCCGAACGAGTTCCTGACCCATGCCGCCGTCGAGGATCGTCAGGTCCATCTCGCGTTCCTCCATCAACTGTCCGCGCAGGTAACGCCCGCCTGCGCAGCGACCAGCCTGCTCTGCGTACAATGTGACCTGAAACGCTCGCGGAGGATCGCCGACGGCGCGCTCCGGGACGTGGCGCCCGACCCAAAAGGCCCTCGCCGCGCGCCCAGGCTGGTGTCGCCCGCGCGCCAGTCTTCCTCGCGCAGCGCGACGACCTGGGCGTGAAGCTCCTTGCGCCGCTGTTTCGGGATCGCCCGGTAAGCCGCCTCCTGCACCAGCACGTGCTTGAAGCCGTAGACCCGCTGCGGCACCGACCGGATCCGGAACAGCAGGTCGCCATCCGCAAGCTGGGCGATGGCGGCCTCGTAGGCCTCGGGGCGCAGCCCGGAGATCCCGCAGCGGCCGAGGCGGCGGCGGATGCGCTGCGCGGGGCCGCCCCGGTGGCGGGGCATCTGTTGCACATGCCGGCCAACAACTACAACCGGGTCGGGCGCTACGCGGATTCGATTGCCCCCAACCGCGAGGCCATCGCGGCCGACCAAGCCCACCTCGCGGCGGCGGGCGAGGGGGCGAGCCGCTCTACCGCTACGGCTATTATCCGTATAACATCCACTTCCTCCTCGTGGGGGCGCAGATGGCCGGCTTGCAGGACGAGGCGCTCGAGGCGGCGGATCTTCTCGCCGGCGTGACATCCGAGGAGGTCTCGGGCGATCTCGCCTGGGTGCAGGCGATCGACACCGCGCCCTTCGCCGCCCATGCGCAACTGGCCGAGCCGGAGGCGATCCTCGCGCTCTCCGATCCGGGCGAGAGGTTCCCCTTCGTCAGGGGGCACTGGCACTGGGCGCGGGGCACGGCCTTTGCCCTTCTGGGCGATCTCGACGCCGCCCGGGCCGAGCAGAAGACCATCGAGGCGATCATCGCCGAGGCCGACCTGTCGGGGCTCGAGGCGCAGTACCTTCCCGCCCGCGACATTCTCGGGATCGCGGCGCACCTCGTCGAGGCGCGGATCGAGCAGGCGCAGGGCAAGTGGAACGCGGCCATGCATCATCTCGAGGCAGCGATCCGGCTCGAGGATACGGTCGGCTACATGGAGCCGCCCTACTGGTCCTACCCGGTCCGGCAGACGCCGGGCGCGGTGCGGCTTCAGGCGGGTGATGCGACGGGCGCGCAGCTGGCCTTCCGAAAGGCCCTTGTTACCCATCCGAACAACGTCTGGGCGCTCTGGGGCCTGTGGCAGGTCGAAGAGGCAGTGGGCGAGCCCTGGGCGCAGGAGCAGGCCGAGGACGCCTTCCGCCGTGCTTGGCTGGGCGAGGGCGAGCCGGCTCTGAACCGGCTCTGAGGCCGCGCGCTTTACGCACGGCTCGGCTTCGCGACGCTCGGGCCGATCCGGACGGCTGGTTGTCCGCCGATCCATCCGATGCTGAGGCGACCGCGATGAAGAGGACAGTCACGCTGCGCCCCTATGCCGAGGCCGATGCCGACGCCCTCGCCCTGATCTATCGGAAGGGCGTCGAGCGCCTTGCTCCGCGCGCCTACCGGCCCGAGCAGGTCGCGGCGTGGCTGTCGATCACGCCGCAGCCTGCGGACCTGCATCGGATCTACACGGACGGGCGCCATGCCATCGTCGCCACGGGCCCGAACGGCGCGCCGATCGGGTTCGCCGACCTTGCCGCGAACGGCCATATCCGATTTCTCTACGTCGATCCGGATCACGCCGGTCGGGGTGTCGGTCGTGCGATGATCGCGAGCCTTCTGGACCATGCCCGCACGCTGACCGTCGCGAGCGTCTTTTCCGACGTCAGCGAAGTGGCGCGTCCCGTCTTCGAACGCGCGGGCTTCAGGTGCATCGCCCGACAGGAGCACGACATCGCCGGCACACGCATCCACAATTACCACATGAGCGCCATCGTAGCCCGAACGGACTCAAGATGACGACGCTCCGTCTTCATGACGACGCCCGAGGGAGAGAGGCGTCTCTCCCGCGATGAACCTGCGCTTCGGCGTCCGCGGCAGGAACCGGGAGATGTCCCGCTGCTGCCCTGCCGCCCAGGCGGCGCGCGTCTGCAGGCTGGGCGTCGTGTCCTTCGGGGCCGCGCTCGCCGCCGATGCATCCGGCTCGACGGCGATCTGGCAGCAGATCAGGCGGAGGAGGGGGTGGGGCGGTCTGTCTCCTGACCTGCGATGACCGCCTGGGCTTCCCGCAGATCGGGCTCGGCCTTCGCGCGTCGGGCCAGAAAGCCGACGAACGCCTTGACCCGTTGCGCGATGAGCCGGTTGTCGGGATAGACGGCGTGCAGCGGCACCTGACCCGGGCTCCAGGCCGTCAGCAGCGGGACGAGCCTGCCGGACTGCAGGGTGTGACCGACCACGAAGGCGGGAAGCTGACAGATGCCCGAGCCCTCGAGCGCCGCCATGCGAAGCGCCCAGCCCTCGCTCAGTTCGAGGCGCGGATCGATCGGCACGTCGATCTTCTCGGCGCCGCGCGAAAAGGTCCAGATCCGGCCGCGGCGCAGGTGGGAGAAGTGCAGAAGATCGTGGTCGGCAAGCTCGGCCGGCGTCTGCGGCACGCCGCGGCGCGCGAGGTAGTCGGGGCTGGCGCATGTATGCAGGGCCGAGGCCCCGATCTGGCGCGTGATGAGGTTCGGCTCCACCTCGATCGTGCCGCGGATCGCAAGATCCAGCCGGTGCTCGATCAGGTTTCGCGCCTCGTTCGACATGTCGAGGTCGATCCGGATGCCAGGATTCGCCGACAGGAACTGCGAGATCCATCCGATCAGGAAACGTTCGCTGAAGTCGGGCGGGGCGGTGATCCGCAGCCGGCCGTCGGGCGCGTTGTGCCGGGCGCGGGCCGCGCGCTCGGCCAGGTCCACCCGCTCGCGCAGATCGGAGAGCTGGTCGCGGTAGACCTCGCCCGCCTGGGTCAGCCGGACGAGCCGCGTGGAGCGGTGGAACAGCCGCACGCCCAGCCTGTGCTCGAGATCGGAGACCTGAGCGCTGATCGTGGCGCGCGTCAGTCCGATCGCCTCGGCTGCGGCGGTGAAGCTCTCGTGCTCCGCGACCGCGAGAAACGCGGCGATGCCGTGCAGCGGGTCGACCGACTTCATTCGTCAAGCCATCAAGACAGTCTCGCGCGATGAGGGTGATTTTTCCCTGTGCCGTTCCGATCCTATACCGCTGCCACCACAACACAATCTCCAAAGGAGCGAGACATGGACAGCTTCGACAGGGCGGCCGTTTCACCGGCCGGAACCGGTACCCTCGCGACCGGCTTCGGCCCGCATCTCATCCGGATCACGGCGGCACAGACCGGCGGCCGCCTCGGCGTCTTCGAGGCGGAGATCCCGGCTGGCGAGGGCCCGCCCTTCCACATTCACGAGCGCGAGGAGGAGACCTTCCGCGTGCTCTCGGGCAGGTTCGCCTTCTGGTGCGGCGCGAACCGGGTGGAGCTCGACGAGGGCGGCCTGATCGTGGTGCCGCGCGGGACGGTCCACCGGTTCCAGAATGTCGGCGACGGGTTCGGCCGGTTGATGACCATGATGACACCGGGCGGGTTCGAAGGGTTCTTCGCCGCCGTGGGCGAGGCCGGCGCGGCAAGGCCGGCGGAGCTCGACAGGATCGCCGCCGGCTTCCATCTGAGGTTCGTGCCGCTGCTCGCAGACGCGATGGTCGCCTGAGCGATCGCCGCCGCGTGCCGCGGCCCTGCGGCCCGGCACCGGCGGCCCCGCCGGCGGATCCCTGCTCAGGCGCGACCGGATCTCGCCGCGCATAAACCCCCCACCAGGGGGCCGCGGATCTGCACGGAAGCATGCGCGGCGAAGCCAGCGATCGGCAAGGCGGCCAGCCGATCGCTGCGCAGGTCGTTGTTGGTCCAGGTCCGGACCTGCCCTGACTTACCCGCAAGAAGTCCGCCGGGGATGGTCTTCGAGGCAAGCGGGGCGCGCGGTCGGGACCCGACTTGCAAGCCGATCACCCCGTGCCTGGCAGGAGCCGCGCGCCTGTCGCCCGGGGCTTGTTGCTGATGCTGCTGCTGTCGCTCGTCGTGCCGGTCACGGCGTCGATGTCGTCCGCATCGCCACCATAGGAGACGTTGCCGATGGTGGTCTGGGTGCCGACGGTCACACTGAAACTGTCGACGTTTTTCGCCTTGGTCTTGGTCGTGACGCGCACGCCCTCCACCGAAAAGTCCGACTTGTGCTGCTTCGAATTCTCCTTGGCCAATGCGGGCTCGATCGCGGCAAAGAGAGCGGCCACCGCAACGGTGGTGGTCATGAAATGGCGCATCGTTGAACCCCTGAACAACAGCGATTCTTCAGCCAGAATCGCTGCCGGCCCGCATGATTCGGTGTTACCGATCTGTAACGAATTTCATCGCTTCGCGCCGTGCTTCAGGCGTAATGCACCCAGATGCCGCCCTGATCGGCGGAGCGCACGCAGGTGGAGACCCAGCGGACGCCCTCGACGCCCGCGGCGATGTCCGGATAGCGGATCCGGGACAGACGCTCCGCATCCCCTTGGTCGGTCGCCTCCATCGCCGCGGCGAAGCGGTCGTAGAGGTTCGCCCAGGCCTCGAAGAGGCCCTCGGGATGGCCGGCGCCGATCCGGTCCTGGGCGAGCGCTTCGGCGTGCAGATAGCCCATGTTGCGCTCGAGGATCCGCACCGGCTGGTCCTGCACCTCGAACCTCAGCTGGTTCGGGTGCTCGTCCCACCATTCGAGAGAGGCCGTCTCGCCCGTGATCCGCACCTTCTGGCCGTGCATCGAGCCGGCATTGACCGCGCTGGTCCAGAGCTGACCGAAGGCGCCGGTGTCGTACTCCATCAGCACCACCGCGTTGTCCTCGAGCGGCGCGCGGCTCTTCACGAAGCTCTGGCGGGCGCACATGAGTCGCCTGATCTTGAGTTCAGGGCAGATCAGCTGGGAGATGAAGAACGGGTGCGTCGCGAGATCGCCCAGCACGTAGCTCGGGCCGGCGAACTTCGGGTCGACGCGCCAGCGGATCGCCGGGTTCTGCTCCTCGACCGGGGCCGAATGGTAGCCGTGGGCGAATTGCAGGTTAACGAGGCGGATCGGACCGAGCTCGCCCGCCGCCACCATGGCGCGGGCCTGCTCGATCATCTGGTGGCCGGAATAGCCGTAGGTGACGCCGACGACGCGATCCCTGGCCTGCGCGAGCGCCTGCAGCTCCTCGGCCTCGGCCACGGTGAAGGTCAGCGGCTTTTCGCAGACGACGTGGAGGCCCGCCTCGAGCGCCGCCTTAGTGATCTCGTAATGCGTGTTGTTCGGCGTCGTCACCGAGACCGCCTGAATGCCGTCGGGGCGCTCGGCCTCGGCGGCGAACATCTCCCGGTAGGTCGGATAGCATCGCTCCGCCTCGAGCCCGAGTTCGGTGCCGAAGGCGCGGCCGCGCTCGGGGTCGAGGTCGAAGGCGCCCGCCACCAGCGCGAAGTTCTGGTCGCGCAGCGCGGCGCAGCGGTGGATATAGCCGATCTGGCTGCCGCGGCCGCCGCCGACCATCGCCCAGCGGATCGGTGCCGCAACACTCCTGCCGCCATGGATCATCCTTGACCCCTCCTCAGACACCTGCGCGCTTCAGGTCGCTCCGGCTCGCCCCGACGTGGCGAGGCTGCCGGGTGCGTTCCTTGCGGGGCGCTCCCGCCGGCCGAGCGATAGTGGAGCGCGCGGGCTTTCCAAAGCGGTATCTTGATGGGGTGCCTTCAGGATGAAGAGCGGCACGGGAGCCGGGGGCAAGCCCACCATGCGCGATGTGGCCCGGGAGGCGGGCCAGTCGCTCCCCACCCTCGACCGGGTGCTGAGCGGGCGCGGCGGCTGGGGGCGGGTTGTCCAACATCTCGATCCAGAGTTGCGAGACCGCCTGAGCCTGCCGGATCTTCTTGGCATGTTTATTCCACGGTGGCAGAATGGGCGTGCAACCGTGCCGGCGACATGGAGGATGGATGGTCGAGACCGAGAAGCCCGCCCAACCGCCCGCCTCCGCCGACGCGGTGCGGGAGCGCACGCTGGAGGTGTTGCAGACCTTGCCGAAGCGCCTTCGGCAATGCGCGGATTACGTGCTGAAGCACCCCGAGAAGATCGCGGTCTCGACGGTCGCCGACATGGCCGCGGGCGCCGGCGTGCAGCCCTCGGCGGTGATGCGGTATTGTCAGGTGATCGGCTTTTCCGGGTTCTCGGAGATGCAGCGGCTTTACCGGGACGATTATGCCGGGCGGTGGCCGGATTACCCGACGCGGCTCGAGCGGCTGCGCGACCGGGACGGGCAAGTCGCGCAACTCTTGCTCGACTTCGTGGGCGCGGGGCACAAGAGCCTGAACCTGCTGGCGGAAACGCTCGATCTCGCGGCGCTCGAGCGGGCCGTCGCGCTGCTCGGCAAGGCCGAGACCATCCATCTCGTCGGATTGCGCAGGTCCTTTCCGGTGGCGAGCTATTTGGCCTACGTCTTCGAGAAGATGCGGATCGCGACGGTGCTGCATGGCGCGCCGGGCGGGCTTGTCTCGGAAAGCGCCATCCGGACGGGCGATGTAGCGCTGATCATCACCGTCGCGCCCTATTCCCGGGAGGCGGTCGAGATCGCGAAGATCGCCGCCGATCGCGCCGTGCCGGTCGTCGGCATCACCGACGGCACCGACAGCCCGCTGGTCGGCATCCCCGGCGAGACGCTGTGGCTGCGCGAGGTCGATGTCGGCGCCTTTCGGGCGCTGTCGGCGACGCTGACGCTCGCGACGGCTCTGGCGGTCGCGGTCGGCACGGAGAGGTCGCGTTAAGGTTTTCCTTGCGCCCGCTCCGCGAATGGAATATTTGTTCCATAACGATCCGGCCCGGTGCCGCGCGCTGTCGCAGGGGCGGGCGGGGGTCGATAACGAGAGGACGCGCGCCCGCCATGCTGCCCTTCGCCATCAACCACATGACGGTGCCGACGCTCGGCTATCGCGCGATCTTCTCGCTCGCGAGGGCGCTGGGCTGCATGGGCGTCGAGCTTCGCAACGACCTCGCGCGCCCGCTCTTTGACGGTGACGAGGCTGGTGCGGTGCGCGAGGCTGCGGCCGAGAGCGGCATCCGGATCGTCGGGCTGAGCCAAGTCTACCCGTTCAATGCCTAGTCGGACGCGATCCGCGACGAGGTCGCGGCGCTGATCGCGAACGCCCGGGGCTGCGGCGCCGAGACGATCAGCCTGATCCCGCGCAATGACGGGCAGGGCATGGCGGAGGGCGCGCGGCAGGACAATGCCCGCCGCCCGCTCGCCGCGATCAGGCCGATGCTCGAGGAGGCCGGCATGGTCGCGCTGGTCGAGCCGCTGGGCTTCCCGCTGACCTCGTCGATCAGCGACAAGGCCGAGACCCTGGCGCTGATCGACGAGGTCGGCGGCGGCGCGGTGTTCAGGCTCGTGCACGACACGTTCCATCACTTCCTTGCCGGCGGCGGCGAACTCTTTCCCGAGCGCACCGGCATCGTCCATGTCTCGGGCGTCGTCGACCGGAGCCTCGCGCTCGAGGAGATCGACGACGAGACGAGCCCCGCGATCATCCGGCGCTTCTACGACGCCGGCATCTATCCCGACTGGTGGAAGCTCGAGCCGTTCAAGAGCGATGCGGCCTGGGCGAAGGCCTGCGCCGATATCGTGCGCCACGACCCGAACACGCGGGGCGTCGTCGTCCTCGGCCTCGACGCGCCGGCCCACGAGCTGCGCGCGAGCTTCGCCCGCGCCGCCCGCCACGACCTCGTGCGGGGTTTCGCGGTCGGGCGGACGATATTCGGCGACGCGGCCCGGGGCTGGATGACGGGCGAGATCGATGACGAAGCGGCGATCGCCGACATGGCCAACAGGTTCGCGAGCCTGGCCGAGACATGGGACCGGGCGCGCGCCGAGGGAAGGGACGAGGCAGCATGAGCAACAAGATCCGACTGACCGCCGCGCAGGCGATGGTGCGCTACCTGAGCCGGCAGATGACCGAGGAGGGTGAGCCGTTCCTCGCCGGCTGCTGGGCGATCTTCGGCCATGGCAACGTGGCCGGGATCGGCGAGGGGACTGTCAGGAATCTTGTGTGCGAGGCCATGATGATGGAACAGAAGGGAGCATCACATGGCGATCGAGAAGGACCTACTGGATCAGCTTCTGGCTGGCCGCGACCCGCAGGATCTGTTTGCAAAGGACGGGCTGGTCGATGAACTGAAGAAGGCGCTGTTGGAGCGGCTTCTGAACGCCGAGCTGGACGAGCATCTGGTCGGCGAGGCCGGCCGGAGCGTCGGCAACCACCGCAACGGCAAGTCGCGCAAGACGATGCTGACGGGCACCTCGAAGGTGACGCTGGACATTCCCCGCGACCGCGATGGCAGCTTCGCCCCGAAGCTGATCGCCAAGTATCAGCGGCGGTTTCCGGATTTCGACGACAAGGTCATCTCGATGTATGCGCGCGGCATGAGCGTGCGCGAGATCCGGATGCATCTGGAGGAGATCTACGGCATCGACGTGTCGCCCGACCTGATCTCGGCGGTGACGGACGCGGTGCTCGAGGAGGTGGCCGAATGGCAGAACCGCCCGCTCGACGCGTGCTACCCGCTGGTGTTTTTCGATGCGATCAGGGTGAAGATCCGTGATGAGGGCTTCGTCCGGAACAAGGCGATCTACATCGCCCTGGGCATCCTGCCGGACGGCACGAAGGAGATTCTCGGGCTGTGGATCGAGCAGACCGAAGGCGCCAAGTTCTGGATGCGGGTAATGAACGAGCTGAAGGCGCGTGGCCTCGGCGACATTCTCATTGCCGTCGTCGATGGGCTCAAGGGCTTTCCCGAGGCGATCAACGCGGTGTTTCCGGACGCCGTCGTCCAGACCTGCATCGTCCACCTGATCCGCCATTCGATGAACTTCGCCGGATGGAAGGACCGCAAGCAGGTCGCCCAGGCGCTCAGGGCTGTCTACCGGGCCAAGGACGCCGACGCGGCCGCCGTGGCCCTGGACGCCTTCGAGGCGGGCCCCTGGGGCATGAAATACCCCGCCATCGCCCCGGCTTGGCGGCGAAACTGGGATCTGGTCATCCCGTTCTTCGCATTCCCCGAGCCCGTCCGCCGGATCATCTACACCACGAACGCGATAGAGGCATTGAACTCGAAGCTGCGACGGGCGGTGCGCGCACGCGGCCATTTCCCGAATGACGAGGCCGCAACGAAGCTGCTATATCTGGCTCTCAATCGCGCGGCTCAGGACTGGAAACGCCCGCCCCGCGAATGGACCGAGGCCAAGACCCAATTCGCCGTCATGTTCGGCGAGAGGTTCGTCAGCCAATGACGAGAACCGGCCTCGCACACAGAATATCGGATAGTCCCTCGGCGAGGCGATGAACGCCGAGCGCGACAACTTCCAAACCTGGCGCGGCCACAACGAGCAGGGCATGGCGCACGCCGCCATCGCCTACGCCAAGCAGCTCCGCCGCCGCCGGGCGATGGCGGTCACGTCCTCCATCGGCCCCGGCGCGACCAACATGGTCACCGCCTGCGCGCTCGCCCACGTCAACCGCCTGCCGATCCTGTTCATCCCGGGCGACGTCTTCGCCAACCGCGGCCCCGACCCGGTGCTGCAGCAGGTCGAGGCGTGGCACGACGGCACCGTGTCCGCCAACGACGCCTTCCGCCCCATCAGCCGCTACTTCGACCGCATCGTTCGGCCGGAGCACCTGCTCACCGCGCTGCCCCGCGCCTTCGCCACGATGACCGACTCGCTCGACTGCGGCCCGGTCACGCTCGCCTTCTGCCAGGACGTGCAGGCGGAGGCTTGGGCCTACCCGGCCGACTTCTTCGAGCCGCGCACCTGGCACCACCGCCGCCCGCGGCCCGACCTCCGCGAGCTGACCGCGCTCGCCGAGGCCATCAGGGCCGCGCAACGGCCGCTCGTCATCGCCGGAGGCGGCGTGCATTACGCCGGCGCCGCCGACGCGCTCAAGACCTTCGTCGAGACCCACGGCCTGCCGGTGGGCGAGACCCAGGCCGGCAAGTCCGCGCTCTCCCACGACCACCCGCTCAACCTCGGCGGCATCGGCGTTTCAGGCTCCTCGGCCAGCAACCGCTACGCCGCCGACGCTGATCTCGTCATCGGCGTCGGCACCCGCTTCCAGGACTTCACCACCGGCTCCTGGGGCCTCTTCCGGAACCCCGACGTCCGCTTCGCCTCGATCAACATCGCACCCTACGACGGGATGAAGCGCGGCGCACTCCCGGTCATCGGCGACGCCCTCATCGCGCTGGAGGAGCTGACGCCGCTCCTCGGCGACCACCGCGCGCCCCCAGTCGCGGACGACCTCAAGGCCGAGTGGCTCGCCGACCTCGACGCAGTCACTGCGGCGCCGAACGACACAAACGAAAAGCCGTCAGACCAGCAGGTCATCGGCGCCGTCCAGCGCGCCGCCACCGCGGACACTGTGGTGATGTGCGCCGCCGGGACCATGCCGGGCGAACTGCAGAAGCTGTGGAAGGCCGGGCGCCCCGGCTCCTACCACATGGAGTACGGATTTTCCTGCATGGGTTACGAGGTGGCCGGCGGCCTCGGCATCAAGATGGCCGAGCCCGACCGGGACGTCGTCGTCATGGTCGGCGACGGCTCGTACATGATGCTGAACTCCGAGCTCGCGACGGCGGTGATGATGGGCATTCCCTACACCATCGTCCTGACCGACAACCGCGGCTACGGCTGCATAAACCGGCTGCAGATGGGCGCCGGCGGGGCGGAGTTCAACAACCTCATCGAGCACGCCTACCACGTCAACGACACCTGGATCGACTTCGTCGCGCACGCCCGGTCGATGGGCGCCGAGGCGGTCAAGGCGGGCTCCGTCGCCGAGCTGGAACAGGCGCTGGCGCAGCGCCACGACAAGACCGTCCCCTACGTGGTCGTCATCGACACCACCCCCTATCCGCCGCGCGAGGTGGGCGGCTTCTGGTGGGACGTCGCCGTCCCCGAAGTCTCCGACCGCGCCGAAGTCACCGAGGCCCGCAAGGGCTACGACAGCCACATCAAGGAAAGACAGCCCGCATGATCCGCTACGGCACCAACCCCATCGCCTGGTCGAACGACGACGACTGGTCGATCGGCGACCATCTCAGCCTCGAGGACTGCCTGTCCGACTGCCGGAAGATCGGCTTCGACGGCATCGAGAAGGGCCACAAGATGCCCGACGACGGTGCCGCGCTGAAGGCGAAGCTCGGCGAGTACGGCCTCCGTTTCGTCGGCGCCTGGCACTCGACCAGCATCCTGACGAACGACATCGAGACCGAGAAGGCGGCGCTGAAGCGCTTCGCCGGTTTCCTCAAGGCCGCCGGCGGCGACCACATCAACGCCTGCGAGTGCTCGAACACCGTCCATGGGCGAGACACGGTGCCGGTCAATGACCGCCCCATCATGTCCGACGCCGAGTGGGAGCGCTTCTCGCAAGGCTACGAGGCGCTTTCCGCCTGCGCCGCCGAACTCGGCGTGACGATGGGCTACCACCACCACATGGGCACGATCATCGAGAGCGCGGAGGACATCGACCGCTTCATGCAGATGGCGGGTCCGCACACCCGCCTCCTCCTCGACACCGGCCACGCCTGGTTCGGCGGCGCCGACCCTGCGGAGATCGCGCGGAAGTACATGGACCGCGTCACCCACATCCACTGCAAGAACGTCCGCCCCGACATCGCGAAGCAGGTTTGGGACGAGGGTCTGAGCTTCCTCGAGGGTGTCCGCCGCGGCGCCTTCACCGTGCCCGGTGACAGCGAGGGCGCCGTCGACTTCGCTCCGGTCCTGCGCGTCGCCGCCGAGCACGGCTATTCGGGCTGGCTGGTCATCGAGGCCGAGCAGGACCCGACCGTCCGCGACCCGTTCGAGTACCAGGGGCTCGGCCTCCGCTCCCTCAAGGCGCTCGCCCGGAAGACCGGTCTCGATGCCGCGGCCGAGCCCGCCTCGGCGCACCGCTGAACCCTGTTGCGGCGCGGGATCAGAGAATGAAATCGAAGGCTGGCGTGATGCTTACCCTGAGCATCCCGGCCCGGACGACAAGAAGGACATGCCGATGAGGATCGCCCTCGACCCCTTCATGCACCGCCACCTCGCCCTCGAGGCGCTGCCCGACCTCGCCGCCCGCATGGGCTACGAGTGGATCGAGCTGAGCCCCCGCGCCGACTTCCTCGAATGGTTCAAGGCGCCGCGCGTCTTCCCCGACCGGATCAGGAGCTTCAAGAAGGCGCTCTCCGACGCGGGCGTCGGCATCGCCAGCCTCCTGCCGATGTACCGCTGGGCCTCCAACGACGAGTCCGAGCGCCAGGCCGCAATCCGCCACTGGAAGCGCGCCATCGAGATCGCCGTCGAGATGGGCGTCGACACGATGAACTCCGAGTTCGGTCGCGGCCCCCATCCCGACAAGGGCACCTGCTACTGCTGCCACACCGGCAGCATGATCGAGGCCTGCGAGGACGCATGGTGGCGCTCGATGGACGAGTTGGTCCCGATCCTCGAGCGCGAGGGCGTCAATCTCCACATCGAGCCGCACCCCGAGGACTGGGTCGAAACGCTGCAACCGTCGGTCGACCTGATCCGCAGGGTGAACTCCAAGCGGGTCCGGTTCCTCTACTGCGCGCCCCACACCTTCTACTTCGGCGACGACGTCAAGGCGATGATCCGCGAATGCGCCGACGTCCTCGCGCACGTCCACGTCGCCGACACGTTCAACCACAAGGCCTCCTCGGGGCTGCGCTACATCATCAACCCGCCGGGATCGGCGGCCCGCGTCCACCAGCACCTCGACATCGGCCAGGGCGAGGTGCCGTGGGACGACTTCTTCGGCACGCTTGCCGAGGTCGGCTTCGACGGCATCATGACCGCCTGCGTCTTCGCCTGGGAGGAGCGCGCCGAGGAAAGCTCGCGCTTCATGCGGGACGAGATGCAGCGCCGCATCGACAAGCACTGGAGCAGCACATGACCCTTGGAATAGGCGTGATCGGCACCGGCATGATCGGCCAGGACCACATCCGGCGCATCACCGACGTCCTTGCCGGCGGGAAGGTCATGGCGGTGACTGACGCCGATCGCGGCCGCGCCGAAAGGGCCGCCGAGAAGCCCGGCGCGAAGGTCTACGACGACGCGGCATCGCTGATCGCGGCGTCCGAGGTCGAGGCGGTGCTGATCTGCTCCTGGGGCCCGGCGCACGAGGAGGCGATCCTGCCCGCGCTCGAGGCCGGCAAGCCGGTCTTCTGTGAAAAGCCGCTCGCGCCCAGGCAGGACGCCTGCCTGCGGATCATCGACGCCGAGGTGAAGCTCGGGAAACGGCTGATCCAGGTCGGCTTCATGCGCCGCTAGGATTCCGCCTACCGGGCGCTGAAGGAGGCGCTCGACTCCGGCAAGGTCGGCGCGGCGCTGATGTACCATGCGGCGCACCGCAATGCGTCGGTGCCGGCGGACCTCTACACCTCGGACATGGCGATCAGCGACACCATGGTCCACGACATCGACGTCGCTCGCTGGCTGCTCGACGACGAGGTGGCGCGGGTGCGCATCCTCGCCGGCAAGCGCAGCTCGGTCGGCGGCGACCTGCGCGACCCGATCTTCGCGGTGATGGAGATGCGGAGCGGTGTTCTGGCGACGGTCGAGGTCAGCGTCAACATCGGCTACGGCTACGACATCCGCGGCGAGATCTCGGGCGAGACGGGCACGATCGAGCTCGCCGAGGCGAACCCGGTCGTGCTCAAGACCGGCGACGGCTTCTCCGGTCGCGTCCCCGCCGACTGGCGCGAGCGGTTCATCGCGGCCTACGATTTGGAGATCTCCGAGTGGATCAGGGCGGCCTCCGTCGGCGGCGCGACCGGGCCTTCCGCCTGGGACGGCTATGCCATCACCGCGGTCTCCGACGCAGGGCTCGAGGCCGCCGCGACGGGTGGGGCGATCGAAGTGAACCTGGTCGAACGGCCGGACCTCTACGCCTGATGTTCGACCTCGACCATCCGTTCTTCAGGCCGCTCTGGATCCGGCTGTAGAGCGTCAACCTCGATGTCCGTTTGCGACAGCCAAGTTGGCCGGTTCTGACGGCTGCGGCAGGGTGTTCAGGTGGTGACGCCCTCCCTGGTTCTGCCGGCGAGGTTGTCGCTGGCGGGTTGATCGTTGTTGTCGGTGAGGCTGTCGGTGGTTGTCGCTGCGCCGTCGATCTCGACGGTGGTGCGCCCGGCGGCGGTGCGCCCGGCGGCGGTGCGGCGGCGATAGCTGTCGACGTTCATCTCGAGGATGGTCGCGTGGTGGACGAGCCGGTCGATCGCGGCGACGGTGAGGGCCTTGTCGGGGAAGATGCGGTCCCAGGCGCTGAAGGGCTGGTTGGCGGCGATGGCGAGGCTACGGGTCTCGTAGCGCCTGGCGATGAGTTCGAAGAGGACGGAGGTCTCGGCCTGGTCTTTCTGGGCGTAGCCGATGTCGTCGAGGATGATGAGGTCGAAGCGATCGAGCTTGGCGAGCGTGGCCTCGAGAGCGAGGTCGCGACGGGCGGCCTGGAGCCTCTGCACCAGATCGGTGGTGCGGGTGTAGAACACGCGCCGGCCGGCCTCGACGAGCGCGTGGCCGATGGCGCAGAGCAGATGGGTCTTGCCGGCGCCGGAGTTGCCGATGGCGATGAGGTTGGCGCCGGTCTCGACCCAGTCGCCGGCGGCGAGCGCCTCGATGCGGGCGCGGGGCACGGCGGGCAGCGCCTTGAAGTCGAAGGTCGCCAGCGTCTTGCCGCCCGGCAGCCGGGACTCCGCGAGATGGCGCTGGATGCGCCGGGTCTCGCGCTCGGCCAGTTCCACCTCGGCCAGGGCTGCGAGGAAGCGCGCGGCGGGCCAGCCTTCGGTGTCGGCGCACTGGGCGAGCGACGTCCAGTGGCGATGGAAGCTGGGCAGGCGCAGTGCGGTCAGCATGGCGGGCAGCGCGTGGACGTCGACGGCGCGGACGGTCATGCGCGGACCTCCAGCAGGGCGTCGAAGCTTTCCAGGTCGGTCAGTGCCACGGGCACATCGGCCGGGAGCGTCCGGCGTCGCGGTTCGAGGCGTTTGGTAAGCTCGCGGGCATCGGGAAGGCCCCCTGTTGCGAGATCATCGGCGATCAGTGCGGCGAGTTCGGCCTCGCAGCCTTCGTCATGGGCAAGCCAGAGCAGCTCGACCATACGCCGGCAGGCGTCCTTCTGGGGCAAGGCCGCGGACAGCGCAGCCCAGGCTTCGGCATACTCGGAGCGGGGAAAGAGCCCGTCGCGGTATACCGATCCCGCGAGTGCCTGCGGTTTGCGGCGCAGGGCGTGGATCACGTGGCGATAGTCGATGCGATGGACGCGCTTTCCGTCATCGCGCCGGCGCAGGCGGGGATGGCTGACGACATGGGTCCCCCCGAGCCAAGCCTCGATGCGATCGTCGTAGACATGAACCCGGAGGCGCTGGCCGATCAGCCGGGAGGGCGCGCTGTAGAATACGCTGTTCACGAGGAAGCCGCCGGTGCGAGTGACACGGGCGACGATCTTGGTGAAGTCGGTCGTGCGCCGGGCGGGCAGCGGCCGCAACGTGGCTGTTTCTGTACGCACCGCAGCGTCGCGTCGGCGATTGCGGCGGGCGACGAGCTGATCGACGAAGCGGCGCCAGTCGGCGACATCGGCGAAGTCGCGGGAGCCGCGCAGGATCAACGCCTGGTCGAGGGCGGTCTTGAGGTGGCGGTTGTGGGATTCCACCGCGCCGTTCTCATGCGCTTCGCCGAGGTTGTTGCGGCTGGCGGTCATGCCGTAGTGGGCGCAGAAGCCCTCGTAGCGCCTGGTGACATCCTCGGCGGCCTCGCGGTCGAGGTTGCGGTAGGGCGAGGACGGTCAGCCAAGGGTCCGGTGGACCTTTGGCCCGACGAGCGAGAGGCTGTCGGTGCGATGCTCGCGCGGCACGCCGCCCAGGGTCCAGAGCGCGTTCTGGAGGTTCTCGGCCAGCGCGGTGAAGCTCTCGCCGCCGAGCACCACGCCGACATGTTCCCAACCGCTATAGGCCAGCACGAAGTGGTAGAGACGGTGGGCGAAGGGCACACCGGCGACGGTGACGCCGAGCTCTTGCGCGTCGGTGAAGTCCGACAGCGCCATGCGCCCCGGCTCCGGCGTCTGGCGAAAGATCACGTCCCTGGCCTCACCATGCAGCGCGCGCCAGTCGCGAACGCGGCGCTCCAGCGTGCGCCGGATGCGATCGTCCGGGAACGCCTCGGGATCGGTCAATTGCAGGTGCCTCAGGAGCGTGACCGCCTGCACGGCGGGATCGTTCTCGAGGATCGGAAGCAGCAGCGCCTCCCAGACCGGGGCAAGCGGATCGGGGACGGTGCGACCGCGCTCGGGCTGGCGCTGCGAGGGAAGGCGCGGATCGGTCTCGATCCGGCGCCCGGTGCGCTCGCTGAACCCGGCTCGGGCGGCGGCGGTGCGCTGGCTATGACGATGGCGGTCTTGCATGTAGACTCTCACTTGCTGGTCGGTGACGGGTTTGCCCGGCACGGCGGGACCTCCGTTGGATGCAGAGATCCCGATCGTACCGGTCCGCAGCGGCCAGCACCTACGCCATAACCCCCCTGAGAAGGCGATCGCGCCGCTGGCTCCAGCCTCCAGCCGGGCTACGCCCGCCTTCAGACCGTAGCCAGCGGCCAACTTGGCTGACGGCATTGGACAGGATGGTTGTCGCTGAACACATGGGGGCGAAGATCGGCCGGCCTGGGACGCCGGTGGTGGCGCTGATCGGCGACGGCGGCTCGCCGTTCTGGGGGATCCTCTTCGGCGCGATCGGGGTCTATGCGGCCTACAAGTTCTTCATCGACTTCACCCCGAGGGACAAGCCATGACCGACCTCCTCCGCAAGCCGCACGGGACCGACGGCAAGATCCACGACATCACGCCGCAGAAGGCCGGCTGGAGCTATGTCGGCTTCGGGCTCTACCACTTGCGGGCCGGCGAGGTGGCGTCCGAGGCGACAGGCGAGCGCGAGGCGATCCTGGTACTGGTCGAGGGCAAGGCGAAGATCGCGGGCGGGGGCGCGACTTCGGCGAGCTCGGCGACCGGATGGACGTCTTCGAGAAGTCGCCGCCGCATTGCGTCTATCTGCCGAGCGGAACGGAGTGGAGCGCCGAGGCGACGACCGACTGCACGCTCGCCGTCTGCACCGCCCCGGGGCACGGCGGCCACGACGCGCAGGTCATCGGCCCGGCCGGGATTTCCCTGACGCCGCGCGGCAAGGGGACCAACACCCGGCACATCAACGCGATCGCGATGGAGGATCGGGACGTGGCCGACAGCCTGCTGGTCACGGAGGTCTTCACGCCGGACGGCCACTGGTCGTCCTATCCGCCGCACCGGCACGACGAGGACGGCTATCCCCGGATGACCTATCTCGAGGAGACCTACTACCACCGGCTGAAGCCCGCGACCGGCTTCGGCATCCAGCGGGTCTTCACCGACGACCTGTCGCTCGACGCCACGATGGCGGTCGCGGATGGCGACGTGGTGCTGGTGCCGCGCGGGCATCACCCCTGCGGGGCGCCCTACGGGCACGAGATGTACTATCTGAACGTGATGGCGGGACCGATGCGCAAGTGGCGGTTCGAGAACCACCCCGATTTCGACTGGATCGCGCGGCGCGACGCATAGCTCGCGGCGGCGTCCCATGCGTCGCGGCGCTCTCCGTTCAGGAGGGCGAGCCGGCGAGACCTCTCAGACGTGGATGTGATCCACCTGCGGCATCCCGAGGACGTGGTAGCCGCCATCGATATGGATGATCTCGCCCGTCGTGCAGGATCCGCCGTCGGAGGCGAGATAGACCGCGGTGGCGCCGATCGCATCAAGGGTCGCGTTGGCCCGCAGCGGCGCGTTCTGCTCGGTATGCTTGAAGGTCTTGCGCGCGCCGGCGATGGCGGCCCCGGCGAGCGTCTTCATCGGCCCCGGCGACAGCGCGTTGACGCGGATGCCCTGCGGGCCGAGATCGTTCGCCAGGTAGCGCACGGTCGATTCGAGCGCCGCCTTCGCCACGCCCATGACGTTGTAGAAGGGCGTCACCTTGTTCGAGCCCTGATAGGTCATCGTCAGGATCGTGCCGCCATCGGGCATCATCTCGGAGGCGCGACGCGCCACGTCGATCAGCGAATAGCAGGAGATCGACAGCGAATGGCGGAAATTGGCGCGCGTCGTGTGGATGAAGCGGCCGGACAGCTCGGACTTGTCGGAGAAGGCGATGGCGTGCACGACGAAATCGAGGCGGTCCCAGCGTTCGCGGAGCGCCGCAAAGGCCGCGTCCATCGACTCGTCCTCGGCGACATCGGCCTTGATGACGATGTCGCTGTCGACGCTCTCGGCAAGCGGCCGCACGCGCTTCAGAAGCGCGTCGTTCTGGTAGGTGAAGGCCAGTTCCGCGCCCGCCGCGCGCATCGACCGGGCGATGCCCCAGGCGATCGAGCGGTCGTTCGCGACACCCATGATCAGGCCGCGTTTGCCATCCAGCGCGTCTGCCATCGTCAATCACTCCACTTTGTGAGCAGCATCGATCCGTTCGTTCCGCCGAAGCCGAAGGAATTGGTCATCACGGTGTCGAGGCCGGCCTTCTCGACAAGGTCGGTGGCGATCTCTCCGGGCCGGATGCCGTCATCGAGGGTGTCGACGTTGATCGACGGTGCGATGAAGTCGTGCCGCAGCATCAGAAGGCAGTAGACCGCCTCCTGAGCGCCGGTGGCGCCCTGGCTGTGCCCCGTCATCGACTTGGTCGAGCTGATGGGCGGGGTCTTGCCCTCGCCGAAGACCCGGCGCACGGCCTCGACCTCGCCCACGTCCCCGACCGGCGTGGAGGTGCCGTGGGCGTTGATGTAGCCGACGCGCCCGGCGTCGAAATTGCGCAGCGCCAGACGCATCGCCCGCTCGCCGCCCTCGCCGGACGGCGCCACCATGTCGTGGCCGTCCGAGGTGGCGCCGAAGCCCGTGATCTCGGCATAGATCTTCGCGCCGCGCTCCTGGGCGTGCTCCAGGCTCTCGAGCACCACCATGCCGCCGCCGCCCGCGATGACGAAGCCGTCTCGATCGCGGTCGAAGGCGCGGCTCGCCTTTTCCGGGGTGTCGTTGAACTTCGACGACATCGCGCCCATCGCGTCGAAGAGGCAGGACAGCGTCCAGTCGAGCTCCTCGCCGCCGCCGGCGAACATCACGTCCTGCTCGCCCAGCTTGATCTGCTGGGCCGCCATGCCGATGCAATGCAGCGAGGTCGAGCATGCCGAGGTGATGGAGAAGTTCATCCCCTTGATCTTGAAGGCCGTCGAGAGGTTCGCGCTGACGGTGGACGACATCGCCTTCGGCACCGCGAAGGGACCGATGCGCTTGGGGCTGCCCCGTTCCTCGACGATGCGATGAGCCTCGTGCAGCGCCGAGGTGGAGGGGCCGCCGGATCCGGCGATGAGCCCCGTCGAAGGGTTCGAGACGACATCGTCGGGCAGGCCCGCATCGGCGATCGCCTGGCTCATCGCGATGTGGGCATAGGCCGCGCCGTCGCCCATGAAGCGCAGCGTGCGCTTGTCGACGCGATCGGCGATGTCGATCTTCAAGGTTCCGGCGACGCGGCTGCGAAAGCCGTGCTCCGCCATTTCGGGGCTGGCCTCGATGCCGGACCTTCCCGCTTTCAGCGACCGGACCACCTCTTCGGCGGCATTGCCGATGGGCGACACGATGCCCAGGCCTGTGACGACGACGCGGCGCATCGTGCTTCTCCTCGTTCTCGCTTCAACTCTCCGAAAGAGCGACCTTCATGTCCTCGACCTCGTAGATCAGGTCCCCGTCGGCGTGAACGGTTCCGTTCGCCACGCCCATCGTCAGGCGCCGCGATCTGACCGCCTTGGTGAAGTTGACGTCGTAGGTGAGCCTGCGACGATCGGGCCGCACCATGCCGGTCAGCTTCACCGCGCCCACGCCCAGCGCATAGCCGCGCCCCGTCCAGCCCCTCCAGCCGAGGTTGAACCCGGTCAATTGCCAAAGCCCGTCGAGACCGAGGCATCCGGGCATGATCGGGTTGCCGGGAAAGTGGCACTCGAAGAACCACAGATCGGGCGAGATGTCGAATTCGGCGACGATGTGGCCCTTGCCGTGGGCGCCACCATCGGCCGACACGTCGGTGATGCGGTCCATCATCAGCATCGGCGGCAGGGGAAGCTGGGCATTGCCGGGGCCGAACAGCTCGCCCTTCGCGCAGCGGATCAGATCCTCGCGGTCGAAAGATGTGGGATAACCGGACATCCCGCCCCCTTGCAGTCTCTGAACATCAGTGACCGCGTCTAGCATCGGCGGCGAAAGGGGCGCAAGTGTAGTGGCGCAGGCCCGCCGACATTGAATTCCCACCGCATCGGCGGTTATATGCACCCCCATGAAGACGGACCAGCCATCGATCGACGCCGCGCGCCTCTCCCGGGGCCGCGCCTGGCTGACCAGGGCGCATCTGCGCCCGACGCGGCAACGCCTGTCGCTCGCCGCCCTGCTCGTGGGCGATGGAGAGGACCGGCATGTCACGGCCGAAAGCCTGCATCTGGCGAGCCGGGCGGCGGGGGAGGCGATCTCGCTCGCCACGATCTACAACACGCTCCGCGCGTTCTGCCGGGCGGGCCTGATGCAGGAAGTCACCGTCGACGGATCGAAAACCTATTTCGACACGCGCATGGACAATCACCCGCATTTCTACTGGGAGGAGACGGGGCATCTCTCCGATGCCCCGGCCGACGACCTCCAGATCGTGCGGCTGCCCGAGGCGCCCGATGGCGCCGAGATCTCGGCGGTCGACGTGATCATCCGCCTGAAGGCGCGCCAGGCATCATCGACCTGAAGGTGTGCGAGGCGTGCGCCAACGCATGGCGGCATGCCGAAACGAAGATCGGCAGGCGGCCTGACTGTTCATGATTGTCGGACAAGGGCCCTGATCGCCGGACAAAAGGCGTGGGGCAGGAACCGTGCGGCGCCTGCGCATTATCGTCTGATCAAACGCGACACTCCGACATGAGGAATGGATTGCCCCGGTCGGGGCAATGCAGGTCCTGATGGAGCGCTGCCCGAGCCTGTCAGGCCAACGGCTTGCGTCGCAGGGCGGCGAGCCCGCCGAGACCGGCCATCAGCAGCAGGGCGGAGGCCGGAATCGGCACGGCCGCCAAGCTGGCGCCTTCGCCGTTCTGAGCCTTATCGACCTGCTTGTCGCCGTCGTTAAACACGCCGATCTCGATCTGACCGTCAGGGGTCTTGTCGGCATCGGCCAGCACGGTTTCAACGCCGCTCTGGCTGCCGCCCGATCCCGCGCTGCCGGCCCCGCCGGCTCCGGACGCGCCGCTGCCGGCACCGCCGATCCCGAGGGCCGCCCCGAGCGACGAGCGCAGGTCGGAGGGAAGTGCGCCGGCATGTCCCAGCTGGTCGATCAGCGACGCGAACGTCACAAGAGCCTGCGCCTTCCACGATTCACCGTCGCCGAAGGAGCACTTGACGAAAAGATCATCGACGCTGCTGCTGTCCTCGGCGCAGGTCAACGCGGCAGCCGGACTGGAAAGAGCCGCGACACTCACTGCGGCCAGGATGAAATTTCTGGTCATATTCAAACGTCCCCTCAGTGGAGCAGCAAAAGCCCCACACAGTTAACCGACTCGCAGTCGAGCCAGTTCCACGAACAAATCTTACACGTCTGCTGGGTGGAAAGTATCGCACGATGCGCGGCCTGGCAATGCTTGGCTGCGTAGCGTGACTTCGGGTGGAAAGTCCCCGGTGATCGGCTTCATTGGTTCGTAGTCAGAACCATTGTCCCGGCTCGATCAACCCCAGGTCGAGCAATTGCCGCGAATGCCATGTGAAGCGCACCGATCCGTCCCACATGAACGATCGAGGCTGATCCCGGCAGGCGCCGTTCCGCACGAGGGCTTTGGCGGCCCGGAACGAGCAGATCGCGGCGGTCAGGTTGTGGTGCCACCGACAGGCGAAGGTGTTGTATTCGGGCTCGGCGAAGGTGTGATCGGGCCTGAGGCGCAGCCCGCGGCGGGCGCGGAACAGGCCGATCCGGTCGATCCGCCGGCGATCGCGTGGCACGTGTTCCTCGTAGCGCCACCGCAGACCGCCGAAGAAATCCAGCTGCCGGTCCGTCGATCCGGTCTCCGCCACCGGATCGGGCCGAGAGATCGCATAGTATCCCGAGCGGTCGAGATGCGCCGTATCCCGATGCGCTGCGCCGTGAAGCGCCGCATCTTGGGCATAGAGGTCGATGACGTAGGTCAGCATGGCATCGCGGCGCTCGCCGTCCTGGAAGTGCAGCATCTCGCCGACGCTGCGGCTCTCGCAGAAAGGAAAGAACAGGTATTCCGCGTTGAAGCAGTAATGCATCCACAGCCCCGGGCCCTTGGCGATGACCGCGTTGACCGCGTCCGAGACGTCCGACGCCGTCTCGTTGCGCCAGTCGATCCGGATGGCGTCGGGACAGGTCTCGGGATCGACGGCGATCTCGGGGGGCGCGAAGAGAAGGAGGCTGCGAAAGCCCCGCTCCATGAGGTGCCTCATGGAGGAGGCGACCTCGACGTCGTCTTCCACAAACAGCATCGCCACCGGCCCGGTCAGGCGGATGTTTCTGGCGCGCTTGAGAGATCTGAGGTTGTCTAGTCTTTGCATGCTCGCCTCCTGCGTGTTTGTTGTGACTTACGCAGGGGGCGGCGCGCAAGCTGCGCCGTTGCGGGTCGGGCGCGCAGCGTGTAGGGCGGGCATCGACCTTTTCGGAGATCGGACGTGGCCGCGACGCGCAAGCTCTATATCCGGACCTATGGCTGTCAGATGAACGTCTATGACAGCGAGCGCATGGCCGAGGCGCTGGCGGGCGACGGCTATGCGCTGGCGGAGGCGCCCGAGGACGCGGACATGATCCTGCTCAACACCTGCCATATCCGCGAGAAGGCGGCCGAGAAGGTCTATTCCGAGTTGGGGCGCCTGCGGCCGCTCAAGGCGGCCAATCCCGACCTGAAGATCGGCGTCGCGGGGTGCGTCGCGCAGGCCGAGGGCGCGGAGATCCTGCGCCGCCAGCCGCTGGTCGACCTCGTCGTCGGGCCGCAGAGCTACCACCGCCTGCCCGAGCTGGAACGGCAGGCGCGGGCGGGGATCAAGGCGCTCGACACCGACTTTCCCGCCGAGGACAAGTTCGACCATCTGACCCGCCGCCCGAAGGCGGCCCGCGGGCCCACGGCCTTCCTGACCGTGCAGGAAGGGTGCGACAAGTTCTGCGCCTTCTGCGTCGTGCCCTATACGCGCGGCGCCGAGGCCTCCCGTCCGGCCGGTCGGGTGCTCACGGAGGCGCGGGATCTGGTGGAGCGGGGCGTGCGCGAGATCACGCTCCTGGGCCAGAACGTCAACGCCTATCACGGCGCGGCCGATGACGGGGAATGGCGGCTCGCCCGGCTCATCCGCGAGCTGGCGAAGATCGACGGGCTCGACCGGATCCGGTTCACCACGTCGCATCCGCACGACATGGACGACGAGTTGATCGCCGCGCATGGCGAGGTGGACAAGCTGATGCCGTATCTGCATCTGCCGGTGCAGTCGGGGTCCGACCGGATCCTGCGGCGGATGAACCGCAAGCACAGCGCCGAGAGCTATCTGCGGCTGATCGAGCGCATCCGCGGCGCGCGGCCCGACATCCTGATCTCGGGCGATCTGATCGTCGGCTTCCCCGAGGAGACCGAGGCGGATTTCGACGCCACGCTGGCGCTGGTCGAGGCGGTGGAATACGGCCAGTGCTATTCGTTCAAGTACTCGCCCCGGCCCGGCACGCCCGCCGCCGACCGGACCCAGGTGGACGAGGCGGCGAAGGGCGAACGGCTTCACCGGCTTCAGGCGCTTCTGCGGCGCCAGCAGCAGGCGGTGCAGGATCGCATGGTGGGACGCGAGGTCGCCGTCCTCTTCGAGAAGCCGGGCCGCGCGGCGGGGCAGATGGTCGGAAAGTCCGACCATCTGCATTCGGTCTTCGTCGAGGACGAGGGACTCCAGCGCGGCGATCTGCGGCGGGTGCGGATCACCGCCAGCGCGTCGAACTCCCTCGCCGGCGCGCTCGTCTGACGGGGTCCCGCTCTTTTTCGGCCGGGCCGCGCACGAGCCCTTGTCTCGTCTCCTGCCAGCCCCCACGATAGGCGCGACACCCGCCTCAGAACGGAGCATCGTTTGGCCCAGTCTCCCAGCCTGCTTCCCCCGCTGGATCAGAGTACCGCCGTTCCCGCCGAGACCCATCTCGACTTTCCCGACAACCGGCTGCTGATCGACCTCTGCGGGGTCGGGGACAGCCATCTCGTGCAGATCGAGCGGCAGCTCGAGGTGCAGATCCTGCGCCGCGGCAACCACCTGATCGTCATGGGCGAGCCGGAGGCGCGGGTGCGGGCGTCGGAGGTGCTCGAAGCGCTCTATGCGCGGCTGGAATTGGGCCGGGAGATCGACCCCGGCGACATCGACGGCGAGATCCGGATGGGCGGCGGCGCGCTGGCCGAGGACGGCGCCCGGGACGGCGACCAGATGGAGCTGTTCAAGGGCGGCGCGGTCGAGATCCGGACGCGCAAGAAGCTGGTCGAGCCGCGCACCGAGGCGCAGAAGGCCTATGTGCGGTCGCTCTTCGCCAGGGAGCTCGTCTTCGGCATCGGCCCGGCGGGCACCGGAAAGACCTACCTCGCGGTGGCCGTCGGGGTGAACCTGTTCGCGCAGGGAGATGTCGACCGGATCATCCTCTGCCGGCCGGCGGTCGAGGCGGGCGAGCGGCTGGGCTTCCTGCCGGGCACGCAGGAGGAAAAGGTCGACCCCTACATGCAGCCGCTCTATGACGCGCTGAACGACTTCCTGCCGGCGAAGATGCTCGCCAAGCTGCGCGAGGAGAAGCGCATCGAGATCGCGCCCCTGGCCTTCATGCGGGGGCGGACGCTCGCCAACGCCTTCGTCGTCCTCGACGAGGCGCAGAACGCCACCTCGATGCAGATGAAGATGTTCCTGACGCGGCTGGGCGAGGGGAGCCGCATGGTGATCACCGGCGACCGCACCCAGGTCGACCTGCCGCGCGGCCAGATGTCGGGGCTCGCCGATGCCGAGCGGCTTCTGAGCGGCATCGACCAGATCTCCTTCAACTACTTCACGTCGCGGGACGTGGTGCGCCATCCGCTCGTCGCGCGGATCATCGAGGCCTACGAGGCGGATGGCTGAGACCACGCTGGATGTCGACGTGGATGTCGTCGCCGAAGACGCGCGGTGGCGCGGCATGGGCCTCGAGGCGCTGGCTGGCCGGGCGGCGGCGGCGACGCTCGCCCATCTCGGCCTGACCGGGCCCGCCTCGATCGTCATCCTGGGCTGCGACGACGATCGCATCGCCGCGCTCAACGCCGATTTCCGCGGCAGGCCCTCGCCCACCAACGTCCTCTCCTGGCCCTCACAGGAGCGCGGGGCGGTGCGGGAGGGGGCGCGGCCGGTCGTGCCGGCGGCGGGCGAGCTGGGCGACATCGCCATCGCCTGGGAGACCTGCGCCCGCGAGGCCGCCGCGGCCGGCCTTCCGATGACCGATCACAGCGCCCATCTCATCGTGCACGCCACCCTCCATCTTCTGGGCTACGACCATGTCCGCGACGGGGATGCCTCGCTCATGGAACAACTCGAAGTCGAAATACTTGGCAAGCTGGGTGTTCCCGATCCATACAGCCGGTAAGGGGATCTCCCCCTCCAGACGGAAAGGCACCATGTCCACTGACGAGATGCGCCCGGCCACGGATCCCGGATCCGGTGCCGAGGACCCGGAGAGTCCCGACCGCGGCTTTTTCGGCAGGATCTTCGAAGCCTTCTCGGGCGGTGAGGACGACGACCCCGAGGAGGAGCGGGCGCCGGGCCAGCGGATGCCGCCGGGGCTTCTCAACCTCTCGCGGATGCGGGTCGAGGACGTCGCCGTCCCCTCGGTCGAGATCGTGTCGGTGCCCATCGACATCGGGTTCGAGGATCTGGTGGAGACCTTCCGCAGCTCGGGGATGACCCGGCTTCCGGTCTACGAAGGCACGCTCGACCATCCGCGCGGCATGCTGCACCTCAAGGATTTCGCGCTGCGCCACGGCTTCGGGCGGCAGACCGACTTCAATCTGGCCGACACGCTCCGGCCCCTGATCTACGCGCCGCCCTCCATGCCGATCGGCGTGCTCCTGCAGCGCATGCAGAGCGAACGGACCCACATGGCGCTGGTCATCGACGAATATGGCGGCGTCGACGGGCTGGTCACCATCGAGGATCTGATCGAGCAGGTCATCGGCCAGATCGAGGACGAGCACGACGAGGACGAGGATCAGCTTTTCATGGAAGAGAAGCCGGGCGTCTGGATCGCCCAGGCCCGGACCCCGCTCGACGCCTTCGAGGAGGCGGTCGAGATGAGCCTCACCGCCCCCGAGGAGGACGAGGAGATCGACACGCTGGGCGGCGTCGTGGTCGTGCTGACCGGCCGGGTGCCGGCGCGCGGCGAGGTCATTCCGCATCCCTCGGGCGCGGAATTCGAGATCGTCGACGCCGATCCCCGCCGGCTGAAACGGTTGCGCGTGCGTCTTCCCGCGCGTGAGTGACCCTCGCCGGGCGGCCTTTGCGGTTGCCGCGGGGCTCGCCGCCGGGCTGGGACAGGCGCCGTTCTCGCTGGTGCCGGTGGCGCTGGCCGGGCTGGCGCTTCTGGTCTGGCTGGCCGGCGGGGCGGCGAGCGGCGGACGCGCGGCGTGGATCGGCTGGCTGGGCGGCACCGCCTATTTCGCGCTGACGCTGCACTGGATCGTCGAGCCTTTCATGGTCGATCCGGACCGCGACGGCTGGATGGCGCCGTTCGCGGTGGTGTTCCTGTCGGGCGGGCTGGGGCTCTTCTGGGCGCTTGCCCTGGGGGTTGCGCGGCGCCTGACCGCCGGGGGCTGGCGCTTCGCCGTTGCCGCCGCCGCTGCGCTCGCCGTGATCGAGATGCTGCGATCGCTGATCCTGACCGGCTTTCCCTGGGCGCTTCTCGGGTATGTCTGGTCGGAGGGAACGGGCGCGCAGCTCGCCGCCTTCGCAGGCCCCTACGGGCTGACCCTCGTCACCTGCGCCCTGGCCGCGGGGCTCGCGCTGGTGGGGCCGCGGCCGCTGGCGGCGGTGCTTCTTCTTGGCGCGTGGCTCGGTCCGGTCGGTCTGGGGGCGCTGCGCCCGCCCGCACCGGATCCCGGCGCGGACGCGCCGATCCTGCGGATCGTCCAGCCGAACGCGCCGCAGGACCAGAAGTGGGACCCGGTTCTGGCGCCCGTCTTCTTTCGGCGCGCGCTCGACCTGACGGCGGCGCCGGGCGCCCCCGATCTCGTCATCTGGCCGGAAACCTCGGTGCCGTTCTGGGTCGAGCCGGGCCATCCCGCGCTTGCCCGCATCAGCGCCGCGGCGGGCGAGCGCGTGGTCGTCTTCGGCGCCCAGAGGTCGGTCGGCCCGCGCTATTTCAACACGCTCTTCGTGCTGGGGCCGGGCGGCCGGATTGTCGACACCTACGACAAGCACCACCTGGTGCCGTTCGGGGAATACGTGCCCCTGGGCGATCTGGCCGCGCGCTTCGGCATCTACGGCCTCGCCAGCGGGGAGGGGTTCGGCTATTCGGCGGGCCCCGGTCCCCGGCTCGTCGATCTCGGCCCCTTCGGGCAGGTGCAACCACTCATCTGCTACGAGGCGATCTTTCCCGCCGAAGTGGGCGCCACGGCGGAGCGGCCCGCCTGGCTCCTCCAGATCACCAACGACGCCTGGTTCGGCACCTTCGCGGGGCCCCAGCAGCATCTGGCTCAGGCGCGGATGCGGGCGATCGAGCAGGGGCTGCCCATGGTGCGCGCCGCCAATACCGGCATCTCGGCGGTGATCGATGCGACGGGCCGGATCATCGGGGCGCTGCCGCTCGGGCTGGCGGGGCATTTCGACGCCCCGGTGCCGGCGGCGCTGCCGCCGACGCCCTATGCCCGCACCGGCGACTGGCCCGCGGGGCTGGCCATCCTCCTCGGTCTCGCGATCGCGCTCTGGCCGCGCCGCCGCCTTTGTCCTTGAAGCGGCCGCGAGCCACGGCTACGTCGCGACATCGACGGCGCACAACGGCTTCCTGGCGTGCGCGTCAGAACGAAGTCAATGGAGCAATCCCCCATGCCGCGCCAGAACTACGTCTTCACGTCCGAATCGGTGTCCGAGGGCCACCCGGACAAGGTCTGCGACCGGATCTCGGACGCAGTGCTCGATGCCTTCCTGGCGCAGGAACCCGAGGCGCGCGTCGCCTGCGAGGCCTTCGCCACCACGAACCGGGTGGTGATCGGCGGCGAGGTCGGCCTCAGCGACAAGTCCAAGCTCGACGAATATCTGGATCATGTGGAGCAGATCGCGCGGGACTGCATCCGCGACATCGGCTACGAGCAGGACAAGTTCCACTGGAACACCTGCGAGATCACGAACCTGCTGCACGCCCAGTCCGCCCATATCGCGCAAGGGGTCGATGCCGAGGGCGACAAGAGCGAGGGCGCGGGCGACCAGGGGATCATGTTCGGCTATGCGGTCGAGGACACGCCCGAGCTGATGCCGGCGCCGATCCACTATGCCCACCAGGTGCTGAAGCGTCTCGCTGAGGCGCGCAAGTCCGGCGAGGAACCGACGCTCCGCCCCGACGCCAAGAGCCAGATCTCCCTGCGCTACGAGGACGGCAAGCCGGTCGAGGTCACCTCGATCGTGCTCTCGACCCAGCACGAGCACGAGAGCCAGACCTCCGCCGACATCCGCGAGATCGTCGAGCCCTATATCCGCGAGGTGCTGCCCGACGGCTGGATCACCGAGCGGACCGAATGGTGGGTGAACCCTACGGGCGTGTTCGTCATCGGCGGGCCCGACGGCGATGCGGGGCTCACGGGACGCAAGATCATCGTCGACACCTATGGCGGCTCGGCCCCCCATGGCGGCGGCGCCTTCTCCGGCAAGGACCCGACCAAGGTCGATCGCTCCGCCGCCTATGTCGCCCGGTATCTCGCGAAGAACGTGGTGGCCGCCGGCCTCGCCAAGCGCTGCGCCATTCAGCTCTCCTATGCGATCGGCGTGTCGCAGCCGCTGTCGATCTATGCCGATACCTACGACACCGGCGCCGTGCACGAGGAGGCGATCGAGACCGCGATCCGGAAGACCATGGATCTGACGCCGCGAGGGATCCGCACGCACCTGCAGCTCAACCGCCCGATCTACGAGCGCACCGCCGCCTACGGCCATTTCGGTCGGCCGCCGGAGGAGGATGGCGGCTTTTCCTGGGAGCGGACGGATCTGGCCGACGCGCTGCGCCGCGCCGTCTGAGGCAAGGACCGGCGGCCGCCCGTCCTCAGGAGGACGGGCCGAGCTGGTCGAGCACCCACCGAGCATCGGCGTCGGGCGGGAAGACCGGGTAATGGACGTCGCGGACGCGCCCGTCCTCGACGATCAGGGTGAGCCGCCTGAGATAGGTCTCGCCGCCGGCCTCGAACCGCGGCAGGCCGAGCGCGTCGGCCAGGGCCAGCGCGTGGTCCGACAGCAGCGGGTAGGGCAGCGCCAGCCGCTCTTTCGCCTCCATCTGCAGGGTGGTGTTCTGGGTGGAGACGCCAAAGATGCCGTCGACGCCCGCCGCGGCCAGATCCGCCGAGAGGTCGCGAAAGGCGCAGGCCTGGGACGTGCAGCCGCGGGCGCCGGGGATCTCGTCCCAGCCATGTGGGGGCGCCTCATCGGGTGCCGCGGTCATCGGATAGACGAAGACCACGAGGCGACCGGCGGGGACGCCAAGGCTCACATCCGCGCCGTCGGTCGAGGGCAGCGGCACGTCGGGCAGCACCATGCCCTGCAGATGATCGGCCGCGCCGTCGTCAGCGGGGCGGGGCAGGGTGCTCCAGTCGATCTCGGGGGCATGGATGTCTCCGTCCAGGGAATGGCTGGTCAACGCGCGGGACGCCCGGGCGTTG
The DNA here is from genome assembly GCA_963739575.1 of uncultured Alphaproteobacteria bacterium. GTDB lineage: Bacteria > Pseudomonadota > Alphaproteobacteria > Rhodobacterales > Rhodobacteraceae > Palleronia. Next base: position 127,534 of record CAVUAQ010000005.1, on the reverse strand, counting down.
CACCGGGCGGGCGACGCCGCTAGGGAGCCGTCGCATGACGATGAAGCCGCACGCCGCCCCGTGGCGCAACTTCTATGGTCGCCGCAAGGGGCACAACCTGAAGCCCAGCCAGCAGCGCCATCTCGACGAGGATCTGGCGCGCCTGTCGCCGGGTCCGGTCGGCTGGGCGGAGAACCCGCATCGCGCGCCGCTCGATCTTGCGGCAATCTTCGGCGACCGTCCGGTCTGGCTGGAGATCGGCTTCGGCGGCGGCGAGCATCTGGTGCATCAGGCCGCCGCCCATCCCGAGACGGGGTTCATCGGCGCGGAACCCTATCTGAACGGCGTCGCCATGCTGCTGGGCAAGATCCGCGCCGCGGGCCTGTCGAACCTGCGCGTCCATCCGGGCGATGTGCGCGACCTCTTCGACGTGCTGCCCGATGCCTCCATCGACCGCGCGTTCCTGCTCTATCCCGATCCTTGGCCGAAGGCGCGGCACCATCGCCGCCGCTTCGTCACGCCCGAGCATCTCGTGCCGCTGGCGCGCGTCCTGCACCCCGGCGCGATCCTCCGCATCGCCACCGACATCCCCGATTATGCGCGGCAGAGCCTCCAGGAAGTGCCGCGGGCCGGGTTCGACTGGCTCGCCCGCCGGCCCCGGGACTGGCGCCGACCGTGGGAGGACTGGCGCTCCACCCGCTACGAGCAGAAGGCGCTGCGGGCCGGACGGCGGCCGCATTACCTGACCTTCCGGCGCCGGGACGACGGGCGCTGCTCTTCCTGAGGGTGCCAGCCGTGGCGCATTTCACGCTATAGGCGAAATTGCGCCGACATTGTGGTGGATCGCGGCGAAACTCCAACCGCGGCGGCATGTTCCGCGCTAGAGTTGATGCGGTCAGTTCCGCCTTGACGGTCGCCCCATGAACCTCAATTCCGTCGTTCCCTTCCTGCTCTTCGTCTTCGTCATCCTGCCGATCCTCGCGTCGTTCTGATTGCGCCTTGCGCCTTGCGCCTCGGCCCGCCGCATGCGACCTCACCGACCGGCCATCCGCATCGGAGCATTGTCGCATGTCGAAGCACGCCGCCGCCCGGCCCCTGATCGCCCGGAAAGCCGGCCCGCTCAGCGGCACGGCCCATGTTCCGGGCGACAAGTCGATCAGCCACCGCGCGCTGATCCTCGGAGCGATGGCGGTCGGCGAGACGCGGATCGAGGGGCTTCTCGAGGGACAGGACGTGCTCGATACCGGGAGGGCCATGCGGGCGCTGGGCGCCGAGGTGGTGAGCCACGGAAACGGCCGCTGGTCGGTGCACGGCGTCGGCGTCGGGGGCTTCCGCGAGCCCGACCAGGTCATCGATTGCGGCAATTCGGGTACCGGCGTGCGGCTTCTGATGGGGGCGGTGGCCACCCATGGCTTCGCCACCACCTTCACCGGCGACGCCTCGCTCTGCGCCCGGCCGATGGGGCGGGTGACCGAGCCGCTGGCGCTGTTCGGGGCGCAGGCGGTCGGCCGGTCGAACGGACGGCTGCCGCTGACGCTGCTCGGCGCCCGCGATCCCGTACCGGTGCGCTATGCCACGCCCGTCCCTTCGGCGCAGGTGAAGTCCGCGGTGCTGCTGGCGGGCCTCAACGCGCCGGGGGAGACGGTGGTCATCGAGCGCGAGGCGACGCGCGATCATTCCGAGCGGATGCTGGCGGGCTTCGGGGCGACGATCTCGACCGAGGTGACCGACGCGGGGCGCGTCATCACGCTCGCCGGCCAGCCGGAGCTTCGCCCGCAATCGATCACCGTGCCGCGCGACCCCTCCTCTGCCGCCTTCCCGGTCTGCGCGGCGCTCATCGTCGAGGGCTCGGAGGTCGTGGTCCCCAATATCGGCCTCAACCCGACGCGGTCGGGGCTGTTCGAGACGCTGCGCGAGATGGGCGCCGATCTCGGCTACGAGAACATGCGCGACGAGGGGGGCGAGCCCGCAGCCGATCTGCGCGCGCGGTTCTCGCCGGACCTGCAGGGGGTGCGCGTGCCGCCCGAGCGGGCGGCCTCGATGATCGACGAATATCCAATCCTGTCGGTCGTCGCGGCCTTCGCTCGCGGCGTGACGGACATGCCGGGCGTCGCCGAACTGCGCGTCAAGGAGAGCGACCGGATCGACGCCATGGCGCAGGGGTTGCGCGCGGCCGGCGTCACGGTCGAGGAGGGACCGGGCTGGTGGCGGGTGACGGGGTGCGGGCCCGCGGGCGTCAGGGGCGGAACCACGGCGGCCGCCCGCCTCGATCACCGCATCGCGATGTCGTTCCTGTGCTGCGGGCTCGCCACGCGCCAGCCGATGGGAGTGGACGATGCCGGACCCATTTCTACGTCCTTTCCCATCTTCGAGCCGCTCATGAGCGGCCTCGGCGCCCAGTTCGAGAGGGTTCAGTCGTGACAGATGTTTTTGCCGTGGATCCGGGTGCGCTTTCCGTCACCGGAGGATGCCTCTGCGCCGAAGTCTCCTTTCGGGTGAGGGGGCCGCTCAGACCAGTCGTCGCCTGTCACTGCCGGCAATGCCGGCGCAGCTCGGGCCATCACACCGCCGCCACGTCGGCGCCGCGCGACCAGGTCGAGATCGAGGGCGAGCTGCGCTGGTTTCAGAGCTCGAAGACCGCGCGCCGCGGCTTCTGCCCGATCTGCGGGTCGAACCTCTTCTGGGACGGGGGCGGCGCCCGGCTGTCGATCTTCGCGGGCGCGCTCGACGCGCCGACGGGGCTCACCATGAGGGGGCACATCTTCTGCGCCGAAAAGGGCGACTATTACGAGATCGCCGACGGGCTTCCGCAAGCGCCCGGCCTCGACCCCGGCCTCCTCGCGGAGAGCGGCTGATGCCCTTCACGGTGGCGATCGACGGTCCGGCCGCCGCCGGCAAGGGCACGATCGCCAAGGCCGTGGCCGCGCATTTCGGCTTCCGGCATCTCGATACGGGCCTTCTTTATCGGGCCACCGGGCGCCGGGTGCTCGACGGGCAGGATCCGGCGGCGGCGGCGGCGGCGCTCGTTCCCGAGGATCTCGATCGCTCCGACCTGCGCAGCGCCGAGGTGGCCAGCGCCGCCAGCCGCGTCGCCGCGATCCCCGAGGTGCGGCGCGCCCTCCTCGCCTTCCAGCGGCGATTCGCGCGTCTGGGCGACGGCGCGGTGCTCGACGGGCGCGACATCGGCACGGTGATCTGCCCCGAGGCGGAGGTGAAGCTGTTCGTCACCGCGGCGGCCGAGATCCGGGCCCGGCGGCGGCATGCCGAGCTCGCCGACGGCACGAGCTTCGCCGCCGTGCTCGACGAGGTCCGGGCGCGCGACGCGCGCGACACCGACCGCAGCGACGCGCCGCTCCGGCCCGCCGAGGACGCCGTGACGATCGACACGACCGACCTCGCCATCGACGAGGCCGTGGCCGTGGCCATAGCCCAGGTGGCCGCTCGGCTGCGGGACTGACCGCTCGGGACGGCAATGGCCGCCGCGGTCTTGTCACGGCGCGCGCAATCGCTTAGAAGGCTTGCGTCGAAGGGGCGGAACACCTTCGGACCCCGATCGGGCCGGTCTTGCCGGCCCTTTTCGTGTCACCTCCGCCCGAGAGGCCAATCCACCCGAGACCCAGGGAGACAACCCTGCGGCCAGAATATCCGATCTCAAGGAAACCGACTGCCACATGGCTAAAAACACATCCATGGAGGAATTCGAAGCCCTCCTGAACGAAAGCTTCGACATCGACACGCCCGACGAGGGCTCGGTCGTCCGCGGTAAGGTTCTCGCCATCGAGGCGGGGCAGGCCATCATCGACGTCGGCTACAAGATGGAAGGCCGCGTCGATCTGAAGGAATTCGCCCAGCCCGGCGAGGCGCCCGAGATCAATGTGGGCGACGAGGTCGAGGTCTATCTGCGGCAGGTCGAGAATGCCCGCGGTGAGGCCGTCATCAGCCACGAGATGGCGCGCCGCGAGGCGGCCTGGGACCGTCTCGAAAAGGCCTATGCCGACGAGAACCGCGTCGAAGGCGCGATCTTCGGCCGCGTCAAGGGCGGCTTCACCGTCGATCTCGGCGGCGCCGTGGCGTTCCTCCCGGGCTCTCAGGTCGACGTGCGCCCGGTTCGCGACGCCGGGCCCCTGATGGGCCTCAAGCAGCCCTTTCAGATCCTCAAGATGGACCGCCGCCGCGGCAATATCGTGGTTTCGCGCCGGGCCATCCTCGAGGAAAGCCGCGCCGAGCAGCGCGCCGAGGTGATCTCCAACCTCGAGGAAGGCGCCGCGGTCGACGGGGTCGTCAAGAACATCACCGAATACGGCGCCTTCGTCGATCTGGGCGGTGTCGACGGCCTGCTGCACGTCACCGACATGGCCTGGCGGCGGGTCAATCACCCGACCGAGATCGTCAATATCGGCGAGACCATCAAGGTCCAGGTGATCAAGATCAACAAGGAGACGCACCGCATCTCGCTCGGCATGAAGCAGTTGCAGGACGATCCGTGGGACACGGTGGAAGCCAAGTTCCCGCTGGGCTCCGTCCATGCCGGCCGGGTCACCAACATCACCGATTACGGCGCCTTCGTGGAGCTCGAGCCGGGGATCGAGGGGCTGGTCCACGTCTCCGAGATGTCCTGGACCAAGAAGAACGTCCATCCGGGCAAGATCGTATCCACCTCCCAGGAGGTCGAGGTCATGGTTCTCGAGATCGACAGCCAGAAGCGGCGGGTTTCGCTCGGCCTCAAGCAGACCATGCGCAACCCGTGGGAAGTCTTCGCCGAGACCCATCCCGAAGGCACCCAGGTCGAGGGCGACGTCAAGAACATCACCGAGTTCGGTCTGTTCGTCGGTCTCGATCACGATATCGACGGCATGGTCCACATGTCCGACATCTCGTGGGACGAGCGGGGCGAGGACGCCATCCAGCGGTTCCAGAAGGGCGACACGGTGCAGGCTGTCGTCACCGAGGTCGACGTGGAGAAGGAGCGGATTTCGCTCTCGATGAAGGCGCTCGACGACACCTTCACGGAAACGGTGGGCAGCGTGAAGCGCGGCTCGATCATCACCGTGACGGTGACGGCGATCGAGGATGGCGGCATCGAGGTCGAATACGAGGGCATGAAATCGTTCATCCGCCGCTCCGACCTCAGCCGCGACCGGTCCGAGCAGCGGCCGGAGCGGTTCCAGGTCGGCAACAAGGTCGATGTGCGCGTGACCAATGTCGATCAGAAGTCGCGCCGTCTCGGCCTGTCGATCAAGGCCCGCGAGATCGCCGAGGAGAAGGAGGCCGTGGAACAGTACGGCTCGTCCGATTCGGGCGCCTCGCTCGGCGACATCCTGGGCGCCGCGCTCAATCGCGACGACTGACACCGGCCGCCGAGCCTCCGAAAAAGAACCCCCCGCAGACCGCCCGCGGGGGGTTTTCTTGTACGGGGCGTTGGAATTAACGTGGGCTAACGCTTTCTTGCGCCGGCCTCCGGATTAGATGTTTCGATCCGGCGGCACACGATCCGCCGGCGCGGACAAAAGGATCGTCGCACATGATTCGGTCGGAGCTCATTCAGAAGATCGCCGACGAAAATCCGCACCTGACGCAGCGTGACGTCGAGCGCATAGTGAACACCGTGTTCGAGGAGATCATCGGCGCCATGTCCTGCGGCAACCGCGTCGAACTGCGCGGCTTCGGTGCCTTTTCCGTCAAGAAGCGGGATGCTAGACAGGGACGCAACCCTCGCACGGGCGAGGCGGTGGCGGTCGACGAAAAGCACGTGCCGTTCTTCAAGGCCGGCAAGCTGCTGCGCGACAGGTTGAACGAGGGGTAGACGGACATGCGAATCCTGAAGACCATCATTCTCGCGGTGATCGCCGTGATTCTGGTCGCCATCGCCCTGGCGAACGCGCAGACGGTGACCCTGCGGCTGCTGCCGGACGCCATGGCGGGCTTCCTGGGCTTCACGTGGACGCTGACGCTGCCGATGTTCGTCGTCATCCTCCTCGCCGTCGGCATCGGCCTCCTGATCGGGTTCTTCTGGGAGTTCGCGCGGGAGCACAAGCACCGCGCAGCGGCCCGCTCGGAGCGGCGCGACCGGGAATCGCTCGAGAAGGAAATGAAGAGGATGAAGAGCCAGCGGACCGAGCGCGGCGACGACATCATCGCCCTCCTCGAGGACGGGTCGGTGCCGCAGAAACGGGTCTCGTGACGCGGTTCAAGATCTGCGGCCTGACCGATCCCGCCGACATTCCGGCAGCGCTTCTGGCGGGGGCGTCGTATATGGGCTTCGTGTTCTTTCCCGGATCGCCGCGCAACCTTTCCATCGCGCAGGCCGCGGCTCTGGCCGGAACGGTTCCCGAAGGCCCGATCAGGGTGGGACTTACCGTCAATGCCAGCGACGCCTTTCTCGACGCGCTGCTCGCCGCGGTGCCGCTCGACATGCTGCAATTGCACGGCACGGAGACGCCGCTCCGCGTCCGCGAGGTCCGCGCACGCTACGGGCTGCCGGTGATGAAGGCGATCGGCGTGAGCGGCCCCGAGGATCTCGCCGCGATCGACGCGCAGGCCGAGGCCGCGGACCAGCTTCTGATCGATGCGCGCCCGCCGGCGGGCGCCGCCCTCCCAGGCGGCAACGGTCTGGCCTTCGACTGGAGATTGATCGCCGGGCGCCGCTGGTCCTGCCCGTGGATGCTGGCCGGCGGCCTGACGCCCCAGAACGTGGCCGAGGCAGTCATGGCGACGGATGCGAGCCAGGTGGACGTGTCCTCGGGCGTCGAAAGCGCGCCGGGGATCAAGGATGCCCTGCGCATCGCGGCCTTTGGCGCGGCGCTGTCGGCCTGACGACGCAGCGGACGGGTCCGCCGCCCATGCGGCGGAGCGGCGCCGGCGCGCCTTCAACAAGCGGATAGCGGGGGTGGCGAGCGATTGACCCTTGCGCCGTGAGGGTGCACCTGACGGGCATGAACGACAAGTTCTCACGCCGCCGCAAGATGCAGCGCCGCCTCGACCGGCAGCTCGACGCGCTGGAACACGGGGTTCCGGCGGCGGCGGGCTTCATCCACTATCTGCGCGGCAGGCGCCTTGCCATCATCCGCATCCCGCTGGGCCTGCTCCTGGTGATTGGCGGCTGTCTGTCGATCCTGCCCGTCCTCGGGGTATGGATGCTGCCGCTCGGGCTTCTGCTCCTGGCGATCGACCTGCCGGCGCTGCGGCCGCTCATCACCTTGGTGGCGATCCGGCTGCGGCGCCGGATCAACACGCTGTCGCGGCGATTCAGGTGACCTCGCCGCTTGCCCCGGTTGCCCCGGCCGGAGTAGGCAACGGCGATCAAGAAGGAGACGCCCGATGCCCGACGATCTTCTGAACAGCTTCAAGACCGGCCCCGACGAGAAGGGCCGGTTCGGCGATTTCGGCGGCCGCTTCGTCAGCGAGACGCTGATGCCGCTGATCCTCAGGCTCGAGGCGGAATACGAGAAGGCGAAGACTGATCAGAGCTTCTGGGACGAGATGCAGGATCTCTGGACGCATTATGTCGGACGGCCCTCGCCGCTCTATTTCGCCCGGCGCATGACCGAGCGCCTGGGCGGCGCCAAGGTCTATCTCAAGCGCGACGAGCTGAACCATACCGGCGCGCACAAGATCAACAACGTGCTGGGTCAGATCCTGCTCGCCCGCCGCATGGGCAAGGAGCGGATCATCGCCGAGACCGGGGCGGGCCAGCACGGCGTCGCCACCGCCACGGTCTGCGCCAAGTTCGGGCTGAAATGCGTGGTCTATATGGGCGCCCACGACGTCGAGCGTCAGCAGCCCAACGTCTTCCGCATGCGCCTTCTCGGCGCCGAGGTGGTGCCGGTGACGAGCGGCCGCGGCACGCTCAAGGACGCGATGAACGACGCGCTCCGCGACTGGGTGACGAATGTCCGCGACACGTTCTATTGCATCGGTACGGTGGCCGGGCCGCACCCCTATCCCGCGATGGTGCGCGATTTCCAGTCGATCATCGGCACCGAAGCCAAGGCGCAGATGCAGGAGGCGGAAGGGCGCCTGCCCGACACGATCATCGCCGCGATCGGCGGCGGATCGAACGCGATGGGCCTGTTCTATCCCTTCCTGGACGACAAGGAGGTGCGCATCATCGGCGTCGAGGCCGGCGGCCGTGGCGTCGACGACCGGATGGAGCATTGCGCCTCGCTGGCCGGCGGCCGGCCCGGCGTGCTGCATGGCAACCGGACCTATCTGCTGCAGGACGCGGACGGCCAGATCCTCGAGGGCTTCTCCATCTCCGCCGGGCTCGACTATCCCGGCATCGGCCCGGAACATGCCTGGCTCCACGACACCGGCCGGGCGGAGTACGTGGCGATCACCGACCGCGAGGCTCTGGATGCCTTCACCTTCTGCTGCGACTCGGAAGGCATCATCCCGGCGCTCGAACCGAGCCACGCGTTGGCGCATGTGATGAAGATCGCGCCCGACCTGCCGCGCGACCACATCATCTGCATGAACATGTGCGGCCGGGGCGACAAGGACATCTTCACCGTGGCAAAGGCGCTGGGCGTCGACATCTCGAAACCGGCCTGAGGGAGCCCGACCCACGGCTCAGCGGCGGGGGCTCAGGCGTCGGCGGCGTGCTGACGCAGGAGGTCGAGCGTCAGCACCTCGAGGGCCCGGCGATGCGTCGCGGCCAGATGGACCCGCGGCGCGCAATCCTCGTGCACGGCCTGCAGGAACCGCCCGGCGCACAGACACCACCGATCGCCCGCCTTCAGCCCGGGAAAGCCGTATTCCGGCCTGGGCGTCGACAGGTCGTTGCCGAGATATTTCGACAGGACGAGGAACTCGTCGGTCATCACCGCGCAGACGGTATGGTTGCCCCGGTCCGCGTCGCAGGTGTTGCAATGGCCGTCGCGAAAGAAGCCCGTCAGCGGATTGCCGGAGCAGGCTTCGAGCGCCGCGCCGAGCACGTTCACCGGATGGTCGATCTTCATGGGCATCTCCTCTCGCCCCGAGACTAGCCCACGATGCCCCATGGCGAAACCGGTTCGCTGGAGCCCGCGCTGCGGCGGGTCAGCGGCCTATCTGAACCGGTCGATGAGCTTCTGCATCGGGCTTCGCACGTCCTCCTCCGGCTGCGGCTCCGGCGCCACAGGCGACCGCTCGCCGGATGGCGCGTCGGGGGCGGCAACGCGCGTGCCGGTTGACGGGCGCTGCGGCGACAGGCGCTGCGCCACGGTGGTCATGAACCGCCCCGTATCGCCCTGCGCCAGATGATCGGCCCCCTCCGAGATGCCGCGGAGCAGGTCGTCGAGCCACGCCTCGTCGGCCTTCGCGAAATCGTGGAGCACGTATCCCGGCACGCGGTCCTTGTGACCCGGATGGCCGACGCCGATCCGCACGCGCCCGTAATCCGGCCCGACATGCTGGTGGATGGAGCGCAGGCCGTTATGGCCGGCATGGCCGCCGCCGGTCTTGCACCTGAGCTTGCCGGGGGCGAGGTCGATCTCGTCGTGGAAGACCACCACATCGGCGGGGTCGAGCTTGTAGAAGCGCAGCGCCTCGCCGACGGAGCGGCCCGACTCGTTCATGAACGTCGTGGGCATCAGGATCGCGACCTTGTCGCCGCCGAGACGCCCCTCCGACAGGCGCCCCTGAAACTTCGACCTGAACGGCGCGAAGCCGTGGTCGGCGGCAATGCGCTCCACCGCCATGAAGCCGATATTGTGCCGGTGCCGGGCGTATTTCTCGCCCGGATTTCCCAACCCCACGAACAGCCGCATCACATCCCTCCGCCTGGGGGGCCGTTCCGGGGCCGGTTGGGCGGCGTCCGGTCCCGCACCAGCGCCAGGGCGCGCGCCGCCACCTCGGAACTGGCCGCGGGCTTGGCGATGACCTCCGCGTTGATCCGGGCGATCAACTCGCCTTGGCGCACGAGATCGCCCGAGTGGATCAGAAACGGGATCCGCAGACGCTGCAGGCGAGCCGCGACGGCCTCGCATGTCGTCCCGCGCCCCAGATTGAGGTCGGGGATGGCCGCATCGGGCGCCTCTCGGTCGATCGCGCAGATCGCCTTCTCGACCGAGTTGACGGGCACGGCGACGGCCCCCTCGTCCCTGATCGCGTCGGACAGTTCCAGAAGGATCAGCGGCTCGTCCTCGAGGATCAGGATCCGCGGCGCCGTGTCTTCGGGCTCTTGCAGGGTCATTCGGCTCTCACGGCGGCGGCGATGTCGATCCTGGCACGAAGCCCGCCCGCGGTCCGGTCGAGGCTCAGGCGGTCGCCGGTGGTGGCCAGCAGCGTCTCGACGATGTCGAACCCCGATCCCGCGGCGCCCGGGCGGCGCGACCTCGGGGCCGCCGGTCCCGGTCCAGAGGAGCGACAGCCCGCCGCTCTCGTCGGCGCCCCATTCGACGCGGCTCTGCCCGGTCCCGCCGCTGAGCGCGCCGTGCTTGATGCCGTTCGTCGCCAGTTCGTGCAGGGCAAGGCCGATGGTCGAGACGAGGATGGGATCGACCCGCAGATCGGGACCTCTCAGCCTGATGCCGTCGCCGGCCGGATCGTAGGGATCGAGAACGGCCTTGATGGTCGGCTGCAGATCCGCCGATCCGCGCGCCGCGTCGTCGAGGGTGGTCTCGAAGGCGAGGGCCAGGGCGCGGATGCGGTCGTCGATCTCGGCGACCTGCGGCTGGATGTCGCAGGTCCGCCCGGTCACCGTCACCAGCCCGCCGATCACCGCGAACATGTTCTTCATTCGGTGGCTGAACTCGCGCGCCATCATCCGCGCATGGGCCTCGTCCGCCCGCGCGGCATGCACCTTGGACACATCCCATTGCGGGCCGAGATAGTAGATCAGCTCGCCCGTCTCGTCGTAGATCGGTCCGAGATGCACCGCGTTCCAGAACGTCGACCCGTCATGCCGGCAATTCAGCAATTCCACGACGATCACGTCCTCGTTCAGGATGGCGTGGCGGATCTTGGCGACGGTCTCGGGGTCGATCTCCGGCCCCTGCAGGAAGCGGCAGTTCCGGCCGATCGCCTGATCCTGGCTGTAGCCGGTCAGCCGCTCGAAGGCGCGGGTGACGAAGACCAGCGGCATGTCGTCCTGCCGCGGATCGACAAGGGCGACGGCCATGCGCGTCTGGGCCATGGCCTGTTCGGAGAGCACCCCCGAAACGCCGGGAAAGTGCTGGCCGGGATCGACATTGCAGAACCGCCCGGTGCCGCCCCCGGGGCTCGTGAAGGCTTGCGGCTCCGGATGGGTCTGGTCGCGGTCGGTCATGCGGGTCTGCGTCGTTCACTGCTCGAAAGGGACCGCCCCGGGGCCGGTCCCCTCCGAGAGTAGGTCGCAGCGAGCGAAAAGAAACGGCGCGACCGTCGCGGGTCGCGCCGTCGAGGGCGGTCGCCGCAGGGCGTCAGTTCGCGCTGCCGTCCGTCTCCGCGTCGGGGCCCGCTTCCATCTCGGTCGCAGGGACCTCGTCGGCGGCGACGTCGTCCTCGTCCTCTTCCTTCTGCGAGGCGAGGCCCGAGGGCGCCTGGATGTTGGCGATCACGAAATCGCGGTCGATGGTCGGACGGGTGCCCTCGGGCAGCGTCACGTCCGAGATATGCAGCGTGTCGCCGATCTCTGCCGTCGCCACCGAGATCGTGATCTTCTCGGGAATGTCGCCCGCGGTGCAGCGCAGCTCGACCTCGGGGCGCACCATGGTCAGGACGCCGCCTGCCTTCAGGCCGGGGCTTTCCGCCTCGCCCACCACCTCGACCGGGATGAACAGCGACACCCGGCTGGTCCGGCGCAGCCGGACGAAATCCACGTGGGTGGGCAGGTCCTTGACCACGTCGCGCTGGACGCTGCGGCAGATCACCCGCACGTCGTCCTGTCCCTCGACCTTGAGGTTGAAGAGCGTCGACAGGAAGCGGCCGGCCTTCAGCCGCTTCAGCAATTCGTTGTAGGGCAGGTTGATGGGGAGCGGATCGATGCCGCCGCCATAGACGATGCCGGGCACGAGGTTCTCGCGCCGGGCCTGACGGGCGGCCCCCTTGCCTGTCCCCGTCCGTTCCATGGCGATGATGTCGGGCGTTTCGCCGGCCATGTGGTGATCTCCTAGATTGTACGACCCCGCCGCCTCCAAGGGTGGGCACACGGGTGAATGCGGGCCTCTAGGACAGCCGGGGCGGTTTGGCAAGCCCCGGCGCGCGCTACCAGATCGGCGCGTGCAGCCAGAGCGCGGCATAGGGCGGCAGCACGATGCGGTCGGCCTCGCAGCCGGGGAGCGCCCCGGTCAGCGCGTCGAGCGGCAGGGCGTCGGGGTCGAGCCCGACCCGGTGCGCCTCTATCTGCTGCGTCTCGGCTGTGAAGTTGTGAAGCGCGGTGACCGTGTCGTCCGCCCCGGGGCGCAGCACGCAGAACAGCTTGTCATGGCCGGTGGCGAGGATCCGGCTCGGCACGTCGCCGCGCAGCGCGGCGATCTCGGCGCGGATGCGCAGGATGTGGCGGGTGCCGCGAAAGATCCGGCCCGCCGGCGTGTCGGCGCGCGCGGCCGCCTCGGCCAGCGCCCAGTCCATCTTTGGCCGGTGCATCCAGCGCCCGTCGGCCGCGAGGTCGGGATCCTCGGCGAAGGCATGGTCGTTCAGCAGGCCGAGCTCGTCGCCCATGTAGATGAGCGGCAGCCCCCCGAACCCGGCGATGAGCGCGTGGCCGAGAAGGATGCGCGCCACGGCGAGATCGGTCTCCGCCGGCGTCGTGGCGGCTTCGAGGCCGGCGAGCGAGGCGAAGGTGCCGTTGGTGCGCGCGTCGCCCGTCGCGTCGTTCACTTGGAAGTCGGCGCCCCGCGCGAAGGAGCCCGGGAAGCGGCCGGCGAAGAAATCGACGAGAAAGCGCCGGTGGCCGGGCCCGGTCACGCCCACCGCCTCGGCATCGGCCTCGGTGATGGCCCAGCCGATGTCGTCGTGGCAGCGGATATAGGTCGCCCATTCGGCGCCGGTGAAGCGGTCGGGGAAATGGCGGCGGAGCGTGTGGGTCATCAGCTCCGTCCGGCCGCTCGCGAGCGCCGACCAGAACTGCACCATCAGCGAATTGTGGTAGGCGAGGTTGCAGACCTTGCCGGTATGCCGACCGGCGCCGAGATAGGGGACGAGCTCGTTCGGCCCGACAATGGCCTCGGCCTTGAAGATGGTGGCCGGCGCGGCGACCGAGGCGGCCTGGTTGATGGCCTGCAGGATGTCGTGGACCTCGGGTTCGTTCTGGCAGATCGTGCCCATCCGCTTCCACATGAAGGCCACCGCGTCGAGCCGCAGCACCTCGGCCCCGGCATTGGCGAGGTCGAGGACGATGCCGAGGATGGCGAGGAAGACCTCGGGATTGTCCCAGTTCAGGTCCCACTGGAAGGTGTTGAAGGTCGTCCAGACCCATTTCTCCATGCCGGGCTCCCAGGTGAAGTTGCCGGGCGCCTGGTTCGGAAACACCTCGAGAAGGGTCTTCTCGTATTCGAGGGGAAGGGTCTCGTCGTCGAAGAGGCGGTAGAAGCCCTGGTAGAACGCGTCGCCGGCGCGCGCCCGTTCCGCCCAGGGATGCTCCCGCGCGGTGTGGTTCAGCACCATGTCGATGCAGGGGCTGATGCCGGCCGTGCGCATCTTCCGCGCGACCTGGCGGAAATCGGCCATGGTGCCGAGCGTCGGGTCGATCTCGCCGTAATCCATTACCGCATAGCCGCCATCCGAGTCGCCCGGGCGCGGCTTCAGGCAGGGCATGAAATGCGCGTAGCGGATCCCGAGCGACTGCAGATAGGGGATGCGATCGGCGACGCCCCGCATGGAGCCCGCGAAGCGGTCGACGTAGAAGACATAGGCGGCCATGGCCTGGCTCTGGAACCAGTCGGGGGTCAGGTCGCGGCGCAGGTCGAGCGCGCGCAGGTCGACCGGCCGCTCCGCCCATTTCCGCGCCAGAAGCGCGCGCAGCCGCTCGCGCAGCGTCGCAGGCGCCATCGTCGCGGCGTAGAGCCGGGTCAGCGGCGCCATCAGGTCGCTCTCGGCGCGCTCCCAGCGGAGCTCGAAAAGCTGGTCGTCGCTGATCGCCGCGCTGCGGGTCTGGTCCATGCGCCCCTCTGCTCCGGTTGCGTGCAGCGAGCCTAGCGATTGTCGACGCCACGGCAAGACGAGGGCGCGCTGAGGGCGGTGGCACCGGTGGAAACGGGCCTGCAGGTCGCCCGTCAGGGTCGAGGGCAGGTCGGATCCTGCCGCGGCGGAGGGTCAGGTCACGCGCCGGCGGGTGCGATGGGCCGTATCGTCCCAGAGGCGCAACGTCATGATCTCGCTCAAGGTCTCGATGCACCTGTCGACCTCAGCCTCGCCGATATAGAGGGGCGTGAGGCCGAAGCGCAGGATGTCGGGGGCGCGGAAGTCGCCGATGACGTCGCGGGCGATCAGCGCCTGCATGATCGCGTATCCTTCCTCGTGGCGGAACGAGACCTGGCTGCCACGGGCGTCGTCGTCGCGTGGCGTCGCGAGCGACAGCGACGGGCAGGCCGCCTCCAGCCCGTCGATCAGGCGGCGGGAGAGGACGAGCGACCGGCTCTGCACGTCGCCGATGTCGGCCATGTCCCAGACGTCGAGCGCGGCATCGAGGGCCACCATCTGCAGCACCGGCGGCGTGCCGACCCGCAGGCGGCGGACGGCATCGGCGGGGCGGTAGGCGGGGTCGAAATCGAAGGGCGCGGCGTGGCCGAGCCAGCCGGCGAGGGCGGGCGCGATGGCGGGGGCGAGGCCGTCGCGGACATGGATGAAGGCGGGGCCGCCGGGCCCGGAATTGAGGTACTTGTAGGTGCATCCGACGACGAAATCGGCGCCTGCCGCGGCGGCCTCGACCGGCAGGGCGCCGGCGGAATGGGCCACGTCCCAGATCGTGACGATACCCAGCTCCCGCGCCATCCGCACGAGGCGGGCCATGTCGTGGCGGCGACCGGTGCGGTAGTCGACCTCGGTCAGAAGGAGCACCGCGACCTCCTCGCTCAGGTGCGCCTCGACCTCGGCGGGCGGCGGCGCGACGAGCCGGTGGCCGCGGTCGAGCGTGTTGGCGAGGCCTTGGGCGATATAGAGATCGGCGGGGAAATTGCCCTTGTCCGACAGGATGATGCGCCGGTCCGGGTTCAGCGCGAGAGCGGCGGCGAGGGCCTGGTAGACCTTGATCGACAAGGTGTCGCCGGTCGTCACGGTGCCGGGGGCGACGCCAATGAGCGGCGCGATCCGGTCGCCCAGACGGTCGGGGAGCGTCATCCAGCCGGCGGTGTTCCAGGACCTGATGAGGTCCTGCGCCCAGTCCTCCTCGAGCGCCCGGCGCATCCGCTCGGGAACGCTGCGGGCCATCGGCCCGAGCGAATTGCCGTCGAGATAGGCGACCCCCTCGGGCAGGGCGAAGAACGCGCGGGTTGCGGAGAAGTCGGTCATGCGGTCGCTGCCATAGGAAAGAGCCGGGAGTGCTTCGAGGGCTATCGGAAATCCGTCGGACTTGCATCGGAATTGCATCGGACCGGCGAACGGGGGAGGCGAGGCTTAACACCGCCCGAGGCGGCGCGCGCCGGTCGGGCCGCTGCGGCAACGACGGGGGCCGGAGGGAGCCGCGCTCCGCTCGCCACGCCGCCCTCTCCGCCGCATGGGAGGGGCTCGGCGCCCCCGCGCCGGTCGGGGGCGGGGGTGCGGCGTGCCCTTCGGCGAGCCGGCTCAGGAGCGGGGGCGGTCGGCCGCGCGGATGCGTTCGTCGACGATGGCCTCGGCCAGCCGGTGGGGGCTCGTGTCCTGCGCCGCGGCGCGATCGAAGATCCGCCTCAGCGTATCCTCCGCCGCGGCGAGGCGGTCCTCGACGAAGCTTTCGCGGTCGGCGATGCCCAGGATCTCGGTTGCGACGTTGATGATGCCACCGCAATTGGCGACGAAATCGGGCGCGTAGAGGATGCCGCGGTCGTGGAGCCGGTCGGCATCGGCGTCGGTGGCAAGCTGGTTGTTGGCGGCGCCGCAGATGGCGGCGACGTCGAGCGCGGCGACCGTCGTGGCGTCGAGCACCGCGCCGATGGCGCAGGGCGCGAGCAGATCGGCGCTCTCGGTCAGGATCGCGGCCGGGGCCACGGCCTCGGCGGCGAACGCGTCTTGCGCGCGAGCGACGAGGGCGGCGTCGGTATCGGCCACCACGATCGCGGCGCCGGCCTCGTGGAGCAGGCGGCAGAGCTGCCAGCCGACATGGCCGAGGCCTTGCACGGCGACGCGGCGGCCGCTCAGATCCCCCGATCCGAGCCGGCGCGCCGCCGTCAGGCGCAGCGCCCGGAACACGCCGCGGGCGGTCAGCGGCGAGGGATCGCCGCTCGCATGGTCGCCGGTCGCGAGACCCGCGACATAGCGCGTCTCGCGCGCCAGCACGGCCATCTCGGCGGGGGACATGCCCATGTCCTCGGCCGTCCAGTAGCGGCCGGCGAGACTGTCGACGGCGCGGCCCATGGCGGCGAGCTGCGCCTCGGTCTTGCGGGCCGGGTCGCCCAGGATCACCGCCTTGCCGCCGCCGAGCGGCAGGCCGGCGGCGGCGTTCTTGTAGGTCATGCCGCGCGACAGGCGCAGCACGTCCTCGAGCGCCGCCGCCTCGTCGCGGTAGCGCCGCATCCGCAGGCCTCCCGCGGCGGGGCCGAGGGCGGTCGAATGGATGGCGATCAGGCCATGCAACCCGGCCTCCCTGTCGCTCACCCGCAGCACCGTCTCGTGACCCTCGACGGGGATCTCCTGCAGATCCATGGTGCGGCTCCTTTCCTTCTCTTCCACATAGGTCGCGTGCGGGCGGGTGCCGGCAAGGGCCGGAACATCGCTCCGCGAGGCGGCATTACATCCCCGCGTCAGCTGCCGAAAGGATCTTCATGCCCGAGCAACCCCCGAGCTGGCGTCCGCTTGCGGTCGCCGCACTCGCCTTCTTCGTGGTCATGGCGGGCGCCACGATCCCGACGCCGCTCTATCCGATCTATGCCGCGCGCTACGGCTTCGACGGGCTCGACATCACGATCATCTTCGCGACCTATTCGGTCGGCGTGCTGGCGGCGCTGATCGGCCTCGGGCCGTGGTCGGACGAGATCGGCCGCAAGCCGATGCTGCTCGCCGGCCTGGGCGCGGCGGCGGCGGCGCTGGCGGTGTTCATGCTGGCCGACGGGCTGTGGCTTTTGTTGCTCGCGCGGGTGTTGCAGGGGCTCTCGGCCGGGATCTACACCTCGACGGCCACGGTGGCGGTCAACGAGCTGGCGCCGGACGGCCGCAAGCGGCTCGGCGGCATCGTCGCGACGACGTCGAACATGGGCGGGCTCGGATCGGGACCGGTGATCGGCGCGCTTTTGATCATGGTCCTGCCGGCGCCGCTCTTCTCGCCCTATCTGGTGCATCTGGTGGCGACGCTTGCCGTCACGGCGCTGCTCTGGCGGCTGCCCGAGCCTAGCGAGCCGTCGAGCGCGCCGCATCTGCACGCCCAGAGCATCAGGCTTCCCGACGCGGTGCGGCCGGTCTTCCTGCCGGCGGCGATCGCGTCGTTCGGGGCGTTCATGATCTGCGGCTTTCTGGGCGCCGTGTCGCCCTCCTATCTGGGCGAGGTGCTGGGCCACGAGGGCGCGCATCTGCTGATCGGGGTGACGGCGGGGCTGATCTTCGGCACGTCCTGTCTGGCGCAGGCGGTCGAGGACCGGCTGCCCGGCCGCATCAAGCTGCCGCTCGGCATGGGGATCCTGACGCTCGGCATCGCGGCGATCACCGCGGCGTTCTGGGCAAGAAGCCTCGGCGGGCTCATCGGCGCCATCGCCTTCACCGGGATCGGCCACGGTATCGCCTTCAAGGGCGGGCTCGGCGCCGTCTCGGCGCGCAGCCCCGCGCGCGCCACGGCCGGGGTGACGGCGCTCTATTTCACGGTGGCCTATGTGGCGATCTCGGTGCCGGTGCTGGTCATCGGCCTGCTCGAGGGGCCGGTGGGGCTGGCGCCGGTGACGGTCGGCTATGGCGCCTTCTCGACGATCCTGGTGGCGACGGCCTTCGTGCTGATCCTGCGGCGGCCCCAAGGGTGACGGCGGCGTGACGGCGGCGTGACGGCGGCGCGGTCCGCGGGGAGGGATGCGCACGAGACCCGTGCGCATCCCGGCGGTGTCAGAGCTTCTGCAGCAGCTTGTTCACCGATTCCTTCGCGTCGCCATAGAACATCCGCGCGTTGTCCTTGAAGAACAGCGGGTTCTCGATGCCCGAATAGCCGGTGCCCTGGCCGCGCTTGGAGATGATGACGTGGCTCGCCTCCCAGACATGGAGGACCGGCATGCCGGCGATGGGCGATCCCGGATCGTCGTTCGCGGCCGGGTTCACGATGTCGTTGGCGCCGATGACGATGGCCACGTCGGTCTGCGGGAAGTCGTCGTTGATCTCCTCCAGTTCGAGGACGAGGTCGTAGGGCACCTTGGCCTCGGCCAGAAGCACGTTCATGTGGCCCGGCATGCGGCCGGCGACCGGGTGGATGGCGAAGCGCACGGTCTTGCCCTTCTCGCGCAGCTTCGAGGTCAGTTCGCTGACCGCCTGCTGGGCCTGGGCGACGGCCATGCCATAACCCGGCGCGATGACGACGCTGTCGGCCTCCTCCAGGAGGTCGACCACGGCGTCGGCGTCGATCGGCGTCATCTCGCCCTCGATCTCCTGGCCGCCGGACTGGGTCTGGCCGCCCCAGCCGCCGAGGATGACGGAGACGAAGGAGCGGTTCATGCCCTTGCACATGATGTAGCTGAGGATCGCGCCCGACGAGCCGACGAGGGCGCCCGTCACGATCAGCAGGTCGTTCGAGAGCGTGAAGCCGATCGCCGCCGCGGCCCAGCCCGAATAGGAGTTCAGCATCGAGACCACCACCGGCATGTCGGCGCCGCCGATGCCGTTGATCAGGTGGTAGCCGATGAAGCCCGCGATGAGCGCCATCAGGACCACCGTCCAGATGCCGAAATCGGTGAAGTAGAGGATGCCGAGGACGATGCAGATGAGCGCCGCGGCGGCGTTCAGCATGTGGCCGCCGGGAAGCTGCGAGGGCTTGCCGTCGATCTTGCCCGACAGCTTGCCGAAGGCGACGATGGAGCCGGTGAAGGTGACCGCGCCGATGAAGATGCCGAGAAAGCTCTCGACGCGCAGGATGATGATCTCGGCCGCGTCCTTGGCCCAGAGCGTCTCGCCGAAGCCGGTGAGACCGGCCGAGGAGCGGGCGACGCCCTCGGCCTTCAGCGCCAGGACGTCGCCCAGCATCAGTTCGGCGTTGAGGCCGATCAAGACCGCCGCGAGGCCGACGAAGGAATGCAGCGCCGCGACGAGCTGCGGCATCTCGGTCATCTTGACCTGACCGGCAATGTAGATGCCGAGACCGGCGCCGATGGCGATGGCGACCAGAAGCAGGAAGAGGTTCTGGATGCCGGGGCCGAAGATGGTCGCCAGCACGGCGAGCGTCATGCCGGCGATTCCGTACCAGATCGAGCGCTTCGCGCTCTCCTCGTCCTTCAAGCCGCCGAGGCTCAGGATGAACAGGATGGCCGCGACGATATAGGCGCCGGCCTGAAGGCCTTCTCCGAAGATCATGTCCCCGTCCCCCCTAGGATTTCACGAACATCGACAGCATCCGGCGCGTCACCAGGAAACCGCCGACGATGTTGATGGACGCGATGCCGATCGCCAGGAACGACAGGATCACCACGAGCCAGTTATGCGCCCCGATCTGCAGCAGCGCGCCGAGGATGATGATCCCCGAAACGGCGTTGGTGACCGCCATCAGCGGCGTGTGCAGGCTGTGGCTGACGCCCCAGATCACCTGGAAGCCGACGAAGCAGGCGAGCGCGAAGACGATGAGGTGGCTCATCAGCGAGGGCGGCGCGACGATGCCGATCGCGAGCATCACCACCGCGCCCACGGCGAGGAGCGTGACCTGCTGGCGCGTCTCGCGGCGGAAGGCCGCCATCTCTTCGGCGCGCTTTTCCTCGGCGGTCTTCTGCTTCGGCTTCTCGGTCTTCTTCTGGCTCGCCTTGGGGGAGGGATCGTCGCGCTTCGGCGGCGGCCAGGTCACCTCGCCGCCATGGGTGATGGTCGAGTCGCGGATCACCCGGTCTTCCATGTCGTGCTCGATCTTGCCGTCCTTCTCGGGCGTCAGATCGGTCAGCATGTGGCGGATGTTGGTGGCGTAGAGGGTCGAGGATTGCTTCGCCATCCGCGACGGGAAATCGGTGTAGCCGATGATCGTCACGCCGTTGTCGGTGACGAACTTCTCGTCCTTGCGCGTCATCTTGCAATTGCCGCCCTTCTCGGCGGCGAGATCGACGATCACCGAGCCGGGCTTCATCGCCTGGACCATGTCCTCGGTCCAGAGCTCGGGCGCCTCCCGGTTGGGGATGAGCGCCGTGGTGATGACGATGTCGATCTCGGGGGCCTGCTCGCGGAAGAGCGCGAGCTGCTTGTCGCGGAATTCGGGGCTCGACGGCTTGGCGTAGCCGCCCTCGCCGGAGCCGTCGGAGCTGTCCTCGAAGTCGAGGAACAGGAACTCCGCGCCCATGGATTCCACCTGCTCGGCGGTCTCGGGGCGCACGTCGAAGGCCTTCACGATGGCGCCGAGCGAGGTCGCCGCGCCGATCGCGGCGAGGCCCGCGACGCCGGTGCCCACCACCAGGACCTTGGCCGGCGGCACCTTGCCGGCGGCGGTCACCTGGCCGGTCATGAAGCGGCCGAAATTGTTCGCCGCCTCGATCACCGCGCGGTAGCCGGCGATGTTGGCCATCGACGAGAGCGCGTCGAGCTTCTGGGCGCGGGAGATCCGCGGCACCATGTCCACCGCCATGAGCGTGGCGCCCTTCTCGGCCGCCTTCTTCATCAGCGCCTCGTTCTCGGCGGGATAGAAGAAGCTGATGAGGGTCTGCCCCTCGCGGAGCTTCTCGACCTCGGCCTCGGTGGGCGGGCGGACCTTGGCGATCACGTCGGCCTGTTCGAAGACGGCGTCGGCGCTGTCCACGACCTCGACCCCGGCCTCGCGATAGACGTCATCGGCGAAGTCGGCCCGATCGCCCGCACCGGACTGGATCAGGCATTCGTGGCCGAGCTTCCGGATCTGCTGAGCCGATTGAGGCGTCAGGGCGACGCGCGCCTCCAACTCCTGGCTTTCCTTGACGACACCGAATTTCATCCGTCCCCCTTTCGTGTGCGACGCGGCCGGCCGGTCCGGTCTAGCGAGCGCAATTTTCTTTCGCAAGCCACGTCCGGCCGGCCGGATCGGCCCGACTTCCCGGCCGCCCAGGCGGATGCGGCACGCCGTCGCGGCCCTTGGGGCGAAATAAGGCGGCGGCGCACGATCGCCAGCGCCTTGCCTCCGGCGCCGCCCCGGACGAGCCTCGGGGCGGGCAAGACGGGGAGGATGCCATGACGGATCTTGCGGGGCGCCACGCGCTCGTCACCGGCGGCGGGACGGGGATCGGGCTCGCCATCGCGCGCGAGCTGGCCCGGGCGGGCGCGGAGGTGACCATCGCCGGGCGGCGGCGCGGGCCGCTGGAGGCGGCGGCGGCCGCCCGGATCCACCCGGCCCGGATCGACGTCACCGATGAGGCGGAACTGGCGCGCGAGATCGACCGCGCGGTGGCGGCGCGCGGGCCCCTGGCGATCTGCGTCGCCAATGCCGGCATCGCCGAGGGGCGCAGCCTTCTGAAGACCGACATGGCGTTCTGGCGGCAGATGATGGCGGTCAACCTCGACGGCGCCTTTCTGACCATCCGCGAATTGCTGCGCTCCATGCGCGATCTCGATTACGGGCGGATCATCGCCGTGGCCTCCATCGCCGGGATCCGGGGCTTGCGGGGCGCGCCGGCCTACAGCGCCTCGAAGCACGGGATGGTCGGGCTGGTGCGCGGTCTGAGCGAGGACCTGATCGGCACGAAGGTGACGGCGAACGCGCTCTGCCCGGCCTATGTGGACACCGAGATCGTGGCGCGGAACGTCGGCGCGATCCGCGACCGGGCGGCCGTGTCGGAGGACCGGGCGCTCGAGATCATGGTGTCGCAGAACCGCCACGGCCGGCTCATCGACGCGGGCGAGGTCGCCCGCGCCGCGCTGTGGCTGTGCGACGCGGCCTCGGGATCGGTCAACGGGCAGGCCATCGAGATCGCCGGAGGGCAGGCTTGAGCCAAGGCCAGGCGGCGGCGGGCGCGCGCGGGCCAATCGGCCGCGCCCCCTCAAATTTCCAGGCAGATGCGCTATACTGCGCACTTTAGCCGCATCTGACCGGAGGCATCATGGCGAGCACTACCGAGGTGACCGAGAAGATCTTTGACCTGTTCGTGATCGGCGGAGGCATCAACGGCACCGGCATCGCGCGGGACGCGCAGGGGCGGGGGCTCGACGTCTGTCTGGCGGAGATGGGCGACCTGGCCGGGGCGACCTCGTCGAAATCGACGAAGCTGTTCCACGGCGGTCTCAGATATCTCGAATTCTTCGAGGTGGGGCTCGTCAAGAAGGCGCTGATCGAGCGCGAGGTGCTGCTCGAGGCGATGCCGCACATCTCGTGGCCCTTGCGCTTCGTGCTGCCCTACAGCCCCGACATGCGCTTCGAGGGGGAGACGCCGACCTCGAAGCTGCTGAACACGGTGATGCCGTGGATGAAGGGGCGGCGGCCGGACTGGGTGATCCGGATCGGGCTGTTCCTCTACGACAATCTGGGCGGACGGAAGCACCTGAAGGGGACGACGACGATCGACCTGACGAACGCCCCCGAGGGCGTGCCGATCCGCGACCGGTTCAGGAAGGCCTATGAATATTCGGATTGCTGGATCGAGGATTCGCGGCTGGTGGCGCTCAATGCCCGCGATGCCGAGGAGCGCGGCGCGACCATCAAGGTGCGCACCAAGGTGGTCGCGGCGGAGCGCGCCGGCGCCAATTGGGCGGTGACCGTGCGCGACCTCGAGACCGGGCAGGAGCAGGTGATGCGGGCCAAGGGGC
The DNA here is from genome assembly GCA_963739575.1 of uncultured Alphaproteobacteria bacterium. Classification (GTDB taxonomy): domain Bacteria; phylum Pseudomonadota; class Alphaproteobacteria; order Rhodobacterales; family Rhodobacteraceae; genus Palleronia. The sequence continues at coordinate 104,599 of CAVUAQ010000005.1, read as the reverse complement.
TCGTGAATGCCGGCGGCCCCTGGGTCGAGGACGTGGTGCGGAACACGGTCAGGATGAACTCGTCGGAAGGCGTGCGGCTGGTCAGGGGCAGCCATATCGTGGTGCCGAAGCTCTACGATCACGGCAAGGCCTATTTCTTCCAGGGCGAGGACGGGCGGATCATCTTCGCGATCCCCTACGAGACCGATTTCACGCTGATCGGGACGACCGACAAGGACCATGGCCGCGACCCTTCGGTGAAGGCGCAGATCACCGACGAGGAGGCCGATTACCTCTGCACCTTCGCGTCGAACTATTTCGAGAAGCCGGTGCGGCGCGAGGACGTGGTCTGGACATATTCGGGGGTCCGGCCGCTTTACGACGACGGGGCGAAATCGGCGACCGCGGCGACGCGCGATTACGTGCTGTCGGTCGATGCGGGGCCCGCGACGGACGGGCCGGTGGGCATGGAGCCGCCGCTTCTCAGCGTGTTCGGCGGCAAGATCACCACCTATCGCAAGCTCGCCGAGCAGGCGATGGGCAAGCTGCGCCCCTATTTCCCGACCATGACCGGCGACTGGACGGCGCGGGTGCCGCTGCCGGGCGGCGATTTTGCGGTCGACGGGGTGGACCGGCTGGTGACGGAGTTGAAGACCGCGCATCCGTTCCTCGACGAATACTGGGCGCGCCGGCTGGTCCGGGCCTACGGCACCGAGGCGGCCGAGATCTGCGCCGGTGCGTCGGAGGCGGCCGATCTGGGGCGCGGCTTCGGCGGCACGCTGACCGAGGCCGAGGTGCGCTGGCTCATGGCCAGGGAATACGCCCGCCGGGCCGAGGACGTGGTCTGGCGCCGCTCGAAGCTCGGGCTCAGGATGAGCGGTGACGAGATCGCGGCGCTCGACGCCTGGATGGCCGAGGAGCGGGGCGTCTCGCAGGCGGCGGAATAGCGGGGGCCGGGGGAGCCCATGCGCGCGGCGGCCTCGGGTTCCCGCGCGCCCGTACAGGGAGGGGGGGTGCGATGCGGCATCTGCGGGAGCGCCGCGGCGCGCGGCGCGCGGGAGGCCTGACGGCGGCGCTCGTCGCGCTCTGGCCGATCTGGCCGGCCGGGGCGGTGGCGCAGGACGCGGCGGTGCCCGATGCGCCGAAGGGCGGGGCCGGGCAATCGGCGCTCGAGGCGCGGATCGCGGCGCTCAACCCGTGCGAGCCGCTCGGCTTCGAGGTGGGCGGCATGTCGCTTGGCGTCGACCGGGTCAGGGACGTGCAGATCGAGACCGCCAACGTCAATCTCGACGGCGACGGCGTGATGATGGGCATCGAGGGGCGGCTGACCTGCAAGGGGGATGGAGACGACGATCTCGCCTTCGACGTCTCGGCCTCGCTCAAGGGCATCCTGTCGCGCTGCGACGTGACCAACACCGAGGTCAACCTGTCGAACACCGCCGGAGAAATGGCCTGGGCGCTCGATCTGGCGCAGCCGATCATCGAGGGGTTGCTGATCAACAAGGTCCGCAACGAGGCGCGGCTGGCCTGCGAAGGCCTGGCGGACTAGGCTCCGGGGTATCGCAGCGGAAGCGGGAGGACAGGGATGAGCCACATCATGGCGATCGATCAGGGCACGACCTCGAGCCGGGCCATCATCTTCGACGGTGACATGAAGATCGTGGCAACCGCCCAGGAGGAGTTCCAGCAGCATTACCCGGCGAGCGGCTGGGTGGAGCACGATCCCTCCGACCTGTGGTCGTCGACCGCCGCGGTGTGCCGCTCCGTCATCGAGAAGGCCGGCGTGCCGGAGGGCGACATCGCCGGCATCGGCATCACCAATCAGCGCGAGACCGTGGTGGTCTGGGAGAAGGCCACCGGCCGGGCGATCCACAACGCCATCGTCTGGCAGGACCGCCGCACCGCGGAGATCTGCCGCGAGATGAAGGAGGCGGGCTACGAGAAGCAGGTGATCGAGAAGACCGGCCTGCTGCTCGATCCGTATTTCTCGGGCACCAAGCTCAAATGGATCCTCGACCATGTGGAGGGCAGCCGCGAGCGGGCGCGCAACGGCGAATTGCTGTTCGGCACGGTCGAGACCTACCTGATCTGGCGGATGACGGGCGGGCGCAGCCACGTCACCGACGCGACCAATGCCTGCCGCACGCTGCTTTACGACAGCTTCAAGGGGCGCTGGTCCACCACCATCGCGGGGATGCTCGACATCCCGATGGAGATGCTGCCGGAGGTGAAGGATTCGGCGGCCGAGTTCGGCGTGACGCGGCCCGACCTGTTCGGCCGCGAGATCCCGATCCTGGGCGTCGCGGGCGACCAGCAGGCGGCGACGATCGGCCAGGCCTGCTTCGGCCCGGGCATGCTGAAATCCACCTACGGGACGGGGTGTTTCGCGCTTCTCAATACCGGCGAGAAGCCGGTTCGGTCGCAGAACCGGCTGCTGACGACGGTCGCCTACCAGTTCGACGGCAAGCCGACCTATGCGCTCGAAGGCTCGATCTTCATCGCCGGCGCGGTGGTGCAGTGGCTGAGGGACGGGCTGAAGATCATCCGTTCGGCGCCCGAGACGCAGGGGCTGGCGGAGCGGGCCGATCCGGGGCAGGACGTGGTGCTGGTTCCCGCCTTCGTGGGGCTGGGCGCGCCCTACTGGAACGCCGAGTGCCGCGGCGCCGTCTACGGGCTGACGCGCTCCTCGGGCCCCGAGGAACTCGCCAAGGCGGCGCTCGAATCCGTGGGCTTCCAGACGCGCGATCTTCTTGAGGCGATGGCGGCGGACTGGAACGACATGGGCGAGCCCGAGACGCTGCGCGTCGATGGCGGCATGAGCGCCTCGGACTGGGCGATGCAGTTTTTGTCCGACATCATCGGCGCGCAGGTGGACCGGCCCGAAGTGCTGGAGACCACGGCTCTGGGCGCGGCCTGGCTTGCGGGCATGAAGGCCGGACTCTATCCCGACCAGGCCGGCTTCGCCAAGGGCTGGCGGCTCGACACCTCGTTCCAGCCGCAGATGGACGACGATGTCCGGGCCGCGAAATACGCGCGGTGGAAGCGCGCGGTCGCGGCGACGATGGACGTGTGAGCCGGCGGGCTGTTGAAAAAAGCGCGATCTGGTGATTCCATCCTCATGGCGACATCATGTGGAGGGTGGCATGATCGGCAGTCGGACCTGCCACCAGTTGGAGTTCTTTGTCTGCGGATCGCTGCGTGATCTTGTCCCCGATGATCACATCCTCGCCCGCGTCGACCAGGTTCTTGACCTTGGCTGGCTGCGCGGGGAGGTCGCCGACCTTTACGCTCCGGGTCTTGGCCGTCCGGGGATTGATCCGGAGGCAGCAGTTTGTTTGATGCTCGCGGGGTTCCTTCTCGGCATCGTCCATGACCGGCGTATCATGCGGAAAGCACAGGTGAACCTGGCGATCCGCTGGTTCGCAGGCTTCGGTTCAAACGACAGGCTGCCGGATCATTCCTCGCTCACGCGGATACGGCAGCGTTGGGCGCCGGGATGGCCAAGGGCGAGATCGTGCATGTCGATGCGTCTCTGATCCGGGCCGACGTTTCCTGAAACAGCCTCGTGGTCCGCCATGTCGATGCGGTCGCGACCGAGAACGGCGATCCGGTGCAGGAAGCGGAGACGGTGCGGGCCCGCAACTCGAAGAAGACAGGCAAGTTCAAGAGGGTCTGCCCGACCGATCCGGAGGCGACGATGGCGACGAACGGCCGGAACCGCCGTCTGGAGCCGAGCTATAAGCAGCATGGCGTCGTGGACGATGTCTTTGGCGTGGTTCTCGACGTCGAGGTCACGACCGGGAGGTGAACGAAGGTGAAGAGCTCCTCTCGACGCGGTCGAGAAGACGACCGGTGTCAAAGTGGAGACGGTGACGGCCGATGCCGGCTACGCCTACGCCAAGATCTATGGCGGTCTCGAACGCCGGAAGACGGCCGCGTTCGCCATCGGTCTCGACCGCATGGCGACACGATGGCTCACTACCGGCCAAGGCCGAACCGATCCCCAGCCCGGTCCCGATGCGCCGGTTCCGCTACGACGCGAAGCACGACGTCCTGAAATGCCCTCGTGGCAAGACGCTCAAGGCCGGCCGGGCTGTGAAGCACGGGCGTTTCTTTACATCCCGAGCACGGGACTGTCGCGGATGCGACCTTGCCCGCCTCTGTCTGTCGAAGGGGCGTGTGAACAAGGCCGTCGTGCTCGGGGACGATTATCCCGCCCTGCTGCGCGCTCGCCGGCGAGGCGAGAGATGGGCGGAAGAGGATCGAGATTCCTATCGGCGCCACCGCTGGCGGCCAGAGGGCTATCACGGTGAGGCAAAGACGTGGCATCGTCTCGCCCGTGCGGTCAGGCGCGGTCTCCAGAACATGCGTATCCAGGCCTTCCTCACGGCAGCAGCGGTCAACCTCAAGAGGCTGGTGGCCTCGCTTTGCCTCGCTCTGGCGCGCATTCTGTCCATCGTGGGGGACCGGACGCTCCCCAAAGTGTCGATGAACCCGAATAATCGAGAACTGCCGGCCATTCACAGGGCGGAATTTGCCTTGGCGGCATAGGGCGCAGGCAACCGCCCGAAATGCCATGCTTCAACAGCCCCACGCGGCACTTGCCGACGGCGGGATCCGCTGCAAGTTGCAGAGCGGACAGATCACGCAAAAGGGAGCCCGCCATGCGCCGTCTCATTCCGATCCTCGCACTCGTCGCGACGCCGGCCCTCGCGCAGCAGACGGCCGACGCCGTTGACCCCGAAGCGGCCGCCACCGGCGAAGCGGAGGCGTTCGCGGAGCTGCCCGAGCGGGTGCAGCAGGCCTTCGAGCGGAAGGCGGCGGGCCAGCCGGTCGAGGCCCAGGACTGGATGGTGGCGGCGGCGCATCCGCTGGCGGTGGAGGCCGGCGCCAAGATCCTCGAGGCGGGCGGATCGGCCGCCGACGCGATGGTCGCGGTGCAGACCGTGCTGGGGCTGGTCGAGCCGCAATCCTCGGGTCTGGGCGGCGGCGCGTTCCTCGTCTATTACGACGCCGCGGCGGGCGAGCTGACCACGATCGACGGGCGCGAGACGGCGGCCCTGGCGGCGACGCCGCAGCTTTTCCAGAACGAGTTGGGCGAGGCGCTCGAATTCTATGACGCCGTGGTGGGCGGCCGGTCGGTCGGAACGCCCGGAACGCCCGCGCTGATGGAGATGGCGCACGAGAAATGGGGCAGGCTCGACTGGGCGGGGCTCTTCTCGGAGGCGAGCCGGCTGGCGCGGGAGGGGTTCACCGTGTCGCCGCGGCTCGCCTCGCTCGTGGCCGAGGACGAGGAGCGGCTGACCCGGTTCCAGCCGACGGCCGACTATTTCTACCCCGGCGGCACCGCCATCGAGGCCGGCGACACGCTGACCAACACGGCCTATGCCGAGACGCTCGACGCGATCGCGGCGGAGGGCGCGCGGGCTTTCTATACCGGCGACATCGCGCAGGGCATCGTCGATACGGTGCGGAGCGCGGAGGGCAATCCGGGCGTCCTGTCGCTGGTCGATCTGGCGATCTATGAGGCGCGCGAGCGGCCGGCGGTCTGCGCCCCCTATCGCGGGCGCGACGTCTGCGGCATGGGGCCGCCCTCCTCGGGGGCGCTGACGGTGGGGCAGATCCTCGGCATGCTCGACTCCTACGAGCTGTCGGAGATGAGTGCCCGCGACCCGGAGGCGCTGCGCCTTCTGGGCGATGCCTCGCGGCTCGCCTTCGCCGATCGCGGCCTCTACATGGCCGACAGCGACTACGTGCCGATGCCGACCGAAGGGCTGGTCGATCCCGACTACCTGTCGAGCCGCGCCGAGCTTCTGGCGGGCGACGACGCGCTGCCGGAAGTGTCGCCCGGCACCCCCGAATGGAGCCACGCGATGGAATGGGCGGCGGATCAGTCGATCGAGTTTCCCTCGACCAGCCACATCTCGATCGTCGACGCGGAGGGCAGCGTGCTCAGCATGACGACGACCATCGAGAACGGCTTCGGCTCGCGGCTTTTCGCGCCGGGCGGGTTCCTTCTCAACAACGAACTGACGGATTTCTCGTTCGAGACCCACGAGGACAACCGCCCCATCGCCAACCGGGTCGAGCCGGGCAAGCGGCCGCGCTCGTCGATGTCGCCGACGATCGTGATGCAGGACGGCGCGCCGGTCTTGGCCATAGGCTCGCCCGGTGGCTCGCGGATCATCGGCTACGTGGCGCAGGCGATCATCAACCACGTCGATTTCGGCATGAATATCCAGGAGGCGCTGGGCGCGCCGCACGCGGTCAACCGCTTCGGCACCTATGATCTGGAGGCGGGAACGCCCATGGCCGATCTGGCCGGGCCGCTGGGCGAGCTGGGCTACGAGACGGAGGTGCGGGAGCTGACCTCGGGCCTGCACGCCATCGCCATCGGCGAGACGCTCGAAGGGGGCGCCGATCCGCGTCGGGAGGGCATCGCCCTCGGCCAGTAGGGCCGGGGGGTGATCGGAACGACACAGCCTGCACACACCGTTTCCCCCTTTGGTCCCGGTAGGCCTATTGTGCGCTTTCGGTTTAGGTCATACCAGAAGGCACACCGGTCACAATCTTTCGTGACCGAACGGGACCATGGAGGATAGGAATGATCGACGGCACGGGCCGGCGTCCGAGCGACGCGATGGGCTATTGGAAGGCGAACCTTCGCGTGATCGGGGGTTGCCTGGTGGTATGGGCGCTGGTGAGTTTCGGGTTTGCGATCCTGCTGCGTCCGCTTCTGTCGGGCATCCCGATAGGCGGCACCGATCTCGGCTTCTGGTTCGCGCAGCAGGGATCGATCATCGTCTTTCTCATCCTGATCTTTTTCTATGCGTGGCGAATGAACAAGCTCGACCGCCAATTCGGCGTCGAGGAGGATTGAGGCATGGACCAGTATTATCTGAACCTTCTGTTCATCGGCGGGTCGTTCATTCTCTATATCGGCATCGCCATCTGGGCGCGCGCCGGCTCGACCTCGGAGTTCTACACCGCAGGGCGGGGCATCCACCCGGTGACGAACGGCATGGCGACGGCCGCGGACTGGATGTCGGCGGCGTCCTTCATCTCCATGGCCGGCATCATCGCGTTTTCCGGGTACCCCGCCTCGGCCTACCTCATGGGCTGGACGGGCGGCTACGTGCTGCTCGCGATGCTGCTCGCGCCCTACCTGCGCAAGTTCGGCAGCTTTACCGTCCCCGAATTCATCGGTGACCGCTACTACAGCCGGCCCGCCCAACTCGTGGCGGTGCTCTGCCTGATCGTCGCCTCGTTGACCTACGTCATCGGACAGATGACGGGTGTCGGCGTGGCCTTCTCGCGGTTCCTCCAGGTGTCGAACTCCACCGGTCTCTATATCGGCGCGGCGATCGTGTTCTTCTACGCCGTTCTCGGCGGCATGAAGGGGATCACCTACACCCAGGTGGCGCAGTACGTCGTGCTGGTCTTCGCCTATACGGTGCCGGCGATCTTCATCTCTCTGCAGCTGACCGGCAACCCGATCCCGGGTCTGGGCCTGTTCTCGACCTATGAGGGGTCGGGCGAGCCGCTGCTCGCGACGCTGAACCAGACGCTCGCCGATCTCGGCTTCTCCTCCTATACCGCGCAGGATACCGGGTTCATGCCGATGCTGAACATGACACTGTTCACGCTGACGCTGATGATCGGCACCGCCGGCCTGCCGCACGTGATCATCCGCTTCTTCACCGTGCCGAAAGTGTCGGATGCGCGGCTGTCGGCGGGCTGGGCGCTGGTCTTCATCTCCATCGTCTACCTGACGGCGCCGGCGGTGGGCGCAATGGCGCGGCTCAACATCATGCACACGATCTGGCCGAACGGGACCCAGAACGCCGAGGCGATCCAGATCGACGAGCTGCCCGTTTGGTTCGAGAACTGGCAGACCACCAGACTGCTCGGGATCGAGGACAAGAACGGCGACGGCCGGCTCCAGTACTACAACGAGGAGCTTGCATCGCCGCCGCCGAACCTTGGCACCACGGAAATGCAGGGCAACGAGCTTGTGCTGTTCGATCGCGACATTCTGGTGCTCGCGAATCCCGAGATCGCGCAGCTTCCGGGCTGGGTCATCGCCCTCGTCGCTGCCGGCGGCATCGCGGCGGCCCTCTCGACCGCGGCAGGGCTGCTGATGGCTATCGCCTCTGCGGTGAGCCACGACCTCGTCAAGACGTCGATCAACCCCAACATCTCCGAACGGGCCGAACTGCTCTGGGCGCGGGGCTCGATGGCGGTGGCGATCGCGGTCGCCACCTATCTGGGGCTGAACCCGCCGGGCTTCGCGGCGCAGACCGTGGCGCTGGCCTTCGGCATCGCTGCGGCGACCATATTCCCGGCGCTGATGATGGGGATCTTCTCGCGAAGCATCAACAATCACGGCGCCGTGGCCGGGATGCTCACGGGCCTGATCTTCACCGTGGTCTACATCTTCCTGCACAAGGGCTGGTTCTTCATCCCCGGCACGGAAACCTTCCCCGACACGATCGAGGGCTCGCTCTTCGGCGTCCAGTCCACGGCGATCGGATGTGTCGGAGCGCTGCTCAACTTCATCGTCGCTTTCGCGGTGTCGAGCCAGACGGAGGAGACACCGGAATACGTGAAGGAGATGGTCGAGGGCGTCCGCGTCCCGCGCGGTGCGGCCGGCGCTGCGGCGCACTAACGCGCCACCCGACCTAAACGACATGCCCCGTCCGCGTCTCGCGGGCGGGGCTTCGTGTTTTCGGGGGTCAGGCCCAGGCGGCGAGGCAGGCGGGCGGCCTCGCGGACCGCGCGAGACGGGACGGCCTCCGCCGTCGTGGCGGTCCCGGGTCCGCAGGCGGCGCCGGAGGGGCGGCCGGGCGCGCCCGGTGCTCAGTCGCGGGGGCCGCCGAAGCGGTCGGCCCAGGCCTGCCGCTGCGCGTCGTCGATCTTGGCAAAGAGGTTGTCGGGCACGCTGAAGGCGTGGCCTGCGGGAAGCCGCGACAGCGCCTCCGCCATGTCGCCCGGCCAGTCGTCTTCGGCGCGCATCGCCGACAGCATGGCGGCCGAGGCATCGGGAATGAACGGCGCCGAGAGGATCCCGTAGAGCCGGATCAGATTCAGCGAGAAGCGGATGATCGCGGCGGCGCGGTCCGGGTCCTCCTTGAAGGCGGCCCAGGGGGCGGCGGCTTGCAGGTATTCGTTGCCCACGACCCAGATCGCGCGGAGCTCCGCCGCGGCCTTGCGGATCTCGATCGCGTCCATGTGGCGCTCGTAGGTCCGCACCCGGGCCTCGAGATCCGCGATCACCGCCTCCTCGGCCGGGCCGTAGGCGTCGCCCGCAGGCACCTCCTCGCCGAACTTCGAGCGGCAGAACTTGGTCACGCGGCTGACGAAGTTGCCCAAGACGTCGGCCAGGTCGCGGTTCGAGGCGGCCTGGAACGTCTCCCAGGTGAATTCGGCGTCGCTGCCTTCGGGGGCGTTCCTCAGGAGATACCAGCGCCAGTAATCGGCCGGCAGGATCTCCAGCGCCTGGTCCATGAAGACGCCGCGGCCCTGGGAGGTGGAGAATTGCCCGCCTTGGTAGTTCAGGTAGTTGAACGACTTGATGTAGTCGACGAGCTTCCAGTCCTCGCCGGTGGAATTGGCGCCCATGATGGTCACCGGGAAGGAGAGGGTGTGGAAGGGCACGTTGTCCTTGCCCATGAACTGCACGTAGCGCACATCGCCGGCGCCGTGGCCGGTGCGCCACCAGCGGTGCCAGTCGGCCTCGGACCGGCCCGTCTCGTCGGCCCATTCCCAGGCGCAGGCGATGTATTCGATGGGCGCGTCGAACCAGACGTAGAAGACCTTGCCTTCCATGCCGGGCCAGGGATCGTCGCCCCTCTGGACCGGCACGCCCCAGTCGAGGTCGCGGGTGATGCCGCGGTCGCGCAGGCCCTCGTCGAGCCATTTGAGCGCGATGGAGGTTGTGAGCGTTGGCCAGTCGGCGCGCGTGGTGATCCAGTCGCGCAGCTCGTCGGCCATGGCGGACTGGCGCAGGTAGAGGTGCTTGGTCTCGCGCGGTTCGAGGTCCGTGGCGCCCGAGACGGCGGAGCGCGGGTCGATGAGGTCGGTGGGGTCGAGCTGCTTGGTGCAGTTCTCGCACTGATCGCCGCGCGCGCGGTCGTAGCCGCAATTCGGACAGGTGCCCTCGATATAGCGGTCGGGCAGGAAGCGACCGTCGGCGGGCGAGTAGATCTGCGTCTCGGCGCGTTCCTCGATGAGCCCTGCCTCGGCCAGCCGGCCGGCGAAATGCTGCGTCAATCGGTGGTTCTGCGGCGAGGAGGAGCGGCCGAACCGGTCGAAGGAGAGGCGGAACCCGTCGGAGAGGTCCTTCTGCACCTGCCACATCTCGGCGCAATACTCGGCGACGGGCTTGCCGGCCCTGGCGGCGGCGAGTTCGGCGGGCGTGCCGTGCTCGTCGGTGGCGCAGAGGAACAGCACCTCGGCGCCGCGGCCGCGCTTGTAGCGGGCGAAGAGATCGGCGGGCAGCTGGCTGCCGACGAGGTTCCCCAGATGCTTGATGCCGTTGATGTAGGGGATCGCCGAGGTGATCAGGACGCGGTCCATGGGCCAGCCTTTCCTTGTCTGCCGGGGGCCTCTTATCGCCGCCCGGAGGCGAATTCCAGCATTGCCCCCGGCGCCGGGATCGCTAGGCAGGAGAGGCCGAGCGAGGGGAGGCAGGATGCAACGACGCGCGCTGGGACGGACGGGGATCGAGGTGCCGGGCTGGTGCCTCGGCACGATGACCTGGGGACGGCAGACCGAGGCCCGCGCGGCGCACCGGCAGATCGACCGGGCGCTCGATTGCGGCATCGATTTTCTCGACACCGCCGAGATGTACCCGGTCAACCCGGCGCTGGCCGAGACGGTGGGCGAGACCGAGCGGATCATCGGCGCCTGGATCGCCGCGTCGGGGCGGCGCGACGATCTGACCCTCGCCACCAAATGCCTCGGTCCCTCGGCGCTGGCGCGGCAGGGGACGCCCATCACCGGAGCGAGCCTGCGGGCGGCGCTCGAGGGCTCGCTCGAACGGCTCGGCACCGATCACGTCGATCTCTATCAGCTGCACTGGCCGAACCGGGGATCCTATCACTTCCGCCAGATCTGGAGCTACGACCCGTCGGGGCAGGACAGCGCGGCGGTGCGCGACAACATCGCCGAGGTGATGGAGACGCTGAAGGCGGTGCAGGCGGAAGGCAAGATCCGCGCCTTCGGGCTGTCGAACGACACCGCCTGGGGGATCATGGAATGGGCCGCCGCGGCGGCGCGGTCGGGCGGACCGCGGGTGGCGACGGTGCAGAACGAATATTCGCTGCTCTGCCGCTACTGGGACGCGGATCTGGCGGAGACCTGCCACCACGAGGACGTGACGCTTCTGGCCTATTCGCCGCTGGCCTGCGGGCTCTTGACCGGCAAGTACCGCGACGGCATTCCGGCGGGTTCGCGCCGGTCGATCAACCCCGACCTCAACGGGCGGGTGACGGAGCGGCTGTGGCCGGCGGTCGCGGCCTATCTGGAAATCGCGGAGCGGCACGGCATCGATCCGGTGCACATGGCTCTGGCCTGGGTGGCTGAGCGGCCGGTGGCGGCGATCCCGATCTTCGGCGCGACGACCGAGGCGCAGCTCGAACGGATCCTCGCCGGCACCGACCTGGCTCTCTCGGCGGAGGTCCTGTCGGAGATCGACGCCGCTCACCGCGCCCATGCGATGCCGTTCTGAGCCATGACCCATGTCCTGATCTTCGGCGACAGCAACAGCCACGGCACGCTGCCCATGGCGGGGCCGGGCGCCTCGGACCGGCTTTCGCCGGAGGCGCGCTGGGCGGGGCATCTGGCGGCGGGGCTGGGGCCCGGCTGGCGGGTGACGGTCGACGGGCTTCCCGGGCGCACGACGGTCCATGATGACCCGGTGGAGGGGGAGTGGAAGAACGGCCTTGCCGTGCTGCCGGCGACGCTCGAGGCGCAGGCGCCGGCCGATATCGTGGTGATCATGCTGGGGACCAACGACCTGAAGGCGCGGTTCGGGGTGACGGCCGAGGATGTCGCGCTGTCGCTCGGCCGGCTTCTGGAGGTGACGGCACGGCACATGCCGGGGGCGCGGCGGATGCTGATCTCGCCGCCCGCGGTGCAGGAGGTCGGCCCCTTCGCCGAGATGTTCGCCGATGCCGCGCGGCGCTCGGCGGCGCTGCCGGCGCACATCGGCGCGGTGGCGTCGCGCCACGGCGCGGCGTTTTTCGATGCGGCGCAGGTGATCGCGACCGATCCGGTGGACGGCATCCATTTCGGCGCGGCGGCGCACGAGACGCTGGGCTGGGCGCTGGTGGCGCCGATCCGGGCGCTCGGATGATCCGCCTCGCGCCCCTCCTGCTTCTGCTGCTCCCGGCCTGTTCGACCGAATCGCCGCTCCTCCCGGTGCCGAGCTATCGCGACAGAGCGGCGCCGATTGCCTCGGTGGCGTCCTTCGCGACCGAGCGGTTCCTCGGTCGCTGGTACGAGATCGGGTCCTATCCGGTGCCGTTCCAGCGCGGCTGCACCGGGACGCAGGCCGATTACGGCGCGGGGCCGGACAGCACCGTCACCGTCCACAACACCTGTCGCCGGAACGGCCGCGTCGTGGGCATTTCCGGGCGTGCCACGGTGACCGGTCCGGGGCGGCTCGAGGTGCGGCTCGACGGCACGCCCTTCGTCGCGCCCTATTGGGTTCTGTGGGTGGACGAGGGGTACGAGACGGCGGTGGTCGGCGTGCCGTCGGGCCGGGCGGGCTGGATCCTGGCCCGCGAGCCGAAGATTTCGGCCGCACGGCTCGCGGCGGCGCGGCGGGCGCTGCGCGCCAATGGCTACGATCCGGCGCGGCTTCGGATGACGCCGCAGGGCGGGTGATGAGGGTGGCGGTGATCGGGCTGCCCGACTGGGCGGCGCGGGCGAGCCTGATGGGCTGCGACACGGTCCATGCCGGGCCGCCGGTCGGGGCGGTCATGGACCGGGCGCGGCGGGCGCTGCCGGGGCTTTACGACCGGACGCCGCCTGCAGGCGCGCTCGACCGCGTGGCGACGCCAGAGACGGCGGTCGAGGGCGCCGATCTGGTGCTGGCCGCGGCGGGGCAGGGCATCGCCGCGGCGGCGCCGGTGGTGGCGGTCGGCGGCTGGGACGCGGTGGCGGAGGCCGAGCTTCATGCCGGCTCGCCCGCGTGGCTGTCGCCGGAGGTGGTGGTGAAGGGCGCGTCAGTGGCGCTCGTCGAGCGGCTGGCACGGCTCGGCGTCGCGCCGGTGGCGCAGCTGGCGCCCCTCGCGGTCGACCGAGAGGCGCCCGAGTCGGCGCAGGACGCGGCGATGGTGGGCGTGTTGCGGGCGCTGCGCCATGCGGGACAGGGCGCGGGGCGGATCATCGCCGCGACCGAGGCGCTCTGGCCGCGGGCGCCCGTCCTATGGTCGCGGCCGGTGGAGACCGCCGACCGCATCGTGCCGCTCGACTGGAGCGACTATAACGGTCACATGACCGAGGCGCGGTATCTCGACGGGTTCGGCGACGCCACCACCCGGCTGATGGAGATGCTGGGCTGCGACGCGGCCTACATCGCGGCGGGGCACTCGTTCTTCACCGCCGAGACGCATATCCGGCATCTGGGCGAATGCCGGGACGGCGACCGGATCCGCGTCGAGACGCAGGCGCTGTCGGTGGCGGGGGCGAAGATGCGCTTTCTGCACCGGATGTGGCGGGGGGCCGATCTGGTGGCGACGGGCGAGCATTTCATGCTCCACGTCTCGCTCGAGAGCCGCCGGCCGACGCCGCCGCTGCCGCCGGTCGCAGACGGGCTCGCGCGGTTCGGCAGCGGCCATGCGGCGCTGCCTTGGCCGGCGGAGGCGGGACGCGGCGTCGGGGCGCCGCGGTGAGCGGCTGGATCGCGGCGACGCTCATCGCCGCGGTGGCGCAGACCGGCCGGTTCCTGGTGCAGCGGCACCTGAAGCGCACGGCGCTGTCGACCGGCGGCGCGACCTTCTCGCGGTTCCTGTTCTCGGCGCCGCTGATCGTCGCGATCCTGCTCCTCTGGGGCGCCGCGGGCGGCGCGCCGCTGCCGCGACCGACGGCGGCCTTCTGGCGCTTCGTTCTGACCGGCGGGGTGGCGCAGATCCTCGCCACGGCCTGCGTCATCACGCTGTTCGGGCTGAGAAACTTCGCCGTCGGCATCAGCTTCAAGAAGACCGAGACGATCCTGACGGCGGTGCTTGGCCTCCTGCTCCTCGGCGATCCGGTGAGCGGCGGCGGGGCGGTGGCCATCGGCATCGGCGCGGTCGCGGTGCTGATCCTGTCGGGTCGGCCGGGCGGCGGCTGGGAGGGGCGCGCGGTGGCGCTGGGCTTGGGCTCGGGCGCGCTCTTTGCGGTCTCGGCCGTGTGCTATCGTGGCGCGGCCTTGTCCCTCGGCGACGCGCCGGTTCTCTTGCGCGCGGGCGTGACGCTGGCGGCGGCGACGAGCGCGCAGACGCTCATCCTCGGCACCTGGCTCGTCTGGCGGGAGCCGGGGCAGATCGGCGCAGTGGTCGCGGCCTGGCGGGTCGCGGCGCTCGCCGGGGCCCTTTCGATGGTCGGCTCGTTCGGCTGGTTCACGGCCTTCGCGCTGCAGAACGCGGCCTATGTGAAGGCGCTGGGGCAGGTGGAGGTGATCCTGTCGATCCTCGCCACGACGCTGCTTCTGGGCGAGCGGATCACCGGGCGCGAGCTGGCCGGCATCGCGCTTCTGAGCGTGTCGATCCTGGCGCTCATCCTGGCGGTCTAGAATTGTCGCGGACCCGGCAGGTATCGTCGTTGACGAAGAACGGCACCCGTTCGGGCGGCGTCAGCGCCGGCAGCAGCGCCTCCACCTCGCCCAGCACGACGGCGGTGATGAACGGCAGATCGAGCGCGCGGGCTTCGCCGAGCGGCACCCAGTGGAGGTGGCGCAGCTCGTCCTCCGCCCGGTCGAAATCGTCGGGATCGGAGGCCAGGCGGTCGGCCGGCATCAGGAAGAAGCGCGCGTCGAAGCGGCGCGGCCGGCCGGGCGGAGTGATCGCCCGGAAGGCATAGACGAGGCAGGAAGCGTCGGGTCTGTGGCCGCTGGCGGCAAAGCCGCGCCAGCCCTGGGGCGCATCGGGCCAGTCGCCGGGCACGCCCGAGATCTGCCCCGTCTCCTCCCAGAGCTCGCGGATCGCGGCAGCGGCGAGCGCCTCGGGGGCGGGTTGCCCGGGGCGGTCGAGCCGGGCGCGGCAGGTCGGATCGAGACCCCGGCCGAGCGGGATGGCCGCGTCGCCCGGATCGACGGCGCCGCCGGGGAAGACGTACTTGTCGGGCATGAAGGCAGCCGACTGGCCGCGCTGGCCCATCAGAACCGACGGCGCCGTGGCCGCATCGCGCACCACGATGACGGTGGCGGCGTCGCGGATCAGAAGCCGTGCATCCGTTTCGCCCATTGGAATCCCACGATCGCCCCCTTGATGCGCGGCAGCAGATAGAGCGACAGAGCCGCGCAGAAGGTGCAGAAAATCGTCGCGAGGACGAGGGCGTCGGGGCGGAACGCCTCGTTCACGTAGAGCATCAGCGGCGCCATCAGATGGCCGACGATCAGGATTGTGAGATAGGCGGGGCCGTCATCGGCCCGGGCATGGCTCAGATCCTCGCCGCAGACGATGCATTCGTCGCGCAACGTCAGATAGCCGCGCAGCAGCGGCCCGGCGCCGCAGCAGGGACATTTCTGCCGGAAGCCGCGAAACATCGCCGGTTTCAGAGCCCGCTCGTCGGCCGCGGTGCCCGTGTCCCGGGCGGAAGAACTTGTACTGTCGAACATGAGCCGATCCCCTGAATCTGCAGCCAGTATACCCTTTCCCGCCGCCGGACCAAAGGGGGTGTGCGAATCTGGCACGCCGGGGCCGCGTCAGACCATGGCGCGGCGCGTCGGCCGCGGCCAGCCGAGATCGGCGGTTTCGTCCGCGTCGTCCCGCGACAGCTCGCAGCGGTTGCGCCCGTTCGCCTTGGCCCGGTAGAGCGCGACGTCGGCGGCGGTGATGGTGACGTCCGGCAGCACGGCCTGGCCGCAGGCGATGCCGGCGCTGACGGTGATGCGGCAATCGACCTCGCCGGCGCGGATCGGGGTGGCCGCAACCGCCTCGCGCAGCCGCTCGGCGGTGTGGAACGCCTCGGCGGGGGTGGTGTCGCTCAGGGCCACCAGGAATTCCTCGCCACCGAACCGGGCGACGACGTCGTGGTCGCGCAGATTGGCCTGCAACCGATCGGCAACGGCCCGCAGCGTGACGTCGCCCGCGGCGTGGCCGAAGCGGTCGTTGACCGACTTGAAGCGGTCCACGTCGATCAGGACGACGGCGTAGCCGCGCCCCTCCGCCCAGCGGGTGGAGGCCAGATCGGCCAGGTGGTGGAGCGCGTAGCGGCGGTTGTAGAGGCCGGTCAGCTGATCCTGGGCGGCGAGCGCGAGGCTGCGGTCGAGTTGCGCGTGCAGCTCGTCGGCTTCAACCTTGGCCTCGAGCTCGCGGGTGATGAGAAGCGCCCGCTCGGCGGCGGAGGCATCGCACCGGATCAGCGCGTTCGCCCCCTGATCGAGCGCCTGGATCGCGGCGGCGCGTTCGGCATCGTCGCATTCGACGAGGATGGCCGAGCGCCGGGTGACGGTATTGGCGCGCAGCTCGGCCAGGATCCAGAGCGCCTCGTCCTGGGAATCGTGCGCGATGACGTGCAGGTCTGCCGGCCGCCGGTCGCGGCCGCTGTCGAGCACCTCGACGGGGGTGAGGGTCTCGACCGGACAGGCGATGCGTTCGGACAGGCCCAGCATCACCCGCCCGAGGGCGGCGCGGTTCGAGCCGACGACGGCGACCTGGCGCGGCCGCGAGAACTGGCTCGCCGGTTCGGCGAAGCCCAGGCGCGTGGCGGTGCCGACCTGGCGGAAGATCTCGGCGCGCGCGCTGCTGGCGCGCAAGAGCGCCCGCAGGTTCGACAGAAGCCACGCCTTGTCGATCGGCCGGCTGAGCACGGTCGCCGCGCCGGCCGCCAGCCAGCGCGCGCGGATCTGGGAATTGTCGTGGGAGGTCAGGATGATGAAGCGCGGGTCGGAGGGCGAGCGGGTGGCCATCCGCTCGGCCAGTCCGGAGGAGGCGAGGTCGGTCAGGCCGGCGTCGCAGATCACGATGTCGGCCTCGCCGGCGCGAATCCCGGCCATCGCCTCGTGGGCGGTGGAGGCGGCGATCACCTGATAGCGGGCAGCCGCCAGCATCGCCTTGAGGGCAATCCGGTCGGTCGCCGTGTCGTCCACTACCAGAACGCGACGTGCCATGGCTTCTCCATCAAACGGCGGGGATCCGCACTATGGTTATGCTTAACAGCTGGTTAGATAGCTGGGCCAACTTGATTAAGAAAGTATTGCCCGAGATGCGAGACGACACCCCGGAAGAGGCCGCGATCGCCCTGGCGCAGGAGGTGGTGATCTGGCTCGCGGGCCATGACGACCTGTTGCCGGTGTTCCTGAACGCCACCGGAAGCGATGCCGACAGCGTGCGAAAAGGGGTGCAGAACCCTGATTTCCTTGGCTCCGTCCTCGACTTCTTGCTGCTCGACGACGCCTGGGTCCGGGCGTTCTGCGATGCGGCTGGGCGGGATTACGCCGATCCGCGCGCGGCGCGGCGGGCGCTGCCCGGCGGCGCGGAGGTTCACTGGACCTGAGCGGGCGGGCACTCAGGGAACGTTAAGGCATTGGGGCTAGACCGGGCCCCGAAGCCGAGGGAGATGAGATGAACGGCGTCACCGCCCGCAGCCTGCAACGATTCGTCTGCGACAGCTATGGCGAGACGGTCTGGGCCGACATCGTGCGATCGGCGCGGCTCGATTTCTCGACATTCGAGCTGATGCTCGACTATGCGGAGGACGTGACCGAGCGGGTGATCGACGCCACTGCCGCCCGGCTGGGGCGCGACCGGGCGGAACTGCTCGAGGATCTCGGGGTGTTCCTGGTGGCGCATCCGAAGATCCCGGTGCTGCGGCGGCTGTTGCGCTATGGCGGATGCGATTTCGAGCGCTTCCTCGACACGCTCGACGATCTTCCCGACCGCACGCGACTGGCCTTTCCGACGCTGAACCTGCCGGAGCTGCGCTCGCGGGAGCGCGAACCGGGCCTTTTCGACGTGTTCTGCGGGCGCGAGCCGCCTGGATCGGTGCATGTGGTGATCGGCGCGATCCGCGCCATGGCCGACGATTACGGCGCGCTCGCCATCGTCGATCTCGATCCCGAGACCATCGACGCCCCCGACCGCCCCTATCGCATCGAGATCGTGGTGCCGTCGTCGAAGCATTCGGCGGGGCGCGACTTCCATCTGGGCGGAGGCCGGCGGTGAGCGGCGACGATCTCGTCCGGCTCGGTGCGGCGGCGCTCGACACGCTGATGCCGATGCATCTGTGGATCGACGCGGCCGGGCGGATCGCCGGAGCCGGGCGGGCGATGCGGGCGCTGGCCGCCGACCGGCCGTTGCTGGGGGTCGATTTCTTCGAGGCGTTCCGGGTGGTGCGGCCCGCCGATCTGACCGACACGGTGCGGCTCGGCGGCGCCGAGGGGCTGCCGCTGGTCATCGCCTTCCGCACCGGGCGGCCGGTGTCGCTGCGTGGCCATCTGGTGGCGGCCGGCGGTGGCCGGTCGATCCTGAACCTGGCGCTGGGCCTCTCCGATCTGGCCGATCTGGGGGGTGCGGATCTGACGGCGCAGCATTTCGCGCCGACCGACCCGACGGTCGACATGCTGTATCTGCTGGAGGCCAAGGATCTGGCCTTTGCCGAGACGCACCGGCTGATCGCCAGGCTGCAGGGCGACAAGTCGCGCGCCGAGGAGGCCGCGATGACCGACGCGCTGACCGGCCTCAGCAACCGCCGGGCGCTCGACCGGGTGCTCGACCGGGCGATGGCGAACGGCACGCCCTTCGCGCTCTGCCATGTCGATCTGGATTATTTCAAGGCGGTGAACGACACGCTCGGCCACGCCGCGGGCGATGCGGTGCTGAAGCAGGTGGCGTGGCGGCTCTCGGGCATCGTGCGCGGCTCGGACACGGTGGCGCGGATCGGCGGCGACGAGTTCATCCTGGTCTTCGAGGGTCTGGTCGAGGTCGACCGGCTGCGCGTGATCGCCGAGCGCATCGTGGCGGAACTGGAGGAGCCGGTGCCCCATGAAGGGCGGATCTGCCGGATCTCGGCCAGCATCGGCATCACGCTCTCGACGAGCTACGATCGGCCCGACGCCGACCGGATGATCGCCGATGCGGATGCCGCGCTCTATCGCTCGAAGCTCGCCGGGCGCGCCTGTCACAGCTTCCACGGCGCGGAGGCGCCGGGCTAGCCGTCGATCCGGTCGGCCATGATCGCGATCGCCTGCTGATAGACGCTGGCCGCGTTCCATTGCCGGATGACGTCGAAATTGGGCTGCCCCGGCCGGTAGCCGGCGCCGGGCTGCCAGCCCTTCTGGCGCAGGAAGTTGGCAGTCGAGGCCAGCGCGTCGATCTCGTTGGTGAGGTCGACCCGGCCGTCGCCATTGCCGTCGACGCCGTAGCGCAGCACGTTGCCCGGCAGGAACTGCGTATGGCCCCATTCGCCGTGCCGCGCGCCGACCGAGTCGGGGCCGAGCGCGCCGCGATCGACGAGCAGGAGCGCGGCGATGGCGTGCGGCGTGAAGAAGTCCGAGCGCCGGCAATCGTAGGCGAGCGTCAGGATCGACGAGACGACGCGGCTGTCGCCCATGAAGCCGCCGAAACCGGTCTCCATCCCGTGGATCGCGAGGAGCACGCCCGCCGGCACGCCGTAGCGCGCCTCGATCGCGCGGTAGAGGCCCGGATTGCGCGCCAGACGCTGCCGCCCCTGCGCGACAATGGTATCGGCGCCGCGGATCTCCAGAAAGCGGTCGAGGCCGTAGCGGAAGCTTTTCTGGTTGCGGTCGGCGGCGATGGTGCGCGCCGAATAGCTGCTGGCGCCAAGGGCCGCGAGCCCGCGGGGCCCGACGCCCGCGGCGTTGGCCTCGCGGGCGAAGTCGGCCTTCCATTGGGCGTAGCGACTGCCGTCGTTGAAACAGGGAGCGGCGGCAGCGGCCAGCGGCAGGAGCGCGACGAGCGCGGCAACGAGGGAGCGAAACACAAACGACATGGGGCGGGCTCCGGGCGTGAACTGACACAGACGCGGCGGCGACCGGGTCGGCCGCGCGCCGTTCGATCCGAACCATGTCGACGGGTGCGGGGCAAGACCGGGTTTTGCGAGAATTGGATCGATCCGGCTGGGCAAGCGCCGCGCCAGCGGCTATCGCCGCGCCATGGCGTTCCTTCCCGACTCGCTCGAGGCGCTCGATGCCGCGCCCTTCGATACCGTCATCGACGTGCGCTCGCCGTCGGAATTTGCCGAGGACCACGTGCCGGGCGCGATCAACCTGCCGGTTCTGGACGATGCGGAGCGGGCCCGGGTCGGCACGATCTATGTGCAGAAGAGCGCCTTTCTGGCGCGCAAGATCGGCGCGGCGCTGGTGGCGCGCAACGCCGCGGCGCATATCGAGGGGCCCCTGGCGGGCCATGACGGCGGCTGGCGGCCGCTGATCTATTGCTGGCGGGGCGGGCAGCGCTCCAATTCCTTCGCCTCGATCCTGGCGCAGATCGGCTGGCGCGCCGAGGTCATCGACGGCGGCTATCGGAGCTACCGCACGCTGGTGAAGCGGCAGCTTTACGACACCCCCTTCCCGGCGCCGGTGGTCCTGCTCGACGGGTTCACCGGCACCGCCAAGACCGAGATCCTGCGCGGCGCGGCGCGGGCGGGGGCGCAGATCCTCGATCTCGAGGGGCTGGCCAACCACCGCGGATCGCTGTTCGGCGCGATGGGGCCGCAGCCCGCGCAGAAGCGCTTCGAATCGGCCCTGAGCGACCGGGTGCGGCGGCTCGACCCGGACCGGCCCGTCATCGTCGAGGCCGAATTGTCGAAGATCGGCGAGCGCGTCGTGCCGCCGGCGCTGTGGGCGGCGATGGGGCGGGCGCCACGGGTCGCGGTGGCGGCGCCGGTGGCGGTGCGGGCGGCGTATCTGGCGCGGGCCTATGCCGACATGGTGGAGGATCCCGCCCGGCTCGACCGCGTGCTGGGCCAGCTGACGCGGCTGCAGGGGCATGACCGGGTCGAGCACTGGCGCGATCTGGCGGCGGCCCGGCGCATCGAGGCGCTGGCCGCGGAGCTCATCGAGCAGCATTACGACCCCCGCTATGCCAAGCAGCAGCGCAGCCAGGGGGAGCGCGCCCCGGTCGCGACGCTGCAGGCCGAGCGGCTCGACGCGGCCGAGATCGAGCGCCTGTCGGCAGGGCTCGTCGGGCTCGTCGAAGAGAGGTTCGGGGCGGATCGCTGACCGGCCGGCTCAGCCGATGCGGATCGCCGGGGGGCCGGCGGCGAGGGTGCCGATGCGGCGCGCTTCGGGCAGATCGCCCAGCACCGGCTCGACCGCGTCTTCGGGGAGCGCGGCCAGAAGGCCGCCCGCCGTCTGCGGATCGAAGAGGATCTCGCAGAGCGGGTCGTCGGGCAGCCGCATCAGCGCCGCGACCTCGCGGTTCTGCACATGCAGCGTCGAGCGGATGCCGGCGCGCAGGAGGGCCGCCGCACCTGGCAGAAGCGGCAGCGCCGCCAGATCGAGATCGGCCGACACGGCGGAGGCCTCGCAGAGCCCCATGAGGTGACCGGCGAGGCCGAAGCCGGTCACGTCGGTCATCGCATGGGCGCGGGCGAGGCACCGGACGGCGCGGATCTGCGGCGTGGCCATGGAGCGCAGCGTCGCGGCGACATCGGCACCGCGGGCGGCGAGCTGCATCTCGGCGGCCAGAAGGATGCCGGTGCCGAGCGGCTTGGTGAGGATCAGAGCGTCGCCCGGCCGGGCACCCGAGAGCGGCGTCGCCGCGCCGTCGAGACGGCCGGTCACGACGAAGCCCAGTTGCAGCTCCGGCCCGGTGGCGGAATGGCCGCCCACCACCGCTGCCCCGGCGGCCTCGAAGGCGGCGCCGGCGGCGGCGGTGATCTCGGCCAGCATGCGCGCCTCGAGCCGGGGCGAGAGCCGCGGCAGCGTCAGGACCGAGAGCGCCGCCTGCGGCGTGGCGCCCATGGCGAGACAATCGCCCAAGGCGTGGTGGGCGGCGATCCAGGCCATCAGCGCCGGATCCTCGGTGACGGCGCGGAGCTGATCGACGGTCAGTACCTGCCGCACGTCGCCCATCCGCAGGATCGCCGCGTCGTCGCCGGCGCCGGTCTCGACCTCTGGGCCCGCGACCTGCGGCAGCGCCGCGAGCGCCCGGGCGAGGGTGCCGCGCCCGACCTTGGCGGCGCAGCCGCCGCAGGGCTCTTGACCGGCATGGGCCTCGAGCCCGAGGGTGCGGCGGCGCGGCAGCGCCGGCGCGGGCATGGGGGAGAGATCGTCGAGCTTGCGCATGAAGGCCCGGTCGATCCGGTCCTTCCAGCGCCAGAGCAGGTCCCCCGAGACGGCGAGGCCCGCCCTTTCGGCGACCGCGGAGCGGCGCCCGGTCGAGACGAGTTTCAGGTAGTGTTTCTGCGGGGTGTAGCGACGGAGCTCACCGCCCGAGGCGGCGGATCGCAGGTTGTGGTGCAGGACCGGGGCCTCGCGCACCGCGAAGACGCCCGCCTTGGGGCGCGGCGCGTGGGCGAGATGGGCGCAATCGCCGGCGGCGAAGATCGCCTCGTCGGAGCTTTGCAGCCGGTCGGAGACGGTGACGTGGCCATCGGTCAGGTCGAGCCCGGTCGCGGCGAGCCAGCCATGCGGCCGGGCGCCGGCCGCACCGGTGACGAAGGCCGCGGGAACGTGCCGCCCGTCGGCCAGATCGACGCCTTGGGCGGTGATGCGGGAGGCGCGGGCGCCTTCGATCAGGGTGACGCGGTTGCGCTCGAGCTCGGCCAGAAGCCGCGCCCGCGCCCGCTCGCCCAGTCCCGAGAGGGCCTGGCCGCTGTCGATCACGGTGACGGCGCCTGTGCCCGCGCCGCCGCCCAGCCCATGCCGCATGGCCATGGCGAGCTCGACACCGCCGACGCCGCCGCCCAGAACCGCCATGCCGGCCGCGGGATCGCCGGCGCGCCGGTGCCGCGCCCAGGCATCGGCGAAGCGGCCCAGGGGCTTGGCGGCCACGGCGTGTTCGGCGAAGCCCGGCAGATCGGACATGTGCGAATGGATGCCGATGTCGAGCGAGGCCAGATCGTAGCCGATGCTGCGCGCACCGAGGATCTGGTCGTCGATGGCGATGCGGTTCGCCTGGCGGTCGATGGCGGTGGCGCGGCCGAGGATCAGCCGGGCGCCCGCGAACCGCGCCAGCCGCACCAGGTCGATGTCGAGCTCGTCGCGCGTATAGTGACCGGCGACGAAGCCCGGCAGCATGCCGGTATAGGGGGCGGTGGGGCCCGGATTGATCAGCGTCAGCCGGGTGCCGGCGAGCCCGTTCATGCCCCAGCGGCGCAGCAGCAGCGCGTGGGTGTGGCCACCGCCGATCAGGACGATGTCGCAGGTCGCAGGCAGGGTCGCGTGCATCAGGGCTCCTTTCGCGCTGCCGCGGATAGCCCGGCGGCGCTCAGGGGGCCAGCCACATCCCCGCGAAATCCCGCTCGCGCTCGTAAATCGCGCGGCGGTGGCGGGAGCCCAGATGCAGCGCGTCGAGCGACGTGAGGCGCGCCGAGAGGATGGCGAAGCGGTCGCGCTCGGCCGTCTTGGCGTGATCCTCGGCGCTGGCGAGCGGTGTGGAGGGGGGTGGCTGGCCGCCGTAATTGCGGCGCGCGCTTTCCGACAGGGTCTCCCATGTCGCCTGGGTGTCGTCGGTCAGAAGGGTGGCGCGGGCGCGCGCGCGGATCTGCAGCGACCGGTCCGGCACCCAGAAGAGCAGCGTGACCAGCGGATCGGCGGCGATCTCCTGGGCCTTGCGGGAGGCGCGGTCGGTATGGATCTCGAGCCGCGCCGCCCGCCGGTCGGCGCCGCGCAGGACCACCATCCGCGCCTCGCCGCCGCCGCCGAGGCCGCGGCTTGCGAGCGCACCGGTATGCGCGGCGCTCCCGGCATCGCGCGCGGCGGCCTCGAGGAGGCTCCAGCTCTGCTCCCAGATCCCTTCGAGCGTCTCGAACCAGTCACTCATACCCTGTCATCTCCAGATATCCGACGCCATCATGGCTGCCCGAGACCCGCACCGGACCCTCCCAATAGGCATAGCCCAGATCCATCCAGCAGGACGGGTTGATGGCCGCCACCTCGGCGTCGAGACCGCGCTCGGGCAGCCGCACGCGCCAGCGCACCGGCACGTCGCGTCCCGCGACCGGCGCCGTCTCGAGCGGTTCGGCGGCGAAGGCGCCGTCGCCCACCGGCAAGGGGGTGCCGTCGGGCGCGATCCAGGTCGCCGAGGTAAAGGGCGGCCCGTCCGTGTCCCTGAGGCGGAAGCCCATCACCTTCTCGCCGCCTCCGAGATGTAGCGAGAACCAGTCCCAGCCGGTCTGCGTCTCGGCCAGGGGCGAGGACGACCATTCGCGGTCGAGCCATGCCCGCCCGGTGACCGCCACCTCGCGGTCGGGCAGCGCCAGGGTGCCCGAGACGGCGTAGAAGGGCTGCGAGTAGTAATAGCTCGCCTGGCCCGCCGCCGACTTGACCGAATAGCCGTTCTCGCCCTGCGGCACGAAGGGCTTGTCGGTGACGAGCGCCAGGTCGTAGGACCAGTCCTGGGCCGCGGCGGTGAGGCGCACGTCCGACAGCTGCGGCCCCGCCATCGACCATTCGTCGATCCAGGCCGCGAAGGGGCGGACGGTGACGCCCGCAGTGCCGATGCCGCCGCGGGCCAACCGCTCGGCGGCGCGGTGGCTGTCGGCGGTGGTCAGCGCGGCGTGCCCGAGCCAGACCTGCGGCGTCGCCCAGCCGGTCCGCTCGGCGGTCGAGAGCGCCGAGCGGAACAGCGTCCACTGGATGCCATAGGGGGCGCCGTCCGGTCCGTCGAGATTGGCGGTCAGGTACCACCATTCGATGCGGTAATCGGGATGCGGCCCGTGATCGGCCGGGAAGGTGAAGCCGCGGCCGGGCCGGGGATCGGCGAAATCGCCGGTGCCGTCGCCGAGCCCGGCGAAGCCCTGCGCGCGCGCCAGAGCGGGGAGCGCGCAGGCGAGGAGCGTGCGGCGCGCGATCCGGCCCGAGAGCGGCCGCGGCGGCGTGCGTCTAGCGTTCATGGGCGAAGACCTTGAGGAGTTCCGAAGGCGGCATCCGTGCCAGCCGGCGCGCCGGCAGCGCGGCGGCCAGGGCGGCGGCGATGGCCGAGAGGCCCAGAAGCCGCAGCCAGTCGAGCGGAAAGAGATGCAGCGGCAGCTTCCAGCCGAAGGCCTGGACGTTGATGACCGACAGCAGCACCCAGGCCAGCGCCAGCCCCACCGGCAGCGCCGCGACGAAGGTGAGGCCGGCGAGCAGCAGCGCGCGCAGCAATTCGAGCCGCGCCAGCCGGCCGCGCGTGAGCCCGAGCGCCCAGACCGGCGCCAGTTGCGGCAGGCGCATGGTCGAGAGGGTCAGGAGCGAGGTGAGGATGGCGAGACCGGCCACCCCGAGCGTCAGCACGTTGAGGGCGCCGGTCACCGTGAAGGTGCGGTCGAAGACGGCGATCGAAAGCGACTTGACCGAGGCCTGGTCGGTGACGTTGCCGGGCGGCAGGTCGAACCGTTCGATGAGCGTGCGGCGCAGCGCGTCGACATCCGCAGGGTCCAGCCGGAGGCTGTAGCGCAGGCGCAATGCCTCGGGGTGGGCACGGTCGAAGCGGGCGAGGCCCATCATCACCTCGGGGCGCGGATTGCCGTAATCGCTGTAGACCCCTGCGATCGGCGCCTGCCAGCCGTCGAGATCGACGGTGTCGCCGGGCCACAGCCGCTCGCGCCGGGCGAGCTGTTCGTTGACGAGCACCGCAGCGCCGGCGTCGACGTCTTCCCAGACATCGCGTCGGGCGGCGATGAGGGGCCAGTTGCGCGAATAGGTCGGGTCGTCGGCGACGCCCACGAGCTGGCCCCGGATCCCGCCGAGTTCCATCCCGACGGAGCGGATCGGCAGGACGGCATCGACGCGCGGGGTGACGAAATCGGCGATGCGCTGCGCCTGATCCTCGGTCTCGGCGCGCACGTAGAGCTCGGCCGCGAGCCGCTGGTCGAGCCAGCCGGTGAAGGTCATGCGGAACGAGGCGACCATCGTGCCGACGCCGATATTGGCGGCCAGCGCCAGCAGAAGCGCCGCGAGCGCCAGCGACAGGCCCGGAAGCTGTTGCCGGGTGTCGGCCCAGAACCATTCGGCGCGGGCGCTGCGCGCGCCGCGGGCCAGAAGCGCGAGGACGCCGTTCAGCACCAGAGGCAGCGCCAGCGCCGCGGCGAGGAGCAGCCCGCCCAGAAGCGCGAATCCGGCGGCGAGGGACGATCCCAGAAGACCTGCGGCGAGGCCGCCGGCAAGGCAGAGCCCGGCCGCCGCCGCCTGCCAGCGCATCGACGCCTCGGAGGCGCGCGCCCAGGCGCGCGGCTGCGCCGGGGCAAGAAGCGGCAGCCGGGCGGTCTGCCACAGCGAGGCGGCGGCGGCGACGGCGGTGCCGAGGACCGCGATGCCGAGGCCCGAGAGCCACCAGACGGGGGCGAGGGTCAGCGCGCCCTCCACCTCGGCGCCGTAGAGGCCGCGCAGCGTGGCGGCGACGTCGGGCAGCAGCAGCGTCGCGATCAGCCAGCCGAGTGCCACGCCGATGGCGCCGGCGAAGAGAGCCAGCACCAGAAGTTCGGCCGACAGCAGAACGAGCAGCAGGCGGCGCGACAGGCCGAGCGCGCGGAGCGTGCGGAAGACCTGCCGGCGCTGTTCGAAGGCGAGGCCGATGGCGCCCCGCACGATGAAGAGCCCGACCGCGAAGGACAAAAGCCCGAAGGCCGTCAGGTTGAGATGGAAGCTGTCGGTCAGGCGGCCGATATCGCCGGCGCCCTCGGGCTCCTGCCGGGTGAGGCCGGGCGCCACCTGATCGAGCGGCGGCGCGGTGCGGGAGGGGGCCGCGATGACGAGAAGCCGGCCCACATCGTCCGGCCGGTCGAGGAGGCGCTGGGCGGTGCCCATGTCGGCATAGGCGGTGCCGGGCGGCACGCCCTGCGCGGCGAGCCGGGGCGGCAGGTCGGCCTCGGCCAGGGCGCGGGCGGTCTCGGGCGCGACGAGCAACTCGCCCGGCGGCGTCAGGAAGTTGGTGGCGCCGTCATCGCGGGCCTCGGTCAGCGGCAGATCGGCCGGCGGCAGGGTGAAGGCGTCGATGCCGAGGATCCGCAGCGGCCCCGCCGGCGTGTCGATCTCTCCCTCGAGCAGCGGCGTGACCTGCCAGCCTGCGCGGCGCAGCGCCACGTAGGTCGCCTGATCGACGCCCCCGGGGGCGGTCAGCACCTCGCGCGCGCTGGCGGTCACGCCCTGGGCGGCGCGGTCGTAGCTCTTGCGCGCCTCGGCGTTGATCGCCTGCACGCCGGACCAGAGCGCCGTGGCGGTGGCGAGACCCACAAGCAGGGTCAGAAGCTGGAACGGCCGCCGCCGCCAGTGCGACAGCAGCGCGCCGAGCCCGGCGCCGATCATGCCAGCCGCCCGCCGCTCAGCCGGAGCTGCCGCTCCAGCCGATCGGCCAGGGCGCGGCTGTGGGTCACGCAGAGAAGCGCCGCGCCCGTCTCGGCCACAAGTTCGAGCATCAGGTCGAGGACCTGGCGGCCGGTTTCCTCGTCGAGATTGCCGGTGGGCTCGTCGGCCAGGACCAGCCGCGGCCGGGCCGCGAGGGTCCGGCCGATCGCCACGCGCTGCTGCTGGCCGCCCGAGAGCTGTTCGGGATATTTGCCCAGATGCTCGGTCAGCCCGAGCCTCTGGGCCAGCCGCGCCGCCCATTCGGGATCGTGGCGGCCGGCCAGCCGGGCCTGGAAGGCGATGTTGCGGCGCACGTCGAGCGACGGGATCAGGTTGAACTGCTGGAAAACCACCGACACCGTCTCGCGCCGGAGCGCCGCCCGGCCGCGGTCGTCGAGCCCGGCGACGTCGGTCCCGTCGATCAGGATGCGACCGCTATCGGGCGTGTCGAGGCCGCCGATGACGTGCAGGAGGGTCGATTTTCCCGACCCGCTCTCGCCCGTGAGCGCCAGCGTCCGTCCGGCAGCGAGGTCGAGGCCCACGTCGCGCAGGACGGGCACCGGACCGTCGACGCCGGGGAAGCTCTTTTCGACATGCTCGACGCAGAGAAGGGACGCAGGGGCACTCATGAACCGTGATCTATGGACCGGGGCGGCCGGTAACAGGGGGTGCGGGAATACGCCGCCCGTTACGCCGCCCGGTCCACGCTCAGGCGACGTTCTCGAGCGCGGGATCGGGGGCGAGGCGCAGCGCGTGGATGACGTCGCGCGTCAGGTGCGGCTTGTTGAGCGTGTAGAAATGCAGCGCGTCCACCCCCTCGGCCAGCAGGTCCGAGCACATTTCGGTGCACAGGGCGGTGGCCAGCAGGTCGGAGCGGCCGTCGCGCTCGGCGGCCTCGAAGGCATGTTCGACCCAGGGGGGGATCACCGTGCCGCAGGAGAGCGCGAACTTGCGCACCCCCTTCCAGTTCTCGATTGGCAGGATGCCCGGCACGATCGGCGCGGCGATGCCGGCCGCCGTGCAGCGGTCGCGGAAGCGCAGGAACGTCTCGGCCTCGAAGAAGAACTGGGTGATGGCCTCGCTGGCGCCGCCGTCGATCTTGCGCTTGAGATAGTCGACATCGGCATCGGCGCTCGCCGCCTCGGGGTGGCGGTCGGGATAGGCGCCGACATGGAGCGTGAACCGGCCGGTCGCGGCCAGCGCCTCGATCAGCTCGACGCTGCTGCGGAACCCTTGCGGGTGGGGGGCGAACGCGCCGCCGCCCGGCATGTCACCCCTCAGCGCCACGATGTCGGTGATGCCGGCGCTGGCATAGCTCTCGGCGATCTCCATCGTCTCCTCGCGGCTCGCCTCGACGCAGGTCAGGTGCGCGGCGACCCTGAGGCCGGTCGACTGGCTGATCGTCGTCACCGCCTCGTGGGTGAGCTGCCGGGTCGTGCCGCCGGCGCCATAGGTGACCGAGACCAGATCGGGAGCGAGCGGCGCCAGCGTGTTGAGCGTGTCCCAGAGCCGGAACGATGCCTGGAGCGATTTCGGCGGAAAGAACTCGAAAGAGATGCGGGTCATGTCCGGGCGTCCTGCGGCTGCGGTTGGGTGCTTGTCCCATACCGGGGCATGTGAGACAAATTCATAATTCTGAACATCATCATGAGTTCCGTCCGAAGATGCATCTCGAATTCCGCCACCTGCGCACCATCAAGGCCATCCATGACGAGGGCGGGCTGGCGCGCGCCGCGGATCGGCTGAATATCACCCAATCGGCGCTCAGTCATCAGGTGAAGAATCTCGAGGACCAGACCGGGGTCGAGCTGTTCGTGCGCCGCTCGAAGCCGCTGAAGCTGTCGGCGGCGGGGCTCAAGCTTCTGGGCGCGGCGGAGCGCATCCTGCCCGAAGTCGCGGCCATCGAGGCGGAATTCGCGGGCCTCATCGCGGGCCGGGCGGGGCGGCTGCACATCGCGATCGAATGCCATGCCTGCTTCGAATGGCTGTTTCTGGTCCTCGAGCAGTTCCGGCGCGCCTGGCCGGAGGTGGATGTCGACATCCGGCCCGGCCTCGCCTTCGGGGCGCTGCCGGCGCTGGTGCGGGAGGAGGTGGATCTGGTGATCTCGTCGGATCCCGAGGATCTGGCGGGTGTGAGCTTCACGCCGCTCTTCGATTACGAGCCGGTGTTCGTCGCCGCCTCGGTGCATCCGCTCGCGGCGAAACCGTTCGTGGAGGCGGCGGATTTCGCCGGCGAGACGCTCATCACCTATCCCGTCCCCCGCGAGCGGCTCGACGTCTTCACCGAGCTTCTGATCCCCGCCGGCGTGAGCCCCGCCGCGATCCGGCAGGTCGAGCTGACGGCGATGATCCTGATCCTCGTCGCCTCGCAGCGCGGCGTGGCGGTGCTGCCCGACTGGGTGGTGCGCGACATCCGCCTGCGCTCGGATTACGTCACGCGGCCCCTGACCGCGGCGGGCCTGACGCGCCGGCTCTATGCCGCGACCCGCAGCGGCGAGACCGAGCTGCCCTTCATGGCGCATGTGCTGAAGCTCGCACGGACCGAACCGCTGAAGCTGATGCGGCGCTAGGCGGCGAGGCGATGGCCGGTCGGGCCGGCTCGGCTGCCGGAGAGCGTCTGCGCCTGCAGACGTCTTAACATCAGGGCGGGAATCGGCGACCCTCGTGCTTCATGCGGCAGGCCAGCCGGACCGGGAGGAGCAGCCATGAAGAACGCACCGGACGTCACCGCAGGGCGCGAGCCGAAGATCCCGACCAAGCAGTACGAGAAAAAGCTCGCCCTGCTGGAGGTCGAGCTGGTGAAGATGCAGGAATGGATCAAGGCCACCGGTCATCGCCTGGTGGTCGTCTTCGAGGGCCGGGACGCCGCCGGCAAGGGTGGCACGATCAAGAGGATCACCGAGCCGCTGAACCCGCGCATCGCCTCGATTGCCGCTCTTCCCGCGCCGACGGAACGGGAGCGCAGCCAGTGGTATTTCCAGCGCTACGTGGCGCATCTTCCGGCTGGCGGCGAGATGACGATCTTTGACCGCTCCTGGTACAACCGTGCCGGCGTCGAGCGCGTGATGGGGTTCTGCACCGAGGAGGAATACCAGGACTTCCTGCTCAGCTGTCCCGAATTCGAGCGGATGCTGGTCCGCTCCGGCATCCAGCTGATCAAGTACTGGTTCTCTGTCAGCGACGACGAACAGGAGCGCCGGTTCCGCAAGCGCATCGCCGATCCGACAAAGCGCTGGAAGCTGAGCCCCATGGACCTGGAAAGCCGGAACCGCTGGGTCGCCTACAGCCGCGCCAAGGACACCATGTTCGCCCATACCGACATCCCGGAGGCGCCGTGGTACGTGGTGAATTCGGACGTGAAGAAGCACGCCCGGCTGAACTGCATCAGCCACCTGCTCTCCATGGTGCCCTACGAGGATCTGACGCCGCCGCCGATGCAGTTGGAGGAGAGGCCCGTGCAGGAGGACTATGTCCGCCCGCCGTTGGAGACCCAGACCTTCGTGCCGGAGATCCATCTGGAGGACTAGGGGGCTCCTTGCGGAGCAGGGTCGCCGCCGCATCCCGGCGTGCCCAACAAGAGGGTCGGGCGCGGCGCGTGGGCGGCAAGTGGCCCTTCCGGCGGGCCGGCGTGACGCCCGCTTGCCCGGCGCATGCCTGGCTGGGCAGGCAGTAGATGGCCAGGTCACGGCTTGGAATTGGCGGCCGCGCCGCCTATAGGCCGGGTCCGGACCGAAGGAGCGCCGAGCATGCAGGGCAGTGCCAACCTCAACGTCATGGTGAAGGCCGCGCGGGCGGCGGCGCGCAAGCTGGTGCGCGACTTCCGCGAGGTCGAGAACCTGCAGGTCAGCGTCAGGGGGGCGGGGGATTTCGCCACTCGCGCCGAGATCGCCGCCGAACAGACGATCCGCGACATCCTGACGACGGAGCGGCCCAATTACGGCTGGCTCGGCGGCGCGCGCGAGGAGGTGCCGGGCACCGACCCGACGCGGCGCTGGATCGTGGCGCCGCTCGACGGGATGGAGAACTTCCTGCACGGGCTGCCGCACTGGGCGGTGTCGATCGCGCTGGAGCACAAGGGAGAGATCGTCGCCGGGGTCGTCTTCGACGTCGCCAAGGACGAACTCTTCCGCGCGGAGAAGGGCTCGGGCGCCTTCATGAACGACATGCGGCTGCGCGTGTCGGGACGCCACCGGCTGATCGAGGGCCTGTTCGCCACCGGTCTGCCGGCAGGCGGGCGCTCCGACCTGCCGCTGACGCTGAAGGATCTGGGGCGGCTGCTGCCGGCGGTGGCCGGGGCGCGGCGGCTCGGGGCGGCCTCGCTCGATCTCGCCTGGGTCGCGGCCGGCCGCTTCGACGGGTATTGGGAGCGGCGCGTCGAGCCATGGGCCGGCGCGGCCGGGCTCGTCATCGTGCGCGAGGCGGGCGGCCTCGTCGAGCCGCTGTCGGGCGACGACGTGTTCGGCTCGCAGACCGTCGTCGCGTCGAACGGCGCCATCTTCGAGAGTTTCGCCAAGCTCCTGCGCGACTCCTGAGGCGCAGCGGCGCGGGCGACGTGCTGAATCGCCGCGACCGGGGCGTGCAGCCGCGCCTGTTCCCCGCGAGCAGGGCGGCAGGAACCTTACCGCCGGCTCCAGCAGGCGAGGCGGGCCGGAGAGTTACCGGCGGTGTCCGGATCTGGGGATCGGGGAGGGACGCTCGACGGGCCTGATCTCGCCCGGGCGGGCCCACGGGTTCTGCTGCGGCGCCACGGTGCGCTCGCGCCGGGCCACCCGCGGATGCGCGGGCTGGCCGTCGGCGCGGCGCCAGAAGCTCGGCCCGCCGAGCCTGATCCAGAGCGGCAGGGCCATGACGAGGCCGGCGGCGAAGCCGCCCGCATGGGCCAAGTAGGCGACGCCGCCCGTGTCCACGGGCGTGTTGACGCCCGACAGGATCTGAAGCCCGAACCACACCGCCAGGACCAGCCAGGCCGGGACCGGGATGATCCTGAAAAAGACGATCAGGATCACCATGATGTCGATCCGCGCCCGGGGGAAGAGCAGCAGATAGCCGCCCATGACGCCGGCGATGGCACCCGACGCGCCGACCATCGGGATCGTCGAGCCGGGATCCGGCAGCGCCTGAGCGATCGCGGCGGCGATGCCGGAGAGGAGGTAGAAGCCGAGAAAGGGTAGCCGCCCCATCCGATCCTCCAGATTGTCCCCGAACACCCACAGGAAGAGCATGTTGCCGGCCAGATGCAGCGGCCCGCCATGCAGGAATTGCGAGGTGACGAAGGTCTCGGGGCGCGACAAGGCGGGGATCAGCGCCCAGTCCGCCAGAAAGCGCGGATCGTTGACGAGACCCGATGTCGCAAGGAACACGACCACGTTCGCCGCGATGAGCGCCAGCGTGACGACGGGCGTCGTCCGCGAGGGATTGTGGTCGCGAATGGGGAACATGGAGGAGAGATGGCGCCGTGCGCGCCGTCAATCAAGCGCGCGGGCCGTGCGGCGGCGCGGCGCGGACCATCCGCGGCGGCGGCGCGGCGCAGACCATCCGCGGCGGCGGCGCGGCGCAGACCATCCGCCGCGGCGGCGCGGCGCAGACCATCCGCCGCGGCGGCGCGGCGCAGACCATCCGCCGCGCCGTGCCGCCAGGGGGGCTCAGCCGCCCTGCGCGCGGGCCGGAGCCTCGCCGCGGCTGCGGGGGTCGTCGCGAGCCGCCTCGGCCAGAAGCTGGGCGTTGCCGCCCGAGGCGGTCGTGTCGACGCAGAGGTGGCGCTCGTGCAGGACATCTGGCACGGTGACTGCCCCCGTCACCAGCCGCAGAAGCGGGCCGGCGCGGTTGGCGAGCTGCTTGGCGTAGATGCGGGCCTGCTCCTCGTCGCCCCACCAGATGGCGGCGCCGAATTCCGGCTCGGTGGCAAGGTCCACATGCCCGGCGGCCTCGCGCGCGAGGCCGCCCAGCCGCTCCACGGCCTTCTTCTGGGCGGCGCGGTCTGCGTCGGTCGGGCCGAGGCACAGGACCTCGGGGCGCGGCACGAGGTGCAGGCGGTTCGACTCGCCGGTGGGGCCGGGCAGGTCGATCGGCGTCTGCGGTGCGGCGTCCGGGGCGACCGGGGTCTGGAATCGCGGCACGTAGAACGGGCCGCCGGCCTTCGGCCCGGTTCCCGACAGTCCCTCGCCGCCGAAGGGTTGCGAGGCGACGATGGCGCCGATCTGGTTGCGGTTCACATAGAGATTGCCGGCGTGGATCCTGTCGGTGACGTGCTGCACGCGGTCGTCGATGCGGGTATGCAGCCCGAAGGTCAGCCCGTAGCCCTTGCCGTTGATGGCGTTGATCACCTTGTCGATGTTCTTCGCCTTGAAGGTCGCGACGTGCAGGACGGGCCCGAACACCTCCTTCTCGATCTCGCCGATGCCGTTCACCCGCACCAGCGCCGGGGCAAGGAAGTGGCCCTGGTCGGGCGCGTCGATCTGGTGGATCAGGCGGCCGTCCTGGCGCGCCTTCTCCACGTAGGCGGCGATCGCCTCGTGCGCCTCCTCGTCGATGAGCGGGCCGCTATCGGAGGCGATCGACCACGGATCGGCGGGGCGGAAGGCGTCCATCGCGCCCTTCAGCATCTCGATGAAGCCGTCGGCGATATCTTCCTGCACGTAAAGGCAGCGGCAGGCAGAGCAGCGCTGTCCGGCCGACTGGAACGCCGATTGCAGGATGTCGCGCACCGCCTGTTCGGGCAGCGCGGTCGAATCGACGATCATCGCGTTGAGGCCGCCGGTCTCGGCGATGAGCGGCGCGCCGGGATGGCAATTCTCGGCCATCGCCTTCTTGATCTTGCGCGCCGTCTCGGTCGAGCCCGTGAAGGCGGCGCCGTCGATCCGGCTGTCGGAGGTCAGCGCCGCGCCCACTTCGCCGCCGCCCGGCAGGAGCTGCAGCACCTCGCGCGGCACGCCGGCCTCGTGCATCAGCCGGGCGCCGACATGGGCGATGAGCGGCGTCTGTTCGGCCGGCTTGGCCAGCACCGCGTTGCCAGCGGCGAGCGCCGCGGCGATCTGGCCGGTGAAGATGGCGAGCGGGAAGTTCCACGGGCTGATGCAGACGAAGCGGCCCAGGGGCTCGCCCTCGAGCTTCTGCAGCTCCTCGGCGTAGTAGAGCAGGAAATCGACCGCCTCGCGCAGCTCGGCCACGGCGTCGGGAAGGGTCTTGCCCGCCTCCCGCGCGAGAACCGCGAAGATCTCACCGAAATTCTCCTCGTAGTGCCGGGCTGCGGCCTTGAGGATGCGGGAACGCTCGTCCTTGTCGGCGGTCCAGGTGCGCGCCGCCGTCAGCGCCGTGTCGACATCTGCGGTCGAGGCGAAGCGGGTCGTGCCGACGATGTCCCCCGGATCGGAGGGGTTGCGCCTCTCGACTGCGTCCTCGGGCTGCGGCTCTCCGGCCAGGAGCGGGCCGGCCTCGAACCGGGCCGTGCGGAACGGTTCGCGCTGGGTCTCGATCTCGTCGAGATGGGCGACCGCCGTCAGGTCCCAGCCGCGGGAATTCTCCCGCAGCGGCTTGAAGATGTCGGGGCCGCGGGTGACCTGCGGCACGTAGCCCAGCGCCTCGAACGGGTCCTCGGCGACCCGCTCGGGCGGCACCTCCTTGTCGACGATCTGGTTGACGAAGCTCGAATTGGCGCCGTTCTCCAGAAGCCTGCGCACCAGATAGGCCAGAAGGTCGCGGTGCGCGCCCACAGGCGCGTAGATCCGGCAGCGGGTGCCGTGATCCTCCATCACCATGGTGTGCAGCACCTCGCCCATGCCGTGCAGGCGCTGGAACTCGAACTCGTCGGCCGAGACGTCCATGTCCTCGACCATGTGCAGCACGGCCGCGACGGTGTGGGCGTTGTGGGTGGCGAATTGCGGATAGATCCGGTCGCGGTGCTTCAGCAGCTTGCGGGCATTGGCGATGAAGCTCACATCGGAGGCGGGCTTGCGGGAGAAGACCGGGAAGCGCGGCAGCCCCTCCTGCTGCGTCAGCTTGATCTCGGTGTCCCAGTAGGCGCCCTTGACGAGCCGCACCATGAGCTTGCGGTCGAGCCGTCCGGCGGTGTCGGCGATCCAGTCGATCACCGAGCCGCAGCGCGGCCCGAAGGCCTGCACGACCACGCCGAAGCCGTCCCAGCCGGCCAGGCGCTCGTCCTCGAGCACCTTCTCGATCACCTCGAGCGAGAGCGTCAGGCGGTCCTGTTCCTCGGCATCGACGTTGAAGCCGATCTTGAGCTTGGCGGCCTTGGCCGCGAGGTCCTTCACGATCGGCACCAGCTCGTCCATGACCCGGTCGTGCTGGGCCATCTCGTAGCGCGGATGGAGCGCGGAGAACTTCACCGAGATGCCGGGATTGGTCGCGACATCGCCCTTGGTGGCGCGCTTCGACATCTTCTCGATCGCGCCGTCATAGGCCTTGCGGTAGCGCTCGGCATCCTCGTAGGTGCGCGCCGCCTCGCCCAGCATGTCGTAGGAATAGGTATAGCCCTTTTCCTCCTGCTTCTTGGCGCGCTCCATCGCCTTGTCCATGGTCTCGCCCAGCACGAACTGCCGACCCATGACGCGCATCGCCTGACCCGTGGCGTTGCGGATCACCGGCTCGCCCAAGCGCTTCATGACGCCGCGCAGCGCCTTCAGCGGCCGATTGTCGTCCTCTTCGAGCACCCGTCCGGTGAACATCAGCGCCCAGGTCGAGGCGTTGACCAGGGAGGAGGAGGAATGGCCCAGATGCGAGCCCCACTGGCCGGGCGCGATCTTGTCCTCGATGAGCTCGTCGATGGTCTGCGCGTCGGGCACCCGCAAGAGCGCCTCGGCGAGACACATGAGCGCGATGCCTTCCTCCGTCGAGAGGCCGTATTCGGCGAGGAACACCTCCATCAATCCCGGATCGCCGGCCTTGCGGATGCGCTTGACCAGATCGACGGCACGGGCGGAGATCTCCTTGCGTTCCGCCTTCGTCAGATCGGCTTCGGCGACCAGCCGGTCGAGCACCTCGTCGGCATCGGGATAGGGCGAGATCGGCAGAACCGCCGGCGGCAGGGTCGCATCGCGTGGCATCTCTTGATCCTCTCTGTGGGTCGTACCGACCTTAGCGCAAATTGCCGGTTTGTTAATCCCGGCCCTGCGCTTCGGGGCCTTGCGTCGCGGGCCGCCCGAGCGAACCAGGGGCCCGGCCTGCGCGTTGCAGCGCCGAACACGCTACAGGAGACAGACATGCCCGTCACCCCAATCGGTCCCGCCGGGATCCCCTCGCTCGGCCTCGGCACCTTCAAGACCGACCCGAGCGTAACCGCCGAGATCGTGCGCGCGGCCCTGGCGGAGGGCTACCGCCACATCGACACCGCCCAGGCCTATGGCAACGAGGAGGCCGTGGGACAGGGCCTGCGCGATGCGGCGGTGCCGCGCAGCGAGGTCTTCGTGACGACGAAGATCATGCCCGACCAGCATGAGCCGGAGGCGTTCCGGAAGGCGGCGCAAGCCTCGCTCGACCGGCTCGGCACCGACTATATCGACCTGCTGCTGCTGCACTGGCCGTCGAAGGAGGTGCCGCTGACCCACACCCTGGGGGTGCTCGACGAGCTGATCGAGGCGGGCCACGTGCGCTTCGGCGGCGTGTCGAACTTCACGATCGACCTGCTGGAGAAGGCCTCGAAGGCCATGCGTCACCCGATCGCGACCAACCAGGTCGAATACCACCCCTTCATCCAGCAGTCGAAGCTGGTCGCGGCGATTGCCGAGAAGGACATTCCGCTCGAAGCCTATGCGCCGCTCGCCCGCGGCAAGGTGATGGAGGACGAGACACTGGCGGAGATCGCCGCGGCCCATGACGCGAGCCCGGCGCAGGTCTCGGTGGCCTGGATCCTCGCCAAGGGCGGCATCGCCATTCCCAAGACCGCGAAGACGGAGCGGCTGGCGGACAACCTCGCCGCCGCCGAGGTCACCTTGTCACAGGAGGAGGTGGCGCGGATCGACGGGCTGGCGCGCGCCGACGGCCGGCAGATCAGCCCCGCCGGCATGGCGCCCGACTGGGACGACTGACTGCCGCCGCGTTCGGCTTGGCCTTTTGGCTCCGAGCCGCCTAGATGGCGGCGCGTCAGCCCGGAGACCGCCATGCAGCCGTTCGAGACCCTGAAGCTTCCCGCCATCGCGGCGCCGATGTTCCTGACATCGGGGCCCGATCTGGTGGTGGAATGCTGTCGGTCGGGCGTCTTGGGCGCGTTCCCGGCGCTGAACCAGCGCACCAGCGAGGGGTTCGGCGACTGGCTCGCGGAGATCGAGCAGCGCCTCGACGGGGCGGAGGGCGCCGCGCCCTACGGCGTCAACCTGATCGTGCATGCCTCGAACCGGCGCGTGGAGCCCGACCTCGCGCTCTGCGTGAAGCACAAGGTGCCGCTCGTCATCACCTCGCTCGGCGCGGTGAAGGAGGTGGTCGACGCGGTCCATTCTTATGGCGGGCGCATCTTTCACGACGTGATCAAGATCCGCCACGCCGAAAAGGCGGTCGAGGCGGGGGTCGACGGGCTGATCGCCGTCTGCGCCGGGGCGGGAGGTCATGGCGGCACCCTGTCGCCCTTCGGCTTCGTGCCGGAGATCCGTTCGTTCTTCGACGGCACGATCGTCCTGTCGGGCGCCATTTCCACCGGTGCGCATGTCGCCGCAGCCCGCGCCCTGGGCGCCGATCTGGCCTATCTGGGCACCCGGTTCATCGCCACCGAGGAGTTGATGGCCACGGCAGAGAACAAGCAGATGGTGCTCGATTCGAAGACCGGCGACATCGTCTACACGCCGCGGATCTCGGGCGTGAACGCCAATTTCATGCGCGCCTCGATCGAGATAGCGGGCCTTGATCCCGACAATCTGCCGGATCACGGACCGATGGACATGGGCAGCGAGGCGCGCGCGTGGAAGACGATCTGGTCGGCCGGGCACGGCGCCGCGGCGATCGACGACATCCTGCCGGCGGCGGAGCTGTGCGCCCGGCTGGTGCGCGAATACCGCGAAACCTGCGCCATGCTGGGGCGCGACGCGTGACGGCCTGACGAGCGGCCGTCCGCGCCGCGCCGGAGCGCTCAGAGGCGCTCGTCGATCATCTTCTCGAGCTTCATGGCGTCGGCGTGGAACTTGCGGATGCCCTCGGCCAACTTCTCGGTCGCCATGGCATCCTCGTTCAGCTCCCAGCGGAAGTCCGGCTCGTCGATGGGATCGGCGCGGCCGGTCGCATCGGTTGGCGTCAGCTGCCGCGGCAGCTCGCCCTCGTCGCCGTTGAGCGTGTCGAGGATGTCGGGCGAGATCGTCAGCCGGTCGCAGCCCGCTAGCGCCTCGACCTGCGCGGCGGTGCGGAACGAGGCGCCCATGACCACCGTGTCGATGCCGTTCGACTTGTAATAATCGTAGATGTGGCGCACCGATTGCACGCCCGGATCCTCGTCGGGCGGATAGCTGTCGCGCCCCTCCGCCGCCTTGTACCAGTCGGTTATGCGGCCGACGAAGGGCGAGATCAGGAAGGCGCCGGCATCGGCGCAGGCCTTCGCCTGCGCCATCGAGAAAAGCAGCGTCAGGTTGCAGTCGATGCCCTCCTTCTGCAGCCGCTCCGCGGCGCGGATCCCCTCCCAGGTGGAGGCGAGCTTGATCAGGATGCGCTCGCGGCCGATGCCCTTGGCGTCGTAGGCGTCGACCAGGCGCCGGGCCTTGTCGAAGGCGGCTTCCGCGTCGAAGCTCAGCCGCGCATCCACCTCGGTCGAGACCCGGCCGGGCACGATCCCGGTAAGTTCGGTCCCGACGGCGACGGTCAGGGCGTCGGCGATCTCGGCGGACGACTTGCCCGCATGGGCGCGGATCGTGTCGTCGACGGTGGTGGCGAAATACTTCGATCCGGCCGCCTTCAGCACCAGGGAGGGATTGGTCGTG
Source organism: uncultured Alphaproteobacteria bacterium (assembly GCA_963739575.1). GTDB lineage: Bacteria > Pseudomonadota > Alphaproteobacteria > Rhodobacterales > Rhodobacteraceae > Palleronia. The sequence continues at coordinate 65,053 of CAVUAQ010000005.1, read as the reverse complement.
CAATCCTCCGGCTTCAGCCGCCGCACCGCCTCCACGTCGCCGGTATCGGCGACCACCACCGTCATCTCACGCAGCCGGTCGAGCTTGCTGGCCATGTCGTCCTCACCTCCGCTAGTCTCGGAACCTAGTCTAGACGCGATCCGCGTCTGCGGCCAGTGGAGGATGGCATGTATCTGGGGCTCGATCTCGGCACGTCGGGGCTGAAGGCGTTGGTCGTCGACGCGGCGGGTGGCGTTCTGGCCGAAACAAGGGGAGGATACGCCGCGGACCGGCCCGGACCGGGGCGGTCGGAACAGGATCCCGACATCTGGATCGACGCCTGCAAGCGCGCCGTGGCCGAGGCGCGGGAAGCGGTTCCGGCGCTGTCGCGCGATCTTCGGGCGATCGGCCTCGCCGGACAGATGCACTCGCTCGTGGCGCTCGACGGCCGCGACCGGCCGGTGCGTCCGGCGATCCTGTGGAACGACGGGCGCGGTGCGGCCTGGGCCGATGCCGCGCCGGCCGAGACCGCCGCCATCACCGGCGCGGCGCCGATGGCGAGCTTCACTGCGGCAAAGCTGCACTGGCTGGCCGGCGCCGAACCCGCGACGCTCGCCGCCATCCGGCGGATCCTGCTGCCCAAGGATTACCTGCGGCTGTGGCTGACCGGCGACTGGGCCACCGACCCCTCCGACGCCGCGGGCACGCAATTGTTCGACCAGGCGCGCCTCGACTGGTCGGGCGACATGGCTGCGGCGGCGGGCATCGATGTGGCGGCGCTGCCGCCGATCCTGCCCTCCGCCGGGGCGGCGGGCCGGCTCCGAAAGGAGGTGGCCGAGGCGCTGGGCCTGCCGGCGGTGGAGGTCGTCGCCGGGGCGGCCGACACGCCGGCCGGGGCGCTCGCCACCGGCCCGGTGGAGGCGGGGCGCACGATGATCTCGCTCGGCACCGGCGCGCTCTGCATGTCCGCCTCGGAGCGCTACGCGCCGCCCGATGCGCCGGGCCTGCATCATTTCGCCCACGCCCTGCCGGGCTTCTGGTACCGCATGGGGGCGATCCTGAACTGCGGGTCGGCGATCGACTGGCTCTCGGGCCTGCTCGGCCGCCCGGCGCCCGAGCTTCTGGCCGAGATCGCGGAGCGCGATTGGCCGGGGCCGGGGCGGGTTCTGGCGCTGCCCTATCTCGACGGGGCGCGCAGCCCCAGGCCGGCACCGGCGGGGCGCGGCGCGCTTCTCGGCCTCGGGCCCGAGACCGACGGCGCCGACCTCATGCTGGCGATGCTCGAGGGGATCTCGCTGGCGCTTCACGAGGCCGTCGCGGCGATGGAGCGGGGCGCGCCGCTCGGCCGGCCGCTGGTGATCGGCGGCGGCACCCGGTCGGAGCTGTGGCTGCGGATCCTGGCGACGGTGCTCGGCCGCGAGATCGCGGTGGCGACGGATGCGACGGGCGGCACGGCGATGGGCGCCGCGCGGCTGGCGATGCTGGGAGACGGCCGGCCCGCGGCGGAGGTGCTGAGGGGCCCCGAGACGCGGCGCGTCGCCCCCGACGAGGCGGCGCGGCCGGCTTGCGCGGCGGCGGTGGAGCGGTTCCGCGCCTTCTGGCCGCTGGTGGCGGATCAGTCGAGATAGTCGGAGGGATCGACGCTGTCGAAGCCCTCGCGCACCTCGAAATGCAGGAAGGCCGGGTCGATGGCGCGGATCGCGGCGATGCTCTGGCCGCGGCTCACCCGGTCGCCCTTCTCGACGGAGACGTCGGTGACGCCGGCATAGACGGTCAGAAGCCCGCCCTCGTGGCGCAGCACCAGGATCGGCACCTGATCGGTGTCGCGGGTGATCGCCGCGACGGTGCCGGCACCGGCGGCGCGAACCGGCGTGCCGGGCGCCGCGGCGATGTCGATGCCGTCATTCGTGCCCTTCCTGAACGCGCGGATCACGCGCCCCTCGACCGGATAGGCGAGGCGCGCGCCCGAGGCCGATTCGGGGGTCACCTGATCGGCCATGGACTCCGTCTCGGGCAGAGCCTCCGGCGGGTCCTGGGTCGAGTTCTCCTCGGGGAGCGGCTTGGCGGCGGAGGGCGGCGGCGGCACCGCGGTGCCCTCGCCCGGCTGGCTCTGCGGGATGCGGGCCGGGCTGGCCTGCGGGATGAGCAGATAGCGGCCCTCGCGCACCGTCATGTTGGCGTCGAGCCCGTTCCACTGGGCCAGCGCCTGCACCGGAACGCCGTAGCGGCGCGCGATGGAGAACGCCGTCTCGCCGCGGGCGACCCGGTGGCGCACGGGCTCGGCGCGGCTGGTCCCGTCGGCGCGGGCAATGGCGGCGGCGGCGCGGTCCTCGAGCGGCGTCGCGGTGATCGGCGCCGCCGGCCGGATCGGTCCGGTCGTGGGGCTGCCGGTGGCCGGCGACGGCTCGGCGACGCGGCGCGGCAGCGCCACGACCTCGCCCTGGCGCAGGGGGGCGGAGGGCGGCACGCCGTTGAAGCGGGCGACCTCCTCGGCCGGCAGGCCGACACGGCCGGCGACGGTGGCGACCGTGTCGCCGCCCCCGGCGACGGCCACCTGATAGCCGGGATAGGAGATGACGCCGCGATTGTCGGGCCGCGGCCGCGCCGCGACCTGCTGCGCGACGGCGGGCGAGGTGTCGAAGGCGCGCCCCAGATTGTCGCGCAGGTCGAGATCGAAGGTGCCGTCTTGCCCGCACGCGCCGAGCGCGGCCAGTGTCGATGCGAGGATCGCGCCTCGGGAAAGCCTTGCCATGCTGCTCGTCCTTGTCCTCAGGCCGGCGCCTCTTGTCGGGCACCTGTGGCGGTCAATCGCGTCCCATCCCCTCGATCAGCGGCACGAAGCGGACGGGTTTCAGCTCGGCATAGTCGAAGCCATCTTCCGTGCGCGTCACCTTGATCAGGGTCTGCACGTGGTCGGACTGCCCCACCGGCACCACCATGATACCGTCGATGCGCAGCTGGGCCAATAGGGGCCCCGGCGGATCCTCGGCGGCGGCGGTCACCAGGATGCGGTCGAACGGCGCCTGCTCGGGCAGGCCGCGGCTGCCGTCGGCAGCGAGCACGGTGACGTTGGAGATGCCGAGCTCGGTCAGCAGCGCCTGCGCCGCACTGGCGAGGCTGCGGTGCCGGTCGATCGTATAGACGCGCCGCGCCAGGTGGCTCAGGATCGCCGCCTGATAGCCCGACCCGGTGCCGATCTCGAGCACCTTGTCGCGCCCGCTCAATTCGAGCGCCTGGGTCATCAGCCCGACGACCGAGGGCTGCGAGATGGTCTGGCCGCAGGCGATCGGCAGCGGCATGTCCTCGTAGGCGCGATCGGCGAAGATGCCGCGCACGAAGACGCCGCGATCGACCTTCTCCATCGCGTCGAGCACGGTCCGGTCGGTGACGCCGCGCGAGCGGATCTGGAACAGGAACTGCATCCGCCGCTCCGCATCGTAGCTCATTCGAGCGCCGCCCGCAGCGCCTCGATCCGGTCATGCGCGGTCAGGTCGGCGCGCATCGGCGTGATCGAGATGCGGTTCTCCAGATTGGCGGTGGCGTCGGTGCCGGGGCCGGTGGGCGTCTGCTGCGGGCTGCCGGTGACGTAGAGGAAGCGGCGGCCCGAGGGCGAGACATGCGGCGTCATGCCGTGATCGGCGTCCGGGCGCCGGCCCTGGCTGGTGATCCTGCGGCCGCGCACCGCGTCGGCCGGGCAGGGCGGGAAATTGACGTTGTAGAACAGCCGATAGGGCGCATCGTCCCAGTCCGCCTTGTCGAGAAGCGCCCGCAGCGTCTCCACCCCGTAGCGCCGCGCCGCCTCGAACGGGTCGTCGAGCCCGGCATTGTCGGGCCCGAAATACTGGCTGAGGGCGACCGCCGGCAGGTTCTGCAGCGCCCCTTCCAGCGCCGCGCCCACGGTGCCCGAATACATGACGTTCTCGGCCGCGTTGTTGCCGCGGTTGACGCCCGAGAGGACGAGGTCCGGCCGGCCCGGCAGGATGTCGTAGAGCGCCGCCAGCACGCAATCGGCGGGCGAGCCCTCCACCGCGAAGCGGCGCGTGTCGAGCTGGCTGACCATTGCTGGCCGGGCATAGGAGATGCAGTGCCCGACGCCCGACTGCTCGAAGGCCGGCGCCACCGTCCAGACCTCGCCGTCCGTGCCGGCGATCTCGTGGGCGAGCTGATCGAGCACCTTCAGGCCGCGGGCGGCAATGCCGTCGTCATTGGTGATGAGAATGCGCATGCCGTCCCCTTTCGAGGTTGTCCTAGGCGATGGCGGCTCCGGCAACAAGCGCGGCGGCCGGGGCGGGCGACCCCGAGGGAGCGCTCAAAGCTGCGCCAGCAGGCGGCGCGCCTCCTCGTGCGGATCGCCGAGGCCGGTGCGATCCTCGCCGGGGAAGAACCGGGCGCGCGTCGCGGTGGGCAGTGGCCTCGGCTCGAGGATCGCGACCGCCGGGCCCGTCGATACGGTCTCCGCCGCCCAGGACCGGACGAGCGCCATCTGCGCGGCCTTCGTGGCACCATAGGCGCCGAAGAACTTCTGGCCGGCGCGCGGATCGTCGAAGAAGACTGCGCGGCCGGCCGGAGCGGTCAGCAGCAGCGGCTCGACCATGCGGATCAGCGTCGCGGTGGCGGTGGCGTTGACGGCGACGCTGCGGTCCCAGTCCTTGGGGGCCACGTGGGCGGCCGGAGACAGAGGCGCGGCGTGGATGGCGGTGTGGCACCACAGATCGGCATGACCCCAGCGGTCGTGGATGCCGCGGCAGAGATGCGCCATGGCGTCGGGATCGGTCACGTCCATGGGCGCCAGGGTCGCCTGACCGCCGGCGGCGCCGATCCGGTCGTCGAGCTCCTCGAGCCCGCCGATGGTGCGGGCGACGGCCACGACGTGGTGCGTCGCGGAGACCGCCAGGGCCAGGGCGGCCCCGAGGCCGCGGGACGCGCCGGTGATGAGGGCGAGCTTCGTCATGCGGCCGTCTTGGGCACTGGGCCGGCCGATGGCAAGGGCTGGGCCGGCCGATGGCAAGGGATTGACGGCGCGGATGCTTGCGTGAAGAACGGAGCCGAATTGCTGACAGGAGACGGCCATGACCACGCACACGCCGCTGCTTCGCCGCCATGACCGCGCGATGTGGCAGAGCATTCTTCTCGTCGTCGGCGCCTCGGCGCTGGTGGGCCTTGCCGCGCAGGTCGAGGTGCCGATGGTCCCGGTTCCCATGTCCCTGCAGACCCTGGCAATTTCGGTCGTGGGCCTGACACTCGGGGCGCGGCTCGCGGGGGCGGCGCTGCTGACCTATCTGGCCGAGGGCGCGATGGGCCTGCCGGTCTTTGCCGGCGGATCCGGGGGGCTTGTGCATCTTTTCGGGCCGACGGCGGGGTTCCTGTGGGGCTTCGTGGCGATGGCGGCGCTGACGGGGCTTCTGGCGGAACGCGGCATGGCGCGGGGCTTTGGGCGGATGTTCGCCGCGGCGATCGTGCCGGGCACGCTGCTGTTCGTGCCGGGGGTGGCCTGGCTCTGGGCGGCGACGCCGCTCGATCTGCAGGGCGCGGTGATGGCGGGGATGGTGCCGTTCCTGATCGGCGATCTGGTGAAATCGGCTCTGGCGGCACTGATCGTCGCGGGCGGATGGAGCGCCAGCCGCAAATAAGCTCGCTATATCAGTCGCTTCCATGCCGCTCGCCGGTGGGGCGGGCGGCGTGGAGGCGGGTGAGGGCGGATTCGCAGAGGCCGAGGGAGAGCCAGCGGCAGCCGGCGCACAGGGAGGCCAGATCGCTCGGCCTGACGGCTGCGCGGATGCGATCAAGGGCCTCGGCCCAGCTCAGCCTGTCGCCCGGAGAAAGGCCCAGCGCGGCCGCGTGCGCGGCGTCCAGACGGTCGATCTTTTCCTGGCTAAAGCATTGCGATCCCGACCGTTTCGGGCAGGGGCCGCAGATCGCGTCGATGCCGGGGACGACCTCGATCATGGTGGCGGGATCGGACCGGAGCAGGGCGACGTGGCGGGCCATGCCGGCCGTGAAGGCGTCCGAATAGCCCTTGCCGCGAAAGCCCAGGGCGCAGAGGAAATGGTGCGGCCGGAAGCGCAGGGGCTGTATCGGATTTCCATCGGACTTCCGTCGGATTTCCATCGGACCCGGTTGCGCCGTCATCTGATCCCCAGGGAGCGCGCGGAAGCAGCCGCGCCGCTGTGTCGGAGCGGGGGCCGCATCACTCCGCCGGTTCCTTCATGCGAAAGCCGCGCTCCAGCCGGTCGGTGGGCGCGACGGGGTAGTCGCCCGAAAAGCAGGCGTCGCAATATTGCGGGGCGGCCGGGTTGCGGCCGGCGGGTTCGCCCGCGGCGCGGTAGAGCCCGTCGAGGGAGATGAAGCGCAGCGAATCGACGGCGAGGTGCTGGCACATCTGCTCCTCGGTCATCGAACTGGCCAGCAGCTTTTCGCGCTCGGGCGTGTCGACGCCGTAGAAGCACGGCCAGGCCGTGGGCGGCGAGGCGATGCGGAAATGGATCTCGGCGGCGCCGGCATCAAGCATCATCTCGCGGATCTTCACCGAGGTCGTGCCGCGCACCACCGAATCGTCGACCAGCACGATGCGCTTGCCGCGGATCAGGCCGCGATTGACGTTGAGCTTGAGGCGCACCCCCATGTTGCGGATCTGCTCGGTGGGCTCGATGAAGGTGCGGCCGACATACTGGTTGCGGATGATCCCCATGGCGTAGGGGATGCCCGATTCCTGGCTGTAGCCGATGGCGGCGGGGGTGCCTGAATCGGGAACCGGGCAGACGAGGTCAGCCTCCACCGGCGCCTCGCGGGCCAGTTCGGCGCCGATCTGGCGGCGCGTCTCGTAGACCGACCGGCCGCCGAGGATCGAATCCGGGCGCGAGAAGTAGACGTGCTCGAAGACGCAAAAGCGCGGGCGGGCCGGCGCGAAGGGCCGGTGCGAGACCAGCACGCCGTCTTCGATGACCACCATCTCTCCGGGCTCGACCTCGCGCACGAACTCGGCGCCGATGATGTCGAGGGCGCAGGTCTCGGACGACAGGATCCAGCCCTCGGGGCCGAGCCGGCCGAGCACCAGCGGCCGCACCCCCAGGGGGTCGCGCACGCCGATGAGCTTGGTGCGGGTCATGGCGACGATGGAGAAGGCCCCCTCGACCCGCCGCAGGGCATCCTGCATCCGGTCGGGCACCTTGCGCTGCAGCGACCGGGCCATGAGGTGGATGATGCATTCCGAATCGCTCGAGGACTGGAAGATCGAGCCGCGGTCGATCAGTTCCCGGCGCAGCGCGTCCGCGTTGACGATGTTGCCGTTATGGGCGATGGCCGCGCCGCCGGCGGAAAACTCGCCGAAGAACGGCTGCACGTCGCGGATCTGCGTGTACCCCTTGGCGCCGGTGGTGGAATAGCGGACATGGCCGATGGCGAGCGGCCCAGGCAGCGTATCCATCAGCGACTGCTCGGTAAAATTGTCGCGCACATAGCCGAACCGGCGGGCGGAGTTGAAGCCGTGGCCGGGATCGTGACTGACGATGCCGCCCGCTTCCTGGCCGCGATGCTGCAGCGCATGGAGACCGAGCGCCACGAAATTGGCCGCGTCGGCGACGCCGGTCACGCCGAAGACGCCACATTCCTCGTGCAGCTTGTCGTCCAAGCCACGCTCCGCCCCGCCTCCGGCGTCGAACGGGTGGCACGGGGGCATCGCGGTCATGGGTGGAGCTCCGTCACAAGGGACGGCGCCCATTTAAGGACCTGTCATGGCATTGTCACGCCCCGCCGCCGTCACGGATGCGGGGGCGCTCGGGTGCCGCGCCAGGCGCCATTTGCCGCAGCGGCAGACGGCCCGGCGCGCGGCGGGCGGCTGACGTCAAGGTGAGGTGACGGCCGGGAACCGCCCCCTAGATGACCGGATGGATTCTCGACGAACAGGGACAGACATGACCACCAGACGGACATTCCTCGCGACCGGCGCGGCTCTGGGTGCGACGACGGTGCTGCCGACGGCGCTTCTGGCGCAGGCGGGCGGCTCCAACAGCTTCGAGACGGAGGACGGCGCCATCGTCGTGCACCCGGTCAGCCATGCGAGCTTCGTGATGGAGACGCCGGCCGGGGTGATCTATTCCGATCCGGTCGGCGATCCGGCGCAATACGCGGACTTCCCCGAGCCGGACCTGATCCTCATCACCCACGAGCACGGCGATCATTACGAGCCAGAGACGCTGTCGGCGCTCGTCGCGGGCAAGACGCAGATCCTGACGAACCCGGCGGTCTATGACATGCTGCCCGAGGATCTGAAGGCCAAGGCGCAGCAGATCGGCAACGGCGAGAGCACCGACATGCTGGGCATCGAGTTCGAGGCGGTGCCGGCCTACAACATCACCGAGGGGCGGCTCGACTACCACCCCGAGGGGCGCGACAACGGCTATGTCTTCGAGATCGGCGGGCGGCGCATCTATGTCGCCGGCGACACCGAAGGGACGCCCGAGATGCGCGGCCTGCAGGAGATCTTCCTGGCCTTCGTGCCGATGAACCTGCCCTATACGATGGATGCCGAACAGGCCGCCGACGCGGTGGCCGAGTTCCAGCCGGCCTTCGTCTATCCCTATCACTATCGGGGCAAGGACGACGGGACGCAGGACCCGGCGCGATTCGCCGAACTCCTGGCCGAAACCGATGCCGAGACCGAGGTGAAGATCGGCGACTGGTACGATCCCGACGTGATCTGATCGGCGCCGCGCGCGCCGCTCCATCGGGCCGAAACGAACGCGCCGCGGCATCCGCGGCGCGTTTTTTCGTGCGCGGGGCCCGGCGGCACCGCGCGGTGGGCAAGCCGTGCGGTAACCCTCGCGCTTGTCCCATGGCCGCACTCGGGAAGGCCGGCGTTCATCTGCGGCGCTCCCCCGAGAACCGCCAGCAACGGAGACAGCCAGACGTGTCGATACTGGAAAGATGGCTGAATGGGGATCGGTGGGGATGGCCCGGGCGGGATCACCGCGAGGTTCTGGAACAGAGCCTGAAGGTGGCCGAATACCGCAACATCGAGGCGCACGAGCTGCTGCACGCGGCGCTGCTCGACCTGCTCGAAGCCCGTCACGAGGATGACGAGCGGCCCGCCGATCCCGCATCGCCCAGCGAGAAGAAGACATCATGACCATCGAAACATTCTATGACGTGCTCAATCACCTCTTCGCCCTGACCGCGATCGCGGCCTCGGCGCTTTTGACCTACGGGTATCTGCGGCTGAGCCTGACCTGCACCGGGTTGATCCGCCATCTGGCGGCCGGATTGCTGCTCATGCATCTCGTGGTGCTGCTCCGGACCTTCTATTGGGAGGTGCTGGCCCAGATGGATACGGGCATCGGCTTCTGGATGATCTCGGAGATGCCGGCCGGGGGGATCGTGCACATCCTCTTCAACTGCCTCGTGGTGGCCGCGGCCTATCACAGCCTGAAGGCGTTGTGGCTCGCGATCCCGGCGCAGGTCCGGTCGGACTATTCGCTGATCGAGGCGGCGTTCTATCCCCGGATGCGCATCGTGCGCCGGATCGGCGCGCTGCTCGCGCAGCTGCGCAGTGGCCGGGGGGCCGACGGGCCCTGAGGCGCCGCGCCCCGGAGCGCGCGTCTCGCGCCCCTCAGATCAGCGGATAGCGTTCCAGCAGATCGTAGCGCGGCCCGTCCTCTGTGGGCATGGAGCGATAGAGCGAGACCTCCCGCACCGCTTCGGGATCGGCGCGGAAATCGCCATGCGCCTCGAGGAAGCGGCCGAGCCGCGCGTGGTCCTCGGGCGTCATGCGCCGCCCGAACCGGGCGAGGGTGATGTGCGGCACGAAGCGGGAACGGGGCAGGGCGAGCCCGGCCCGCCGCGCCGCATTGGCGATCTTGCGGTGCAGGTGCACGAGGTCGGGATGGGCCACGGCTGCGGCGTGAACGAGCCGCGGCGCGGCACCGCCGAACGTGTCGAGGCCGCGGATCTCGAGCGTGGCGGGGCCCGGGCGCATCATGCCGAGCGACAGGTCGAGCTCGTGGAGCGCGGCGGGCGCCGCCGCCGCGACGAAGGCGAGCGTCAGGTGCAGGTCGTCGGCATCGACCGGCCGGCCGCAATGCAGCCGGGCGATCAGCAGGTCGAGCGCGTCGCGCAGGGCATCGGACGGATCGAGGGCGAGAAAGACGCGCATGCCGCGCCAGATAGCGCCGATCGGGGCGCCGCCAAAGGGTGACGCGGCCGGCCGGGCGGGCTAGACCGGCGGCCATGATGGATGATGGAAGCGACAGTCTGGATCGGCGCACGGGGCTGCCCGACGCGCTGCGGGTTCTGGTCGAGGCATTGCCGCGCGGCACCTGGGAGGCGCATCCGAACTTCTCGCCGCTGACGCGGTTCTGGCTCGAGCGGCACCTGATGTTCCGCGACGCGCTGGAGCGGTTGCAGGGCGGCACGCGCGACTTTCTCGACGACCGGGCGGAGGGCCGGGTCTACGGGCGGGAGACGGCGCGTCTGGCGCGGTTCCTGCTGCAGGAGCTGCACGGCCACCACGCCGTCGAGGACCATCACTACTTTCCGGTCCTGCAGGGGCTCGACCCGCGGCTGGAGAAGGGCTTCGTGCTGCTCGACGGGGACCACCACGCGCTCGACGGGCATATGAACGGGCTCGCGGCGGCGACGAACGAGATGCTGCGCGGGCTCGCCGGCGCCGATCCGAAGGCGGGCGCGGCGCGGCTCGGCGCGCGGCTCGACGGGTTCGGCGGATTTCTGGACCGGCACCTGACCGACGAGGAGGATCTGGTGGTGCCGGTGATCCTGACCTACGCGCCCGAGATCGGCTGACTCATTCGGCCGGGGCGGGCTCCACTCGCTGGCGAAGCTGCGCCTCGCGCCAGATCACGAAGAGGATCGTGGCGACGGAGGCGACGGAGGTCAGGAACATCAGCCACAGGAGCGGCCGGCCGGTCGAGGCGCCGGCGAGGAGGAGACCGGCCAGCGCCGAGAGGCCGGCACCGCCGCCGATCATGATGGCGCCGCCGAGGCCCGAGGCGGTGCCGGCGAGATGCGGGCGCACCGACAGCATGCCGGCGGTGGCGTTCGGGATCACCAGCCCGTTGCCGAGGCCCACGAAGGTCATGAAGCCGAAGAAGGCGAGCGGGCCGCCCCATCCGGCCAGCGACACCGCCAGCGACAAGGCAAGCCCCGCCGCGTTGGCGATGGCGCCGAGGACGACCATGCGGTTGGTGCCGACCCGCGCCGCGTAGCGCCCGGTCAGGCCGTTGCCGATCATGTAGCCGATCGCGGGCGCGCCGAAATAAAGCCCCAGGATGGCGGGGCTGAGGCCGAAGACGGTGGAGCCGACATAGGGCGCGCCGCCGAGATAGGCGAAGAAGGCGCCCGAGGAGAAGGCCGCGGTGAGCGCATAGCCCCAGAAGCGCGGCGCCATAAGCAGCTCGGGATAGCGCGCGAATTGCCGACCGAAGCTCGACCCGGCGGGCTCGGCGGTCTCGCCCATGTCGAAGAAGGCCAGGGCCCAGGCGCCGAGACCGGCGAGAAGCAGGGTGACGAAGCTGGCCTTCCAGCCGAACAGGCCGTCGAGCACGCCGCCGAGCGCCGGCGCCAGCATCGGCGCCACCGACATGCCCATGGTGACATAGCCGATCATCGAGGCGCTTTCGTCCTGGCTGTAGAGGTCGCGGATCGCGGCGCGCGGCAGGACGAGGCCGGCGACGATCGCCGCCTGGATCATCCGGAAGACGAGGAAGACGGCGACATGGGTGGCCAGAAGGCAGCCCACCGTCGCGAGGCAGAAGATGACGATGGCCCAGAGCATCACCGAGCGCCGCCCGTAGCGGTCCGACAGCGGCCCGATCAGGATCTGCATCACCGCGTTGACGCCGAGATAGCCCGCCACGGCGATCTGCATGATGCCGTAATGGGTGTCGAAATAGGCCGTCATGCCGGGCAGCGAGGGCAGGAACAGGTTCATGGCGAGGGCCGCGAGCGAGGTGAGCAGGATCATCGTCGCGATGTGCGGCGGCGTGGTGCGGTCGAGGAAGCGGGAGGTGCGGGAGGCGGCCATGGCGGAGATCTAAACCGCCCCGTTCAGGTGTCCAAGGGGGAGGGCGCATTTCGGCTTTCCCGATCGCGGCCGCGTCACTATGTTGCGCGCCAAACGCGGTCGAGCGACACGAATGAAGGGACGCGCCATGAAGGACATCCTCGCGGAACTGGAGGACCGCCGCAGCGTGGCGCGCAAGGGCGGCGGCGACCGGCGCATCGCGGCCCAGCACGAGAAGGGGAAGCTGACGGCGCGCGAGCGCATCGAGCTGCTGCTCGATGACGGCTCGTTCGAGGAGTTCGACATGTTCGTGACCCACCGGGCCACGGATTTCGACATGGCCGAGAACAGGATCCCCGGCGACGGCGTGATCACCGGCTGGGGCACGATCAACGGCCGGCAGGTCTATGTCTTCAGCCAGGACTTCACCGTTCTGGGCGGGTCGCTGTCGGAGACGCACGCGCAGAAGATCTGCAAGATCATGGACATGGCGATGCAGAACGGCGCGCCGGTGATCGGGCTGAACGATTCGGGCGGCGCGCGCATCCAGGAGGGGGTGGCGAGCCTCGCGGGCTATGCCGAGGTGTTCCAGCGCAACATCATGGCCTCGGGCGTGATCCCGCAGATCAGCGTCATCATGGGGCCGTGCGCCGGCGGCGCGGTCTATTCGCCCGCGATGACCGACTTCATCTTCATGGTGAAGGACAGCTCCTACATGTTCGTGACCGGCCCCGACGTGGTGAGGACCGTCACCAACGAGGTGGTCACCGCCGAGGAGCTGGGCGGCGCCACGACCCATACGCGGAAGTCGAGCGTCGCCGACGCGGCCTTCGAGAACGACGTCGAGGCGCTGATCGAGGTGCGCCGGCTGGTCGATCACCTGCCGCTGTCGAACCGCTCGGGCGTGCCGGTCAGGCCGTTCTTCGACGATCCGGCGCGGGTGGAGATGAGCCTCGACACGGTGGTTCCCGACAACCCGAACATGCCCTACGACATGAAGGAAGTGATCACCAAGGTCGCCGACGAGGCCGAGTTCTTCGAGATCCAGGAGAATTTCGCCAAGAACATCCTCACGGGCTTCGTGCGGCTCGAGGGGCGGACCGTGGGCGTGGTGGCCAACCAGCCGATGGTGCTCGCGGGCTGTCTCGACATCGACAGCGCGCGCAAGGCGGCGCGGTTCGTGCGGTTCTGCGACGCCTTCGAGGTCCCGATCCTGACCTTCGTCGACGTGCCGGGGTTCCTGCCGGGCACCGGGCAGGAATATGGCGGCGTCATCAAGCACGGCGCCAAGCTTCTGTTCGCCTATGGCGAGGCGACGGTGCCGAAGGTGACGGTGATCACCCGCAAGGCCTATGGCGGCGCCTATGTCGTGATGGCGTCGAAGCATCTGCGGGGCGATTTCAACTATGCCTGGCCCACCGCCGAGATCGCGGTGATGGGGGCGAAGGGCGCCACCGAGATCCTCTACCGCTCGGAGCTCGGCGACCGCGACAAGATCGCCACGCGCACGGAGGAATACGAGGCGAATTTCGCCAATCCCTTCAAGGCCGCCGAACGGGGATTCATCGACGAGGTGGTGATGCCGCATTCGACGCGACGCCGGGTCTGCCGGGCCTTCGCCTCGCTCCGCTCGAAGAAGCTGGCGAACCCGTGGAAGAAGCACGACAACATCCCGCTGTGAGCGGCGCCGCGACCGGCACCGCCTTGCCACATCCGGGGACGATCGGCACCGCGACCGCTACACGTTCCCGGGAGGTTCGACTAGGATAGCCGCGACCGCGCCCCGCGGTTCGTTCCGCCGGCGCCGGTACGCGTCGGCACCATCGGAGAAAATGCATGTCGAAGAGCTTCAAGATCATCCTCGGGCTGGCGATCCTGTCGGCGGCCGGCGCCTGCGCCAACCGGCAGAGCGAGGAGGTCGTCTATTCCGAACCGGCCGCGCCCATCGTCGCCGAACCGACCTACAGCAAGTACTGAGCCTCGGGCGCGGGCGGCCCGGCGCGGCCGCCCGCCATCGCCCCTGCGGGGACCGCCCATGTTGAAGCATCGCGGCTTTCCGAGCCGTCTTCCCGGCACCGATTTCCAGTTCACCATCCGCCGCGCCAACCCCAAGGGGGCCGTGAGGCTGGTGGCGCGGGAGCGCTACCGCGACCGTCGGCCGGCCGATCTGAGCGCCGACGAGGGGTTCCTGTGGGCGCTGTGGCAGCATTTCGGCGCGGCGCCCTTCGAGCGGGGCAACCTCGATGCCGGGCGGCTCGGCTGGCTGTTTCTCCGCGAGGTGGTGCCAGCCGAGGATCCGTTCGACCCGGAGAGCTACGAGGCGCTCCTGCGGGTGGACGAGGCGCGCGCCAGGGCGAGCTTTCCCGGCGCCTTCGAGGCGTGACAGGCGGATTTCCGCCGCATCACTCCCGCTATAGGCGAATTGAAGCCGAAATTCGGCTGCCATACACTCGGAACTTGGCGCTGGCGGTGGCCCCGGCGAAGGTCTGGGCGGGGCCTATCCCCGGCCCCCATTCAAATCGTACCCCAATCTCGGCCCGGTTCCCCGCCGGGCCGTTTTTCGTCTGTCCCGCCCGAGACTCGCCACAAGAGACGGGTCCGTGTCGCAAAGCGGCCCTTTCGCGCAATCTTTCGGCCGCGAGCATTGTGCGCCGCGGCGGAGGGTGGCATCAGATGTCGAAAAGCCGGAGGGTTCAGATGACATTCGTTCCGGGGAGGCCCCTCTGCGCCGGCCTCCTGCTTCTGGCGGCGGCGGCATGCCAGCCCGCCGGCGATCGCGTGGTGACCGTGGGCGGTCCCGGCACGCCGCAATACGCGCCCGACGACCCGTGCAAGGGCGTCGTGCCGCAGCTCTGCCCCCGCTGAGGACGTGGCGATGTTCAAGAAGATACTGATCGCCAACCGCGGCGAGATCGCCTGTCGGGTCATCAAGACCGCGCGGCGCATGGGCATCGAGACGGTGGCGGTCTTTTCCGATGCCGACCGCGACGCGCTCCATGTCCGCATGGCCGATGAGGCGATCCATATCGGCCCGGCCCAGGCCAACCGCTCCTATATCGTCATCGACAAGGTCATGGAGGCGATCCGGCAATCGGGCGCCGAGGCGGTGCATCCGGGATACGGGTTCCTGAGCGAGAATCCGAAATTCGCCGCCGCGCTCGAGGAGACGAAGATCGCCTTCATCGGGCCGCCGAAGGGCGCCATCGAGGCGATGGGCGACAAGATTACCTCGAAGAAGCTGGCCGACGAGGCGGGCGTCAACACCGTGCCGGGCCATATGGGGCTGATCGAGGATGCCGACGAGGCGGTGCGGATCGCCTCGGAGATCTGCTATCCGGTGATGCTCAAGGCCAGCGCCGGCGGCGGCGGCAAGGGGATGCGCATCGCCTGGGACGACGGCGAGGCGCGCGAGGGGTTCCAGTCGTCGAAGAACGAGGCGGCGTCGAGCTTCGGCGACGATCGGATCTTCATCGAGAAGTTCGTGACCCAGCCGCGCCATATCGAGATCCAGGTGCTGGCCGACGGCCACGGCAATTGCGTCTATCTGGGCGAGCGGGAATGCTCGATCCAGCGGCGCAACCAGAAGGTCATCGAGGAGGCGCCGTCGCCGTTCCTCGACGCGGCGACGCGCAAGGCGATGGGCGAGCAGGCCGTCGCGCTGGCCCAGTCGGTCGGATATACGAGCGCCGGCACGGTCGAGTTCATCGTCGACGGCGAGCGCAACTTCTATTTCCTCGAGATGAACACGCGGTTGCAGGTGGAGCATCCGGTCACCGAGCTGATCACCGGCATCGATCTCGTCGAGCAGATGATCCGCGTGGCGGCCGGCGAGCCGCTGTCGTTCGGGCAAGGCGACGTGCGCCTGGACGGCTGGGCGATCGAGAGCCGGCTCTATGCCGAGGATCCCTATCGCGGATTCCTGCCGTCGATCGGGCGTCTGACGCGGTATCGGCCGCCCGCCGAGCGGGCGGCGGGGCCGTTGCGGGCGGCTGGCAAGTGGCTGCCGCTGCCCGACGGGTCGGAGGCGCCCGAGGGCGAGACCGCGACGCGCAACGATACCGGCGTGTTCGAGGGCGGCGAGATCTCGATGTATTACGACCCGATGATCGCCAAGCTCTGCACCTGGGGCGAGGACCGGGCGACGGCGCTGGAGGCGATGCGGCTGGCGCTCGACCGGTTCGAGCTGGAGGGGATCGGGCACAACCTGCCGTTCCTGTCGGCGGTGATGGACCATCCGCGCTTCGTCGAGGGCGAGATCACCACCGCCTTCATCCAGGAGGAATATCCCGACGGGTTCGCCGGCGTCGAGCTGCCGGATGCGGAGCTCGACCGGGTCGCGGCGGCGGCGGCGGCGATGAACCGGGTGGCCGAGATCCGGCGCACGCGGATCTCGGGGCGCATGGACAATCACGAGCGCAAGGTCGGTCGCGCTTACGTGGTCATCGCCCAGGGCCGCGAGATCCCGGTGCGGATCGATGCCGACCGGGAGGGCGCCACCGTGCGCCTCGACGGCGGGCGGTCGATGCGCGTGACCTCGGACTGGCGCCCGGGCGCGCCGCTGGCGCGGGTCGAGGTCGACGGCGCGCCTTTGGTCCTGAAGGTCGGGCGGATCACCGGCGGCTACAGGTTGCGGACCCGGGGCGCGGATCTGGAGGTGAAGGTCTATGCGCCGCGGCAGGCCGAGATGGTGCGGCACATGCCCGAGAAGGCCGAGACCGACACATCGAAGCTGCTGCTCTGTCCGATGCCGGGACTGGTGGTGACGCTGCACGTGGAGGAGGGCGCACAGGTCGAGCAGGGCCAGGCGCTGTGCACCATCGAGGCGATGAAGATGGAGAACGTGCTGCGCGCCGAGCGGAAGGCGACGGTGTCGAAGATCAACGCGGGCGAGGGCGACAGCCTCGCCGTGGACGAGGTGATCATGGAGTTCGAGTGAGGTGAGCCGCGGCTGGCTGATCGGGCTCGCCGGCGGCGGCGGGCTGGCCCTTCTGGTCGCGGCGATCCTGATCCTGCCGGTCGACTGGCGCAACGAACGGGTGCAGCAGGCGGCCATCGCCGCGCTGGTCGTGGCGGTGGGGTGGTTCGCGGGCTTCGTGCTGCGCGAACTCAGCCAGCAGCTTGCCCGCGCCGAGCGGCTGCGCGACGTTCACCGGGCGCTCTATGCCGAGATCAGCCACAATCTCGGGAATCTGGGCTCGATCGGCGCGTTGCAGGATTTCGGCATGCAGATGTTCGCCCGCATTCGCGACGCCGACGGCTTCGTGCCCTTCATCCCGCGGGAGCGCAACGATTCGGTGTTCCGCACCGTGGTGGCGGACATTCACGTCCTGCCGCGCGTCACCATCGACCCGATCGTGCAGTATTACAGCCAGCTCGCGGCGCTCGACGCGCTGGTGGAGGACATGCGGGGCGACACCTTCGCGGCGATGTCGCCGCGCCGGCGCTCGGATCTCTATGCCGATTACATCAACATCAAGATCAATCTCGTGGAATACGGGGATGAGGCGACCCGCGTCATCGACGCCTTCGCCAACGGATCACGACGCAAGGCCCGGAAGCTCGCCGGGCAGATCCGGTCGGAGCGCGCGACAAGACAAGCCGCAGCCAAGGAGAGCGGGCCGTGGATGTCGGACGAGCGGGACGCTCAGTAACCCGGGCGCGGACCGTTGCGGCCGGTGAGCGGGATGCGCTTCGGATCTGGCTGTCGAGACATGGCAGAACCTCCTGTCATCAATATAGGCGATCGCGGCGTCCGTCGCAATCTGCCGGAGGCATCAGCCGCCGCCATGGATCTCGCGCTGGCGCATGGGCATCTTGTCGATCGACCGGCCGATCTCCCGCACATGCCAGGGAAAGGGCTTGCGCAGCTTGACGCCCCCATCCTTGCCGAGCAGCGTCAACTGGAACCCGCGCGGCCGCAATTTCCGGCGCACCTCGCTCATCGGCTCGGGCTGCGTGTCGACCACGACCACCACGTCCCGGCGCACCAGTTCGGCCATGTCGTCGCGGATCTTTTCCAGCTGGTCGATGACGTCGGGCATCTGCGGCGCGTCGCCGAAGACGACGAGCGGGCGCGCCACCCAGCGGAACGCGTCGAGATCGACCTCGCGCGCGTCGAAGATCGTCGTCGGATCGGCCTGCCAGCGCGCCACTGCGTCCATCTCGGTCACTTCCTGCGGATCGGTGGGGGCGGGGGCGACATTTTCTTGCGCAAACGCCGGGACAAGGCCACCAAAGGCGATTAGGAACGCAAGCAGTGCGGGATGCGGATATGCCCTCATGGGGGACATATAGGCGGCTTTTCGCGCGGGAAATAGATCGCGGCATCAACACGATGTCGCGGGGTCGCCAAGGGGCGACGACAGCAGACGTCGCCGGGACGGTGCGACATGGGACGAGGAGAGCGGGATGACCGAGTGGAAGAGGCGCGCCGAGGCGGAGCTCAAGGGCAGGCCGGTGGACGAGCTGACCTGGAAGACGGCCGAGGGGATCGACATCGCGCCGGTCTATTCGGCGGCCGATATCGAGGCGCTCGACCATATGGGCGCGATGCCCGGGCAGGCGCCGTTCACCCGCGGCGTGAAGGCCACGATGTATGCTGGGCGGCCTTGGACGATCCGGCAATACGCGGGCTTCTCCACGGCCGAGGACTCGAACGCGTTCTATCGCCGGGCGCTCGAGGCGGGGCAGCAGGGCGTGTCGGTGGCCTTCGATCTCGCCACCCATCGCGGCTATGACAGCGATCACGAACGCGTCGGGGGCGATGTCGGCAAGGCCGGCGTCGCCATTGATTCGGTCGAGGACATGAAGATCCTCTTCGACGGCATCCCCCTGGGGGAGATCAGCGTGTCGATGACCATGAACGGGGCGGTGATCCCGGTGCTGGCGTCCTTCATCGTGGCGGGCGAAGAGCAGGGCGTCGCGCGCTCGAAGCTGTCGGGGACGATCCAGAACGACATCCTGAAGGAGTTCATGGTCCGCAACACCTATATCTATCCGCCGGCGCCCTCGATGCGGATCGTGGCGGACATCATCGAGTACACGGCGCGCGAGATGCCGCGCTTCAACTCGATCTCGATCTCCGGCTACCACATGCAGGAGGCCGGCGCGAACCTGGTGCAGGAACTGGCCTTCACGCTCGCCGACGGCAAGGAATACGTGCAGACCGCCATGGGCCGCGGCATGGACGTGGACAAGTTCGCCGGGCGGTTGTCGTTCTTCTTCGCCATCGGCATGAACTTCTTCATGGAGGCGGCGAAGCTCAGGGCGGCGCGGTTCCTGTGGCACGAGATCATGACCGAGCTCGGGGCGAAGGACGAGCGCTCGAAGATGCTGCGCACCCATTGCCAGACCTCCGGCGTCAGCCTCGCCGAGCAGGACCCCTACAACAACGTCGTGCGCACCGCCTACGAGGCGATGAGCGCCGTGCTGGGCGGCACGCAGTCGCTGCACACCAACTCCTTCGACGAGGCGATCGCGCTGCCCACCGACTTCTCCGCCCGGATCGCGCGCAACACGCAGCTGATCCTGCAGAACGAGACCGGGGTGACGAACGTGGTCGATCCGCTGGCGGGGTCCTACTACGTCGAGCGGCTGACCGCCGACCTGATCGACAAGGCGCGGGAGCTGATGGCGGAGGTGGACGGTCTGGGCGGCATGACGAAGGCCGTGGAGAGCGGCATGCCCAAGCTCAGGATCGAGGAGGCGGCGGCCGCCAAGCAGGCCCGCATCGACCGCGGCGAGGAGGTCATCGTCGGCGTCAACCGCTTCCGCCTGGCCGAGGAGGAGGATCTCGACATCCGGGTGGTGGACAATGCGGGCGTCCGCACGACCCAGATCAAGAAGCTCGAAGCGCTCCGCGCCGGCCGCGACCAGGCGGCCTGCGACGCGGCGCTGGCGGCCCTGGAAGAGGGTGCGCGGGGCGAGGGCAACCTTCTTGAGCTTGCCGTCGAGGCGGCGCGCGCGCGCGCGACGGTGGGCGAGATCTCCATGGCGCTGGAGCGCGTCTTCGGCCGCCACCGGGCCGAGGTGCGCACCCTGTCTGGCGTCTATGGCGCGGCCTATGAGGGGGATGCGGGCTATGCCAAGATCCAGAAGGACGTGGAGGCCTTCGCCGAGGAGGAGGGCCGCCGGCCGCGGATGCTGGTCGTCAAGATGGGCCAGGACGGGCACGACCGGGGCGCCAAGGTGATCGCCACCGCCTTCGCCGATATCGGCTTCGACGTCGATGTGGGGCCGCTCTTCCAGACGCCCGAGGAGGCGGCGCGGGACGCGGTCGACAACGACGTGCATGTCGTCGGCATCTCGTCGCAGGCCGCCGGCCACATGACCAACGCGCCAAAGCTGATCCAGGCGCTGAAGGATCAGGGCGCCGACGACATTCTGGTGATCTGCGGCGGCGTCATTCCGAGCCGCGACTATCAGGTGCTGCGCGAGGCGGGCGTCGCGGCGGTGTTCGGTCCCGGCACCAACATTCCCGAGGCGGCGGCGAAGGTCCTCGACCTGATCCGCGCGGCGCGCCGGCCGGACGCGGCCTGAGCGATGCGGATCGACCATCTGGTCGTCGTCGCCGAGACGCTCGAAGCCGGCGAGGCGGCGATCCGGGCGAGCCTCGGCACCGGGCTCGACCCGGGGGGCCGGCATCCGCAGATGGGGACCCAAAATGCGCTCCTGTCGCTGGGCGACGCCTATGTGGAGGTCATCGCCATCGATCCCGAGGCGCCGCCGCCGGGGCGGCCGCGCTGGTTCGGGCTCGACCACGCCTCGGGCCCGCCGCGCCTCGCCCATTGGGTGGCGCGGCCGGATGACCTTGCCGCGGCGCTGCGCGAGGCGCCGATGGGGCTGGGCGAGACCCTGGAGATGAGCCGGTCCGACTTGTCGTGGCGGATCACGGTGCCGCCCTCGGGCGCACCGCCCTTAGACGGCGTGGTGCCGGCGCTCATCGCCTGGGAGGGGCCGCCGGCCGCGGCGCGGCTGCCCGACCGGGGGCTGCGGCTCAAGCGGCTGCGCCTCGTGCATCCGCGCATGGGGGACATCGCGGCGGCCTGGCCGCGGCTCGCGGAGACGCCGGGCCTGTCGCTGGAGGTCGGCCCCGGGCCGGATCTGCGGGCGGAGATCGACACGCCGGAGGGGACGAAGACGCTGTCCGCCGCGCCGGGCTGAGCCGGTCGCACGGTGGCGCCAGAGCCCCCTCAGGTCGGATTGCATGCCTGCGGCCGGCAGGAACCAGCGGCCGCTTTGCCGCGACCGATCCGACGGCTAGGTTGACACCATGTCCATCTGGTCCCGCATTCTCGACGCCCTCTCCGCGCTCCGCCACGGCGAGAGCCTGTCGGCGGTCTTCGACCGGCTTCGCAGCCCGCCGGAGCAGTCGGTGGGCTTCACCATCGCGGTGATCGCCTTGGGCGCGAAGATCGCCAAGGCCGACGGGCAGGTCACGCGGGACGAGGTGAGCGCGTTCCGCGAGGTGTTCCACATTCCGCCGGAGGACGAGGCGGCGGCGGGGCGGGTCTTCAACCTGGCGCGGCAGGACGTGGCGGGGTTCGAGGATTACGCCCGGCGCGTGGAGCGCATGTTCGGCAGCGGCAGCGACGCGCTGTCGGACCTGCTAGAGGGTCTGTTCCATATCGCCGTGTCGGACGGCGATTACCATCCCGACGAGGACGTGTTCCTGCGCCGGGTGCAGGAGATCTTCGGCGTCGGCGACCTGGCCTTCCGGCGGATGCGGGCGCGCTTCGTGCCGGATTCGGAGGCCGACCCCTACGAGATCCTGGGCGTGTCGCCCGAGGCGCCGCTCGACGAGATCCGCCGGGCGTGGCGAGACCTGGTGCGGGAAGGCCATCCCGACCGGATGATCGCTCGCGGCGTTCCCGAGGAGGCGGTGAAGATGGCCGAGCGGCGGATCCAGGCGATCAACCACGCCTGGGAGGAGATCCGGGCGGAGCGCGGCTGACCCGCTCGACGGGGCGGGCGCGTGGCGTTATCGTGGGGCACGAGCGGCCTTTCTCACCAGGGGGAGACGGGATGCGGAGCGGATGGCATGTGCGCCTTGTGCTGATGGCGGCGCTTCTGGTCCCGGCCGTGCCCGCATGGCCTGACGAGGATCGGACGGACGAGGATCAGACGGACGAGGGTCAGGCGGGCGAGGTCGAGGAGGGCGCCCAGATGCTGTCCGAGGGCGCGCGGCGTCTTCTGGGCGGGCTTCTGGGCGAGATCGAACCCCGTCTGCGCGCGCTGGGCGAGGCGCTGAGAGCGGGGCGCGAACCGGGATGGCCGCTCGAGGATCCCGGCGCCTACGAGGCGCCGGAACTCCTGCCGAACGGCGACATCATCATCCGGCGGCGGCGCCCGGACGGTCCCGGCCCGTATCGCGGCGACGAGATCGAGATCTAGACCCTGTCGCGCTCGGTCGGTTCCGGATCCCGCGGCCTGGAAGTCCGTGAAGCACGCCTCTTGCGGGAAGAAGTAGCAAGCCCTTCGGAGTGGCCCAGAGATCGCCTGAGGAGAAGCCGCTTTCGCAAGCCCACGTTTGCGCCCGGTGACGACCCTCCCGTTCTCTCGACCATGTTGGCCTTCACCGACAGCCGCCATCGGGCTCGGGGCAGCGTCGCCGCCCCCGTCGATGAAGGACGGCCGGGCCGGAGCGGGGCGCGCCTCGCCCTCAGGATATGGCCGCGGAGCGGTTCGGGCGGGGCCGGCGACGCGCTAGCGCGCTACGGCGGCGCGGCTTGCCGGACCCCTGAGCCGGCGGACCTCGTAGGTGGCGCCGAGGGCGCCCGCAAGGGCGGCGAAGCGGGCCTCGGCGACCTCGCCGAAGAGATCCTGCGCGGCCGATCTGAGCCGCAGGTCGAGATGCCGCTTTTTCGGAAACCAGCGCAGCTCGCCGTGGCTCAAGGGTTCCTCGGCCGAGAACATGGAGCCGAACCGCAGCGCCCGGCCCAGCACTTCGGCGGCGGCGACATCCTTGGCAGGCAGGATGCGGATCAGGTCGTCGAAGCGGGTGCCCTCGCGCGAGCCCTTGTAGCGGTGCAGCAGGGCGAGGCCGAGAAAGATGCGCTCCTCGTGGGTCAGGCCGCCGAGATTGGCCCGCGTGGCGCTGTCGAAGCAGGCCTCGTGCCGGTAATCGGGATGGGCGCGCCAGTTGACGTCG
Source organism: uncultured Alphaproteobacteria bacterium (assembly GCA_963739575.1). GTDB lineage: Bacteria > Pseudomonadota > Alphaproteobacteria > Rhodobacterales > Rhodobacteraceae > Palleronia. Next base: position 41,912 of record CAVUAQ010000005.1, on the reverse strand, counting down.
TGCAGCAGGCACGCCGCCCGCACGATCCTGAGCCGCGCCGGCTGCGCCCAATGGAAGATCGGCTGCACGAACTGGAAGAGTGCCCGGCCGAAGCCCGGCTGGCGGCTGTCCTTGGCCTCGGCGAAGCGGCAGGCCTCGATCAGCGGATCGCGGTCGCGCAGCTCGGTCGGCATCTGCTCGAAGAGGACGCCCTCGCGGATGCCATAGGACGAGATCGCGATCTCTCGCGGCTTGAGGCTGCGGACGATCTCCTTCAGCACGAGGCTCGCGAGCGGCACCAGCGACATGCGGCTCTCGCCGATCCCGGTGGCCGCGCGCAGCGCCTCGATCGAGCTTTTCTGGATGAACTTGACGGTCTCCGTCACGTCCTTCGGCTGCATCCGGTATTCGTGCTGGACGTGCAGCGGATAGTTGCGCCGCTCCATGTCGATGCGGGCGATGGCCCGCCACGATCCGCCGACGAGGAACAGGCGCGGCGGTTTCGAGCCCACCTCATCGCGCAGGCGCGGCAGGTGCGAGCGGATTTCGGCGCGCACCGCCTTCTTGTCGCCGCCGAGGCTCTGCAGGCGCAGCGGTCCCAGGGGCGAGGTGACCCGCTTGCCGATCTGGCCCTTGCCGACCTGGGCCAGTTCCATCGACGAGCCGCCGATGTCGCAGGCGAGCCCCTCGGCCTCCGGCCAGCCGACGAGCACGCCCTGCGCCGACAGGCGCGCCTCCTCGGGGCCGTCGATGATGCGGATGGGGATGCCGGTCGCGGCCTCGATCTCCTGGCGGAAGGCGTCGCCATCCTCCGCCTCGCGCATCGCCGCCGTCGCCACCGCAATGACCGGCGCGGCGCCCATCCCGTCGATCAGCCGGCGAAACCGCTTCATCGCCGCCATCGCCCGCGTCTTGCCCTCGGGGTTGAGCCGGCCGGTCTCGACGAAGCCGGCGCCGAGGCCGGCCATGACCTTTTCGTTGAAGAAATAGGCCGGCGAGCGGGCGGCGCCGTCGAACACGACCATCCGGATGGAGTTCGATCCGATGTCGATCACCGCCACGCGGCTGAGCGCGCGCGCCGACGGGTCGTCGAAGATGGGCCTGCCGAAGGGGCCGAAATCATCCTTGGAATCGGGCACTCTGTCCTCCGGGGCGCGGGGTTCGGGGCGACCATGCCCGCCGTTCCGGGGCGGGTCAACGACCCCTCCGGCGCGTTCCCGCCACGGTCCGGGAACTGGCCGCCGTCTCAATCCTCGGCGTGGGCGAGGTCCGGCACGTCGGCGGCGCCGGCGGAGCCGCGACCGGAGAGGGAGGGGTTCTCCATGAAGAAGCGATGGCAGGAGAACGGCCGCTCGTCGTTCTCGGGTCCGGGCCGGTCGAAGGTGCCGTCGGGCCGCAGGATCCAGCTCTGCGCGGTGTCGGCAAGATTGGCGGCCATGATCTGGCGCACGATCTGGGCCTTGACCGTCGGGTTCTTGCACTCGACCAGGGTCTCCACCCGGCGGTTGAGATTGCGGCCCATCCAGTCGGCGGAGGAAATGTAGACGCGGGCCTTCCTGGAGGGCAGCTCGGCGCCGTTGGCGACGCAGACGATGCGCGAATGTTCGAGGAACCGCCCGACGATGGACTTGATGCGCACATTCTCGGAGAAGCCCCTGATGCCGGGCCTGAGCCCGCAGATGCCGCGCACCACGAGGCTGACCTTCACGCCGCGCTGGCTGACCTCGTAGAGCTTGTCGATCACGTCGGTCTCGATCAGCGCGTTCATCTTGGCCCAGATCGCCGCCGGCTTGCCGGCCTCCGCGTTGAGCGCCTCCTGTTCGAACATGTCAAGCAGCTTGCTTTTCAGCGTCATCGGCGAGACGCCGAGATTTTCCAGATCCTCGGGCTGCGCATAGCCCGACAGGAAGTTGAAGAGCCGCGTCATGTCGCGGCCGAGCGCCGGGTCGGTCGTGAAGAACGACAGGTCGGTATAGATGCGCGCCGTGATGTGGTGGTAATTGCCGGTGCCGAAATGCGAGTAGGTGATCATCCGGTCGCCCTCGCGCCGCACGACCGCCGAGAGCTTGGCGTGGGTCTTGAGGTTGATGAAGCCATAGACGACATGGACGCCGGCGCGTTCGAGCTTGCGCGACTGGCGGATGTTGGCGGCCTCGTCGAACCGCGCCTTCAGCTCGACGAGCGCGGTGACCTGCTTGCCCGATTCGGCCGCCTCGCAGAGCGCATCGACGATCGGGCTTTCGTGGCTGGTGCGGTAGAGCGTCTGCTTGATCGCGAGCACGTTGGGGTCGGCGGCGGCCTGGTTGAGGAAGCGGACCACCATGTCGAACGTCTCGTAGGGGTGGTGCAGGAGCATGTCCTTCTGGCGGATCGCCGCGAACATGTCGCCCTCGTGGTCCTGCACGCGTTCGGGCACGCGAGGGGTGAAGGAGGGCCAGAGCAGGTCGGGACGGTCCTTCAGCACCAGCTCCGAGACGTGGCCGACGCCGATCAGGCCGTCGGTCTCCATCGTCTCCTCCTCCTTCACCGGCAGCTCTTCCATGATGATCTTCTTCAGATCGGCGGGCGCGTTCGCCGAGATGTTGAGGCGCACCACCTCGCCGCGGCGGCGGCGCTTCAGCGCCACCTCGAATTCGCGCACCAGATCCTCGGCCTCGTCCTCGACCTCCAGATCGCTGTCGCGCAGCACCCGGAAGGTGCAGTACCCGCCCAGCCGGTAGCGCGGATAGAGCGTGCCGATATGCAGCAGCAGAAGCTCCTCGAGCGGGATGAAGCGGTGCTGGCCCTCGGGCGCCTCGAGCGGGATGAAGCGGTCGATCTGCTGCGGGATCGGCAAGAGCGCGCGCAGCGTGCGCCGGTCGGCGGCGCGTTCGAGCTGCAGCGCCAGCGAATAGCCGGTCGTCGGGATGAAGGGGAAGGGATGGGCGGGGTCGATCGCGAGCGGCGACAGGACCGGGAAGACCTGGCTCAGAAACACCTCCTCGAGCCGGCTGCGATCGGCCGCGCTCAGCGCCTCGCGGTCGAGGATGTGGATGCCCTCCTGCGCCATGAGATCCTTCAGCGTCGCGTAGACGACCTGCTGGCGGTCCATGAGCGCGCGGGTGTTGGTGTCGATCCGCGCCAGCTGCTGCGAGGGGGTGAGCCCGTCGGCGGCGGGCGTGGTGTTGCCCGACAGCGCCAGCTCGCGCAGGCCGGCGACGCGGACGGTGTAGAACTCGTCGAGATTGGTGGCCGAGATCGACAGGAAGCGCAGCCGTTCGAGGAGCGGCACCTTCTCGTTCTCGGCCTCTTCGAGAACCCGCCAGTTGAACGCGATCCAGCTGAGCTCGCGATTGAAGTAGCGCCCGGCGCCGTCGAGATCCTCGCCCTCGGCAGGATCGACGGGATCGGGGAAGGGGGCGGAGAGGAAATCGGTGACGGTCATGGCATGTCTTCTGGGGGGGGTTGGTGAGGGGAGGAGGACGGTGCCGCGAGCCGGTCGAGCGCCAGGCGCGCGAGCGGCACGGTGACCCGTTGCCGGCGCGCCAGGGACAGGGCGTCGAGCTCGGCGGCGAGCGCGCGGGCGGTTTCGGCGGTGCGGGTCATGCGCGTGACGAGGAACCGCAGCACCGCGTCGTCGGGATCGAGCCGGCGGTCGAGGAACTGCTTTTCGAGAAGCGCGCCGAGGAGCGCGTCGTCAGGCGCCAGGAGCTCGGCCACGGCGACGGATGCGACCCGGCTGCGCAGGTCCGGCAGCGCGATGGGCCAGTGCGCCGGCGGCGGGCGGCCGGTCATCAGCAGCCGCCCGCCATCGGCGTGCAGCCGGTTGTAGAGGTGGAAGAGCGCGGTTTCGGCCGGCCGGTCGCCGGCGATGCCGGGGACGTCCTCGACCGCGATGCGCCGCGCGGCGGCGAGCGTGGCGATGTCGTAGCGCGGCAGATCCGCGGCGGCGACCACCACCGCCTCGACGCCCGTGGCCCAGACATGGGCGAGATGGGTCTTGCCGGCGGCGGCCGGACCGACGAGCGCCAGCCGCCCGCCCGGCCAGCCGGCCCGCTCGATCACGGCGAGGGCGGCGGCGTTCGACTGGGTCACGACGAAGGCCTCGCGGCCGAGCGCCGGCCGGGGCGAGAGGTCGAGAGCCAGCTGTTCGGGCATCACTCCCGCTCCCTCCCGGTGCCGCGATAGAGCGCGCTGTCGCGGTATCGCGCCGTCAGGAAGCGCGTGATGACGCCGATCGCCGCGGCAAGCGGCACCGCCACCAGCAGCCCCACGAAGCCGAACAGCGATCCGAAGGCCGAGAGCGCGAAGAGAAGCCAGACCGGGTGCAGCCCGACGGAATCGCCCACGAGCTTGGGCGTCAGGAAATTTCCCTCGACGAACTGGCCGGACTGGAAGATCGCCCAGACCGCGAGGATCCAGAGCCAGTCGCCCCAGAACTGGAAGAGCGCGAGACCGATGGCCAGAACACCCCCGACAAGGGCGCCGACATAGGGGATGAAGGTGAGAAACCCGGCGATCGCCCCGATGATCAGCCCGAATTGCAGCCCGACGAGAGCGAGGGCGGTGGCATAGTAGATACCGAGGATCAGGCAGACGAGCCCCTGTCCGCGCACGAAGGAGGCGAGCGTGTCGTCGATCTGGCGCGCCAGGCCGCGGATCGTCGGGGCGTGCTCGCGCGGCAGGAGGCTGTCGATATTGGCGATCATGCGGTCCCAGTCGATCAGCAGATAGACCGACACGACCGGCACAATCAGGAACAGGACGATGATGTTGAACAGCCCCGAGACCGAGGCGACCGCGCCCTCGAGAAGCGCGCCGGCCCGGTCGCGCATCGCGGCGGTGATGCGTTCGAGCATCGAGTTCGAGCGTCATCTCGATATCGGCGAAGTCCGGGAACCGTTCGACCAGCGACGGATGGTTCGTGGACAGCCAGAGCTGCAGATTGGCAACGCCGTTCGGCGCCTGATCGATCATCGCGGCGAGCCGCTCGCCCAGCAAGGCGGCCTGGCTGATGAGGGTGGGGAGCACCAGAAGGATGGTCGCGACGAGCAGGACGAGCATCACGACGGCGATGATCGCGACGGCCGGGACGCGGCCGAGGCCCAGCGCCTGGAGGCGGTCGGCGAGGGGATCGAGCATGTAGGCGATGGCCGCCCCCAGAAGGAAGGGCAGGATTACGCCGCCGAGCCACCAGAGCAGGAACAGAAGCACGAGCGCGGCGATGCCCCAGTAGGTAAGCTGGTTTCGGACGGGCAGGGCCATGGTCATCCTCGCAGACGTCGCGCATCCGTCTTGTCGCAAGGCAGGGTTCGGCGCAAGGTCGCCGCCCGGGAGCCTCGGCCTTCGCCTAGCACGGGGCTGTCGCTTACGGTGACGCGCCGCTAGGAAGACGGTCATGAAACAGGTCGTCTGCATCAATTGGGGCACGAAATACGGCCCCCCCTACATCAACCGGCTCTATGCGATGGTGGCCCGCAATCTGACGCCGCCGTTCCGCTTCACCTGTTTCTGCGACGATCCGTCCGGCATTCGCGGCGAGGTCGACACCCAGCCGCTGCCCGAGATCGGCTATGACATCCCCAAGGCCAAGACCGGCATCTGGGGCAAGTCGCGGCTCTGGGGGCTGCGGCTCGGGGATCTGACCGGCCCGGTGCTGTTTCTCGATCTCGACGTCGTGGTGACGGGCTCGCTCGACGCGCTGTTTTTGCATGGCGATCCGGAGGGCGTCGTGATGGCGCGCAACCCCTCGAATCCGCTCGAGCGGCTGGGCCAGACATCGGTGTTCCGCTTTCCGGTCGGCAAGCTCGCACCGCTGCAGAAAGCCTTCGCCGAGAACGGCGCGCAGATCGCCGCGGACTATCGCTACGAGCAGCGCTTCGTGACGAAACGGGCGCCGGGCGGGGTCACGTTCTTTCCGCGCCGATGGGTCGCGCATTTCCGGCGCGATTGCCGCCGGGCGTTTCCGCTCAACTACGTGCTGCCGCCGAAGCTTCCGGGGGGGGCGCGAGTGGTGATCTTCGCCGGGCACCTGTCGCCCCGCGACGCCATTGCCGGGCGCTACGGCGAGGCGCGGCCGGCCTCGGCCGGCGCGCATCTGGCAAAGACCGGGGTGCGGCTGCGGCGGCGGGGGATCGGCGCGGCAGCCGATCATCTGCGCCATTTCATCCTGCCGGCGCCATGGGTCGGCGATCACTGGCGCGAGTGAGCTTGCGGCCTCCGCGCCACCTGCGCTAGGCCCGGCGGGCAACCACCGGAGCCCCGCGATGCGCCTCAGCCGCTATTTCCTGCCCGTCCTGAAGGAGACGCCCGCCGACGCGCAGATCGCAAGCCACAGGCTGATGCTGCGCGCCGGCATGATCAAGCAGGCCGCGGCGGGGATCTATTCCTGGCTGCCGCTGGGCTACCGGGTGCTCAGGAACATCGAGCGGATCGTCCACGAGGAGCAGCAGCGCGCGGGCCACATCCCGATGCTGATGCCGACGCTGCAGCCCGCTGACCTGTGGCGGGAATCGGGGCGCTACGACGCCTACGGGCCGGAAATGCTGCGGATCCGCGACCGCCACGAGCGCGACATGCTCTATGGGCCGACCAACGAGGAGATGATCACCGACATCTTCCGCAGCCATGTCGCGTCCTACCGCGACCTGCCGCTGACGCTCTATCACATCCAGTGGAAGTTCCGCGACGAGGTCCGCCCGCGCTTCGGCGTCATGCGGGGGCGGGAGTTCTACATGAAGGACGGCTACAATTTCGACCTCAGCTACGAGGACGCGATGGTGGCCTACGACCGGCACATGGTCAGCTACCTGCGGACCTATGAGCGTCTGGGGCTGAAGGCGATTCCGATGCGCGCCGATTCGGGCCCGATCGGCGGCGAGGACACGCACGAATTCCTGGTGCTGGCGGAGACCGGCGAATCGGAGGTCTTCTACGATGCGGCGATCACCGACCTGACGCTCGGCGCGCGGCAGATCGACTACGGCGACCGCGCCGGCCTGCGCGCCATCTGCGAGGAATGGACGACGCCCTATGCCCGCACCGACGAGACCCATGACCCGGCGCGGTTCGAGGAGATCCCCGAGGCGCGCCGGCGCGTGTCGCGCGGCATCGAGGTGGGCCAGATCTTCTATTTCGGGACCAAGTATTCCGAACCGATGGGCGCCACCGTCACGACCCCCGAAGGCGCCGCGGTGCCCGTGCATATGGGATCGCACGGCATCGGCGTCAGCCGGCTGGTGGGCGCCATCATCGAGGCCAGCCACGACGAGGCCGGCATCATCTGGCCCGAAGGGGTGACGCCGTTCCAGTGCGGCATCGTCAACCTGCGGCAGGGCGACGCGGCCTGCGACGCGGCCTGCGAAGCGCTGGAGGCGGGGCTGATCGCCCGCGGGCTCGACCCGCTCTACGATGACCGGGAAGAGCGGGCGGGGGCGAAATTCGCCACGATGGACCTGATCGGGCTGCCCTGGCGGATCACCGTCGGGCCGCGCGGCGTCAAGTCGGGGCTGGTCGAGCTGACCTCGCGGCGGAGCGGCGAGAGCGAGGAGCTGACGCCCGCGGCGGCCGTGGAGCGGATCGCGACGATCTACGGCGTCTGAACGGGCGGCGGCCGGCGCGGCGGCGAGAAGCGCATGCCCGGCGCCGCCAGCCGGTCGGGCGGCCCGATCCACGCATAGGCCAGAAGGCAGGGCTCGTGGTCGCCCGAGGTGATGCGGTGCTCCACCCCCGGCCGGTTCAGGATCAGCGAGCCCGGCGCATAGACCGCCGCGTCGTTTTCGGACCAGGCGCCCGACACGGAGATGTAGCTTTCCTCGATCTCGTGGTGATTGTGCTGGGGATAGGTGGTCCGGGGGGCGAAGAGCACGAAGCCGAGGATCAGATCGGCGCAGACCACCGGGCCCTGCGGCCCCAGGATCTCGCTATAGGCATATTTCTTCTCGAGCCCCTTCGGCACGCGGAGATAGCCGTGTTCCCAGACGAGGTCCGCCGCGATGTGGCTCAGCGCGCGGGCGAGGCCCGACAGCGCGCCGCCCCGGCCCGTATCGAGCGCGCGGGGCAGGTGCACGGTCACCGGCTTGGCCTGCGGCGGGCGGCGGGACAGCGGCGGGTTGCCGTCGAGGACGCCCGACAGCCTCTCGCGCACCTTGCGCCGGTGCGCGCGGATCGCGCGGCTGCCGCCGGCCGAGCCGTGGCGATAGAGCGCATCGATCTCGCGCAGCAGATAGACGAGGGGCGGCGCATCGAGAAGGCGCCGCGGCGGCGCCGCGGTCTCGTCTTCGTCTGGGGCTGCCATGCCGGCTCCTGCGCGTTCCCGGCCACGATAGCGGGACCGCGCGCGCAGACCAGCCCCTAGCCAGATGTGTTGCCCGGCACTGTTGAACGATTGGCGTAATCTGGTTCTTGTGTTCGCGTGCCCTCGCATAACTCGGCGGGGCACATGCCTGTCCCAATACAAAGCGGCTCGTGATAATCTGACGAGACCATTTGCTCGGCTTGAATGATGGCTGGAGACGGCGACGGCTCTACGGGAGCGAAGCACAACGAAGGCTGCAAGCAAGATCGCTGGCGGCCGCCGCCGCGGTCAGCGGGACACCGGGGGCTGTGTTTGCGGCACGGATGGCTGGAACGGACGATCCGTATCGGATCGGCTGGCACCGGATCGGCGCCATACTGCGCGACGAGGGCGCGATGACGTTCCGCATGATATCAGTTGATGAATGGCCGGAAGTTGAGCGTCGCCTCGCGGATATTGGCTGCACCATCACGTGGTGGGATGTGTTTGACGGCTCCCGCGATAACATCAGGAGAGCGTGCGATGACATTCTCCGCGCGTTCCGCGACGACCTCGCAATGGCTGGCCAGTCTGCGGCCGCCGACGAGGATTTTTCGAAGGTGTGCAAGCTTTCATGGCCCAGTGCGGCGTGGCGCCCTTCCCCGCGAAAGTTCTGTCGGGACTCATGTGGTCGTCAGCGCTGGCCGTCTTGCTTGATCCTGAGGATGGCTCGATTGCCGCAACCGCATTCTCTGACTTTCCCTACAATCGCCATAGCACGCACCGCGCCTCGGCCTGGGCAGGATTGGTCGCAGTCCGGAAGGATCTGCGGAAACGCCGTGCCGGTGCCTGGGTCAATGCCCTCGCATTGCAGGAGGCGGTCAATGACCTTGGAGCGGAGAGGGTGCAGGAATAATACGCGCGGACGAGCAACGTGCCCTCTTGCCGGATGATCGAGCGCTGTGGCCTGTGCCTTCGGCCCGCCGTCCGTTCCGGAATCGCCCAGCCCGTCGGCGCCCAAAGCTTCACGCGCTAATCGGGGCCGAGGGCTGCAGAGGCTGTCGGTAATGGCCAAGTCGCGTTTCCGGCCGAAGAATCCAACACACTTCTGGTAAGGGGCCGCGCGTGCAGACCAGCCCCGACCGGCCGCGCCGCTATCCGGCGGTCCGGAGCGCAGCCTCGAGATCGTCGCGGCTCATGTTGGAGCGGCCGTCGATGTCGCGCTCTTGCGCCATCTCGTAAAGCTCGTCCTTCGTCTTCGACGCCAGATCGTCCGGGGCGTGCTCCGCCAGCGCCGCCACCAGCTCGTCCTTGGTCATCGAGGACCGCCCCTGGATGTCGCGGTCCTGCGCCATCTGGTGCAGCTCGTCGGCGGTCATCGCGTCGAGCGCGGCGCGGGAGCCCTTGCCGCGACCGTTCTCGTCGGTCGCCGCATCGATGGCGTCGAGCAGCTTGTCGCGGTTCATCCCCGAACGCCCCTCGATCCCCAGGTCGCGGGCCCGTTCCGCCAGCATCTCCTTCGTGGGGCCCTGGGACTTGATCTGCGCCACCTTCTTCTCGACATCCTCGGGCTGGTCGACATATTGCCCCGAGCCGTCCTTCTTCTTCTGGGTGGAGCGGGCATAGTCGTCCTCGGTGAGGATCATCCGGACCTGGCGCGGCAGATAGCGCTCGCCCGTGGCGCCACTCTTCCCGCCCGATTTCGTGCCCCAATCCTCCTCGGTCCAGTCATGGAGGTCGGTCTCCTCCTGGGAGGGGCCGTCATCCGCGTATCCCCCGCCGCGCCGCTTGTATTCCTGCACCGCGAGTTGCGCCTTGCGCGCCGACCATTGGCCGGGATCGCCGCCCTTGTCCGACTTCGTCACCTCTTCCTTCACCTTTTCCCACAGATCGGGGTCGGTCTTCTTCGCTTCGGCCATGGCCATGTCCTCCGTTTGGGCGTCAAACGCGGGGTGCGCGCCGCAAGTTCTGGCTGCGACGAATGGCGCGGGCGGGAACGCCGCCGGGCCTCCTCCGTTGGTTGGTGAACAGGGAGAGCCTTCTCATGCACCGACCGCTACTCATCGCAGCCCTCGGCAGCGCGCTGGCCGGCCCGGCCGCCGCGCAGGTGGAGCAGGGGCCGAAGAACGTCCCCCAATACGAGCGGGCCTTCGAGAACCAGACCCGCGCCCCGGCCATCTCCACCGACCGGGCGCTCGAAGCCAACGTGGTGGCGTCGGGACTGACCCATCCCTGGGGGATCGAGGTTCTGCCGGATGGCAGCTATCTGGTCACCGAACGGTCGGGCGCCTTGCGGCGGGTGACGCGGGACGGGGAGGTGTCGGCGCCCATTTCCGGCGTTCCCGAGGTCGCGGCGCGCGATCAGGGCGGCCTGCTGGACGTGGCGCTGGGGCCCGGATTTCGAGACCAACCGGACGGTTTATCTGACCTATGCCAAGCCGATGGGCGGCGGGCGGACCGCGACGGCGGCGGCGCGCGCCACGCTGAGCGAGGACATGACCGAATTGTCGGGGCTGCGCGACATCTTCGTTCAGGATCCCCCGGCCGACAACGCCATGCATTTCGGCAGCCGGATCGTGATTGACGACGATCACGCCTATGTCACGACCGGCGAGCATTTCACCCAGACCTATCGCACCTATGCGCAGGATCTGGACAAGACCTACGGCAAGGTCGTGCGGGTGGGGCTTGATGGCTCGGTGCCCGAGGACAATCCCTTCGCCGGCGAGGAGAACGCCAAGGGCGAGATCTGGACGCTCGGGCACCGCAACGTGCAGGGCGCGGCTCTTCGCCCCGAAACCGGCGAATTGTGGACGTTGGAGCACGGACCGGCGGGCGGCGACGAGTTGAACCGGATCGAGCCGGGCGCGAATTACGGCTGGCCGCTCGTCAGCTACGGCCGCCAATACGCTGGGCCGCTGATCGGCACCGGCAAGTCGCGCGCCGAAGGTTTCGTCGAGCCGCGCTATTACTGGGATCCGGTGATCGCGCCGGGCGGGTTCGCCTTCTATGACGGCCAGATGTTTCCCGACTGGCAGGGCGACATCCTGGCCGGCTCGCTCAACCCGGGCGGGCTCGTGCGGCTCGAGCTCAAGGGCGACACGGTGACCGGCGAGGAGCGCCTCTTCGGTGAATACGGGCGGATCCGCGACGTGGAGATCGATCAGGACGGGGCGGTGCTGATGCTGACCGATGCGCCGGACGGCTCGATCCTGCGCGCGACGCCCGAGGCGGGATAAGGTCCTCAGCGGTGCCGGGCGTCGCGGACGGCGCGCTCGATCTCGATGCGTCGGCGCATGTCGGTCTCGGCGATCTCGGCGAGGAGGGCACGGCGCCGCGTCCGGTCGCGCTCCTCCGCGAGCGCGGCGCGCAGGGTCTCGAGCTTGCGGTTGAGCGCCACGATGGGGGGCGCATAGCCGGACCCGCGCAGCGATTTCGGCACGACCGGCTCGCCGGGGCGGAAGGCCAAGGGCTTGCCCTGGCCCGGCAGATCATCGAACGCTCCCTCCTCCATGGCGCGTTCGATGCGTTCGCGGGCGAGACGTTCGAAGAAGATCATGCGCCCGGAATGTCATGGCCGGAATACGGGTGCACCATCGCCTCTCGTTTCAGCTTGCGGCGAGGCCGAGCTCGTAGGGATGGATCTCGAAGGTCGGGTGCTGTTCGGCGCCGATGACGTTCGGCGCGTAGTGGCGGAAGATCGAGCGCCAGTAGGGCTGCACCACGACGCCCTCCTTCCTGAGGATGGTTTCGAGCTGCTCCATCAGTTTGGAGCGTGCCTCGGCATCGGCGACGCCTTGCGCCTCGGTCAGGATCCGGTCGAATTCCGGGTTGGAGAAGGCCGTCTCGTTCCACGGCGCGCCCGATCGGTAGGCCAGCGCGTAGATCTGGACGCCGAGCGGCCGGTGCCCCCAATCGGTCGCCGAGAGGGGATACTGGGTCCAGTTGTTCCAGAACGTCGCTCCCGGAACCACGGTGCGCCGCACCTTGAGCCCCGCATCGCGCATCAGCGCGGCCATCGCATCGGCCGTGTTGCGCCGCCAGTCGTCGTCGAGCGAGACGATGTCGTGCTCGAAATCCGCGACGCCGGCCTCCTTGACCAGCGCCAAGGCTTCTTCGGGGTCGTAGGTCGCCGGGCCGATATCGGCATAATCGGGCTGGATCGGCGCCACATGCATGTTGGCCGCGACATTGCCGCGCCCGGCATAGCCGAGCTCCAGCAGCGTCGCATTGTCGGAGGCGAGTTGCAGCGCCTTGCGCACCCGCACATCGCCATAGGGCTCGGAGTTCTGGTTGGCGCGGATCACCACCGTGGAGGACGTGTCGGCCTCGCTTTCCTCCCAGCCGAGCGTTCCGAAGAGGTCGATGAACTCGCCCACGGTCTCGTAGACCATGTCGATCTCGCCCGCATCGGCGGCGGCGAACCAGGCCGCCGGGTCGGTGCCGTAATCGATGAACTCGATCCGGTCGAGCGTCGCGGGGCCGTAGATCTCCTCTCCCCACCATTGATGGTCGGGGTTGAGCACCAGCGCGGCGCGCACGCCCACCTCGTATTCGCCGGGCAGATAGGGGCCAGTACCCTTGGCCTCGAGCGGATCGCCGCCGAAATCCTGCGGCACGATGGCGGCCGGGAAGTCCGACATGTTGGCGATGAGCGCCACGTCGGGGCGCGCAAGGGACAGCGTCACGGTGCGCTCATCGGTGACCTCGATCGCGCCCTCGCGGGCCTGACCGGTGGAGTTGTCGATCAGCGCCGTGACGCGGCTTGCCATGGCGTTGCCCTCGGCGGCGCTGTCGCACCAGCGGCGGATGTTGAAGGCCACGTCCTCGGCGGTGAAGGGGGCCCCGTCGCTCCAGGTGATGCCGGGGCGGATGGTCAGGGTGTAGCTCTCGGCGTCGTCGCTGATCTCCCAGCTCTCGAGGAGCATCGGGGTGAGCGCGCCGTCGCGCTCGTACTTGACCAGATATTCGAGCCAGCCCCGGGTGACGTTCGCCATGTGCGGCCAGTCGAACATGCGCGGATCCTTGAGCGCGCGCACGTCCTGCTGGATGCGCAGGGTGCCACCCTGCTGCCGCTCGCGTCCGTCCTGCGCGCGGGCCGGCGAGGGGGCGATGCCGGCGAGCGCCAGGGCCGCAGGAGCCGACAGGCCGAGCGCCGTGGCGCGGGTCAGAAATTCGCGGCGCGAGAGACGGTTCTGCGCGTGATCTTCGGCCAGCAAGCGGACAAGAGGAGAATGGTCGATCATGGGAGCTCCGTCCAAATCGGTTTCGGACTGAGCTAGGGGCGGATCACGGGCAATCAAATCACGAAAGGTGCGCATCTGCGTCAGCGGGCGCCGGCTTGACCCCCCGCCCGGCATGGCCCATGCCTCCGGCCGACCTGCCGGAGGCTCCTTCTTGTCCAATCCCGCCCCGTTCTCGCGCTTCGAATGGATGATCGCCTGGCGCTACCTGCGCGCCAAGCGGGCCGAAGGCGGCATCAGCGTGATGACCTGGATCAGCCTTGCCGGGATCACGCTCGCCGTCTTCGCGCTGATCGCGACGCTGGCGGTGCGCTCGGGGTTCCGCGCCGAGTTCGTCGACACCATCCTCGGCGCCAATGCGCATGTGACGCTCTATTCCGCCGGCTACGGGCTCGGCGGCACCGGAGCCGAGCGCAACATCGACGGATACCGGGCCCTGGCCGACCGGATCGCCGCGGTCGAGGGCGTGACCCGCGCCGCGCCCCTGGTCAAGGGACAGGTCATGGCGAGCTTTCAGGGCGAGACCGCGGGCGTCGAGGTCTACGGCATCGCGCCCGAGGATCTGGCAGCGGTGCCGCGCATCGCGCATCCCGTGGACTCGGAAGGCGATCTGGCCACGTTCGGCGGCCCCGGCGCGCCGGTGATCGCCATCGGCTCGGGGGTGGCGCGCGAGCTCGGCGCGCAGGTCGGCAGCGTGGTGCGTCTGATCTCCCCCGACGGCGCCAAGACGCCGTTCGGCACGACGCCGCGCGTGTCGAACTACGAGGTGGGCTACATCTTCACCGCCGGGCGCTACGATATCGACCGCACCCGCGTCTACATGCCCTTCACCGAGGCGCAGACCTATTTCAACGCGGGCGAGACCGCATCGGAACTCGAGGTGATGGTCGAGGATCCCGAGGATGTCGACCGGCTGACCGGGCCGCTTCTCGATGCGGCGGGACCCGGGATCATCCTGTGGACCTGGCAGGATGCGAGCGGCAGCTTCCTGCGCGCGCTCGACATCGAGGACAACGTGATGTTCGTGATCCTGTCGGTGCTGGTCCTGATCGCCTCCATGAACATCGTCTCGGGGCTGATCATGCTGGTGAAGAACAAGGGGCGCGACATCGGCATCCTGCGCACGATCGGCCTCACGCAGGGCGCGATCCTGCGGGTGTTCTTCATCTGCGGCTCGCTGACGGGGGTGATCGGCACGGCGCTGGGCCTGGTGCTGGGCGTGCTCTTCGCGCTCTACAGCGATCCGATCTTTTCGGCGATCAACTACCTGTCGGGCGGCAATGCCTGGGATCCCTCGATCCGCGGGCTCTATGCGCTGCCGGCCAAGCTCGAATGGGGCGACGTGCTTTCGGCGGTGGGCCTGTCGCTCGGCCTGTCCTTCGTCGTCACGATCTTTCCCGCCCGGCGCGCGGCGCGGATGGATCCGGTGGAGGCGCTGCGCTATGAGTGAGCCGGCTCTGGAGCTTCTGGGCATCGAGAAGTACTACAACCGCGGCACCCTCAAGGAAGTGCAGGTGCTGCGCGGCGCCTCGCTGTCGGTGGCGGTGGGAGAGGTCGTGGCGATGGTCGCGCCGTCGGGGGCGGGGAAATCTACGCTACTGCACATCGCGGGGCTTCTCGACACGGCCGATGCCGGACGGGTGCATCTGGGCGGCGAGGACATGACCGAACTCGGAGACCGGCGCCGGACCCGGGCGCGCCGCTCGGAGGTGGGCTTCGTCTATCAATTCCATCACCTCCTGCCGGAGTTCACCGCGGCCGAGAACATCGTCCTGCCGCAGCTGGCGCATGGCCGGAGCGAGGCGGAGGCCGGGGCGCGGGCGCGCCGGCTTCTGGGCATCGTCGGGGTCGAGCACCGCGCCGAGCACCGGCCCTCGGCGCTGTCGGGTGGCGAGCAGCAGCGGGTCGCGTTCTGTCGCGCCCTCGCTAACGACCCGAAGGTTCTGCTGGCCGACGAGCCGACGGGCAACCTTGATCCCGAAACCTCGGCCACGGTGTTCACGGCACTGATGGCGCTGGTCCGCGAGACGGGTCTGGCGGCGCTCATCGCCACCCACAATCTTGACCTGGCGCAGAAGATGGACCGGATCGTCCGGCTGAAGGAGGGGCGGGTGGTCTGACGGGCGGCTGCGCCATCGGGTCGCTCACGGCATTTTCGGCTGTAACTTCCGACGAGACCTTATAGGTTGAGCCGGATTTTCCGGGAGCCGCCGCCATGCTGGATGCCGGGCCGTACCAGACGGTCGATCTTCCGCTCGACGAGATGATCGCATGCCCGCAATGCGACGCGCTCTACCATGCGCGCATGCCCGATCCCGGCGAGCGTGCGGTCTGCGCGCGCTGCCACACGGTCCTGATCGCGCCGACGCGCCACGCCTTTCTGCGGGTCATCGCGCTGGCGCTGACAGTCATGATCCTGATGACCGGTGCCACGGTGTTTCCGTTTCTCGGGGTCAGCGTCGGCGGGTTCTCGAACAAGGCGTCGGTGCTCGACGCCGCCTTGTCCTTTGTCGACGGCGGCTGGATGGCGACGCTGTCGGTGCTGGTCGCGGCCTTCATCGTGATGATCCCGGTCGCGCGTGCGATGCTTGTGGTCTACGTGCTGGCTCCGCTCGTGGCCGGGCGCCGGCCGTGGCCCCGGGCGCGGCAGATGTTCAGGTGGTCGGAGGATCTGCGGCCCTGGTCGATGGCCGAGATCTTCATCATCGGCTGCGCGGTGGCGCTGACCAAGGTCGCCTCCCTCGCGCGGATCGAATTCGGTCCGGCCTTCTGGATGTTCGGCGTACTCGTCGTCGTGATCGTGCTCAAGGACAGCGCCATGGACAGATGGACCATATGGAAGTGTCTCGAGACCAGATCGTGACCGCGCGGCAGCGGGGCCTCGTGGCCTGTCAGCGCTGCACGAAGGTGTGGCCGATGGGACAGGCGAAGTGCGGGCGATGCGGCTCACCGTTGCAATCGCGCGACTGGCGCTCGCTTCAGCGCGTCTGGGCGTGGCTCGTGGTCGGGTTGATCTGCTACATACCGGCGAACCTGTTCCCGATGCTGAGAACGAAAGTGCTGTTCACCACGTCAGATTCCACCATCGTCGAGGGGGCCGTCGAGCTGGCGCAGCACGGCAATCTCGGGATCGCGCTGGTCATCCTCGTGGCCTCGGTTGCGATTCCGATCGGGAAGTTCGGCGCCATCGCGTATCTGGCCTGGTCGGTGCGCGATCCCTCGCGCCTGAAGCGCGGCCAGCGCCACCGGCTCTATCACTTCGTCGAGTTCATCGGCCGGTGGTCGATGATCGACGTGTTCGTGGTCGCGATCCTGTCGTCGCTGGTGCAGCTCAACGTCGCCGCCTCGATCCGGCCGGGGCCGGCGGCCATCACCTTCGCGCTTTCGGTGATGTTCACCATGATGTCGGCGCTCAGCTTCGACCCGCGGCTGATCTGGGACGGCGAGGAGCCGGTTGAAGGCGAGCCGGCATGAGCGACCCCGACGGAACCTCCGGCGCCTCGGATCTGCCGATGGAGAGCGGCAAGTCATGGCGGGACCGGTTCTCGATCGTCTGGGCGGTGCCGATCCTGGCGCTGCTCGTGTCGCTGGGCGTGGTCTGGCGCACCTATGCCGATCGCGGCCCGCTGATCGAGGTGGTCTTCGACCAGGCCTCGGGCGTGCAGGCCGACGAGACGCAGCTGCGGTTCCGTGACGTCGTCGTGGGCGTGGTCGAGGCGGTGCGGTTCACCGAGGATCTGGGCCAGGTCGTCGTCGACATCCGCGTCGACAAGGAGGTGGGCCCCTATCTCGATTCGGATGCCCAGTTCTGGGTGGTTCAGCCACAGGTCTCGGCGCAGGGCATCTCTGGCCTCGATACGGTGCTGGGCGGCGTCTATATCAGAGGCAGCTGGAACGGCGAGATCGGCGAGCCGCAGACGCGATTCAACGGGCTGACCACGGCGCCGCTCGTCACCGACAATGATCCCGGCCTCATCTTCACCCTCCGCGCCTCCTCGGCCTCCGGCCTGAGCGAGAACGCCCCGATCCTCTATCGCGGCATCAATGTGGGTCAGCTTGGCAACCTGAGATTGTCAGACGACGGGGTGTCGGTGCTGGCCGACGCGTTCGTGCGCGAGCCCGAATCCCGGCTCATCAACTCGGCGACCCGGTTTTGGGACACGTCGGGCTTCAATTTCTCGTTCGGAGCCTCCGGCGCGCAGCTGAGCGTCGATTCGCTGGCCTCGCTCATCACCGGCGGGGTCGCCTTCGAGACGACGGTCTCGGGCGGCGATCCGCTGGAAGAGAACCCGATCTTCCGGCTTTATCCAGACGAGGCATCGGCCCGCGCCTCAGTCTTCGATTCGGCCAATGACGGCGTTCCGGTCAACTTCACGGTCATCTTCGACGAATCCGTGCCCGGTCTCGAGGTCGGCGCCGACGTGGAGTTCGGCGGCCTGCTCGTCGGCAGCGTCACCGGGCTCACCGGCGTGCTGGACGAGGCGACCTTCGGGGATCGCGGCGTGCGGCTGCTGACGACGATCGAGCTGCAGCCCGGCAAGATGGGCCTCGATCCGGATTCGACGCCCGAGGGGGTGCTGGATTTCATGACCTTCGCGGTCCAGAACGGGCTCAGGGCGCAGCTGCAATCGGCGTCGCTTCTGGGCGGGCTGCAGGTGGGCCTCGTCCAGCTCGACGACGTGCCGGAGGCCGAGATCGTCGAGGATGCCGAGCCCTATCCCCGGATC
Source organism: uncultured Alphaproteobacteria bacterium (assembly GCA_963739575.1). Classification (GTDB taxonomy): domain Bacteria; phylum Pseudomonadota; class Alphaproteobacteria; order Rhodobacterales; family Rhodobacteraceae; genus Palleronia. The sequence continues at coordinate 23,709 of CAVUAQ010000005.1, read as the reverse complement.
CCGTCGGTGCCGGCCGATCTGTCGGATTTCGCCGACACCGCCGAGGGCGTGTTCAACCGGGTCAACAACCTGCCGATCGAGGAGGTGCTGAACAACGCGATCCTGGTGATGCAGAGCGTCAACCGGCTCCTGAACGACGACGGCGTGACCGGCACGCCGTCGGAGGTTCTGGGGCTTCTGGAGGATGTCCGCCGGTTCGTGAATTCCGACGGCATCCAGAACATTCCCGACCAGGCCGGCGCCACCATGGCGTCGCTGCAGGATACGGCGAGCCAGCTGCAGGACGTGGTCACGCAGCTGAGCGAGGCGGGCGCGGTCACCGCCCTGGTCGATGCGCTGCAGGCGGCCGAGGACGCCGCCGATTCCGTCTACGAGACGATGGATGAAGGGCCCGCGACGCTTGCCGATATCGACGCGGCGGTCAACGAGCTGACGCAGCTCATCGCGACCTTCAACGACCTGCCTTTGGCATCGGTGGTCTCGGAGACCGAGGGCTCGATCGCGGCGCTGCGCAGCCTGCTGGCCGCGCCGGCGACGCAGGGGCTGACCGGCGATGTCTCGCGGCTCTTGACCGAAGTCGAAGGACTGGTGGCCGAAGTGCGGGAGGCCGATCTGGTGACGACCGCCACCGACACGCTTGTCGAATTGCAGAGCACCGTAGACGATGTCGCGGCCGAGCTGACGCCGGTGCTGAGCGAAGCGCAGGAGGCCATCGCCTCGGCGCAGAGCTCGATCGATCAGGTGCCCGAACTGCTCGACAATCTCACGCAACTGACCGCGACGCTCGATTCCGTGGCGACCAATGTGGAGGAACTGCCGCTCGACCGGGCGGTGGAGAACGCCAACGACCTTCTGACCTCGATCAACGAGCTTCTGTCGTCGCCGGGCGTGCAATCCCTGCCGGCGGAGGTTCAGGACGCGCTGGCCTCGGCTCAGCAGGTTTTCGCGGATCTGACCGAGGATGGCGGCCTGATCGACCGGGCGACGACGCTGCTGGCGACGAGCGAGGAATCCGTGGCGGAGATCCAGGCGTCGCTTCGCCCGGTCCTGGCCGAGGCCCAGCGCGCGGCCGTCGCGGTTGCAGACGCCGCCGAGACCGCGCCCGAGGTGGCCGACCGCGCCAAGCGGGTCGCCGATCAGATCGAGCAACTAGTGAACGAGGCCGGGGATCTGCCAATCGAGGAGATTGGACAGCGGACATCGGCCCTTCTCGACAGCGCCAACACGCTGATTTCCGCCCCCGGCACGCAGCGGCTTCCGGGTACGCTCTCCGATGCGCTGGAAGAGGTTCAGCGGCTGCTGATCCAGATCCAGGAAGGGGGCCTGATCGAGAACACCAACGAGACGCTGGCCTCGGTCCGGCAGGCGGCCGATCGCCTGCCCGGACTGCTGAGCAATGTGAGCGCGCTTCTGAACCGCACCGGCGACGTGGTCGCGGGATACGAGGCGAACGGGGTGCTCGGCTCCGAGGTCCAGTCGACGTTGCGCGACATCCAGGACGCGTCGCGATCGGTCGACGCGCTCGCCCGGCAACTGGAACGCTCCCCGAATTCCCTGCTATTTGGACGGTGACCATGAAACGACTGCCCATCGCCGTCCTGATCCTCGGCCTCCTGACCGCCTGCGGCGGCGAACCGGTCCGCATCGACCTGCCGCCGACGCAGGCCCGCGGCAAGATCCCCGTCTCGGTCGGATCGGTCGAGGTGCGCGACGTGTCCTTGCCGCTCTATGCGGGGCAGGAGGCGATCTTCGTCGAGAACGAGACCGGCGCGCTCGTCAGCGACAGCAACCTGCTCTGGGCCGACGATCCGAGGCAGAGCTTCACCGAGGGGCTGGCCTTTTCGCTGGCGGCGCAGACGCGGGCGCGGGTGGCGGCGGAGCCCTGGCCGTTCCTCGACCGGCCGGCGGCGCGGCTCGACGTGCGGGTGTCGCGCGCCCTGCCGGGGCGCGACGGAATCTTCCGGCTGGCGGGGCAGTATTTCGTGGCCTCGACGGAGGGATCCGGCCGGGAAGTGGCGCGGCGCTTCGATCTGTCGGCGCCCTACGAGCCGGGCAACGTGACGTCGATTGCCGCGGCAAAGGCGCGGCTCATCGATGAACTGGCGGCGGAGATCGCCCGGACCGCCCTCTAGACGAGCTCGGCGCGGGTCGGAGGGTTCGCGCCCGAGCGCGAGACGGTGATTGCTGCGGCGGCGGCGCCGAGCGTCAGGGCGGTCTCGATCTGCGCGGGCGCGATGCTGCGGAGCGCGTCCTTGTCCAGAAGGCCCTGCTCGGCGAGGGAGGCCAGAACGCCTGCGTTGAACGTGTCGCCGGCACCGATCGTGTCCACGACCTCGACCTGTCGCGACGCCACCGTGACCGGATCCCCGGCGGAAAAGCCCGTCACGCCCGCCGCGCCCCGGGTCACGCAGACGAGGGACGGGCCACGGTCGAGAAGCGCGCCGGCGCGGTCTTCGAGGCTGCCCCCCTCGATCAGCCAGGCGAGATCCTCGTCGGAGACCTTGACGATGTCGGACCGCTCGATCATCCGCCAGATGCGGGCGCGGTAGACCTCCGGGTCGGCGATGAAGCCGGGGCGCACGTTGGGGTCGAGCATCATCGGCTTGTCGGCCGCGAGCCGCTCGGACAACGCCTCGTAGGTCAGCGCGCAGGGTTCGACCGCGAGGGAAATGCCGCCGAAGAAGCAGGCATCGACGTCCATCCGGGCCGGCAGATCCCGTTCCGACAGCAAGCGGCCGGCGGTGTTCTCGTCGTAGAAGGCGTAGCGCGCCTGACCGTCGACCAGCGTCACGAAGGCGAGGGTGGTGGGCCGGGCGGAGCGGTGCGCGAGGCTGATGTCGACGCCGTTCTCCTCGAGCGCCGCGGCGATGCGCGCGCCGAAGAGGTCGGTCGATATGCCCGACAGGAAGCCTGCCTCCGCACCGAGCCGCGCCAGCGCCACGGCCGTGTTGAGGACCGCGCCACCGACATGGGGGACGAAGGCCTGCGGCCCCTCGCCCCCATCCTGCGGCACCATGTCGATCAGAGCTTCGCCGCAGCACAGGATCATCCGGGCCTCCTCCCCATCGCTGCTTCGGGGATAGAGCGCGGACCGGGCTTGCGCAACCGCGCGCTCAGCTCTGCCCGCCCAGGAGCTCGTGCGCAATGCGGGTGACGATGGGGCGGGCCTGGTCGAGGCTCATCCCCGGCCGCAGCCGCGGATCGTAGAGGATCCGCAGGAGGTATTCGTCCATCGTGGTCAGAAGCGCGAATTCCTCGTCGTCGTTGAAGATCGAGGGCCGGGCGCGGGGGCTGTCATTGGCGAGGCCCAGGCCCTGCGCGATCTCCTCATGAAAGCAGCTGAGCCGCAGCAGATCGGGATGTTCGGCGCGGATGAGGGCGACAGCGCGGGTGTAGCGCCCGGTATCGCCCTCGTCGAGCGCGAAGACCACGCAGTAATTGGAGCGCGGAAGGTCGAGGACGGACTGGAGCGCCGTTCCGCCGAGGCTCGGGACAAGCCGGCGCAATTCGGGTCCGAGCGCCCGCCGCTCGGCCTCCGACACGACGAAAACGACGAAGTTGCCGTCGGAGCGGACGGCGGAGATCGGATGGCGCGTGGCGCGGGAGAGGCGACGGGCAAAGGCGGTGATGTCGTTGCGGTCCCGCGTCTTCTGTGCCGGTTCGAGCGAGGCGCCGAAGCGCGGCTCGATGCGGACCGGCTCGGCCCAGCGGTGCAGACGGCTTTCGGTCTGCCGGGCGAGGGTGATGCCGGCCTCGGGGGCGTATTCCTCGTAGAAGGCGAGATCAAGGAAGGTCGAGGCCAGACGATCGGCGTCGAAGGGCGTGTCGGGACCGCCACCATCCTGGCGCAGCAGGCCCTGGACCAGGAGACCGCCCTGGACGTCGCGGTAATAGGCACGGATCGGCGCGCTTTCGGGGGCCGCCGCGTCGGCGCCGGGCCGCACCGGCGCGAGGTCGATCTCGGGGCGTTCGGGCGGGCGGCGGACGGCCTCGATCCCCGTCGGACCGGAGCAGCCGGCGAGAGCCAGCAGGAAGAACAGGATCCGCGACACGCTCACGCTACCCCGAATCCTTGAGGCTGCGGGAGCGGGCGGCGGCGAGAGCGTCGCGCAGGTCCGCCTCCATCCGGTCGAGATCCGTTGCCGCCTCGGCGCGCGCCGCGCGCCCCTCGTCGGAGATGGCGAGGCTTTCCTCGATCGCCGCGATCAGCTCGTCGTTCGCCGACTGCACGGCGTCGATGTCGAAGACCCCGCGCTCCACCTCCTCGCGGATCCTGGCGTTCGACCGGCGAAGGTTGGTGGCGTTCGCGCGCAAGAGATCGTTGGTCAGGTCGCTGGCGCTCTCGACCGCATCGGCGGCGTCGGCCGAGCGCTGGATCGTCACCGCCTGCGCCAGCTGGGTCTCCCAGAGCGGCACGGTATTGACCAGCGTCGAGCCGATCTTCGTCACCAGCGCCTTGTCGTTCTCCTGCACCATCCTGATCGAGGGCAGGGCCTGCATGGTCACCTGCCGGGTCAGCCTCAGGTCATGGACCCGCCGGTCGAGATCGTCCCGGGCGGCGCAGAGATCGCGCAGCGCCTGCGCCTCGGCCACGTCGCCGGACTGCTCGGCCGCGGCGCGCCGCGCCGGGATCTCGGTCTCTTCGAGCCGGCGCAGCCGCTCCTCGCCCGCCGCGATGAAAAGCGCGAGCTCGTCGTAGAAGGCGAGGGTCTTTTCGTAGAGGCGGTCGAGCGCCTTGATGTCCTTGAGCAGCCGGTGCTCGTGGCCGAGCAACTCGCTGGTGATCTCGTCGATCTGCGCCTGCACGTCCTCGTATTTCGCCAGAAAGCTCGACATCGACGTGGCGCGACCGAGCATCCGGTCGAAGAAGGTGCGCTTGCGCCGCACGTCGAGCTCGGCGGTGGAAAAGCCCCGAAGCGCGCCCACCATGCGCCTCAGGCTGTCCCCGGCGGCGCCCATCTCCTTGTTGCGGACGTCGGCGAGCATGGACTGGCTGATCTTCTGCAGGTCTTCCTGCGCGGCGGAGCCGAAGCGGATGATCGAGCCGGCATCGTCCAGATCGAGCCGCGCGAGGCGCTCGTCGATGGCGCGGCGCGTGGCCTCGTCCACCTGATCGTAGGGCGGGAAGCGCCGCTCGGGGCGGGCCGCCGGGATCTCGGAGAGGTCGGCAAGAGCGCGCCCGATCTCCTCGGACCGGCGGGTGGCGTCATCGGCCATGGATCAGCCCTCCTTGTGGTTGGGCGCGACGCCCTCGCGTTCGAGGCGATCGCGCAGCACGTCGATCTCGATGCCGAAATCGGCCCGGTCGTCGAGCAGCATGGCCTCGGTCCGCCGCGCGAAGCCCTGTTCGAGGTCGTCGAGGAGCGCAACGAGTTCGGCGCGTTCCGCCTCTGCCGGGCGGCCCTCCGCCAGATCGGCGTAGCGGGCGGCGGCATCGCGCGCGCCCAGAAGATAGATGCCGAGCCAGCGCCGCGCCTCGACCAGATCGCGCGGATCCTGCTCCACCCGTCTGAACATCCGCCGCGCCGTGGAGGCGAAGCTCTCCACCCGCATCATCAGCGGCTCGTCCCCGGTGCGCGCGACATGCGCCTTCATCTCGCCCAGATGGGTTTCCGCCTCGTCGACGACCGCCGCAACCCGGTCGGATTGCCAGGCCTTCGCGCCTTCGGGATGCTTGTTGCGGAGCGGGTCGAGGCCGAACGCGCCCAGATGCAGGCCGATGCCGAGAACGGCCAGAACGAGCGCGCCTCCCGGCGCGGGCAGTCCCGCGAAGGCGAGGCCGACGCCGGTCAGCAGCGCCGCCAGCATCTTGCGGGGCAGGGCGGGGCGGCGGGCGGCGGCCCGGATCTCGAAGGCCTGCTCGGCGCGCAGGCCCTCGCGCGTCAGGAAGGCGGCGCCCATCAGCGTGAAGAAGGCCGCCAGATCCAGCGCCAGACCCGCCGGGCCGCCGCCCCATCCCGTGAACAAAAGCGGGATCGGCGCCAGATAGAGCGCATTCGACCGGGCGCCGATCCGGGAGCGGCGGCGATCTGACCAGGCCGAGGGCTCGGCCATCAGCCGGACCCCCAGATCGCCGCGTAGAAGATCAGGGCGACGAGGAGGACGAAACAGAGGCGTTGCATCGGCGTCTTTCCCAAGGTGACGGGGCCGACCTTCTGCCGCGCCACCGCGGTCGTCTCGATCAGGCTGCGCACCGCCAGGGACAACAGCGTGACGGCGATGGTGATGACGAGCGCGGCGAGGAGCAGACGGAACATGGCGGGCCGGTTGTGGACTTCGCGCCTCATATAGGGTTTGGCCGGCCAAGCCGCCAGCCGGGCTCAGCGCGGTCTGCGCCGGACCGTGCGCCGGGGGGCACGCTTTGCGGCGAACCCTTCGGTCGGAAGGCCGAGCTGGTCGCGCAGGACCCGCGGCTTCACCTCTTCGACGGCGCCGGGCTTCAGCTCGCCCAGGCGGAACGGGCCGAAGGAGATCCGGATCAGCCGGCTGACGGGGAAGCCCAGCGCCTCCATGGCGCGGCGGATCTCGCGATTCTTGCCCTCGCGCAGGCCGATCGTCACCCAGGCATTGGCGCCCTGCTGGCGGTCGAGCGACACCTCCATCGGGCGGAACCGCTGCCCCTCGACCTCGATGCCGCGGCGGAGCGGGTCGAAATCGGCGTCCTGGGGCGCGCCGTTGATCCGCGCGCGATACTTGCGCAGCCAGCCGGTCGCGGGCAGTTCGAGCCGCCGCTTGATGCCGCCGTCATTCGTCAGCAGCAGGAGCCCCTCGGAATTGATGTCGAGCCGGCCCACCGACACGACCCGCGGCAGGTCCGGCGGCAGCGCCGCGAAGACGGTCGGGCGGCCCTTCTCGTCCTTCGCCGTGGTCACGAGGCCGGCCGGCTTGTGATAGAGCCAGAGCCGCGGCTGCGGTGCGTCCGCCAGCGGCTCGCCGTCCACTTCCACGCGGTCGGATCCGGTGACGTTGAGCGCCGGGCTGTCGATCGGCTTGCCGTTGACGCGCACCCGTCCCTCGGCGATGAGCCGCTCCGCCTCGCGCCGGGAGGCGCGACCTGCGCGCGCGATGACCTTCGCGATCCTCTCGCTATCTGAAGGAGGGGTTGTCATGCGAAGCCTCATACGGGCAGGGGGGCGCCATGCAAAGCCCGTTCCGCTCGTTCATGGCGACCGCTCTGGCCGAGGCCCGGGCCGCGGGCGCGCGCGGCGAGGTGCCGGTCGGCGCCGTCGTGGTGCGAGACGGCCAGATTCTCGCGGCGCGGGGCAACGAGACGCGCGCCCTCTGCGACCCCTCGGCCCATGCCGAGATGCAGGCGATCCGCGCCGCCTGCGCCCTGCTCGGCACGGAGCGGCTGACGGGATGCGACCTCTACGTGACGCTCGAACCCTGCGCCGCCTGTGCCGGGGTGATCGCGGCAGCCCGCATCGCGCGGCTCTATTACGGCGCCTCCGATCCCAAGACGGGTGGCGTCGCCCACGGTGCCCGGGTCCTGTCGCAGCCGCAATCCCACCACGCGCCGGAGATCTACGACGGGATCGCCGCGGCGGACTGCGCGGGGCTGTTGCGGGCGTTCTTCGCCGATCGCCGCTAGCCCGGGGCCCGGTCCGCAAGCCGCTCGCCCAGGATCTCGGCGAAGGCGTCGCGGAGCGCCATGTCGACATCGGCCAGACTGACCGGCAGGCCCAGATCGACGAGGCTCGTGACCCCGTGCTCGGTGATGCCGCAGGGCACGATGCCGCCGAAATGCGACAGGTCGGGCTCCACGTTGATGGCGACGCCGTGCAGCGACACCCAGCGCCGCAACCGGATGCCGATCGCGGCGATCTTGTCCTCGCGCGGCGTGCCGTCGGCCCGCCGCGGCTTGTCGGGGCGCACCACCCAGACCCCGACGCGGCCCGGACGGATCTCGCCCGTGACGTTGAAGCGGGCGAGCGTGGCGATGACCCATGCCTCGAGATCACCGACGAAGCGGCGCACGTCCTTGCCGCGCCGGCCGACGTCCAGCATGACGTAGGCCACCCGCTGGCCCGGGCCGTGATAGGTATATTGACCGCCCCGCCGGGTTTCGAAGACCGGAAAGCGGTCGGGATCGCGCAGATCCTCGGCGCGCGCCGAGGTGCCGGCGGTATAGAGCGGCGGATGCTCCAGGAGCCAGACGAGCTCCTCCGCCGTGCCTGCCCGGATGGCGGCCGCCCGCGCCTCCATCTCGTCGACCGCCACGAGGTAGTTGACCGGTTCGTCGCTGATGCGCCACTCGACCATCGGCCTTCCTTTCACGATCTCGCGGCGATGGACCCGCCGCGGCGGCTTCGGTGATCCCGCGGCCCCTCCTACGCGTCGATGGCAATCTGTGCCAACAATTCCCGCCGCGCGCCCAGAAATTGCTTTCCATCGGCGCGCCCCTTCGTTACATGACCGCCACCCGGCCAGGGAGCGCCTTGCGGTCGTGGCGGAATGGTAGACGCGCAGCGTTGAGGTCGCTGTGGGGTAACACCCGTGGAGGTTCAAGTCCTCTCGACCGCACCACGCTCCGGCCGGGTCAGACCGAACATGACGCGCAGCGGTGCTGCAGACGGTCAGCGAGCCGGCGTGCGCGCCCGCTCTCTCACGATCGCTTCATATCGCGGCGATTGTTTCCCTGATCGAGCGCATGCGGCCCGATTTGATGGCTGCTTCCGGTCCGAAACGTCAGAGCGCGTGATTTTCCGACCTGTCAACTTGCAAAGCGGCCGCCACTTTGCTTTGCTTCCCGCTAACGACCGCAGAACAGCGGCGCTCAACGGGGAGATGTCGGTGCGGGATACCCAATCCGGTCACACGTTCGTCGAATTCGACCGTGTGCAAAAAAGCTATGACGGGGAAACGCTCGTCGTAAAGGATCTCAACCTGTCGATCGGGAAGGGCGAGTTCCTGACGATGCTGGGTCCGTCCGGATCCGGAAAGACGACCTGCCTGATGATGCTGGCGGGCTTCGAGAGCGCCACCCACGGCGAAATCCGGCTCGACGGCCGCGAGATCAACAACATTCCCCCGCACAAGCGCGGCATCGGGATGGTGTTCCAGAACTACGCGCTGTTTCCGCACATGTCGGTGGCCGAGAACCTGTCCTTCCCGCTCGAGGTCCGCAAGATCGGCAAGTCGGAGCGCGAGACGAAGATCAAGCGGGCGCTCGACATGGTGCAGATGGGCGCGTTCGGCGGCCGTCGGCCGGCGCAGCTCTCGGGCGGCCAGCAGCAGCGCATCGCGCTCGCCCGTGCGCTGGTCTTCGAGCCCGAGCTCGTGCTGATGGACGAGCCGCTGGGCGCGCTCGACAAGCAGCTGCGCGAGACCCTGCAATTCGAGATCACGCGGCTTGCCCACGATCTCGGCATCACCGTCGTCTACGTCACCCACGACCAGACCGAGGCGCTGACCATGTCGGACCGGGTCGCGGTCTTCGACGACGGCCGGATCCAGCAGCTGGCCGCCCCCGACGCGCTCTACGAGCAGCCGCAGAACAGTTTCGTGGCGCAGTTCATCGGCGAGAACAACACGCTGCGTGGCATCGTCACCCGGCTCGGCGACGGGCAGTGCGTGGTCAGGCTCGACGGGACCGGCGAGGAGATCGATGCGCTTCCGGTCAACGTCTCAAGCGAGGGCGACAAGACCCTCGTCTCGATCCGCCCCGAGCGGGTGGAGTTCAACCCCGAGCTCGGCCCGGACGCGCACACGCTCGAGGCCGAGGTTCAGGAATTCATCTATATGGGCGACGTGTTCCGCACCCGCCTCAAGGTGGCGGGCCGGGACGATTTCGTCGTCAAGACCCGCAACCGCGCCGACCAGATCCGCCTCTCCGCCGGAGACAAGGTCAGGATCGGCTGGTTGCCGCAGGATTGCCGCGCGCTCGACCCCTGACCGCGCGTGCCCAACCTTCGGTCCGGACCCGGCGGCGAAGGAACGAATTGTCGAACGGGCGTGAAAAACAAGGAGACACTACGTGAAACTCAAACGACTTCTCTTCACTTCCAGCGCTCTCGTGATCGCCACCGCGGCTATCGCGCAGGAAGGCCAGACGCCGGAAAGCCCGGTGGCCGGCGAGCCCATGGTCGACGAGATGGTCATCGTCTCCTGGGGCGGTGCCTATCAGGAAAGCCAGCTCAAGGCCTATGTGGAACCCTATCTCGAATTGCATCCCGAGGTCAGCGTGACCTGGGACGAGAGCTCGGCGGAGGCGGTTGCCGGCATGCGGGCGCAGTCCGAGGCCAACAACCTTACCTGGGACCTGGTCGACGTGACCGCCGCGGACGCGATGCGGCTCTGCGACGAGGGCCTGGCGATGGAGGTCGATATCGACGAGATCGCCGCGCCCGCCCCGGACGGCACCGAAGCCTCGGAGGATTTCGGCGACGACATGCTCGTCAGCGACTGCTTCATCCCGCAGATCGCCTATTCCTACACGTTCGGCTATCGCACGGATGTCAGCGAGTGGGACGGCAAGACGCCGGACGACATCTGCGACGTCTTCGATCTGGAGACGTTCCCGGGCCAGCGCAGTCTCGAGAAGCGCCCGATCAACAACATGGAATGGGCGTTGATCTGCGACGGCGTTCCCCAGGACGAGGTCTATGACGTGCTGGAGACCGAGGAGGGCCAGCAGCGCGCCTTCGACAAGCTCGACACGATCAAGGACCAGACCGTGTGGTGGACCTCGGGCGCCGACACGCCGCAGCTGCTTGCCGATGGCGAGGTGGTGTTCGGCTCCACCTATAACGGCCGCCTGTTCAGCCTGATCGTCGAGCAGAACCAGCCGGTCGCCATGATGTGGGACACGCAGGCCTATGACCTCGACGGCTGGGTGATCCCGGCGGGGCTCGACGAGCCGACGCTGAACCGGGTCAAGGACTTCCTCTGGTTCGCCACCGACACGCAGCGCCTCGCCGATCAGGCGAAGTATATCAGCTACGGGCCGGCGCGCGCATCCTCCGCGCCCTTGGTCGGCAAGCATGCCGAGCTTGGCATCGAGATGGGGCCGTTCATGCCGACGAACCCCGAGAACGCCAAGAACGCGTTCGTGCAGAACTACGAATGGTGGGCCGATTACCGCGACGATCTGGACGCCAAGTTCCAGGCCTGGCTCGCGCAGTAGGACTGAGCAGAGCGCGCGCCCCGGGCCGGGAACCGGGGCGCGCGCCGCGCGCGGGGAGGCCCGCCACTCCGTTGCCGCAAGCCGGCCCGATCAGATGGAGCATGCAGGACATGCCTAAAGGCTACATCATCGCCCATATCCGGGTCACGGATCCGAGCGTGTACCCCCAGTACGTGCGGCGGGACACGCCGATCCTCGAGGGCCACGGGGGCACGTTTATCGTCCGCGGCGGACGGTCGGAAACGCCCGAAGGCCTCGATATGGGGCGCCACGTGGTGATCGAATTCGAAAGCTTCGAGGCGGCCAAGGCGGCCTACGAGGATCCGGCCTATCAGGAAGTGGCGGAGATCCGCAGGCGGTCGGCGGAGAGCACGCTCATTCTCGTCGAGGGTGTGGCGTGATGGGCGCCCGGAGGCGAGCGGGGCGCAGCGCGCCGTGGTGGAGAGCGTCTCTCGCGAGACAGGGCCGCCCCGGGCCGTGGGAGGTCGGGTCATGACCGACCGCGTGACCGGCCCCGACCAGTTTACCGGCGCCACGCCGGACAATGCCATCCGCCATGGCGAGCGGGCCGAGACCGAAGCGGGGCCGATGCTGGCCGCGGACGGCACCCCCCTCAGGAAATCACTGAACCGAGCGCTGCGCGCGCAGAAATTGCGGGCGCTCGCGCTGATCGCGCCGCTGCTGATCTTCGTCCTCGTGACCTTCGTGGCCCCGATCGCCGACATGCTGTTCCGGTCGGTCGAGAACGACATCGTCTCCCAGACGCTGCCGCGCACGGTGGTCGCGCTCGAGGACTGGAACGGCGAGGGCGTGCCCGACGAGGAAGTCTTCCGCGCGTTCGGCGCCGATCTCGTGGTGGCGTCCGAGCTGAAGAACCATACCCGTGTGGGCTCACGCCTGAACTACGAGCTGACCGGCATGTCGTCGCTCTTCCGGCAGACGGGGCGCGACGTCGACGAGATCGGCGAGATCTATGCCGACCAGTTCATCGCGCTCGACGAGGCGTGGGAAGACCCCGCCCTCTGGGTGTCGCTGATGGCCGATCCGGACTGGACGCAGATGCAGTCCGACTGGGCCGACCGCAAGGCGGAGGCCGAGGCACAGCAGGATGCGGCCGCGACGGTCGAGGAGGCGCGCGCCCTCGAGTTCACCGAAAGGGAGCCGCGATTCCGCGTCTCGTCTCTGGCGCAGGAGGCATTGCCGCGCACCACCCGGATCTATGCCCAGTTCGCCCAAGTGACCCAGGACGATGAGGATTCCCCGACCGAAGAGGAGCCCTGGAACATCGTCTATCAGGCGCTCTACGAGGATCTCTCGGCGGGCCGGGGCGACGGCTATGACGGCGCGGATGCGCAGCGCTTGTCGCAGGCGCGGCAGGCGGTGGAGGGTTTCGAGCAGCAGAGCGTCAAGGACTACTTCATCGACGAGATCGACGACGAATGGGCCGATCCCCAGGTCTGGGGAACGATCAAGGCGTTCTCGAGCCCCTATACGTCCGGATATTTCCTCTCCGCCATCGACATGCGCCTCACCGCCGAGGGGGTCGAGACGCAGCCGGAGGATCAGAGGATCTACGGACTGCTGTTCAAGCGGACGATGTTCATGTCGCTGACGATCATGTTCAGCTGCGTCCTGCTCGGCTATCCGATCTCGTTCCTGCTCTCGAGCCTGCCGCTGCGCACCTCGAACCTGCTGCTGATCCTCGTCCTGCTGCCGTTCTGGACGTCGCTTCTGGTGCGGACATCGGCGTGGAAGGTGCTGCTGCAGCAGGAGGGGGTGATCAACGACGTGCTGGTCTGGACCGGAGCGATCAGCGATTACGGGCGGCTGCAGCTCATCAACAACCAGACGGGCACGATCATCGCGATGACCCATATCCTGCTGCCGTTCATGATCCTGCCGCTCTATTCGGTGATGAAGACGATCCCGCCGCAATACGTGCGGGCCGCGAAATCCCTCGGGGCGACCCCGTGGACCGCGTTCTGGCGCGTCTACTTTCCGCAATCGATCCCGGGCATCGGCGCGGGCTGCATTCTCGTCTTCATCCTGTCGATCGGCTACTACATCACGCCCGAGCTTGTCGGGGGCACGACGGGCACCTTCATCTCGAACCGCATCGCCTATCACATCTCGAGTTCGCTCAACTGGGGGCTGGCCGCGGCGCTGGGGTCGATCCTGCTGGCGCTGGTTCTGGTGCTCTACTACCTCTACGACCGCCTCGTCGGCATCGACAACGTCAGCCTGGGATGAGGAGCGCTCCATGACCCTGCCACCCTATGCCTCGACCGGCGAACGGCTCTGGTTCTACGGGTTCAGGGTGATCTGCGGCCTGATCTTCTTCTTCCTGATCGCGCCGATCCTGATCATCATCCCGCTGAGTTTCAACGCAGAGAACTTCTTCACCTTCACCCCCGGCATGCTGGCCTTCGACCCGGAGGCCTATTCGCTGAAACATTACCGCGATTTCTTCACCAATCCCTCCTGGCAGCAGGCTCTGTGGAACTCGGTGAAGATCGCGCCGGCGGCGACGGCCCTGTCGGTGGGGCTCGGCACCCTCGCCGCGGTCGGGCTCAGCCAGTCCCACGTGCCGTTCCGGCGGGCGATCATGGCGATCCTGATCTCGCCGATGATCGTGCCGCTCATCATCTCGGCGGCGGGGATGTACTTCTTCTACAGCCGGATCGGCCTTCAGGGCACCTATCTCGGGGTGGTCCTGGCGCATGCGGCGCTCGGCATCCCCTTCGTCATCATCACGGTGACGGCGACGCTCGTCGGGTTCGACCGGTCGTTGACGCGGGCCTCGGCCAATCTGGGGGCAGGCCCGGTGCGCACGTTCTTCCGGGTCCAGATGCCGCTGATCCTGCCGGGCGTGATCTCCGGCGGGCTCTTCGCCTTCATCACGTCGTTTGACGAGGTCGTCGTCGTCCTGTTCGTCGGCAGCGCCGGCCAGAAGACGTTGCCGTGGCAGATGTTCATCGGTCTTCGCGAGCAGATCAGCCCGACGATCCTGGCCGTCGCGACGATCCTCGTCTTCATCTCGATCGGACTTCTGACGACCGTTGAGCTCCTGCGGCGCCGGTCGGAGAAGATGCGCGGCCTGTCTCCGGGCTGAGCGGGACGGGCGCTGCGGCTCAGGGCAGGATCGACAGCCACATCGCGACGCTGAGGATCGAAACCGCGGTTCCGATCAGCACGCCCGATGCCGCCGACCGCTTGGCGACACCGTAGATGTTGGCGAAGATGTAGGTGTTGACGCCCGGAGCCATGGCCGCGGTGACCACACAGGCTCGCAGCTGGTCGACAGACAGCGAGAGCACGTGGGCGGCGAGCCAGGTGATGGTCGGGTGGAGGACCAGGGACGTGCCGCAGATCACCGCGATGATCTTCAGATCGCCCTCGATCCGGTACTGGCAGAGGATGCCTCCGAGCCCGAAGAGCGCCGCGGGAAGGGCGGCGCGCACCATCATCTGCAGCGCGTCGTCGACGATCCCCGGGACGGCGAGACCGGTCAGGTTCATGGCGAAGCCGAGGGCGATCCCGATGACGAGCGCGTTGTGGAACATCGCGCGGATCACCTTTCGCGGCAGGCGAGACAGCGGCTCGCCCCGCGCGCGGACCAGTTCCATGACGGAGACGCCCACGAGATAGCAGAACGGGGCGTGGACCGCGATGATCGCGTAGTTGAAGCGGAGCGCGTCGGATCCGAAGGCGCGCTCCATGATCGGCAGGCCGAGGAGCACCGAATTGGAGAACAGCCCGCAAAACCCGATCGCCACCGCATCCTCCCGCGGCCGGCCGAGCGCGCGGGCGGCGATCATGCCGGCGAGGAAGCCCGACAGCGCGCCGAGGTAGAAGCTGAGCAGCAGCGGCCAGCCGAATTCCGAGCCGAGATCCATCGTCGCGATCGCCCTGAAGAGCAGGCAGGGGATCGCAAAGCTCTGGGTGAAGGACATGAGCCCTGCCACCGCTTCGTGCGAGAAGACCTCGCGCCACGTGGCCAGATAGCCGGCGCCGATGATGAGAAAGACCGGGAGCACGACATCGAGCAGCGCGCTCATGGTGCGGTCAGGGTGAGGACCATCATGTCGTAGGCCGGCTCCACGGTCGCGGGCGTCTCGGCCCGCACCGCGTCGTAGTCGAGGTCGTTGTGCATGTTCGTCAGAACCGCTTGCTGGGGGCGGACGCGGTCGATCCAGCCAAGCGTCTGCGCCAGATGCGAATGGCTCGGATGCGGGGCCCGGCGCAACGCATCGACCACCCAGATGTCGAGATCCTCGACCGCCGCCCAGGCCTGATCGGTCATCTGGCTGATATCGGGCAGATAGGCGAGACCGCCGATGCGGAAGCCCAGGGCATGGATGTCGCCGTGGTGGACCCTGAACGGATCGAGCCTGACCGGCCCGCCGGCGCCCTCCACGATCAGCGGGCCGCGCAGGCGGTTCATCTCGAGGATCGGCGGGTAGGACGATCCTTCGGGGGTCTCGAAGACGTAGCGGAAGCGGGACACGATGTCGTCGGCGGTCCCGTCATCCGCCCAGACAGGGATGCGGCGGCGCATGTTGATGACGACCATGCGAAGATCGTCGAGCCCGTGGCAATGATCGGCATGGGAATGGGTATAGGCGACCGCGTCGACCGCGCCGATGCCGGCGTCGAGAAGCTGTTCGCGCAGGTCGGGCGACGTGTCGATCAGCACCCGGGTGACGCCGTCACGGTCGATCCGCTCGACCAGCATGGAACATCTGCGCCGCCGGTTCCTGGGGTTGGCGGGATCGCAATTTCCCCAATGGCCGCCGATCCGCGGCACGCCGCCCGACGAGCCGCATCCGAGTATGGTGAAGCGCAGATCTGCCATCAGGCGGCCTTCCAGAACAGACGGTCGAAATTGGCCTCGGTCGCCCGGGCGAAGGCGTCGAGATCGAGGCCGAAGATGTCGGCGCCGACCTTCGCCGTATGCAGGGTGAAGGCGGGCTCGTTGCGGTGGCCGCGATGCGGCGGCGGCGCGAGATAGGGGCTGTCGGTTTCGACGAGGATGCGATCGAGCGGCGCCGCCGCGAAGATCTCGCGCAGGGCCGCCGATTTCCTGAACGCGGCAATCCCGGACATCGAGAGATAGAAGTCGAGATCCAGCGCCCGGCGGGCCAGATCGGGCCCGGACGAGAAGCAATGCATGACACAGGCATAGGGGCCCTTCGCATGCTCCGCCTCGAGGATCGCGGCGACATCGTCGTCGGCGTCGCGGGCATGGATGATCAGCGGCAGCCGGGTCTCGCGCGCCGCCTCGATATGGATGCGCAGGCTGCGCTTCTGCACGTCTTCGGTCGCGGCCGTATAATGGTAGTCGAGGCCGGTCTCGCCGATGCCTACGAATTTCGGATGCCGCGCCAAGTCGACCAGATCCTCGACCGAGACCAGAGGCACGTCGCCCGCGCTCATCGGATGCGTGCCGGCCGCCCAATAGACGGGCGGATAGGCCTCGGCGATGGCCCGGACCCGGGCGGCCCTGTCCAGTCGCGTGCAGATCGAGACCATCCGGTGGACGCCGGCACCGACGGCGCGTGCGACGACATCGTCGCGCGTTTCGTCGAAATCCGGAAAGTCCAGATGGCAATGGCTGTCGGTGATCGCTGGCATGTCTCAGCCGCGAAGGATCGCGCGGCCTGTCTCGTTGATCTTGAGGCCGGTATCTAGGAGCAGGGCGGAGGGGTCAAGGTTCACCGCGCGGCCATGGGCGATGCGGGCAGAGAGCGAAAGCTGCAACTCCGCCCAGAGCCGGCCGGCAGGCGCATCGGGCGCGAGCCGCGCCAGCGCCGCCGCCTCGCCCCGCGCCGCCTCTGCCTCGGGCGGGCATCCCGCACCCTGCCGCGCCAGGCGCGACAGCAACAGCGCGACGAGGCCGGCGATCATGTCGAGCCGCGCCCATCCCGCCGGTCCAGCGGTTCCGGCCGTCAGCGCGAGAAGACGGGGCCGGTCCATGGCGGGAAGCTCGGAGACGAGGGAGACCAGATCGGCATAGAGCGCCGGCCCGTCCTGCTGCAGCAGCCGCGCGGCCTCGCCAGCCGAACCGTTGGCCAGTTGCGCAAGGCTCGCGGGTTCGATCTGCGACTGGAGCCCGGCCTGGTCCGTCGCCCGACCGAGATCGGGACCGTCGAGCGGCCCGCAGCGCAGCATGCGGCACCGCGACCGGATCGTCGGCAGCAACCGGGAGGGAGCGTGGCAGACAAGGAGGAAGGTCGTGCGCGCCGGCGGCTCCTCCAGCAGCTTCAGAATCGCGTTGGCAGCCTGGTTGGTCATCTGGTCGGCCGCATCGACGATCACCACCCGCCGGCCGCCATCGGTGGCCGAAAGGTGAAGAAAGCTCCGAAGGCTGCGCGCGACATCGACGGTGATCTCGCGCCTCTCGGTGCCGGTATCGGGATGCCGGGTCGGTCGCATGAGAAAGAGACCGGGATCGGAGAGGGCGGCGACCCGGTCGCCGACGCCGTGGCCGCGCGGGATCGCGAGCGGACCCGTGAGCCCCGTCGCCGGGCCCCGCGCCGCAGGATCGGCCAGAAGAAACCGCGCGATGTGCCAGGCGAGGGTGGCCTTGCCGACCCCGCGCGGGCCTGTGATCATCCACGCGTGATGCAGACGATCCGCGTCGTGGGCCGCGCGGAACCGCTGGGCGGCCGCGTCCTGCCCGAAGAGCCGCAGCGTGTGCCGCGGATGCGGCACGCCCGCCACCCGGTCCGGCTCGTAGGGCGCGGCCTCGCTCATGGCAGATCGGCCTGCACGGTGTCGGCAACCTCCGCCTCGGGCCGATTGCCGTCGATGACCCGGATGCGGCCGGGCTGGCGGCGGGCGAGATCGAGAAAGCCCTCCCGCATCCGCCGGGCCATGTCGATGCCGAAACGCTCGAACCGCTCCTCCGGGCCGCTGCGCGACAGGGCCCGGTCGAGCGCCCGGGCCGGGTCGGTGTCGATCAGGAAGGTGCAGTCGGGATCGATGCCGATCATCGCCGCGTGCAGCGTGTCGACCACCTCTCTCAGATCGCCCCGCGTCAGCCCCTGATAGACGCGGGTGGAATCGGCGAAACGGTCGCTGATCACCGTCGCCCCCCGGGCCAGCGCCGGGGCGATGACGCGCTCCAGATGGTCACGCCGCGCGGCGGTGAAGAGAAGCAGCTCGGTCTCCGGCGACCAGCGGTCCGGATCGCCCTCGAGCACCAGGCGCCGGATCTCCTCCGCGCCCGCGGAGCCGCCGGGTTCGCGGGTCAGGACCACGTCGCGCCCCGCGCGCCGCAGACGGTCGGCCAGGAGGCGCGCCTGCGTCGACTTCCCCGAGCCGTCGATCCCTTCGAAACTGATGAACAGGCCGCGCGTCACTCGGTCCGGACGGCCTCTGCGGAGCCGGTCTCCTGGGTCGCCCGCGCCACGGCCTGCGTCAGGAGGGTTGTTGCGGCGAGCTTCATGCGCGGGACGAATCCCCCCTTCGGGATGGCGCGAGCCGCCACCAGCGGCACTTTCCGGTCGGGCAGCCCGGCCATCGAGATGACGAGCGTGCCGATCTCCTCTCCCGCCTCGAGGGGCGCCCGAAGCGGCGAGACGAAGCGGGCCTCGGCCTCGATCTCGCCTTGCTCGAGCGCGGGAACGAGCAGGCGGACGTCCCGCGCGGTGACGAGATCGACCTCGGGACGCTCGCCGAGCCAGACATCGGCCGTCACCACCCGCTCCCCCTCCGCGATCACGGTCTTCTCGACGAACTGGCGGAAGGCCCAGTTCACCAACCGCTCCGATTCCTCCGCACGGGCCTTCTCACTCGCAAGGCCCGTGATCACGAAGACGATGCGGCGGTCGCCCTGGGTGGCGGACCCGACGAGGCCGTATCCCGCCTCCTGCGTATGGCCCGTCTTCAGGCCGTCGGCGCCGATCCCCAGCCCCAGAAGCGGATTGCGGTTGAACCGGTTCTTCGGGGCGCGGTTGTCGAAGGCGAACTCCTTCTCGGCGAAATAGCCGTAATATTCCGGGAACTCGGTGATCAGCCGCGTGGCGATGATGCCCAGATCGCGAACCGACATCCTCTGGTTCGGATCGGGCCAGCCGCTCGCATTGGCGAAGGTCGACTGGGTCATGCCGAGGTCGCGCGCGCGGTCGGTCATCATACGCGCGAACGACGATTCCGATCCGGCGAGCCCCTCCGCCACGACCACACAGGCGTCGTTGCCGGACATCACGATGATGCCCTGGATCAGCTCTTCGACCGTCGGGCGGTCCCGCTCGTTCAGGAACATGGTGGACCCGCCCATGGCCTTCGCCTTGGAAGACACGCCGAACCGCGTGTCCATGTCGACGCGGCCGTCCCGCAGCGCCTCGAACAACATGTTCAATGTCATGAGCTTCGACATCGACGCGGGCGGCAAGGCGAGGTCGGCCTGCTTCTCCATCAGCACCGTGTCGGTGGTGACGTCGTAGACGTAGGCCGCGCCGGCGCTGGTCTCGAACGCCCGGGCGGGCAGTGCGGCCAGAGCGAACGCGCAGATGACGATGAGGCGAAGCAGGACCACGGGCAATCTCCCTTGTCGAACCCTTAGACGATCCGGGATCTAGCAGGCTTTACCAGAAGTTGCATCTACCTGTCACATCCCGCGCGATTATACGGTCGTTTCTTGAAGAGGTCCGGCCTTTGTCGCTGCCAGTCCTTGAGGGCGTCGACGGGCGTTCGGCCCTTGAGCACTGATTGCGGAAGCTGGCCGTTGTAGAGGCGGACGTAGCGAAGGATCGTCTGTTCGAGGTCCTCGCCGCTGTGGAAATGATGACTTTGCAGGACGTCCTCGATCCGGCCATTGAAGCGCTCGACCATGCCGTTCGTTTGTAAGCCTCCGCCGAGGACCGCGGTCAGGCAGCCTTGACCTGAGGTGTTGCCAAGTTCCATTCCCACGGCAGCAACTCGTGCAGGCGTGAGACCGGCATGTCGGAGATGCGCGCGATGACGTCGGCGAGCCAGGCTTGGGGATCGATGCCGTTCAATTTTGCCGTGCCGATCAGTGCATACATCGCGGCGGCGCGCTGTCCGCCCCGTTCGGACCCGGCGAAGAGCCAGGATTTTCTGCCGAGGGCCACACCGCGCAGGGACCGCTCGGCGGCGTTGTTGCTGAGGCAGATGCGGCCATCCTCGAGGAACCGGGTGAAGCCCGGCCAGTGGTTCGGCGACAGCAGGTAGTCGATCGCCTTGGCGACCTTGGCGTGCTTCGAGAGCAGCGCCCGTTCTCCGCGCAGCCAGCGTTCCAGATCCCCGACCAGCGGGGCCGACAGATGTTGCCGTGCTTCGCGGCGCTCGTCAGGGGATTTGCCGTTGATGTCGCGCTCGATCTCGAACAGGGCATCGATGCGTCGGACCGCTTCGAACGCGATCGGCGAGATCTCCTTGGGCGACTTGCCCTTCCGGATGTTGCCTTCGACATCGGCGAGTTCGAAGAACTTGCGGCGGGCGTGTGACCAGCACAGCGCCGAGGTCACCGGTCCGGGCGACCGCCTCGGGTCGTAGAGCTGGTTGTATCCGGCATAAGCGTTCGTCGGGAAAACCGTCCACTGGACGGTTTTCTGATCCTCCTCACCCTGGAGAATACCCTGCCAGCCCTTGAGATGTTCGTTCGGATGCTCGCCGCCCCGATCGCGGGAGAAGCGGAAGGCCACTGCCGGCGGCGCGGTGCCGCCGAAGGGCCGATCATCGCGCACATAGGTCCAGAGCCGCGCGGTCTTCGTGCCGCCCCGGGCCAGCAGCGGCACGGTGGTATCGTCGCCGTGCAACCGCGAGCCCGCCATGACATGCGCCTCGATCAGCGCATGCAGCGGCGTCAGCAACTCGGTCACCGCGCCGACCTGATCGGCGAGCGTGGAGAGGCTGAGATCGACGCCCTCGCGGGCATAACGCTCGGCCTGGCGGTTCAATGGCTGATGCTGCCCGCTCGACCATTGTCCTCGGACCAATGGCGGACAAGGTCTCGCTCTCGAACACGATCATCGCCAGCAGGCTCGGTCCCGCCCAGCCGCGCGGGATCGGGTGGAACGGGGCCGGCGGCTGGCTGATCTTCTCGCAGTCCCGGCAGGTGAACTTCTCGCGGACGGTCTGGATCACCTTCCACTGCCGCGGCACCACCTCCAGCGTATCGGTGACATCCTCGCCCATCTTCACGATGCGGTCCGATCCGCGAGCCACGTGCAGGCCGCGGGGGCCTCGACCACCACCCGCTCGCGCGGCAGATGCTCGGGGAACGGCTTCTTCACCGGCTTGCGGCGATCGAAGGCGCGAACCTTCGTCGCCTTCGCCGCCGCCTGCTCGGCGCGGATGGCATCCTCCGACGCGGCGGTTTCCAGCTCCTCGAGTTGCAACTCGAGCTGATCGATCAGCCGGGCGGTGCGTTCGGCACTGCGGCCATACTTCTCGCGCTTGAGCATCGCGATCTCGAGCTTCAGGCCCGCGATCAGTGCCTCGGACGCCGACACCACAGCATTCGACCGGGCCAGTTCGGCCTTTGTGACGGCCAGTTCGGCGCGCAGTTTCTCGAGTTCGGAGGCGGCATCTGACATGGCCAGGATCTACCATGCCGGTTCGGGAATGCCCATGCAAAACAGGGCTATGGGCGAGATTTATCCAACCTTTGCAGGGCGTTGCGTCCAGCGCGGGTTGCGCCAATCGATTCCGTCCAGAAGATAACCGAGCTGCGCCGCGGAAATCTGGACCGCGTCGCCCGTGCGGCTAACCGGCCAGATGAACTTGCCCGCTTCGAGGCGTTTCAGATAGAGCGACATGCCTACGCCATCATGCCACAAAATCTTGAGCAAATCGCCTTTACGCCCTCGGAAGCAAAATATCTCCCCGGCATGCGGATCACGCCCGAGGCCTTGCTGCACCTGGAGCGCCAGCGTGTTCATGCCTCGCCGCATGTCGGTCATGCCACCCGCGATCCAGACCTTCGCCCCTGCCGGAAATGCGATCATGCCCGCTCCAACACTTGGATGAGTCGCGCAAGGAGAGACGCCTCGGTCGTGGCGGCGATCACCAGCCGGCGTCCGTTCGCCAGGATGATCTCGACCCGGTCACACCTCGCGTCCTCCGCCGGGTCCCGCACATCAGTGGTCACCGGCCCGGGCGCGCGATCCGGCGACACGGAAACCGGCGCGAAATGCACGCGATCGCATTCCGCGGCCAACAGGCCCTCCCGCGCCTCGCGACGCCATCGCGTCAGAAGCGCACGGGAAATCTCGTGCCGCCGAGCCGTCGCCGCCACCATCCGCGGCCCCGCATAGCTCTCCTCCACGATCCGCAACTTCTCCGCGTCCGTCCAACGGCGCCGACGGCCGGTATCCGTGACCGAGAGAACCTCTACCTGGGACATGAAGCTATGGTCTGCCATAGCTTCAGGCTCTTACAGAAAGCCAGTCCCGCCCGTCAGACGGCCCTCGCCGGATGAATACGTTCGTTTGCGGCCGCATCGGCGGGGCCAGGCGATGCTCGATACCGAGATCGGCGCAGAGGCGGTCGAACTCGTGGTTTCCGGTGGCGGCGCGCTTCCGCAGGCCGAAGAGCCTGTCCGTGAACTCCTTGCCGTTGTCGGTGAGCACCCGCGTGATCCGCATCGGCGCAGCACGTTCCAGGTCGCGTAGGAAGCGGCGGGCGTTGGCCGCCGTCTTCGCCGGATAGACGCGCACGAAGACCCACCGCGTGGCGCGATCGATGGCCACGAACAGATACCGGCGGCGGTCTTCGTCCGCCATCTGCGGCAGGTATTTCACGTCGACATGCAGGTAACCCGGCTCGTAGGCCTTGAACGGCTTGTATGCAGGCCGTCGCGCGGTTGGCTTCAGGTCACGCAGGTTGCCGACACCATGCCGGCGCAGGCAGCGGTCCAGCCCGGAGCGCGAGACGTTCGGGTTCAGGAACTCGCGGACTACGCAGAGAAGGTCGTCGAGCGGCAAGAGCAGGGTCTTGCGCAGCGACACCGCCACAGCCTCCTGGGCAGGTGTGAGCGTCGATTGCAACCGATGCGCCGTGTGGCTGCGGTCATGCACGCTGTCGCGCTTGCGCCACTTCCAGACCGTCTGCTCGGAGATGCCATAGCGCTCCGCCACCATCCAGGCAGGCTCGGTGCTCGCCTGGATCGCGGCCCGGATCTTCGGTGTCGTCGTCGCCTGCTTGTGCAGAGAGATCAGCATGCTCGCCCCCCGTCCCGAACCTCGCGCAGGATCGATCTTGCCATGAACAGAGCAGAGCGGCGAGGGTCTATCTGATCGTCCGGGACACGACAGTTAGGAACCGCAAGCCCCTGGCCTCCGAGCGATCCAAGGTGACGACCTGCGCCGGACATCTGCCGCCGAACCAACCTCTCGCGCGTCGCGGCAGATGCCTTTTCAAGCAGGTGCCGGGCCGCTAGAGAAAACCGCGCCGGAGGAGTGGCAGAGTGGTCGATTGCACCGGTCTTGAAAACCGGCGTGCACGAAAGTGCACCGTGGGTTCGAATCCCACCTCCTCCGCCACTTGCCCTCGCGAAAGCGTTCTCCCGATCCGGCTGCGGCCGGATTTTTCCGTTGTTTTCGAGGGTTATGCGG
>CAVUAQ010000004.1:372500-378823 GCA_963739575.1 uncultured Alphaproteobacteria bacterium | reverse complement strand
CGGGTTCATCGACCACCGCGGCTGGTTCATGAACGCCGGGGCGTGAGCATGGCCAACCTCGCCCAGCTCAGCGCCTGGCGGGACGCCCTGATGGCCGCGCGCTATCAGGGCATCCGCACCGTCGAATACGACGGCAAGCGGGTGACCTATGCCAGCGACGCGGAAATGGCCGCCGCGCTCGCGGACCTCAACCGGCAGATCGCAGGGGCGACCGACCGCATCTCGGTCGTCCGCATCCAATCCTCGAAAGGGCTCTGAGATGAAGAACTACCTCCAGAACGGCCACATCGTCCGCGTCACCACGCCGGCGGGCGGCATCGCCTCGGGCGACGCGATCATCGTGGGCAGCATCTTCGGCATCGCCGCCTACTCCTCGGCCGAGGGCGACCCGGTCGAGCTCTCCACCACCGGCGTGTTCCAGCTGCCCAAGGCCAGTGCCGCGGTGCTCACCCTCGGCGCGCGCGTGGCGTGGGACAACACGGCCAAGGAAGTGACCACGCCGGCCGCGGGGCGCTTCCCCATCGGCGTCGCGGTCGAGGCCGCAGGGAATGGCGTCACCAGCGTCGCGGTGCGGCTGGATGGGGTGGCGACGGCAGCGGCGTGAGGCGCAGAAAAGGCGTTGTGAACTCCAACGCCTTTTCTGGGGATGTCGTAGTCTCAAACATCCCTGTGCTGGCGCATCCTCGTCCTTCGGTTCATTTTCGCGGGCAGGGTGTTTCCAACTGCAACACCCTCGGCTCGCTCAATCGGCATGCTCGCCCTCGCGGAACGCCAACTCGGTGATTTCTCGGAGGCGGGCGCGGTAGTGGTCCAACGTCCCGACATGGCCCCAGTTCACGTCCTCCGGACTGCATCCGAAATGGTCGGCGCTGAGGGCGGCGAGGCGTTCGAGCATCACGTCGATCTCGGTCTTTGCCGAGATGAACGCGGCCAGAGCGGCGTCATTTGTCTTGGGCATGATGGTCTCCGACAGAACATCCTGATCCCTCAGGCTCTGATCGGCTCTGATAGCAAGTCGGGATTGGCAGCTATTCGGAAGGGGTGAACGCGACACGCTGATCCGGGAAGGCGTCGCGCAGACTGACCATCGCCTGCATCCAGTCCGATCCGCCCCACTGATTCAGGAAGGCATATGTGCGGCCTACGGAGTGGATGAGCTCGTCCTCACCGCAGAAGTATCGCGTTGGGTCAAAGCCACGTCCTTCCTGTTCGCGCGCTTCGGTTGCGAGGCGGAAGAAGTCCTTGGCATTGACCTCGCCCTCAACCGACACGAGAGCACGGTTGGCGCGCGGGCCACAGTGTTCGGCTACCTCCCCCGGAGCGAGGCCGCTCTCCACGAGATGGCGGAACACCTGATAGATGGCGTGCCGTTTCCGCAGCCCTTTAAGCTGGCGCTCGCCAAGGCTGACGTCGTAGCTGGTCCAGTCTCGCGTATCCGTGCGCGCCTCGCGCTCCTTGCGCTTCTTCTCCGTGACGCGGACCTGGTATTCCGCAACCTCGGGGAGCGGGATGATCTGCTGGACATCCACGAGGACCCGCCCATCAAGCCCGTAGGGCTGGAGGCGCACGCAGCGGATGTCGATGCCGCGCTCGATGAGCCAGAGAACCGATGTTGTCAGCTCGCGGCCGAACTCGGCCGAGGCCAGGACGATCCTGACGTCCTGCGCGAAGGCATCCTCGTCGGGCTCGTCCCACCCGAGGAAATCGAGCAGCTCGGCCCGCCCATCCGTGTCGGCCTTGCCAATCTGCGTGAGATAGCGAGCGAACACGTCGGCGGCCTGGTCGAAGGTCATGGTGGAGACCATTGCCGCGTAGCGGATGGCCTGCAGCTCCATATGGCCGCCGTCTTCCGTCCGCTTGAGCTCGATCACCACGAGGTTCGCGTTTCGGTCGATGCCGAGGAGATCGATGCGCCTGCGCGACTCGTCCCAGTCCCCGAACTCCTCCGCGATCACCAGCGTGTCGGGTGCGACCACGGCGATGTTCGCCCGCAGCAGGCGCTGCAGATCGCGCCGTTCCTGCAGTTGCGCGAGACTGAAGGTGGTCTTGCTCAGGGGACGGATTTCTTCGCTGGCAAACTCGTAGATCGGCATGGGCAATTCGGACCTTTCGGGAATTGCCCTATCCAAGCGCAGCGGCACCGCTGGGGCAAGCACCATCGACCGCGAACGCCCGCGGAACATCCACCCCATCCCGTGTCGCATCCGTGTTGCACGGAGGAATCGGGGCTGGTCGTAAGTCTTTGGAATCTTTGGGGAGTGCTCGGGAGGGCCTTGCAACACGACGCGACACGCAAAAGCCGCCCGGAGGGCGGCCTATGTGTTTGATATATTGTAGGAAAGTTTGGTTGCGGGAGTAGGATTTGAACCTACGACCTTCAGGTTATGAGCCTGACGAGCTACCGGACTGCTCCATCCCGCGCCATGGGGGCCCTGGGGGCGCCTCTGTCGTTTGGGTGACGACGGTTCGTTCTGTTCATCGAGAGAGGGATACACGGGGGCGATGTTGCTCGCTAGGTTTGGCGGCGACCTACTCTCCCACGTCTTTTGACGCAGTACCATCGGCGCTACGGCACTTAACGACCGAGTTCGGAATGGGATCGGGTGTTTTGCTCGCGCTATGACCACCAAACCGAGGGAGCAACATCGTGCCTCGTGCCGGGGCACGAGGATCCAAGTCAAGGTCACGGGATGTATGCTTCCGATCCGGGCCAGCCTTCCACTGGATCAGATCAAGCCTGTCGGACGATTAGTACCGGTCAACTGAACGCGTTGCCGCGCTTACATCTCCGGCCTATCGACGTGGTGGTCTACCACGGTCCTCGGGGATACCTTGTTTTGAGGGGGGCTTCCCGCTTAGATGCCTTCAGCGGTTATCCTGTCCGATCATAGCTACCCTGCACTGCGGCTGGCGCCACAACAGGTCCACCAGTGGATCGTTCACCCCGGTCCTCTCGTACTAGGGGCAACTCCTCTCAAGTATCCTACACCCACGGCAGATAGGGACCGAACTGTCTCACGACGTTCTAAACCCAGCTCACGTACCTCTTTAAATGGCGAACAGCCATACCCTTGGGACCTGCTCCAGCCCCAGGATGAGATGAGCCGACATCGAGGTGCCAAACGGTGCCGTCGATATGGACTCTTGGGCACCATCAGCCTGTTATCCCCGGCGTACCTTTTATCCGTTGAGCGATGGCCCTTCCACTCGGGACCACCGGATCACTATGGCCGTCTTTCAACTCTGCTCGACTTGTCAGTCTCGCAGTCAGGCTGGCTTCTGCCATTGCACTCAACGAGCGATTTCCGACCGCTCTGAGCCAACCTTCGCGCGCCTCCGTTACTCTTTGGGAGGCGACCGCCCCAGTCAAACTACCCGCCACACAGGGTCCCGGAACCGGATGACGGTTCGCGGTTAGACATCAAGCGAGGCAAGGGTGGTATCTCAAGGACGGCTCCACGGCGACTGGCGTCACCGCTTCGAAGCCTACCACCTATCCTGCACATGCCTGGCCTGATGCCAGTGTGAAGCTGTAGTAAAGGTGCACGGGGTCTTTCCGTCTAACCGCGGGAAGCCTGCATCTTGACAGGCAATTCAATTTCGCTGAGTCGATGTTGGAGACAGCGGGGAAGTCGTTACGCCATTCGTGCAGGTCGGAACTTACCCGACAAGGAATTTCGCTACCTTAGGACCGTTATAGTTACGGCCGCCGTTTACCTGGGCTTCAATTCAAGGCTTGCACCTCTCCTTTTAACCTTCAGGCACCGGGCAGGCGTCAGACCCTATACGTCGTCTTGCGACTTCGCAGAGCCCTGTGTTTTTAGTAAACAGTCGCCACCCCCTGGTTTGTGCCCCCAGCCCCAAGTTGCCTTGGAACCGGGCCTCCTTCTCGCGAACTTACGGAGGTATTTTGCCGAGTTCCTTCAACATCGTTCTCTCAAGCGCCTTGGTATTCTCTACCAGTCCACCTGTGTCGGTTTCGGGTACGGTCTGATGGAGGGCTATTTCCTGGAACCGCCTGGCGGCCGGACCAATCCGATAAGGTCCGACAACGTCCGCGATCCGTCACATCCTCCTGGCCGGGGAATATTAACCCCGTTCCCATCGACTACGCATTTCTGCCTCGCCTTAGGGGCCGGCTCACCCTGCTCAGATTAACTTTAAGCAGGAACCCTTGGACTTTCGGCGACAGGGTCTCTCACCCTGTTTGTCGCTACTCATGTCATCATTCTCGCTAGTGATCTCTCCACCGGATCGCTCACGCGCCGGCTTCACAGAAAGCACTCCTATCTGCGCTACCGCCTTCGGCTACTTGAGCGCGGTTGCCCGCGTCGTTCGCCTGGGCGGCAATACAGATAGAGTGCTATGTCACACTACGCTCCGCTACCACTGCTTGCGCAGTCCTGAGCTTCGGCTCGTGGCTTGAGCCCCGTTACATCTTCGCCGCAAGACAGCTTGTCTAGACCAGTGAGCTGTTACGCTATCTTTAAAGGATGGCTGCTTCTAAGCCAACCTCCTGGTTGTTTTGGCCGTCTCACATGCTTTCCCACTTAGCCACGAATTGGGGGCCTTAGCTGCAGGTCAGGGTTGTTTCCCTCTCCACGACGGACGTTAGCACCCGCCGTGTGTCTGCCGGATAGTACTCCTCGGTATTCGGAGTTTGCTTAGGATCAGTAAGGCTGTAGGCCCCCATTACCCATGCAGTGCTCTACCCCCGAGGGTATTCGTCCGACGCTCTACCTAAATAGATTTCGCGGAGAACCAGCTATCTCCGAGTTTGATTGGCCTTTCACCCCTAGGCACACCTCATCCCGACCTTTTTCAACAGGTGTGGGTTCGGACCTCCAACAGGTGTTACCCTGTCTTCATCCTGGACATGCCTAGATCACTCGGTTTCGGGTCTGATCCCACGAACTCATTCCTCAATGAAGAGGCGCGCCCTCTTAAAACTCGCTTTCGCTGCGCCTACACCTAACGGCTTAAGCTTGCTCGTGAGACCAAGTCGATGACCCATTATACAAAAGGTACGCCGTCAGGACGCGAAGTCCCTCCGACTGATTGTAGGCGCTCGGTTTCAGGTACTGTTTCACTCCCCTCGTCGGGGTGCTTTTCACCTTTCCCTCACGGTACTGGTTCGCTATCGGTCAGCAAGGAGTACTTAGCCTTCGAGGGTGGTCCCCCGATCTTCAGACAGGATTTCACGTGTCCCGCCCTACTTGATACGTCCGATCGTGCTTCGAATACGGGGCTGTCACCCGCTCTGGCAGACCTTTCCAGGTCTTTCTTCTCACAATCTCGGCTCGGCTGGTCCCCGTTCGCTCGCCGCTACTGGGGGAGTATCTATTGATGTCCTTTCCTCCGGGTACTTAGATGTTTCAGTTCCCCGGGTTTGCTCTAAAACCCCTATGTATTCAGGGTAATAGTACCTGTCTTTGACCCCTTATCTGCGCTGCCGCTCCGCTGCTTTAGCGCCTTGGAACACGGCCGGAGCCGCGCGCCAACACGTCCTCAAACAGGCGATAGCCGGTAGGACAAATAAGAGATCAATCAGGTGGGTTGCCCCATTCGGAAATCCGCGGGTCAAAGGCTATTCTCGCCTCGCCGCGGCTTATCGCAGAGTATCACGTCCTTCATCGCCTCTTGCTGCCAAGGCATCCACCAAACGCCCTTCTCGCGCTTGATCTGATCCAGAAGAAGACTGGCTCGACCTTTCATGCCCTACCGCCTGCGGCTGCTTGAGGGCGTAGGCCGCCCTCGCGCACCCGCCGCGTCGGTCATTCGACGTCGGCTGAACTTCTCCTGAGACGCCCGGCCTTTTGCGTTCCGGGCGCCGTCGATCAGAAGCATACTTTCCCGTCCCCTCGCCTGGTTCGTGCGACGGGACTTCTTCGCAGCCTTGCGGCTGCTTGGGTTAGTGTACTTGACTTGGATAGTTACATGCCGCGCCTCGGGCCCGAGGGCCGTCGGCAGATCGCGGGCGCACTGCCCCGATCAGCATGATAACTGATGTGTATCTCTCTTCACGATGTAAATCCGTCCGATTGGACGGCAAAGCGCCACGCGCGCTTTGCGGTCAAATCGTCTTGGTGGAGCGTATCGGGATCGAACCGATGACCCCCTGCTTGCAAAGCAGGTGCTCTCCCAGCTGAGCTAACGCCCCGGTCCCTTTCGCGCTACCGCCTGCGGCTGCTTGAGCGCGGCTTGTCGCGCTACCGACTGTGGCCTGGCCGTCTTCGGCTGAGCGCCCTGAGCCAACCGGCCTCAAGTAGCGCGAAGCGCGGTAGGCCAACAGCGAACGGCCTCAAGCAGCCGAAGGCAATAGG
>CAVUAQ010000004.1:0-370000 GCA_963739575.1 uncultured Alphaproteobacteria bacterium | reverse complement strand
TACGCCGCCCGCTCGGCATCCCATTGTCCGCTCACCCGAGGTCGGAGCCAGTTCCCGTGACGATCGTGATCGCCCTTCTCTCCTATCTGCTGGGGTCCGTGCCCTTCGGCCTCGTCATCACGCGCGCCATGGGGCTCGGCGACCTGCGCCGCATCGGCTCGGGCAATATCGGCGCCACCAACGTGCTGCGGACCGGCTCGAAACCGGCGGCGCTCGCCACGCTCGTCTGCGACGTGGGCAAGGGCGCCTTCGCGGTCGTGGTGGCGCGCCAGCTCTTCGGCGAACTGGCCGGGCAGATCGCCGGCGTCGCGGCCTTCGCCGGGCATTGCTATCCGATCTATCTAGGATTTCGCGGCGGCAAGGGCGTCGCGACCTTCCTCGGCACGGTCCTGGCCCTGGCCTGGCCGGTCGGTCTTGCGGTCGGTGCCACCTGGATCATCACGGCGGCGGTGACGCGCATCTCCTCGTTGGCGGCGCTGGTCGCGGCCATGCTTTCGCCGGTCTTCGCGCTGCTGCTGGGGGCAGGGCCGCTCGCCGCCGGGCTCCTCGCCATGGCCCTCGTCATCATGCTGCGTCACCGCGGCAATATCGCCCGGCTCCGGGCCGGCACCGAACCGCGGATCGGCAAAAGCACGTGACCGATGGCGAGGCTTTCGATGCCCTGCCGCGGGGTTCCTTCGTCGTCACCAGGCACGGCCGCGCCTGGCATGCGGTGAGATCGGTTGCAGCAGATGGACGGGCGGAGAAGCTTTTGGCCCAGGAGGCCGACGGATCCGGGCGGGTCAGCGTCAATCTCTATCGGCTGTCGCGGGGCAAGGTGCTCCTCAGGCCCTGCGAGATGGCGGCGGAGAGGGTCCGATCGTTTCTCCGCGCCGCGGCGGCCGACGGGAGCCATCCCGCCGGCCGCGCGTGATCGTTACGGGCAGGCGGCGGTATAGCGCTCGCCGTACTGGTTCTCGTAGACACAGTTCCCGTTGCGGGTCTGGCCCACGTAATTGCCCGCCGCCGCGCCGACGGCGCCGCCCACGAGCGCGCCCGCGGCCCGGTTGTCTTCCGACAGGATCGCGCCGGCCGTCGCGCCCACAGCGGCGCCGGTCAGCGCGCCCTGGTTGCCGCCGGACGACTGGCAGCCGGCGGCAAGAGCCACGAGCGGCAGCGCGAACATCAACTTCTTCATCGTTTAAACCTCCGAAAAACGCTGTCTCGAACCTAACCGACCCCGCGCCGGATTCCAGTCATAACGCAGGACGCAGCCGATTTTTGCTGCGGCGTGTCTAGTAGGCGAACGCGTCGAAGACCCGCCGCACGTCTCCGCCCCATTCGCCCTCGTAAAGCGCCACGAGCTCGTCGGCCGGCACCCGACCGCTCTCCACGCTCTCCTTCAGCGCATTCAGGAAATGCGTCTCGTCGGGGATCATGCCGCCGCTGCCGGGCCGCGCCCGCGCCTTGAGCCCGGCCTCGGCGATCTCGACGCAGATCGCCGCGATCTCCTGCATCCTGAGCCCCGACACTTCGGCCTGCAGCCCGTCGACCGAGGCCGCGACCCGCAGCCCCTCGCGCGTCCCGGCGTCCCAGCCGCGGCAAAGGTCCCAGGCGGCGTCGAGAGCGGTCTGGTCATAGAGAAGCCCGACCCACAACGACGGCAGCGCGCAGAGGCGGCGCCACGGTCCGCCATCGGCGCCGCGCATCTCGATGAACTTCTTGATCCGCGCCTCGGGAAAGATCGTCGTCAGGTGGTCGGCCCAGTCCGACAGGGTGGGCTTCTCGCCGGGCAGGGCCGGCAGCTCACCCTTCAGGAAGTCGCGGAACGATTGTCCCAGCGCGTCGATGTAGCGCCCGTCGCGATAGACGAAGTACATCGGCACGTCGAGCGCGTAGTCGACCCAGGCCTCGAAGCCGAACCCCTCCTCGAAGACGAAGGGCAGCATGCCGGTCCGGTCGGGATCGAGATCGCGCCAGATCCGCGCCCGCCAGGACTTGTGGCCGTTGAGCCGCCCTTCGAGGAACGGCGAATTGGCGAAGAGCGCCGTCGCGACCGGCTGCAGCGCCAGCGCCACGCGCAGCTTCTGGACCATGTCCGCTTCGGAGGCGAAGTCGAGATTGACCTGCACGGTGCAGGTCCGCCGCATCATCTGGGTGCCCAGCGCGCCGACCTTCTGCATGTAGCCGTCCATCAGCTTGTAGCGGCCCTTGGGCATCAGCGGCATCTCGTCGTGGGTCCAGTGGGGCGCGGCGCCGAGCCCGATGAAGCCCACGCCGATCCGGTCCGCCACGGCCTTCACCTGCGCCAGATGGTCGTTCACCTCGTCGCAGGTCTCGTGGATCGTCTCGAGCGGCGCGCCGGAGAGTTCAAGCTGCCCGCCGGGCTCCAGCGAGACGTTGGCGCCGTCCTTCTCCAGCCCGATCAGATGACCGCCCTCCTCCACCGGCGCCCAGCCGAACTCGTCGCGCAGGCCCGACAGGACGGCGTGGATCGAGCGCTGGCCCTCGTAGGGCAGAGGCTTCAGCGTGTCCTTGCAATAGCCGAATTTCTCGTGCTCGGTGCCGATCCGCCAGGCATCCTTCGGCTTACAGCCGGATTCCAGATATTCGACCATCTGCTCGCGCCGCTCGATCGGGCCGCCGCCGCTCTGTGGAATGGACATGGGGCCCTCGTTTCCTGCCGTCGCGCGTCGGAAGTGAGGCTCGCACGGGGGGAAGTCAACCAAGCCGTCGCGGCGCCCGCCGCCACAGAACGCGCCGCCCGGCCCCCCCTTCGCGCAGCGCCGCGACCAGTTCCGCCTGGGTGAGCCCCGGCAACGCCGAGAGCGCGTCGAAAAGCGCGTCGGCATTCTCCGCATCGGCGGGGATCGCGACCTGCCGCCCCTCCGCGTCCGACAGATGCCAGACCGGCGCGCCGCCGTCCCGGGCGATGGCCACGCCCGTCAGGCTATCGGCCGAGACGGCGCCTCCGCCCGGACCCGAGAGATAGGTGATCTGCCGTTCGGTCACCGACACGATGCCCGCCCCGCCGCCGTCGCGCGGCCGGCGGGCGCGCACGATGCCTTCGCGCACCACGCCGATCCCGCCCAGTGCCAGCACCACGCCCAGCCACCGCATGAGACCCTGATCGGTCAGCGCCCACCAGAGCCCCAGCCCGGCGGCGCCGGCCCCGACGGCCGCATCGCGCCACCGCAGAATCGTGGCGAGCGCGCCCGGCCGGATCATGGCGACACCGCCCGGGGACCCGCCACGCTCCCGCGCCGCGCCCGGGCGCCTGGCGTCCCTGCCCCTCTCACGCCCAATCCCCCAGCGCCTGCTGCCACAGCGCCAGCGCCGCCACCGCCGCCGTATCGGCGCGCAGGATGCGCGGCCCGAGGCTGGACGGCCGCGCCGCGTCGAGCGCCGCGAGCCGCGCCCGCTCGGCGTCGGAAAAGCCCCCTTCGGGTCCGATCAGGATGGCCCAGGGGCCGCGCTCCTCGCCGGCAAGCGCCGTCGCCGGGCCGGCCCGTGTCTCGTCGCAGAACATCAGCCGCCGCGCCCCGTCCCACCCCGCCAGCACTCGGTCGAGTTGGGCGATGTCGGCCACCTCGGGCACGAAGGTGCCGCCGCATTGCTCCGCCGCCTCGACGGCGTGCGCCTGCAGCCGGTCGCGCCGGATGCGTTCCGCGTTGGTGAACTCGGTCTGCACCGGACAGATCCGCGCGGCGCCGAGCTCGGCAGCCTTCTCGACGATGAAATCGGTGCGCTGCTTCTTGATCGGCGCGAAGAGCAGCCACAGATCGGGCGGATCGCGCTGCGGGGCCACCTGCTCGCGGCAGAGAAGCTGCCCGGCCTTCTTGCCGGCCGACACGACCTCGGCGCTCCAGCTGCCGTCGCGGCCGTTGAAGACCTCGATCACCTCGCCCGCGCTCCGCCGCATCACCCCGAAGAGGTAATGCGCCTGCCCCGGCAGCAGGTCGACCGTTTGCCCCCGACCCAGCGGATGATCTACATGGAGGCGGATCATCGAAGCCATGGGGAGCCAGCGCGCATGTCGGACATGCAGTTGACGAAAGG
Organism: uncultured Alphaproteobacteria bacterium; assembly: GCA_963739575.1. Classification (GTDB taxonomy): domain Bacteria; phylum Pseudomonadota; class Alphaproteobacteria; order Rhodobacterales; family Rhodobacteraceae; genus Palleronia. The sequence continues at coordinate 365,962 of CAVUAQ010000004.1, read as the reverse complement.
ACAGGTCGCCGATGCCGTCAAGGGCAACTGGGTCGACCGGCTGGCGCCGCCCGGCCTGCGCCCCTATCTGCGCCTGTCGCGCGCCGACCGGCCGATCGGCACGTGGCTGCTGCTGCTGCCCTGCTGGTGGGGGCTGTTTCTCGCCGCCGCCGCGCATGACGGCCTCGGCTGGCTGACCCTGTGGATCTTCGCCGGCTGCGGCATCGGCGCCTGCCTCATGCGCGGCGCCGGCTGCACCTGGAACGACATCACCGACCGCGACATCGATTCGGGCGTGACCCGTACCCGCTCGCGGCCGATCCCGTCGGGCCAGGTCTCGGCCGCCGGGGCGCTCGCCTGGGCAATCGGGCAATCGCTCGTGGCCTTCCTCATCCTGCTCACCTTCAACGCCAATGCCATCCTCCTCGGCATCCTGTCGCTCGTGCCGGTGGCGATCTATCCCTTCGCCAAGCGCTTCACCTGGTGGCCGCAGGTCTTTCTCGGCCTCGCCTTCAACTGGGGGGCGCTGCTGGCCTGGACGGCGCGGGCCGGCCGTCTCGAGACCCCGGCGATCCTGCTCTACCTGGCCGGCATCGCCTGGACGCTGTTCTACGACACGATCTACGCCTATCAGGATGCCGAGGACGACGCGCTGATCGGCGTGAAATCGACCGCCCGGCTCTTCGGCGACCGGCCCGCCCCGTGGCTGCGGCGGTTCCTCTGGGCCGCGGGCGGCCTTATGGCGGCGGCGGTGCTCGTGGCGCTTCACGACCGAGCCTTGCCGCTTCTGGCGGGGCTGCTCGCGCCCCTCGCCCTGGTGCTCCATCTGCGTCGGCAACTGGCGCGGTTCTCGCCCGACGACACCGAAACCTGTCTCATCCTCTTCCGCTCGAACCGCGACGCCGGAGCTCTGGCTGCGCTGTTTCTCGCCATGGCCGCGCTCCTGTAATGGACGTCCGCCGACCCTCCCCCTAGACCGGCCACATCCTCCACGCACGGGCATGCCCATGAGATCGAAACCCCTGCTTCCGGTGCTCGTCACCTTCGCCCTCGCCGCCGCCGTCTCCATCGGCGCCGCCTCCGTCGCGGTCGAGCAGATCGAGACCCGCTCGGTCGGGGCCATCGAGGCCGCCCTCGCCGCCGAGGGCATGGACTGGGCCGCCGTCTCGGCCGACGGGCTGCAGCTCGACATGACCGGTACCGCCCCGGACGAGGCGACCCGGTTCCGCGCGCTCAGCATCGCCGGGTCCCTCGTCGACGGCACCCGCATCATCGACCGCATGGAGGTTTCCCGCTCCGAACCGATCCCGGCGCCCCTCTTTTCGGTCGAGATCCTACGCGCCAGCGAGGGCGTGACGCTCATCGGCCTCGTCCCGGCCAGCACCGATCGCCGCGCGCTCCTCGACGCGATCACGGCGCGCGCCGGCGGCCTGCCGGTGACCGACCTTCTGGAACAGGCCGCCTATCCGGCGCCCGCGAACTGGGAGGCGGCGCTCGATTTCGGGCTGGCGGCGCTCGACCGCACCGGCAAGGCGAAGGTGTCGATCGCCGCCGACCGCGTCGCCGTCACCACCATGGCCAGCGATGCGGCGGCACGGCGAGCGCTTGAGCGCAAGCTCGCCCGCGCCGCGCCCGAAGGGGTCGAGGTGGCGCTCGACATCACCGCCCCCCGCCCCGTCATCACGCCCTTCATCCTGCGGGTCACCAAATCCCCCGGCCAGACCGCCTTCGACGCCTGTTCGGCGGCGACCGAAACGGGCCGCGACCGCATCCTCGCGGCCGCCGCCGCTCTGAGGATCGAGAACCCGTCCTGCCGGCTGGGCCTCGGCGCCCCCTCCCCCGACTGGTCGCGGGTCGCCGCCGATGCGCTCGAGGCGCTGCGCCAGGTCAAGACCGGCACGCTGACGATCTCGGACCTGGACCTGCGCCTCGAGGCCGGCGCCGACACGCCGGATTTCGGCCGCATCGCCGCCGGGCTCCGCGCCGCCCTGCCCGAGGAGTTCACCCTCACCGCCGTGCAGGACGACGCCGCCGCAGTCGAACCCGAGGCGGGGCCGGCCCAATTCGTCGCGACCCGCTCGCCCGAGGGCGACGTGCGCCTGACCGGGCGCGTCGGCTCCGAGCAGGCGCGTGCGGTGGTGGCCAGCTTCGGGCGCGCGCTGTTCGGCGCCGAGCGGCTCAACGCCGCCATCGACGTGGCCGAGCCGGTCCCGGCCGGCTGGTCGCCGCGGATCCTCGCCGCGCTCGACGCGCTGTCGGTCCTGCGCAACGGCTCCGCCACCATCGACGAGACGAAGGTGCGGATCGCCGGCGTCAGCGGCAACGCCGACGCCTCCGCGGACATCGCCCGCCTGCTGTCGGGTCGGCTGGGCGACGCCGCGCGCTACGAGATCGACGTCGAGTACGACGAACGGATCGACGAGGCGGCGGCGCTGCCGGCGCCGCCCGAATGCGTGGCGCAGATCAACGCGGTCCTTGCCGGCAAGCAGATCACCTTCGATCCCGGCTCGACCACCATCTCGCCCGATTCGCGCGACAGCGTCGACGCCATCGCCGACATCCTGAGGCAATGCGACGGCGTCGCGATGGAGGTCGGCGGCTTCACCGACAGCCAGGGCGGCGAGGTCATGAACAAGACCCTGAGCCAGTCCCGCGCCGAGGCGGTGCTCTCGGCGCTTCTCGACCGCCGCGTGCCGGTGGGCGAGCTGACGGCGGTGGGCTACGGCGAGGAGAACCCCATCGCCGACAACGGCACCGAGGCCGGGCGCGAGGCCAACCGGCGCATCGAGTTCCGCCTGATCGACGACGACACCGACAGCGGCCCCGAAACCGACAGCGGCGCCAATCCGGTGGCGCAGGCCGGCGCCGGACAGACGGACGATGGTGGCGAATGAACCGCTCGGAATTCGTCATCGCGACGGCCCTCATCCTCTTCGTCGCCTTCATGCTCGGCTGGTTCGCGAACTGGCTCGTGCATCGCCTCACCCGCGTCAGTCAGAAGGATCTGGGCGAACTCGACCGTCTGGCGCAGATGGTCCACGAGGCGGAGGAGGCGCGCGACGCGGTGCTCGCCGAGCAGGAGGAGCGCGAACGCGAGCTTCTGGCCCAGATCGACGCCGCGGAGGCCGAGACCCGCTCGGCCCTCCAGGCGCTGCGGACGGCGCGGGGCGAGAATGCGGAGCTTCGCGACTATCTGGCGCGCAGGAACGCCCGCGGCTGAGACCTGCGCAGGATTGCCCGCCGGCGCCCGACCGGCACGGTCAGGGCGACAGGCCGAAGAGCACCGTCCACCGGGATCGGCTTGGGTCTCTTCGGCATGTCGTGCACGTTGACCGCATGGAGGACCGTCTGGCCAAACGCGGACCGGCGCCGCCGGCTTCGGACCAAGCCCCGGCTCTCAATGTTGAGGGTGGCGATTCTGGGGAGGGTCCTGCCGCCCCGCGGGTCGCGCCCGTGAGACGCAAGCCGGTCGGACCGGCAGCGCCCCGGCCCGGCCGCAGGCTCACCAGCGGGTCAGAGCCGCCTCGTCGTCGGGCCGCGCCTCGACCCAGTTCGACCCCCGCGCCGTCACCTCCTTCTTCCAGAACGGCGCGCGGGACTTCAGGTAATCCATCAGGAACTCGGCCGAGTGGAACGCATCGCCCCGGTGCGGGGCCGCGGTCGCCACCATCATGATCTCCTCGCCCGGCCGCAGCCGACCGAAGCGATGGATGACCAGCACGTCGCCCAGAGCGAAACGCGCCACCGCCTCGGCGGCCATCACCTCGATGGCGCTGCCCGTCATGCCTGGGTAATGCTCGATCTCCATATGCTCGAGATCGCCCTTGTCGGTGTTCCGCACCAGCCCGGAGAAGCTCACCACCGCGCCGATAGCGTCGCGCCCCGCGGCAAAGCGGTTCAGCTCCGCGCCGATGTCGAACGGCGCCTCCTGCACCCGAACGTCCATCAGCCCCCCGTCATGGGCGGAAAGAACGCGACCTCCCGCACGCCGTCGAGCGGCGCGTCGAACCCGGTCAGCTGCTGATCGACCGCGACCCGGATGGCGTCCGTATCGGACAGCGCCACGTCGTAGCGGTCCTCGCGCGCCCTGAGTTCGCCCACCAGATCGGCGACCGTCGCGGCCTCCGTCTCCACGGTCTCGCGCGGCAGCCCGATCCGCTCCCGCAACCAGGCGAAATAGAGGATGTCGAGCTTCATTCCGGATCCTTCAGATAGGGCATCGACTTGCGGAAGTAATCCCAGCCCGTCGCCAGGGTCAGCGCCGCCGCGATCCACAGAAGCGTCACGCCAGCGATCCCGGCCACGTCGCGCAACTGGGCCAGCCAGATGATGCCGATCTCGTCGGCCAGATCGCCGCTCATGATGCGCGCGACCGTGTCGTCGTCCAGCCGCGCGGTCCGCTCGACGATGTGATAGAGGAAGATGTCGCGCGAGAACAGCACGGCGATCGCCACCATCTGCGCCGTGGTCTTCCACTTGGCAAGCTTCGTCACCTTCAGAAGCTTGGCCTGCGCGCCCAGGAACTCCCTGAGCCCCGAGACGAAGACCTCGCGGAACACGATCACCGTCGCCGGCAGGACCAGCCACGGCGACATCGACGAATAGCCCACGATCACCAGAAGCGCGATGATCACCATCGCCTTGTCGGCGATCGGGTCGAGCATCGCGCCGAAGCGGCTCTCGAGCTTCCACGACCGCGCGATGAACCCGTCGAACCAGTCGGTGACCGCCGCGCCGGTGAAGAGGACAAGGGCGAACCAGTCTGCCCAGGGCCGGGTGAAATAGAGAAACGCCACCGCGACGCCCGGCGCGGCCAGCAATCTCAGGACGGTCAGGATATTGGGAATGGTCCAGCGCATCTGCGACAGATAACCGTCCGCCTTGAGCGGGGAAAGGGGGCGTCTTCGATCGCCTGCGCTCCATCGCGGCTGGAAGACCCCTCCGCGAGCCCCCGATCCCGCGCCTGCCATCCGGTCCGCGTCCCGCTCATCCGCGCTCGTGGAAGAAACCGTAGATCTTCTCCGCGAGGCCCGCATTGATTCCGTCGACGGCCTTCAGATCGTCGAGCGCCGCGCGACTCACCGCCTTGGCGGAGCCGAAATGCGCCAGAAGCGCCCGCTTCCGCGTGGCGCCCACGCCGGCGATCTCGTCGAGCGGCGTCGCACCCATCGCCTTGGCGCGCTTCGCCCGGTGCGTGCCGATGGCAAACCGGTGCGCCTCGTCGCGCATCCGCTGCACGAAGTACAGCACCGGGTCGTTATGGCGAAGCGCGAAGGGCCGCTTCCCGACGCGGTGGAACTCCTCCTTGCCGGCGTCGCGGTCGATCCCCTTGGCCACCCCCGCCATGGCGATATCCTCGACCCCCATCTCGTCCATGATCGACTGCACGGCCGACACCTGTCCGGCGCCCCCGTCGATCAGCAGAAGGTCGGGCCACATCCCCTTCTCCCGCCCCGGATCCTCGGCGATCAGCCGCTTGAAGCGCCGCTTCAGCACCTCCTTCATCATTCCGAAATCGTCGCCGGGGGTCAGCTCCTCGCCGCGGATGGTGAACTTGCGGTATTGCGACTTCACGAAGCCCTCGGGGCCGACGACGATCATCGCGCCGACGGCATGGGCGCCCTGGATGTGGCTGTTGTCATAGACCTCGATCCGTTCCGGCCGCGCCTCGAGGTCGAGCGCCTCGGTCAGCCCGTCGAGCAGGCGGCCCTGGGTCGCCGTCTCGCTCATCTTCCGCGCCAGGCTCTCCCGCGCGTTCCTGAGCGCCCCGGCCACCAGCTCCTTCTTCTCGCCCCGCTGCGGCACCAGGATCTCCACCCGCCGGCCGGCCCTCTGGCTCAGCGCGTCGGCCAGCAGATCGCGGTCCTCGATATCGTCCGACAGCAGCAATTGCCGCGGCGGCTCCTTGTTCTCGTAGAACTGGCCGATGAAGCCTGCGAGGATCTCCGCCGGCTCCGCCCCCGATCCGGTCTTGGGATAGTAGTCGCGGTTGCCCCAGTTCTGATTCGCCCGGATGAAGAAGACCTGCACGCAGGCCTGACCGCCCTCGACATGAAGCGCGATGACATCCGCCTCGGCGACGCCGGCCGGGTTGATCCCCTGGCTGCCCTGAACGTGGGTCAGGGCCCGGATCCGGTCGCGCAGCGCCGCGGCCCGCTCGAATTCCATCGCCTCGGCCGCGCTCTCCATCTCGCCCGCAAGCTGCCTCTGCACCTTCGTCGTCTTGCCCTGCAGGAACTGCTCCGCGTCGCGGACGCTCGCCGCGTAACCGGCCTCCGAGATGTGCCCCACGCACGGCCCCGAGCAACGCTTGATCTGGTAGAGAAGACAGGGCCGCGTCCGCCCCTCGAACTGGCTGTCCGTGCAGCTTCTGAGCAGAAACACCTTCTGCAGCTGGTTCAGCGTCCGGTTCACCGCCCCCGCGCTGGCGAAGGGGCCGTAATAGGACCCCTTGGCCGTTTTCGCTCCGCGATGCTTGCGGATCATCGGATAGGGGTGATCCCCCGTGACGAGAATGTTGGGGAACGACTTGTCGTCGCGCAACAGCACGTTGTAGCGCGGCTTCAGCTGCTTGATGAGGTTCTGCTCCAGCAGCAGCGCCTCGGTCTCGGTCTTCGTGGTCAGGAACATCATCGACGCGGTCTCGCGGATCATCCGCTCGATCCGCGGGGAGTGCCCGGAGGCCCGGGCATAGTTCGACACGCGCGCCTTGAGGTTGCGCGCCTTGCCCACATAGAGCACCGCCTGGTTCGCATCGAGCATGCGGTAGACGCCCGGCGAGGCGTCGAGCGTCCTCAGATAGGACTGGATGCAGGCCGCCCCGGTGGGCGTGGTCTGGTCGGTCATGGGCCGTGTCCGATTCCGCTTCGGGGCTGCAAAATATGCGCCCCCGCCTCAAGGCGAAAGCCCTCCACCGTTCCTGTGGATAACCCTGTGCACGAGGCCGCGGAGGCCGGGATTTTCCCTGTCTGGCGGGTGACTTGATCAAAATGCCCGAAAAACAGTCTAACTCTCAACACGCTGATATTGCTGGAAACTTTTGTATCCACAGAGCTATCCCGCAGTAAGTCGATGAAGAGGCTCAGAAATGTGAAGCTTTCGTGACCCGGTGGATGGATTGCCGATCCGCCGGGTCCGCCTGGCGCGCGATTCCTGGCCGCCCGGCGGCAGAGATCGCGGCCCTCCGCAAGGCGGAATTCCTCCCCACCTGCGGCGGATAACCTTGTGCATCACTCCGCGAACAAGCGGATTTTCCCTGCCGCACCAGAGCGTTGATCATTTCGCCCAAGAATTGGGCTGCCCCCGATGCCGCTGATTTGCCGCAGGGATTGCCTCGCGATCGGTGCGCCGGTGATGCCGCACCGCCCGCGCCCGCTGCGAAAGCGGGTGCCACCGCCGCGCCTATTCGGTCCCCATCACGTCCGGCGTCTTCCAGGCCAGGTGCTGGCCCCCGTCGACGCACAGAAGCTGGCCCGTCACCCCCGGCGCGTCGAGGAAATAACCCAGCGCCGCACAGATCTCGTCGGCATTGGCCCCCCGCCCCAGCACCGTCGCCGCGCGCTGCCCGGCGAAATGGGCGTCCGATTGCCGCGCCCCCTGCAGGGTTGGCCCGGGGCCGATGGCGTTGACGCGGATGCGCGGCGCCAGCGCCTGCGCCGCCGTTTGGGTGAACGCCCAGAGGCCCATCTTCGCCAGCGTGTAGGTCATGAAATGCGGCGTCGGCTTGCGCACCCGCTGGTCGATCATGTTGACCACCAGTCCCGCCGCCAGGGGCTCGCCCGACGCGTCGCGGCCGGCCTCCGGCACCTGCGCGGCGAAGCCCTGGGTCAGCACGAAGGGGGCGCGCAGGTTCGAGCCGATATGCCGGTCCCAGCTCTGCCGCGTGGCGCTTTCCATCGTGTCGTACTCGAAGATCGAGGCGTTGTTGACGAGGAGGGTGAGCGGGCCGCCCAGCGCCGCCGCCGCGCGGTCGACGAGCCCCGCAACCTCCGCCTCCTCCAGAAGATCGGCGCGCAGCGGCTCCGCCACGCCGCCCGCGGCCCGGATCTCCTCGGCCACCTCCGCCGCACCCGCCTCGGCGGAGTGGTAATGCACCGCGACGGCGATCCCGCGCCGCCCCAGATAGAGCGCCATGGCGCGCCCGAGCCGCGCGCCGGCTCCGGTGACGAGGGCCAGGCTCATCCCGCCACCACCGCCCAGAGATAGGCCGCATAGAGCGCGCAGAAGCCGAGGCCCACGAGGCGCGTCATGCGGATCGGCGCGAAGACGAACGGCGCCAGGACCAGCGCCGCCCCGGCCATCACCCACAGATCGAGCCGCAGGAACGAGGGGTCGACCGGGATCTCGCCGACCAGCGCCGCAATGCCGATGATCCCCAGGAGGTTGAAGATGTTCGAGCCGATGACGTTGCCGAGCGCCACATCCGCCTGTCGCTTCGCCACCGCCGCGATCGTGGTCGCAAGCTCCGGCAGCGACGTGCCCACCGCCACCATCGTCAGGCCGATCACCGCTTCGGGGATGCCGAGGCTCTCGGCGATGGCGGTGGCGTTCTGGATCAGCACATGCGCGCCCACCGGCAGCCCGGCGAGGCCCAGCGCCAGATAGCCGCCGATGCGCCAGCCCGGCATGCCGGGGTCGGCGCTCTCCACCTCGTCGGGCGCGACCCGCGATCGCATCCCCTCGCGGAACTGGTCGGCCAGCACCAGCACCAGGCCGGCGAGCAGGATCGCCCCCTCGAGCCGGCCGAAGCGTCCGCTCAGGAAGGCCAGCGCGATGAAGAGCGCGGTGGCGCAGAGCATGATGACGAAGCTCTTCCGCGTCGCGCTCGTGCGGGTATCGAGCCCCCGCAGCAGCACCGGCAAGCCCAGGACCATAAGCACATTGGCGATGTTCGATCCGACCACGTTGCCGATGGCGATGCCCGGCGCGTCGGCCAGGACCGCGTCGACGGAGATCAGAAGCTCCGGCGCAGAGGTCCCGAAGGCGACGATCGTCAGCCCCACGATCAGCGGCGGCACGCCCAGCCGCAGCGACAGGTTGACCGCGCCCTTGACCAGGAAATCGCCCGCAACGAGCAGAATAGCGAGCCCGACGCCCGCCAGCAGCCAGGTCACCTCAGCCCTTCCCGCAGGGGCAAGGCCCCTTGCCCATCCGGTAGCGCCCGCATCGGCGGCACTTCATCGAGGCGATGCGCTTCTGGCCGGGAAAGCGCAGCCGCCCGAACAGCGCGAGCGCGACCATGCCGATCAGGAACAGGGTGACGACCTTGATCACCTGAGGCCGAACCGGGCATAGGCGGCGTGCTCCTCGATGCCGGCCAGCGCGTCGGAGGCCAGCGCCGCGCCGAACCGCGACAGGAACGGGCGCCGCTGCTTGTAGACGACGAACCGCGTCTCGACGCCGTAGCGCTCCTTCATCACCGGCACGACATGGCCGATGCCGTCGATCAGCCCCAGCGCGCGGGCGTCCTCGCCCACCCAGAACTCGCCGGTGAAGAGCCGCGGATCGTCGGCCAGCCGCTTGCCTCGCCGCGCCCTGACCTGCGCCTTGAAGGCCTCGTGGATGCGCTCCTGCAACTGCTTCAGCCGCGCCACGTCCTCCGTCTTCTCCTCGCGGAACGGGTCGAGCATGCTCTTCGACTCGCCCGAGGTATAGACCCGGCGGTCGATCCCGTAGCGCGAGATGAACTTGTTGAAGCCGAACCCGGCCGAGATCACGCCGATCGAGCCGACGATGGAATTGGCATCGGCATAGATCTCGTCGGCCGCCGTGGCGAGCCAGTAGCCGCCGCTCGCGGCCACGTCCTCGACGAAGGCCACGACCGGCACGTCCTTCTCCTCCGACAGCCGCCGGATCCGCGCCGCGATGAGCGACGACTGAACCGGCGAGCCGCCCGGCGAATTCAGGAGCAGCGCCACCGCCTGCGGCTTGCGCGCGAAGGCCTTCTCCACGGTTGCGGCGAGGCCGATATCGTTCAGCCGCGCCGGCGTGCCGCTGGCGATGACGCCCTGCAACCGCAGGACCGCCACGACCGGGCCTTTCTTCACGAAGGGAACGAACCGTTTCATGGCGGGTGATCTAGCCCCCCGGCCGCCGGCCGCCAAGCCCCGGATCGGCGCGGCGCGTGCCGCCGGCGCGGCCCCCATCGGGCCTTTGATGCCCCAGCAGAAGGGTTTATGGGCGCTCGACCGGCGGCACCCCCATCCTGCACCGTGCCGATTCGCCGCGAGAGGAGCCGCGCCATCCTGCTTCTGACCATCTGGCCGCTCTTCGCGCTGATTTGCCTCGGCTTCGTGCTGGCGCAGGCCGGTCTGCCGGATCGCGGCTTCTGGCCGGCCGCCGAGCGGATCAACTACGTCCTGCTCTTTCCCGCGCTTCTGGTCTCGAACCTTGCCGAGGCGCCCCTGCGCGACCCCGGGATCCTGCGGCTCGGGGGCGCGGCTGTCGCCATGATCGGTCTCGCCGCCGCCGCCCTCGCCGTCGCGCGCCGCCTGCGCCCGGCATCTCCCGCGCGTTTCGGTCCGGTTCTTCAGGGGACCGTGCGGTTCAACACCTATCTCGGTCTCGCCGTCACCGCGAGTCTCTCGGGCGAGGCCGGCCTCGCCCGCGCGGCGCTCCTCCTCGCCGTCGCGGTGCCGCTCGTCAACGTGCTCTCCGTCATGGCCCTGACCGGCTCCCGCGGCGGCCGCGGCCCCCTGACCCTCATTCGCCCGATCGTCACCAATCCGCTGATCCTCGCCTGCCTCGCGGGCATCGCGATCTCGCTTGGGGGCACCGGACTGCCCTTCGGGCTCAAGCGCTTTCTCGACCTTCTGGCGCAGGCCAGCCTGCCGCTCGGCCTGCTCTGCGTCGGTGCCGCGCTGCGCCCCGGGGCGCTGCGACGCGAGATCGGCACGCTCGCGGCCGTCGGCGCGCTGCGCCTCCTCGCCATGCCGGCCCTCGCCGCCGGCATGGCGGCGGCCTTCGCCCTCGGCCGGCCCGAGGCGCTGGTCCTCGTCATCTTCGCCGCCATCCCCACCGCCCCCACCGCCTATGTGCTGACCGAGCAGCTCCGCGGCGACGGTCGGCTGATGGCGGGCCTCGTCACCGCGCAGACGCTGGCCTCGGTCGCGACGATTCCGCTCGTGATGCATCTGCTGGGGGTCGGGTGATCCGGCCCGGCGCCGTGTCCGCCCCGCGCCCCGTTTTCGGGCGCGGGGCTGGTCGGGCGCGACAATCGGTCCATATATGGTTTAGCGGCGCGGCATCCCGCGCCCTCAGAAAGGCATCCCCCCGAATGACAATGTTTTCGATGAAGCCGAAATTCGATCTGGCCGAGTTCATCGCCGAGTCCAAGCGCAAGGGGCCTCGCCCGAAGCAGCGGAACACGCGCCGGATGGCGCCGCGCCCTGCCGACACCGTGCCGGCCAGCGAGGCCGAGACGCCCGAATCCAAAGACTAGCATCCAAGGACGAGCGCACGGCGGCTACGGCCGCCCGGCCTGCATGGCGGGGACGGGCGGCGGCCGATTCAGTCGCGGATCCGCCACCCAGTCCGGAAGATCAGGCCGATCAGGCCGATGCAGATCCCGGTGAAGGCCAGGATCGCCAGAAGGCTCCAGCCGATCGCCACATCCGCGAGCCCGTAGAAGGCCCAGCGGAAACCCGAGACAAGATAGACCACCGGGTTGAACATGCTGACGCCCTGCCAGAACGGCGGCAGCATAGACACCGAATAGAACGCCCCGCCAAGAAAGATGAGCGGCTGCACGAGAAGCAGCGGCACCAGCTGCAACTGCTCGAAATTCTGCGCCCAGATGCCGATGATGAACCCGAAGAGCGAGAAGCTGAGGCAGGTCAGCACCAGAAACAGCAGCATCCAGACCGGGTGCTGGATCGACAGGTCGACAAAGAAGAACGCGGTGATCAGGATGATGACGCCGATGGCGAAGGATTTCGTCGCCGCCGCCAGCACGTATCCAGCCGTGATCTCCAGAAACGAGGCCGGCGCCGACAGCAGTTCGTAGATCGAGCCGATGAATTTCGGGAAATAGATCCCGAACGACGCGTTCGAGATCGATTGCGTGATGACCGACAGCATGATCAGCCCCGGCACGATGAATGCGCCGTAGCTGACGCCCTCCACCTCGTCGATGCGGCTGCCGATCGCAGCGCCGAACACCACGAAATAGAGCGAGGTCGAGATCACCGGCGAGATGATCGACTGCAGCAGCGTGCGGAAGGTCCGCGCCATCTCGAAGCGATAGATGGCGAGGACGGCGAAGAGGTTCATGCCGCGTCCTCTCCCACCAGATCCACGAAGATGTCCTCGAGCGAGGATTGCTCGGTGCGCACGTCCCGCGCCCTCAGCCCCTTCTCCGCAAGGGCGTTCAGGAGCCGCGTGATGCCGGTCCCGTCGCCGGTCGTGTCGTAGGTATAGGTCAGCTCGCGGCCATCCTCCGACAGATCCAGCTCGTAATCCTCGAGACCCTGCGGAACCCGCTTCGCCGGCTCCATCAGCTCGATGACGAAGAGCTTGCGGCCGAGCTCGCGCATCAGCGCCGCCTTCTCGCGCACCAGCCTGATCTCGCCGCCCGAGATGATGCCGATCCGGTCGGCCATCGCCTCCGCCTCCTCGATGTAATGCGTCGTCAGGATGATCGTCACGCCGTGGCGCTTCAGTTCCGCGACCGTCTGCCACATCTCCTTCCTCAGGCCCACATCGACCCCGGCCGTGGGCTCGTCGAGAAACAGCACCTGCGGCTCGTGCGACAGCGCCTTGGCGATCAGCACCCGCCGCTTCATGCCGCCCGACAGTTCCTTGACCTGCGCGTCCTTCTTGTCCCACAGCGACAGCTGCCGCAGCGTCCGCTCCAGATGGGCGTCGTCGGGTCCCTTCCCGAACAGGCCGCGCGAGAAGCGCACCGTGTTGATGACCCGCTCGAAGGGTTCGAGATTGACCTCCTGCGGCACCAGACCGATCAGCTGCCGCGCCCGCCGATAGTCCGAGACGTTGTCGTGGCCGGCTACCGTCACCCGCCCGCTGCTGATCGAGGTGATGCCGCAGATGCAGGAGATGAGCGTCGTCTTGCCCGCCCCGTTCGGTCCCAGAAGCGCCAGGATCTCCCCCTTCTCGATCTCGAGGTTCACGTCCCGCAGGGCATGCACGCCGCCCTCGTAGCGCTTGGTCAGGTTCTCGACGGACACGATGGCGGCCATGGGCGCTCCTCTTCGCGGCGAAGCCTAGCAGGTGGGCCGCCCGCGCAAAGCGGCAAGTGCTTGCGCTGACGCACAGCCGGGCTATCCCGCCTGCATGGAAACCTGCGACATCCTCGTCATCGGCGCCGGCCCCGCCGGGCTCATGGCCGCCGAGACCGCGGCCCGCGCCGGCGCCGCCGTGGTCGTGGCCGACCGCATGCCCTCGCTCGCGCGCAAGCTCCTGATGGCGGGCAAGTCGGGGCTGAACATCACCAGGGAGGAGGAGCCGGCCGCCTTCCGCGCCGCCTATGCCTGCCCGCGCCTCGCCCCCATGCTCGACGCGATGGGTCCGGTCGAGGTCATGGCCTGGGCCGAGGATCTGGGCCAGCCGCTCTATACCGGCTCGACGGGGCGCGTCTTTCCCCGCGCGATGAAGGCCTCGCCGCTGCTGCGCGCCTGGCTCGGCCGCCTCGACAGCCTGAACGTCAGGCTCCGCACGCGGTGGGAGTGGACGGGCGGCACCGGCTTCTCCACGCCCGATGGCCCCGTCACGGTGACGGCCCGCGCGACGATCCTGGCCCTGGGCGGCGCCTCCTGGTCGCGGCTCGGATCGGACGGGCGCTGGGCGTCGATCCTCGCGGCCGCGGGGTTGCCCATCGCGCCCTTCGCGCCGGCCAATGCCGGGCTCCGGGTCGCGTGGTCAGAGCACATGGCGCCGCATTTCGGCGCGCCGATCAAGAACGCCGCCCTGATCGTCGGCGGCCGGGCGCATCGGGGCGAATTCGTCATCTCCCGGCGGGGACTGGAGGGCAGCGGCCTCTACGCCGTCTCGAAGCCGCTGCGCGCGGGCGCGCCCCTCGCCATCGACCTCAAGCCCGATCTCGACGAGGCCACGATCTCCCGCCGGTTTGCCCGGGCGAAGGGATCGCTCCCGAACCGGCTGCGCAAGGCGCTGAAGCTCGATCCCGCGGCCACGGCTCTCCTGCTGGAATTCGCGCGGCCCCTGCCCGCCGACCCGGCGCCGCGCGTCAAGCACCTCGCCGTGCCGCATCAAGGCCTGCGCCCGCTCGACGAGGCCATCTCCACCGCCGGCGGCCTCTCCTGGGAGGCGGTGGACGGCAACCTGATGCTCAGGTCCCGTCCGGGCACCTTCGCCTGCGGCGAGATGCTCGATTGGGAGGCCCCGACCGGCGGCTATCTCCTCACGGCCTGTCTGGCGACCGGGGCTTGGGCCGGCCGCGCCGCCGCGCGCAGGTTGGCCGGCGCTCCCTGACCCCCCGCCGTGGTGGGCGTCGCGGCAGACCGAGCGCCTCGGCAGGATGCTGAGACGCGCGCTGCGAGGTCGCCCGTCGCCAAGACCGTCGAGCCTCAGCCCGCGACCGCCTTCCGCCGCCGGGTCAGGCCGAGCGCGGCGAGGCCGGTTCCGAGAAACCCGAAACTGGCCGGAAGCGGCACCGCGGGCACCTCGTCGTCGAGATTGGTTAAAACGACATCGGAGAACGTCATGCCCGCGACCGTCCAATAGAATGACACGAAGTCATCTTCGTATGAAAGTGAGCCGCCGGATGGGCCGAGGGAAAGATAATGGGCACCTCGATCTTTCGCCGTTTTCCGCTGTTCGGGGCCGGTTCGGGGGGCCTGAAGCGTTCATGGAGCGGCTTGGCGGGGTAATCCGCGCCGTGATTGGGGGCCGTTCCGCCTAGCCGGGGCTTGGTTCGTCCCCTTCGGCCTGACTTCCACGCCCCGGATCATGCCGGGTCGGGGTTGAGGCGCCGGAGCTGGACGAGGCGGCGCATGTTGTAGGCGAGGTTCTTCATCCCGATCTTCGCCTTCGCACGCACCAGGCCGATGGTGCGCACGAGCGCCCCGCCCATGTCGTTGGCCTGCGCGCCGAAGACGTGCTCGACCCGTGAGCGCACGGTCGATTTGGTCCGATTGCTGGACTTGCCCTGTTCGCTTAGCGGCTTGCCCCGCACGCCCTTGCGGTGGACGTGGCTCTTGAGGCCGCGGGCGCGCAGCTTGGCCTCGATCTCCTCGGAGCGGTAGGCCGCGTCCGCCCAGACGTTCGCGCCGGTATTGCCCCGCATCAGCAGGTGGTCCACCGCCTGGCTGTCGTGCAGGGCCGCGTCGCTGACGTGGTAGCGTCGGACCAGCTTGTGCCTGCGGTCCACGTTGACGTGGTTCTTGTAGCCGTAGTGGCTGCGTGCTTCTTCGTCCAGCGTGCGTCGGTGTCCTTCTGGCTGCGCTTGGCAGGCTCGTCCGCCCAGCCCGCGGGCTCCTCGCCCCGCTTGATGGCCTCGTTCTCCTCGCGCGTGTTGCGGTTCCTCGGCACCGGCACGATGGACGCGTCCAGGATCTGCCCGCCCCGCGCGATGTAGCCCTGCCGCACCAGGTAGCCGTCGAACTGGTCGAACAGCGCCTCGACCAGCCCCGCCCGCGCCAGCCGCTCGCGATAGAGCCAGACGGTCTTCGCATCGGGCACCCGGTCCTCCAGCCCCAGGCCGAGGAACCTCATGAACGAGAGCCGGTCGCGGACCTGATACTCGATCTGGTCGTCCGACAGGTTGTAGAGCGCCCCCAGCACCAGCGTCTTGAACATCACCACCGCGTCCATCGGCTTGCGCCCCGCGGGTGACTTGCGCTCCGCCGCGGGTTTGCGCCAGACCCGCTCGAGCGCCGGGCGGAACTCCTCCCACGGCACGACGGCGTCGATCTCGACCAGCGGATCGCGCTTGGCGTCCAGGCTCGCGTAGCGGTCCGAAAGATCGAAGAAACCCATCTGCGCCATCGTCATGCCCCGTGCCGGTTACCCAACCGCAGAATATCGAAGCGTCAGAGCCGAAGCAATTTTTCGAAGTGCCCTAATGATTGAGATCGGAAAACGCAGCCACTCCTATATCAATTGAAATATAGCCCCGTTCTTCCGATACATCGATGTATGCGTCCGCAGGATTGCGTCCGCAGGATAGGAAATACGCGTCGAAACCCGTATCGCACCCCATGAGCGTTTCGGTAGCGGTGTCATAGGTGATGCTTCCCTTTCCCACGACGCCCTTGTAATCGGAGGTCACATCGGGTTTGATGCATTCCGGCTCATCGGGCCAATAATCGCTACAATCTCCACTGAAGGCATAGACATGCCGCGCATAGTCTACGGTCGAATTGAACGTCCAGTTCAACACGCTGGCGCTCGATGCCTGAGGGAAAAAGCCGATCGCGGCGAGACCGGCAATAAAGAAAATAATCTGCTTAGTCATGAAACACCTTTGCAAATGACACCTGCCCTTTCAATGAAGTCCGGTCGCGGCTGTCAACAATAAGCGAGATGCCGTCGCGTCAATGCCGCCCGGTTCCGTCTCACGCCACCGCGCCCGCCATCCGCCTCTCCCGGATCGGCAGATGCACCATCGCCGAGAATGCCCCGACCCCGACGCCGACCCACCAGACCGCGTCGTAGGTGCCGTATAGGTCGTAGAGCGCGCCGCCGAGCCAGACGCCGAGAAAGCTGCCGAGCTGGTGGGACAGGAACACCACGCCGTAGAGCGTTCCCATGTACCGCATCCCGTAGAGCGCCCCCACGAGCCCTGCCGTCAGCGGCACGGTGGCAAGCCACAGCGACCCCATCACCACCGAGAAGATCAGGACCGAGGCCGGCGTGATCGGCAGCAGGATGAAGACCGCCGCCGCCACCGTGCGCGCCACATAGATCCCCGCCAGAAGATACTTGCGCGGCAAGAGGCTTCCCGCCCACCCCGCCATCAGCGTGC
The DNA here is from genome assembly GCA_963739575.1 of uncultured Alphaproteobacteria bacterium. Taxonomy (GTDB): domain Bacteria; phylum Pseudomonadota; class Alphaproteobacteria; order Rhodobacterales; family Rhodobacteraceae; genus Palleronia. The sequence goes on along the minus strand of CAVUAQ010000004.1, from coordinate 349,041 downwards.
CGCCGATATTGGCAAGCCCGATCACCCCGATCGCCAGCGCGCCCAGAGCGGCGGTATCCGAGACACCCACCGCCGCCAGCGCCCCGGTCGGCTCGATCGCCGCGCACATCTCGGTCACCAGCGCCGGAAAATGCGCGGTGATGAAGCCGAGCTGGTAGCCGCAGGAAAAGAAGCCCACGAAGATCAGCGTGTAGGACGGGTCGCGAAACGCCCGGCCCAGAAGCGCGCCCATGCGCTCCTCGATCTCGACCGCGTCTGCCTGCGGCGCCCGCATCATCGGCAGCACCGCCAGCACCGCGAGGATCGCGCCGGCGAAGATGAGAAACACGGTCGACCAGCCGAATACCGACAGAAGCGCCTCGGCCACCGGCGGCCCGACCACCTGCCCGGCCGATCCCGCCGCCGTGGCCACCGCCAGCGCCATCGACCGGCGCGCCTCCGACGCCGCGCGCCCGACCAGCGCCAGGATCACGCCGAAGCCGGTGCCCGCGATCCCGAACCCGACCAGCACCTCCAGCGCCTGGTGGGCGCCCGGCGTCACCGCCGCCGACGACAGGACGAGGCCCAGCGCATAAAAGACCGCGCCGCCAATGATGGCCTTGCGGTCGCCGAACCGCTCGGCGATGGCCGCGAAGACCGGCTGGCCAATCCCCCAGGCGAGGTTCTGGATGGCGATGGCGAGGCTGAACTCGGCGCGGGGCCAGCCGAACTCCGCCGCGACCGGGATCTGGAACACGCCGAAGCTCGCCCGGATGGCGAAGCTCACCATGATGACGAGCGAGCCGGCGATCAGGACCGGCGTGATCAGGGTTGCGCGTTCATGGCTCATGCGCGCAGTGGTAAGCTTGCGGTCACGGATCCGGCAAGCCTCGATCGGCCGCCGGCCGGTCCGATGGAGTTCCGATGGAAGTCCGATGCCGTTCCGATCGGCGCCAGGGGCGCACCCGCCCCCACATCTTGCGCCGCGCGCTGCCCCCGGAACGCTTCAGTCGGTGCTCACGGCCAGCCGCTCGTTCAGCATCCTGACCTCCCGCTGCGGGAAGGGAATCGTGATGTCATTGGCCTGAAACGCGTCCCACAACGCCAGATAGACGTTGCCCCGGATATTGGTCAGGCCGCCAGTCGGGTCGGTGATCCAGAACCGCAAGATGTAGTCCACCGACGAATCGCCGAATCCCACGATATGACAAACCGGCTTCCGCTCCCCCAACACCCTATCCACCTGAGAGGCTGCCTCCACGGCGATCTTGCGGACCCGGTGCGGATCGTCACCGTAGGAGCAGCCGAAAAACACGTCTAGCCGGACGTAGTCGTTGGAGTGGCTCCAGTTCACCACCTGCCCGGTAATCAAATCCTCGTTCGGGATTAGGAATTCCTTGCCATCCCGCGTGGTGATCGAGGCGTACCGGGCGCCCAACGTGTTGATCCAGCCGAAGGTCTCGCCCAGCGAGATCACGTCGCCGGGCTTGATTGACTTGTCGAGCAGGATGATCACGCCCGACACGAGGTTCGAGACCACCTTCTGCAACCCGAAGCCGAGGCCGACGCCGATCGCGCCCGACAGCACCGCGAGGCCCGTCAGGTCGACGCCGACCGCCTTCAGGCCGGCGAACAGAGCGACTCCGTAGAGCAGGATCTGCAGGACCTTGACGAGCAGGACGCGCAGCGACGGCGACAGATCCTCCGACCGGCGGATCCTGTCGGCGCCGGCGGTTGACAGGAACCGTGCCGCGACGAAGAAAACGGTGACGAGGATCAGCGCCTTGACCAGCGTCAGGAGCGACAGACGAACCTCGCCGATGCTGAGCCCGATCTCGTCCAGCGCCCGGGAGACCTCGTTCGTCACGCCGAGGACCCAGAGCGTCACATAGGCCCAGAGCATCCACCGCACCACCGTCCGCAGCGCCGGATTCCGGATCAGCCGCGAGGCGAGAATGACCGACAGCCAGCCGGTCGCCAGCGTCGCCGCCAGTTCCAGAAGGAAGCTGCGAGAGGGGAACGTCGTCATCGACCGCGTGGCATAGGTCGCTGTCCACATGAAGACGGTGAAGAAGATGAGCTTCAGACGCTTGTGCACCACGAGCAGCGCCCGAAGCCGCCACATCGGCCAATCGCGGCCCTTCATCCACTCCCGCATGCGCGGCTGGACGATGCGCGCGGTGACGATCGCCACAACCAGGACGAGAACGATCAGGCCCATCTGCCACAGCCGGGACGGCAGCAACAGCAGCGTCGCCTGAAGCCGGATCAGGCTCCAGATCTGCTGGATCTCGTCGATGACCGGCGCAAATTCTGCATCCATGGCCGGACGATGCGGCCTGACGGGGCTCGGGGCAAGGCAGGAGATGCAGCGGCACGGCGACACGCCTAGCCGCAGACTCGAGCGGGCCCGCGCCGTTTTCGGATTGATCCGCGCGGCCCCCCGGCGTATCCGGTCTGGTCATGGAACCCTTGTTCGATATCGGTGATCGGGCGCGCCTCCCCTGGCGCTTCCACTACGCGCGCCACACGGTGCTGACCGGGCTCTGAGCGGTCCGCTCCCCGCTTCGATTGCACCGACACTTTCCGAAGGATCGCCGCCATGGCCGGCAAGACGCTCTACGACAAGATCTGGGACGCACATCTCGTTCACGAGGACCCCGACGGCACCTCGCTTCTCTATATCGACCGCCATCTCGTCCACGAGGTGACGAGCCCGCAGGCTTTCGAGGGGCTGCGCATGGCCGGCCGCAAGGTGCGCAAGCCCGGCAACACCATTGCCGTGCCGGATCACAACGTGCCGACCTGGGAAGACCGCGCCAAGGGGATCGACAACGTCGAGAGCCGCATCCAGCTCGAGGCGCTCGACACCAATGCGCGCGACTTCGGGATCCACTATTATCCGGTGACCGACATCCGGCAGGGCATCGTCCACATCATCGGGCCCGAACAGGGCTGGACCCTGCCTGGCATGACGGTGGTCTGCGGCGACAGCCACACCGCCACGCACGGCGCCTTCGGCGCGCTCGCCCACGGGATCGGCACGTCGGAGGTCGAGCACGTCCTGGCGACCCAGACCCTGATCCAGCAGAAGTCCAGGAACATGAAGGTGGAGATCACCGGGCAGCTCAGCCCCGGCGTCACCGCCAAGGACGTCACCCTGTCGATCATCGGCCATACCGGCACCGCCGGCGGCACCGGATACGTCATCGAATATTGCGGCGAAGCGATCCGGTCGCTGTCGATGGAAGGTCGCATGACGGTCTGCAACATGGCAATCGAGGGGGGCGCCCGCGCTGGCATGATCGCCCCCGACGAGACTACCTTCGACTACGTGAAGGGCCGCCCGCACGCGCCGAAGGGCGCGCAATGGGAGGCGGCGCTGGCCTGGTGGCGGACGCTCACCTCGGACGACGACGCGCACTGGGACAAGGTCGTGACACTGAAGGGCGAGAACATCGCGCCGGTCGTCACCTGGGGCACCTCGCCCGAGGACGTGCTGGCGATCACCGATGTCGTGCCCGACCCCGCGAGCTTCCAGGGCGGCAAGCGCGACGCTGCGCGCCGGGCGCTGCATTACATGGGGCTGGAGCCGGGAACGAAACTCACCGACATCAAGATCGACACCGTGTTCATCGGATCTTGCACCAACGGTCGGATCGAGGACTTGCGCGCCGCCGCCAAGATCCTCGAGGGCAGGAAGATCAAGGACGGCCTGCGTGCCATGGTGGTGCCCGGATCGGGCCTCGTCCGCGCGCAGGCCGAGGAGGAGGGGCTTGCCCGGATCTTCAAGGATGCGGGGTTCGAATGGCGCATGGCGGGCTGTTCCATGTGCCTTGCCATGAACCCCGATCAGCTCGCTCCCGGCGAGCGGTGCGCCGCGACCTCGAACCGCAATTTCGAGGGGCGGCAGGGCCGCGGGGGCCGCACGCACCTGATGTCGCCGGCCATGGCCGCCGCCGCCGCCGTGACCGGCCGGCTGACGGATGTGCGTACGGTGAACTGAGGGACGTTCAGGCGACAACCGTTTCGTCAATTTCCCGCTCGACCTGATCGAAGAGCACCTGCCGCCGGGCCGCCGTGACCGGCTCGGTCGACTGGATCGCCACCGCACGATGACGCGGCTTCATGCGCCGCACGATTGCCGTGCTCTCAAGTTCGCCGCTATCCGGCACTGACCAGATCGTATTACAGGGCACCTCGAAAAATTGCCGGACCTTCGCCCTGCGGTAAGGTTTCGCGGATGATCCGGCACTGGAAGCATGACGATGGCGCAGATGGGTTTTTTCGATCTTTCTGACCGTCATGCGAGCCTTGAAGCCAAGAAGGACCCATTGGTCGAGATCGATGCCGCTGTGCCGTGGGAGGAGTTTCGTCCGGCGCTCGAGCGGGTCTGGCGCAAGCCGGATGGGGAGCGCAAGTCGCGCGCGGGACGCAAACCGATGGATGCGGTGCTGATGTTCAAGACACTGGTGCTGAGCGCGCTCTATAACCTGTCCGACGACCAGATCGAGTATCAGGTGCGCGATCGGCTTTGCTTCATGCGGTTTCTCGGGCTCGGTCTCGAAGACCGGGTGCCGGACGCCAAGACGGTCTGGCTCTATCGAGAGGCGCTGGCGCAGGCGGGCAAGGTGGAGGAGCTGTTCCAGCAGTTCGACGGCTATCTGGCGCAGCAGGGCTACATCGCGCGGGGCGGGCAGATCCTTGATGCCTCCATCGTGCCGGTGCCGCGCAACCACAACACGCGCGACGAGAACGCGGCGATCAAGAACGGCGATGTGCCCGAGGACTGGGCAGACAAGCCCGCGAAACGCAGCCAGAAAGACGTGGCCGCGCGCTTGTAGCGCGACAATCTGGGTGAGATGAGCGCGACAATCTGGATGAGAAGCGAGGATGTCGCGGCGGGTGTGAGCATCGCGGCGCCCGACGCCGCGAGCAAGGGTTTTCTCATCGTGATTGTCGCGGAGCGTCAGCGAGGGGACGGTGTAGAAGACCCGGCGGAGCATGAAGCCACCCGAAGAGGTGACGGTCACCATGGTCTCCTCGCCATCCTCGGCTCGCCGCGGCGGCAATGGCCGCAGCGCGGCCCGCTCGGCGTCGATGCGCTTGCGGTTGCGGGCGTTGCGACGGCCGATCAGCTCGTCGACGAAGCCACGGTAGTCGGCGATCGTGTCGAAGTCGCGCGACCCCCGCATGAGAAGCGCGTCCTCCACCACGCGCTTGAGGTGACCGTGGGCTGCCTCGATCGTGCCGTTCTCGTGGGCGACACCGCGATTGTTCCGGCTGGCGGCCATGCCGTAGTGGCCGCAGAGAGCGTCGTATCGGGCGGTCCAGTCCTCCTCGACCTCGGCGGCAAGGTTGCGGAAGGGTGAGGAGGGTCAGCTGAAGGTCCTGTGGACCTTCATCCCGACGAACGAGAGGCTGTCGCTGCGGTGCTCGCGCGGCGCGCCGCCCAATGCCCAGAGCGCGTCCTGCAAGCCCGCGGCCAGCGCCACGAAGCTCTCGCCGCCGAGAACGGTGCGCCGAGCGAGGCGCCACCGGTTCAAGCCCGCCGGCGCACGGCATGTTCGAAGCCGCTGAAGGCCAGGCGGAAGTGGTAGAGCCGATGCGGCAACGGTTCCCCCGCGACCGTCACTTCGGAGCCGGCCATGTCGGTGAAGTCGGACAGGCCCATCCGGCCCGGCTCATGGGTCTGGCGGAAGATCACCTCCCGCTCCGGGCCGTGCAGCGCGCGCCATTGGCGGATGCGCCGCTCCAGCGTCCGCCGGACGCCGGTTCCCAGATCGGGATGCCGACGCATCAACTCATCGAAGACCGCGACGGGCCGCAGACCGGGACTCGCCTCCAGCATCGGGATGACCTCGGCCTTGAAGACCTCCGCCAGGGGATCGGGCCGCCGTCGCTCGCGCGGTGCCCGCTTCTCGGAGGGCGGGGGCGCGTCCTGCGCGATGCGATAGCCGGTGGCCGTGCTGAACCCGGCGCGCGCCGCGGCGACGGGGATCGGGGCGTTCGTGCGATGCTTCATGAAGAGCCTCATCTGGTGATCGGTCACGTGGCGGCCGGGCACGAGCGCTCCTCCGATGCAGAGAAAGCCCCCGTATACCCCGACCGACCGCGATCACCCCGCCGAACCCGGACCTCCGGTCGGGCTACGCCCTTCCTGCGGTCCGGGTTCGGCGGTTCGCTCTCATCCAGATTGTCGCTCGATTCTCATCCTGATCGACGCGCTTCACGCGCTGGACCAAAAAGCACGGGAAGTCGCACTACGGCTACAAGAACCACGTGAACGTGGACCGAAAGCACAAGCTGGTGCGGCGCTATCACGTCAGCGATGCCGCGCAGCACGACAGCCAGGCGGTGGATCACCTACTGATGCAGGGCAACACCGGCGCGGGTGTTTGGGCGGATTCAGCTTACCGATCTGAGGAGATGGAAGCGAAACGGAGGGCCAGGAAGCTGAAGAGCCACATTCACCGCAAGGGCAAGCGCGGCAAGCCCTTGACCGAACAGGCGAAGGGAAGCAACCGGACCAAGTCGACGGTGCGCGTGCGCGTCGAGCACATCTTTGGAGCGCAGGCCAACGACATGGGCGGCACCCTCGTGCGCACCATCGGCCTCGTTCGGGCCCGGACCAGGATCGGGATGAAGAACCTCGTCTACAACATGCGCCGCCTCGGCCAGCTACGCCGCCTGAACCCGTGTCCGGCGTGAACTCGGCGCGAGCGGATCAGGCCGCGACGCAGGCAAAGCCAAGGCGCAGCATCGCCTAACTCGAGACGCACCAAGGCATCGACCGACCGCTTCAAGCACACTTCACGCCGCACACCGTGCCGTGCGGTCTCGAAAACGGCCAAAAATCGAGGTGCCCTACAGAAAGAAAGCTCGTCGCGGTGGACCGGAAGATCATTTCCGGAAAGTTCCACGAAGGCGCCGTAGATCGTGTATTCCGACAATGTCCGATGCTGCAGCAGCAGCCTCGAAAGCGGCAGGCCATGCGTCTCCTCGACGTGGTCGCACAGGCGGCGCACGGCGCCGGTCGACCAGACGACGCAATTCTCCACATAGTGATTCCGGAAGCCCTGCGGGATGTCGAGATTAAGCAGTTTCCCAGCAATGTCCAGCCAGCGGGGATGCAGGGGGTTCTTCGAATGGCCTCCGACGGAGAAGAAATGCGGACCATCGGGCCAGAACAGATCCTCGATTTCGAGCGAGCGCACGAACGCCACGTCGCTGTCGACATGGACGACCGCATCCTGGGACGCTGACCGCGATACCTCGAACTTCAGGGCCTGCTGCAGCGCCCAGCCCCGAACGAATTTCGGCCCAGCCGCCAGATACAGCGGCCGACGGAATCCCGATGAAAGAAAAGATAGATTTTCCAGTCCTTTGGGAAATTTTAGCGCGCGATGGGGCAGGATGTCCTCCTGCGCGACGATCTCGCGACGGCGGCTCGCAAATTGTCGGAAGAGTCCCAGCGCATCGGCCGGAACCACTACCAAATGGCGGATGCGCTCCGACACATGCCGATCGACCGAGCGAAACAGTAGGCGTGCAATTTCCACATCCCGAGCGATTGAACACGTAAACAGCAAAGCCGATCGCTGTTTTTCTTTTGCAAGCTTCCTTCATCTATGAACCGACTCGATCAGCAAAAGCAATTGTTGCGGGATAGAGCCAGCCTGCACGCTGCCAAGCGCTGAACAGGACATCCATGAAGCTGGGTGAACACTTACAGGTCGATCCGAGTCTGGCTGCGTACCTGTCGTGTCCCGGACGATCACATAGCTCCTCGCCGCTCTGCTCTGTTCATGGCAAGATCGATCCTGCGCGAGGTTCGGGACGGGGGGCGAGCATGCTGATCTCTCTTCACAAGCAGGCGACGACGACACCGAAGATCCGGGCCGCGATCCAGGCGAGCACCGAGCCTGCCTGGATGGTGGCGGAGCGCTATGGCATCTCCGAGCAGACGGTCTGGAAGTGGCGCAAGCGCGACAGCGTGCATGACCGCAGCCACACGGCGCATCGGTTGCAATCGACGCTCACACCTGCCCAGGAGGCTGTGGCGGTGTCGCTGCGCACGACCCTGCTGTTGCCGCTCGACGACCTTCTCTGCGTAGTCCGCGAGTTCCTGAACCCGAACGTCTCGCGCTCCGGGCTGGACCGCTGCCTGCGCCGGCATGGTGTCGGCAACCTGCGTGACCTGAAGCCAACCGCGCGACGGCCTGCACACAAGCCGTTCAAGGCCTACGAGCCGGGTTACCTGCATGTCGACGTGAAATACCTGCCGCAGATGGCGGACGAAGACCGCCGCCGGTATCTGTTCGTGGCCATCGATCGCGCCACGCGGTGGGTCTTCGTGCGCGTCTATCCGGCGAAGACGGCGGCCAACGCCCGCCGCTTCCTACGCGACCTGGAACGTGCTGCGCCGATGCGGATCACGCGGGTGCTCACCGACAACGGCAAGGAGTTCACGGACAGGCTCTTCGGCCTGCGGAAGCGCGCCGCCACCGGAAACCACGAGTTCGACCGCCTCTGCGCCGATCTCGGTATCGAGCATCGCCTGGCCCCGCCGATGCGGCCGCAAACGAACGGCATGGTCGAGCGCTTCAATGGCCGGATCGAGGACGTCCTGCAAAGTCATCATTTCCACAGCGGCGAGGACCTCGAACAGACGATCCTTCGCTACGTCCGCCTCTACAATGGCCAGCTTCCGCAATCAGTGCTCAAGGGCCGAACGCCCGTCGACGCCCTCAAGGACTGGCAGCGACAAAGGCCGGACCTCTTCAAGAAACGACCGTATAATCGCGCGGGATGTGACACGTACCACCTCGGCTCCCGCGGTCGGAAAGGTAGGTCGACCGTGGCATCACTGGCCCACAGCTTCAAACTGTTGGTCCTCATCTGCGCAGCGTTAACAGCCTGGCCGCGCAATCGTCAAACCGTCCTTCGGCGTCCCCCCTCTGCCAGGGAAGTTGTGTAAGCGGCGCCCACGCCCCATCGATATCGCGGGTTCCGCGTTGGCGGTCGACGGTGTTTGTCAAAGGAGTTGTCGCCTGCACTTGTCTCAGGCCGCTCGCTTAGCGGGGCCGGCCATGGGTCCGCCGCCGCCAGCTTCCCGGGGGAGTGCGTCGGCGGCCCCATGGCCTTCGCTTCCGGTGTCCGGTCGCTCCGGGTTCAGCCAGACGGAACCGACCGGCGTCCAGCAGCGCGCCTTGCCTGACCATCGTTCGGGACGGGCGGCACGGGCGCGTTGATACACGCGGTGTCGGTTGGCGAGGGGCGGTCGGTCGTCGCCACGGTGGCGCTGGTCGGCGTAACGAAGCGGATGGCGCTGTGGCGATGCTCGAGGTTGTACCAGCGCACGAAGCCCTGAACCCAGACCCGCGCCTCATCAATCGCCGCGAAGCCTCGGGTCGGCCAACCAGGCATATACTTGCAGGTCCGGAAGAGCGCTTCGGAGAAGGGGTTGTCGTTCGACACCCGTGGGCGGCTGAAGGACGCGGTCACGCCGAGCCGCTCCATCGTGGCCTTTATCGTCGCGCCTTTCATCGGGCTGCCGTTGTCGGCGTGCAGGACCAGGGGGCTCGTGAAGCACCTCTCCGCCCGGACCGCCCGTTCGAGCACCCGGGCGGCGAAGTCGGCCGTCTCGCGCTCGTGGATCTCCCAACCGACGATCTTGCGGCTCCAGATGTCGACGATGAGGTAGAGATGGAAGAATGCCCCCGCGATCGGCCCGGGCATCCAGGTGATGTCCCACGTCCAGACCTGGCACGGAGCCTTCGCCTCGAAGCTGGTGGGCGGCTTGCGCCGGGTCGCCGGTCGCGCGCGCCGATGGTTCTGTCCACGCTCGCGCAAGACCCTGTAGAAGCTGGACTCCGACGCGATCCAGGTGCCGCGGTCGGCCAGCCGGGGGACGATCTGGCTGGGCGGGAGGCTCGCGAACTCGGGCGTGGCGCAGGTCGCCACGATGAGGTCGCGCTCTTCCTCGCTCAGCCTGTTGGCAGGCGCCGCCCGTTCGGCGAAAGGGCGGCGGTCCTCGCGGGTCCCGCCATCAGGGTCCTTCCAGCGCTGCAAGCTGCGCTCGTGCAGGCCAAGCTCGGCGCAGGCGGCGGACTGGCAGGCGCCTGCCGCCGTGGCCTCGTCGATGAGGGCGATGATGTGTCGGCGATCCGGAGCGGACGTCATGCGTCCTCGTCCCCCCGGCCCAAGATCGCCTCGGCCTTTTTTCGCAGGATCATCAGCGCAGCGGCTTCGGCCAGCGCCTTCTCCTTGCGCGCCAGTTCCCGCTCCAGCTGCTGGATGGTATTCATCCGGCGAGGGCCGTCTGACGGGCGGGACTGGCTTTCTGTAAGAGCCTGAAGCTATGGCAGACCATAGCTTCATGTCCCAGGTAGAGGTTCTCTCGGTCACGGATACCGGCCGTCGGCGCCGTTGGACGGACGCGGAGAAGTTGCGGATCGTGGAGGAGAGCTATGCGGGGCCGCGGATGGTGGCGGCGACGGCTCGGCGGCACGAGATTTCCCGTGCGCTTCTGACGCGATGGCGTCGCGAGGCGCGGGAGGGCCTGTTGGCCGCGGAATGCGATCGCGTGCATTTCGCGCCGGTTTCCGTGTCGCCGGATCGCGCGCCCGGGCCGGTGACCACTGATGTGCGGGACCCGGCGGAGGACGCGAGGTGTGACCGGGTCGAGATCATCCTGGCGAACGGACGCCGGCTGGTGATCGCCGCCACGACCGAGGCGTCTCTCCTTGCGCGACTCATCCAAGTGTTGGAGCGGGCATGATCGCATTTCCGGCAGGGGCGAAGGTCTGGATCGCGGGTGGCATGACCGACATGCGGCGAGGCATGAACACGCTGGCGCTCCAGGTGCAGCAAGGCCTCGGGCGTGATCCGCATGCCGGGGAGATATTTTGCTTCCGAGGGCGTAAAGGCGATTTGCTCAAGATTTTGTGGCATGATGGCGTAGGCATGTCGCTCTATCTGAAACGCCTCGAAGCGGGCAAGTTCATCTGGCCGGTTAGCCGCACGGGCGACGCGGTCCAGATTTCCGCGGCGCAGCTCGGTTATCTTCTGGACGGAATCGATTGGCGCAACCCGCGCTGGACGCAACGCCCTGCAAAGGTTGTATAAATCTCGCCCATAGCCCTGTTTTGCATGGGCATTCCCGAACCGGCATGGTAGATCCTGGCCATGTCAGATGCCGCCTCCGAACTCGAGAAACTGCGCGCCGAACTGGCCGTCACAAAGGCCGAACTGGCCCGGTCGAATGCTGTGGTGTCGGCGTCCGAGGCACTGATCGCGGGCCTGAAGCTCGAGATCGCGATGCTCAAGCGCGAGAAGTATGGCCGCAGTGCCGAACGCACCGCCCGGCTGATCGATCAGCTCGAGTTGCAACTCGAGGAGCTGGAAACCGCCGCGTCGGAGGATGCCATCCGCGCCGAGCAGGCGGCGGCGAAGGCGACGAAGGTTCGCGCCTTCGATCGCCGCAAGCCGGTGAAGAAGCCGTTCCCCGAGCATCTGCCGCGCGAGCGGGTGGTGGTCGAGGCCCCCGCGGCCTGCACGTGGCTCGCGGATCGGACCGCATCGTGAAGATGGGCGAGGATGTCACCGATACGCTGGAGGTGGTGCCGCGGCAGTGGAAGGTGATCCAGACCGTCCGCGAGAAGTTCACCTGCCGGGACTGCGAGAAGATCAGCCAGCCGCCGGCCCCGTTCCACCCGATCCCGCGCGGCTGGGCGGGACCGAGCCTGCTGGCGATGATCGTGTTCGAGAGCGAGACCTTGTCCGCCATTGGTCCGAGGACAATGGTCGAGCGGGCAGCATCAGCCATTGAACCGCCAGGCCGAGCGTTATGCCCGCGAGGGCGTCGATCTCAGCCTCTCCACGCTCGCCGATCAGGTCGGCGCGGTGACCGAGTTGCTGACGCCGCTGCATGCGCTGATCGAGGCGCATGTCATGGCGGGCTCGCGGTTGCACGGCGACGATACCACCGTGCCGCTGCTGGCCCGGGGCGGCACGAAGACCGCGCGGCTCTGGACCTATGTGCGCGATGATCGGCCCTTCGGCGGCACCGCGCCGCCGGCAGTGGCCTTCCGCTTCTCCCGCGATCGGGGCGGCGAGCATCCGAACGAACATCTCAAGGGCTGGCAGGGTATTCTCCAGGGTGAGGAGGATCAGAAAACCGTCCAGTGGACGGTTTTCCCGACGAACGCTTATGCCGGATACAACCAGCTCTACGACCCGAGGCGGTCGCCCGGACCGGTGACCTCGGCGCTGTGCTGGTCACACGCCCGCCGCAAGTTCTTCGAACTCGCCGATGTCGAAGGCAACATCCGGAAGGGCAAGTCGCCCAAGGAGATCTCGCCGATCGCGTTCGAAGCGGTCCGACGCATCGATGCCCTGTTCGAGATCGAGCGCGACATCAACGGCAAATCCCCTGACGAGCGCCGCGAAGCACGGCAACATCTGTCGGCCCCGCTGGTCGGGGATCTGGAACGCTGGCTGCGCGGAGAACGGGCGCTGCTCTCGAAGCACGCCAAGGTCGCCAAGGCGATCGACTACCTGCTGTCGCCGAACCACTGGCCGGGCTTCACCCGGTTCCTCGAGGATGGCCGCATCTGCCTCAGCAACAACGCCGCCGAGCGGTCCCTGCGCGGTGTGGCCCTCGGCAGAAAATCCTGGCTCTTCGCCGGGTCCGAACGGGGCGGACAGCGCGCCGCCGCGATGTATGCACTGATCGGCACGGCAAAATTGAACGGCATCGATCCCCAAGCCTGGCTCGCCGACGTCATCGCGCGCATCTCCGACATGCCGGTCTCACGCCTGCACGAGTTGCTGCCGTGGGAATGGAACTTGGCAACACCTCAGGTCAAGGCTGCCTGACCGCGGTCCTCGGCGGAGGCTTACCCTCGATCCGGCCATTGAAGCGCTCGACCATGCCGTTCGTTTGCGGCCGCATCGGCGGGGCCAGGCGATGCTCGATACCGAGATCGGCGCAGAGGCGGTCGAACTCGTGGTTTCCGGTGGCGGCGCGCTTCCGCAGGCCGAAGAGCCTGTCCGTGAACTCCTTGCCGTTGTCGGTGAGCACCCGCGTGATCCGCATCGGCGCAGCACGTTCCAGGTCGCGTAGGAAGCGGCGGGCGTTGGCCGCCGTCTTCGCCGGATAGACGCGCACGAAGACCCACCGCGTGGCGCGATCGATGGCCACGAACAGATACCGGCGGCGGTCTTCGTCCGCCATCTGCGGCAGGTATTTCACGTCGACATGCAGGTAACCCGGCTCGTAGGCCTTGAACGGCTTGTGTGCAGGCCGTCGCGCGGTTGGCTTCAGGTCACGCAGGTTGCCGACACCATGCCGGCGCAGGCAGCGGTCCAGCCCGGAGCGCGAGACGTTCGGGTTCAGGAACTCGCGGACTACGCAGAGAAGGTCGTCGAGCGGCAAGAGCAGGGTCTTGCGCAGCGACACCGCCACAGCCTCCTGGGCAGGTGTGAGCGTCGATTGCAACCGATGCGCCGTGTGGCTGCGGTCATGCACGCTGTCGCGCTTGCGCCACTTCCAGACCGTCTGCTCGGAGATGCCATAGCGCTCCGCCACCATCCAGGCAGGCTCGGTGCTCGCCTGGATCGCGGCCCGGATCTTCGGTGTCGTCGTCGCCTGCTTGTGCAGAGAGATCAGCATGCTCGCCCCCCGTCCCGAACCTCGCGCAGGATCGATCTTGCCATGAACAGAGCAGAGCGGCGAGGGTCTATCTGATCGTCCGCGACACGACAAGTAGGTTCTGGAGCGCGAACCGGATTCGGCAAAACGCAGGAATTGAACAACGAACTGGTCGGAGTGAGAGGATTCGAACCTCCGACCCCTGCCTCCCGAAGGCAGTGCTCTACCAAGCTGAGCTACACTCCGACCCTGTCGCGCGGCCTACCGGGTCTGCCGGGACTTGGCAAGAGGCTCCTATTCGGGTTCCACCTTCGAGGAGGCGTAGCGACACGGGTCAGCGGAGAACCGGGCTGCGCATCACGTCGGGGGAACCGGCAGGCTGTACCGGGGCACGGAAATGAGACAGCGCGCTGCGGTGGTCATGCCGCCATTTTGGTCCCCGTGGCGGCTTCGGTTTCAGGGGCTTTCTGTTCGGCCCTGATCTGATTTGGCGTTTTGTATCCGTGCCGCTCGCGCAGCCACGAGGCGTCATACTCTGCGGCGAAGGCTGTCAGGGCCTGCCTGAGTTCCTCGATGGTGGCGAAGTGGCGAACCCACGGAAGCTGCTCCTTGAGGGTTCGTATGGCCCGCTCGGCCACGCCGTTGCCTTCTGGCTGGCGTACGAGGAGGGCGAGCTGGTGATGCCGAAGAAGCGGACCTCGTTCTGGAAGGCCTTCGCCATGTAGTCCGAGCCATGGTCATGGCGCAGCTTCAGGCCGGCGGCCACGTCGGGCTCGATGCCGCCGAAATGCCGGGTGACCCCCTGTCGGATCGGCTCCAGCGCCTCCCAGCGGCTTGCGCTGGAGGAGGCATGGATGCCGGCGAATTCCCCTGAGCAGTGATCGACGGCGATGAAGACGTAGGCGCGGCCCTGCGCGGCCCTGCGCGGTCGTGAACGTCTGGGTCATGTCACTCGCCATTGTCGCTTGGACCAATGGCGCGACATGGCTTGTCCCAGACCTGGTCAACCTTGTCGGTCACGATCGTTCCGTCATGGGCGCAGGCATCCCGCCGGACCGGACGGTGCGGGGCCAGAAGGCCGTTCTCCTTCATGATCCGCCGCACGCGACGCGGTGCGGATGCCCGAAACCCTCAGCCGCGCCCGGATCTTCCGGTAGCCTTCCCCGGAGAAGGGCGATGACGCGATGACGGCGCGGATCTTCTCCAGGAGCACCCGGTCGGACGCCGCCCCCGTGGGGCCACGACGGCGGGGCGGCTGCGTCTCGTTGGCGGCGGCGTTGCCCGAAGCGCGATGCCGGTACACCGCCGCGCGGGGAACCGTCCAGACGTCACAGACCCGCACCGTTCCGTAGGGCCGCTGCGTGGAGATCGAATGCGCCCGGCTCATTTCCTCGACCTCCGCCGGGCCAAAGGGCGCCCGCCCTCCAGCTTGTCGATTTTCGCGGACAACAACTCATCGGCCATGGTGATCTCGCCCACCTTGGCCTGGAGCCGCGTGATCTCCTCGTCGCGCTCATCCCTCCCGCGCTCCTTCAAAGCGCTCTCCGGCGCCATGAGAACCCGATCGCGCCATTCCGATAGCCGGTGAACCGGAACGTTCAGATCACGCGATACCGCCTCGAGGCTCTCGCCACGCATCAGACGTTGAACCGCCGTCAGCTTGCGCTTCGCGGAGAAGCGCTTCGTACCACCGGCCTCGGCCCCGTCGTCGCCAGCGTCATGCGCGCGCGCCGACGAGGCCGTGGCCTCCGTCGCGCCTGATGTCGTCTTCTTGTCGTCCATCTCCTATTCCCCTGAGCCAGAGAAATAGCGCTACGAACTGTCTCAGGAAACCGTGCCCCAACCCAGGGGAACCGGCAGGCCCCATGCGCCTTGATCGCCAAAAGGAAGGCGACCCATGGAAATCCTTCATGCCGTTTTGCGCAGCTCTGCAGGTGTTGCGCTGGTCATTGTCCTGACGCGCGCCTGCGGGCTCAGGACGTTTTCGAAGATGTCGGCCTTCGATTTCGCGCTGACCCTGGCCGTGGGCTCGACGCTTGCAGGCGTCGCGATGGCGGACACCCGCGCGTCGTTCGTGGCGTCGATGGCAGGTCTCGTCGCGCTCTACGCCCTTCAGGCGGCACTCGGTCGCTTGCGCGAGAGGGTCACCTCGATCCGCCGCGGGATGGACAACGAGCCGCTCCTGTTGATGCAGGACGGCAAGATGTGTCGCGAGAACATGGTGCAGGGCAAGGTGAGCGAAGCGGACATCATGAGCAAGCTGCGCGAGGCCAATGCCCTGCGTCTCGACCAGGTCCGCGCCGTCGTGCTCGAGACGACCGGCGACGTGAGCGTGCTGCACGGCGAGGGCGGCGTGGACGACGCCCTCTTGGAGGGAGTGCGGCGCTAGCCCGGATAATTCATGTGAAGGCGGCGGAGGTAGCGTAACCATCTGAAACGCCGTATGTTTTGGTTGTTGACGCCAAACATGCAGCTTTCAGGAGGACGACCTCCGCCATGGCCCAATCTACGTGTTCCACGCTCCGCCTGTCACCCCTCAATGGCAAGCCGATGCGGCTCGCATTTGACGGCGCCGACATGAGCTCCGACGCGGGGCTGACCCTGCTGCGCGAGATCGAGCGCAAGGCGGTGTTGGCGCAGCGGCTCGCCGATTGCCTACGCGATCCGCGTGATCCGGCGAAAGTTCAGCATAGCCTGTGTGACATCATCCGTTTCCGGATCATGATGATCGGCGCGGGGTATGAAGACGGCAATGATGCGACAGCCCTGCGGCATGATCCCAGCTTCAGGATCGCGTTGGAGCGTGGACCTGAAACAGGACCGGCGTTGTGTTCTCAGCCGACGATCTCGCGCATGGAAAACCTGCCCGACGCCCGCGCCCTGATCCGCATGGGCCGCGAGATGGTCCGGTTCTACTGCCAGTCCTTTGCGCATGCGCCCAGACAGATCGTGCTCGACATCGATGACACATTCGATGCGGTGCATGGCCATCAGCAGCTTCGCCTGTTCAATGCGTTCTACGACGAGTTCGGCTTCCAGCCGATCGTCGTCTTCGACGGCGACGGCCGACTTGTCGGGACCTTGCTGCGCCCGGCCCGCCGCCCGAATGGTGCCGAGAGTGCCGCTCATATTCGTCGGTTGATCCGGGAGATCCGCAAGCATTGGCCCAAGACAGAAATCCTGCTGCGGGCCGACAGCCACTACTGCGCACCCCAGGTTCTGGACCTGTGTGACAGGCTCGGGCTGCGCTATGTCTTCGGCCTATCGAAGAACCGCCGTCTTGCGGAGAACATCTCGGCCTTGGAGGCGTCGACGGCGGCGCGCTACGCCCGCAAGCCGGGCCAGAAGCTGCGCCGGTTCAAGACCTTCTCCTACGCAGCCCGGTCGTGGTCGAAATCCCGCCGCGTCATCGCCCGCGTCGAAGTTGGTCCCATGGGTCGGGACACCCGCTACATCGTCACCAATCTTGAGGGCGGCCGCGGCAAGCATCTTTACGAGAAGCTTTATTCCGCTCGCGGCCAAGCCGAGAACCACATCAAGGCGTGGAAGGCCCATCTCGCAGCAGATCGGACGTCGTGCTCGAAGGCCAACGCCAACCAGATGCGCCTGATGCTGCACGGCTGCGCCTACTGGCTTTGGTGGAAGCTCCGCGCGGCTTGCCCGAAGCGCTCACCGTGGCGCCGCGCCCAGTTCGACACGCTGCGCCTGCACCTCGTCAAACTGGCGGCCACCATCGTCGAGAAGAAGACCCGGATCATCGTCACACTGCCGGCATCGTGCCCGCGACAGGGACTTCTCCACCTTCTCTTCGACGCCCTCGCCCCACCGAAAGCAGCCTGACGCAAGCGCCCCGACAACCCCGGAACATCAACTCATATCACCCAAGACCCAAGTCGCCGGCCGGCCTCCCCAACCGGACGCCGACGTCGAGTGCGCGCGACAAACCCAAGCCCCGGGAGACCGGCCTCCTGAGTAGAAGACTGCGGCTTCATGAATTATCCGGGCTAGCTGGCTCCCATCGCGGCCACGATGGCGTCGCCCATGTCGGAGGTGCTCACCGGTGAGGCGCCCTCCTCACCCAGAAGATCGGCGGTCCGCAGGCCCTGCTCCAGCACCGCCTCGACCGCGCCCTCCACGAGATCCGCATGCTGGCCCTGATCGAAGCTGTAGCGCAGCGCCATGGCGAAGCTGAGGATGCAGGCAATGGGATTGGCCTTGCCCTCGCCGGCAATATCGGGCGCCGAGCCGTGCACCGGTTCGTAGAGCGCCTTCGGCCGACCGTTCTTCATGGGCGCCCCGAGCGAGGCCGAGGGCAGCATCCCGAGCGAGCCCGTCAGCATCGCCGCGGCGTCCGACAGAAGGTCGCCGAAGAGGTTGTCGGTGACGATGACGTCGAACTGGTTGGGCTTGCGGACGAGCTGCATGGCGCCGGCATCGGCGTACATGTGGGTCAACTCGACATCTCCGTATTCCTGGTCGTGGACCCACTGGACCTCCTCCCGCCACAGGATCCCGGATTCCATGACATTGGCCTTTTCCATCGAGCAGACCTTGCCGGCGCGCTTGCGCGCCAGATCAAAGGCAGCGCGAGCCACCCGGCGGATCTCGCCGGTGGTATAGCGCTGCGTGTTGATGCCGACGCGACCGCCCTCGTTGTCGTCGCTGATGCCGCGGGGCTCGCCGAAATAGATGCCGGAGGTCAATTCCCGGACGATCATGATATCGAGGCCGGCGACGATCTCCCTCTTCAGCGAAGAGAAATCCGCCAGCGCGTCGAAGCACCGCGCCGGGCGCAGATTGGCAAAGAGATCCATTTCCTTGCGCAACCGCAAGAGGCCGCGCTCGGGCTTCACCGAGAAGTCCAGGGCATCGTATTTCGGCCCCCCCACCGCGCCCAGAAGGACTGCATCGACCGATTGCGCGATTTCCATCGTGTCGTCGGTGAGAGGCGTGCCATGGGCGTCGTAGGCGCAGCCGCCGACCAGATCCTCGGTGACATCGAAGGTCAGGCCCTTGGCGCTTCGGAACCAGTCGACGACCTTGCGCACCTCGGTCATGACTTCGGGCCCGATGCCATCGCCGGGAAGGATCAGGAGGGACGGGTTCGGCATGTCTGGTCCTTTCGCTCGGCGTCTGGGATCTGTGCGTGGGTCGCGTGTCGCGCCCCTCCGGTCAAGGTGCCTCGTCTCCCGCAAGTTCCAGATCGATCCAGACGAGGCGATGCTGTGGCCAATCCTCGCTGCGCCCCAGCCGGGCGGCGGCCGCGCTTCCCGCAGCCGGCCAGAGAACGCCCGAGCCGGTGACCTTGAGGTCGGCGGACGGCAGGATGTAGCTGACCCGCAGATTGCCGGGCGGGTCGCCGTAATCGGCCGTGTCGAGCGCAGCATCGCCCTCATGGCCGGGATCGGCGGCGGCGGCCGCGCCCTCGCTGCGGGGCGCGGGATCCTGAAGGCGGGGATCGGCGAGGAGGGCGCCGAGGCTGTCGCGGATCCCTTCGCCATCCACGGGATCCACATTGCCGACGCCGATGACGACGAAGCGCTTCGCATGCGCCGGGACGTCGAGCTCGCCGTCGAGCAGGCGCAGCCACAAGGCGGTCTCGTCACGATTGCGGCGGCCGTTGCGATCTTCGACGCCGTCAAAGACCGGCGGCGTTGCGTGCCATGTCAGAAGCGTGAGAGCGCCGCCGGCAAGGCGCACGGGCACGATCCAATGGGCGACGGAGGACAGCCGCTGGATCCCGGCCACGGACTCGGGCAAGGCGGGCGGGATGGCGCCGGGAAGATCCCGCCACAGAAGATCCGAGAGGTCGACGACCGCGTCCGTGTCGATCGGATAGCGCGACAGCACCGCCATGCCGCCGGCGCCCGCGAAGTCGCCGTAGCCCTGCCGGTCCCGGGGGCCGCCGCGGCGCCCGTCGCCATCGAGGTCGAATGGCGTCGCCATGCCGCTGTTCGGGCGAAGCGCGAACCGGTAGGCGTAGTCCGGTCCGGACCGCGCGATGCGATCTGCCAAGGCTGCGAGGGTGGCGCCGCCAAGGTCGTAGTCGATGTCCTGGAGCACAAGCACGTCAGGGGCCGCCTCGGCGATCATGGCGACCACCGCGGCGATCGGGGGGCTCTTGCCCTCCAGGGTATCGCGCAGCAAAAGACCGGGGCCGCGAGCGGACAGGCCGGTGTTGAACGTTGCGAGGCGCAGTGTGTCCGACGCGGCCGAACCGGCCAGCGTCACGAGGAGGCAGGCCAGCCACGCCGCGCCTTGCCGCATCAGACCCAGGGGCGAGCCTGCGCGGTGCGCGATTCGAAGCTGTCGATCGCTGCGGCCTTCTCCATTGTCAGGCCGATATCGTCGAGCCCCTCCAGAAGGCAGTGCTTCCGGAACGGGTCGATGTCGAACGCGATCACCTCGCCCGTCGATGCGGTGATCTGCTGTGCCTCGAGATCGACGGTCATGCGCGCATTGGCTCCCTTCCGCGCATCCTCCATCAGGAGGTCGACCTGATCTTGCGGAAGCACGACCGGCAGGATGCCGTTCTTGAAGCAGTTGTTGAAGAAGATGTCGGCGTAGGACGGCGCGATGATGCAGCGAATGCCGAAATCCTTGATCGCCCACGGCGCATGTTCCCGCGACGATCCGCAGCCGAAATTCTCCCCGGTGATCAGGATCCGGGCGTCGCGATAGGCCGGGCGGTTCAGGACGAAGTCGGCAACCTCCTCACCCTGATCGTCGTAGCGCATCTCGTCGAAGAGATTGACGCCCAGCCCCTCGCGCTTGATCGTCTTCAGGAACTGCTTCGGAATGATCATGTCCGTGTCGACATTGATCAGCGGCAGGGGCGCGGCGACGGCCGTCAGCTGTTTGAACTTTTCCATTCTGGCTCCACAGGATCTTTGTCCATCCTATCGGGAGGTGCGGGCGCTCACAAGCGCGGGCAGTCCCGAGCCTTGGCGCAGAGCCGGATCCCGGAAACGAGCGGGTGGCATTCCGGGGCGCTGCGCTCCATCAGCCGTTTCATCACGCCCCGGCCGCTTCGAGCCATCATCTCCGCCGGTCAAGGGCGTCAATGAGGCGGGACGTCAACCGTCGCGGATCGTCCGCAGAAGCGTCTCCAGAGCATATTCGTCGATCGGCTTTGGGATCCAGCCGTACGGGTTCGACTGGGCGGCGCGGGTGCGGGTTTCGAGGTTGCCATAGGCGGAGAGATAGATCGAGCGGATCCCGAGGTCTCGGTAGAGGTCGGTCGCGGCGCTTATCCCGTCCTTCTTGCCCTTCAGGTTGATGTCCATCGTCGCAAAATCCGGGCGGTGAAGTCTCGCAAGGCGCAGCGCCTCATCCGCGCTCGCGGCGACTCCCACGACCTCCACGTGCAGATCGTCGAGAACGCCTTCGAGATACATCGCGATGATCGCTTCGTCCTCGACCACCAGAACGCGCAGGGGTCGGCGGATCGTCTCCGGCTTCGCGTGCTGCGCGGCTGCCGCTGAAGCCGCGGCCGCGTTGTCATTGTTCGATGAGGAGACCATCATGATCTTCGAGTACGGTCTGCGCGTTCCACGGTCCGGCACCAGGCTCTTCAAGACGTTCATCTGCAACGCCGGAGACGGAAGATAGCTGGCAGCACCCTTCAAGCAATGCACGACGTCAACTTCGACCGAAACGCCACTCGGCAGGTCGCACCATAGTCATTCTCGATCTCGAACGTGGCATCCAGTTGTCGGCAGAGATTTCTGACGAGGTTCAGCCCCGAGGAGCGGGGCACGGCCGTCTCGTCAAAGCCAGGCCCCTGGTCACGAACCTCAAGGCAGATGCGGCCCTCCTCAGCCGAAACCACCACGTCGATGCAGCTTCCCGGACTGGCCGCGTGTTTGCAGGCGTTTGTGACGAGCTCGTTGACGATCAGGGCAAGACAATGCGCCTCATCGGCGGTCATTATCACCGGCTTGATTGACGGCCGGATCTGCGTGACGGATCCGTAGCTCGCATTCGCGGCGCGGGCGATGTCTTCCAGGAGCGCGCTCGCCGCCAGACCTTCGGCGCGACCGCTCTGGTAGATCGCTTCCTGCGTCTTCGCCATTGCCATGAGCCGATCCGACGCCGTGCGGATGAAATCGCCGTGCTGCGGCGACGCCTGCCTCGAGGCGGACATCTTGATCAGAGACAGCATCTGCTGGACGTTGTTCTTCACGCGATGCTGCAATTCGCTAAGAAGGACCTTGTTCTCCTCCAGAGCCTGCTTGAGCAGCGCGTTCTCCTTCAGGCGCCGGTGCAAGTGGACGTTCAGATTCTGAACGCGCCTGTTCATCGCGGCGAACTGGTCGTCCTTGGGCGGCATGATCCTCAGGATGACCGACTTCTTGCCCGACATGTCGGGCGGCAGCAGGGCCGCGTGGACCCGAAAGAGCCGGGTCACCCCTCTCAGGCACAGTCTAAGCGATCCGACCCGCGGCGCCGTCGACGCTGTCGCCGCCCGCAGATACGTCTGGATCCTCGGCCAGTCATCCGCCGCTGCACGGCGCAGCGCGTCCGGCGCAATGTCTGCGCCCAGAAGCACGCGGGCAGCCGCATTGGCGTGAAGGATCTGGCCGTTCAGGTCGACAATCAGCGCCGGCTCCCAGAGGAACTCGAGCTTGGAGCCGATCGCCGGCTTACCGTCTTCGTCATTCATTCATCCAGCCTGAAATACTCACGCGCATGCGGTTCGACTGCATCCCTCGGTACAAGATGGACGACGACGCGGCATCCTGCATGCCCTTTGGCGATCGCCTCCTCGATCTCCACGCGCGCGTAGCCGAGGTTCTGGGCAGTGATGGCGCCGAAAACGTTCGACGTCATCATGCACAGGGACGGACGCCCCTCGACCAGCTTGCCGAACGGGCATTTCCGGTTTCCCAGAACGATCCGGTTCTCGGTTTCCTCGATGACGTAGAAGTCTCCCTGGATCCGACGCTTCAGATCCACGAGGACATCTCGCACCTGGTTTCTGCTCAACCGGTCGACCGACAGGGCGGAGCGATAGTCTTCGTCGATCCTGTGACCGATCGCTCCTCCGACGACGCTGATATATCCGGACGCTTCGGCGAGACCGACCACGTCTTCGAGCGTGCCGGCAAGCTCCCGCAGGAGCTTTCGGAGGAACAGGTCGCGGTCGAGGGCGACGGGACTTTCCTCAACGGACGGGACGATGTTCGAGTTTCCTGTCACGGATGGTGCTCCCCTTGCATCGTCCAGAGCGTAGATGGAAGACGTCTCAGATTTCATGACTGCTACGTCCCGACGACCCCTTGGGCCATTGATGCCGCGAATCGGACGCATGCGCCATGTCAGGACAGGTCCGGCCCGCGGCGTTGCCTCGCGCCGTCATGCGGATCCTGATCGTCGTGCAGAAGCTGTCCCGGCGATCGGCCAGGGAGCGCCGGGCGCCGCCAACCCAGACGCATCGCCGGCATGACCCTCGGCGGCCCTGAGGCGCAAGACCGCGCTCGGCTGTCCTCTATCGAACCCGAGGGGTACGTGAGCGGGCGCAGAAACTTCAATCACCGTCCGGAATGTCCGGAGCCGCCGCTTCTATTCTCCGCTCCGCCCGAACAGCTGGTCCATCATGACGGATGGCTGGGCGCATCCCGCTTCGCCCACGATCCTGGCGGGCACGCCGGCCACGGTCTTCATCGCGGGCACATCCTCGAGCACGACGGAACCGGCCGCGATCCTCGAACAATGGCCGACCCTGATGGCGCCAAGCACCTTCGCGCCTGCGCCGATCAGCACGCCGTCACCGATCTTGGGATGACGGTCGTCGTCCTCTTTCCCCGTCCCGCCAAGCGTCACCGAATGAAGCATCGAGACGTTGTCGCCCACCGTCGCCGTCTCGCCAATGACGATCGAATGGGCGTGGTCGATCATGATCCCCTTGCCCAACCTGGCCGCCGGGTGGATGTCGACGCCAAACACCTCGGAGGTCCGCATCTGGATGAAGTAGGCAAGATCGTGCCGCCCGCTCCGCCAGAGCCAATGGCCCACCCGGTATGCCTGAACGGCCTGATAGCCCTTGAAGAACAGGAGCGGCTGGACGAACCGGTGACAGACTGGATCGCGCTCATAGGTTGCGACTAGGTCCGCTCTGGCGGCTTCGCCAAGACCGTGATCGTCGGCATAGGCCTCGTCGGCAATCTCGCGCAGGATCTGCGCGGGCATCTCCCCGGACGACAATTTCAGAGAAAGCCGATAGCTCAATGCCTTCTCGATCGAGTCGTGGTGCAGGACGGAGACGTGGTAGAGCCCGCCCATCAGCGGTTCGGCCAGGGTCGCCTGCTGGCTCTCCTCCCGGATCCGAGACCATACCGGATCGACGCTGGTTACGTGGTTCAAGCTGACGCTCATGGTCGATGGCCCTCGGTGTTGCCGGCGTCGCATCTCGGCTTCGCCTGACGCCACATATAGGGCGGGGCGCACCCGTGCAAAACCATCCACCTTACCCGAGATCGAGCGAGATCCGCCGTCCCGGCCCGGCGCCGTAGGCGACCGACAACTGGGCGACCTCGACCTGCACCCTCCCGCCTCCATCGGCGGTCTGAGCGGAGGGATCGTACTGCCAGAGGGGCTGGTAAACGATGTCCTCCCGGATGACTGTGGATGACTTGATGACCCGCACCCGGTAGACCTCTCGCTCTTCGCCAAGCGGCACATCGAACCCGTTCCAGTCGTCGCCGCCGATCCGGCTTCGCCGGATCCACGACACCTGGACGGCGCCACCGATCGACCGGGTGACGAGATGCACCGGCGCGTATGGTCTGAGCTCTGCGCCTGCGAACGAGCGCTCCCAGTGCGTGAACGCCCCGCTGTCGAGCGGCTCGGCCGAGGGCCCGATCCTATAGTGTTGCACCACTCCCTTGAGCGCGGAGGACAGATCCAGTTGCCGCACCGCGTTGTTCAGCAGGACGACACGGCTGCCCGCCGCCCATTCGTCGGGCATGAACGCGTCTGTTCCCAATTGACCCCTGAGGCGCAGGGACAGGTCCCATTTCCGGTCGCCGATCAGCTTCGCCTCCCTGAACTGGAAGATCTCCCAATCGTCGTCCTCTCCCGACCCGATGGCCATGGCGTTGCCGCCCGCGAGGAGCGCGGATTCGCCGATCGAGGAGAAGGTACCGGCCAGCAACCGGACCCGGACGGCGCTGCCTCGATCCCAGAGGCCAACAGGTCCTGCAGCAAGCGGCGTCTCGGTCACTCCCATCGTCGCGGCCACCGGAAGAACCGTGTTGAGCCGGTACCCGGCATCTTCCGGCGCCGACAGGACGGCAACGGGACCGGGCCACGGCCGCGCCGAGGCCGCCACACGGGGCGCCAGCGCCCGTTCCGATCCGGCCAACAAGGGCAAGTCGAGGAAGGCCACGGCGGGCGGGCCTGGTGGAGTAAAGTCCCGGAACGGACGCGACTGTCCCTCGCCATCGTCCGGCCCCACCACGACGTCGGGCTGCCGGTAGATGGCCGGCTCGATCCGAACCGCCTCAAGCTGCTGGAACTCCGCTTGCTGGGACCGGTCGATCCGATAATGGCCGCCATGGATCTCCACGACATCGCCAGCCCCGATGGCCAGCTGCGATCGCGGCAAGCCGAACCGGACCCGATCCTGCGCGACGCGTGCCTCGGCCAGCCAGCGTTCCGCGACCTCTCGAGCTTCGTCATTGAGAAGCACCATGGGCAGTTCGGTGCGCGCAATCGCATCGCTCCGGTCGCCGGGAAAGATGGCTTCGACGGACGCCACCTCGAAGTTTTCGGTCAGCCCCAGATAGCCAACCGAAACGCGGCCTCTCTGCTCGGCCTCGGGCGCGCGAATGGCGAGGATGTCGCCCGACTGCTCCGAGTTCTCGACCACTTCCTCTGCGGAGATCGTTGCGTCGACATGGCCGCGGCGCATCCTGAACAGGAGCGTCCCCTCCCGCTCGATCGCGTCGAAACCGTGAGCCAGCATGAGCGGCTGAAGCGCGACGCGCGCATCCCCAGTCTCTGTGACCGCAAATCCGCGGACAACTCCCTCAAGCCCTTCGACGTCGATGTCCGTCACGCCCGACCGGTGGCAGATCTCTTCGACCACCGAGGCCAGAGTCCGGTTGCTGGCCCGGCCAGACAGCCAGTGACCGCGTTCGTAGTTCGACCCGTCGCTCCACACCGAGCGCAGGCCCGGGAACTGCGGATACGGGCG
Organism: uncultured Alphaproteobacteria bacterium; assembly: GCA_963739575.1. Lineage (GTDB taxonomy): Bacteria > Pseudomonadota > Alphaproteobacteria > Rhodobacterales > Rhodobacteraceae > Palleronia. The sequence continues at coordinate 323,206 of CAVUAQ010000004.1, read as the reverse complement.
CGCATCCCATGTCCAGACATACGTGCGATCGATGTCGATCATCCGCCCGTCATAAAGCGACGACGATGGATTGTGACGCGTGTCCCGCCAGAATTCGGAATGCGCCCGCAGAAACTGGATCTGGATATGATCGTCTCGCCGTCCGCTTGAATAAAAGGGGCGGGCCGATTCGACAGATTTCGGGTCGAGAAACTTGTTGGGCTGGTTCGGGCCCTTGTCGATGGCTGCGCAGCCCAGTTCGGTGAACCGGATCGGCTTGGACATCGCCACCCATTCCGTCGGCTCGACCTCCCGGACCCCCGCGCGCCGCTCGTAGTGGAGATTTTGCCACCAGGACGGGATGTCCTTGTACCGAAAAACCCAAGGCTCGCCATATGCGCCGTCGCCGATTGGCGTCCGATCCTGATTGTCCCGAGCGGATTGCGACCCGTAATACCAGTCGTAGCCCTCTCCGCCGAGAATGTTGTGCTTCAAGTAGGAAAGATTGTGTATGGATTTCCAGTCGCGATCCGCCTCGTCCTGCCGATTGCGCCAGTCTGACAGGGGCATGTAATTGTCGATCCCGACGAAATCGATGTCGGTATGGGCCCAGAGCCGGTCGAGATTGAAAAAGACATCGCCCGATCCATCATTCGGGTGATAGCCGAAATATTCCGACCAGTCCGCCGCATAGCTGAGCTTGACGTCGCTTCCCAGGATCTTGCGTACATCTGCCGCAAGTTGGCGTAACGCCTCGACCATCGGAAAGCTGGCTTTGCCCTGGATCCGGGTGAGGCCCCGCAACTCGGATCCGATGCAAAATGCCTCGAGACCACCAGCGGCCGCGCAGAGATGCGCATAGTGCAGAATGAAGCGTCTGTATGACCATTCCTCCGGCCCGTGGTATTCCACGACGATCTGCGAGGACGGCAGTCGACTTCCGTCGGGGCCGGTCCCTGCCCAGCTGACCGAGAAGTCCTTCGATTGCGCCTCGCCCATATAGGCCGCGACTTCCGCTGCGGCCGCTTCGGTAGCGTCCGGCGAGTTCGGCTGTCCAGCCGCCCTCGATGTCGTGATGCGACCTCGCCATGGCAGTTGCGGCTGTTCCGAAGCGCCATAGGGGTCCGGCTTGCCGTTGCCCGACAGCTGATCCATCAAGATGAACGGATAGAACATGACGGCGTGGCCGGATGCTGACATCGCGCGGATCGCTTCGACCACGCTCTGATCGGAAGACGTGCCGCCATAGACGGGTTCGCCGTCGAGCCTCGGCACCTCCCTCGCCTGGGACCGGCCGATGCCGCCGGCCCGCCACGGCATCTCGGCGCCGTCGAAGCGGCGATCCTCTACCTTCGGCTCGGTTCGACAACGGTCGCAGCGCAGGTCATTCCCAAACCAGGACACGACCAGCGACACCGCCTTGCTTCGGGGAAGATCCCCGGCCAGGGTCTCCATGGCGGCCGTGAAGTCCGTCGCGGCGACGCGATTGTGCACGTTCGCATATCGAGAATGTCCCGCGTCGAATTCGTAGCGAACGGGCGTGGTCGCAACCGAATACTCGCCAGTTCCGGGGATCAGCGCGACGCCTGGAACGTGGCATGCCAGGTCTCGCTCGGAGCCGGCCCAGTTATTCCGGACAACTTCGAAGCTGAATTGTGGAACCCTGTTGCCGAACTCCGTCAGATCGAGGTCCTCGATGACGACATAGGCGAGGCCGCGAAAGCCCGGCACCCGTCCGGATCCGACCTCCATCTCGATTAGGGCATCAGGCTCCTGATCCTCACCTCCGTCATAGACGCGCAGATCCAGAAGATCGCGGTCGATCTCGCGACCATCCGCCCAGATCCGCCCGACCCGCGCGATCCTTCCCTCGCAGATGCCCAGGGCGAGCGATATGGAGTAGCTGAACTCCCTCTGCGTGACCCCGCCCGCGCGCGGTGCAGCACCCTTGCCGCCGGCCGCGCCGGCCGTCGTCTCCGTCACGTGCTCCTTGAACCCGCTCGACCAGATGACATGCCCCGGCACCCGCAGGCGCCCATAGACCTGAGGGATCGGCGTCACCTCACCTGCCGAGGTCAGCCTCAATCGATCAAGACGGCCATGCTCGACCGTTTGACTTCCGCTTCCCATGACCGAACCGAGCACGGCATTATCCACCGCCCGCCCCACCGTCGCGCCGATAGCCTTGCCCACCGCCATCGAGCCCAGGCCCAGGACACTGCCGCCAGCCGAGGCACCAAGTGCGCCGCCCGCTGCGGCCAGGACGATCGTTGCCATTGTCAGGTCTCCTCGGGAAAGTCGAAGACGGCCACAACGCGCCTCCGCCACGGCACCGTCAGCGCCGTTTCGCAGACGCCATGCCCGCTATAGGCATGCACGAAACGTGTTGTGGGAGCACCGGACGCGACGACGCCGAGGTGCTTCGCAACGCACCCGTCGCGCATCCGGAAAAGCAGCACCTGCCCCGGACGGATGATCTCTTTCGGACGTTCAAGCAGGAATCGCCGTGCCTCGTCGAGCAAGGCCTCGCGTGCCGGCGCTTCGTTCCAGTCATGGGTATAGGGCGGGATTGGCGCAGGTTCCTCGCCCAAGCATTCACGCCAGATCCCGCGGACAAGGCCCAGGCAGTCGCATCCGGCGTTCTTGCAACTCGCCTGATGGACATAGGGCGTGCCGATCCAGCCTCGCGCAGCTGACGCAAAGCGGTTCACGATCCGTCTCCCGATTTCGGATAGGCGTAGAGCCAGTCTTCGCTCGGCAGGAACGGGAAGCCCCGGAAGTTTTTAATGTTGTCGAATTTCCGGCGGCATGTTCCGGCGGCTTTGTCACAACCCGCCTTGATCACGATCCGTGTGCCGGCCCCAACTTCGCTCGGCAAGGGATCCCACAATTCCAGATGGCGGCCGGCGGCCCGTTTCCTGTCTGCCTTGATGACCCGGAAAAGGCCGCGGCAGACGCCGTCCTGGATCAAGAGGCGCCCGCCGTCGAACCAGCCCTCGTCTCGGTCGATCTGCGGAAGCGTCAGGATAGCGCCGTCAGGATCGCGTTGCAGCGTGACCTCGAGCGAATAGCGCTGATCGTCCAGATCGATACCGCATTCCCGATCCCCGAGGATCGCGCGGCAGGGGCGCTGATAAAGTCGGCCCTGAGGCTGGTTGAGCATTTCCGTCAGCCCGCGAAGTTCGGCTTTGAATGCTCCGCCCGCGCGCTCGATTTCACCGATCTCGCCTCGGAACTGGAGCAAGCGCGATGTCGGGTCGGTCCAGTCCACCAGCCAGATCTCGACCCGCGCGCCATCGAACAACCCCGCGCGTATGTCGTCTTCCGTCATCCCCTGATCGGCAAGCGCCCCGAGGATTTCGGAGTTGTCGACGGCAAGACCCGTCGTCTGCTCGAGGGCCTGAGCCGTCACCGCCTCGGTCGGCCGGAACCGTGTCCGGTCGAACTCGACCGGCCCGTCATGGTCCGTGAACGCGAATGTCCGCCCATCGCGACGAACCAGATACCAGCACCGGCAGAGCGTCGTCGTTCCCGAGGCGAGGAAGGCCGACGAGGATTGGGACAGGGGCATCAGACACGCACCTCAACCACCGGGATGTTCGGCGCCTGACCCGCATTGAACGTTCCCAGAGATATCTCGAGCCGATCGAAATCGAAACGCACAGGCACATCAAACTCGAAGCCTGCCGTCACCACGGCATCCGGCTGAGGCGGATCGACCAGAGTGATATCGCCAGTGACGCCGTCCAGCTCAAAGTCCTTTTCCACCTCGAGAGGAACGCCCTGAACGCCCAGCAGAACCGTTCCCTTGACCGGCTTCGTGATTGGCCGGCGGTAGGCGAATTGCCCCAACCCATAGCTCTTGCTCAATTGGAAGCGATCCGTCCGGCCATCGCCGATCCCGATGACCTGATCGACACTACTCGGCTCGCGATCCGCCGGGGCGGAACTGTAATCGGCCCAGTCCTTCCACCGAAAGGCATGCAATTGGCCGCGTCGCTCCTCGAAGAATGCGATCAACGTCTCAAGATCCCTGAGCGAGCGCAGCCCCAATCCGGCATCGTATCGCCGCCTCGAATGGCTCCACGGCGTGTTCCGCTCCTCGAACCCGTTGGCCAGAGTGACAATTTCGGTGCGCCGCTCCGGGCCGCCGGTTGCCCCGAAGCTCAGGTCCACCGGAAATCGAACATCGTGAAAAGCCATCTTGGGTTCCTCAACTATTGCGCGATCCGCGCGTCAAGGCGCGCCCCATCTGCGCGGCAATCTGCGTCTGCGAGCGGCGGAAGCTTTGCGCATCCGGCGTGGAGATGTTCATGACGACCTGGACGGGGGACTGTGCAGATCCTCCGGCGCGCACGCCCAGGCGGCCGTCTGCCCCCCGCGATAGCGGCAGGATTGCCTCCGGACCGGCCTCTCCAAGCAGGCCCATGCCGTTGCGCATCGGGAACGTGGTCGCCTGATCAACCACACCTCCCGACGCGAAGGGCTGGATCCGGCTGGCGGTGAACGATCGGCCGGAGCCTAAGACGCCCCCGTTGGCGAACGGCATGAGCTTCTGCAGCATCCCGGAGATCCCGCCCGACACGGCCGTGCTGGCCTGTCCGACCAACGGGCTCACCGCGGAGCGATAGGCTGCGCCGAGCGTCGACTTCGCGACCCCCGACAGAGCATCGGAGAGCTTCTTGCCGTCGAAGATCAACCCCTCGAAGCTGGACTTGAGCCCGCGGGATATGCCATTGGAGAGCGTCGAGACTTCGCGCTTCGTGTCGCTCACGGTCGACTGCATCGACCGCATCTCTCCGGAAAATTCGGACAGGACTGCTCGCGCTCCGCCGACGCTCTGCTCGAACGCGGCGACATCTTCTTCGAAACGATCGAGGTCGGTCATCTAGTCCTCCATGTTGCGGTCGCTGTCGGGAAAGGCCGCGCTGAGCGCATCGAACCGGTGCCGGTCGAGTGGCGCGGCGCGCCACTCCCCCAGCATAAGCATGAGTTCGGCCGGGGTCAGGTCCCAGAATTCGGCCGGGCGCAGGCCGAGGCCGTGCAACCCTGCCCGAAGCAGAAGCGGCCAGGCGATCTCGCCCATCACCGGATCTCGAAGGCGAGAGCGAGCAACTTTCCCGCGATCCGGGTGGCCTCGACGGGACCGCCGGCGATATCCGCACGAAGCAGATCGGCGCTTGAGCCGGACCAGCCACCCCCCCTCAGGCCAGCGGCCAGAAGGGCCACGACATCGCGTGCGGAATACCTGCCGCTTTCGAACCGCTCCACCAGATCGACCAGCGACTCCGTCTCAAGCTCCGCTTCGAGCTCCGCCAGCGCTCCCAGCGTCAGTCTTGCCTGCCGCGTCGCGCCGTCCAGGGTGACGGCCACATCGCCTCTCCACGGGTTGGTCATCACAGCACCGTGAAGTCAAGCCGTCCAGCCGAGGCCATCCCGAGTTCGTAGGTGGCTTCTCCGTCGTGGTTCCCGGCGTACTCGATCGAACTGATGAGGAAGGGGCCTTCGACGATCCCGAAATCGGGAATGACGATCTGGAAGTTCGGAGCCGATCCATCGAAGAAGACTTCCCGTGCGCGCGCGTCAGTTTCCGCGTCCTTGAACACCCCTGATCCACTGAGCGCGGCACTCCGGACGCCGGATCCGGCGAGAAGTTCCCGCCAACCGCCGCTGTCGAGGTTTGTCGTGTCGACGGTCTCGGCATTGAAGGACAGGCGGGTGGCGCGAAGTCCGGCGATCGTGACGAACCGACCGACACCATCCATATCGAGCTTGATCAGAAGATCCTTGCCTTGCTGGGCTGCCATTTTGGTCACTCCAAGTTAGAGGCTGTCGTAGAGATGCACCCGAAAGCCGAGGTCGATGCGCCTCGTGCCGCTCCGCCGCATCCGCCGCGCTCGGGCTTGGCGGAACCAGAGCCCGATGATCTGGCCGCGTTCGAGCGCCAGCGGCGCGCCGAGCAGCACGTCGGAGATCGCGCCGGCGGCGTCCTTTGCCCGCGCAAAGCCCGCTTCTTCCGTGACGACCGCGATCTCGAAGTCGTGGTACGCCGCCCGCTCGAGAAAGTCGGAGCGATCGCTCACCCTTTCTTCGCCCAGCGAAACGAAGATGGGGGGTACGTCGCCGGGCGGCAGCCCGTCATAGATCGCGTCGCCGACGATCGCGCGAAGGGTCTCGCTGCTGGACAATCGGGCATAGAGAGCCGCCTGAAGCGTCCCTGCCAGAGAGTAGGTCATGTTACCCGTTCCTCTTCGGCCGTGCAGGCAAGCCATCGCGCCGAGGCGTCGGTTTCCTGGACTGCGGCAATGGCAAAGCGGCGCGGTCCGCTGCGGAACCGCTGGCCCGCAACGGGCCGCGACGGGGCGCCAAAGGGCGCGGCACGGATGGTAATCGTCCAGAGAGAGCGGCTGAGGCTCGTTGCCTCTCCCTCGACCTCCCGACCGGATCGCGGCCGCACATCGGCCCAGATCGTGCCGAGCGGCGTCCACGTTTCGCGCAACCCGCCTGCGCCGTCCGCAAGCAGCACCTTCGCTTCGAGGACGAGCGGCCATTTCAGATCGACCTCACGCATCAGAGCGACCTCGAGAGGCGCACGTAGCGATAGGGAGAGACGAGATCCACAACGGCCTTCGGCATCGGCATTGTGCCCGCCCGATCCTCGTAGCGCGCCGCCGTGAGGCTCAGCGCCGCCAAAGCCAGGTCTGCGGGCACGTCCCGCCACGCCGCACCATAACCGGCGATGAACCGGATTTCCGCCCGCCCGCCAGAGGGGATGCCGGGCAGCGCATAGCCCGTCGAACAGATAGTGGAGCCATCGGTCTGATCCATGCGAAAAAGGGATCCGTCGACGACCGTGGGCTGTCCCTTCGATCCGAAGATCACGATCTCGGGCACCGCCACGATCGGACCGCGCGGCAAAGGCTGTCGATCCGATCAACTCCACTCGCTGAGGCGAAGGAGGAATTCGCGTTGCACGAGCGTCTTGTCGGTCGCTCGCTCGATCTCGACGATGGCAGCCCGCAGCACGGCGCCAAGGACGCCGTCCTGAAGCGCCTCATCCCCAAATCCCGTGGCGATGCGCAAGTGCTCCTTGAGCTCGCCAAGAGGCAGAAGCGCCGGATCGATGGGGTTTACGTCGGCCAGATACATGAACGTCATCCTCCTATCACAAAGGCCCGGTCCGCCGTTCCAGGCATTGAAGCCTGGAACGGCGCTGCCTCATCATGCAGCCGAGAAGCGCAGGAGCTTAATCGCCGAGAAATCGCTGACATCGCCGCCCACCCGCTTGGTGGCGTAGAAGAGCACATGCGGCTTGGCGCTGAACGGGTCGCGGAGGATCCTCAGATCCGGCCGTTCGGCGATCGTGTAGCCGGCGGCGAAATCACCGAAGGCGACCGCGCAGGCATCGGGAGCGATGTCCGGCATGTCTTCGGCGATCACCACCGGATAGCCCATGAGCCGCGCGGGCTCGGCGGCGGCCAGGCCGTCCGACCACAGGAAGCGTCCATCCGCATCCTTCATGCGGCGAATGACGCCCGTCGTGCGCGAGTTCATGACGAAGGTGCCATTGGCCCGATATTGCGCGCCCAGCGCATAGACGAGATCGACGATCGCGGCGCAATCGACGAACTCGCCATCCGCGCCCGACGCGACATAGCCAAGCTGACCCCAGGTCCAAGAACTCGTTGGGAACGCTCGGATGATCGAGGAAGCCGCGCGGCTTTTCTTGCCCGTCCCCCTTGATGAACGCCGCGGCTTCGGCTCGGGCGAAGCTTTCGGCGATCCTCTGCGCCAGCCAGCCCTCAATGTCGAAGGCCGCATCATCGAGCAGACGCTGCGATGCCTTCGGCATGGCCGACAATTCGTTGAGCGGGATGCTGATCCGGTCGATCTGAGGCGTACCGGTCTCGGTTGTGGAAGCGAGTTCGCTCGCCCAGCCGGCGCCCATATCGCTCGTATCAATCAGAACGTCGAACGAGGTGGCCTCGACATTCACGACATTCGCGATTTTCCGGATCGATGCGGTGGCACGCAAAACCGACTGCACCGTCTCGGCGGTCTTCGGATCGACGAGATATCCTCCGTCGCCCGCGACAGCCGTGCTCATGGCTTTAGTGTCCAGCACGAGGCCCCTCAGACCGTCGTCGTCTCCGGATCGCACATAGTCGCCGAAGGCTTTCAGATGAGGTGCTTCGGTCTGGGCGGTCGTCGCGAGTGCGGGCCGCTGAGCGACGCGCGATTTGCGGTCCAGCATTGTCATTCGATCCTCTTGTTGCTTGAGTCGAGTCTCAATATCGGCTCTGAACGCCTTGATATTGATTACGAAGTCTTCCATCGCAGACTTCATCTCCTCGCTGGCGGGCATGGTAGAACCGTCCGCCCGAGCCGTGGTCTCGGTCGCTTTCATGATGTTCGTTCCTTGATGTCGTTACGCTCTGGGCGGTCAGCCGCCCGCCAGATTCCAGCTTGCGGATCGGATGACCGCAGCCAGCTTGCGCCAGTTATCGCCGAGAGGCTCGTCGCCCTTCGCTCCGACCCGCGCCTCCGGAAGCATCGGAAAGGTCACCAGGGATACTTCCCAAAGCTCGATCTCCTGCAACAATCGGCCGCCGTCATCGCTGCGCCCGGCCCTCCGCGTGCGGTATCCGATCGACAGACCGTCGATCGCCCCCGCCGCGACAAGAACCGCCGCCTCGTGGCCTCGTCGCGTCTCCTGAAGAAGGCGGCCTCGCACGAACAGGCCCCGTTGATCTTCGCGAACCTCGTCCCAGACGCCGATCGGTTCCCCCGGATCGTGCTGCCAGAGCATCTTGACGCGGGTGTTGCGAGACTGAAGCGCAGCCAGCGACGCGCGATAGGCGCCCGTGGCGACGGTGTCGCCCCCCTTGTCCAACGTGCCGAAGAGCGACGCGTACCCCGCGATGATGTGGCCTTCGGTGAGTGTGACTTTCCCGCCGTCCTGACAGAACTTCTTCTCCAGCAGCATGTCGTCTCCCATCCTCATTCAGCCGTTGCCGGCAGGCCGAGAAGTGACCGCTTCTCCGCATCCGTAAGAAAGTCCGCCGCGGCGATCCGCGACCAGTACGCATCCCGTTCGGCGGAAAGGGCCGGCACATGATCGGAATCCACTCCGATGGCCAACATCTCTCCGGCGAACGTCTCAAGCCACTGACCGAGCGCCGCACTGACCCGGTTCGCCAGTGGCAGCACCGTCAGTCGATAGAATGCGCGATGCGCTTCGGCATAATTCGCGTAGGTCGCGTCGCCGGGGATCCCGAGCAGCATCGGGGGCACCCCGAAGGCGAGCGCGATGTCGCGGGCCGCCGCCTCCTTGGTCTTCTGGAACTCCATGTCCGAAGGCGAGAAGCCCATCGGCTTCCAGTCGAGTCCGCCCTCGAGCAACATCGGCCGCCCGGCATTCCGTGCGCCTTGATGATGGGTTTCCATCTCGGCCACCAGTCTGTCGTATTGATCGGGTGCCAGCATGCCGTCTCCCCCCTGATACACGATCGCACCGGAGGGCCGGGCCGCGTTGTCGAGAAGCGCCTTCGACCATCGCGACGCGGAATTGTGCACGTCCATTGCGGAGGCCGCAGCATGGATGGGCGACAAACCGTAATGATCGTCCTGAGGGTGGAAGCTCTTTACGTGGCAAATCGGCGACCTGCCCTCGACCATGTCGAAGCGATGCTTCTTGGCGCCAACGGTATAGACATAGCCTACCGGCCAGCCGTCATCGCCCGGCACGACCGCCATCCGCTCGGAGCGAAGGACATGGAGTTCGAGCGGCAATCCGACATCTCCGACAGCCTCGAGATAGCCGTCCCCCGTCAGCAGCAGCTGGCCATAGAGAGCTTCAAAAAGTTCTGCGCGCCCCTGGCCCGAATTCGGACGCGAGACGAGTTGGAGGACGGGATGGGTCTCCATCCGGCCCCCGTCGGTCGTTAGAACCAGTGGAAGCGCGGCAGCGGCTTCCGCGATCATCTTCACGGATCGGAAGATGACGGGATTGCCCTGAAATCCGTTGCGTGTCAGCGAAGCCGTGTCGCGCCCACTCCAGGCGACCCGACCGGCGCCGCCATAGGCGATGGCCGGAGCGGTCATGCCGCCCACGGCGCTCGCCTTGGTCGCGACCGGCTTTTCATCGCTTCGCTTCAGAAACTGAAACATTCCGCGCTCCTCTAACGCCCCTAAAGGCTGCGTATGCCTGGCCGGCCGCTCCGGCCGCCCATCAATTCGCTGATCGCCCAGACCAGAGCATCGACCCGGTCCGGCGAACCGGGTCCCTGGAATCCGGCGACCGACATCTGTGCCATCTGCGTCTCGAGTTCGTCCATTCGCCCCAGATGCAGAACGCGTCCCTGCTCGTAGAGCGCGGCAACCGGCTCGGCTCGTGTCACCTTGCCTCGTGAGGCGTAAACCGCGCGGTAACTCACCGTACGGTCGATCTGGCGCAGCACCGCCTCGACCAGATCGCCTCCCTGGTTGACTTCGGCGACGACCCGGTCCGCGTTGTGGCGCTCGTAGGCTGCAACGACGGCTCGTGCCCAACCGACGGGTGAGGCGCCCGAGACACTGGCATCTTCCAGAACGACCGCCCTCTCCCGGTCTGCGGTCTGACCAGCAACGACGATGCCGCACGTATCCGCGCCCGCACCTCCGGTCACTGGCGGATCGACCGCAACCACGATCCGCCCCAGATCCGGACAAGCGGCAATGCGGCTCTTGATGAGTTGCTCTGTCGTCCAGAGCGCGCCTTCGACATCCTCAAGAAGCTTGCCTTCGAGCTCCTGAAGACCAAGCCGGGTGTTTCCGTATCGGCTGGTCATTTCTCCAAGAAACGAGGGCGCTAGGTTCGCCCGATTGGCGCTCGTCGGCGCCCCGGTCACGACGGTCGAGTCCAGACCGATCAATCGCTTCAGGATCGGAACGTTGCGCGGTGTCGTGGTGACGCAGGCCCTCGGCTCCTCTCCAAGGCGGAGACAGAACTGAAGCATGTCCCATGCTTCCGGGGCCTTCTTCCATTTCGCCAGTTCGTCGGCCCAGGCGGCATCGAATTGCGGGCCGCGTAGCGCTTCGGGATCAGACGCCGAAAAGGCTTGCGCGGTCGCACCGTTCGGCCAGACCAGCCGCCGTCGGGCGGCCTCCCAGACCGGCAAACGATCGGGGGGCGAACAGGCGATCAGGCCGGACTCCCCGAACACCATGACGTCCCGGACCTGCTCGTAGGTCTCGCCGACCAAGGCCACGCGGGTCGCGGTGCCACGGTCCTCCGGCCGCGCGCCCTCGACCATGTGCCGCACCCATTCCGCGCCTGCCCTGGTCTTTCCGGCGCCGCGTCCGCCCATCACGATCCAGGTTCGCCACGGTCCCGGCGGCGGAAGCTGATGGTCAAGCGCCCAGAACGGAAAGAGGTAGGCAAGCGCCAGCGTCGCCGGCTTGCTAATCGACGCCAGAAACTCCGCTTCCATCCAGTTCGGCGCGGATGCGAGCAAGGCGGCGCCGGATCTCCTGTTCAGCGGCGCGCATGTCGATGGCGTCGTCCCGGACGATCCGCTCACAGGACCTCTGGATGTCATCGAGCCTTTTCCTCTCGTCGAAAACTGCCTGAATGGCCCTGTGGACACTCCCGAGGGTCCGCCGGATCTCCGCCTCGGGGATGTCGCAATCGCCGTCTTCCAACTTGCGCCGGATGACGGTCAGCGAATTCATGATGCTGATGAAATTCTCTTCGGCCGCGATGAGCATGTCCTGCGCGCGCGCATCGGGGTCATCGATGGACGTGGTCTCCATTCGCTCTCCATGGTTTGACAGGCACCGCGGCACGCAATGCGTTCACCAAGCGGTCCGACCGCAATCGAGCAAATGGGGTGATAGATTGGCTACATTTCCGGTCTGCTTCGGGACCGTGCTTTACTGTCCAGCTTCGCCCGCCTCGAGCGCACGCCAGCGAGCCACGTTCTCGTTATGACCTTCGAGCGTTTCGGCAAAGGCATGTCCACCGGTTCCGTCCGCAACGAAGTAGAGATAATCCGTCGTCTCGGGCTGAAGCGCGGCCCGGATCGCCTCGCTGCCGGGATTGGCGATAGGCGTCGGCGGCAATCCGTCGTTCCGATACGTGTTATAGGGCGTCTCCGCGTCCAACTCGCTGCGCCTTAGCCCACGCCCCAGGCTCCCCTTCCCGCCTGTGATCCCGTAGATCACGGAAGGGTCGGTCTGCAGGCGCATCCCCTGCTTCAGGCGGTTGACAAAGACACTCGCCACCAAACTCCGTTCTTCCGCGACGCCCGTTTCCTTCTCGATGATCGACGCCATCGTCAACGCCTCCTCAGGCGTGTTGTAAGGAAGCCCGTCGGAACGCTCCGACCAGGCGGCGGCCAGACGCTCGTCCTGACGCGTTCTCATGCGGGCCAGAAGATCTGCCCGGGCGTTGCCACGCGACACCTCGTAGCTGTCCGGAGCAAGGCGCCCCTCCTCAGGGACCGTTCCGACCGGGCCAGACAGGAAATCGGCATCCTCAAGGGCGCTCTCAATGTCCCAGTTCGTCACCCCCTCCGCGATCGAGACGCGAAATCTCGTATCGGATCGAGCCTCCATCTCCCGATACCCTTCGGGAATTTCCCCTGCAGGATCGAACTCCTCCACGATCGCGAACTGGTTCGTCGCGGGGTCCAGTTCGCGAACCTCGATCTCATGCGAACTCACACCGATGCGATAGACGATTTCAGTTCCGCAAGAACTCTGCCCGCCACGGGTGACGATATCGACGATCTCTTCCATGGACGCCTTCTCGGGAACGAGAAAGCTGCCGGCCTTCAACGCTGCAGACTTGTCCGCATAATCCGCGCCCATCCGGAACAGAGCGGCAGACGTGATCGCATTCTGTTCCGTGAGATTCTCCGAGACCGCGTTCATCGTCGAGCCCGGTTCCACACGAAGACAAATCGCCTGCTCCAGCGGTCCGGTGTCACGATAGGCGTCGACAGCCCAGGCGATGAGTCCCGCCACTGCGACAAGCGCCAGGAGCAGAAGTGTCAGGCCCGTCGACGCGATATGTCGCCACATTATCCATCGACCCTTCGAAGTAGCAGCGCCGCGTTCGTGCCCCCGAAGCCGAAGGAGTTGGAAAGTACCACGTCTATCGGGCGTTCAACCTTCCGGTTTGGCGCCAGATCGATCCGAGCGTCCTCGGGGGGTGCCTCAAGGTTCAAGGTCGGGGGCGCGGTTTGATCGCGGATCGCGAGCGTGGAGAAGATCGCCTCGATGGCACCCGCCGCGCCGAGCAGATGACCGGTCGCGGACTTTGTCGAGGACATGGTTGCGTCTCCCGCCTTTTTGCCCAGAAGACGCTGAACGGCGCCCATCTCGATCGTATCGGCCATGGTCGAGGTGCCATGCGCGTTGATGTAGTCGATCTCGCCGACATCGATTCCGGCGCGATGGACGGCCGCGCGCATGGCCCGTTCCGCTCCCTCGTGGTCCCGAGAGGGCGCTGTGATGTGATGGGCGTCGCCCGAGAGGCCGTAGCCGATCACCTCGGCATAGATCTTCGCCCCGCGCGCGACCGCCCGCTCGTACTCCTCCAGAATGACGATGCCTGCACCCTCACCCATGACGAACCCGTCGCGGCCGGCATCCCAGGGGCGGCTCGCCCTCTGCGGCTCGCTTCCGTATTTCGTCGACAGCGCCTTGCAGGCGTTAAAGCCGGCGATCCCGATTTCGCAGATCGCACTTTCGGAGCCGCCGGCGACCATCACGTCCGCATCGCCGAGCTGGATCAGGCGGGAAGCGTCGCCGATCGCATGGGCACCTGTCGAACAGGCCGTGACGACGGCGTGGTTGGGGCCCTTGAAGCCGTACTTGATGGAGACATGGCCACTGATGAGATTGATGAGCGATCCGGGGATGAAGAAGGGGGATACCCGGCGAGGCCCCTTTTCCCTGATCATGATCGCGGTCTCGGCAATGGATTGCAGCCCGCCGATCCCTGACCCGATCATGACGCCGATCCGCTCGAGCTCATGGGGATCGTCGGTCTCGATGCCCGCATCGGCAACCGCCTGCTGGGCAGCCGCCATGCCAAACAGAATGAACTGGTCGATCTTGCGCTGTTCCTTGGGCGCCATCCACTGGTCCGCGTTGAAGGTCCCATCGGAGCCATCGCCGATCGGCACTTCGCAGGCATAGTCGGTCGCCAGATGCGACGCGTCAAAGCTCCGGATCGTGCCCGCACCGGACTGGCCGGCAAGGAGCCGCGACCACGTCTCTTCGAAACCACAGGCCAGCGGACTGACCATGCCCATACCTGTGATGACTACCCGCCGCATGTAGACCTCGTCTCGCTTCCCGACATTTCGGTCTGATACACGCCGCGATCCACGGTTGAAAGAGGGGCCGCAGGCGGAGCGGTTAGCACTCCTGAAACGGACCCGGTGTACATCAATGTTGAGAGGTATTCAGTATGATCCGTTGCATCTCCGCAGCCGTTTTCGGTCTGCTTCTCGCGACAGTACCAGTATCGGCTCAATCCGGGTCAGCGCCATCGTGCACCCTCATCGGCTGGCTGGACGCGCTACAACTGGTGGTCGGCAGCGATCTTGACGCGGCGGAGCGCCAGGCTCAGGTGAGAAGCCTGATGCGCGGTGTCGACATGGCCCGGGTCATGGCAGAGATATCCCGAAACCTGCCAGACACGGACGCGAGCAACATCTCCGCGCTTCTTGCGGGAGCACGTCAGATCTCCGGCGGCCGACGTGCCACCCTCGACTCCACCCACGCGCAGCAGCTGCGCCAGAGCGTCAGCAGGCTGAATTGCAGGGGGCTGAAGCCGGTCTCCTACATCGATGGCGACACGGTGAGAATAGCGAGCGGCATCAAGCGCACTCTCGACCCCTCGTCCCGGAACCGAGCCGAGATCGGCAAGAGAAAGCCGCTCCTCTACCGCCCCGGTGTCATGTTCGCCGTCACCTCGGCCTCGATCCTCGCCTTCGTTGCCGACGCTCTCCGCCGGGTCATTCGCAATGAACGCCAGTCGAGGCGCTATGTCTGCGTCTTGCGGGTCACCGTGGAAGCGGGCGCCGAGCTCGTGCCTGCCCGCCTGCTCGACATCTCCCGGGGAGGATGCCGCATTTCCCTGACCGGGCAGCTTCAGGAAGGCCAAACCGTGATCGTCCGTGGCTATGCGCTTCATGCACCGGCTCGCATCGCCTGGACCGGCGGAAACGTCGCCGGCCTCGCCTTTCTGACCCCGCTTATGGCTGAGCAGGTGTCCGAGCTGGTGGAACTGAGCCAGAAACCGGCCATGTCGGCGTCAGCCTCACACGACACGACAAAAAAGGCGTGATCCTGATGGATCACGCCTCAAATCTCTCAAGACGAATGACTTACGTGGCTTCCTTGATGTAATTCACCGCATCCCCGAAAGTCTGGATCTTTTCGGCGGCGTCATCGGGGATCTCGATCCCGAACTCTTCCTCGAACGCCATCACCAGTTCGACCGTATCGAGACTATCGGCGCCCAGATCGTCGATGAACGAAGCATTTTCCGTCACCTTCTCTTCCTCCACGCCCAGATGCTCGACCACCTTCTTTCTGACGCGCGTTTCGATGTCGCCTTCGCTCATGTCTCTTCCTTTTCGTTCGGGATGTCCCGTTCACTGTCTGCCCCAATTCGGGGCTCATCTCGTTCTTGCGTGGCCGCCAGAGTAGACGAAGCACGCCGGAGGCCTCCAAAAAGGTGGGCCGCCTATAGCACACCGTCAAATCTTCGCAATCGGTTTCGCCGGGCCGCTACAACATCGCCATCCCGCCGTTGACGTGCAAGGTCGTTCCCGTGACATAGGCCGCCTCGGGGCTCGCCAGATAGAGCACTGCCGCCGCGATCTCCTGCGGCTTGCCCATCCGGCCGAGCGGAACCTGCTGAAGGATCGCCGACCTCTGCTGTTCCGTGAGCTTCTCGGTCATTGCCGTCTCGATGAAACCGGGCGCGACCGAGTTGACCGTGATGCCCCGGCTCGCGACCTCATAGGCCAGCGACTTGGAGAAGCCGCCAAGTCCTGCCTTGGCCGCCGCGTAATTCGCCTGCCCCGGATTGCCGGTCGAGCCGACGATCGACGAGATATTCACGATCCGGCCCCACTTTGCCTTCATCATCGTGCGAAGACTGGCCTGCGTCAGCTTCATCACCGCGACGAGGTTCAGGTTCAGGACCTCCCGCAGATCCTCGTCGGACATTCGAAGCATCAACTGGTCTCTGGTGATGCCCGCATTGTTTACCAAGATGTCGAGCGATCCCATCGCCTCGCTCGCAGCCTTCGGCAAGGCCTTGACCGCATCAGGATCGGACAGGTCGCAGGCAATGACGCCGGCGCCGGCGCCTAGCTCCCGCGCAAGATCGTTGAGCGCCTCCTCGCGGGTCCCGGTCAGCGTCACCCGCGCGCCTGCCCGATGCAAGGCAGCGGCGATCGCTCCACCGATACCGCCCGATGCACCTGTCACCAGCGCCGCCTTGCCGCTCAAGTCGAACATCACCGCTCTCCGCCCATCGCCAACTTCACGTCTTCTGCCGATCCGATCGCTCGTGTCGTGATCCTGCGCTCGATGCGTCGGATCATGCCACTGAGCGCCTTACCCGGCCCGACCTCCCAGATGGTGTCGACCCCGTTCCCGGCCATGAACTCGACGCTTTCCCGCCAACGCACCGACCCGGTGATCTGGGCGACCAACAACCGTCTGATCTCTGCGGGATCGTCCACGGGAGCCGCAGTGACGTTCGACACGACCGGCACGCTCGGCGCAGCGATGTCCACCTCATCGAGAGCTTCCGCCATGCGTTCGGCTGCCGGTTGCATCAGGGCGCAGTGGAATGGAGCGGAGACGGGCAGCATCACCACACGCTTCGCACCTTTGTCTTTTGCGAGCCCAACCGCGCGCTCGACCGCCTCGCGATGGCCGGACACGACGACCTGCGCCGGGTCGTTATCGTTCGCGGCCTCGCATACATGCTCGTTGGCGGCCTCGCGGGCGATCGCCTCCACGGTCGCAAGATCGAGCCCCAGGATGGCAGCCATCGCGCCGGCGCCGACCGGAACGGCTTCCTGCATGGCGGTGCCGCGAAGGCGCAGAAGCCGCGCCGCATCAGCCACCTTGAGCGCGCCGGCTGCGGCCAAAGCGGAATATTCACCCAGAGAATGCCCTGCAAGAAATTTGCTTGAACGGATGTCGAAGCCCTCGGCCTCCAAGGCATGCAGCGTCGCAAGGGATGTCGCCATGAGCGCAGGCTGAGCATTCTCCGTCAGGGTCAGCGTATTCTGGTCGCCGCTCCAGATCTTGGTCGAGAACGTCTCGCCCAAGGCATCGTCTACCTCCTCGAAGACCTGCTTCGAGGCGGGATACGCCTCCGCAAGGTCCTGCCCCATGCCGATCGCCTGGGCACCCTGCCCCGGAAAGACCAATGCCAGCGCCATACGGCTCCTCCCTCGCCATCCTGATCTCCCGCTTATCGGTCGGACCCAACGCTTGCAACGTACGCGCCGCAGAACAGGCATCCGGGCATCCGCCCCTTGACCGATGGAGAAGGGGACTTGCCATCAGGCGTCATCGCGGCTAGAGCGCGCCCACCTCCGCGAAGCCTCAGATCGGTGCAGCCTCTCGTGGCCGGGATGCGGAGGGTTCGTTCCCGGTCTTTGAAATGCACCCTGGAAACAGGATACGACCATGCCGCTCTACGAGCATGTCTTCATTTCCCGGCAGGACCTCTCCAACACTCAGGCAGAGGGCCTCATCGAGCATTTCGGCTCGGTCCTCGCGGACAACCACGGCAAGCTCGTGGACAGCGAGTACTGGGGCGTCAAGACGATGGCCTACAAGATCAACAAGAACCGGAAGGGGCATTATGCCTTCCTGCGCACGGAGGCGCCTGCGCCCGCGGTGCAGGAGATGGAGCGCCTCATGCGACTTCACGACGACGTGATGCGGGTCATCACGATCAAGGTCGACAAGCACGAGGAAGGTCCCTCGATCCAGATGCAAAAGCGCGACGATCGCGACGATCGCCGCCCGCGCCGGTAAAAAGGAGTCCCTCGATATGGCCACGAAACCGTTTTTCCGCCGTCGCAAGGTCTGCCCGTTCTCCGGCGACAACGCGCCGAAGATCGACTACAAGGACACGCGGCTTCTGCAGCGCTACATTTCGGAGCGCGGTAAGATCGTCCCGTCCCGCATCACGGCGGTGTCGTCCAAGAAGCAGCGCGAACTGGCGCGCGCGATCAAGCGCGCCCGCTTCCTAGCGCTTCTGCCCTATGCCGTGAAGTAAGGGATCTGTGCAATGTCAATGAACGTGATTCTGCTCGAGCGCGTCGCGAAGCTCGGCAACATGGGCGAGGTCGTCTCCGTCAAGGAGGGCTACGCCCGCAACTATCTTCTGCCACAGAAGAAGGCTCTCTGGGCGTCGGACGCGAATGTCGCGGCCTTCGAGCAACAGAAGGCGGATCTCGAGGCGAGCAACCAGGAAACCAGGCGGGAGGCTCAGAGCTTCGCCCAGCAGCTCGAAGGCCAGCAATTCGTGATCATCCGCGCAGCGTCCGATGGGGGGGCCCTCTACGGCTCCGTCTCGACCCGCGACGTTGCCGAGGCGGCCAGTGCCCAGGGGTTCGAGATCGACAGGAAGCAGATTGCGCTGGCCGCGCCGATCAAGGAACTCGGCCTTCATCTGGCGACAGTCACGCTTCACCCCGAGGTTGAAGTCGATGTCGAACTGAACGTGGCCCGATCCCAGGAGGAAGCCGAGCTTCAGAAGCAGGGCAAGTCCGTCCAGGAGATTGCCGCCGAGGAAGAGGCCGCCGCCGAGTTCGAGATCCAGGAGCTGTTCGACGATATCGGCGCGGCGCAGCTCGATGAACTTGAGACGCCAGTCGAACAGAAGACTGACGAGCCGTCTGTCCAGGAGAAAGCGACGCTGGACCGGAAGCTCGACGGCAAATAGACGAAAGCGAGGCGACCGCCGTCTCTGACAAGGCGGCGGTCCCGGTCGACGTCGTAGCCATAGGCGTTGAGGAGAGGCATCCGGCCGTCTCGGCTGATGCATCCGGCAGCCGACCGACACTCGGCACGCGCACTCCCGTCATCTCAGAGCCCAACCCGAAGAGAGTTAGGCGGTTTCATGGGCTTGTGGTTTCCTCCGGCTGCCATGCTGGACGGAGTCGACAATGCCTTGGACTGAAACTGCCCGCCGCGAGTATCGGCGGCCGGCGCCGCGCTACGCGAGCGACATGACGGATCGCGAGTGGGCGTTGATTGAACCCTTCATGCCGCCGCCGAAGCCGCTGGGACGACCGCGAACGGCGAACCTGCGGGAGGTCGTGGACGCGATCCACTATATCGCGACGACCGACCGCCAGTGGGCGATGCTGCCGAAGGATCTGCCGCCGTACTCGACCGTTCAGCGCTGCTTCTACGACTGGCGCGACAGTGGGCTGTTGCAGACGATCCGGTTCACCCTTGCCATGGAGACCCGCGAGTTGGAGGGCCGGGAAGCGCAGCCGACGGCGGGCGTCATCGACAGCCAGACAGTGAAACCCACGGAGAGCGGGGGACTTCGGGGCCATGATGCGGGCAAGAAGGTCAATGGGCGCAAGCGTCACGCCGTCGTCGACACCATCGGTCTGCTGTTCGGCATCGTCGTCCATGAAGCCGATATCCAGGATCGCGCCGGCGCGCCCACGGTACTCGCCTCGATCCGCAGAGCCTGCCCGTGGCTCAGGCACGTCTTCGCCGACGGCGGCTATGCCGGGCCGAAGCTCCGCGGCGCACTCGCCCGGATCGACGAATGGACGATCCAGATCGTGAGGCGCTCCGACACAGCCAAGGGCTTCGAGGTGCTGCCCCGCCGATGGGTTGTGGAGCGCACCTTCGCCTGGCTCGGACGATGCCGCAGATTGGCCAAGGACCGGGAGAAGTCCCTCGCCTCCGCCGAGGCATGGATCAACATATCCCACATCCGCCTTACCACCCCACGCCTCGCAAGGTATTGCTATGCCTGAACGAGCTTCGGGTCGGGCTCTGAGGCCAGGCGGGCAAACTCTTCCACGACAGGGCGCTCTGGCCCTGCAACTTGGTCGAGGATCATGCCTCGAGCCTGCAGGTGCAGACTCTTGCCTTGTCCTGCACCCCGGCCTGATGCGTAAAGACTCAGAAGTCCACCTGAAAGGACGTCTGGATCCTGTCGACGTCGAACGTGCCGCCGTCGAACGTTTCCCGCGTTCCGTGGAAGTATTCGATGCCGATCGTCGCGTTCTCGAGCAGGCTGTACTGCGCGTTCAAATGAAGCGAGTTCAGCGTCTCGGTGTCGTCGGTCGGACCCGCCTGGTCATTCTGGCGCCACCCGTAGATGGCGCGGAGGGTGAGCTTTTCTCCAACTGTCTGCGCCAGCCCCAGATAGGCCGACTGCGCCTCGATGGCATCGCCATCCGCGGTCACGTCGTCTCCGAGGAAGACGAGATACGAGGCAATGCCCTCCCCGTAAGTATAGGCGGCGTTGACGGTCGCGCCCTGCCAGAGATCGGCGGTCGTGGAGAAGTTGATGCCGTAGAAGTCGACGTCGCTGTCCGGCCCTGAATTCACCGATCCGTAGATGCCCGAGAGGCGCACCAGAAGCGGATCGCTGTCATAGGCGGCAGAGGCAACGAAGACCGGATCATCGCTGTCGCCGTTTGATTCCTCGATCGCCAGCTGCGCCTGCAACATGCCGGTTTCGTAGGTGAACCGGATCATCTCTTGGCGGGCGAACGGGATGCCGGCCACTCCCTGGAAATCCAGAGTGATCGGATAGGAATTGATGGGCATGAAGGTCGTCCAGGTCTTGCCGACCAGGAAACCCGCGGCTTCGACATAGGCGTGGCGCACCCGCGGCTCGTAGGGATCCTGGGTGCCGAAGGCGCCCGCACCACCGTAGAAGTCGATCTCGACGCGCGTCTTCAGGTCTCCGAAACCCGTCTCGGTCGTCGTGCGGAAGCCGAGGCGGGTCTGCTGCGCGGTCACATTGAAGAATTCGCCCTCGTCATCGGAGGTGATACCCACGAGGCCGAAGGTCGTGTTTCCCAGTTCGGCGCCGAAATCGTAGATGAAATCGGTCTTGATGTAGCCGTAGAACTCGACCGTGGTGGCCGTGCCGGATCCGAATGTTAGTGTCGGACCGTCCGGGTTCTGCGCTTCCAGCTTGGCCACACGCGCCTCAAGCGCGGCGATCCGCTCGGCGGATGATTGTTGTGCCAGGCCGGGTGTTGCGCTGGCGACAATGACAAGTCCGGCAATCGTTCTCGTGGTCAGATATGTCATGTTTCCCCCAGGAAGAAAAAGATCCGGGCGCCCCCTCGCGCATGCACAAAGCGTAGGAAAGCTTCGTATTGTCGCGCGAGTAGGCAGGTTGCATTTACTGGTGATGTGACAATTGCGCGACGGGCCGCGCCTTGGTCGGAACGGGTCCGAGGCCGGCAAGTCGCCTTGCTGCGACGGACGTGACCGGCGCGGACCGGCAGATCGAAGCCCTTTGAAGCGACAGATAGGACCGACCGTTGACTGGTGTCCCGGGCCGGAACGAAGAAGGGGGTTTCTTGCGATCCAGAAATAGAACAAAATATGAACATGGAATCGCAACCGTGCCGATCAATGGTGCCTCGACCTATGTTCTTGTCGTCCTGTCCAGCCCCCTTGGCGGGCGGCCTGTCGAAAGATCTCTATGTGCTGGATCCGCGGGATGGCGGCTGGATGGGCTTCGTCCTCGCCGCCTTGAAGCACACAGGAGCCAGCCGGATCCTGTGGATCCAGGACCGGCTTTCGATCAGGGAGGCCGGATGTCCCGGTACGCTACCGACCACCATGAAGATCATTCAGGTAGAGCTCTCACATCCGAAAGACGTTCTCTTTGCCGCAGAAGAAGGCCTTCGAGCGGCAGGTATCGCCGGGGTGGTTGCCGAGATCTGGGGCAATCCGCTCGTGCTCGGCTTCACCGCCACGAAACGCCTGGCGTTTCGGGCCGAGCGAACCGGGGTGGCCTGCTGGCTGATCCGTCACGCCGCCGCGGCACAGCCGAGCGCGGTGCGCGACCGTTGGAGAGTTGCCTCTCTTCCCTCCCTGCCTCATCCCGACGACCCGCAGGCTCCGGGCGCGCCCCGGTGGCGCGCAGAACTGTTCCGTTCGCGCGACAAGAAGCCCGGCACATGGATCGTCAGCCATGACCCGGCGGGTGGTCTCTGTTTTCTTCCCGAACTTCGCGATCGAGCGATGGGAACATCTCTGCCGTCATCGCGGCGATCCGCCTCCGGATGAGATGCCTGCCGCACTCGCCACGGAAGGACCCCATGGCCGCGTTGTCCATGCCGCCAATCGTCTGGCCAGTCTAGCCGGCGTCGTCATCGGCGCGCGTGTGGTGGACATGCAAACTCTCTGCCCCGGCCTGCGGGTGGAGCATGTCGATACGAGGGGTGATCTGGCGGCGCTGGGCCGGCTCGCTCTCTGGGCGCGGCGCTGGTGTCCTTGGACGGCCGCCGACGGAGCGGACGGGCTGATCCTCGACACGTCCGGCGCCGATCATCTCTGGGGAGGCGAGGCAGCGATGCTCGAGCAGATGGAGGCGGATTTCTCCGCCCAGGGACTGAGCGCGCGTGTTGCTCTCGCCTCCACGCGAGGAGCGGCCTGGGCGCTGGCGCGCTTCGGCGCCATCCGCCCGGTCAGCTTCGGCCCGATGGACCTAGCGCCTCTTCCGGTCGCGGCGCTTCGCCTGGGACCGGAAACGGTGCGGCTTCTCGACCGGCTGGGATTGAAGCGCATTGGCGATCTGATGGAGATGCCTCGTGCCGCTCTCGCTCGCCGCTTCACGCGGACGGATGCGTCGAACAACCCGCTGATCCGTCTCGATCAGGCGACCGGACGTCTTGACGAGCCGGTCGCCGGACCGGAGGCGCCTCCTGTTTTCCGGGTGACGCTGCGACTGGCCGAACCCATCCTTGATCCTGTCCATCACCTGCCCGATCTCTGCCGACGTCTCCGTGACAAGCTCGACGTTGCCGAAGTCGGGGCGCGGCGGTTGGTTCTGAATGTGTTCCGGACCGATGCAGAAATGCGGCAAATTGCGGTGGGAACTGCCCTACCGATCCGCGACCCGGATCACATGATCCGTCTCTTCTCCGAGCGGATCGAGCGGCTCGACCCGGGATTCGGATTTGACCTCATCGTGATGGAGGCGACACGGACCGATCCCCTGCGGGCAAGCCAGACCGGGCTCGACGGCACGTGCGACAACACGGCCGATTTCGCCCAACTGGTGGATCGGCTGACAGCCCGGTTCGGCCCAGGCCGGATCTTCCAGACGGCCCCGCGGGCAAGCCACATCCCCGAACGGAGCCAGATCCGGATCGCGCCGCTCGCTGTCGCTCCTTCCCGCTCCGGTCCCGTTTGCCGTCCTCTCCGGGTCTTCGATCCGCCCGAAGAGATACGCGTCCTTTATACCGTGCCGGAAGGCCCGCCGGTGCAGTTCGTCTGGCGCCGCCGGATCGTCAGCGTTGTGCGCTATCAGGGGCCCGAGAGAATATCTCCCGAATGGTGGCACGATCGCTCGGGCACGCGGTTGCGCGACTATTTCCGGATCGAGGATCCGGAGGGTCGGCGTCTGTGGGTCTATCGCGAGGGCCTTGCGGACGACGAGCGCGGCCCGGCGCCGCGCTGGTTCCTGCACGGGATGTTCGCCTGATGCCCGAAAGCGATCGCCCGCCCCCTCGCTCCACTCTCGGCGGCCCCTACGCTGCCAACCTGCGAGCCCGGTACGTGGAGCTTGGACTGCGTTCCGCTTTCTCCTTTCAGCAAGGCGCCTCGGACGCCGCCGAGCTTGCCGCGGCCGCGAACGCGGGCGGCTACGAAGCGTTGGGCATCGCCGATCTCAACAGCCTTGCCGGCATCGTGCGGTTTCACACGGAGGCATTGACCGCGCGCCTTCGCCCCTTGATCGGCTGCCGAGTCCGGCTGGTCACCGGCGAGACTTTCCTTGCCTATCCGAAGGACCGCGCGGCCTATGGCCGGCTGTGCCGCCTCCTTTCGGATGCAAAGATGCGGGATCTAAACGGCGCCTGGCAGGCCAAGGGCGCCTGCCAGATCTCGCTTGAGGCCCTTGTCGCCCATGCGGAGGGCCTGCAGCTCATCCTGGTCCCCGACGGCCGATCGGAACTGCAGCTCGCCCGTCTCGGCCGCCACTTGCCCGGCCTGCGGCATCTGGCCGTCAGCTACCATTATCGCGGCGACGACCGGGCGCGGATCAACCGGCTGGACCGGTTGGCGCGGGAGGCGGGGCTTTCGATCCTCGCGACCAACGACGTTCTGTATCATCATCCTTCCCGCCGGCCCCTGCAGGACGTGCTGACCTGCATCCGCAACAAGACGACGGTGCAGAAGGCGGGTTATCTCCTGGCCGCGAACGCCGAACGCCACCTGAAATCCGTCGGCGAGATGTGCCGCCTCTTTGCCGAATGGCCCCATGCGATCGCCGCCACGCGCGCCGTAGCCGACGCCTGTCACTTCGCGCTGACAGGCCTGTCCTATCACTATCCTCAGGAAACGGTTCCGCCGGGCGAGACGGCGCAGAGCCAGCTTGAGAAGCTGACCTGGGCGGGGGCGGCGGATCGGTATCCCGCCGGCCTGCCAGACCCGGTTCGCGAGACGATCGTCACGGAACTGGAAATGATCGCGCGGAAGAAGATCTCGCACTATTTCCTGACCATCCACGAGATCGTCGTCTTCGCTCGATCAAGGGGCATCCTCTGCCAGGGACGCGGCTCGGCAGCCAATTCGGCGGTCTGCTACGTTTTGGGCATCACCTCCGTCGATCCGGCGACCCACGATCTGCTGTTTGAGCGGTTCATCAGCGAGGAGCGCGACGAGCCCCCTGACATCGACGTGGATTTCGAGCACGAGCGGCGCGAGGAGGTGATCCAGCACATCTATGACAAATACGGTCGTGACCGGGCCGGGCTCTGCGCGACCGTGATCCATTACCGCCCGCGCAGCGCGATCCGCGAAGTGGGCAAGGCGATGGGCCTTTCCGATGACGTGACCGGCGCACTGGCCAAGACCGTCTGGGGGAGCCACGGCCATGATGTGGGACCCGATCAGGTCGTCGAGGCCGGACTCGACCTCTCCGACACGCTTCTGGCGCGGACGGTAAGGCTTGCGAGCGAGCTGATCGGGCTGCCGCGTCATTTGAGCCAGCATGTGGGTGGCTTCATCCTCACCGACGGCCCGCTCGTCGAAACCGTGCCCATCGGCAACGGCGCCATGCCGGAGCGCAGCTTCATCGAATGGGACAAGGACGACATCGACGCCCTGAACATCCTCAAGGTCGACCTGCTGGCGCTCGGGATGCTGACCTGCATCCGCAAGTGCTTCGATCTGATCCGCGCCCATGACGGACGTGCCTGCGATCTGGCCGGGATCCTTCAGGACCCCAACGAGGCAGACCGCAAAGCCGTCTACGACATGCTGTGCAAGGGCGACAGCGTCGGGGTCTTCCAAGTGGAAAGCCGGGCACAGATGAACATGCTGCCGCGCCTCAGGCCGCAGGAATTCTATGACCTAGTCATCGAGGTCGCCATCGTTCGCCCCGGCCCAATACAGGGCGACATGGTTCATCCCTATCTCCGCCGTCGGAACGGCGAGGAGGAGGAAGTCTATCCCTCCCCCGGTCCCGCGCACGATCCCGACGAACTGAAGAACATCCTCCACCGGACCAAGGGCGTGCCGATCTTCCAAGAGCAGGCAATGAAGATCGCCATGATCGCCGCCGAGTTCGACGCGGCCGAGGCCAACGAGCTGAGGAAGGCGATGGCAACCTTCCGATCCCGCGGGTCCATCGACCGCCTGCAGGACAAGATGGTCGATCGCATGGTGGGTCGCGGATACGATCCGGACTTCGCGGCGTGCTGCTTCAACCAGATCAAGGGCTTTGGAGAATATGGATTTCCCGAGAGCCACGCAGCCAGCTTCGCGCTGCTCGTCTATGTCTCTTCCTGGCTCAAGTGCCATTACACCGCCCATTTCGCCGCCGCGCTCCTGAACTCCCAGCCGATGGGCTTCTACGCCCCGGCACAGATCGTGCGCGACGCACGCGAGCATGGAGTGGTCGTTCTTTCTCCGGACGTGAATTACAGCGACTGGAACAATACGCTCGTCCCCCACGGTCTCGATTGGGCGCTGAGGCTGGGCTTGCGCCAGATCACTGGCCTCGGCGCGACGGTCGCAGCGCGCCTTCTGGAGGCTCGAGACCGGCCCTTCGCGGATGTTGGCGACATCAAGACCCGCGCATCTCTCGACCGGGGCAGCATTCAGACGCTCGCCGCCGCCGACGCGATGCGATCCATGGGCCTCGACCGGCGCGCGGCGCTCTGGGCCATCCGGGGGCTGACGCATGCGCCGGCGCTGCCGCTATTCCAAGATGTCGCCGAGGAGGGCCCCGAGCCGGTGGTCGTCCTGCCGGCCATGCCGGTCTGCGAGCATGTCATCGCCGATTACCAGACCTTGCGCCTGTCGCTGAAGAAGCATCCCGTGGCATTCCTGCGGAAGGATCTCGCGCATCAGGGCTACATCGCCGCTGCCGATCTCGCGCAGGCGCGGCAGGGTCAAAACGTCCGCATCGCCGGCATCGTCCTTATCCGGCAACGTCCCGGCAGCGCCAAGGGCGTATGCTTCATCACGATCGAGGACGAGACCGGCAGCGCCAATCTCGTCGTCTGGCCGAAGGTCATGGGCAAGTTCCGCAAGGTCGTGATGACCGCGCGGCTTGTCGATGTGCAGGGCTGCGTACAGCGCGATCCGGGCTCGGGCGTCATCCATGTCGTGGCCCGGCACCTCGGCGATCGCAGCGACGCACTCTGGCGCCTGGCTCGGCAGCCCTTCGCTCCACCCCTCTCCCGCGCCGACGAGGTCACAAAACAGATCCCAGGGCCCTCCAGCCGCCATCCCCGCGACGCCGTGCTCGTTCCGAAGTCCCGCGACTTCCACTGACCTCACAATGCCGCAGCCTCGTCCATCAGCCGGCGCCGGCCAGCGGCGAGGACACCGTCGCGTACATCGGCCTCAATCGCCGCGACCAGCGCGTCCACATCCCGCTCCCGCATCGCCGCCAGCATGTCCTTGTGGCTGTCAGCGCCCGTATTCACCTTCATGTCCTCGACCACGATCCGCTGAAACGGCCCGAGCTGCAGCCAGACGCTCTCGATCATCGGCATCACCGCCTGATGCGGATTAAGTTCGATCAGACGGCGGTGAAACGCCTGGTTCAACACCATCCGCGCCTCCACGTCCTGCAAGGCGATCGCCTTGTCCATCCCGTCGTCGATCCACGCCATGTCGTCGATCACCCGCGCCGAAATATGGGGAAAGCTCTGCGCCGCCGCGAACACTTCCAGCGTGATCCTGAGATGCACCAGCTCCTCGAACCGGCCGAGGTTCATCGTTGGGATCCGAAGCCGCCGATTGCCGAGAACCTCGATGGCGCTTTCCGAACTTAACCGTCGCACCGCCTCCCGAATCGGCGTGGGGCTCAGCCCGAACCCATCCGCCACTCCCCGGAAGGTCAGCGATGCGCCGGGTTGAAGGCATCCCATCATGACCGCATAGCGCAACCGGCGATAGGCATATTCCTGGACCGTCACCGCCTCGGGCCGCGGAATGTCGGGCAGGTTGATCTGCATCGTAGGCACCCGCTCACGGGGTTTTCATTCGAGGTGCCATGGAACTTGACACCTGTCCAGATCTCCTATCACAAATCGGCCAATGGTATCACATTCGGAGCGGCGATGGCCGACAATACGCCCATCGAGCGGCTCGAAGCGGACCACCCGGAGGTCGACGCGGTCTTCGCCTGCATCTGTGACCTGAACGGCGTCATGCGCGGCAAGCGGCTGCCGGTCGACCAGATCGACAAGGTGCGGTCAGGCGGCCTGCGCATGCCGCTTTCGCTTCTCGGCATGGATATCTGGGGCGAAGACGTCGAAGGCAGCGATCTGGTCTTCGACACCGGCGACGCCGACGGCATCTGCGAACATACCGGCCGGCCACTCAGCCTCGTGAACTGGACATCGCGTCCCACGGCCTTCGCCCAGCTTTGGACCCGACAGGAAGACGGTCGCCCGTTCCAGGGCGACCCGCGCCGGGCGCTCTCTGCGGTGGTCGACCGGTTCGCCGCTCACGGCCTGACGCCGGTGGTCGCGACCGAGCTCGAGTTCTACATCGTCGATCCGTCGGAAAACGCGCCGCAACCGCCTCGCTCTCCCGTGACCGGCAAGCGCCTCGATTCGGACGGGGCGCTGTCTCTGGACGAATTGCAGCATTTCGATGCCCTTCTGAACGACGTCTACGACGGGTGCCGGGCGCAGGACATCCCTGCCGACTCGGCGATCTCCGAGAACGGCGCCGGCCAGTTCGAGATCAATTTCGCGCATGTGGCCAATCCTCTGAAGGCCGCCGATGACGCAGTCCTGTTTAAGCGGCTCGTCCGCGGCGTGGCGCGCAAGCATGGTTTCGCCGCGACATTCATGGCCAAGCCCTACGGTGACCGGTCTGGATCGGGCATGCACGCGCATGTCTCGCTGATCGATGGCGAGGGGCGCAACCTGTTCGACGATGGCGGCGCGAGCGGCACCCCGTTGCTTCGTCATGCGGTCGCCGGGCTTCTGAGGACGATGCAGGAAAACGCGCTCATCTTCGCGCCGCACGAGAACTCCTATCGCCGCCTGCTGCCGGGCGCCCATGCCCCCGCAGCCGTCGCGTGGGGCTACGAGAACCGAACGGTCGCCATCCGCATCCCCGGCGGGCCGCACGAGGCGCGCCGGATCGAGCACCGGGTGGCCGGAGCCGACGCCAACCCTTATCTCGTGCTGTCCTCGATACTCGGCGGGGCGCTCTTGGGCATCGAACAGGAATGGGAGCCGCCCCGCCCGGTCGAAGGCGACGCCTACTCCATGCGCCTCGACCGCCTGCCGCCCGACTGGGCGAGCGCCATCGATGCCTTCTCGAACGGCGCGCACGTGCCCAGCATCTATGCTGCGCGGCTCATCCGCATGTTCGAGCAGTGCAAGAGGCAGGAATTGCGCCGATTCACCCGCCATGTCACGGATTTCGAGTACCACAGCTACTTGGAAGCGGTGTGATGGAGGCCGGCGCCGCTCGCACCCTGCAGGTCGATCCCCGTGCCCGGGCTGGCGAGCATGTCGGCAGCTTCTACGCCGCCACGGCCAATCCCGCGCCGCGTCGCCCGGCCCTTCAGGGCCGCCATGACGTCGACGTATGCGTGATCGGCGGCGGCTATTCGGGTCTCTCCACCGCCCTGCATCTTCTCGAGAAGGGTCACAAGGTGACACTGGTCGAGGGGGAGCGGATCGGCTGGGGGGCATCAGGTCGGAACGGCGGGCAGATCGTCAATGGACTGAACGCCGGTATTCACGTCTTTCGGCGCCGCTTCGGCCCCGATGTCGCCCGCTTCATCGCCTCGCTTCTTCTCGAAGGTGGCGACATCATCCGCGACCGAGTGTCCCGCTACGGGATTTCGTGCGACCTGAAGCCGGGAAACGTCTTCGCCGCCCTGACAGACGGTCACATGCGCGAACTGCGGGCCAAGCAAGAGCTATGGGCGAGTTACGGGCTGACCAATCTGGAGATGCTGGACCGCGCGCAACTGCAGCAGCATGTCTCCTCGGAGATCTATGCGGGTGGTCTTCTCGACCACCGCGGCGGACACCTGCATCCGCTGAACCTCGCGCTGGGCGAAGCGGCGGCGATCGAAGGCCTGGGCGGCACGATCCACGAGATGTCGCGCGTCTTGCATGTCGATACCGACGGGCCGCGCCCGATCATCCGCACCGCCGAGGGAGAGATCTCCGCGCGCACGCTGGTAGTCTGCGGCAATGCCTATCTCGGCAACGTGGTGCCCACCCTCACCTGGCGCGTCATGCCGGTCTCGACGCAGATGATGGCCACCGAGCCGCTCGGCGAAGCCACCGCCAGAGATTTGATGCCCGCGGATACCTGCGTCGAGGATGTCCGCTATATCCTCGACTATTACCGCATGTCGGCTGATCACCGGCTGCTGTTCGGTGGCGGAACGGTCTATGGCGGCGCCAATCCGAAGGATATCAAGCGCAAGCTGATCCGCAGCAAGCTCAAGGTGTTCCCGTCGTTTCGGGGCATCCGGATCGATTACGCCTGGTCCGGCAATTTCGCGCTCTCCTTCACGCGCGTTCCGCAACTCGGGCGGATCGGCAACAACACCTATTTCGCCCACGGCTATTCCGGACACGGCGTTTCGGGCTCGCATCTGTTCGGCCGGATTCTCGCGGAAGCGATCGATGGCGATCTGGGCCGGTTCGATACCTTCGCGGGCCTGCCCTGGCTCCCCTTTCCCGGAGGTCGCGTGTTCCGCGTCCCCTATTCGGTCCTCGGATCCTGGTGGTACGCCGCGCGCGACCGCCTTGGCGCCTGACTTCTCATGGAGACATACATGACGCGGATGATCACCCTTGCCCTCCTCGCCGTGACCGCGCCCGTTGCGGCACTGGCGCAGGACAACGTGCTCAACTTCTACAACTGGTCCGACTACATTGCGGAGGATACGATCCCGAACTTCGAGGCGGAGACCGGGATAAACGTGAACTACGATGTCTTCGATTCGAACGAGGTGGTCGAGGCGAAGATGCTGACCGGCAATACCGGCTACGACCTCGTCGTCCCGTCGCTCGAATTCATGGCGCGTCAGGCGCAGGCCGGGGTGTTCCAGCCGATCGACAAGAGCCAGATCCCGAACTACGGCAATATCGATCCGGAAATCCTGCGCATCGTCTCCGTGAACGACGAGGGCAACACCTATGGCGTTCCCTACATGATGTATTCCGTGGGTCCGGGCTACAACGTCGACATGGTGACGGAGCGGCTGGGTGAGGACGCCAATCTCGACAGCTGGTCGCTCGTCTTCGACCCCGACAACGCCCAGAAGCTCGCCGATTGCGGCATCGCACTTCTTGATAGCCCCTCCGAGATCACCGCTGCCGCGCTCAATTATCTGGGTCTCGATCCGACCACGGAAGACACCGGCGACCTCGACCGCGCGATGGAACTGCTGGGCGCTATCCGGCCCTACATCCGCTACTTCCACTCCTCGCAATACATCAACGACTTGGCGAACGGCGACATCTGCCTCGCCGTGGGGTATTCGGGTGACATCTTACAGGCAAAGGACCGCGCCGCAGAGGCCGGCCAAGGGGTCGATATCAGGTACACCATCCCCGAAGAGGGCGCGCAGCTCGGATTTGATATGATGGTGATCCCCGCGGATGCGCCGCATCCCGAGAACGCGCTCGAGTTCATCAATTATTTTCTTCAGCCTGAAGTGACGGCCAAGGTCTCGGATGCGGTATTCTACGCCAATGCCAACAGCGCGGCCACGGCGCTTGTCTCGGACGAGGTCAAGAACGATCCGGGCATCTATCCGCCCGAGGCGACCCTTGAGAAGATGTATACGGCCAAGCCCCATGCGGCCCGCTATGACAGGTCGCTGACGCGCGCATGGACGTCGCTCAAGACCGGTCGGTGAGCCGTTGCCCGCGTCCCCCGCGCCCGCGCCCGCGCCCGCGCCCGCGCCAGAGGATGATCCGCCGTTTGTCCGGCTCCGCAACATCACCAAGCGGTTCGGCGGATTCAACGCGGTTGACGACGTGTCTCTCGAGATCCGTCGCGGCGAGCTCTTCTGCCTTCTGGGCGGTTCGGGATGCGGCAAATCCACGCTGCTGCGGATGCTCGCCGGGTTCGAGATGCCCAGCGCCGGCGAGATCCTGATCGACGGACGGGACATGGCCGGCGTGCCGCCGCATGCCCGCGACACCAACATGATGTTCCAGTCCTACGCGCTCTTCCCCCACATGAGCGTCGAGAAGAACGTGGCCTACGGATTGCGGCGCGCCGGGAAGCCGCGATCCGAGATTGCCACCCGCGTCGCCGAGATGCTGAGCCTCGTTCAACTCGACGGACTGGCGCGGCGCAAGCCGGATCAGCTTTCGGGCGGGCAGAGGCAGCGCGTGGCGCTGGCCCGCGCGCTCGCGCGACGACCCAAGCTTCTGCTGCTCGACGAACCGCTTGGCGCCCTCGACCGCAAGCTGCGAGAGGAGACGCAACTGGAACTCATCAGGATCCAGGAGACGCTGGGCATCACCTTCGTGGTCGTCACCCACGACCAAGAGGAGGCGATGACGCTTGGCGACCGACTCGGCGTCATGACCGGAGGGCGCATCGTGCAGGTGGGGCCGCCCCATGACGTCTACGAGTTTCCGCAGAGCCGGTTCGTCGCCGATTTCATCGGCACGGTGAACCTGTTCGACGGCACGATTGTCGAGAGCGCGGCGACGCATGCCCGGGTTGTCTGCCCCGAGGCCGGCATCGACGTCTTGATCGGCGGCGCGATCTCGGGATCCGAAGGACAAGACGTTTCCGTGGCGATCCGACCCGAGAAGATCGCCATCGGCCGGGCGCTGGCCGCCTCGTTCGACAACCGGCTGACGGCGGGTGTCGACGAGGTCGTCTATAGCGGCAGTCTGTCGACGTACCACGTGATCCTCGCCACCGGAAAGCGGCTTCGTGTGACGCGCGCCAACCGCATCCGCTCCGCGGCCGAGGTCATTGCCGCCGGTGACCGCGTCGAACTCGGCTGGAGCGGCGCCGCGACGATCGTGATTCCCGGATGAGACGGCTTTCGCGCCTCGTGGCGGCGATCCCGCTTCTGTGGCTCGGCCTGTTCTTCCTGGTGCCGTTCCTGGTTCTGCTCAAGATCTCGGTCTCCGAGCCCGCGATCGCTCAGCCCCCCTATCTGCCGTTGTGGGACTGGGCGGACGACATCGTCACCATCACCATAAATCTCGGCAACTACATCTTTCTGGGAGAGGATCCCCTCTACCTCCTGTCATATCTGAGCTCGCTGAGGATTGCCGCGATTTCCACGGTCATCACGCTGCTGATCGGCTATCCTATGGCCTACGTGATCGCCCGCGCCCCCGAGCGGCGGCGCAATCTTCTTCTGATGCTGGTGATCCTGCCCTTCTGGACCTCGTTTCTGCTGCGCGTTTACGCCTGGATCGGCATCCTGAAGGGCAACGGGCTCGTCAACAACCTGCTCCTGTGGCTCGGGGCAATCGACCAGCCGCTCGTCATGATCCAGACCGATTTCGCCGTCTATCTCGGCATCGTCTATACCTATCTTCCATTCATGATCCTGCCGCTCTACGCGACGCTGACGCGGCTCGACGGCGCGTTGCTCGAAGCCGCGGCGGATCTGGGCGCCTCACCGTTCGTCGCGTTCCTGACCGTCACCCTGCCCCTGTCTCTGCCGGGGATCGTGGCAGGCTGCATGCTCGTCTTCATCCCGGCCGTGGGCGAATACGTCATCCCGGCCCTGCTTGGCGGGCCTGACACGCTGATGATCGGGTCGGTCCTCTGGAACGAATTCTTCCTCAATCGCGACTGGCCCGTCGCCTCGGCCGTCGCCATCGTCATGGTCATCGTCCTGACGCTGCCGATTGCGGTTCTTCGCCTGGCGCAGGCGCGGAACGCGGAATGAAGCGGTCGCCCCTGCTTGTCGTCCTGACGGTTCTCGGCTTTGCGTTTCTCTATGCGCCGATCCTCAGCCTCGTCGTCTACAGCTTCAACGAGAGTCGCCTCGTCACGGTCTGGGGCGGCTTCTCGACCCGCTGGTACGCCGCACTTCTGCAGGATCAGCAGATCCTCGGCGCTGCCTGGATCAGCCTCAAGGTCGGCGCCGTCTCCGCAAGTATTGCCACGATCATGGGCACGCTCGCGTCGTACGCGCTGATCCGGCACGGCTGGTTCCGGGGCCGGCTTCTTCTGGGCGGTCTGGTGACCGCGCCGCTCGTCATGCCGGAGGTCATCATCGGCCTGTCGCTGCTCCTGCTTTTCGTCGCGATGGAGCGACTCGTCGGCTGGCCCGCCGGCCGCGGCCTCGTGACCATCATCATCGCTCACGCGACCTTCGGCACGGCCTTTGCCACCGTCGTCATCCAGGCCCGGATGGCCCTGTTGGACCGATCGATCGAGGAAGCGGCGCAGGATCTCGGCGCAGGTCCCCTTCGGGTCTTTTTCGACATCACGCTGCCGGGTCTCGCGCCCGCCCTTCTTTCGGCTTGGCTGCTGGCGTTCACGCTCAGCCTCGACGACGTGGTGATAGCAAGTTTCTTAGCGGGGCCTGGTGCCTCGACCCTGCCCATGGTCATCTTCTCCAAGGTTCGGCTCGGGGTGAGCCCCGAGATCAATGCGCTGGCAAGCCTGCTCATCGGTGTCGTGACCATCGCGATCGGCCTCGTGGCCTGGCAGAGCACACGCTCCGGTCGCGCCCGATGATCTGGCCCACTGCAAGCGAGTGTGCGACAAGGTCCACATATTCATGACGTTGAGGCACGGATCTCGCCAAGAGGATCAAGGTCGACTATGTGGGATCCTCGTCGAGAAAGGTGCCGCCCGAGGCGGGCGGCTGCGACGGCCGGAGCGGTTTGAGTTAGACGCATCCGGTCCCAAGATCCGATCCGGGTCGCTGCAGAAAGGAACGATCCGATGATCATTGTGGACTCCCTTCACAAGCATTTCGGGGGGTTTCGGGCAGTGGATGGTGCCAGCCTGACGATTTCCGAAGGGTCCATCACCGGCCTGATCGGTCCGAATGGCGCCGGCAAGACGACCCTGTTCAATGTCATCGCCGGAGTGTTGCCTCCCACCAGCGGCCGGGTCTCCATGGCCGGCGAGGACATTACCGGTCTTCCGCCGCATACCCTGTTTCACAAGGGCCTGCTCCGCACGTTTCAGATCGCGCATGAATTTTCATCCATGACCTGCCGCGAGAACCTCATGATGGTGCCTCCTCGTCAATCGGGCGAGGTGCTGTGGAATACCTGGTTTGGGCGGAGAAGGATTGCCGACGAAGAGCGGGCACTGCGCGCCAAGGCCGACGAGGTTCTGGGCTTCCTGACGATCGAACATCTTGCCGATCACAAGGCCGGGCAGATCTCGGGCGGTCAGAAGAAGCTGCTCGAACTCGGGCGGACCATGATGGTCGATGCCCGGATCGTGTTCCTCGACGAAGTTGGCGCCGGCGTGAACCGCACGCTGCTCAACACGCTGGGGGATGCGATCCTGAGGTTGAACCGCGAGCGCGGCTACACCTTCGTCGTCATCGAGCACGACATGGACTTCATCGAGCGGCTTTGCGATCCGGTCATCTGCATGGCGGAGGGAAAGGTCCTGGCCCAGGGCACCCTGGAAGAGATCAAGGCGAACGAGGACGTCATCGAGGCGTATCTCGGCACGGGCCTCAAGAACAAGGACATGGCGGGAGCGCAGGCATGACCGCGACGTCCTCGGGCGATCCGTTCGGCGACCGCGGCACCCGCGACGCGTCGATTGCCAAACCGGACGCCGGCGAGAGCATCGTTCCCGAGCATCAGGAGACCGACGCGGCGGCCCCTGCAAAGACTCCGTTCCTAGCCGGGCAAGGCATGACCGGAGGCTATGGCCACGGCCCCGACATCCTCCATGATTGCACGATTTCGGTGAATCCGGGCGAGATCGCGGTCATCGTCGGCCCGAACGGGGCGGGAAAGTCCACCGCGATGAAGGCGATCTTCGGCATGCTGGACATGCGGCAGGGCTCGGTCGTGCTCGACGGCGAGGACATCACCCGCCTGTCTCCCCAGAACCGCGTGGCCAAGGGGATGGGGTTCGTTCCGCAGAACAACAACATCTTCCCATCCCTGAGCGTCGAGGAAAATCTCGAAATGGGAGCCTTCATCCGGCGAGACGACTTTGCGCCGACGATGATGCAGATCTACGACCTGTTTCCGATACTCAAGGAAAAGCGCCGCCAGATGGCCGGAGAATTGTCCGGAGGACAGCGTCAGCAGGTCGCGGTCGGGCGCGCGCTGATGACCCGGCCGAAGGTCCTGATGCTCGACGAGCCGACGGCAGGTGTCTCACCCATTGTCATGGACGAACTCTTCGACCGGATCATCGAGGTCGCGCGCACGGGCATCCCCATCCTGATGGTGGAGCAGAACGCGCGACAGGCCCTCGAAGTCGCAGATCGCGGCTATGTGCTGGTACAGGGCGCCAATGCCCATACCGGCACCGGGCGCGAACTTCTGGCCGATGCGGATGTCCGCAGATCCTTCCTCGGAGGCTGATCCATGGATCCCATCAACGCGTTCGTCACGCTGGCGAACTTCGTCCTCATCCCGGCCACCGCCTACGGCGCGCAATTGGCGCTCGGGGCGCTGGGCGTCACGCTGGTCTACGGGATCCTGCGCTTCTCGAACTTCGCGCATGGCGACACGATGGGGTTCGGGGCGATGATCACGATTCTCTTCACCTGGATCTTCCAGTCCTGGGGCATCTCCATCGCCCCCGTTCCGACGGCGCTTCTCGCTTTGCCGTTCGGCGTGATCGGATGCGCGGCTCTCCTTCTCGTGACCGACCGGACGGTCTATCGGTTCTACCGCGCGCAAAAGGCCAATCCGGTAATCCTCGTCATCGTGTCGATGGGGGTGATGTTCGTCTATAACGGCATCGTCCGCCTGATCATCGGTCCCGATGACCGGAACTTCGCGGACGGCGCACGATTTCTCTTCACCGTACGAGACTTCCGCGACGCGACGGGCCTCGACGAGGGGCTGGGCATCCGGACCTCGCAGCTGATCACCGTAGTGACCGCCGTCATCGTGGTGGCCCTGCTCTTCTGGTTTCTGAATCGCACGCGGACCGGCAAGTCGATGCGCGCCTTCTCCGACAACGAGGATCTCGCGCTTCTGTCGGGCATCAATCC
Source organism: uncultured Alphaproteobacteria bacterium (assembly GCA_963739575.1). Lineage (GTDB taxonomy): Bacteria > Pseudomonadota > Alphaproteobacteria > Rhodobacterales > Rhodobacteraceae > Palleronia. The sequence continues at coordinate 286,323 of CAVUAQ010000004.1, read as the reverse complement.
CGAACGGGTGGTCGCGGTGACTTGGGTCATCGTCGCGGCCTTGGCGACGATCGCGGGTGTTCTCTACGGGATCGACAAGTCCTTCAAGCCGTTCACCTATTTCCAGCTCTTGCTGCCGATCTTCGCTGCCGCCATCGTCGGCGGGCTCGGCTCACCCTTGGGCGCGATCGCCGGCGGCTTCGTGATCGCCTTCTCCGAGGTAACGATCACGTATGCCTGGAAGAAGGTGCTCGAATATTTCCTGCCCGAGACGCTGGCGCCTTCCGGGCTCGTCCAGCTCCTGTCGACCGACTACAAGTTCGCCGTCAGCTTCATGATCCTGGTCGTTGTCCTTCTTTTCCGCCCTACGGGCCTCTTCCGGGGAAAATCGGTATGACGGATCGCCTGCGCAGCACGCTTCTCTTCGCCGGTGTCGGCCTCCTCATCATCGCAACGGGCATCTTGCAGAGCTGGAACACGGCGCTCGTCATCCTGAACATGGGTCTCGTCTCGGCGATCATGTCGCTCGGGGTGAACCTGCAATGGGGCTTTGCGGGGCTCTTCAACGTCGGCGTCATGGGGTTTGTCGCGCTGGGAGGATTGGCGACGGTGCTGGTGTCGATGCCGCCGGTGGGAGACGCCTGGGCAGCCGGCGGGCCGCGGATCCTTGCGGCCCTGGCGGTGGGCGCCGCGACCATCGCCGGCGCCCTCCTCCTATGGAAGAGGCTTTCGCCCGGCCGCCTACGCGCCTGCCTCTTGGTGGTTCTTCTGGTCGCGGGCTTCTTCGTGTTCCGACAGATCCTCGACCCCGCCGTCGATGCCGTGGAATTGGTGCGCTCGGCTGCAACCGGCTATCTCGGCGGGCTCGGCCTTCCGGTGCTGCTGGCTTGGCCGGTCGGCGGCCTTTTCGCGGCGGCAGCGGCATGGATCATCGGCAAGACGGCCCTGGGGCTCAGATCCGACTATCTTGCCATCGCCACTCTGGGCATCGCGGAGATCATCGTCGCCATGCTCAAGAACGAGGATTGGTTGGCGCGCGGCGTCAAGAACGTGATCGGCCTGCCGCGACCGGTGCCCTACGAAGTCGACCTGCAGCAATCCGCGGTCTTTGCCGAGCGCGCCAGAGAACTGGGTCTCGACCCCGTCACGGCCAGCGGGTTGTGGGTCAAGCTAAGCTACGGCGCGCTTTTCGCCGCAGTCCTCCTCGTCGTCTTCGTGCTCTCTCAGCTCGCCCTCAAGAGCCCGTGGGGGCGGATGATGCGGGCCATCCGCGACAACGAGACGGCGGCGGAGGCGATGGGAAAGGACGTGACCCGCAGGCATCTGCAAGTGTTCATCCTTGGCTCCGCGGTCTGCGGCATCGCGGGAGCCATGATGACAACGCTCGACGGACAGCTGACCCCAGCCTCCTATCAGCCGTTACGGTTTACCTTCCTGGTCTGGGTCATGGTCATCGTCGGTGGCTCGGGCAACAATCTCGGCGCGGTGCTCGGCGGCTTCCTCATTTGGTTTCTCTGGGTGCAGGTCGAGCCCCTGGGCCGGCTCTTGATGTCGACGGTGGCATCCGGCCTGCCTGACGGCTCGGCGCTCAAGGCGCACCTTCTGGCATCTGCCGCCCATATCCGTCTGCTGACGATGGGTGTCCTGCTGCTCGTGGTGCTGAGGTTCAGCCCCAGGGGCCTCATCCCGGAGAGATAGCGCCGAGCACGGTCACTTCGGCTTCGAGGCGTGGCTGATATCGCCGGACGTCAGGATCGGAGAGGCATCGATCTCCGCGGCGTTCAGCATCGCCGCCACACGTTCGAGCGACGCCACGAGCTGCGCCTGCTCCCACGGCTCCAGCGCCATGAAGGCGCGGACATATCGTTGCTGAAGCGCGTCGGGGATGTTGTCCACGATCGCTCTGCCCGCCTCGGTGATGACGACGTTGGTCTGCCTGCGGTCCGTCTGCGATGGCTTGCGCATGACTAGTTCGCGCGCCACGAGCTTGTCGAGCAGAGCGGTGATCGTGGCTTGGCTTACTCCCATCCGCGCAGCGATGTCGGTCGGATGAACCACCCCGTCGGTCGTTTCGGAGGCGACCTGAAGAAATCGAAGCTGCGACGGCGTCAGTCCCGCCGATTGCGCGAGATCCCGCGCATAGATCTCCGTTGCCCGCAGGATGCGGCGGAGGGCGATCAGACTGGCATCGGTCCTGTCCGAGAGCGGCATCATCAAGACCTCCTTTGTCTCGCAGTGCCTCACGGACCTACGGAAAGTGAAGCGTCGGGCAGGTCGTCCGGTTCTGCGCGACGGACCGAGCAAGAGTCCTAGTGACGCAGCGAAAAAGCGTCAATAGCGCGATGTGCCCCCTCGACCTGCCCTGATTTCAGCCCCGGCGGTTGAACTTGCCGGCCGATCTGTTACTTTATTCATCAAAGCAATCAGGAGACTTCGATTGATGGCGAAGGATATGACCCGCAGTGGCGGCGCCGGAACCGACACGCGGACCGTGACCTTCCGGAAGCCAACCGCCGAGGATGGCGCGAATATCTGGCAGCTGATCCGCGACTGCAAACCGCTGGACGAGAATTCCCGGTACTGCAATCTCATCCAGGCCGACCATTTCAGCGATACCTGCGTCGTGGCCGAGGTCGACGGGGAACTTTGCGGATGGATTTCCGGGCACATGATCCCGGGCGAGGACGCGTTCTTCGTCTGGCAGGTGGCGGTCAGTCCGAAGGCCCGCGGTCTCGGGCTCGGGCGCAGAATGTTGCGGCACCTCATCGACCGCGACGAATGCGTCGACGCGAAGGTCCTGAAAACAACGATCACGCAGTCGAACGATGCGTCCTGGGGGCTGTTCGAAAGCTTTGCCCGCTCGGTGGGCGGCGAATTGTCGGATCGTCCGCATTTCGAGGAAAAGGTGCATTTCGACGGCGAGGCTCCGACGGAGCACATGGTGTCGATCACCCTGCCCCGGAACCGATCCGGTCTGCGCGTGGTTGCCTGACCAAACGTCAAGCAGCCCCCATCGCAGACCGCAACATACTTAGCAAAAGGAGTCCGCCATGCCGAAAGACATGGACAAGACATCCACCGCGATATTCGAACGGCGCGAGAGCGCCGTGCGCAGCTACTGCCGGTCCTTCGACACGGTCTTCACGAAAGCGAGTGGCGCCACCCTGACCGACGCGACGGGCCGGGAGTACATCGACTTTCTTGCCGGCTGCTCGTCCCTGAACTACGGGCACAACGATCCGGACATGAAGGCTGCCCTAATCGAGCATCTGTCCAATGACGGGATTGCCCACGGGCTTGACATGTATACCGCCGAGAAGAGCGCCTTTCTCGAGGCGTTCGAGCGGATCATCCTCGAGCCGCGGGGGATGGACCACCGGATCATGATGACAGGTCCCACTGGAACGAATGCCGTGGAGGCCGCGATCAAGCTTGCCCGCAAGGTGACCGGCCGGCGCAACGTCATCGCCTTCACCAATGGCTTCCATGGAATGACGCTTGGCGCATTGGCATGCACCGGCAATTCCGGAAAGCGGGCGGGCGCCGGGGGAGGCGCCCTGTGCGGCGTGTCGCGCATGCCCTACGAAGGCGCATTCGGCACCGATGTCGACACGCTGAAGCAGATCGAGATGATGCTTGACAACCCCTCTTCTGGGATCGACGCGCCCGCCGCGTTCATCGTCGAGCTGGTTCAGGGTGAGGGTGGCCTCAATGCCGCCTCGAAGGAATGGGCGCAGGGGATTGCCAGGATTGCCAGGGCGCATGGCATCAAGCTGATCGTCGACGACATCCAGGCCGGTATCGGACGAGCCGGATCCTTCTTCAGCTTTGACGATTTCGACATCGTTCCCGACATGATCCCGCTCGCCAAGTCGCTCTCCGGGCTGGGCCTTCCCTTTGCCCTGCTGTTGGTCAGGCCCGATGATGACATCTGGAAGCCGGCCGAGCATAACGGGACCTTTCGCGGCAATACCCACGCCTTCGTCACGGCGCGCGTCGCGCTCGAGAAGTTCTGGGCGGATGATCGGTTCAAGGACGAGATCGCGGACAAGGCCGGGGTTCTGCGCGAGCGGCTCGAGCGTATTGCCGACATGGTGCCGGAGGGCCGCCTGAAGGGGCGGGGCATGATGCAGGGAGTCGATGTGGGCTCCGGCGAGCTTGCCGAAGCGATCTGCGCCGAGGCGTTTAAGAACGGCCTCGTCATCGAGACATCGGGTGCGCATGACGAAGTCGTCAAGGTGCTGACACCCCTCACGATTCCGATGGAGCAGTTTACCAGAGGACTGGACATTCTGGAGGCTGCGACGAAGACCTGCATGTCTTCCAAACTTGCTGCGGAGTAAAAGATGATCGTTCGCGACTTCAACGAGCTCAAATCGACCGACCGCGCGGTGAGCGACGCCCACTGGACGTCCGTCCGGATGCTTCTGGCGGACGACAAGATGGGGTTCTCGTTCCACATCACGACGCTCGAGGCAGGCTCGGAGCACGAGTTCGAGTACAAGAACCACTTCGAAAGCGTGTACTGCATGTCGGGGACCGGCTCGATCACCGACAAGGCCACCGGCGAGACCCACCAGATCAGACCGGGCGTGATGTACGCGCTGAACCTCCACGACCGTCACGTTCTTCGTGCGGACGAGGAGCTGATTATGGCGTGTTGCTTCAATCCGCCCGTGACCGGCACGGAAGTTCATGGCGAAGACGGATCCTATGCGGCCGCAGATGACCAGCAGGTCGCCTGATCCATGTCGCATACGGTCGAAAAGATCGGCGGGACATCCATGTCCCGCCTGGATGAGCTTCGCAATTCGCTGATTGTCGCGGGGCGGAACGCCGCCGACCTCTACGGTCGCATCTTCGTCGTGTCGGCCTTCAGCGGCATCACGGATCTACTTCTGGAGCACAAGAAAACCGGCGACCCAGGCGTCTACGGCAAGTTCGTCCACGCGTCGGGCGGTCGGGGCTGGCAGGACGCGCTCGAACTCGTGCAGACACGGATGATCGACATCCACCGCGGATTCCTGACCGACGAGGCTGATCGGGATCACGCCGACGCGTTTGTGCGCGACCGGATCGAGGGGGCCCGGACCTGTCTGATTGATCTGCAGCGGATCTGCTCCTACGGACATTTCCGGCTTTCCGAACACATGCTGCACATCCGCGAATTGTTGTCCGGTCTCGGCGAATCCCACTCCGCACTGGTGACGACGCTTCTCCTGCAGCGGGCGGGAGCCAATGCACGACTGGTCGATCTCTCCGGCTGGCGGGACGAGGGCGATCTGAGCCTCGACGAGCGCCTGGTGTCGGGCATGTCCGACCTCGATCCGGCGGTCGAAATGCCCATCGTCACCGGCTACGCCCAATGTCGCGAAGGGCTCATGAAGGAATTTGACCGCGGCTATTCCGAGGTCACGTTCTCACGCCTCGCCGCGCTGACCGGAGCGCGCGAAGCCATCATCCACAAGGAATTCCATCTCTCCTCCGCCGACCCGAAGGTCGTGGGGGCTGACAGGGTCAAGAAGATCGGCCGCACGAATTACGACGTGGCCGACCAGTTGTCGAACATGGGCATGGAGGCCATCCATCCGAAGGCCGCCAAGACCTTGCGGCAGGCGGGGGTGCCGTTGCGCGTCACCAACGCGTTCGAGCCCGATGATCCCGGCACCCTCATCGACGACCAGCGCGCGGTTGCGGCCGCGGTCGAGATCATTACCGGCATCGACATCGTGGCGCTCGAACTCTTCGAACAGGACATGGTGGGCGTGAAGGGATACGATGCAACGATCCTGGAGGTTCTGACCCGTCATGATGTCCGCATCGTGTCGAAGGTGTCGAACGCCAACACGGTCACCCACTATGTCGACGCGTCGTTGAAGGTCATGCGCCGGGTCGAGCGGGATCTCGAGAAGCTCTATCCATCCGCCAGCGTCTCGTCGCGCCCCCTGGCGATGGCCTCGGCGATCGGGCGCGATCTGTCCGGGCTGGCGGTCCTGAGCCGGGGCCTGAACGCCATCGCCGCAGCGGGTCTGTCCGCCGTCGGCGCGACGCAGGGTCCCCGTCACGTCGACGTCCAGTTCATTCTCGATCGCGAGACCCTCGCGCCAGTGATCGCGGCGCTGCACCGCGAACTGATCGAGAGCGGAAAAGGCGACGTGCAGGTCGCGGCATAGGGGGCGACACACCGTTGCAGGCAGCCTTGGCCTCTGAGAAGCTTCCCGCATGCGTCTGACCGATTGCGTGAACTACCACGATTACCGCGAGTTGGCGCGCCGCCGGCTTCCCGGCCCGATCTTCAACTACATCGACGGCGGCGCCGACGACGAGGTCACGATGGCGCGCAACAGCGCTGCCTTCGACCGGTGTGACCTTCTGCCGAGCGTTCTGCGCGGCGTGGAGGAGATCGACCTGTCCGTGAAGGTCATGGGTCAGACGCTCGCACTGCCGGTCTACTGCTCGCCGACGGCGCTGCAGCGCCTCTTTCATCACGAAGGTGAACGGGCTGTCGGCGCGGCCGCGGCCCGCTTCGGGACGATGTTCGGCGTCTCCTCCCTCGGAACGACGAGCCTTGAGGAAATGCGAGCGGCGCATGACACGCCGCAGATCTATCAGTTCTACTTCCACAAGGATCGCGGTCTCAACCGCGCCATGATGGAGCGCGCCAAGGAGGCCGGCGTGGACATCATGATGCTGACGGTCGATTTAATCACCGGCGGCAATCGCGAGCGTGATCATCGCACGGGCTTCTCCATTCCGTTCCGCCTGAACGCCAAGGGCGTCTGGCAATTCGCCATCAGGCCGGCCTGGGCCATCAATTATCTGACCCACGAGTCCTTCAGTCTTCCGCAACTCGATCGCCATGTGGATATGGGCGACGGCGCTCTATCGATCGGCAAGTACTTTACCGAGATGCTCGATCCGTCAATGGACTGGGACGACGTCGCCGCCATGGTCGAGTTCTGGGACGGCCAGTTCTGTCTGAAAGGCATCATGACAATTGAGGATGCCCGACGCGCAGCCGAAATCGGCTGCACGGGCATCGTCCTGTCGAACCATGGCGGCCGGCAGCTCGACGGGTCGCGCGTGCCCTTCGATCAGCTCTCCGAGATCGTCGATGCGGTGGGCGACCGGATCGACGTCATGATGGACAGCGGCGTGCAGCGGGGCACCCACGTCCTGAAGGCCCTCTCGCTCGGCGCAAAAGCAGTCGGGATCGGCCGGTACTACCTCTTTCCGCTCGCCGCGGCAGGTCAGCGCGGTGTGGAGCGGGCGCTGGAATCCCTGAGGGCCGAGATCGAGCGCGACATGCGGTTGATGGGGTGCAAATCGGTTGCCGACCTATCCGAGCGCAACCTGCGCTGGGCCAATCAGATCACGACGTGGTCGAATACAGGGCGCTGACCCGGCGCACCGCCGCCGCATATCCGTCGATCCCGAAACCGGCAATTACCCCGTCCGCGCGCAGGCTCACGTAGGAACGGTGTCTGAAGCTCTCGCGGCGATGCACGTTGGAGATATGCACCTCGATTACCGGCCCGTCGAACGCGTTCAAGGCGTCGAGGATCGCGACGGAGGTGTGGGTAAAGGCGCCGGGATTGATGACGATGCCACAGGCGGCGGTGCGCGCCTCGTGGATCCAGTCGATGATCTGGCCTTCATGGTTCGACTGCATCTGGCGGATCGTCAGGCCGGCATCGCAGGCGTCTCGGCAGACGCGCCCCACGTCCTCGAGCGTCTCGTGGCCATAGATCTCCGGCTGCCGCTGACCCAGCAGGTTGAGGTTCGGCCCGTTCAGAACAAATATCGTCGCCATCCGCTCTCCGAACGTCTGGCGATCCCACGAGGACTCGAACCCCGAACCTGCTGATTAGAAGTCAGCTGCTCTATCCAGTTGAGCTATGGGACCGCTTGCCGCGGGTGTAGCCCCCTTGGGCAGGTCGCGGCAAGCGGAACAAGGCCATGCGCCTTCCGTTGGTGTTGAGCATCAGAGAGGAGACATCCCATGATCCGTACCTTGCTCGCATCCACCCTGCCCGCCGCATTGCTGATGGCCATGCCAGCATTCGCCGAACAGCACACCGACGACGGACAATCCCAGTCTGGCGCCGAGACCGGCTATTCCGTCGCCGCGCGCGCCGCCGTGCAGAACCGCGACGGCACGGAAATCGGCACGGTGACGATCAACGAGACCGACTCGGGAACGCCGATGGTGATCGTCACGCTCAGCGACATCCCAGAAGGCACGCACGGCATCCACATCCACGAGACCGGAGATTGCAGCGCCGACGACTTCACATCCGCCGGCGGTCACATCGCCGGCGACGCGCAGCACGGCGTCTATGTCAGCGGCGGCCCGCATCCGGGCGATCTTCCCAATGCCAATGTCGCTTCGGACGGATCGGTCAATCTCGAAATCTTCAACGACCGCCTGGCGATCGAGGACATGATCTTCGACGAGGACGGCTCGGCGTTCATCGTCCATGCCGGAGCGGACGATTATTCGTCGCAGCCGGCTGGAGATGCAGGAGACCGGATCGCCTGCGGCGTGTTCGAACAGGGCTGACGTTCGGCCCTGATCCGTCGCGGCCGATGGTCGCGGCGGATCCCGCACCGCATCAATGCGTCCAGGCGCCCCGCCGCTTGGTGGCGAAATTCTCGCCGTAGCCGCCGGGGCGGATGTTCGATCCGCGCTTCTTGGGAAGCGTGACGATCGCGTCGATGCCGTGCGCCTCCGCATACTCGATCGCTTCCTCTCGCGTATCGAACCGCAAGCTCACCTGCGCCTGGGTATCGCTGCTGCTGGTCCACCCCATCAGCGGGTCGATCCGCCGGGGTTCGTCTGCCGTGAATTCCAGAACCCAGCCCTTCGTCTTGGCATGCCCCGAAGACATCGCCGTCTTGGCGGGCTGATAGATTCGCGCCGTCATGGAAACACCTCCTGCCAAACCGGCGAAAGTATGAAAGAGACCAAGCGGATCCGCAAGACACACCCCCGCAGCAATGATACCCGCCGGCCTCCCGGAGACAGGGGTGGTCTCACTCTGGTCAGCCCAACCAAGGACCGTCCCTCCATCGGCGGCAACCGTGTCAGCCCCGCCTTGCGGATCCATGGCGGCTTTCTCGATCCAGTAGAGGGTTGTGCTGAGGCTTCCGCGCGACACATTGAACAACACACTCTCGAGGTGAGCCATGCATAACAACCGGCCCGATCAGATGCCAGATCTTCTTCACGCTCCGGCGCCGGATGTGCGCCATCGCGAGAAGCTCGAAGGCGGCATTCCCTTTCGCATGCAGACGGAGTTCCAGCCCGCCGGTGACCAGCCGGCGGCCATCGCGGAACTGGCCCGTGGCGTTGCAGGCGGAGACCGCGACCAAGTCCTTCTGGGGGCCACCGGCACGGGCAAGACCTATACCATGGCGAAGGTGATCGAAGAGACCCAGCGACCGGCGATCATCCTCGCTCCCAACAAGACGCTGGCCGCGCAATTGTACGGCGAGTTCAAGAACTTCTTTCCCGACAACGCCGTCGAATACTTCGTTTCCTATTACGACTACTATCAGCCCGAAGCCTACGTTCCGCGGTCGGACACGTATATCGAGAAGGAGTTGCAGATCAACGAGCAGATCGACCGGATGCGCCATTCGGCGACCCGCGCGCTTCTGGAACGTGATGACGTGATCATCGTGGCCTCGGTCTCCTGTATCTACGGCATCGGCTCGGTCGAGACCTACGGCGCCATGACCGTCGACCTGCATACCGGCAACGACTACGACCAGCGCAAGGTCATGGCCGATCTGGTGGCGCAGCAATATCGGCGCAACGATCAGGCGTTCCAGCGCGGCAGCTTCCGGGTACGCGGCGACGTTCTCGAGGTCTGGCCCGCCCACCTCGAGGACCGCGCCTGGCGCCTCTCGTTCTTCGGTGAAGAGCTCGAAGCGATCGTCGAATTCGACCCGCTGACCGGCGCCAAGGTCGACACCTTCGAGCGCGTCCGGATCTATGCCAACTCGCACTACGTCACGCCGCGCCCGACGCTGAAGCAGGCGATCAACGGCATCCGGAAGGAGCTGCGCCAGAGGCTCGATCAGCTGGTCGCGGACGGCAGGCTTCTCGAGGCGCAACGGCTGGAGCAGCGCACGAATTTCGATCTGGAAATGCTGGAAGCAACCGGCGTCTGCAATGGCATCGAGAACTATTCCCGCTATCTGACCGGTCGCGCGCCGGGCGAGCCGCCTCCGACCCTCTTCGAGTTCATCCCCGACGATGCCCTCGTCTTCGCCGACGAGAGCCACGTCTCGGTCCCGCAGATCGGCGGCATGTACAAGGGCGACTACCGCCGCAAGTTCACGCTCGCCGAGCACGGCTTCCGCCTGCCCTCCTGCATGGACAACCGCCCCCTCAAGTTCGAGGAATGGGACGCAATGCGGCCGCAATCGGTCTTCGTCTCGGCGACGCCCGCGGCCTGGGAGCTCGAACAGTCAGGGGGCGTCTTCACCGAACAGGTCATCCGCCCCACCGGCCTTCTCGATCCGCAGGTTGAGATCCGCCCCGTCGAGATGCAGGTCGACGATTTGCTGGATGAGATCCGACGCGTCACCCAGGCCGGCTTCCGCACCCTCGCCACCGTTCTCACGAAGCGCATGGCCGAGGATTTGACCGAATATCTGCACGAGCAGGGCATCAAGGTGCGCTACATGCACTCGGACATCGACACGATCGAGCGGATCGAGATCCTGCGCGACCTCCGCCTCGGCGCTTTTGACGTCCTAGTCGGCATCAACCTCCTGCGCGAGGGGCTCGACATCCCCGAATGCGGGCTGGTGGCGATCCTCGACGCCGACAAGGAGGGGTTCCTCCGCTCCGAGACCTCGCTCATCCAGACCATCGGCCGGGCCGCGCGCAACGCCGAAGGCCGGGTCATCATGTATGCCGACCGGATCACCGGCTCCATGGAGCGCGCCATGCGCGAGACCGACCGTCGGCGCGAGAAGCAGATCGCCTATAACGAAGCGCACGGCATCACGCCCGCGACGATCAAGAAGAACGTCGACGACATCCTCCAGGGTCTCTATCAGGGCGACGTGGACATGAACCGCGTCACCGCCACGATCGACAACAGGCGTGGCGGATCCAATCTGCAGGCGGTTCTCGATGGCCTCAGGACCGACATGCGCAAGGCTGCCGAGAACCTGGAGTTCGAGGAAGCCGCGCGGCTGCGCGACGAGGTAAAGCGTCTGGAAGCGGTCGACCTTGCCGTGTCGGACGACCCATTGGCCCGCCAATCCGCCGTCGAGGCCGCCTCCGGTACGCCGCCGCGATCGGGCGGGCGATCGACCGGGGGCCGGGCTGGCCAGCGCGGGGGAAACGTCAAGCGCAAGAAGCGCGGCGCCTGACGGGGCCTGAAGATGGCCGCCACCCCCGCGATCGGCGGCCGGATCTCAAGGAGCATCAGGAGGATCGCTGGCCGGCAGCCCGATCGCTTCGATCTCGCGCCGCCCGATGATCCGGATCGGCCGCCCGCATTAACCCTTTGGTAACCGTGCGGCGGGCCATATCATCGCATGATACGATGCGCGGTGGCCTGTCTTCTCCTTCTTCTCGCCGCGACAGGACCAGCGGATTGCGGTGCATGGGCCCGCGGCGCCGGCAAGACGTTCACCTCCCTCAAGGGTGCCGTTCCGTCAGACGAGCGATCGGTCGAGGCGGCGACGCTCTCTCTCTACGGCGAATACGGTCTCACCTCGCGTCTGACGCTGGGCTCGAAATACGACCGGCTCGACCCCGTGCAGGGGGCGGCGGAACTCTTCGTGCGGTGGAATGCCGCCAGACCCGATGCGCCCCTTCAGATGGCAGCGGAGCTCGGCGTCGGGCTGACGCTCGACTATTCCCGGAGGGTTCCGGTCGAATGGACAGACCGAACCCTCCTCATCGCTGCGGTCCATGCCGGACGCGGCTTTGCCACACGCTTCGGAAATGGCTGGGTCGATATCAGGCTCGGGGGGCGGTTCCCGCTCAACGAAGATCCGGCGCGCGGCAAGTTCAACGCCCTTGCAGGCATAGATCTCACCCGCCTCCTCGCGATGATCGAACTCCGCAGCGATTTCGGCCGGAACGATGTCTATGCAACCATCGGTCCGGCGGCCGCGCTGAAACTCGGGGACCGCCTGCACCTGACCGCCGGGATCCAATTCGACGCGGCGGGCTCTGAGGCGCCCCACATCGAGATCGGGACGTGGTTCGCGTTCTGACGGCTCATTGGTCATCACAGGCCGCCGTCAGCGTCACCCGCATCCTGCCACAGACCGGCCTCGAGAAGCCCAGCCGCACCAGTCCGGATGTCGGATCGATGTCAATCGCCGGGCCCTCGCTGTGGGCCGCACCTTCCTCGTTCAGCAGGCGCCCGATCGGACGGGCGGCGGCGACCGTCGCGACCGCGGCACCAAACGGCAATCGCCGGGCCGCGTCGAGCCACCAGATCGGCTCTGCCATCCTCTGGGCAAAGTCCAGCGTGACCGGGTTCGCGCTCCGGCGCTCCACGCCGACGAACAGGTTCCCCGTCCACGACAGTCCGGCCGCCGCCGCCGGCGTTGCCGCCAGACCTGCGGCAGTCTCCATACGCTCCGCCCGCTCAACGACGCCGTTCGCTGCGACGAACTGGTTGTTCGTGACTGTCAGGTCGCGCACGCCACCGCGCTCGTACCGGGATCGCAGGACAATCCATGCCTCGTGCGCCGCCGCACCCGCGGCGGTGAACTGGTTGCCGGTGATCGTCACGCCGGCGAATGCCGCCGCACCTACGCCTTCTGCAGTCGGATCGGGCTCATCGGTCCAGATCAGAGCTGTCCCATCGAAGACGCTGCCGGAGATCTTGCACCGGGCATTGCGCCGCGCGAGGACCAGCGCCGTGGAAATGCCGGTCTCCCGCGGCGAGACGAAGTGGCATGCCGAGACGAAGTGCCCGTCCCCGCTAAGCACTGCCGCCGGCTCAAGACGCTCGAAACGGCACCCTCTAAACCGCACTGGTGCGCCGGAGGTCGTGATACCCGTCGCCGCAGCCTCCCGCCGCGCGATGAACCGGCACCCGTCCAGGTCGAGCGGCGCGTGTCCCGTTGCCAGATCCGCCAATCCGCATCCAGACGGTTCCGCGACCACAAGATCTGAAAACCGCGCGGCGCCGCGCCGACGCGGAAGACGGATCCCGTCGGCGCAACCGGCCAGATCAAGCGTCAGGTCGTTGACCACCACCTCGCCGATTTCGGTGAAGCCTGATAAATCGAGGGCGTAACGCCTGCGACATTCTTCAAGAACGTCGTCTTCCTCGCTCAGCCAACGGGGTCCCGGTCTCACCGAGATCCGACCGCGCCGCAACCCGCGGCGAAACCGGATTAGCCCCGCCGGCACATAACGAGCGAAGTCGAACGGTGCATCGAGGACAACCGTCTCGCCGCGGAAATCAAGGGTCGCGTCACAACGGATCGCGAAAAGCGCCGCGAACGCCTTGGGAGGGCCCGCCTCCCGGCCGAACGCCGCGATATAGCTCGGCAGATCCAGGTTCTCGGTCAGGATGAACAGCTTGTCCGCAGGCTGGATGATCCGCCCCACGATCCGTGCGGGTCCATCGACCGTCAGATCGGTGGTCAGCCGATAGGCGCCCGGAGGAACCGCGATGCCCCGTCGACCTGCCGCGCGTGTCGCCGAGATGAGCGCGGCGCTGTCATCCGCCAGTCCATCGCCGATCGCTCCGAAGTCCCGCACGTCGAGCGGAGCAGGACCAGCGGCGAAGACGGGTCGAACGTGGTCCATCGGGCGGCTCCGGTCTCGCGTCAAGGATGCGGAAACCGTTAAGGTCGACCCTCACAAGGGCCGGTTCCGGCGCCGTTCGGTGCGTTTACGCCCCCACCTCTCCCGTCGCGAGGATCCGGATCCCGTTGATCCTCCAACCGCCGGCTCTCTCGATCATCTCGTATTCCAGGATGTGAAGCGCCCCTGCGCCGTCGCGGATCATCACCCGCTGGCGCCGCACCACGCCCGGTCCATCGAGATCAAGATAAGTCACCTCGGCCGGCCTGTGCACCATCGGATAGCCTTGGCGGACCATCGCGCCGAAGCGTTCGGCCGCGCCGGAAAGGCCCTGAATGGCCGGCGCGGCATACTTGAAGGCCGTGTCGAAATCGTCCCTGCGAAAGGCGTCGATCTGTGACGTGATGACAGACTGGAGGGCAGTCTGCTGGGCCTCAACCGGTTGCGCGACGACGAGCGCGCACAGGACGAAAGCGGCGGGGCGCATGGCGTGATCTCCTCGCGACGTTCGTCGCTAAGCCTGTCACACCTGCTCTCGTTCCGCGACGCGACGCGTCGCCCTACATCGAATTCTCGCCGGCCAGTTCTCCGGCCAGCGCCCGGTCGATCAGGGCGACGGTCTCGTCGATTCCATAGAGCGCGACGAAGCCTCCGAACCGGGGCCCCTGGCTCTGGCCCAGAAGCACCTCGTAAAGCGCCTTGAACCACTCGCGCAACGGCTCGAAACCATGCGCCTTGCCGACAGAGAAGATCATCGATTGCAGGGCCTCGGCATCCGCAACCCCCGCCTCGTCCGCCAGGCGCTGACGCAGATCGGCGATCGCTTCGCGCTCTCTCTCGTGGGGGGCACGATAGCTCTTCTCGGGCTTCACGAAGTCATTGTAGTAGCGTACGGCGAAGGCTGCGGCCCGATCCAGTTGCGGATGGGTTTCCGGCGAGGCATCGGGCGCGTAGCGGCGGATGAACCCCCAGAGCGTTCCGGTTTCCTCCGCTCCCGCAGCGGCGGCGAGGTTCAGAAGCATCGCGAAGGACACGATCATGTCCGAATGCGGCACGTCCCGACTCCCATGGACGTGGAAGACAGGGTTTGCCAGGCGGCCGGTCGGGTCCTGATCGGGAAAGGCGCGCAGCTGCTGGTGGTATTCATCCACCGCCTTGGGGATCACGTCGAAATGGAGGCGCTTTGCCGTCTTTGGCTTCTGGTACATGAAATACGCGAGGCTTTCCGGCGCGGCATAGGTCAGCCAGTCCTCCATCGACAGGCCGTTGCCCTTCGATTTGGAGATCTTCTGGCCCTTCTCGTCGTTGAACAGCTCGTAGGTCAACGTCTCCGGTCCCGGCGCTCCGAGGGCGCGGCAGATCTTCCCGGCCTGCGCCACGCTGTCGATCAGATCTTTCCCGGACATCTCGTAATCCACGTCCAAGGCATACCATCGCATCGCCCAGTCGGGCTTCCACTGCATCTTCACGTGGCCGCCGGTCACCGGCACCTCGACGCGTTCGCCGTCGGGCTCCTCGTAGACGATCGTCCCCCGCGCCACGTTCCGCTCCAGTGTCGGCACCTGGAGGACGTGGCCCGTCCGGGGGCTGATCGGCAGGAACGGAGAATACGTCTCGCGCCGGTCGGGTCCCAGTGTCGGCAGCATGATCTCCATGATCCGGTCGAACTGATCCAGAGCCCGGACGAGCGCGGCGTCGAACCTGCCGGACGTATAATACTCCGTCGAAGAGGCAAATTCGTATTCGAAGCCGAACGAGTCGAGAAACGCTCTGAGGCGCGCGTTGTTGTGCGCTCCGAAACTGCGATGCGTGTCGAACGGATCGCGCACCTTCGACAACGGCAGGTTCAGATCTTCGGCCATCCGGTCCCGGTTCGGCACGTTCCCCGGCACCTTGCGAAGGCCGTCCATGTCATCGGAAAAGCAGATCAGCTTCGTCGGCACGTCCGACAGCACGGCGAATGCGCGCCTGACCATCGTCGTCCGCACGACCTCGCCAAAGGTTCCGATATGGGGAAGGCCGCTCGGCCCGTACCCTGTCTCGAACAGGACGTAGCCCTTCTCGGGCGGTGCCTTTTCGATGCGCTTGACCAGCCTGCGCGCCTCATCGAACGGCCAGGCCTTCGATGTCATCGCGATGTCGCGCAACTCCGTCATCTGTCGTATCTGCCTGGGCCGGGTGCAATCGCACCTCCCTATTGCCGCTATGCGGCAGGGTCAATTAGCATGGTCCGGGACACGACGGACAGAATGGCGGGAACGATGCCGGATTACAGTCACTCCATGACCCCGCAGGACTGTCTCGTGGCCATCATGATCGCTGTGTCGGCGTCGGACGAGAACCTTCGCACCTCCGAACTCGTGACGATCGAGCGAATCGTGAACCACCTGCCCGTCTTCGCCGACTTCGATCAGGACAGGATCGCCGGCGTCGCCGAGGTCGTCTTCGATCTCTATTCCGAAGAAGACGGCCTCGATGCGCTCCTGGGGCTCATTCGCGAAAATCTGCCGGAAGCGCTGTTCGAGACGGCCTACGCTCTGGCCTGCGACGTTGCGGCCGCGGATGGACAGTTGGGCGACGTCGAGATCCGCCTGCTCGAGGAGATCCGATGGGAGCTCGCGATCCCGCGCCTCAATGCGGCGGCCATCGAGCGCGGTGCGCGCGCGCGTCACATGACGCTCTGATCAGGTCAGGAACCTGTTGCCCCACCGCTCCAGCAATTCTCGCTGAAGCCATTTGGCCGCACCGTTCCAGCGTCGTCCGCCCTCCGGCCGCTCCCGCTCGGCCACGGTTAGCGCGTCGCGCCGGGGAAGATCGCCGCACAGGATCGCGAAGGCCAGCGTTCCCTTTCCGGGGCCGTCGACGAACCCCGTCAGCGCGCTGACGAAGTTCAGCGTCCCCGTCTTGGCCGCCACCGGGAACCGCCTGTCCTCCAAATTGAACGGCTTCAGAAGCGGCTTCAGCTGCCCCGCATCACCGCTGCCGATCATGGCCCTCACCATGTCGGCAGCGGTGACGTGGCTGTCGTCTCCCAGTCCGGAATGATCTTCCATGAGCGTGTCTTCAAGCCCGTAGGTCTGCCTGAGCCATGCCGACATGCGCGCCGCGGATTGTGCCAGCGTCTCGACCCGCGGACCCGCCGCCAGCGACGCGGCAAGCCCGGTGACTTCGGCGACCAGATTCGTCGAATGTTCCAGCATGTCGTGCAGGATCGGTCGCAGCGGCACGCTCTGGCGAATATGGATCACGTCGCCCTCGGGCTCCTCGATCACTTTCACCGGGCCGCGCGTCATGATCCCCTGAGACCGGCACAAGACCTGAAAGACCTCGCCGGCATAGAGACCGGGATGCCGGACCGGCAGCCACCGCGCCCCCTCCTGGCCCAGTGCGGTCCGGGCCACCGTCCAGTCGTCGCGGCCACCGGCCTCTTCGTAGGTATAGACCGGTCCGGCCCTGTCGACGACGCGCATGCGGGCCATTTCCACGCCCGGAATGTAGCGCCCCGAACGGGCGTCCATCGACACCTGGTAGGCAGAGCCCTGGCGCGTCCAGCCGAACCGAACCCGATTGTAATTCAGGTTCAGACCGCAGATCGCAGGATTGTAGCCGACATAGTCGGGCTGCTCGCCGTCGATCTCGTAGAGATGGGGCAGCGATCCGGTCCAGACCCTCAGGTTGCCGCCAACCTCCCGGATGCCGGCCGCCTTGAGCGCGGCGGCCATTTCCATCAGTCCCACCGTGTCCAGCACCGGGTCGCCACCCCCAGCCAGGATGAGATCGCCTGTGATCCGGCCGTCGACGACAGGCCCTCCAGCCAAGAGCCGGGTCTTGAAGCGGTGATCGGCCCCGAGCTTGTCGAGCGCGTAGAGTGTCGTCAGCGTCTTTGCCGTGCTCGCAGGAGGCATCCGCAATTGCGGCTGGCGCGCATCGAGGATCTCGCCCGTTGCCGCATCCGCCACCGCGTAGGAGACCTGCCCGGACAATCCCGAACGAGCGACCAGGCTTTCCGCATCCGCCGCAACCGACGGACGCGGCGGCCTCGTGCCGCGCGCAACCGGACGCACCGACCCGGCCGGAGCGTTCGCCCATGCCCCGCTGGCCACGCCCGCCGCAAGGCCCGCCAGAATAGTGCGTCGCGTCAAGCGCATCGCGCTGCGTCTCCTTCTTTTGCCTTCGCTTAGTCGGAAGCGGGGCGCTCCATCAACCTTGGCGCGCATCGCCGGACATCACGTCACTGTTTCCAGCTGCCGTCGCGGCGGAGATACGACGAACTCTCCTGGCGCAGGGGAATCGTCGCGAAGGTCCACGCCGGCGGACCGACCTGCGGCAGACGGCGCGACTCCGAACCGAGAAGCCGCGCGTGGCGCATCGCCCGCGCCGCCGGCGCGGCAAGCCCCGTCAGTCGATGGCCAGGCCGGGCGAACACGCCGATCGGCACCTGCGCGGCGATCTCGCGCCAGCGCTCCCAGCGGTGAAAGCTCTCGAGGTTGTCGGACCCCATGAGCCACACGAACACCACCCCGGGATAGTGCTCGACAAGGGCCGCGACCGTATTGGCGGTGAACCGGCTGCGCAGGTCGGTCTCGATCGCCGTGACATCGACGCGGGGGTGCTGCATCACCTGTCGCGCCCGTTGCACCCGACGCTGCACGGCTGCCGGCGCGTCGGGCTTGAGGGGATTTCCCGGAGAGACGAGCCACCACACCCGGTCGAGGCCGAAGCGCTTCAAGGCCTCGCGCGTGATGGCGGCATGTCCCTCATGAGCCGGATCGAACGATCCACCCAGAAGGCCGATCACCATGCCGGGGGCCGCCAGCGGCCAACGCCCCGCGCTCATCCTGGATCTCGACTCATCGCCCTTCAATGTCCGGTCGCGACCGCCTTCGCAAGGCTCAGCTCGACCGCGCGGCCAACGCGAGCGCCGAGATGGCCGCGCCCGACATGGTCAGTTCGATGCCGAGAAGCAGGCCGAGCGTCGTCAGCGCTGCCTCCGGCAAGGCCGCGAAGATGATGATCGAAAGCAGGATAGACAACCCGCCGGAGATCGCCACCCACACCCAGCGCGCTCGATGCCGCATCCGCATTGCGAACCACAGCCGGACGAGGCCGAGCAGGAAAAACAGCAGCGCCGTCAGCAGCGTGAGCGTCATCAGCCCGGCCAGAGGGTCGAACCAGAGCGACAGCGCCAGCACGATCATCAAGACCCCTGTCAGTCCGGCCGCGAGCCGCCCCTTCGACGAGCCCTCCTCGCCGCGGAGCGCGAGCATCAGCTGGATCGACCCTCCGATCAGGAAGACCGCTCCCGCCAGCGTATTGACTGCCAGCGAGGCCGCAAAGGGATTGAGCACCGACAGCACGCCGCCAACCACCAGAACGACGCCCATCACCAGCATCATTTTCCAGTTCATCGTCTCGGGGGTGATCACCCCCGGCCGTTCATCTGACCTCATCTCGGGGCCTCCGGCTTTTGACTTGCGGTCACGGGACCAATTGCTTCCGCCGCCAACCGTTCCCGAGGCATGCCCGCAGAGACGTCTTTTGCCGCCCGCGCCAAATAGTATCATTGCGGCTCGGGCCGCTACGGCCTAAAAGCCTTGCCGACGCGCGAGGGAACAACGTGCCGCGCGCGGCGGAGCGTAACGGGAACCCAGGAGGACGACATGGCTGACGCAGCCGTCCATGGCCATGACGGGCACGCGGATCAGCGGGGTTTCTTCACCCGCTGGTTCATGTCGACGAACCACAAGGATATCGGTATCCTCTATCTCTTCACCGCGGGACTGGTGGGCTTCATCTCCGTCGCCTTCACCGTCTACATGCGGATGGAGCTGATGGCGCCGGGCGTCCAGTTCATGTGTCTGGAAGGAGCGCGCCTGTTTCCGACCGCAACGGAAAACTGCACGCCGAACGGACACTTGTGGAACGTTCTGATCACCGGCCACGGCATCCTGATGATGTTCTTCGTGGTGATCCCGGCCCTCTTCGGCGGGTTCGGCAACTATTTGATGCCGCTCCAGATCGGCGCGCCGGACATGGCGTTTCCGCGTCTCAACAACCTCAGCTACTGGCTGTTCGTCGCCGGCTCAACGCTCGCGATCGTGTCGGTGTTCTCGCCGGGCGGCAATGGCCAGCCGGGATCCGGGATCGGCTGGGTGCTCTATCCGCCCTTGTCGACTACCGAAGGCGGCTATTCCACCGACCTTGCGATCTTCGCCGTTCACGTCTCCGGCGCCTCCTCGATCTTGGGCGCCATCAACATGATCACGACATTCCTGAATATGCGCGCGCCCGGCATGACGCTCTTCAAGGTGCCGCTCTTCTCGTGGTCGATCTTCGTGACCGCTTGGCTGATCCTGCTGGCCCTGCCGGTCCTTGCCGGCGCGATCACGATGCTGCTGACCGACCGCAACTTCGGCACGACGTTCTTCGATCCGTCCGGCGGCGGTGATCCGGTCCTCTACCAGCATATCCTGTGGTTCTTCGGACATCCCGAGGTCTACATCGTGATCCTGCCCGGGTTCGGCATCATCAGCCATGTCATCGCCACGTTCAGCCGCAAGCCGATCTTCGGCTACCTGCCCATGGTCTGGGCCCTGATCGCGATCGGCGTGCTCGGCTTCGTCGTCTGGGCGCACCACATGTACACCGTCGGCATGTCGCTGACGCAGCAAAGCTACTTCATGATGGCGACCATGGTCATCGCCGTGCCGACGGGCATCAAGATCTTCTCGTGGATCGCGACGATGTGGGGCGGCTCGGTGGAGTTTAAGACACCGATGCTGTGGGCCTTCGGCTTCCTTATCCTCTTCACGATGGGCGGCGTGACCGGCATCGTCCTGAGCCAGGCCGCGATCGACCGCGCCTACCACGACACCTACTACGTGGTCGCGCACTTCCACTACGTGATGAGCCTTGGCGCCGTCTTCGCAATCTTCGCCGGGATCTACTTCTACTTTCCGAAGCTCACCGGAAAGATCATACCGGAATGGATCGGCAAGACACATTTCTGGGCGATGTTCATCGGCTCGAACCTGACCTTCTTCCCGCAGCACTTCCTCGGCCGTCAGGGCATGCCGCGCCGCTACATCGACTATCCGGAGGCGTTCTCGCTCTGGCATCATGTCTCCTCCTGGGGGGCCTTCCTGAGCTTCGCGTCGTTCCTGTTCTTCATCGGCGCGATCTTCTGGGTGCTCTTCAGGGTGCCGCGCACCGCTCCGGCGAACCCGTGGAACGAATGGGCCGACACGCTGGAATGGACGCTGCCCTCGCCGCCGCCGGAGCACACGTTCGAGACGCTTCCCACGCGCGAGCAGTGGGACCGGGCTCACGTCCACTGAGAGATCCGATGCCGGTCGAGTGGCACAAGGACAGTGAAGAGGCCCCGGCAGCGTCCGGGGTCTTTTCGTATGGAGCCGGGCGGCCCTTCGCCACGGCGAGGATCTGGCCGCATCGGTCGATGCCGCTTCGCGGCTTCGCTTGGGTGATGGGGTTTACCTTCTGCATGATCGTCATTCCGACGATCCCGCTCCTCGGCACGCCGGTCTTCTGGGGCCTTCTCCCCTTCATCATGGGCGCCGTTGCGCTCTTATACGTCATGGTGATGCGCAATTACCGCGATGGCGAGGTGGAGGAGTGTCTGACGCTGTGGTCGGACCGGATCGCTCTGGTCCGACGCAATCCTCGCGCCCCCAGCCAGTCGTGGGAGGCTAATCCCCATTGGGTGCGCCTGTTCCTGCACGGTGATCGCGGGCCCGTACGGAACTATCTGACCCTGCGTGGCGGCAACCGGGAGGTCGAACTCGGCGCGTTCCTCAGCCCCGAGGAACGCGAGGCGCTCTACGACGATCTGGGCCGGCTTCTGAAGCGCCTGCCGTCATAAAAGAGTTACCGGGCCGTCACCCTGCCGATGCAATCATCTCGGGCTGTCTGGGAACCCATCAGCCAGTCGGGAGGTCGTGATGCTGAAACGCCAGATCGCCGTCATGCTCGTAGCCGCCTCTACCCTGCCGGCGGTCGCGCCGGCCGAGCAATTCACCTTCGTCGCGCTGGGAGACGCCACCTACGGCGCCCCGGACGAGGTCTATCCGGCCTACGAGACCCTGATCGAGACGATCAACGCAACCGAACCCGCGCTCGTGCTGCATGTGGGCGACACGAAATCCGGCTCGACGGAATACACCGACCAGATCCTCGATGACCAGCGGGCCTACATGAACGATCTCGTGTGGCCTGTGCTCTACAGCCCGGGCAACAATGAATGGACGGATTGCTACCGTGCGGCGGCTGGCGGCTTCGACCCGCTCGAGCGCCTCGCCTATATCCGCGAGCACTACTTCGCCGACCCCCGCCGCAGCCTCGGCGCCCGACCCGTCGAGGTCACAAGCAAGGCCGATGCAGGTTATCCCGAAAACGCTCGGATGATGCACGGGAACGTGATGTTCGTAACAGCGCACGTGGTCGGCCCGCGACGCCACCACGACCCAATGGCTCAAGGACAGCGTCGCGGCGGCCGGAGATGCCGAGGCCCTCGTTCTCGCGATTCAGGCCGACATGTTCGGCGAGGGGTTCGCCAACGAGAGCCGGTCCAGACAATCCGGTTTCGGCAGGTTCGGGAGCGCTCTGATCGAGCAGGCGGCGGCTTTTGGCAAGCCGGTCCTGCTCGTCTACGGCGACAGCCATGTCTTCGTCGAGTCGCGCCCCTTCCCGCCCCAAGCGCCGAACGTCCTGACGGTCATGGTGCCGGGGGAGGATCAGATGCACGCCGTCCGCATCACCGCCGATACCGAGGCTGCCGGCATCTTCTCCATGGAGCTGCTGCGCAACCCGGCCCTTACCAAATGACCGGCGGCTGCAGTTGATCGGGTTCGGATTGCTGCGGCTTGAGGGGCCGCGTGCCTGCCTTCCGAACATGCGTCGCGCTCATCTGGCCCGGCGAGTAAGTCTCACGGGACGGGCGCCTGGCCCATGCCGATCCCCTTCAGGCTCGGCGGGGGGCCTGACCTGAAGACCGGCGAGGGCGACACCAGCCGCAAAGACCGACACGCCCCGCAGGTCCGGTGCCCGGGAGGCGCCGGTAAAGCCCTTCACATGCACCGGCTACGAGACAAAGCTCTTAAAGCCACTTGATGTGGTTCGAGTCGCGCACGCCGCTCTACGACAGCCGCGCCTTCACCTTCGGACCGACCAGCCCGAAATCCATCTGCCCCGAATGGCGCTCCTTCAACTCCCCGATGACCCTGCCCATGTCGCGGATGGAGGTCGCGCCCATGCGGGAGATGGCCTCAGAGATTGCGGTTTCGACCTCCTCGTCACTGAGTTTCCGCGGCAGGAATTCCTCGATCACCGCGATCTCGGCCTGCTCGCTCTCGGCCAGTTCCAGCCGACCTCCCTCCTGATAGGCCCTGACGCTTTCCTGCCGCTGCTTCACCATCCGGCCCATGATCTGCCGCACCTGATCGTCGGTCACCCTGGCGGGTCCATCGACCGACGAGTGAGCAGCGATGTCGCGATCCTTGATCGCGGCGTTGATCAGCCGCAGCGTCGACAGCCGGGTCGCCTGTTTCTCCTTCATGGCCGCTTTCAGGGCAGCATTGATGCGCTCTCGCAGATCCATGGGCGGCTTCCTTTCGCGGGCGGTCGCGGGCTGTCACCCTACCTCTCCCCGCCGCCGAGGCAAGGCGGACTTGACCCCCCTCCGCCCCAACCGTACCTAACTGAGGATTTGCGCTCGAGCGGAGTATCCATGATGGCTCGCAAGATACCCACTGCCTGCCTTGCCCTTGCCGACGGCACGATCTTCTACGGTCGGGGCTTCGGCGCCGAGGGACTCGCCATCGCGGAACTGTGCTTCAATACCTCGATGACGGGCTACCAGGAGATCATGACCGATCCCTCCTATGCGGGCCAGATCGTCACCTTCACGTTTCCCCATATCGGCAACACCGGCACGAATGCCGCGGATGAGGAGACCGCTGCCCCCTTCGCGGAAGGCATGGTGGTGAAATGGGATCCGACCACGGCATCGAACTGGCGGTCGGCCGAGGACCTTGGCGGCTGGCTCCGGCGGCACGGCAAGATCGGAATCGGCGGGGTCGACACCCGGCGCCTGACACGCGCGGTTCGTCAGCAGGGCGCCCCGCACGTGGCGCTCGCCCACGATCCCGAGGGGCGCTTCGACATCGCGGCGCTGGTCGCCGCTGCACGGCGCTTCCCGGGCCTCGTCGGCCTTGATCTCGCGCGCGATGTCAGCTGCCTTCAGTCCTATCGCTGGAACGAGATGCGCTGGGCTTGGCCGCACGGCTTTCTGAACCGCGACGCGCCGGGTCATCGGGTCGTGGCCATCGATTACGGCGCCAAGCGCAATATCCTGCGCTGCCTCGTCAGCGCCGGCTGCGACGTCACGGTCCTGCCGGCAACCGCCACCGCCGACGATGTCCTCGACCAGAAGCCCGCCGGTCTCTTCCTGTCGAATGGCCCGGGGGATCCGGCTGCGACGGGCCGCTACGCGGTGCCGATGCTGCAGGAGGTCATGCGCCGGTCGGACATGGCGATCTTCGGCATCTGTCTCGGTCATCAGCTTCTGGGCCTGGCGCTCGGCGCCGAGACCCAGAAGATGAGCCACGGCCATCACGGCGCGAATCATCCCGTCAAGGAACTTGCGACAGGGAAAGTCGAGATCACATCGATGAATCACGGCTTTACCGTCAACAGTCAGACCTTGCCGAAGGGCGTTGAGGAAACGCACGTGTCGCTGTTCGACGGGTCCAATTGCGGCATCCGGGTCGCCGAAAGGCCCATCTGGGGCGTGCAACACCACCCCGAAGCCAGCCCCGGCCCGCAGGACAGCTTTTACCTCTTCGAGCGCTTCGCGCAGGCCATGTCACAGGCAGCTTGACCCGCCGGCATTCACCCGGATTTAACCGTCGCCGGTCATGGTTGACCATGTGTTGACGGGCGGCCGGAGGCGATGCTCCACTTCGATTCACGGATCCGGGTTCCGCACGATGCGGTCCCTGCGGCACCGGTCCGCGACTTGGCCAACGCGCTGCGGCGCGACGGCGCCGTGGAGCCGGGGGCGCTGGCCTGGGCACAGGACCGTGAAAGGCGTCATGCCGCCACCTTGGCGGACGTGCTGATCCGAAACGGCATTCTTTCCGAAACCGTCGTCTTCAAGACCCTCGCGGCCCTCTGGGACGCCGAGTTTTCGGACCTCGACAATCGCTGCATCGACCCTACGGCGATCGCCCGGCTGGGGCCAGCGCTTTGCGCTCGGCGACAGATCGTGCCTCTTCTGCGGGCCGGTGCGGTTACTCCGGTCGCAACCGCTCACCCCGATCGGTTCGCGGCGATCCGGGCCGAGATCGAGCCGATCCTTGGCCCCGTGGCGATGGTCGTTGCGGCCGGAAGCGCGGTCGACCGCGCCATCCAGCGGCATGCCAGCCGCACTCTTGCCGAACTGGCCGAACGGCGCTGCCCGCGCATCAAGAGCTGCCGCGGCCTGTCGGCCGGCACCGCCATCGGAATGACCGGATCTCTCGTCGCCCTGGCGGCCGCCGCAATCCTCGCGGCGCCCGGTCGTGCCGTCGAGATTGCCTGCGTGCTCGCCTTTCTGGTGACCTTCGTGAACACGCTGCTCCTCTCGATGTCTCTCGCCCTGGCCCTCCTGCGCCCGCGCCTTGCGACCGAGGGCGCCGAGCCGGTGCTCGCCCGGCTGCCGAAGGTCTCGATCATGCTGCCGCTCCACCGCGAGGCGGACATTGCCGGCGCGTTGCTCCAGCGCATGGCGCGCTTGGACTATCCCCGCGAATGTCTCGATGTCGTCCTTGTTACCGAAGCCGACGATCTGGTCACCGCCGAAGCGATCGCTCTGGCAGATCTGCCTCCGTGGGTCAGGACCATCCGCGTCGGGCCGGGCCTCATCCAGACCAAGCCCCGCGCGATGAACATGGCGCTCGATTTCTGCCACGGCTCCATCATCGGCATCTACGATGCCGAGGACGCTCCGCATGGGCGCCAAATCCTCGACGTCGTCGACCGCTTCGCGCGCTCGGGTCCTCGCGTGGCATGCCTTCAGGGTCGCTTGGGCTTCTACAACAGCCGCGCGACCTGGATCACGCGATGCTTCGCCATCGACTACGCCATCTGGTTCTGGATCGTGCTGCCGACCCTGCGGCGCCTCGGCTGGCCGGTCCCGCTCGGCGGCACAACCGTCTTCTTCCGGCGAGACGCGCTCGAGGAGGTCGGAGCCTGGGACGCGCACAACGTGACCGAAGACGCCGATCTCGGCATCCGCCTTGCCCGGGCCGGCTATACAACAGACCTCATAGACACCGTCACGCAGGAGGAGGCCGCGGCGCATCCGGTGGCCTGGATCAAGCAGCGGTCCCGCTGGCAGAAGGGCTATGCGATCACCTGGGCCAGCCACATGCGCAATCCGCTGGCCACGCTGCGGGATCTGGGGCCATGGGGATTCATCGGCCTGCAGGTGCTCATCCTGGGCAGCCTGTCAAGCGCGCTTCTCGCTCCGATCATGTGGTCGTTCTGGCTGATCCTGCTCGGCATCAAGCATCCCTTCACCCTGATGACGAATGAGGTGGCGCAGTTCGCGCTCGCCGTCGGATTCCTGCTGATCCTCGTGGTCAACACCGCCGCCGGCACCGCGGCGCTCTTCCGCCAGGGCCGGCCCGACCTGATCCCATGGCTTCCCGCCATGCACATCTACTATCCGCTCGCGACGATCTCGATCGTCAAGGCGCTCGCCGAACTGATCCGCCGACCCTTCTTCTGGGACAAGACGACCCATGCCGTGACCGAGCCGGACTAAAGATCCGGCTCGCGCGCGGCGTCGGCCTTCAACCGCGTCTCGTATGCGCGCGAGATATGGTCCGACAGGGCCTGTCGTGCGGCGGCGGCATCCCGCCCCTCGATGGCCGCGACGATCCGTTCATGCTCGGACAGCGCCTCGCCCCCGCGCCCCTCGACCGCCAGCGAACTCGTCGCCAGAAGCGCCATGGATCGGTATACCAGATCCAGCTGCTGCACGAGGAACATGTTGTGCGACGCCAGGTGGATCTGCTTGTGAAATCTGCGGTTCGAGCGGGCCAGCGCGTAGAAATCCCCGAGCCGGTGGCGATCTTCCCCCACCATCAACCGCAGCACGCGGATCTCTTCGGCAGTGGCGTGGTGCGCCGCGAGCGCTGCCGCCAGCCCTTCCAGCTCGGCTCGCACGACGTAGAGCTCCGCCATCTGGTTGTGGTCGAGCGAGGCGACGATCAGGCTGCGCCCGTCACGCTTCAGAAGCGACTGTGTCTCGAGCCGCTGCAGCGCCTCGCGGATGGGCGTTCGTGAGACCCCGAACCGCTCGGCCAGTTCGCTTTCCACCAGCCGGTCTCCCGGCCCGTAGATGCCGGCGTCGATGGCCCCGAGAATCAGGCCATGGGCGTCCTTTGGCGGTCTCGGTCCGTCCATGCTACGTCCTTTCGGCGGTCACGCCATCCTAGACAGGCCGGAGACCGGCCGCCACCCCGCCTGCAGCGGCCCTCCGGCCGCCCGCACCTGTCCGCCGCCGGATCGGCCGTGCGCATTCCCGATCTCCCGTCTGTCTTTCTGTCGCAGACCCCCTCCTGCATCTTTCCCGACCGCCCGCGGCGGCTAGATCGCTCCGCATGGACAACCCTGGCATCTTCATCTCCGGCGCAGGCATCGCCGGCATGGTTCTCGCGGCGCTTCTGGCCCGGAAGGAGCACCGCGTCGTGATCTGCGATCCGGCGCCGCCGCCCGATGCCGGTGACGCCACCGGATCGGATCTGAGATCCACGGCCTATCTCGCTCCCTCCGTCGCAGTCCTTGAATTGGCCGGGCTGTGGGACGCGCTGGCTCCCGACGCCACGCCTCTGAGGGCGCTCAGGGTCATGGATTCGGCCGGCTGGCCGCCACGGCAGACCGCCACGCGCACCTTCACGCCCACCGATCTCGGTCTCGAGGCGTTTGGCCGGAACGTGGTCAACTGGCGCGCGCGCAAGACGCTCGCCGCCGCTCTCGAGGCGCTTCCGAATGTCGATCTGCGGCTCGGAACGGGGTTCCGGCAGATGCTGGTCCGCGACGACAAGGCTATCGTGACCCTGACGGACGGCAGCCGCCTCGAGGCGGCGCTGGTCGTCGGCGCCGACGGCCGCGGCTCGCCGGTCCGCGCCGCTCTTGGCATCGAGACCCGTCAGCGCCGCTACGGCCAGAAGGCGCTCGTCTTCGCCTGCACCCATGCGCAGCCGCATGATGGCATCTCGACCGAGATCTACAATTCCGGCGGCGCGCTCGTCACCGTGCCGCTGGCCGATCACGAGGGACATCCCGCATCATCGATTGTCTGGATGATGGATGGCAGCAACGCGGCGGAGCTTGCCCGCGCCGAGGCAGACGCGTTCGACGATCGCCTCTCCATGCGGACCCTGTCCATCCTCGGGCCGATGCGACGGGTGAGCCCCCTGCGGGTTTGGCCCATCATCACCCAGACCGCGCACCGGATGACCGCAAAGCGCGCCGCGCTCGTGGCCGAGGCCGCGCATGTCCTGCCGCCCATCGGAGCGCAGGGCCTCAACACCTCGATCGCCGACATCAGCGCTTTGGCCGAAGCGCTAGACCCCGCCGATCCCGGAGACGCCGCCGGACTTGCCGCCTATGCCCGCGCGCGACAGGCAGACATGTACGCGCGGGCCGCGGCGATCGACGTCTACAACAGGATCTGCCGCTCCGGCCACGGTCCGATCCAGGCCCTGCGCCGCTCTGGCCTAAAGGCCGTCCACGATTTCGCGCCGCTGCGCCGGCGGGTCATGGGGCTGGGCATGGGTGCCTGAGCGACACGGCCTCAGAGCGGACCGACCGGCCGCTCTTCGCTCAGTAACACGTTCGCTTCGACGTTTCCCACACCCGGAAGGGTCAGGATCCGTCGCCTCAGCACCCGCTCGAAATCGCCCAGATCCCGGGCCACCACCCGAAGGCGGTAATCGTAGAGACCGAGTACGTGCTCGACCGTCTGCACCTCGGGGATCGCCGCGATCGCCCGTTCGAAATCGACCAGCGCCAGCCCCCCCTGGCCGCGAGCTTCACGCCCAGAAAGACCGTCACGCCGAAGCCCAGCGCCGCGAGATCGAACTCGATCCGGCGACCGACGATAACACCGCTTTCCTCCAGTCGCCGGATGCGGCGCCACGCGGCCGGTTGCGAAAGACCGAGCCGCGCACCAAGAGCGGCCGAACTCAAGGTCGCATCCTCCGCCAGAAGCCGAAGGAGCGCCAGGTCGGTGGAGTCTGTGGTGCTCATAGCGGAAGCCTCTCATCGGCCTTGATGACGGCTA
The DNA here is from genome assembly GCA_963739575.1 of uncultured Alphaproteobacteria bacterium. Lineage (GTDB taxonomy): Bacteria > Pseudomonadota > Alphaproteobacteria > Rhodobacterales > Rhodobacteraceae > Palleronia. The sequence goes on along the minus strand of CAVUAQ010000004.1, from coordinate 257,194 downwards.
TCAGCATCAGGGCCTCGATCTCCGCAACATGCGGAAGCGTCAGAATCCTTTCGCGATAGATCCGATGATAATCCGCCAGATCCCGCGCGACGAGGCTCAGCCGGACATCCACCCGGCCGAGGAAGGTCTGGATCTCGATCACCTCCGGAACCTCGCGCGCCGCCTCGAGAAAATTGTCGAACGCGCCGGGATCGGCCTTCTCGATGGTGAACCGCAAGCTCACCTGCACCTCGAAGCCCAGGGCCCGCCAGTCGATCCGTACCCGCTGGCCCTTCAGGACACCCGTGCGGCGAAGTCTCTCGAACCGCCTGGCCGCCAGCGCCGCGGTCACGTCAGCCCGCGCGGCCAGCGCCGCGAGCGGTGCGCCCGGATCGTTCTGCAACTGTCTCAGGAGGCGCCGGTCGGTCTCGTCCAGCATGATTTCGTCCAGATTCGCCGTTCCGGCGAATTGATACCATGGACCGGCCGTTGAAAAGCCTCGAGATCATGGCTTCAGTCCCTCCCGATCGTGCCTATCCTTCGGCCACCCACGAAAGGAGGCATCCCATGCAGGTGTTCTACGACCGCGATTGCGACATCAATCTGATCAAAGACAAGAAGGTGGCGATCCTGGGCTATGGCAGCCAGGGTCATGCCCATGCGCTGAACCTGCGCGACTCGGGAGCCAAGAACGTCGCCATCGCTCTGCGGGAGGGCTCGCCCAGCCGCAAGAAGGCCGAAGCCGAAGGCCTGGAGGTCATGGGCATCGAGGACGCCGCCGGCTGGTGCGACCTCATCATGTTCACGATGCCCGACGAGCTTCAGGCGCAGGTCTATCGCGACCACGTGCACAGCCATCTCAAGGACGGCGCCGCCATTGCCTTCGCACACGGGTTGAACGTCCATTTCGGATTGATCGAGCCGAAGCCGGGCGTCGACGTGGTCATGATGGCGCCCAAGGGCCCTGGCCACACGGTGCGCGGCGAGTACCAGAAGGGCGGCGGTGTCCCTTGCTTGGTTGCCGTCCATCAGGATGCCACCGGTCGCGCCAAGGAACTGGCGCTCAGCTATTGCTCGGCCATTGGCGGCGGTCGCTCGGGCATCATCGAGACCAACTTCCGCCAGGAATGCGAGACCGACCTCTTCGGCGAGCAGGCCGTGCTCTGCGGCGGGCTGGTGGAACTCATCCGCATGGGCTTCGAGACGCTGGTCGAGGCGGGCTACGAGCCCGAGATGGCCTATTTCGAGTGTCTCCACGAGGTTAAGCTGATCGTCGACCTGATCTACGAGGGCGGCATCGCCAACATGAACTACTCGATCTCCAACACGGCGGAATACGGCGAATACGTCTCGGGGCCCCGGATCCTGCCCTACGAGGAGACAAAGAAGCGGATGAAGGAGGTCCTGACGGACATCCAGACCGGCCGGTTCGTCCGCGACTTCATGACCGAGAACGCGGTAGGCCAGCCCATGTTCAAGGCCACCCGGAGGCTGAACGACGACCACCAGATCGAGCAGGTGGGCGAGAAGCTCAGAGGCATGATGCCGTGGATCTCCGCCGGGCGGATGGTCGATCGAAACAAGAACTGAGGGCCCTCGCGCCCGTGCCCCCGCCCCCCCCCTCTCTGGAGGGGCGGCGGCATCGCGACCGCTTCCCCCGGCTCATTACAGATCCTGATGGCGCGGACGTCCTGAAGATCGCCACCGACCCCGAGGGCAAGCCGAACTGCCAACGGTCCCGGCGCCGAGGACCATCGGCCGGACCACTTTTGCGGAGCCGCGACCGCTTGCGGAGTCGCATCGAGCAGCCTTTTGGACAAGCTTTCGAACCTGTAAACTGCGCTCCGGGCGCGCGAGCCCTGGCTTCAGGCGGGATGTCCATGGTGCAGGAGATGGAGGAAGCTCGGGATGTGCCGACCTGCGCGATCTGCGGCGAACCTCTCGGCCCGAACGAATCCCTTCCGATGCAGGCGGTCCGCCGTGACCTCGCAGCGCTCATCCGTGCAGACCATCCCGACCTTCCGGACGATGCCCGGATCTGCCGCAAGGACATGGCGCGATACCGGCGACGCCACATCGAGGCGCTGCTGGCCGACGAGCGCGGCCGCCTCAGCACGCTCGATCGCGACGTGGTCGAAAGCCTCGCGACCGGTCAATCCGTCGTGCAGCCGCCCGAAGACGAGGGGCCGGAGAACCTCGGGTTCGGCGACCGGATGGCCGATCGCGTGGCCGCTTTCGGAGGATCGTGGGCCTTCATCCTGGGGTTCGTGGCGGTCATCGCGATCTGGATGACCCTGAATGTCAGCGGCCTGATCTTCCGGACGTTCGACCCCTACCCCTTCATTCTGTTGAACCTTGTCCTGTCTTGCGTCGCTGCCTTTCAGGCGCCGGTCATCATGATGAGCCAGCGCCGGCAGGAAGCGAAGGACCGGCGCCGGGCGGAGAACGACTACCGCGTCAACCTCAAGGCGGAGTTGGAAATCGTCGCCCTGCACGAGAAGATTGATCACCAATGGGAACACCTGCTGCGGATCCAGCAGGCCCAGATCGAGATCCTGAGCGACGACGACATGAGCGCGTAACGCCCGGCAAGACCAATCGTTCTGCGGCCGCATGCATTGTTCTCGCCTGCCTGCACACGTCATCGCTGCGGCGGAGTGCAGGCGCCACGTCGCACGAGCCGGAAGACATCTCCGGTTCAGAGACGACGCGGTGGGCAGAGCCGGTGGCCAGACTGATCTGTCTTCCTGCGCAAGTCTCTGACAAAGGATGCCCATCACGGCGCGGTAAAGGAGAACCCGCTCTCGATCACCCGGCACCTCGCCGTCCGCACCACGGATCGGCCTGCTCTTCTCGAACGGAGCCGGACATCAAGCACGGCACGGCATCTGTCACTGCTGCGTCCGCCATCGCGGGCCGAACGGCGGTAACCGCCCGATAGCTACCGCGGTGGCTGGTCTTTGACGTGGGCGATGATGTCGGGCTCGCCAACGAAGTCCTCGAGAAAGCGGTGCCATTCCTCGACAGACACCCGAGCCGAGAGGAGCATGTCGCTGAGTTCATCGATGCCCCCATTCGTGAGGGCGGTAAGGTATTCTTCGCGCCCGATCTGGACGCTGACGATGCTGCCGTAGGAGAGGTTGTCGTCGTTGCTGACGATGGCTTTCAGAAGGTCCGGGTCTTCTCCGAGCACGCTGACGACATGACTGATCGTGCGGACATGGGTCGTGGTGGCCATCAGGCGGCTGCGCTCTGCGTCTGCTCTGCCGGCTTCCGGTTCCAGGGAAGCAGCTCGTCGAGGCGGTTGATCTTGTGATCGTGGATGCGGTCGAGGATGTCAGCGAGCCAGGCTTGCGGGTCCAGTCCGCTCATCTTCGCCGTCTCGATCAGCGTCATCGCCCGGGCGAGGGTCTCCCCGCCGCTGTCGGAGCCGGCGAAGAGCCAGTTCTTTCGGCCGATGCCGATCGGTCGCATGGCGCGCTCGGCCGGATTGTTGTCGATGCCGATCCGCCCGTCCTCGAGATAGAATTCGAAGGACGGCCAGCGGGAGAGCCCGTAGCGGAGGGCCTTGGCGAGATCTCCCTTGCCCGGGATGCGCGCCAGCTGCGCCTCGGCCCATGCCTTGAAGGCGTCGACCTGGGGTCTGGAATGCTGTTGCCGCGCCGCCTCGCGCAGCTCGGCGGGTTGGCCAGCAATCTGCCGTTCGACGTCATAGAGCTTCCCGATCCGGTCGAGCGCCTCCCGTGCGATCTCCGACGTCGTGGCTTCCCAGACATCGTGGAAGTCGCGCCGCAGATGCGCCCAGCACGCCGCCTCGCGGAACTGGCTGCTGCCGTCCGCGCGCCGCTCGTAGAGCTTGCCGAAGCCCGCATAGGCATCTGCCTGGAGGATGCCGCTGCTGCCTCGGAGGTGCTGGCGGGGATGCTCGCCTTTCCGGTCCGCCGAGAAGCGGTAGACCACGCCGGGCGGCGCCGTGCCGGCCCAGGGTCTCTGGTCCGAGACATAGGCCCAGACCCGGCCCTGCTTGACCCCCTTGCCCAGACCGCGGTCGCGGCGGGACGGGTCCAGAACGCGGATCGGCGTGTCGTCGGCGTGGAGGATCGGCGCGGCCATGACCTCGGCCTCGATCCTGTCGGCGCTGCCGCTCTTCGTGCTGCCCTTGGCTCACCTCTGTTCCGACGAACCTCTGAGCTTGCGAAGCACGATCGGCGTCATCCTGGGCTTTGCCGGAGCCGCGGTGCTGATCGCGCCAGGTCTGTCGGGTCTGGCCGAGGGCCCGTTGCGGGCGGAAGGTCAGGCTGCCTGCCTTGCCGCCGCCTTCTCCTACGCCATCGCATCCGTCCTGACGCGGAGATGTCCCGCGGTCGACGCGATCTCGCTCGGCGCCGTCACGCTGTCGGTGGGATCCATCGCGCTCATCCCAGTCGCGCTCGCCGTCGAGGGCCTGCCGCAGGTCACCGGCAGCGTTCCGGACGCCGCGATCCTGTTCCTCGGCCTCGTTCCCAGGGCGCTCGCCGTGCTGATCAGGGTGCGGGTGATCCGCACCGCGGGCTCGGTCTTCATGACGCTTGTCAACTATCAGCTCCCGGTCTGGTCGATGGTGTGCGGCGCCGCATTTCTGGGCGAACGGCTGAGCGCGCGCTTTTTCCTCGCCCTCGCCCTCATCCTCGGCGGGCTTGCCCTCAGCCAGTGGACCAGCCTCCGGGCGCGCCCGCAATCCATCTAGGCCGCCGCGCGCGCGATCCGATCCGCCAGGCTCTCGACGACATCGGCAAGAAGCGTCTCGTCCTCGCATTCGGCCATGACGCGGATCAGGGGCTCGGTTCCCGACTTGCGAATCAGCAGCCGGCCGACGCCGCCGAGCCGTTCCTCGGCGGCCCTGATCTCGGTCAGCACGCTCTCATCCTCCAAGGGCTGGCGTCCGGCGGCGTAGCGCACGTTGCGCAGCCGCTGCGGCACCCGGTCGAACTGACGGGTCAGAGCGCTGGCTGGCTGGCCGCTTGCGGCCATGGCCGCCAGAAACTGCAGGCCGGCCACCAGCCCGTCGCCGGTCGTGGTGTGGTCGGTCATCACGATATGACCGGATTGCTCGCCGCCCAGATTGAATCCCTGACTGCGCATCGCCTCGACGACGTACCTGTCGCCCACCTGGGTGCGGTGCAGCTTCAGACCGCGGCCAGCGAGATGTCGTTCGAGCCCCAGATTGCTCATCACCGTCGCCACCAGCGTATCCTGCGCCAGACGTCCCGCCTGCGCCCAGTTCGTCGCGAACAGCGCCATGATCTGGTCGCCGTCCGCGATCTGGCCGGTCTCGTCGATGATCACCACGCGGTCCGCGTCGCCGTCGAGACAGATCCCCAGATCCGCCCGCCTCTCGCGGACCAGCCGGGCCGCCGCGTCGGGCTTCGTGGAGCCGCAATCGAGGTTGATGTTGGTGCCGTCCGGCGCATCGCCCATGGCGATCACCTCGGCCCCCAGTTCCCACAGCACTTCGGGCGCCGTCCGGTACGCTGCGCCGTTGGCGCAGTCGACGACCACGCGCACGCCGTCCAGCCGCTGACCCGCCGGCAGGGTGGACTTCACGCGCTCGGCGTAGCGAAAGCGGCCGTCATCGATGCGCCGGGCCCGACCGATATTGGCCGGCCGCGCGGGCGCGACGCCCTCCTCTAGCAACCGCTCGATCTCCGCCTCGTCGGCATCCGACAGCTTGAAACCGTCGGGGCCGAAGAACTTGATGCCGTTATCCTCGTGCGGATTGTGGCTGGCCGAGATCATCACCCCGGCATCGGCCCGCATCGACGGGGTCAACATGCCCACGGCGGGTGTGGGCACCGGCCCGAGCAGCAGCACGTTCATGCCGGTCGAGGTAAACCCGGCCGTAAGCGCGGTCTCGAACATGTATCCCGACAACCGCGTATCCTTGCCGATCACCACGCGGTTCGCCCCCCGCGCCTCGCGGCGGAAGAACCGCCCCGCTGCCGCGCCGAGCCGCATCGCCATCTCCGCGGTCATCGGCGGCGTGTTCGCGGTGCCCCGAACCCCGTCCGTTCCGAATAGCTTGCGACTCATGCCCCTGCTCTCCCGGTTGCCGCACGCCACAGACGGAAGGCTTGCCGCGTCGCCGCCATGTCGTGAACGCGCAGAATGTGCACGCCCTGCGCAACCGCCGCAAGCGCCACGCCCAACGATCCGGGCAGTCTTTCGCCTGACTTCGGACGCCCCGCCGAGCGTGCCGATGAAGCGCTTGCGCGAGACCCCGAGCAGGATCGGGCAGCCCAGGCCGTGGAACAGCGACAATCGCTGCAGAAGCGCGAGGTTCTGCTCCATCGTCTTGCCGAAGCCGATGCCCGGATCGACCACGATCTGCGCCCGGGGGATGCCGGCCGCTTCGGCCGCGGCGACGCGCCGCGCCAGGGTGTCGTAGACGTCGAGAAGCACGTCGTCGTAATGGGGTGCATCCTGCATGGTGGCGGGCGTTCCGAGCATGTGCATCAGGCAGATCGGCAGATCGGCTTCGGCCGCGACATCGGCCATGGCCGGGTCGAATGTCAGCGCCGAGACGTCGTTGAGCATGCCCGCCCCCGCCGCCACCGCCTGCCGCGCCACACTTCCCTTGCGCGTGTCGATCGAGACGAGCCCGTCCCATTCGGCGCGGATGCGGGCGATCAGCGGCGCGGTGCGCGCGGCCTCCTCCGCCTCCCCGACATCCGCCGCGCCAGGCCGGGTGCTCTCGCCACCGATGTCGAGGATATCGGCCCCCTCGGCGACAAGCCGCCGCGCATGGGCCAGCGCCCGCTCCGGCATGTCGTAGAGGCCGCCATCCGAAAAGCTGTCGGGGGTGGCGTTGAGGATCGCCATGATCCGCGGCTGGTCGAGCGGCAATCGGCCGATCGGCGCCCGCGGTGCGGTCAGGCGATGCAGAACCTCCTGCGGCACCTCGGCGGCGGGCACGGTGACGGGCCGCCTGCCCCGCTCCAGAACGGCGACCCGGTCGAACCAGCACCAGCCGCCGACGAGGGATCTCGCCTCCGGCGGCCGGTCCGGACCGACTTGCGGCAGCGGCCGCCAATGGGTCACCTCGCGACCTCTCGCGTGCCTACCGCACGATCGCGGCGGGCCCAATGCTCCCGTGCGCCCATCACGGCGCCCGCAGGTCCACCGGAAGGTCGGTCGCCGGCGCCGGCGCTCCCACCACCCTCAGCGCGCGCGCATGCATCTGGTCGGCGAACCAGGCAGCCAGCGCCACCGCCTCCCGCGGCGCGGCGGCCGGCGGCACGACTGCATCGAGGACCATCTTCGACGGGGCCCAGACCGTCATCCGCCCCTTGCGCATCGCCCAGTCGAGCTCGGTCCGGGTGCCGACGACGACACAGCGCGGGTCGCGGGCGGCGAGCCGCCAGCAATTCTGCTCGATCGCCAGAAGGTCGATGCGCTTCTGCGTCGGCGGGTGGCCGGTCTGTGGCACCGGCCCCGGCGCCGGGCCCAGACAGAGAACCGCAGGGCCATCAGCCTCCGCCTCGTCGAGGATCTGCCCCAATGCCTGCGATTCCAGTGCCGCCTCCGACAGGTATACGACCAGAGGGTGCGGCGCCTCCGCATCCATGGCCGGTGCAGGTCTCCCGGTCGCCGCGCGCACGATCTCGACCCCCAGCGCCCCGGGCCCGAGGTCCAGCTTCTCGATCCGCACGAAGCAGCGCAAGACCTGGCCATGCGCCAAAATCCGCGCCGCCACCCGTTCGGCCAGCGTCTCCAGCAGGTTCAGCCGCTCCTCCCCCAGGGCCGCGGCGATCGCGTCGGTGATCATGTCGTAGGACAGGATCTGATCGACATCGTCGGCCGCGGCGCGGCCTGCGGGTCGCACCTCCACCACGACGTTGAACAGAAGCCGCTGCCGCCGACCGCGCTCGGACTGGAATGCCCCGATCTCGGCCGTCACCAGATGGTCCCGCAGCGAGATCCGATCGTGAAAGCCGTCCGGCGGGTGCGCCGCGGCACGACGCTCGGGATAGTCGAAAGCCATGCTCGTCTCGTCGACCATCGGCGGATCCTTTCGCAGCCGCCATACCGGACCGGGCAGTCGTGCGAAAGGGATCAGAACGCGTAGAAGTGGTGCGCGCCGATCGTGGCCGTCCGGCCGAAATGGTGCGACCAGCTCGGGTTCACGGCCTTCGTGTGATAGAACATGGCGCCTTTCGTCAGCGCCCGCGCGCCGCCCCCGAGCATCAGGACGGCGATCTTTCCCACATGCTCCCACGCTGCCCGCTCGCGTACCGTCTCCGCCGCGCCGTCGCAATTGTAGCTGAACTGGCACGCGTGCTTCCGACCGGTTCCCTGATGAACAACGCCGCAGACCGTGTCGGGGAAACGGGAGCTATCGACCCGGTTCAGGATGACTTCCGCCACCGCGAAGATGCCCTTCTCCGGTTCGCCCCGCGCCTCGAAATAAAGCGCCTCGGTCAGGCAGCGCCATTGGGCGTTGCCCTCGTGGCGCGGCTGGGCGTCGACGAAGGCCGAGGTATAGGTGACGGCCGAACTTCGCGCCGCACGGTCGGCGCCCAGAGCCGATCGCAGCGCCTCGCCGCGCCCGGTCCGCACCTCCGGCGCGTCGCTCCCGACAAGGGATGTCAGCCGCTGGGCAAGGGCGGGTTCCGTCGCCGACAGATCGGCCGTCGGGTTCGTCATGGTCGAATAGGTGACGTCGGCCGCCGCCGGTCCGGCCAGGAGACCGATAGCCAAGACCCCGACCATCCCGCGCCAGTAGGCGCAGATCCGATCGATACCCGTCATCAAAACCCCCAGAGTCGCGTGGATCGCCCAAGCACCGGCCCTCCACGGGCGGCTGGGCGAAATGTTAACGAAGGGTTAACGCGGGGTCAGGGTCGGGGCAAATCCGCCGCCGCCGGGTAGCGGGAACCCGCCGACGGCGCGGCGATCAGCGCTCCGGCGGCGCGGTCGTGGTCGTGCCCCGGTCGCGGATCGCCAGATGCGCCGCGGCCATGCGCGCCACCGGCACCCGGAACGGCGAGCAGGAGACGTAATCGAAGCCGGCGGCCCGGCAGAACGCAATCGAGTCGGGGTCCCCGCCATGTTCACCGCAGATCGACAGGACGATGTCGGGCCGCCCCATCCTGCCGCGCTCCGCCCCGATGGTCAGAAGCTCGCCGACGCCTTCCATGTCGAGCCTCAGGAACGGGTCCTCGGCAAAGACGCGGCTGCGCAGATAGGCGGTCATGAAGCGCCCGGCATCGTCGCGCGACAGCCCATAGGTCATCTGCGTCAGATCATTGGTGCCAAAGCTCAGGAACCGCGCATATTCCGCAATCTCGTTGGCGCGCAGCGCCGCACGCGGCGTCTCCACCATGACACCCAGGGAAAAGTCGAACTCCATTCCCGATTCCATTCGCACCCGCGCCGCCACCGCCTCGATCCGGCTCTTGACCAGTTCCACCTCCCGGCGGGCGGAGACGAGCGGGATCATGACCTCGGGCGTCACGCGGGGGCTGGTCCGCACCGCGGCCTCGAAGATCGCCCGGGTCTGCATCTCGTAGATCTCCGGGATCGCGATCCCGAGCCGGACCCCCCGCATCCCCAGCATCGGGTTGACCTCGCTCAGGGCGCGGATCCGCGCCTGCACCTGATCGAGCGGCAGGTCGAGGCTCGCGGCAAGATCAGCCATCCCCGACTTGTCGGTCGGCAGAAACTCGTGCAGCGGCGGATCGAGAAGCCGGATGCAGACCGGCCGCCCGGCCATGATCTCGAAGATCCGCATGAAATCGGCGCGCTGCATCGGCAGAAGCTGATCGAGCGCCGCCGCCCGGTCCTCGGCTTCGCGCGCGAAGATCATCTCGCGCATCACCGTCAGGCGACCATCGTCGAAGAACATGTGCTCGGTGCGGCACAGCCCGATGCCCTCGGCCTCGAACCGGCGCGCGACCTCGGCTTCTCGGGGTGTGTCGCAATTCGCGCGTATGCCGATGTCGCGCCATTCGTCGGCCCAGCTCAGGACCGTGCGGAAGGCGTCGTCGAAGACCGGCTCGAGCATCGGCGCTGCGCCCTTGACGATCCGCCCCGAGGAGCCGTCGAGCGTGATGACGTCTCCCTCGTGGTAGAAGGTCCCGTCGGGGGCGCGGAACCTGCGCCCCTTGCGGTCGATGGTGATGTCCGACAACCCGACGACGCAGGGCAGGCCAAGTCCGCGCGCGATGACCGCGGCATGGGACGACACCCCGCCGCGCTCCGTCAGAACACCCCGGGCCGCATGCATGCCGAGCACGTCCCCCGAGCCGGTTTCGCGCCGCACGAGGATCACGTCCTCCTCGCGCGCGGCGGCGCGCTGAGCGTCCGCCGTGCTGAAGACGATGCGGCCGGTCGCTGCGCCGGGGCTGGCGGCGACCCCCTGGGCGATGAGCGGCATCCGAGTGCCGGGATCGATCTGGCGGTGCAGCACGTCCAGAAGATCTCGCGGCCGCACCCGAAGCACCGCCTCGGGTTCGGGGATGATCCCGTCGGTCGCCAGCGTCACCGCGATGCGGATCGCGGCGCTGGCCGATCGCTTCACCCGCACTGCGTCGAGGATGTAGAGAACTCCCTCGCTTTCGGTAAACTCGATCTGCATCTCCTCGCGCAACCTGCTGCGGCACAAGGCGCCGAAGGAGCCGAGCTCCGCCAGCATCTCGGGACGATCTTCCTCGAGCGAACGGCCGCGCGGGTCCCGCGTCAGGAACAACGCGCCCGTCTCCCTGATCAGCGCCTCCCGCCCCTGGCTCTGGCGCAGATAGCGCCCGGTGATCTGTGGCAGACCGGTCTCGGAGCTGACGAACTGGATGACGCCGGAGCCCGATTCGCCCCGCTCCGGATCGCCCACCCCGAGCACCATGTGCTGGACGACGAGCCCCAACCCTGCATCGGACGGCGCGCCTCGCGCTTGGCGCAACAACCGCGCCGTCGTTCCCTCCCAGACGCGCGCCATCGCCGTCAGCACGGCGCTCAGTTGAACCGCGGGATCCTGCGGGAACGGCTCATCCATCTCCGCCTCGTAGGCTGCGAGCATCGCTGCAATGTCCCCATCGGCATCGAACAGATCCGGGTCCAGCCGGACCACGTGGACGGCATAGGACTTGATGAACCTGACATAGAGGGCGTCGGCGGCCGCCGCGCCGATCCGGTGGACGAGGGCCGCGTGCCGGGTGTCCGTCATGCCGATATTGAGAATCGACGATGGGCCGCCCCACTCCGCCGAGCCCGGGGACGGGCGGACCGACACCAGTGCGCCGGGCCCGAAGCCGGCGAGGATGGCGGCCGCATCCACGGGATGGCCCGCCGTAAGCCCCGCCACCGTCGCGAAATCGAGCGCCGCCGTGCGCGGCACCGGCAGACCAAGGCGGATGAGACGTTGCAGGCATTTTGCCCGATCGCCGTGAAGTCCGGCGCGAATGCTGGCGGTCGGCGTGATCGTCGTGACACCGGGTACCGTCGGATGATCGTGCTGCAATGCGGCGCTCCTTCGCCGACCAGCATAAGCGCGCTGAAGCGGTGAGCAAGCGACTGCAGCGCCCGGGCGGGGGACTACCCCTCCAGGCGGGTCAGGTCCGCCACGCCGAGGCAGAGGGAGCGGATGCGACTGAGGAGGTTCAGCCGGTTGCGCCGCAGGATCTGGTTGTCGGTGTTGATCTGCACCGCCTCGAAGAAGGCGTCGATGGGCGTGCGAAGGAGCGCCAGGGTCGCCATGGCGGTGGCGAAATCCTCGTTCTCCATCGCCTGGGCGATGACGGGCGCCTGCTGGTCCAGCGCCGCGAAGAGTGCCCTCTCCTCGTCCGTGCGGGCATGTTGCGGGTCGGCGCCGAAGGAATATTCCACGCCATCCCGCTCCTCGGCCTGGGTCAGGATGTTGTTCGCCCGCCTGAACCCAAGGAGCAGGTTCTCGCCGTCCTCGGTCTTCAGGAACGCCGCCAGCGCCCGGGCGCGGTGCACCAGCAGCGTCAGGTCGTCATTGCCAGGCATGGCGAGGCAGGCGTCGATCACGTCGTGAGGGATGCCCTCGTCCCGGAGGTGCACCTTCAGCCGGTCGTGAAAGAACACCGAAATATTTCTGAGTCTTCTAGAAACATGTGCTCGGAACTCGTTTGCTTCGCATTCGACAGCACGCTCGATCAACCTCTGCATAATTGGCTCTACAGATGCGAACTCGCTCAAGAGTGCTTCGTCGAACACTTTGTGAAGAGTGTAGAACCGATTTTCGGGATCACGGAAGTAATCCATCGTTTCTTCGATGTTGCGAAAACTCTGAAAGGCATCATACACATATTCCTGATACTCAGCCAGAATTTGCGATGCCTTCCAAGTTGTTAAAGCCTCAACCGCCGAGGCGAACTCGTCTTCCAGCTTTAATCGGTGCCCCCCGTCGAGAATTAAGCGGATCACACCCAACGCCGCCCTTCTCAGCGCAAAGGGATCCTTCGACCCCGTGGGTGTCTCCCCGATCGCCCAGAACCCTGTCAGCTTGTCGATCTTCTCGGCCAGGCTCACCGCCACCGAGACCGGTGCCGTCGGCACCGCGTCCGATGGCCCGAGCGGCGCGTAATGCTCGGCCACGGCCATCGCCACCTCGGGCGGAAAGCCCGCGGCCTTGGCGTAGTAGCGCCCCATCACTCCCTGCAGCTCGGGAAACTCGTAGACCATCTCCGAGACGAGATCGGCCTTGCAGATCCGCGCTGCCTGTTCCGCCATGTCCGGATCCGCCCCCGCCGCCGGGGCCAGCTCGCGGGCGAGCGCGGCGATCCGCGTCACCCGCTCGGCCTCGGAGCCCAGTTTCGCGTGGAAGGTCACCGCGCCCAGCGCCTCCTGCCACGCGCCCATGCCGGCCTTCGCCACGGCGAGGTCGTTCTCCCAGAAGAAGGCCGCGTCAGCGAGGCGCGCGGCCAGCACCCGCTGGTTGCCGGCGAGGATCGTGGCCCCGTCATCCGCCGTCTCGCGGTTCGCCACGGTGACGAAGCGCACGATCCGCCGCATGCCCGGATCCCGGACCGAGAAGAACTTCTGGTGCTCGCGCATCGAGGTCTGCAGCACCTCCGGCGGCAGGTCCAGGAACCGCGCCTCGATCTCGCCCATCAGCACCACGGGCCATTCCACCAGTCCCGCGACCTCGGACAGAAGCGCGGGATCCGCGACCACCTCCAGCCCGGCGGCGAAGGCCATGTTCGCCGCCTCGGCCCGGATCGTCTCGGCCCGCTCCTCCGGGTCCAGCATGACATGGGCGCGCCTAAGCTTCGCCTGATACTCCTCGAACGAACCCGCCCGGATCGACCCGGGCGCCATGAACGCGTGCCCCCGCGTCGTGTCCCCGGCCACCAACCCGTCGATCTCCAGCGGCACCACCTCGTGCCCCTCCGGTCCCGACAGGATGCAGACGATGCCGTGCAGGGGACGCACCCAGCGCAGGCTGCCGGTTCCCCAGCGCATCGATTTCGGCCAAGGAAAGCCGCGAACCGTCGCGTCGAGCACCGTGGCCACGATCTCGGCGGCGCCGCGCCCCGCACGGTGGATCGTCGCGACATAGACCTCCCCGCGCTTGTCGTCGCGAACCTCCAGATCCGCCCGCGCGACACCGGCGTTTCGCGCAAATCCCTCCACCGCCTTGTCGGGCGCGCCGACCTTTGGGCCGCGACGCTCCTCCACGGTATCGGGCGAGCGTGCCGTCACCCCCTCGAGCGCCAAAGTCAGCCGGCGCGGCGTGACGCAGGTTCCGGCATGGGCATAGGTCAGCCCGGCCTCCACAAGCCCGTTCGTCACCATCCGCTTCAGGTCCTCGGCCGCGCGCGCCTGCATGCGGGCCGGAATCTCCTCGGAACGGAGTTCGATCATCAGGTCTGGCACGATCTAGTTCTCCCGCGGCGGGCAATCCTCGCCGATCTGGGTTCCGTCATAGGCCAGCTCGTCGCAGCCGTTCAGCTGATGCCAGACGAAGCCGCGCCCGTCATCGGTGATCGCCACGATCCGGTCGACGCCGTAATGGACGTTCTTCTGCCCCAGAAAGGCGCGCGCGCGCCCGTCGGCCAGCATGTTGCCGATCGCATCGGCATCGAAGCAGTCGAACCAGAACGGCGCGGTCAGCGGCACGGCATCGACATAGGACAGCGCCTCGACATCCGTCGATAGCGGTGTGTCGAAACAGGCCCGGAACCGGATCGGCGAGGAATTGGCGTCGATGGCCTGGATGTTGGATGCCTCGGCCGATCGCGACCCGTCCCGCGTCGCCAACTGGAAGCTCTCGGGCGTCACCCGTTCGTAATAATAGTAGACCTGAAGGTAATAGAGGGCCGCGCCGGTCGTCACGCAGAGGAGCGCGAGCAGCAGCGCGATGATCTTGCCGTTCATGCGTGCTCTGCCCACCCGCCGGCATCGGTGAGGAGGAACGCGTCGGCGCAGCCTTTCGCGAGCGCCCGGACCCGCCCGATATAGGCCTGCCGTTCGGTCACCGAGATCACGCCCCGCGCATCGAGCAGATTGAAGATGTGGCTCGCCTTGATGCACTGGTCATAGGCCGGCAATGCCATGACGATCCGCCGCCCGGTGCGCTGGTCGAGGGCCGGCCGATCGAGAAGGGCCGCGCATTCCGTCTCGGCCTCCTCGAAGTGCCGCAGCAGAACCGACGTCTCGGCCGCGTCGAAATTGTAGCGGGCGAATTGCGCCTCGGCGTCGCGGAACACGTCGCCATAACTCAGCGGCTGCGGCGCATCGGGCCGATTGAAGGGCATGTCCATCACGTGATCGACGGCCAGCACGTACATGGCGAGCCGCTCAAGCCCGTAGGTCAGTTCGCCCGAGACCGGCGCGCAATCATGCCCGCCGACCTGCTGGAAATAAGTGAACTGGCTTACCTCCATGCCGTCGCACCAGACCTCCCAGCCCAGACCCCACGCGCCGAGCGTCGGACTTTCCCAATCGTCCTCGACGAAACGGATATCGTGCAGCTCCATGTCGATGCCGATCGCCTCGAGGCTTCCCAGATAGAGCGATTGCAGGTCCGGCGGCGACGGCTTGATGATGACCTGATACTGGTAATAGTGCTGCAGCCGGTTGGGGCTGTCGCCATAGCGACCGTCCGTGGGGCGGCGCGAGGGCTGCACGTAGGCGGCAGCCCAAGGTCGCGGTCCGAGCGCCCTGAGCGTCGTGGCAGGGTGGAAGGTCCCCGCCCCCACCTCCATGTCGTAGGGTTGCAGGACCGCGCAGCCGGTGCCGCTCCAATAGCTCTGCAGCGCCATGATGACGTCCTGAAAACAGGTAGGCCTTGGCATCGGGGATCCTTCGGGAGGGCGAGGCGCCGCATGCATAGGCAGAAGGGCAACAAGGGTCAATCGCCGAAGGCCGCGCACGCCGCGTGCCTTGACGGGCCGCAGATCCGCCACGCATTCTCCGTCGCGCGCGGCGCGACACATCCATGATCAGGGAACGGCTTGAGCGATGAACCTGTGGCGACGGATCGCCTGTACCGCGCTTCTTGCGGCCCTGGCCGGGCCGGCGGCGGCGCAGGACATCTGGATCCAGATCGCGGCCCGCCAGAGCCGCGCCGAAGCGATCGCCCTGGCAGAAGAATACGCCGCGCGCCTCGATACCGTTCAGAGCTTCGCGATCGAACGGTCGCGATGGAACGCAATCGTCCTCGGCCCCTTCGACGAGGACATGATCGAGACGCGCCGCCGCGACCTCCGGTTTCGCGGGGCGATCCCGGCCGACAGCTTCCTGACCGACGGCCGGCGCTTTGCCGAACGGCTCTATCCCGATGCCGATGCGGCGCCCTCGACCGCGCCAGCCGCCGCGCCCCCGGGCACGGCCGGAGGGCAATCCCTGATCGAGGCGCGCAACGCGGAACGACGTCTGGACGCGGCGGAGCGGCGGCGCGTTCAGATGGCGCTGCGCTCCGCGGGCGTCTACGACGCGGCGATCGACGGCGCCTTCGGTCGCGGCACCCGGACCGCCATGGCCGACTGGCAGCGGGCGCAGGGGTTCGAGCCGACCGGCGTTCTGACATCGCGCCAGCGCGCGGATCTGCTGGCCGCCTATGACGCCCTCCTCGACGGGCTCGACGTGCAGCGGGTGAGCGACACGAAGGCCGGCATCGCCATCGACATGCCCACGGCACGGGTCTCCTTCGATCGCTACGATCCGCCCTTCGCCCATTACACCGCCGCGGATGGCGACCTGCCCCGGGTCCTGCTGATCTCGCAGAAGGGTGGCCGCGCGGAGCTGCGCGGCCTCTACGAGGTGCTCCAGACGCTGGAGATCGTTCCGCCGCAGGGCGAGCGCTCCCGCAACGCCACCAGCTTCTCCCTGACCGGCCGCAACGGAACGCTGGTCAGCCAGACCGAGGCGCGGCTCGTCAATGGCACCATCAGGGGCTTCATGCTGGTCTGGCCGGCGGACGACGATCCCAGCCGGCAGCGCCTGATGAGCGAGATGCTCGAAAGCTTCGAGGTCGACCCGGCGCATGTCCTAGACCAGGCGATCAATCCTCCGGTCGAGGATCAGAGCGTCGATCTTCTCGCCGGCCTCAGCGTCAGGACCCCCACCGTGATCCGGTCGGGCTTCTTCGTGTCGCGCCGTGGCGATGTGCTCACCACCGCCGATGTCGCGACCGATTGCAGCCGCATCACGCTTGACGATGACATCGAGGCGACCGTCGCGGCTCTCGATCCCGCCAGCGGGCTTGCGCTCCTGAAACCCGCCGTCGTGCTCGCGCCCCGGCAGCACGCGGTGTTCCGCGAGGGCGTGCCGCGGCTCGGCTCCGAGGCGATCTTGTCGGGCTACCCCTTCGATGGTCAGCTCGGCGCGCCGTCCCTGACCCACGGACGGCTCGCCGCCATGCAGGGCCTCGGCGGGCGCGAGAACGTCCGCCGGTACGAGCTGGCGGCACGATCCGGCGATGCGGGCGGACCGGTCTTCGACCGGGCCGGAACCGTGCTCGGTGCACTGACCCCAACGGCTAGCGGGCCGCGCACTCTGCCGGAGGACGTCGCCTTCGCCATCGACGTCGAGACCATCACGAGCTTTCTGGCCGAGGCCGGCATCTCCGCCGATCGCGCCCCCGCCGAAGCGCCCCTGCACCGCAGCCATCTCGAGCAGCGGGCCGCCGACATGACGGTGCTGGTCGGATGCTGGCGCCCCACCGGCTGAGCGCGGCGGAGTCAGTTGCCGGAGCGGCAAATCGCTGATGCACGGGCGAGCTCGATCCAGCCAGATCCCGAACGAAGGGAGGACGCCACCGGTGATGGCACGGGGCCGGAGCAGTCCCCGCCCACGGGAGGCTCAGCCCGCCGCCAGCAGATCCTCGATCCGGATCGGGAACCGTCGCACCCGCCTGCCCGTGGCGTGCCAGATGGCGTTGGCAATCGCGCCGACCGAGCCGGTGATGCCGATCTCGCCCACCCCCTTGACGCCCAGCGCGTTCACGTAAGGATCGTCCTCGTGAACCATGATGACCTCCAGCCCTTTCACGTCGGCATTGACCGGCACATGGTATCCCGCAAGATCCCCGTTCACGACCCGCCCCGTCCGTCTGTCGTAACGTGCCTCCTCATGGAGCGCGAAGGACAGTCCCCATACCATGCCGCCCATCAACTGGCTCTCCGCCAGGCGCGGATTGACGATCCGACCCGCCGCGAAGGCGCCGACCATGCGCGTCACCCGCATCTGGTAGAGGTCGGGATCGACCGTCACCTCCGCAAAGACGGCGCCGTGCGAGTACATGGCGTGGCGCTCCGACGCCGCGGCAGGACGGGTGCCCCTTCCGGTGCCGGTGATCTCGTCGATGCCGGCCCGCGCGAGGATCGTCGCGAAATCTTCGCTCCGCCGGTCGTCGCCCTCGACGACGAGGCGCCCCTCGCGCCCGGCGATCTCCGCGTTGCCGGCGCCGAACAGCGGTGAGTCGGGATCTGCCGCTGCAAGTTCCGCGAGCCTCCGGACCGCGTCCCGGCCGGCCGCATGCAGGGCTGATCCGGCTGTGGCGGTGTGTCCCGAGCCGCCGGCGACGCCCGCATCGGGAAGATCAGACCGGCCGGCGCGGAAGGTGACGGAGGGGAGCGGCAGTCCGAGGCTCTCGGCCGCGATCTGCGCCAGTGCGGTCCAAGCGCCCTGCCCCATATCGGCTGCCGATGTCTCGACGACGGCGCTGCCATCGGCGCGCAGCGTCGCGCGCGCCTCGGCGGCAAACATCGGCGTGGGAAAGAGCGCCGTGCCCATGCCCCAGCCGACCAGACGCCCCTGTGCATCGGTCATCTCCCGCGGCGTGGGCGGCCGGTCAGCCCAGCCGAACCGCGCCGCCCCCTCCTCATAGCAATGCCGCAGCGCCTTCGAGGAATAGGGCTTGCCGGTACCGGGCTCCGTTTCGGCATAATTGTGCAGGCGAAACTCGAGCGGGTCCATGCCGGCCGCCTCGGCCATCTCGTCCATGGCGCATTCGAGCGCCGCCGATCCCGTCGCCTCGCCCGGGGCGCGCATCGGCCCCGGCGTGCCGATGTCCACCCGGACCCCCCGATGGTGCGACCTGAGCGCCCCCGCTGCGTAGAGGCCCTGCGACGCATTGGCGGCGTTCTCGATGAAATCGTCGAAGGTCGAGGTCGTGGCGATCGCCTCGTGATCGAGAACAGTCATCCGGCTCGACGCGTCGATGCCGATCCGAAGCCTCTGCCGCGTCGCCCCGCGATGGCCGACAGGCCCGAACATCTGATCGCGGCTCAGCATCATCTTGACGGGCCGGCCGATCATGCGAGCCGCCAGCGCGGCCAGCACCTGCGGGCCATTGGCGATCGCCTTCGATCCGAATCCTCCGCCCAGAAACGGGCTCCGGATCAGGATGTTCTCGGCGGCAATGCCGAAATAATAGCCATAGATCTCGCGTGCCATCACGATGGCCTGGTTCGGCATGTCGAGCGTCAGGCGATCTCCGTCCCACTGCGCCACCACCGCATGCATCTCCATGGCGTTGTGGAACTGCTCCGGCGTCTCGTAGCTCACATCGACCGACGCCGCGGCGGCGGCATGGCCCGCCTCGATGTCGCCATGGCGCGTCTCCGGCGGCGCACCCATGCCCGCCGTCTCGACATCTTCGGGGGCCTGTCCGTCGAGGCCCACCCGCGGAGGTTGCGCCTCATAGCGCGGCGCGAGACGTCGGGCACCCTCGGTGGCGGCCTCCAGCGTCTCGGCGAGGACCATCGCGATCGGCTGCCCGGCATAGCGGACCCGATCGTCCTGCAGCACGTCGATCCGGAAGGCGAAGCGGAACGGCTTCTTAGACGGATCGCCGGCGAGGGCCGGACGGTTCTGCGGCGTGATCACCTCGACCACGCCCGGATGGTCGAGGGAGCGCGCGACGTCCAGATGGACCACCCGGCCGCGGGCGATCCGGGCGGGGACGCAGACCGCCTGGAGCACGTTCTCGGGCGTCACATCGGCCGCGAACGTCGCGCGCCCGGTCACCTTGGCGACGCCGTCGCGGCGAGTGACCGCCTGTCCGGCATTCGAGCCGAAGCGGGAAGGCTGGTGCAAGGTATCAGGCATGGGCGATCTCTCCGAAGCACGAGGCGGGCAGCGCCGGCAGCCGCTCAGGCGTCCCGGCGGCGGCGCGGGCCAGAGCGGCCGCCGCGGTGCGGCGCGCCAGCTCGATCTTCCAGCCGTTGCCCTCAACCGGACGGGCGCCATCAAGCGCTGCATCCGCCACCTGTGCGAAGAGCGCGGGCTCGGGCGGGTGGCCCACCATCAGCTCCTCGGCCGCGCGAACGCGCCAGGCCTTCGCCGCCACGGCGCCCAGGGCCAGCCGCCCAGCGGCGATCACGCCCCCCTCGAGGTGCAGGCAGGCGGCCGCCGATATGAGCGCAAAGGCGTAGGACGTGCGCTCGCGCACCTTCAGGTATCGGGAATGGGCGCTGAACTGCGCCGCCGTGCCCGGCACCCGGAGCGCGATGATCAACTCGTTCGGCTCGAGCGCGAACTCGCGCTCTGGCCTGTCGCCTGGCAGACGGTGAAAATTGGCGATGGGGATGTCGCGCACGCCCTCAGGGCCCTCAACCTCGACAACCGCGTCAAGCGCCGCCAGCGGCACGCAGAAATCGGATGGCGCCGTCGCCACGCATGCCTCGCTCCATCCCAGGATGGCGAGCGCGTCCGCTGCGCCGCCCCATGCGGCGCATCCCGTCCCCGGCTCACGGCGATTGCAGGCCGAAAGGGGGTCCTGGAAATAGGCGCAGCGGGTCCGCTGCATCAGGTTGCCGCCTACGGTGGCGGCGTTGCGAAGCTGACCCGAGGCTCCGGCGAGAAGCGCCTCGGCCATCATCGGAAAGCGCGCGGCGACATCGGCGTCATGGGCCAGATCGCTGTTGCGGACGAGCGCCCCGATCCGGACACCCCCGTCCGACAGCCACTCGGTCCCGTCGAGCGCGGCGATCCGCGTCACGTCGATGATCCTGCCGGGCTGCATCACCCCGAGCTTCATCAGATCGACAAGATTGGTGCCCCCGGCAAGGAACGCCGCCCCCGGCTCCCACAGCGCCAGCGCCTCGGCCACGGTGGAGGGGCGGGCATAATCGAAGGGCGTCATGCCGCATCTCCCTCGGCCGCCATCCGCCGCGTCGCCGCACGCACCGCTTCGGTGATGCCGTGATAGGCCGCGCAGCGGCAGATATTGCCGCTCATGCCCTCCCGGATCCGCTCGGGATCCTCGCCCGCCTGTCCCTCGGCGATGAGGCCGACCGCGCTCATGATCTGGCCGGGCGTACAATAGCCGCATTGGAATCCATCATGCTCGACGAAGGCGGCCTGGACCGGATGCAGCGTATCGCCGGTGGCCAGACCCTCGATCGTGGTGATCTCCCGGCCATCGAGCGTCACTGCCAGGATCAGGCAGGCATTGATCCGGCGGCCGTCGACCAGCACCGTGCAGGCGCCGCACTGACCTCGGTCGCATCCCTTCTTCGTCCCCGTGAGCCCGAGCCGCTCGCGCAGAAGGTCGAGAAGCGTCACGCGCACGTCGTCGAGCTCCACGGATTGCTCGTTCCCGTTGATGCTGAGGCGGATGGAAAGGCTCATGGATGTTCCTTGCGATCGGGTTCGGTCAATCTGTTCCGATGGGCGCCACCGCCCGCTCGGAGAAACACACAACACGACATCGCGCGTCCAGGCGCGCGTCGGCCGGGACCGCAACGTCTCGCTGCGGCTCCGCGTTCCCCAGCCGAAAGTCACGCCATTGCGACATTTCCTCCCCGCCATCCGGCGCGACCGCCGCGACCGCAAGGCCGCGCCCGCCACGCCGAACTGCCGGCATTGCCCAGGTCCGTCACTCCAAGGCCGCGTTGCAGCGGCCGCAGAGATCGGCGTGCTCATGGACCCCCACATCGGACAAGACCTTCCAGCAGCGGTGGCATTTCTGACCATGCGCCTTGGCGAACACCACCGCGACGCCGTCAATCTCCGGGAAGCGGAAGGCGTCCGGCGGGGCCGGATCGGTGACGGTCTCCACGCCGCTGGTGATGCAGACATCGGCGAAGTCGAGGCGTTGCAGCGCCTCGGCCAGAGCGGCATCCTCCAGATGCACGATCGGCGCCGCCTCAAGCGATGACCCGATGACCTTCTCGCGCCGCTCGACCTCCAGCGCCGCCGTGACCACCCGCCGGACCGCTCGCGCCTCGGCCCACAGGGCCGCAAGCTCGTCGTCGCACCATTCCGGGGGCGTC
Organism: uncultured Alphaproteobacteria bacterium; assembly: GCA_963739575.1. GTDB lineage: Bacteria > Pseudomonadota > Alphaproteobacteria > Rhodobacterales > Rhodobacteraceae > Palleronia. The sequence goes on along the minus strand of CAVUAQ010000004.1, from coordinate 235,496 downwards.
TGGGGCATGTCGACGAGATGCACCGAGCTGTCCTCGCCGGGATACCGTTCCAGCCAGGCTTCCTCCATGGTGAAGGGCAGGATCGGCGCGAGCCAGGTGACGAGGCGTTCGTGAAGCAGTCCGAGCACGATCTCCGCCGAGCGGCGGCGCGTCGAGTCCGGCGGATCACAGTAGAGCGCGTCCTTGCGGATGTCGAAATAGACCGAGGACAGGTCCACCGTGGCGAAGTTGAACACCGCCTGCACGACCTCCTGAATGTCGAAGGCGCGATAGCGGGCGCGCACATGCGCATCGAGTTCCCACAGCCGGTGCAGCACCCAGCGCTCCAGATCGGGCATGTCGGCCTCGGCCACGTCGGCACCGTCCTCGCGCAGATTGCCGAGGATGAATCGAAGCGTGTTGCGCAGCCGTCGGTAACTGTCGGCGGCACCCTTCAGGATCTCGTCCCCGATCCGCAGATCGCCGGTATAGTCCGACTGAGCCACCCAGAGCCGCAGGATGTCGGCCCCGTACTGGTCCACGACCTTCTGCGGCGCCACCGTGTTGCCGAGCGACTTCGACATCTTGTTGCCCTTGGCGTCGAGCGTGAAGCCATGCGTCACGACGTTGCGATAGGGCGCGCGTCCGAGGGTCCCGCATGCCTGCAGGAGCGATGAGTGAAACCAGCCGCGATGCTGGTCGGTGCCCTCCAGATAGACGTCGGCGATGCCGTCCGCGCTGCCGTCCTCCCGATCGCGCAGCACGAAGGCATGGGTCGATCCGCTGTCGAACCACACGTCGAGGATGTCGAACACCTGCTCCCATTCATCGGCGTCGTGATCCGGCCCGAGGAACCGCGCCTTGGCGCCCTCGGCATACCACGCATCGGACCCCTCGGTCTCGAACGCCTCGAGGATCCGCGCATTCACCGCCGGGTCGCGCAGCAGGAAGTCGGAATCCTCGGGACCTGACCCCTTGCGCACGAAACAGGTCAGCGGCACTCCCCAGGCGCGCTGGCGCGACAGCACCCAATCCGGTCGCGTCTCGATCATCGCCCGCAGCCGGTTCTGCCCCGTCTTCGGCGTCCAGCTCACCAGCTCCTCGATCGACGTCAGGGCTCGCTCGCGGATGGTCGTGCCGTAGGCATCCTTTCCGTCGCCGACCGGACGGTCGATGGCGGCGAACCATTGCGGCGTGTTGCGATAGATCAGAGGCGCCTTGGAGCGCCAGCTGTGCGGGTAGGAATGGGTAATCCGGCCCCGCGCCAGAAGCCCGCCCACCTCCACGAGCTTGTCGATCACCGCCGCGTTGGCATCGCCCTCCTTGCCGTTCTCCCGCACGATCCGTGTGCCGCCGAAGAACGGCAGGTCCGCACGGAAGCTGCCGTCCTCCTCGACGTTGTAGGTGATGACCTGCGGCAGCATCCCCAGCTCGCGATAGAGCTCGAACTCTTCCATGCCGTGCGACGGCGCGCAATGGACGAACCCGGTTCCCTCCTCGTCCGTCACGAACGGAGCGGCGCGAAAGTCCCGCAGCTCGTCCCACTCGCCCTGCCCCCCCTCGGCACCGGCCAGAGGATGCGCCAGCCGCATCGCGCCCAGCTGGATATGGGTCACGTCCCGCACCCGGCGCCACTGCCCGTCCTTGAGCCGCGCCCGCGCGAAGGTCTCCTGGGCCAGCTTGTCGGCCAGGATGTAGCGTTCCCCCGGCTCGGCCCAGCATTCCTCGGGGGTCTCCACCACCTCGTAGAGGCCGTAGTTGATCTCCGCCCCGAAGGTCACGCCGCGGTTCGACGGGATCGTCCAGGGCGTCGTCGTCCAGATCACCACATGGGCTCCCTCGAAGGTCTCCCGCGTCTCCTGCTGCGCCTGGGCGATGGCCTCGCGCTCGTCGTCGGCCAGCTCCTCGTCCGACATCTGCGCGCCCGAGAGGTCCATCTCGGCCACCCGGAACTTCACCCAGATCGTGAAGCTGTCCTTGTCGTGATATTCCACTTCCGCCTCGGCCAGCGCGGTCTTCTCGATGGGCGACCACATCACCGGCTTCGAGCCGCGATAGAGCAGACCCGACATCAGAAGCTTCTGGAACTCTTCGGCTATCACCCTCTCGGCGTGGAAATCCATGGTCAGATAGGGGCGGTCCCACGCCCCGGTGACGCCGAGACGCCTGAACTCCTCCCTCTGGACATCGATCCATCCGGCGGCGAAGTCCCGGCATTCCCGGCGGAATTCGAGGACGTCGACCTTGTCCTTGTCCTGTCCCTTGGCGCGATACTGCTCCTCGATCTTCCACTCGATGGGAAGGCCGTGACAATCCCAGCCGGGGACGTAGCGCGCGTCGTGTCCCATCATCTGGTGGGAGCGCACGACGATGTCCTTGATCGTCTTGTTGAGCGCATGGCCGATATGAAGATGGCCGTTGGCATAGGGCGGCCCGTCATGCAGCGTGAAGGGCGGCCGCCCCGTCTGGTCGCGCAGCCGATCATAGACGCCGATGCGCTCCCACCGCGCCAGCCAGTCCGGCTCGCGCTTGGGCAGGCCGGCGCGCATGGGAAAGTCGGTCTGTGGCAGGTTCAGCGTGTCTTTGTAATCGCGAAGGGTGGTGTCGGCACACATGGGAACGTGATCCCGTCATCGAAGGTCAAAACAGGGCAAGAGGCGGCGCGACCGGCTCGGCGCCATTGTCCCGGCGGCTCTAGACGAGCGCCGGGCCGGTAATTCGCCGGATGATGCCATTCCGTGCCATCTTGCGCCTCTCTTGCCAGACCCGCAGCAGAGCGGCAAGCGCGGGCTCTCAGGCGGTTTCCGCCGCGCGCTTCTCGGCCACGATGGTATCGGCGGATCCCAGGAAGCTGCCGAGCGTCCTGAGGCTGTCGACATTGTCGCAGATGACCTTGACGATCACCAGAAACGGCACCGCCATCAACGCGCCCGGGATGCCCCACAGCCAGCCCCAGAACACGACCGTCACGAACACCGACACGGTGTTGAGCTTCAGCCGCCGGCCGAGGATCGTCGGCGTGATGATCTGCCCTTCGAGCGCCGTCGCCGCGAAATAGAGAAGCGGCGCCAGCAGGGCGCTGGTCAGCGGCTCGATGGTGATGATCGCGTAGAGCCCGACCAGCAGGATGCCGGCGATGGCCCCGATAAAGGGCAGGAAGTTAAAGCCGAAAGCGATCAGGCCCCAGACGAAGGCGCTCGGCAGACCGACCGCCCACATCGCCAGAAAGATCACGATCCCGAGGCCGGCATTGATGAGCGTGATCGTCAACAGGTAGCGCGAGATCGCCCGCTCCACGCCGTGCACGATGGTGAGGGCCCGCTTCTTCTCGCTGAGCCGCGGATAGGACGCGACGATCTTGGCATAGAACATGTCTCCCGAGGCGAGGATGAACAGCGCCAGGAACAGCGCGCACGATACCGTCGTGGCAAAGCTCGCGGCATAGCCGGCCGCCGAGTTCAGGATCCCGGGCTGTTCCAGCGACACCTGCTGGACGCTGCCGTCCTCGCCCTGCGACGTGATCTCTTCGACCTGATCCGACGCCTCCTTCACCTGCTCGACCGAACTCATCAATCCCTCGAGCTTGCGCTGGACCTTCTGACCGAGCGCCGGCGCATCCTTGATCCAGTCCGAGATCGGGCCGCTCGCCGCATAGCCGCCGAAGCCGATCACCAGCGCGAGCGACAGGATCAGGAGTGCCGACGCGATGGGCGGCGGCAGGCCCGCCCGTGACGCCGTGCGGATCAGGGGCGACAAGGTCAGCGCCAGCATGATCCCGAGAAGGATCGGCAGCATCACCTCGCGCGCGAAGTAGAGCGCAATGACCACGCCGATCGTCGCGATCAGGACGAGGAGCGCCCTGATGCGCCGCAATTCCCTGACCGAGTCGGCGTCAGGCTGGCCCGGAGCGGACGTGTCGGGAGGGGACGTGTCGGGCGGGACGGAGGCGGGAGCAACGCCGCCGCGAGGATGGGACACAGTGGGGACTGCCCTGTCGAAACAGCGCCTCAATGCCGCAGATCGCAAGCGGTTCCCTGCGCCCGAAAAATTGGTGCGCAATCACCGCTCAAGATCCCCCTTCGGCCCCTCACGTAGTTAGCGCCCGTCAATCGCACGCGTGCCGGTTGGTCTCCGCCCGACGCCTTCGGATCCCGACCGAGGCCACCCGGCGTCACGCGCGGGGTCCTCTGGCGCGCCAGTACCCGCTCGGCTGCACCGCATGCGCCAAGGTCGCGCCCAACTCGACGAAAGCCGATCGGACAGCCGGCAGCGTCTCGGCGTGACCGACCTCGACAGGGACCGGAAACGCCTCCGGACGATCGTTCAGCAGCGCCTCGCCCGCCGCCGTGCCGAAGACCGTGCCCGGCGCGATCCCGCGCCCGCAATACCCGAAGACCGCATAGGCCCCGGGGCCGAACGCGATCACCTTCGGTCTCCGGCCCCGCGTCATGGAGATGCGACCCTGCCAGCGGTGGATCAGGGGAACGTCCGCCGCCTCGGGAAAGAGCTCTCGCAGCTTGCGCCGGGCCCAGTTGTCGTGGATCGCCGCGCCGAACCCCGCCCGGTTGCCCATGCCTCCGATGATCAGCCGCCCGGCCGCGTCTCGTCTCAGGGACGACATGACGAGCGCCGTATCCCAGCAGCCCTCGCCGCCCGGCAGGATGCGCCGTAGCAGGTCCTCGCTCAGCGGCGCAGTCGCGAACTGGCTGAAATGCAGAACCGAATAGCGCGGCCGAATCGGCGCGTCGATGCCGCCGTGATAGGCGTTCGTGGCCAGCAGGAGCCTCGCGGCGCGCACTGCATGGCGCCCGACGGCCAGCGTCCAGCCGCAGCCGTCGCGGCGGATGCGGGCAACGGGCGACGCCTCGTGAACCGCAGCGCCGACCCGCCCTGCGGCGCGCGCGAGGCCGCGGCAATAGGCGAGGGGCTGGATCGTCCCGGCCCTCGGGTCGAGCAAGGCGCCGTGATACCGCACCGAGCCGACGCGCGCCGCGGTCTCCGCCGCATCGAGCAGCCGCAGGGGCGCGCCGATTTGGTTGCCCTGAGTGCACCGCTTGCGCAGATCGTCCAGACCGGCCTGCGAATGGGCAAGATGAAGCGTGCCGGCGCGAGTGGCCTCGCAGTCGATGAATTCCCGCGCGATCAGGTCGAAGACCGTCTGCGGACCGGCCCCCAACACCTCGAGCAGGCGCCGGCCGGCACACTCGCCCATCTGCCGCAGGAGCGCCTCCGGCGGCACCCAGAGCCCCGCATTGACGAGGCCCACATTGCGCCCGGAGCCGCCATGGCCGATTTCTTGCGCCTCCAGCAGCGCAACGGAGGCGCCTTGACGCGCCGCCTCGAGAGCCGCCGCGCAACCGGTGAAGCCGCCGCCGACCACCGCCAGATCGACCCGCAGGTCCCGGTCGAGCGGCCGCGGCGTCCCTCGTTCGCCGGCGGACGCGCTCCACAGGCTGGCGGCCGCGTCAGATGTCAAACTCGACCCCCTGGGCGAGCGGCAGCGTGACGGAGAAATTCACGGTCGAGGTCTGCCGCCGCATGTAGCCCTTCCAGGCGTCCGAGCCGCTTTCGCGCCCGCCCCCCGTCTCCTTTTCGCCGCCAAAGGCGCCGCCGATCTCGGCGCCCGATGGTCCGATATTGACGTTGGCGATGCCGCAATCCGAGCCGGCCGCCGACAGGAACGTCTCCGCCTCGCGCAGGTCCAGCGTGAAGATGCAGGAACTGAGACCCTGCGGCACCGCGTTCTGCAGCGCGATCGCCTCGTCGAGCGTCGCGTAGGACATGACATAGAGGATTGGCGCGAAGGTTTCGGTCTGCACCGTCGCGGTCTGGCCCGTCATCTCGACGAGCGCCGGCGCCACATAGGCGCCGCCCGGCACGCCCTCCGTGACCCGCTGGCCGCCATGCACCCGGCCACCCTCGGCGCGTGCGGTCTCGAGCGCGTTCTGCATGGCCTCGAACGCGCCTTCGTTGATGAGCGGACCGACGAGCGTTCCGCTTCGGCGCGGATCGCCGATCGCGAGGCTGGCATAGGCGGTCCGCAGCCGGCCCACCAGATCCTCGCGGATGCTCTCATGCACGATCAGCCGGCGCAGGGAGGTGCAGCGCTGGCCGGCGGTCCCGACGGCCGAGAACACGATCGCCCGCACCGCCATGTCGAGATCGGCGGAGGGCGCGACGATCATGGCGTTGTTGCCCCCCAGTTCGAGGATGGCCCGGCCCCACCGGGCGGCCACCTTCGGGCCGACTTCCGCGCCCATGCGCGTGGAACCGGTGGCCGACAGGATCGGCACGTCGGGCGAGGCGACCAGGGCCGATCCCACGCCGGATCCCCCCATCGCCAGCTGCACGAGCCCTTCGGGCGCGTCATCGCCGAACCGCTCGATGGCGCGGGCAAGAACCTTCATGCAGGCCATCGCCGTCAGCGGGGTCCGCTCCGACGGCTTCCAGATGACCGGATTGCCGCAGACGAGGGCGAGCGCGGTGTTCCAGGACCAGACGGCCACCGGGAAATTGAAGGCCGAGATGACGCCGACCGGCCCCATCGGGTGCCATGTCTCGGTCATCCGGTGACCGGGCCGCTCCGACGCGATGGTGAGCCCGTAGAGCTGGCGCGACAGGCCGACGGCGAAATCGCAGATGTCGATCATCTCCTGCACCTCACCGAGGCTCTCGGAGACGATCTTACCCACCTCGAGCGTGATCACCGCGGCGAGCTCGGTCTTGGCGGCGCGCAGCTCGTCCCCGAAGAGCCGGACCAGCTCGCCGCGCCGCGGCGCCGGCAGGTTGCGCCAGAGGCCGAAGGCGCTCTGGGCGCGTGCGATCACCTGGGACATGTCGGCCGGATCGGTCTCGGCCACCCGGGCGATCTCGGTCCCGTCGATGGGGGAGGTTACGGCCAGCGTGCCGCCCGAAAGCTCCGCTTCGCTGAGCCCGGCGGCCTGCAGCGTCTCCAGATGGCTCATCTGCATCTCCTTCGTCTTGTCGGTGAGGTCCTGTCGTGCAACGGCGCCGGGACGGCGCCGGCGCTCCCGTGATGGCCGGATCCTGCCGCTCGGCGCCCGCATCGCCCTCTCAGTAGCGGCCGCCGCCGAAAGAGCAAGGCGCCCGATCGGCCGCCCCGCCTGCGCCCGTTGGGCGATGAGGAACCCTGGCCCAAAGAGCTCCCCAAGGGCTCGCAGAAAGCAGGCCGCGACTGGGCCCAGCCGGCCGACATGCGTCACCTGGGAACATCCGCTCGCCAGCGGGCTTTCCTTCGGACGTTGCAGGAGGCGATGCCCATGACCCCCGAGCGGCTCCACCCGTCATCCGCCGCGCAGCCAGCGGTCTCGCCATGCGCCGCCCTCCCATGATCGGTGCGCCTCCTCGCGGGCGGCATCGGCACCCACCCCTGATCCGGCAACAGGAGGCGCTCCGGGCCTACATGCCGCCCCTCGGGCCAGCCTGGCGGCTGGCCCTCGCCACCTTCATCGCGACCACCGTTCTCGTCGGACCAGCTGTCGGCGGCGCACCGGCGTCCTCGCTGCGACCCGCGCCACGCGTGGCCGGCCCGCTGGCCGCCCCCCCGGTGGCGCTCGTCTCGGCGCCCCGGCCGCGATGGCGGATGGTACCTCCTAGATCGCGCACCGACGCCGACCGGACAGGGGGCGCCGCAACGACCGGTGCGCTCTGCGGAGACCCCACCCTGCGCGGCAGCCCCCTGCCCGAGATCGAGGGGCAGATCCCCGGTTGCGGCGTCGCCCAGCCAATCCGCCTGACCGGCGCGGCAGGCATCATCCTCAGCCAGCCGGCCACCATCGACTGCAAGACGGCCCGCACCCTGTCGAGCTGGCTGCGCGAGGCCGTCCGCCCCGCGATCGGCCAGCGCGGCGGCGGCGTCATCGGGGTCCGCGTCATCGCGCATTATGCCTGCCGGACCCGCAACAGCAGGCCTGGCGCGAAGATCTCCGAACACGCCAAGGGGCACGCCATAGACATCGCCGCCTTCCAGCTCGCAGATGGCGGCGAGATCGCCGTGCTCGACGACTGGGGCGCGCGGAGGACCGGCAGGATCCTCAGGCGGCTCCACGACGCCGCCTGCGGACCCTTCGGAACGGTTCTGGGACCCGGCGCCGATCACTTCCACCGGGACCACTTTCACCTCGACACGGCGCGCTATCGCGCCGGAAGCTATTGCCGCTGACGGCTAGGCCTTGGGATAGCCAAGCTGCTGCACCTTCTCGCCGATCTCGTCGATGATGGCGGGGTCGTCGATGGTGGCTGGCGTCTTGACGTCGTCGCCGTCGGCGATCTGCGCCATGGTCTTGCGCAGGATCTTTCCCGAGCGCGTCTTCGGCAGGCGATCCACGACGGTTACCAGCTTGAACGCCGCCACCGGCCCGATCTTCTCCCGCACCAGCGCGACGCATTCCCGCGCGATGTCCTCGTCGGTCTTCTCGGTGCCCTTCTGCAAGGTCAGGAACCCCATGGGAAGCTGGCCCTTCAGATCGTCCTTCACGCCGATGACCGCGCATTCGGCAACATCGGGATGGCCGGCCAGAACCTCCTCCATGAGACCGGTGGAAAGGCGATGACCCGCCACGTTGATGACGTCATCCGTGCGGGCCATGATCCAGAGATAACCGTCCTCGTCCATCATCCCGGCATCGCCGCTATTGTAATACCCGGAATATCGATCGAGATACGCCTTCCGATACCGGTCGTCGGCATTCCACAAGGTCGGCAGCGTTCCCGGCGGAAGCGGCAGCTTCACGGCGATGGAGCCCAGCTCGCCGCGCGGCCTCTCGCCGCCCTCCTCGTCCAGGATATGGATCTCGTAGCCCGGCATCGCGACGGTGGGCGAGCCGATCTTCACCGGCAGGGGCTCGATGCCGGCGGGGTTCGCGACCATCGGCCAGCCCGTCTCGGTCTGCCACCAATGGTCGTAGACCGGCACGCCCATCTTGTCCTGCGCCCATGCGATCGTGTCGGGATCGGCCCGTTCGCCCGCCAGATAGAGCGCCCGAAGCCCCGATATGTCGTAGTTCTTCAACATCTCGGCTTGCGGATCCTCCTTACGGATGGCGCGAAAAGCCGTCGGAGCGGTGAAGAAGCTCTTGACGCCGTATTCCTCGATGACCCGCCAGAACGTGCCCGCATCGGGCGTGCCGACAGGCTTGCCCTCGAAGATCACGCTGGTATTGCCGTGGATGAGCGGCGCGTAGCAGATATAGCTGTGGCCCACGACCCATCCGACATCCGATGCGGCCCAGAACACCTCCCCCGGATCGACGTTGTAGACCGCCTTCATCGACCAGTTGAGCGCGACGAGGTGGCCGCCGGTCGGACGCACCACGCCCTTCGGCTGCCCGGTCGTGCCCGACGTGTAGAGGATGTAGCAGGGGTGGTTTCCCTCCACCGGCACGCAATCTGCAGGCTCCGCGTCCGCAACCGCGTCCTGCCAGTCGATATCGCGGCCCTCGATCAGGTCCGCTTGCAACTTCTCGCGCTGCAGGATGATGCAGAACTCGGGCTTGTGCCGCGCTTGCTCGATCGCGCCGTCCAGCAGCGGCTTGTAGGCCACCGTCCGTCCCGGTTCGATGCCGCAGGACCCGGCGATCACCGCCTTCGGCGCGGCGTCGTCGATCCGCGTCGCCAGTTCGTGCGCGGCGAACCCGCCGAAGACGACCGAATGGATCGCGCCGATCCGCGTGCAGGCGAGCATCGCGACGACGGCCTCGGCCACCATCGGCATGTAGATGACCACCCTGTCGCCCTTCGCGATGCCGCGCGCCGCCAGCGCGCCCGCCAGGCGCGCGCACCGGTCCTTCAGCTCGGCAAAGGTGATGACGGCCTTGCGCCCCGTCACCGGGCTGTCCCAGATGAGGGCCGGCTGCTCGCCCCGCCCGCCTTCCACGTGCCGGTCTACGGCGTTGTAGCAGGTATTCGTCAGACCGTCCGGAAACCAAGCGCTGTCGTTCTCGCGATACGCGATCTCCGGGAACCGATCCCAATGGATCCGCGCCGCCTGCTCCATCCACCAAGCCGCCGGATCGGATTTCCAGGCGTCATAGACCTCTTTGTACGACATCCACTTTCCTCCCTTTCGCTCCGGAATGACGAATATTCGGCGATCCGGCAAGATCGACTGCGAACTTCGCGCGGGGGAGGCTCGGCCGCGCTTGCCCAGCGGCCGCCGCGGCACTATGGGCGGCCTTCTCCATGCGCTATGATGTCGATCGATCGAGTTCGCTGGCCCTGACGCAAACCAACGATCAGAACATCCGCGTCCAAATGGCGTCCGCCACCGTTGGGGTCGTGTTGGTGGCGGCAAAGCTCTGGGCGCTCGCGGTGACAGGCTCGTTGTCGGTGGCCGCCTCGCTCGCCGATTCGGCCATGGACCTGATGGTGTCCGTCGCTGGCCTGGCCGCGATCCGCTACGCTAGGCGGCCGCCCGACGACGACCACACGTTCGGCCATTCCTCGGCCGAGGAACTTGCCGCTCTGGCGCAGTCGATCTTCATCCTCGTCTCGGCCGTCGCCATTGCCGGCGCGGCGCTGACCCGCATCGACGACACGCCCGCGAGGGCGCCGGCATCGCGGTCACGGGTCTGTCGATCTGTCTCACGATCGCCCTCGTCTGCTACCGGACCCGCGTCACGCGCCTGACCGGCAGACGCCCGACGCGGCGGCCGTTCTGCTGCCCGGCGGCCGAGAGGCCGCCGCGATCAGTGGACGGAGACCGGAGCCATGTGGTTCTGCCGCGCGACGACGAAGGCGAGCTTGCGGTCCCGCACCAGGGCAAGGCGCTCGCCCACCCCGTTGTGAACGGCATAGAGCTCCGTCAGGCCGGCGGCCTGCTGGCGGATTTCGTCGGGCAACTCGGCGAGCGACACCGGACGGACATAGACGATGTTTTCAGGCGTCTCGATGACGTTGTCGAAGGCGTTGTTCATCACTCATCCCCATCAAGAATACTAATCTTGCGCACAACCGACTCCGGCAGCGCCCGTGTCAGATCCACGTGCAGAAGCCCGTTCTCCATCCGCGCGGCAGTCACGTCGACGCCGTCGGCCAGAACGAAGATGCGCTCGAACTGGCGTGAAGCGATGCCGCGATGCAGGAAAACCCGGCCTTCTTCCGTATCGGTCTGCTTGCCGCGCACGACAAGCTGCCGCGATTCCACGGTGATCGAGAGATCGTCTTCGGCAAAGCCGGCCACGGCCAGGGTGATCCTGTAGGATGCCCTGCCCACCTGCTCGATGTTGTAGGGCGGATAGCCACCCGCATCCGTTTTCGCAGTGCGCTCCACCAGACGTTCCAGCTCGTCGAACCCGAGGAGGAACGGATGCGCCCCAAAAGCCAGCTTTGTCATCGACACGTCCTTCATCTAAGCGACTGTGCAGTGTCGCGGTCCCCAATTGGGCAACCGCCACGCGTGAGATATGGGGGGTCGAAAGGAGGGGGACAAGTCCTGCCCCTTGCCCCTGCAGCCCGGCAATGCGATCTTGGCTTCATGGACGACGGATCGATCCACGACACCCACCGCATGCAGAACGCCGAGGTGCTGCGCGTGAAGCTCGAGGTGCTGAAGCGCGAACACCGCGATCTCGACGATGCCGTGCGCGCCCTGCAAGATGGAGGTCGCGCCGACATGCTCACCCTGCAGCGCCTGAAGCGGAAGAAGCTGGCCCTGAAGGACCGCATCGCCGACATCGAGGATCGGCTGCTGCCCGACATCATCGCCTGAGCGCGCATTGCCCCTCGGCATGCGCCTGATATGATCCGGCGCGGCCACGGCACGAGGGAACGCGAGGGGATCTGAATGGCGGATGTCGGCATCATCATGGGCAGCCAGTCGGACTGGCCGACACTGCGCGAGGCGGCGAGCATCCTCGACACGCTCGACGTGCCATGGGAAGCCCGTATCGTTTCCGCCCACCGCACGCCGGACCGGCTCTGGACGTATGGAGAGACGGCGGTGGAGCGCGGCCTCAAGCTCATCATCGCCGGCGCGGGCGGAGCGGCCCATCTGCCTGGAATGATGGCCTCCAAGACCCGCCTGCCGGTAATCGGCGTGCCGGTCGAGACGCGGGCGCTCTCGGGCATCGACAGCCTCTATTCCATCGTGCAGATGCCGCGCGGCTATCCCGTCGCGACCATGGCCATCGGCGCCGCGGGCGCAGCCAATGCCGGCCTCATGGCCGCTGCGATCCTGGCCGTCTCCGATGCGGCGCTCGCGAGGCGCCTCGACGCCTGGCGCAGGGATCTCTCGGCCTCGATCCCGGAGGTGCCGGAAGATGGCTGACGCGCTCCCCCCCGGCGCGACGATCGGCATTCTCGGCGGCGGCCAGCTCGGCCGCATGCTGGCCATCGCCGCCTCCCGCCTCGGGCTTCACGTCCACGTCTTCGAGCCAGGCCCCGCTCCGCCCGCCGCCGAAGTCGCGCGCAGCCTGACGACCGCCTCCTACGACGACGCGGCCGCGCTCACCGCCTTCGCGCAAGGCTGCGACGTGATCACCTACGAGTTCGAGAACGTGCCCACCGCCGCGCTCGACCTCATCGAGTCGCACCGGCCGATCAGGCCTGGCCGCGCGGCCCTGGCAATCAGCCAGGACCGGCTGACCGAGAAGCGCTGGCTGGCGGATCTGGGCCTCGCCGTGGCCCCGTTCGCGGCGGTCGACGATGCCGCCGGCCTGTCGGACGCGATCGCCCGGATTGGCACGCCCGCCATCCTCAAGACGCGCCGCTTCGGCTATGACGGCAAGGGGCAGGTGCGCATCGATGCGGCGACCGACGCGCAGACGGCCTGGGCGAAGATGAACGGCGCGCCGGCTATCCTCGAAGGCGTGGTCCCCTTCGAGCGCGAGATCTCGGTCATCGGCGCGCGCAGTCTCGCCGGGCGGGTGGCCTGTTTCGATCCCGGCGCGAACCGCCACGAGAACGGCATCCTGCGCGAGACCCGGGTGCCGGCCGACATCCCCCACGCGCGTCTGACCGACGCCGTGCTGGTTGCCGGCCGGATCCTCAACGCGCTCGACTATGTCGGCGTCATCGGCGTCGAGCTCTTCGTGACCGCTCAGGGCCTGATCGTGAACGAGATCGCGCCCCGCGTCCATAATTCCGGCCACTGGACGCAGGACGGCTGCCTGATCGACCAGTTCGAGCAGCATGTCCGCGCCATATCCGGCTGGCCGCTCGGAGACGGCGACAGGCATTCCGACATCGTCATGGAGAACCTGATCGGCGACGACATGGATCGCGTGCCGGAGCTTGCGGCGGAGCCGAAGGCGGCGCTGCACCTCTATGGCAAGGCCGAAACACGGGCGGGCCGCAAGATGGGGCATGTCAACCGCCGGATCTGACAGAAGCCCCACGCGCCCTCGCAATGAACTGCCGGGTAAGCGCCCTGTCCGTCGCCTCGCATCGACATGGATCTAAGGTCACCGGCGCCGGGCGGGCACGAGGCCGAAGGCCACGCCGCCGATCACCAGCGCACAGGAGAGAAAGACCCTGAGGCTCGGCACCTCCCCCAGAAACAGCGATCCGCCCAGGATCGCGATGACGGGAACGGTCAGTTGCGCCAGGGCGGCGCGGGTCGCGCCCAGATCCGGCAGGATCCGGTACCAGAGCGTGTAGCCCAGCCCCGAGCTCACCGCACCCGACAGGATGGCGAGGATCAGGCCCGACCCGTCAAGCCCGGCGCCCTCGACGGGTACCAGGAGCCAGGCCAGCGCGACCAGCGGGACCGCGCCGGCGAAGCTCGCCGCCGTGTTGTCGAGCGGGGCGCCGCCGGCACGGCCGCGCAGCGAATAGACGCCCCAGCCGATGCCGGCCAGAGCCATGAGAACCGAAGGGCCCACGGGCAGCCCCTGCGCGCCAGGCAGAAGCAGCCAGCAGAGGCCGCCGAGCGCCAGCCCCGCTCCGACCCATCGCCGCAGGGGGATCGCCTCCGATCCCGCGGCAGCACCGCCGAACATGGTGATCTGCACCGCGCCGAACAGGAACAAGGCCCCCGCCCCCGCCTGCAAAGACAGATACGCGATCGAAAAGGCCAGGAGATAGACGGTCAGGGCGGCGATATTGAGCGGCCGGATCGCGGTGAGCCAGGCACGCCCGTGGGCCCGACCGGCCAGCAGCATGAGGATGACGGCGCCGGAGACGACGCGAACGAGCGCGAAGCCGAGCGAATCGGCATGCCCGCCCGCCAGAGCCGCGCGGGTCAGCAACGGGTTGGCGGCGAAGGCGATCATGACGATCGCGGTCAGGCCGACAAGCCTCATGAGGGTCCCTGGCAACGCAACGCGTTCCGGCCCCCGCGCCCGTGCGTCTGCATCATCGTATCCCCTTCCACCGATCCTGCGCAGCCCGCCGGGCTGAGGCGGCAGGCAACTTCACTCGGCCTGAGGCCTCGGCGTCTCGGACCACCCGCAGTCCCAGAGCGATGTCCTGCGCCGGAACAGGCGCGGCACCGGTGGCGAGAGCAACCGGGGCCAGAAGCCGATCACCACCGGCCCCTGCCCTGATCCGAACGAAAAGGGGCGCCCCGAAGGGCGCCCCGGTCGGTCGACAGACCTGGCAGCTTACATCATGCCGCCCATGCCGCCCATGTCGGGCATGCCGCCGCCACCCGCATTTTCCTTCTGCGGCTTGTCGGCGATCATCGCCTCGGTGGTGATGAGCAGGCCCGCAATCGACGCAGCATCCTGCAGCGCGGTACGGACGACCTTGGCGGGGTCGATCACGCCGAATTTGAACATGTCGCCATATTCTTCGGTCTGGGCGTTGAAGCCGAACGTCTTGTCCTTCGATTCGCGGATCTTGCCCGCAACGACCGAACCATCGACGCCCGAGTTCTCGGCGATCTGCCGCAGCGGCGCTTCGAGCGCCTTGCGGACGATCGAGATGCCGACGTTCTGGTCGCTGTTGGCGCCTTCCAGCCCGTCGAGCGCTTCGGCACCGTGCACCAGGGCGACGCCGCCACCGACGACCACGCCTTCCTGAACCGCGGCGCGGGTGGCGTTCAGCGCATCATCGACGCGATCCTTGCGCTCCTTCACCTCGGTCTCGGTCATGCCGCCCACGCGGATCACGGCCACGCCGCCGGCAAGCTTGGCAACCCGCTCCTGCAGCTTCTCGCGGTCGTAATCGGAGGTGGTGTCCTCGATCTGCTGACGGATCTGGGTGACACGCGCCTCGATCTCGTCCTTCTCGCCGTTGCCGTCGACGATGGTGGTCTCGTCCTTGGTGATCGACACCTTCTTGGCTTGGCCGAGCATGTCCATGCCGACATTCTCGAGCTTCATGCCCAGATCTTCCGAGATCACCTGGCCGCCGGTCAGGATCGCGATGTCCTGCAGCATGGCCTTGCGGCGGTCACCGAAGCCCGGGGCCTTCACGGCGGCGATCTTCAGCCCGCCACGCAGCTTGTTGACGACGAGCGTGGCGAGCGCCTCGCCCTCGACATCCTCGGCGATGATGAGGAGCGGCTTCTGGCTCTGGATCACCTGCTCGAGCAGCGGCACCATCGGCTGCAGCGACGAGAGCTTCTTCTCGTGCAGCAGGATCATGCAGTCCTCGAGCTCGGCGACCATCTTCTCGGAATTGGTCACGAAGTACGGGCTGAGATAGCCACGGTCGAACTGCATCCCCTCGACCACGTCGGTCTCGGTCTCGAGGCCCTTGTTCTCCTCGACGGTGATCACACCTTCGTTGCCGACCTTCTGCATCGCGTCGGCGATCTGCCGGCCGATCTCGCTTTCGCCGTTGGCGGAGATGGTGCCGACCTGGGCGATCTCGTCGGAATTCTCGACCTTCCGGGCGGCGGCCTTGATGGCCTCGACGACCTTCGAGGTGGCAAGGTCGATGCCGCGCTTCAGGTCCATCGGGTTCATGCCCGCGGCCACCGACTTCAGGCCGCCCTGGACGATCGCCTGGGCCAGGACTGTGGCGGTGGTGGTGCCGTCGCCGGCCTCGTCATTGGTGCGCTGGGCCACTTCCTTGACCATTTGCGCGCCCATGTTCTCGAACTTGTCCTCGAGTTCGATCTCCTTGGCGACCGTCACACCGTCCTTGGTGATGCGCGGCGCGCCGAAGCTCTTCTCGATGACGACGTTGCGGCCCTTGGGGCCGAGCGTCACCTTGACCGCATCGGCCAGGGTGTTGACGCCCCTCAGCATCTTGTCGCGGGCGTTCGTCTCGAATTTGACGTCCTTGGCAGCCATATTGCATGCTCCTCGTCGAATGTTTCTGGATGGGTTCGGATCTGGCGGATCAGGCGGCCTTGGCTGCGGCCTTGTCCGACAGGATGCCCAGGATGTCCGATTCCTTCATGATCAGCAGCTCTTCGCCGTCGATCGTCACCTCGGTGCCCGACCACTTGCCGAACAGGATGTGATCGCCGTCGCTGACACCCATGGGGATCAGTTCGCCGGAATCCTTGCGCGATCCTTCGCCGCAGGACACGACGACACCTTCCTGGGGCTTTTCCTTGGCGCTGTCGGGGATGATCAGACCACCCTTGGTCTTCTCGTCACCTTCGACACGGCGGACCAGGACACGGTCGTGAAGGGGGGTGAAAGCCATCGTTGAACGCTCCTCGGTTCACAGATTTTTTCGCTGCTAGCACTCAGGGAAGGCGAGTGCTAACGCGGCCGAGATATGCGCCCGGCAGGCGCCTGTCAACGCCTTCCGAGACGCATTTTCGCCCCCTGGCCGATCGACGCTTCGCCCCCGTCCGGAGGTCCTGCGGCAGCGCCTCCGGGGACGCCGTGACAATGGGTCCGCGCGCACCTATACAGCGCCGCGACAGGTACTGCCAATGTGAGGGATCCCGCCAATGACGACGCTCGTCTTCGGACACAAATCACCCGACACCGATTCGACCGGCTCGCCCATCATATGGGCCTGGTATCTCAACGAGGTGAAGGGACATACCGCCGAACCCGCGCTTCTGGGCGAGCCCAATACCGAAGCCGCCTGGATGCTCGACCGCTGGGGCCTCGACACGCCGCAGATCATCGAGGGCGTCGAGGCGGGTCAGGAGGTCGTCATCGTCGACACGAACAATCCCGCCGAGCTGCCCGACGACATCAACTCGGCCGACATCCGCCGGATCATCGACCACCACCGCCTCGTCGGCGGGCTGCAGACCAAGGGCCCGATCGACATCACCATCCAGCCCCTGGCCTGCACCGCGACGATCATGCACGACCTCATCGGACCGGACGACGTCGCCGCCATGCCCGACGCGATCAAGGGCGCGATGCTGAGCTGCATCCTGTCCGACACGCTCGAGTTCCGCTCGCCCACCACCACCGATCACGACCGCAAGATCGCCGAGCAGCTTGCGGAGGAGCTGGGGCTCCAGATCCCGGCCTATGCGGCGGAGATGTTCGCCGCCAAGTCGGATGTCTCGGGGTTCTCCGAAGAAGAGCTCCTGCGCATGGACTCGAAGAAGCACGAGACCGGCGGCAAGCGCTTCCGCATCTCCGTGCTCGAGACGACCTCGCCGGAGACCATCCTCGAGCGCAAGGACGCGCTGATGAAGGCGATGGGAACGGTCGCTCGAGAAGACGACGTGGACCATGTCCTGTTCTTCCTCATCGACATCCTCGAAGGCGAGGCGACCCTGCTGATCCAGGATGACGAGGTGCGCCGGATCGCCGAGAACAGCTTCTCGACCGTGTGCGGCGACAAGGACTACGTCGTGCTTCCGGGCATCGTCAGCCGCAAGAAGCAGATCATCCCGAACATCGCCGTCTGACAATGGCACCGATGACGATCACGGCGGCGGCACGGGCCGCCGCGTTCCCATAAGGATCCCCATGACCCAGATCGTCTCGTCGCTGTCCGAGATCTCCGAGCGCTACGACGCACTCTATTGCGACCTGTGGGGCTGCCTCCACGACGGCGTCCGGGCGTTGCCCGAGGCGGTGACGGCGCTCCAGCAGTTCCGACGCGACGGCGGCATGGTGGTGCTGCTGACCAACGCGCCGCGCCCTCGCGCCGAGGTGGCCGAGCAGATCGCCACCTTCGGCGTGCCCGAGGATGCCTGGGACACGATCGCAACCTCGGGCGATGCCGCCCGCCAGGCGATGTTCACCGGCGCCGTCGGGACGCGCGTCTACCATATCGGCGAAGCTCGCGACGAGGGGTTCTTCGAGCCGCTGGCCATCGTCGACGCGCCGGTCGAGATCGTTCGCGTCGCGCTCGACGAGGCGGAGGGCATCGTCTGCACCGGGCCCTTCGATGCGCAGGCCGACCCGGCGGTGCTGCGCCCGCAGCTGCTGTCGGCCAAGACGCGCGGCCTGCCGCTTCTGAACGCCAATCCCGACATCGTCGTCGATCGCGGCGGCGTGCGGGAATTCTGTGGCGGCGCCGTCGCGCAACTTTATGCCGAACTGGGCGGCACCGTCCTCGCCTTCGGCAAGCCGCATCCGCCGGTCTACGACATGGCCCGTCGGCGTCTCATCGAGGCGGGGGGCGGCGCGATCGACGACGACCGCATCCTGGCGGTCGGCGACGGCATCCAGACCGATATCAGGGGCGCGACCGGCGAGGGCATCGACTCGCTGTTCGTCACCGGCGGTCTGGCCGCGGGGGAAACGCGGACGAAGCGCGACCCGGACGCCGCGGCGCTGGCGGTCTTTCTCGACCGCGAGGGGATCGATCCGCGATACAGCATCGGCTTTCTCCGCTGAGTCGTCCGATGGGGCTGCCGGGCACCGCATCCGCATCCGCATCCGCCGCGTAATATTGTTGCACGAAGGTTACGACATCGTCATGTTTGTTGCGCAGAGCATGGGGCTCGCGGGAGGGGACGATGCTCGACACCAACAGCGGAAGCGCGCCGGTCTATATCGAGGACATGCGCATCGGTCTGATCCGTGCCCTCGACAAGGCGGTGACGGACCGCGACATCGCGCTCTTCGCGGAGGTGACAAGCGACCGCAACCCCGTCCATCTCGACGAGGCCTACGCCCAGACGACGATGTTCAAAGGCCGGATCGCCCACGGCATGCTGACCGCGTCGCTGATCTCGGCGGTGATCGGCGAGCGGCTTCCGGGCCACGGGACGGTCTATCTGCGCCAGAGCATGGCGTTTCTCGCGCCCGTGCGGCCGGGCGACACGGTCCGCGCCGAAGTCGAGGTGACTGGCATCGACATCCGCAAGCGTCGGGTGACGCTCGCCACCCGCTGTCTCGTCCGCGAGACCCTGGTTCTGCGCGGCGACGCCCTCGTTCTCGCGCCCTCTCGCCGCGCCGTCTGAGCAAGGCTTGCAGCGGAAACGGCCGGGGTCTATCCGGCGCTCATGCACATTCTCCGCCAGTATCACGATCTTGACGATGACGCCCGGGGGGCCTCGGCCGCCATCGGCAATTTCGACGGCGTGCATCTTGGCCATCAATGCGTGCTCTCCCTCGCGCGGAAAGAGGCGGACAGGCTCGATGTCCCGCTCGGCGTGGTGACATTCGAGCCCCATCCGAGACAGGTCTTCGCGCCCGACGCGCCGCCGTTCCGCCTGATGAACGCCGAGACCCGGGCGCACCGGCTGGAGCGTCTGGGCGTCGACCGCCTGTTCGAACTGCCCTTCACGCGCGATCTCGTGGCCCTGCCGCCGAGCGACTTCGCGCGCGACGTCCTGAGCGGCGGGCTCGGCCTCCGCCATGTGGTCGTGGGCAGGGATTTCCGCTTCGGCAAGAACCGCGCCGGCGACGCGGAGATGCTCCGCGAGCTCGGCGCCGACTGCGGCTTCGGCGTCACCGTCGCCGGGCTCCTCAGGGAAGATGGCAAGGAAATTTCGTCCACCCGGATCCGCGAGGCTCTCTCCGCTGGCGAACCGCGTCTCGCATCGGCGATGCTGGGCCATCTGCACCGGATCGACGGACCGGTCATCCGCGGCGACAGGCGGGGACGCACGCTGGGCTATCCGACGGCAAACATGGCAATGGAGGGGCTGCATCTACCGAAATTCGGCGTCTATGCCGTGACCGTCGACATCCTGACCGGCCCCCATGCCGGTCGGCGCAACGGCGTGGCCTCCCTCGGCATCCGCCCGATGTTCGGGGAGAACCAGCCGAACCTCGAGACCTTCCTCTTCGACTTCTCCGGCAATCTCTACGACGCGCATCTCTCCGTCGGGCTGGTTGACTTCCTGCGCGGCGAGGAGCGGTTCGAAAGCCTCGACGCGCTGATCGCGCAGATGGACCGGGATGCCGACCGGGCGCGGGAGGTGCTGTCGTGAGCCGCGATCCGATCCGCCGCAACGTGGGCCGGCCGCGATTCTGGGAGCGCTACCGACTCCGGGACCTGTCGAGCGCCGAATGGGAGGCGCTCTGCGATGGATGCGGGAAGTGCTGTCTCAACAAGCTCGAGGACGAGGAGACCGGCGAGGTGGCGCTCACGCGGATCGCCTGCCGGCTCTTCGACGACGAGACCTGCCGCTGCGGCCAGTACGAGATCCGCAAGCAGTTCGTCCCCGAATGCGTCGTCCTCACCGCGGAGACGCTGCCCCGGATCGCCTACTGGCTGCCGCAGACCTGCGCCTACCGCCTGCTCCATGACGGCCGCGACCTCTATGACTGGCACCCGCTCATCTCGGGCGATCCCGAGAGCGTGCACGCGGCCGGCGTTTCGGCGCGGGGCCTGACCGTTCCGGAATACGAGGTGGACGAGGCCGAGTGGGAGGACCACATCATCGAGGAGCCAACCTGACATGCATTTCGCCTCCGACAATTCCGGACCGGCCCACCCCCGGGTGATGAAGGCGCTGGTCGCCGCGAACGAGGGATACGCCCTGCCCTACGGGGCCGATGCCGCGATGGGGCGCGTCACCGACCGCCTCCGCGACCTCTTCGGGGCACCCGAGGCGGCAATCTATCTGGTGGCCACGGGAACGGCCGCGAACGCGCTCCTGCTGGCCACCATGTGCAAGCCGTGGCAGGCGATCTACTGCACCGACGTCGCGCATATCGAGGAAGACGAGTGCGGCGCGCCCGAATTCTTCTCGGGCGGCGCCCGGCTGAAGCTCGTCTCGGCGCCGGACGCGATGATGGATCCCGATGCGCTGCGCCTGCGGATCGCGGAGACGCCCGAAGGCACCGTTCATGGCGTGCAGCGCGGCCCCCTGTCGCTCACCACCGTGACCGAGCGCGGCTCGGTCTATCCGCTCGACCGGCTCGACGCCCTGACGGGCGTGGCCAAGGACCACGGCCTTGCGGTGCATCTCGACGGCGCCCGCTTTGCGAACGCCGTGGCCGCGCTCGGCTGCGACGCCCGCGATCTGGCCCGCGGCGTGGATGCGATCAGCTTCGGCGGCACCAAGAACGGACTTCTGGGGGTCGAGGCCGCGATCATCTTCGACCCCGCCTTGGCCTGGGAATTCGAGTTGCGGCGCAAGCGGGCCGGACATCTCTTCTCCAAGCACCGCTATCTCAGCGCCCAGATGGAAGCCTATCTCGCCGACGATCTGTGGCTCGACATGGCCCGTGCGGCCAATGCGGCAGCAGCACGCCTCGTCGCGGGGTTCGAGCGCATCGACGGCGCGCGCCTCCTGCATCGCTGCGACGCCAACATCGTCTATGCCGCGTTCCCACGCGTCGCGCACCGGCGGCTTCGCGAGGCCGGCGCGCAGTTCTATTCGCTGGGTACCCTCGACGGTCCGCCCGAGGAGCCGGTGCGTGCGCGGCTCGTCTGCGACTGGTCGGCCGCGGACGCCAATACCGACCGCTTCCTCGACATCCTCGCCGGATGACCCCGCCATGCGGCGCGCGACGTCATTCGTAGCGCCGCCGCATGTGCTCGTGGATCCACCAAGAGACGTCGTTTGGCCGCGTCATCGGCACCATGTGGCCGGCCTGCGGCACGATCTCCTCCTCGGCATTCGGCAGCAATGACAGCAGCGTGCGGAAGACCTCGGCAATGACCGGATGCGTGTCCTCTCCGCGCAGAAGCAGGATCGGCGCCCGCAGCCCTCCGAGGCGCCCTTCATCGAGGATCCCGGTCGAATCGTCCCTGAGGCCGGGCGCTGCGGCTTCCACCAGATGGATCCGCTCGGCCATCGATTGCCGCTGCCGGGGCGGAATGGCCGGCCAGGGCTGCCCCAGCCCCCAGATGTCGGTGAACGCCTCGGTCGCCGCCCGCCGGTCCCCGGCCTCGAGCGCCGTCCGGATCCGCGCGTGCTCGCTTTCGTGCCGGGCCAGCGCCTCGGTTCCCTTCGCCGCCGCGAAGAAGACCGGCTCGATCAGCACCGCGCGGCGCACCAGATCCGGCCGCCGCACCATCAGCGACAAGGCCACCACCGCGCCAAAGGAATGGCCGACGATGTCGCGCGGCCCCTCGCAGAAGGTCTCCGCGACCTCCACCGACCGGGTGAGATAATCGCCCTCCCCGTCCCAGCGGCCGCTCTCTCCGTGTCCGGGCAGGTCGAAGGCCGCCATCGACAGGACATTGACCAGATCGTCCATCACCGGCACCATCGACCGCGCCGAGGCCAGCGTGCAGTGGATGAAGAGCGCCGGACGAGGACCGCTGCCGCGGGTGATCCAGGAGATGTCCAGGCCGGCCCGCCTTTCCCGCATCACCGCGATGGGCCGGACAGGTGCCAATCGAGATGGGTGAGCCGGTCCTGACCCCAGAAGCGCTGGTCGTCGTCGGTCACGTAGAACGGCGCGCCGAAGACGCCGGCCCGCACCGCGTCGTCGAGGTTGCGCCCGTAGGGTTCGGCGCCCTCGAACATGGCATTGGCGGCGATTGTCCGTGGGAACCCCGCTTGCTCGAGCGCGTCGGCGATCACCTCGTCATCGGCGATGTTGCGCTCCTCGGCCCAACAGGCGCGACACAGTCCGTGCACGAGCGCCCCCAGATCCCCGCCGCCGGCCTTCTGCGCCGCGATGATCGCGAACGAGGACGGCGCCGGATTGGCTGGCCAGTAGGCCGGGCGAAGGGTAATGGCCATGTCCTGCATCGCCGCCACCCGCTCCAGGTCCTGCAGGCGATAGCTCTGCCGGTTGGGATGGCGATCTTTTGGCGGCGCACCGCCGGTCAGCGAGAACAGCTGCAGGATGTCGAGGGGCTTATAGGTGAGGGAGGCCCCGTGCCGCGCCGCGATCTCCTCGAGCCGCGTTCCGGCGAGATAGGTGAACGGCGAGATCGTGGAGAAATAATAGTCGATCCGGGCCATCGGCCTCTCCTGTCGCGGCATGCCGGTTTGCGTGACAGCTATCGCCGTGTATGGCGAAGTCAACGCGCCGAATCCTGCCGCAGCGCCCTCGATCGAGCCCGTCCAAGGACCTCCGCCCCATGCCCAGCACCTCCGAGCCGAAACTCATCTCCGGCAATGCGAACCCGCCTCTCGCCAAGGCCATAGCCCGCCGCATGTCGATGCATCGGGGGGTCAGCGTCGGTCTTGTCGATGCCCGAGTTCGAACGGTTCAACGATGCCGAAATCTTCGTCGAGGTGTTCGAGAACGTGCGCGGCGAAGACATGTTCGTCATCCAGCCAACCTCCAATCCGGCGAACGACAACCTCATGGAGTTGCTGATCATCTCCGATGCGCTGCGCCGCTCCTCCGCCAAGCGCATCACCGCCGTCATTCCCTATTTCGGCTATGCCCGCCAGGATCGCCGCACCAAGGCCCGGACGCCGATCACGGCGAAGCTCGTCGCCAACATGCTGACCGAGGCCGGGATCGAGCGCATCCTGACGATGGACCTCCATGCCGCGCAGATCCAGGGCTTCTTTGACATCCCCGTGGACAACCTCTACGCCTCGCCGGTCTTTGCGCTCGACATCAGATCGGCCTTTCGGGACAGGATGGACGACGTCCTGATCGTCTCTCCGGATGTGGGCGGCGTCGCCCGCGCCCGGGAGCTTGCGAAGCGCATCAACGCGCCCCTTTCGATCGTCGACAAGCGGCGTGAGAAGGCCGGCGAGGTCGCCGAGATGAAGATCATCGGCGAGGTCGAAGGCAAGACCTGCATCATCGTGGACGATATCTGCGACACCGCCGGAACGCTGTGCAAGGCCGCCGAGACGCTGCTGCGCGAAGGCGCCGCCGAGGTGCATGCCTACATCTCGCACGGCGTCCTCTCCGGGCCCGCCGTCGAACGCATCGACGCCTCCGTCATGAAAAGCCTGGTCATCACCGATTCCATCGAAGCGACCCAGGCCGCGCTCGACTGCGACAGGATTCGCATCGTGCCGACGGCACCGATGTTCGCCCAGGCGATCCTGAACATCTGGAACGGCACATCGGTCAGTTCGCTCTTTGAGCCGGAAACCCTGGGCCCGATCTACGAGGGGCTCTACGCGTCGGCCTGAACGGCCTCTCTCTCGGTTTCGCTGCGCCGCTTCGCACATCCAGAGCCGCCGGCGCAGCGCCAAGGCAAGCTTCGGCCCGTCCGCCCCGCCCCACGCGGCTCGAAAATATCGCGAACTGTTCCGATCCGTGCTGCGGCTGCATCCGGCGCTCTGCGGCCAGATGGGGGCGATGCGCGGCGCTTCGACCGATCATCGCCGCAATCGGCTGCATCGCGGCCGCTTTGAGCCGACCACGGGGCAGCCCGCCGGACATCCGGGCGCATTCATGGCTTCAATTCGGCCAGCATCCAATTTATTGGCGCCAGAAATCTGGCAAGAATACGAACGTTAAGTTCGCAATTAGTCATGTGAATATCGAGAAAAATTTTTACTTCTATCTCTGATTTGATGCGTTCGGCATTTACCCGGAATTCAGCGCATAAATCCAGTTTGCCCCCTCAGGAAACACCACGTCTTTTCTCGGGGCAACCGGCATGATAACCTTGGACGATCGCGGGCAGATCATTGACATCGAAATGCCCAGATTCAACCTCGTCTGGGAAACCGGCGAGCATTTCAACACGCTGGTGAAGGACGGTCTTTTCGGCGCGAACTTTCTCTTTCACAAGGACAGGCTCGGCCCCGGCACATACGACGATGTCTTCACCGATCTCGGATTCTCGGGGGTCCGCTATCCGGGCGGCACCGTCGCGGAAAAGTACTTCGACATCAGGAACCCGGACGCCCCATTCACCGTCGATAAGCAGACGGTCGTTCAACTCACGCCCTACCGGGAATTCCTGACATGGGCCGGGTCGGCCGGGGCGAAGGTCGACATCGTCATTCCCACTTCCCGCTTTCTTCAGGGTACGAACGGCGACCGCAGCGTCACCAAGGAGACGTTCAGGACGGTCAAGAAGTTCGTCACAGACACCCTCACCGGCAAATACGGCGACGCGCATGTCGGAAGCTTCGAGGTCGGCAACGAATACTTTCTGAGCGGCGAGATGAACGCGGTGGAATACGCTCGCGTCATCAATACCGTCGCCACCGCCATTCAGGACGGAATCAACTGGTACAGGAAGGCAACCCACCAACCGGCAAATTGGGACGAACCGGAAATCGTCATCCAAGCGGGACAGGTGGGGAAATACTCATCCGACCCCGGCTGGGTGCAGAACGATTATCTGCTGGGGGCCATCGACCGCAAGGCTGCAAAGGCAATCGACGCCGTCAACATTCACTATTACACACGCGGCACGTTCGACGATCTGCCGAACCACGATTACTATTTCGATCGGCTGGATAGTTGGTCGAAAAACCCATGCTTCTCGAAGGTCGAGTTCTTCATGACCGAATGGAGCGTCCAGATCGGCGACACCCAGGAGGTCGGCCTCAAGCAGGGCTCGACCCTTCTGTGGATGCTGTCGCAGATGGTCGCGCGCGGCGTCGACGTCGCCCATATCTGGCCGCTGCAGCAGAATACCGAGAACGATCTGGCCGGAAGGGAGGGCGCCACCAAGTACACGGTCTCGGGCGCGGTCATGAAGCTCGCCAACGAGACGCTGCCCGGCAGCGTCTTTCAGGAGCGGCTGACCTATGACGGCGGCGTCGCCTATCTGTTCGAGCGGGACGGCAACAAGGTGGTCTTCGTCGCCTCGCGCGACGGGACGGCGCATGACGTGACGCTCGACATCTCCGGCTTCTTCACCGACAGCGCCTACGTGACGAGCCGGATCGTCGGCACCAACGACCGCATCGACCTGCCGAACGCTGTGCCGGTGACCGAGACCCTGACGACCAAGGAACACCCCACGAGCTACGATGTCCATCTCGACCCCTACGAGATCGCCGTGGTGACGTTCCAGACCGTGCCGGCCCTGATTTCGGGCAGCGTCGCGCCGATCGCGCTGACGGGCACGAGCGGCCGCGACACCCTCGCGGGCGGCGGCGGCGCCGACACGCTCCGCGGCGCCGGCGGCCACGACGTCATCTCTGGCGCGGGCGGCGCCGACACCATCGATGGCGGGGCTGGCAACGACTTCCTGGTCGGCGGCACCGGCAACGACCGGATCACCACCGGCACCGGCCACGACACGCTGGTCTTCACGGCCACATCCGGTTCGGACCGGGTGACCGATTTCGATGCCCTGGCCGACCGGCTGATCTTCGACGGCCTCGACTCTGCCGACCTGTCGATCTCCAAGGTCTCGGACGGCGCATTGATCGCCTGGGACGGCGGCCAGATCCACCTGACCGGCGTGTCGGCCGCCGCCTTGGCCGTCGAGCACTTCTTCTTCGTCTGACGCGGGCCCGCGGCTCCGCCGGGGGACAGGGTGCTCCTCAACGACAAGGGCCCGCGCCAAGGCGCGGGCCCTCCTGTTCCGCCTCGCGGAGCGGGTCAGCAGATCGACATGACCTTCGCACGCTCCTCGCGCACATCGAAGCGGTCGAGCATCATGACCTTGTGCCACGCCTTGACGAAGGCGCTGACCAGCCGCTCCTCGCCATCCGAGGCGCCGTAATGCTCAGCGATCTGCCGCAGCTGCGAGTTCGACCCGAAGATCAGGTCGTTCCGCGTGGCGGTGAACCGCGTCTCTCCCGACGCCCGGTCGACGATGTCGAACATGGTCTCCCCCTCGTCCTGCGGCTTCCATTCGTAGTCCATGGAAACGAGGACCTTGAAGAAGTCGTTCGACAGGGCCCCCGAACGGTCGGTGAAGACGCCGTGCTGCGAGCCGTCGTAGTTCTGGTCCAGGACCCGAAGGCCGCCCGTCAGCGCCGTCCATTCCGGCGCGGTCAGGTTCAGAAGGTGCGCGCGATCGAGGAAGATATGTTCCGGCGCGACGCTGTAGCGGACCTTCTCGTTGTGGTAGTTGCGGAACCCGTCCGAGACCGGCTGCAGGAAGTCGATCTGCTCGGGATCGGTCATCTCGTCGGTGGCGTCGGTCCGGCCCGGCACGAACGGCACGGTGACGTCGTGGCCCGCCGCCTTCGCCGCCTTCTCGACGCCAGCGGCGCCGGCCAGGACGATCAGGTCGGCCATGGAGATCTTGGTCTCGCCGCGGTCGTCAAACTCGGACTTCACCTGCTCGAGCTTGGGCAGGACCCGGCTCAGCATCTCGGGATTGTTGACCGGCCAGTCCTTCATCGGCGCCAGGCGCAGCCGCGCCCCGTTGCCCCCGCCCCGCTTGTCGCTGTTGCGATAGGTCGAGGCCGAGGCCCAGGCCGTCGCGATCAGGTCCCTGACCGACAGGTCGGTGTCCAGCACCATGCGCTTCAACTCGTCCAGATCGGCCTCGCCGACCAGCGGATGGTCCACATCGGGAACCGGATCCTGCCAGATGTAGTCGCCGCCGATATCCGGCCCCGCATAGCGCGCCTTCGGGCCCATGTCGCGGTGGATGAGCTTGTGCCATGCCTTCGAGAAGGCTTCGGTGAAATAGTCGAAATCGTCGAGGAAGTGCTCGCAGATCTTGCGGTATTCCGGGTCGACCTTGAAGGCGATGTCGGTCGTCATCATCATCAGATGGTTCATCTGACCGTCGACATGCGCGTCCGGCGTCGTCGGCGCGTCGGGATCGACCGGCTGCCATTGCAGCGCGCCGGCAGGCGACGTCGTCTTCTCCCATTCGAACTTGAAGAGGTTCTCCAGATACGTGTTGTCCCACCGGATCGGGTTCGGGGTCCATGCGCCCTCGATCCCGTTCGTCATGGTATACTGGGCGAAACCCGTGTCCTTGGGGTTCTGCCAGCCCATGCCCATGGCTTGGATCGGCGCGCCTTCGGGCGCGGGGCCGATCTCGTCGGGCGCCGTCATGCCGTGCGACTTGCCGAAGGCATGGCCGCCGGCGATGAGCGCCACCGTTTCCTCGTCGTTCATCGCCATCCGCGAGAAGGTCTCGCGGATGTCGCGGGCCGCATCCATCGGATCGCCGTTGCCGTTCGGGCCTTCGGGATCGACGTAGATCAGCGCCTGGTGAGAGGCCGCAAGCGGGTTCTCGAGGTCGTAATGGTCGTCCTTCGGATCGCCTTCCCAGCGCAGGGTGCGGGTCACCATCTCGTTCGGATGGCCGTCCTTCGGCCCCGACGGCGCCTCGTCCGGATGTTTGCCGTTCCAGCCCTCGGGGCCCCAGTAGGTCGCCCGATCGGGCTCCCAGGCATCCTCGCGGCCGAAGGCGAAGCCCTGCAGCGGCAGGCCCATCTCCTCCATCGCGATGGTTCCGGCCAGCATCATCAGGTCGGCCCAGCTCAACTTCGAGCCGTATTTCTGCTTCAGCGGCAAGAGAAGCCGGCGGGACTTGTCGGTGTTGCCATTGTCCCACCAAGAATTGATCGGCGCGAAGCGCTGCATCCCCTCGCCCGACCCGCCACGGCCGTCGGCGATCCGGTAGGTGCCGGCGGAATGCCACGACATCCGCACCATCTGCGGCCCGTAATAGCCGTAATCGGCGGGCCACCACTCGACCGAGGTGCGCAGAAGCTCGCGCATGTCGTTCTTCAACTGTTCGTGGTCGAGCGATTCGACAGCCTTCCTGTAGTCGAAGCTCTCGCTCAGCGGGCTCGCCTGTGGCGGGTCCTGATGCAGCAGCTCAACTTTCAGACGGTTCGGCCACCAGTGGTTGAGCTGCGGCTCGGAACCCAGCGCGCCGCCGATGCGGGTTCCCCGGAAGGGACAGGCGCCCTGCGTGGCTGCGTGTTCACCATTGTCTTTCATGATACGGATCCTTCTGGAACGTCTGGCGAGGCGGGTCGCGTCGGGGCCGTGGGCCCGCTCGGTCCGGCTTCGCCGCGGTTATCGTCTTCGCGCCCCTGCACAATCAAGGCCACGACGGCCGATAAAGGCGCGGCGCAATGCCTCGCCTCTCCAAGGCAGATGCTGGGAAATGTCACCATGCCCGCAACCCTGTGCGCGACCACAGGAGCGCTCTTCCCGCTCGCCGTGTGATCGCTTCCGCGTTGGCGCGGCCGTCTCTGCCGGGTCAAGGGGTTTGCCCGGTCGCGGTTCCGCGTCCGCAATTGGCCTCAAGGCGCCACCAGCCCTCGGCTTGCGCCTGCCGTGCTGCGCCCGGGTGCGCCGCCGCACCGATCGGGATGATCTGTCGCAGCCCCTGGCCCCTGCACCACCCGACTGGCCAACCATCAGCGGGTGAGCGCCGCGGCCGTCCGCGCATCGGGAAAACAGGTCGCGGCCCGGCCCATGGCCTCCTGCCAGCGACCGATCGATCGCCGCGTCTTGAAACCCGCCAGCCCGTCAGCGCCGCCCACATCGTGCCCCTTCGCCTCGAGCGCGCGCTGGATCGCCGCCACGTCGCCGCGCGACATCGGATCGAGCCCGCGCCAGGACGCGGCGAAATCGCCGATGCCGAACTCGATCCTGTCGGCCACGTGGCCGACGAACAGCGCGTAGAGGTCGCTCATGTTGTAGGCCTTCAGGACGTAGAAGTTCGGCGTCACGATGAAGGCCGGCCCGGACAGGCCTGCCGGCATCAGCAGGTAGCCCTCGCCTTCTCGCTCATGCGCCGGAAACGGACGCCCCGAGACGCGCGCGATCCCCATCGCTTCCCACTCCGAGATCGGTCGTCCCTGATCGGGACCTTCGAGCGTGCAGGAGACCCGCGCCGGCACCGTCACCTCAAACCCCCAGTCGCGGCCGGCCACCCAGCCGTGGCGGGCGAGATAGGTCGCGATGGACGCGATGGTGTCGGCCTCGGACCGCCAGATGTCGGCACGCCCGTCGCCGTCCCCGTCGGCCGCATATCGCAGGAAGCTCGACGGCATGAATTGCGGCTGCCCGAGCGCGCCGGCCCAGCTCGATCGCATGGCGCGCTCGGGCGCGTGTCCGGCCTCCGCAATCCGCAACAGCGCGATCAGTTCCTCGGCGAAGTACGCCCGCCGGGTGCTCATGAAGCCCTTGGTGGCGAGCACCCGGAAGGCATCGTGCGGAATGTCCACGCGCCCATAGCCGCTCTCGCGGCCCCAGATGGCGAGGACGATGCGCCCCGGCACCCCGGTCGCCCGCTCGGTGGCGGCCAGGACGGCGGCGTGCCGCGCCGCCATCTCCCTCCCCACTTGTGTCGCACCATCGAGGGCGCCGCGCCTGAAATACCGCGCTGGGCTTGCGAACTCGGCCTGGTGCTGGCGGCCCCGGGGAGGCTGGCGCGCACCCGGCGGCACGAGGTCGGGCAGATCCCAGTCGAGCGTGACGCCCGCGAAGGCCGCCTCGAACGTCGCCCGCGACACCCCGGCCGCGCGCGCCTCGGCCCGGACGGGGCCCGCGAGCCAGCTCCGGAACTGGCTTTCCGTCGCGGCGCGGTCCTGGGCCGCAGCCGGCAATGCCAGCACCAGCAGACAGACAAGCCTCAGGCGCGCCCGCCAGATCAGGCCAAGTCCCATTCGTTCGCTCCCGCTTCCAACACCCGGGCGAGCCCTGAACCCTCCCGCAGGCGCAGAGCCGCGCCCGGCACCGGTCCTGCCGGCCGCGGGCCCTTGCGACCAGGTCCGGGCTTCTGCGCCAATAGATCATCCCGGCCCGCTCGCCGCAAAGGGGAAAGCGGCCGCGTCCTGCAATCTGCCGCGCCCGCCGCTCCGCCACCGCGCGGATCGACACGGGCGCCAAGAGAGGCACGATTCCAAATGCCTGCAGGAGGATGGTGGAGCCGAGGGGGATCGAACCCCTGACCTCGTCATTGCGAACGACGCGCTCTCCCAACTGAGCTACGGCCCCATCGATGCGGCGCTCAATGGGGGATGGTCTGGGCATTGTCAAGCGCGGAACAAGCCCGGTCGGAGGACGTTGGCGGCCGTCATGATCGGGTCGACCTTCGGAAATCTCAGGCAATTCGCGCGGCGGCTATGGGTGCGGGCGGCGCTCGTCTCGCTCATGGCCATCGTCGCGGCGCTGCTCGCCCCTCTGTCCGATCTTTTGCCGTTCAGCCTGAAGACGCAGATCGACGAGACCAAGCTTCAGAGCCTGCTCGACATCCTGACCAATTCGATGCTGACGGTGACGACGTTCTCGCTGTCGATCATGGTCACCGCGCACCTCGCCGCCGACACATCCGCCACGCCCCGCGCCCACAGGCTCCTGCAGCAGGACAGCCGGACCCAGACGGTGCTCGCCACCTTCATCGGCGCGTTCGTCTACGCGCTGACGCTGACCATCATGCTGTCCACCGGCGTCTTCGCCGAAGGCGAGATGGCGGTGATCTACTTCTTCACCGTCGGCGTGATCGCCTTCGTCGTCCTCGCCATCCTGCGCTGGGTGGGGCATCTCGACGGGTTGGGCTCGGTCGAGGCCACCCTGAGGCGCAGCGAGGAGCGGGCGCGGGAGGCGATTACCCTGCGCGCCGACGAGCCCTTTCTGGGCGGGCGCCCCATCGACACGGCCACGATCCCGGCCGACACGCATGCGCTGCGCGCCGACCGGGCGGGCTATGTCCAGAAGATCGAGATGGAGAAGGTGTCGCAAAAGCTCGCCGAATGGGAGGGGACGCTCTATCTGCGCGCCACGCCGGGAAACTGGGTCGTGCCGGGCGACACGCTCGCGGATGTGGCCGTGGAGGCGTGGCCGGAGGAGCGGGCCTCGGCGCTGCGCCACCATTTCACCATCGACGATCGCCGCGAGCACGGGCAGGATACCAGCTTCTCCCTCGTGGTCCTGGCCGAGATCGGCGAACGCGCCCTGTCGCCGGGCATCAACGACCCCCGCACCGGGATCGACGTGATCGGCCGGCTGACGCGGCTGATCCTGTCGCTGCCGCCAGAGCGCGCGCCTGATGAGCCGCGCGCGCCCAACGTGTACGCGCCCGGGCTCGATCCGGCGGATGTCCTGCGCTCCTGCCTGGACGCCGTCGTCCGCGACGGCCGCACCTTCCACGAGGTCGTCATGGCGACGCAGCGCGCCGCAGCCGCCATCGCCCGCCATCCCGATCCGGGCTTCGGCGAAGCCGCCCGGGTGCTGTCGGCGCGCATTCTCGCCTATGCCCGGGACGGTCTCCTGCTCGTCGATGATCGGGAGCGGATCCGTGCCGCCGGCCCGGCGGACGAGGCGGCGGCCATTACCCCGCAGGAGGACGTGGCGCCGGCCGATCCGGAGGGCGACGAACCGACCTCCGAAGGCATGACCGCCGGCAAGGCGCGGGGCGCGCCCTGACGCACGCAGATCCGCCCGCCGCCGGCCCGCGCCCGCACGCTGGGCTACTCCGCCGCTTCCTGATAACTCTCGACGGGCGGGCAGGTACAGACGAGGTTGCGGTCGCCGAAGACGTTGTCGACCCGGTTGACCGGCGGCCAGTACTTGTCGACGCGGAACGCGCCGGCGGGAAAGCAGCCGGTCTCGCGGCTATAGGGCCGCTCCCACTCTCCCACCAGATCCTCGACCGTGTGCGGGGCGCGTTTCAGCGGGTTCGCCTCCCGGTCGCCGCCCTCCTCCACCGCGCGGATCTCCTTCCGGATCGACAGCATCGCGTCGCAGAACCGGTCAAGCTCGGCCTTGGTCTCGCTTTCGGTGGGCTCCACCATCAGCGTGCCCGCCACCGGCCAGCTCATCGTCGGCGCATGAAAGCCGTTGTCGATCAGGCGCTTGGCGATGTCGTCGACGGTGATCCCGGCGGATCGGTCGAACGGGCGCACGTCGAGGATGCATTCATGCGCGACGCGGCCCCGCGAGCCGCGATAGAGCACCTCGAAGGCACCCTCCAGCCGCGTCGCGATGTAGTTCGCGTTGAGGATCGCCACCCGCGTCGCCTGCGTCAGCCCGTCGCCGCCCATCAGCCGGCAATAGGCCCAGGAGATCGGCAGGATCGAGGCCGAGCCGTAAGGCGCGCCGCTGACCGCACCCGACCCCTCGCCGAATCCCGGCAGGTGGGCCGCCAGATGCGCGCCCACGCCGATCGGCCCCATGCCGGGGCCGCCGCCGCCATGCGGGATGCAGAACGTCTTGTGCAGGTTCAGGTGGCTCACATCGGCGCCGATCTCGCCGGGCTTCACCAGCCCCACCATGGCATTGAGATTGGCGCCGTCGAGATAGACCTGCCCGCCATGCTCGTGGGTGATCGCGCAGACCTCGCGCACCGTCTCCTCGAAGACGCCGTGGGTGGAGGGATAGGTGATCATGCAGGCGGCGAGCGCGGTGCCGGCCTGCGCCGCCTTGGCGTGGAAATCCTCCACGTCGATATCGCCGCGCTCGGTGCACTTGACCACCACCACCCGCATCCCGGCCATTTGCGCCGAGGCCGGATTGGTGCCGTGGGCATTGACCGGAATGAGACAGACATCGCGGTGCGCCTCGCCATTCGCGGCGTGATAGCGTCGGATCGTCAAGAGGCCCGCATATTCCCCCTGCGCGCCCGAATTGGGCTGCATCGACATGGCGGCATAGCCGGTGATGGCGCAGAGCCGCTGCGCCAGATCGTCGATCAGTTCGGCATAGCCCCCGGTCTGATCGGCCGGCGCGAAGGGATGGATGTCGGCGAATTCCGGCCAGGTCAGCGCCGCCATCTCGGCCGCCGCGTTGAGCTTCATGGTGCAGGATCCGAGCGGGATCATCGCCCGGTCGAGGGCCAGGTCGCGATCCGCCAGCCGGCGCATGTAGCGCATCATCTCGGTCTCGGCCCGGTTCATGTGAAACACCGGATGGGTCAGATAATCCGAACGCCGCACCAGAGCCTCGGGAATGCGGTATCCCGCCGGCTCCGCATCGGCATCGCCCGCGCCGAACGCCTCCAGAAGCCGCGCCACCGTCTCGGAGCGCGTCGTCTCGTCGAGCGCGATCCCGAGGCGGGTGGCGCCGATCTTGCGCAGGTTGATCCGCCGGTCCGCAGCGGCCTTGAAGATGACGTCGCGAACGGCACCGCATTCGACCGTGATCGTGTCGAAGAAATGCTCCGGCACCACCCCGTAGCCCGCATCCGCGAGCGCCCGGGCGACGCCCGCGGCCTTCAGGTGGATGCGCTGGGCGATCGCCTTCAGCCCTTCCGGCCCGTGGAACACCGCGTAGAACGAGGCCATCACGGCCAGGAGCGCCTGCGCGGTGCAGACATTCGAGGTGGCCTTCTCCCGCCGGATATGCTGCTCGCGCGTCTGCAGGCTCAGCCGGTAGGCGCGGTTGCCCCGCGCGTCGACGCTGACGCCGACGATCCGCCCGGGCATCGACCGCTTCATCCCGTCGCGGCAGGCCATATAGGCGGCGTGCGGTCCGCCATAGCCCATCGGCACGCCGAAGCGCTGCGTCGATCCCACGGCAATGTCTGCTCCCATCGTCGCGGGCTCCTTCAGAAGCGTCAGCGCCAGCGGGTCGGCGATGACGATGCCGATGCCGCCCTCCGCGTGGAGCGCCGCGATGGGCTCCGAGAAGTCGTGGATGGCGCCGAACGTGCCCGGATACTGGAACACGCCGGCAAAGACCGCCGCCGCCTCCATCTCCTCGGGCGGGGCGACGATGACCTCGATTCCCAAGGGCGCGCAGCGCGTGCGGATGACCTCGATGTTCTGCGGATGACAGCCCTCGTCGACGAACACCGCCTGCGCCTTCGATTTCGACGCGCGCCCGGCCATCGTCACAGCCTCCGCCGCCGCGGTCGCCTCGTCGAGAAGCGACGCATTGGCGACGTCGAGCCCCGTCAGATCGCAGATCATCGTCTGGAAGTTCAGCAGCGCCTCCAGCCGGCCCTGGCTGATTTCCGGCTGATAGGGGGTATAGGCCGTGTACCAGGCCGGATTCTCGAGGATGTTGCGCTGGATCGCCGGCGGCGTCACCGTGCCCTGATAGCCCTGCCCGATCATCGACGAATAGACGGCGTTGCGGTCGGCGATCTTGCGCAGCGACCACATCAGCTCGCGCTCGGTCAGCGCCGGGCCGAGATCGAGCGGCGCGTCCTGGCGGATGGCCTCGGGCACCGTCTCGTCGATCAGCGCCTCGAGGCTGTCGACCCCGAGCGCGTCCAGCATCTGCGCCATCTCCGCCGGAGACGGCCCCACATGGCGGCGATTGGCGAAGTCGTAGGGGTCGTAATCCGTCGGCTCGAACGGCATGCTGGGATATCCTCGTGGCGGCGCGGGCCGGGCGGACCGGCCCGCCGATGTCAGATGAACTTCTTGTAGGCGGCTTCGTCCATGAACTCGTCGAGCACCGCCATGTCCTCGATCCGCATCTTGAAGAACCACCCCGCCCCGGTCGGGTCCTCGTTGACGAGGCCCGGATTCTCCTCGAGCGCCGGGTTCACCTCCAGGATCTCCCCGTCGACCGGCGCCAGGATCTCCGAGGCGGCCTTGACGCTCTCGATCACCACCACCTCGTCCTCCTTGGCGACGGTGCGGCCCTCCTCGGGCAGTTCGACGAAGACCAGATCGCCAAGCTGCTCGGCGGCGTGCTCGGTGATCCCGACCGTGACGACGTTTTCCTCGTCCTCTTCCGGCCGCAGCCATTCATGCTCTTCGGTGTATTTCATCGCCGATTTCCCCGTCATCGCTTGTAGGTCGCCTCGCGGAACGGCAGCTCGGCGACCGTCACCGAAACCCTGCGCCCGCGCAACTCGCCCTCTAGTCTGGTGCCCGTGCCGGCATGGTCAATATCGACATAGCCCATCGCGATCGGCCGCTCGACGGAGGGGCCGAATCCCCCCGACGTGATGCGCCCCACGGCGCGCCCGCCGTCGAACAGCTCGACCCCGGCGCGCATCGGCGCCCGCCCCTCGGGGAGGAGGCCGACGCGCAACCGGGTCGGTCCCGTCTCGATCTCCTCGAGCACCCGCTCGGCGCCGGGAAACCCGCCGGCCCGGTCGCCGCCCCGGCGCCGGACCTTCTGGATCGACCAGAGCAGATTGGCCTCGATGGGCGATGTATGCTCGTCGATATCGGTGCCGTAGAGGCAGAGCCCCGCCTCGAGCCTCAGCGAATCGCGCGCGCCCAGCCCCACCGGCACGACGCCGTCCGACGCAAGAAGCGTCCGCGCCAGCGCCTCCGCCGCCACCGCCGCCACCGAGATCTCGTAGCCGTCCTCGCCGGTATAGCCCGACCGCGACACCCACAGATCGCCGTGATCCGAGCTCAGCACCGCCACGTCCATGAACGACATCGCCGCGGCGCCGGGCGCCACCGCCTCGAGCACCGCCTCGGCGCGCGGCCCCTGCAGCGCCAGAAGCGCCCGGTCGAGCATCCGCGCCTCGCAGTCCGGCAGACCCTTCTGAAGATGCGCCAGATCCGCCTCCTTGCAGGCCGCGTTGACCACGAGGAACAGATCGTCGCGCCGCCGCGCCACCATGAAGTCGTCGAGGATGCCGCCGTTCCCGGTCAGAAACAGCGCATAGCGCTGCCGGCCCTCCTTCAGCGCCACGACGCTCTGCGGCACCAGCCGCTCCAGCGCCTCGGCCGCCGCGCCGGGGCCTTCCGGGTGGGTGACGACGATCTGGCCCATATGGCTCACATCGAAGAGACCGGCGCCGGCCCGGCAGGCGACATGCTCCTTCAGCACCCCGGCCGGATACTGGACCGGCATCTCGTAGCCGGCGAAATCCACCATCCGCGCGCCCAGTTCGGTGTGCAGATCGTGCAGCGGCGTCATCTTCGGATCGCTCATCGTCCCCTCCGGCATCCATGCGGGACCGTTCCCGCCGATCGATGCCCCCTCTGTCCGGTCGCCTGAGATCGCTATCCCTTCGGCGCCCCGGTCGGTGCCGGGGTCTCTCCAGAGTGTCTGCGGCGCGAGGTCCCTGAGCCTGAGAGTTTAGCGGGGCGCTTGCTCCTTCGGCACCGGATTGCCCCGGATTCTCCCTCGACGCCCCGTCTCGTTGCCATATCCCGGCCTCCGCGGCAACGCCCTTGCCATCCGCCCCCGAAGGTTGGAGACCTCCCGTCATGAACGATCCGCACTTCTTCGGCTACGGCTCGCTGGTGAACCGGCGCACGCATGTCTACGCCTCCGCCCACCGCGCCCGGCTGACCGGCTGGCGCCGGATCTGGCGGCCGACGGCGCTGCGGCCGGCGGCCTTCCTGACGGCGCGGCCGGTGCCCGGATCCGAAATCGACGGGCTGATCGCTGCGGTGCCCGGCGGCGACTGGGCGGCGCTCGACCTGCGCGAGGCGGGCTACGACCGGGCGCCGGCGGGCGCCATCGACCATCCGCTCCATCCCGCGCCCGAGATCGCCGTCTACGCGATCCCGGCGCGCGACGACGATGTGACCGGCTCGCCGATCCTGCTCTCCTATCTCGACGTGGTGGTGCAGGGATACCTGCACGAATTCGGCGAATTGGGCGTCGCGCGGTTCTTCGAGACCACCGACAACTGGACCCTGCCCATCGCCGATGACCGCGACGGGCCGCTCTATCCCCGGGCGCAGGACCTGAAGCCGGAGGAGATCACGCTGATCGACCGCTGGCTCTGCCGCACCGGCAGCCGCATCGTGCCGGTCCGCGAGACCGGCCTCGGGCCCGGTGCCGCTCCCTAGCGCAGCGGCACCTGAAAGAGCGGCAGGACCTGGGCCATCTCGGGACCCCGCGCCTGCCCCGTCACCGCCAGCCTCAGCGGCATGAACAGCGCCTTTCCCTTCCGCCCCGTCGCGGCCTTGACCGCCTCCGTCCAGGCGCCCCAGCTCTCCGGCCCGTAGGGATGCGGCGGCAGCAGCGCCATGGCCTCCTCGACGAAGTCGCGATCCTCCTCGGCGACTTCCGGCCGCGGCCCGTCCCGGAACAGCCGCCACCAGGGCGCCAGATCGGCCCGCGTCTCGACATTCTCGCGCACCACCGCCCAGAAAGCCGGCCCGATCTCCTCGGGGACGCCCAGCGCACGGATCTCCCCGGCCATCGCCTCGTAGGGCCGGGCGGCCAGAACCCGCGCCGTCAGGGGCTTCAGGTCCCGGGCGTCGAACTTCGTCGGCGCCGCGCCGAAGCGGGTCACGTCGAAGCCCTCGATCAGCTCGTCGATGGAGCCGCGCAGCTCCACCGGGTCGGACGATCCGAGCCGCGCCATCAGCGACAGAACCGCCATGGGCTCCAGCCCCTCCGCGCGCAGCTGGCGCAGCGACAGCGTGCCCAGCCGCTTCGACAGCGCCTCGCCCTGCGGCCCGGTCAGAAGCGAATGGTGGGCGAAATCGGGATGACCGTGGCCCAGCGCGCGCATGATCTGGATCTGCGTCGCGGTGTTGGTCACGTGGTCGGATCCGCGAACCACATGGGTCACGCCCATCTCCGTGTCGTCGACCACCGACGCCAGCGTATAGAGCACCTGCCCGTCGCCGCGGATCAGCACCGGGTCCGACAGGCTCGCCGCATCGATGGAGACGGAACCGAGGATGCCGTCCTGCCACTCGATCCGCTCGTGGTCGAGCTTGAAGCGCCAGACGCCCGCCCCCCGCTCGGCCCGAAGCCGCGCCTTCTCCGCCTCGTCGAGCCCCAGTGCCGCGCGGTCATAAACCGGGGGCTTGCCCATGTTGAGCTGCTTCTTGCGCTTGAGGTCGAGCTCGGTCGGCGTCTCGAACGCCTCGTAGAACCGCCCCGCCTCCCGCAGCCGCTCGGCGGCCTCGGCATAGCGGTCAAGCCGCTCGGACTGCCGCTCCACCCGGTCCCAGGTCAGGCCGAGCCAGTCGAGGTCCTCCTTGATGGCATCGACATATTCCTCCTTCGAGCGCACCGGATCGGTATCGTCGAGCCGCAGGATGAACGTGCCCCCCGCCTTGCGCGCGATCAGCCAGTTGAACAGCGCCGTGCGCAGGTTGCCGATATGGATGTGGCCCGTGGGCGAGGGTGCGAAGCGGGTGACGGTCATGGGCGGCCTCCGAAGTCGTCGGGCGTCTCAAGCACAGGGCCGCCGCCTTGTCCAGAAACGCCCCGGGGCCTCGTCACCCGCCGGCCGCCGGCG
The DNA here is from genome assembly GCA_963739575.1 of uncultured Alphaproteobacteria bacterium. Taxonomy (GTDB): domain Bacteria; phylum Pseudomonadota; class Alphaproteobacteria; order Rhodobacterales; family Rhodobacteraceae; genus Palleronia. Next base: position 196,382 of record CAVUAQ010000004.1, on the reverse strand, counting down.
AGCGCGCGACCGCGCCGGCCGATGGCCCCGCGGCACCGGCAGCGGCGCGCCCGGTCCGCCCCTCGCGGCACGACTCGCCGGCCTATCCCCCTGAAACCCCCGCCCGTCTTGCGCAGGCCGCCGCTCGCGGTCATACCGCCGGGATGACCGCTGCCGATCTTGTCGCGCCGAGCCTCGGTGATGTGGAGGAGCTGGCCTTTGCCGCGCGCGATGCCCTGCCGCCGGAATTCCGGGCCTCCGCTGCCAGCGTCGCGATCCGCGTCGTCGATCTTGCCCCCGACGACATCCTCGAGGATCTGCAGATCGCCGATCCGTTCGACCTCACCGGGCTCTATGACGGCATCCCGCTCACCGAGAAGTCGAGCTTCGACCAGCCCACGCGGCCCGACGCGATCTGGCTGTTCCGCCGGCCGATCCTCGACGAATGGGCCGACCGGGGCGACGTCACGCTGGGCGATCTGGTGGCGCATGTCTATGTCCACGAACTCGCCCATCATCTGGGGTGGTCCGACGCCGACATCGCCCGCATCGACCAGTGGTGGCGCTAGACGCAAGAACGCCGCTCCCAACCGGAGCGGCGCGACCCTGTCCAGTCCCGCCGTCCGCGCTCGCGGACCGGGGGCGATCCTACTTGATCTTGCCTTCCTTGTACTGAACGTGCTTCCGCGCGACCGGATCATACTTCTTGATCGACATCTTCTCGGTCATGGTGCGGGCGTTCTTCTTGGTCACGTAGAAGTGGCCGGTATCCGCCGTCGAGTTCAGACGGATCTTGATCGTGGTGGGCTTCGCCATGCTCATTCTCCTAGGCCGGGCAGTCGCACCGCCCCGGACGGGGTCCGTTGAAAGCTGAACCCGCCTTCTAAATCGTGGCCCGGCATTGTCAACAGGCAAGCGCGCGGACGGCCTGTAAGCCGGATTCTGTCCCCGCGAGCGAGCCCGCGGGGGGTGACCATTCCTCTAGGCCTGCCGTTGCCGACAGGCTCAAGCTGCCTACCCGGATCCCGGGCGAAAGCCGCCCATGCGGGACCCCTATTCGGCGTTGCTCCCGGTGGGGCTTGCCATGCGGGCGCCGTTGCCGGCCCCCCGGTGGGCTCTTACCCCACCGTTTCACCCTGACCGCCGGATGCCCGGTCCCGAAGGGACCCTCCGGTTCCGATCCGGCGGCGGTCTGTTTTCTGTGGCGCTTTCCGTCGGGTTGCCCCGCCCGGGCGTTACCCGGCACCGTCGCTTTCCGGAGTCCGGACTTTCCTCGTGCCCCGAAAGGGACACGCGGCCACCCGGCCATCCGCGCACCCGCCTCGATAGGTCAGGCCCGCGCCGCGGTCAATCGGCCTGACCGGCCAGACCGGCGGCGATGCCCTGATCGCGCGCATCGAGCGCGCCCCGCGCCCAGGGGCGATGCCTGAGGCGCAGCGCCGCCAGAAGCCTCTGCGGATCAACGCTCCCGGTATAGCCGGCCCTCTGCATCGCCGCGACGAAGTCGCCCTTGGCCTCGCCGCCCGGCGTCGCCGCCGCGAGCCCTGCCCGCGCCAGCCGCGCCCAGTCGAAACACGACCCCGGATCCGCCTTGCGCTCCGGCGCGCAGTCCGAATGGCCGATCACCCGCGCCGGTGCCACCTTCCACCGCGCCACGATCTCCCGCAGCAGCCGCTCCAGCGTCTCCATCTGCGCCGCGGCGAACGGCATCGCGCCGCTGTTCGACAGCTCGATGCCGATGGAGCGGGAATTGACGTCGCCGACCGCTCCCCAGGCGCCCGCCCCGGCATGCCAGGCGCGCCGCTCCTCGGCCACCATCTGGACCACCGCACCACGACGGTCGATCAGGTAATGGCACGAGACGCCGCTCCCCGGATCGCAGAGGCGGTCCTCGGCGGCGCTGTCGCCGTCCATCCCGGTATAGTGGATGACCACCAGGTCGGGACGCGCGCCGCCGCGGCGCGGACCCTCATTGGGCGACCATCGCCGGCGCAGGATCAGCCCTTGGCCGCCCGGAACGGCGCCGGGTTCCAGCCGCAGGCGAAGCCGTCGCCGTCCGGGTCGACGCCCAGACGGTCCGTCTCGGGGCCACCGGCGCGCAGGAACGCCTCCTGCGCCAGATCGGGCGAGGCAAACTTGGCGCAGGCAGCGCGGAACCTCCGCTCGGCGAACAGCCCGCGGCGGGAATAGATCCGCTCGCCCACCGCGTTGCTGGTCGACAGGGCGAACTGCACGATGTTGGGCCCCGACCGGCCGGTCCTCTGCGGCACCGCCTCGGGCTCGATGACCTGATAGGCGGCGCGCTGCCGCGCCAGTCGCTCGGCATCCGATTCGATCGTCTCGCGGGACGAGACGGCGGCAAAGCTCTGCTCGTCAGAGATGGCGGGATTGTTGACCCCGGGCAGCGCCTGCGATTGCGGCGCCGGCAGCGGATCGGAGCGCGGCGGCGGCGTGTTGCCGGTCGCCCTGTCGAACGCCTCGTCGATGGACCGTGTCGGCACCGGCTCGACCGGCGGCAGCCCGGCGCCCTCCGATCCCGCCGGCAGCCCCGCCGCCCGCAACTCGTCGGCCGAGATCGCCGCCGATGCGCCCGGCGCGCCGCCGGGCGGCGATCCGTAGGGTGCAGCGGCGGAGGCGCTCGGCACTGCGCCCGGCAGACCGTATCCGGCAAGCTCCCGCTCTCGCGCCAGCCGCTCGGCCTCGTAGGTCTCGTATCCGCCCGGTCCCATGCCGCCGCCGACGAAGACCGGCGTCGGCGCGCGGCCTTGAGGGGGACCGCCGACGCAGGCGGCAAGACCGACGAGGAGGATGGAGGATCGGGCGAGAAGGCGGATCATGGCAACGTCATCCGGGGACCGCGAACCGCGCGGCAACGCGGGCCACGTTACCACCAGCGCTCCGGTTTGGCCACAAACTCCGCCGCCCGCTCGAGCGCGCCCGCGACGTTCAGCAGGTCGCCCTCCTCGAAGGGCCGGCCGATCAACTGCAGACCGAGCGGCAGGCCCGCCGCATCGCGTCCGGCCGGCACGCTGATCCCCGGCAGCCCCGCCAGGTTCACCGTCACCGTGAAGATGTCGTTGAGATACATCTTGACCGGATCGGCATCCTCGTAGGCCCCCAAGGGAAAGGCCGCCGACGGGGTCGTCGGCGTCAGGATCGCGTCGACACCCGCCGCGAAGACCGCATCGAAATCGCCCTTGATCAGCGTGCGGACCTTCCGCGCCCGCTCGTAATAGGCGTCGTAGAATCCCGCCGACAGGACATAGGTGCCGACCATGACCCGCCGCTTCACCTCCGGGCCGAACCCTTCGGCGCGGGTCTTCTCGTACATCTCGACGATGCCGTCGCCCTGGTCGAGCTTCGCGCGCCGCCCGTAGCGCACGCCGTCATAGCGGGCAAGGTTCGACGACGCCTCGGCGGGCGCGATCACGTAATAGGCCGGCAACGCGTATTTCGTGTGCGGCAGCGAGACGTCCACGACCCGCGCCCCGGCATCCTTGAGCATCTCGCGGCCCCGCGTCCAGAGCGCGTCGATCTCGCTGGGCATGCCCTCCACGCGGTATTCGCGGGGCACGCCGATCGTCCTGCCGCGGATGTCGCCGGTCAGCGCCGCCTCGAAATCCGGCACCGGCAGATCGACGGAGGTCGAATCGAGCGGGTCGTGGCCCGCCATTCCGGTCAGCAGGATGGCGCAATCGCGCACCGTGCGCGCCATCGGCCCGGCCTGGTCGAGCGACGAGGCGAAGGCGACGATGCCCCAGCGCGAACAGCGCCCGTAGGTGGGCTTGAGGCCGGTGATGCCGGTAAAGGCCGCGGGCTGCCGGATCGACCCGCCAGTATCGGTCCCCGTGGCGCCCAGGCACAGATCGGCGGCCACCGCGCTCGCCGAGCCGCCCGAGGATCCGCCGGGCGTCAGCCCGCCGCCGCCCCAGGGGTTGACCGCCGGGCCATAGACGCTCGTCTCGTTCGACGAGCCCATGGCGAACTCGTCCATGTTGCACTTGCCCAGCATCACCGCGCCCGCATCGCGCAGCCGCGCCGTCACCGTCGAGTCGTAGGGCGGCCGAAAGCCCTCGAGGATCCGGCTCGCCGCCTGGCTCGGCACGTCCTTGGTGCAGAACAGGTCCTTGATGCCGATCGGAATGCCGGTCAGCGCCCCGGACGCGGCGCCTCCCCCGCCCGCAGCGCCGGCCGTGTCGGCGGCGCGCGCTTGGTCGAGCGCGATCTCGGGCGTCTGGTGCACGAAGGCGCCGAGCGCGCCGGCGCCGTCGATCGCCGCGAGGCACGCCTCGGTCAGCTCGACGCTGGTGATCTCGCCGGCGCCGATCCTGTCGCGGGCCTCGGCGATGGTCAGTTCGTTCAGCGCGGTCATTCTGTCGCTCCCCGGTCGGGGCCGGGCCCCGCCTGTCTCGGTTTCTCGATCGGCGCGGCGCGCGGCGCTACTCCACCACCTTCGGCACCGCGAAGAAGCCCTCGCGGGCATCGGGCGCGTTGGCGAGCACCGCATCCTGCCGCCCGCCATCCGTCACCCTGTCCGGGCGGCGCGCCAGCCGCTGCGGCGTGACGCTGGTCATCGGCGCCACGCCCTCCACATCGACCTCGTTCAACTCGTCGATGAAGCCGAGGATGGTGTTGAACGCCCGTGCCAGCTCGGGCAGATCGTCCTCCTCGACCCGGATGCGGGCGAGCCGCGCCACCCGCCGGGCCTCTTCGACATCGATGGACATGGCTCGCTTCCTCGTCTCCTGGATCGACCGCGGCTTTAGCGCCGCCCCCCCGCCTGTTCAAGTCGGTGCCTGCGCCGGCGGCTTCCCGTTCACGCCGGCGCCCGCTTGCCGCCTCAGGCGATGCCCGCGCAGCACCACGATCATCCAGCCCAGCATCGCCGCGTTCATGAGATGCCAGAGGAAATGGGTGCCCACCGGCCAGACCGGGCAGAGCGCCATGTCGAGCGAGCGAAACACCAGCGACACGGCCAGCATCCCCGCCCCGGCCGCCAGCCCGGTCGCCACCCGCGGCAGCCTGTGGCGCAGATAGACGCCGTAGCCCGCGATCAGAACCGGCACCGGCCAGTAGGGCGCGGAAATGGAGAATCCCGGCAGCGCCGCGAAGACCCGCCCGATCAGCGCCGCATAAGGCAGCACGACAAGGCTCCCGAGGATCGCGATCCACCACGGCAGCATCAGGAACCGCCGGTTCGCCGCCACCACATAGACGAGGATGAAGCCGAGGATCGGCAGCGTGTCGGCCAACCCCGCCCAGCGCGTCGCGAAGGTGTGAAACAGCCCCGACCCGATGCCGATGGCGAAGAGCACCGCCGCCAGCACCCGCTCGATCCCCGACGCCCGCGGCCAGACCCAGAGCGCCACGCCGAGGAAGGCGAGGTTCGTCACCGCGTTGAGCGGCTCGGCCCAGAGACCGGGACCGAGCCGCTCGCAATACCCGTCGACCTGCTGGCTCCAGTCCATCGCTCAACCCTCCTTGGCGCCGCAGGCAGGGCCCCCGCCGCCCTGCCATTCCTCCCCAGGCGACATGTCCGACCCATCAAGGTCACGCCCGCAGCCCTCCGCCACACGGGCGCGGGAAGATCACCCGCCGTCCTCCGGCGCGACAACGTCGCCCGTGGCGACCCGCCCCGGCGCCACGACCGAGGCGTACCAGCCGCCATGCCCCCGCACGGCGCTGTAGCCGCCCGGACCGAACGTCTCCTCCATGCGCGAGCAGGGCGGACAGGGTCCCTCGATCCGCAGACGGGCGCTCCCGACCCGCACCCCCGCCTTGCGCAGCGCGGCCAGGTTCAGCCCCGCCACGACGATGTTGCGCCGCAGATCCGCCGGATCGACCCGGTCCCGGCCGAGGAGCGCCGCGATGACCGGCAGGTGCTCGGCCTGGATGAGCGTCACGGCGCGCGGGCCCGCCCGTCCGTGATCGCCGACAAGACCCGCGGCACCGATCTCCACCACATCGAGCGGTGCGACCGGCGCCCGGCGCCCGGCCCGCACCCCGATCCAGGCGACCCGGCCCGGCTGCGCATGCCGCGCCATCATCTCCCGCAGGCCGCTCACGCCCTGCTCACCGACCGCGCTCACGCCGTCCGCTCCCGCCTCGCCGGCCCTAAACTCGACATCCCCCTCCCCTGACAGCCGCCCCGGCCGCCCTATCTGGCGCTCCATCATGCCGCACCGAGGATGGGCCGTGCCGAACCGCCGTCAATCGCTTCCCACCCGCGCGCTGCCGCGACCGCCCCGTATGGCGCGGGCGAGGGCCGCGGCGCGAGCCGACGACCGGCCTCGACGCGGGGCCCGGGGCGGCTGACCCAAGCGCCCTCGTCCTCTCCTGCCCGACCCCAGCAAAGAGCGATCCGATGACCCGACTTCCCGACGCCCAGCGCTTCCATATCGGCGGCATCCGCGTCACCGCGCTTTCCGACGGGCCGCTGCCGCTCGGTCTCGGCGTGCTCGACGGCATCGACGAGCCAGATTACGCCCGGCTCCTGCGCGAGCGCCATGCCGCCCCCGAGACATGGCGCTCGGGCCTCAACGCCTTCGTCATCGAGACCGGCGGGCGCACGATCCTCGTCGATGCGGGCGTCGCCGGCAAGATGGGCGACGAAACCGGCCGCGTCGGCGCCAACCTCGCCGCCGCCGGCTTCACCGCCGACGCGATCGACACCGTCTTCGTCACCCACATGCATCCCGACCACATCAGCGGGCTCATGGGCGAGGGCGGCGCCGCCTTTCCCAACGCGGCGCTGCGGGTGCATCAGGCCGACAAGGACCATTTCGCCGACGAGGAGGGCGACGAGCTGGCGCGTTCGGTGATCGAGGCCTATGGCGACCGGCTCGAGACCTTCGCCGGCGAGACCGACATCGCCCCCGGCCTGCGCGCCCTGCCGCTGCCGGGCCACACGCCCGGCCATTCCGGCCTCGAGATCATGGACGGCGACGCCACGCTGCTGATCTGGACCGACATCGTCCATATCGCCCCGGTGCAGCTCGCCCGGCCCGACATCGGCACCTCCTTCGACACCGACATCGACGCGGCGCGCGCGACCCGCCGGCAGATGCTCGACCGCGTCTCGGCGGACGGCACGCTGATCGCCGGCAGCCACATCACCTTCCCCGGCATCGGCTGGATCGAGCGGGCCGCCCAGGGCTTCGCCTTCGTCCCGGCGCGCTATACCCATGACGTCTGAGCCTGGACGGGGATAAGGGAGTGCCGCCGCCTCGCCCTGCCGCCCGTCGTCGCGGCCCGATCTCCCCCGGTGCCATGGTCGCGCGATCCGCAGCCCTCCTCGTCCTGCTCCCCGCCGGCCTCGCCGCCGCGCCGCTGCGGCCCTGGTGTGGCGCGAGCCGGCTCAACGCCGCGGAGCGGACGATCTGCGCCACGCCCGAGCTCGCCCGGCTCGACACCCGGCTGGCCGATCTCTACGGAGCCCTGCGCTCCGCCGATCCCGACCAGGATCGCTGGCTCGTCCGCCGGCGCGACGGGTGCGGCGCCGACATCGCCTGCCTGCGCGCCGCCTATACCGAGCGGCTCCGCAGCCTTGCGGCCACCGGCCGTGGCAACTGAACCGTTCCGCATCGGCGACGCGGAGATCGCCCCCGGAACGGCCGCGACCGTCGACCTGCCGATCTCGGTGCTGACCGACCACACGCCCGCGACCATGACGGTGCGGGTGGTGCACGGCAAGCGGCGCGGGCCGACGCTGTTTGTCTCCGCCGCCGTCCATGGCGACGAGATCATCGGCGTCGAGATCTGTCGCCGCCTCCTGCAGGCGCCGCAGCTCGCCCAGATCCGCGGCACGCTCCTCGCCGTGCCGATCGTCAACACCTTCGGCTTCCTCAACAAGTCGCGCTACATGCCCGACCGCCGCGACCTCAACCGCTGCTTTCCCGGCTCCGAACAGGGCTCGCTCGCCTCGCGCCTCGCCAGCATCTTCATGCGCGAGATCGTGGCGCGCTCCGATCTCGGCATCGACCTCCACTCCGCCGCCATCCACCGCATCAACCTGCCGCAGATCCGGGTCTCCGCGTCAAGCCGCGCGACGCTCGATCTGGCCCGCGCCTTCGGCGCGCCGCTCGTCATCCGCGCCCGCCTGCGCGACGGCTCGATGCGCGAGGCGGCGCGCAAGTCGGGCTGCGACGTGCTGCTCTACGAGGCGGGCGAGGCGCTGCGCTTCGACGAAATGTCGGCCCGGATCGGCGCCTCGGGAATCCTGCGGGTGATGCACCGGCTCGACATGATCCCGGCGCGCGGGCTGCCCAAACGCGGCGCCGAGCCGGTCGTGGTCAGGAACTCCTCCTGGGTCCGGGCGCCGGCCAGCGGGCTCCTGCGGCTGTTCCGCGAGATCGGCGAGCATGTCGAGGCCGGCCAGCAGCTCGCCATCGTCTCCAATCCGCTCGGCACGCGCGAGGCGGAGGTAACGGCGCCCGCGGGCGGCGTCATCATCGGCCGGGCCACCATGCCGGTGGTCAACGAGGGCGACGCCGTCTATCATCTGGCCGATGTCCCGGTCAGCGACACCGAAGACCGCATCGAGCAGCTGAACGCCGATCTGGAGGCCGATCCGATGTTCGACGAGGACGAAATTTTGTAAAAGGTAAAGGGAGGTCCGATGCTGGAGGGCTTCAGGGACGACCGCATCACGCTGCCGACGGGGCCTGCCGTCAGGGTGCGCGAGGCCGGTTCCGGTCCAGCGATCCTGTTGCTCCACGGCTATCCGCAGACCCATGTCTGCTGGCACAAGGTGGCGCCCCGGCTGGTGGAAGCCGGCTTCCGCGTCGTCCTGAGCGACCTGCGCGGCTACGGCGACAGCGATCGGCCCCCGAGCGATCCGCGGCACCGGCCCTATTCCAAGCGGGCGATGGCCGCAGATCAGGCCGCCCTCATGGAGCATCTCGGCATCGACCATTACGGGGTCGCCGGCCACGACCGGGGCGGCCGGGTCGGCCACCGGCTCGCCCGCGACCTGCCCGACCGCGTCACCGCGCTGGCCGTGCTCGACATCTGCCCCACCCTGCACATGTACGAGACCGCCGACCGGGCCTTCGCCACCGGGTATTACCACTGGTTCTTCCTGATCCAGCCCGACCCGCTGCCCGAGCGGCTGATCGGCGCCGCTCCGGGCTTCTATCTGCGCACCAAGATGGCGGCCTGGAGCCGCGTCGCCGATGCCTTCCCCGATGCCGCGATGGCCGAATATCTGCGCTGCTTCACGCCCGAGACGGTGCATTCCACCTGCGAGGATTACCGCGCCTCCGCCGGCATCGACCTTGAGCACGACACGGCCGACGTCGGGCGGCTGCTGCCGATGCCGTTGCTCGCCCTCTGGGGCGCCACCGGCTTCGTCGAGCGGACCTACGACGTGGCCGAGGTCTGGCGCCGCCACGCCGCCCATGTGGAGGCGCACGCCCTGCCCTGCGGCCATTTCCTCCCCGAAGAGGCGCCGGAGGAGACTGCGGAGGCGCTGGCCGCCTTCTTCGGTCAGCACCTCGCCGCCTGAGGGCGCCCGCGACGGCGCAATCAGGGCTTGCGGGCCAGCACGATGACGAAGTCCATCCGCGCGCCGGTCAGCATGAGGCGGAAATGGCCCTGCCGGGTCGAGACCAGCGACAGGCCCGCCGCCTCGGCCAGCCGGGCTGCCCGGTCGGGCGCGACATGCGTGCTGACGATGCCCCAGCCGTCGCGATGGCTGCCCTCGCCCGCCTCGGGAAGATCGTCCCGCAGGGTCGTCAGCCCCAGATGCAGCACGCCCCCGGGCAGCAGAGCCCGCGCCGCCAGTGCCGTCAGATCCGGCAGCATCTCGAACGGCGCGTGGACCAGCCCGAAATTCGACCAGATGCCGCGATAGACCGGATCGGGCGGCAGCGCCTCGAACGGCTCGACCCGCATGCGGATGCCGAGCCCCGCCGCGATACGCGCCATGGCGGGACTGGCATCGGTGGCGGTGACCGCGATCTGTCGCTCGAGAAGCAGCGCCGCGGTGTTGCCGGGCCCCGCCCCCCAGTCGAGCACCGGCGCCCGCGAGCGCGGCAGCGCCTCCATGAAGGCCGCCAGATCGCCGTCCGGCGCGCTCCGGCTCGTCATGTCGGCATAGATCTCGGCGTGGCTCTCGTACCAGGCCATCGTCGCCGGATCGACGCTGTGAAGGGGTGGGACCGTCATCGCTCCCTTGTAGGTCCGCAGCGGCCGGCACGAAAGCCCCGCCGTGTCGCACGGCCTCTCCCGGGCAGCCAGGCCGCAGCCGCGGCGCCAGCACCTTCCGACCCCCGCGCGAATCCCGTAAGGGAGGGCGAAACACGCATCCCGAGGACAAGATTCATGGCCAGCTACCAGTTCGTCTACCACATGGACGGCGTCTCCAAGACCATCCCCGGCGGAAAGAAGCTCTTCGAGAACATCAAGCTGAACTTCCTGCCCGGCGTGAAGATCGGCGTCGTCGGCCAGAACGGCTCCGGCAAGTCGACGCTGCTCAGGATCATGGCCGGCATGGACAAGGATTTCTCGGGCGAGGCCTGGGCCGCCGAAGGCGCGCGCGTGGGCTATCTCGCGCAGGAGCCCGAGCTCGACCAGGCCCTCGACGTGCGCGGCAACGTCATGCAGGGCGTCGCGGCGAAACAGGCCAAGCTCGACCGCTTCAACGAACTCGCCATGAACTACTCGGACGAGACCGCCGAGGAGATGGCGCAGCTTCAGGACGAGATCGACAGCGAGAACCTGTGGGACCTCGACAGCCAGATCGACGTCGCCATGGAGGCGTTGCGCTGCCCGCCCGACGACGCGCCGGTGGACACGCTCTCGGGCGGCGAGACCCGCCGCGTGGCGCTCTGCCGGCTGCTGCTCGAGGCGCCCGACATGCTGCTCCTCGACGAGCCCACCAACCATCTCGACGCCGAGACCATCGCCTGGCTGCAACAGCACCTGATCGACTATCGCGGCACCATCCTGATCGTCACCCACGACCGCTATTTCCTCGATTCGATCACCGGCTGGATCCTCGAGATCGACCGCGGCCGCGGCATCCCCTACGAGGGCAATTATTCCGCCTGGCTCGACCAGAAGGCCAAGCGGCTCGAGCAGGAGGCGCGCGAGGACAAGGCCAAGCAGCGCACGCTCTCGCGCGAGCTCGACTGGATCCGCCAGGGCGCCAAGGCCCGGCAGGCCAAGTCAAAGGCGCGCATCTCCGCCTACGAGAAGATGGCCGGGCAATCGGTGCGCGACCGCGTCGGCAAGGCGCAGATCATCATCCCGAACGGCGAGCGCCTCGGCTCGAAGGTGGTGGAGGTGGAGGATCTGCGGCTCGTCAAGGGCGACAAGCTGCTGATCGAGGGGCTCTCCTTCGCGCTGCCGCCCGGCGGCATCGTGGGCGTCATCGGCCCGAACGGGGCGGGCAAGACCTCGCTCTTCCGCTGCCTCACCGGCCAGGACCAGCCCGACCAGGGCATGATCGACTGGGGCGACACGGTGGACCTGTCCTATGTCGACCAGTCCCGCGACGCGCTCGACCCCCAGCACACCGTCTGGGAGGAAATCTCGGGCGGCGGCGAGGTGATCGACCTCGGCGACGCGCAGATGAATTCCCGCGCCTATTGCGGCGCCTTCAACTTCAAGGGCACCGACCAGCAGAAGAAGGTGGGCCTCCTGTCGGGCGGCGAGCGCAACCGGGTCCACATGGCGAAGCTGCTGAAATCCGGCGGCAACGTGCTCCTGCTCGACGAGCCCACCAATGACCTCGACGTCGAGACCCTGCGCGCGCTCGAGGACGCGCTCGAGGATTTCGCCGGCTGCGCCGTCATCATCTCCCACGACCGCTTCTTCCTCGACCGCCTCTGCACCCACATCCTGGCCTTCGAGGGCGACGGCCACGTGGAATGGTTCGAGGGCAATTTCCATGCCTACGAGGAGGACAAGGTCCGCCGCCTCGGCGCCGACGCCATCCGCCCGACCCGCGTGAAGCACAAGAAGTTCGCGAGGTAGATTAGTGACAAGCATCCTTCTCGCGTTCAACGGAACGACTTTTGAATGCTTCGCCGACACTCAACTGTCCCACAACAGCAGCGCGATTTCAAGTTCTTTCCCGAAAGTCCACATTCTTCAGATCAAAGAGGTGGTCGACGGGAAGACGCAGGTCTCCGAACTAGGATTAGCAACCTACGGAAACGCCTCTGTCGCTACCACGACCCTTGGCCTTACATCCGTGCTATTTCATCGAATAGTTGTCGACACATTTGGCACAGTCACATTCGATTATGTGTGTGAAGTTGTAGAACACTTTCTTTTACTGTCTTTTCGCCAACTGGGTGAACACTTTCCTTATCAAGCTCGAACTGGCATCCTCGTGTTTGGCTTTTGCCCTAGCTCGAGTATGGCTCAAGCCCGCTCGGTGGAGGCGAAGGTTGTTGAGGATAGATTGAACGTATCCCCAAGGGAATTAAGCCTAGCAAAAACTGAGCCTAACTGTCACATCCCGCGCGATTATACGGTCGTTTCTTGAAGAGGTCCGGCCTTTGTCGCTGCCAGTCCTTGAGGGCGTCGACGGGCGTTCGGCCCTTGAGCACTGATTGCGGAAGCTGGCCATTGTAGAGGCGGACGTAGCGAAGGATCGTCTGTTCGAGGTCCTCGCCGCTGTGGAAATGATGACTTTGCAGGACGTCCTCGATCCGGCCATTGAAGCGCTCGACCATGCCGTTCGTTTGCGGCCGCATCGGCGGGGCCAGGCGATGCTCGATACCGAGATCGGCGCAGAGGCGGTCGAACTCGTGGTTTCCGGTGGCGGCGCGCTTCCGCAGGCCGAAGAGCCTGTCCGTGAACTCCTTGCCGTTGTCGGTGAGCACCCGCGTGATCCGCATCGGCGCAGCACGTTCCAGGTCGCGTAGGAAGCGGCGGGCGTTGGCCGCCGTCTTCGCCGGATAGACGCGCACGAAGACCCACCGCGTGGCGCGATCGATGGCCACGAACAGATACCGGCGGCGGTCTTCGTCCGCCATCTGCGGCAGGTATTTCACGTCGACATGCAGGTAACCCGGCTCGTAGGCCTTGAACGGCTTGTGTGCAGGCCGTCGCGCGGTTGGCTTCAGGTCACGCAGGTTGCCGACACCATGCCGGCGCAGGCAGCGGTCCAGCCCGGAGCGCGAGACGTTCGGGTTCAGGAACTCGCGGACTACGCAGAGAAGGTCGTCGAGCGGCAAGAGCAGGGTCTTGCGCAGCGACACCGCCACAGCCTCCTGGGCAGGTGTGAGCGTCGATTGCAACCGATGCGCCGTGTGGCTGCGGTCATGCACGCTGTCGCGCTTGCGCCACTTCCAGACCGTCTGCTCGGAGATGCCATAGCGCTCCGCCACCATCCAGGCAGGCTCGGTGCTCGCTTGGATCGCGGCCCGGATCTTCGGTGTCGTCGTCGCCTGCTTGTGAAGAGAGATCAGCATGCTCGCCCCCCGTCCCGAACCTCGCGCAGGATCGATCTTGCCATGAACAGAGCAGAGCGGCGAGGGTCTATCTGATCGTCCGGGACACGACACCTAACAAACAATCCGAGCCGCACGTGCAAGTTCATATGTTTGGCTCCTCAGCCGACGATTTCATAGCGTCGTTCAAGAAATCTTTGAAGCGTTACGGCGTGGATATGGGCAATCTTCTCCAAGATTATCTTTGCGAACCCGGCAATACTCACTCCGGAAGAGAAATCCACTGCGTCACCGTCTCGCGTAATGAGGCACAGTACCAACAAATATTTACATACGATGAGGAAAAACGAATTTTTAGGGGAACATATCTTGGGTGCGACTTCGAAGGCATTCCTAAGCTGAAAAATGCCCCACCATTGGGTGCGCCGTACGTAGTGCTTCCCAGAAGTCGCCATTTCTCCTACGGCAATGATCTCCTTCTTGAAAGCGAAATATTTTCTAAAAGATCTACTCAAGGTCAGTTTTCCTACAAATTCTATAAGGTTCTGGCTCGAACGTTGAGTGATACCTTCCCGGAGGGGAATAGAATAATTGATATCCAGTATGAAGAAAATATAGATTGCCCTGCGGAGATTGATGCGGAAATATTCTACGTCGTAAGATGCCCTCAATGTGAGATTTTCCAGCCGTTTATGGCCTCCCCTCTGTGCACGCGAACCGCCCCGAGCTTCCAAGGTCCAGGCTCATTCGCTTTCCGGTGCAACGCTTGTGGAGAGAACACACGCGTCGCGGCAAACACTGTCGCCTTGGGTAAGAGGGAGTGGTTTCAGCAAGCGTAGGGCGGGTTCACCCCGCCGTTCCCCCGCCTCCACCCGCGCTGCGGGCCGCGATGGTGCGCGGTGAAATAGACGTCGGCGCATGCGACGCGGGGGCGGCGGTAGCGGGGCATGGCCCGGCTGCCCCCGAACCTGTCACCAAACAGCAAAAAGGGCGCCCTGAGGCGCCCTTCCCGAAATCCGGATGTCAAGCGGGGTTCACCCCGCCATGCCCTCAGACCAGCTCGAGGTTGCCGGCCAATTCGCGGCCGTCGCGGCCGGATTCCAGGTCGTAGCGGACCTTCTGGTCGTCGCTGAGGCCGGTCAGGCCGGCGCGCTCGACGGCCGAGATGTGGACGAAAACGTCCTTGCCGCCCGTCTCGGGCGCGATGAAGCCGAAGCCTTTGGTGGTGTTGAACCATTTCACGGTGCCGGTGGCCATCGTGAGATCTCCCTGTCTATGTCGGTATGAAACGTGTTGCGGGTTCCGGCTGCGCCGGCCCTGCGAAAAAGGGCGCCTGAAGGCGCCCCTCCATCCTGTCGCTCGAAGCCGCGAAGGCCTCAGACCAGTTCGAGGTTGCCGGCCAATTCGCGGCCGTCGCGGCCGGATTGCAGCTCGTACTGAACCTTCTGGTTATCGGCGAGGCCGGTCAGGCCGGCGCGCTCGACGGCCGAGATGTGGACGAACACGTCCTTGCCGCCCGAATCGGGCTGAATGAAGCCAAAGCCCTTGGTGGGGTTGAACCATTTCACGGTGCCGGTGGCCATCGTGAGATCTCCTGTCGTAAGTAGCCTGTTCGCGGAAGTGCAACAGTATGGCGAAGTGTGCCCGGATCGAGTGCGCTGCAGTCCGTAAGGAAGTGACAGGGGATCGATAGAGGTAGCTTGCAAGCTGGTCTCTGCCACGGAATGGCCCGAGTGTCGAGTCTGGAAACGATGTCATGGGTCGTCGCGGAACTTGCCGGTCTTCTGCCAGATCTCGAACTCCTTCTGCGTCTGCTCGATCCGGCAGATCCGCATCTGCGCCCAGGTCGCCAGGATGCGGTTGATGCGGGCCTGATACCCCCGGCCCATGGCGCGGTAGAAGGTGGCGACGCTGTGATCGAGAAGCAGCGTCACCTTGACCTTCTTCTCCTCGACGTCGAGATCCTCCTCCAGCGTCCGCCACGCATCGGGGCACAGATCGCGCACGACGTATTCGGCGTTGCCCTCCTCCTCCAGCTTGCGAAGGTTGCGGGCCAGCCGCTCCCGGGCGAGGCGTTCGGTCTTTGATCTGTAGCGGCGAGTCATGGACAGACCCTGCGGCCGCAGCCGTTAACGCCGCTCCAACCCGCCGACCGCCGGTCCGACGGAGTTCCGATGGAAGTCCGACGCCAATCCGATCCGCGCCGAAGCCGCTCTCAGAGCCGTTTCTTGGCGGTGCGCACGGCGCCCTTGGCAAGCTGGCTCTCGGCGCTGCCGCCGTGCCGGCCGGACCGGCCCCGGCCTGTCCGCCGGGACTTGCCGAACATGGAAAAAGCGCGCCGAATCAATCGTCCGAACATGGTACTCTCCTCTCACGATGCCGCCACGGCGACCTGATCACGACCGTACAAACGACGCATGGCCAGCATCCGTTCCGCTCGAGCCCACGATTCTCGCCTGTCGTCAACTCTTCACTATGCAAACCGGCGCAACCGTGTCTTTATTATTGCGGGTGTGGAAAAGGTAGGGAAAGATGGTTCTGATCGTGTTCTTCGCGACGCTCGTTCTGGCTCTTCCGCTCGCCGTCGTGGCGTTTCTCCTCGGCAACTTCGCGGTGTTGTCAATGCTTTGCGCCTATACGGTCTCGGCCTGTATCGCCGCGAGCCTGTCGATCCTCTGGCGCCGGATGTAGACTCACGCGGAGGCCAGCATGGCCAGTATCTCGTCCCGCAACGCCTCGATCTCGGCGGTCCAAGCCCCCTTTCCCATCTCCAGAACGCCTTTTCCCATGCCCAGCGCCTCGGCATAGACGACCCGGTTGCCCAGCACCGCGTCGGCCCGATGAACCTCCCGTTCCTTCAGCAGCGCCACCACATCCTCCGAGACCCGCGTACCGGCCTTGTAGCGGTTGAGAACGACCATCGACCGAACGCCGACCCGCTCCGTCAGGTCGAGGATCGAGTCGAGCGCCCAGACATCGACGGCGCTCGTCGCCACAGGCACCACGACCAGATCCGATTCCCTGAGCGCCGGTCGAAGATCCGAATCAACCTTCGGCGGCGTATCGACCAAGATGAAGTCGTGCTTGCGGGCCAGTTTCTTCATCTCGTAGCCGACCCCCCACGCCGATGCGGTGGAGAACTCCATTCCCGGCTCGCCAGCCTCGTCCCGCGTCATGAACCACCGGCCCAGCGACCCTTGGGGATCAGTGTCGACAAGGCCGACCGATTGCCCCTGACGCGCCAGCGAGACGGCCAGATTGGCCGCCAGAGTGGTCTTGCCTGCCCCGCCTTTCTGCTGCGCAACCGTAATGACGTGTCCCATCGAAATCTCCGCCGGCGTTTTCTCGACGGTAGACGCGCCGGCTCGACTCGGCAATCGCCGGTGCCTCGCAACGGGTCTGCAGGCTCGTCCACGCGCGGCGCCGTCCACCGCGTCGCCGGCCTCCCGCACGCCTAGTCACTTGCCAGTGCCCTAGACCCGATTCAAGGTGCGCAAAACACGCGGAGGCAGAGCGATGGGGATCACGCGGCGACAGGTCGGACTGGGCATTCTGGCAGCGAGCGTGGCGGCCTGCGGCGGGCCGCCGCGGCTGTCTCCGGCGCCACGCGTCGAGGTGATGCGCGCCGTCGCCAATCCCGGCTACGATGCATGGGTCGCGGCGTTCCGGCCACGTGCCCTGTCGCGGGGTGTATCGGCAGCGGCTTTCGACAACGCCTTCGCAGGTGCCGGCTACCTGCCCGGCGTCATCGAGCGCGACCGCGCGCAGACCGAGTTCACCCGGTCGCTGGAGGATTACCTGCAGATCGCCGCGAACGACGAGAAGGTTGTCCGCGGTCGGGCCGCGATGGCGCGCAACCGCGCAGCGCTCTCGGCGATCGAGAGCCGCTATGGCGTCGACGCCCATATCGTCGCGGCGATCTGGGGGGTGGAAAGCGATTTCGGCAACCGGATGGGCGCCGTTCCGGTTGTCTCGGCGCTCTCGACCCTCGCCTATGACGGCCGGCGCGGGGCGTTTTTCGAGGACCAGCTCGTCGCCGCCCTGGAAATCTTGGAACGGGGCGATGTGGCCGCGGACCGGATGACGGGAAGCTGGGCCGGTGCGATGGGCCATACTCAATTCATCCCCACATCCTATCAGGCCTATGCGGTCGACTTCACCGACGACGGACGGCGCGACATCTGGTCGGCAGATCCGACGGACGCCCTTGCTTCGGCGGCGAACTATCTCTCCCGGTCGGGCTGGCGCCGGGGCCAGCCCTGGTCGGAGGAGGCTGATCCCGGCGACGGGCGCGGCAGCCTGATCGCGCCCCAGGCCGGCGGGCCGGCCTTTCGGATCTATCCCAATTTCGGCGTGATCAAGCGCTACAACAATTCGACCAACTATGCCCTGGGCGTCGGATATCTCGCCTCGCGGCTAGCCGGGGGCGGGCCGATCCGCGGCACTTTTCCGCCCGATGCCTACGGCCTGACGCAAGATCAGCGGATCGCCCTTCAATTCCGCCTCAATCGCGCCGGATACGACGCGGGCTCGCCGGATGGGGTCATCGGATCCGGGACGCGACGGGCGATCGAGGCGTTCCAGAGGTCTCGCGGCCTGCCGGTCACGGGCGAGCCCTCCGCCTCGCTCCTCGCCGCGCTCGGCTGACGGGACCGGCGGGGCGATCCGCCCGCCACCGCCCGCCACCGCGCGACAGTGCGGGCCGGAACTCGCGCGACTGACGTTTCGGGACAACCCGTGAGCGAGCGGGGCTAGCGGCCGTCCGCGTCCGCCGCGTCGGCGGCGGCATCGAGCTCCATCCCCTGCGGCCGCCCGGTCTGGCGGGTGAGTGGAAATCGCGCCGAGCGCCCTGCCATAGCCTCCGGGTTGCGCAGCCACAGGTCGCGCTGCGCGAAGGGGATCTTGATGTCTTCTGCCGCGAAGCGCCGGGCGATCTGGTGGTTCATGTCGGTCTGCACGTTCAGTACGAAATTCACGTCCCGCAGGATCGCCCGGATCTCGAAATTCATGCTGCTTTCGCCGAACCCCTTGAAATAGATGAAGGGCGGCGGATTGAGCGAGACCATCGGATGATCCCTCGCGATCTCGGTCAGCACCTTTTCGACCTTCTGGGTATCGGTTCCATAGGCGACTCCAACCGGCACAATCACGCGGCCGACATTGTTGCCTCGCGTCCAGTTGGTGACGGTGCCGGAGATCAGATCGGCGTTCGGGACGATGACATCGGTCCGGTCGAAGGTCTCGATCCGGGTCGAGCGGACCGAGATGTCGCGGACATAGCCCATCTGTCCATTCACCTCGATCCAGTCGCCCTGGCTGATCGGGCGTTCGATCAACAAGATGATGCCCGAGACGAAGTTCGACACCACGTTCTGCAGGCCGAAGCCGATGCCCACCGAGAGCGCGCCGGCGACGATGGCGAGGCTCGACAGATCGATGCCTGCCGAGGTGACGGCGGCGATGACCGCGATGAAGATGCCGATATAGCCCACGCCGGCGCTGATCGCATTGCGCCCGCCGACATCGAGCCGCGTCTTCGGCAGCACCGAGTTGCGCAGCGTCGCCTGCACGAAGCGCGTCAGCGCATAGCCCACCACGAAGACGAGGATGAAGGTGAAGAAGTCGGTGGGCGAGAGGCGGGTCTCGCCAAAGCTGAACCCGGCCCGGAATCGCGACCAGATCTCCGTCAGGTCCGCCACCCGCGCCCCCCAGATCAGCGCATAGATCGGCAGCGCCGCAAGGGTCAGGCCGAAGCCGATCAGCACCGGGGCGAGGGCGTCGTTGGTGCCCTCGGCAGTATCCGTCACCAGCGCGTAGAAATCGTAAACCAGCCGCTGCAGGACGACGACCAGGCCGGTCAGCGCCAGGGTCTCCACCGCCGGGATCAGCAGGAACTTGGTCGCATTCGCGTAGCCCGCGGTCGCGAGGATGACGGCGGAGATGGCGGCGACCGTCAACAGGCGGCCGAGGAACCGCGTGAAGGAGCCGGTGATCGTGCGCTCGTCCCCGTCGCCGATCTCGCTGGGCCGCCGCGCCGTCATCAGGAACCGCCCGACCCGGTACAGCAGGAAGGCCAGCAGCAGGCGGGGAGCGTAGAGAAGGACCGACACGGCAATGTCGCTGCGTTCGGTCAGCGTCGCGAAGGTCCGCAGCGCGAAGATGACCGACGTCGCGATGGCGAGCAGCCGGCCGTAGCGGCGCAGCTTGTCCGACAATGCGTCCTCAAGGCTCAGCGGTCCGGGACGGTCGAAGGGAAAGAGCATCTTGGTCAGCCAGAATCCCAGAACGACGGGTGCGACCACCTTGATGAGGGCGCTCAGACCTTCCGATAGCAACGGGCCCGAAATCCGCGTGAGATCGACTGCCGCAGCGATCAGCACGGCACCGGCGATCGGAAAGGTGACCTGCCCCAGGGACAGGATGAAGCTGATGACCCCCCGGCCGCGGCGGCTGTGGCCGAGCGCCCACCGGAG
Organism: uncultured Alphaproteobacteria bacterium; assembly: GCA_963739575.1. Classification (GTDB taxonomy): domain Bacteria; phylum Pseudomonadota; class Alphaproteobacteria; order Rhodobacterales; family Rhodobacteraceae; genus Palleronia. Next base: position 176,524 of record CAVUAQ010000004.1, on the reverse strand, counting down.
GAGCAGGTGCACCCACCAGGAGGACCGGAACAGAAGCAGCAGGCCGATGACCAAAAGCGGGACGGCAAGCGGCAGCGTCCTCCACGCCGTCGCCTGCAGGTCCGGATCCCGCCAGTTGCCGATGACCTCTTCCCCAACGGCGATCCCGGAGCCGATGACGGTTTCTACTGCGCCGGGCCAGTAGACAGGGTTGAGCGGTGTCGGCTGCCGCGCCAGGAGCTCGGCGGCATACCGATCGCGGATCCGGCGGTCGATCGCGGCCACGAGACTGTCGGCCGTGGTATAGGCCTCTTCGGCGCGCCGGACCGGCGCGCGCAGTTCCGACAGCTGGTCCTCGAGATCTTGCCGCCGGTCCGCGATCTGTTCGCTTTCGGGCGGCTCGCCCTCGGCCGGTGGGTCACCCAGGGAGTCGAGCTGGCTCTGGACCGTGTCGATGCGGGCCGCGTTCGTGTCCTGCGCCGAGAGGAACTGCGACCGCCGGCTGGCCAGATCGGAGCGGAGCGCCTCCAGATCCTCGATGCTCACATCGGCATCGAGCGCCTGCTGCGCCGTCTCCGCGAGGTCGGACCAGGCGGCGTAATCGGGTTCGGGCGGTGCGTCCTGCGCTATGCTCGGCGCCGCCACGCCGACGAAGACGGCGAGCAGCAGGACAGCAAGATGACGGATCATGCGTCCTCGAAGACCGCAGGCAGCGCGTCGGCGTGGTCTTCGACCAGCCATTCGGGAAGCGGCAAGCCCTTCTCCCTCAAGAAGTCCGGGTTGAAGACCTTGGACTGGTAGCGGTTGCCGTAATCGCACAGGATCGTGACGATCGTGTGGCCGGGCCCGAGATCGCGGGCAAGACGCATCGCGCCGGCCACGTTGGTCCCGGTCGAGCCGCCCATGCACAGCCCCTCGTGCCGGAGGAGGTCGAACACCACGGGAAGCGCCTCGGCATCCGGTATCCGGTAGCACCGATCGGGGGTGAAGCCTTCGAGGTTCGCCGTCACCCGGCCCTGCCCGATGCCCTCGGTGATCGAGTTCCCCTCGTTCTCCTCGCCGGTATAGATCTTGTACATGCCGGAGCCTTCGGGATCGGCCAGCCCGATCGTCACGCCCCGGGGCTGCAGCACCTCGGCGACGCCTGCGATCGTGCCGCCCGACCCGATGGAACAGATAAAGCCGTCGACGCGGCCATCCGTCTGGTCCCAGATCTCGGGGGCGGTGGTCTCGACATGGGCGCGGCGGTTCGCGGTGTTGTCGAACTGGTTGGCCCAGATCGCGCCATGTTCATGCGTCTTTGCAAGTTCTTCCGCCAATCGACTGGAATATCTCACGTAATTGTTGGGGTTCTTGTAGGGAACGGCTGGCACCTCAACAAGATGGGCGCCGGCGAGGCGGATCATGTCCTTCTTTTCCTGGCTCTGCGTCTCCGGAATCACGACCACCGACCTGAACCCCATCGAGGCGCCGACGAGGCTCAGGCCGATGCCCGTATTGCCTGCCGTCCCCTCGACGATGGTGCCGCCCGGCTCCAGAAGACCGCGCTCAACTGCGTCCTTGATGATGTAGAGCGCGGCGCGATCCTTGACCGACTGCCCCGGATTCATGAATTCCGCCTTGCCGAGGATCTCGCATCCCGTGGCCTCGGACGGACCCTTGAGCCGGATCAGCGGTGTGTTCCCGACGGCTGCGGCCAGATCGCTGTAGATGGTCATGTCGGCGCTCCCTTCGGGATGTCTCTCGCCGGCAATCACTAGGGCGGTGCCAGCCCGAACTCAAGCGAAGGTGCCGCTCTTCCGGGCGGAGTCGAGCCACAGTGCCGAGAGAAGCAGCGGTGCGGTGTCGGCCTCCCCGCTTCTGACCAGGTCCATCAACCGCTCGAAGGAGATCACATGGGCGCGGATATCCTCGTGTTCCGCATCGAGCCCGCCGATCCCGGCTCCCCGATCCGCCAGATCCGCGACGCCGATAAAGCTGTGCATGTATTCGCTGACGCCGCCAGGGCTCGGATAGTAGCTGCCGATCGGATGCAGCGCACCGATCTCGACATGGGCTTCCTCGCGGGCCTCGCGGCGCGCGCTGGTCTCGGCCGCCTCGCCCGGCTCGATCCGCCCGGCCACGGGTTCGAGACACCACGGGAACGGATCGCCCCGCAGCCATGGGCCATAGCGGAACTGCTCGATCACCAGGACCCGGTCGCGCGCGGGGTCATAGGGCAGCACGGTCACCGCCTCTGTCATGTGAAGTCCGGCCCGGTCCACGACATCGCTGAGGCCACCCTTGTAGAGCCGGTGCCGCAATCGCGTGGCACCCACCGCGAAGTAGTGGCAATAGGGCTGCCGATGGTCGAGCACCTCCACCGCATCGCGCCCCAGATCGGTGCGGAGCGTCGTGGGCATCGGCTGGGCTTGGCTGCGCAGGGCCGCGTCGGCGCGCGCGCGGATCATCGGCAGGCGAAAGCGCAGTTCGTCAGGGCCGATGTGCCCGAACATCGCCATGGCCTCGCGGGCCGCCCGCCGGGTCAACTCGCCATAGGCCGCCTGCCACGCCTCAAGCTGCCATGCGTCGGCCTCGCCCTCACCCGCCGTCTCCGACGCGCGATAGAGCCGCGCCGGCACGAGATCGTCATCGGCGCGCACCTCGACCGCGCAGGCAGTGGCGCCGTGACCCGCCTCGTAGAAATCCGCCCGCGCCGCCGCCTCCGCATCGACGTAGAGAAGCAGCCCTGAGGCGACACCGCCTGGCTTAGCCACGATGGCCGGCCAGTCGTGACCGGCGGCCCGCCGAACGGCATGATCGGCGAGTTGCGCGGGTCGCGCCGTCGTCTCCTTGCCGAGGACGATCCGGCGCAGGTCCGGATCAAGCAGCGTTCCGAATACGAAGAGATGCACGATACTGCCTTTCGGAGGGAGGATCAGGCCTGCCGCATGACGGTGATCTGGGTAACGTCGCCATTGCCGCTTGCAAGGGTCGTTGCGCAGGAGGCGGGACAGATGTTCCGGTGTGAACCCATCGTCGCAGCCGAGCCGGTGCACCTCCCCCCCACGGGCGGTTGAAGCTGTCATGCCAGCGCCGCAGCGTCTGGCCGTAGCTGTCGCCGAACTCGACGGACCTTGCAAGACACGCCGGATCCCGGCGAACGCGCCTTTCCTTCCGCGCCTGTGGCGCCTCAATAGATCGTTCCGAACTTCGCCGGCCGGACGGAGCGCAGGACGCGCACCAGCGCGCCATCGTCCAACCGATCGAACAGATCGATCGCGTCCTGATCCAGCAGCCGGATGCAGCCCGACGAGACCGCCTTGCCGAGATAGGCGGGTTCGCAGCCGCCATGGATGCGATAGAGCGTGTCTTGGCCGTTCTGGAACAGATAGATCGCCCGCGCGCCCAGAGGATTGTCGGGTCCGGGATCCATGCCGCCATTGGCGACCGTGAAGGGAGCGAGTTCGGGCTGTCTCTCGGCCATATCGTTGGGTACCTTCCAGCGCGGCCATTTGCGCTTCCACTGCGCCACCGCATCACCCGACCACCCGAAGCCCGCCCGGCCGACGCTGATCCCGTAGCGCAGCGCCCGGCCGGCCGGCTCGACCAGATGCAGATGCGCATCGTCGGGATCGACGACGATCCCCCCGGGGGGCATGTCGGGATAGGGATTCTCCACCTCGGTGCGCCAGAGCGCCGGCGGCACCACACCGTCCGGAACGGCGGGCACCGGATAGGGCTCGTCAGTGAGGGCGCCGTAGCGCGCCGGCATCGGCGGCGGCGGCGGCGGCGGCGGCGGCGCGGGCAGAGCCGGCATGGCCTGTCGCTCGACCGGAGGACGCGCACAGGCCCAGAGCGTCGAACACCCGCCGGCGGCGACGAAAAGCCGTCTCGAAATCATCCTGCACTCCGTCCGCAAGATCGAGCTGTCGTCAGGTTACACGTAAAGGTTGTTCCCATGGCCCTCTTTTCCCCGGAGGACCGTCAGAAATCGCGGTTGTTGTAAGCTTGAAGCGCCCGCTCCCGCCCCTCCTTCGGCCCGACGATCGGTTCGGCGGGATAAGCGTCGTGGGGATCCATCGACCAGTGCCGGGGGATCGCATCGTAAAAGCGCAGCGCGTCCTCGGGGGGATCGTCGCTCAGTTCAGCAAGGAAGCGGGTCACGTAGGTCCGGTCCCGGTCGTACTTGTCGAGCTGCGTCACCGGGTTGAAGATGCGGAAATAGGGCGCCGCGTCGGGTCCCGGACCGCTCGCCCATTGCCAGCCGAGCGAATTGGAGGCCGGATCCCAGTCGACCAGCGTATCCTCGAACCAGCGCTGCCCGATCCGCCAGTGGCACATGAGGTTCTTTGTCAGATAGTTCGCGACGATCATGCGCGAGCGGTTGTGCATCCGCCCCGTCGTGTAGAGTTGCCGCATCGCCGCATCGACGAAGCGGATGCCGGTCCGGCCCTGTTTCCACGCCCAGACCTCCGCCAGCCGCTCGTCCTCGTTCCAGGGAAAGGAATCCCACTTCTCGCGCCAGTTCTCCGTCATCAGCCGCGGGGTGTGGTAGACCAGATGATAGGCGAAGTCGCGCCAGACGAGCTCCTGCAACCACGCGGCCGCCCCATCCTTGCCCTGATCGAGCGCGCGCTGCCCCGCATGCCAGCACGAGCGGACCGAGATCTCGCCGTAGGTCAGGTTCTCGCTGAGCTGCGACGTGCCGGGCTGGCCCGGAAAGTCGCGGCGCCTGTTGTAGGAGGCCACGTCGTCGCGCATGAATGTGCCAAGCCGGGTCTGCGCCGCCTCCTCGCCCACAGTGACGTAGGCGGAAACCACTCCGGCCCCGCGATCCATGGCCGATCCCATGTTCCAGCCGTCGAGCCGGTCGCTGGCGGGCCAGCGCTCCGGCGCCCGCAACGCAGGGGGCGCCGTCAGCGGCGTATCCACGTCGCGATCCTTCACCGCGCGCCAGAAGGGCGAGTAGACCTTGTAAAAATTCCCCTGCTGCGTCTCGACGCTCCAGGGTTCGAACAGGACATGGCCCGGAAAGATTCGCGCTGCGACGTCCTTCTGTTCGAGCGCGCTCTTGACGGCCCTGTCCCGGTCGATCGAGGCCGGATCATAGGCGCGGGTCCACCAGACTGTGTCGGCGCCGGTCTCCTCCACCAGATCAGTCAGCACCTCGCCGGCGCGGCCGCGTCGCAGGATCAGCCGCGAGCCGATGCCCTCGAGCCGGGTCGCGAAATGGGCAACCCCGAGCCCCAGCCGCCAGCGCGGCGCGGCGCCGGCGCGCTCCACCACCTCGTCATGGAGGAAGACGGGGATGACCAGCCGCCCTTCGGATGCGGCCGCATCGAGGGCGGGATGGTCCGTGAGCCGCAGATCGCGGCGAAACCAGAGAAGGATCGGAGGTGCATCTTCGCTCATGGGGCGCGAGCTAGGTCGCACCCCCGCAACGGAAAGCGCCGGCCGGACGGCATCCGGCCGGCGCGACAACTCGTCCCGGAGCGAATCCTAGGTCGATGCCTTGGTGCGCGGCTCGGTCCGCAGTCCCTCGAACGTCGCCCAGCACAGGAACAGCAGGATCACCGTGAAGAAGATGCCCGTGGCATTGACCATGGCCTGCAACGCTTCGAGGCCGCCGCCGATGAGCAGCACGATCGCCACGATCCCCTCCGTCGTCGCCCAGAACACACGCTGCGCAGTCGGCGCCTCGGTCTTGCCGCCGGCGGTGATCGTGTCGATCACGAGGCTGCCGGAATCGGACGAGGTGATGAAGAACACCAGCACCAGGATGATCGCCAGCGTGGAGGCGATGTTGGTCAGCGGCAGCTCGCCCAGCATCGCGAACATGGCGATCGAGGCGTCGTAGTTCGCGATGACGTTCTGGTAGACGCCCGAATCGGTAGTCTCGGTGAAGACCTGGTTGATCGCGGTGCCGCCGAAGACGGCCATCCAGAACACCGCCACGAGGGTCGGGATCAGGATGACGCAGGTCACGAATTCCCGCACCGTGCGGCCCCTGCTGACGCGGGCGATGAACATCCCGACGAAGGGTGACCAGGAGATCCACCACGCCCAGTAGAACGAGGTCCAGCTCTCGCGGAAGCTGTCGTCGGTGCGGCCGATCGGGTTGGAGAGCGGGACGATGTCGCGAAGATAGGTGACGAACCCGACGCCGAAATCGGTGAGGATCCGCAGCGTCGGCCCGGTGAGGAACACGAACAGCAGCAGACACACGGCGAAGAACATGTTGATGTTCGACAGCAGCTTTACCCCGCCGTCGAGCCCCCGCACCACCGAAAAGAGCGCCACCCCGGTGACGCAGATGATGACGATGATCTGCATGTTCAGCGTGTCGGGCGTGCCGTAGACGTAGTGCATGCCGGCGGTTGCCTGCTGCGCGCCGAGCCCGAGCGAGGTGGTCAGGCCGAAAAGCGTGGCAAAGACGGCGATGATGTCGATCACGTGGCCGGGCCAGCCCCAGACCCGGTCGCCGAGCAGGGTGTAGAATGCAGAACGGAGCGACAGCGGCAGCTGCTTGTTGTAGGTGAAAAGCGACAGGGCCAGCGCCACCACCGCGTAGACGGCCCAAGGGTGCAGCCCGTAATGGAAGATCGACGCGGCCAGCCCGTGGGCGCGGCCACTGGCCATCAGGCTCTCGTCAAGGGTTCCGTCGGTGAACGGTCCGGTCAGGCCCAGAGGGCCCGAGACCTGCATGTGATAGACGGGTTCGAGCACGCCGAAAAACATCAGCCCGATCCCCATGCCGGCGGCGAACAGCATCGCGAACCAGCTCATGTAGGTATAGTCCGGTTTCGCCTCCGACCCGCCAAGCCGCACCCGCCCGAGCGGCGAGATGGCGATGGCGAGGCAGAAGACGATGAACACGTTCGCGGCGCCGAGGAAGAACCAATCGAACTTCGTCGTGACGAAGGTGAAGATCCAGCCGAACACCACATCGGCCTGATCCTGGAAGATCAGCGTCACGAGAACGAAGGCCACCACGGTCAGCGACGAGATCAGAAAGACCGGGTTGTGCACGTCGAACATCAAGGGCCCGAGACGGCCCTTGTAATTGTCCTGTCCGACCTCGTATCTCGTGTCGATCGTGTTCACCTCGCCGTCCGGCGAGGGGATATCGAGGCTCGGAGAAGTCGTATCGACCATCCGATATTCCCTTCGTTGTTTGGGACCAGCAAAAACACTTGCGCAACCCGGACGCACACCCGCTCGCGATTTACATTCACAAGACGAGACCGTTGGCCTCAGGCCTCTGGCGCGACTTCAACCAGCACGCGGCCCTTGATCTTTCCCTTGAGGATCGCGGCTCCCAGAGCCGGGAGGTCCTCCAAGCTTGCAGTCTCCATCATCGAGTCGAGCTTGTCCATCGGCAGGTCCCTGGCGATGCGCTTCCACGCCCGGATGCGGTTGTCCCGCGGCTGCATCACGCTGTCGATGCCCAGAAGATTGACGGCCCGCAGCAGGAACGGGATGTTCTTGGCCGGCAGATCGGAGCCGCCGGCGAGCCCGACCGCGGCTGCGGAGCCGCCATAGGCCAGCTGGCCCAGGATACGAGCCAGCATGGCGCCGCCCACGGCGTCGACGCAGCCGGCCCATCGTTCCGATTCGAGCGGCCGCTTCACCGTCTCGGACAGCTCGTCGCGCGGCACGATCTCGGTCGCGCCGAGATCCTTCAAGTAGGCCTCGTTCTCCGGCCGTCCGGTCACGGCAGCGACCTTGTAGCCAAGATGGCCAAGGATCGCGACGGCAACGGATCCCACGCCACCCGACGCGCCGGTGACGAGCACGGGATGCGCGGCATCCGGCGACAGACCATGATCTTCGAGCGCCTGAACGGCCAGCATCGCGGTAAATCCGGCGGTTCCGACGGACATGGCCTGCCGCGCCGTCAAGCCTTCGGGCAGCGGCACGAGCCAGTCGCCCTTGACCCGCGCCTTCTCGGCATAGCCGCCCCAATGGGCCTCCCCGACCCGCCAGCCCGTCAGCACAACCTTGTCGCCCGGCGCGTACCGTTCGTCGTCCGAGGCCTCGACAGTGCCGGCGAAGTCGATGCCGGGAACGTGCGGATAGCTTCGCACGAGGCCTCCCCCCGGGCCCATGCACAGGCCGTCCTTGTAGTTCAGCGTGGAATATTCCACCCGGACCGTGACGTCGCCGTCCGGAAGCCGGTCATCCTCAAGCTCCTGCACGCTGGCATGGGGCTCGGTGTCGCCCTCCTTCTCGACGACAAGCGCCCTGAACATGGTGGTCTCCCTCTCTCACCCGCACCCATGTCACTCTAGGCCGCGCCGCCCGAAGATCCAACGTGGAACCCCTGCCCCGTCATCCGGTTCGCGCAAGCACCCGGACGGGAGGATCGCTGTCCGCGCGGTCGCGACGGCTGGCAATCATCTTCGGGAATCGCGCTTGGGAGCCCGCGATTCGGGTTGAAAAGCAGCCCGCATCCTCCTACTTTCGGTATGTTCCTTCGGGGACTATGGACATAAACGCGCACGTAATAAGCGGATCGGACCCGGGGGCGGTACCCGGCGGCTCCACCATACATCCGGTCGTTGACGGATCATGGGGCCGAAACAGGATCGACGGACGTCTAAAGGTGTGGCTTTGTCTCGGTGAGGTACCACCGTTATCGGTCCGATAAAGCATAATTGCCAACGACAATCGTGCTCCGGTTGCTCTTGCCGCCTAAGCGGTTCGAGTGATCGAAATCTGAAGCCCTTGCCTCTAGCAAGGTAAGGCGGGGTTCGCAGGCACCTGGCAACAGAAGCCTGCACTTTCTTCTGCAGGCGTTCGGCGCTCCCTTTGTCGCGCGCGCCCGCTTCAGACCGTTTCCCGCTCTGTAGGCTCCTCGGTTGCGCTGCCTCCCCGTAGATGCGCCGGACGTTCCGGTCAATGCCAGCATCATATAGCTTCGACCCGTGCAAGAGGATGGAGTTGGTAGGCTCTCCCGCGCTTCGATCGTCGGGCCCGACGGTTCCGTGCCCGTCTTCTTCCGCGAAAAGTCGGCAGCAGGATCGGACGGAGGGCATTTGTCAACGCCGACTGAACTTTCCCCAGAAGTGCCGAAGTAAAATTCCCCACTCTGGCGGGTCCGGTAATCAGCCGGGATCAGGGGTTGGCGGCTCCGTTCTTGGGCGGCCGGCCTCGTCGCTTTGGTGGCGGGGGCGGTGCGATCGGAGCGTTGGCGCGGACATGTTCGGGGATGAGATCGGCATGACCGCAGCCGGTAGCTGGCCCCTTCGATCTGGACGACGACGCCATGATGCGAGAGGCGATCGAGGAGCGCGGTGGCGACGACGGGATCGCCGAAGACGTCGCCCCATTCGGCGAAGCCGCGGTTCGAGGTCAGGATCATGGCGCCTTTCTCGTAGCGGGCGTTCACCAGCTGGAAGAACAGGTTCGCGCCGCCCTGACTGATCGGGAGGTATCCGATTTCGTCGACGATCAGGAGCGAGGCGCGGGCGTGGAAGCGGATCTTCTCGGCGAGCTGACCGTGGCGTTCGGCCCTGGCGAGGGCCGCGATGCGCTCGCGGTCAAGCGATGGCTGGAAGCCGAAGTCGAAGCTCTCGAGCGTCTTGACCGGCAGAAGCTTGGCGGTGCGCAGCGCGACGTCGATCCGTCGGCTCTCGCGGGTCACGTATTCCTCGCTCAGGAGCGCGGCGATTGCCTCGATGGCGGTGATCTCGCCGCGCTCGAGCCGCTGCACGGTATGGTCAAGCGCCTCCATGGCGCGCGGCATCTTCAGCCCGATCAGCGCGCCGCGGACCCTGTCGAGAAGCTCGGTCATGACCGGGCCCCCTCGGCCGCGAGACGTTTGCCAACGGCATCGTAGAAGGACAGTGGCCTGATCGGGACACCCGGCGTTTGCGGAACGGGCTGCCGCGCCGGTGGCGCCTTGCGGTGCGCGGGATCGACGCGGCGCCGGTTCTTGCCTTCCAGGACCGGGTGTACAGCGATCAGCGCACCGTCCTCGAAGATCCGGACCTCGTCGGTGTGGTTCTGGACCTCGACGACGCGCTTCCGGGTCGTGTCGGGGACGCTGTAGAGATTGCCGTCGACCGAGACCATGCCCTCGTGGCTCACTCGTCTCTCGATGGTCAGGACCGCGCTGTAGGGGATCGCCGGCAGCGCCGTCAGGCTTGGCCGCTCCTCGGCGAAGGCCTCGTTCACGACGCGCCGGGTCGTGGCATGGACGCGCGGGTTGGCGACGGTCTCACGCCAGTCGTCAAACTGGGCGTTCAGGTCGTCGAGATCGCGGAAGGTCCGGGCGAGGAAGAAGTCCCGCCGGATGTAGCGGAATGGCCGCTCGATCTTGCCCTTCGTCTTGGCCCGGTATGGCCGACAGGCTCGCGGCACCGCGCCGTAATGGTTCAGCAGCGCCACGAGCGAGACGTTGCAGGTCACCACGCCCGCCTCGTCCTCGCCGATCACCGCGGTCTTCATCCGATCGTAGGGAAGTTCTTCCGGCACACCGCCCAGGACCGTGAACGCGGCGATGTGACAGCGCATCACCGATTGCAGGTTCTGGCTCGCGACGAACCGGCCCCAGAGCCAGCGGCTGTGGCCCAGGATGATCGAGAACAGCCAGATCTTCCGCGTGACGCCGGGCTCGTCGGCGAACCCAAGGTGAACTCAGCGAAGTCCACTTGCGCCTGGCGCCCAGGCGGCGTCTCGAAGCGGCGCTCGAACCGCGTGCGCGCCGGTGGTCGGACCTCCCGCAGGAAATCGGTCACCCTCGTATAGCCGCCTTCGTAGCCCATCTCGCGGATCTCCCGCAGAAGCCGGGCACCGCTGAGATCTGGGAAGGCCATGACGCGCTCGCGCAGATAGCGCTCGTAGGGATCGAGCAGGTAATCGCGGGACGTTGTTGCGCTATTCCAGCTTGAAGCGTGCCTCCCACTCCCCGCTGAGTTCAGGCGACGGGGTCGACCTCAGCCCGGCCAAGGGCGGAGAAGCTGTTCATGATGGCGATGCGGATCTGGATTTCGGCGGTCTGGCGATCGGGGTCTCATGACATGATCCTTTCGCCGAACAGCTTCAGGCAGTTCATGCGCGCCTCGACCCGGCTGCGGACGTGGTATTCCGCCCACCTCTTCCACAGCGCCCGGCCCAGATGTCGGGTTGCCCGCAGGATCTGGTTTCGCGCGATGGCGGCGGGACGGTCTTCCTTCCAGGCGCGACCGTTGCGGCGGATCGGAATGACCGCCTCGGCGCCTCGGTCGATGATCGCGCCGCCGCACGTCCGAGAAGGCCCTCGTCGCTGTCATACAGGAAACTTGGATCGGCGGCGTCTCGACGCGGCGCGTCGATGACCTGGTGCAGGCCATGGGCCTGTCGGGGATCTCGAAGAGCACCGTCTCGAAGCTGTGCAAGGACATCGACGACCGCGTCGGCGAGTTCCTGAACCGGCCGCTCGTCGGCGACTGGCCCTGTCTTTGGCTCGACGCCACCTACCTGAAGGTTCGGCAAGGCGGGCGCATCGTCTCCATCGCGGCCATAATCGCCGTGGCCGTGAACACCGACGGTCGCCGCGAGATCATCGGCCTGGGTACCGGGCCGTCCGAGGCGGAAACCTTCTGGACGGAGTTCCTGCGGGGCCTCAAGGCCCGCGGCCTCGACGGCGTGAAGCCGGTGATCTCTGATGCTCATGCCGGCCTGAAGGCGGCAATCGCGCGCGTCTTTGATGGTGAGGCCCAAAGCCGATCCGGGGGATCGGCGACGGCAGAACGGGCAGCGGTGCCGCGTTCACTGGATGCGCAACGCTCTCGCGCATGTACCCAAGGGCCAGCACACCGTCGTGGCCGCCGCCATCCGGCAAGCCTTCGGTCAGCCCGACCGTACCCAGGCCGGCGAGACCTGGCGCCACGTCGCCGATCAGGTCCGCGGCCGCTGGCCCAAGCTCGCAACCCTCATGGAAGAGGCCGGGCATGACGTCCTCGCCTACATGAGCTTCCCCGCCCAGCACCGAACGAAGCTGCACTCGACCAACCCCATCGAGCGTCTGAACAAGGAGGTGAAGCGCCGTGCGGATGTCGTCGGCATCTTCCCCAACGTGGCCTCGATCACGCGTCTGATCGGCGCCGTGCTCCTCGAACAGAACGACGAGTGGCAGACCCAGAACCGCTACATGCAGGTCGAAGCCTTCGAGCGCATCGACGCCGTGGAGCAAGATCCCATCCTCAGCATCTCAACCGAAGCCGCCTGATCATGACACCAGGCCATCTCCCAATCTCCACCAGCTTGACGGACGTGACCAGAAACTTGATGCCGGTGCTGTCAATGAGCAGGTTCAGCGGCTGTCCGGACGCACGATACGGGATCTGCACAGCAATCCTCGCCTGGCGGCGGCTCAGCGTCGAAAAATCCGGCACCGGCCAGTCGAGCCCGGCCATCCGGATCAGGCTTTCGACCAAACCCACCGTCTGGCGAAGCGGGAGACCGAAGAGCACTTTCAGCGTCAGGCAGGTCTGGATCGCGGCATCGGAGAAGGTTTCCGGCCGTTCCCGCTTGCCAGACTTCTCCGCGTGCCAGACCATGTCGGGATCGAACCAGACCGATAGCGAGCCCCGCTTGCGCAGCGAGGCATTGTAGGCTGACCAGTTCGTCGTGCGGTAGCGGGTCGGAGAAGGCTTCGGCATGCGCCTGAACTAACCGTCGAGATTCACAAAGTGAATCCCGCTCGCCGCTTTGCGCAACAACGTCCAATCGCGGGGTTGGCGCGGTCCATAGACCGGAGCCTCCAGCCCGCGCTCGAGATACTTCCGAACGGTCTTCCGGTCGCATCCCACCTTCCGCGCGATCGCGGTGAGGCTCAGTCCCTGCTTCTTCAAACCGTGGATCAAGACGATCTCCCTCAGTCCATGCACCCGTCTGCCCCCGTTCCTTCGTTCGGGGCATCAGGACAGCATCCCGCGGCGTCGCCAATTTCCGGATAGACGAGGTCCGGAAATCGCCGACGTCGCTCGCGTTCGGGGAATTTTCAAACGGCGGTTCTGGGGAGATTACGACCGGTGGTTACAGCATTTTCAAAAAATGCAGAAGCCTTGCTTTTTGCCGGCAAGAGACACTTTTCGTTCACATTCGTCAGGCTTTATTCGAACGGATCAGCCAGATGGGAACGCATCATGCCGGATATAGCGATCGTCCAGGAATTCTTCGACAGAATTTGGAACAGGGGCGATGTGACCGGCGCCAGGGAGCTGTTCCATCCCTACGCCATGACCTCGGGCTTCGGCAGCGACATGGCCTACGACCTCGAGGATTTTATCACCTTCGCACAATCGATCCAGATGCTGGTCAGCACCCCGCGCATGGACGTCTTGAACGTCGTGACGCAGGGTGACTGGCTGTCGGCCCGGATCAGGTGCAGGGCGCTGTCGCGCATGTCGGGCGCGGAGATCGACATCACCGGCCAGCTCATGATCCGCGTCCTCGACCGGCGCATCATCGAGGCCTACAATCATTTCGACATGGTGGGCTTTTTCGTGCAGCTCGGGCTGGTGCCGAAGGATGCGATGGAACGGGTCCTGTCGGGAGCGGTGGCTGCCTGACGGTCAGCCCTCGATAGGACGCCGCGAAGCACTGGGCAGGCGCCCCGGCCGCCCGATCGGCATGTGGAGGCGCAGCGGGGGAGAGGCCATGGCGCTCGCTCCGGCGCCCAGCTTGAAGCGCGTCAAGCCAGGCAGCGCCACCGGATCGATGACACCCAGATCAGCGAAGGTCGCTCCCGCCGCCTTTGCAGCCTCGAAGGCGCGAGCCAGCAGCAGATGATGCGCCGAGGCGGCCCGCCCCGCCGCGTCGGACCACCCGAGGTGATAGGTCAGCCCTCCGCCATGCCGGATGAGGGTGATACCGGCGATCGGCTGGCCGTCGCGATAGGCGCCCCAGGTCTCGACGCTGCCGGGAACCTCGCGCGACAGGGCCGCCATCCAGCGCGCCGGCAGGGCCGCGTAGCGCTTGCGGCGCCGCTGCGCCGCTTCGGCCCGCACCAGCCAGCCGGGACAGCCGCGCTCGGTCAGCACGAAGATGACCTGCCGTTCTGCGAAGTGCAGGCGGTTGCGCCATTTCTGCTGCATCGCCGGAACTAGGTCGCGGTCGAGGGCAAGCCGCGCAAATGTCCGCGGGCCCGAGAGCGCGATGCCGCTGCCGCCGGCAAGGACCACCGGGCCGAGGCCCGGCAGCGCCCGGGCCAGCGCCGCCTCTGCTCCTGCAAGCGGCGCGCCCAACCAGTGGATGACCCGCACCGCGCAGCCGATCCTGAACCCGGCGGCGCCGCGGCAAATGATCTGGGCCGCGCCGCGCACGGTGCCTTCGGACAGGATCCGTGCCCGCACCACATGCGCGCCAAAGGCCGCTGCTGCGGCCCCGTAGGCCCAGGAGTGCTCGAACGGCGCTGCGGCGGTCCATCTGTCCCAGCAGGTCTTGCTGGGCGGGTCGAGGTCGATCTGCATGGAGCGGATCCTCGCCCGGCCATGCCTAACGCACCTTTAACGATAAAGCAGCGACCTGCCGTCGCGGAACACATGCACCCTTGACGGCTCGGCTCCCAGCCGGACAGCGCGGCCCCTCAGATCGCGGTGGATGCCCTGAAGCTTGGCGATGACCGCTGCCTCGCCCTTTTCCATGTCTTCGAGAGAGACATCGCCCGTGTCGAAGTAAAGCAGCGTCACCTCGCCTAGCGCCTCGGTGATGTCGACCTTCCCCTCGAAGATGTAGTCCTCGCCCTTGGCCTCGATGAAGTCCTCCGGCCGCACGCCGATCTTGACCATCGCGCCCTTGTCGGCCTCGTCCGAAGGGTAATGCGACACCGCGGTGCCGCCGCCCTTCATCTTCACCGTTGTCTGCTGGCCGGTTCCCACGACCTCGCCTTCGAGCAGGTTCATTGCGGGAGAGCCGATGAACTGCGCCACGAACTCGTTCTCCGGCTTTTCATAGAGTTCGAGCGGCGTGCCCACCTGGCTGATGCCGCCGCCGGCCAGAACGACGATGCGGCTTGCCAGCGTCATCGCCTCGACCTGGTCGTGGGTCACGTAAATCATGGTCGACTCGGGCATCTGCTCCTTCAGCTGCGCGATCTCGATCCGCGTGGCGACCCGCAGCGCCGCGTCGAGGTTCGAGAGCGGCTCGTCGAAGAGATACACCTTCGGATCGCGCACGATGGCCCGCCCGATGGCGACCCGCTGGCGCTGGCCGCCCGACAATGCCTTGGGCAGTCGGTCGAGATATGGCTCGAGCTGCAGGATCCGTGCGGCATTCTTCACCGCCGCGTTGATCTCGTCCTTCGACTTCTTGGCGATCTTCAGCGCGAAGGCCATGTTGTCGCGCACGGTCATGTGCGGATAGAGCGCGTAGGACTGGAACACCATGGCGATGCCCCGCTGGCTTGGCGGCACGTTGTTCACCACCCGCCCGTCGATCTCCAGCGTGCCTCCCGTGATCCGCTCGAGCCCCGCGATCATCCGCAGCAACGTCGACTTCCCGCAGCCCGAGGGACCGACGAACACGATCAGTTCCCCCTTCTTGATGTCAAGGTCGATATGCTCCAGAACCTTGACGCTGCCATAGGCCTTGGCGACGTCCTTCAGCTTAAGATCGGCCATCCTGTCCCTCCCTCATGATCCAACCGCCGTGGCGAAGGCCGCCTGATAGGGCGGCAGGTGTATTTCCCGGTCCCCGAACGTGCTTTCGAACGGCACGTCGAGAGCGCCCCACGCACCGTCCGGCAACCCGATTGTCTGCTCCGAACCGCTGAGGTTGAAGGCGGCGTAGATCGCGGCATCGCCGTCGCCCCGGATCAGGCACAGCCGGCTGTCATCGGCCTCGCGGATCTTCATGCTGCCCTTCGCGAGGCTGGGCTGGCTGCGCCTGAACCTGATGAAGGACCGATAGAAATTGAGCACCGACGTCGCATCGCGCTCCTGCACGCTGACCGCGCATTCGATATGCTCGACGGCGATGGGCAGCCACGGCCGCGCGTCGGAGAAGCCACCATTGTGGTCCTGGTTCCACGGCATCGGCGTGCGCGTCCCGTCGCGGCCCTTGAACTTGGGCCAGAACCGTTTGCCGTAGGGGTCCTGAAGGTCGTCATAGGGGACGTAGGCTTCGGTCAGGCCCAGTTCCTCGCCCTGATAGAGGCAGACCGTGCCCTTCAGCGTCATCAGGATCGCCGCGTAGAGACGCTTCTGCGCCTCGTTCAGGTTCCAGCGGGTCGCGTAGCGCACGGTGTCGTGGTTCGAGAACGCCCAGCAGGCCCACCCCTCCGTCACGATCCGGTCGAACCGTTCGAGGATTTCCCGGATACGGTTGCCGGAGGGGAAGGTGTTGGCCAGAAAGTCGAAATCATAGGCCATGTGCAGCCGGCCATTCGCGGTGTAGGCCGCCTGCGTCTCCATCCCCCGCTGGCTTTCGCCGATCTCGCCGACGCTGGTGATCGACGAATACTCATCCATCACCGACCGCAATTCCTGGAGGAAGTCGAGATTTTCGGGCTGGGTCTTGTCGTAGAGATGGTCCTGGAAATTGTAGGGGTTCACCGACGGGGCGGTATTGTCGTTGCGGTATTCGGGCGGCAGCGGCGGGTTGTCGCGCAATTGCTTGTCGTGGAAATAGAAGTTCACGACGTCGAGCCTGAATCCGTCCACCCCCCGCTCGAGCCAGAAGCGCACCACGTTCAACAGCTCCTGGCGCACCTCGTCGTTGTGGAAATTGAGGTCCGGCTGCTCGATCAGGAAGTTGTGCAGGTAATACTGCATCCGCTCCGATTCCCATTCCCAGGCCGAGCCGCCGAAGATCGAGAGCCAGTTGTTCGGAGGCGAGCCGTCGAGCTTGGGATCGGCCCAGACATACCAGTCGGCCTTGGGATTCTTGCGCGACGACCGGCTTTCCTTGAACCATCTGTGATCGGAAGAGGTGTGGCTCATCACCAGATCGATCAGGACGCGGATGTTCAATTGGTGCGCACGATGGATCAGAGCATCAAAATCCCCCATCGAGCCGAACAGCGGATCAATGTCGCGAAAGGAAGCGATGTCATAGCCGAAATCGCGCATGGGCGAGCGGAAGAAAGGCGAAATCCAGATTGCGTCGACCCCCAGCCGCCGCAGATATTCCATGCGGTGGATGATCCCCGACAGGTCGCCGACCCCGTCATCGTTCGAATCCTGAAACGAGCGGGGATAGATCTGGTAGATGATGGCGCCCCGCCACCAGTCCGGGTCGGGCAGACCCGCCTCCATCGGCCGGTCGGTGCTGGGTTGGAGGAACGCCATGTACTACTTCACCGACCCGGCGAGCAGGCCGCGAACGAGGAACCGCTGCATCGAGAAGAACACGACGAGCGGCACCGCAATCGACACGAAGGCGGCGGTGGCGAGGATGCCCCAGTCGCCGCCACGCGAGCCGAGAAGATCATCCGCGATCTTGACCGTCATCACCTTCGAGGCGTCGTCGGACGGCAGAAAGACCTTGGCCACCAGAAGGTCGTTCCAGGTCCACAGGAACTGGAAGATCGAGAAGGCCGCCAGCGCCGGCAGGGACAGCGGCAGGACGATCCTGAGGAACAGCTCGAAATCCGTGGCCCCGTCGACCTTGGCAGATTCGATGATGTCGCGTGGCAACCCCACCATGTAATTGCGAAGCAGATACACGGCGAGCGGCATGCCGAAGGCCGTATGGGCGAACCAGATGCCGAGGAAGCTCTGGCCGATCCCGATCCGGTTGTGAAGATTGAGCATCGGAACCAGAGCCAGTTGCAATGGCACGACGAGAAGCCCCACGACGACCGCGATCAGCACGCCGCGACCCGGAAAATCCATCCATGCGAGAGCATAGGCCGCAAATGCCGCGACGAGGATCGGGATGATGGTGGCCGGAACGGTGACAGTCAGCGTATTGATGAAGGCCCGGTCCATGTTGTCGGCGGTCAACACCTGTTCGTAATTGGCCAGGGTGAAGTCCGGCGGGCTCTTGGCCGCGAAATAGACGCGCTGGCCACGGTTGCCCGGCTCTTCCGGCGTGACCCATCGATAGCTGCCGTCGCCGTTCACGGTGAGCGTCTCGCCGTCCCCGAGATCGGCGGTGGTGCCGGCATCAAATTCCCGCGGCGCAACACCGCGCGTGCCGAAGGCCACGATCTCACCACCGTCATTCGGAAAGAAGCTCTTGGCTTCGGGATCGTCGTAGATATTGCCGGAGACGACGAAGACATCGCCATCGGGCGTGGCCTCACTGGCCGTCCTGCCTCGCGCAGTCAATTCGACGGGGAACGGCGCGTCCCACCATCCCGACGCGGAAATCTGGTCGCGCTCGCGGAAGGACGAGACGAAGAGGCCGATCGTCGGGACCAGCCAGATCACGACGAGAAACACGACCGACAGGTGCGTGGCCCAGGTAAGGGAAGATTTGGTGCCTGCGATATTGTCCATTATGCGGTCCTCCGGTCGCGGCCCATCAGCGCATCTCCCTGCGGGATTGCACGATATTCCAGATCATCACGGGCATGACGACGATCATGATGACGAAGGCGATGGCGGTCGCGCGCCCGTCGTCGCGGAACATGAAGTCCATCATGTAGCTCGGCAGGATCTCGGTCCCGAAATTGCCGCCCGTCATCGTGTAGACGATGTCGAACACCTTGAGCACGAGGATCGTGATCGTCGTCCAGACGACCACGATCGTGGGCATGATCTGCGGCACCTTGATCTTGAAGAACAACTGCCACGGATTGGCGCCGTCGAGAATCGCAGCCTCGATGGTTTCCTCGGGGATGCCGCGCAACGCCGCAGACAGGATCACCATGGCGAATCCGGTCTGGATCCAGACCAGGATCACCATCAGGAAGAAGTTGTTCCAGAACGGGATCTGCAGGACGTCGATGGGGTTATCGAAGCCAAGCGCCGCACGGATCGCGTTGATCAGCCCGATTTGCGCATCGTTGGCATAGACGAATTTCCAGATCAGCGAGGCGCCGACGAAGCTGATCGCCATCGGCATGAAGATCAGCGACTTGGCGAAGTTTCCCCAACTGAGCTTGTCGGTGAGTTGTGCGACGAGAAGACCCAAGAAGGTCGACGCCGCCGGCACGAACAGGACCCACAGGAAGTTGTTGAAGAACGACGTCCGGAAATCCGGCGAGCCCAGCAGCGAGGTGTAATTGCCGAGCCCGACGAAATCATTCGGGTTGCGGCCATAGAGCGACCGGATGAAGGACCCGACGACGGGATAGCAGAGATAGAGCCCGAGAACGAACATGGCCGGGAACAGGAAAAGCCATGGCCGCACGGCGTTGGCGCGATTGATGTTCTGCCCGGCCTTGGGGCCCCTAGCGGGGAAGACGACCTTGTCGAGGAGGAGGTTCGACAGATAGTAGTATCCGACGCACCCCCCGACGCCGATGAGGATCGTGATGATCCCCTGAAGGACGACTGGCATATCTCTTCCCCCCGCTGACGAGATCGCCGCAGCCGGCCGATCCCCTTGAATGTGGCGCAGTTGAGCCCTGACAAAGGCAAGATCTTTGCAAGGCGGACATCGTTACACACTGATGGGTCGGAGCCCCGGCTTCCCGAGGCACTCCCAGGGATCGGAGCAGGCGTCACCGCCCGCCCCCGTCGCTCAGTTGCCGAGCGCGTCCCAGCGTCGCTGGATCGCGGAGGCCGCGGCCTGGGCATCCTCGCTTCCGGTGGTGAACTCCACCATCTGCGTCCAGAAGGCGCCGGCCCCGATCTCGCCCGGCATCAGGTCCGACCCGTCGAACCGGAACGTCGTGGCGTTCAGAAGGATGTCGTTCAGCTCGCGCTGGCTGTCGGAGGGGAAGATCTCCGGATTGATGCCCTTGTGGGGCGTCAGAAGACCGCCCTGCGCGGCCCAGATCTCGTGGGCCAGCGGCGTCTTCAGGAAATCGATGAACCCGCGCGTGATCTCGCTGTCGTTGGTGATGGCAAACATCGTGCCGCCGCCGAGAACAGGTTGTCCGAGATCGCCCTCCTCGGGCGCCGGAAAGTAGAAGAAGCTCACGTCCTCGCCCACCACCGTGCCTTCGGGAAAGAAGGTCGGGATGAAGGTCGCCTGCTTCAGCATGTAGCATTCGGGCGGAAACTCGAACAGACCGGTGGGCGCGTCGCGGAAGTCGGTGGTGGCCGCCGCCTCACGGCCGCCATTGACGTAGCCGTCCTGCAGGAACCAGCCGTATTCGTTGATCGCGTTCACCACGCGCTCGTCATCGAAGGCGATCTCGTTGGTCGTCCACGCGTCATAGACCTCGGGTTCCACCGTGCGCAGCATCAGGTCCTCGACCCAGTCGGTCGCGGGCCAGCCGGTCGCGGCGCCCGATCCGAGCCCGATGCACCAGGGCGTCACGCCGTCCTCGGCCATCTGCTCGGAGAGCTCCTTCAGCTCCTCGTAGGTTTCGGGAACCTCGTAGCCGCCCTCCTCGAACTGTTCGGGAACGTACCAGACCAGCGACTTCACGTCGATCTTGTAGGGAAACGCGTAAAGGGCGGTGTTCCCATCTGGCCCCTCGAAGGAGGCGAGATCGACCCAGGAGTTGCCCGCCGCATAGTTCTCGCGGATCCAGTCGGCCGTTTCCTGATCGAGGGCGGTGATGGCGCCGCGCGAGGCCAGGTCGCGCAGCAATCCGGGCTGCGGGAACACCGCGATGTTGGGAGCGGAATTGGCTTCCGTCGAGATGACGATGTCCTGCTCGAAGCTGTCGGAGCCCGAATAGTTCACGGTGGCGCCCGTCGCCTCTTCGAAATAAGCCAGAACCGACTCCACGAGCTCGGCATCCTCGCCGGTCCAGGGCCCGGTAATGCTGATGCTCTGGCCGGAGAAGTCGTGGCTGTCCATGAACTCGTTGTAGCTGTCCCAGCTGAACGGCCCCTCGCCGACCGGAAACTGCAGGTCCTGCGCGGTCGCAAGGCCGGTTCCGAGCGCCAGAATGGCGGCGCTGGCCCAGAACGAGCGGGTGATCGTGAAAGTCATTGTCCTCTCCCTTGGTGTCAGCGCGGTATGCTCCGCGCGTCGTTCCGTGCCCGACGTTACCGCAACCAGGCCGTTTGGTGTTACGCTCCACAAACCGGGAGCAGATGTCAAACCCGTTGCGCACCTGCCCGTTTCTTTGGCCGATAATGGGGACCTGAGAGGCAGGCCGCGCCGCGAACGCGGATTTTGACGCAGCCGCGGCCGCGCCTATGTTCGCAGATGGACGCGAGACCCGGAGACATCATGCTCGACCATCGCCGTGCCGATTTTCCGGCCGATTTCCTGTTCGGCGCGGCCACGTCGGCCTACCAGATCGAGGGACATTCCTTCGGCGCCGCCGGACGCACGCACTGGGACGATTTCGCCGAGACGCCCGGCAATGCCGCGCAGGCGGAAACGGGCGCGGTGGCCTGCGACCATTATCACCGCATGGACGGGGACCTGGATCTGCTCCGGGACGGCAATTTCGACGTCTACCGCTTCTCGACATCCTGGGCGCGAGTCGTGCCGGAGGGGCGTGGCGCGGCCAATCCCGAGGGGCTCGACTTCTACGACCGGCTTGTCGACGGGCTGCTCGCCCGCGGCCTGAAGCCGGCCGTCACGCTCTACCACTGGGAATTGCCGTCGCCTCTGGCCGATCTGGGCGGCTGGCGCAATCGCGACATCGCCGGGTGGTTCGCGGATTTCGCCGAGATCGTGATGGCGCGGATCGGCGACCGGGTGTGGTCCGCGGCACCGATCAACGAGCCGTGGTGCGTCGGCTGGATGAGCCATTTCCTCGGCCATCATGCGCCGGGGTTGCGCGACATCCGCGCCACCGCGCGGGCCATGCACCACGTGCTGCTCGCCCATGGCCGCGCGGTCGAGGTTCTGCGCGGTCTCGGAGTGAGCAATGTCGGCGCCGTCTGCAACTTCGAATATGCCGCTCCCGCCGATGAAAGCCCCGAGGCCCGCAAGGCGGCCGAGACTTACGACGGCTATTACAACCGCTTCTTCGTCGGCGCGCTGATGGACCGGCGCTATCCAGAAGACGTGCTCGCCGGTCTGGGGCCGCACATGCCCGCCAACTGGCACGACGACATGGACCTGATCGGGCAGAAGCTGGACTGGCTGGGGCTGAACTACTACACGCGCAAGCTGATCGCCCCGGCAGAGGGGCCGTGGCCCGCCCTTCGGGAGGTGCCGGGCCCGCTCCCCAAGACCCAGCTCGGCTGGGAGATCTATCCCGAGGGCCTCCATGCCTTCCTGAAGCGGGTGCACGAGGATTACAGCCGGGGCCTGCCGCTCTACGTGACGGAGAACGGCATGGCGTGGAACGACGCCGTCGTGAACGGCGCGGTCGAGGACAGCGAGCGCGTTGCCTATCTCTCGGCGCATCTGGCGCAGGTCCGGCGCGCCATCGACGACGGGATCCCGGTCAAGGGGTATTTCAGCTGGTCACTCCTCGACAATTACGAGTGGAACCTCGGCTATGGTCCACGGTTCGGCCTCGTCCACGTGGATTACGCCGATCAGACCCGCACGCCGAAGGCCAGCTATCATGCACTGAAGACAGCGCTGGCGCGATGAACCAACTTTGCCTCGTTTCCGATGTCGGCGGAACGAACACCCGGGTCGGTCTGGCCGAAGGCGGCGTCGTCGATATGGCAAGCATCGCGCGGTTTCGCAACGCCGATCATCCCGGGCTGGGCGAGATCTACGCGACTTATCTCGAGGAGCATGGCGCACCGCGCTGCGCGGGCGCCTGCATCGCGATGGCGGGCCCGGTCATGGACGGGGTCGGCAAGTTGACCAATCTCGACTGGACCTTCGACCGCGACCACCTCGCCGCCTGTACCGGTGCGGCGACCGCCGCGATCCTCAATGACCTCCAGGCACAGGGACATGCGGTCTCGGCGCTGCCGCGCGAAAACCTGCATGCCGTGGTGCCGGGCTCGGCGGGGCGGGCACACAATGCCGAGTTGGTGATCGGGATCGGCACCGGCTTCAACGCGGTTCCCGTCTTTCGCACCGAGACCGGGCACTATGTCCCGCCATGCGAAAGCGGCCACACGACCTTCCCCGTCCTCGACGAGGAGGACATGTCGCTCTCCCGCTTCGTCAGCCGGCATCACGGCTTTCCGGGGGTCGAGGATGTCCTGTCAGGGCGGGGGCTGGAGCGCGTCTATGCGTGGGCGACCGGAACCGGCGCTCGGAAATCCTCCGTGGAGATCATTGCCGCCATCGCCCGCCGGGACGATCCGGTCGCGCTGCGGGCGGCGGACGCGTTCTGCCGGGCGCTCGGCCGGGTCGCGGGGGATCTGGCCCTGACCCACCTGCCCTTCGGCGGAATCTACATCGTCGGCGGCATGGCCAATGCCATGCTGCCGCATCTCGACCGCCACGGATTTGCCGAGGCGTTCCGCGCGAAGGGCCGCTTCTCCGACTTCATGACGCAGTTCTCGGTCTGGATGATCGACGACGATTACGCGGCTCTGACCGGCTGCGCGCGGCACGTGGACAGCCTCCTGCCCGCCTGATGGACCGGGAGCCGACGCGATGCCTCCTCACCTAGAGGCAGCAGAGCGGCTGCCTCACTCCGCCGCGGCATGCGCGGGGCTGTCGACATCGGATTTCGTCTGCGTGCGGCCCTGCGGATCGGGCGGCTTGAAGCTGTTGGCGTTGGCGCGGTTCCAGCGGCGGCGGTACACCTCGTCATCGAAACCCACATCGCGCACCAGGAACCCGGTCGGCATGTAGCTCCAGACGTCGGAGGCCTCGACCATGTCGCCGTCCGCCTCGCGTTTCATGAAGTGATAGGGCAGGAAATCGCGCGGGTCCTCGAGCGCCGCCGCCTCCGTCATCTCGGCCAGAGCCCGCAGGGTATTGCGGTGGAAATTCGCCACCCGCTCGGCCTTCTCCGGCACGACCAGAGCCCGCTGCCGCAGCGGGTCCTGGGTGGTCACGCCGGTCGGGCAATGGTTGGTATGGCAGGCCTGCGCCTGGATGCAGCCGACCGAGAACATGAAGCCGCGGGCCGAATTGCACCAGTCGGCGCCCAGCGCGAAGGCGCGGGCGATGTCGAAGGCGTGGATCAGCTTGCCGCTGGCGCCGATGCGGATCCGGTCGCGCAGATCGACGCCCCGCAACGAATTGTGGACGAAGGTCAGGCCTTCAGTCAGCGGCATGCCGACATGGTTGGCAAACTCCAGCGGTGCCGCGCCCGTACCGCCCTCGGTCCCGTCGACGACGATGAAATCGGGAACGATGCCGGTCTCGATCATCCCTTTCAGGATGCACATGAATTCGCGCCGGTGACCGATGCACAGCTTGAAGCCGATCGGCTTGCCCCCGGAGAGTTGCCGCAGGCGGTCGATGAAGTGGCACAATTCCTTCGGCGTGGAAAAGGCCGAATGGCCGGCGGGAGAGATGCAGTCCTCGCCCATCGGGACGCCGCGCGCCTCGGCGATCTCCTTGGTGATCTTGGCCGCGGGCAGCATGCCGCCATGGCCGGGCTTGGCGCCTTGGCTGAGCTTGATCTCGATCATCCGCACCTGCGGATCGGCGGACTGCTTGCGGAACAGGTCGGGGTCGAAGTTGCCCTCGGAATCGCGGCAGCCGAAATAGCCCGACCCGATCTCCCAGATCAGATCGCCGCCATTGCGATGGTATTTCGAGATGCCGCCCTCGCCGGTATCGTGGGCAAAGCCTCCCATTTTGGCGCCCTTGTTCATGGCCTCGATAGCCGCGCCGGACAGCGATCCGAAGGACATCGCCGAAATGTTGTAGAGCGAGCAATCGTAGGGCTGCAGGCAATCCGTTCCCCCCACCCGTACGCGAAAATCGTGGCCCTTGATGTTCGTGGGCGAGATCGAGTGAGTCATCCACACATAGCCGCCGTCATAGACCGACTTCTTCGTTCCGAAGGGGCGCGCTCCTTCCTGGTTCTTGGCGCGCTGATAGACAATGGACCGGTCCTCGCGGCTGAACGGCTCCTCGTCCTGATCCGACTCGATCAGGTACTGACGGATCTCGGGCCTGATCTTCTCGAAGAAGAAGCGGATATGGCCCAGAAGCGGATAGTTGCGAAGGATCGAATGGGTCGATTGGAAGAGATCGTGCAGGCCGACCAGCGTGAGCGCCGCAAAGACGACGACGGCCAGCCACCACCAGCTGCCGTAGATCACCGCCACGATGACCGCCAGCACGGTGCAAAATATGGCTGCAGCGACCGCTGCGAAACGATGGAGCGGCCCGATCCTTCTCAGCATCTCATGTCCTTTCGAAGACGAGGCCCATGGAATCCTTCAGTATGATCGGACCGGATATGTATTCCTCGCCGATCCCCGGGGTGCGAAGGACACAGCGCCAGCCGGCCCCTCCCAGCGCCGGGATCGGCAGCCGGAGCGGATCGAACTCGTCCGATTCACCGCCTTCCATGTGGGTGATGGTGAACACCTCCCTGTCCGGCCCCTTCCGATAGGATGCAAAGATCGTCCTTCCGTCGACCGGCTGCAAGTAGTTGAAATGATCCTCCGGCCCGAGATTAGCACGGAGCCACGGGTTTGCCCTCCGGAAATTTCGCAGATCATACATGAACCTGGTCTGGATCGGGTTCAGATTCGAATGGGAATTGGCGACGTTGCAATATTCATGCATGTCGTCCATCCAGGCGCGGGCGATGGTCTTCAGGTCCTGGACGGTGAAGTGGCCAGGACCGGCCAGCGGCGGCTCCACCCCGTTCAGCAGGCGCACGATGTGATCGAGGTCGTATTCCGTGACCTCGACGAGGGCGGGCAGGAACTCGAAGAACCGGCTCAGGTCCTCGCGGGTCTCGAACCCCAGCTCCTTGAGACGGGTGAAGTTGCCCGGCACCGAATAGCGATAGGCGTCCACCTGCCATTTCAGGCTGATCGCCTCCTCGGCCACGACCTTGACGCCGTACTTGTCGTCCTGGTTGCGGATGAAGCCCCAGTTGGCGCGGGCGGTCGCGTTCAGGAAATCCATCGGCACGCCGGGAAAGGCGGCGTAGGTCAGCATCGACACGGCCGGGTTGTCGTAGGCCTTCTCGAGGATCTCCATCCGGGTGTCGCCGAGCCGCGTATTGATGTTGAGCTTCGGGTTCACCTGGGTTCCGCGGCGCAACGTGTCGTGGTTCGCCGTTCCCGAGATCCAGTTCGACCCGCAGTGCAACATCTCCTTGATGCGCCACCATTTCGACAGCCAATAGCCGTAAATGAACGGAGTGTTGTGCGCGAAGGTCAGCGGCCCCCACTGGAAGACGTCGTCATCGGCATGCTGTTCGATGACCGCCCGGTAGCTCGAGCTCAGCTCCCAATCCTCCTGCGGCCAAGGCCGTCCGTCCTCGAAGACGAACCATGGCCGGTATGCGGTGCCCGCCACGGTCTGCACGATGTCCGACATCAAGTTCAGATAATCGTCGTCGTGGCGCAACTCCTGCATCTGCGGATCCCACCACTTGAAGTCCTGGGCGCCGTCGACCCGAACCCCATCGGCGCCGAAATCGACCTTGCGGCGCTGCATTTCCAGAAGAACGGCGCGCACCGCGGGATTCTTGTAGTCGAGATTCTGGCCGTACATGTTGGGTCCGGCGAAGAAGTGGCTGTTGAGCGCCGCAAGCCCCTGATTGTCGGCATGGCCATAGACCACGTCGAAGACCAGCATCTTCGGCTTGCCCGGGAAGTTGTGCAGCACGGCCGCGAAATCCGCCAGCTCGTCGGGCCGGCCCGATTCCAGCAGGACCGGATTGACGGTGGCCATGCCCGAGATCACGACGTCGTAGCCCCAGTTCGTCGTGTCCGGCCGGATCAGTTCAATCTCCAGCCTGTCCTCGTCGAGCAGCGTCTCGGTCCAGAAGGCCGGCCCCGTCTCGTAGACCGTGGTCGGCTCGACCGGCAGCAGCTGGACCGCGTCGTAGCCGAGGAAGATCTCGTCCATCGGATCGGTCGGAAGATTGTGCCGCAACCGCTCGGACAGCCGCTCGAACTGCCGGGTGAGGCTCGCCAGCGTGCCGCCGCCGGTCGCGGTCGGCACGTGGATCTGCAGGATGTTGGTAGGCGGGCCGAACTTGTGGGGGGGCGCGCCCGGTTCAGGCCGGAAGGCGGCCCAGTAGTCGGTGTCGCGCCGCGCGGCCTGCAGGCGATCCAGATCATAGAGCTCGGCCGGCGCGAAGGCGCCGAAGGGGAGCGACGAGGCCAGCGGGTCGAGGATCCGGTGCCAGGCGTCCGACTGGTCGCGCCACACCAGCGCATAGAAATCGCCGCCCGCTTCGCGCGTCCCGGCGCGCAGGCCGGTGACCGCCGCGAAGGTATGCGCTTCGTACCGGGCCACCGGCAGATAGACGCGGTCGAACTCGACGCTTTGGTGCGCGCGCGTCAGGTCCAGGGGCCCGGTGGGCGACAGGATTTCGAGGAACACGTCGCCGTCGGGGATCCGGTGGTCGAGAAGCTCGGGCGTCCAGAACCCGAACGTGGCGATGTCGCCGTCGATCTGGCCGCCGAGCTTGCGGGCGATGCTCTGATGCGCGTCGAAGGCGGTCTTGGACGTGGTCAGCGCCTTCCGGCAAGATTGCGCAAGGGCCTCCGCCCGATCCATGTGGACGGCGACGCGGTCCTTCAAAGTCATGACAATCCTTTCTTCCGAGACCGGCGGGGTCAGGCGCGCACGTCGGGGTCCGTGCGACCGGTATGCTCTTCGATCCGGGCGATCTCGTGCGCGGCGGCGATGATCTCGCTCAGCGCCTCCTGGGTATCGGCATCGAACATCCCGGGATCCTCGGTCCGGTCCTCCAGATAGACGCGTAAGGTGGCTCCGGCCGTGCCGGTGCCCGACAGCCGCAGCACGATGCGGCCGCCCCCGTCGAGATAAATGCGCAGTCCCTGCCGCGCGGCGGTCGACCCGTCAACGGGATCGGTATAGGCGAATTCGTCGGCAGCCTCCACCGTCCGCCCGGAGAAGCTCTGTCCCGGCAGCGCGTCGAGCCTTCCGCGCAGATCGTCGATCAGCGCCTCAGCCTTCGCCGACTCGATCGCCTCGAAGTCGTGGCGGCTATAGATGTTGCGCCCGTATTCCCGCCAGTGATCGTGGACCAGCCCGGCGACGCCCTTGCGGGACTGGGCCAGCACGTTCAGCCACAACAGCACCGCCCAGACGCCGTCCTTTTCGCGCACATGGTCGGATCCGGTGCCCGCGCTCTCCTCGCCGCAGATGGTGATGCGGCCGTCATCGAGCAGGTTGCCGAAAAACTTCCACCCCGTCGGCGTCTCATAGCAGTCAAGACCCTTCGCCGCGGCGACCTCGTCGACCGCGCGGCTGGTCGGCATCGAGCGCGCAACGCCCGCAAGGCCCTTCGCATAGGCCGGCGCCAGATGCGCGTTCGCGGCGAGGATGGCCAGACTGTCGGACGGGGCCACGTACATGCCCGGCCCCATGATCATGTTCCGATCGCCGTCACCGTCCGAGGCAGCGCCGAAATCCGGCGCATCGTCCCCCTGCATCACCTCCATCAAGTCCTTCGCCCAGATCGGATTCGGATCGGGATGGCCGCCGCCGAAATCGGGGCGCGGATCGGCGTTGCGAACGCTGCCCGGGGCGGCGCCGAGGCGGGTCTCGAAGATCTCCCGCGCATAGGGGCCCGTCACGGCATGCATGGCGTCGAAACAGAGACGGAAGCCGCCCGCGATCATCCGCCGGATCGCCTCGAAGTCGAACAGGCTCTCCATCAACTCGACATAGTCCGCGACCGGGTCGATCACCTCGACCTCCATCTCGCCCAGTGTCACGGAGCCGAGCCGCTCAAGGTCGAGATCCTGCGTCTCGAGGATGCGGTAGGAGGTGATCGTCTTCGTCGCCTCGTGGATCTTCCGCGTCACCTCCTCCGGTGCCGGACCGCCGTTCGGGGTGTTGAACTTGACGCCGAAATCCTCGTCTGGCCCACCGGGATTGTGGCTCGCCGACAGGATGATGCCGCCATCGGTGCCGCGCTTGCGAATGAGGTTCGACGCGGCTGGCGTCGACAGAAGTGCGCCCTGCCCCACGATGACCTTGCGCGCTCCCGATGCCGCGGCCATGCGCAGGATCACCTGCGCCGCGCGGTCGGCAAAATAGCGGCCATCGCCGCCCAGAACGAGCGTCTTACCCTCCACGCCGCCGATCCCGCGCCAGATGCTCTCGATGAAGTTTTCGAGATAGCGCGGCTCCATGAACGTCTTCGTCTTCTTGCGCAGACCGCTGGTGCCCGGCTTCTGCCCCTCGATGGGCTGGGTCTCGATCGTCGCAAATTCCATCTTCGTTCCTATCTGTCGGCGTCTGTCATGAGTTTGACGGTGCGGCGCACCGCGTCAAGCTGGCCCAGCTCTTCGGCCGCCACGCCGAGCCGCCGGCGCCAGTTCGGGTGATCGTGGACCGTCCCCGGCAGGTTCGGCTGTTCCGTCCGCCCCAGAAGATCCTCGATCTGGCAGGCGACGAGGCGCGAGGGCGTCTGCGCCAGGAACCCGTGCAGGGCGTCGATCGACGCGCCGCCGATCATCTCGCAGAATACCTGCACCGTCTCCTGCCGTTCGGCCAGAGCCGCGTCACGCTGCGTCTTGGTCATGGTGCCGAGCTCGAAGCGCCAGTCGATGTCGCGTCCGGCCTTCCAGCCCTCCCAGAGCGGCAGGTCATGGGTCCCGAACGAGGTCAGCGCTGCGGATGCATACTCCGCGGCGGGCCGGAAGGTGATCTCGTCTGCCTCCCAGAGCCGCTCGAACTGCGCCACGCGGCAGCCGAGGATCCCGCTCTCCTGCAGCGCGTCGCGCAGACCTTCGGGAATATTGCCGAGATCTTCGCCGACGATCGTGGCGCCGGCCCGCGCCGCCTCGATCCGCACCACCGCCAGAAGCGCCGCGCGCGGCATGGACACGTAGGCGCCCGGCGGAGCGTCAGGACCATCGGGCACCCAGAAGGCGCGCTCGAAGCCCAGGATATGGTCGATCCGCAGCAATTTCGCGTGCGCGAGCGCGCGGCGCAGGATGGCCGCCAGGGGTCGGAAGCCGCGCCGCGCCAGCGTGTCGGGCCGCAGCGGCGCCAGCCCCCAGCTTTGCCCCGTGTCGGAGAACGCATCCGGCGGCGCACCGAGCGAGACCCCCCGCGCAAAGAGGTCCGGCTGCCCCCAGGTTTCGGCTCCGGCAGGGTGGGTGCCCACCGCCAGATCGAGATACAGGCCGAAGCGCATACCCGCTTCGAGCGCCGCCTCCTGCGCCACGGCAAGCTGCCGATCAGCCTGCCATTGCAGCCAGGCATGAAAGTCGAGCGCGGCGGCGTTCTCTGCGGCGAAGTCGCGGGCCGCTGCTCCGTCCGGGTCCCGGAAGGCCTCCGGCCAGTCCGGCCAGAAGGCGCCGTAGCGCTCCGACAGCGCCTGGTGGAGCGCGAAGCGGACGAGGTCGGGCTCCTTCTCCCGCCAGTCGGCGAAACCCACCGGCTCGCAGCGCTCGAACTCGGCGCGAAGCGCCGCCATCCGCGCCGGCAGCGCCGCCTCGTAGTCGAGAAGGGCCTCTGCCGGCAAGGGGTCCTCCGAGGCGGGCGCGACATGCATCGCGGCAAGCCGCCCGCGATGCGCCGGCGAATAGGGCGAGGCCGCGCCCGGATCGGTGGGAAAGCCCGCATGCACCGGATTGACGCCGACGAAATCCGCGCCCGCCGCGCCGAGTGACGCCGCCGCCTCGGCCAGATCCCTATAGCTGCCGATCCGTCCATCCGGCGCCAGCCCGTAGAGCGGGAGCGTGACGCCCCAGGCGCGCGGCGGATCCGGCAGCCGCTCCGGCGCCGCGAGGATCCAGTGGCCGGCGCCGTGCACGACCAGTTCATGGATGCCAAGCGGCACCTCGCCCAGCGCCGCACCCTCACCCTCCCGCGTGGTGCCGTCTTCCAGACGCAACTGCCAATCCTGCCCATCGAGCGGATCGAGGACGACCGGCGCGCCCGCCGTCACCACCTGCCAGAGCGGCAGCGCGCCGGCCTCGTCCATGAGCGCAAGCCGCGCCCGGGCGGCCTCCTCTCCCGGACCGACATCCATCGCGGCGAGGAGCGCATCACGGGTCGCCGGATCGATCTCGTGCTCCGTCCCAGTCGCGTCGCGATAGCGGAAGACGATGCCCAGCCGTTGCGCCAGGGCGGTGCGCGCGTCGCTCATCTCTCGGCCTGCAACACGAAGACGGAGACCGCGTTCTCGGGTATCTCGACGCTGCCCCTCACAAAATCCGGCTCGCGCTCGGGGCTGGCGGTATCGATATGCCATCGCCAGTCGGTCTCGCCGGAGGGTTCCGGCAAGATCCAGTCGCGGGCGCGGCCGCGGTTGAACACGGCGAAGATCGCCACTTCGGTCTCGGCATAGGCCGGTGTGCCACTCGCCATACGCAACTCCATCGCGATCGCGTCCAGATCCTCGTTGGTCCAGTCCCGCTCGGTCATCTCGGTTCCATCGGGCCGCCACCAGAACAGATCTTCCTTGCCGTCGATCGCCCGCTCGCGGGCGTGGAGAAACCGCTTCTGCCGCAACAGCGGATGCGCGCGGCGAAAGCGGATCATCTGCCGGGTAAAGGCGTGAAACTCGGCGTCGAACCTCGCCCAGTCGATCCAGCTCGACGCATTGTCCTGCGCATAGGCGTTGTTGTTGCCGCCTTGGCTGTGTCCCCGCTCGTCACCCGCCCAGATCATCGGCGTGCCTTGGCTCAGCATCAGCGTCGCCATCATGTTGCGCTTGCGCCGGGCCCGCGCTGCCCTGATGGCAACCTTCTCGGTCGGTCCCTCGACGCCCATGTTGTCGGAGTAGTTCTCGCCGTGGCCGTCGTGGTTGTCTTCGCCGTTCGGCTCGTTGTGCTTCTCGCCGTAGCTGACCACATCCTCGAGAGTGAACCCGTCATGCGACGTTAAGAGGTTGACGCTCGATGTGGCCGGGCGCCCGGAATGATCGAATTGCAACGCCGATCCGGTCAGCCGGTCGGCCAGACCCGGCGCCGAGCGGCGATCGCCGCGCCAGAACATCCGGATCCGGTCACGGAACTTGTCGTTCCACTCGAGGAACGGCGCGGGAAAGGCCCCGAGCTGGTACCCGCCGGGGCCCAGATCCCACGGCTCGGCGATGAGCTTGACCTGCGTCAAGACCGGATCCTGCCGGACCGCGTCGAAAAACGCCGCGCCGGGATCGAACCCGCCCTCGTCCACCCGTCCGAGCGTCGAGCAGAGGTCGAAGCGGAAGCCGTCCACATGCATGACCTCCACCCAGTAGCGCAGACTGTCCATGATCATCCGCAGGACCATCGGGTGATCGACGTTCAGCGTGTTGCCGCAGCCCGTATCGTTGACATAGAGCCGCCGGTCGCGCTCCAGGCGGTAATAGGAGGCGTTGTCGAGGCCGCGAAACGACAGGGTCGGTCCCAGTTCGTCGCCCTCGCAGGTGTGGTTGTAGACCACGTCCATCAGGACCTCGATACCGGCGGAGTGGAACCGCGCGACCATCTGTTGGAACTCGGCGATCTGGTCGCGCGCCAGGTATCGCGGTTCGGGGGTGAAAAAACCGAGCGTCTGGTAGCCCCAGTAGTTCGTGAGCGCCTTCTTGTGCAGGAAAAGATCCGTCACGAACGCCTGCGCCGGCAAGAGCTCCACCGCTGTCACGCCGAGATCCGTCAGATAATCCAGCATCGGGTCCGATGCCATGGCGAGGAACGTGCCTGGATTGGTGACCCGCGGGTTCGTCCTCGTCAGGCCCTTCACATGCGCCTCGTAGATCACCGACTGCTCGATCGGCGTCTGCGGCGCCTGATCCCGGCCCCAGGAAAAGGACGGATCCTCGACCACCGAGCGCGGCATGTAGGGCGCGCTGTCGCGCGGATCGAGGCAGAGATCGGCCCGCGGATCGCCCACGGTATATCCCATCAGCGCATCGTGCCAGTCGGGATGCCTCGTCAGACGCTTCGCGTAGGGATCCATCAGCAGCTTCGCGGGATTGAAGCGGTGGCCGTCGCGCGGCGCGAATGGCCCATGGGCGCGATAGCCGTAGCGCGTATCCGGGGTAAGCCCGGAGATGTAGCCGTGCCAGACGTCGCCGTCCCGCTCGGGCAGATCGAGCCGGGTCTCGCCACCGCCTTCGGGGAACAGACACAATTCCATCCGATAGGCGTTCTGCGAAAACACGGCGAAGTTCACCCCGTCTCCGTCGAACGTTGCCCCAAGCGGGGCGGCCCGGCCCGCGCCGATGGAAAGGGTCGAGGTCATGTGGCGGCTGCAAGCGTCCTGTAAAGGTCCGCGTACTGGCCCGCCGACACGTCCCATCCCACCGGATGCCGCATCGCGTTGCGAACCGTCCGCGTCCAGACCTCCGGCGCGGCGTAGAGGTCGAGGAGGCGCGACAGGGCCAGCTTCAGGGCCTGCAGGTCGTCGGCGGCATGGACGATGCCGGTGGCGACTCCCGCCTTGAGGGCCGCATCATTGGCATCGATCACTGTATCTGCCAGCCCGCCCACGCGCGCAACGACCGGTATCGCGCCGTAGCGCAGGCCGTAGAGCTGCGTCAGCCCGCAGGGCTCGAATCGCGACGGCACGAGAACGGCCTCGCCGCCGGCCATCATCCGGTGGCTCAGCATCTCGTCGTAGCCGATCCGGACGGCAAGCCCGTCGTAGCGGTCCGCGGCGTGTCGCCAGGCCGCTTCAAGCGATCGGTCGCCAGACCCCAGAAGCACCATCTGCCCGCCGGCCTGCAGAAAGTCCGGAACGCCCTCGAGCAGAAGATCGAGCCCCTTCTGCTCGGTCAGCCGCGAGATCACGATGGCCAGCGGCCCCTTGCCCGGAGAAAGGCCCATCTCGGCGCGCAACGCGCTCGTCGCAGCAGTCTTGCCGCGGAAGCTCTTGAAGCGCCGGATGGCGGGATCGCTGCCGGGATCCCAGGTCGCCGTGTCGATGCCGTTCAGGATGCCCATCAGATCGTCGCGTCGGTTCGAGATGACGCCGTCGAAGCCCATGCCGAAGGCGGGCGTCGTCAACTCGAGCGCGTATCGCGGCGAGACGGTGGTGATCCGGTCGGCCCAGACGAGCCCCGCCTTCAGCGCCGAGACGCGGCCCCAGAATTCGAACCCTTCGGGATGGAAGTCGGCCGGGTCAATCTGCAACCGCTCGATCTTCGCCGGATCGAACAAGCCGGCGAAGGCGATGTTGTGGATCGTCAGGATCGAGGGCACGGGCTTGGCCGCGCGCGAGACGAAATAGGGCAGGAATCCGCCCTGCCAGTCGTGGCCGTGAACCACATCCGGCCGCCAGCCCACCGCGCCCGCCGCGATTTCCGCCCCCGCGCGGCACAGCGCCGCGAACCGTTCGGGATTGTCCCGCCAGTCGCGGTTCTCGTCGTCGAGATAGATCGTCCCTGCCCGGTCGTAGAGATGCGGTGCATCGAGCAGGAACAGGGGCTGTTCCTTCGCATCGGTCGCGATGACCCGCGCCGGACCGCCATAAAGATCGTCGAAGGAGAGAACCTCACGGCCCTCCGGAAGCGCTCGCATCACCGCCGGATAGGCCGGCAGCAGCACCCGCATCTCGATCTCCTGGGCGGCCAGCGCCGTCGGCAAGGCCCCCACCACGTCGGCGAGCCCGCCGGTCTTCACCAGGGGCGCGCATTCCGACGCGACGGAGAGGACGCGCATCACTGAGCGGCGCTCCACGCGTCGATCATTGGCTGGGTGATGAGCGTGATGCCGCCCTTCGACACCTCGAAGAATTCTGCGTCATCGGAGGGGTCCTGGCCGACGACCAGTCCTTCGGGAATGTGCACGCCGCGGTCGACCACGCATCGGCGCAGATGGGCGTGCCGGCCGATCACCGCGCGCGGCAGGACGACCGCCTCCTCGAGCTGCGAAAAGCTGTTCGTGTGCACCTGCGTGAAGAGCAGCGAGTTGCGGATCTGCGTGCCCGAGATGATGCATCCCCCCGCCACCATGGAGGAGATCGCGTGGCCCCGCCGGTTTTCCTCGTCGTGGATGAACTTCGCCGGCGGGGAGAGTTCCGAATAGGTCCAGATCGGCCAGTTGTTGTCCCACAGATCGAGATCGGGGTCGAAATTGGTCAGGTCGATATTCGCCTGCCAGTAGGCGTCGATCGTGCCCACGTCGCGCCAGTAGGCGACTGCGTCGGGTCGGTGGCGGACGCAGCTGTCGGTGAAGCGGTGCGCCTGCGCCCGGCCGTTCTTGACGATGAAGGGGATGATGTCGCCGCCGAAATCGTGCTTCGAGCCCCCGCGATCCGCATCGGCAATCAGAAGCTCGCGCAGGTAGGACCACTTGAAGACATAGATGCCCATGGAGGCCAGCGTCTGCGTTTCGTCCCCGGGCATGCCGGGCGGGTCGGCTGGCTTTTCCAGGAACGACGTGACCTTGAGCGTATCGTCCACCGCCATGACGCCAAAGGCCGAGGCCTCCTCGCGCGGCACCGTCAGGCAGCCGACGGTGACGTCGGCGCCGGTCTCTACGTGCTCCGCCAGCATGACCTCGTAATCCATCTTGTAGATGTGGTCGCCGGCTAGGATGAGGATGTATTCGATGCCGTAACTGTCGATGATGTCGATGTTTTGTGTCACCGCGTCGGCGGTGCCCACATACCACTTGTCTTCGCTCACCCGCTGGCTCGCGGGCAGGATGTCGAGATACTCGTTGCGCTCGGCGCGGAAGAACGACCAGCCCCTCTGGCAATGGCGGATCAGGCTGTGCGCCTTGTATTGCGTCGCGATGGCCATCTTGCGGACGCCGGAATTCATCGCGTTCGACAGGGCGAAATCGACAATCCGCGTCTTGCCGCCGAAATAGACGGCGGGCTTCGCCCTGTTGTCGGTCAGCTGTTTCAGCCTGCTGCCGCGGCCCCCGGCGAGGACGAAGGCCATGCTGCGCGATGCCAGCCGCTTCGGTGTCTTCTCCATCTCTCCCCCTGGGGCGCGTTCACCCCTCCTTGACGAAAATCACCGTCGACAGGGGCGGCAGGACCACCTCGGCCCGCGCGGGCTGGCCGTGCAGCGCCTCCGCCGTCGCCTCGACGGCCCCCATATTACCGCGGCCGCCGCCGTCATAGATCGTCGCATCCGTGTTCAGCGCCTCGCGCCAGCGGCCCGCCTGGGGCATTCCCAAGGAATAGACGCGCTCGACGGGGGTGAAGTTGCAGGCCACGACCACTTCCGGATCGTCCCCGCCCGAGCGCCGGATCCAGGCATAGACCGAGGCCTGGCTGTCATTGGCCTCGATCCACTGGAACCCGGCCGAATCGCAATCGAGCGCATGGAGCGCCGGCTCCGCCCGGTAAAGCGTGTTGAGATCGCGCACGAGTCGTTGCACACCCTTGTGCTTGGGGTCGTCAAGTTGCGTCCAGCTCAGCTGCGCGTTGTGGTTCCACTCGGACGGCTGAGCGAATTCCTGTCCCATGAACAGAAGCTTCTTGCCGGGATGGCCCCACATGAACCCGTAATAGGCGCGCAGGTTGGCGAACTTCTCCCATTCGGTGCCCGGCATCTTGCCCAGCATCGACCCCTTGCCGTGCACCACCTCGTCGTGGCTGATCGGCAGGATGAAGTTCTCCGAATAGGCGTAATGCAGCCCGAAGGTCATCAGGTGATGGTCGTAGCTGCGATAGAGCGGGTCCTTGGCCATGTAGCGCAGGGTGTCGTTCATCCACCCCATGTTCCACTTGTAGCCGAAGCCCAGCCCGCCGTCGTCCACGGAGCTCGAGACCTGCGGGAAGGAGGTCGATTCCTCCGCCACTGTCATGATCCCCGGCGCCTCGCCATAGGCGATAACGTTCACCTTCTTGAGGAAGTCGATCGCCTCGTAGTTTTCGCGACCGCCATGCTTGTTCGGGACCCACTCGCCTTCCTTCCGCGAATAGTCGCGGTAGAGCATCGAGGCGACCGCATCCACGCGCAGCCCGTCCACGTGGTATTCGTCCAGCCAGTAGAGCGCATTCGAGGTCAGGAAGTTCGACACCTCGCTGCGGCCGTAATTGTAGATCAGCGTGTTCCAGTCCTGGTGGAACCCCTCTCGCGGGTCCGAATGCTCGTAGAGATGCGTGCCGTCGAACAGGCCGAGCCCGTGCGGATCTGCCGGGAAATGGCCTGGCACCCAGTCGAGGATCAGCCCCATTCCCTTGCGGTGCGCGGCATCGACCAGATCACGGAACTCGTGCGGCGGCCCGAACCGGATCGTCGGCGCGAAGAGCCCCACAGGCTGATATCCCCAGGATCCGTCGAACGGATATTCGCTGATCGGGAGCAGCTCGAGATGGGTGAATCCCATGTCGTGCGCGTAATCGACCAGTTCATCGGCAGCCTCCCGGTAGGACAACGGCCGGTTGTTTTCCTCCGTGACCCGCTTCCACGACCCCAGATGCACCTCGTAGACGGAGATCGGTGCGGTACGACCGTTCCGCCCCTCCCGCGTCGCCATCCATTCGTCGTCCTTCCAGCCGTAACCGCCGATATGGCGCACGACGGAGGCATTCTGCGGCGGATGCTGCGAGCCAAAGCCCACCGGATCCGCCTTCAACGGCTGCAAGGCGCCGTTATGGCCCAGTATCTCGTACTTGTAGGGCTCCCCCTCGCCGATATTGGGAACGAAGATCTCCCACACGCCGGTCGATCCGCGGGCTCGCATCGGATGGCGGCGCCCGTCCCAGTGGTTGAACCCCCCGACGACGCTGACCCGCTGCGCGTTGGGCGCCCAGACCGCGAAATGGGTTCCGTGCTGGCCCTCATGCTCGATGACATGCGCGCCAAGCACGGTCCAGATCTTCTGGTGCGTTCCCTCGCCCAGCAGGTACTCGTCCATCTCGCCGATGACCGGGCCGAAGCGGTACACATCCTCGGCATCCCACTGGGCCTCGCCGGCACGGCTCCGCAACCAGTAATGTCCGTCGCCCGGCACCGGGCCTGCAAACACGCTCAGTCCCTCGGCGACGCGCGGCAGATCGTGCTCTACCCCGTCCTCGGTGACGGCGGCGACGCGCTCGGCGCCGGGATCAATGGCGCGGACGGTCCGGTCCGAGCCGGTTCCGTGCGGTCCCAGAACGGAAAACGGCGCGCCATGGCGGCCCTGATGAAGCGCCTCGGCGGCCTTGGGGTCGACGAGTTGTGCGGGACGGTTGGATTTCAAGGTCATGCTCCAAGCCTATGTCGTTCGGCCGCGGCGACAAGCAAAATAAGCGGCCTTGCTGCTGCAGGTGTTGGGGCAACTCATGATCCGGGCCACGGTTTCGCGTTGACGAAGCGCTAATCATCGATGGGTAGAGCTGGAAGCGGACGGCACCGCAGGATACGTGCCGTGGAACGACAGGGAACCTCCTTGCTGCGATCGACGGCCGCAACGGCACTCTGCGCCTTTTTCTGGCTCGTTCCGACGGGTCCGGCCGCTCCCTCTGCCATGCCGGACGATCTCGCGATCGACACCCCTGCGCCGGTCCTGCGGCTCGGCAACACGGGTGGGACGCGAATCGCCGCCGCCGGATCGGTCCTCGATCTGCCGCCGCTCGCCTCCGGCCCGAGGGGCTCGGCCTTCGGCGGCTCCCTCGGAGCGCCCGGCGCGGCCATCCTGCAGGGGACCGGATCGCCCCTGCTCACCACCGACCGGGATCACATCGAAGCCGCAGACACAGCCGGAGCCGGGACAGTTGACGCCGAGCCGGGCTCGCGAGGCACAGCGGCCATTGCAAGCCTTGCGGCTCTGGCGGCGCTGCTGACTGCCCTCGGCGCCGTCCGGCTGGCGCTCCGATCGCGGCGCGGCTGAGACCTCAGCCGTTCAGCGACGACACGTTCCAGATCTCTCCCATGTAGCCCCGGATCGTCCGGTCGGAACTGAACCAGCCCGACCGCGCCGTGTTGAGAACCGCCCGGCGGGTCCAGTCGCTGCGGTCGCGATAGGCCGCCTCGACCGATCGGCTTGCCCTCCAGTAATCGGCGAAGTCCGAAGCCACGAGGAAATAGTCCGGTCCCGACACGTTGTCGACGATGCTGTCGAAGCCCGAGCCGAAGGTTCCCGCGCGCACGGCATCGAGCGCCCGCTTGAGGCGCGGTTCCGCCGCGATGGCCTTCGCGGCATGGCCCTCGACCTCGCGCCGTGCCACCACCTCCTCGGCGGTCATGCCGAACAGGAAGAAGTTCTCGGCGCCGACAAGGCCGCGGATCTCGACATTCGCGCCGTCCAGCGTCCCGATCGTCAGCGCCCCGTTCAGGGCGAACTTCATGTTCCCGGTGCCCGATGCTTCCTTGCCGGCGGTGGAGATCTGTTCGGACAGTTCCGCGGCGGGAATCAGGCGCTCGGCCAGGGTGACGTTGTAGTTCGAGGGATAGGCGACCCTCAGCACGTCGCGCGTCGCGGGGTCGGCGTTCACCACCTTGGCCACCGCATTGATCAGGTGGATGATCTCCTTGGCGAAGACGTAGCCGGGCGCGGCCTTGCCGCCGAAGATCTTGACCCGCGGCAGCCAGTCGCCGTTCGGATCGTCCTTGATCTCCTGCCACAGCGCGATGGTCTCGAGGATGTTCAGGTGCTGGCGCTTGTATTCGTGGATGCGCTTGATCTGAACGTCGAAAAGGGCGTCCGGATCGATCTCGGTGCCGCGCTCGCCCAGATAGGCGGCCAGACTCTCCTTGTTCTTGCGCTTCGCTGCGGCGAAATCATCGCGGAAGGCCGCATCGTCGGCGAGCGGCTCGATGCGCGAAAGCTGTTCCAGATCGTCGACCCAACCGTCGCCGATCGCGCTCGTGATCAGCGTGGAGAGCCGCGGATTGGCAGCCAGGACCCAGCGCCGCGGCGTGACGCCGTTGGTCTGGCTGACGATGCGCTCCGGGTGAAGCCTGTTCAGTTCGGAGAAGACCGTCTCGCGCATCAGGTCGGTATGGAGGCGCGAGACGCCGTTCACCTTGTGCGCCATGACGAAGGCGAGCGGGCCCATCTGCACGTCGCCGTCCCCGATCATCCGCACGGCACGGTCGGGATGCGCCTCGGCGTGTACGGCGTCGATGCGCTCGATGATCTGCAGATGCCGCGGCAGCAGGTTCTTCATCAGGCCGATCGACCACCGCTCCAGCGCTTCGGGCAACAGGGTGTGGTTGGTGTAGCCAAGACAGTTGCGCGCGATCTCGACGGCGGCGTCGAACTCCACGCCCTTCTCGTCCACCAGAAGCCGCACGAGTTCCGGGCCGGCGATCGCCGGGTGGGTATCGTTGAGCTGGATCGCGACCTTGTCGGCAAGCTGCCGGACATCGTCGTACTCCGACTCGAAGCGACGCAGGATGTCGCGCAAGGACGCCGCGGTGAAGAAGAATTCCTGCTTCAACCGCAGCCGCTTGCCCTCGTCCGTCGTATCGTCGGGATAGAGCACGCGGCTGATCGTGCGCGCCAGGTTTTCCGGTTGGGCCGCGCCGTAGTAATCGCCCGCGTTGAACCGGCCGAGATCGAAGACCTGTTCGGGCTTGGCCGACCAGAGCCGCAGCGTGTTGGCCCAGCGCCCCTTCCAGCCGATCGTGGGGGTATCGGAGGCCTCGGCGATCACCGTCTCCGCGGGCTGCCAGATCGTGCGGTTGCCGAGCGTCTTGACCTCGCCGCCAAAGCCGATGCGATAGCGCGCCTCCGGGCGCTCGAACTCCCAGGCATGGGTCTGCGTGAGCCAGTCCTCCGGCGATTCGATCTGCCTGCCGTCCTCGAAGCTCTGGCGGAACAACCCGTGCTCGTAGCGGATGCCGTAGCCGAAGGCGGGACAGCCGAGCGTCGACATCGATTCGAGAAAGCAGGCGGCGAGCCGGCCGAGCCCGCCATTGCCGAGCGCCGCGTCGGGCTCGTCGGCCATGACCGCACGTGCGTCGAGATGACGCGTCTCGAAAAACTCCTGAACCTCGCTCATCAGACCGAGATTGACGGTCGCATCCTCGAGAAGACGGCCGATCAGGAATTCCATCGACAGGTAATAGACCCGCTTGCCCTGGTGCGCATAGGTGGCGCGAGTCGACCTGAACCACGGATCGACGATCCGGTCGCGAATCGCGAGGCTCAGCGCCAGCCGCCAGTCGGTGGTGGTCGCGTGCTCGAAATCCTTGCCGAGGC
The DNA here is from genome assembly GCA_963739575.1 of uncultured Alphaproteobacteria bacterium. Classification (GTDB taxonomy): domain Bacteria; phylum Pseudomonadota; class Alphaproteobacteria; order Rhodobacterales; family Rhodobacteraceae; genus Palleronia. The sequence continues at coordinate 135,479 of CAVUAQ010000004.1, read as the reverse complement.
TGAACTTCAGATGCTGCTGGATCGATTCCGGCAGGGAATCAGCGGGCAGGGGAACGCGTATATCCTTCATCATGATCTCCTCCGGGTCCGAACCCGGTTAGCGGTATCGCAGGATGGTTGACGTCCGATTGCAGCCTTCCGCGGCGATGTGCAAGCACCGGTGTCGAAAGACAAGGCCAACGGGCGCACCTGTCGCATCCCCGCCCGAGCGCGCGGCCCGACGCCGCGTCATGTGTCGAGCCCAAGCCGGTCGCGGATGAAGGCGAGCGCGACCGACAGACCCTCGGGGGCGATCCCGTGGGCGGTTCCCTTCATCACATGCGCATGCACGTCGAGCCCGGCGGCCTGCAGCGCGGCCGTGGCCTCGGGCAGCGAGGCCGGCGGCACCACCTGGTCGGCGTCTCCGTGAAGAAGCAGGATCGGCGGCCGGGACCGGATCTCCGCCTCCAGCGCCTCAGGGCGTAGCAGGCGGCCGGAAAATCCGACAAGCGCCGCGATCGGCTCGGCGCGTCTCAGGACCACGTGCAGCGCCATCATCGTGCCCTGGCTGAACCCGACGACGACGAGCCGGTCGGCGCCGATGCCCTCCTCCGCCAGAACGCCGTCGAGATAGGCGTCGAGATCCTCGGCGGCCCGATCCATGGCGATCTCGGCCGCCGAGGGATCGGATCCGTCGAGCCACGGGATCGGAAACCACTGATACCCCGCCGGATTGATCGGCGACCTTTCCGGCGCGTCCGGAGCCAGGAACACCGTGTCGGGCAGGTACCGGCGCAGCGGATCGGCCAGACCCAGCAGGTCCGCCCCGTCGGCGCCATAGCCGTGAAGAAACACCACGACGGAGCCGGTCCGCCCCGATGCCGAAGCCCGCCGCCCACCTTGAAGTGCCCGTGCCATGGCCGCCTGTCCTCCCGATCGGTCCGCGCCGCCCGTCTAAGGAGCCGGCGCTCGGGTTGCAACGGCGCCGAATCCCGCGGGCCATGGCTCTGGCGATTCTCCGATCCGGAGGAGGGTTGGCGGTCAGGTGATGCCGTCGCGCGTCGTCGCGACGGCATACCAGGCCCAGAGACCGCGCGCGGCCACTCCCCGCCAGGGCTGCCAGGGTTCGGCGAGCCGCCGCAGCGCCGCCTCGCCCGGTCGCGACGGCAGGTCGAAGAGCAGCCGCGCGGCCTCCTGCAGCGCCAGGTCACCGGCCGGGAACACGTCCGCGCGGCCGAGCGAGAAGAGCGCATAGATCTCCGCCGTCCATCGTCCGATGCCCGGCACCGCGGTCAGGCCGGCCACGACCTCGTCGGTGGGGCGGCCCCGCAGGGCGTCGAAATCGAGCCCCGCCTCGGCCAGCCCCCGCAGGTACCGTGCCTTCGGCCGCGACAGCCCGCAGGCACGGAGATCCTCGTCGCTCGCGGCCCGCACCGCGCCGGGCTCGAAGTATCCCGCCGCCTCGACCCGCGCGAGGATGGCGCGGGCGGAGGCGACGCTCAGCTGCTGGCTCACGATCGCCTGGACCAGCGCCGCAAATCCGCCCGCCCGCAGCCGGTCGGGCCAGGGACCGGTCGTCGCGAGCGCCAGGGCAAAGCGCGGCTCGCGCTCTGCCAGCCAGTCTGCGCCTTCGGCGATGCAGGCGGGCCCCTGCAAGATCCGTTCCTCCACGGCCGTCCTCCGCTTGCTCGATCCCCTCCCCCCGGCGCCACGCCGGAGGTCCGCCGCCCGGGCCCGCCTCCTGCGCGGCGTCCCCCTAGCGCAGTTTGCGCACCCAGGCCAATGCGGCGGCGACGCTGTCGAGCCGGATCGCCTCGGGCTGAAGCGGCCGGCGCAGCATCGCGACCTGGATCCCGAGCGCCCGCGCCGCGTCGAGCTTCGAACGGCTCGCCGATCCGCCGGCATTGCGCACCACCAGCCAATCAATGTCGAGCGCGCGGAACAGAGCCACCTCGTCCTCCACGTCAAAAGGGGGCTGGCCGGCGATCCAGTAGCCGTCGGCGAAGGGCGGCCGGCCGGAGGGAAAGGCCCAGGCCTGCCGGACGAAGACCCGCCGCCCGGGCATGGTCCCGAACCCCTTGAGCCGCTCCTGTCCGGTGGCGACCAGAACGCGGGATCCGGCCGGGATCTGGTTCGCGGCATTGCCCTCGTCCTCGGCGAACACCCACCGGTCCTCGGGCCCCGGTCGCCAAGACGGGCGCAGAAGCTGGGCATAGGGGATGCCGCGGGTGCCGCAGATGAGCACGGTTCGGTGCGATACCGACGCCGCGAAGGGATCCGTCGCGTCGAGAACAGCGTCGATCCGCTCCCGGTCGAGATAGGTCTCGAACCCGGCATTGCCGCCAAACCCGCCGATCCGCGTCGGCACGCCCAGCAGCGACGGCATGGGTGTCGCGGCGGCGAGCGACGCGACCAGCGACAGGCCCCGCACATGCGAAAGCGCCGCGGCAAGCTGCCGGGCTTCAGGCGTTCCGGCAAGGAGCAGGACACGTACCAGGTCAGTACCCGCTGACCGGGAATCGGGTGAGCGCGCTCATCTCCAAGGTTCCTGTCGACTAGACCCTCTCGCGGAGTCGCCCTGACCAACATGATGCCCTGCAAGGTCCGGTCAACCGCCTCTTTCCATCCCGACGACCTGCGGCTACCGACAAGACCATGCGTCAACCCTCCGCCACCCGTCGCAACGTCGCCCTGCTCGTGGCCGCGCAGGCCACCCTCGGGGCGCAACTGCCGATGCTCTTCGTGGTCGGCGGCCTCGCCGGGCAGATGCTGAGCCCCAATCCGTGTTTCGCCACGCTGCCGATCTCGCTCATCGTGCTGGGCTCGATGCTGGCGGCGACGCCGCTTTCGGCGCTGATGCAGCGCTTCGGGCGGCGCGCCGGCTTCTGGACCGGCACCGGCGCCGGCGCCGGCGGGGCGGGGCTCGCGGCCGCGGGCCTCTGGGCGGCAAGCTTTCCGCTGTTTCTTGTGGGCTCGCTCGTCTCGGGGGTCTTCATGTCGTCGCTCGGATTCTACCGGTTCGCAGCCGCCGACACCGCCTCCGAGGCGTTCCGCCCCAAGGCGATCTCCTACGTGCTGGCCGGCGGCCTCGTCTCGGCAATCCTCGGGCCGCAGCTCGTCAAGCTGACGTCCGATGTCGTCGCCATCCCCTTCTTCGGCGTCTATGCGGCCATCGTCCTGGTCAACCTCTTCGGCGCGCTCATCTTCCTCTTCCTGCGCATCCCGCCGCCGCCCCGCCCCGCAACGGGCGCGCCCCGCGGCCGCAGCCGGGCGGAGCTGCTGGCGACGCCGCGAATCGCCGTCGCCATCATCTGCGCCATGGTCTCCTACGCGCTGATGAACCTCGTGATGACATCGACGCCGCTCGCCGTCGTCGGATGCGGATATTCGCGCGATCTCGCCGCCGATATCGTCTCGGCGCATGTGCTGGCAATGTATGCGCCATCCTTCGTCACCGGCCACCTCATCGCCCGGTTCGGCGTGGAACGCATCGTCGGGGCCGGACTCGTCCTGCTCGCCGGCGCCGGCGCCACGGCGCTCGCGGGCATCGATCTCGCCAACTTCTTCGGTGCGCTGGTGCTGCTCGGCCTCGGCTGGAACTTCGGGTTCATCGGCGCCACGACGATGCTGGCCGGTGCCCATGCCCCCGAGGAGCGCGGACGGGTCCAAGGGCTGAACGACCTGATGGTGTTCGGCTGCGTCACCCTGGCCTCGCTCAGCTCCGGCGGCCTCATGAACTGTGCCGGCGGCACGGCGGAGCAGGGATGGGCCGCCGTCAACCTCGCCATGCTGCCGCTTCTGGCGCTGGCCGGCGGCGCGCTGATCTGGCTCCGGCGCCGGCGCGTCAACGCGACGTGATCGTTTTCCACGGGAATCGCCCGGCCTGTCCCGACTGCGGTCGCGCGCCCGATCTCGACGCCTCGGCACCCATCTAGCCCGTGACCGCCATGCGCAGGAGCCGCGCCCGGCGGGCGAAGGGCGCGCGCTCGAGCCCGCCCGCGCGCACCCGCGCGGGGTCGCGGCGCGCCGACCTCAGGACCGGCCCCGCCTCCCACGCCGCCAGCGCCGCCGGGCGCGCCGGGCGGCTCACCTGGACGAGATGGGCCAGCCCCTCCTCCGCCAGCGCCACAATCGCCGCGTCGCTCTCGTCGGGAAGGGGGGCGAGGTTGCACGCCTTCAGCCGCGGCACCGCCACCAGCCACCCGGCGAGCCCGCCGGCATAGCCCACGCCCCGCACCGCCGCTTCGTCCTCGGCGCCGAGGGCGCGGGCCGCTGCCCACATCAAGCCGCCAGCCAGATCCCGAAGATGGTCGCGCAGCGCCTCGGGGTCCGCGAAGGGCTCCCGCGCGATCTCCCAGCGCCGCGCTGCGACGACCCGATCAAGGATGCGGGCGCCATCGGCGTCGAGGCAGGCGGCGAGGGGCTCGGCGACCTCGTGCCGCCTGGGCGGCTTTCCCGCAACGATGGCGTCCAGCACGTCGCGCCACCATTGCAGGCGCATCTCCGCGATCAGCGGCTCGCTTGTCGCCCAGGGTGCGCGCGCGGCCTCCACGTTGAGCGCATAGATCGGGAACAGCACCCGCCGCGCCGCCGGTGGGGCGGCCATCGCGGCAAGGAAGCGATCGGGATCGCCCGCCTTCACGATCCCGGCGCAGGCATTGACCGACATGGCGCGTGCTCCCTCCCAACGGCCGGCGCATCATCTGGCTCAGGCCGCGCCGGCATCCCGGATCAGCTTCCAGGTGACCGCGTCCAGAAGCGCCTCGAAGCTCGCATCGACGATATTGGCCGACACGCCCACGGTGGACCAGCGCCGGCCCTGTCCGTCCTCGCTGTCGATGATGACGCGGGTCACCGCCTCTGTCCCGCCCTGCGTGATGCGGACCTTGAAATCAACCAGATGCATGTCGTCGATCGCCGCCTGGAAGGGCCCAAGATCCTTTGCCAGCGCCTTCGACAGGGCGTTGACCGGGCCGCGGTCCGAACCGGTCTCGTCCAGGCTCTCGCTGACCGACAGACGCTTCTCGTCGCCGATCTTCACGACAACCACCGCCTCGGAGAGTGACACCATCCGGTTGTACTTGTTTTTCCGCCGCTCCACCGTGACACGGTACCGCTTGACCTCGAAGAAGCTGGGCAATTGATCGAGTGCCGCCCGCGCGACGAGTTCGAAGCTCGCCTGCGCGGTATCGTAGGAATAGCCGCGATCCTCCCGCTCCTTGATCTCGTCGAGGATGCGCGCCAGCCGCGGATCGCCCTTGGCGACGGTGATCCCCATGCCCTGCAGCCGCGCCCGCAGGTTCGACTGCCCGGCCTGATTCGACATCGGCACGATTCGCGCATTGCCCACCGTCTCCGGCGCCACATGCTCGTAGAGCGAGGGATCCTTGGCGATGGCCGAGGCATGCAGGCCGGCCTTGTGCGCGAAGGCCGAGGCGCCGACATAGGGGGCGTTGTTGCGCGGCACCCGGTTCAGGATGTCGTCCAGCCGCCGGGAGATGCGGGTCAGGCTCTGCATCGCCTCCCGGCTCACGCCGGTCTCGAACCGCTCGGCATAGGCCGGCTTCGTCAGAAGCGTCGGGATCAGGCTGATGAGGTTGGCGTTGCCGCAGCGCTCGCCCAGACCGTTGAGCGTACCCTGGATCTGCCTGGCGCCGGCATCGACGGCGGCGAGCGAACAGGCAATCGCCATGCCGGTGTCGTCATGGGCGTGAATGCCCAGCCGCTCGCCGGAAAGGCCGGCGGCGATGACCTCTCCCACGACCTCCCCCACCCGAACGGGCAGCGTGCCGCCATTGGTGTCGCACAGCACGATCCACCGCGCCCCACCGGCCGCCGCCGCCTCGAGGCAGGCGCGCGCATAGACCGGATCGGCGGCATGGCCGTCGAAGAAATGTTCCGCGTCGAAGATCGCCTCGCGGCCGGCCGCCACGCAATGGGCGAGCGAGGCCCGGATGTTGTCGAGATTTTCCTCCCGGCTGATGCCGAGCGCGGCCTCCACGTGCCAGGGATGGGTTTTGCCCACCAGGCACACGGCCGGCGTTCCGGCGTTCAGCACCTGGGCCAGCACGTCGTCATTGGCCGCCGATCGGCCGGCGCGCTTGGTCATGCCGAACGCCGTCATCGTCGCCCGCGTCGCCAGACCGGTTTCGAAGAAGGCGCTGTCGGTCGGATTGGCCCCCGGCCAGCCGCCCTCGATGTAGTCGAGCCCGAGATCGTCCAGAAGCCCCGAGATCGCCTGCTTCTCGGCCACGGAGAACTGCACGCCCTGCGTCTGCTGGCCGTCGCGGAGCGTCGTGTCGTAGAGGTGGAGGCGGTCGCGGGTCACGGGTAGGCACCCAGCGCGCGCATTGCGGCGGTCATCGCACGGCCTTAAGCTTGGCGGGGTCGAAGTCGGGTCTGAGTTCCCATGTGGCACCCTCGGGCGTGTCCTTGATTGAGACACCGGCAGCCGCCAAACTGTCCCGGATTCGATCGGCCTCTCCGAAGTCCCGGCGATTTCGCGCAGTCTGCCGATGTGAGATTAAAGACGCGATCCGCTCGGCAGCCCATGGCGACTTCTGAAGGGCGGTGCTCGTATCAGCGTGACCGAGTGCGCCACCGCTGATTGTCGAATGTGAGACGACTTCACCGCCGGATATCTGGTCGACTCCATACTCTTGCCAACTCCATGTAGCCAAACCCTCGTCGAGGAGACCTAGAAGGCGTGCGGATGCAATAAGGTCCGGGAGTTGCCGCTTTCCGGCAAGCCTGTGCAGTTCGTTTAAGGCGCCGTGGGTGTTCAGGTCGTCGGCGAGAGCCTCGACAACAGCCGGAGATACCTCCCCAGCCTCTACATTGGAGGAGAGGCGCCGCCACTTCTTCAGTGTCGCCTCCGCATCGCGCACCCTCTCCGCCGTCCAGTCCATCGGCTTGCGGTAATGCGCCGACAGCAGCACCATGCGGATCACCTCCCCCGGCACCCCCTCGTCGAGCATGTCGCGCACGGTGAAGAAGTTGCCGAGCGACTTCGACATCTTCCGCCCCTCGACCTGCAGCATCTCGTTGTGCAGCCAGTATTGCGCCATCGGCGCGCCGGCATGAGCGCAGACCGACTGGGCGATCTCGTTCTCGTGGTGCGGAAACAACAGATCACCGCCGCCGGCATGGATGTCGAAGGTCTCGCCCAGAAGCGCCTCCGACATCGCCGAGCACTCGATATGCCAGCCGGGCCGCCCTCGCCCCCAGGGGCTGTCCCAGCCGGGTGTCCCGGGCTCGGCGGGCTTCCAGAGGACGAAATCCATCGGATCGCGCTTGTAGGGCGCGACCTCGACCCGGGCGCCGGCGAGCATGTCCTCGACAGAGCGGCCCGACAGCGCGCCATAGCGCGGATAGCTCGCGACGCTGAAGAGGACGTGCGCGTCGGCGACATAGGCGTGCCCCATCGCCACCAGCCGCTCGATCATCGCCACCATGCCCGGAATGTGGGCCGTCGCACGCGGAGCCTCGGTCGGCGGCAGGCACCCCAGCGCCGCCATGTCCTCCACGTACCAGCGGCCCGTCTCGGTGGTGATGTCGGCGATGTCGCGACCGGTCTCCGCGGCGCGCGCGTTGATCTTGTCGTCAACGTCGGTGACGTTGCGGACATAGGTTACGCGATCGACGCCGTAGACGCTGCGCAGGAGCCGGAACAGCGTGTCGAAGACGACGGCGGAGCGCGCATTGCCCATGTGGGCGCGGTCATAGACGGTGGGCCCGCACAGATACACGCGCACGTTCCGCTCATCGAGCGGGACGAAATCCTGCTTCGTCCGCGCGGCGCTGTTCGTCAGTCTGATCGTCGTCATGGCCTTCCCCGTCCCGCCCCGTCCTGTCGCAAGATCGCCGGGCGGAGGCAAGGGCGGGCCGCCACGCAAGAGGGGCCGGCCCATGGCCGACCCCTCCGCTTGGAACCGATCCGCAGATCAGAACTGATAGGCGACGCGCGCCTGGATCGTCGTGGCGTCGAGATCGACACCGGTTTCGTCGAAATCGTCCCAGCTGTGGTACAGGACCTCGCCGCCGACGGTGACGTTCGGCTGGATCTTGTAATCCACGCCGGCGCCGACGACGTAGCCGGTGTCGCTGTACTCTTCGTCGAAGATGTCGGCCTGGGCATAGGCCGCGCCGACCACGCCGTAGATCAGGGCGGCACCCGCATCGTAGCCGGCGCGCAGCTTCAGGCGGTGCACCTGGCTGATGTTCGCTCCGCCATCGACCTCGTTTGCATCGAAGCCTTCCTCGACGAAGTCGCCGATGCCGTCATCGTCGAAATCCAGATTGGCGGCGTTCAGGTCGACTTCGCCGCCGACCACGAAGGATCCGAGGTCGTACTGGTAGCCGGCGAACGCGCCGCCGATGGCGCCGTCACCGTCGACGTCGAAATCCTGGCCGAAGATCCGGTCGTTCTCGGATTCCAGTTCGTCGATGCCGTCCTCGTTGACGATGCCGTAGCCCAGCGACAGACCGGCATAGCCGCCCGTCCAGTCGGAGGACATCACCGGCGCGGGCGCCATCACGAGCGGCTCGGCGGGAGCCGGGGCGAGGCCACCGGCATTCACGGCACCGGCCGCGGCAAGCGCGCCAATAGCGGTCAGGGTAAAGAATTTCATGTCTCTGCTCCTTTTGTTGCAGTGTGCCATTCCGCGCCGCTGACCTCCGGGATCGCGTTGTGCCCCGGTATCGGCCGCACGGCGCGGGAACGCTGTGCATGCTTGACCACATACAGTGTCGACAGGCGAGGTGCGATGAGGGAATTTTTCAGCCTTGGGCAGAGCGTTGCTGCGCAGGCACACACACACAGGCGTGATACAGGCTTAATCTTTTATTCACCAGCTTTTTCTTCGAGGCATAGCCACTCGTCCTCCGCCGCCGCGAGCCGCGCCTGCCGCAGCTGCAGAGCCTCCGTGGCCTTCTTGAACTTTTGCGGCTCTCGAGTGAAAAGATCGGCATCGCCAAGCAGTTGCTCGAGCTTCCTGATCTCGGCCTCGAGCCGCTCGATCTCCGCCGGAAGCCCCTTCAGCCGGTGCGCCTCGGTGAAGCTCAACCCCTGCGGGCCTCTTGACGCAGCCACGGGACTTGCTCTGCGGGCGGGTCGTTCGGCCGGCGGCGCCTCGGGCTCGGTGGCTCGCTGGGATTGGAAATCGCTCCAGCCGCCCGCATATACGGTCGTTCGGCCATCCCCCTCGAAGGCGATCGTCTGCGTCGCGACGCGATCCAGAAAGTCACGATCGTGGCTGACGAGCAGCACCGTTCCGTCGTAATCTCCCAGAATGTCCTGCAACAGATCGAGCGTCTCGATGTCCAGATCGTTGGTCGGCTCGTCGAGCACCAGCAGGTTCGATTCGCGCGCCATCAGCCGGGCCAGAAGCAGGCGTGCCTTCTCGCCACCCGACAGCGAGCGGACGGGCGCGCGCGCCTGTTCCTCCGGGAACAGGAAATCCTTGAGGTAACCCACGACGTGGCGGGGCGTGCCGCGGACCATCACCTGGTCGGCCTGCCCCGACCCGCGCAGATCGGGACTGTCCGTCAGGCTCGTCCAGAGGCTCGCATCGGGGTCGAGCTTTGCCCGCGCCTGATCGAACACCGCGATCTCGAGGTTGGTGCCGTGGCGGACGGAACCGCTATCGGGCGCGATCTCGCCCGTCAGGATCTTCAGAAGCGTCGTCTTGCCCACACCGTTCGGGCCCACCAGCGCGATCCGGTCGCCCCGCGAGATCCGCACCGACAGCGGCCGCAGGACCACGCGGTCACCGTAGCCCTTGGTAATTTCCCGCGCTTCGATCACCCGTTTGCCGCTCTGCGGGCCCGACTTCGAGCTCCAGCGCCGCGGTGCCTTGGCGCCGGATCATGTCGGCGCGCTCCTGGCGAAGCTCTCCCAGCGCGCGGACCCGGCCCTGGTTGCGCTTGCGGCGGGCGCTGATGCCCTCGACCGCCCAGCGCGCCTCGGCGCGGATCTTGCGGTCGAGCTTGTGGCGCTGAAGGTCCTCCTCCTCCCACACGGCATCGCGCCAATCCTCGAAGACCTCGAAGCCGCGCTCCTGCCGCCGCACGTCGCCCCGGTCGATCCAGAGCGTGGCGCGCGTCAGGTTGCGCAGGAAGGCCCGGTCGTGACTGATCAGGATAAAAGCCGTCCGGCTCGCCGCCAGCTGCGCTTCGAGCCACGAGATCGCGCGGATGTCGAGATGGTTCGTCGGCTCGTCAAGCAGCATCAGTTCCGGTGCCTCGGCCAGAAGCTTGGCCAGGGCGGCGCGCCGCCGCTCGCCGCCGCTCGCCGTGGCGGGATCCGCGTCGAGATCGAAGCTCAGCCCCTCGGCAACCATCTCGATCCGGTAGCGCTCTGCCGGATCGAGCGCAGATGCGGCAAAATCTCCGAGGCTCGCGAACCCCGCCATCGACGGGTCCTGCTCCATGTAGCCGACCCTCGTCCCCGGCGACAGGACGCGGCCGCCCTGATCCGGCTCGACCAGACCCGCCATGACCTTCATCAGGGTCGACTTTCCCGACCCGTTGCGACCCACCAGCGCCACCCGGTCGCCGGGATGGACCACGAGATTGAGGTCGGCGAAGACGGGATCGCCGCCGAAGCTCAGCGAAACGTCGTTAAGTTGCAGAAGCGGTGCGCGTGCCATTGCGGCGAGTTAGAGGCAGCGTCGCCGGGCATCAAGCCTCGCCGTCCTTTAGCGCAGCGCGCCGGCCGTTCGGCCCTACCCCGCCACGGCACGAAGAAGCCGGCGCCGCGCCGGAGGGATCGCCTCGACCTCGACGCCGGTGAAGATATGCAGCGTGCCCATCTCGTCGTCGACCACGGCATGATCCGACACCCACCCGCCCATGCTCAAATAGGTCCGCAGGAGCGGCGGCATCGTCGCCATGGCCCGCCTCGCATCGAAGGGGCGCGCCAAAGCGCGCGCGAGGTTGACGATCCGCGGCGCCTTGACGCGCGGCCGCCACTGGGCGGGCGCGATGTGGCGGGCATGCAGCAGCGCGAAGGCCTCGGCATGGGTGCCCGCATCCGTGCCCTGGAAGGAGGCGCATCCGAAAAGCATCTCGATCCCCTCCCGGTCGACGATCCGCGTCAGCGCTCCCCAGGCGATCCGCAGGATGTCGGGGTCGCGCCAATCGGGATCGATGCAGAACCGGCCGAGTTCGACCATCGGCCCAGGAAAGCCGCGCAGGCCGCCCAGTTCGTAATATCGCGCGGAATAGCTCGCGCCGATCTCGCGGCCCGCGGCCAGCGGCATCAGCCGGAAGGCGCAGACGGTGGCGCCGCTTCGCGCTTCCTTTACAATCACATGGCGGCATCGCGCATCGTATTCGTCAGCCACCTCCCGGTCGGCCGGAAAGACACGCGCCCTGAGCCGCATGGCGGCGGCGACATCGTCAAGGCAATCGGCTTCGATCGCGCGGTATCTGCCCCTTGCGAGGAGGGTCATGGAGGAACTCCGGGCCTTTGATCGAAACCGGTCGGATCATATATCGTTCCCGCAAAGCAAAAGCGAAGATCCTGCGACGGTTCCGTCACAAGACCTGAGGTTACCCATGGAAAAGATCTCGAAATCCGACGCCGAATGGCGCGAGGAACTCTCCGAGCTGGCCTACAAGGTCACGCGTCGGCACGGCACCGAACGCGCCGGTACGCATGAGGATTTCCCCTCCGGTCCCGGCACCTATACCTGCGTCTGCTGCGGTCTGCCGGTCTTCGATCAGGAGCACAAGTTCGAGAGCGGCACCGGCTGGCCGTCCTTCTACAAGCCGGTCGACGCCAGCAATGTCGAGACGTCCGAGGACCGCAAGCTGTTCATGACGCGCACCGAGGTCCATTGCGCCCGCTGCGAGGCGCATCTCGGCCACGTCTTCCCGGACGGGCCCGCGCCGACCGGGCTGCGCTACTGCATCAACGGCGTCGCGCTCGACTTCGAATCGCGGGGCTAGTCGCCGAAGAGATTGGCGGGGTTGAACGAGCCGACGTTGCGGAACAACTGGCGCAGGAAGCTGATGCCGCGCACGTTCGGCTCGGTCACCTCCCGCGAGATCGGGACCGCACGGCCCTGCTCGAGGCCGAAGCGCTCGACGTTCGATACCGTGCCCGCGTCGTTGAAGCGGATCGCGACCACTTCGCGGTCGATCTCGCGCGGGGCGCGGTAGCCGTATTGCCGGAACCGGCTCTCGACAAAATACCACGCATCCTCGCCCAGAACGCCTTCGGCGGTGGGCCGGCCGATGGTCTGCGCCACCTCGGCGCGGGTGTCGCGGCCGATCTCGATCTCGGCCAGAAGGTCGGGCGGCGGGGCATAGCCATGATTCTCGTAGACGGGCGCGCAGGCCGGCAGCAGGGCGCAGAGACCGGCCGCCCAGAGGAGCCGTTTTGGTCTGTTCATCCGGTCGCCCCGTTGTCTCGCGCCATGGCCGTCTCTAGGCTGCCTATATCAAAGCGCCACAGGCGTTCAAGAATGGTAACATCATGCCCGATTCCACCGCGACCTCCCGGATACGTCTGACCGGTCCGCGCGACCGGACCGATCGGCCGTTCGACCTCGTGCCCGATGACGACGCGCGGCGCGCGATCGCCCGCGAGCTTGACCTTCTGGCTTTGAAGAAGCTGCGGTTCCGCGGCGAGTTGCGCCCTTCGGGGGCCGAGGACTGGGATCTGGTGGCGGATCTCGGGGCGACGGTCGTTCAGCCCTGCGGTCTGACGCTCGAGCCGGTCACGACCCGGATCGACGAGCCGGTCCGCCGCAGCTACCGCGCCGCGCTCGACGCCGCGGAGCTATCCGTCGAACAGGAAATGCCCGACGCAACCGAGGAGGAGCCGCTTCCGGCCGTTCTCGATCTGGCGGCGGTGATGCTCGAGGCCCTGAGCCTCGCCGTGCCGGCCTTCCCGCGCGCGCCGGGCGCCGAGATCGGCGCGGTCGAGACCGCCGATCCCGACGCCGATCCGTTTCCCCAGGAGGAAAAGGCCTTTGCCGGGCTGAAAAACCTGCTGAAGACCGAAAAACCCTAGCGGTCCCGCGTGCCGGTCTTGGCCTCCGCGTCCGCGCCGCGATAGCCGTGGGGGTTTTCCGACTGCCAGGTCCAGGTGCTGGCGCACATCTCCTCGATGCCGTGGCGCGCCTGCCAGCCCAGCAGGCTCGCGGCGCGCTCGACCGCTGCCACGCTCGAGGCGACGTCGCCGGGTCGGCGATCGACGATGGCATACGGAATGTCGCGTCCCGATGCGGCGCCGAAGGCCTTGACGATCTCGAGCACGGTCGCCCCCTTCCCGGTGCCGACATTGACGGCCTCGCATCCGGCGACGGCGTCGAGCTTGTCCATTGCCTGCACATGGGCGACAGCGAGGTCGCTCACGTGGATGTAGTCGCGCTCGCCGGTGCCGTCCCGGGTCTCCCAGTCGCCGCCGAAGATCTTCAGCTCGTCGCGCCGGCCCACCGCCACCTGCGCGATGAACGGCATCAGGTTGTTCGGGATGCCGGTCGGATCCTCTCCGATCCGCCCGGAAGCATCGGCGCCGACAGGATTGAAATACCGAAGCAAAATGGCGTGCCGCCCGGTCTGCGTCCGCGCCCAGTCGCGGATGATCTCCTCGCAGAACTGCTTGGTCCGGCCATAGGGATTGATCGCGCCCAAGGGGTGCGCCTCGTCCAGCGGCAGATATCGGGGCAGGCCATAGACGGTCGCGGACGACGAGAAGACGATCCTCTGGCACCCTGCCCGCCCCATCGCCTTCAGAAGCGTGATCGTTCCCGCGACATTCTGGTCGTAGTATTCGAGCGGGATCTGTTCTGATTCGCCCACCGCCTTCAAGCCGGCGAAGTGGATAACCGCCTCGGGGCGGGCATCTTCCATCGCCCTGTCAAGCGCGGCTGCGTCGCGGATATCGGCGACCGTCAGCGCGCAGTCGCGCCCCGCCAGCTCCGACACCCGCCGGATCGCCTCTTCGGAGGCGTTGGCGAGGTTGTCGACGACATGGACGTCGTTTCCCGCGCGCAGCAGCGCCAGAACGGTATGGCTGCCGATATAGCCGGCGCCGCCGGTCACCAAAACACGCATTTGCTGTCCTTCGCCTCGTGCCGCTGGATGCTTTGCAGATCCGCGCGGGTTTTTCCACGGCCAAGTCCGGAAAATCCGCTGCATCTTCCTGTGGCTTGACACGAGGGGCGGGCTCGGCCATGGCCTGTCCCCGCTTGCAACCGGGCGCTTCGTGGGCGCCAAACCGACGAGGAGGCCTCGCATGGCCCAGATATCCCTGACCTTTCCGGACGGCAGCGCGCGCGACTTCAAGGCCGGGGTCACACCGGCCGAGGTGGCGGCCTCGATCTCCAGGTCGCTTTCGAAAAAGGCCATATCCGCCCATGTCGATGGCCGGCACTGGGATCTTCAATGGCCGATCGAGAGCGATGCCGGCATTGCCATCAACACGATGGACGACGCGACGGCTGCCGACGAGTTGATCCGCCACGATCTCGCCCACATCATGGCACGCGCCGTGCAGGAAATCTGGCCCGACGTGAAGGTCACCATCGGCCCGGTGATCCAGAACGGCTGGTATTACGATTTCGACCGCGAGGAGCCGTTCACGCCCGAGGATCTCGGGCGCATCGAGAAGGTGATGAAGGAGATCATCGCCAGGCGGGACCCCGTGACGACCGAGCTGTGGGACAGACCCCGCGCCATCGCCCATTACGAGGCGCTGGACGAGCCCTACAAGGTCGAGCTGATCGAGGCCATTCCCGACGACCAGCCGCTGCGCATGTACTGGCACGGCGACTGGCAGGATCTCTGCCGCGGCCCGCACCTTCAGCATACCGGCCAGGTTCCCGCCGACGCGTTCAAGCTCATGTCCGTGGCCGGCGCCTACTGGCGCGGCGATGCCGCCCGCCCGATGCTGCAGCGGATCTACGGCGTCGCGTTCGGATCGAAGAAGGCCCTCGACGCGCATCTGACCATGCTCGAGGAAGCCGCCAAGCGCGACCACCGCCGGCTCGGCCGCGAGATGGACCTCTTTCACATGCAGGAAGAAGCGCCGGGGCAGATCTTCTGGCATGCGAATGGCTGGACGATCTACACCACGCTGCAGGATTACATGCGCCGCCGCCAGCGCGCCGGCGGCTATGTGGAGGTCAACACCCCCCAGGTCGTCGACCGCCGCCTCTGGGAGGCCTCGGGCCATTGGGAGAGCTACCAGGAGCACATGTTCATCGTCGAGGTCGACGAGGAACACGCGCGGGAGAAGACCGTCAACGCCCTGAAACCGATGAACTGCCCCTGCCACGTGCAGGTCTTCAACCAGGGTCTGAAATCCTACCGCGACCTGCCGCTGCGCATGGCCGAATTCGGCTCCTGCAACCGCTATGAGCCGTCCGGCGCGCTGCACGGCATCATGCGCGTCCGGGGCTTTACCCAGGACGATGCGCACATCTTCTGCACCGAGGAGCAGATCGAGGCCGAGACGAGGCGCTTCATTGCGTTTCTCGCCGAGATCTACGCCGCACTCGGTTTTACCGAATGGCGGATCAAGTTCTCCGACCGGCCGGAGAAGCGGATCGGGGACGATGCGAGCTGGGACCGGGTGGAAGCCGCCCTCGCCAATGCCTGCAAGGCGGCGGGCTATGCCTTCGAGCTCAACCCCGGCGAGGGCGCGTTCTATGGGCCGAAGCTCGAATTCGTCCTGACCGACGCGATCGGGCGGGACTGGCAATGCGGCACGCTGCAGGTCGACCCGAACCTTCCCGAGCGGCTCGACGCGAGCTATATCGGCGCCGATGGCGCCAAGCATCGTCCCTACATGCTGCACCGGGCGGTTCTGGGCTCGTTCGAGCGCTTCATCGGCATCCTGATCGAGAACCATGCGGGGCGCCTTCCGCTCTGGCTCGCGCCGCAGCAGGTCGTCGTCGCCACCATCGTCAGCGAGGCGGACGACTATGCCGCGACTGTCATCGACAGGTTGCGCGCGGCGGGGATCCGGGCCGAGACCGACATCCGCAACGAGAAGATCAATTACAAGGTCAGGGAACATTCCCTCGCCAAGGTTCCCGCCATCCTCGCCCTTGGCGCGCGGGAGGTTGCCGAGGGAACCGTCGCGGTCAGGCGGCTGGGGATGCGGGAGATGCGGACGGTGCCGCTCGACGAAGCGGTGGCGGAGCTTGCCGCCGAGGCGCGGCCACCCGATCTGGGCTCAGCCTAGCAGGGGAGAGCGCACCTCGGGCCCCCAGCCGAGATGCAGCTTCTCGGCCGTCTCGATGACCGGGCGCTTCATCAGCGTCGGATGAGCCCGGATCAAGGCGAGCGTATTGCCGCTTCTTTCCACCTCTGGTAGATCTCGCCAAGTTTTCGACCGCCGGTTGAACAGAGCGCTGCCGAATTCGGCATGAAATCGCTCCAGTTCGTCGATTCCGAGAGGCTCGTCCCGGACGTCGCGGAAGACCACGTCCTGGCCGGATTTCTGAAGTTCTGCCAATGCCTTGCGGCAGGTATTGCAGGTTCGGATCCCGTGGATCTTCATGATTTTCCTCAAGGCCGTCGTTAAGACTTTGCTTGCAATGATGCTGATTCTGTTTTCACAATTTTTGCGTCATTCTTCTGTGGCGACCGCTCCCGGAGTGCAGCCCGATATGGAAGACCCTGGCTGCAGACGCCGCCTGCGCGGCACGACGACAATTGGAGAACAGGTATGCCCACCGGTACCGTGAAATGGTTCAACACCACCAAAGGATACGGTTTCATTGCGCCTGACGATGGCGGCAAGGACATTTTCGTCCATATTTCGGCGGTCGAGCGGGCCGGTTTGACCGGACTCGCCGACAACCAAAAGGTCAGTTACGAGCTGATCTCCGGCCGCGATGGCCGACAATCGGCCGGGGATCTTCAGACCCTCTGACACGGCCCCGCGCCGTCCCGAACGGCCTGCCGGGCGGTGGGCCGTTCGCTTGAGACCGCGATCGGGCAAATCGGAATTGCATCGGACTTCCATCGGATTTCCGTCGGACCGGTTTCAGCGGAGCACGAGGACGAGGGCGACGCCGGCCCAGGCGGAAAATCCGCTCAGAACCGTACCCCAGATCGCATGGGCAGCGACCATCCGCCATGACCAGGTCTTCATGACCGACATCGAGGTGAACTGGTAGGCGCCGTAGGCCATGGCGCCAAGAACCGCCCCGCGGAACGCCGCCGAGAGCGGATCGCCGGTCAGGAGCGCCGGCATCGACACGAGCCAGACCAGCCCTGCAACGTAGAAGAGATAGAAGGCCGCCGCCGGCGCGACGCGGAGGCGGTCGCGCATGGTGTCGCCCAGATGCCGATCAAAGAGCGGCTTCATGACGAGGCGCAGCGCCATCGCATCGAGGAGGAGAAAGACCGCCATGGTGGCGAGATAGAGGGGGAACATGGGGCGGCTCCGAGTTCACGGGAACGGCGCGACGCAGGAAGGGGCTCGCCGGGGTAATGTCTGCGGGCGACGATCGGTCCGCCGCCAGTTACGGGATCGCACCGGCGGCATCTTCGGCCTGCGCCGGGGCGGGGATCGAAGGTCCGGGCGTGATGGTCGGGAAGATGGGGAGCAAGCGACTCCGCGCCCGACCCGCGCACCGCACTGCCGGTCCCGCGGATGCGTAGTCCCAGCGCGAGCAGACACCAGGCGGGCGATCCGCTCGGACACGATCCGCAGGCAAAACAACCATAAGGTGTAGATCAGGCTTTCCCACACGCCAAACTGACGGTATGGCGGAGAGGTGACTTCGCAAGGAGCCCGTGCATGCGCCTCGTTCTGCTCTGCCTCGTTCTGCCCCTGCTCGCCGGCTGTATCTCCAAGCGGACCTTCGAGTCCGAGCCCGTCACCGTCTCGACCGCCGCCGGTCCGGTGACCTGCCAGCTCTACGGGCGCAACCAGGTCGTCTGGGATGAGGCGCTCCTGAAGCCCCCGGCCATGACCGATGCGGGCGCCGACCGGATCTGCCGCGACGAAGGGTATCGCCGGAAGCCGTGATGCGGCGGCGTTGCCGCGGCAAGTCAACCTGACAGAGAGGCTCCAGATGTTTTGGAGAGCAATTCCCCCCAAAGTGGTGCAGAAAGGTCGCGCTTTCCGGTCTCGTCTGACTTTGCGCGCTGCGACATTTGCGCCCAGCCCTGCCCTAAGGTAAACTATGCGATGCGTGTGTACGGACGGGTCCGGTTGGCCCGTCAGTTTCTCCCTGACAAACTGGCCACGCCTTGCGGCGTGGCTTTTTTCCTTTTGCGCCCGTCAGGTGGAGGAGGATGCTGTTGCGCAGGCTTTGGCGGATGTCTAAGGCAGGCGAAGGTACAGTTCCTCGGCACGACTCCATGCTTCTCCGTCAGCTCGTTCCGGTCAGCGCGCTTCTGACCGGCTCTGCCTGCCTGCTTTTCGCGGGCGGCATCAATGGCCTCATCCTGCCGATTCGCGGCGGTCAGGAGGGGTTCTCGGCCATCTCCCTCGGTCTTCTGGGCACCGGCTGGGCGGTCGGCTACGTCGCCGGGTGCATCCTGACCGCGGGCCTCGTCGCCCGCGTCGGCCATATCCGCTCGTTCAGCGCGCTGGCCTCGATGGCCGCGATCTCGATCCTCTTGAGCGCGCTCGTCGTGGAGCCCTGGGCGTGGATCGCGCTGCGCGTTCTGTGCGGGTTCTGTTTCGCCGGAGCGGCGATGATCGTCGAGAGCTGGCTGGCCGACAAGACCGCGCCCAATACGCGCGGCACGGTCTTCGGCATCTACACCATGGTCAACCTGGTGGCCTCGACCCTGGGCCAGCTCGTCCTGATGCTGGGCGACCCCTCGGGGTTCGTGTTCTTCGCGCTGGCGGGCATCTTCTATGCCCTGTCGCTCGTGCCGACCTCGATCTCGACCTCGGCGAACCCGCCGCCGCTGGTCAAGGTGCGGCTCGATCTGCCCGGCCTCTGGCGCAACTCGCCCGTCGCGGTCTTCGCGGTGTTCTTCGTCGGCGTCTCCAACGCCTCCTTCGGGGCGATGGCGCCGGTCTTCGCCGACCGGATCGGCCTGTCGGTCAGCACCATCGCCATCTTCGCCTCGGTGCCGATCCTTGCCGGCGCGCTGATCCAGATCCCCGTCGGCATCCTCTCCGACCGGATGGACCGCCGCCGCGTGCTGACCGCGATCGTCATCGCCGCGTTGCTGGCGGATGCGGCCTTCCTGTTCTGGCGACCGGCCGGCGCGATGCAGAACCTGGCGCTGTCGGCGGTCTTCGGGGGCGCGATCTTCGCGATGTATCCGGTCATCTCGGCCCATGCCAACGACCATGCCGGAGAAGGCGGCGCCATCCGCGTGTCGGGGGGCCTGCTTCTGGTGTTCGGGCTGGGGTCGATCTTCGGTCCGCTGATCGCCGGCTGGGGCATGACAAATCATGGAGAGCGCGCGCTTTTCGTCGTGACCTCCTCGGCGCATGTGCTCATCATCGGCTTCGCGATCATCCGCATCCTGACGAGCCGCCCGCCACAGGAGGACAAGACGAGCTTCGTCCGCGTCGGCAGCACCCGCGCGATCACGCCGCAGACCGCCGTTCTGACGGAGGAACTGGTGGCCGCCTGAGCCGGGCGCATGCGCGTCCCGCGGGACGGCTCCGGCCGGCGCCCAAGACCCGATATCTGGACCCCCCATGACCCCCCCTTTTCGCACCGTCATCGCGCCGCTCATCGCGGCCCTCGCCACCTGCATCGGCGCCGCGGCGCAGGCCCAGGATCCGCTCGTCCAGGCGCGCGAGACCTATCGCACGATGTCCGGCACCTGGACGGCGCCCGGCCTCTCCTGCGCGGATCCGCGCAACACCTGGTCGTTCGGCATGGACATGGTGCGCGCCGGCGACGCGACCTTCGATCTGCGGGGGATCGGCGCGGGGCCCGGCACCGTCCGGCTCGACCTCATCAGCCGGCAGACCGGGCTCGGCCTGCCTCTGGCGCTGTCCTTCGCCGGGCCCAGCCTCAACGTCTGGGGAAGCGGCATCTCGGCGGTCCTGGTGCCCTGCGAGCCGGGCGGGGATGTGTTCGCGCGGGTCGAGCCGCCCGGCGCCATCACCACCCTGCCGCTCGATCCGGCGCCCGGCCGCGCGCCCGAGCCGCCGGCGGCGCCGGTCGACCCGGCGGGGGACGAGGACGCGGCCGCCGCGGCGGCCGAACAGCGCCTCGCCACCGATCTCTCGGGCGCCTGGAGCGGCGGCGACGGCCGCTGCACCTGGCGGCTCTCGGCGAGCCGCATCTTCGCCGACGGCGAGGCCTTCGACGTGGTGAACGTCGCGGGCACCGCCGAGCGGATCGGCATCCAGGCCCTGCGCGGCGACGGCACGCCCGCGACCTTCACGCTGATCCGCACGGGCCCCGACGCGGCCGCCCTGCGCGGCAGCGTGGCGGGCGACGCGGCGATCGCGGCGAGCCTCACCCGCTGCTGAGCGGCGCCCGGCAACCTTTCGGCAATCATTCCCGTGCAGACAGGCGGCGAGCGGTCCGGCCAACGGGCCGGATCCTCGCGGGAGGCCAAGACATCGTGTCCACGTTCCGGAGAATTGCGCTGGCGCTGGTGCTGTCGGCGGGCGCCATCCCGCCCGAGGCCGTCCTGTCCCCGGCCGCCGCCGGCGGCGTCTGCGACGACGCCTGCCTCGCCCCTCCCCGCGCCCCGATGCCGCAGGCCCCCGCCGTCGCCTCCTGGCCACCCGGCACGCTGGCGCCCGATGCCGGAGGGGTCGCGCGCGGCTTCTACGACCGGAGGCTGACGGACATGTGGAAGGCCGAGGCCAACGGCACCTGTCTCGGCGTGCTCGGCAACTGGAAGCTGACGCCCACGCACATCATCGCCGAGGGCACCGCCTACGAGCTCCTGGCATTCGCGGGAAGCGAGGCGCGCATCGAGGTCACCGCGCGGCGGCTTCTCGATTATGCGGTGACCCGCTTCACGCTGGTGCCGGTCGGGCGGTCCCGGCTCGACGTGGTGGGCGATGTCACGGTCGATCTGACGCATTACAACGCCGCGCTGCGGCGCTGCTGAGCGGGCGGCGTCAGTCTCCGAGGACGGTGATCCGGCCGTCCGTGCCGGGCGCGTAGAGCCCCGCCTGCGCCAGATACTCCGCCGTCACCTGGGCGAGGTCCGGCCCGTAATCGTAGGCATCCTCGGCGTCGAGGAACATGGCATAGCCGTCGCCGCCATTGCGGACGTAGTTGTTCGACACCACGCCGTAGGTGGCGGCGGGATCGAGCGGCTCGCCCCCGACGCTGATCTGCGAGACCCGCTCGCCCACGGGCCTTGCGGGATCGACGGTGAAGGACATGCCGGCCACCTGCGGAAAGCGGCCGCCGCCCTCCTCCATCTGGCTGACGCCGTTCTCGAGCGCCTCGCGCAGCGTCGCGCCGCCGACCCGGAAGGTCGACAGCGTGTTCTGGAAGGGCAGCACCTCCAGCACCTCGCCCATGGTCACGTCGCCCGCGTCGATCGAGGCCCGCAGGCCGCCGCCGTTCTGGATCGCCACGGCGATGCCCTGACCGGCGACGCGCGCCAGCATGGCGTCGGCCACGAGGTTGCCCATCGGGCATTCGCGGGCCCGGCAGACCTCGCGCGCGCCGACGATCGGGGCCTCGCTCTGCGCCACGACCTCGCTGCGGATCTCGTTCAGCGGTTCGGCCGCCTCGCGGATGCGGCCGGCGATGGCGTCGTCCTCCGCAACCGCGGCGTCGAGCAGGACCGGCGCGCCCTCCGCTTCGGTCACGACGCCGTCGTCGTCGAAGGTCACCGTCAGGGCGCCCAGATACTTGCCATAGGCATAGGCCGAAACGATCGCGGTCGCGTCGACCATCGTCGGATAGGACCCCGCCGCGCCCTCCATGTCGCCGAGCAGGGTGTTGGTATGGCCGCCGACGATGACGTCGATGCCCTCCGCCTCCCGCGCCACGCGCTGATCGACGCCGTAGCCGGAATGGCTCAGCACCACGATCTTGTCGACGCCCTCGCCCGTCAGCCGGTCGACCTCGGCCTGCACCGCCGCCACGGGGTCGGTGAAGGTGACGTTGGGGCCCGGGCTCGACAATTCGCCGGTATCGAGGGGCGTGAGGCCGACGAGGCCGATCCGCTCGCCCCCCGCCTCGACCACCACGGACTTGCGGATCACGTCCGACAGCAGCGGCTCGGCCGAGATGTCGGCGTTCGACATGAGGATCGGGAAGTCGATCGCCTGGGCGAAGCTGCGCAGCACCTCGGGGCCGTCGTCGAATTCGTGGTTGCCCACGGTCATCGCGTCGTAGCCCAGCGCGTTCATCATCTCGGCCGCGAGCTTGCCCTTGTAGTAGGTGTAGAAGAGCGTGCCCTGGAACTGGTCGCCGCCATCGACGAGCAGGGTCGTGTCGTAGGCGTCGCGCGCCTCGCGGATCGCGGTGACGAGGCGGGCGGTGCCGCCGAAACACTCGCCGGCCGTGTTGTCCTCGGCCGCGCAGGTCGAATTGGAGGCGCCGATCGGCTCGAACCGCGCGTGGAAGTCATTGGTGTGCAGGATGGTGAGGGTAAAGTCGGCATGCGCCGCGCCCGCGACGAGCGCGAGCGGTGCGGCGAGTGACAGGCGCAGGAACATTCTCGGATCTCCTCGGGGCGGGCTTGCGACACATTGTGCCCGGGCCGGGCGTG
Organism: uncultured Alphaproteobacteria bacterium; assembly: GCA_963739575.1. Lineage (GTDB taxonomy): Bacteria > Pseudomonadota > Alphaproteobacteria > Rhodobacterales > Rhodobacteraceae > Palleronia. The sequence goes on along the minus strand of CAVUAQ010000004.1, from coordinate 112,859 downwards.
CTGTCAAAGCGGTCGGGGTCGCAGCCATACCCTTGCGGCGCGGCCGGTCTATGTGCGTTTTCCAACGGTGCAACGAGGAGAGGGCGATGCGTGTCTACAAGGTGTTCCGCAGCGGGGAATGGGGCGAGCTGGAGCGGGCCGGCGCCACCGAGGGATCGCCCGACGACCAGCGCGACGGCTTCATCCACCTGTCGACCAAGGATCAGATCGGCGGCACGCTGGTGCGGCACTTCCAGGGCGAGCACAATCTGATCCTGGCGGGCGTCGAGGCCGACGCGCTGGGCGACGCGCTGAAATGGGAAGCGGGCGCCGATGGCGAGGAATATCCGCATCTCTACCGCAAGCTCGAACGCGACGACGTCGTCTGGCACCACGAGATCCCGCGCGACGGCGTCGACAAGATGGCGCTCGGCAACGAATGAGCCTGGCGGAGCGGCTTGGCCTCTTCGCGCTCGGCAGGCTCGATCCGGAACGGGCGCACGATCTGGCCTTGCGCGGCCTCAAGGCGGGGCTCGTGCCCCTGCCGGGCCCGGTCGCCACCGGGCGGCTCAGGACCCATGTCGCCGGGCTCGACCTGCCGAACCCGATCGGCCTCGCGGCCGGTTTCGACAAGAACGCCCGGGCGGTCGCGCCGCTGTCGCGGGCCGGGTTCGGGTTTCTGGAATTCGGCGCCGCGACGCCCCTTCCGCAACCCGGCAACCCGCGGCCCCGGCTCTGGCGGCTCAGCGAGGATCGGGCGGCGATCAACAGCTTCGGCTTCAACAATGACGGCGCGAGGGCCATCGCCGGCCGGCTCGCGCAGTGCAGGACGCGGGTGCCGCGCGGCCTCAATCTCGGCGCCAACAAGGACAGCGCCGACCGCGCCGCCGATTTCGCCGAAGTGCTGCGGCTGGCGGGGCCGGCGATCGATTTCGCGACCGTCAACGTCTCCTCCCCCAATACCGAGCGGCTGCGCGACCTGCAGGGGCCGGAGGCGCTGGCTGCGCTGCTCGCGGGCGTGATGGAGGCCAATGCGCACCGGATCCCGGTCTTCCTGAAGATCGCGCCGGATCTGGAGGATGGGGCCCTGAGCGAGGTGGTCGGGGTGGCCGAGGCGGCGGGCATCGCCGGCATCGTCGCCACCAACACGACGCTGACGCGCGAGGGGCTGCGCTCGCGGCACCGCGACCGGCCGGGGGGCCTGTCGGGCGCGCCGCTCTTCGAACGCTCGACACGGGTGCTCGCGCGGATCTCGGCGCTGAGCCGCCTGCCGCTCATCGGCGTCGGCGGCGTCGCGAGCGCCGAGGACGCCTACGCCAAGATCCGCGCCGGCGCCTCGGCGGTGCAGCTTTACACGGCGATGGTCTTCGGCGGCCTGTCGCTCGGCGCCGACATCGCCCGCGGGCTCGACGACCGGCTCGCCGCGGACGGCTATGGCAACGTGGCCCAGGCCGTGGGCGCCGATCGCGACCGGTGGCTCTGACTCAGGCGACCGACCGTTCGAGGGCGGGATATTTCGCCCCGAGCGTGAGGCCGCGCACCACGAAGCTGACGAGGAAGGCCAGCCACAGCCCGTGGTTGCCGAAGGCCGGCAGGAGCAGCGCCAAGGCCGCGGCATAGATCAGGAGCGACAGCGCCATCATGTTGCGCATGTCCCGCGTCCGGGTGGCGCCGATGAAGATCCCGTCGAGCATCCAGGCCGCGCACCCCATGAGCGGCGCCAGCACCATCCAGGGAAGATAGTCGCGCGCCACCAGCCGCACGCCGGGCGCGGTGGTCATCGCGTCGATGATCGCGCCGCCGGCGCCAAGGAAGGCGGCCGCCAGCACGAGGCCCGAGACCGCGCCCCAGAAGCTCGCCACGACCGCGCCCCGGCGGAAGAGATCGCGCCGCCCGCCGCCCAGGGCGGCGCCGACGATGGCCTCGGCCGCGAAGGCGAAGCCGTCCATGGCGTAGGCGGTGATCTGGAGGAATTGCAGCAGGATCTGGTTCGCCGCGAGGATCACGTCGCCGAACCGCGCGCCCAGGAACAGGAAGCTCACGAAGATCGCCTGCAGCATGAGCGAGCGCAGCAGAATGTCGGTATTGACCTGCGCGAAGCGCCGCAGCCGCGTCGGATCGAGGATCCGCGCCCGGTCGCGCCAGGCCGGCGTGGCGAAGGCGTCGCGGCAGAGCCACAGGCCCAGGGCCGCGCCCGACCATTCGGCCAGGAAGGTGGCGGCCGCGACGCCCCGGACGCCCCAGCCGAGGCCCAGGACGAACCACAGATCGAGCGCGATGTTGGTCGCGTTCATCGCCAGCTGCACGACGAGGACCCCGCGCGTGCGTTCGGCCGCGATGAGCCAGCCGGTGATGGCATAGGTGGCGATAAGCGCGGGGGCCGAGAACACCCTGATGCCCATATAGGCGCGGGCCAGCGTCTCGACCTCCGCCGAGGCGGGAGAGACGACGAAGGCGAGCTCGAAGAGCGGCAGCTGCAGCACGATGATCGACAGGCCGGCCGCGGCCGCGATGGCGAGGCCGCGCGACAGGATCGCCGCCGCCTCGGCCGTGTCGCCGCGGCCCAGCGCCTGGCTCGCGAAGCCGGTCGTGCCCATGCGCAGGAAGCCGAACACCCAGTAGATCGCGGTGAGGACGATCGCGCCGATGCCGACCGCGCCGATCGGCTGCGGCTCGCCCAGCTGGCCCACGACGCCGGTATCGACGGCGCCCAGGATCGGCACCGTGGCGTTCGAGAGCACGATGGGCAGCGCGACGGCCAGCACCCGCCGGTGCGTGACCGGCCGCGCCTCAGGCATCGCGGAGGGCGGACATCACGAAATGGCAGCTGGCCAGGGCGAAGGGCCGGTCGCGATTGTCCTGCCAGCCCTCGACATGGACGCTGGCATAGCGCCGGCCGGAGCGCACGATCCGCGCCCGCGCATAGGCGTCGCGCGGCAATCCGGAGCGCAGGTAGTCGACGGTCAGGTCGATGGTCTTGGGCAGGCGGGGCATCGCCTCGAAGGTCAGGTCCTCGGGGTCGAGGCGACCGCTTTCGATCTCGTCCCAGAGCCGCGACCAGGCCAGGGAGATGGCCGCCGCGGTCTCGAGGAAGGCGGCGGTGACGCCGCCATGAATGGCCGGCAGGGTGGGATTGCCGATGATCTTGTCGCTGTAGGGCAGCACCGCCGTCAACTCGTCGCCGCGCCGGTCGAACCGGATGCCGAGATGGCGGATATAGGGGATGCCGCCGACCAGGGCGTCGAGCGCCTTGTCGCGGCGCTGCTTGATGACCTGGACGGGCTCGGGCTTCGAGCGGCTCATTCCGCCGCTCCTCCCTCGATCATGAAGGCGCCGGAGGCGGTGGCGACCGGGTTGTCGCGGTCGTCGTCCATGGCGCGGGCGCGGATGAAGGCCACCGAGCGGGTGACGTGGTAGCATTCGGCGCGCGCGTGGATCGCCTGCCCCGGCGTGGCGGGCCGCATGTAGTCGATCCGCAGGTCGAGCGTCGCGGTTCCCGAGGGTCCGGTGGGATGCGTCATGACGGCCGCGCCCGAACAGGTATCCATCAGGGCCGAGACCGCGCCGCCGTGGATCACGCCGGTTCGCGGATCGCCGATCAGCTTCTCGTCGTAGGGCATCGATACTTCGCAGACGCCGCTGCCCAGATCGACGATGGTCATGCCGAGGTCCCGCGCATGAGGGATGGCCTGCATGAAGTGGCGCGCGATCTCGTCCCTGCGGTCGCTCATGGTCGGTCCCCCTGTCGCTCGCCCTGCTTTGAGCAGAGCCATGCCGATGCCACAAGTCCTTCGTCGCCGGCCGGAACCGCTTCAACGCGGGATTGTTCGGGTTCCATGAAGCAGTTCGGCAAACTTGCAATCTTCGGCGCGGCGGGGGCCACGGGCCGGCACGCCGTGCGTCAGGCGGTCGAGCGCAGCTATGGGGTGCGCGCCATCGAGCCCCACTGGTCCGAGGAGGCAGAGGTGCCGGAGGGCGTGGAGCAGCGCACCGCCAACGTGCTCGAGGACGATCTCGCGCCGGTGCTGGAGGGCTGCGACGCGATCCTGTCCTGCATCGGCGTGCCGCTGACCGTGCGCACGGCGTTCGACCCGCCGCCGCTCTATACCGGAAGTGCCAGGGCCTATCTCGACGCGATGGCGAAGACCGGTCTGCGCCGGCTCGTGGTCATTTCCGCTAGTTTCGTCGCGACGCGCGACCGCGGACCGGTGCTGTTCCGCGTCGCCGCCACCGCCGCGCTCGAATCGATCTTCAGCCAGATGGGCGAGATGGAGCAGATCCTGCGCGGCTCGGACACCGACTGGACCGCCGTGCGGCCCGGCTGGCTGATGGCCGGCGAGCGCACCGGCGACTATGTCGTGACGCCCGAAGTCATCAAGGAGGGGCTGATCCGGACGCGACATGCCGACGTGGCCGATTTCATGCTGAACTGTCTGGAGACCGACGAGTGGATCCGGCGCACCCCTGCCATCGCCCGGCCGGAGGCGGCGGAGGCGGAATCGGCGCGCAGCCTCCTTGCCCAGACGATCAAGTAGCTGCAAGAACGTAGCTGCAAGGTCCGTTCCCGCTATCCGCGCCCCGGAGAGGTGTCGATGACCTCGACCGATCGACTGAGCTTCAAGGAGATGTGCAGCAAGTTCGAGGTGACGCCGCGAACGCTCCGTTACTACGAGTATATCGAACTTCTGTCGCCCGACCGGGACGGACGCGCGCGCTATTACCGGCCGCGCGACGTGGCGCGGATGACGTTGATCCTGCGGGGCCGCCGGTGGGGGTTCAGCCTCGAGGAGATCCGGCAATGGCTCCAGATCTACGACAATCAGGGCACGGAGGCGCAGATGCGCGCGCTTCTGGGTCTGGCCGACCGGCAGCTTGTGGTGCTGCGCGGCGAAATTGCGCAACTCGAGGAAGCCATCGAGACGCTGCAGCAGACACGCGACGAGGTGGCCGCCACGCTGGCGCGCGACTGACCGGGCCGGGGTGACGCAACGTCTGGCTTACGTTCAGGTCAACTCTCTTGCAGAACGCCCGGCAAATCAGCATCTGTCAGACCGGAGACGAGTGATCGAGGTATCCATGAGCGACGAGTTCCTGACCATCCGTCAGATGTGCGACATGTTCGAGGTGACCCCCAGAACGCTGCGGTTCTACGAGACGAAGGAGCTTCTGGCGCCGCGGCGCGAAGGGCAGAAGCGGCTTTTTACCCGGCGCGACAGGGCCCGGCTGACGCTGATCCTGCGCGGCAAGCGCTTCGGCTTCAGCCTGGAGGAGATCAGGCAGCTTCTGGATCTCTACGGGCCGGGCGAACAGCAGGAAGCGCAGCTTGCCACCACCTATGAGGTGGCGCAGGCGCGTCTGGCCGACCTCAAGGCGCGACAGACCGACATCGCGGCCGCCATCGCCGATCTGGAGGGCCAGATCGAGATGATCGCGAAGACGCTCGCCGATCTGCGCAAGCATTCCGCCGCCTGACTGGCTTTTGGAGAAGTCCATGACGACCTACACCGCCCCCGTCGATGACATGCAGTTCCTTCTGCACGAGATCTTCGACGTCTCGCGCGCGGACGTGCCGGGTTACGACGAGCTCGAACCCGATTTCACCCGGGCCGTTCTGGAGGAGGCCGGCAAGCTCGCGAAGAACGTGCTGCATCCGCTGAACAAGGTGGGCGACAGCCAGGGCTGCCGGCTGGAGAACGGCGTGGTGCGCACGCCCGAGGGGTTCAGGGACGCCTATGACCAGATGCGCGAGGGCGGCTGGATCGGGCTCGACTGCGATCCCGATTATGGCGGCCAGGGGATGCCGCATCTGCTGAACTCGGCGGTGGGCGAGATCTTCATGGCGGCCAACATGGCCTTCAACATGTATCAGGGCCTGAGCCACGGCGCCTATAACGCCATTTACACCCACGGCTCGGAGAGCCAGAAGCAGACCTATCTTCCGAACATGGTGAGCGGCCTCTGGTCGGGCACCATGAACCTGACCGAGCCGCAATGCGGCACCGATCTGGGGCTGATCCGGACTCGCGCCGAGCCGCAGGCCGACGGAAGCTATCGCCTGACCGGGCAGAAGATCTGGATCTCGGCGGGCGAGCACGATCTGACCGACAACATCATCCATCTGGTGCTGGCGCGCATTCCCGGCGCGGCGGAGGGAGTGAAGGGCATCTCGCTCTTCATCGTGCCCAAGTTCCTCGTCAACGATGACGGCAGCCTCGGCGACCGCAACGCCGTCACCTGCGGCGGGCTCGAGGAGAAGATGGGCATCCACGGCAACGCCACCTGCGTGATGAACTACGACGGCGCCACCGGGTATCTGATCGGCGAGGCGCACAAGGGCATGCGCGCCATGTTCACGATGATGAACGAGGCGCGGCTGGGCGTCGGCGTCCAGGGCTATTCGATCGGCGCGGTCGCCTATCAGAACGCCGTGGGCTTCGCCCGCGACCGGCTGCAGGGGCGCGACGTGACCGGGCCCCAGAACGAGCGCGGACCGGCCGATCCGATCATCGTGCATCCCGACGTGCGCCGCAACCTGATGGACCAGAAGAGCTTCGTCGAAGGCGCGCGCGCCTTCGCGATGTGGGGAGCGCATCTGATCGACCGGTCGCAGCGCGTCCGGGACGCCGAGGCGGAGGCGCTCGTCTCGCTCCTGACGCCGGTGCTCAAGGGCTTTCTGACCGACAAGGGGTTCGAGACGACGGTGCTGGCGCAGCAGACGCTGGGCGGTTCGGGCTTCACCACGGAATGGGGTCTCGAGCAGTTCGTCCGCGACGCGCGGATCACCATGATCTACGAGGGCACCAACGGCATCCAGGCGCTCGACCTCGTCGGCCGGAAGCTCGGGCTCAACGGCGGCAAGACGGTGATGGGCTTCTTCGAGACCGTGAAGGCGTTCATCCGCGACAACGAGCAGGATGCACGGCTGAAGGCGAACTACCTCGACCCGCTGAAGACCGCCTCGAAGGACCTGCAGGGCGCGGCGATGTTCTTCATGCAGAGCGGCCTCAAGCATCCCGAGGAGGCGCTGTCGGGCGCCTATGACTTCATGCATCTGTTCGGGCATGTCTGCCTCGGCCTGATGTGGGCGAGGATGGCGAAGGCCGCCTATGCGGCGCTCGATGGCGGCACGTCCAATCCCGACTTCTACGAGGCGAAGCTCGCGACCGGGCGCTATTACATGGCCCGCCAGCTTCCCGCCACGGCGATGCACCGGGCGCGGATCGAAAGCGGCGCCGAGCCGGTGATGGCGCTCGACGCGGCGAACTTCTGATGGCCGCCACCAGCCGCGCCGGGGCGCGCGCGACCGGCCCCGGGATCGCCTGGGCGCTCCGGCACGTTGGGCGCCGCATCACCGCCGGGAGATCCACGCGATGACGATCGAGCTTCACTGCTTCGGCGAAAGCGGCAACGCCTACAAGGCGGCGCTGGCGCTCGAACTGGCCGGGCTCGACTGGCGGCCGGTCTTCGTCGACTTCTTCAAGGGGGAGACGCGCTCGCCCGCCTATCGCACGGCAATCAACGAGATGGGCGAGGCGCCGGTGATGACCGACGGGGAGGTGCGGCTGAGCCAGTCGGGCGTGATCCAGCACTATGTGGTGGAGCTGACCGGCAAGCTCGGCGGCGCCACCAAGGAGGAGCAGCGCGAGATCCTGCGGTGGCAGTTCTGGGACAACCACAAGCTGTCCTCGCAGGCGGGCATGACGCGCTTCCTGATGAATTTCCTGCCCGAGGACAAGCGCCCGCAGCCGGTCATCGACTTCATGGTGAACCGCCTGAGGGCCGCCTACGCGGTGCTGAACGGCCATCTGCAGGGGCGCGACTGGATCGTCGGACGGAACGTCACCATCGCGGATCTGTCGTGCTGTTCCTACCTGTACTATCCCGAGCCCTTCGGCTTCGACCGGCAGGACTGGCCCGAGATCGACCGATGGATGACCCGCATCCAGGACCTTCCCGGCTGGAAGCACCCCTACGACCTGATGCCCCGCCAGGGGTGAGGAGGATCCGATGACCGATGCCTTTATCTACGACGCCGTCCGCACCCCTCGCGGCAAGGGCCGCAAGGACGGCGCACTGCACGAGGTGACCTCGCTCAGGCTCTCGGCTCTGGTTCTGAACGCCCTGAAGAAGCGCAACCGTCTCGACGGCCACGCGGTCGAGGACGTCATCTGGGGCAACGTCACCCAGGTCAAGGAACAGGGCGGCTGCCTCGCGCGGACGGCGGTGCTGGCCTCCGATCTCGACGAATCGATCCCCGGCGTTGCCATCAACCGGTTCTGCGCCTCGGGCCTCGAGGCGGTCAACATGGCCGCGAACCAGATCCGCGGCGGCGGCGGCGACGCCTATATCGCCGGCGGCGTCGAGATGATGGGCCGGGTGCCGATGGGCTCGGACGGCGCGGCGATCGCCGTCGATCCGTCCGTCGCAATGAGCCAGTATTTCGTGCCGCAGGGGATCTCCGCCGACATCATCGCGACCGAATACGGTTTTTCCCGCGACGATGTGGACGCCTTCGCGGTGGAGAGCCAGAAGCGCGCCGCCACCGCCTGGTCGGAGGGCCGCTTCGCCAAATCGATCGTCGAGGTGACCGACCGGAACGGCCTGACGATCCTCGAGCGCGACGAATACATGCGCCCGGGCACCGACATGCAGTCGCTGGGCGCGCTCAAGCCGTCCTTCAAGGAGATGGGCGAGACCATGCCGGGCTTCGATCAGGTCGCCCTGATGAAGTATCCGCATCTGGAGCGGATCGAGCACGTGCACCATGCCGGCAATTCGAGCGGCATCGTCGACGGGGCGGCCGGGCTGCTGATCGGGTCGCGGGAATTCGGCGAGCGCAGCGGCCTCGCGCCCCGGGCGCGCATCCGCGCCACCGCCAAGATCGGCACCGACCCGACCATCATGCTGACCGGGCCGGTTCCGGTGACCGAGAAGATCCTGCGCGAGGCCGGCATGTCGGTGGACGACATCGACCTCTTCGAGGTGAACGAAGCGTTCTCGGCCGTGGTCCTGCGCTTCATGCAGGCCTTCGGGATCGACCATGCCCGGCTCAACCCCAATGGCGGCGCCATCGCCATGGGTCACCCGCTGGGAGCGACGGGGGCGATCGTGCTCGGAACGCTGCTCGACGAGATGGAACGGTCGGACCGCGAGACCGGTCTTGCGACGCTCTGCATCGCCTCCGGCATGGGGGCCGCGACCATCATCGAGCGGGTCTGAGCGCGGGATGCGGTCGCCGCGTTTCCCCCGATGGTTGTCCCCGATCAGGCTTGCGCGCATCGGCGGGATGCGGCGAGTTGCGCGGTATCGCGCGGAGATTGCATCTCGACCTTCCTCGGGCGAGCCGCTACCTTCACGACATGTTGTCATCCGTTCAGCAGTTCTTCGTCGGCCAGGCTTTGCATCTGCGCCACGGCCGGTTCGACCTGATGGCCCGGCCCTACAGCGTTCCGCTGGTGTTGATCCTTCCGGACGATCAGGAGCGCGTGTCGATCCTTCCGTCGCGAGAGGCGATCAAGTCGTTCTTCAGGGCCAAGTTCGACGGGCTGGAAGCGGCAGGCATCGACTATCTTCGCGCGGCGGTGTCGGGCATGGATCAGACCTCCTCAAGCCGCGTGGCGGCGAAGGTGAGCTGGCACTACGTCGCACCGGACGGATCGCGACGGGGGGAGACCCGGGCGCGGTATTACCTGAGCCGGCGGTCCGGCGGGTTCGTCGTGGAGATGATCGAGTTCGAGGAGCTGGCCTTCTCAGCCATCGTCGACTGGATCGGCCAGTCCCGGCGGCGCGTGCCCTTCGACGGTCTCGACCCGATCTGACCGCCTCTCAAGATGCGTATTCGCGGGTCTTTGCCCGCCCGATCACGGCGGGCGGATCCCGCGCTGTTCAGGAGACCCTTCGATGAGCGATTTCAGGCTAGAAAGGCACGATGACGGCGTCGCGGTCATCACCTGGGACATGCCCGACCGATCGATGAACGTGATGACGCGGGAGGCGTTCGCCGATGTCGAGGGAATGATCGACGAGGTCCTGGCCGACGAGGCGGTCAAGGGCATCGTCATCACCTCGGGCAAGACGGACTTTGCCGGCGGCATGGACCTGAACGTTCTGGCCCGGATCCGCGAGGAGGCGGGCGAGAATCCGGCCCGGGGCCTCTTCGACTTCGTCATGGAGGGCCACCGCATCCTCCGGAAGCTCGAGCGCGCGGGGATGGACGACAAGAACAGGGGCGGCAAGCCCGTCGCCTGCGCCATTCCCGGCACCTGCGCCGGCATCGGCACCGAGATCGCGCTCGCCTGTCACCGGCGTTTCATGACCGACGATCCGAAGGCGCGGATCGGCCTGCCGGAGATCATGGTCGGCATCTTCCCGGGTGGCGGCGGCACCACGCGCTACAGCCGGATGGTGGGCGCGATGGCCGCCTCGCCGATCCTGCTCGAGGGCAAGATGCTGGAGCCGAAGAAGGCGAAAGGCGCGAGCTTGGTGGACGAGGTCGTCGCGGCGGGCGAACTCATGGCCCGCGCGAAGGAATGGGTGCTCTCGGCCAAGGATGCCGACATCGTCAAGCCCTGGGACCAGAAGGGCTGGAAGATGCCCGGCGGCGAGCCCTATCATCCACAGGGCTTCATGACCTTCGTCGGCGCCTCGGCCATGGTCAACGGCAAGACCAAGGGGGTCTATCCGGCCGCCAAGGCGCTCCTCTCCGCGGTCTACGAGGGCGCCCTGGTGCCCTTCGACAGCGCGCTCCGGATCGAGGCGCGGTGGTTCGTGAACGTGCTGATGAACCCCTCCTCCACCGCGATGATCCGCTCGCTGTTCCTCAACAAGCAGGCGCTCGAGAAGGGCGCGAACCGGCCCGAGGCGCCCGATCAGCGCGTCAGGAAGCTCGGCGTCATGGGCGCCGGCATGATGGGCGCGGGCATCGCCCATGTGGCCGCGAATGCCGGCATCGACGTGGTGCTGATCGATCAGGAGCAGGCCGCGGCCGACCGGGGCAAGGCCCATTCGGAGGCGATCCTCGACAAGGGCGTCGCCCGCAAGAAGCTCACCCCGGAGACGAAGGACGAGGTGCTGGGCCGGATCAACGCCACGACCGAGTACGAGGCTCTGTCGGACTGCGACCTCGTCATCGAGGCGGTGTTCGAGGATCCGCAGATCAAGGCCGAGGTGACGAGGCGGGTCGAGGCCGCCGCGGGTCCGGACTGCATCTTCGCGACCAACACCTCGACCCTGCCGATCACCGATCTCGCAAAGGCCAGCGAGCGGCCGGCGCAGTTCATCGGCATCCACTTCTTCTCGCCCGTCGACAAGATGATGCTGGTCGAGATCATCAAGGGGCGGGACACCGGCGACCGTGCCGTGGCCAAGGCGCTCGACTTCGTGCGCCAGATCCGCAAGACGCCGATCGTCGTGAACGACGCGCGGTTCTTCTATGCCAACCGCTGCATCATTCCCTACATCAACGAAGGCGTCCGGATGGTCAGGGAAGGCGTGAAGCCGGCTCTGATCGAAAATGCCGCAAAGCTTCTGGGCTTTCCGCTCGGCCCCCTGCAACTGGTCGACGAGACCTCGATCGACCTCGGCGTGAAGATCGCCAAGGCGACCCGCGCCGCCATGGGCGACGACTATCCCGACGGCGCGGTCGACGAGGTGCTGTTCTGGATGGCCGATGCGGGCCGTCTGGGTCGCAAGGCGAAGGCGGGCTTCTACGCCTATGACGAGAGCGGCAGCCGGCAGGGGCTGTGGCAGGGTCTGGACGCACGATATCCCGTTGCCGACGCGCAGCCCGACCTGGCGCGCGTGCAGCACCGGCTGATGATGGCGCAGGTGCTCGAGGCGGTGCGCGCCTTCGAGGAGGGCGTGCTCGAGGATATCCGCGAGGGCGATGTCGGCGCCATCCTCGGCTGGGGCTTTGCGCCGTGGTCGGGCGGCCCGTTCTCCTGGCTCGACATCCTGAGCGCGGCCCGCGCGGTCGAGATCTGCGAGACGCTGGTGGGCGATGAAGGCGAGCGGTTCGAGGCGCCGAGCCTGTTGCGGACGCTGGCCGAGCGCGGCGAGACGTTCTACGGTCGGTTCGGAGACGGGCTGGCGGCACGGGCCGCCTGAGGGAGCGCCGGGGCGGCGCGATCACGGCGGCAGCGACATCCCCCGCCCGGAGGGCCGCCGCCCCGAGGGCGCGACGGACCGACGGGAGGACCTGATGGGCTGGATGGACGACGAGACCGGGCTCGAGAAGTCGCCTGCGAACTTCGTGCCGTTGACGCCGCTGTCGCATCTCAATCGCGCGCGGGTCGTCTTTCGCGACCGCGAGGCGCTGGTCGACGGCTCCCGGCGCTGGACCTATGCGGAGCTGCACGCCGATTGCTCCCGGCTGGCCTCGGCGCTGGCAGGTCTGGGGCTGTCCTCGGGTCAGGTCGTGGCGACGCTCATGCCGAATGTCGCGGCGCATGCCATCGCGACATTCGGCGTCCCGGCCGGCGGCTTCGTCCTCAACGCGATCAACATGCGGCTCGAGGTCGACGCCGTGAGCTACATTCTCGACCACGGGGGCGCCGGGGCGCTGATCGTCGACGGCGCCTTCCTCGATCTGGCCGAAGCGGCCGTGGCGGCGATGGAGGGCGAGGCGCCGGTCATCATCGAGGCGGCCGACGCCAATGCCGGTCACGCACCGTCGGACCGGCACCGCACCTTCGACGAGCTTCTGGCGGCCGGCGATCCGGACGCGCCCTGGGCGATGCCCGTCGACGAATGGGAAAGCCTGGCGCTGAACTACACCTCCGGGACGACCGGGCGGCCGAAGGGCGTCGTCTATTCCCACCGGGGGGCGCATCTGTCGACGATGGGCAACCTGATCGCCTGGAAGATGACGATGGGCGCCCGGCTTCTGACTATCGTGCCGATGTTCCACTGCAATTGCTGGACGCATGTCTGGATGATGCCGGTCCTGGGCGGCGCCGTGATCTGCTGTCGCGACATCACCGCGCGCAACATCTATGCCGCCATTGCCGATGAGGGGGCGACGCATTTCGGCGGCGCGCCCATCATCCTCAACTCGCTGGTGAACGCCAGGGCCGAGGACCGGCGCGCGCTGCCCCATCAGGTCGAGGTCTTCGTCGCCGCGGCGCCGCCGCCGCCCTCGACCCTGCGGCGGATCGCCGAGATCGGCTTCAATGTCACGCATGTCTACGGGCTGACGGAATGCTACGGCCCCGGAACCGAATGCACCTGGGACCCGGCCTGGGACGATCTCGATCCCGAGGCGCGAGCCATGAAGAAGGCGCGGCAGGGCGTGCCGATGCCGATGAACGAGGAGATCGTCATCATCGACGAGACGGGCCGGCGCCTGCCATGGGACGGCGAGACCCAGGGCGAGATCGGCATGCGCGGCAACGGCGTGATGAAGGGATACTACAAGAACGTCGCCGAGACGGAGAAGGCGTTCGACGGCGGCTGGTTCCGCACCGGCGATCTGGCCGTCCAGCACCCCGATGGCTATTTGAAGATCGTCGACCGGGCCAAGGACATCATCATCTCGGGCGGCGAGAACGTCTCCTCCATCGAGGTGGAGGGCTGTCTCAGCGCCCACCCCGCCGTCAGCCTCTGCGCGGTGGTGGCGAAGCCCGACGAGACATGGGGCGAGGTGCCCTGCGCCTTCGTCGAGCTGAAGGACGGCGAGACGGCCGACGAGGCCGCCATCCTCGCCTTCGCCCGCGCGCGTCTCGCAGGCTTCAAGACACCGAAGCAGATCGTCTTCACCGAACTGCCCAAGACCTCGACCGGCAAGATCCAGAAATACGCGTTGCGCAAGTGGTTCGAGTGATCCGCACTCTGGGCGGCGCCTCAGCCCTGCATGGCGGTCAGAGCATCACTTGGTGCCGAACATCCGGTCGCCCGCATCGCCGAGGCCCGGGACGATGTAGCCCTTGTCGTTCAGCCTCTCGTCCAGCGCGGCGGTGACGATGCGGATGTCGGGATGCGCCTGCCGCATGCGCTCGACCCCCTCGGGCGCAGCCAACAGACAGAGAAACCGGATGTCCCGGGCGCCCGCGGCTTTCAGCCTGTCGACCGCCGCAACCGACGAATTGCCGGTCGCCAGCATCGGATCGACGGTGATGACCACCCGCTTGTCGAGCTCCGCGGGGACCTTGAAGTAGTACTCGACGGGCTTGAGCGTCTGCTCGTCGCGGTAGAGGCCGACGAAGCCGACCCGGGCCGACGGGATGAGGTCGAGCATCCCGTCGAGAAGCCCGTTGCCGGCGCGCAGGATCGACACCAGCGCCAGCTTGCGCCCCGCCAGAGTCGGCGCCTCCATCTCGGTCACCGGCGTCTCGATGGTGGTGGAGGTGAGCGGCAGGTCGCGGGTGACCTCGTAGGCCAGAAGCTGGCTGATCTCGCGCAGCAATTGCCGGAAGACGGCGGTCGGCGTGTCGCGCTCGCGCATGATCGTCAGCTTGTGCTGCACCAGCGGATGCGACACGATCTGCAGGTGCTCGCTCATGCTTTGATCCTTTCGATGAGCCGGTTGCGGGTCGCGTCGTCGCAGAACGCCGCATCGGCCGCGACCCGAGCCAGGGTGCGGAACGTGGCATCGTCCCAGCCGAAGGTCTGCGCCAGGCGCTCGTATTCGCGGCGCATCGTGGTGCGGAAGAACGGCGGGTCGTCGGTCGAGACGGTCAGTTTCACGCCCGCGACGCGCAGCATCTCGACCGGGTGACGGTCCCACCGGCAGAGGCCCAGCGCGACGTTCGAGCCCGGGCAGAGCTCGAGCACGATGCCGTCCTCCACCAGCCGCTCGACGAGGCCCGGATCTTCGAGCGCGCGGATGCCGTGGCCGATGCGCTCCACCCGCAGATGGTCGAGCACGGCCGACACGCTGCGCGGTCCGGCCCATTCGCCCGCATGGCAGGTCAGCCGCAATTCCGCCTCCCGCGCCATGTCGAAGGCATAGGCGAAGTCGCGCGGATGGCCCACCCCCTCGTCGCCACCCATGCCGAACCCGGTGACGAAATCGCCCGCCGTCTCGGCCGCGCAGAGCGCGCTCTGGCGCGCCGCGTCGGGGCCGAAATGGCGGATGCAGGTGACGATCGCGCGCATGACGATGCCCCTCTCGCGCTCGACGGCCGCGGCGCTGTCGCGGATCGCCGCGAGATGGTCGCGCCAGGCACCCAGATCGCGGCCGCCGCAGAAATCGGGGGACAGGAAGATCTCGGTATAGATCACGCCCTCCTCGGCCTGATCCTCGAGAACCCGCCGCGTCAGCTGCGCGAAGGCGTCGGGATCGGTCAGCACCGAGGTCGCGGCCTCGTAGACCCGCAGGAAATCGCGGAACCCGTCGTAGCAATAGCCACCATCGGGGCCGAAGATGCCGGAGAGATCCATCCGCTTCCACGCCGCCAGATCGCGGACGAAATCGGGGGGCGCCGCGCCTTCGAGATGCAGGTGCAGTTCCAGCTTGGCGATGTCGTTCACAGGAAACTCCTCCCCGGCCCGTGATTGCGCGCGCCCAGATGATCGGCGATGCTTGCCGCGACATCGGCGAAGGCCACCTGCCCGATCTCGCCCGCGCCGCGGCCGGCGATGAGGACCGGCACCCGTTCGCGGGTATGGTCGGTGCCGCGCCAGGTGGGATCGTTGCCGTGATCGGCGGTGACGACAAGGAGATCGGCCGGAGCAAGGCGCGCCAAGAGGTCGCCCAGCGCCCCGTCCAGCCATTCGAGATGGCGCGCATAGCCCAGAGGGTCGCGGCGATGCCCGTAGAGGCTGTCGAACTCCACGAGGTTGGCGAAGATCAGATCGCCCGGACCGGCCTCGTCCATGCGCTCGGCCAGAGCGTCGAGCAGGTCCGCGTCGGTGCCCTTCACCGCCGTGTCGATCCCCCTCATGGAGAAGATGTCGGCGATCTTGCCTACTGCATGAACGCGCCCTCCCGTCTCCTGCACACAGTCGCAGAGCGTGGGCGCCGGAGGGGCGATGGCGAAATCCCGTCGGTTGGCGGTGCGGATCCAGCCCTGGCCCGGCGCGCCGATGAAGGGCCGGGCGATGACCCGCCCGACCTTCATCGCGTGCAGGTCCGGCGCCAGAGCGGCGCAGAGATCGAGCAGCCGGCTCAGGCCGAACGCCTCCTCGTGCGCGGCGATCTGGAAGACGCTGTCGGTCGAGGTGTAGCAGATCGGCCAGCCGCTCTGCAGATGCGCCTCCGCCTCCTCCTCGATGATGTTGGTGCCCGAGGCATGGCGGTTTCCGAGGATGCCGTCGGTGCCCGCCAGATCGCAGACCCGGCCCACCAGCGCGTCGGAGAAGCACGGATCGGTCGGCGGAAAGAAGGTCCAGTCCCAGGGCACCGGCAGGCCCGCAAGCTCCCAGTGGCCCGAGGGCGTGTCCTTGCCGCGCGATCGTTCGGTGGCGGCCCCCCAGAGGCCCTCAGGCGCGCGGATGTCGAGTCCGGGCGCCGCGCATCCCGAGGCCAGCTCAACCGCCCGCCCCAGCCCCAGCCGGTCGAGATTGGGCAGGCTGAGCGGTCGGCCGGCTGCCGCCATCGCCTGGGCGACATGCGCGACCGTGTTGGCGCCCGCATCGCCGAACTCGGCGGCGTCGGGCGCGCCGCCGATCCCGACGCTGTCGAGGACGAGCAGGATGGCGCGGCTCATGCGACCCGTCCCAGGACGAGCGGCCGGGAAACCTGTCGCCCGCCCTGCACGATCGCGCCGCGCAGCCGCGCCCCGGCGACGTCGGCATCGGCGTCGCTCGCCGCGTGGATGCGGCAGAGCGGGTCGCCCGCCGTCAGCCGGGTCCCGATCCGCACGATCCGGTCGAGGCCGACGGCCGGATCGATGCGGTCGCCCTCCCGCATCCGGCCGCCGCCGAGGCCCACCACCGCGCGGCCGAGCGCCGTGCCGTCGATGCCGGTCACCGCGCCGTCGGCCGCGGCCGGAAAGTCGCGGATCACCGGCGCGACCGGCAGGTGCCGGTCCGGCCGGTCGAGAAGATCCCGCGGACCGCCCATGGCGGCGACCATCCGGGCGAAGCGCTCCGCCGCCGCACCGCTGGCGATCGCTTCCTTCATGCGGCGGCGGCCCGTCGCGCGGTCGCTCGCGAGGCCGCCGAGATCCAGACATTCCGCGCCGAGCTCCACCGTCACCTCCGCCAGACGCCCGTCGTCCTCTCCGCCGCGCAGGAGCGCCAGCACCTCCGCCACCTCGAGCGCGTTGCCGCAGACCGGCGCCAGGGGCTCGTCCATGGCGGTGATGAGCGCGGCGGCCGGGCAGCCGGTCGCCCGGGCCGTCGCCACGAGGCTGCGCGCCAGATCCTGCGCCTGCGCCGGGTCGGTCATGAAGGCGCCCTGCCCCGCCTTCACGTCGAGGACCAGCGCACCGATCCCGGCGGCGAGCTTCTTGGCGAGGATCGAGGCGGTGATGAGGTCGATCTGATCGACGGTGGCGGTGACGTCGCGGATGGCATAGAGTCGTCTGTCGGCCGGGGCGATGTCGCGCGACGCGGCGCAGATGGCGAGGCCGCAGGCGCCGACCACGGCGCGCAGGCGAGGCTCGTCGAGTTCCACCGACAGCCCCGGGATCGCCTCGAGCTTGTCGAGGGTGCCACCGGTATGGCCGAGGCCGCGACCCGAGATCATCGGCACCACCGCGCCCAGCGCCGCGAGGGCCGGCGCGAGCAGGAGCGAGACCGGGTCGCCGACCCCGCCCGTCGAATGCTTGTCGAGCACCGGCGCGCCGAGATCCCAGCGCAGCGTCCTGCCGCTTTTCGCCATGGCGCAGGTCAGCGCCACCCGCCCCGCTTCGCCGAGGCCCGGACCGGTGCAGACCGCCATCGCAAAGGCGCCGGCCTGGGCGTCGCCGACCCGCCCGTCGGCGAGACCCGCGGCGAAGGCGGCGAGGGCCGAGGCGTCCGGCATGCGCCTGGCGCGCAGGTCGGCCAGCAGATCACGGATGGTCACGGCGCCGCCAGGTGGCCGACGCCGAACGCGCCCGGCAGGAGGTCCGCGACCCGCGTCTCCTGACGGTCGCCGCGGGTCGTGGCGAGCGTCACCGGCACGTCCGCCGCGGCGAACTCGGCAATCTTCTGGCGGCAGCCACCGCAGGGCGGCACCGGCGCCGGGCTGTCGGCGATCACCGCGACCGCCGCGATCCGTCGCGCCCCGGCCGCGACCATGGCGGCGATCGCCCCCGCCTCGGCGCAGGTGCCTTCGGGGAAGGCGACGTTCTCGACGTTGCAGCCGAGAAAGACGCGTCCGTCGGCCGAGCGCAGCGCCGCGCCCACCTTGAAGCCGGAATAGGGCGCGTGGGCATTCTCCCGGACGGCGGCGGCAGCGGCGATCAGATCTTCCATGCCGGGCATGGTGGGCCGCCCACCCCACCTTGGCAAGCGGAACCCCGCAGCCGCCCTCGACATTGTCCTTGAAAGGGAGAAACGCAGCCATGGCACAGGATCCGAAGAAGCAACCCGGCGATCACGCGCGGCCGGACAGCGACCGGGACGCACCCGCAGATGCGACCCAGTTTCCCGTGGGCGGCGCCGTGCTCAGCGGCACGCGGGAGGATGCGGACGATCCGATGAGCGAGGCGCAGGTCGCGGAACTGCGCCAGCTCTGCGACGAGAAGGACGAGGTGTTCGACACCAGCCTGACCCGCGCGCAGGCCGATGCGCGCATCGAGGCGCTGAAATCGCAGTGAGGAACCCCGAGCGGGCCGCCGCGTTTCCGGTTCGAACATAACAGGAACAGGCCCATGTCAGACGACGACCTCTCGCATCCGAAGAGCGATGCCCCCTCCAACGCCAGCAAGCCGGTCGAGGAATGGACCACCGGCGGCGAGAAGATGACCGGCGCGCAGGCCTCCTATCTGAAGACGCTGTGCGAGGAATGCGACGAGACCTTCGATCCCGACCTGACCAAGGCCGAGGCGTCGAAGCTGATCGACGCGTTGCAGGAGCGCACCGGCCGCGGTTGAGCCTTGCCCAATGCCCCCCTAGTCTGCGACTGATCGACACATAAGATCACCAGCGGGGCGGAGAGAATGAGCGACGACAAGACCACGGCCATGCGCGAGGCCGCGCTCGATTATCACCGCTATCCGCAACCCGGAAAGCTCGAGATCCGGGCGACCAAGCCGCTCGCCAACGGGCGCGACCTGAGCCGCGCCTACTCGCCGGGTGTGGCCGAGGCGTGCCGGGAGATCGAGCGCGACCCGAAAACCGCGCGGGACTATACGGCGCGCGGCAATCTCGTCGCCGTGGTGACGAACGGCACCGCCGTCCTCGGGCTCGGCAATATCGGCGCGCTGGCCTCCAAGCCCGTCATGGAAGGCAAGGCAGTGCTGTTCAAGAAGTTCGCCGGCATCGACTGCTTCGACATCGAACTCAACGAACCCGATCCCGAGCGGCTTGCCGACATCGTCTGCGCCCTCGAGCCGAGCTTCGGCGCCATCAACCTCGAGGACATCAAGGCGCCCGACTGCTTCGTCGTCGAGCGGACCTGCCGCGAGCGGATGAACATCCCGGTCTTTCACGACGACCAGCACGGGACGGCGATCGTGGTCGGCGCGGCGGCCACCAACGCGCTGATCGTCGCGAGAAAGCGGTTCGAGGACATCAAGGTGGTCTCCACCGGTGGCGGCGCGGCGGGCATCGCCTGCCTCGACCTGCTCCTGAAACTCGGGGTGCGGCGCGAGAACGTCTGGCTGTGCGACCTCGACGGGCTGGTTCACGAGGGCCGCGCATCGGGCATGACCGAACAGAAGGCAGCCTATGCGCAGCCGGGCGGGCCGCGGGACCTGGGCCAGGTCATCGAGGATGCCGACCTGTTTCTGGGATTGTCCGGAGCGGATGTCCTGAAACCCGAGATGGTCGAGAAGATGGCATCGGATCCGATCATCTTCGCGCTCGCGAACCCGACGCCCGAGATTGATCCCGAAGCGGCGCGAGAGGTCGCCCCAACCGCGCTCATCGCCACGGGACGGTCGGATTTTCCCAATCAGGTCAACAATGTCCTCTGCTTTCCCTTCATCTTTCGCGGCGCCCTCGATGTCGGCGCCACGACCATCAACGACGAGATGAAGATCGCCTGCGTCGAGGGGATCGCGGCCCTGGCGCGGCGCACCACCAGCGCCGAGGCCGCCGCCGCCTATCAGGGCGAGCAGCTGACCTTCGGGCCGGATTACCTCATTCCGAAGCCCTTCGATCCGCGGCTGATGGGCGTCGTGGCTCCGGCGGTCGCGAAGGCCGCGATGGAGACCGGCGTGGCGGAACGGCCGCTCGAAGATCTGGAGGCCTACAAACGCAAGCTCGACGCCTCGGTGTTCCGCTCCTCGCTGATCATGCGGCCGGTCTTCGAGGCGGCGGCGACGGTGGCGCGACGGATCGTCTTCGCGGAGGGCGAGGACGAGCGGGTGCTCAGGGCCGCGAACGCGATGCTCGAGGAAACCACCGACCGCCCGATCCTCATCGGCCGGCCGGACGTCATCGCGCTGCGCGCCGAGCGGGCCGGCCTCGCGATCCGGCCCGACCGCGACTTCGACATCGTCTCGCCCGACAACGACCCCCGGTATCGGGATTACTGGACGACCTATCACAAGATCATGCAGCGGCGCGGCGTCACCCCGGATATCGCCAAGGCCGTCATGCGCACCAATTCCACCGCGATCGCAGCGGTCATGGTCCGCCGGGAGGAAGCCGACAGCATGATCTGCGGGACCTACGGGCAGTATCTGTGGCATCTGAACTATATCCAGCAGGTGCTGGCCTATGATAGCTGCCATCCGGTTGGGGCGTTGAGCCTGATGATCCTCGAGGACGGTCCGCTCTTCGTGGCCGACACGCATGTGCATCCGCAGCCGACGCCGGAGCAGATCGCGGAAACGGTGGTCGGCGCGGCGCGGCATGTGCGGCGGTTCGGCGTCGATCCGGCGATCGCGCTCTGTTCGCATTCTCAATTCGGGAATTTCGACTGCGATACCGGCGTGCGGATGCGCGCGGCGCTCGACATCCTCGACAGCGAGGAGCGGGATTTCGTCTATGAGGGCGAGATGCATGCCGATGCGGCGCTCGACCCTGCGGTGCGGGAGCGCATCTTTCCCAATTCGCGCATGTCGGGGCCGGCGAACACGCTGGTCTTCGCCAATACCGACGCGGCGTCCGGGGTGCGCAACATCCTGAAGATGAAGGCCAAGGGGCTCGAGGTCGGGCCGATCCTGATGGGGATGGGGAACCGGGCGCATATCGTCACGAGTTCGATCACGGCGCGCGGTCTTCTCAACATGTCGGCGGTGGCCGGAACCCCGGTCGCCATCTACGGCTGAGCCGGAACCCGGCCGCGCGCATGGCGCGGCCGGATGCGACGTCCTGCCGGCAGGCGTGGCGGCCGCCCGATGCGCCCCCGAGGCCCGCTCGCGCGGATGGATCGCGGACGACGCGCCTGTCGCCGCGGCTCCGGCGGCTGCCCGCCGCCGGGGTCGCGGCGTCAGGCGGGGTCGAGAAGCCCCCGGCCCTGCAGAAGCGCCTCCACCCCCGGCAGGCGGCCGCGGAAGGCGACGTAGGCGGCCTCGGCCTCCTGCGTGCCGCCGGCCGACAGGATATGCTCCTCGAGCCGAGCCGCAACCTGCCGGTCGAAGGGTCCGCCCGCCTCCTTGAAGGCGGCAAAGGCGTCGGCGTCCATGACCTCCGACCACATGTAGCTGTAATAGCCTGCGGAATAGCCGTCGCCGCCAAAGACATGGGCGAAATGCGGCGTCGCGTGGCGCATGCCGACGGCCTTCGGCATGCCGATCTCCTCGAGGAGCTCCGCCTGCATCTCCATCGGGTCGTCCGGCGCCTCACCGGCGTGGAATTCCAGATCGACGATGGCCGATCCCAGATATTCCACCGTCTGGAAGCCCATGTCGTAGATGGAGGCGGCCAGCAGCCGGTCGCGCATCGCCTCGGGCATCGGCTCGCCGGTCTCGACATGGGTGGCGTAGGTCGTCAGCACCTCGGGCACTTCGAGCCAGTGCTCGAAGAGCTGCGAGGGCAGCTCGACGAAATCGCGCGCCACGCTGGTGCCGCTCAGCGAGGCATAGGTCACGTCGGAGAGGAGCTGGTGCAGCGCATGGCCGAATTCGTGAAAGAGCGTGCGCGCGTCGTCGTAGCTCAGGAGCGCGGGACGGTCCCTGGGCGGCTTGGCGAAGTTGCACACATTGACGACGATCGGCCGGGTGCCGGCCTTCTGCGGGCGGATGGCCGAGCACCAGGCGCCCGACCGTTTCGGGCCCCGGGCGAAGTAGTCGCCGAGAAAGACGCCCATGTGGCGGCCATCGCGGGTGACCTCCCAGGCGCGCATGTCGGGGTGGTAGAGCGGCACCTCGACCGGCGCGAAAGCGAGGCCGAAGAGCCGGTTCGCGCAATCGAAGGCGGCCTCCATCATGCGGTCGAGCTGCAGGTACGGCTTCAGCCGGGTCTCGTCGAGATCGTGCTCCTCCCTGCGCCGCCTCTCGGAATAGTAGCGCCAGTCCCACGGCTCCAGATCGCCGTTGACGCCGTCATTGTGCATCATCGCGGCGAGGCGCAGCCCGTCTTCCTCGGCGGCGGCGCGCGCCGGGGTCCAGACCTGCATCAAGAGGTCGCGCACCGCCTCCGGGGTGCGGGCCATCTCGGTCTCGAGCTTGAAGGCGGCGAAGCTGTCGTAGCCCAGAAGGCCCGCGCGTTCCTCCCGCAATTCCAGGATCTCGGCAGCAAGGCGGCGGTTATCGGTTTCGCCGCCGGTGGCGCCCCGCCCGGTCCAGGCGCGGTGGGCCCGCTCGCGCAGGTCGCGGCGCGGCGAGAATTGCAGGAACGGCACGATGAGAGAGCGCGACAGGGTGATGACCGGCCCTTCAGCGCCCCGCTCCTCGCCGGCGGCGCGGGCGGCGTCCACGAGAAAACCGGGCAGCCCCTCAAGATCGGCCTCGTCGAGCACCAGCTGCCAGTCGCGCTCATCGGCCAGGAGGTTCTGGGTGAAGGCGACGCCAAGGGCCGACAGCCGCTCGCTCACCTGGCGGAGCCGGTCGCGGGCGATACCCTCGAGTTCGGCGCCCTGGCGGACGAAGCCGCGGCGGGTAAGCAGCAGGAGCCGCGCCTCCTCATCGGTGAGATCGAGATCGTTGCGGCTCTCCCAGACCGTCTCGATGCGGCGGAACAGCGGCGCGTTCAGCGCCACGTCGGAGGCGTAGGCCGACAACATCGGCGAGAAGTCCCGCGCCAGCCGCTGGCGTTCGTCGGTCGAGTGGGCGCCGGCGAGGCTGTAGAAGACGCCGAGGATGCGCGACAGGGACGCATCGGCCTCCTCCAGCGCCTCGATGGTGTTTGCAAAGCTCGGCGGCTCATCGCTCCCGGCGATCCGGTCGACATGGGCGCGCGCCTCCTCGAGCGCCCGCTCGACGGCGGGCCGGAAGTGCTCGTCGGTGATCCGGTCGAAGGGGGGCATCGCGAAGGGCGTGTCCCAGGGGTCGAGCAGCGGGTTCGTCACAATCGTCTCCTTTGTCCTGCCGCTGACCCTAACGCGCCCGACGCCCGACGCCAGTCCCGCACAGCCCGCGCGGGCTTTCCGGAGGAAAGCCGCGTGGACATGTAATGCGCCGCAGGCGCTCAACTGGATCCGCAGACCGGGCAGTCGGGGCGTCTGGCGAGGGTGATGGTGCGGTGCTCGCCCCAGAGCGCGTCATGGATCGCCATGCGGCCGCGATACCCCTGCCCGGCCCCAGTGATCTCCTTGATCGCCTCGGCGGCCATCATCGCGCCGAGGATCCCCGGCAGCGGCGACAGCACGCCCGCCTCGGCGCAGGTCGGCGCCAGCCCCGCTCCCGAGGTTTCGGGAAAAACGCAAGCATAGCAGGGCGTGCCGGAAAAGGGGGCGTAGGTCGAGAGCTGCCCCTCCCACGGGCTGAGCGCGCCCGAGACGAGCGGCACGCGGGCGGCGGCGCAGGCCCGGTTCACCACGTGGCGCGTCTCGAGATCGTCGCAGCCGTCGAGAACGAGGTCGTAATCGCCGACAAGCTCCCCGGCGATCTCCGCCGTCAGCCGGCGGTGATAGGGGCGCACCGTCACATAGGGGTTGAGGGCCCGCATCGCCTGTTCCGCCGAGAAGACCTTGGGCATCCCCACCCGGCCGTCGGTGTGGATCACCTGCCGTTGCAGGTTCGTCACCTCGACCCGGTCATCGTCGATGACGCCCAGCGTGCCGACGCCCGCGGCGGCCAGATAGAGCAGCGCCGGCGAGCCGAGGCCGCCCGCGCCGACGACGAGGATGCGCGCCTCCTTGAGCCGCGCCTGGCCGGGCCCGCCGATATCGCGCAGCACGACATGGCGGGCATAGCGGTCGATCTCGCCGGGCGCGAAGGTGCCGGGCGGCCGGTCCTTCGGGCGGTTCTCGGGGCGGACCTTCGCGCGCACCCGGCCTAGGCCGCGGCTGTAGCCCACGACCAGCGCCGCGAACGCCCCCAGGACCAGCCATTCGCCCGGCGAGCCGCCGAGCGCGCGGCGCAGCGGCGTGCCGGCGGGCAGCGCGATGGTCAGCGCCAGCACCGCCACGTAGAGCAGGCCGAGGCCGATCAGCCGCGCCTGGCTCGGCCAGCCGAGCCGGCCCCCGACGAACCACACGAGAGCTGCGGCAACTAGAACCAGCGCCATCAGCTGCGCCCCGTCGAGCCGAATCCCTGCGCCCCGCGGCGCGTCCCGGCGAGGCTGTCGCGGAGCGCGAAGCCCGCCTGCGGCGCCGGAGCGATGACCGCCTGGGCTATGCGGTCGCCATGGCCGATGGTCACCGGCGCCTCGCCGAGATTGATCATCAGGACCCCGACCTCGCCCCGGTAATCGGCGTCGATCGTTCCGGGCCCGTTCAGGAGCGTCAGCCCGTGGCGCAGCGCCAGGCCGGAGCGCGGGCGGATCTGCATCTCGGTCCCCGCAGGCAGCGCAACGGCGAGCCCGGTCGGCACCACGGCGCGGCCCATGGGGGCCAGGACGAGCCCCCGCGCCCGGTCGTCTGGCCTGAGGTTGGCGCGCAGGTCGGCGCCGGCGGCGCCGGGGCTTGCATAGGCGGGAAGCGGCACGTCCGGATCGGCGCCGGGCAGTCGCATGACCTCGACGATCACGTCAGCGCTCCGGCGATGCGGGCGACGAGCCGACGGGCCACCTCGTCCTTGCTGGCGCGGGGCCAGTCCTCGTGTCCCTCGGCGGTGACGAGGGTGATCGCGGTCTCGGCGCCGCCCATGATCCCGGTTCCGGGCGAGACGTCGTTCGCCACGATCCAGTCGCAGCCCTTGCGCGCCCGCTTGGCGCGGGCATTCGCCAGCACGTCGTGGGTCTCGGCGGCGAAGCCCACGACGAGGGCCGGACGGTCGGGTCGCCGGGCGACGCCCGCGAGGATGTCGGGATTCTCGGTCAGATCCAGACGCGGCAGCCTGCCATCCTGCTTCTTCAGCTTGCGGTCCCGCGCCTCGCTCACCCGCCAGTCGGCGACGGCGGCGGCAAAGATCGCCGCGTCAGCCGGCAGCGCCGCCTCGACCGCCGCCTGCATCTCGGCCGCGGTCTCGACCCGCGCCACGGTCACGCCCTCGGGCGGGGGCACCGCAGCGGGTCCGGTGACGAAGGTGACCCGCGCGCCCGCCTCGCGGGCGGCGCGGGCGATCGCGGTGCCCTGCGCGCCGGAGGAGCGGTTGGCAATGTAGCGGACCGGATCGATCGGCTCGTGCGTGGGGCCGCTGGTGACGAGGATGTGACGGCCGGAGAGCGACCCCGCCGGAGCGCCATCCGCGCTCTGCGCCGTCTTGGCCGCGCCATCCGCCAGCTCCGCGGCAATGGCCGCGACGATCTCGTCGGGTTCGGCCATGCGGCCGGCACCGTGCTCCCCGCAGGCCATGTCGCCCACATTGGGGCCGACCGTGGCGATGCCGTCGGCGCGGAGGGTGGCGAGGTTGCGCCGGGTCGCCGGATGCTCCCACATGCGCACGTTCATGGCGGGCGCGATCAGCACCCGCGTATCGGTGGCGAGCAGCAGCGTCGAGGCCAGGTCGTCGGCGTGTCCCTGGGCCATCTTCGCCATCAGATCGGCGGTGGCCGGCGCCACGACGATCAGATCGGCCACGCGCGAGAGCTGGATATGGCCCATCTCGGCCTCGTCGGTCAGGTCCCACAGATCGGCGAAGACCTTGCGCTCGGCCAGGGAGGAGACCGCGAGCGGCGTCACGAAGCGGGCGCCGGCGCCGGTCAGCACCGGCGTCACGGTGGCGCCGGCCCGGCGCAGTTGCCGGATCAGGTCGAGCGACTTGTAGGCCGCGATGCCGCCGCCGATGACGAGGAGGATATGTCTGCCGTCGATCATGTCGGCGCGACCCTAGGCGGGCGGCCCCGGCGCGGCAAGGCCGCTCACCTCAGGGCGGCACAGGGATCGGTGTCGCGGCCCTCGGGCGGCGGTGTGACGATGCGGGCATCGAAAGGTGCCGCACCGGTCGGTTCGGTGAACTGCCCGATGGCAAGGACGCGCAGGTCGGGCCGCGCCGACTCGAGGAGCGCCGGCACACCCCGGTCGCGGCGCGCATGGCCATTGCCGGTGATGATGGCGACCGGGCCGCCGGTCTCGTCGAGCCCGTCGAGCGCCGCCTGCGCCAGAGCCGCGTCGCGCAGCCGCTGCACCTCCACCATGCCGGGCAGCAGATCCTCCGGCAGAAGGCCGCAATGGGCCTCGGCCTGCTCGGCCTCCCGCGCCGCCTGTTCGTCGGGATCGAGCGGAGTCTCCAGCCCGAAGGCGGCGGTGCCGTCGAAGACCTGCGCCGCGCCCATCTCGGCGGCGCGGGACAGCGCCTCGCGCGGCAGCTCTGCGCCGAGGATCAGGGCATCCTGCGCGGCGGCAGCGGCGAAGATCCCGGCATAGGCCTCGAAATCCGGCCAGCCGCGCGCCTCCCAAGCGAGCGCCGCGCCCAGATCCGCGGCCGATGCACGGCGCTCGGCCATGGCCGTTTGGGCCAGCTCGGGCGTCAGCATCTCGAACACGACGACGCGCGCGCCCATGCGACGCACCCAGTCGGCCTGATTGCGGTGATGGTCCGCGGCGTCGTGCTCCTCGCCCATGACGATGACCGGCGCATCGAGCGGCACGTCGGCAGCGCGCTCGGCCCGACCGGCCTGCGGCGCAACCCCGACGAGCAGAGCCGCGGTGAAAGCCAGCCCGAAGGCGCTCGCCGGCGCGCTACATGAGGAAATTGCGAACCTCGCTGCACTGGGTCTCGAGCGCCTTGCGCATCTTGCCGAAGGCCGCCGCTTCGAGCTGTCGGACGCGCTCCTTGGAGAGGCCGAGCTCGGTGCCGAGACTTTCGAGCGTGCGCGGCTGGTCGCGCAGCTTGCGCTCCCTGACGATGAACCGCTCCCGGTCGTTGAGCTGCTGCATGGCGTCGACGAGCCAGACCCTGAGCGTGTCGAGATCCTTCTCCTGGGTGACGGTCTCGTCGGCCTGCGCGCTTTCGTCCTCGAGCGCGTCGATCCACTGGCGTCCCTCGTCCTCGGTCGACTGGGTGGCGTTGAGCGAGAAGTCGGATCCGGCGAGGCGGCCCTCCATCATCTCGACATCGTGCAGCGGCACGCCGACCTCGGTGGCGATGAGGTGGCGCATCTGGTGCTTGTCGAGCCGCTCGCCCCGCGAAGCCGCCTCGCGTTCGAGCCGCGCCTGCACCCGGCGCATGTTGAAGAACAGCGACTTCTGGCTGGAGGTCGAGCCGGTACGGACCATCGACCAGTTGCGCATCACGTAATCCTGGATCGACGCCTTGATCCACCAGACCGCATAGGTCGAGAACCGCACGCCGCGGTCGGGGTCGAACTTGTCGGCGGCCTTCATGAGTCCCAGACCGGCCTCCTGGATGAGGTCGTTCATCGGCGCGCCATAGCGCTTGAACTTCGCCGCCATGGAGATCGCGAGGCGCATGTAGGCGGTGATCAGGCGGTGCAGCGCCGCTTCGTCGCGCTCGTCGCGCCAAGCATAAGCCAGCCGCAATTCGGTTTCCGCGTCAAGCAGTTCTGCCTGCATGGCGCGGCGCGACAATGTGTGGTCGGAGAACCCGTCGAATGCCATGTCATCACTCCAAGAACGTCTGTTGGATCGCGCGGCACTTTTTGTGGACTTCTGAACGAATGGTTACGTCCGCACTCGGGGGCCATACGAACGAGCCAAAAGAAAGTTCCCAAGAAATGTTGCTTGGCCGCGCTTGAGAACTAGGGACACGTTGCGCGAAACGACGGACTGGCGCAGGTTTCCTGATAATTTGCGGCCGTGACGCAACTGCGGCGTGTGGTCGCGCAGGCCCCTTGAGGCTCCGGCAGGGCTTAACGCGGCCGAAAGGCAGATCCGCCTAGGGTGCGACGTTGTCCTCTAGGAGCCCGTTGTGATCGCCCGCGCCCATACGCTCGCTTTCGAGGGCATCGAGACCCGCGCCGTGGAGGTGCAATGCGCCGTCTCGCCCGGGCTTCCGAGCTTTGCCCTTGTCGGCCTGCCGGACAAGGCGGTGAGCGAGGCCAAGGACAGGGTGCGCGCAACGCTCCAGTCGCTGTCGATCGCGCTGCCGTCGAAGCGCATCGTCATCAACCTCGCGCCCGCCGATCTGCCGAAGGAGGGGTCGCATTTCGACCTCCCGATCGCGCTGGCGCTCCTGGCGGCCATCGGCATCCTGCCGGCCGACTGCGTCGACGGCGTCGTGGCCCTGGGCGAGCTGTCGCTCGACGGGGCGCTGGGCCCGGTGATCGGCGCGCTGCCGGCGGCCATCCACGCAGCGGCGGAGGGGCGCGACCTGATCTGCCCGCGGGCCTGCGGCGCCGAGGCCGCCTGGGTCGATGCGACGCGGGTGCTGGCGCCCGCCTCGCTCGCCGAGGTCATCGCGCATTTCACCGGCCAGAGGCCCTTGCCGGCGGCGGAACCGGGAGAGATCACCCTGGGCCCCGTGCATGCCGATCTCGCCGAGGTGAGGGGGCAGGAGCGGGCGAAGCGGGCGCTCGAGATCGCCGCCGCCGGGCGGCACCACCTCATCTATGTCGGCACACCGGGATCGGGGAAATCGATGCTGGCCCGCCGCTTGCCAGGTCTGCTGCCTCCCCTCTCGGCGCGCGAGGCGCTCGAGACCTCGATGATCCACTCGCTGGCCGGACTGATCGAGGAAGGCGGACTGACCCGGTCGCGGCCGTTCCAGGAGCCGCACCACACCGCCTCCATGGCCGCCATCGTCGGCGGCGGCAAGGGCGCCCGCCCCGGCCAGATCAGCCTCGCGCATAACGGCGTGCTGTTCCTCGACGAGTTCCCGGAATTCGCGCGGCCGGTCCTGGAAACCCTGCGCCAGCCGATCGAGACCGGCGAGGTGGTGATCGCGCGCGCGAACGCCCATGTCCGCTATCCGTGCCGGTTCCTCCTGGTGGCGGCGGCCAATCCCTGCCGCTGCGGCTATCTGCCGGATCCGGGCCGCGCCTGCGCCCGGGCCCCCGGCTGCGGTGAGGACTATCTGGGACGGATTTCGGGGCCGCTGATGGACCGGTTCGATCTGCGCGTGGAGGTGCCGCCCGTCGGCTTCGCCGAGCTCGACCTGCCGCCCGCCGGCGAGACGACGGCCGCCGTGGCGGCCCGGGTCGCGGCCGCGCGGGAGATCCAGGCAAGCCGGTTTGCCGCAGCGGAGGGCGTGCGGGTCAATGCCGACGCGACGGGCGCGCTCCTCGACGCGGTCGCGGCGCCCGATGCCGAAGGCCGGGACCTGCTGCTGCGCGCCGCCGAGCGGTTCGGCCTGACGGCGCGCGGCTACCACCGGGTGCTGCGGGTCGCCCGGACGATCGCCGATCTGGCCGGCTCGGAGAACGTGCGCGCGCCGCATGTGGCCGAGGCGTTGAGCTTCCGGCTGACCGGCGCGGCCTGACCCTCCGGCCCCTCGCCGGCCGGTCGCCGCCGGGCGCCGCGCGGCCCCCTCCGGGGGTCGCGCCGGCCGAGCGGGGGCTCGATGCCCCCCGAGGCCGCCCCCTCAGGCCGCGCGCCGGCGCTCGATCGCGTCCCAGATCAGGCCCGCGACGTTCGTTCCGTCGAACCGCTCCACCTCTTGGATGCCGGTGGGCGAGGTCAGGTTGATCTCGGTCAGGTAGCCGCCGATCACGTCGATGCCGACGAAGATCTGCCCCTTCTCCCGCAGGAGCGGGCCGATCGCGGCGCAGATCTCCCGGTCGCGGTCGGTCAGGTCCGCCTTCTCGGCGGTGCCGCCCGCATGCATGTTGGAGCGCGTTTCGCCCTTCTGGGGCACGCGGTTGATCGCGCCCGCCGCCTCGCCGTCGACAAGGATGATGCGCTTGTCGCCCTTGCTGACATCGGGAAGATACTTCTGCGCGATGAGGGGCTCGGAACTGAAGCCCATGAACAGTTCGTGGAGCGCGGCGAGGTTGCCGTCCGATTCGGGCAGGCGGAACACGCCCGCTCCGCCATTGCCGTAGAGGGGCTTCAGGATCATGTCGCCGTGCTCGGCCTTGAAGGCCCGCAGGGCGCCGAGGTCGCGGGCGATCAGCGTGGGCGGGATCAGGTCGGGAAACTGCAGGACGAGCAGCTTCTCGGGGTAGTTCCGCACCCAGAACGGATCGTTGACCACCATCGTGGTCCCGGCGATCCGGTCGAGGAGATGCGTGGTGGTGATGTAGCCCATGTCGAAGGGCGGGTCCTGGCGCAGCCAGACCACGTCGTAGCTCGACAGGTCGATCCGTCCGGCTTCGCCCAGCACGGCATGATCCCCCTGGCTGCGGCGCACCGTCAGCGACTGGCCGGTGGCCCGGACGCGGCCGTCCTCCCAGGTCAGCGTGTCTGGGGTGTAGTAGGTGAGCGCGTGGCCGCGCGCCTGCGCCTCCTCGGCCAGGCGAAAGGTGCTGTCGGCGGCGATCTTCACGGCGCCGATCGGGTCCATCTGGATGGCGACCTTCAGGGGCATGGGCTGTTCCTTTTCTGGCGCGGTTCGCCCTATCTGGATCGGGGTCATGTGGAGGGCAAGCCGCAAGCCCCCTCAGAGGAAGGCGTCGGCGACGATCTCGACGCGCCCCGTCGCGTCGACCAGCGCCACGTCGAACCGGGTCTCGGTCAGGCTGCCGGCGGGTTCGGTTGCAAGAAATTCCGCGGCCGCCGCGAAGAGCCTGGCGCTTTGCCGCGCGCCGATCCGGGCCGCCGCGGCGGCATGACTGTGCGCGCGCTTCACCTCGACGAAGACAACCGCGTCGCCGTCGCGAAGGATCAGGTCGATCTCGCCCGCCGTGCCGCGCCAGCGCCGCGCGGCGAGCATGCATCCCGCGGCGCGGTAATGCGCCAGCACCTGCGCCTCGGCGGCGGCGCCGCCGTGATGGGCCATCGCACCCCTGGCGGAGCGGTCAGCCATCGCGGCCCAGGGAGAGCGCCATCTGGTAGACGTCGCGGCGCGGCGCACCGACCGCCTCCGCGACGACCTTGGCGGCGTCCTTGACGCTCATCGTCTTGAGCGCCGTGCGCAGCGCCGTCTCGATCTCGGCCGTGGCGGTCCCGGAGCGGTCGCGATCGACGACGAGGACGATCTCGCCGCGCGGCGGGTCAGTAGCGATGCCGGCGGCGAGATCGGAGAGCGGGCCGCGCCGCACCTCCTCGAACCGCTTGGTCAGCTCTCGGCAGAGCGCCGCCTGCCGATCAGGCCCCAGCACCGCAATCATGTCGGCCACCGTGGCGGCGACGCGCTGCGGCGCCTCGAAGAGGACGAGGGTGGCGGGGATCCGCGCCAGCTCCTTCAGCGCAGCGGCACGGGCAGCGGCGGTAGGCGGCAGGAAACCTGCGAAGAGGAACCGGTCGGTGGCGAGGCCCGAGAGGCTCAACCCGGCGAGCGCCGCCGAGGCGCCCGGCGCGGCGGTAACGGGATATCCGGCGGCGGTGGCGGCGCGCGCCAGCGCATAGCCCGGATCGGCGATGAGCGGCGTGCCCGCGTCGGAGGCATAGGCGACGGTCAATCCTTGCCCCAGCGCCGCCAGAAGACGCGGCCGCACCCGGTCCCCATTGTGGTCGTGATAGGCGACGAGCGGCCGCCCCCCCAGAGCGATGCCGTGGATCTCCAGAAGCTTGCGCAGCGTACGCGTGTCCTCGGCGGCGAGCATGTCGGCCTCGCGCAACGTGTCGAGGGCGCGCAGCGTGATGTCGCGCGCATTGCCGATCGGCGTGGCCACGAGATGGAGTCCGGGCGGCAGCGGACCGGCTCTCATCCGTCGCCAGTCGATTTACAGGCCCGGCAGGCTTCACTAGAACGCGGCATAGGTCCCGTCGCTGTAAGGAATCCGTCGATGTTCGCCCGTCTGTCCGTCCTGCGCAAGCCGAGCGCGCTTTTCGCGGTCCTCGCGGCCTTCACCCTCGCCTCCTGCGCCTCGGTGCCGATGATCGGGGCCGGCAGCGGTCCGCGGGTCAACGCCTCGCAGCCGGTGCCGGTGGCGCTTCTGTTGCCGCAGACCGATGCCGGCGGCGCCGGCGGCGTGGCGCAATCCATGGAAAACGCGGCGCGTCTGGCGGCCGCCTCGCTGCAGGGCGCCGAGGTCGACCTGCGGGTCTACGATACCCAAGGCACGCCGGCGGGCGCCTCTGCGGCGGCACGCGCGGCGCTCGATGGCGGCGCGCAGGTCATCGTCGGGCCGCTCTACAGCCAGTCGATCAGCGCGGTGACGCCGGTCGTGGCAGGGCGCGACGTCAGCGTGCTGTCGCTGTCGAACAATGCCGCCGTGGCGGGCGGCAATGTCTTCGTGCTCGGGCAGACCTTCTATGACGTGGCGGACCGGCTGACGAGCTTTGCCCGCCGGCAGGGGCGCAGCGCGATCGCGGTGGTGCACGGCGCCGATGTGGGCGGCACGGCGGGGCGCGACGCCATCACCGCGGCGGCGCAAGCCGCCGGCATGCGCGTCGCTACCGTGCAGAGCTATCCCCTGTCGCAGCGCGGGATCACCGAGGCCGGGCCGCGCATCGCCGAGGCGGTGCGGCAATCGGGCGCCGACGCGGTCTTCCTCACCGCGAGCGCCGATGCGGACCTGCCGATGATCGCCTCGGTCCTGCCCGAGAACGGCGTCAGCCCCGGCCAGGTGCGCTATCTCGGCCTGACCCGGTGGAACGCCAGCGGCGCGGCGCTGTCGCTGCCGGGGCTGCAGGGCGGGCTGTTCGCGCTGCCCGACCAACAGGCCGTGGCGGCCTTCGAGAGCCGCTACCAGGCGGCCTATGGCAGCGCGCCGCATCCGCTGGCCGGGCTCGCCTTCGACGCGGTGAGCGCCATCGGGGCGCTGGTCGCGACCGGTCGCAGCAACGCGCTGAGCCCCGCCTCCCTGACCCGCCGGCAGGGCTTCCGCGGCGCCTACGGGGCGTTCCGCCTGCTGTCCAACGGAACCAACGATCGCGCCCTTGCCGTGGCGCAGATCCAGAACAACCAGGTCGTCATTCTTGACCCAGCCCCAACCAGTTTCGGCGCCGCCGGCTTCTAGACCGGCCGGACCGGACGACCGCCATCGCCTGCCGCCGGATCTGATCGTTCCGGCGGCCGAACTGTTCGATGCGGAGGCGATCCGTGCCGCCATCGAGGCGGATCTCGCCGAGGGCGCGGTGCGCGCGGTGACAGTCGCGCACCTGAACGCGGCGCAGGCCAACGCGCGGCAGCGCATCGCCGCGGCCTTCGCCGCCGCGCCGAAGGATGCGCGGGCCACGGTCTCGGCCTATTCCTGGCTCACCGACCGGCTGGTCGAGACGGTGTTCGACATCGTCCTGACGCACCTGCACCCGAAGCCCAACCCCACCCGGTCCGAACGGCTTGCGGTGTTCGCCGTGGGCGGCTACGGCCGCGCCGAGATGGCGCCCCATTCGGATGTGGACCTGCTGTTTCTCAGCCCGTGGAAGCTGACCGGCTGGGCGGAGAGCGCCATCGAGTTGATGCTCTACATCCTGTGGGACCTGAAGATGAAGGTTGGCCATGCCAGCCGGACCGTGGCCGATTGCGTGCGCCTGGGGCGTGGCGACTTTTCGATCCGTACGGCGCTTCTGGAGCATCGGTTCCTGTGCGGTCACGGCGAACTCGCCGCAGAGCTGCAGCAGACCCTGCAGACCGAGCTGTTCGAGGGGACGGAGCGCGACTTCGTCCGCGCCAAGCTCGACGAGCGCAGCGCCCGCCACGATCGGCAGGGCGGGCAGCGATACATGGTCGAGCCGAACGTGAAGGAGGGCAAGGGCGGTCTCAGGGACCTGCAGACGCTGTTCTGGATCGCGAAATACGTCAACCACGTGCAGGATGTGGACGATCTCGTTGGCAAGGGCACCTATACGCGCGAGGAATTCGACAGCTTCGTGCGGGCGGAAAGCTTCCTTCTGGCGGTGCGCTGCCATCTGCACCTGATCACCGGGCGGTCGATGGACCAGCTGACCTTCGACCTGCAGGTCGAGGTGGCGGCGCGCATGGGCTATGCCGACCGCGCCGGGCGACGGGCGGTCGAGCTTTTCATGCAGGACTATTTCCGGCACGCGACGCGGGTGGGCGAGCTGACGCGGATCCTGCTGACCGCGCTCGAGGCAGATCACAAGAAAGAGGCGCCGCGGCTGGTCGGCTTCTTCCGGCGCCGGCGCAAGGTGCGCGCCGGCTATGCGCTGAAGCAAAACCGGCTGACCTGCGCCGACCCGAAGACGTTCCTCTGCGACAAGGTGAACCTGCTCAGGATCTTCGACGAGGCGCTCAGGACCGGCTACCTGCTGCACCCCGATGCCATGCGCACCATCGCCGCGAACCTCAAGCTGATCGACGAGGAGGTGCGCCGGGACCCCGAGGCGGTGCGGATCTTCTGGGATCTGGTGCTGAAGCACGGCAACCCCGACCGGGCGCTGCGACGGATGAACGAACTGGGCGTGCTCGCCGCGTTCCTGCCGGAATTCGAGCCCGTCGTGGCGATGATGCAGTTCAACATGTATCATTCCTACACCGTCGACGAGCATACCATCCAGTGCATCCGCCATCTGGCCGAGATCGAGGCGGGCGAGCAGGCCGACGAGCTGCCGATCTGCACCGCGATCCTTCAGGCCGGAGTCAACCGGAAGGTGCTGTTCCTGTCGCTGTTCCTGCACGATGTGGGCAAGGGCCGCGACGAGCATCATTCGATCGTCGGCGCCCGTATCGCGCGCAAGGTGGCCCCGCGGCTGGGCCTCGGCCGTCAGGACAGCGAGACGGTGGAATGGCTGGTCCGCTACCACCTCCTGATGTCCGACATGGCGCAGAAGCGCGACCTGGCCGATCCCCGCACCGTGCGCGACTTCGCCAAGGCCGTGCGCACCAAGAAGCGGCTCGACCTGCTGACGGTGCTGACCGCGTGCGACATCCGCGGCGTCGGCCCCCGCGTCTGGAACAACTGGAAAGGCCAGCTGCTGAGGACGCTCTACCAGGAAACGTCCTACGCGCTCGAGAACGGGCTCGAGGCGGTGAATCGCGAGACCCGCGGCAACGAGGCGCGCCGACGGCTGCGCGAGGCGCTGGCGGAGTGGGACAAGAAGGACATCAAGGCCGAGACGGCGCGGCACTACGCGCCCTACTGGCAGGGGCTCGGGCTCGACAGCCACCTGGCCTTCGCGCGTCTGTTGCGCGATATCCGCGACGACCAGATCCAGATCGACATCGAGGACGACGAGGATCGCGATGCGACGCGGATCTGCTTCGCGCTGGTCGATCATCCCGGCATCTTCTCGCGTCTGGCCGGCGCCCTCGCCATGGTGGGCGCCAACGTGGTCGACGCGCGCACCTATACGTCGAAGGACGGCTATGCCACGGCGGTGTTCTGGGTGCAGGACAGCGACGGGCATCCCTACGACCCGCGGCGCATCCCGCGGCTGAAGAACACGATCGACCGCACCCTCAAGGGCGAGGTCATCGCCCGCGAGGGGCTCGAGAGCCGCGACAAGCTGAAGAAGCGCGAGCGGGATTTCCGCGTGCCGACCGCCATCGCCTTCGACAACGAGGGGTCGGAGATCTACACGATCATCGAGGTCGATACCCGCGACCGCCCCGGCTTGCTGCACGATCTGACGCGGGTTCTGGCCCACAGCAACATCTCCATCGCCTCGGCGGTGATCGCCACCTACGGGGCGCAGGTCGTCGACACGTTCTATGTGAAGGACATGTTCGGCCTGAAGATCTTCACCGACTCGAAGCAGCGCACGCTCGAGCGCAAGCTGCGCGATGCCATCGAGCGCGGCGCGAAGCGGGCGCGGTCGTGAGGCGGCGGCAGCGCGCGGGGGTGCCTACGGGAGCCGCACTCGCCGCGGCAATGGGCGGGCCTTGCCCCTGCCCCGCCAGCGGCCCATAGATCGCCGCACGCGCCGACCGGGAGCCGCCATGGCCGCAGAACCGCCTCGTCTGATCAAGGGCTTCGTGACCGTGGGGAGCTGGACCTTCGGCTCGCGCGTGCTGGGCTTCGTGCGCGACATCATGATCGCCGCCTATCTCGGCGCCGGTCCGGTGGCGGAGGCGTTCCTCGTGGCCTTCGCGCTGCCCAACATGTTCCGTCGCTTTTTCGCGGAAGGCGCGTTCAACATGGCCTTCGTGCCGCTGTTCTCGAAACGGCTCGAGGATGCCGCGGGGGCGCGACGGTTTGCGCAGGACGCCTTCTCGGGGCTGGCTGCGGTGCTGATCGTGTTGACCGTGATCGCCCAGCTGGCCATGCCCGCTCTGGTCTTCGCCATGGCCTCGGGGTTCGTCGAGGACGACCGGTTCGACCTGGCGGTCCTGTTCGGGCGGATCTGCTTTCCCTACATCCTGTTCATCTCGCTGGCGGCGCTGCTGTCGGGTCTGTTGAACTCGACGGGGCGGTTCATGGAGGCCGCAGCCACGCCCCTGATGCTGAACGTGGCGCTGATCGCGGCGCTCGCCTTCGGCGACCGGATGGGCTGGCCCGCCGGGCTGACGCTGTCCTGGACGGTGCCGGTCGGCGGCGTGATCCAGCTCGCCATCGTCTGGGTGGCGGCGTCGCGAGCCGGGTTCCGGCTGATTCCGAGGCGGCCGCGGCTGACGCCGGAGATGCGCCGGCTCGCCGTGATCATGGGGCCGGCGATGCTGTCGGGCGGGGTCGTGCAGGTCAACCTCCTGGTCGGCCGGCAGGTGGCGAGCTTCTTCGATGGCGCGATCGCCTGGCTCAGCTATGCCGACCGGCTCTATCAGCTGCCTCTGGGGGTGGTGGGCATCACCATCGGCGTCGTGCTGCTGCCGGAGCTGTCGCGCCGGCTGCGCAGCGGCGACGCGACGGGCGGCCGCCACGCCCTGAGCAGGGCCGCGGAGTTCGCGGTGCTGCTGACCGTGCCCTGCACGATCGCCTTTCTGGTGGTTCCCGAGCCGATCGTGGCGACGCTGTTCGAGCGGGGGGCGTTCGACGCAGACGATACCCGCGCCACCGCCATCATCCTCGCGATCTACGGGCTCGGTCTGCCGGCCTTCGTGCTGCAGAAGGTGTGGCAGCCGCTCTATTTCGCGCGCGAGGACACGCGCACGCCATTCCGCTATGCGCTCGTCGCGCTCGTCGTCAACGCGGTGGTGGCGGTGGGGCTGGCGCCGGTGATCGGCTTTGCCGCCGCGGCGCTCGGCACCACGATCGCGGGCTGGGCGATGGCGGTGCTGCTGATCCACGGCGCGCGGAACATGGGCGAGGAGGCGCGCGCCGACGACCGCTTCCGCACCCGGCTGCCGCGGATCGTGCTCGCCTCGGCGATCATGGGCGCGGCGCTCTGGGGCGCGGGGCTGGCGCTTTCGCCGGTCTTCGACGGGCCGTGGCAGGCCTTGGCGCTGCTCATCCTGGTGAGCGTCGGCGTCGTCGTCTATTTCGCCGCCGGCAACCTCGCGGGAGCCGTGGCGCTGCGCGACCTGCGCGGCGCGGTGCGCCGCTAGATCAGCGCTGCCGCAGGCGCGCGAGCAGTCTCTGCCAGCCGCCCGGCGCGACGACAAACGACAGGCCGAAGCCGGTGGCGAAGCCCGCGATGTCGGCGATCCAGTCGAGACCGCCGCCGAACAGCAGGCCGAAGACGAGCTGGATCCCGAGCAGGAAGGCGATCAGCGTGAAGGCCCGCGCCGGGTTGCCTCCGGTCGCCCCGAGCCCGACCCAGAGAATGAAGGTGTAGGCGCCGATCAGCCCGTAGACCGCCGGATAGCCGCCGATCAGCGCCGTCTGGGCCATCGGCACGAAGCCATAGACCAGCGCCCCGCCGATCGCGGAGCCGAAGAAGACGAGCAGCACGGCGCGAGGCGAGAAGATCTCGGCCACCATCTTGCCCAGCGCCAGAAGAAAGACCAGCACGAAGAGGACATGGGCGAAGCCCAGATGCACGAAGGCGTAGGTGACGAAGCGGCGCAGCCCGGCCAGCGGAAACTGCCCGGTCTCCACCATCCGATCGAAGAGCTGCGGCGAGAACGCGAAGGCGTTCAGCGCCTCGATGCGCAGGCCGACGCCTGCCGCGCCCCCGACGAGACCGAAATTGCCGGCCTGGAAGATCAATTCGGGTACGGCGACGAGCAAGGCGAGCGCCACCACGACCGGCGGGAGGGCGTTGAACGGGTTCTGGTTGTGGTCGGGGTGCATCGGCGGTTCCTTGACGGTCTTCGGGGGCATGGGTAAGCGGCAGCGGCGAATTGTAAAGGCAAGCCATGTCAGACGAGCCCCGTCCCGACGAGACCACATCCCGCTTCACGCCGCGCGTCTTCTCGGGCATCCAGCCTTCGGGAAACCTGCATCTGGGCAATTACCTGGGCGCCGTGAAGCCGTTCGTGGACTGGCAGGCGCGCGGTGTCGAGACGATCTACTGCATGGTCGACATGCACGCCATCACCGTCTGGCAGGATCCCGCGGATCTGGCGCGAAGCACGCGCGAGCTGGCGGCAGGCTTCCTGGCCGCCGGCATCGACCCGGAGAAGTCCATCCTGATCAACCAGAGCCAGGTGCCCGAGCACGCGCAGCTCGCCTGGATCTTCAACTGCGTGGCGCGGATGGGCTGGATGCGGCGGATGACGCAGTGGAAGGAGAAGGCCGGCAAGAATGCCGAGGAGGCCTCCCTGGGCCTGTTCGCCTATCCCGCGTTGATGGCGGCGGATATTCTCGCCTATCACGCGACCCACGTTCCCGTAGGCGAGGATCAGAAGCAGCATATCGAACTTGCGCGCAACATCGCGGCCAAGTTCAACCACGATTACGGCGTCGAATTCTTTCCGATGACGGAGCCCGTCATCGAGGGCGCCGCGACGCGGGTGATGAGCCTGCGCGACGGGACGCGGAAGATGTCGAAATCCGATCCGTCCGATGCGAGCCGGATCAACATGGTCGACGACGCGGACGCCATCGCCCGCAAGATCCGCAAGGCCAAGACCGATCCCGAACCGCTGCCCGAGACGGTGGAGGGGCTGGCCGACCGGCCCGAGGCGCGCAACCTTGTCAACATCTACGCGGCGTTGCGGGGCGTGTCGGTGGAGGCGGCGATGGCCGAGGTCGCAGGCCAGGGGTTCGGCCGCTTCAAGCCGATGCTCGCCGATCTGGCGGTCGAGAAGATGGCGCCGATCTCGGCCGAGATGGCGCGGCTGATGCGCGATCCCGCGGAGATCGATCGGATCCTTGCGCAGGGCGCGGAGCGCGCCCGCGCCATCGCGGCGCCGATCCTGGCGCAAACCTATCGCCTCGTCGGCATGGTCGCGGCGCCCTGATCGGCGCCCGCCGCTGCGGCCCGGGGCGGCCCGGGACGGCGACGAATGATACCGTTCCACCCGCCGGGGATTTCCTGCTAGGAAAAGCTCCCGCATCCGCACGAAAGAGACACCCCATGGCTGTCGGCACCGATATCCGCACCTATTTCGATGGCGCCTGGCATGACGGCGACGTGGCTGTGATGCGCGCCGCCGACCATGGCGCCTGGCTCGGCTCGTCGGTCTTCGACGGGGCGCGGTATGCGCGCGGCGTGGCCCCCGATCTTCTGGCCCATTGCGAGCGGGTGAACCGGTCGGCTCGGGCGCTGATGCTGACGCCCACCGTCGAGCCGGCGCGGATGGTGGAGATCGTCCGCGAGGGTCTCAAGCTTTATCCGGCGGATGCCGCGGTCTATATCCGGCCGATGTACTGGGGGATCGACGGCGATACCGGGGCGATCCCCCCGACCCCGGACCGGACCGGGTTCTGCATCTGTCTCGAGGCGATCCCGCTGGCGCCCGATGACGCGCACACCACGCTCACCACGACGCGGTTCCGCCGCCCGATTCTCGAGGATGCCGTGGTCGACGCCAAGGCGGGGTGTCTTTATCCCAACAATGCGCGGATGCTGCGCGAGGCGCAGTCGCGGGGTTTCGGCAACGCGCTGGTCGCCGACGCGCTCGGCAATGTTGCCGAGACCGCAACGGCGAACGTCTTTCTGGTGACGGACGGTGTGGTGCGCACGCCCATCGCCAACGGCTGCTTCCTGGCCGGCATCACCCGCAACAGGCACATGGCGCTGCTGCGCGCCGACGGGATGCGGGTCGAGGAGGCCGTCGTGACCTTCGACGACGTCCGGCGGGCGGATGAGGTGTTCCTGACCGGCAACATGTCGAAGATCACGCCCGTGACGGCCTTCGATACGGTCCGCTATGCGCCGGGCCCCGTCGCGCGCCGGGCGCGGGCGCTTTACTGGGACTGGGCGCTGTCCGGCTGACCGGCCCCTGCCCCGCCGGCTCGGGGAGTGGTGGACAGCATCCGCAGGGTTGATCAATATGCGCGCCGGAGGATGAGCCATGCGCAAGTTTCTGGTCGTTCTGGACGACACGCGCGAATGTCTGAACGCGATGCGCTATGCCGCGATGCGGGCCGCCAAGACCGGCGGCGGCGTGACGATCCTGTCGGTCATCCCGCCCGAGGAGTTCAGCCACTGGCTGGGCGTCGAGACGATCATGCGCGATGAGGCGCGCGAGCGGATCGAGGCGCATTTCGAGGTCTTCGCGAAGTGGATGCGGGACCGCCAGAAGATCGATCCCGAACTGATCATCCGCGAGGGCGACGTGGTGCCGCAGATCCTCGACGTGCTGCGTGGCGATCCGGATATCGGCGTTCTGGTCCTGGGGGCCGGCGACGGCAAGAGCGGGCCGGGCCCGATCGTGTCGCAACTGTCGAAATCGCTGGGCAACCTGCCGGTGCCGCTGACGATCGTGCCCGGCACTCTCAGCAAGGATCAGTTGGACACCATCACATGAGCGCGGCCGCGCCGGCGCTGTCGGCCGCACCGCCACAGCGGGTCGCCTGGATCGACCGGGCCCGCGGCATCGCGCTTCTGGCCATGATCGTGTTTCACTTCAGCTTCGATTTGCAGCTTCTGGGGATCGTCGACTGGCCCGTCGGATCGCATCCCGCCTGGCGCGGCTTCGCGATGGCCATCGCGGGCAGCTTCGTGGCGCTTGCCGGGGTGTCGCTGCAACTGGCCGCGGAGGGCGGTCTGAGGTGGGGCGCGTATCTGCGGCGGCTCGCCCTGCTGGCGGCGGCGGCCGGCGCGGTGACGCTCGGCACCTGGATCGCGATGCCCTATCCGGTGCTCTTCGGGATCCTCCACGCCATCGCCCTCTTCTCGGTGCTGGCGCTGCCGGCGCTGCGGGCGCCGAGCTGGGCCGTGCTTCTCTGCGCGGCGCTCGTCCTCGCCGCGCCGTGGGTGCTGACCTCGGAGGCGTTCGGGGCGGCCTGGCTCTATCCGCTGGGCCTCGACCCCGATCCGCGGGCCTCCTTCGACTACGAGCCGATCCTGCCGTGGCTCGCGCCGATGCTGGCGGGAGTCGTGCTGGCCCGAATCGTCCCGACGCCGCGCAGCCCGGTCGCGACCGATCCGGTCGCGCGGATCGGGCGGCACAGCCTCATCGTCTATCTGCTGCACCAGCCGATCCTCATGGGGTTGCTGGTCGGCCTGACGCGGCTCTGGCCAGTTTAGAACCGTTCCAATTCCTTGACAGAAGCCGCCCGACCCCGCATATCGAGGGCTCAATCCGAGGAGTGCGCCGATGTTCATCCAGACCGAGTCCACGCCCAACCCGGCGACGCTGAAATTCCTGCCGGGGCAGACCGTTCTCGGTGCCGGAACGGCGGACTTCCCCTCCCCCGACGGCGCGGGCGTCTCGCCGCTCGCGGCCCGCATCTTCGGCATCGACGGGACCACGGCCGTGTTTCTGGGCAACGACTTCATCACCGTGACCAAGGCGGATGCGGTCGAGTGGGACCACATCAAGCCCGCCATCCTCGGCGCCATCATGGAGCATTTCCAGTCCGGCCAGCCGGTCATGGCAGGAGAGGCGCAAGCGACGTCGGGTCATGCCCAGCATGACGGGCCCGATGGCGAGATCGTCGTGCAGATCAAGGAGCTGCTCGATACCCGGGTGCGCCCGGCCGTGGCGCAGGACGGCGGCGACATCACCTTTCACGGCTTCGAGCGCGGCATCGTCTACCTGCACATGCAGGGTGCCTGCGCCGGGTGCCCCTCCTCGACGCTGACGCTCAAGATGGGCATCGAGAACCTGCTGCGGCATTACATCCCGGAGGTCATCGAGGTGCGGCCGGTTGCCTGACCGGACGATCCTCGCCTTTGACACGTCGGCCGCGCATTGCGCGGCCGCTTTGCTGTCGGGCGACCGGATCCTGGCGGCGGCGCAAGAGGAGATGAGCCGCGGACAGGCCGAGCGGCTGATGGTCCTTCTGGGCGAGATGCTGGCGGACGCGGGCTTGGGCTGGCGCGACCTCGACCGGATCGGCGTCGGGATCGGGCCCGGCAACTTCACCGGCATCCGCGTGTCGGTGGCGGCGGCGCGCGGCCTGGCGCTGGGCCTCGGGATCCCGGCGGTGGGCGTCTCGGTGCTCGAGGCGCTGGCCTTCGAGACCCCCTCGCCCTGGGTCACGAGCGTCGATGCGCGGGCCGGCCAAGTCTATCTCTCCTGCGGCGGAGCGCCGGTTCTGGCGCCGCTCGACGACCTGCCCGAGCTGCCCGCCGGGGCGGTCTGCATCGGCCATGCCGCCGCGGCGCTTGCCGCAGCCTGTGGCGGTCGCACCGGCCGCCCGGCAGCACCGCTGGCCGTGGCCATGGCGCGGATCGCCACGGCGCGTCCGGGCGGCGAGCGGCCGGCGCCGCTCTACATCCGCGCGCCCGACGCCGCCGCCGCGCGCCCGGCGCCGCCGGTGCGATGACCGACGCGGAGTTGCACGAGATCCATGCGGCGGCGATGCACGTGCCGCGGCCTTGGAGCGCCGCCGAACTGGGGGCGCTGCGGCAGCTGCCGGGCGTCGTCGAGGCGAGCCGGGAGGAGGGGTTCGCGCTGGCGCGGATCACGCTTGATGAGGCCGAACTCCTGACCCTCGCGGTGCGGCCGGAGGCGCGCGGCAAGGGCATCGGCACGGCGCTATTGGAGGCGGTGCAAGATGCCGCGCGCGATGCGGGCGCGGCGCGCATGTTTCTCGAAGTGGCGGAGACGAACGCGGTGGCGCGCCGGCTCTATGACAGGGCGGGATACCGGGGCATCGGCCGCAGACCGGGCTATTACATCGAGGCCGGTCCGCCCGCCGACGCGATCGTGATGGCGCGCGATCTGTGACGGCGCGAC
Source organism: uncultured Alphaproteobacteria bacterium (assembly GCA_963739575.1). Classification (GTDB taxonomy): domain Bacteria; phylum Pseudomonadota; class Alphaproteobacteria; order Rhodobacterales; family Rhodobacteraceae; genus Palleronia. The sequence goes on along the minus strand of CAVUAQ010000004.1, from coordinate 69,282 downwards.
GGCACGTCGGCGGCGCGACAGCCGGCCGCGGGGCCGGGTTTGAAGGAGGCCGCCCTTGACCCGGAGGGGACGCTCCGGCCTTATCGGCGCATCCGGGGCGCACGTCGCGGCGCCCGCTCCTGGCCGGTCCGTCGGCCGGCCTCCGACCAACAAGGAGACTTCACCCGATGCGCTTCGCGAGTTACCTGCTGCCGGCGCTTGCCCTGACCGCCGGCCCCGTTCTGGCCGAGCCGGGCCTCATCATCGACCTCGGCGGCAAGTTCGACGAATCGTTCAACGAAAGCGCCTATAACGGGGCGCAGCGCTGGGTCGAGGAAACCGGCGGCGATTATCTCGAGACCGTGCTGGCCTCCGAGGCGCAGCGCGAACAGACGATGCGGCGCATGGCCGAGCGCGGCGCCAATCCCGTCGCGGTGCTGGGCTTCGCCAATGCATCGACGCTCGAGAATGTGGCGCCGGACTATCCGGAGACCAATTTCGTCATCGTCGACTCGGTCGTCGATCAGCCGAACGTGCAATCGGTTGTCTTCGCCGAGCATGAGGGTTCCTATCTGGTGGGACTGATGGCCGCCATGGCCTCGGAGACCGGGACCGTCTCGTTCGTCGGCGGCATGGACGTGCCGCTGATCCGCAAGTTCGCCTGCGGCTACGCGCAGGGCGCCAAGGCGGCAGATCCCGACATCGAGGTGATCTCGAACATGACGGGAACCACGCCCGCCGCCTGGAACGACCCGGTGAAGGGCGGCGAGCTGACGCGCAGCCAGATCAGCCAGGGCTCGGACGTGGTCTTTGCCGCGGCCGGAGGAACCGGCGTCGGCGTGCTGCAGACCGCGGCTGACGAGGACATTCTCGCGATCGGGGTCGATTCGAACCAGAACCACCTGCATCCGGGCACGATGCTGACCTCGATGGTCAAGCGCGTCGACAACGCCATCTACGACGCCTTCCAGGCGGCCGAAGCGGGCACGCTGCAATCCGGCGTCCTGGTGAAGGACCTGGCGAATGACGGGGTGAGCGTCGCCATGGACGAGTACAACGCCGATCTCGTCACCGACGAGATGGCCGCCGCCGTCGATGAGGCGAAGCAGAAGATCATCTCGGGCGAGATCGAGGTCCACGACTATACCGAAGACGACAGCTGTCCCTCGCTGGAATTCTGACCGCCCCGCGGTCCCGCGCCTGGCGCGGGACCCGCCTCCTCCGGCCCCATCCGGGACGCGCGCATGACCGACCCCGCCATCGAATTGCGGCACATCTCCAAGTCCTTCGGCCCCGTCCGGGCCAACAGGGACATCGATCTGAAGGTGATGCCGGGCACGATCCACGGCATCATCGGCGAGAACGGCGCGGGCAAGTCGACGCTGATGTCGATCCTCTACGGCTTCTACAAGGCCGATTCCGGCGACGTCTACATCTGCGGCGCGAAGACCGAGATCCCGGACAGCCAGGCAGCGATCCGGGCGGGCATCGGTATGGTGTTCCAGCACTTCAAGCTGGTGCAGAACTTCACCGTGCTCGAGAACATCGTGCTCGGCGCCGAGGGCGGTGCCTTCCTGTCGACATCGCTCGACCGGGCGCGGCAGATCCTGAAGCAATTGTCCGATGATTACGAGCTGCACGTGAACCCCGATGCCCGGATCGAGACCCTGGGCGTCGGCATGCTGCAGCGGGTGGAGATCCTGAAGGCGCTCTATCGGCAGGCCGCGATCCTGATCCTCGACGAGCCGACGGGGGTGCTGACGCCCTCCGAGGCGGACCATCTGTTCCGGATCCTGACCGGGCTGAAGCGCGAGGGCAAGACGGTCATCCTGATCACCCACAAGCTGCGCGAGATCATGGAGGTCACCCAGACGGTGTCGGTGATGCGGCGGGGCGAGATGACGGCGACGGTCCGGACCGCCGAGACCAGCCCCGACGAGCTCGCCGAGCTGATGGTCGGGCGCAAGGTGCTCTTGCGGGTGAAGAAGGCGCAGGCCCGCACCGGCGAGACGGTCTTGAGGGTCGAGGATCTGAAGGTCACCGACGCGGCCGGCGTGGAGCGGCTGAGGGGGGTGTCGTTCGACGTCAAGCGCGGCGAGATCCTGGGCATTGCCGGGGTCGCCGGCAACGGGCAGTCGGAACTTCTCGAGGTGCTGGGCGGCATGCGGACGGCGACCGGCCGGGTGACGCTGAACGGCAAGCCCCTGGCGCTCGCTGGCCGCGGCGCCGACGCCCGCAGCCGCCGGCGCCGCGGCGTCGGCCACGTGCCCGAAGATCGCCAGCGCGAGGGCCTGATCATGGAGTTTCACGCCTGGGAGAATGTGGGCTTCGGCTATCACGACGACCCGCGCTACAATCGCGGCATGCTGATGGACAACGAGGCGCTGCGTGCCGATGCGCGCGCCAAGATGGCCAGGTTCGACGTCCGGCCAGACGATTGCTGGCAGCTCGCCAAGGCCTTTTCCGGCGGCAACCAGCAAAAGATCGTCATCGCCCGCGAACTGGAGCGGGAGCCGGACCTGCTTCTGGTCGGCCAGCCGACGCGCGGCGTCGATATCGGCGCCATTGAATTCATCCACGAGCAGATCGTGGCGCTGCGCGACCAGGGCAAGGCGATCCTCCTCGTGTCGGTGGAGCTCGACGAGATCATGGCGCTGTCGGACCGCATCGCGGTGATGTTCGACGGCCGGATCATGGGCGAGCGGCTGACGGCAGAGACGAGCGAGCGGGAGCTGGGCCTGATGATGGCGGGGATCACCGACGCGACGCCCGTCCCTCCGGTCAGCGTCGATCCGGCGACCGACGGAGCGGAGCGATGACGATCCGCGAGGCGCGCTGATGCAGAGACTTCCCCGCTGGGCCGACATCGCCCTCATCCCGGCCATCAACCTGGTGCTGGCGCTCGCCGTCTCGGGCCTCGTCGTCAGCCTGATCGGGGAGGATCCGTTCGAGGCGCTGGGGATCATGCTGAGCGGCGCGGTCGGGTCGACCTATGGCTGGGGCTATACGCTATTCTACGCGACGAACTTCGTCTTCACCGGGCTGGCCGTCGCCGTCGCCTTCCACGCCAAGCTGTTCAATATCGGCGGCGAGGGACAGGCGCAGCTTGGCTCGCTCGGCGTGGCGCTGGTCTGCCTGGCGACACCGTGGCCGCACTGGACGCTGGCACTGCCCGCAGCGGTGCTGGGCAGTGCCGCCTTCGGCGCCGCCTGGGCCGCGATCCCCGCCTATCTGCAGGCGAAGCGCGGCAGCCACATCGTCATCACCACGATCATGTTCAACTTCATTGCCTCGGCGCTTCTGGTCTATCTGCTGGTCGACATCCTGAAGGTGCCGGGCGCCATGGCGCCCGAGACGCCGCGCTTTCCCGAAGGCGCGCGGCTGCCGACGGCGCGCGAGATGCTGGCGGTGATCGGCGTGCCGTTCTCGCGCACCCCGCTCAACGTGTCGTTCCTCCTGGCGCTCGTCGCGTGCTGGCTGGTGTGGCTGCTGTTGTGGCGGACCCGGCTCGGCTACGAGATCCGCGCCTTCGGCCACTCGGACATCGCGGCGCGCTATGCCGGCATCTCGGCCACGCGCATCACGATGATCACCATGCTGATCTCGGGCGGTCTGGCGGGCCTGATGGCGGTCAACGCGGTGATGGGCGAGCAGGAACGGCTGGTCCAGGACAACGTGCTGGGCGCGGGGTTCGTCGGCATCGCGGTGGCGCTGATGGGGCGGTCGCATCCGGTCGGCGTGCTGCTGGCGGCGATGCTCTTCGGCGCGCTCTATCAGGGGGGCGCGGAGCTGGAATTCGAAACCTCGGTGCCGCGGGAGATGGTGGTGGTGATCCAGGCGCTGGTGATCCTCTTCACCGGCGCCCTTGACGGCATGATCCGCTCGCCCCTCGAACGCGCATTCCTGCGCTACAACCGCAAGCCCGTCGCGCGCGCGCCGGCGGAATGACCGGAGAGGCGGCGCCATGACCTTCCCCGACGCGGTCCAGATCCTCGATTCGACCATCCGCCTCGGCACGCCACTGCTTCTGGCCTGCCTGGCGGGGCTGTTCTCGGAGCGCTCGGGCGTGTTCGATATCGGCCTCGAGGGCAAGATGCTGGTCGCCGCCTTCTTCTCGGCGGCGGTCGCCGCGGTGACCGGCTCGGTCTGGATCGGGCTCTTGGCCGGGATCGCGGCTTCGATGGTCTTCTCGCTGATCCACGGCATCGCCTCCATCACCTTTCGCGGCGACCAGCTGATCTCGGGAGTGGCGATCAACTTTCTCGCGGCCGGCATGACGGTCCTGATCGCGCAGGACTGGTTCCAGCAGGGGTCGCGCACCCCGTCCCTGAGCGGCGCGGCCCGGTTCGGCACCATCGACCTGCCCGGCGCACGCGCCCTGGCCGACGTGCCGGTTCTCGGCCCGATCTATGCCGACGCGCTGTCGGGGCACACGATCCTCGTCTATGTCGGCCTCATCGCCGTGCCGGTCACCTGGTACGTGCTGTTCCGGACCCGCTTCGGCCTGCGGCTCAGGGCGGTGGGTGAGAACCCGGCGGCGGTGGACACCGCCGGCATCTCGGTGACGCGGTTGCGCTTTGCCGCGGTGATGATCTGCGGGGTGCTGTGCGGCCTGGCGGGATCGTATCTGGCGACCGGGCTCGCGGCGGGGTTCACCAAGGACATGACCGCCGGGCGCGGCTACATCGCCCTGGCGGCGCTGATCTTCGCCAAGTGGCGGCCGTGGTACGCGCTCTTTTCCTGCCTGCTCTTCGGCTTCCTGCAGGCGGTGTCGAACCGCTACTCGACGATCGATCTCGGCCTCTTCGAGATCCCCAACGCCTTCGTGCTAGCCCTGCCCTATATCCTGACGGTGGTGATCCTTGCGGGCTTCGTGGGCCGCGCGGTGCCGCCGCGGGCCGGGGGCGAGCCCTATGTGAAGGAGCGCTGAGATGGCGGATCGGGCCGCCGCCGATCTCGTCCGCTTCGTGCGCGACCGCGTCGACACCGACCCCGTGCGGCTGGGCCTGATCCTCGGATCGGGGCTCGGGCACCTTGCCCGGTCGGTCGAGGGCATCGGGATCGATTACGAGCAGCTGCCGGGATTTCCGCAGGCCGGGGTCTCGGGCCATTCGCCGCGGCTGACGGTGGGCCGGCTCGAGGGGCAGCGCGTCGCGGTGCTGGGCGGGCGCGCGCATTACTACGAGAGGGGCGATCCGGCGGCGATGCGCCTGCCGCTCGAGGTGCTGGCGGGTCTCGGCGCCGAGATCGTCGTGCTGACCAACGCGGCCGGTTCGCTCGATCCCGAGATGGCGACGGGGTCGGTGATGCTGGTCCGCGATCACATCAATTTCTCCGGCCTCAACCCGTTGATCGGCGAGACGACCGAGGGGCGGTTCGTGCCGATGGGCGACGCCTACGATCCGGGTCTCCGCCGGCTCCTGTCCGAGGCCGCCGCGCAGACGGGAACGCCGCTTTCCGAAGGGGTCTATGCCTGGTATTCGGGGCCGTCCTTCGAGACGCCGGCCGAGATCCGCGCGATCCGCATGCTGGGCGCCGATGCGGTCGGCATGTCGACAGTGCCGGAGGTCATCCTGGCGCGATTTCTGGGGCTCAGGGTTGCGGCGATCTCCGCGATCACGAACATGGCGGCGGGACTGTCGGACGAGCCGCTGGGCCACGCGCATACCAAGGAGATGGCGCCCGTCGGGGCGGCCAAGCTGGAGACGATCCTGAGGGCGGCGCTCCGCCGGCTCTAGGGCGCCGCGCGCATGCGCCGCTCTGGTCTTGGCGGGCGCGAGATGGCAAGTTTCGACGGTGCAGCAAGCGGCGGAGCCCCGAGCGTGCAGATCTATCTTCCCATCGCCGAAGTGTCGGTCAACGCGATCCTGCTCCTCGGCATCGGCGGCCTCGTCGGCATCCTGTCCGGAATGTTCGGGGTCGGCGGCGGGTTCCTGATCACGCCCATGCTGTTCTTCGTGGGCATCCCGCCGGCCGTGGCGGTCGCCACCTCGGCAAACCAGATCGTCGCCTCCTCGGTCTCGGCGGTGCTGGCGCATCTGCGCCGCCGGACGGTCGATCTGAGGATGGGCAGCGTGCTGCTGGTCGGCGGGCTGATCGGCGCCGGCTTCGGCGTCTGGATCTTCGCGATCCTGCGCAGCCTCGGCCAGGTCGATCTGCTGGTGCGGCTCAGCTACGTGTTCTTTCTCGGGATCATCGGCGCGCTGATGTTCGTCGAGAGCCTGAACGCCATCCGCTCCTCCCGGTCCGGGCGCAGGCCGGTGCGGCGGCGGCACAACTGGATCCACGCACTGCCCGTCAAGATCAAGTTCCGCACCTCGGGGCTCTACATCTCAATCTTCCCGCCGCTGCTGGTCGGGGTGCTGGTCGGCGTGCTGGCCGCGGTGATGGGGGTCGGCGGCGGCTTCATCATGGTGCCGGCAATGATCTATCTGCTCGGGATGCCGACCAAGGTCGTGGTCGGCACGTCGCTGTTCCAGATCATCTTCGTCACCGGTTTCACCACGGTCCTCCACGCCACCACGAACTATACGGTTGATCTTCTGCTCGCCGTGCTGCTGCTGGTGGGCGGCGTGATCGGCGCCCAGATCGGTACGCGGATGGGAAGTGTCCTGAAGGCCGAGCAGCTACGGATCCTTCTGGCGGCGCTCGTGCTTCTGGTCTGCGGCAAGCTCGGCATCGATCTGCTGCTGCAGCCAGCGGAGCTCTTTTCCGTGTCGGGGACGGATATGTGATGCGGCGGCTGGCGCTTCTCTTCCTGCTGCTGTTTCTGCCGCATCCTGCGCCAGCGGAGGATCTTCTGGCCGATCTCAGCCGCAACCGCGTGTCGATCTCGGCCAATTTCGACGGCACCGAGATCCTGATCTTCGGCGCCGTCAAGCGCGACGCGCCGATCGCGCCGGGCGAGACCGGCATCATCGTCACGATCGAGGGGCCGAAGCGGCCGCTCATGGTGCGCAAGAAGGACCGGGTCGGACCTATCTGGATCAACACTGCCGCCGCCGAGATCGATGCGGCGCCGAGCTTCTATGCGGTCAACACGTCCGGGCCGCTCGAGGACATCCTGAACCACGTGGACGACATGCGCCACGCCATCACCGTCAACCGGGCGATCCGGGCGGTCGGCGCGACGGCGAGCGTGGCGAACCCCACCACCTATGTCGACGCGCTGGTGCGGATCCGGGCGCGCGCCGACCTCTACCAGACGAATATCGGCGCCGTGCAGGTGCGCGAATCGACGCTGTTCCATACCGCCGTCACGCTTCCCGCCAATCTGGTCGAGGGGATCTACACGGCGCGGATCTTCCTCACCCGCGATGGCGCCGTGGTCTCTCGCGCCTCCTCGGCGATCAACGTCGAGAAGGTGGGGCTCGAGCGGTTTCTCTATACCCTCGCCCATGACGATCCGCTGATCTACGGGCTGATGTCGCTCGTCATCGCCGGTGCCGCCGGCTGGGGCGCATCGGCCGCGTTCCGCTATCTCTGATCCGCCGAGAGCACCAAGTCGGCCGGAGCGCGCGGCAGGTCGTCCGTGGAGAGCGGCTGGGTCGGCCGCGCCAGGCGGTAGCGCATCACCCAATGCAGCCGCTCCTCGGCGCGGGTGATGGCGACATAGGCGAGCCGCTTCCAGAGCGGCTGGCCCGCCTCGCTGCGGCCGGTCCGGGCTGCGGCCCAAAGATCGGGGGCGAAGACCTGGACGTCGGTCCATTGCGAGCCCTGCGCCTTGTGGATTGTGCAGGCCGCGCCGTGCAGGAAGGTGGCCCCCATATGCGCGGCGAAGGGAATGAACGGCTCCTCCTCCTGCGGCATCTCGATCTTGACGATGGAGGCCACGTTGACCTGTGGCTCGGGCGCCCCGACCACGTACATGCGCGAGAATCCGGGGCGCTTGCCCTGCCCCTCATAGATGACCTGGGCGCCCTTGATGAGGCCCCGCGCCTCCAGGTCGATGCGTTTCTTGCGGTGCTTGAGCGGCAGCTCGATGCCGTCGCAGATCAGCGGCTCTCCGGGCAGAAGCGCGTCGGCCGGCGCCTCGAAGGCGGCGCGGAAGGCGTGGATGAGCCGGATGCGCGTCGCGTTGCGCCAGACGAGGACGGGCGATCGCGCCATCCGCGCCGCGTCGACGCGGCCGCTCATCACCACCCGGTCATCGCGCGCCGCGGCCTCGGCGACCAGCCGCTCGAACGCCTCGAAATCGAGCTCGGGATCGGCAAGGGCATGGGCCAGATCGAGGATCGGGTTGTCGGCGTCCTGACGATGGATGCGGCTCAGCCGCACGACCCGATCCTCGGGCAGGCTGTCGAACACCATCTCGCCCGATTGCTGGACCGGCGCCAGTTGCGCCGGATCGCCGAAGAGAAGAAGCGTCGGAAAGATCTCGCACAGATCCTCGAACTGCTTGCGATCGAGCATCGAGCTTTCATCAACCATGCAGATGTCAAGCGGCTCGTCGCGGCGCTTCCAGCCGGTGATGAAGTCGGAGCCCTTGACGCCGATGGCGGCGAGCGCACCCGGGATCGACTGGTTCTGCTGGAAGAAGCCGAGGGCACGGTCGAGCGCCTCGTCGCTGAGATCGGGCACCTGCGGCCGCTCGCCCTGCCCGGCCAGCCATTCGGCGATCTTCTCGTACTGCGGGTCGTAGACGGGCGTGTAGAGGATGCGGTGGATCGTGGTGGCCGGCACGCCGCGATTGCGCAGCACGCTCGCCGCCTTGTTGGTCGGGGCGAGGATGGCGAGCGTCCGGCGATCCCGGCGCCGCCGCGATTCGTACTCCCCCGAAACGACCTCGACCCCGGCCGCGGCGAGCGCCTCGTGCAGCCTCGACAGCAGCAGCGTCTTGCCCGAGCCCGCCTTGCCCGTGATCGCCATGACCTGCGATCGGCCCTCGGCCAAGGGCGTCAGGGTCCGGCCTTCGAGATCGATGCCGGCGCCCGACAGCAGCGCCGCCACCGCGTCGCGGGCATGCCTCTGGTCGGCGGAGAGATCGGGGACGGTCGGTTGCATCCGCTCCTTCTAGCGCGACGGACCGGCGGTGCACAGACGCCTCAGCAGGCGATCGAAAGCGCCTTCGTCTCGAGCGGGGCGAAGGCGCGGTCGAACCACAGGCGCGAATCGGCGGCGCTGATCCGCGCGCGGCGCAGCAGCTTGCGGTGAGCCGCTTCGGAAAATTCCCAAAGCCCGACGCCGATCGCGTCGGCGCCGGTGCCGGACATGCCGAGGATCTCGGGGCATCCGCCGAGGAGCCGATAGACCCGGATCATCCGGGCGTCGAAGACGCCGACGAAATGCTTGAGCCCGAAGCCGCGCAGGATCTCGCCGCCCGCCAGCATCAGAGCCGCCGAGACCGAGCTGGTTGCGTCGGTGGAGAGGCAGAACCGCGTGCATTCCCAGATCAGCGGGCTCTTGATCGTGACGCCGCCGGTGATGTCGAGGAAATGCTCGTTGACCATGGTGCGCCCGGTTGTGGGCAGGAACCGCATCGAGCCGCCATGACCGCCGTCCGGCGTCTCCCAGATGACGTAGAGCGGGTCGAGCGCGTCGTATTCATCCTTTTCAAATCCATCCTGATCGACGGTGACGTCCCATGCCAAGCGGTCCTTGAACTGCTTCGCGCGGTCGCGAAACATGCACTCGGCCAGATGCGGATGATCGGCGAGGTGCTCGGCCTTGAGGTACCGGATCATGATTGGCTCTCCTGTTCCAAATCCCGTGAAGGGAGTTGGCCAAGAGAGGATTGACATTAAGCACCGGCACCGTGCGGTGGGCTTAACGCTAGATTAACAGCAGGCCCTGTTTCAGCGCCTGGGCGATGGCGTGGGTGGTATTGAGCGCATTGAGCTTCGAACGGGCGCTTTCGATATAGACGCGCAGCGTATGCTCGGAGATGCCCAGCGTGTCGGCGGCGTGGCCACGGGTATAGCCCATGGCGAGAAAGGTCAGAGCGTCGATTTCCCGGGGCGACAATTCCGCCGCCGCAGGTCTTGCCGCCCCGAGGGTCAGTTCGATGGCCTTCTCGTTGAAGAAATGCCCCATGAGGATGAGACTCCGACCGTGCTGGTCGAGGAATCGGGACCAGTCCGCGGCCGTGCCGTTGAGCGTTGCGGTGAAATGCGCGAACTGGCCGTTCGGCCCGTGGATCGGCACGGTGACCCCGTGATTGCCGATCTGCGCATCCTGCGCGTCCTGCAGGAGCAGTTTCGCGCGCTTCGGTGACCAGTCGAGCCGCGACCATTGCACCGGGTGGAAGCTCGACAGGGCGCTTCGCACGACGGGATCGTGCTTCTGGTAATCCTCGTTGATGTAATGGCGCCGCCAGCTTTCGCCGTAGGTGCCGGCTCCGACGATGCCCCCGCGCGTGTTGATCCAGTGATAGAGAAGATGCTGCGCGCCGATGATGTCGCGCATCTGCGCGATCTTGCTCTCCAGGGTGTTGAGATCGCCCGTCTCTCCAACTTCGTCAAGGAGCGTGGCAAGGGGTTCGGACGGCATGGGATAGCATCCAGTCAGTGGAGCTGCCCGGTAAGGGCGCCTTCGATGCCGGCCGGTGCGTCGCTCCCCGGATCCGGGTGGGTTTCGCCTGACCGGCGCGCCGGTCGGCCGCATCCAACACGCCTGTCGCCTGTGATCCTACGAATTAACACGCTGTGATTGCAAGTCTGATATCGCTTTCAATCAGGGAAGATACCGATCTCCTGCGGCCGGGCCTGTCCTTGCCGCACCGATCACTCCCCCACGCGCTTTCTCTGGCGCGGGCGCCACGCGATTACCTGTCCGTCGGACGCGGGCCGCGGGCGCGCCGGTCGGGAGAAACCCAGCGCGGTCACCCGTTTGTCCGCATCGAGCGGCTGCTCGGCCTCTTCGCCGAGATCCGCCTTGGCGACATCCACCGCCTCGGCCAGCTTTTCGGCGAGCTGATCCATTCCGTTCAGTTCCGCAAAGACGCGCAGGTCGGAGATGACGCCGATGATCCAGTCGCTTTTCATGTTGGTCCCTCAGAACTCTCGTTGGACGTGGCTTCGAAAGAGAGTAAACGGGGTTAATTGCGATCCGGGCATTCGCCAATTGAGCCTCCCCGGAAACGGGGAGGGAACAAAACAAAAACGGCCCGCCGGGGCGGGCCGTTCGACGTGCCGATCAAGGCCGGTTCAGCCGCCGGCGGGGCCGGCGAGGATGGCGTCCTCGATGGTTCGCAGGCCGGTCTTGGGCGAAGAGACGAGGCAGGCCATGTTGCCGGGCTTGTGCTCGTTGCGGCGCATCTTCGTGTGCGCCGCCGGAATATCCTTCCACGCGAAGACCTCGGACATGCAGGGATCGAGCCGCCGTTCCACCATCAGCTTGTTGGCGGCTGCGGCCTGTTTCAGATGGGCGAAGTGGCTGCCCTGGACGCGCTTCTGGTGCATCCAGAGATAGCGGGCATCCATCGTCAGGTTGTAGCCCGTCGTGCCGGCGCAGATCACCACCATGCCGCCCTTCTTGCAGACGAAGGTCGAGACCGGGAAGGTCGACTCGCCGGGATGCTCGAACACCATGTCGACGTTCACGCCCTTGCCGGTGATGTCCCAGATCGCCTTGCCGAACTTGCGCACCTCGGCGAACCACGCCTTGTATTCGGGCGTGTTGACGATGGGCATCTGGCCCCAGCAATCGAAGCCCTTGCGGTTGAGCACGCCCTTCGCACCCAGGCCCATCACGAAGTCGCGCTTGTCCTCGTCGGAGATGACGCCGATCGCATTCGCGCCGGCCGTGTTGATCAGCTGGATCGCGTAGGAGCCGAGACCCCCCGACGCGCCCCAGACCAGCACGTTCTGCCCGGGCTTCAACTCGTGCGGGTGGTGGCCGAAGAGCATCCGGTAGGCGGTGGCCAGCGTCAGCGTATAGCAGGCCGATTCCTCCCAGCTCAGGTGCTTCGGCCGCGCCATGAGCTGCTGCGCCTGCACGCAGGTGAACTGCGCAAAGGAGCCATCCGGCGTCTCGTAGCCCCAGATCCGCTGGGAGGGAGAGAACATCGGGTCGCCCCCGTTGCACTCCTCGTCCTCGCCGTCGTCCTGATTGCAATGGATGACCACCTCGTCCCCGACCTTCCAGCGGGTGACCTTGTCGCCGACCGCCCAGACGACCCCCGACGCGTCGGAGCCGGCGATGTGAAAGTCCGCCTTGTGGATGTCGAACGGGCTGATCGGGATGCCCAGACCCGCCCAGACGCCGTTGTAGTTGATGCCCGCCGCCATGACGAGGACGAGGACCTCGTGGCTGTCCGGCCGCGGCGTGTCGACGACCTCGACCTGGAAGGCCTGCTCCGGCTCGCCGTGGCGCTCGCGGCGGATGGCCCAGGCCCGCATCTGCGCCGGCACGTGGCCGAGGGGCGGAATCTCTCCCACGTCGTAGAGGTCTTTCGCCTCGGTCTTGGTCATCGTGTCGGCGTCCATGGCCATCGCAGAGCCCTCCATCCTTTCGCCGCGCCGCGGCAGCAGCGCGTCTGTCCGGACCGGATTATGTGTGCAGATGCAACATTGCAATAGGAAGCGCGTCGCGAGGCGAAACTTTATGTCTTGCCCGAGCCGCCACAGGGGCCGAGATCCTGCGTTGCAGCATGCCATCCGGGAACCGAGGCAGCGTAGAAGGCGAGCATAGCAGGCGCACGGTCTTCGAGGACCAGACGGGACCCCTGCTCCCGCAAGAGGTGCCGAAGGCAGAGCATGTCGATCGCACGATCGGCGCTGACGCGCGCGTCGCTGCGCCTCAGATGGACGAAGTGCCCGGCGGCGCGAAAATCGGGGACGCGCGCGGCGATCCAGTCCGCCACCTCCTGCCTGCTGCGGGCTCCGTCGAGGAGGGCCGCGGCGGTGAGCGGACCCGGCAGGAGCGGCACGTTCTGCCGGATCTGGCTCATCAGGTCGGCGCCCAAGCGATGGACGTCGCCGCGCCGGTTCATCGCGCGGGCCCTGAGCGAGATCGGCGATCCGAACGAGACGCCCGCATAGCCGAACCGGCGCACGCGGCCGAGCAACCGCCGCCAGAGCCAGCGCAGGGCGAAGGCAGCGCCGGTGGCGAAAGAGCCGCGGAACCGCCGCTCGCCGCTCGCCCGAGCCTCGAGCAGGATGTTGTCCTCGATCACCCGGTCGTAGTTGAGCGAGACCGGCACGAAGACCACGTCGCGGCCCGCCGGATCGAAGCCGTCCGCGATGTAGCTGAGCAGTCCGAGCTTGCCCGGCCCGACGCGTCCGTCGAGCGACAGCCCACCCTCGGGAAAGATCGCCTGCGTAACGCCGCCCGCGACCGCCATCTGCACGTAGCGCGCGAGAACGCGGCGATAGAGGGGATTGCGCGAGCGGCGACGGATGAAATAGGCCCCCATCGCCCGCAGCAGCCGCGAAATCGGCCAGATGCGCGCCCATTCGCCGACCGCATAGGCCAGGGCCGAACGCTCCGCCGCAAGATAGGTGACAAGGACGTAATCCATGTTCGAGCGGTGATTCATCACGAACACCACGGTCGCGTCCGGGTCTATGGCGGCCAGCCCCTCTTCGTCGACATGAGCCAGACGGACGTGGTAGAGTTGCGTCGACAACCAGCGTGCCGCGCGGATGGCGAAGCCGAAATAGGCCGACGCGCTGAAGGACGGCACGATCTCTCGCGCGTATCTCTTCGCCTCGGAATGAGCGACATCCTCCCGGATTCCGGTCTCTGCGGCATGGGCGGCGACCGCCTTCAGAACCTCGGGATCGTAGGACAGGCGCAGGATCATGTCCTGCCGCCGCAACAGCTTGAACGGCTGGATGGGGCGGTCGAGACGGGTGTTGAGACGGGCGACCGCGCGTTCGAGCCGGCGGCGCAGGAACCACCGGACCGGCGGAATGAACAGGTGGCTCGCGGCGGTCACGCTCGCGAACAGCAGGATCAGCGCAAAGATCCAGATCGGCAAGGTGATCGTGTCAGCCATCGTGAAATGTGTGCCCAAATCGGCGGCGCGAGGAAAGGGATCAAAGTTGCCGCAAAAGCGAAGACGCCCTCGCCGTTGCAGCATCTAGACACGAAACTTTCTTGCGCCTATCACGATCGGAACCAAAGTTTCGCAAAGGCCCCGAATGTCCGACCAGCCCAAGAAAGACCCGCCCTGGCTCTTCCGTACTTATGCCGGTCATTCGACTGCCAGAGCCTCCAACGCGCTCTACCGCGGCAACCTGGCGAAAGGCCAGACGGGGCTGTCGGTCGCCTTCGACCTGCCGACGCAGACCGGGTACGACAGCGACCATGTGCTGGCGCGCGACGAGGTCGGCAAGGTCGGCGTTCCCGTCTCGCATCTGGGCGACATGCGGGCGCTGTTCGACCAGATCCCGCTCGAACAGATGAACACGTCGATGACGATCAACGCCACGGCGCCTTGGCTGCTCGCGCTCTATATCGCGGTGGCCGAAGAACAGGGCGCCGAGATCGCGCGGCTGCAGGGAACGGTGCAGAACGACATCATCAAGGAATACCTCTCCCGCGGAACCTATATCTGCCCGCCGCAGCCGAGCCTGCGCATGATTACCGACGTCGCAGCCTATACGCGGCAGCATCTGCCGCGCTGGAATCCGATGAATGTCTGCTCCTACCATCTGCAGGAAGCGGGGGCGACGCCGGAACAGGAACTGGCCTACGCGCTGGCCACGGCGACAGCGGTTCTCGACGACCTGAAGGGCAAGGTCGACCCGGCCGATTTCCCAAAGATGGTCGGGCGCATTTCCTTCTTCGTGAATGCCGGCATCCGGTTCGTGACCGAATTGTGCAAGATGCGCGCCTTTGTCGATCTCTGGGACGAGATCTGCCGCACGCGCTATGGTGTCGAAGACGAGAAGCTACGGCGATTCCGATATGGCGTGCAGGTCAATTCGCTCGGGTTGACGGAACAGCAGCCCGAAAACAACGTCTATCGCATCCTGATCGAGATGCTCGCGGTGACGCTGTCGAAGAAAGCCCGCGCCCGCGCCGTGCAGCTCCCGGCATGGAACGAGGCGCTGGGCCTGCCGCGCCCCTGGGACCAGCAATGGTCGCTCAGGATGCAACAGATCCTGGCCTTCGAGACAGATCTTCTGGAATATGACGACCTTTTTGATGGCAATCCCGCCATTGACGCCAAGGTCGAGGCGCTGAAGGCCGGCGCGCGTGCCGAGATCCGCCAGATCGACGCCATGGGCGGCGCGGTCAATGCGATCGACTACATGAAATCGCGGCTGGTGGAGGCAAATGCGGAACGCATCTCGGGCATCGAGCGGGGCAGGACGACGGTGATCGGGGTGAACCGCTACGAGGAGGGCGAACCCTCGCCCCTCACATCCGGCCCCGAAGCGATCATGGTCGCCGACCCGGCGGCCGAGGCGGACCAGATCTTCCGTCTCGCCGACTGGCGCGCCAGCCGCGACCCGGCCCGCGTCGAGGCCGCCCTCGCCGATCTGCGCAGCGCCGCACGCGAGGGCACCAACATCATGGAGCCGTCGATCAGGGCGGCGAAGGCTGGCGTGACGACCGGCGAGTGGGGCGAGATGGTGCGCGAGGCCTTCGGGCAGTATCGCGGCCCCACGGGCGTGGCCACCGCGCCGTCGAACAGGGTCGGCGATCTCGACGATCTGCGCGCCCAGGTGGACGAAGTCTCGCTGCGTCTCGGCCGGCGCCTGTCGCTGATGGTCGGCAAGCCGGGCCTCGACGGCCATTCCAACGGCGCGGAACAGATCGCGGCGCGCGCCCGGGATTGCGGCATGGCGATCAGTTACGAGGGGATCCGGCTCACTCCCAAGGAGATCGTCGAACGGGTGCGGAGCGAGGCGCCTCACGTGCTCGGCCTGTCGATCCTGTCCGGCAGCCACGTCTCGCTCGTCGCGGATCTGCTCGGGCAATTGCGCGAGGCGGGACTGGGCGACATTCCCGTTATCGTCGGTGGCATCATTCCCGAAAAGGACGCGGAGATCCTGCGGCAGAAAGGCGTCGCGCGAGTCTATACGCCGAAGGATTTCCAGATGAACCGGATCATGAGCGATATCATCGCACTCGTGGATCCGGAGTCGGTCGCAGCGGAATAGCTGTTACCCGATGCATGACCAAATGGCGTAGATCGCAATGAGGTCTATTGCAATGGACCCGAAAACGTTTCAATTGATCCCACGGTTATCGCTCAGTTCGAAATAGGCAGGTGAGATGACACAGGATCTGGAACAGATGTCGAGAAGCGAGTTGTTGGACCTGCGCCGCGATGTCGAGCGTGCATTGGCCACGGTCGACGAACGACGCAAGGCAGAGGCACGGGCGGCCGCCGAACGCGCCGCCCGCGAGCATGGCTTTTCCCTGGACGAGGTTCTGGGGGAGCAGAAGAAATCCGGAAGGAAAAATCCGCCCAAATTCCGCAATCCGGAAGATCCGCGGCAGACCTGGTCGGGACGAGGACGTCAACCCGCCTGGATCAAGGAAGCCCTGGAATCGGGCAAGGCGCTGAACGAATTCGCGATCTGAACGGCCGCGCGGCCTTGCGCAATCGCCACCCCACCGAATTCAAGTCGGCCGGCGGGACCGGCCGAATTGACGATGCGTGCGGATCTGGCGATCAGATCGAGCGCTCGACCATCAGCTTCTTGATTTCCATGATGGCCTCGGCAGGATTCAGCCCCTTGGGGCAGGTCCGGGCGCAATTCATGATCGTGTGACAGCGATAGAGCTTGAATGGATCCTCCAGATCGTCGAGCCGTTCGCCCGTCGCCTCGTCGCGGCTGTCGACTATCCAGCGATAGGCGTGCAGGAGCGCGGCGGGCCCCAGGAACTTGTCCTGGTTCCACCAGTAGGACGGGCAGGCCGTGGAGCAGCAGGCGCACATGATGCACTCGTAGAAGCCGTCGAGCTTCCTGCGATCCTCGATGGATTGCCGCCATTCGGTTTGCGGCTCGTTCGACTTGGTTTCCAGCCACGGCGAGACGTATTCGTGCTGCGCGTAGAAGTGGGTGAGGTCGGGGATCAGGTCCTTCACCACCGGCATGTGCGGCAGCGGATAGACCTTCACGTCGCCCTTCACCTCGTCGATGCCGAAGATGCAGGCGAGCACGTTGACCCCGTCGATATTCATCGAGCAGGATCCGCAGATCCCCTCGCGGCAGGAGCGCCGGAACGACAGGGTCGGGTCAATCTCGTTCTTGATCTTGATCAGCGCGTCGAGCATCATCGGCCCGCAGGAATCGAGATCGACGAAATACGTATCGACCCTCGGATTTTTCCCGTCATCCGGATTCCAGCGATAGATGTCGAACTTCTTGAGGTTCGAGGCGCCTTCGGGCTTGGGCCAGGTCTTCCCGGTGCGGATCTTGGAGTTCTTGGGAAGGGTCAGTTGAACCATGATCGGTCCTCCGGATATCGGGTAGGTCGGATAGGAAGGGTCGCAGCGCCCGAGGCCGCGAAGCAGCGGATCGCCTCGGGGCGCCTGGCAATGGCGAGGATAGTCTCGGTCGTGGCGGCGGTCGGCCCGGTCACCGTGTCGGAGGCGAGACCCAGGATTTCGTTCGGCGAGGCATTGTCTATGAGACAGTCGATGGCCGGCTGAACGGGGACACCCGGAAACCGGGTCGCCACGGTCCGGCCGATCACCGATCTGGCCGCGTCGCGGGCAAGGCGGTCGCCGGCGGCCGGATCGCAGGCCGCCAGCGCCGGGAGAAGAAAGACCGCGGCCATTCTGGACCTCATCGCCCTTGTGATGTGACCGGCCCCATCAATAGACCCGCGTCTTCGGCTTGATCTTGTCGAGATCGATCCCGCCCTCGTTGTGCCCCAGAAGCGGATTGACGTGCACCGGGCGATAGTCGAGTTCGACCTTGCCGTTGACCCGCGCGACCGTGTGCTTGCGCCAGTTCTCGTCGTCGCGATCCGGGTAATCCTCGTGCGCATGCGCCCCACGAGTTTCCTTGCGCGCCTCGGCGCTGACAATCGTGGCCAGCGCGTTGGGCATCAGGTTGGTCAGTTCCAGGGTCTCCATCAGGTCGGTATTCCAGATCATCGAGCGATCCGAGACGTGAAGGTCGTCGAGCTTCGACGCGACGTCGTACATCCGCTCGACGCCCTGCGACAGGGTCTCGTTGGTGCGGAACACGGCGGCATCGTCCTGCATCGTCTTCTGCATCTCCGCCCTCAGTTCGGCGGTCGGAACGTTGCCCTTGGCGTGGCGCAGGGCGTCGAAGCGGTCGAGCGCCTTGTCGACCTGCGCGGTGTTGACCGTCGCGGTCGCGGCCTCGCGGTCGACCACTTCGCCGGCTCGGATCGCCGCCGCGCGACCGAAGACGACGAGGTCGATGAGCGAGTTCGACCCGAGCCGGTTCGCGCCGTGGACCGACGCGCATCCCGCCTCGCCCACGGCCATGAGGCCCGGCACGACCCGGTCCGGATCACCCTCCGCGGGATTGAGAACCTCGCCGAAATAGTTCGTCGGGATGCCGCCCATGTTGTAGTGCACGGTGGGCAGGACGGGGATCGGGTCCTTCGTCAAGTCGACCCCGGCGAAGATCTTGGCGGTTTCCGAAATGCCAGGCAGGCGCTCGTTCAGCGCCTCCTTCGGAAGGTGGTTCAGGTTCAGGTGGATGTGATCCTTGTTCTTGCCGACGCCCCGGCCTTCGCGGATCTCCATGGTCATGCAGCGCGAGACGACATCGCGAGAGGCCAAGTCCTTGTAGGTCGGCGCGTAGCGTTCCATGAATTGCTCGCCTTCGGAATTGGTAAGATACCCTCCCTCGCCGCGCGCGCCCTCGGTGATGAGGCAGCCTGCCCCGTAGACGCCCGTAGGGTGGAACTGCACGAATTCCATGTCCTGCAGCGGCAATCCGGCGCGCGCCACCATGCCGCCGCCATCGCCGGTGCAGGTATGCGCCGACGTGGCGTTGGAATAGGCGCGCCCGTAGCCGCCCGTCGCCAGAACGGTGGTCTTGGCGTTGAAGACGTGCATCGAGCCGTCCTCGAGGCACCAGGCTACGACCCCGGTACAGGCGCCGTCATCGCTCATCAGCAGGTCGATGGCGAAATACTCGATGTAGAATTCCGCGCCCTGTTTGAGCGATTGGCCGTACATCGTGTGCAGCATTGCGTGGCCGGTGCGGTCGGCCGCGGCGCAGGTGCGCTGCACCGGAGGACCTTCACCGAACTCGGTCGTATGGCCGCCGAACGGACGCTGATAGATCTTGCCCTCTTCCGTGCGGCTGAAGGGAACGCCGTAATGTTCGAGCTCATAGACGGCTTCGGGCGCGTGGCGGGCGAGATATTCCATGGCGTCGACATCGCCGAGCCAGTCGGATCCCTTGACGGTGTCGTACATGTGCCACTGCCAGTGATCGGCACCCATATTGCCGAGCGAGGCTGCGATCCCGCCCTGCGCGGCAACCGTGTGGGAGCGGGTCGGAAAAACCTTGGTGACGCAGGCGGTGGTCAGGCCCTGCTCGGCCAGACCCAGGGTGGCGCGCAGGCCCGACCCCCCGGCGCCCACCACGATCGCGTCGTAACTGTGGATCTTGTAATCGTAGGAAGCCATTTTCAGCTCCTTTCACAGGGCCAGGCGAACGAGGGCGAGTATCCCTGCGGCCGCGGCGGCATAGGCGATGCAGTTGACGGCGATGACGGAGACCTTGAGCGGCATGCCGCGGACGTAATCTTCGAGCGCCGTCTGGGCGCCGTTCTTGAAGTGCAGCCAGCCGACCGTCAGGGTCAATGCGGCAATCAGCGCCGGGATCGGGTTCGAGTAATAGGCGAGGACCTCCTCGTAGGAGGCGCCGAGGATCGGACCGAAGGTGAAGACGAAGAGCGGCACCAGGATCAGCAGGCCGACGGAGGACTGGATCATCCCCCAGTAATGCGCGGTTCCCGACTTGGCGGAGCCAAGGCCGATGGCGCGCTTGCGGCTGGTGATGTAGTGGGAGCGGGACATCTCGGACATGACGATCTCCTCAGACGATCAACGCGGTCAGGATGGTCAGGACGGCCGAGCCGATGACGACGCCCCAGCCCAGGATCTGGACCATGTCGAGGCTGAAGCCGCGGCCGGTATCCCAGTAGAGGTGCCGCAGACCGGCCAGCGTGTGGTACCACAGCGCCCAGAGCGACAGGAACATCACGAGATCACCGATCCACGAGGTGAGCACCGCATCGGCGACGGCAAAGGCGCCGGGACCCGCCGCCGCGGCCAGAAGCCACCAGGTGACCAGCAATCCCGCCAAAATCAGGGCGTTCCCGGTGATGCGGGTCAGGATGGAGGTCACGGAATTGAGCTGTGGCCGGTAGTACTGTCCCAGCATGAAGGGGGAGAGGGGGCGATTGCCCCGGTTCACGTCGGCCATGGCTTTTCCTTCTCGTTGACTGCACGCCGTTTCCGAAGGGACGACGTGACTTAAGTAGCAATCGTCGGTCCCGTGTCACGTCCCGTTGACGGCGACGCTCCGCCGCTCACGTCCATCCTTATTCCGGCATTAGGGCCCAGTAGTCGAGATCGAGCAGGACGTGGGGAAGATATTTCCCCTCTGCATCCTTCACCTCGCGCGTATCTCGGTTCGTCGCCACGAGGCGCAGGCGGATGGCGCCCGCGCCCGGCGCCGGTGCGGCGGCCTTGTCGAGCACCTCCGACCAGGCGCGCACCGTGTCGCCGGCAAAGCAGGGATTGGCGTGGACGCCGCCGTTCAGCGCCAGGATCTTCTGGGCATTGGCGAGGCCGTTGAAGCTGAGGGCGCGGGCGATGGAGATGACGTGGCCGCCATAGACCAGTCGCTTGCCGTCCTCGCGCTGGGTGGCGTCGAAATGCACCTTGGCCGTGTTCTGCCACAGCCGGGTGGCCATCATGTGCTCGGCCTCCTCGACCGTCATCCCGTCGACATGGTCGATGCACTCGCCGACCGCGTAATCGCCGATCCGGTGCGGCTCACCCCCTGCTTCCGCATCGTAGGCGCCGAAGGTCAGTCCCTCCGGCACGCTCAGATGCTCGGCTGCGACGGCATCCGCGAGGTCTGGCACCACGGCCCGCGGCGCCGGCGCGTCCGGATCGCGCTTCTTGACCATCACCCAGCGCACATAGCTCAGCAGCTCGTCGCCGCGCTGGTTGCGGCCCGTGGTGCGGACCCAGACGACGCCGGTCCGTCCGTTCGAGTTCTGCTTCAACCCGATCACCTCGGAGACGCTGCTCAGCGTGTCGCCGGGGTAGACCGGCGCCAGCCACCGCCCCTCGGCGTAGCCGAGATTGGCTCTGGCGTTCAGCGAGATGTCGGGAACCGTCTTGCCGAAGACCGCGTGGAACACGATCAGATCATCGAGCGGCGCCGCGGGAAGGCCGCAGCAGCGCGCGACCTCATCGGAAGATTGAAGCGCGTGGCGAGCGGGATAGAGGGCATGGTAGAGCGCCCTTTCACCGGCGCCGAGCGTCCGCGGCACGGCGTGGCGGATGACCTGCCCGACGTGATAATCCTCAAAGAAGAAGCCGGCGTTGGTCTTGGTCATCACAACTGTCCGAGCCTCGCATCGGGAGCGTATGGCGCGTGATCGCGCTTCACCACCGCTTGTGCGCAGCGCATGACGTTGTTCTGCGCGTCATAGGCGTAGCAGCTCGAGCCATGGAGCTCCCAACCCTCGGCAAGCGCCGCGGAGATCTTGTGGCAGAAGGCGGACGTGTCGTCGCCGGTGAGCAAGCGGTAGATCATGAATTATCCTGCAAAAGGCCAGACGCCGAGCCAGGCGTGGATCGCCGTGATGATGGCGTAGAGTATGGCGGCGATGACGGCGAGGCGGAGCGTGCCCTTCCACGATCCTCCCTCATAGGGAGCGGGCGCGGGCGTCGTGGCGTTCAGCACCGGGATCTCGACCAGGGCCCAGACGAGGAAGGTGCCGAACATCACCATCGAATAGAGATCGCCATTGACGAGGAGGTGCAACGCCGCCCAGAGCGCAAAGCCGGTCAGCTGCGGATGGCGGAGCGTGCCCCGCAGGTTCGATTTTGAGGAGCCGAGGCCGAAGAGCGCGATGGCGAAGAACATCAGAAGGTTGTTCACGTGCACGCCCCAGGCTGGCGGCGTGTAGACCGGGATGTAGGGCGCGCCGCGATAGCCGATGACCACGAGGATCACGGCGAGCGCGAGGATCGCGGCGATCACGCCCTTCGCGCCGTTGCCCAGCCGCTCCTGCAGGGCGGCGCGGGGGCCGGGAGCGATCCGCGGGAAGAGATGGGCCAGGACCCAAAGCGCGAGACCCAGAAGAAGCACAGCCATAGCAAGTCCTCAGGTTGCGCCGGCCTTGGCCAGCGTCTTTCGCGCGGTGGCGACATGCAGGTTCTCGACGATCCGCCCGTCGACCACCGCGACCCCCTGCCCCTGCTCCTGCGCGCTCTCCCAGGCAGCGATCTGACGGCGGGCCAGATCGACCTCGTCATCGCCGGGCGTGAAGATCTCGTTGCAGATCGCCACCTGCGCCGGGTGGATCAGCGTCTTGCCGTCCATGCCGAGGGCCCTGCCCTGCGCGCACTCGGCGCGCAGCCCCTCCTCGTCCTTGAAGGCGTTGAACACCCCGTCGACGCAGGCGATTCCGCCCATGCGGGCGGCCGCGACGCAGGTCTGCAGCGCCATCATCATCGGCATCCGGTCGCCGCCGGTGTCGCAGCCGATCTCGGCAGCGAGGTCGTTCGTGCCGATGACGAACCCCTGCATCCGCGGTGCCTGGGCGATCTCGACGGCATTGAAGATGCCGCGCGTCGTCTCCATCATCGCCCAGATGAGCGTGTTCTCGGCGCCCGGCAACAGGCTCAGGCGCTCGGCCAGACGTTGCACGTCGGAAGCGGCGCCCACCTTCGGCAGCAGGATCGCGTCGGGGCACGAATCGGCGACGGCGTCCAGATCGTCGGCGCCCCAGCGGGTATCGAAGCCGTTGATGCGCACGATGACGGCCCGGTCGCCGTAGCCGCCGGTGCGCAATGCCGCGGCGAGGGTCTCGCGCGCCTGCGCCTTCTCGCCCGTCGCCACCGCGTCCTCCAGATCGAAGATGATCGCATCGACGGACAAATCCCGCGCCTTTTCGAGCGCGCGCTGCTTGGAGCCCGGAAGATACAGAACGGATCGCCAGGGACGCGGATGCTGGGCCATCGTCAAACCTCCGAGCAACTTTCTGTCGCGACGTGCCACGAAGCGGCATGATCCCGCAAGGGGTCGCGGATCCGCTGCGCGGCGCACGATGGCTTAATCGGCCGTTGACGCCCGCTCCGGTCTCTTCGGCGCATGGCTCGATCGGAGACGTCACCGTGACCCGCGAGGTCTTCCTGCTCACGCTTCTCGCCGGGGGCCTCGCCCTCGCCGCCACCTGGTGCGAGAGCAGCCCCGGCCTCGACAGCACGACATCGTCAAGCTGTTTGCGGCCGCCGCCGGAAGCCGCGCCGGGCGTCACCCGGCCCTGCCCGCGGCATCACCGGGGGCGCGCGCGCTCGGCAGGCTAGCGGCTTCAGATCGAAGGCGCTCCGAACTGAGCGGAGCGAAAGGCTGTCAACACATTTTTCGGCGGAACGGGCTTGAGCGCGCAAGATTTTTTGACTGCCCGGTTTCTAGCCGGAAGCGCACGCAATATGCCGGAACCTAAAGCGGGTGGCGGACTTGTCCAGACAGAGCGCAGCGTCGAGCTGCGACACTGAAAGGATAGGGTTATGAAGCGCATTCTCTCCACGACCGCGATCACGGCAATGCTGATGGCGGCGCCCGCGCTGGCTCAGGACCAGTCGAGCGGATCGTCCGGTATGTCGTCTCAATCGGGCAGCACGACCTCCGGCGACATCTTCGCCCAGGTTCCTGCGGATTCCTCCATGCATTTCGGCTCGGACCTGATCGGCAGTACGGTCTACACGACGATGTCGATGTCGATGTCGGAAGGCGGCTCGGCCGAGAGCGGCGCGACATCCGATAGCGGCTCCGCCGATTCGAGCGCCGAATTGTCGGGCGGCGGTGCGGCGCAGAGCCCCGAAAGCATCGGCGAGATCAACGATCTGATCATCACGCAGGACGGCCAGGTCGAGTACGTGATCGTCGGCGTCGGCGGCTTTCTCGGGATCGGCCAGCGCAGCGTCGCGGTCAACATGAGCGCGCTCAGCTTCACGCCCGACCCGCAGAACGAGGGGGAGATGATGATCACGATCCCCGCCTCGCAGGACGAGATCGAGAACGCGCCCGAATTCGACCGCGCCGCACTTCAGCCCGGCGGCGAAGGCCAGTCCGCCAGCGGCGACGCCTCCGCCACGTCCTCGAGCTCAGGTGAGCAGAGCAACATGAGCGAGGCCGGCAACGACGCGGAAAACGCCGCCGAGAACGCGGGACAGGCTACCGAGAACGCTGCGGAAGATGCCGGACAGGCGACGGAGAACGCCGCGGAAGATGCGGCTCAATCCGCGCAGGATGCCGCGAACGAAGCCGGGGACGCGGCTCAGGATGCCGCCAATTCCGCCGAGAACGCGGCCGAGAGCACCACGGATCAGGCTGGTCAGAGCATGGAGAACGCAGGCGAGTCGATGCAGGAATCGACCGACAGCAACAGCAACAACTGAGACGGACGATCCCGTGCCACGTGACGACGGAAGGCAGCCGCCCCGCAGGGCGGCTGCCATGTCCGAGGCCGGGCGCGCTTGCCATGATCCTGGCGAGGGCCTAACCCTCCGCCCGATTAACGCAACCAATGGAGACATCCATGGCCAGACCCAAGATCGCGCTGATCGGCGCGGGGCAGATCGGCGGCACCCTCGCCCATTTGGCGGCTCTGAAGGAGCTGGGCGACGTCGTTCTGTTCGACATCGCCGAGGGCACGCCGCAGGGCAAGGCGCTCGACATCGCGGAATCGGGCCCGGCGGAGGGGTTCGACGCGTCCCTGAGAGGCACCCAGGATTACGCCGCCATTGCCGGCGCGGATGTCTGCATCGTGACGGCGGGCGTGCCGCGCAAGCCGGGGATGAGCCGCGACGACCTGCTCGGCATCAACCTGAAGGTCATGAAATCGGTCGGCGAAGGCATTCGCGACAATGCGCCGGACGCCTTCGTGATCTGCATCACCAACCCTCTCGATGCGATGGTCTGGGCGCTGCGAGAATTTTCCGGTCTGCCCCACCAGAAGGTCTGCGGCATGGCGGGGGTGCTCGACAGCGCCCGCTTCCGCCATTTTCTCAGCCTCGAGTTCAACGTGTCGATGAAGGACGTGACGGCCTTCGTGCTCGGGGGGCATGGCGACACGATGGTGCCGCTGACCCGCTATTCCACGGTGGCGGGCATCCCGCTGCCCGATCTCGTCAAGATGGGGTGGACCAGCCAGGAAAAGCTCGACGCGATCGTTCAGCGGACCCGCGACGGCGGCGCCGAGATCGTGGGCCTCCTGAAGAGCGGCTCGGCCTTCTACGCGCCCGCCACCTCGGCGATCGAGATGGCCGAGGCCTATCTGAAGGATCAGCGGCGGCTTCTGCCTTGCGCGGCGTGGTGTGACGGCGTCTACGGGCTCGACGGCTTCTATGTGGGCGTGCCCACGATCATCGGCGCGGGCGGCATCGACAAGGTCGTCGAGATCGACATGAACCGGGACGAACAGGAAATGTTCGACAAGTCGGTCGAAGCCGTGCGCGGCCTCGTCGCCGCCTGCAAGGAGATCGACGGAAGCCTCGCCTGAGGCGCCGGCACGGGGCGCGCCGCCGGTCGTGCCCCGTGCTTTCACGGGGATCGGTATCCGCCCTTGGGGCGACCTCCACCCGGCCCCGTCGCAGCGCCCCATAGACCCAATCCGTTTGTCATGGGAGCCGCGGCGTGGCACACACCGGAGCGTACGGAACACCAGACCCGGAGCGCGCCGATGAACATTCACGAATATCAGGCCAAATCGCTGCTCAGAGATTACGGCGCACCGGTCTCGGACGGCCGGGTGGTGACGCGGGCAGAAGAGGCCAAATCCGCCGCAGGCGAACTCGACGGGCCGCTCTGGGTCGTGAAGGCGCAGATCCATGCGGGCGGTCGCGGCAAGGGATCCTTCAAGGAGGGCGATGCGGGCGATGCGGGCGGCGTCCGGCTGGCCAAGTCGGTCGAGGAGGCCGCCGAGGAGGCCAAGAGGATGCTGGGCCGTACCCTGGTGACGCACCAGACCGGGCCGGCCGGCAAGCAGGTCAACCGCATCTATTTCGAGGATGGCTCGGACATCGCGCGCGAACTCTACCTCGCGCTGCTCGTCGACCGGCAGTCGAGCCGGATCTCCTTCGTCTGCTCCACCGAGGGCGGCATGGACATCGAGGAGGTCGCCGCCTCCACCCCCGACAAGATCCTCAGCTTCACCGTCGATCCGGTGACCGGCTATATGCCGTTCCACGGCCGCCGCATCGCCTTCGCCCTGGGTCTCGAGGGCCAGGCGATGAAGCAATGCGTCAAGCTGATGGGCATCCTCTACCAGGCCTTCGTCGAGAAGGACATGGAGCAGCTGGAGATCAACCCGCTGATCGTCACCGACAAGGGCGACCTGAAGGTGCTCGACGCGAAGGTAGGCTTCGACTCCAACGCGCTCTACCGCCACCAGGACATCGCCTCGCTCCGCGACGAGACCGAGGAGGATTCCAAGGAACTGCAGGCGTCGAAATACGACCTGAACTACATCGCCCTCGACGGCGAGATCGGCTGCATGGTCAACGGCGCCGGCCTCGCCATGGCGACCATGGACATCATCAAGCTGAAGGGGGCGGAGCCCGCCAACTTCCTCGACGTCGGCGGCGGCGCCACGAAGGAGAAGGTGACCGAGGCCTTCAAGATCATCACGTCGGACAAGAACGTGAAGGGCATCCTCGTCAACATCTTCGGCGGCATCATGCGCTGCGACGTCATCGCGGAGGGAATCGTGGCGGCCGTGAGGGAGGTCGGGCTCGAAGTGCCGCTGGTGGTCCGGCTGGAAGGCACCAATGTCGACAAGGGCAAGGAGATCATCGAGAGCAGCGGTCTCGACGTGATCGCGGCCGACGATCTGGCCGACGCGGCCGAGAAGATCGTGAAGGCGGTGAAAGGCTGACGATAGTGAGGTTCGCTCACCTTCCGGGACGATTTTCCGGCATTTCGGAGGAAACTGCCGGGAAATTGGCTCATGCGTCGGCATTTAAACATGCCGTTGCGGTGATGGGTGTAAGTGGTTCACCATACTTTCCGAATGACTCAATAATCGCGGAAGCACAGAACCAATTACTCGACCACGTTACTTCGTTCTCTATACATGCACGCCGCGCGATGGAGATCTTCGGCGTGAGAGGAATAGAAGTTAACGGAGACCGCTGGGGATACGCGGTCCAGATCGAAGATCGACGTCCTGAGCTTAACCTTCGAAAGTTGCTGAGTAAAATCCTGCACGCGCGTCACTTGCAGGTTTTCATCGCGCAAAGAAACTCTGACTTGATGAGAGAAGTTGGTCACGAGTGGATCTTCGCTGACTTAGAAATCAAGTCAGATCAAGGTGAACGAGTGCATGTAAATCCCTATGCGATGGCTCTAGCTTACCTCGATTCTATGGCAGAGCGAGAGTATCCATGACCAGACCCGCCCCCGCCGTCGCCCCGCTGATCCTCGGAGCCGCCCTGATCGGCGGCGGCCTTCTCCTGCGGAAATGGCAGCCGCAGGCGCTGGCGCTGCCCGAGCGGCCGGCGCGGCCGCACCGCGACCGCGGCGCGCGGCGGATGGCGCGCCTGACCCGCGACGGCATCGCCCGGATCTTGCCGGGCAACCTCACCGGCTCCATCGGCCGGACGCTTCTCATCATGGGCGCGGGGCTGGTGCTCGTGCGCCTCTTCGACCTGGCGGTGGAGGACGGCGAGGAGCTGTTCCGGCCGCGTTCGTATTGACCGACCCAAGGAGCCGCGCATGGCCATTCTCGTCGACAAGTCCACCAAGGTCATCTGCCAGGGATTCACCGGCAGCCAGGGCACGTTCCATTCCGAACAGGCAACAGCCTACGGCACGCGGATGGTGGGCGGCGTCACCCCCGGCAAGGGCGGGCAGTCGCATCTCGACCTGCCGGTCTTCAACAGCTGCCACGAAGCGGTGGCGGAAACCGGCGCCGATGCCTCCGTCATCTACGTGCCGCCCCCCTTCGCGGCCGATTCGATCCTCGAGGCGATCGATGCCGAAATCCGGCTCGTGGTCTGCATCACCGAAGGCATCCCGGTGCTCGACATGATGAAGGTGAAGCGCGCGCTCGACGGATCGAAGACCATCCTGATCGGGCCGAACTGTCCCGGGGTCATCACGCCCGACGCCTGCAAGATCGGCATCATGCCCGGCCATATCCACAAGCGCGGCAAGGTCGGCGTCGTCAGCCGCTCGGGCACGCTCACCTACGAGGCCGTGAAGCAGACCACCGATGTAGGGCTCGGCCAGTCGACCTGCGTCGGCATCGGCGGCGACCCGATCAAGGGCACCGAGCACATCGACGTGCTGGAGATGTTTCTCGCCGACGAGGAGACCGAAGCCATCATCATGATCGGCGAGATCGGCGGCCAGGCCGAAGAGGACGCGGCCCAGTTTCTCGCCGATGCGCGCAAGGCGGGGCGCTGGAAGCCCACCGCCGGGTTCATTGCCGGACGGACGGCACCGCCCGGCCGCCGGATGGGCCATGCCGGGGCGATCGTCTCCGGCGGGAAGGGCGATGCCGAGTTGAAGATCGCCGCGATGGAGGAAGCCGGCATCACCGTGGCCGACAGCCCTGCGGGGCTGGGCGAGGCTGTCCTGAAGGCGATCGGATGAGATGAGCGGCGGGGCGAGGCGTCGGGCGCGGCACCGCAGCGCCGCCTCGCAGCCGGTCTGTCGAGGGCCGGCCATTTCGCCCTGCCGTCCCGCTTCGGTATGGCGGACCGGTTGGTTCCTCGCGCGCCAGCCTCGCCGCAGCGGCCGCGTGACGGGCGGCAACGCCCTTCGAAGCCGCCATCCGCGGCAAGCGGTGCGGCCGTGACCTTCGCCGGCGCGGTCCGCACCTGCATGACCAAGTACGCAACCTTCTCGGGCCGGGCGTCCCGGAAGGAATACTGGTATTTCATCCTTTTCTTCTTTCTGGGCAGCCTTGTCTGCGGGCTCCTCGACCAGCTCGTCTTCGGTGTGCCGGTGGCTGGCATCGATGCGCCGGGTGACGGCGGCGACGGTCCCATCGAGCTGATCTTCGGGATCGCGATGTTCCTGCCGATCCTCGCGGCGGGATGGCGGCGCATGCACGACACGGGGCGGTCCGGCCTCTTGTTGTTCTACCCCGTGATCGTGATGATCGGAATCGCGACCTTCGCCGGTCTCGTCGGCGGATTTGCCCCGCTTCTAGCCGGCGATTTCGGCGCCCTCTTTGCCGGAGGTGCAACGATTGTCATCGGATTGGCGCTGATCGTGCTGTTTCTTTCGCCGCTCATTGTTATCTGGTGGCTAGCCAGCCCGTCCGAACCGGGGTCCAATGCCTACGGTCCCAACCCCCACGAGGTGTCATCATGACCGATCAGTCCCGCAACGATGTTTTCCGCGCCTCGAGCTTCATGCAGGGGCAGAACGCCGCCTATCTCGAGCAGCTCTACGCACGCTATGCCGAGGATCGCAGCGCGGTCGACGCCAGCTGGCAGGCCTTCTTCGATCAGCTCGAGGCGGAGGGGGATCCGAAGGCGGAAGCGGCCGGGCCCTCCTGGGCGCGCAAGGACTGGCCGCCTCAGCCCGATGACGACCTGACCCACGCGCTCGACGGCCAGTGGCCCTCGGCTCCGGATGCGCCGAGCAGCGCCATCGCCGAGAAGATCTCGAAGAAGGCCGCCGATGCGGGCGCCTCCGCCTCGACCCAGCAGATCCGCGCCGCCGTGCTCGATTCGGTCCGGGCGCTGATGCTGATCCGCGCCTATCGGATCCGGGGCCATCTGAAGGCCGATCTCGATCCGCTGGGACTGCGCGAGCAGGCATACCAGGCGGAGCTCGACTACAAGTCCTATGGGTTCACGGAAAAGGATCTCGACCGGAAGATCTTCATCGACAACGTCCTCGGGCTTGAACTGGCGAGCCTGCGCGAGATCCTGGACCTCGTGAAGCGCACCTATTGCGGCACCTTCGCGCTCCAGTACATGCACATCTCCGATCCCGAGCAGGCCGCCTGGCTGAAGGAGCGGATCGAGGGCTACGGCAAGGAGGTCAAGTTCACCGAACAGGGCCGCCGCGCCATCCTCAACAAACTGGTGGAGGCGGAGGGCTTCGAGAAGTTCCTGCACGTCAAGTACATGGGGACCAAGCGCTTCGGCCTCGATGGCGGCGAGGCGCTGATCCCCGCGATGGAGCAGATCATCAAGCGCGGCGGCGCGCTGGGCGTGAAGGAGATCGTCATCGGCATGCCGCATCGCGGTCGCCTCAGCGTGCTCGCGAACGTGATGGGCAAGCCCTATCGCGCGATCTTCAACGAGTTCCAGGGCGGCAGCTTCAAGCCCGACGACGTCGAGGGATCGGGCGACGTCAAGTACCATCTCGGCGCCTCGTCGGACCGCGAATTCGACGGCAACACCGTGCACCTGTCGCTGACCGCCAACCCGTCGCATCTCGAAGCCGTCAATCCGGTGGTGCTCGGCAAGGCCCGGGCCAAGCAGGATCAGCTCAACGATCACGATCGCGACGAGGTGCTGCCGATCCTGCTGCATGGCGACGCGGCCTTTGCCGGTCAGGGCGTGGTCGCCGAATGTTTCCAGCTCTCGGGGATCCGAGGTCACCGCACGGGTGGCACCATCCACATCGTCGTCAACAACCAGATCGGCTTCACGACATCGCCGGCCTTCAGCCGCACATCGCCCTATCCGACCGACATCGCCCTGATGGTCGAGGCGCCGATCTTCCACGTCAACGGAGACGATCCGGAGGCCGTGGTCCACGCCGCCAAGGTCGCCACGGAATTCCGCCAGAAATTCCGCAAGGACGTCGTGATCGACATGATCTGCTATCGCCGGTTCGGGCATAACGAAGGCGACGAGCCGATGTTCACGAACCCGTCCATGTACAAGACGATCAAGCAGAAGAAGACGACCCTGTCGCTCTATTCCGAACGGCTGACCAAGGATGGCCTCATCCCTGAAGACGAGATCGAGACGGCGAAGTCCGACTTCCAGTCGCGTCTCAGCGACGAGTTCGAGGCTGGCAAGGCCTACAAGCCCAACAAGGCGGACTGGCTCGACGGCCGCTGGTCGCATCTGAACCGGCAGGGCGAGAAATACCAGCGCGGCAAGACCGCGATCGACCAAGAGACGTTCGATGCCATCGGCCGAGCACTGACCACCGCGCCCGAGGGCTTCAACCTGCACAAGACGGTCGGCCGGCTGCTCGACGCGAAGCGGGAGATGTTCGAGAGCGGCGAGGGCTTCGACTGGGCGACGGCCGAGGCGCTGGCCTTCGGCTCGCTCCTGACCGAAGGCTATCCGGTGCGCCTTGCCGGTCAGGATTCCGGGCGCGGCACCTTTTCACAGCGTCACTCCGCGCTCGTCGACCAGAAGGCCGAGGATCGCTATTATCCGCTCAACCACGTCCAGGAGGGGCAGAGCCAGATCGAGGTCATCGACTCGATGCTGTCCGAATACGCGGTGCTCGGGTTCGAATACGGCTACTCGCTCGCGGAGCCGAACGCGCTGACGCTCTGGGAGGCCCAGTTCGGCGACTTCGCCAACGGCGCGCAGATCATGTTCGACCAGTTCATCTCGTCAGGCGAGTCGAAGTGGCTCAGGATGTCGGGCCTCGTCTGCTTGCTGCCGCACGGCTACGAGGGTCAGGGGCCGGAGCATTCCTCGGCGCGGCTTGAGCGGTTCCTGCAGATGTGCGGACAGGACAACATGATCGTCGCCAACTGCACCACGCCGGCGAATTACTGTCACATCCTGCGTCGGCAGCTGCACCGCTCGTTCCGCAAGCCGCTGATCCTGATGACGCCGAAATCGCTTCTGCGCCACAAGCTCGCCGTGTCGAAGGCCGAGCACTTCCTGACCGGATCTTCGTTCCACCGGGTGCTGTGGGACGATGCCGAACAGGGCGCGTCGGAGACGCAGCTCGTGCCCGACGATCAGATCGAGCGCGTCGTCATCTGCTCCGGCAAGGTCTATTACGACCTTCTGGAAAAGCGCGATGCGGAGGGGCTCGACAGCACGTACCTGCTCCGTCTCGAACAGTTCTATCCTTTCCCCGCGCATTCGATGGTGAAGGAATTGCAGCGCTTCAAGCAGGCCAAGATGATCTGGTGCCAGGAAGAGCCCAAGAACCAGGGCGCGTGGACGTTCATCGAACCGAACATCGAATGGGTCCTGACCCGCATCAAGGCGGATCATACGCGGCCCGTCTATGCGGGCCGGCAGGCAATGGCCTCTCCGGCGACGGGCCTCGCCTCTCAGCACAAGGCAACTCAACAGGCGCTGGTCAACGCGGCGCTGGGAATCGAAGGATAAGACCATGACCGAAGTTCGCGTCCCGACCCTGGGCGAATCCGTCTCCGAGGCGACGGTTGCAACATGGTTCAAGAAGCCGGGCGACAGCATCGAGGTCGACGAGATGCTGTGCGAGCTCGAGACCGACAAGGTATCGGTCGAGGTGCCCTCGCCGGCCGCCGGCACGCTCGAGGAGATCGTCGCGGCCGAGGGCGAGACGGTGGGGGTCGATGCGCTGCTTGCGAACATCGTCGAGGCCGGAAGCGGCGAAGCCAAGACGGAGAAGACCGGGCAGAGCAACAAGGCCGAATCCGACAAGGGCGAGGAGGCGGATGCGGCCGCTGCTGGTGACGAGGGCGGCGCCCAGTGCGAGGAAGTCGACGTCACCGTGCCCACCTTGGGCGAGTCGGTGAGCGAGGCCACGATCGCGAGCTGGTACAAGTCCGAAGGCGACACGGTCGAGGCCGACGAGATGATCGCCGAGCTCGAAACCGACAAGGTCTCGGTCGAGGTGCCCGCCCCGGCGGCCGGAACGCTCACGAAGCTGCTGAAGCAGGAGGGCGAGACGGTCGAGGCCGGTGGCCGCATCGCGATCATGACGCGGGGCGGTGAGGGACAGGCCCATTCCAAGGAGGAAGGCACACCCGATACGACCAAATCCCCCGACGCGCAGGAGGGGGGGTCGGAAGCGAAGACCGGAGAGGATGCGCCTTCGGCCAAGAAGATGATGGCCGAGAAGGATCTGTCGGCCGATCAGGTCGAGGGGTCCGGCAAGGGCGGCCGGATCATGAAGGAAGACGTCCTGAAGGCGCTGGAGAGTGGTCGCAAGGCATCTCCCGCCGCCGAAACCAAGGCCGAAGCGCCGCAGCGGGCTCCCTCGCCTGCGAGCGACGCCGACCGCGAGGAGCGGGTGAAGATGACCCGCCTGCGGCAGACCATCGCCAAGCGGCTGAAGGACGCGCAGAACAACGCCGCGATGCTGACCACCTACAACGAGGTGGACATGACCGAGGTCATGGGGCTCCGGAACGAGTACAAGGAACTCTTCGAGAAGAAGCACGGCGTCAGGCTCGGCTTCATGTCCTTCTTTACCAAGGCGTGCTGTCACGCGCTGAAGGAGGTGCCCGAGGTCAACGCCGAGATCGACGGGACCGAGGTCGTCTACAAGAACTTCGTCCATATAGGCATCGCCACGGGCACGCCGCAGGGTCTGGTGGTGCCGGTCATCCGCGACGCGGATTCCATGGGCTTCGCCGCCATCGAGAAGGCCATCGCGGACAAGGGCAAGAAGGCCCGCGACGGCAAACTGTCGATGGCCGACATGCAGGGCGGCACGTTCACCATCTCGAACGGCGGCGTCTACGGATCGCTGATGTCCTCGCCGATCCTGAACCCGCCGCAATCGGGCATCCTCGGGATGCACAAGATCCAGGAACGGCCGATGGTCATCGGCGGCGAGATCAAGATCCGTCCGATGATGTATCTCGCGCTCAGCTACGACCACCGGATCGTCGACGGCAAGGGCGCGGTCACCTTCCTCGTCCGGGTCAAGGAAGCGCTCGAGGATCCGCGCCGGCTGCTGATGGATCTGTGACGCTATGCGGCGACCGATCTGGCTGTGGATCGTGGTGGGCCTCTACGGGCTCGTCGGCGTGACGAATCTCAGGACGGCCTTTCAGGCCGCGCTCGGGGCCGAGACCGGGATGGCCGAGATGGAGGCGCGCGGCGTGCTCGTCGTCGCGGCGCTTCTCTCCGGCGCCGCCGCCTGTCTGGCGGCGCTCTGGGCGATCCGCGGACAAGCGCGGGCGATCCCCGCCTCCCTCGTGTTTCTCGTCCTCTTCATCGGGCTCGCGGTCTGGAGCACGGCGGTCGAGGGCTTCGCGACGCGGTGGGGCGCGCTGATCTTCTGGGTCGCCCTGTTTTCGACGATGTCGTTCTTCCTGCGCGTGGCGAAACAGCGGGGGCATCTGGCGTGACGGCGCGCGCCGCCCTGGCGCTTCTTGCCCTGCTGGCGGCCTGCGCCGCGCCGATCCCGCGGGACGTGTCCGTGCGCCATGTCGCGTCGACCGAGACGGCCGGTGGCGGCGCCCGCTGGCATCTCTTTCTGTTCGATCCGCGCGAGCCGCGCGATCTCGACACCCGGATCGCGCTGGCAAAGCGGCAGATCGCCCGCGAGGGGGCCTGCCGCTGGAGCGACCGGCCCCGCGCCGAGATCGCGGCGCAGACCGCTCGGCAGGGCGAGCGCTATGCCGAGACGCTTCTGGCGGCACCGCTGATCTGCGAGACCTAAGGCGCTGGACAGCGGGTCGCGGGCCGTGGTTCAGTACCTCCTCTGGCAAGGGAGGACCGGCAGGATGCAGCTTCTGGTACGTTTCGACGCCCACGACCCGGCAGCGTTCCGCGCGGCCTACGACGCCGCCAAGGAAGACCGCGATCAGGCAGGCCTGACCCAGCTTCAGCTATGGGAGGAGGCCGATGCGCCGAGCCGGCTCTGGGCGCTCTACGGCGTCGCCGACCGCAACAAGGCGGAGGCCTGGATGGCGAAGTCCTCGGCCCTGGCCTCGCATGTCGAGGGCCACGATGCCCATTTCCTCGCAACGGCCTGACGGGCGTCGATGGGGTCCGATAGCCGATCATGACACCGGAACTCATCGCGCTGACGCTCGCCGCGCTCTGGCAGGGGCTGCAGCTTGTGCTTTACGCCGTTCCCGCCAATCTCGAGCTCGGACCCGGCAAGACGATGAGCCCGCGCGATCCGCAGCGTCTGTCGCGGCCGCTCGGCGAGCAGATCTCCGTCCGGACCGGGCGGCTGGGGCGCGCCTATGACAACCACAACGAGGCCTTGCTGCTGTTCGCGGTGGCGGCGTCGGTGATCGCCCTCTCCGGTCAGTCGAGCTGGTTCACCGCGACCTGCGCCTTCCTCTATCTCGGCAGCCGGATCGCCTATGTTCCCGCTTATGTGCTTGGATGGGTTCCGGGGCGGTCGGTCATCTTCGGGCTGGGGTGGCTTTGCACCCTGTTGATGCTTCTCGCCGCCCTGATATGACCGCATCGAACGCTTGAGGAGACCTGTCTTATGTCCAGCTATGACGTCATCATCATCGGCTCCGGCCCTGGCGGCTATGTCTGCGCGATCCGCTGCGCGCAACTCGGGCTGAAGACCGCCTGCGTCGAGGGGCGAGAGACCCTGGGCGGCACGTGTCTCAACGTCGGCTGCATCCCGTCGAAGGCGCTGCTGCACGCCACCGAGATGTTGCACGAGGCGGAGACGAACTTCGCCAAGATGGGTCTGAAGGGCAAATCGCCCTCCGTCGATTGGGCGACGATGCAGTCCTACAAGGACGATACCATCAAGCAGAACACCAAGGGCGTCGAATTTCTGTTCAAGAAGAACAAGATCGACTGGCTGAAGGGCTGGGGCTCGATCCCGGAAGCCGGCAAGGTACGGGTCGGCGACGAGACCCACGAGGCGAAGAACATCGTCATCGCCACGGGGTCCGTGCCGGCCTCCCTGCCCGGCGTCGAGATCGACGAGGAGATCGTCCTGTCCTCGACCGGCGCTCTCAACCTCGACAAGATCCCGAAGCGGATGACGGTGATCGGCGCCGGCGTCATCGGGCTTGAGATGGGATCCGTCTATGCGCGGCTCGGCAGCGAGGTGACCGTCGTCGAATATCTGGACACGGTTACGCCCACCATGGACGGGGAGGTGCAGAAGCAGTTCCAGAAGCTGCTGGGCAAGCAGGGTCTGAAATTCGTGCTCGGTGCCGCCGTTCAGGGCGTGGAGGTGAAGAACGGCAAGGCCAAGGTCAACTACAAGCTGAAGAAGGACGACAGCGCCGAGACGATCGACGCGGATGTGGTCCTCGTCTCCACCGGCAGAAAGCCCTTCACGGAGGGGCTGGGCCTTGAGGCCCTGGGGGTGGAGATGACCGACAGGGGGCAGGTCAAGACCGACGGGCACCGGGCGACCAACGTCAAGGGCGTCTTCGCCATCGGCGACGCCGTTGCCGGCCCGATGCTCGCCCACAAGGCCGAGGATGAGGGCATGGCGGTGGCCGAGCACCTCGCCGGCAAGGCTGGCCACGTCAATTACGAAGTCATCCCGGCCGTCATCTACACCCACCCCGAAGTCGCTGCTGTCGGCCGGACGGAGGAGCAGTTGAAGGAAGAAGGGATTCCCTACAAGTCGGGCAAGTTCTCGTTCATGGGGAACGGTCGGGCGCGGGCCAACTTCGCCGCCGACGGATTCGTGAAGATCCTTGCCCACAAGGAGACCGACCGCATCCTCGGCGCCCATATTGTCGGCCCAATGGCCGGCGACCTGATCCACGAGATCTGCGTGGGCATGGAGTTCGGGGCTGCAGCAGAGGATATCGCCCTCACCTGCCACGCGCATCCGACCTATTCCGAAGCGGTGCGGGAGGCGGCGCTCGCCTGCGGCGGCGGCCCGATCCACTCGTAGCCGCGCCCTCCTCTGGGGGTGGCGCGCTCCGCGCAGGGCGCCGCTAAGCGCCGGAAGATCTGCGGCCCGAGGATCCGGCAGCAGCGCCGCGGGATCCTCGGGCCGCGCCCTGTAACGGTAACGTCGTCAGGTGCCGGTGGCGAAGCGCCACGCATGAAGACCAGCGCCCTCGCGGCGCAGCCAGTCCCGCTGATCCCGCCACGTCGGACACAACCGCGCGCAGATGTCCCAGAAGACCTGCGAGTGGTCCATGCGGACAAGATGCGCGACCTCATGTGCCGCCACGTAGTCGAGCACAGCTTCGGCCGCCATGACGAGCCGCCAAGAGAACATGAGATCGCCCCGAGCGTTGCACGACCCCCACCGCGAGCGCGTGTCGCGCAGCGTGATCCGCCCGGGCTGTCGGCCGAGCAGTGCCGCGTGGCGGCTGGTCGCGTCGGAAAAGCGGCGACGGGCGGCCTCCTTCAGGATCGCGGCGACCTGCGGGGGCACGGGACGGTCGGGGCGGACGGAGAGGACCTGCTCGTCCAGTCCGGGAGGGCCCGCGACGATCCGGTGGGGGCTGCCGAAGACCGGAATGGTCTCTCCCAGAGCGGGTATCGACGTCGGCAAGCACCTCGCCGTCTGAGCGCGCAACCACGCCTCCTTGGCGTGGATGAAGGACATGGCCTCGCGATGGCCGGTCCAGCCGGGGCAGGTCAGCGTCACCCGGCCATCGAGCGCCGAAACCCTGAGCGTCATCCGCCGCGCCCGCCCGGATCGCCGCAGGAGGATCTCGACCGGCGGATCGCCGGGCAAGGTCGCCATACGTGCTGCTGCGTCGCTCATCTCGCCTGTCTATCCCCCGATCCCGCCCGGCGAAAGGCTTTGACAGCCTCGGGGCCCTGTGGCAGGGGACGGCGATCCCGAGACATGCAGGAGACGAGGTGTCAATGCCCAAGGAAGAATGGGGAACGAAACGGGTTTGCCCGACCACCGGCAAGCGCTTCTACGACCTCAACCGGAGCCCGGTGGTGTCACCCTATACCGGCGAGGTCGTCCCGCTCGACACCGGCAAGAGCAATCGCACGATGCTGGCCGACAAGGCCGACAAGAACTCGCTAAAGGAAAAGGAAACCGAGGAAGAAGACGTCGTTCTGGATGAGGAAGACGATGCCGATTCCGATGTCGATCTGGGCGATGACGTGCTTGAGGACGACGAGGACGACGACAAAGTGTCGCTCGACGAACTGGCGGATGTCGCCGACGAGAACAGCGACGACTGAGTGAGGGCCGGGGACGATTTTCGCTTGAACCGCCCGGCGACCTTCACTAGAAGCGGCGCGCGTGCTGTCAGGCAGCACCGCGGCAACGGGGCCTTAGCTCAGCTGGGAGAGCGCCTGCATGGCATGCAGGAGGTCAGCGGTTCGATCCCGCTAGGCTCCACCATAACCTTCAGATATCGACGCGCTCTCGCTCCTCTCCTGACAAGAGGTGGGCCGCCCGGCGCCATCGCCGCGCGCTGGACCGTCGGGCTCGGTCGTGTTCGGCGGCCCCTGCCACCGGATCCATGCGGGCCGCTGCCGAGGGCGCTTCTTGACCCGACATCTGAGACATCGCCAACGTGCGCCCGCCGCGGCGGCTGAGGGCACCCGATTACGGTCCTGCCCTGATGTATGACTGTCAGCGCAAGATCGCCCCTAAGCGAGGGGCAACGAGATGAGCGTGGGGTCGGCGGCGATCCGGCCTTGAACTTCGGGTGAGATATGCCAATCCTCCGCACCAGCCGGATTTCCCGAACGGTCGGAAATATTGCAGGACATCGGACATGCCTTCGCGGTCGCGCTGTCGCTCGTCATCTCGGGCGACCCGGACCTGCTCGAGATCGTCGGCCTGTCGCTCGCTGTCAGCGTCAGCGCGACGCTTCTTGCCTGTGCGATCGGTCTGCCCATCGGCGCCCTCGTCGCAGTCAGCAGGTTTCCGGGCCGCAGCGCCGTGCTGATCGTCATGAACGCGCTGATGGGGCTGCCGCCGGTGGTGGTGGGGCTTCTGATCTACATCTCCCTCTCCCGCTCCGGCCCGCTCGGCTTTCTGGGTCTGCTCTATACCCCCTCCGCGATGATCCTGGCGCAGACGGTCCTGATCACCCCCATCGTCGCGGCGCTGTCGCGCCAGGTTCTGGAGGATCTGCACGCGGAATATGCCGAACAGTTCCGCTCCTTCTGCCTCACGCGCGGTCAGACGATCCGGGCGCTGCTCTGGGACGGGCGATACTCGCTGTTCACGGTAGGGCTCGCCGGGTTCGGCCGGGCTATTGCCGAGGTTGGCGCAGTCATCATCGTCGGCGGGAACATCGACCACCTGACGCGGGTGATGACCACCGCAATCGCGCTCGAGACCTCGAAGGGCGACCTGCCGCTGGCGCTGGGGCTCGGCATCATCCTTCTGGCGATCGCGCTGGGTGTCAACGCGGCCGTGCAGGCGCTGCGTCTCGTCGTCGTCGGAGGCACCCATGCCTGATCTCTTCATCTTTGTGTCCGAGGCCGTTCCGGCGCAACGCGTGCTTACCTGCGGCCTGTGGCGGAACCGGCGCCCGTGACCGACGCGGAGACGGCACCGGAATACCTGACCGTCCGGGAACTCGCGCAGCTGTTGCGGATCAGGGAGCGCAAGGTCTATGACCTTGCCGCCTCGGGAAAGGTGCCGTGTCTGCGCGCCACGGGAAAGCTGCTGTTTCCCGCGCGGGAGATCCGCCACTGGATGGAGGGCAGCCGCTCGGGGACCGGACCCACCCCGTCTCGGCGACCTCCGATCGTGCTCGGGAGCCACGATCCCCTCCTCGACTGGGCGATCCGCGAATCGGGCTCGCGGCTTGCTACCTATTTCGACGGCTCGATGGACGGGCTCGAGCGGTTCGCCGGCTCGGGCGGGGTCGCAGCCGGCCTCCACCTGCGCGACGCGGCGACGGAGACGTGGAACGTGCCGGCCCTCACATCCGCCGTGGTCGATCAGAACGCGGCGCTTGTCGCCTTTGTCGCGCGCAGCCGGGGGCTGATCCTGCGGGAGAGCGGCCCGCGGCCCTGTGCCCTCGCCGATCTTGCCGGATTGCGCGTCGCAACGCGGCAGGACGGGTCCGGCACGGAGCTTCTGTTTCGCGATCTCGCCAGCGATGCGGGGCTGCCTCTCGAGGCCATCGTGCCCTTCGGCCCGGCGCGGACCGAGACCGATGCCGCCGAGGCGGTGGCGCGGGGCGAGGCCGACGTGACCTTCGGCCTCGAAGGCGTCGCGCGAAGCCACGGTCTCGCCTTCGTCCCCGTCATCGAGGAACGCTACGATCTGCTTGTCGATCGCGCGGCGTGGTTCGACATGCCGCTCCAGACGCTGCTCGGCTTCTGCCGGGGATCAAGCTTCGCGGAGAAGGCCCGGTCGCTCGGGGGATACGACGTGACTGGGTTCGGCGATGTCCTATGGAACGGGCCCGAGATCGGGGCCGGCTCGTGACGCGCGGCCGCCTCGGGGGGCCGATGGCGCCGCACCCGGTAGCCTCGCACTTTTAGGGGAACACAAGGGGGGACAAACGGCTCTCAGGACCCGCCATCCGAAGCCCGATCGTCCCTCAGGGCGCGAGCGAGCCGCCTGATCCTGATCGCTCGGTTGAGCTCTCCGCCAAAGATCAGCACCAGCGCCGCGAGATACATGAAATAGAGCGCGGCAATGATGCCGGCGAGGCCGGCATAGTAGCTCGCATAGGACGCATAGCGGCGAAGGTAGAACGAGAAGGCCGCCGCAAGCAGCGCCCATGTGGTGACCGAGAACACGACCCCCGGCCAGATGTTCCTGAAGCTCGTTCGGCGGGCCGGCAGAAGCACATGGGCTCCGAACAGCGCCGCGACGAGAAGGGCGCCCGCCGCAGGATAGCGGACCAGGCTGACGGTGACCGAGGACGGATCAAAGCCCGGCATGAGTGCATGGAGCCACGATCCGGCCCGGGGCGCCAGGACGAGCAGGTAGCCCACCAGCACCAGAACAAGACTGGCGAAGATCACCACGCCCGCCTGCACCGCGTAGAGATGCACGGTCGAGCGCGTCTCGCGGATGCCGTAGGCACGGTTCAGACCGACGCGGACGCCGTCGACGCCGCCAACCGCGAACCAGATCGTCAGCAGGATGCCGATGCTGAGAACGCCGCCGCGCTGCACGGTCATGACCTGTTCGACCTCCGACACGATCGGCTCCACCAGCGCGGGGGGAACGATCGCAATGAGAAAGGCGATGAGGTCGTCGGCCATCGACCGGTCGGCAAGGAAGGCGGTCATCGAACTGGTAAAGATCAGGAACGGAAAGATCGCCAGGAGCGCGCGGAACGCGATGTTGCCGGCCAAGCCGAACGCGTCGTCGCTCCAGAGCCGCAGAATGGCCTCGCGCGTCACTGCCAAGGGCACGCGCCAGCCGGTACCGCGGATCAGGTCTTCGGGATGCTCGCTCAGCACCCCCCGCGACAGGACCGCATCGCGCCCCAATTCGTGATGACCCGGTTCGTCGCTCATCCGCCGACCCCCACCGGAGGACCTTGGCACGGATCCTCGTATCTCCGGCGCCGCTTGCGCCGGGGCGGAGGGATCCTGCTTCGAGCGCGCATCCTGCATCCGTTCCAGTCATCCTCCAGAGTGATGCCGCGCAAGCTGGCAAAGCTCGGCGCGTAACCACCGCCAGCGCCCCGAATGCCCCGGGAAGCCCAAGCCCCGCGCAATCTGAAGGCGGGACAGGCGCGCCACAGGCTGATGGCCGCCCGAACGTGACAAGGCCCCGGCCGCGCGTGACACTGCGGGCGGCCGAGGCCAGAGAGGATCGTGTGGGGCGCCAGGTCGGTCAGCTGTTCTTGGGCGCCGCCCGCTTGGCGTTCTTTTCCACCTTGGCGACCGATTCGTCGATCTGAGACTGCATGGAGCGGTATGCCTCCTCATTCGCGTCGCGGGCGTTATCGGCCATCTTGCGCATGAGCTTCAGCGCCTCTTCCACGGCTTCGTTGACGGCATTGGTGCGCGCCTTCATGGCGTCGGGCCCGGCGTTTTCTTCGGCCCATTCGTATTGCTGCCGCGCCACGTGGGTGAGTTTCTCGAAGATCTCCATCTGTTTGTCGAGCAGGTCCTTGTAGGCCTCCGCGGCGGACTTGTTGGCCTCAGACATGGCTTCGAAATTGCGCTGGTTGGCGCGAATGACCTGTTCCATGTCGAACATCTGCGCCTGCGGCTGCTGGAACATCTGCATCATCGTCTGCGGGTTCCACATCCGCGCGATCCGCTCGGGATCGAAGGCCTGCATGTATTCGCTCATGTCGAACGGATTCTTGGTCTGAGCCATCATCGTCCTCCTCCTTGGCCGGCCGAACGGGGCGTCCGACCTGACTTGAGAGGTAGCGGCAGCGTCCCGCCCTTCAAGAAGCAACCTCCCGGCGGTCCGCCCATGGCAACGGGCGGCGCCAGGAGAACTGGCGCCGCCCGTCAGCGGCAGGAGGACAGCCCAGCTTGGCGGGGCCTATTTCTTCTTCTTCGGCGGCACCAGGTCGGTGATCGTGCCCTCGTACATCTCGGCGGCGAAGTTCACCGATTCCGACAGCGTCGGGTGCGGGTGGATCGTGTGGCCGAGATCGACCGCGTCCGACCCCATCTCGATTGCCAACGCGACTTCCGAGATCAGGTCGCCCGCATTGGTGCCGACGATGGCGCCGCCGACCACCCGGTCGTCCTCCGGGTCGAAG
Organism: uncultured Alphaproteobacteria bacterium; assembly: GCA_963739575.1. Classification (GTDB taxonomy): domain Bacteria; phylum Pseudomonadota; class Alphaproteobacteria; order Rhodobacterales; family Rhodobacteraceae; genus Palleronia. Next base: position 26,694 of record CAVUAQ010000004.1, on the reverse strand, counting down.
AGGAGCTTCGTGATCCCCTCGGCGCGCCCGTTGGCTTGCGCCCGGCCCGAAGCCTGCCAGGGGAAGACTCCCTTCTCGACCTTGATGCCCTGCTCCTTGGCCTGCGCCTCTGTCAGGCCCACCCAGGCGACCTCGGGATCGGTATAGGCCACAGACGGGATCACCCGCGCGTCGAAGGCGCGCTTCTCGCCCGCACAGACCTCGGCCGCGACCTTGCCCTCGTGCACCGCCTTGTGGGCGAGCATCGGCTGGCCCACCACGTCGCCGATGGCGAAGATGTGGGAGACGTTGGTGCGCTGCTGGTGATCGACCTCGATGAAGCCGCGATCGGTCACCTTCACGCCGGCTTTGTCGGCGCCGATCAGGCCCCCGTTCGGGCTCCGGCCCACCGCCACGAGCATCTTGTCGAAGGTCTCGGTCTGGCTCTCGCCCTTCGCATTCTCCCAGGTGACCTTGAGGCCGCCCTTCTGCGCCTTCACCTCCGTCACCTTGGACTTGGTGTGGATGGTAAGCCGGCCCTCCATGCGCTTCTGCAGCGGCTTGACGATGTCCTTGTCCGCACCGGGCAGGATCTGGTCCATCATCTCGATGACCGTCACCTTGGATCCCAGCGCCTCGTAGACCGTGGCCATCTCGAAGCCGATGATGCCGCCGCCGAGGACGCACATGGTCTTCGGGATCGGGTCGAGCTCCAGCGCGCCCGTGGAATTGACGACGCGCTCGTCGTCATGGGGCACGAAGGGCAGCTTCACCGCCTGCGATCCCGCGGCGATGATGCACTGGTCAAAGGTCACCGTCTTCGTGCCATCCTCGGCCTCCACCTCGATGGAATTCGGGCCGGTGAAGGTGCCCGATCCCTGGACGGTCGTCACCTTGCGCTGCTTGGCCATGCCGGCGAGCCCGCCGGTCATCTTCTTGACCACGCCGTCCTTCCACTTGCGCAATCCGTCGGCATCGACCTTCACCTTGCCGAAGGAAAGGCCGTGCTCGGCCATCTCCTCGGTCTCGGCGATGACGCGCGAGGCATGGAGGAGCGCCTTGGAGGGGATGCATCCGACGTTGAGGCAGACCCCGCCCAGCGACGAATAGCGCTCGATCAGCACGACCTTCTTGCCGAGATCGGCGGCGCGGAAGGCCGCCGTATAGCCGCCCGGGCCGGAGCCCAGCACCACCACTTCGCCATGAATGTCGCCCGAACCGGACTTGGTGCCTTCGGCCGCAGCCGGCGCCGGCGTCTCATCCTTTTTGCCGGAGCTCTGCTCCTTGCTCTTTTCCTCCGACTGGTCGCCTTTCGAGCCGCCACTCTCGCCGCCGCCCTCCTCGTCGGCCCCCTCGAGCACAAGGATCACGTCGCCTTCCGAGACCTTGTCACCCTCCGAGACCTTGATCTCCGTCACCTTGCCGGAATGGGACGACGGCACTTCCATCGTCGCCTTGTCGGATTCGAGCTCGATCAGCGGGTCCTCCTTCTCGATCGTGTCGCCGACAGACACCAGCACGGCGATCACCGGAACGTCGGAGAAATCGCCGATATCGGGAACTTTCACATCCGTCATGGTCAGGACCTCACAGCATCAGGCGGCGGGGATCCGCCAGAAGGTAGGCCAGCCGCGCCGCGAACCGGGCCGCGAGCGCGCCGTCGATGGCCCGGTGGTCATAGCTGAGCGACATCGGCAGGGTCTTCTGCGGCACGAACTTGTCTCCGTTCCAGACCGGCTTCATCGAGTACTTGGTGAGGCCGAGGATCGCGACCTCGGGCGCGTTGACGAGCGGGGTGAAGCTCGTTCCCCCGATTCCGCCAAGCGAAGAGATGGTGAAGGTCGCGCCCTTCATCTGGTCGCCCTTCAGCTTGCCGTCCCGCGCCGCGGCGCTGAGCTCCCCAAGCTCCTTCGAGATGTCGATGATGCCCTTCTTGTCGGCGTCCTTGATCACCGGCACCATCAGCCCGTTCGGCGTGTCCGCCGCAAACCCGATATTGTAGAAATGCTTGCGGATCAGCTTGTCGCCATCCGGATGGATGGACGAATTGAACTGCCAGTGGGTCTTCAGCGCCGACACGCTCGCCTTGACGACGAAACTCAGCAGCGTCACCCGGTAGCCCTCGGCCTTGGCCTCCGTATCGAGCTCCTTGCGATAGGCGTCGGTGATGTCGATATTGGCGTCCTCGTCATGCGTCACATGCGGGATGTTGAGCCACGAGCGATGCAGGGACGGCCCCGAGATCTTCTGGATCCGGGACATATCGACCTCTTCGACCGGGCCGAACTTAGAGAAGTCGACCTCGGGGATCGGCGGGATGCCCATGCCGCCCTTGGCCGGCGCGCCGCCTGCCGCCGCGGGCTGCGCCTGGCCCTTCAGCGCCTTCTCGACGTCCTCGCGCAGGATCCGGCCCTTGCGGCCCGAGCCGTTGATCTGCCGCAGATCCACATCGACCCGCCGCGCGAAGGCGCGCACCGAGGGCGAGGCGTGGAACTTCGACGATCCGGTATCGACCACCGTGCTGCCGCCGGGATCGGGCTGCGTACCCTGGCTGCGCTTGCCGCCGTCGCCGTAGCCTTCCTGGCCGCCGCCCTTCGCTTCGGCGCCGCCGGCGCTCTCCTGATCGGCCTCCTGGCTTTCCTCCGCGCCGCTGCCCTCGTCGGCGCCGTCACCCTCGTCGCCATCCGCACCGTCCGCATCGGCCTCCTCGACGATCAGGATGACCGTGCCTTCGGAGGCGGTGTCGCCCTCCTTCAGCTTCACTTCCTTGACCGTGCCCGCATGCGAGGAGGGAACCTCCATCGTCGCCTTGTCGGATTCGAGCTCGATCAGCGGATCCTCCTTCTCGATCGTGTCGCCCGCGCCGACCAGGACTGCCACCACCGGAACGTCGTCGAAATCGCCGATATCCGGCACTTTGACTTCGGTTGCCATCTATAAGTACCTCTTTGTGTTCGTCTTGGTCGGTCAGTTCAGGCGCGGGTTGGGCTTGTCGCCGTCGATCTCGTACGTCTTGAGCGCCTTCTGCATGTCGGATTTCGACACCTCGCCGAACTTGTAGAGTTCGTGCATGGCCGCCGCCGCGATATGGTTGGCGTCGACCTCGAAGAACCGACGCAGATTGGCGCGGCTGTCGGATCGGCCGAACCCGTCCGTGCCGAGGGTGACGTATGGCTGGTCGACAAAGGCCCGGATCTGCTCGGCGAAGGTCTTGATGTAGTCGGTCGCCGCGATGACCGGGCCCTTGGCGTTCTGCAGCGCCTGGGTGACGAACGGCACCTTGGGCTCCTCCAGCGGATTGAGCCGGTTCCACCGCATGCAATCCTGTCCGTCGCGCGCCAGCTCGTTCAGCGATGTCGCCGACCAGATGTCGGAGGTGACGCCGAAATCCTTCTCGAGCATCTCGGCCGCCTTGATCGCCTGCATGAGGATCGATCCCGATCCCATGAGATTGACGTGCTTCTTGCCCGGCTTGTCGGTCTTGCGGAAGCGGTAGATGCCCTTGATGATGCCTTCTTCTGCCCCCATCGGCATCTCGGGGTGGGCATAGTTCTCGTTCAGGAGCGTGATGTAGTAATAGACGTCCTCCTGATCGGCGAACATGCGTTGCATGCCGTTCTGCACGATCACCGCCACCTCGTAGGAGAAGGTGGGATCGTAGCTGATGCAGTTCGGCACGACCGAGGCCAGGACCTGGCTGTGGCCGTCCTCGTGCTGCAGGCCCTCGCCGTTCAGCGTGGTCCGCCCGGCCGTGCCGCCGAGAAGGAAGCCGCGCGAGCGCGAATTGCCGGCCGCCCAGCACAGGTCGCCGACGCGCTGGAACCCGAACATCGAATAGAAGATGTAGAACGGGATCATCGGCACGCCGTGGGTGGAATAGGACGTCGCGGCCGCGATCCAGTCGGCCATCGAGCCCGCTTCGTTGATCCCCTCCTGAAGCACCTGGCCGTCGCTCGATTCCTTGTAATAGGACATCTGCTCGGCGTCGGCGGGCGTGTATTGCTGCCCCGACGGGTTGTAGATCCCGACCGACCGGAACAGCCCCTCCATGCCGAAGGTGCGGCTCTCGTCGGGCACGATCGGCACGACCCGCTCGCCGATCTGCTTGTCGCGCAGCAGCGTCGTCAGGATCCGCACGAAGGCCATGGTGGTGGAGAATTCGCGATCGCCCGACGATTGCAGTTCGCGCTTGAACTTGTCGAGCCCCGGTATCTCGAGGCTCGGCGCCCCCCGGTACCGGCTCGGGAACGGTCCCCCGAGTTCCTTGCGCCGGTCGGCCAGATAGGCCTTCTGCGCATTGTTCAGCGTGACGAAGGGCGCCTTGGCGATCTCGTCGTCGTCAACCGGGATCTTGAAGCGATCCCGCATCGCCTTCATCTGGTCCTCGTCCATCTTCTTGGACTGGTGGGCGGTGTTGGCGCCCTCGCCCGCGCTGCCCATGCCGTAGCCCTTGACCGTCTTGATCAGAAGGCAGGTCGGGCGTCCCTCGACCTCGGTGGCGCGCTTGTAGGCGGTATAGACCTTCTGCGGATCGTGTCCGCCGCGGCGCAGCGCGAAGATCTGCTCGTCGGTCCAGTCCTCGACGAGCGCTGCGGTCTCGGGGTACTTGCCGAAGAAGTGCTCGCGGATATAGGCGCCGTCCTTCGACTTGAAGGTCTGGTAGTCGCCGTCGATCGTCTCGTCCATGAGCTGGCGCAGCTTTCCGGAGGTGTCGCGCTCCAGAAGGTCGTCCCAGCCCTTGCCCCAGAGGACCTTGATGACCTCCCAGCCCGAGCCGCGGAACGAGCCTTCGAGTTCCTGCACGATCTTCGAGTTGCCGCGCACCGGCCCGTCGAGCCGCTGGAGGTTGCAGTTGATGACGAAGATCAGGTTGTCGAGCTTCTCGCGGGCGGCGATGTTGATGGCGCCGAGGCTCTCCGGCTCGTCCATCTCCCCGTCGCCAAGGAAGGCCCAGACCTTGCGATTGGACTTCTCGATGAGGCCGCGGTTCTCCATGTATTTCATGAAGCGCGCCTGATAGACGGCGCAGAGCGGCCCGAGCCCCATCGAGACGGTAGGAAACTGCCAGTAATCCGGCATCAGCCATGGATGCGGATAGGAGCTGAGCCCCTTGCCCCCCGTCTCCAGCCGGAAGTTCAGCAGATCCTCCTCCGAGAGGCGGCCTTCCATGAACGAGCGGGCGTAGATCCCCGGGACCGCGTGGCCCTGGAAGAACACCAGATCGCCGCCATGCGTGGCCGACCGCGCCCGCCAGAAATGGTTGAGGCCGATATCGTACATGGCTGCGGACGAGGCGAAGGAGGCGATATGGCCGCCGATCCCGTCGGTCGCCTTGTTGGCCCTGACGACCGTGGCCATGGCGTTCCAGCGGTTGATGGACCGGATGCGCTTCTCCATCTCCGCATCGCCCGGGATCTCCAGCAGATCGTCGGCCGGGATGGTGTTCTGGTAGGGCGTCGTCGAGCTGAAGGGCAGCTTTGCGCCCGCCGCGCGGGCCTGCGCCACCGCCTTGTCGAGCAGGTAATGCGCCCGGTCGGGACCGTCTCGGGCGATGACGTCCTCGACCGCCTCCTGCCATTCCTGAGATTCAACGGGATCTATGTCGTCGCGGTTGTCTTTCATCGCGCTCTCCTTCGCCATCGGCCATGAGGGTCGCCGGGCGGGTCATGGATGCAGGCCGAGTTGCTCCCCCTCTCGACCGTCTTGAGCGATCTAGGGTTTGGCGCGGAGCCATCCAGTTCGAGATCGCCCTTGATGTCGAGCCGCCATGCCTGCTCGCCTCCCCCGCCGGCGTTTCGTCATCGCGGTTCCAGACGACACCATTTTCCGGCCCTTGGCCAGCCGCTTTCGCCGCCGGGCTTTTCCCCGGTCGGGCAAGCCGCTAGGAGGGGCCCGAGACCATGGAGGGAGCGGCCCATGCGCAGTGCCAGCATCACCCGGAAGACGGCCGAGACCGACGTGACCGTGATGGTGGATCTCGACGGGACCGGCGCGGCGGACATGGCGACCGGGGTCGGATTTTTCGATCACATGCTGGAGCAGCTGGCGCGTCACTCGCTGATCGACATGAAGGTGAAGACCAGCGGAGATCTGCATATCGACGACCACCATACGGTGGAGGATACCGGCATCGCGCTCGGCCAGGCGCTGCGACAGGCGCTGGGCGAAAAGCGCGGCATCCAGCGCTACGGGCAATGCGCCCTGCCGATGGACGACGCGCTGGTCATGGCGGCGCTCGATCTCTCGGCGCGGCCCTGGCTCGGGTGGAACCTGCCGCTCTCCGCGGCGAAGATCGGCACCTTCGACACCGAACTCGTGCGCGAGTTCTTCCAGGCGCTGAGCACGCATGGCGGCATCACGCTGCACGTGGATTTCGTGCGGGGCGTCAACAGCCACCACATCGTCGAGGCGACGTTCAAGGCGGTCGCGAGAGCCCTCAGGGTCGCCATCGAGGTCGATCCGCGCAAGGGGCACGCCGTGCCCTCGACCAAGGGGGCGCTCTGAGCGGCATGGAGGCTTTCCTTTACCCATGGGGAACCTGCGCTGCTGCCGGGGCCGGCGCGCGATGCTGACCGTCCTGATCGACGCCGGCAGCGGCAACCTCCATTCCGCGGAAAAGGCGTTCCAGCGCATGGCGCGGGACACCGGCGGCGGCGAGATCGTCGTGACCGCCGATCCGGATCTCGTGCGGCGCGCCGACCGGCTCGTCCTGCCCGGCGACGGCGCCTTTCCGGCCTGCGCCCGGGCGCTGATGCGCGACAGGGCGGCGCTCTGCGAGGCCTTGCGCGAGGCGGTGGAGATCGGCGGCCGGCCCTTTCTCGGGATCTGCGTGGGCATGCAGCTCATGGCGGAACGCGGGTTCGAATACGAACCGACCGCGGGGCTCGGCTGGATCGCCGGGGACGTCGTGCGGATAGCACCAGCCGATCCGTCGCTGAAGGTCCCGCATATGGGCTGGAACGATCTGGTCATCGACCGCGCGCACCCGGTTCTCGACGGCCTCGCGACGGGCGATCACGCCTATTTCGTCCACTCGTTCCACATGGCGATGAAGGCACCCTCCAAACGGCTGGCGCATTGCGATTATGGTGGCGACGTGACCGCGATCGTCGCGCAGGGGAGCTGCGTCGGCACCCAGTTCCACCCCGAGAAGAGCCAAGCGACCGGTCTGCGGCTGATCGCGAACTTCCTTTCGTGGTCACCTTGAGCCGCGCGGCCTCGGCGCATAGATTCGGTGCACCGAGACAGGAGCCGCCAATCATGTTCGCCATTCCCGGCAAGCAAGCCGTCACCATCACGCCGGCCGCCATCCGGCAGATCGTCAAGCTGATGGATCGCGAGGGTCACGAGGGCCTGCGCATCGGCGTGAAGAAGGGCGGCTGCGCGGGCATGGAATACACCATGGACTATGTCGACGAGATCGACGCCCATGACGAGGTGGTGGAGCAGGACGGCGCGCGGGTGATGATCGCCCCCATGGCGCAGATGTTCCTGTTCGGGACGGAGATCGATTACGAGGTCAGCCTGCTCGAATCCGGCTTCCGGTTCCGCAATCCGAACGTGGTCGATGCCTGCGGCTGCGGCGAGTTGATCAAGTTCAAGGATGTCGACGAACTGGCCGCCGAACGGGAGAGGTAAGGCGCGACGGGTGGGCCTGCCTGCGCATGCCCCGGACCGTCACTCCGCCGGCTCGACCTCCTGAGCGGCCATCGCGTCCAGTTCCGCGGCGCGGCGCTCGACCTGTTCGACGATGTGGTCGATCATCTGGTCGTTCGATATTTTGTGGCTCTGCTTGCCGGCCAGATAGACCATCCCGGACCCGGCACCACCGCCGGTGAAGCCTACATCCGTCATCAGCGCCTCGCCCGGCCCGTTGACGACACAGCCGATGATCGACAGCGACATGGGCGTCTTGATGTGGGCGAGCCGCTCCTCCAGCGCCTCCACCGTGCGGATCACGTCAAATCCCTGCCGCGCGCAGGACGGGCACGAGATGATGTTGACGCCGCGGTGACGCAGGCCGAGCGATTTCAGGATCTCGTAGCCGACGCGCACCTCCTCGACAGGATCGGCGGAGAGCGAGACTCGGACCGTGTCGCCGATCCCCATCCACAGCAGGTTGCCGAGGCCGATGGCGCTCTTGATCGTGCCGGACATCAGGCCGCCCGCCTCGGTGATGCCCAGGTGGAGCGGAGCGTCGGTCGCCTCCGCAATGCCCTGATAGGCGGCCGCGGACAGGAACACGTCCGACGCCTTCACGCTGATCTTGAACTCGTGGAAATCGTTGTCCTGCAGGATCCGGATATGGTCGAGCGCGCTCTCGACCATCGCCTCGGGACAGGGCTCCCCGTACTTTTCGAGAAGGTTGCGCTCGAGAGAGCCGGCGTTGACGCCGATGCGAATCGAGCAGCCGTGATCCTTCGCCGCCCGGATCACCTCCTTCACCCGGGCATTGTCGCCGATATTGCCCGGATTGATCCGCAGGCATGCCGCACCGGCCTCGGCCGCCTCGATGGCGCGCTTGTAGTGGAAGTGGATGTCGGCAACGATCGGCACCGGGCTTTCGCGACAGATCTCCTTCAGGGCCGTCGTCGTCGCCCGGTCCGGGCACGAGATGCGTACGATATCGGCTCCGGCCTCGGCGCACTCGGTGACCTGCTTGAGCGTCGCTTTGACGTCGGTGCCGTCGGTGTTCGTCATCGTCTGCACGGAGATCGGTGCGTCGCCCCCGACCGGCACCGCACCGACCATGATCTGCCGCGATTTCCGGCGATAGATGTTCTTCCAAGGGCGGACGTGGTTCAGCGACATCGCGGCGGCTCCGTTTGACCGATCGCCCCTCATCTATGCGATGCCGGCAGGTCTGCCAACCAGTTGGGATGCGGCGTCTGGTCAGTCGATCCCGGGTTCCACCCTCTGGCCGGGTCGTTGCGGCGGGTCGGCCCGAAGCTCGACGACGACGCGCGCCAGCGCCGTGTCGCCCGTCAGATCCGCGACCTGATAGGCGTCGGTCAGCGCCTCGGCGGCCAGCACAAGGCCACCCGTCACCGCGCCCGGCCGGCCGGCCGGACCATAGGGCACACCGTTCACCGAGAAATAGATCGCTCCCGATTCTCCGGTCCTGAGGGTGGGGGCTTCCTCGGTCTTCGGCAGGACGAAGCGATCGCCCTCGTTCATGATCTTCTCGTAGATCGTCGTCCCTTCGGCCGAGCGGATCCGGACCCAGGACGGCCGGACTGCGAAGACCACCACTTCGGGCGCGTTGTCGGCCACAACCTGCGGCGACGTCTGGCCCGTGCCCGCCTCCGGGGCCGGCATGTCGAGCACCACCTGACCCAGCGCCGCCATGACCGCCTGCCGCGTCTCGGCGTCCCCGTCGTCGCGGTGAGGCCCGAGTCCCGCCAGCGCCCCGAATTCGGGCGCACGGCGTGCGGTCTCTGAGGCGAAGGCGCCGATCAGGCGCGGATCGAGCGCCGCGATCGGACCGTCGCGCGCCACCAGGACCGGCACCTCCAGCGCCTCGGGCCGATAGAGCCGGTCGAACCCGCCCGAGGCCATTTCGGCGGCTGGGTCGCTGCGGTCGTCATCGGGGCGCGGAGCGCGGTCCAGCGGGTCGATATCGGCGGCGACCGTCGGTGCCTGCTCGACAGGAACGAGTTGGACCCGTTGGATCTCGGTCAGCACGGCATAGCCGCCATAGCCCAGCACGCCGATCAGGCCGAGAAGCACGATCACCGAGGCGATGGCGCCGACTTCGATCCGCGCAAGGAACCCCTCGCCTCCGGTTCGAACATTCGGGGACCAGGTTCCGAACGGCGTCGCCTCAGTCACCTCCGGCCGCCCGGGCGAGGCCGCCTTGCTCATGCCGTGCGCTGTCGCGAAGCCGCTTTCGGCACAGAAGGTCTTGAAGGCCCATTCGGCATCGAGACCCAGATACCGGGCGTAGGACCTGACATATCCGGCAATGAAGCCGGGCGTCTCGAATGCCGAGGGGTCGCTGTTTTCGATCGCCGCGATGTAGCTCGCCTTGACCTTCAGCTCCCGCTGCACATCGAGAAGCGACTTGCCGAGCGTTGCGCGTTCACCGCGCATCACATCGCCGAGACGCAGATCATAATCATCAAAACCCATGGGTTCGACGAATTCCGTTTCCTCCTGCCGGAAACGTTCGATCATGTACGACCCCTACCTGCCACTGCCCGACGGGGCCGGTTCGCGCCGCATGGCGGCGCTCCGGCCCATTCTAGGGTTCACCCGTAGCACAAACCGGTGAAGGGTCGATACGATTTTCGTTGGCTCAGGCGGACATATCCGCGCGATTTAATGCGCATTGTGCCCAGAGCGCATCCATGGCCCCGACCAGAGCGTCGATCTCGCCGGGCCCGTGCACGGGCGACGGCGTGAAGCGCAATCGCTCCGTGCCGCGCGGCACGGTCGGAAAGTTGATCGGCTGGACATAGATGCCGTGATCCTCGAGGAGCATGTCGGACATCAGCTTGCAATGCACCGGATTGCCGACATGGACCGGCACGATGTGGCTGCCATGGTCGATGAGCGGCAGGCCCAATCCCTTGAGCCGCGTCTTTAGGATCCGCGCCCGGGACTGATGACAGGACCGAAGCGCGTCATCGTGCTTGAGATGAGCCACGCTCGCCGCGGCACCGGCGGCGACTGCGGGCGGCAGGGACGTGGTGAAGATGAAGCCCGGCGCGTAGGACCGGATCGCGTCGCACATGCGCGCCGAGGCGGCGATGTAGCCGCCCATCACCCCGTAGGCCTTGGCGAGCGTGCCATTGATGAGATCGATCCGGCAAGCCAGCCCGTCGCGTTCGGTCACGCCGCCGCCCCGGGGGCCGTACATGCCGACGGCGTGGACCTCGTCGATATAGGTCAGCGCGCCGAACTCGCTGGCGAGGTCGCAGATCGCCTCGATCGGGCCGAAATCGCCGTCCATCGAATAGACCGACTCGAAGGCGATGAGTTTCGGCACGGCCGGATCGTCGGCCTCCAGCAGCTGGCGTAGATGATCGACGTCATTGTGCCGGAAGATCCGCTTCGCGCCGCCGTTGCGGCGCACCCCTTCGATCATCGAGGCGTGGTTGAGCGCGTCGGAATAGATGACGAGCCCGGGAAAGATCTTCGGCAGGGTCGACAGCGTCGCGTCGTTGGCGATGTAGGCCGACGTGAAGAGGAGCGCGGCCTCCTTGCCGTGAAGATCGGCGAGTTCCGCCTCCAGCCGTTTGTGATAGACGGTCGTCCCGGAGATGTTGCGGGTGCCGCCGGAGCCCGCGCCGGTGGCGTCGAGCGCGGCGTGCATGGCATCGATGACGACCGGATGCTGTCCCATGCCGAGATAGTCGTTGCCGCACCAGACGGTCACGCGCCGCCTCGACCCGTCGGGTCGGGTCCAGACCGCGTGGGGAAAGCTGCCCCGCTGCCGCTCGATGTCGATGAAGGTGCGGTAGCGGCCTTCGTCGTGAAGTTTTTGGATGGCGGCGTCGATGCTGGCGTCGTAGGTCACTCGGCTGGCCTTCTCTGATCTACTTGACGTAAATAACGCCCCGAGCCGGGCTGTCACGGGGTCAATCGGTCGCTTTGCCGTTGACGCCGCGCGAGATCGGGGCGCGAGGCGGTTCTGGACGTCGGGCCGGACGTTGATACCTTCGCGGAAAGAAAAGCCGAAGGAGACGCCATGAGCCTCGACGCCGTTCTCGACAGGATCGATTCAAATCTTCCTGCGGCCCTTGATCGACTTCGGGACTTCCTGCGCATCCAGTCGATCTCCACCGACCCGGACTACGCGCCGGAATGTCGCCATGCCGCGCAATGGCTGGTGGAGGAATTGCGGGATCTGGGGGCCGAAGCCGATCTCCGGGACACGACCGGCCATCCCATGGTGGTCGGCCGGACGGGCGGCAGCGGGCGGCCGATCCTCTTCTATGGCCATTACGACGTGCAGCCCGTCGATCCCGTCGAGCTGTGGGACCGGGACCCGTTCGATCCGCAGATCGAGGAGACCGGGGCCGGCAGGGTCATTCGCGGCCGCGGCGCAGCTGACGACAAGGGCCAGCTCATGACCTTCGTCGAGGCGTGCCGCGCCTGGAAGGAGGCGCGCGGCGCCCTGCCCGGCAACCTCGTCTTCCTGTTCGAGGGCGAGGAGGAATCGGGCTCGCCCTCTCTCGTCCCGTTTCTCGAGGACAATGCCGATGCGCTGCGCGCCGATCTCGCGCTCATCTGCGATACCGCCCTCTTCGTCCGCGACCGCCCCGGGATCGTCACCCAGCTGCGCGGTCTTCTGGGCGAGGAGGTCGTCATCAGGGGTGCCGACAAGGACCTGCATTCGGGCTCCTTCGGCGGGCTGGCGGCGAACCCCGCGCGCATCCTGGCGCGGATCATCGCGAGCCTGCACGACGATGAGGGGCGCGTGACGGTGCCCGGTTTCTACGATGGCGTGACGGATCTGTCCGCCGATCTTGCCGATCAATGGGACGCGCTGGACTTCGATGCGACGGCGTTCCTGTCCGGGGTCGGGCTCCGCCATCCCGCGGGCGAAGCGGGGCACTCGCCCCTGGAACAGCTCTGGTCGCGGCCCACCTGCGAGATCAACGGCATTCGCGGCGGGTATGCCGGCCCCGGCTTCAAGACGGTCCTGCCGGCGGAGGCCGCGGCGAAGATCAGCTTTCGCCTCGTGGGCGAACAGGACCCGGTCGCGATCCGCGAGCGGTTCAGGGAAATGGTGCGCGACATGGTGCCCGACGACTGCACGGTCACGTTCCACGACCACGGCGCAGCGCCGGCAAGCCGCATGGATATCTCCGATCCCGCCTTCGAGGCTGCGCGGAAGGCCCTGTCGGCAGAATGGCCGCAGGAGGCGGCCTATATCGGCGCCGGCGGATCGATCCCGATCGCCGGATATTTCAAGTCCATCCTCGACATGGATTCGATGCTGATCGGATTCGGTCGCGACGACGACCGGATCCACTCGCCGAACGAGAAGTACGACGTCACCTCGTTCCACCGCGGCGCCCGGTCCTGGGCGCGGATCATCGACGCGATCGGCTGACAGGATGAAGGTCGTGATCGATACGGATCCGGGCCAGGACGACGCGGTCGCGATCCTGCTCGCCCTCGCCTCTCCGGAGATCGAGGTTCTGGGCATCACGGCGGTGGCCGGCAACGTCTCGCTCGACCTCACGTCCCGCAACGCTCGCATCGTGTGCGAGTTGGCAGGGCGGCGCGACGTGCCGGTCCTTGCGGGCGCGCGCCACCCGCTCAAGCGGCCGCTCGTCACCGCCGAGCACGTTCACGGCAGGACCGGGCTCGACGGGCCGGACCTGCCCGATCCGACCATACCTCTGGCCGGACGCGACGCGGTCGGCTTCCTGATCGAGACGATCAGGACGGAACCGGCCGGGTCGGTGACGCTCTGCGCATTGGGCCCTCTGACCAATCTCGCGCTCGCGATGATGAAGGCCCCCGACATCCGCGGCAGGATCGGCCGGATCGTCCTGATGGGCGGCGCCTATTTCGAGGTCGGCAACATCACGCCCGCGGCCGAGTTCAACATCTACGTCGATCCCGAGGCGGCGCAGGTCGTCTTCGGGTCCGGCGTTCCGCTGACGGTCCTGCCGCTCGACGCGACGCACAAGGCGCTGGTGACGAAGGCCCGCAACGACGCGTTTCTTGCCCTCGGCTCGCCGGTCGGCCGCGCCGTGGCGGAAATGACCGCCTTCTTCGAGCGCTTCGACAAGGAAAAGTACGGCTCGGACGGCGCGCCGCTCCACGATCCCTGCGTCATCGCGCTGCTGCTGCGGCCCGACCTGTTCACCGGCCGCGACATCAATGTCGAGATCGAGACCGTGTCGGATCTGACCCGCGGCATGACGGTCGCCGATTGGTGGCGGGTCACCGACCGCGCGCCCAATGCCCTGTTCATCGGCGATCTGGATGCCGAAGGGTTCTTCGGCCTGCTGACCGAGCGCCTCGGACGGCTCTGACGGGCCAGGAAGCGCGAATGTGGCAGCGACGGCACCGTGGGCACTGGCCACCGGTGATCTGCGGCGTTAGGCACGGGAATCTGGCCTGTCGCAGCGCCACGATTTTCCGACCGAGGACATGAGTGATGAGCGTCACACTCCGGATCGCCCGCCCCGAGGACGAAGAGCGGGTCCTTCGCCTGGTCGCAGCCTGCCATGAGGAGGTCGGGCTTGCGCCCGACCCGCGCGACCGCGACCGGGCCGTCGCCATGCTTCTGACCGGCGAGGCGCCCGGCGCGCTCTATCTCGTCGGCCCGCCCACGAGCCCGGTCGGATACGTCGCCGTCTCCTTCGGTCATTCGATCGCGGCGGGGGGCACCGAGGCCCATGTCGACGAGCTGTTCGTGCGGCCCTCCGTCCGCCGGCGCGGCATGGCGAGCGAGGCGATGTCGACGCTGGCCAAGATGCTGTCGGAGCACGGCGTCAGGACCCTGCATGTCCGCATTCCGGGCGCGACGCCCGGCTTCCTGACCCGGATGCGGTTCACGCCCGAAAGCGGCACCCGGCTGAGCAGGCCGCTGTGATCTTCTAGCCCTAGAGGACCAGCGCAATCACGGCGATCATCAGCAGCGTGTAGATCATGACACCGCCGCCGATGATGACCGTCGGCCAGTTCCGGCTGATGGTGGCGCGGCCCATCTGGCGCATCTGGTACATCAGATCGGGCCACGTGTAGCTGACGAAATCGCCCTGCGTGAAGACCGCCTTGATCCGACCTTCGGCATCGACCACCGGCAGACGGCGAAACCGCTCGTTCGACATGATCCGCAGCCAGTCGACCACGTCGTCATCCTCGCGCGCCAGGCGCGGATCGCGGGTCATCACGTCGCCGAGCTTGGTGTCCGACGCGCTCCGGTTCTGGTTCACGATCTTGCGCATCACGTCGCGCTCGGTGACCACGCCGATCACCTTGTCCTCGCTGTCGACGATCATGACCGAGCCGTAATTGTTGTCGCACATGGCCGTGACCGCATCCGCCACCGTCCGATCCTCGGCCATGGTCAGCGGGCGGGGTTTCGAGCGGAATTCGGCGCGGTCCTTGATCCGCATTCCGGAACGTTGTTCGGCTTGCATATGCGTTCTCCTGTGATCGCAGTTTCGTCAGGCACAGGTAGAGGTCCTAGGGTCGCACCAAGGGTTCACCATGCGGCCAAACAGCCTATCTCGGTAGACAGAGGAGGATCCATGTCCCTGACCCTGCCGTTCGACAATTCCTATACCCGCCTGCCGGGCCGGTTCTTCGCCCGGCAGGCGCCGACGCCCGTGGCGCGCCCGGCGCTCGTCGCGCTGAACGGCGAACTGGCCGAGGAGCTTGGTCTCGACGCCGCGGCGCTGGCCAGTGCCGAGGGCGTCGCGGCGCTTTCGGGCAATGCCGTCCTGCCGGGCAGCACACCCATCGCGCAAGCCTATGCCGGCCACCAGTTCGGCGGCTGGGTGCCGCAGCTGGGCGACGGGCGGGCCGTGCTTCTGGGCGAGATCGTGACGCCCGGCGGGCGCCGCCTCGACATCCAGTTGAAGGGCGCGGGCCGCACGCCGTTCAGCCGGTCCGGCGATGGCCGCGCCTGGATCGGACCTGTGCTCAGGGAATATCTCGTGAGCGAGGCCATGCACGCGCTGGGCGTTCCGACGACACGCGCTCTGGCCGCCGTGACCACGGGAGAGACCGTGCTGCGAGAAGCGCCGCTGCCGGGGGCGATCCTGACGCGGGTTGCGTCGAGCCATGTGCGGGTCGGCACCTTCCAGTATTTCTACGCCCGTCAGGACGTGGACGCCCTGCGCGCGCTGGCCGACCATGTCGCGAGCCGCCACTATCCCGGCGCCTCCGATGCCTTCCACCTGCTCGACAGCGTGGTCTCGGCGCAGGCGCGGCTGATCGCGCAGTGGATGGGGCTCGGCTTCGTGCACGGCGTGATGAACACGGACAACATGGCGGTCGGCGGCGAGACCATCGATTACGGCCCCTGCGCGTTCATCGACGGCTACCATCCCGACAAGGTCTTCTCGTCCATCGACCGCTACGGCCGATATGCCTACGGCCGCCAGCCCGACATCGCGGTGTGGAACCTCGCGCAGCTGGCGACCTCGCTGCTGCCGCTGATGGGCGATCGGGACGCAGCGGTCGAGCGGGCGACGGACATCGTCAACGGCTTCGGTGCGACGTTCCAGAAGGCGTGGCTCGCCGTCTTCCGCGCCAAGCTGGGGCTCTACGCGGTCGAGGAGAACGACGCCGCCCTCATCGGCGATCTTCTCGACATCATGGCGCGGGAGCGCGCCGATTTCACCCTCGTCTTCAGAGGCCTCGCCGACGGCTCGGCGAGCGACTGGATCACCGACCGCCCCGCCTTCGACGACTGGGCCCGCGCTTGGCAGGTCCGGCGGGAGCGCGACGGCTCGACCGTTTCCGCGCAGACGGACCTGATGCGGCGCGCCAACCCGGCCGTCATCCCGCGCAACCACCGGATCGAGCAGGTGATCGGCGCGGCGCTCGATGGCGACTTCGAACCGTTCCACGCCCTGAACGAGATCCTGAAGACGCCCTTTGCCGATCACCCCGACGCGGCGGCGCCTCCTGCGCCGGACGAGCAGGTCACCGCCACGTTCTGCGGAACCTAGCGCAGCCGCTTCCCGCCCCGCCGTCGGGCGGCGAGGCGAACCATCGGGCCGGAGCCCCTGGCGCGGCTATTCCGTGACGCTCACCTTTTCCATCACGTCGGGCTCTCCCGAAACCGCGCCCGATCCCGGCGCGCCGCGCTTCAGATCGTCGATGACGTCCATTCCCTCCGTCACTTCGCCAACCACCGTATATTGGCCATCGAGATGAGGGGCGCGATCGAACATGATGAAGAATTGCGAGTTCGCACTGTCCGGAGAAGCGGACCTGGCCATTCCGACCGTGCCCCGCTCGAACGGCCGGTCGGAGAATTCCGCCGGCAGATCCGGCAGGTCGGAACCGCCGAAACCCGCCTGCGAGAGATCGCCATCGGCGACGCCGTACTGCACGTCGCCCGTCTGGGCCATGAAGCCGTCGATGACGCGGTGGAACACGACGTTGTCATAGGCCCCCCGCTCGGCCAGGGTGGTGAGCCGTTCGACATGCGCAGGCGCCGCATCCTCGAAAAGGTCGATATGGACCGTGCCTTCGGCCTCGCCACCGATCTGGATGTCGAGGCCGGTCGCCAGTGCCGGCGCGCCGAGGACGCAGAGCAGAAGCGCGAGACTACGCATCGGCGGCCACCTTCACGCTGAGCATCCGGTCGGGATTTGCGGGCGGCTCGCCCCGCGTGATCTTGTCGACATGCTCCATCCCCTCGATGACCCGGCCATAGACCGTGTATTGGCCGTTGAGAAAGTGGTTGTCGGCGAAGTTGATGAAGAACTGCGAATTGGCGGAATGCGGGTTCTGGCTACGCGCCGCGCCGATCGTTCCGCGGTCATGGGGGATCTTCGAGAACTCGGCCTTCAGATCGGGATGCGACGAGCCTCCCGTTCCCGCGGAGCGCAGGTCGAAATCCTTCTCCGCGTTGCCGTTGGCGACGTCGCCGGTCTGCGCCATGAACCCGTCGATGACCCGGTGGAAGACCACGTTGTCATAGGCCCCGTCGCGCGCGAGCATCTTCATCCGCTCGCTGTGACCGGGCGCGATCTTCGGTATCAGCTCGATCAGGACGCGGCCGTCCTTCAGCTCGATGATGATCGTGTTTTCGGGGTCGGTGATCTCGGCCATGTCTGCCTCCTCGTTTCCGTCGGCCGGACCCTAGGCGGGAGGGCGCGGAAGGGAAAGGCCACGTCGCTTGCGCGAAGATCGCGATCGGGCGATGAAAGGGGCGCGGGCAGCATGAGGAGCGGATGAATGGCGTGGAAATCGCTGGACGATATGTATCTCTACGGCAAGCGCGTCCTGACGCGGGTCGATCTGAACGTGCCGGTCGAAGACGGGACGGTGACCGACACGACCCGGATCGACCGCATCGTCGCGACCGTGAACGACATCGTCGCGGCCGGCGGCACGCCCGTCCTTCTCGCGCATTTCGGTCGGCCGAAAGGCAAGCGGGTGGAGGACATGTCGCTCAAGCAGGTCGTTCCCGCCCTCGAGAAGGCCTTGGGGCGCGACGTGCGGTTTGCCAGCGACTGCATCGGCGAGCCGGCGCGCGCGGCCATCGCGGAAGGGGGCGTGGTCCTGCTCGAGAACACGCGCTTTCATGCGGAAGAGGAGAACAACGAGGCGGGCTTCGCCGACGAACTGGCCGCCCTCGGCGACGTCTATTGCAACGACGCGTTTTCGGCGGCGCACCGCGCCCATGCCTCGACCGAGGGGCTGGCGCGGCGGCTGCCGGCCTGTGCCGGTCGGCTGATGGCCGAGGAACTGGGCGCACTGGAGGCGGCGCTCGGCAATCCCGACCGGCCGCTCATGGCCGTCGTGGGCGGGGCGAAGGTGTCGACCAAGCTGGATCTCCTGTCAAATCTTGCGCGGAAGGTGAACCATCTGGTCATCGGCGGCGGCATGGCCAACACGTTCCTTGCAGCCCAAGGCATCGATGTCGGCAAGAGCCTCGCCGAGCACGAGATGACCGGCACCGCAGAGACCATCCTCAAGACCGCCGATGAGGCCGGCTGCGAAATCATGCTGCCCGAGGACGTCGTGGTCGCGCAGGAATTCCGGGCCGGCGCGCCGAGCCAGACCGTGGCCGCCGATGCCTGCCCCGCGGACGCCATGATCCTCGACAGCGGACCGGAAAGCGTCGAGCGGATCGTGAAGGCGATGTCCGCCTGCCGGACGCTGATATGGAACGGCCCGCTCGGGGCGTTCGAGATCAGCCCCTTCGACAGCGCGACCAACGCGGCGGCGCAGGCGGCAGCCGAGCTGACGCGGGCCGGCCGGCTGATCTCGGTCGCCGGGGGCGGGGACACGGTCGCCGCGCTGAACAGGGCGGGCGCGGCCGACGACTTCACCTATGTCTCGTCGGCGGGCGGCGCATTCCTCGAATGGATGGAGGGCAAGACGCTCCCCGGCGTCGCGGCGCTCGAGGCGTGAGCCTCACGCTCGTCACCGGCGCCTCCCGCGGGATCGGCGCGGCCTTTGCCGCGATCGCGGCGGCGCAGGGCCGCGATCTGGTTCTGACGGCCCGGAACGAGGAGGACCTCACGCGGCTCGCGACGGAGTTGCGCAACACGCACCGCGTCAATGTCTTCGTCATCCCGGCCGATCTCTCGGAGGACGGCGCCGCCGACCGGGTCTGGAGCGCGGCGGGCGAGGTGACCCGCCTCATCAACAATGCAGGTCTCGCCGCTCATGGCGCCTTCACCGATCCCGACCAATGGGCGCGCGAAGCGCAATCGATCCACGTCAATCTGCTTTCCGCGACCGTTCTGCTCAAACGGGCGCTGCGCGACATGCCGGGCCGCGGCGGCGGCCGCATCCTCAATGTATCGTCCCTGTCGGCCTTCCTGCCTGGGCCCGGAATGGCGGTCTATCACGCCACGAAGGCCTATCTTCTGGCCCTGTCCGAAGCCGCGGCGCAGGAGGCCAAAGCCAGCGGCGTCACGGTCACCGCGCTCTGCCCCGGACCGACCAAAAGCGGCTTTTTCGAGGCGGCCGGCATGGACGGCATACCGCTCCTGAAAATGGCGCCGCAGCCCTCGGCCGAGGCGGTGGCCCGCGCCGGCTGGCGGGCGATGGAAGCCGGTCGGCGGGTCGTCGTGCCGGGCGCGGCCAACAAGCTCGCGGCCGCGCTGTCGCATGTCGTGCCGCACGCCCTGCTCCTGCCGATCACGCACGCGCTGATGTCGCGGCGTTAGCGTCAACGCGATTGCCATGCGCCCGGCCGGCAACTAACCAAAACGCAACACATGAATATCGGGAGCAAGGCATGAAGGCGACGCGGAAGGTCCAGCAGATCCTGGACAACTACGAAGGCGAAAATCCGGGCGTGAAGGGCAAGCTGTGCCAGATGCTGATGCATGGCCGGCTGAGGGGCACCGGCAAGATGATCATCCTGCCGGTGGACCAGGGGTTCGAGCACGGGCCGGCGCGAACATTCGCGCCGAATGCCCCTGCCTATGATCCGCATTATCACTACCAGCTGGCGATCGACGCGGGGCTGAACGCCTATGCCGCGCCGCTCGGACAGCTCGAGGCGGGCGCCGACACCTTCGCCGGCCAGATCCCCACGATCCTCAAGGCCAATTCCGCCAATTCGCTGATGTCGCAATCCGCAGGCAAGGATCAGGCGGTCACCGCCTCGGTCGACGACGCGCTCCGGCTCGGCTGCACGGCCATCGGCTTCACGATCTATCCGGGCAGCGATGCGC
Organism: uncultured Alphaproteobacteria bacterium; assembly: GCA_963739575.1. Lineage (GTDB taxonomy): Bacteria > Pseudomonadota > Alphaproteobacteria > Rhodobacterales > Rhodobacteraceae > Palleronia. The sequence goes on along the minus strand of CAVUAQ010000004.1, from coordinate 6,370 downwards.
AGCTCGAGATGTTCGAGGAGATCGTCGAGATACGGCGCGAGGCGGCGTCGGTGGGTCTGCCGACGGTGATCTGGTCCTATCCGCGGGGCGAGGCGATCTCGAAGGAGGGCGAGACGGCGGTCGACGTGGCGGCCTATGCGGCGCAGATCGCGGCGCTGCTTGGCGCGCACATCATCAAGATCAAGCTGTCCACCGACCATCTGGAGGTCCCAGAGGCCAAGAAGGTGTTCGAGGACGAGTTCATCGACATCTCGACCCAGGCCGCCCGGGTGGCCGAATGCATGCGCTCGAGCTTTAACGGGCGGCGGATCGTCGTGTTCTCGGGCGGCGCCAAGAAGGGCGAGGACCAGATCTACGACAATGCGCGGGCAATCCGCGACGGCGGCGGCAACGGCTCGATCATCGGGCGCAACTCGTTCCAGCGCGAACGCTCCGAGGCCATGGCGATGTTCGACAAGCTGGTGAACATCTACAAGGGAAGCGAATAGGTCACGTCCGGCCGGAAAATCATCCGGCGGGGCGGGGTCGGCATGGCCTCGTGCGCCCCACCGGGTCAGACTGGACCGAGCGGGAATATCACGAAAGGTGACCTGGTGCAGACGGGACGGCGAACTGCCCTCGGCCTCGGCCTTTATGTCGTGGTGACATTCGTGCTCGGTGTCTATTTCGCCTTTGCCAGCATCCAGGGCGATTTCGGCCTGCTGCGGCGCATCGACATCGATGCGGAGCGGGCGGCGATCGAGGTGACGCTCTCGGAGCTGCAGGACGAGGTGGCGCTCTATCGCAACAAGACCCACCGGCTCTCCGACGCCTATCTCGATCTCGATCTTCTCGACGAACAGGTGCGCGACGTGCTGGGGCTCGTTCAATCCGACGAGATCGTCTTCAACTGAGGCTCTCCACAACGAAGGGGCGGCGGCGCTTTCCGCCCCTGCTGCGGCGGGCCTCCTCGAGGCGGGGTCGCATCTCGTGCCCTCCTGCCTGCTCCGCCGCGGCTTGGGGCTAGACCCAGGCGCGCGCCCGCGCCGACAGGGCGCGCAGCGCGTCCGCAACCTCCTCCGAGAGGGGCGCCGGGCGCGGCGGGTCTCGCAGGGCCGTGAACCAATGCGGCGGCGGGTTGCGCCCCCGGCGGTTCCCGGGAAAGCTCAGGGACCGGAGCACCCTCTCGGCCTCGGGCGGAAGCCTGTCGGGCAGGTCTATGTCGCACAACGTCGCCCAGACCCCCGTCCAGAGCCGCGCGACGGACCAAGGATTGTATCCGCCGCCGCCCAGCACGAGCAGGCGGGGCGCCAGGGCACGGAGCTCCCGCACCAAAGACCAATGGACGTTGTTCGACAGGGACAGGCGCGACAGCGGGTCCTCCTCCACCGCGTCTGCACCGCATTGGAGCACGATGGCGTCGGGCCGATGGTCGGCGACGCGCGGCAGGATGACCGTGTCGACCACGGCCTGCATGTCGGTATCCGACGCGCCGCGCGGCAGGGGCACGTTCCAGACATTGCCGGCGCCGCGATCCTCCAGGGCGCCGGTGAACGGCCAGCGCCGGGCCTCGTGGGCCGAGACGACAAGCACCTCGGGCATGTCGCGGAAGGCCAGATCGACGCCATCGCAATGATGTGCATCCACGTCGACATAGGCCACGCGCAGGGCGCCGTTCCGGCGCAGGCTGAGGATACCCAGGACGGGATCGTTGAGATAGCAGAAGCCGTTGGCCCGGTCGGGCAGACCGTGATGCGTGCCGCCGCCCGGATTGTAGACGACGCCGCCGTCCCGCAGCAGCGCGCCGGCCATGATCGATCCGCCGGCCGCGGTGGCCGGGCGTCGAAACACTTCCGGATAGACCGGATTGGAGAGGGTGCCCAACTGATGGCGGGCCTGCACGGCCGCGCTGACCTGACCTTGGGCCTCTGCCTGAACGAGCGCCGCGATATAGTCGGGCGTGTGCCAGCTCGTCAGGGTGGCGGGCTTGGCACGCGGCGAGGTCAGGTATCTCTCCGCCGGCAGCCATCCGAGCGCGCGTGAAAGGTCGATGACGGTGGAGACCCGCGGAATGCGCAGCGGATGGGCCGATCCGTAGCTTGACCCGCGATAGATCTCCGATCCGATGAATTTCGGCGTCAAACCGACCCGACGCTGCAACGATGTCCCCGCGACCGAGGCAAGGCCACCGGCCTGCCCGCCGCCCCGCCGTTCGGCTGCTGCGGCTGCGCTCGTCCGGCGAAGCACGGAATATCATGGTAGATGGTCACGGCGAAAAGATAACGTGCCTCCACCGGTCTTCAACAGGGCGCGGCTCCCGGCCCGGCATCCCGTGTGCCGCAGCCACTTCGCGGCCGGACGGAGCGGCCATTCGACGGACGACCGGGCCGCCCGTCAGGCGTCGATCTCGACGGAGCCGAGCGGGTGCGCGCAGCAGGCCAGGATGAAACCCGCCTGCACGTCCTCGTCGGAGATGCCGCCATTATGCACCATGTGCACCTGACCCGCGATCTTCCTGACCTTGCACGTCCCGCACACGCCGAAGGTGCAGCCGAACGGGATCCTCAGCCCGTTCGCGCGGCTGAGCGACAGGATCGTGTCGGTCTGGTGGCAGGAAATCGCGGCTCCGGACCGGGCGAAGACGACTTCGGCGGCCTCCGCTTCCTGCGGGATGACGTCGTCGTGCTCCGGCACCTCCTCGGCAGTGGCCGCCGGCGCGGCGAAGCTTTCCTGCCGGTAGCGGTCCATGTCGTAGCCGAGCGCGACCAGCGCCTCGCGCACCATCTGCATGAACGGTTCCGGGCCGCAGCAATAGACCTCCCGCTCGAGATAGTCGGGCGCCATGAGGCCCAGCATGAGCTGGTTGAGCCGCCCCAGATAGCCCGTCCAGACCTCGTAGGGCTCTTCCTGCGCGACCGCGAAGCTGAGATGCAGGCCCGGCACGCGGGCGGCCATGTGCATGAGCTTGTGCCGGAAGATCAACTCCGAGGGGCGCCGCGCGCAGGCGATGAGGCGCGCATCGGGCTCGCGGCCGTGATCGTAGAGATAGGTCACCATCGACATCATCGGCGTCACGCCCGATCCGGCGGCGATGAAGAGGTATTTCTTCGATGGATCGCCGAGCGCGAATGTTCCGGCCGGGCCCGACGCCCGGATCCGGTCGCCGGGTTTCAGATGCTCGAACATCCACCGCGTGCCGAGGCTGCCGCTGCCCAGTTTCGCCGTGACCGTCAGAGACAGCGGCCGAGACGGGCTGGAGGACAGCGAATAGGTGCGGTGGAGCGGCCCTCCCGGCACCGGCAGTTCGAGCGTGACGAACTGCCCGGGCCGGTACTCGAAGGACCGGCCGGAGGGCGAGCGGAACGCGAATGTCCGGACCCCCGGCGCCTCTGGCACGACCATCGTGCATTCGAGCACCTCGTCGTCGCTCCAGTAGTCCGGCATCAGACCGCCTGGCGCAGGCTGCGCCCTGTCAGCCGCGTGGTCATCGTGTCGGCATACCAGTCCACGAACTGCCGGACGCCCGATTCCTGCACCAGGCTGTAGGGGCCCGGCGTGTAGGCGGGAGAGTTGATCCCCTTCTGGTTCTCCTCGACCACCGCGCGATCCTCGTCGTTGGTCCGCGTCCAGACCGTGGTCAGGCGCTGGAGGTCGTAATCCCGTCCCTCGACGGCATCCCTGTGCACGAACCACTTCGTTGTCACCGCCGTCTGCTGCGGCCCGATCGGCACCAGCGAGAACACCATCGCCACGTCGCTCAAGAAGTGGTTCCAGCTGTTCGGATAGTGGAAGAACAGAAGGCTGCCGGCGTCCCGCAGCGTCACGGACCCCAGAAGCTTCTCGCAGGACGGGCCGCCATCCATCGTGTAGCTGACGGCCCGGCCCAGCAACGGCACCCGGACGAAGCGCCATTGTTCGCTCGGCGCGATGCGGAAGCGCGAGGGCAGCCCGGCAGCCTCGCACTTGGCCAGATGCGCCTCGATCGCCGGATCGGCGATGCCCGATCCATCGCCGGCGATGTTGGGGTTGTCGTCGAAGCTCACGCAGAGCGCCGGATGGCTGCCCGAGCAGTGATAGCACTCGCGGTTGTTCTCCATCACCAGCTTCCAGTTGCCGTTCTCGACGATCGTGGTCTCGTGCGCGAGCTTGCACTCGTCGAGCCGGTGCGGCCCGGCATAGAGCTCCGCGGCCTCGGCCAGCGCGTCGAAGAGCGGCGCCGTCTCGGCCAGCGAGATGAAGAGCAGCCCCGCCGCCGCACGACAATGGACCGTCTTCAGGCCGTAAAGCGCGGCATCGAAGCCCGCGCCCATTTCGCGCGCCCAGAGCAGCCTGCCGTCGAGCTCGTAGGTCCATTGGTGGTACGGACAGACGAGCTTCGGGCTCGACGCCCTGCCCGGCTTGCAGAGCCGCGAGCCGCGATGCCGGCACACATTGTGGAACGCCCGCACCTGCCCGTCGGCGCCGCGCACGACGACGACGGAATGATCACCGATCTCGACGGTCAGCGTGTTGCCGGTCTTCGGAAGCTCCGCTGTCGCGCCGACGAGGATCCAGTCGCGGTACCAGATCGTCTCCATGTCCACCTGGAACATGTCGGCATCGGTATAGAGCGCCCGGGGCAGCGAATGACCCGGGGTCCGGCGCATCAGATGCGACAACATCTCGGAATGGGCGGGCATGGCGAGGATCCTTGGATTGACGTGGCGAGGCTCGCGCCGGTGGGCTGGCCGTTCACCCTTCTGACCCGGGCTGGGGCAATCCGCGGCGCGGCGGCAGGACGAGCATGCACGATAGCCTCCGAGCGACATTCCGGCACGACGCGGGACGCTTTCGTCTCCCGCAGATCCGGCCGGTCCGCTGCGTAAGGAGCGACATTCCGGCCGGAATTTGCGACCGCACGGTCGCATCCGATGGCGCCACCACCACCGGCAATGCCGCCCACGGCGTCGCGGCGCGCCCGCGTTCCAACGGTAGCTCGCGCCGCTCCCTGCCCGTGGCGGACAAAGCGACCGAATTCGCGACCCGAGGCGAGTTGTGGCGAGCCGTTCTGGGGCCGTGGGCGCTCCGCCAGCGGTTCTTTTAAACCGGCGACAACTTTGGAAGCTGTGGTCGTGACAGCCCGTTGCGAGTGACCCAAGCTGGTCCAAGCCGGTTCTTGCCGCTGTCTTTCGATGGCTTTTCAGAGACTTGAAACCTCCCGGACGCGGCCTGACCACGCGAGAAACTCCCCCTTGTATCTTCGTATCCGGGCCAATTATACACATCGGCGGTGACGTGGCCGAGTGGTCGAAGGCGCTCCCCTGCTAAGGGAGTAGACGGGAAACCGTCTCGAGGGTTCGAATCCCTTCGTCACCGCCACTTGCCTTCGCGAAAGCGTTCTCCCAATCCGGCTTAGGCCGGAATTTCCCGTTGTTTTCGAGGGTTATGCGGGTGAGGCTGAGCACTGGGCCAGCCGCCAGAAGGCTTGGGAGGGGTCTCTCAGGGCCGATATTCTCCGGACCTCATGACTGCGCCGATTTGGTGAATAGCTTGCAAGCCTCAGAAAATAAGGAACAAATCGAAGGCTGACCTGAACACTTCGATGCTAGTGGCGCCATCGAGATGGAACCGGGATCGAGCATACTCTTGTCGCGCTCTGGCCGAAGATGGCCTAATTCCGCCGGCTCGGCGACGGCCGCCTGCTTCGTGATGATGTCCTGCACCTCACCTGGCTTGAACGCGACATCCCAAGCCCAGCGTCCGAAACCGCCTGCTGCGTTGATCGCCTTCACCCATTCGTTCAGCGCGTCCCGCTTGGCCTTGTTCTGAGGGCTGTCCGTGCCTTTGATCTCGAGCGCGAGGATTGTGCCGCCAGCAAGGCGGACCAGGAAATCCGGGACATATCGCCGCCGAGAGCCCGCCCACATGTAGTAGATCTGGAAACCGAGGTGATCGTTCTTGGCGTATGCAAGAACGTCCTCGCGCTTCTCGAAGACATTGGCCGCGTGGCCTTCCCAGGCAGAATCTCCCACCAGATGGCTGATGTGCGACTTGGTCGTCGGAAAGCACGGCTTGGTCGGTACCAGGTGCGCATCAACCCGGTTGCACCGATCGGATTTTCCTCGTCGAACACCGGCGTCAGGCGTTCCGTGTTCTGCTCGGTCACGTTGTTCAGCACATGCTGGACCACGAGATCGATGTTGAGCGCAATCAGAATTCGCCGCCGAAGCGGATCGGAGTGAAACAGCGACGGGATGTCGAGGCGGTCCCAGTTGAGGAACGCCTCGACAATCCTGAGGAGTTGCGCCGCCAGATACTCGTGGGTGCCGGTGAACCCATGGCTCAGCTCGGCAAATGCCTTCCGTGCAGCCTGAAATACCAGGCGCTGCAGACGGAAGCCATCCGGTAGCTT
>CAVUAQ010000003.1:0-111048 GCA_963739575.1 uncultured Alphaproteobacteria bacterium | reverse complement strand
GATCCGGGGCGTGGAAGTCAGGCCGAAGGGGACGAACCAAGCCCCGGCTAGGCGGAACGGCCCCCAATCACGGCGCGGATTACCCCGCCAAGCCGCTCCATGAACGCTTCAGGCCCCCCGAACCGGCCCCGAACAGCGGAAAACGGCGAAAAATCGAGGTGCCCTACATTCACTTATTGACTGCATGGAAACTTCAAACGACCGTGGGCTCTCAGCCGCTAGAACGGTCTGTCCTCCAGCACTACGTTTTATGCCCTAGAGGCCGTTGTTGCTGGAGCCATGGCGCAGGTGAAGACGAAGACTCGCGACAGGATTAGGCTGGAGGAAAGGAAGTTTGCCGAGAAGTTCGCGGTGTCGCTCCCGAAGTGTGCTGATAAGCCAAAAGCGAATAAGAGAGGCGTCAACAAAGCTGAGGGAGATCTCGCTCATCAATATGCTGCCTTCAATTGAACAAGTCGCGGAGACCTTTCAACTGCCTGACAGTATTAGAGATCAGGCAAAAGACTTGTATAGGTTCAGGTCAAAGAGCTTAAGTCACCCCGGGAGGCCGAAAAAACAGGACCTTGAAGAGTGGCTTCGTCAGGGGCCGGGTATAGCACAACATTGTTTAGCCGATATCGTCGCACGAGCGTTCTTTCTCGGCTATTGCGAGCATTTTTTCCGGGGGCAGAGCAGCCGTTGAACGGCCCAAATCCGTGCTCATCTGCCCTTGATGTGAGAGTGAAGCTGCCTTCCGCTCAACCAAGCGGACCGCACCACCGTCGGACGGGCCGGCGACAACCCGGCGCCCGACACCTCCGCCTCCCGCGTGTCGAGGTTCACGCCGACCAGCCCGCGAACGGCTAGCGCGTAGACCACGCAGTCGAGCGACTCGGCTCGACGGCCGGGAATCCGCTCCCAGGAGGCCGTCGGCGTGCCGCGGGAATGCCGAACCACGCGACGTTCGCTCGCCAGCTCCTCGAAGAACCGGCGCTCCAGCGTGTCAGCGAAGCGGACCGAACGGCCGCGGCGCAGCCGCTCGACCAGGTTCGCCTTCAGCCCGTCGGTTCCGACGATGAACAACCGCTGCCCTTTCGTGGCAGAAACGCGGATCGCGGGACGATTGCCGGCGGCACCCTTGATCGCGACCACCCGCCGGGCAAGGCGGGCGTGGGCGAACGTCAGAACCGTGTCCATCGTGGCGCCGTCGCCCGCGTCGATCGCGCAGGCGTCCATCCGCAGGATGCCGCCCGCCGGGTGCCGCCAGTGCTGACCGAGGAACTGGTCCAGCTCGGCCCAGGGCGCATCCGAGTCGTTCACCGGCCCCCAGAAGGGCGCGCTGGTCGAGCACCAGCGTCTCCTCGCGGGTATGGCCCAGGGTGACGACTTCGAGCCTGTCGTGCTGCACATCGACGCCGGCCGTCAGCACCAGAACCTCGGGCGGCAGGCGATCGAGGTCGAAGGGCTCGGCCCGGGCGGCGAGGTCGGACTCGTCCAGCTCCTCGCCCGCCGACCGCCACGGCTCGGCCAGCACCGTCGTCGTGAACGCCTTGAGAACCTCGGGCGATCGCTTGGCCTCCAGGAACTCGGCGGCGAGTTTCGGCCAGGTCGCGTTCGGCAGCAGGCTCACCAGCGCGTTGATCCGATAGCCGTGGTGGCCCTGCACATCGGGCCGGAGCGCCCGCCAGCGGCCCGCTGCGACCATGCGGGGCTTGTCCCGGTCCTCGGTCAGCGCGCCGCATGACGGGCACGCCCAGGCGGCCGTCTCGGGCCGCTCCGGCTGCCAATGAATGTCCTTCCAGGCGATCTCGTGGAAATCGCCACAGTGCGGGCAGGGACACTCGTAGATGCGCCGGTCGGAGCGGTTCCAGGCGGCGAGGATGCGCGACGTGTCCTCGTCGACGGGAGTGCTGCCCATGACGATCTTGCGGTCGCCGTAGCTGAAGGTCCGCTTCTCGGCGAGCGCCACCGGGTCGCCTTCGCCGCGTACATCCACCTCGAAGCCGTCCACCTCGTCGAGGAACAGGTCGCGCGCCGTCCTGGCCCGCAGGTTCCGCGGCGCCCGGGCCGAGACCACCGACAGCGACCCGCCGGGGAAGTTCCGCTGCAGCAGCACGTCGCGGCCCGAGGTGTCGGCCGCCAGCGCGTCGCGCAGCGCCGGGAATTCCGCGAAGGTCGGCTCGATCGCCTGCGTCATCAGGTGCCGCGCATCCTGCTCGGCCGGCACGACGACGAGTGTCGGGCCGGGGTTGTTCGCCACAGAAGCGCCGATCGCGGCGACGAGGAGCTGCGTGTAGCCCACGCGGGCGCTCTTGAGGACGCTAACCCGCTCGACGCCCGGATCGCCGATGCTGGCGGCGACGGCGCGCTGTGTAGGCCAGAGTGTCATGCGGCCGGGGGTGGCCGAGATCGCGCCGGGCAGCCGGACGTGCGCCTCGATCCAGTCGGCGAGGTCGAGGCGGGGCGGAGGGCGGAGCGCGGCGAATGTGTCGGCCCGCAGTCGGTCGAAGCGGGGATCACGGCTCATCGGCGATGTCCTCCAGGCTGGCCCGCAGCTCGCGGTCTAGGCGGGCGGAGGTGTCCCGGTCGAGCCCCAGCGCCGAGGTGATCCGCGGAGGGACCGCCAGCAGCCGCGCCCGGAGATCGACGGCAAGCCCGCGCCACTCGCGCGCCACCTCGGCCGCGTCCAGCAGCTCGCCGCGGGCTACGGCGTGACGCCCTGGTGCATCGGGCTCGGATCGGGCGCCAGCCGGAGCTTCTGGTCGGCCAGCGTCGGGTCGGCGACCTGGCGCCCGGAAGGATGCAGCCGCGACCACTCGCAGTAAGCCCGGACTCCGTCCCGGAGCGGATAGCGCCGGGCGGTGCGGGGGATCACGCCCTCCCGGGCGAGGGCCTGCACGCGGTTCGCCGTGATCGCCAGCAGATCGGCCAGCTCATTCGCGGTCACGGTTTTGGGGATCTCGGCCATATCAAGGTTCCGTTGTCAGTTGAGAATCGTTCGCAACGAGCGGCATGTCGGGCTCGGCGCGACCCGCGGCGCTTCCGGCTGGCCAAGGACCCGAGCCGGAGCGCAGTCCACACAGTCCACACGGATTCCGATTTCCGCAGGTCACAGTTCAGCCCAGGTGCGGAGATGTTGAGGTTGTCACGGCAGCCGAGAGAACGCTTAATCTCCGGCCTTGTTGTCTGATCTGTGTGGACTGTGTGGACTGTGTGGACTGGACCAATGAAACAAGGGCTTTCAGCACACGACCCAACTGGACTGCGTATGGACTGCGTGTGGACTGTGCGGCTAGTCATCGCTCCAGCCCATGTTTTGCGGGTCGATCCGTATGGCTTGTGAGAACGCCTCGCGACAGTCGCCCAAAACGGGGAAGCGATAGCGCCGCCTCCGATCCTCCGTGCCCCAAGGGCGCGACGTCTCGACCTCCGGACACAAGCGGTTGAGCGCCTTTCCGAAGTCTCGCAGGTTCAGCGTCTCCCCGTCGAAATTGCGCCCGCGCATCCAGTCGGCGTAGGTGTCTCGCAGCGCGTTCTTCTCGACCTCTTGTTCCGTCTCGGCCCAGCTGGCGGACTCTTCGCCGTCAACGACGTCCTGCCACTGTGCGGGGATCTCGCCGCGGAACAGCACGTCATGCCACCAGCGGTCGACGTTCCGCAGCCCGGCCAGCTTCTGGTCGGCCAGCCCGCGCGTCTGGGGCGGCTGGCGCAGATCGACGCCCTCGGGCGCTTTCCAGGCTAGCAGGAAGGCGAGGAATCCGGCCGGCCCGTCGCCCTCGATCTGGGCATAGAGCGGCCCGAAATAGGCCGGGTCGTTCCGATGGATCGGCGACACCTCGAAGACGGCATAGCGCCTTTCGTCGGCCGTCGCCGGGACGGCCCAGTCTTCGTTCGTCGTGAACAGCAGCCGGCAGAAACTGGAGATCTCCGACGTGTCGGCGTACTTCCCCTCCAGCGGCATTGTCGGCGCGGTAATCAGGGATTGCAGAACGCCCTTCGCCTTGTGGTCGCCGCTCCAGAACGCCTCCTCGACATGCACCAGGAGCGCCGTCCGGAACTGGGCGTTGAATCGGTTCGTCAGCCGGTCGGCGTGCGGGATGTGGGCGACGTGATGCGTCCCGACGATCCGGCGCATGATCTCGGCGAGTGTGTCTTTCCCGACGCCCTTGGCGCCCTTGAGCACCAGCGCGACGCCGGGCTTGCGGCCAGGATTCTGCACGATGTCCGCCAGCCAGGTCAGGATATAATCGGCGTGTGCCTGGTCGCCGTCGGCCACCACATCGCGGATATAGGCGAGGATCAGACCGCAATCGGCCGCCGGGTCGGGCGTGCAGGCGAGCCCGCGCCAGAGGTTCAGAACGCCCTCGGGCGACTTGCCGGAAGGGTCGAACGCGATTCCGCCCGGATAGGTCAGCCGCTTGGGATGCGAGTACCACGCTTGCCCGAGGAGCTTCTTGCCGGCCTTCCGGTTCGCGTTGAGGTCCTTGAACGCCTGCACCGTCATAAGGGCGCCCGAGGTCAGATCGACGACGCGCGAATTGCCCACCTGGACCATCGCATAGCGGGCGAGGAGCTGGTCGAGCCGGGATGGCGGCGCGTCGGCGTCGTCGACATCCTCGAACGTGGCGCCCACGTCGTCACGCGCCTTCGCCTCTTGGGCCATCACCCAGCGGACTTGATCCGGCAGGCTGCGCATCCGATCACGCCAGCGGGCGTCGCGATCTTCCTCCGGAACCTCCAGAAGCGCCGCCCGCAGACGGTCGGAGATCTCGACCGCACTGGCTCCGTTGCTGGCGTAGTATCCGGCCAGCGAACCAATGGCCGTGTGATAGTTCGTCGTGCTGCGGATGTCCTCCAGGGCGGATTCCACGTCCAGCGCCTCGCCCCGGCCGGCCGGCCCGTCGGTCCCGGCCTTGCGGTTCGGCTTGCCGATCGGCTGCACGTCGAGCCGGCAGCGGTCGAGATAATCGCCTTCGACCAGGTGGATCTCCGGCTTCGGCCGCCCCTTCACCCAGCCGTAATAGTAGGACTGCGACAGGGTGAAGGATTCGGCCGTCAGAGCGCCGCCCAGGATGCCGTTGACCCGCGCCACCCAGCCGGCCCGTTCCCCCGGCGTGCAGGCGCGCGACAGCGGAAGGACGATCCGCCAGCGCGGCCCGTTGCCGTCGTGCAGGTGACTGGCGCTGGTGTAGATCAGGCAACTGACGCCCGCCCCGGCCACGCGCCGCGCCGCCTCTCCGGGCGTCATCGTGCCGGCGTCGTGCTCGGCCTCGATCCCGGTAACCTCCAGCACGTTCGCGTCGCAGCGATAGCAGTTGCCATTTGGCGCCAGGTCTTTCCGGTCGCCGAAGGGTGCCATCTTGAACCACGGCAAAGCGCCTTTCGAGCGCCGCCTGGTCTCGAGGATCTGTTCGGCAAACTCGATCAGGCTGGATTCCTGATCCGCCTTCGACGCGGCCCATTGGTCCGGAAAGCGCGTCCAGCGAACCGGCGTCGTCAACGGTCCTTCAGCAGCCAGCATCCGCGCCTCTTGCGGGTGCCGATAGAAAAAAGGGGCTTGCGTATTATGTGAAATTGATACAACGTTAGATTGTATTGGACATGCTCCTTTGGGCTCTCGGGCTCAGGAAGCGCCCCGGGTTGGGTTGGCCCGGGGCGCTTTTCGTTCGGGGGGCGCTCAGCACCGCGGCCGGCGCTCGAACGCCATGGGCGGTTGCTCGACGCGGGCGCGGATTTCGTCGTGCAGCCAGAGCCAGGCCAGCGGGTGCGGATCGGCCAGCCCTTGAGCGCGAAAGAGATTTTGCGCGATCTCGACGGTCTCGCCCGGATTCAGCCCAATCAGGTATGCAGTATTCAGGAACAGGCGGAGCGTCCGCTTTTCGTGCTCGGTGTAAGCGTCTTCGGAGATCATGCTGGCGTCTTTCGGGTCGGGGGGAGGGTGCCCGGGCCGACCGCAGCCGCCCCGGGCGTTTTCAACTTGAAAAGGAGACGCCCCTCAGCGTCGCTAACAACCATAGGGAGATTTCCTCTAGCCTGTCAACGCGGTGCGCGTTATAACACGGTAAAAACAGATCGAGGATGCCATGACGACTCTCACCTTGCGGCAGATCGCCGACCGATACGCAGCCGCTGACGGGCTTGGCGGAGATGCCGCGGCGAGCCTCCACGCTCGCCTTCGGGGAGTTTCGCAGCGGGGGCTCTTTCACCCTGTCCAGATGCGCGGCAAGGCGGCTGAGTATGACTTCCCGACCGTGGCGGCCGTGCGGCTGATGATGGTTTGCGCGGATCTCGGGCTCGACCAGTTCGCCCTTCGACCGATGGCAGCGGCACTCAATGAGCCCCTGCGGATCGACAGGCGCGCGGGTGCGGTTCCGTCGCGGATCGCCGAGGCGGCACGCCGGGCCGAGGCTGGCGAGACGTTCACCTTCAAGGTCGAACTTTTCCGCGATCCGGAGACTGGGGAGGCGCGCCCGGCGCACTCGTTCTCTTTCGAGGAGGAGGCAAAGTCACCGCGGGCCGAGAAGGCGCTTGCGGGCTACTACGGCGAGCCCCTGGCTACGCTGACGCTGCCGGCCTCTGACCTGATCGCGTCAATTCTGGCTCCTGAGGGCCAGTAATGGGACTCCTCGATCGCCTGTTCCGCCGGGCGCCTCCTGCACCGGAGCGCCGGCGCTTCGACGCGGCGAGCGGCGGTCGACGCGCGCCCCGCTCGATGGGCCCGCTCAATCCCGAGATTGCCGCGGCCGCCGACATCGTGGCCCGGGGGGCGCGATACCACCGGCACAACGATCCGTGGCTCAGCAACGGCGTCGAGGCGCTGCGAACGTCGCTCGTCGGCACCGGCATCCGGCCGACCGCCAAGGGGCTCGACCCGGCGATGCGGCAGACCGTGGCCGGGCACTTCGAGTCGTGGGCGTCGCGGGCCGATCCGTCGGGCGTCTGCGACTTCTGGGGGCTCCAGTCGCTCGTCGCGGAACACCTGGTCGTCGATGGCGAGGCGCTGGTGCTCCTGCACCCGGAACCGGACGGGCTCCGGCTCCAGGTGGTCGCGCCGGAACAGCTCGACCGCTCGAAGTCTGCGGAACTGTCGGATGGCCGGATCATCGCCCAGGGTGTCGAGATCGACGCGCAGGGTCGCCGGCTGGCCTACTGGATTCTCCCGACGCGCCCGGATGGCGAGTTCGCGAACTTCGCGCCGGCCCAGCGGATCGAGGCCGAATACTGCCTGCACGTTTTCCGCCCGATGGCGGCCGGGCAGGTGCGCGGGATCTCATGGCTCGCCCCGGCGATCATCACGGCGAACGAGCTCGACCAGCTCACCGACGCGCTACTCGTCTCGGCCAAGACCGCCGCCATGCTGTCGGCGTTCGTCACCGACTTGAACCAGATGGGCGGGGGCAGCGCGTTCGGCGAGCCCGACGCCAACGGCGAGATCTCCCTGGAGCCCGGAACGATCCGTCGCCTCGGCCCGGGTGAATCCGTCGAGTTCCTGACGCCGCAGCAGCTCCGCGACGCGCCGGCCTTCCTGACGATGAACCTGCGGGCGCTCGCCGCGGCGCTGTCGATTCCGGAGTTCATGCTGTCGGGCGACCTGAGCCAGGCGAACTATTCCTCTCTCCGCGGCGGGCTGATCCCGTTCCGCCAGCGCGTCGAGGCGCTGCAATACGGCGTTCTCGCCCCCCAGTTCCTCAACCGCGTCTGGCGGGCATGGCTCGCCGTCGAGGTGCTGGCCGGTCGCCTGGACGCCCCCGCCGACACTGCCGCCGAATGGATTCCGCCCCGCCAGCCGTGGGTCGACCCGGCGAAGGACCTGGCAGCCGTTCGCGAGGCGCTGTCGCTGGGGCTGATGTCGCGGTCGCAGGCGGTCGCCGAGATGGGCTGGTCGATCGACGCGCTCGACGCCGAGATTGCCGCCGATCGCCAGCGCGAAAAGGATCTCGGCCTGACCTTCGGAGGTGAAGAATGACCGCTCCAGTGATCTTCCGCGCGCTCGACGTGACGCCGGGCAGCTATGATCCCGAAACGCGCACACTCGAGGCCGTCGTGCTGACCGCCGCTCCCGTGACGCGGCGCGACGGCCGGGGGCCGTTCCTCGAGGTGATCGACCTCGCCGGGGTCGACCTCGCGGGCGCGACCGATCTGCCCGTCTATGACGATCACCGCGCCGCCGGCACGCGCAGCATGGTCGGCCGCGTCGTCGATATGCGCCTCGAGGGCGAGCAAGTCGTCGCGACGCTCCGCCTGTCGGGCGCCGACCACGCCGCGCCGATCCGGCAGCTCGTCGAGGACGGCACGGCGAGATTCACCAGCTCGGGCTACCGCGTCGCCGAATGGACCGAAGGCCGCGACGCCTCGGGCCGTCGCACCCGGACGGCAATCCGCACCACGCCGGTCGAGGTGTCGCTCACGCCTTCGCCGGCGGATCGCGCCTGCCGGATTCGCAACTCTCAAGAGGGAACCACGATGGAAGACACCACCACGACTGCGCCCGATCCGCAGGGAGCGGAACAGCAGCGCCGCTCCGACATCCGCGCCCTTGTCCGCTCGGCCGGGCTGGGCGTCGAGCTGGCCGACCAGCTCGTCGACGACGGCGCGACGCTCGACGAGGCCAAGGGCCGGTGCTTCGATGCCATGCAGACCCGCAGCCGCAGCCGGCCGGTGATCCGCTCGACCGCCCCGGCGAACGACGATCCGGCGACGATCGTGCGCCGGCAATCCGACGCGCTGGCCTATCGTGCAGCGGGCGGCGAGTGCCCGGAGGACGCGCGCCAGTATGTCGGCCTGTCGCTCCTCGATCTCGCCCGCGACAGTCTCGCGCGGGACGGCGTGTCGACGCGCGGCCTGTCGGCCGACGAGGTGCTGACCCGCGCGACGGCGATGCACACGACCTCGGACTTCCCGGCCGTGGTTTCCAACGCTGCCAACAAGATCGCGCTCGGCGCCTACCGGGCCGCGGAATCGCCGCTCAAGCGCCTTTGCCGGCAGCGGACCCTTCCGAACTTCAAGCCGTCCGAGTCCATCCGGCTCGGGAACATGGGCCGGCTGGAGGAGATCGCCGAGTTGGGCGAGATCACCCATACCTCGCGCGGCGAACGCGGCGAGGCCATGCGCCTCAAGACATACGCGCGGGGGATCAACCTGTCGCGCCAGCTCCTGATCGACGACGATCTGGGGCTTCTGGGCGACGTCACGCGCGCCTTCGGCGAGGCCGCCGCGCAGACCGAGGCGGACATCCTGGTTGACCTCGTGACGGGCAATCCGGCCCTGTCGGACGGCCTGCCCGTCTTCGACGCCAACCGGGGCAACGTCGCCGCCGCCGGCGTGTCGCTGGGCGCGGCCGGTGACCTCGAAGCCCTGGAGGCGGCCCGGAGGGCGATGCGCGGTTACCGGGGACTCGACGGCGTGACGCTCATTAACGTCGCGCCCCGGTATCTGCTCGTCGGGCCGGAGGGGGAATCCGCGGCCGAGCGCATCGTGGCGAACATCACGCCCGGCACCGTGGCTGACGTGAACCCGCTCGGCCCGCGTCTCCAGCTCCTCGTCGAGCCCAGGATCGAGGGCGACGACTGGTTCGTGTTCAGCGATCCGGCGCGCCTGGCCGGGATGCAATTCTTCCGAACCTCGAAAGGACTCTGAGATGCAGAACTTTGTGCAGGCCGGCGCGGCCATCACCGTCACCGCCGCCGCGGCCGCCTCCTCGGGCGATGTCGTCAAGATCGGGAACCTGATCGGCATTGCCCAAGGCTCGGCCGCGACCGGCGAGGAGCTGGTCCTGGCCACCTATGGCGTCTTCGAGCTGCCGAAGGTGGCGGCCGACGCTCTGGCCGTGGGCGATCCGGTTTACTGGCGGTCGAGCGACGGCCTGGTGACCGGCACGGCGACCGGCAACTCTAAGCTCGGCGTCGCCGTCAGCGATGCAGGCGTCGGCTCGGCCGGCATTCGCGTCCGGCTCAACGGCGCGTTCTGACCATGACGGGATCGGACCAGGACATGCTCCGGCGGCTCTATGCCGCCCGCGCGAAGGTCGCGCGAGCCGTCGTGGCCGATCCCGTCTATGCGCCAATCTTCGAGCGGCTGGAGCGCGAGATCGCCGCCCGCGAAGCGACCGACATTTTGGCCCGCGCGCGGGCCATCGTTCAGAACGACGCCGCCTGAACGATCCGCGCCAGATGGTCGAGGCTCGCTCCCTTGCCGTACCGCTCGCGGTCGAGCCGGTGCCCCATGAGGTCGCGGCGGATGCGATCGTCGACACCGGCAGCGAGTAGTCTGTCCTCAAAGGCGTGGCGCAGGCTGTAGAGCGTGTGCCCGGGCGTCTCGCACAGCCCGTTCTCCCGTAGGAACTTGTTCACGGTCGCGGACAGGCCGGGCTTGTCGCGGTATCGCGGGAAGCCCTCCGGGCAGGACCGGAACGCCTCAAGGCTGACACCCGCCAACGGGATCACGCGCTTGGCATAGGCGGATTTTACCTGCCGTCCTTCGGGCAAGATCTCGACATGCGGCACCTCGGCATCGAGCCGGATGTGCGCCGGAAGCAACGTCGCGCCTTCGCTCGGGCGATAGCCGGTGTTGACCATGCCGAGCACGATGCAGCGGGCTTCGGTGTTCAGCCCGTCGAGCGCGCCCGCCGCCAGCAGCTTGTCCCGAATCCACGCGTCGGAGAAGGGCGGACGGGTCTTCGCTTCGCCTTCCTTGAACGACAGCTCGCCCAGAGGCAGCGCCAGCCCGAGCCGCTTCATACGGTTTACGGTCTTCAGCACATCGCCGAGGTGGATCAAATCCTTGTTGGCCGAGTTCGGCGTCAGCCCGCGGGCTTCCAGCCGGTCGAGCCACCACGCGCGGAAGTCCAGCATGTCGTCGGCGGAGATCTCGGCCAGTGGCTTGTCGCCCACCACGGAGACGAAGTTCCGCACGGCCTTGATCCGCGGATTGCGCCAGCGCCGGAGCTGGTCGCCGCTCTTGCCCAGCGCCTTGTCGGCCGCGAGCTTCCAGTAAAGGTCGAGCGCCCGCGACACCGTGACAGGCGGCTCCGAAACGCCCCCAGCAGCGCCGCGCTCTCGACCGGATCGGGCTCGCCCTTGCGCGTCGGCACCGCCTCCACGCGCGTCAGCAGGTCGTCGAGCGGCTGTTCGGCCACACGGCCGGCATTGAGGTAACGAAAGCCGCGAACTTGGGCGAGTTCCACCGCGGCGGCGAAACGCGCCTCGGCGTCGCCGGTGTCGCCCGCCAGCCTGGCCTCCCACGCCTCGATCATGTTTGACCACGCGCCGGCGGCTTTCTGGCGGGCCACCATCGGCGAGTCCGTGTGGAGGCTGACCCAGACCGTCGTGCGATCCTCAACCGGCTTGTAACGCGACGGCACGCGCCGCCTCATGTAGTAGGTGCTGCCCCGTAGCTGGATCATCGTCTGCACTCCAGTCCGCCTTTGTGCAGCGGAGTGTGCAGCAACTTGTGCAGCAAAGCAAGGACGTGTGCCCCGACTAAGAGTCCCGCCCAAGGGATTTTACTCATCTAGTCAGACTCTTATCGAGAGCGAGATTTTTTGAAATTGGCGGAGAGGAAGGGATTCGAACCCTCGAGACGGTTTCCCGCCTACACACTTTCCAGGCGTGCGCCTTCGACCACTCGGCCACCTCTCCGAGAGGGGGTGTAGCTTCTAATGGGCGGAGGGTTCAAGCCGCATCCGCCGTTCCGTGACCACTTCGATCGGCAGGCTGAACAGGCATGACCTCGCTTGATCCACCGCGCGAGGAAACGCCCGCGGCGGATGACGATCCTTTTACTCGATCCAACGGGCGGCGCGGGAGGGGCGTCATCCGGTCGTACCCGCCCGTCGCGGTGGCCGCGGGGTAGGGAGCCGGTGCAGGCGTCCGCCATCGAACCCACCGTGTCCTTGACTTTCCCCTCTGCAAGGTCACTCCCACTCGATCGTGCCTGGGGGCTTCGAGGTGATGTCGTAGGTCACGCGGTTGATGCCGCGGACCGCGTTGATAATCCGCGTCGCCGTCTCGCTCAGAAAGTCGTGGCTGAACGGGTAATAATCGGCGGTCATGCCGTCGACGCTCGTCACCGCCCGGAGTGCGCAGGCATAATCGTAGGTCCGCCCATCCCCCATGACGCCGACGGTCCGAACCGGCAGGATCGCCACGAAGGCTTGCCAGATCTCGTCATAGAGACCGTGGCGGCGGATCTGGTCGATGAAGATCGCGTCCGCCTCGCGCAGGATCTCGAGCTTTGCCGGCGTGATTTCGCCGGGGCACCGGATGGCGAGACCGGGGCCGGGGAAGGGATGCCGACCGACGAAACTCTCCGGCAGTCCCAGTTCGCGGCCGAGTGCGCGCACCTCGTCCTTGAAGAGCTCCCGCAGCGGCTCGACGAGCCGCATCCCCATCCTTTCGGGCAGACCACCGACATTGTGGTGGCTCTTGATGGTGACGCTCGGGCCGCCGGAGAAGCTGATCGACTCGATCACGTCCGGATAGAGCGTGCCCTGGGCAAGGAACTTCGCGCCGCCCAGCTGGTGCGCGTATCTCTGGAACACGTCGATGAAGAGCCTACCGATCGTCTTGCGCTTCGTTTCTGGATCGGACACGCCGTCGAGCGCGGAGAGGAACAGCTCGCGCTCGTCGGCATGGACCACCTGCAGGTTCATGTGATCGCGGAACATGCCGACCACCTCGGCGGCCTCGTTCTTGCGCAACAGACCATGATCGACGAAGACGCAAGTCAGCCGGTCGCCCACCGCCTCGTGAATGAGCGCTGCCGCAACCGAACTGTCAACGCCTCCCGACAACGCGCAGACGACCCTGCCGTCGCCGACCTGCTCGCGGATGGCCTCGATCGCCTGGGCGCGATACGCCTTCATCGTCCAATCGCCGCGAAAGCCCGCGAGCGCGCAGAAGTTGGCGAAGAGCTTCGGGCCGGAAGGGGTGTGGTGCACCTCCGGATGAAACTGCACGGCGAAGAAGCGGCGATCCGGATCGGCGGTGATCGCGTAGGGGGCACCGGGCGAGGTCGCGAAAGGGCGAAAGCCGGGCGCAAGGCGCGAGACATGATCACCGTGGCTCATCCAGACCTGTTCGCGCTCGCCGGTAAACCAGCCCTTCGTCAGCTCGAGGCGGTCCTCGGTCGGCTCGATCCAGGCTCGGCCAAATTCGGCGGAGCCGGAGCTGCGCACGACCTCGCCCCCCAGCATGTGCATCATCACCTGCTGGCCGTAGCAGATGCCCAGGATGGGCACGTCCAGCTCGAAGATCTTCCGCGGGGGTCTCGGGCTCTCCGCATCGGGCACGCTTGCCGGCCCGCCTGACAGGATGATCGCCTGCGGCGCGAAGACCTCCAGAAAAGCGTCGTCCACCTTGTTGAAAGGGTGGATCTCGCAATAGACGTTCTGTTCCCGAAGGCGCCGCGCGATGAGCTGCGTGACCTGGCTGCCGAAGTCGACGATCAGGAGTTTCTGATGGCCGGCCTGATGGGCCGGAGCGATGGGCGCGTCGTTCATTCTTCGCGCGATACTCCGGGTCGCCTCGCGGCGCAAGAACGGCCGGGTCGCGGCGGGCCGCGCAAAATGTCGGATTTCCGTTTCAAGCGGCGCTAACCGACCATGGCCCCCTGCCGGTTCTGCATAATCCGGGTCCTGGGGCAAGGAGCAGGTCATGACCGAGACGGCGATACGAAAGCGGAGCAGGGGCACTGGAGGCGGCGCCGCGCGCCGCGCGGAGCGGACCGCCGTTCGCATCGAGGCCGCCCGCTACATTGAACGCAACATCCCCAACTTCGAGGTCCTCGACCTCGCGGCGCTCGAGCTGATCGAGCACAACGCGGAGCGGCTGCTGGAGGAGATCGGCGTCGTCTTCAGCGACAATCCACCGGCACTTGAGCTCTGGCGCGGCGCCGGCGCCGATGTCCAGGGGGATCGTGTGCGTCTTCCGACTGGGTTGGCGCGCAAGCTTTGCGCGACGGCGCCGTCTCGATTCGTCCAGCACGCTCGCAATCCCGACCGGTCCGTCGAGATCGGCGGTCGCAATCTGGTGCTGGCGCCTGTTTACGGACCGCCCTTCGTACGCGACCGCGCGAACGGTCGCAGATATGCCACGATCGACGATTTCCGCACCTTAGTGAAGCTCGGCTACATGTCGAAGTGGGTGCATCATTCCGGCGGGACCGTGTGCGAACCCACCGACATCGCGGTCAACAAGCGTCACTTCGACATGCTGCTGGCGCACATGACGCTTTCGGACAAGCCGTTCATGGGATCGGTCACGGATCCGTCGCGCGCCAGCGACTCCGTCGAGATGTGCCAGATCCTGTTCGGCAAAGACTTCGTCGCCGACAACACGGTGATGACCTCGCTCATCAACGTGAACTCGCCGCTGACCTTCGATGCGACGATGATGGGTTCACTGGAAGTCTATGCGCGCAACAACCAGGCGTCGATCGTCTCGCCGTTCATCGTCGGCGGGGCGATGGCGCCGGTGACCGTGGCCGGAACGCTCACCCAGGTGCTGGCCGAGGTGCTGACCGGTGTCGCCTATGCGCAGCTTGTCCAGCCGGGTGCGCCCGTCATCGGCGGCGCCTTCGTCACGTCGATCGACATGAATTCGGGGGCTCCGACCTTCGGCACGCCCGAGGCGTCGCTGATCACCTACGGCGCAGGCCAGTTGATGCGGAGGCTGGGGCTGCCGTACCGGTCGGGGGGATCCTTCACCGGATCGAAGCTTCCTGACGCTCAGGCCGCCTACGAGACCGCAAACAGCCTCAACATGGGATTGCTGTCGGGCGTCAACTTCATGCTCCATGCCTGCGGCTGGCTCGAAGGCGGGCTGGTCGCCAGTCCGGAGAAGTTCGTCATGGATGCCGATCAGCTGGGCGTGCTTCACCAGCTGGCCCGTGGCATCGATATGTCGGAAAACGGTCAGGCTATGGACGCTCTGCGCGAGGTCGGGCCCGGTGGCCACTTCCTCGGCTGCGAGCATACGCAGGCGAACTTCAAGGAGGCCTTCTGGCGCAGCCAGCTTCTCGACTACAAGCCCTACGAGACCTGGTCGGAAGAGGGCGCGCGCGATACCGCCTCTCTCGCCGAGGCTCGGGTCGACAAGCTCTTGGCGGATTACCAGCAGCCGTTCCTCGACCCGGAGATCGAGGGGCGGCTGACCGAGTATGTCGAACGCCGGAAGGCGGGGATGAACGATTCCTTCAGCTGACGGTGCGCGAGGCCGAGAAGAGCCGTGCCTCCGCGATGAGAGCCGTCAGGATCTCGACATGCGCGGCCACCGAATAGGTCGCCGCACCTTTCCGCCGGGCATGATCCTGCTCTGCCTCGCGACAGGCGAGATCCGCCAGGCAACGTCTGCCCGGCATCGGCGGCGGGCCGTCGAAGATCCTCGGTAGCACACACTCTCGGTTGTATTTCCCCAGGCCAAACCGGGCAGCGCTGATGAGCAGGCGCGGCCGGCGGAGGCTCGGCAGCGGGTTGTCGACTGGTGTCATGGACGGTGCTCCCTGTGCGGTGTGACGGCCTCAACGTCGCACGGCGCCTTCAAGCGTTGCCGCGGACGAAGATGTTCCGTGCGATGCGCCGCAACGCTGTTAACGGGATCTCAGGAAGTTCGGGGGTGCGGCGGTATCGTTAACCAACTGCTAACTGACTCAACCCACGGTTGTTAATATGGTCAGGGATGCGGACAACGCTTTTAGCAACCGCTGCACGAAAAGGGGACAAAGCAGTATGGCGACGACGTCCATCGATAAATTGCCAGCCTGGGTGCCGGAGAATGTCCACGTATACCTAGCGCACGTCGTGCACGGTCGGTCGATCCGGTCGCTCGCGCGCCGCTCGGGATGCCACGCCTCGACGATTCTGCGACAGGTTCGCCGCTGCGAATCGCGGCGGGACGATCCCCTTGTTGACCATGCGCTGCTTCGTCTCGGACGGGCGCGCGCCGGGGCCGTCGGTGCCCCGGATCCAGCGGAGGGATCCGACCTGATGAGCAGCATCAACCTGCAGAAATGCGCGCCCGAAATCGATCGTTTCGAGGGCGAGGCCCGACGCATCCTGCGCCGGATGGCCGAATCCGGCGCCTGTCTGGCGGTGGCCGAAGGGATGGAGAAGGCCGTGGTCGTCCGCGAGGACAGCGACGGTCAAACCATCCGGACTGGCACGGTCGATCGCGAGATTGCCGAAGCGCTGGCGTTGCGCGACTGGATCGAGGCGAGCGCGACGGGCCGCATCGCCCGGTACGGGATCACGTCTGCGGGTCGCACGGCGCTCAAGGACCTTCTTCTGAGCGAGCCGGATGACCCGGCGCGGGAACGGGAGGACGAGGGCGACAACCGCACCCGCTACGGCACGACGGAGACGCCGGTCCTGATGCTCGCGCGGCGCCGCGACCGCGACGGCGCCCCCTTTCTCAGTGCCGATCTGGTGCGGGCCGGAGAACGGCTCCGGGAGGATTACGAGATCGCGGCCATGGCGGGAGCGCCCTCGGAGGGGTGGGAATCGCTCGTCTGTCGCCCGGTCGAGGGCGACGTGACCGCGCGCGGTGCCGAGGGAGCGAAAGCGAGGCTCTGGTCGGCGCTGGCCGAACTCGGACCGGGGCTCGGGGACGTCACGTTCCGCGTGTGCTGTCAGCTCGAGGGTCTGGAAAGCGTCGAGCGGCGGATGGGCTGGGCGGCGCGCTCGGGCAAGATCGTCCTGCGGATCGCCCTCGAGCGGCTGGCGCGCTATGCCGAAGAACGCGATGGACCGGGAGGCGGACTGATCGGCTGATCTGCGGCACGGCACCTCATCGCGCGGGGCAGGGGTGCGATCATGCAGATCTGTCGATCAATCCGACGATCACGAGCGGCTTTCGGCGGTGCTGGTCCGGCCTCGGGCTCTGCCAGCATCGCCTTGGCGAGACGATCTGGCGTGCTCCGGGTGGAGCAACGTTGCGAGCGCCTTATCCTGCCCCTTGGCGGCCGCCGCCCGGCCTCATCATCGCCCACGTGGACAGGATCCGCCTTGACCCTTATGTGCAAGGGAAAGGAGCTTGC
Organism: uncultured Alphaproteobacteria bacterium; assembly: GCA_963739575.1. Taxonomy (GTDB): domain Bacteria; phylum Pseudomonadota; class Alphaproteobacteria; order Rhodobacterales; family Rhodobacteraceae; genus Palleronia. The sequence goes on along the minus strand of CAVUAQ010000003.1, from coordinate 94,038 downwards.
CCATGCCGCGCGATCTGAAGATCCCCGCCCAGCGTCACCCGGAAAAGGCGCACCGCCCGGAAACGCCCCGGGCGAAAAAGCCGAACTGGATCCGGGTGAAGGCGCCCTCCGGCGAAGGCTATGCGGCGACCCGCGAGATCATGCGCGCGCACAACCTGACCACCGTCTGCGAGGAGGCAGGCTGTCCCAATGTCGGCGAGTGCTGGTCGCAGGGCCACGCCACCATGATGATCATGGGCGACATCTGTACCCGTGGCTGCACCTTCTGCAACGTCGCGACCGGGCGGCCGGATGCGCTCGATGCGTTCGAGCCGGGGCGGGTGGCCGACGCGGTGAAAAAGCTCGGTCTCAACCATGTCGTTATCACCTCCGTCGACCGCGACGATGTGGCGGATGGGGGTGCCGAGCACATCGCCCAGACCATCCGGGCGACGCGGCGGCAAGCTCCCGGCACGACCATCGAGGTTCTGACACCGGACTTTCTCAGGTGCGGTGCAGAGGCGGTGGAGACGGTGGTGGCGGCGAAGCCCGACGTCTTCAACCACAATCTCGAGACGGTGCCGGGCCTTTATCCGGAGGTTCGTCCCGGCGCGCGCTACTTCCACTCTCTTCGGATCCTGCAGCGGGTGAAGGAGCTCGATCCGACGATGTTCACCAAATCGGGCATCATGGTGGGTCTGGGGGAAACGCGCCAGGCGGTGCACCAAGTGATGGATGACATGCGCGCGGCCGATGTCGATTTCATCACCATCGGCCAGTATCTGCAGCCGACGTCGCGACATCATGCGGTCGACCGGTATGTCACGCCGGAGGAGTTCAAGGGCTACGAGCGTGCCGCCTGGGGAAAGGGCTTCCTGATGGTCTCGGCCACCCCGCTCACGCGCTCGAGCTACCATGCCGGCGACGATTTCGCCCGGCTGAAGGCCGCCCGCGAAGCTGCGGTGCGCAGGGCCTGAGGAACGGCCCCGCCCCTGGTGGCGTTGCCCTCCGAAGTGGGAGGACAATGAATGCCGAGGCCGAAGGCGATCGCTTTTGACGTTATCGAGACCCTGTTCTCGCTGGAACCGTTGCGCCCGCGGCTGCAGCGCGCGGGTCTGGATGGCTCGGATCTCGAGGTTTTCTTCGCGTCGCTTCTGCGCGATGCCTTCGCGCTCGGGGCGGTGGGACTATACCGGCCGTTCAAGGAGGTCGCCGATTCGACGCTGAGCCAGATGGGCGTGGCGGACGCTGACCGGCAATCGATCTTCGAGGGCTTCTCGAGCCTCAGCGCCTATGACGACGTCCGCCCTACATTCGAGCGGCTGCGCGCGCAGACGATCGCGGTGATCTGCCTGACGAACGGCAACCCCGACGTCACCCGCACGATCCTCGACCGAGAAGGTCTCGCCGATCTAGTGGATCGCACCATCTCCATCGACGAGATCGGATGCTGGAAGCCGCAGGCGAGGGTCTACAACTACGCCGCAGAGGCCGCAGGGGTCGAACCCGGCGAGATGGCGCTCGTGGCCTGCCATGCCTGGGATTGTCAGGGGGCACTCTCGGCGGGAGTGAAGGCGGGCTACGTCAATCGCGGCAAGCCCTACGCCCCCGCGATGGATCCGCCCACGGCGCAGGGATCCTCCCTTCCCGAAGTGGTCGACATGTTGTTGGCCGATCAGTCCTGAGACCAGGCGGGGACCCGCTTCTCGAGAAAGGCCGAAATGCCCTCGTCGGTGTCGAGATCGAGCATGTTCTGCACCATCACCCGGCCGGTCCGGTCATACGCAGACGCCATATCCAGCTCGATCTGATCGTAAAAGGCGCGCTTGCCCACACGAATCGTGCTTGTGAGCTTTTCTGCAACGCTGCGCGCAAGCTCCGTCGTCGCGGGGGTCAGATCGGCCGAGCTGACCACGCGGTTGACGAGCCCGAGGTCCCAGGCTTCGGCGGCATCGATGAGCCGTCCGGTCGTCAGCATCTCGAAGACGCGCTTTCGGGGCATTGCCCGGCTCAGGGCGACCATGGGTGTGGAGCAGAAAAGCCCGAGATTGACGCCGTTGACGCCGAACCGCGCGCTCGTCGCGGCGACCGCCATGTCGCAGGAGGCCACAAGCTGGCAGCCCGCGGCAACGGCCACCCCGCGGACCTCGGCAATGACGGGCTGCGGCAGCCGCGGGATCGTCTGCATCACGTCGCTGCACCGCGTGAAGAGGTCGTGCCAAGCGGCAGCCCCACCGTCCTCGTTCTGCCGCTTGGCCTGCATCTGGCGCAGGTCGTGGCCCGCGCAAAAGGCGCGGCCGGATCCGGCGATGATGATGGCGCGGATGGACCGGTCGCGCTCCAGATCCGCAAAGACGTCGCGCAGGGCCGCCAGCATCTCGTCGGAGAGCGCGTTCAGCCGCTCCGGGTCATCGAGTGTCAGCCGCGCGACGGCCGCGTCGTCCTGTCGTGTCAGCATCGCGTCCTCCGTGTCTCAGGTGTGGCATCGCTGCGGCCGCCCCGTCAACGGCCGCGTCGTTCTGTTTGACCGCGCCACCACCCCGCAATACTGGCGCATCGGGGGGGATCGAATTCAAATGGACGTCGACGCGCTGCACGATTTTCTTCAGGAGGCCTTTCCGCAAGTGGCGGAGGACTTCACGGTCGAAGAGATCACAGAGCGGCATCTCGTGGTGCGCCTCAACGTGTCGGACAAGCATCTGCGGCCGGGCGGAACGGTGTCGGGTCCAACCATGTTCGCCTTGGCAGATGTCGGCGTCTATTTGGCCATCCTGGCGCGGCTCGGTCCTGTGGCCTTGGCCGTGACGACCAATTGCTCGATCGATTTCATGCGCAAGCCGGCCGCTGGTCGCCCGCTGCGTGCGACCGCCCGCCTCCTGAAGCTCGGTCGGGCCCTGGCGGTGGGAGACGTTCTCATCCACTCTGATCAGGTCGAGGACGCCGTTGCCCGCGCGTCGCTCACCTATTCGCTTCCGCCTCGGGGCTGAGGACGGCCGAGGCGGCGCCGGGTGTCTTCGGCATGCTGCTGTGGCCTCCCGCGACGCGGGCGCACGAGGTCAGCCTCTGGAGCGGGTCGGCCTGTCGAAGACGCGGCGGCCAAGAAGCGATGCGGTCAACTCGACCATAAGGCGCGCCGTCCGCCCGCGCTCGTCGAGGGCAGGATTGAGCTCCACAAGGTCGAGCGACGTGACAAGGCCCGACTCGCTGAGCATCTCCATCACCAGATGCGCTTCCCGTATGGTGGCGCCCCCGGGCACTGTGGTGCCGACCGCGGGCGCGGATGAGGGGTCGAGAAAGTCCACGTCGAGCGAGACGTGCAGCATTGGCGCTTCGGCCGCCTCCACCATCGCCAGAAAATCGCGCAAGGGCGCACCCATGCCGGTCTCGTCGATAGCGCGCATGTCGGCGATGCGGGCCTCGGTCCACGAAAGCCGGTCGCGCTCCGCGCGGTCGACGGAGCGCAGTCCGATCATGCCGACCCTCGACAAGGGGACGGGCGCCTCGACCGGCGGAAAGCCCTCGAAGCCGGACTGCCCGCTGAAATAGGCAACGGGGGTCCCGTGCAGGTTGCCCGATTCGGTCGTCTGCGGCGTATGGAAATCGGAATGGGCGTCGAGCCACAGGACGAAAAGTGGCCGTGACTGATCCGCCGCCCGCGCCGCCATCCCCGCAACGCTGCCCATGGCAAGCGCATGATCTCCGCCCATGAAGATCGGCATGCCCGTCACGCTCCGTGCGGCCGCCGCGATGGCCGCGGTCCAGGCCGCGACTTCCCCCGCGCGATAGAGATGCTCCGGACCCTCGACGGTCAACGCGCCGGCGGGCGAGACATTGCCGCGATCCTCGACCCGGTGGCCCAGCGCCTCGAGGGCGTCGACGATGCCGGACACGCGAAAGGCATCCGGACCCATGAGGCAGCCCGGACGCACCTTACCGCAATCCATCGGCACGCCGATGAGCGTTATGTCCTTTGCTGCACTGTTCACTGGGGAAGATCCTTCTGGTTTGGCGCCGCACCGGCGCGCATCGGGGCAGAGGTCACCGACAGGCGAACGAAGGCCATGAGCCACAGCCCGGCCAGGATCAGCGAGAGGAGGGCGTTCCACGAGGCCATCGAGAGGCCGCCCAACGACCAGGAAACCTGGTCGCACATCACCAGCTTGTCCAGCGTGTCGGTGGACAGAAGGCTCGAGCCGCTGACACCGCCGAGCGCGCTGCCGCCCGAACAGGACGAGGGACCGGCCCACCAGCCGCGCTCGACGCCGGTATGGTAGAGACCGATCCCGGCCGTCGCGGTGGCTGCGAGAGCACCCAGTGCGGCGACACCGCGGCGCGGTGCGAGCCAGGCGACAAGTCCGAGCCCGATCGCCGCCATGTGCGGCCAGCGTTGCCAGAGACAGAGCTTGCACGGGGCGTAGCCAAGCGCCTGGAAGACATAGGCGCCGAGAAGCAACGCCATCGATCCGGCGGCGGCGCCGAGCACCAGGGTTTTCGCATTCATAGGTATCTGACCAACATGACGCCGCCGATCAGGGTCACGCAAAAGAGTGTGAAGACGAGGCCCAGCTGGCGCTCGATGAAGTCCCGGATGGGCTGGCCGAACGCAAAGAGAAGGCCGGCCACGAAAAAAAACCTCATCCCGCGTGCGATGACCGAGGCGATGACGAAGACCGGCAGGTTCAGGCCTGTCGCCCCCGACAGGATCGTGACGACCTTGAAGGGGAACGGGGTCAGTCCCGCGACCAGCACCGCCCAGGCGCCGAAGGTGTTGTAGCGCGCCCGAAACTGGTCGAACCGGTCGGCCATTCCGTAGAAGTCGAGGACCGGCCGGCCAATCTGGTCGAAGAGGCTCGCCCCGATCCAGTACCCTGCCATGGCTCCCAGCACCGAAGCGGCAGTTGCGACGGCCGCGACAAGCCAGGCGCGGCGCGGTGCGGCAAGCACCATCGGGATCATCAGCACGTCTGGCGGGATCGGGAAGATCGACGATTCCACGAAGGCGACCAGAGCCAGAAGCCAGAGCGCGTGGCGATGCCCGGCAAGCGAAAGCGTCCAGTCGTAGAGGCGGCGGATCATGGCGGCGATGGATCACGCCCCTGTCGGCCGGTCAAGCCGGTGCGGCGTGGTGGAGCGCGGCCGAGGCGTCTCGGCCATTGACACCGGGCAGCGTGTCGTTACCTGACCCCAACCATGGCTCAGCCGAAAAAAATCATGCTCGGAGGGGCGCCCGAAGGGTTCGATGCCCGCCTCGTGCTCGACGAAGTCTCGAAGTCCGGCTCGGTCCTTCATGTGGCGCGCGACGACAAGCGGATGGCCGCCATGGAAGCGGCGCTGGCCTTCTACGATCCCGGGTTGCCGGCCTTTACCTTTCCGGCATGGGATTGCCTGCCCTACGATCGCGTCAGTCCCAACACCGATATCTCGGCGGCGCGGATGGCGACGCTCGCCGCGCTGACGCATGACCTGCCCAAACGGTTCGTGCTTCTTGCGACGGTCAATGGCGCGACGCAGAAGATCCCGCCGCGCGAGACGGTCCGTCAAGCATCGTTCACGGCGCAGGTCGGCAGCCGCATCGATGAGGGAGCCTTGCGCGCCTTCCTTGTCAGGATGGGGTTCACTCAGTCGCCGACGGTCATGGAGCCCGGAGATTACGCGATCCGGGGCGGCATCATCGATGTCTGGCCGGCCGGCGAGGCGGGGCCGCTTCGGCTTGACCTGTTCGGTGACACGCTGGACGGCGCGCGACGCTTCGATCCGGTGACCCAGCGGACGACGGAGAAACTGAGCCAGGTCGAGCTGGCGCCGGTCTCCGAGGTCATTCTCGACGACGAGGCGATCACCCGGTTTCGCCAGAGCTATCGTATCGAGTTCGGCGCGGCAGGGACGGACGACCCGCTCTACGAGGCCGTAAGCGCGGGAAAGAAGCACGCGGGCATGGAGCATTGGCTGGGCTTCTTTTATGGCCGGCTGGAGACGATCTTCGACTACGTGCCCGATGCCGTCGTCACGCTCGACGACCAAGTCACGCCCGCCCGTCTGGCACGGTGGGAGACGGTCGCCGATCAATACGACAATCGACGCGACGCCATTCAGAAAAAGGGGCGGGTGGATTCTGTCTACAAGCCCGCGCCGCCCGAGACCATCTATCTTGACGCCGAGGCCTGGTCGGCGGCCGTGGCGCCGCATCGGGTCATTGCCATGCATCCGCTGCCGCAGGCTCCCGATCCTGGTGTGGCCGATGCCGGAGGCCGGATCGGGCGCAATTTCAGCCCGGAGAGGCAACGCGAAGATATCAGCCTTTTCAAGGCTCTGTCTGATCATATAAAAGTAAAGCGTAAAGAAGGCCAGGTGCTTGTTGCCTCCTATTCGGAGGGCGCACGGGAACGTCTCGCCGGGCTTCTGGAGGACGAGGACGTCGTCGATGCCATCGAGATCCGCGACTTTCGCGACGTGCCCGAAGGCGCGGGCGGGCTGTTCCTGACCGTCTGGGGCATCGAGCACGGCTTTGAGGGGCCACACGGGAACTGCCGGGTCACCGTCATCTCGGAGCAGGACGTGCTGGGCGACCGCTTGGTGCGCAAGGGGCCGAAACGCAGGCGGGCCCAGAACTTCCTGACCGAAGCTCAATCTCTGTCTCAGGGCGATCTGGTGGTCCATATCGATCATGGCGTCGGCCGGTTCCAAGGGCTGGAAGTCGTGACAGCCGCCGGCGCCGCCCACGAATGCGCCCTTCTGGAATATACCGGGGGCGACAGGCTGTACCTGCCGGTCGAGAACATCGAGCTCCTGAGCCGGTTCGGGCACGAGGACGGGCTTCTGGACAAGCTCGGCGGCGGCGCGTGGCAGGCGAAGAAGGCGAAGCTGAAGGAGCGGATCCGCGAGGTGGCCGACCGGCTGATCCGGGTCGCGGCCGAGCGCCTGTTGCGCACGGCGCCGATCCTCGAGCCGCCGGAAAATGCCTGGGAGGATTTCTCCGCCCGCTTTCCGTACGAGGAGACGGAGGATCAGCTGAAGGCCATCGAAGACGTGATGGGCGATCTCGAGCGCGGCGTGCCGATGGACCGGCTGATCGTCGGCGATGTCGGGTTCGGCAAGACCGAGGTCGCGATGCGCGCGGCGTTCATCGCGGCGATGTCCGGCACGCAGGTCGCCGTCATCGCGCCGACCACGCTGCTTGCGCGTCAGCACTACAAGTCCTTCTCCGAAAGGTTTCGGGGATTTCCCGTCGAGGTGCGCCAGCTCAGCCGCTTCGTGAGCGACAAGGACGCCAAGCTTGCCCGTCAGCGGATTGCCGAGGGCACCTGCGACATCGTCGTCGGCACCCACGCTCTGCTCTCCAAGCAGGTCAAGTTCCGGAAGCTCGGGCTCGTGGTGATCGACGAGGAGCAGCATTTCGGGGTGAGCCACAAGGAGCGGCTGAAGTCGTTGCGCACCGACGTGCACGTGCTGACACTGACGGCCACGCCGATCCCCCGAACGCTTCAACTGTCGCTCACAGGTGTCCGGGATCTTTCGCTGATCGGGACGCCGCCGGTGGACCGTCTGGCGATCCGGACCTACGTCTCGGAATTCGACGCGGTTACCGTCCGCGAAGCTCTCCTGCGGGAGCATTACCGCGGCGGCCAAAGCTTTGTCGTCGTCCCGCGCATTTCGGATCTCGCCGAGATGGAGGAGTTCCTGAAGACCGAGGTGCCGGAAATCAGCCATGTCAGCGCCACCGGCCAGATGGCTGCGGGAGAGCTCGACGACCGGATGAACGCCTTCTACGACGGCAAGTACGACGTGCTTCTGGCGACCACCATCGTCGAATTGGGTCTCGACATTCCGACCGCCAACACCATGGTCGTGTGGCGCGCCGACATGTTCGGCCTCGCGCAACTCTACCAGATCCGAGGCCGCGTGGGGCGCGCCAAGACGCGCGCCTATGCCTATCTCACGACGAAGCCCCGCGCCAAGGTGACCGCCACGGCGGAGAAGCGGCTGCGGGTGCTGGGATCGCTCGACAGCCTCGGAGCGGGATTTAATCTCGCCGCGCAAGATCTTGATATCAGGGGCGCAGGCAACCTGGTGGGCGAAGAACAGTCCGGACAGATCCGGGACGTCGGCTACGAACTCTACCAGTCGATGCTGGAAGAGACGATCGCCAAGCTGAAGGCCGGCACCTTCGAAGGCGTGGAAGGCCTTGGGGACGACGATGGGTGGTCTCCTCAGATCAACCTCGGGGTGCCGGTGCTGATCCCCGACGAATATGTGCCGGATCTCGATGTGCGGCTCGGCCTCTACCGAAGGCTCTCCGACCTCACCACCAAGGTGGAGCTGGAAGGCTTCGCGGCTGAACTCATCGACCGGTTCGGCGAGCTGCCCAAGGAGGTCAACACGTTGCTTCTGGTCATGCGGATCAAGGCCGAATGCAAGAAGGCCGGGATCGGCAAGCTCGATGCGGGTCCGAAAGGCGCGACCGTCCAGTTCCACAACGACCGCTTCGTCTCGCCAGAGGGTCTCGTCACGTTCATCGAGGCGCAGAAGGGGCTGGCCAAGATCAAGGACAACCGGCTAATCGTGCGGCGGGACTGGTCGAAGGACAGCGAGAAGATCAAGGGCGCCTTTGCCATCGCACAGGACCTTTCCCGGCACGCTAAAGCGGCAGCGGAGACGCCGAAAAAGAGGTCGAAGGTTGGCTGAGCTGCCAGCGATGACGGCAACGAGCGTAGCGGCGCCTTTCGGCCAGGATCTCCATCCCGCCGATGCGGCGTTGAAGTGGCTCATATAGTCGCTGCGGGGGGTCAGCCCGTGGCCAAGAGCGCTCTCTGCCGATCACCGTGAGGTGGCGCCCATACCGCTGCCGCCAGAGACAGAGCCAGCGAAGGCATCATGACGCGGCGAGTTCGTCGATGACCTGCCGCCAGAGATCTGGGGTCTGAGCGCCGACCACGACATGGCGCCCGTCGACCACAAAGGTGGGAACGCCCGTCACGCCTCGCGCGCGCGCATGGGCATCACGGGCTTCGATGTCGTCGAGGTCGGCGCTCGTCGCCAGCAGGCGCAGCACCACAGCCCGATCCATCTCGATCCTTGCGGCCAGATCGCCCAGGACATCCCGGTCGCCGATATCCTTTCCTTGCTGCAAGTACGCGTCGAACAGGGCGGAAACAGCCGCTGTCTGCCGGCCCTCGACGCCCGCCCAATGAATCAGGCGGTGAGCGTCGAGCGTGTTGGGCGTGCGGTCAATCCGGTCCCACGCGATATCAAGTCCGGCGGCTCGGGCGGCGTCGAAGACGCGCGCGTAGGCTGCTGCGGCACCTTCCCGACTCCCGAATTTTGCCTCGAGATACCGGCGGCGGTCCATGCCGCCCGGGGGCATGTCCGGGTTCAATCTGAACGGGTGCCACTCGATCAGGAACGGGTGGTTCGGCCGCTCCAGAAGCGCTGCGTCCAGATTGGCCTTGCCGATATAGCACCAAGGACAGATCGGGTCCGACAGAATGTCGAGCTTGATCGAGGCTCCTGACACGATTCGTGATCCTTAGGACGGCGGAAGTCTTCACTGTGACCCGCGGTCGCAGCTCGTCTCTGCGAAATGGTGCGACGGCGTGTCGCGGAGCGGGCAAGGAGGTGCGGGGCGATTTGCCCGCCGCACAAACGCTCTCCGGATCCCCGCGCGCAACGATCAGCTTTCGCGTCCGATGGGGCGACGGGGCACCTGTTCGTCACCGAAATCGCGGTCGTCCGCATAGACATCCTCGCCCGTGCCGATGTGCGCGGCCGAGGCGCGAACGTTCTCGCTGTCCCGCGTCTCGTCCATGGCGACATCGGCGGGTACCGCACCCTGCATCCATGCGCTGATCTGTTCTTCTGCCTCGCGCGGCGTCACCTCGTGACGCTGCGCTAGATACGCGACGAGGCGGTCGCGGTCGCCCTCGAGCGCCAGAAGATCGTTCTCTTCGGTCTCCGGCCAGCGCTGCATGATCGCCTCGATGAAGGCCGGCCAGTTCGATTTCACTGCATTCCACTGCATGTCTGTCCTCGTAGATGTGTCGGCCGGTCAATGCCGGGCCAGAACCTCGGTTCCGGATGGCAGCTGTTGGTCATCCTTGGTGACGACGAGGATTGTCGTTCCGACCACCGTTCCGCCGACCTTCACGGGCACGCGAACGAGCGCACACCCCGATGTTGCGATGCAGCCGGCAAGGCAGATCGCGGCGATCCTACTCCTCGTACCACCAGACTTCGGGCATGAAGCCGAGATAGTCGCCGTAGATCGGGAGCCGCTCGGGATACTGGAGATGCTCATCGTGGGCGATATAGCTCACCGGGTTGAACCAGACAGGGACCACGTAGCGCCCCGTCGTCAGGACCCGGTCCAAGGCCTTGACTGCAGAGACATAATCCTCCTCGCTCTCAGAGGTCAGCATGGTCTCCACCAAGCCGTCGATCGCCGCCGATCGCGCTCCCATCCAGTTGAGGCTGCCTTCCTGATCGGCCGCTTCGCTCCCCCAGTAGAGAAGCTGCTCGCGGCCCGGCGACAGAGACAGGGCGCGCATGTACCAGGTCATGTCGAAGTCGAACGTGTTGGTGCGCTCCGTGTACTGTGCCTGGTCGACAAGGGTGATCGTCGTGGAGATCCCGAGCCTCGCCAACGCCGACGCGAAGAGGTCGGCGGCCTTCTGGGCGACCTGCGGCTGGTAACCGGCCTGGCTGAGAAGAATGTCGATCTGCATTGGCTCGGCCGCCTCGTTGCGCAGCATTCCGGCATCGCCCACCGTCCAGCCCGCGTCGTTGAGAAGGGCGAGCGCGGTCCGCATGTCGCCGCGGTTGCGCTCCTTCTCGTCTCCGGCCGGCAGGGCGTAGCCCTGCATCGCGCCCGGCAGCAGATCGTCCGCGTAGGGCGCGAGTTTCTCGGCGACCTTTCCCTCCGCGGGGCCGTGATCCATGCCCAGCAGCGAGTTCGAGAAATAGGACGTAATTCGCGGCAGAAGGCCGCCGTTCACGATCTGATTGACGAACTCGAAGTTGAAGGCCTGGATCATGGCCTCCCGCACGCGCCAATCGTCGAACGGCTCCCGGCGCGTATTCATCACGAACCCGGCGATGCCCGAGGGTCGGTCGTTGGGGATCTCAGACTTGACGACGTCGCCGGAGCGGATGCGGGGAAAGTCGTACTGCGTCACCCACCGCTGCGCGTCGGTTTCCCGCAAGGTGTTCATCGCGCCCGACTTGAAGGCCTCGAACATGACAGATTGATCGCCGTAGAACTCCATCCTGATCTCGTCGACATTCATCTGCCCGCGCATGAAGGGAACGTCCCTGCCCCAGTAATCGGGGTTGCGCGTCAGCGTGACCGACCGCCCCGGTTCGACATCGGTGATGACGTAGGGGCCAGACGAGATGGGGATGACGTCTAGCCCGGACGCGCCGAAGCTCTTTCCCTCCCATTGCGCCTTCTTGAGAATCGGGCGCAGGCCCATGATGAGGGCCAGTTCCCGGTCGGGTTCGGTGAAGGTGAAGCGGACGCCGCGATCGCCCACGGACTCTGCGGAATTGACCTTCTGCCAGGCGCTCCGGTACCGGGGGTGGCCCTCGGTCCCGAGGGTCTCGTAGGACCACAGAACGTCCTCAACCGTCACCGGCGTGCCGTCCGAGAATCGCGCCTCCGGTCGCAGATGGAATTCGACCCAGGATCCATCCTCGCCCACCTCCACGGTTTCGGCGAGAAGGCCGTAAAGCGTGAAGGGCTCGTCATAGGATCGCCCCATCAGCGACTCGTAGGCGAGGGAGCGCAGCTGCCACGGGACGTTTCCCTTCAGAATGTGGGGGTTAAGCGAGTTGAAGGTCCCGACTTCGCCCTGCACAATTCGCCCACCCTTTGGGGCGTCCGGGTTGGCATAGGGCAGGGCGCGGAAATCTGGCGGAAGCGCCGGCTCGCCAAACATGGCAACGCCATGCTGCGGCGCCGCATGTGCTTGTGTAGAACACAACATCGCGCCCGCCAGGATCGCGCGTACACTAATCCTGCACCGTGTTAACCTATTTTTCACGTTTCTGCTCCTGTCCAGCCTGCTTTTTTTGCAGATCCTACGGGGGGGAAGGTCCGGTTTTCAAACTTTTACGTTTGCTTCCTCACGGAATCAGCGTATATAGGAAACACTGCTCGATAGGTTTCTTGCCTGTATGAAACCTGCCTCAACAACTCAACGCCCGCCTCGTGCGGGCGTTTTTTTTGTTGAGCCGCGGTGGCGGTCGCCCCTTGATTTGGTGATTCAAGTCAACCGGCCAACCCGCCGGCCGGACTCCGAAATCGTCCTCTTCCGGCCCTCATCCCATGACTGCTTCCCCGCGCACGCCCTCCACCAGAGAGCATCCTGCCCCGGCGCCGCGGCTTCACCGGCCGCCTGATCGCCGCTTTCGCCGCTTTCGCCTCTCGCGGGTCTGCGGGTTGAAGCATGCGACCGCGGGGGTCTCTTGCGGTTAAGTCGGCTGCGGCTACTGGACAGGGGGGGATCGTGTCGTCAGGAACGGCGAGGCGGACCCGGCTTAGTCAGGAGAGGGCATGGCCAAACGGATCAATCTCGGGTTGCAGGGCGGGGGGGCGCACGGCGCGTTCACCTGGGGCGTTCTCGATCGCCTGCTCGACAGCGACGACATCGAAATAGCGGCCATTTCCGGCACATCGGCTGGGGCGCTGAACGGAGCGGCGCTCAAGGCGGGCCTCGTCTCTGGCGGTCGCGAACAGGCCAAGGCGAACCTCGAGTGGCTCTGGGCGCGGGTGCTCGGGCTCAGAGACCTCAAGGTGGCGACGTGGCTCAGCCCGCTTGCGCCGACGACGGCCGCCATCTCGCGCGCGATCGAATACTCCTCGGCCTATACCTGGGGCGATCTGGTGAGCAGGGCGACATCGCCCTATTCCTTCGGTCCGTTCTATCGCAACCCCCTCGAGGCGATCGCGCAGGACATGCATTTCTCCAAGATCTGCAGCGACGAGGGACCTGAACTGTATGTCTGCACGACGAATGTCCGAACCGGCAAGATCCGCGTCTTCTCGGGGCCGGAGATCTCGCCCGAAGTCCTGGTGGCCTCCGCCTGTCTGCCCACCCTGTTCCAGGCCGTCGAAATTGATGGCGAAGCGTACTGGGACGGCGGGTATACCGGCAATCCCGCCCTGTTCCCGCTCTACGAGCCGCACTTGCCGGATGATCTCGTTATCGTGAACATCAATCCGCTGATCCGGAACCAGTTGCCCTACACCGCGCAGGAGATCCAGAACCGCATCAACGAGATCAGCTTCAACTCTTCGCTGTTCCGCGACCTCCGCGCCATCCGTTTCGTTCAGCGGCTGATCGAGCAAGGGCGGGTTGAGCCGAAAACAATGAAATACGTCCTCGTTCACATGATCGCGGACGACGCGTTGATGCGCGACCTATCGGTCGCCACGAAGCTCGTCCCTTCCGCTATCCTCGTCGAGCGGCTGAGAGAGGCCGGCGCCGCCGCGGCGGACCGGTTTCTCGCCGAACATCTGAAGGACGTGGGAAAGAAATCGACGGTCGACCTGACGGACATGTACGATTGACCGCCGTGAGAAGGCGCCTGGTCGCGGCCGCTTATTCGGCAGCCATCGGGCTATCTGCAGGAATTGCCGGATTGCGCGCGTTGGGATAGACCAGCCCGGCAGAGATCACGAGCTTCGCGGCATCCTCGACCGACATCTTCAGTTCGATGAGCTCCGATTTCGGCATGAACAGCAGAAATCCCGAGGTGGGGTTGGGCGTGGTCGGGAGGAAGACCGCGACCTTCGCGTCGGATACCGGGATTGCCTGGGAAATCTCGCCCTTTGCCTCGGTCGAGACGAAGGCAATGGCCCAGAGCCCCTTTCGGGGATATTCCACGAGAACGGCCTTGTCGAACGAGCTCTCGGTCTGTGCGAACACCGTCTCGGCGATCTGCTTCAGGCCAGAATATACCGACCGGACGATGGGGGTGCGGTTCACTAGGCTTTCGCCCCACCGGATCAGCGACCTGCCGATATATCCCTTGGCGATCCAGCCCACGAGAAACGTGAAGATCAGGAAGAAGATCACCCCGACGCCGCGCAGGTTGATGCCGATATAGGGCTCGGGCTTGAAGCGGTTGGGCACGAAGGGCAGCACGAAGCTGTCGACCCAGCCGATGACCGCCCAGATCAGCCACAACGTCAGGCCGATGGGCGCGATCACGACGAGACCGGTCAGGAAATTCGCCCGGGCCCGCGCGAGAAGACTCGGCCGACGGCGCGTCACAGATTCGGTATTGGACTCGAAGGTCACATCGCGGATCCCGGCATGACGCGAAGATAGAAGCGACCGTGAAGGTTCACAACGGCGCTGTCTTGCCCGGCGAGATCTCCGCCCTGATCTCGCTGATTTCGCGCGCGATGGCCGCACCGAGCCGTGCATTGTTGAGCAGCAACGCCACATTGGCTCGAAGCGATCGCCCGTCGGTCAACTCGAAGATGCGCGCGAGCAGGAACGGTGTCACGGCCTTGGCGGAGATGCGCAGGCGGCGCGCATCCTCGAGAGCCTCGTCGATCATCGGAGCGAGTTCCTCCGCCGGTATTTCGTCCCGGGCCGGAATCGGATTGGCCACAAGCTGCCCGCCCGCAAGCCCCATCGCGCCTCGCATGACATGGGCGGCCGCGATCTCGGCCGGATCGTCCATCCTGAGCGGGGCCTCGTGATCCGAGGATCGCGACCAGAAGGCCGGCAGGCGGTCCTGGCCGAAGGCCATCACCGGAACGCCCAGGGTCTCGAGCACCTCGTAGGTCTTGTCGAGGTCGAGGATCGCCTTCGCGCCGGCCGCGACGACCGTCACTGCAGTCTCGCTCAGCTCCTGCAGATCGGCGGAGATGTCGAAGGTCTGGTCGGCGCCCCGGTGCACGCCGCCGATGCCACCGGTGGCGAAGACCTCGATCCCGGCGAGCTGCGCGGCGATCATCGTGGCGGCGACGGTCGTGGCTCCGGTGCCCCCGGTGGCCATGCACACCGCGAGATCCGCGCGGCTGAGCTTGGCGACCTCGTCGGCCTGCGCCAGCCCCACGATCTGGCGGTCGCTCATGCCGACATGCAGCGTGCCGTCGAGCACGGCAATGGTGGCCGGGGTGGCGCCGTGCGCGCGAACCTCCTCCTCGACGCGTCTCGCCACCTCGAAGTTCTGCGGCCAGGGCATTCCGTGCGTGATGATCGTGCTTTCGAGCGCGACCACGGGCTGGCCGGCATCGAGCGCCGCGCGAACATCCCACGCGATGCGGATCGGCTCGGTCATGCGGCGGCGTCTCCGGCGATGTGACGGGCCGCCGCCGCGAGCCCGGCCTCCAGCGCATGCGCCGCATCGAGCCCGCGCAACTCGGCTGCGACATGTGCGGCCACGAGGGCGTCGCCGGCGCCGGTCACGCGCCGCACGGGACCGGGCTCAGGCCGCGCGACGGTGAGCCCGTGCGGGCCCGCCAGCGCCGCCTCCCTCGCCCCGTTGGTCACGAGAATACGGGCGCCGCCGGGGCCAGACAGCGCGCGTGCCGCGGCGGCGGCGTCACACACGAATTGGCCAAGGAGCTGCACCGCCTCTGCAAGATTGAGGTAGATCGTCGCGCGCGCCAGATGCAGGAAGGGCGACAGCCGAAGCGCCTTGGCCGGCGACGCGGCCACCACGCGCAGATCGGCACAGGCGAGACACGGACCGGTGGCGATCCGCTTGAGAAGCGCCGGGGCGAGGTTGCCGTCGAGGATGGCGGTGCCCGTGAAAGCGCCCGTGCCGGCGCCGATGCGGCCGTCGACCAGGGGGCGGAGGATCGCCTCCTCGGCCAGGTCCAGCGATCGGGTGTCGGCAATGGCCGAAAGCAGCCCGTCCGCCCCCTCCATCGCCATGTAGTGATCGGTCGGCGCGGCGCCCGCGCGATGGACATGGTCAGTTCCGACCCCCCGCTTCAGCGCTTCCGACAGGATCTCGTCGCCTTCCGGATCGCGACCCACGGCGCTCAGAAGGTCGACCCGCAGCCCGTGGCCTGCGAGCCCCATGGCGATGTTCAGGGCCACGCCGCCGGGCGCCCGCGTGATGCGTCCGGGCGTGTCAGAACCAGCCGCCGGTCCTGCCGAAGACCGGCCGATCACGTCCCACAGGGCCGACCCGATGCAGAGAAGGGGTGCGCTCATGACCACCTGATGGGCCATTCCCGTGCAAAGGACAAGCGCGGTCAAGGCGATAGCGGGCATGACGTGGCTCTGCCGCATGTGCCGCAAAGGGCGCAACCCAAGGCTCCGCCCGAGCCTTGCATACCAGGGCGAGGAGGTGTAAGCGACGCGACACTTCACAGGCGGTGCTCGGGCCCGCGGGGGAGAAATCCCCGCGCCGTCCACCGGTTGGGTCCATGACCTGAACAGTTCCGCCGAGGCATGAAACCGGAAAAAGGACAGATCCCATGGCTCTTCCCGAGTTCTCCCTTCGCCAGTTGCTCGAAGCCGGCGTTCATTTCGGCCACCAGACCCAGCGCTGGAACCCGCGCATGGGCGAGTATATCTACGGTGACCGAAACGGCATCCACATTGTCGACCTGACGCAGACCGTCCCGCTTCTCGACCGAGCGCTTCAGGTCATTCGCGACACTGTCGCCAAGAACGGGCGCATCCTGTTCGTCGGGACGAAGCGCCAGGCTCAGAAGCCGATCGCCGAGGCGGCCGAGCGCTGCGCGCAGTATTACATGAACCACCGCTGGCTCGGCGGCACGCTGACGAACTGGAAGACCGTCAGCCAGTCAATCAAGCGGCTTCGGGAAATCGACGAGCGCATGGAGGAGGGCGCGCAGGGCCTGACCAAGCGCGAGCGCCTGTCGATGGAACGCGATCAGGCCAAGCTGAACGCCTCGCTCGGCGGGATCCGCGAGATGGGCGGCGTTCCCGATCTTCTGTTCGTCATCGACGTCAACAAGGAGGATCTGGCCATTGCCGAGGCCAAGAAGCTCGGCATCCCGGTCGTCGCTGTGGTCGACACGAACTGTGCGCCGGACGGCGTGGATTACGTGATCCCCGGCAATGACGACGCTGCGCGGGCGATCCAGCTCTATTGCGACCTCGTCAGCCGCGCCGCGCTCGACGGCATGTCGGCGCAGATGTCCGCCGCCGGCGTCGATATCGGCGCCATGGAGGAGGCCGCCGAAGAGGAGGAGATCCTCGAGACGCCTGCGAATGCCGAGGAGGCGCTCGATGTCTCCAAGGAAGCGGTCCATGACGATGCGAAGGCGAAGGACGCGCCTTACGAACTGGAGAACAAGGAGTAACGGTCAGACTGGCCGTGCCGAGCCGTTGACGGAGCGGGAGAGGGTCCCGCTCCGGATCAGGTGCATTTCAGATGAACCGAGGAGAGCCAGAGAGATGGCGATCACCGCTGCACAAGTAAAAGAACTTCGCGAATCCACTGGGGCCGGGATGATGGACGCCAAGAAGGCGTTGACCGAGACCGACGGCGACATGGGCGCCGCGGTGGACTGGCTGCGCACCAAGGGGCTCGCGAAAGCCGCGAAGAAGGCCGATCGGACCGCGGCCGAGGGGCTCGTGGCGGTGAAGGTCGAAGGTGGCAAGGGCGTCGCGGTGGAGGTCAATTCCGAGACCGATTTCGTGGCCAAGAACGCCGAGTTCCAGTCGCTTGTCGGCGACATCGCTGGCGTGGCGCTGACGGTCGATGATCTGGCATCGCTAACGGAGGCCGACATGGGCGGCAAGCCCGTGTCCGAGCGGATCACCGATGCCATCGCCAAGATCGGCGAGAACATGGCGTTGCGCCGGATGGAGAAGCTTGCCGGCCCCAGCGTGACCGCCTATGTCCATAATGCCACCAGCGACGGCATGGGCAAGATCGGCGTGCTTGTCGCCTATACCGGTGACGACGCAGCGACCGCCCGCCAGATCGCGATGCACATCGCCGCGGTCAAGCCCGCCGCCCTGACCGCGGACGAGCTCGACCCAGCGATCGTCGAGAAGGAAAAGGCGGTCCAGATGGAGATTGCGCGCGAATCCGGGAAGCCGGAGCAGGTCATCGAGAAGATGATCGAGGGGCGGATGAAGAAATTCCTCTCCGAGGTCACGCTGGTCAACCAGGCCTTCGTGGTGAACCCCGATCTGACGGTCGGTGCCGCCGCTGATCAGGCCGGGATCGACGTGACGGCCTTCGTGCGGATGGAAGTGGGCGAAGGCATCGAAGTGGCCCGGGAGGACTTTGCCGCCGAGGTTGCCAAGGCCGCAGGTCGCTGATCCGTCCTGCTGCCCCGGCCTGGTCCTGGAAGGCGCCCGTCGATCGACGGGCGCCTTCGTCGTTGGGCCGGGGCTCAGGCCGCGCGACGCGAACGCCCGGCAAGGCCCGATCGGGCGCGTCGCGTCGGTCTCCCACGCACCGGCGGCTGGCGGCTGCAACCTAAGCCTGGAAGGGGACGACGCCGTGCCGCAAGATGAGCGCGGCGCTCAGAGTTTCCCCATGACGACCGCGGTATCGGCCATGCGGCTGGAGAAGCCCCATTCATTGTCGTACCACGACAGGATCCTGCACATCGTCCCTTCGAGAACCTTCGTCTGGTCCATGTGGAAGATCGACGACCGGGCGTCGTGGTTGAAGTCCATGGACACGTTCTTCGCCTCGGTATAGCCGAGGATCCCCTCAAGCTCTCCGTCGGCGGCCGTGCGGACCACCTCGTTGATCTCCTCGGCGGATGTGTCGCGGGATGCAGTGAACGTCAGGTCGACGACCGAGACGTTGGGCGTGGGCACCCGGATCGCGACGCCGTCGAGGCGACCCTTCAGTTCCGGAAGGACCAGACCGACCGCCTTGGCTGCGCCGGTGGACGTCGGAATCATGTTGAGCCCCGCAGCCCGGGCGCGATAGAGGTCCTTGTGGAGCGTGTCGAGCGTCGGCTGGTCGCCGGTATAGGAGTGGATGGTGGTCATGAAGCCACGCTCGATGCCGATCGCGTCGTTCAGGACCTTGGCGACCGGTGCAAGACAGTTCGTGGTGCAGGAAGCGTTCGAGACAACCTTGTCGTCGGCCGTCAGGCTCTCGTGGTTGACGCCGTAGACGATCGTCTTGTGAGCCTCCGAGCACGGAGCCGAGACCAGTACGCGCTTCGATCCGTTCTCGAGATGCATCGCGGCCTTCTCGCGCGACGTGAAGATCCCGGTGCATTCGAGCGCGATATCGACATCGGACCAGGGAAGCTCCTTCGGATCCTTGATGGAAGTGACTCGGATCTTGCCGCGGCCCGCGTCGATCCAGTCGTCTCCGCTCGTCACATGTGACGGAAAGCGGCCGTGCACCGTGTCGAAGCGCAGCAAATGGGCGTTGGTCTCGACCGGGC
This sequence comes from uncultured Alphaproteobacteria bacterium, assembly GCA_963739575.1. Lineage (GTDB taxonomy): Bacteria > Pseudomonadota > Alphaproteobacteria > Rhodobacterales > Rhodobacteraceae > Palleronia. The sequence goes on along the minus strand of CAVUAQ010000003.1, from coordinate 74,699 downwards.
CCAGATCGTTGATTGCGACGACATCGATGTCCTCTCGTCCCGCTTCGACGATGCTGCGCAGGACATTGCGACCAATCCGGCCGAACCCGTTGATAGCGACCTTGACTGCCATGTTCTTCCTCCTCGATATCGGCGGGCCCTCTGACCTGCCGGTTCGGCATGGGTTGAAGGGCATCCGCAAGCCCGGGTCAACCTTAGGCCGGCGAGCCGCCATTTCGACCCGCGATTCCGGTCTTCTGCCGTCAAAACATCCCCCGGCATCTGGTAGGCCCGGAGGGACTTGAACCCCCAACCAAAGCGTTATGAGCGCTCTGCTCTAACCAATTGAGCTACAGGCCCGCCATGCGCTGCCCTTAGCAGAGCCGGAGGACGGCGGAAAGCCGGCGATCGCGCGTTGCAGGACCGCAGCGGCTGCGCTAACGCCGGTCCGAGCATCAGGAGGGCGGGATATGCCGACGAAGGACAGGCTGACCTATGCCGACGCTGGTGTGAACATCGGCGCCGGCAATGCGCTGATCGAACGGATCAAGCCGGCTGCCAGGCGAAGCGAGCGCCCGGGCAGCATGGCCGGACTGGGCGGATTTGCGGCGATGTTCGACCTCAGGGCCGCCGGCTACGACGATCCGATCCTGGTGGCTGCAACGGACGGTGTCGGAACCAAGCTGAAGATCGCCATCGACACGGGTTCTGTGGCCGGTCTCGGCACGGATCTCGTGGCGATGTGCGTCAACGACCTGATCTGTCAGGGGGCGGAGCCGCTGTTCTTTCTCGATTACTTCGCCACCGGCACGCTCGATACCGAAATCGCCGCGCAGGTCATCGAGGGGATCGCCGAGGGCTGCGGCCGCGCCGGCTGCGCGCTGATCGGCGGTGAGACGGCGGAGATGCCGGGGATGTACGGCCCCGGCGATTTCGATCTCGCGGGCTTTGCCGTGGGCGCGATGGAGCGCGGGGGTGGGCTGCCCCGCAATGTGGCTGACGGCGACGTCCTGCTGGGCATCGCCTCGAACGGCGTCCATTCCAACGGCTACTCCCTGGTGCGCCGGATCGTCGACCGGGCCCAGCTCGACTGGAACGGGCCGGCACCCTTCGGCGACGGGCCGCTCGGCGCGGTGCTGCTTGCGCCCACCACCCTCTACGTGAAGCCCGCGGTTGAGGCGGTGCGCGCCGGCGATGTCCACGCCTTCGCCCACATCACCGGCGGCGGGCTCACGGAGAACCTGCCGCGGATCCTGCCGGACGGGCTGGGGGCCCGGATCGATCTTGACGCCTGGTCGCCCCCGGAGGTCTTCCGGTGGCTCGCCGAGGCCGGCGGGGTCGAGGACGCCGAGATGCTGAGAACGTTCAATTGCGGCATCGGTCTGGTCGCCGTTGCGGCACCCGACAGGGCAGATGCCGTCGCGACCAGCTTCGAGACCGCCGGTCACGCCGTCCACCGGATCGGTCACGTCGTTCCGGAAACCGGCGTGGCCTATGGCGGCGCCTTGTTCTGATGCGGGTCGCGATCCTCATTTCCGGCGGAGGATCGAACATGCTGGCGCTCGCACGCAGCATGACCGGGGATCATCCGGCGCGGCCGTGTCTGGTCCTTGCCAACAATCCCGACGCGGCCGGCCTCAACGCTGCGGCCGAGTTCGGCCTTGCGACGGCGGCGGTCGATCATCGCCCCTTCGGTGACGATCGGCGCGCCTTCGAGGGGGCGCTGTCCGGCCCACTCGAGGCGGCGCGGCCGGATCTCGTCTGTCTCGCCGGGTTCATGCGGATCCTGACCGGGTCGTTCATCGACCGATGGAAGGGACGGATGCTGAACATCCATCCGTCGCTTCTCCCGAAATACCGTGGTCTCAGAACCCATGCGAGAGCTCTGACCGCTGGCGATACGGTGGCCGGCTGCACCGTTCACGAAGTCACCGCGGATCTCGATGATGGCCCGCTGCTCGGTCAGGGGCGGGTGCCGGTCGCGCCGGACGATACGCCGGAAACGCTGGCTGCGCGGGTCCTGGGCATGGAGCACCGGCTGTATCCCGCGGTGCTGCGGCGGGTGGCCACGGGCGACCGGACGCCTCTGTTCCTCGGTTGAGGAACCCTTTCCATCGGCGCATCACCGTCATATCAGGCTGCAATCCGAACGACGAGAGAGCCGCCCCTGCGCATGATCACCCTGACCGACACCGAAATGTTAGCCGCGTTCTGCACGCGCGCCCGCGCCCATCCCTACGTCACCGTCGACACCGAATTCCTGCGCGAGCGAACCTACTATTCGAAGCTTTGTCTGGTGCAGCTCGCGCTGCCCAGCGAGGCCGAGGACGACGCGGTGCTGGTCGATCCAATCGCCGCCAATCTGTCGCTCGCGCCGCTCTACGAGCTCTTTCGCGACGCGAGCGTGGTCAAGGTCTTTCACGCCGCACGACAGGACCTGGAGATCTTCGTCCACGACGACGACGTGATCCCGGTGCCGCTCTTCGACACGCAGGTGGCGGCGATGGTGTGCGGATTCGGCGAACAGGTTGGCTACGAGACGCTGGTCCGGAAGATCGCGAAGGCGCAGATCGACAAGTCGTCGCGGTTCACCGACTGGTCGCGGCGGCCCCTGACCGACGCGCAGAAAAGCTATGCCCTGGCCGATGTCACGCATCTGCGGGCCGTCTACGAGCACCTCTCCGCAGAGCTCCGGCGATCCGGTCGCACCGAATGGGTGGACGAGGAGCTGGCGGTTCTCACCGATCGCGCGACCTACCGGACGCACCCGGAAGACGCCTGGCGGCGCGTCAAGACCCGCACCCATTCAGGCAAGTTCCTCGCCATCGTCAAGGAACTCGCGGCGTTCCGCGAAGCCTACGCGCAGGAGCGCGACGTGCCGCGAAGCCGGGTCTTCAAGGACGACGCGCTGGTCGAGCTGGCATCGACCAAGCCGCGATCGGAACAGGATTTGTCGCGCTCGCGGCTATTGCTTCGGGAAGCGCGGAAGGGCGAGATCGCCGACGGCATCCTCGCCGCGATCGCCCGCGGGATCGAGACCGATCCGGCCGATTATCCTGTGCCCGATCGCTCGCGCGAGACGCTACAGGTCAATCCGGCACTGGCCGATCTGCTGCGGGTTCTCCTGAAGGCCAAGGCGGAGGCGGCAGGCGTGGCGCAGAAGCTCGTCGCGACCTCCGCCGATCTCGATCTCATCGCCGCGGGCGAGCGGGATGTGCAGGCGCTGAGGGGCTGGCGTAAGTCCGTCTTCGGTGGCGATGCGCTGCGCCTGCTCGAGGGGCGGGTGGGTCTGCGCGCCGATGGCCGGTCGGTCGTCGTCTTCGACGTCTAGCGCCGGATCACGCGGCCGGTTGCGGCGCCGACCACCCTGATCTCGCGGATGCCGGCGAGATCGCTCGGGCTCAAGGTCCGCGCGACCGTGATCTCGCGCGACCGCTGGGTCGAGATGCGCGTCGGACCGGTCGGCTGAGCGGCCCGGAACGCGAAGGCCAAGACGGACGGATCGCCCATTTCCTCGCGGACAAGCGCGCCCTCCCAGTAGCCCTGGACGGGGGCGATGCCGGTGGCGCGCAGGACCACGCCGGATTGCGTCGGCACGATGTCCGCGCTCTCGACGGTTTCGATCAAGGGGCGCGGATCCGCCGCGGGGGCCGTGGCGCGGCTGGCAGCGCCCCCGAAACGTCCACCGCCGCAGGCCGAGACCGCCGCGCATATCGCCATCAGGATCGCCAATCTGCGCATGCCGTCTCCCCAAGCCGTCGCATCATCCGACTAGCCGATGGCGCCGGGTTTGAAAAGCGATGCCGCCCGGTTGCTTCGTGCTGCGAGCCTGCCTAGGTCGGAGGCACCTACCGGGAGACATGCCATGGCCAGCCCTGCCTTCGAGGAAATAGCGGAGACCTTCGAGTTTCTCGACGACTGGGAGGATCGCTATCGCCACGTGATCGAGCTCGGCCGGGCCATGCCACCGCTCGAGGACGCGCTGAAAGTGCCGGCCACCAAGGTCGAGGGATGCGCGAGCCAGGTCTGGCTCGTGCCCGAGATCGACGCCGACCGCTTCGACTTTCGCGGCGATTCCGACGCCATGATCGTCAAGGGCCTGATTGCCATCCTCCACGCCCTCTATGCCGGCGAGCGGCTCGACCGGGTGCCGCAGATCGATGCAGGCAGCGAGATGGCGCGCCTGGGACTCCACGATCACCTCTCAGCCCAGCGCTCGAACGGCCTGCGCGCCATGGTCGAGCGGATCCGCGCGACGGCTGCGGCGCAGGCCGGGGCATAGCCAGAGCTGCTTGCGCGCTTCCGACGGCCGCGGTGCAACTCAGGCCGTTGCAAGCGCCCCTGCAAGATCCCCGAACCCGGTAAAGCGGCGCTCGAACGCGAGGCCCAGCCGGTGCGCGGCGGCCTCGGCCTGCCGGGTCAGGATGGGGTCCTCGGTCTGGGCGAGATAGACCAGTCGCTCGTAATGGCCGAAATACATGTCTCGCAAGTCGGGATGCCGATCGAGGCCGAGAGGGCGGATCACAAATGCGTCGAACTGCCGGGCCAGGAAGTCCGTCAGATAGAAGACGGTGATGTCCTGCTCGGCCCGCGCTTCGAAGTCATCGACGCCGGCAAAGAAGGCATAGCAATGCGCGCCCGGAAGACGCTCGAGACCCAGTTCCGCGCAGACCCGGTCGAGCCTGCCACCGGTGCCGCAATCGCCATAGGCGAGGAATATCCGCTCGTAGCTGGCGCCGCGCGCTGCGACCGCTTGGCGGACCGCATCGGGAATGCGATCGGGCGTATTGTGCAGGATCGCCGGGAGGCAGGCGAGTTCGAGGTGCGTCCAGCCGTTCAGATCGATCAGCGCAGTGATCTCGCGCGCGAGGGCTCCGCACGCGAGGACGAGCACGCGCCCGGGCGCCGTGACGCTCGCCGCCGGTGGACGGTCGGAGGGCAGGGCGGTCACCGCCGCCTCGTGGCAAGCCGGACCGCCAGCGCCGCGCCGAGCAGCACGACCCAGAGTGCCGCGCCGCTCGCGCCCGCGCCCGTCATCGCGGCACCCGCGAGGACGGTGAGGCCGGCGGCGACAAGGACGGCGGCGAGAAGGACTGCGAATCGGGTGGCGGGCATGGGCATCTCCTCGCGCGACAGGTGGAGATCATGCCGGCCGCTGACAAGGTTCAGCGGGCCGCGGCACTCTGATTGTGCTTGCGCTTGACGAAGTCCTTTGCCGTCTCGACAGCGACGGCCGCGTCGCGGCAATAGGCGTCAGCCCCGATCGCGCGGCCGAATTCCTCGTTCAAGGGGGCCCCACCGACCAGCACGATGTAGTCGTCGCGGATGCCTTTTTCCTTCATCGTGTCGATCACGACCTTCATGTAGGGCATCGTCGTGGTCAGGAGCGCGGACATGCCGAGGATGTCGGCATCCTCGCGCTCGAGCGCGTCGAGGTAGTTCTCGACGGGGTTGTTGATGCCAAGATCGACGATCTCGAAGCCGGCGCCCTCCATCATCATCCCGACGAGGTTCTTGCCGATGTCGTGGATGTCGCCCTTGACGGTGCCGATCACCATCTTGCCCATCTTTGGCGCCCCGGTCTCGGCCAGAAGCGGCTTCAGAATCGCCATGCCCCCCTTCATCGCATTGGCGGCCAGCAGTACTTCCGGAACGAACAGGATGCCGTCGCGGAAATCGTGGCCGACGATGGTCATGCCCGCGACCAGCGCCTCGGTCAGGATGCGATAGGGCGGCCATCCGCGATCGAGCAGGATCGTCACGCTCTCCTCGATCTCATCCCGCAGGCCGTCGTAAAGGTCGTCCATCATCTGCTGGACGAGTTCCTCGTCGTCGAGTTCGGACAGGATGATCTCGTCGTCGTCGTCAGCCATGATGTCGTCTCCGGTTGGCTATGATGGGCCACTTACGGCGTTCTTCGGGCCGGGCGATGGCCGATTGCGACCCCGACCGGGCGTCAAGCGACCTTGCGCGCCTGCAATGAGGCCGAAGGCGCCCAGACCGATGATCAGGAGCGTGCCGCCCGCGGGCAGAGGCACGGGCGCGGGCTCCTCATCAGCGCGAAGGGCGGCATCCGCGAAGATTTCATGAATGCGTTCCGTCGGATGGAACGGGTCAAAGAACGCATAGCCGGTGCAGGCGAAGAGCGCGTCTAGATCGACCAGGCAGGGATCGTCGACATTGCTCAACCCGTAGGCTTCCGGATCGGCGAGAATCGGGGCGTAGAGCGCGTTCGTGTCGATGACCGTGACATCGGCCGTTTCCGAAAGCTCCGTGGCCACGTCCCGCAGGCCGGTATTGAAGGACGCCGAGGCGAGGCTTCCCAGAGATCCGGCGCCGAGGGACCGGATCAGCGGCGTGATGCCAATGTCGGGCGATTCGAACAATGCGAACCGGTCGATCCCGAGGCCGAGAAGGCTTGTCAATCCGCGCTGCAGATCGCCGATCGCCGGCGTGATGCGGGCCGAAATGGCGGCCGCAACCTCCGCGGGGCTGCCGCCGGTCAGCGACACCGGCAGGGCTTCGCGGACGGCATCGGCCGCGTCATTGCCGCCGAACCAGACATAGGCGAGCGTGTCGCTGTCGATGTCCAGTCCGGATCGACCGAATGCCGCGATCTGACCGGCGAAGTCCTGATCCGTGCTCGGATCGCCATCGGACAGGGCCACGGCGCCGCCCCGGGCGAAGTTGCCAGCCGCCGCACTGTCGAGGCCGATCTGCACAGCCCACGTGTTGCCGTTCGTGAATTGCGCGGCCGGAGTGACGCCCACGAGGTCCGGAACGAACGGGTCGCTCAGGCTGTCGCCGAAGACGAGGCGGTCGACCGGCGCCGCAGCGGCCGCGCCGGCATGCACCGCAAGCACGGCGAGAAGGCAGGTCAAGTGTCGCATGTGATCCTCCGCAATGGTCTGTGAACTTATGGGCACACGCACGACAGGCGGCGCGGCTTGCTGATGTTCTTCTTTCGTTCTACCTTTCGGCCATGAATTCAGAATCCGGTCCCGCCCCGCCAGATCGTTCGCGCCCGTGGCGCAGGCGGGAACCCGTCGGTGCGGTTCGAGACGCAGTCCCGAGAGGCCATCGACGACGGCTGGGCGCCCGACGAGGATCCCCCCCTTCTCGAGACGGACGTATCGGTGGAACGCCCGCAGACGATCCTCGCGCGGAACACGTCGCCCGATATCGGGTTCGACCGGTCGATCAATCCCTATCGCGGCTGCGAGCACGGCTGCATCTACTGTTTCGCGCGGCCAAGCCACGGCTATCTGGGCATGTCCTTCGGCCTCGACTTCGAAACGAAGCTCATCGCCCGCCCCGATGCGCCGGCGGTGCTGGAGCGTCAGTTGCGGGCGCGCGGCTACCGGCCCGCACCCATCGCTCTTGGAACCAATACAGATCCCTATCAGCCGATCGAGCGCGACTGGCGCGTCATGCGAGGCATCCTCGAGGTTCTGCAGCGGTTCCGCCATCCCCTCACCATCGCCACCAAGGGCACGATGGTGGAGCGCGACATAGATATCCTGTCGGAGATGGGGGCGGCCGGTCTGGCGTGCGTCGGCATCAGCATCACGACGCTCGATGCCGCTCTGGCGCGCCGGATGGAGCCGCGCGCGCCGGCGCCGGCCCGACGGCTTCGGGCGATCGAACGTCTGTCGCGCACCGGTATCGACGCGCGGGTCATGGTCTCTCCCGTCGTGCCGGGACTCACCGATCCGGAGATCGAGACGATCCTCAGATCGGCCTGCGACGCGGGGGCGGTCGCGGCGAGCTGGGTCATGCTGCGGCTGCCCTTCGAAGTGTCGGGCCTCTTCGAGGGCTGGCTCGAACGGCATGCGCCGGACCGCAAGGCAAAGGTCCTGGCCCGCATCCGCGAGATGCATCGCGGCGCGCTCTACGCCTCCGATTGGGGGCACCGGATGCGGGGCGAGGGCGTGTTCGCCGAGCTGATCGCGAAACGCTTCGATCTGGCGCGGGCGCGGCTCCACCTCGTCGACGCATTGCCGCCGCTGCGCGCGGACCAGTTCCGCATTCCGCTCGGAACACGCGATCAGCCGGCGCTCTTCTGAGCGGGGCCGCGCTTGCGCGTGGGCTGTGGCTCCCATTTTCCCTCGAGCCTCCGTCAAGCCCGCGCAGCGCGCCCTGATGCTGACCGGATCACCGGCCGCGCATAGTGGGCGATCCCCGCCTCCCGAGGCGCCGCAAGCCCTACCGGCGGCGCCGACGAGGCGCCCGATCCGAGCAAAACAGGGTGAAGCGCGCGGCATGGTGGTCAGCCCCTTCGGCGACCGCGGCGCTCGCGCTTCGGGGCGGCTGCGCTGCCGGTCCCGTCGGTCGCAGAGGAGAAGCCGCCGAGCTTCGCCTCGATCTCGTCGAGCGTCGGCGCCTCGCTCCGCGGCCGCGTCTCGAGCGCCTCCCGCATGGCGACCAGATGCTCGGACGTGGTGCCGCAACAGCCGCCGATAATGCGCGCGCCGCAATCGCGGGCGAGCACGGCGTAATCTGCCATGATCTCGGGCGTGCCGTCGTAGTGGATGTGACCCTGCACGTATTTCGGGATCCCGGCATTGCCCTTGGCGATGATCGGCCGGGGCGCGCCGGCCTCCGAGAACCCGATGACCGTGCGCAGGAGATCGGACGCGCCGGTCCCGCAATTGGCGCCGAAGGCGACGGGGGGCGGGTCCATCCTGCCCACGATCCGCGTCAGTTCCGACGAGGTGGTCCCCATCATCGTACGGCCCGCCGTGTCGAATGACATGGTGCCGCACCATGGCAGGCCGACGCGCGTCGCCGCCTCGGCGGCGGCACGGTATTCCTCGGGAGCGCTGATGGTCTCGATCCACAGGACGTCGACGCCGCCGTCCTTCAGCCCCTGCGCCTGTTCCTCGAACATCTCGACCGCCCGGGCATGGGTGAGCGCGCCGAGGGGCGCCATGACTTCGCCGGTCGGGCCCATCGATCCGGCGACGACGATCGGGCGCCTGGACCGATCCGCCATCTCGCGCCCGATCTCGGCGCCGGCGCGGTTCAGCTCGGTGACCCGGTCCTGCATCTGGTGCAGCGACAGCCGCCCGGCATTGCCGCCGAACGTGTTGGTCAGGAATATGTCGGATCCGGCCTCGATCGGGCCGCGATAGAGCGCGCGGATGCTGTCGGCCTTCTCGACGTTCCACAATTCGGGGCTCTCGCCGGAGTAAAGCCCCATGTTGAACAGCGTCGTTCCCGTCGCTCCATCGGCGAGAAGCCACTCACGGGTGGCAAGAAGCGCGGAGAGGGCATCGGCCATGGCTCGTCCTTCTGAAACCTCCGTCTCACCTAGGCCAGCGCCACCGTCTCCGCAAATGCGGATCGTTCATGATCGTCCTGCGGCCAGGCGCATGTCAGCTGCCGATCTCGGCTTCGGCGCGGCTGCCGCATCGCGTCAGTTCGGCGCGGACCGCGTCGCGCGGCCGGCCCAGATCCTCGGCGACGGCCTCGAGCATCGCTGTCTCGCCGTTCGGCTCGAAATCGAGCTTGACATAGATGCGGGCCTGCTCCGCTGCGGCATCGCCGGTCAGCCCCGCCTCCGCCGCAGCCCATTCCGCAAAGAGCCTGTTGCGCCGCGCCCGAACCCGCGTGGCGTGCTCGGCGCGCAGGGCCCATTCCGCCTCGATCGCGCGTTCGCGGTCCTCGAAGATCTTCATGGCCCGCTCCCCTCTCTCCATGGCATGAAGGATGGACCCGTTGCCGCGCTCGCTCAAGGGGACTTCTTGTGACGCGGGGGCGATTGCCATATAGGCGGCTCTGACAGCCGGAAGGACCGCCTCTATGGCACGCCGCAAGAAGATCTACGAGGGCAAGGCCAAGATCCTGTACGAGGGCCCCGAGCCGGGGACGCTCGTGCAGTACTTCAAGGATGATGCCACCGCGTTCAACGCCGAAAAGCGGGCGACCGTGGAAGGCAAGGGCGTCCTCAACAACCGGCTCTCGGAGTTCTTCATGAAGGGGCTGGCCCAGATCGGGGTGCCCAACCACTTCATCAAGCGGCTGAACATGCGCGAGCAGCTGATCCGGTCGGTGGAGATCATTCCGCTCGAGGTAATCGTCCGCAACTTCGCGGCTGGGTCGATGTCGACGCGGCTCGGCATGGCCGAAGGGACGCCGCTGCCGCGCCCGATCGTCGAGTTCTGCCTGAAGGACGACAAGCTCGGCGACCCGTTCGTCAGCGAGGAGCACATCATGGCCTTCGGCTGGGCCACGCAGCAGGACCTGGACGACATGGTCGCGCTGGCGCTTCGCGTGAACGATTTCATGTCCGGCGTGATGATCGCGGTCGGCATTAAGCTCGTCGATTTCAAGATCGAGATCGGCAGGGTCTGGGACAATGACTTCCAGCGCCTGATCGTGGCGGACGAGATCAGCCCCGACAGCTGCCGGCTGTGGGACATCGAATTGGGCCAGAAGCTCGACAAGGACGTGTTCCGACGCGATCTGGGCTCGCTCAGCGACGCCTATACGGAGGTGGCGCGGCGACTGGGCGTGCTGCCGTCGAACGTCACCCATGCTGCTAAACCGACCTTGATCAACTGATCTCCCGACGCCCGGGCGGCGGATTTCGCTGAACGACGCAACTTGAACGGAGCAGGGGCCATGAAGGCGCGCGTGATCGTCATGCTGAAGGAGGGCGTGCTCGACCCGCAGGGGGAGGCCATTCGACATGCACTCGGATCGCTCGGGTTCTCGGGCGTGGAGGGTGTCCGGCAGGGCAAGGTGATCGAGCTCGACCTGGCGTCCGAGGCCAGCGAGGCCGATGTGAAGGCCATGTGCGAGGCGCTTCTCGCCAACACGGTGATCGAAAGCTACCGGATCGAGACGAGCTGATGCGCATCGCCATAGATATGGACGAGGTTCTGGCCGATACCCACGCTGCCAAATCCGTCCTCTACGCAGATCTGGGCTACGCATGGTCCGATGACGAGCTGCACGGACGCAAGCTTGGCGACGTGGCGCCACCCGACATCGCGGCGCGGGTCGAGACGGAGATGCAGAAGGGCTTCTTCTTCGCGCATGTCGAGCCGATGACCGGCGCGCGGGAGGCGGTCGATGCGCTGTTGTCACAACACGAGATCTTCGTCGCCACGGCGGCGATGGAATACCCGGCAAGCTGCGCCCACAAGGTTGCTTGGCTGGATCGGCACTTCCCGTCTCTCGATCCGCTGAGGCTCGTCCTTTGCGGGGACAAGAGCATCGTCCGCGCCGACGTGCTCATTGACGATTCGCCCCGGCATTTCGCCGGTTTCGGGGGGGCCGGCATCTGCTTCACCGCCCTGCACAATCGCGACGCGGACGTGCCCTACCGTCTCGACGCCTGGCACGAGGCCGAGGACCTGCTCTTCCGGCTGGGTCGGGAGCTTAACCTGTGAGGGCGGCGGTCGTCGTCTTTCCCGGCTCGAACTGCGACCGCGACCTCGCCGTCGCGTTCCGCGGCGCGGGCTTCGACACGGTGATGGCGTGGCACAAGGACACGGATCTGCCGTGTGATGTGGACGTCGTGGGCTTGCCCGGCGGCTTCTCGTTCGGAGATTACCTGCGCTCGGGCGCCATCGCGGCTCGGTCGCCGATCTGCGCCGCGATCGAGCGCCATGCCGCGCGGGGCGGCTATGTCCTCGGCATCTGCAACGGCTTCCAGATCCTGACCGAGCGCGGTCTGTTGCCGGGCGCGCTGATGCGCAACCGGCGGATCAAGTATATCTGCCGCCCCGTCGCACTCACCGTGACGGCGGGCAACAGCGTCTTCACCGCCGGATACGGCGCGGGCGCGCGGATCGAGATCCCGATCGCGCATCATGACGGCAATTACGTCGCCGATCCCGAGACCCTCGCGCGGCTCAGGGACGAGGGGCGGATCGCGTTCAGCTATGCCGAGAACCCGAACGGATCCGTTCACGCTATCGCGGGCGTGCTGAGCGAAAATCGTCGCGTTCTGGGCATGATGCCCCATCCCGAGCGCGCTGCCGATCCGGAACTGGGCGGCGTCGACGGCCGCGCGCTCTTCGCCGGGCTGGCCGCGGCCGGGTGAACTTGTCGGTGACGCGGCCGGGCGGTAGTTTCAGCGGATGAGCGACGTGTCCGACATCATCGCGCGGCGTGAGAAGCGGCGACGCTGGACCTTGCGATGCGGCGCCGTGCTGTTCTTCGGGATTGCCGTCACCAGCGTCTGGATCACCAATGTCCTTCTGACCGAAAGGTTCACCGACAGCACGCGGAACCGCGCGGAAATCCGGCTCGCCCTCTATTCCGGCAACCTCATGAGCGCGCTGCAGAGGGCGGGCGTCGTGCCGCTCCTGCTCAGCCGCGACCCGGCGCTGATCAGCGCCCTCACGTCGCAGGATTACAGCCAGTCGACGCAGCGCCTCATCTCCTATCTCGACGAGATCGGCGCGGCGTCGCTGATGTTGCTCGATGCCGACGGGCGGGTGGTCGCCTCGACAAATCGCAGCCTTCTTGGCACCAACATGCGCACCGAGGCCTCGTTCGTTGCCGCGCAGCGATCGCCCGACACGGTCTTCACGGTAGCGCGGCGGGACAGCGGGGCGTTCGCCTTCGACTATTCGCGCCGCATCGACGTGGAAGGACGGCTTGCGGGCGTGATCGTCGTGGGCGTCGACCTGAAGCAGTTCGAGGAGAGTTGGGCGGGCTTCGCCGACGCGGTCATGGTGACCGACAGCGCTGGACAGATCATCCTGGCTACCGAAAGCCGATGGCGGGGACTGACCGAGGAGGAAGCGCTGGCGCGGCGAACCGCGACTGGCGCCATCCAGCGGGCGATCAGATCGACGACCGACTGGACGGTCGTGCCGGTCGACGCCTATGTCGGCGGGGAGGCGGTGATGCGGCAGGCGACCCGGATCCCGTTCCAGGGCTGGCGGATGACGAGCTTCACGACCTATTCGAGCGTCCGCGAACAGGTGAACGGCGTGCTCGCCATCGAGATCATGGGTTTCGCGCTCATTCTCGCCGCGATGTCGTGGCTCATCAGCCGCAAGGCGCTCAGCCGCGTTAGCTTCTTTCAGCGGGAATCGCTCGAACTGCGGCGGCTCAACTCGGCGTTGCAGCGGGAAGTTGCCGAGCGCGAGCGTGCCGAGAAGAACCTCGAGGTCGCCGAGCAGACCGTCGCGCAGACCTCGAAGCTTGCTGTCCTGGGCGAGATGTCGGCCGCGGTCAGCCACGAACTGAACCAGCCGCTTGCGGCGATGAAGACCTATCTGGCCGGGGCGCGGCTGCTGGTCCAGCGCAAGCGATCGGAAGAGGCCGTGGCCTCGTTCCACCGGATCGACGACTTGATCGAGCGGATGGGGGCGATCACCCGGCAGCTCAAGAGCTATGCCAGAAAGGGCGGCGACGCGCTCGAGCCGCTCGATCTGCGCGATTGCCTGTCCTCGGCGCTGGCGCTGATGGAGCCGCAATTGCGGCGCCGGGACGTCAAGATCGACCGGACCGTGCCGCCCGAGGCCGTTCCGGTCATGGCCGACAAGATCCGGGTGGAGCAGGTCATCGTCAACCTGCTGAGGAACGCCATCGACGCCACCAAGGACGTCGCCGAGCCCCGGATCCAGATCCTGCTGACCGGCGACACGGTCGCGACGCTGCGCGTGCGGGACAACGGCACCGGCATCAGCGATCTCGACCAATTGTTCGAGCCGTTCTATACCACCAAGGCTCCCGGCGATGGCACGGGACTTGGTCTCGCGATCTCGTCGGGGATTGTCGGCGACCTTGGCGGACGCCTCATCGCGCGCAACGGCCGCGATGGAGGGGCCGTCTTCGAAATGCAACTGCCCTTGCGGCAGGACGTGAAAGCAGCGGAGTAAGACAATGGCACATGCCATGAAGATCGCCATTGTGGATGACGAGAAGGACATGCGCCAGTCGATCAGCCAGTGGCTGGCGCTGTCGGGCTACGACACCGAAGCCTTCGCCAGCGCCGAGGAGGCGCTGAAAGGGATCAACGGCGACTATCCTGGCATCGTGATCTCGGACATCAAGATGCCGGGCATGGACGGGATCTCGCTGCTGAAGCGGCTGATGAGCCTCGACTCGGCTCTACCGGTCATCATGATCACCGGGCACGGCGACGTTCCCATGGCCGTCGAGGCGATGCAGGTCGGCGCCTTCGACTTTCTCGAGAAACCGTTCAACCCCGAGAAGATGGCGGACCTGGCGAAGCGGGCCTCGTCGCACCGCCGGCTGACGCTCGACAACCGCGCCCTGCGACGCGAACTGGCGGGCGGAGCCGGCATCATGAAGAAGCTGATCGGATCGTCGCCGGTCATGGAACGGCTGCGCGAGGACATCCTCGATCTGGGTCAGGCGGACGGCCACGTGCTGATTGACGGCGAGACCGGAACGGGCAAGACCCTGACCGCGCATGCCCTGCACGCCGTCGGTGCCCGGGCGCGCCAGAAGTTCGTCCTGTTTTCGTGCGCCGGTCAGGAGGAGCAGGTCCTGGCGGCGCGCCTCTTCGGGCCTTCCGACCCCGAGATCCCGCTGATCGAACAGGCACGAGGCGGCACGCTGGTGCTCGAGGACATCGATGCCTTGCCTTCCGGGCTGCAGGCCCGGCTGCTCGGCTGGATCAACGACCAAGGGACGCCGGCCGAGACCCGGGTGATCGCGATTTCGAACCTGAGCGAGCAGGGCAAGACCTGCGAGGACGTGCTGCGCCCGGATCTCTATTATCGCCTCGCGGCCATGAAGATCACGCTTCCGCCCCTGCGGACGCGCGGCGAGGACATCCTGACCCTGTTCACCCGCTTCGCCGAACAGGCAGCGGAGGATTACGGCGGGGAGGCGCCGGAACTGTCGGCTCAGGAAGCTGCGCAGCTGCTGCAGGCGCCCTGGCCGGGCAATATCCGCCAGCTCGTCAACATCGCCGAACGTGCGGCCATGCAGAACCGGCGCGGAACGGGGACAATCTCCTCGCTGCTGATGGCGGGGGAGGACGAGAGCGAACCCGGCATGACGACCGAAGGCAAGCCGCTTAAGGAATATGTCGAGGCCTTCGAGCGGATGCTGATCGACAACACGATGCGCCGGCACCGCGGCTCCATCGTTGCGGTGATGGACGAGCTGTGCCTGCCGCGCAGGACCCTCAATGAAAAGATGGCGAAATACGGGCTCACGCGGTCGGACTATCTCAGCGGCTAGCAAAAACCCGTTGTCATTCCCCGCCGAAGGGACCTATGCTCCAGGGCACGGGTGGCGTATTGCTCTGCAATGCTGCAACCCATCGTTGATTTCGCTGACGGCGACCCGATCTGCGGGGCCAGTCAGGCAGATCGCTGCCCGCGCATCGACGCGATGTTTCGGGCCCCCGTTCGTGGGCGCGATCCCTCGCGCCGGAGTAGTACTCGCAATGTGCCGTGCGCCGATGACAGCCCGACCGATCCAGCCGCCCCGTGGGGATAGCGGATCGGCAGGCCGGGCGGACGCACTTGCCTTGATCGAGCACCCGACCGGACCTTGTTCGTCACCTCCGTTGGAGGGGCGGCCGTCTGCACGGGTGCGGAATACGGATATATGGCAAAGAAAATGCTCATCGATGCCACCCACGCGGAAGAGACCCGCGTCGTGGTGGTGGACGGAAACAAGGTCGAGGAATTCGACTTCGAATCGGAGAACAAGCGCCAGCTCGCCGGCAACATCTATTTAGCGAAGGTCACGCGGGTGGAGCCGTCGCTCCAGGCTGCCTTTGTCGATTACGGCGGCAATCGCCACGGATTTCTGGCCTTCTCAGAGATTCATCCCGATTACTACCAGATCCCGATCGCCGACCGGCAGGCGCTGCTCGAGGAGGAGCAGGCCGAGGCCGATGCCGAACGCAAGGCCGATGACGCCGACGACGCCCGGACCGCGCCCCAGGCCGCGCCGGCGCATTCCGACGACGCGGTTGCGACCAGCGACGCGAGCGCCGGAGGCGAGCTTCCCGGTGACGCCGCCGCGGAGGTGCAGACCGCAGAGGTTGCGGCCGACATCCCGGGCATGAGCGTGGTCGACGTCGCTGGCAACGATGACGGCGCGACTGCGCCCGGAGATCCGCACGAGAAGACGCGCGATGCCACCCGGCACGACGAGAGCATCGAATCGGTCGCCGATGACGACGTCAGCGACGAGGTCCGGCCCGCCCGCAAGCCGCGCGCCAAGAAATACAAGATCCAGGAGGTCATCAAGGTCCGCCAGATCCTCCTCGTGCAGGTCGTCAAGGAGGAGCGCGGCAACAAGGGGGCAGCGCTGACCACGTATCTGTCACTCGCCGGACGGTACTGCGTTTTGATGCCGAACACCGCCCGGGGAGGGGGCATCTCGCGCAAGATCACCAACGCTGCCGATCGCAAGAAGCTGAAGGACATCGCCGCTTCGTTCGACGTGCCGAAGGGGGCGGGCCTCATTGTCCGCACCGCGGGCGCGAAGCGGACCAAGACCGAGATCAAGCGCGACTTCGAGTATCTGCAGCGGATGTGGGAGCAGATCCGGGAGCTGACCCTGAGATCGGTGGCGCCGGCGCCGATCTACGAGGAGGGCAACCTGATCAAGCGGTCGATCCGCGACCTCTACAACCGCGAGATCGACGAGGTTCTGGTCGAGGGGCCCGAGGGCTACCGGACGGCCAAGGACTTCATGAAGATGATCATGCCGTCGCACGCCAAGAACGTGAAGCACTACGGCGATCAGTTGCCGCTCTTCGCGCGCCATCAGGTCGAGAGCTACCTGGCGGGCATGTTCAATCCGACCGTGCAGCTTTCCTCCGGCGGATACATCGTCATCGGCGTGACCGAGGCGCTGGTCGCGATCGACGTCAATTCCGGCCGGGCGACCAAGGAAGGCTCGATCGAGGAGACCGCCTACAAGACGAACATGGAGGCCGCCGAGGAGGTCGCGCGGCAATTGCGCCTGCGCGACCTCGCGGGCCTCATCGTGATCGACTTCATCGACATGGAGGACCGCAAGCACAACGCCAATGTCGAGAAGCACTTCAAGGACAAGCTGAAGACCGACCGGGCGCGGATCCAGGTCGGCAAGATCTCGGGCTTCGGCCTTCTGGAGATGTCGCGTCAGCGGCTTCGTCCGGGCATGATCGAGGCGACGACCCAGCCGTGCCCCCATTGCCACGGCACCGGGCTCCTGCGGTCCGACGAGAACGTCTCCCTCGCGATCCTGCGCCAGCTCGAGGAGGAGGGGACGCGCAAGAAGACCAAGGAAGTCTGCGTCACCGTCCCCGTCGCGATCTGCAACTTCCTTATGAACCACAAGCGCGAGCACATCGCGCTGATCGAGGCCCGGTACGGCATGGCGGTGCGGCTGGAGGCCGATCCGAAGCTCGTCAGTCCCGACTTCACGCTTGATAAGCTGAAGCATCAGACGACGCGGACGGTCGAGCAGTCGATGGCCATCACCGCAACTCTTGCCGCGATCGACGCCGTCGAGGACGATGACGAGGTCGATGACGAGGTCGATGACGAGGTCGATGACGAGGTCGAGGACGATGCCGTCGAGCCCGATGAGAGCGAAGCGCCTGCCTCGGCCGGTGCTCCGGCTCCGGAGGTCGAGAACGGCGACGAAAAGCCGAAGAAGAAGCGCAGGCGCAGACGCCGCCGGCGCGGCGGATCCGGCAACGGCAGCGACGACAGCGACGAGACCACAACGGAGAGCGCCGGTCGGGATGGCGATGCCGATACCTCGTCCGAAACTCCGTCCCGCTCTGATCCGGACGAGGCCGAGGGCGGACCATCGAAGCGGCGTCGCACCCGCTCTCGAAGCCGCGTCTCTGCCGAGGCGCAGGAGAAGGCCCGGCCGGAGGAATCGACCGATGGAGCCGATGCGAACTCCCCCGGCGATCAAGCCACCACGCCCGCCCAAGAAGCGCTCGCAGCCCGCGTAACCGAGGACGCTCCCATCGCGCCCCCCTCGCCGCAAGAGGAAACGCCTGCCGAAGCGGCGGCGCCCTCCGGCGAGGCGGAGGACGAGCCGCGGCCGGCGGATCCGCAGGCAGCACGCTCGGAGCCGGAGGGTTCCCCGACGCATGAGCCGGATGCCGCTCCGGCTTCGTCGGCCGGCGGAGAGGAGGGCGAATCCGATGACGTTTCTCCGGAGCCCAGTCGAGAGCCCGCCATGGCGACATCCGATGCGGCAGATGAGGACGAGGCGCGGCCGAAAAAGCGCGGCTGGTGGTCGCTGCGAAAGTAATCGTCTGACATTTTAGCCATTTCGCGGCGCGCAGGGCTCCTCTGCGCGCCGTTTTGCGCTTTTTGCCAGGTGCCGGAGGGCGGGCTCGAACGAAATCTCAAGCCTCGCCGGGGAGGATGCGTCCCAGCGACTGACGGACGGTGGGGTTTGAATGATCGGCAGGACACTCGCGCTGGCGGTGAGCCATCTGGTTGTGCTCTGGCTTGGCGCCGCGGCTGCGGATGCCCAAGGGTTCTCGTTGATCGGCGGCGGGGTGTTCCTTCAGGACGGGCCGCCCAAGATGCTCGTGCAGGCCTCCGCCCAGCAACCGGCCACGGTCGGCGTCCCGAGCCTCTTCCGCGGCCGCGAGACCGGTACGCTGTTCGAGCCGCGCGCGGCGCGCGGTCCTGCTGGGCTGGCGCGCGCATTCGCCGTCCCGATCCCGTCCTTCGGATCGCAGGCGGACCGGATCAGGCACATCATCGCGGCGGCCGAAGCGGGAACGGACGGCTACGACGCGGTTCAGCACGGCGCGACGCGGCGGCCGGCCAAGCCACCCACGCGGATGACGCTGTCCGAGATCTTCGGCTGGATCAAGGCCACCCCCGGGCAACCGCACGCCATCGGGCGCTACCAGTTCATCCCCTCGACGCTCGCCCGTCTGGTCACCGATCTGGGTGTCGGTCCGCAGGAGATCTTCTCGCCGGCCCTGCAGGACCGACTGGCCGATCTGCTCTTGGCTGAGGCGGGGTATGTCGAGGCGTCCCGGGGCCGCATGAGCCGCCATGCCTTCATGAACAACCTCTCGAAGATCTGGGCCGGATTGCCGAATTCGACGGGGCGGTCGCACTACCACGGCTATGCCGGCAACGCGGCGACGATGAGCTGGGCCGATTTCGACACCGAGATGGCCAAGATCTTTCAGGGGTGAGGGGTCAGCTGCGCCTGACGAAGAAATGTCGCGCCGCGCCCTCCTCCTCCATCGCCAGAAGCGCGTGGCCGCTCTCGGCGCAGAAATGCGGCACGTCAACGAGAGCTGCCGGATCATCGGCGCGCAGCCGCAGGACCTCTCCCGGCGCCATCGCCGCAAGCCGCTTGCGCGCCTTCAAGACCGGGAGCGGGCAAAGAAGCCCCAGGGCGTCGAGATCGGCATCGTACTCCATGACGCGGCTATCGCGCGGCGAGGCCGCAATGTCCACGCCGATGTGAGGCTCGCCCCCGTGACGCCGCAGGCAGGCTCGGCTAGACCGGCACCATGTTCGGCTTCGACATCATCGACGCGGCCCTCCTGCCGGCCATGCTGATCGCGCTGGCGGCCGGCGTGCTATCGTTTCTCAGTCCTTGCGTCCTTCCAATCGTGCCTCCCTATCTGGCCTACATGGGTGGCGTGAGCCTCAACGACGACGGCCATGCGACACGCCGCGCAGTCTTGCCGGCGCTCTTCTTCGTGATGGGATTGTCGACGGTCTTCCTGCTGATGGGATTTACCGCCTCCGCGTTTGGCGCGTTCTTCCTGACCTACCAGACGACGTTCGCCCGGGTGTCGGGTCTGGTGGTCATCGTCTTCGGCCTGCATTTCCTGCACGTGTTCCGCATCCCGCTCCTCGACCGCGAGGCGCGTCTCGATGCGGGCGACCGCGGCGGTTCCGCGCTCGGCGCCTACGTGCTCGGCCTTGCCTTCGCCTTTGGCTGGACGCCCTGCATCGGCCCGCAGCTCGGCGCGATTCTGAGCCTCGCGGCATCCGAAGCCAATGTGGCGCGGGGGACGACGCTTCTGGCCGTCTATGCGGCGGGGCTCGGCATCCCCTTCCTTCTGGCCGCGCTGTTCCTGCACCGCGCGACGGGCGTCATGAGCCGCCTGAAGCGCCACATGATCCTGATCGAGCGGATCATGGGCGCGCTGTTGCTTGTCGTCGGAGGCGCCCTCCTGACCGGTGCATTCTCCGCCTTTTCCTACTGGCTTCTGGAGACGTTCCCAGGTTTGGCGCGCCTAGGTTGACGCTGGATATGACCTGCAACCTGAGGTAATCAGGGTCGAGGCACAACAGCAGGCGACGGGATGACAGAGCAGGAGGTCCGGCGGCGGCGCGTCTTCTACGTGCCGGGCTATGATCCGATGCCGCCGCGGCGCTACCGCGAGCTCTATCGCTGCGAGGGGGCGTTGCAGGCCAGGCTCGGCAAATACACCCTGCGCATGCTGCGGGGCCCCGGTCCGCGCTGCGGCTGGACCGTCGAGACGCGCATCGATGGAAACGTCACGCTCGCCCGCATCGACGTCCTGACATGGTCCGACATCGTGCGCGACAGCATGGGCTGCGGCGTCGCGTCCACCTATGCGCAGCTCTGCCGCACGGTCTGGATCTACGTGACGAGCGGCGCCTTCTTCCGGCTCGTCCGTCTCCGGAAAGGCCCGGTCATCGCCGCGCTCTATCCTGTCGTCATGCTTCTGGTGCAACTCGCTGTTGCCGGCGCCGCGGGCGTGGCGGCGGGGGCACTGGCGCCGGCGGTGCTGGCGCTTCCCGCCGGGGTCGGGCTCGGCGCTCTCGTTCTCGGGTGGTTCCGGCGGATCGACGGGCGCATCTTCGCCTATTACCTGATGCACGACTTCTCCTTCTCGGCGCGGGGCGGAGGGGCCTATTCTCTCCAGCTCGAAGCCCGCCTCGCCGCCTTCCGCGACCAGATCGCGGCGGCGCTGGACGAGGACGTGGACGAAGTGCTTGTCGTCGGCCACTCGTCGGGTGCCCATCTCGCCGTCTCGGTCCTGGCCGATCTCGTCCGCGGTGGATGCCTGCCCGCCAGGGGCCCGGCGCTCGGCCTTCTGACGCTCGGACAGGTCATTCCGATGGTGAGCTTCCTGCCCGAAGCGCACCGTCTGCGCGCCGATCTGAACCTGCTGGCCGGAACGGACACGCTGTTCTGGGTCGATGTCACGGCCCCGGGTGACGGCTGCGCCTTCTCGCTCTGCGATCCAGCGGCGGTGAGCGGCGTGCGTCCGGCAATGGCAACCGGACCGCTCGTCCTCTCGGCGGCCTATTCGCGGACGCTCACGGCAGAAAGCCTTGCGCGGATCAGATGGCACTTCCTGCGCCTGCATTTCCAGTATCTCTGCGCCTTCGACAACCTCTCGGGAGGTCCGGCCGAATACGACTATTTCCGTGTCACCGCTGGGCCCCTGACGCTCGCGAGCCACTTCGCCGGCCGATCCCCCTCACGGTCGCGGATCGACCGGCCGGCCTCGCCCTATTGGTCGATCGCGCCGTGACGGCGCCCAAGCCCCTGTCGCGGCCCGACCGCGTGTCGTGGCTGCGCTATCTACGGCTGTTTCGCGCCGACATCCTCTCGGCGCAGCCCGAGCGGCTCTACCGCGCATGGATGGCGGAATACCGCACACCGTTCTTCCGTTCCTTCCTGGTGAACGATCCCAACCTCGTGCGGCTGATCCTGCGCCAGCGTCCCGACGACTTTCCGAAGTCCGACCGGGTGGGCGAGGGGTTGCGTCCGTTGCTCGGCCGGTCCGTCTTTCTGTCGAACGGTGCAGACTGGGCACGTCAGCGTCGCGTGATCGACCCGGCCTTTGCCGGCGGCCGCTTGCGGCAGACGTTCCCGGCGATGCTCGCAGCCGCGGAGGCGATGGCGGCGCGACTGCCAGCCGGGGAGGTCGAGATCGAGGCCGAGGCGAGCCACGCTTCTGCTGACGTGATCTGCCGCGCGCTGTTCTCCCTGCCGGTCGACGACGCCGTTGCGAGCGGGATCTTCGGCGAGTTCCGCGCCTTTCAGCGGGCACAGCCAATCCTGAACCTCGCGGCCTTCCTGCCTCTCCCGCGCTGGATGCCGCGTCTGCA
Source organism: uncultured Alphaproteobacteria bacterium (assembly GCA_963739575.1). Taxonomy (GTDB): domain Bacteria; phylum Pseudomonadota; class Alphaproteobacteria; order Rhodobacterales; family Rhodobacteraceae; genus Palleronia. The sequence continues at coordinate 52,680 of CAVUAQ010000003.1, read as the reverse complement.
CCGGCCCGCCACGCTGCGGGCTGCGCGCCGGTTGCGCCGGGTGATCCGCGACCTAGTGGTCGCCCGCCAGATCGACATCGGGCAGGGCACGGCGCCCGACGATCTGGCCACGAGGATCCTCACGGCGCGCGATCCGGTGACCGGAAAGGGCTTCGACCGCAAGGAGATGATCGACCAGATCGCTCTCTTCGTGCTGGCCGGCCACGAAACCTCGGCGGCCGCGCTCTCCTGGGCCCTCTATCTGCTGGCGGCATATCCCGACATTCAGGACCGCGTCGCGGCCGAGGCGCGCGTCTTCGCCGCCGCGCCATCCTTTGCCCGGCTGTCGCTGCTGCGTCTCACACGCGACACGTTCCGCGAGGCAATGCGACTCTATCCGCCGGTGCCGATGATGGTTCGCCGCGCCACACGGCCCGAGCGGTTTCGCGGGCGCAGTCTTCGCCCCGGCGATCAAGTGGTGCTGAGCCCGTGGCATCTGCATCGCCAGTCGCGGATCTGGAGCGACCCCGACCGGTTCGACCCGGGCCGGTGGAACCGGGCAGAAACCGCCGCGGCGGCCCGCTCGGCCTACCTGCCCTTCTCCGCCGGGCCTCGGGCCTGCCCCGGGGCCGGGTTTGCCATGGCCGAGGGCGTCGTGCTTCTGGCGGTGCTGGTGTCCCGCTTCCGCGTCTCGCCCGTCGAGGGGCGTATTCCGGTGCCACAAGCCCATCTGACCGTCCGCTCGCGCTCGGGGATCTGGCTCAGGCTGACGTGCCGCTAGCCGCGCTCGTCGATCGCCCGGCGCAGGACGAAGACCCGGATCGCCGAGGCCAGTCCCACATCTGGATCCCGCTCGGCATCGATCTCGGCGGCCAGATCGTTGAGCGCCCGGCCCTCGGCCGCTGCGATGCGGCGAAACTCGACCCAGAACACGTCCTCGAGCGACACGCTCGTCCGGTGGCCGCGAAGGGACAGGGAATGCTTCCGGGCCGCTCCGCTCATGGCTCCCGGCGATGGGCCTCGAGTGCGGCGCGCAGCCTGTCGGCCTGCGCCCGCAGACGCTCGATCTCGGCCTTCGGCCGGCCGAAGGCCACCGCGTTCTCGTCGGCTTGCCGTTTCGCCTCGGCGCGGGCGCGATGTTTCCGCGCCCGATTGAAATTGACGATCTTGCTCATTTCGGTCCGATCATGTCTTCGGGCCGCACGACCCGGTCGAAGGTTTCCGCATCGACATATCCCAGATTGATGGCCTCCTCCTTCAGCGTGGTGCCGTTCTTGTGCGCCGTCTTGGCCACTTTCGTGGCATTGTCGTAGCCGATCGTCGGAGCGAGGGCAGTGACGAGCATCAGGCTTTCGCGCATCAGCCGGCCGATCCGCTCCTCGTTGGCGCGGACCCCGGAGACGCAATTGTCGGTGAAGGCGACCGTGGCGTCGCCCAGCAATTGCATCGACTGGAGCACGTTGTAGGCGATCATCGGCTTGAAGACGTTGAGCTCGAACTGCCCTTGGCTCCCGGCAAAACCGACCGCGGCGTCGTTGCCCATGACATGCGCCGCCACCTGGGTGATCGCCTCGACCTGAGTTGGGTTGACCTTGCCCGGCATGATCGAGGATCCGGGCTCGTTCTCGGGAAGCATCAACTCTCCCAGGCCGCAGCGCGGGCCCGAGCCCAGAAGCCGGATGTCATTGGCGATCTTGTAGACGCTGGCGGCCACCGTCTTCAGCGCCCCCGACATCTCGACCATGCTGTCGTGGCTCGCCAAGGCCTCGAACTTGTTGGGGGCCGTGACAAAGGGCAGGTCGGTGATGCGCGCCATGGTGGCGGCGACGGTCTCGGCCCAATCCTCGGTCGTGTTGAGCCCGGTCCCGACCGCCGTGCCGCCCTGCGCCAGTTCATGGATGCGTGGCAGGACGTTCTGCACCCGCGCGATGCCCATGCGGACCTGATGGGCATAGCCGGAAAACTCCTGCCCGAGCGTCAGAGGCGTCGCATCCATCGTGTGGGTGCGGCCGATCTTGATGATGCCCGAGAACGCCGCCGACTTGTCCTCAAGCGCGACGGCGAGCTTCTCGAGGCCGGGCAGGAGCACGTCCCGCGCGGTCAGGGCGGTCGCGATGTGCATGGCCGTCGGGAAGGTGTCGTTCGACGATTGCCCCATGTTGCAATGATCGTTCGGATGCACCGGATCCTTTGATCCCATCTCGCCGCCGAGCAACTCGATCGCCCGGTTGGCGATCACCTCGTTGGCGTTCATGTTCGATTGGGTGCCCGATCCGGTCTGCCAGACCACGAGCGGGAAGTTGTCGTCGAGCTTGCCGTCGATGACCTCCTGCGCCGCCTCGATGATGGCGTCGGCCAGCCGCTCATCGAGCCGTCCGGCCGCCTTGTTCGCCTCGGCGCAGGCGCGCTTGATGACGCCCAGCGCGCGGATGATCGCCACCGGTTGCCGCTCCCAGCCGATGGGAAAGTTCTGGATCGATCGCTGGGTCTGCGCACCCCAGTACCGGTCGGCGGGAACGTCGAGCGGACCGAAGCTGTCGGTCTCGGTTCGGGTCTCGGTCATGTCTGCGCGTCTCCCTGGCAAGCCTGCCACGGGATAACGCGCGCTGCCCTAGCCGTCCATGGCCGGCGCTGCGGGCTACTTGCGGAACTTGTCGAGGCTGACGATCTCCGCCTCGCGCTTCTTGGCCGCGGGGGCGGGCTCGCCCGGCTCTTCGTCGCGATCCTCGATCTCGATCATCGCGGCGTTCGGCTGCTCGCCCTCCTGCGTCTCGAACCGCAGCCCGAACTCCACCGACGGGTCGACGAAGGTGCGGATCGAATCGAACGGGATATAGAGCGGCTCGGGACTCTCGCCGAAATTCAGGGTGACTGAAAACCCCTCGTCTCCGACGTCGAGCCGGTCGTACCAGTGCTGCATGACCACGGTCATCTCGCCCGGATAGCGGTCCGACAGCCAATCGGCGATCTCGACATCGGGATGCATGGTGTCGAACGTGATGAAGAAGTGATGATCGCCGGGAAGACCATGCTCCTGCACGTCGGTCAGAACCTTCCGGATCAGACCGCGCATCGCCGCGTGCATGAGATTTCCGTAGTCGATGGTGCGGGACATTTGATTCTGCAGCTTGGAATGGCTTCGACCATAAGTGATTCGGCCGCAATGAAAAGCCCGGAACACTCAGCCGAGGCTTGGCAACCAGAGGACGATCTGCGGAAAAACCACAAGCGTAGCAATCGTGACCGCGTCGGCGAGGAAGAACGGCGTCACGCCGCGGAACACGTCCTGAACGGAAATATCGGGCCGGACGCCGGCAACGACGGAGCAATTGAGCCCGATGGGCGGCGTGATGAGGCAGAATTCGGCCATCTTCACCACCAGGATGCCGAACCAGATCGCGCACATCGGGCCGCTCATGCCGAAGGCCGAGTCGGCCGCCGACACCATCGCGCCGCCGTTCAGCGCCATCACCGCCGGATAGGCCACCGGGAGTGTCAGAAGCAGCATGCCGATCGCGTCCATGAACATGCCAAGGACGGCATAGGCCAGAAGGATGAAGACCGGCGTCATCAGCGGCGGCTGGTCGAGCGCCGTGATCCAGTTCGCGAAGGCCCGCGGCAGATCCGCGAAGCCGAGGAAGCGCACATAGACCAGCACGCCCCAGATGATGGTGAAGATCATCACCGACAGCTTCGCGGTCTCGATCAGCGCGTCGCGCAATTCGCGCCACCGCATGCCGCGCCAGAGGGCCATCAGAAAAACGATGAAGGCGCCCACCGCGCCACCTTCGGTCGGTGTGCCCCAGGCCCGGCCGCCAAAAGGATTTTAGACGAAGAAGATGATGATGACGACGACCGCCACGATGGGCAGGGCAGGGAGCAGCGCAACGAAGCGCTGTCACCAGGTGAACCCGGTGACCGGCGGGCCGAACCCTCGGATCGTCAGGGCGAGGCCGACGATGAGCGAGCTGTAGATCAGCGCCGAGACGACGCCCGGCACGAACCCGGCGAGCAAGAGCTTTCCCACGTCCTGCTCGACGATGATGGCGTAGATCACCAGGATGGCGGAGGGCGGGATGAGCGAGGCGAGGGTGCCGCCGGCGGCCACGACGCCAGCCGCGAAGCGCCGGTCATCGCCGACTGCGAGCATTTCCGGAATGGCAATGCGAGCGAAGACGGCGGCGGTCGCGACCGAAGCGCCCGATACCGCCGCAAAACCGGCAGTGGCAAAGACGGTGGACACGGCGAAGCCCCCCGGAACCCAGGCGATCCAGCGCGGCGTGGCCTCGAAGAGCGCCTTGGTGAGCCCGGCGTAATAGGCGAGGTATCCGATGAGGATGAAGGTCGGGATGAGCGACGGGGCTTGGCTTGCAATCTTGCCGTGGGGGACCTGGCCCGCCATCTTGACCGCGGCGCCCAGCCGAACTGCGCCGGATCGTAGCCGCGCTTCGACCAGAAGATCCAGACGAGACCGACGAGCCCGGCAAAGGCTGCGGCGAAGCCGACCCGCATGCCCAGCACGACAAGAACGAGCAGGAGGCCCGTGACCCAGAGGCCGATCTCGATCGAGCTCATCGGTCCCGCTCTTCGATCGCGTTCGCCTCGAGCGCCGCCATCTCCGCCGGCGACAGGATGAGCGGCACCGCAACGGCCTATTCCTCGCCCCGCAGAAAGGCCCGGCCATAGCCCCAGAGCTGCAGCACCAGCCGGCAGAGCAGGACGGAGAAGGCGACGGGCACGACGAGCTTCGCAGGCCAGATCGGCAGGCCGATGTCGATGGTCGAATCGCGGCTCCAGTTCGGCGCCGAGAAGTCGAAGGACCGGCTGAAATGGCTCCAGGATCCCCAGATGAGCAGCACGACGAGGACGAGGACGAGGACGCAGAAGGTGGTGACGAACTCGGCCAGCCAGAGCGCCCGACCGGACAACTGGCCGATGACGATGTCCATGCGGATATGTCCGCCCTCGCGCTTCACGTAGGAGATGCCGAGAAACGCGATGAACGGCATGGTGAGTTCGATCCAGTCCGCGTATCCCGGAAGCGGACGGTTGAAGAATTGCCGCCCGCTCACCGAGACCACGACGAGAATCATCAGCCCGAAGACCGCGATCCCGGAGAGCAGCGCGAACGTGCGCTCGATGCGGGCGAAGCCGCGATCGAGACGGCTGAGAAGGCTTTTGTCTTCGATGATCGCGGCGTTTGCAGCCATGGCGGATCCGGGACGTGGCCCCGGACGCGCAGGGCGTCGGGGCGATGATCGAGGGGAGGCGCGGCGGCCCGGGACCGGGCCCCGCGGGGGCGTCTGCGGGACATCCGCCCGGGCGTTCTAGCTGCCCGATTTCTGCTCGGCGAGCGTGGTCTGCACGAGATCGTAGAGTTCCTGGGCCGGCAATCCCTAGGCGGACATGGTCTCGATCCATTCGGCGTGGATCGGCTCGGCGACCTTGCGGAACTTGGCCAGCTCCTCGTCCGAGATCGTGACCTTCTCGACGCCCTTCTCCTCCAGAACCTCGTCCCAGCGCTTCAGAAGCGCGGCGTAGTTCTCGAGGTAGTGGTCGATCGCTTCGGGCACCGAGCTGTCGAGCGCTTCGCGCTGCTCGCGGGTCAGGAACTCGTAGGCGTCGATATTGACGACAACCGGACAATTGACGGTGCCGGGGTTCAGGTTGGCCGTCCACCAATCGGCCTCGTTGATCGTTCCGAACGACAGATGCGCGTGCTGGGCAAACGCAACCGTGTCGACCACGCCCAATTCCATGGCCTGATAGGCTTCCGACGAGGTGACGGAGGTGGGCACGGCGCCGACGGCCGCGAAGGCTTCGCCGATGCCGCCGGTGGCGCGCACGCGCATGCCTTCGAACTCCGACAGTTCGTCACGCGGCTCGCCGGTGCCGACGATGTTGTATTGCGGCATGGGCGAGGTCATCAGCATCCGCGCGTTCCACTGCTTCATCTCGTCTGCCACTGCCGGATGCGCGTAGACAGCATTGGAGACGGCGACTTCCTGGTCAAATTCTCGACGCCGAGGAAGGGCAGCTCCAGAACCGTGATCGTGCGGTTCTTGTCGGCGTGGTAGCCGGCGCAGAACTGCGCCATCTCGAACGCTCCGATCGAGATGCCGTCGAGATTTTCGGTGTTCTTCGACAATCCGCCGTAGGAGATGTTAATGGTGAAGTCACCGTCGGTCTTCTCCGCAACCAGTTCGGCCAGCTTTTCCACGTGTTCGGTGAAGGCGCGGCGGGTGCCCCAGAGTGACACGTTCCATTCCACGGCCACCGCCTCGGCCGCAAAGGCGGTCACGAGGGCGGCGATGGCCGTCCGGCCGAAAAATCTGGTCATCTGGATCCTCTCCCTTGGGGCGTGCAGGCGCTTGACGCGCCCGTCAATTGTCCTGCCGGAGATGATGGCGCAGCCTGGCGCCCGGCCAAGCTAATTTCCCGCTGCGCTGCGGCGGCCCTTTCCTTCGTGCGGAGAGCGTGAAATAGGGAGACGCCAGACGACGTCCTCCCAGGAGAAGCCGCATGGAGATACGCGAGGCCCTGACCTTCGACGACGTCCTGTTGCAGCCCGCGGCGTCGAGTGTCCTGCCCTCCACCGCCGATACCCGGACCCGGGCCACGCGCGATATCGCGCTTAACGTCCCGCTGCTCAGCTCGGCGATGGATACGGTGACCGAGGCCCGCATGGCCATCGCCATGGCGCAATCGGGCGGGATCGGCGTCGTGCACCGCAATCTGACTGTACAGGAGCAATCGGACGAGGTCCGCCGCGTCAAGCGGTTCGAGAGCGGCGTTGTCTACAAGCCGATCACCCTCCGGCCCGACCAGACCCTTGCGGATGCCAAGGCGTTGCAGGAGCGGTTTCGCGTAACCGGGTTTCCGGTCGTCGATGCGACGGGCCGGGTCGTCGGCATCGTGACCAATCGCGACATGCGCTTCGCCACCGACGAACAGACGCCGGTCAGCGCGATGATGACGAAGGATCGGCTGGCGATCCTGACGGAGCCCGCCGATCTCGAGGATGCCAAGAAGCTGATGAAGGCGCGCCGGATCGAAAAGCTTTTGGTCACCGACGCGGCGGGGCGGCTCACCGGGCTTCTGACCTTGAAGGATACAGAGCAGGCGGTGCTCAATCCCGCTGCCTGCAAGGATCGGCTCGGCCGGCTCCGGGTCGCCGCGGCGACGACGGTGGGTGATGCCGGATTCGAGCGCTCCGAGGCGCTCGTCGATGCCGGTGTCGATATCGTGGTGATCGACACGGCGCATGGTCATTCGGCGGCCGTCGCCGAAGCGGTGCGGCGCGCCAAACGGATCTCGAACGAGGTGCAGGTGATCGCCGGCAATGTTGCCACGGCGGAAGGGACGCGGGCGCTGATCGAAGCGGGCGCCGATGCGGTGAAGGTCGGGATCGGCCCCGGCTCGATCTGCACGACGCGGATGGTTGCCGGGGTGGGCGTGCCGCAACTGACGGCGATCATGGACGCGGCCGGCGCGGCGGGCGACGTTCCGGTCATCGCCGATGGCGGCATCAAGTTCTCGGGCGATTTCGCCAAGGCCATCGCTGCGGGCGCGTCCTGCGCGATGGTCGGATCGATGCTCGCCGGAACCGAGGAGAGCCCCGGCGAGGTCGTGCTGTTCCAGGGGCGCAGCTTCAAGGCCTATCGCGGCATGGGCTCGCTCGGCGCGATGGCCCGGGGCTCGGCCGACCGCTACTTCCAGAAGGACGCCGCCTCCGACAAGCTCGTCCCCGAAGGCATCGAAGGGCAGGTTGCCTACAAGGGCGCGGCCGCGGCGGTCATCCACCAGCTGGTCGGCGGGCTTCGTGCGGCCATGGGCTATACCGGCTGCGCCACGGTGGCGCAGATGCAGCGCGAGTGCCGGTTCGTGCGGATCACCGGCTCGGGGCTGAAGGAAAGCCACGTCCACGACGTGCAGATCGTGCGCGAAAGCCCGAACTACCGGCTTGGCTAGAACCGCGCCGGTGCCCTCGCAGGGCTCCGCTGCGCCCCCAGCGGGCACCGGCTTGCCCGTCTGCGGCCACGCCACCATCTCCGGCAATGTCCGCCCGGCACCATCGACGATCCGCTCGACCGGAAGGGCGCCGATGCCGCCGGGACTCTCGATCCCGTCGCGCCGCCATGCCACAGTTTCCGGCGGACCGGCTCCCGGTGCCGGCGCCTGCCAGATTGATGGCGGGCGATGACGCCCGGCGCGCGGATCCAAGCCGCGATCGAAATTCTCGACAGGGTCGTCGCGGGCGAGCCGGCAGAGCGGGCCCTGACCCGCTGGGGGCGCGGCGCCCGCCATGCCGGCTCGAAGGATCGCGCCGCGGTGCGCGACCACGTCTTCGACGTGCTGCGCCGCTGGTGGTCCTCGGCGGCCCTCGGCGGCGGCGAGGGCGGCCGCGCCCGGATGCTCGGCCTGATGCGCGCCCTCGACATCGATGCCGCGCGCCACTTTACCGGCGAGGGCTATGCGCCCGCTCCGCTGTCTTCTGCCGAGCGCGACCTGGCGGCGTCCGGCAACACAACAGCGGTGCGCGATGCCCCTGACTGGCTGCTGCCGGAACTCGCCCGAAGCCTCGGCGCCGAGCTCGATCCGGTGCTGGACCTCCTGCGCCTCCGGGCACCGCTGTTCCTGCGCGCAAATCTCCTCCGGACAACGGTCGAGGCCGCGATTGCCGCTCTGGCCGATGACGGGATAGGCTGCTGGCCGCACCCTTTGTCTCCAACCGCGCTGGAGGTCACCGCCAATCCGCGGCGGGTCCAGCAATCGCGGGCCTATCGCGAGGGGCTCGTCGAGCTCCAGGACGCGGCGAGCCAGGCGGTGGTCGATCTCGTGCCGGTCTCGGGGCGCGAGCGAATTCTCGACTACTGTGCCGGGGGCGGAGGCAAGACGCTGGCTCTGGCCGGACGGCATCGGGCGACCTGCCACGCCCACGACGCCGAGATGCGGCGCATGCGCGACCTGCCCGCCCGCGCCGCCCGCGCCGGGGTCGAGGTCGCGCTGCGCTCCTCGCAGGCGCTGTCGAAGGAGCCGCCCTACGACCTTGTCGTCGTCGATGCGCCCTGTTCGGGCAGCGGCGCCTGGCGTCGCAGCCCCGAGGCCAAGATCCGGCTGACGCCCCCCCGGCTCGACGACCTGCGCGCCCTCCAGAGTCGGCTCCTGCGCGACGCGCTCGGTCATCTCGCGCCGGGAGGCATCCTCGCCTACATGACCTGCTCGCTCCTGCACTGCGAGAACGAGGCGCAGCTTGAGGCGCTCTTGGCCGAGCACCCGCTGCAAGTGCGGACGTCCCGGCGCCTCAGCCCGCTTGATGGCGGCGACGGCTTCTATTGCGCCGTCATCGAGCGCCGCTAGCGGCGCTGCTGTCCCGTTAACCGTTCCTTTACCCAAACGATCAATGAAGCCGTGACCCCAGATCCGGATCGACACGTGACAGATCTCCGATTGGCCCCCGAAGATGCGGCCGCTAGCCATTTCCCGCATGCCAAAGGCCTCCTGGGCGCCGCGGCACTGGCCGCTTTCGGCGCGGTGATCCTGCCGGGCCTGACCTTCGGCCTCGCCTTGGCCGCCACGGCCGTCACGCTGTCTGTCATGGCAGCGCTGATCGTCGTCATCGGCTATCGGCGGCGCTTGGTGCGCCAGGCCATGCGACGGGTCCTCGAGGTGAGTTTCGGAAGCGACGATGCCCCCGTCGCCCTGACCGACGGCACCGGCGCGCTGCTTTGGCAGAACGAATCCGCTGGCGGAACCTTCGCGGAACGGCTGGGCCAGAGCGTGGCCGATCCGCGGGAGACGCTCCAGCAGATGTGCGGGCGGGCGCTCGCCGAAGGACGGGCGGGCCGCTGCATCAAGCTGTCCACCGGCGCCTGCCTCAACGCCGAGAGGGTGGGGCGGTCGGACATCCTGTGGCGCTTCGACGCGACCGGGGCCGCTGCGCCCGAAAGCGCCGGCCTCGACAAGAGCTCGACGGTCGATTTCGACGGGCTGCCGGTGCCGCTGATCGAGATCGACGAGGATGGCGTCGTCTCCGTGGCCAATTCCGCTGCCCGCGCGCTTCTCGAGATCTCCGAGACGGAGCGCGTCGAGCTCTACCGGCTGGTCGAGGGGTTGGGACGGCCGATCTCCGACTGGGTGGACGACGCCTTCGACGGCCGCACCCTGCAGAAGCCCGAGGTCGTGCGCGCCGTGCGCGCCGAAGCCGACCGCTTCGTGCAGATCACGCTCGACACCATCCCGCGCGCCGGCGGGACGCGGCTGATGGCGATCCTGAACGACGCCACCGAGCTCAAGACGCTCGAGGCGCAATTCGTCCAGAGCCAGAAGATGGAAGCCATCGGCCAGCTCGCCGGCGGCATTGCCCACGACTTCAACAACCTGCTGACGGCGATCACCGGGCATTGCGACCTTCTGCTGCTGCGCCACGATCCCGGCGATCCGGACTTCTCCGATCTCGACCAGATCAACCAGAACGCCAACCGCGCGGCGAGCCTCGTCCGCCAGCTCCTCGCCTATTCCCGGAAGCAGAACCTCAGGCCCGAACATATCGACCTCCGCGACGTCCTGTCGGATCTGACGCATCTGCTGAACCGGCTCGTGGGCGAGCGCGTCGCCCTGTCCTTCCGGCACCGCCGCGACCTGAAATCAGTGCGGGCGGACAGGCGGCAGTTCGAGCAGGTCATCATGAACCTCGTCGTCAACGCCCGCGACGCGATGCCCAATGGCGGCCGCATCTCGGTGGAGACGGATCAGGAGCAACTGGTCCGCCCGCTGTGCCGCGACCGGGTGGAGGTGCCGCCGGGCCATTACGTGGTGGTCCGCGTCGCCGACCACGGGACCGGCATCCCGCCGGACCGGCTGGAGAAGATCTTCGAGCCCTTCTTCACCACGAAGCGGCCGGGCGAGGGAACGGGTCTCGGCCTCTCGACCGTCTACGGCATCGTGAAGCAGACTGGCGGCTACATCTTTGTCGACAGCGAGGTCGGCGTCGGCACGACGTTCAGCCTCTATCTCCCCGCCCTCGAAAAGGTCGACAGCGAACCGGCACCGGCCTCGCCGCCGGCGCCGATGCCGCCCGACCGGAAGGCGGGAGTGGTGCTTCTCGTCGAGGACGAATTGTCGGTGCGCGCCTTCGCGTCCAGGGCGCTCCAGATCAAGGGCTTCGCCGTGCTCGAGGCCGACAGCGCCGAAGCGGCGCTGGACATTCTGGCCGACAAGGACCTCACTGTTGACGTCTTTCTGACTGACGTCATCATGCCCGGCCGCGATGGTCCCTCTTGGGTGACGGAGGCGCTGATCGCGCGTCCCGATACGGCGGTGATCTTCATGTCGGGCTATGCGGAGGAGAGTTTTTCCGAACGACAGGCGGAATTGCCGCAATCGAGCTTCCTGCCGAAGCCGTTCTCCCTGGCCGATCTGATCTCGATGGTGTCGGAAAAGATGCCATGACGGCGCGGCGCATCTGTTCCCTGAAGTCGATGCGCGCTTGCAATGTTCCGCATTCGTCCCCATTCTTCCTGTCAGAACGAACCGCGAACGAAGCTGCGATTGCCGTTGCACGGCGGGCATGAAATAAGGAACACGACCTTGGGTGTGACGAATATTCTGGATATGGCTGACAAGCGCAACGTCGACAAGCAGAAGGCGCTCGACTCCGCCCTCGCGCAGATCGAGCGGCAGTTCGGCAAGGGCTCGATCATGAAGCTCGGGGGCGACAACCCCGTGCCGGACATCGAGGCCACCTCGACCGGATCGCTCGGCCTCGACATCGCGCTCGGGATCGGCGGCTTGCCGAAAGGCCGCATCGTCGAGATCTACGGCCCGGAAAGTTCGGGAAAGACGACCCTGACGCTGCATTGTGTGGCCGAAGAGCAGAAGAAGGGCGGCGTCTGCGCCTTTGTCGACGCCGAGCATGCCCTTGACCCGCAATACGCGCGGAAGCTCGGCGTCAACCTCGACGAGCTTCTGATCTCGCAGCCCGATACCGGCGAACAGGCGCTGGAGATTACCGACACGCTGGTGCGCTCGGGCGCCGTCAGCATGGTGGTCGTCGACTCGGTCGCGGCTCTGACGCCGAAAAGCGAGCTCGAGGGCGATATGGGCGACAGCTCGGTCGGCGTGCATGCCCGCCTCATGAGCCAGGCGATGCGGAAGCTCACCGGCTCGATCCATCGCTCGGGCTGCACGGTGGTGTTCATCAACCAGATCCGCATGAAGATCGGCGTCATGTTCGGCTCGCCCGAGACGACCACGGGCGGCAACGCCCTGAAGTTCTACTCCTCCGTGCGCCTCGACATCCGCCGCATCGGGTCGATCAAGGATCGCGACGAGGTGGTCGGCAACCAGACCCGCGTCAAGGTGGTGAAGAACAAGGTCTCTCCGCCGTTCAAGCAGGTCGAGTTCGACATCATGTACGGCGAGGGGATCTCGAAGACCGGCGAGCTTCTCGATCTCGGCGTGAAAGCCGGCGTCGTCGAGAAGTCGGGGTCGTGGTTCTCCTATGGCGACGAGCGGATCGGGCAGGGGCGCGAAAACGCCAAGACCTTCCTGCGGGAAAATCCGCATGTCGCCCTGTCGATCGAGGACAAGATCCGCGCCGCGCACGGGCTCGAGTTCCACATGGGCGACGGAGGCGAAGAGCCGGTGATGGAAGGCTAGACCCGCTATCAGCGGCGGCCTGACGCTGCCGGGGGACGAGCCCCCGGTTCTGCCGGCTCGGACATGGCGGGCGAACCGGAGCCGGTCATGACAATCGGTCAGGCGCCTGCTTCAATGAAGAGACGTGAACACCGCGTCGGCACGTGGAGATGAGCGCGCGGCCGGACCGGTGCAGCGCGGCGCTTCGGCAAGCCGTCACGCCAACGGGCCGGCAGGCATGTCATCGGGCTCTCGCAGATGTGCGAGGCGAAGCGGCCGGGCCCGCCGCGCCCGTTCGTTCCGGACAGTGGACAGCGCCGGGTGTTGACCGTAGATCAGGCATCCGCAGCCCTCTTGCCGAGAGAACAGATGCCCAGCCTGAACGACATCCGGAGGACCTTCCTCGACTATTTCGCACGGAACGGGCACGAGATCGTGCCGAGCTCCTCCCTGGTGCCCCGGAATGACCCGACGCTGATGTTTACGGCGGCCGGCATGGTGCAGTTCAAGAACCTCTTCACCGGCGTCGAGAAGCGGGATTATCAGCGGGCGACCACCGCGCAGAAATGCGTCCGCGCCGGCGGCAAGCACAACGACCTTGACAATGTCGGATACACGGCCCGCCACCACACCTTCTTCGAGATGCTGGGCAACTTCTCGTTCGGCGACTACTTTAAGGAAGAGGCGATCCCGCTGGCTTGGGGCCTTCTCACGCGCGAATTCGGCATCGATCCGGACCGTCTGCTGGTGACGGTCTACCATACCGATGAGGAGGCGGTGGAGATCTGGAAGCGCACAGCCGGCCTTCCGGACGAGCGGATCATCCGCATCGCCAACGACGACAACTTCTGGTCCGCCGGCCCCACCGGACCCTGCGGGCCCTGCACCGAGATCTTCTACGACCACGGCCCGCACATCCCGGGCGGCCCTCCGGGCAGCGCTGACGAGGACGGCGACCGCTTCATCGAGATCTGGAACCTGGTCTTCATGGAGTTCGAGCAGTTCGCGGACGGCACCCGCCGCGACCTCGACGCGAAGTCCATCGATACCGGCATGGGTCTCGAGCGCATCGGCGCGCTCCTGCAAGACAAGCACGACAATTACGACACGGACCTTCTGCGCGCCCTGATCGAGGCCAGCGCCGCGGCGACCGGCACCGATCCGGACGGGCCCGGCAACGTCCATCACCGGGTCATCGCCGACCATCTGCGCTCCTCCTCGTTCCTCATCGCCGACGGCGTTCTGCCCTCGAACGAAGGGCGGGGCTACGTCCTGCGGCGGATCATGCGGCGGGCGATGCGCCACGCGCATCTGCTCGGTGCCGCGGATCCGGTCATGTACCGCCTCGTTCCGGACCTGACGCGGCAGATGGGTCACGCCTATCCGGAACTCGTCGAGGCGCAGCGCATGATCGAGGAGACGATGCTGAGCGAGGAGACGCGGTTCCGCCGCACCCTCGAGCGCGGCCTGAAGATGCTCGACGAGGAGGTCGCGCGTCTGCCCGAGGGGGCGGACCTGCCCGGCGAAACGGCGTTCCGGCTCTACGATACCTACGGCTTCCCGCTCGATCTCACCCAGGACGCGCTCCGCGAAAAGGGCCGCGGCATCAACACCGAAGGATTTACCAGCGCCATGTCCGCCCAGAAGGCGCAGGCCCGGGCAAGCTGGGTCGGATCGGGCGAGATGGCCGACGCGGCGATCTGGTTCGACATTGCCGATCGGCACGGCGTCACCGAGTTCCTGGGCTATGAGGATCTGCGCGCCGAGGGCGAGGTCCTGGCGCTGGTGACGGGCACCGAGCGGGTGACCGAAGCCGGCGAGGGGCAGGAGGTTCAGGTGGTGCTGAACCAGACGCCCTTCTATGCCGAGGCCGGCGGACAGGTCGGCGATAGTGGCACGATCGAGACCGACGGGGCGACGGTCACCGTCTCAGACACGCGGAAGGTGGCGGGCGTCTTCATCCACGTGGGCACCGTGACCCGCGGCATCCTTGCCGAGGGCGCGACGGCGCGGCTCTCAGTGGACGCCGAGCGGCGCCGGAAGATCCGCGCCAATCATTCCGCGACCCACCTGCTGAACGAGGCGCTGCGCGAGGAGCTCGGCCCCCACGTGGCGCAGCGCGGCTCGCTGAACGACGCCGACCGGCTGCGCTTCGATTTCAGCCACCCGAAGGCCCTGACCGCGGCTGAGACGACCGGGGTGCAGCGCCGCATCAACCAGTTCATCCGGCAGGATTCGCCAGTCGAGACCCGCCTCATGGATCCGGACACCGCGCGCGAATTGGGGGCGCAGGCGCTTTTCGGGGAGAAATACGGCGATGAGGTGCGCGTCGTCTCCATGGGCGTCGCCGACACCGGCCGCGGTCCTGGCGGCGACACCTGGTCGATCGAATTGTGCGGCGGCACCCATGTGGCGCGGACCGGCGAGATCGGGCTCTGGGTCCTGACGGGCG
Source organism: uncultured Alphaproteobacteria bacterium (assembly GCA_963739575.1). Lineage (GTDB taxonomy): Bacteria > Pseudomonadota > Alphaproteobacteria > Rhodobacterales > Rhodobacteraceae > Palleronia. Next base: position 37,610 of record CAVUAQ010000003.1, on the reverse strand, counting down.
ACAGCGCCTCCGCCGCCGGCGTGCGCCGCATCGAGGCGCTGACCGGTCAGGCGGCGCTCGATCATCTCGTGGAGGGTGCGCGCCGGTCGGAGGAGGCGGCGGCCATCCTCAAGACGACGACTGGCGATCTGGTCGAGCGGGTGCAGGCGATCGTCGAGGAACGGCGCCGGCTTGAAAACGAGGTTGCGCAATTACGGCGCGATCTGGCGATGAGCGGCGGATCCTCCGGTGGTGCCGAGGCGCGGGACGTGGCGGGCATTCCGTTTCTTGCCCAGGTCCTGACCGGTGTCACGGGCCGCGATCTGCCGGCGCTGATCGACGCGCAGAAGGGGCGGCTGGGAACCGGCGCGGTCCTGCTGATCGCCGATGCCGGCGACAAGGCGGCGGTCGCCGCGGGCGTGACCGACGATCTGACCCATCGTGTCTCCGCAATCGATCTGGTAAAGGCGGCGGTGGGCGAGCTCGGCGGCAAGGGCGGCGGCGGCCGGCCCGATCTTGCCCAGGGTGGCGCGAAGGACACGGCCAATACCGCTGCCGCCATCGCCGCAGCCGAAATTGTGCTCAGGGGAGACTGATCATGCCGGCGCTCTGGATCGCCCATGTCAAGGTGACCGACGAGGAGGCCTACGGCCGCTATGCCCGGCTTGCGACGGAGGCCATCGCGGCGCATGGCGGCGTCTTCGTGGCCCGTGGCGGGCGCTACGTGCAGCTTGAAGGGCCGGACCGGCCGCGCAACGTCGTCGCCCGGTTTCCGAGCGTCGAGCTGGCCGAAGCCTGCTACCTGTCGGCCGAATACCAGGCGGCGCTCGATCACGCGCGCGGCGCCGCCGAGCGCGAGCTGGTGATCGTCGAGGTCACCGAGTAGGAAAAAGCCGCCGCACGTAGCCGGGCAGGGCGAAGGCCGCCCGGTGCACCGCCGCGTTGTAATAGTCGCCCTCGACCCCGGCATCGGCGACGCGCCGCTCGAGCGTCGCGGCATCGACCAAGCGCGCGTCGCCATCCGTTCCCCAGCCGAACGCCATCAGGCCGCCCTGATAGGTCGGAACCGGCGCGACGAAGGCCCACGCATCGCGGAAGAGCGCTGTGAGGGCGCGTAGCGTGCCGGACAGCTCCCCACCCTGCAGGAAGGGAACGCCGTTCTGCGTGACCAGGATGCCGCCCTCGGCAAGAGCGGTCTTCGCGTGGCCATAGAAATGGTCGGTGAAGAGCGCCTCGCCCGGCCCGACCGGATCGGTCGAGTCGACGATGATGACGTCGAAGGCGCCGCGATGCGCCTTGACGAATTCGGCACCGTCCGCGATCTGCAGATCGAGACGCGGATCGTCGAACGCCCCCTTCGAGATCGTCGGAAGATACCGGCGCGAGAACTCGACCACCCCGGCATCGATCTCGACCATCGTGACGCGCTCCACGGGATGGCGAAGCGCCTCGCGCGCCATGCCGCCATCGCCGCCGCCGATGATCAAAACCTGCCGCGCCGCCCCGTGCGCGATCATCGGCACGTGGGTCATCATCTCGTGGTAGATGAAATTGTCGCGCTCGGTGACCTGCACGACCCCGTCGAGCGTCAGCACCCGGCCGAACGTGGCGTTCTCGAAGACGACGATGCGCTGGTGATCCGAGCGGCTGTCATAGAGGACGCGGTCGACCCGAAGGGCCTGCGAAAGATCGTCGTGAAGCCGCTCGACGCTCCATCCTGTCATGTCTGTCATCACTGGCCCTCGCGGAAGGGAATGGTCGCGGCTCGCTCCCACGGGCCGCCCCGGTAATGCCAGAGCAGCAGACGGTCGAACACCCCCGACCACGGCACGAAGACCGCCCCCTAGGGTCAGGATCGAGGGCAACCCGGCTCTTCCCCAACGCCGCGGATCAGGCGGCCAGCGTTTCGGCGACCACCCCGTCGCCGCGCAGCAATTCCCGCACGCGCACGTCGCCCGTTGCGAAGGCCTGCTTGAGGACATCGACGGCGAGCCAGGGCTTGGCATCCCCGCACATGAACACGTCGAACGCGCCATAGCCGATTTCGGGCCAAGTATGGACGGAAATGTGGCTCTCGGCGAGAACCGCCACGCCCGACACGCCCTGCGGCGAGAACTTGTGCGTATGGATGTGCAGGAGCGTCGCTCCGCAGGTATCCACGCAATCCCGGAACGCCTGCTGGATGCGGCTCTCGTCGTCGAGGCCGTGGCCGTCGACCACCTCGATGATGAGATGCCGGCCCGCGAAGACGCGGCCTTCCTCGCGAATGAAGTGATCGTCGCGATCATCGGCAAAGATATCGCGTGCGGTGGTGTCTTCCGCTTGGGCGCCTGTCTCCAGACCGATCCCCAGTTGGAAGAGGTTGGCGCCGGTCATGGCACTCCCCTTTCAGCCAGTAGATTGAATCCGTGGGTCCTTAGCGCCCCCCCAGGCATGGCAGCCCGAAGTTGGGATCGTCCCCCGTCGTGTAGGGTCACCTAACCTTCGCCTGTCCCTGACGCAAGGGTCAAATTCCGAAAACTCGTTGGCGGTTTGCATGGCTACTCGGCCGAGGCTCCTGACCCGCATCAGGCGCAGGCCGGAAACATGGGGTATTGGAATACCTTATTTCCAAGATGCTGATTTCCGATGGATTAGTGTGTCGTGGCGCCATTGACTGTTTCGGCGTGATCTGTGACACCGCCGCATCCGAACACGTTCCGATCGCGGATCGCCGCAACCGGAAGAGCAGAACAGGATCCGAGATGAAGACCTATACCGCTACCCCGGCGGACATCGACAAGAAGTGGGTCGTGATCGACGCCGAAGGCGTCGTTCTGGGCCGGCTTGCATCGATCGTCGCCATGCGCCTGCGCGGCAAGCACAAGCCCACCTTCACGCCGTCCATGGACATGGGCGACAACGTCATCGTCATCAATGCCGAGAAGGTCCAGCTGACCGGCAAGAAGCGCCAGAAGCCGCATTACTGGCATACCGGCTATCCGGGCGGCATCAAGTCCCGCACCACCGAAGAGATTCTCGAGGGTGCGCATCCCGAACGGGTCGTGATGCAGGCCGTGAAGCGGATGCTGCCGGGCGGGCCGCTGTCGCGCCAGCAGATGACCAATCTGCGCGTCTATGCGGGCGGCGAGCATCCCCACGACGCCCAGCAGCCTGACGTTCTGGACGTCAAGGCCATGAACAAGAAGAACACCCGGGAGGCCTATTGATGGTTGAGCAAGTTTCCTCGCTCGAAGAGCTGAACCGAGCCGTCGCCGGCACCGACGCCGAGCCTGACGCACCGCGCGAGCCGGTCCGCGACGATCTGGGCCGCTCCTACGCCACCGGCAAGCGCAAGGATGCGACGGCCCGCGTATGGATCAAGCCGGGCTCCGGCAAGGTCATGGTCAACGGCAAGGACGTGAACGTCTATTTCGCCCGCCCGGTGCTGCAGATGATCCTCAAGCAGCCCTTCACCGTGGCCAATGTCGAAGGCCAGTTCGACGTCATGGCGACGGTCAAGGGCGGTGGCCTGTCGGGTCAGGCCGGCGCAGTGAAGCACGGCGTATCGCGGGCGCTGCAGCTCTACGATCCGAGCCTGCGCGGCGCGCTGAAGGCCGCGGGCTTCCTGACCCGCGACAGCCGGGTGGTCGAGCGGAAGAAATACGGCAAGGCCAAGGCCCGCCGCAGCTTCCAGTTCTCCAAGCGCTGATCCTCGCCCCTGCGGCAAGATGGCCCTGCCGGTCCGGCAGGGCTTTTCTTTGCCACGCCATCCGCTGTCTTGTGAGGCGAGTTGAGGGGGAAACGCGATGCGACGCAGCTGTCTGATCCTGTGCCTGCTGGCGGCGTGCTCCGGAGCCGAGGCGCCGCTCTCTTCGGTGCAGGGTCCGGATCCGACGCTCCCGGCGCCGGAACAGAGGCTGTTGCCGACCGTCAACATCGCCCCCGCCCGGGGCTGGCCCGCGGGCGCGACGCCGGTGGCGGCGCCGGGGCTTGCGGTGTCGCCCTTCTATGTCGGGCTCGATCATCCGCGCTGGCTTCTCGTCTTGCCGAACGGCGACGTGCTGGTCGCCGAGACCAACGCCCAGCCCTCGCCCCCCCGCGGTCCGCGCGACCTGGCGATGCGGATGGTAATGGGCATCGCCGGCGCGCGCGCGCCGTCGGCAGACCGCATCAGCCTGTTGCGCGATGCGGACGGTGACGGCATCGCCGAGGGGCGGACGATCCTTCTCGATGATCTGACCTCGCCCTTCGGCATGGCCTACATGGGCGGTCACCTCTACGTCGCCAACACCGATGCCCTGGTCCGGGTGCCGTTCCGCCCCGGTCAGACCCGGATCGACGCGGCGCCCGAAACGGTGACGCCCTTGCCCGCCGGACCGATCAATCATCACTGGACCAAGGGGCTCGTGGCGCGGGACGGCAAGCTCTACGTCTCCGTCGGATCGAACAGCGACCACGGCGAGAACGGCCTTGCCAACGAGCGCGGCCGCGCCGCGATCTGGGAGATCGACCCGGCATCCGGTCGCGCCCGGATCTTCGCCAGCGGGCTGCGCAATCCGGTGGGCATGGACGTCGAACCCGTGACCGGCGCGCTCTGGACCGTGGTGAACGAGCGCGACGAGCTAGGCGACAACCTCGTTCCCGACTATCTCACCAAGGTGGAGCGCGGCGGCTGGTACGGCTGGCCCTTCGTCTATTGGGGCGGCGCGCCCGACCCCCGGGTCGATCAGTCGCAGAAGCCCGACCTGACCGCGATCCGTCCCGATTACGCTCTGGGCGCGCATGTGGCGCCGCTCGGCCTAGCCTTTGCCGCGGACGCGCGTCTGGGGCAGGGGACCGGTGCCTATGTGGGCCTGCACGGCTCGTGGAACCGGCGTCCGGCCAGCGGTTACGAGGTCGTGTTCCTGCCCTTCGAGAGCGGCCGGCCGGCCGGCGATCTGCGGCCGGTCCTGACGGGCTTCCTCGATGCCTCCGAGAACGCGCTCGGCCGCCCCGTGGGCGTCGCCGTTGCGCAGGACGGCGCGCTTCTGGTGGCCGACGATGTCGGCAACACGATCTGGCGGGTTGCGGCGCAGTAGGGCGCGTCCCCGCGGGAACGCGCCTTTTCTGTCAGATCACCATCACGTCGAGCGGCGGGAAGCCGTTGAAGCCGACGCTCGAATAGGTCGAGGTATAGGCGCCGCAATTGCGGATCACGACGCGGTCGCCGGCCCGCAGCGACAAGGGAAGCTGCACGGGACGCTTCTCGTAGAGCACGTCGACCGAATCGCAGGACGGGCCGGCCAGGATGCAGGGGCCGGTCTCGTCGCCGTCGCGCATCGTCTGGATCTGGTAGCGGATCGCTTCGCCCTCGGTCTCGGCCAGCCCTGAGAAGCGGCCGATGTCGAGATAGACCCAGCGGTGCAGGTCTGTGTCGCATTTGCGGCTGACGAGCAGCACCTCGGCCGCGATCATGCCGGCATCGGCCACCATGCCCCGTCCGGGCTCTGCCATGACATGGGCGACATCGCCGAACAGCGCGCGGACCTGCGCCATGACGTCGGCCGCATAGGCGGTCGGCCCGTCGACCGCCTCGCCGTAGAAGGCGGGAAACCCGCCGCCGATGTTCAAAAGCTCGAGATCGTGACCGACGCGGCGAAGCCGGGTCCAGACCCGCGCCACATGGGCAAGCGTGTCCGCCCACATCGTAGCAAAGCGTGTCTGGCTGCCGACATGGAACGACAGGCCGACGGGCTTCAGCCCGAGCGCCACGGCATAGGCCATCAGCCCCTCGGCACGGTCCGGCGCGCAGCCGAACTTGCGGGTCAGCGGCCAGTCGGCGCCCGACGGCTCAACGATGAGGCGCAGGCAGGTCCGGGCGCCGGGGGCGGCGCGGGCGATCTTCTCGAGCTCCTCCTCGGCGTCGGCAGCAAAGAGCGTTATGCCCGCCGCATGCGCGAACGCGATGTCCCGCTCGCGCTTGATGGTATTGCCGAAGCTGATCTTCTCCGGGCGCGCGCCCTGGCTGAGACAGAGCTCGATCTCGCCGCGGGACGCGGCATCAAACCCCGAGCCCTCGGCCACGAGCGTCGAGATGATCTCGCGCGCAGGGTTGGCTTTGACGGCGTAGTGGATGCTCGCGTCGCCGAGACCCGCCTTCAGCGCGCGGTAATTGGCGGCGACCCGGCGCGTGTCGAGCACCAGTGTCGGCCGGTCGAAGTGACGCGTCGCCACGATCTCCTCGAGCGTGGGGGTGACAAGGCGGCCGACGAAGTCGGTGGAAAGGGCTGTCATGGTCATCTCCGATGCGACCCGGGGCTCGAAAGCCCACTAGTTTCAAGGGAGACGTTACCGTCGCTACATGAGCGGATCGGGTCCGGCGACCAGAGGCGCGTGCGTTGGCGTCCTGAGCGGGCATATGGAGGCCTTGACGGATTCGCGCAAGGGAAAATCGGCCGCCCTGCCGGAAACATTGCCATGAATTTTAGAGACTTCGTCCTCACCTGATGGTGCGACCCATGCGCTCTGCGGTGAGAGCCTCCGGCCAGCCGATGAAGTGCTCGACGAGGGCCAACGCCACGCAGAGGGCCACGACCGAGAGGACCAGCGCGACCTGCCGCGGCGGCGGCGGCCGCTGCGCCCAGCGCTTGGCGCGAAGCAGCCAGTGCAGCATGTTCATTCCGCGGACGCGGCAGGCGCCGCCGGGATGGCGCGAAGATAGGCCACGATGGCGTCGAGATCGGCATCCGGCAAGGTTCCGAGATGGCGCACCACGGCGACCATCTGGCCGCCCACGCTATCGTAATCGGGGGTGAAACCGGTCCTGAGATAGGCCCGGAGATCCGCGTCCGACCAGTCGAGCTGGCCCGGCGCGATCCCCGGCACGCGCCCCTTGCCGTCCGGGTTGGCCGCGCCCTGCAGCCACCTGTCGCGGTCCATGCCGCCCAGGGCCGTGCGCGGCGTGTGGCACTGGCCGCAATGGACAAGCGCCTCGGCGAGATAGCGGCCGCGCGCCACCTCTGCATCCGGCGCATCCTCGAGAACCCAGCCCCGCTGCGCATAGAGAAGTTTCCACAGGCCCAGGCCCCGGCGGATGTTGAAGGGAAAGGCCAGATCGTGCGGCTCGGAGGGCGTCTCCGAGACCGGCAGGGTCCTGAGATAAGCGGTGATGTCGAGCAGGTCCCCCAGCTCGGCATTCTCATAGGAAGTGTAGGGCAGCGCCGGGTAGAGATGGATCCCGCCGCGCCCGACGCCGCGCGCCATCGCGGAAATGAGCTCGGCATCGCTCCACGCGCCGACCCCCTCGGGGCCGGGCGAGATGTTGGGCGCGTGGAAGGTGCCATAGGCGGTTTTGAAGGCCCGCCCTCCCGACAGGATCGGCGGCGCGTCGTCCTCCTCCGCATCCGCGGCGATATGACACGAGGCGCAGCCTGCGGTGGTGAAGAGCCCCTTGCCGCGCTCCGCGTCGCCCTCGAGTCCTTCGAGCGCCGCCGCCTCGACCGGCTCAGGCCGGATCAGCCACCAGCCTGCCGCGCCCCCCGCCGCGAACAGGGCGGCGAGGGACAGGATGACGTGGCGCATCAATCGTCGGACATGCGGTAATCCTCGTGGCAGCCGCCGCAGGCTTGGCCCAGCGCCCGCATCTCGCCCGCGATCGCCTCCTGACCGTCGCCGGCCACGGACTGCATCGACAGCGCCGCCTGGTGCAGATCGTCGAAGCCGGCAAGGAAGTCGTCCATCTGGGTCCAGATCGCCGGCAGGGCGCGCGATGCCTCGACATCGGAATGTGCGGTGCCTTCCGGCCAGTATCCCGTCCAGGGGATGTCCGATAGCACGACGAGACGATCGGCCGCGGCCTTCGCCAGATCGGCGTCGTATTCGGCCTCGCCCTTCGCCATGTCGCCCAGGGTCGAGAGGTTGAAGGAATAGTTGTCCATGATGCCGTGCCGTGCCTCCACCGTTGGCGGCGCGTCGCCCTCCTGGGCCTGCACGGCGGCAGACGCGGCCAGAAGCGCAAGCGGGACGACGAACAGGGATCGATGCATGGGATTCTCCTCGGTGGATTCTGCCGCCATGCAAGCACCGCCATCACCCGATCCAAAATCACGCCCGCGTTATCCGCCGGCGTCTCCGTCGAAGACCACCCTGCCGATGAACGGCAGGTTGCGGTTGCGCTGCGCGTAATCGATGCCGTAGCCCACGACGAAGGCGTCGGGGATCTCGAAGCCGGTCCAGGTCGCGCTGATCTCGACCTCGCGCCGCGACGGCTTGTCGAGCAGGGCGATGGTCTCGAGCCGGGCCGGTCCGCGCGCCCGCAGCAGCCCCAGAACGTGGTGCAGCGTGTATCCGGTATCGACGATGTCCTCGACGACGAGAACGTCGCGCCCGGCGATCTCTCCCGACAGGTCCTTCAGAAGCCGCACCTCGCGGCTCGATCGGGTGGCGTTGCCGTAGGAGGAGGCTTCGAGGAAGTCGACCTCCACGGGAAGATCGAGTTCCCGGACCAGATCCGCGATGAACACGAAGGATCCGCGCAGCAGACCGATGACGACGAGATGCGCGGAGGTGGCGAAATGCGCCTCGATCTGCCGGGCGAGGGTCGCGATGCGCGCGGCGATGGCCTCGGCCGTGATCATTGTCTCGATCCGGTAGCTCGGCCGGCCCTCGATGTCGGACATTGCGTCACCCTTGATTTCGCGGCGCATTCGGTCGACATCCCCCTCAGCGCCACCGCAGGACAGATATGCCGAAGCACCACGAGACCCGCAAGCTGCCCTATTCCGCCGACCAGATGTTCCGGCTGGTCGCGGATATCGAGAGCTATCCGCAGTTCATCCCGTGGATTTCGGCGGCGCGGATCACCTCGCGCCGCGAGACCGACGAGGGCGAGGTGCTGGAAGCGGATCTGGTGATCTCCTTCAAGGTGTTCCGCGAACGGTTCGCCAGCCGCGTGACCCTCGACCGCGAGGACCGGCGGGTCGACACCGCCTACCTGAACGGCCCGTTCCGGCACATGAACTCGACCTGGCGGTTCCGCGATCTCGAGGAGGGCGGCTGCGAGGTGATCTTCGACGTGGATTTCCAGTTCAAGAGCCGGATCCTCGGCTCGGCCGCGCAGATGTTCTTCAACGATGCGATGCAGCGGATCGTGCGGGCCTTCGAGCGGCGGGCAACGAAGCTCTACGGATGAGGCGGGATGGAGAGATCCGGCGCGGGCGAGGCGGAGCATCTTTCTGCACGTCGGTCCAACCGTCGGATCGCCGGCCTCAATCCGGCCGGAGGCTGCCCCGCCCGATCAGCCGGCCCTTTGCGCGAAGCCACAGCCGTTTGAGGGCATCGCTCAATTGAAAGGCGATCCCGTGCCCAATCCTTCGGCACTTTAGGAACTGCCGGATCCGCCGTCGAACGGGTCCCCGTCAAGCGCGCCCAGAAGCCGTTTCAAGGCATGCGCAACGGACGCGTCCCGCACCGCCGACCGCCCCAGCGCGCCGAACTCCACCGTCTCCGCCACCGTCTCGCCGTCGCGTCGCGCTAACGCGAAGCAGACGCGGCCTTCGGGCTTCTCGCTGGTGCCGCCCGGTCCGGCGATGCCGGTCACCGCGATGATCAGCGTCGCGTCCGAGCGGTGACGCGCGCCCTCCGCCATCTCGCGGGCGACCGGCTCGCTGACGGCCCCGTGCGCGTCGAGCGTCGCCTGCCGCACCCCCAGAAGCTCGCGCTTGGCGGCGTTGGAATAGGTGACGAAGCCGCGGTCGAAGACGTCCGAGGCGCCGGCGGGCTCGGTGATCGCCGCGGCGATCAATCCGGCGGTGCAGCTTTCCGCCGTGGCCAGGATCGCGCCGCGGCGCCGCGCGCCAAGGAGCAGGCGCTCGGCGAGGCTCACAGCAGCAGCCCATGGGCCAGCGCGGCGAGCAGCACGACGCAGAGGGCGGCGATGGCGCCGGCGATCACGTCGTCGAGCATGACCCCCATCACGTCGCCGCGCCGGTCGGCCCAGCCGACCGGGCCGGGCTTCCAGATGTCGAAGAGCCGGAACAGCCCGAAGGCGCAGATCCAGCCGGGCCAGAGCGCGCCGATGCCGACGCCCACATCGGCGGCGCCGAGCGACAGCGGCAGGAGCGCGATCCACTGACCGGCCACCTCGTCGATGACGATCTGGCCCGGATCCTCGACGCCCAGTCGCCGCGTCTCCACGCCCGTGGCCCAGAACCCGATGCCGAAGGCCGCAACGATGCCGACCACGCACAGGATCGGGCCGCCCAGCACGTGCAGCCCATAGAAGGCCGGCAGCGCCGCCAGCGAGCCCCAGGTTCCGGGGCCGGGCTTCAAGAGGCCCACGAAGAAGAAGGTCGCGACGATCCGGCTCATGTCTTGACCATCGCGACGGTGGCGAGCGCGGCGATCCCTTCGCCCCGGCCGGTGAAGCCCAGCCGCTCCGACGTGGTTGCCTTGACCGAGACGCGCTCGGGCGCGAGCCCTAGGATGCCGGCGAGCGCGCCCGCCATCTGCTGCGCGTGGGGGGCGATCTTCGGCGCCTCGCAGACCAGCGTCAGATCGACATTGGCGATGTCGAAGCCCTGTTCGCTAGCGAGCTGCGCCGCATGATCGAGAAAGATCTCCGACGCCGCTCCCGCCCATTGCGGATCGGTGGGGGGAAAGTGGCGCCCGATATCGCCCGCGGCCAGAGCGCCGTAGATGGCATCGGTGACGGCATGCATGCCCACATCGGCGTCGGAGTGGCCCAGAAGCGCCCGGTCGTAGGGCACCGTCACGCCGCAGAGCGTGACGCCGCTGCCGGCGGTGAAGGCGTGCACGTCGAAGCCGTTTCCGACACGGAAATCCATCCGATCCTCCAGTAGCGCCTCGGCCCGGGCGAAATCCCCGGGCCCGGTGATCTTCAGGTTCCTCTCATCGCCCTCGACGATGGAAACGTCCAGACCTGCGGCCCGCGCGACGGCGACATCGTCGGCGGCGGGGGGGCCGCCGGCGCGGTGCGCGGCGAGGATCTCGGCAAAGCGGAACCCCTGCGGCGTCTGGGCCCGATAGAGGCCGCTGCGGTCGCACAATCCCACCACCCTGTCATCCTCGCCCTGCCAGAGCGCGTCGACCACCGGCAGCGCCGGCGCCGCCCCCGGCGCGTGATCGAGCGCATCGATCACCCGGTCGATGACCGCCGCCGGGACCAGCGGCCGCGCCACGTCGTGGATCAGCACGCGGTCGATGCCGAGCCCGTCGAGCGCCTCGAGCCCGGCGCGCACCGATGCCGCGCGGTCCGCGCCGCCCTCGGCCACCATCATGTCGGGATGACCGAGCCAGCCATGGGCGAGAGCCATGTCCTCGGCGGCCAGGATCAATACGACCGGGCCGATCCGCGGATGACCGCGAAACGCGGCCACCGCATGTGCCGCCACCGTCCTGTCGCCGAGCGTCCGCCACTGCTTCGGCAGGCTCCCGCCCGCGCGCACTCCCCGTCCCGCCGCCACCAGCACCGCGGCGACCCTCAGATCATCCGTCATCGTCTACCCATCAAGCCCAAGCCGTTCCGTCCACCCTAGCAGTCAGGATGGCCCCGCTCCGAGCCGAATTCCTGCCTGACTTTTGGGCAGATCGTGTTTTTCGTCCTCGCCAGCCCGCCGGCAAATTGCCTCCGCGACGGTGTCTGGATATGTGTTTGGGCAAATGCTCTCCGTTTAGGCAGAACATGCCTGTGCTTCCAAGCCCTGTCGATCGCCCGCCCCTCCCGCTCGTGCAGCTGGCCCCGATGGCCGGTATCACGGATCTGCCGTTCCGGACTCTGGTTGGGCAATTTGGCGCCGATCTCGTGGTCAGCGAGATGGTGGCGAGCCAGGAGATGGTGCAGGGCAAGCCCGGCATCCGCGAGCGCGCCGCCCTGGGGCTCGACCGCGCGCGGACGGCGGTGCAGATCGCGGGCCGGGAGGCGGGCTGGATGGCCGAGGCGGCGCGCCGAATTGCCGATGCCGGGGCCCGGCAGATCGACATCAACATGGGCTGTCCCGCCAAGAAGGTCGTGACCGGCCTGTCGGGCTCGGCCTTGATGCGCGATCCCGATCACGCCCTGCGGCTCGTCGAGGCGGTGGTCGGCGCCGTTGGCGTGCCGGTGACGCTGAAGATGCGGCTCGGATGGGATGCCACCCACCTCAATGCGCCCGACATCGCCCGTCGGGCGGAGGCCGCGGGCGTGCGCGCCATCACCGTTCACGGCCGCACCCGGTGCCAGTTCTATGGCGGCCGCGCGGACTGGTCCGCGATTGGCGCCGTCACCCGCGCCGTCTCGGTGCCGGTCATCGCCAATGGCGACATCCGCACGGCCGCGGATGCCCGCGCCGCGCTCGCGGCGTCGGGCGCGCGCGGCGTGATGATCGGGCGCGGCGCCCGCGGCCGGCCCTGGGCGCTGGCGCAGATCGCCGCGGACCTGCAGGGCCGTGCCGCGCCTCCGCCGCCGGCGGCCGGAGCGCTGGCGGCCCTCGTCGCCGAGCACGTGGAGGCGGCCTGCGCCTTCTACGGCCGGGCGCTCGGTACGCGGGTCGTGCGCAAGCATCTCGGCTGGTATCTCGACGAGGCCGCGCCGCACACGCCGCTGCGCCGGGCGGTGCTGACCGCCCCAGGCCCCGAGGCGGTCGCGCGGATCCTGCCCGAGGCGCTCGCCGCGGGGGACCGGGCGGCATGAGCTTCGGTGATCTTCTCTGGGCGTCGCTGCCCCTGCCGACGATCCTCCTCGATCCCGGCAACGCGGTCTCGGAGGTCAATCCGGCGGCCGAGGACTTCCTCATGTCGTCCACCCGCTCGCTCCGCGGCGCGCCGTTCTTCGACCGCGTCTTCATCGACACGCCGCTCGAGGACGCCTTCCGCCGGGTGCGCAAGAACCGCGCGCCGCTCTTCATCAACACCGTCGAGGTCGGCGCCGGCAACCGGCCGCCCGAGACCTGCAACATGCAGATCGCGCCGATGACCGGCATGCCGGGCTTCGTCCTCATCCTGATGACCCCGCGCCAGCTCGCCAGCCGGCTGCAGCAGACGGGCGCTGCGCGCTCCTCGGCGCGCTCGGCGATCGGCATGGCCGAGATGCTGGCGCACGAGATCAAGAACCCGCTGGCCGGCATCACCGGGGCGGCGCAGCTTCTGTCGATGAGCCTCGCCCCCGAGGACGCCGAACTCACGAGCCTCATCGTCGCGGAATCGCGCCGCATCGTGGCGCTGATCGACCAGGTGGAGCAGTTCGGGAACCTGCGCCCGCCGGAACGCCGTCCCGTCAATCTCCACGACCTGCTCGACCGGACGCGGCGCAGCGCGGCGCTCGGGTTCGCCGCCCATATGCGGATCCGCGACGATTACGACCCCTCGCTGCCGCCGGCCTATGTCGATGCCGACCAGATGCTGCAGGTCTTCCAGAACCTGCTCAAGAACGCGGCCGAGGCCGCCGGCCTGCGCGGCGGCACCATCACCGTCCGCACCTTCTATGATCATTCCCTGCGGATCCGCCGCAAGGACGGCAGCGGATCGGCCGTGCCGCTGCAGGTCGAGATCATCGATGACGGGCCCGGCCTGCCGCCCGATCTCGTCGACGTCGTCTTCGACCCGTTCGTGTCGGGCCGCGAGAACGGCACCGGGCTCGGCCTCGCCCTCGTCTCCAAGATCGTCAGCGAACATAACGGCCTGATCGGGGTGAAAAGCCGCCCCGGACGGACCGCCTTCCGCATCTCTCTTCCCATCGCACCTGACACAACCCACCCGGAGTAGACCCATGGACGGCACCGTACTCGTCGCCGACGATGATCGCACGATCCGCACCGTTCTGACGCAGGCGCTGACGCGCGCCGGATGTAAGGTCCACGCGACCTCGTCGATGGTCACCCTCATGCGCTGGGTCGAGGAGGGGAAGGGCGACCTGATCATCTCGGACGTCATCATGCCCGACGGCAACGGGCTGGAGGCGTTGCCGAGCATCGGGCGGCGCCGGCCCGGCATGCCGGTCATCGTCATCTCGGCGCAGAACACCATCATGACGGCGATCCAGGCTGCCGAGGCCGAGGCGTTCGACTATCTGCCCAAGCCCTTCGATCTGCCCGACCTGATGAAGCGCGCCGCCCGCGCGCTCGATGCGCCGCGCCGCGCCGCGCCCCCGCCCGAGCGCGCCGCGCTCCCCGACGCGCAGACGGATCTGCCGCTGGTGGGCAGCACGCCGGCCATGCAGGATCTCTACCGGCTCGTCGCGCGGGTGATGAACACCGATCTGCCGGTCCTGATCATCGGCGAATTGGGCACCGGAAAATCGCTCGTCGCCCGGGCGGTGCACGACTTTTCGGATCGCCGCGCGCTGCCCTTCGTCGTGGCCTCCGCGAGCGATCTCGCCGCCGCCGAAGGACCCCCTGCGATCCTCGGCAAGGCGCGGGGCGGCACGATCCTCTTCGATGAGGTGGGCGATCTGGACGAGGCGGCACAGGCGCGCATCGTCCGGATGCTCGATCTGCTCGAGGACGGCGCGCCGCGAGTCATGGCGACGAGCCAGACGGATCTGGCGCACCGCATGGACGAGGGCTCGTTCCGGTCCGACCTGTTCTACCGGCTGTCGGGCGTGACGCTGGCGGTGCCGTCGCTGCGCGAGCGGGTCGAGGACATCCCGCTTCTGGCCGAGCATTTCATGCGCCGGGCCGATCGCGAGGGCCTGGCGCCGCGGGTCTTCTCCGAGGATGCGATGGCGCTGGTGCGACGCTATTCCTGGCCAGGCAACGTGCGCCAGCTTGCCAACACGGTGCGCCGGCTGATGCTGACCGGCGGCGAGGGCGAGATCAGCCGCGACGAGACGGAGGCGGTGCTCGGCACGCAACCGGCGATGGAGCCCCTGAAGAATGGCGGCGACGGCGACCGGCTGACCGCCTCGGTGGCGCGACATCTTCGCCGCTACTTCGATCTGCACGGCAACGTGCTGCCGCCGCCCGGGCTCTACCAGAGGATCCTGCGGGAGGTGGAGGCGCCCCTGATCGAGATCGCGCTCGACGCAACCGGCGGGAATCAGGCGAAATGCGCGGATCTTCTCGGCATCAACCGCAATACCCTCAGAAAGAAAATCACCGATCTCGATATTCCCGTGACACGCCGGCGCAAGTTGATGTAATGCTGCAACAGAGGCGTGGCGCAGGGGCATGAAGACCCCCCAAAGTCACCTGCGCCCGAGCGGTAGGAGAGGCATCAGGCTGCCTCGCAGACGTCGTCGGAGGACGTTCATGGCGCATCCTGTCCGGATGCCGAGCTGGGACAGACTTGCTCGTCTGCGCCGGCGCAAGCAGGTCACGAACGCGGCCACGATCGGCGTGGTGATCCTTGGCCCGGTCCTGGCGCTTGCCACCTACCTGGTTCTCGGACCGCTCGAGACCGGCTCATCGGCCATCTCGCTGCGGCTCGTGCTGCTGCTCGACCTGATCTACGTGATCGGGCTCGCGACGCTGGTGGCGATGGCGCTGGGGCGGATGATCGCCGCGCGGCGCGCGCAATCGGCCGGCTCGCGCCTGCACCTGCGGCTGACCGGCGTCTTCGCGCTGATCGCGATGGTGCCCACCGTGACGGTCGCCATCTTTGCCACGCTCACGATCAATGTTGGCCTCGAGGGCTGGTTCTCCGACCGGGTGCGGCAGGTCGTCGGCGCCTCGCTCGCGGCCGCGGAGGCCTACGAGAACGAGCAGCGGCAAAGCCTGTCGACCGATGCCGAGGTGCTGGCGCGCTTCCTGTCCTCGGCGCAGCGCAGCAGCTTCCTTCTCTCGGACGGGGAGCTGCGCCAGTTGCTCGGCCAAGGCCAGGCGCAGATCCAGCGCGGTCTCCGCGAGGCCTTCGTGATCGACAGCAACGCCGAGATCCGGTCGCGCGGCGAGGGGTCCTATCTGTTCGATTACGAACCGCCGCCCGCCGAGGCGCTCGCCGCCGCCGCCGATGGCGAGACGGTGGTGATCGAGGACTGGGACATCAACGAGTTCCGCGCGCTGGTGGCCCTCGATGGGATCGGCGACCGGTTCCTCTATGTCAGCCGCGACGTCGACGGCGAGCTCTTGTCGCTCCTCGACGACACCCAGGACAGCGTCCGTCTCTACGACCAGCTGGAGCAGGATCGCGGCCGGCTCCTGTTCGAGTTCGGCCTGCTTTATCTGGGCTTCGCCGTCATCCTGATCCTCGCCGCGATCTTTCTCGGCCTGTGGTTCGCCGAACGCCTGTCGCGTCCTGTGGGACGGCTCGCCAGCGCCGCCGAGCGGGTGGGCGCGGGCGATCTCGACGTCCAGGTCAAGGAGGAGCCCGGCGACGACGAGATCTCGATGCTCGGGCGGCTCTTCAACCAGATGACCCGCCAACTCAAGGCGCAGCGCGAGACCCTGCTCGAGCGCCACGAGCAGATCGAGCTGCGCCGCAGGCTGTTCGATTCGGTGCTGTCCTCGGTGACGGCGGGGGTTGTCGGACTGGATGCCGAAGGCTGCGTGACCTTCGTCAACCGCTCGGCGGAACGCCTCCTGCGGCTGCCCGAAGGATCAAAGGAGGCGGTGCCGCTCTCCGTCGCGGTGCCGGAATTCGGCCCGCTCTTCGCGCGCCTCATCGAGCAGCGCGACGAGGCGGTTCAGGGCGAGGTCCGGGTGGCGCGCGCCGGCTCGCTCGAAAGCCTGCTGGTGCGCATGGCCACGCGGCGCGCCGCCGATGGCGCGCTCGAGGGCTACGTGGTGGCCTTCGACGACGTGAGCGACCTCGTCGCGGCGCAGCGGATGGCCGCCTGGGGCGACGTGGCGCGCCGCATCGCCCACGAGATCAAGAACCCGCTCACGCCGATCCAGCTCTCCGCCGGCCGGATACGCCGCAAGTTCACCAAGGAGGTGAGCGACCCCGACAAGCTCGCCTCGATGACCGACGTGATCATCCGGCAGACCGAGGGGCTGCGCCGGATCGTCAACGAGTTCAGCCATTTCGCGCGGATGCCCGAGCCCGATCGCCGGCGCCACGACCTGACGAAGATCGTCCGCGACGCGGTCATCCTGCAGCGCGCCGGGCAGGAGGGGGTGCGGATCGATGCAAATCTGCCCGATCACCCGGTCGTCGCCGATCTCGACGAGACGATGATAGGCCAGGCGCTGACCAACCTCATCAAGAACGCCGGCGAGGCGACGCAGGCGCTGACCGACCTCGGGGCGCCGGAGAACTATGCGCCCCGCATCACGGTCGCGATGACGGCCGATGCCGACGCGATCGAGATCGTCATCGAGGATAACGGCGTGGGGCTGCCCGAGGACCGGGCGCGGCTCTTCGAACCCTACGTCACCACGCGCGCCGAAGGAACGGGCCTCGGCCTGCCGATCGTGCGCAAGATCATCGAGGAACACGGCGGATCGCTCGTCCTTGTCGATGCCGATCCGTTCGTTCCCGGCGCCCATCGTGGCGCCCGGGCGGAAATCCGGTTGCCGGTCACGGAGATGACCGCATCCGGCCCAACAGCACAAACGGAGGCGGAGCTACCATGGGCGACATCCTGATCGTGGACGACGAGCGCGACATTCGCGAACTCGTGGCCGATATCCTGGAAGACGAGGGCTATACCTGCCGCAAGGCCGGCAATTCCTCGGAATGCATGGCGGAAGTCGAGAAGGAGCCGCCGAGCCTGATGATCCTCGACATCTGGCTGAAGGACAGCGACATGGACGGGATCGACATCCTGAAGATCGCCAAGCGCGACTATCCCGGCATGCCGGTCATCATCATCTCGGGCCACGGCAACATCGAGATCGCGGTCGCCGCGATCAAGCAGGGCGCCTACGACTACATCGAGAAACCGTTCAACATCGACCAGCTGATGGTGGTGATCGGCCGCGCGATGGAGACCTCGCGGCTCCGCCGCGAAAACGTGGAGCTGCGCCGCAGCGACGCCGAGCCGCCGGTCCTGATCGGCAGCTCGCCCGCCTTCCGGACGCTCAGATCCGCGCTCGACAAGGTCACCAGGTCGAACGGCCGCGTGCTTCTGAGCGGCCCGGCCGGCTCCGGCAAGGAAGTCGCGGCGCGCTATATACACGCCAATTCGGGCCGCGCCGATCATCCCTTCGTGACCGTCGGCGCGGCCGCGATCGAGCCCGACCGCATGGAGGAGGTGCTGTTCGGCCGCGAGGGCGGCGAGCGCGGCGTCGAGCCGGGCCTCCTCGAGCAGGCCGATGGCGGCGTCCTCTTCTTCGACGAAGTCGCGGACATGCCGCTCGGCACGCAATCGAAGATCCTGCGCGTGCTCATAGACCAGGCCTTCGCCCGGGTCGGCGGCACCGAGAAGATCAGCGTCGACATCCGCGTGATCTCCTCGACCACCCGCGACCTTGCCGCACTCGCCCGCGATGGCGCCTTCCGTCAGGAACTTTATCACCGGCTGGCGGTCGTGCCGATCGACGTGCCGGCGCTCGACGAGCGGCGCGAGGACATCCCCGAATTGTCGGCCTTCTTTCTCGAGATGTTCAACAAGCAGCAGGGCCTTCCCCTGCGGAGCCTGAGCGCCGAGGCCCAGGCCATGCTGCAGACCATGGTCTGGCCCGGCAATGTCCGCCAGCTCAAGAACATGATGGAGCGGGTGCTGATCCTGGGCGATGCCCGCTCCGAGATCGCGCCGAGCGAACTGCCCGAGCCCGAGCAGGGCCCGCAGGGGCGGGACGGGCGCGTGGTGCTCTCGGGCTCGCTTGCCACGCTGCCTCTGCGCGAGGCGCGCGAACTCTTCGAGCGGGAATATCTCCTGACCCAGATCAACCGCTTTGGCGGCAACATCTCCCGGACCGCCAGTTTCGTCGGCATGGAGCGCTCGGCCCTGCACCGCAAGCTGAAGTCGCTGGGCGTTGTGACCACCGCCAAGCAGGGGGTCCGCTCGGCGGTCTTCGACCAGCAGCCCGCCGAGTGACGCAAGCGCCCAGGCTTCCTCGACCCGGTGGTTCCCCCCTCGGTCCATGTCCCGGGCGTGCTCCTGATCGCGAAACGCCGCGATCAGGCCCGTCCGGCCTGACACGCGCCCTGCACATCAGGCCCGACCCGTCCGGTCGCACCCTAGACCGGTTTCGGACGGGCTGAGCGGCCGGGCAGGCCCATCGCGCCGGTCCGGTAGTGGGTCAGTTGAAATCAAAAATCTCTGAGAGTCTGATTCAAAACCCACTGAACGCTTTCAATCCCTTGCGAGATAGCGGGTGACGCGTCTGATGTGGGCGATGAGCACCCAGGCCTCGGCGCTGGCGATGGTTTTCTCCCAATCCTTCGACAGGCGGCGGCAGCGCCCCAGCCAGGCCAGGGTGCGTTCCACGACCCATCGTTGGGGCAGGACCTCGAAGCCCTGCGCCGTGTCGGAGCGCTTGACGATCTGGACGGTCCAGTGCCCGATGGCCTTGAGCGCATTGCGCAGTTTCGGACCGGCGTAGCCGCCATCGGCGAACACATGGCGCAGGAACGGATAGGGTGCTGCGACCTTTTTCAGCAGCCCAGGCGCGCCGTCGCGATCTTGGATTCCGGCGCTGTGGACCTCCAGACCGACGAGCAATCCGGTCGTGTCGGTGACGACATGGCGCTTGCGCCCGTTGATCCTTTTACCTGCGTCATACCCACAAACCCCTCCACTTTCAGTGGTTTTCACGCTCTGGCTGTCGATGATCCCCGCCGTTGGCCGGACTTTGCGGCCCTCGGCGAGGCGCGCGATCTCGACCAGCCTGCGGTTCATCTCGTCCAGCACGCCGCCATTGCGCCAGGCGTAGAAATACCCCCGGACCGTCGACACCGCCGGGAAGTCGTTGGGCAACATGCGCCATTGGCACCCGGTCGTCGCCACGTAAAGGATCGCGTCAAACACATCGCGCAAGTCTGTGGTGCGGGGCCTGCCGGTTTTCCTGCGCGGTGGCATCAACGGCGCGATCACCGCCCATTCCGCATCCGTCAAATCGCTTGCGTATCTGTCGCCCCCGCGGTCATGCTGGCGGCGAGTGAGTTCGGTCCAGGCCATGATGATCTCCATTCAGCTTCGTAACCGAACGGAATCACAAGCCGCTGAACTCGCTCAATTAGTTTCAGATCGGGCTCTGAGAGCCCAACCCGAAGAGAGTTAGGCGGTTTCATGGGCTTGTGGTTCGCTCCGGCTGCCATGCTGGACGGAGTCGACAATGCCTTGGACTGAAACTGCCCGCCGCGAGTATCGGCGGCCGGCGCCGCGTTACGCAAGCGACATGACGGATCGCGAGTGGGCGTTGATTGAACCCTTCATGCCGCCGCCGAAGCCGCTGGGACGACCGCGAACGGCGAACCTGCGGGATGTCGTGGACGCGATCCTCTATATCGCGACGACCGGCCGCCAGTGGACGATGCTGCCGAAGGATCTGCCGCCGTACTCGACCGTTCAGCGCTGCTTCTACGACTGGCGCGACAGTGGGCCGTTGCAGACGATCCGGTTCACCCTTGCCATGGAGACCCGCGAGTTGGAGGGCCGGGAAGCGCAGCCGACGGCGGGCGTCATCGACAGCCAGACAGTGAAACCCACGGAGAGCGGGGGACTTCGGGGCTGTGATGCGGGCAAGAAGGTCAATGGGCGCAAGCGTCACGCCGTCGTCGACACCATCGGTCTGCTGTTCGGCGTCGTCGTCCATGAAGCCGATATCCAGGATCGCGACGGCGCGCCCACGGTACTCGCCTCGATCCGCAGAGCCTGCCCGTGGCTCAGGCACGTCTTCGCCGACGGCGGCTATGCCGGGCCGAAGCTCCGCGGCGCACTCGCCCGGATCGACGAATGGACGATCCAGATCGTGAGGCGCTCCGACACAGCCAAGGGCTTCGAGGTGCTGCCCCGCCGATGGGTTGTGGAGCGCACCTTCGCCTGGCTCGGACGATGCCGCAGATTGGCCAAGGACCGGGAGAAGTCCCTCGCCTCCGCCGAGGCATGGATCAACATATCCCACATCCGCCTTACCACCCCACGCCTCGCAAGGTATTGCTATGCCTGAACGAGCTTCGGGTCGGGCTCTCAGGGGTCCCGTCCAGCATCAGGTTCCAGGGAAGCCCGAGTGGCACCAGGAAGACGCCTGCGAACGGGTCGCGCTCCGCTCCGAACAGGTCACGTCCGTCAAGCTGGTGGAAATCGGGAGATGGCCTGGTGTCATGATCAGGCGGCTTCGGTTGAGATGCTGAGGATGGGATCTTGCTCCACGGCGTCGATGCGCTCGAAGGCTTCGACCTGCATGTGGCGGTTCTGGGTCTGCCACTCGTCATTGTGTTCGAGGAGCACGGCGCCGATCAGACGCGTGATCGAGGCCACGTTGGGGAAGATGCCCACGACATCCGCACGGCGCTTCACCTCCTTGTTCAGACGCTCGATGGGGTTGGTCGAGTGCAGCTTCGTTCGGTGCTGGGCGGGGAAGCTCATGTAGGCGAGGACGTCATGCCCGGCCTCTTCCATGAGGGTTGCGAGCTTGGGCCAGCGGCCGCGGACCTGATCGGCGACGTGGCGCCAGGTCTCGCCGGCCTGGGTACGGTCGGGCTGACCGAAGGCTTGCCGGATGGCGGCGGCCACGACGGTGTGCTGGCCCTTGGGTACATGCGCGAGAGCGTTGCGCATCCAGTGAACGGGGACTATCCGATATTCTGTGTGCGAGGCCGGTTCTCGTCATTGGCTGACGAACCTCTCGCCGAACATGACGGCGAATTGGGTCTTGGCCTCGGTCCATTCGCGGGGCGGGCGTTTCCAGTCCTGAGCCGCGCGATTGAGAGCCAGATATAGCAGCTTCGTTGCGGCCTCGTCATTCGGGAAATGGCCGCGTGCGCGCACCGCCCGTCGCAGCTTCGAGTTCAATGCCTCTATCGCGTTCGTGGTGTAGATGATCCGGCGGACGGGCTCGGGGAATGCGAAGAACGGGATGACCAGATCCCAGTTTCGCCGCCAAGCCGGGGCGATGGCGGGGTATTTCATGCCCCAGGGGCCCGCCTCGAAGGCGTCCAGGGCCACGGCGGCCGCGTCGGCGTCCTTGGCCCGGTAGACAGCCCTGAGCGCCTGGGCGACCTGCTTGCGGTCCTTCCATCCGGCGAAGTTCATCGAATGGCGGATCAGGTGGACGATGCAGGTCTGGACGACGGCGTCCGGAAACACCGCGTTGATCGCCTCGGGAAAGCCCTTGAGCCCATCGACGACGGCAATGAGAATGTCGCCGAGGCCACGCGCCTTCAGCTCGTTCATTACCCGCAGCCAGAACTTGGCGCCTTCGGTCTGCTCGATCCACAGCCCGAGAATCTCCTTCGTGCCGTCCGGCAGGATGCCCAGGGCGATGTAGATCGCCTTGTTCCGGACGAAGCCCTCATCACGGATCTTCACCCTGATCGCATCGAAAAACACCAGCGGGTAGCACGCGTCGAGCGGGCGGTTCTGCCATTCGGCCACCTCCTCGAGCACCGCGTCCGTCACCGCCGAGATCAGGTCGGGCGACACGTCGATGCCGTAGATCTCCTCCAGATGCATCCGGATCTCGCGCACGCTCATGCCGCGCGCATACATCGAGATGACCTTGTCGTCGAAATAACCGCCGCTGATACTTGGCGATCAGCTTCGGGGCGAAGCTGCCATCGCGGTCGCGGGGAATGTCCAGCGTCACCTTCGAGGTGCCCGTCAGCATCGTCTTGCGCGACTTGCCGTTGCGGTGGTTGCCGACGCTCCGGCCGGCCTCGCCGACCAGATGCTCGTCCAGCTCGGCGTTCAGAAGCCGCTCCGACAGCGCCTTCTTCAGTTCATCGACCAGCCCGTCCTTTGCAAACAGATCCTGCGGGTCGCGGCCAGCCAGAAGCTGATCCGGTAGGTCCTTCTCGATCGCCATGTGATGCTCCCTTCTGTTCCATCATCATGGCCTCGCACACAAGATTCCTGACAGTCCCTTCGGCGGACGCTGGAGCGGCGCATCCGCCAATGGCGCGCGCTGCACGGCCCGGAGCGGGAGGTGATCTTCCGCCAGACCCATGAGCCGGGCCGGATGGGCCTGTCCGACTTCACCGACATGGCCGGCTCCGAAGTGACGGTCGCGGGGGAACCGTTGCCGCATCGGCTCTACCACTTCCGCCTGGCCTTCAGCGGCTTCGAACATGCCGTGCGCCGGCGGGCTTGAACCGGTGGCGCCTCGCTCGGCGCACCGTTCTCGGCGGCGAGAGCTTCGTGGCGCTGGCCGCGGGCTTGCAGGACGCGCTCTGGGCATTGGGCGGCGCGCCGCGCGAGCACCGCAGCGACAGCCTCTCGTTCGTCGGGATGAAGGTCCACAGGACCTTCAGCTGACCCTCCTCACCCTTCCGCAACCTTGCCGCCGAGGTCGAGGAGGACTGGACCGCCCGATACGACGCTCTCTGCGGCCACTACGGCATGGCCGCCAGCCGGAACAATCGCGGTGTCGCCCACGAGAACGGCACGATCGAGGCAGCCCACGGTCACCTCAAGCGCGTGGTGGAGGACGCGCTTCTCATGCGGGGGTCGCGCGACTTCGACACGATCGCCGACTACCGTGGCTTCGTCGACGAGCTGATCGGCCGTCGCAACGCCCGCAACCGCAAGCGCATCGACGCCGAGCGGGCCGCGCTGCGGCCATTGCCGCCGCGGCGAGCCGAGGATGGCGAGGAGACCATGGTGACCGTCACCTCTTCGGGTGGCTTCATGCTCCGCCGGGTCTTCTACACCGTCCCCTCGCGGCTCATCGGCCACCGGTTGCGCGTGCGCCTGCACGACGATCGGCTGGAGGTGTTCCTCGGCGGCACGCCTCTGATGACATTGCCCCGCGGCCGCGGATACGGTGACCGCCGCCGCGCCCATGTTGTCGACTACCGCCATGTCATCCATGCGCTGAGGGCCAAGCCGTTTCGCCGAAGGCGAACCTCCGGTTCGATGGCGTTGCCCGGCCTCGTCTACCGCGACCAGCTCTTCCCCCGGGACGCCTATCGCCGCCTCTACGACGCCGCGATGGAGGCGCTGCCGGAGCGGGCCGCCTGCAAGCTCGTGGTGGGCGCACTGGCGATCGCCCATGAGCGCGGCTGCGAGGCCGATCTCGCCGCCCTGATCGACGCCAGCCTCGACGCAGGCGACTTCCCGGACCTCGCCACGCTCCAGGTCCGCTTCCAGCCCGACCCCGAGGCGCTGCCGCAGGTCACGGTCACCATGGCGCCGCTCAGCGCCTACGACGTCCTGACCGACGCAGCATCTGTCGCGGGAGCCGCGACATGAGCGCGACAGACCCGATCGACGAGGCCCGCCTCGGCCTTCTGCTCAGCGACCTGCGCCTGCCGGGTATCAGGCACATCTGGAGCGACTTCGCCGAGCGCGCCGACAGGGAAGGCTGGCCCGCCGCCCGGTTCCTCACTGCCCTGGCCGAGCACGAGATCGCCGAACGCGCCCGCCGCCGCATCGAACGTCATCTGGCCGAGGCGCGCCTGCCGCCCGGCAAGACCCTCGATACCTTCGACCTCGCCGCCGTGCCATTCGTCGGGGAAACGGTCCACCGGACCGTTTCCTGACCCTCCTCATTCTCGAAGGCCCAGGTGATGGCGCTCGTCGCCGGCGACAGCTGGCTCGAGAAGGGCGACAACCTCCTCGTCTTCGGCCCGCCCGGCGGCGGCAAGAGCCACCTCGCCGCGGCCATCGGCCTGGGCCTCATCGAGAACGGCTGGCGCGGGCTCTTCGCCCGCACCACCGATCTCGTCCAGAAGCTTCAGGTTGCCCGGCGCGAGCTCGCCCTGGAATCCGTCATCGCCAAGCTCGACAAGTATCACCTGTCCGGCGTCGCCAGCGGTTGCTTGAACCGATGGCGCAATCCACTGGCAACCCTCGGACCGATGGCGGCCTCCTGCCGAACTCCTCGACGACCTCGCCTACGTCACCAAGGACCAGGCCGAGACCAGCGTCCTCTTCGAACTGATCAGCGCGCGCTATGAACGGCGATCCGTCCTGATCACCGCCAACCAGCCCTTCGGAGAGTGGAACCGGATCTTCCCCGATCCCGCCATGACGCTCGCCGCCGTCGACGTTCGCCGGGCGATCCTTCCACTGGAAGGCCCGCTGATCCGGCTCACCGTGCACCACGCAACGATCTTCGAGATCAACGTCGAAAGCTACCGGCGTCGCACCGCCGTCGAGCGACGCAAGGGACCAGGGCGACCGCCAACGCGCGCGACACCAAAGACGCTCGCTGATTGACGCTCCGCGACAATCACGATGAGAAAA
Source organism: uncultured Alphaproteobacteria bacterium (assembly GCA_963739575.1). Classification (GTDB taxonomy): domain Bacteria; phylum Pseudomonadota; class Alphaproteobacteria; order Rhodobacterales; family Rhodobacteraceae; genus Palleronia. The sequence goes on along the minus strand of CAVUAQ010000003.1, from coordinate 12,445 downwards.
CCCTTGCTCGCGGCGTCGGGCGCCGCGATGCTCACACCCGCCGCGACATCCTCGCTTCTCATCCAGATTGTCGCGCTCATCTTACCCAGATTGTCGCGCTACAAGCGCGCGGCCACGACGGTGTGCCGGCCCTTGGGTACATGCGCGAGAGCGTTGCGCATCCAGTGAACGCGGCACCGCTGCCCGTTCTGCCGTCGCCGATCCCCCGGATCGGCTTTGGGCCTCACCATCAAAGACGCGCGCGATCGCCGCCTTCAGGCCGGTATGAGCATCAGAGATCACCAGCTTCACGCCGTCGAGGCCGCGGGCCTTGAGGCCCGCAGGAACTCCGTCCAGAAGGTTTCCGCCTCGGACGGCCCGGTACCCAGGCCGATGATCTCGCGGCGACCGTCGGTGTTCACGGCCACGGCGATTATGGCCGCGATGGAGACGATGCGCCCGCCTTGCCGAACCTTCAGGTAGGTGGCGTCGAGCCAGAGACAGGGCCAGTCGCCGACGAGCGGCCGGTTCAGGAACTCGCCGACGCGGTCGTCGATGTCCTTGCACAGCTTCGAGACGGTGCTCTTCGAGATCCCCGACAGGCCCATGGCCTGCACCAGGTCATCGACGCGCCGCGTCGAGACGCCGCCGATCCAAGCTTCCTGTATGACAGCGACGAGGGCCTTCTCGGACGTGCGGCGCGGCTCGAGGAAGCCCGGGAAATAGGAACCCTGCCGCAGCTTGGGCACGCGCAGGTTCAGCGTGCCCAGCCGGGTGTCGAGAGGACGGTCGCGGGTACCCGTTGCGGTAGGTGACGCGGCCCTCGGCCCGCTCGTGGCGCCCGGCGCCGATCACGCCCTCCACGTCCGTCTCCATGATCAGCTGCAAAACCGCCTCGGCAACGGTTCGCAGGAAGTCGCCTTCGTCGTGCTTCTCCAGAAGCTCGGACAGGTCCATGGGCACCTCGATCTTTCGCCGTTTTCCGCTGTTCGGGGCCGGTTCGGGGGGCCTGAAGCGTTCATGGAGCGGCTTGGCGGGGTAATCCGCGCCGTGATTGGGGGCCGTTCCGCCTAGCTGGGGCTTGGTTCGTCCCCTTCGGCCTGACTTCCACGCCCCGGATCATGCCGGGTCGGGGTTGAGGCGCCGGAGCTGGACGAGGCGGCGCATGTTGTAGGCGAGGTTCTTCATCCCGATCTTCGCCTTCGCACGCACCAGGCCGATGGTGCGCACGAGCGCCCCGCCCATGTCGTTGGCCTGCGCGCCGAAGACGTGCTCGACCCGTGAGCGCACGGTCGATTTGGTCCGATTGCTGGACTTGCCCTGTTCGCTTAGCGGCTTGCCCCGCACGCCCTTGCGGTGGACGTGGCTCTTGAGGCCGCGGGCGCGCAGCTTGGCCTCGATCTCCTCGGAGCGGTAGGCCGCGTCCGCCCAGACGTTCGCGCCGGTATTGCCCCGCATCAGCAGGTGGTCCACCGCCTGGCTGTCGTGCAGGGCCGCGTCGCTGACGTGGTAGCGTCGGACCAGCTTGTGCCTGCGGTCCACGTTGACGTGGTTCTTGTAGCCGTAGTGGCTGCGCCCGTGCTTCTTCGTCCAGCGTGCGTCGGTGTCCTTCTGGCTGCGCTTGGCAGGCTCGTCCGCCCAGCCCGCGGGCTCCTCGCCCCGCTTGATGGCCTCGTTCTCCTCGCGCGTGTTGCGGTTCCTCGGCACCGGCACGATGGACGCGTCCAGGATCTGCCCGCCCCGCGCGATGTAGCCCTGCCGCACCAGGTAGCCGTCGAACTGGTCGAACAGCGCCTCGACCAGCCCCGCCCGCGCCAGCCGCTCGCGATAGAGCCAGACGGTCTTCGCATCGGGCACCCGGTCCTCCAGCCCCAGGCCGAGGAACCTCATGAACGAGAGCCGGTCGCGGACCTGATACTCGATCTGGTCGTCCGACAGGTTGTAGAGCGCCCCCAGCACCAGCGTCTTGAACATCACCACCGCGTCCATCGGCTTGCGCCCCGCGGGTGACTTGCGCTCCGCCGCGGGTTTGCGCCAGACCCGCTCGAGCGCCGGGCGGAACTCCTCCCACGGCACGACGGCGTCGATCTCGACCAGCGGATCGCGCTTGGCGTCCAGGCTCGCGTAGCGGTCCGAAAGATCGAAGAAACCCATCTGCGCCATCGTCATGCCCCGTGCCGGTTACCCAACCGCAGAATATCGAAGCGTCAGAGCCGAAGCAATTTTTCGAAGTGCCCCCATGGTGGTCTTGGTCATCGGCGGCTCCGTTCGATGGTAGGGGAAGTCGCCAAACTCCACCGCCGTCTTACACCTCGATGGCCACCTCGCCCTACACCGCCAGAGCGGTGCGAAATTCCCACCACCTTCACGGACGCTACCCAGCGAGATCGCGAAGAAAGCCGCAAAATCTCGGTGGAACAACTAGACTCTGCTACGCTAATGCTCGTCTAATTTCATCTCAATCGTTTCTCCAAATTTTGGGTACACCCGGTTCAGCTTGCGCTTGGACTCGTCCCACGTCTCTGCCGCCCGGAGAAGTGCAATAACTCCGGCGATGTGCTCTTTAACCCGGATAATTCATGAAGCCGCAGTCTTCTACTCAGGAGGCCGGTCTCCCGGGGCTTGGGTTTGTCGCGCGCACTCGACGTCGGCGTCCGGTTGGGGAGGCCGGCCGGCGACTTGGGTCTTGGGTGATATGAGTTGATGTTCCGGGGTTGTCGGGGCGCTTGCGTCAGGCTGCTTTCGGTGGGGCGAGGGCGTCGAAGAGAAGGTGGAGAAGTCCCTGTCGCGGGCACGATGCCGGCAGTGTGACGATGATCCGGGTCTTCTTCTCGACGATGGTGGCCGCCAGTTTGACGAGGTGCAGGCGCAGCGTGTCGAACTGGGCGCGGCGCCACGGTGAGCGCTTCGGGCAAGCCGCGCGGAGCTTCCACCAAAGCCAGTAGGCGCAGCCGTGCAGCATCAGGCGCATCTGGTTGGCGTTGGCCTTCGAGCACGACGTCCGATCTGCTGCGAGATGGGCCTTCCACGCCTTGATGTGGTTCTCGGCTTGGCCGCGAGCGGAATAAAGCTTCTCGTAAAGATGCTTGCCGCGGCCGCCCTCAAGATTGGTGACGATGTAGCGGGTGTCCCGACCCATGGGACCAACTTCGACGCGGGCGATGACGCGGCGGGATTTCGACCACGACCGGGCTGCGTAGGAGAAGGTCTTGAACCGGCGCAGCTTCTGGCCCGGCTTGCGGGCATAGCGCGCCGCCGTCGACGCCTCCAAGGCCGAGATGTTCTCCGCAAGACGGCGGTTCTTCGATAGGCCGAAGACATAGCGCAGCCCGAGCCTGTCACACAGGTCCAGAACCTGGGGTGCGCAGTAGTGGCTGTCGGCCCGCAGCAGGATTTCTGTCTTGGGCCAATGCTTGCGGATCTCCCGGATCAACCGACGAATATGAGCGGCACTCTCGGCACCATTCGGGCGGCGGGCCGGGCGCAGCAAGGTCCCGACAAGTCGGCCGTCGCCGTCGAAGACGACGATCGGCTGGAAGCCGAACTCGTCGTAGAACGCATTGAACAGGCGAAGCTGCTGATGGCCATGCACCGCATCGAATGTGTCATCGATGTCGAGCACGATCTGTCTGGGCGCATGCGCAAAGGACTGGCAGTAGAACCGGACCATCTCGCGGCCCATGCGGATCAGGGCGCGGGCGTCGGGCAGGTTTTCCATGCGCGAGATCGTCGGCTGAGAACACAACGCCGGTCCTGTTTCAGGTCCACGCTCCAACGCGATCCTGAAGCTGGGATCATGCCGCAGGGCTGTCGCATCATTGCCGTCTTCATACCCCGCGCCGATCATCATGATCCGGAAACGGATGATGTCACACAGGCTATGCTGAACTTTCGCCGGATCACGCGGATCGCGTAGGCAATCGGCGAGCCGCTGCGCCAACACCGCCTTGCGCTCGATCTCGCGCAGCAGGGTCAGCCCCGCGTCGGAGCTCATGTCGGCGCCGTCAAATGCGAGCCGCATCGGCTTGCCATTGAGGGGTGACAGGCGGAGCGTGGAACACGTAGATTGGGCCATGGCGGAGGTCGTCCTCCTGAAAGCTGCATGTTTGGCGTCAACAACCAAAACATACGGCGTTTCAGATGGTTACGCTACCTCCGCCGCCTTCACATGAATTATCCGGGTTAAGTTGAGGGTGCCCACGCTGTGGGTTGAACCACTGGTGATGTTTGTGGCTCCGGCGGCCTGCCTCGGTCGTCGGGTTCTTATCCCGAAGTTCGTCGGTCAACCCCGGCGCCAGTCGGTCATATACAAAATCGTCGGTCCACTTCGCGATGTCAGGCGACACGACAAACTGGCCTCTGGCGACACGAGGAACTAGCCCCCTCGCTGAGCCAAGAGGGAAGACTGGATGACCATTCCGACGACTGAGAGGCTGCCGCGGACCGAGGGTCCGCGGAGGGACGAGATGAAGGAGCCGGACGATGTGTCGGCGATGCCCCCCTGTGTCAGCGTAGTTGTCCGCCCTTCTTATTTTCCTCTACTTTTCAGGCGGGCGGGATAGGACGAAGACTTGGGATATTCACTGGAGGGCACTTCGAAAAATTGCTTCGGCTCTGACGCTTCGATATTCTGCGGTTGGGTAACCGGCACGGGGCATGACGATGGCGCAGATGGGTTTCTTCGATCTTTCGGACCGCTACGCGAGCCTGGACGCCAAGCGCGATCCGCTGGTCGAGATCGACGCCGTCGTGCCGTGGGAGGAGTTCCGCCCGGCGCTCGAGCGGGTCTGGCGCAAACCCGCGGCGGAGCGCAAGTCACCCGCGGGGCGCAAGCCGATGGACGCGGTGGTGATGTTCAAGACGCTGGTGCTGGGGGCGCTCTACAACCTGTCGGACGACCAGATCGAGTATCAGGTCCGCGACCGGCTCTCGTTCATGAGGTTCCTCGGCCTGGGGCTGGAGGACCGGGTGCCCGATGCGAAGACCGTCTGGCTCTATCGCGAGCGGCTGGCGCGGGCGGGGCTGGTCGAGGCGCTGTTCGACCAGTTCGACGGCTACCTGGTGCGGCAGGGCTACATCGCGCGGGGCGGGCAGATCCTGGACGCGTCCATCGTGCCGGTGCCGAGGAACCGCAACACGCGCGAGGAGAACGAGGCCATCAAGCGGGGCGAGGAGCCCGCGGGCTGGGCGGACGAGCCTGCCAAGCGCAGCCAGAAGGACACCGACGCACGCTGGACGAAGAAGCACGGGCGCAGCCACTACGGCTACAAGAACCACGTCAACGTGGACCGCAGGCACAAGCTGGTCCGACGCTACCACGTCAGCGACGCGGCCCTGCACGACAGCCAGGCGGTGGACCACCTGCTGATGCGGGGCAATACCGGCGCGAACGTCTGGGCGGACGCGGCCTACCGCTCCGAGGAGATCGAGGCCAAGCTGCGCGCCCGCGGCCTCAAGAGCCACGTCCACCGCAAGGGCGTGCGGGGCAAGCCGCTAAGCGAACAGGGCAAGTCCAGCAATCGGACCAAATCGACCGTGCGCTCACGGGTCGAGCACGTCTTCGGCGCGCAGGCCAACGACATGGGCGGGGCGCTCGTGCGCACCATCGGCCTGGTGCGTGCGAAGGCGAAGATCGGGATGAAGAACCTCGCCTACAACATGCGCCGCCTCGTCCAGCTCCGGCGCCTCAACCCCGACCCGGCATGATCCGGGGCGTGGAAGTCAGGCCGAAGGGGACGAACCAAGCCCCGGCTAGGCGGAACGGCCCCCAATCACGGCGCGGATTACCCCGCCAAGCAGCTCCATGAACGCTTCAGGCCCCCCGAACCGGCCCCGAACAGCGGAAAACGGCGAAAGATCGAGGTGCCCTCAAGGCATTCCCACCTTCCACAAGGTCGACATGGACGGGATTTCGGACCTCATATTTCGAAGCTTTAAAGTAATAACGAAAGACATCGGCTCAGCTATCTTTCAGAATGCAGCAACATCGATCCTGTTTGCAGGCTACTGCACATCCTCGCAAAGGCTTCGTGCATTTCGTATGGAAATGGATGTTCAAGCACAACATGGATTGCATGAAGTCCTTCAAAACACTGGTGATTTTGAAGTAATTGGTAGCGGGACAAAGCATGCGCAGTCGCTCCTTCCGGTTGCCCCCACTCGAGGTGACTTTCTGAGAGTACTGGCAGAGGTGATACAGGATGATCGTATTGAAGATGTTGGGGGGGCAATACAGTTTGGGGAGTTTCGAGGCGTGCATTTTCAGCCCTTTGGCGTTGCGAACTTGGGTGACTTCAGAAAGGGGAGTTAGATACTGGCGAGGGCCGCTTGACCTGAACGGAAATGACTTCGATCAAGCAGATGGCTTGGTCACTCGGTTTCCATATCTCGACCAAATGTGACTGATCCAGTTTACTTCGTAGTCCTCAGTTGACTTAGCCGGTCCACCCAGTTCGCCACGATCAGCCCCGGCACGCTGTCCAACGCCCGGTCTGCATCCCGCGCGAGGTCCAGCCGCTTCGGCAGCTTGACCTGCGGCACCAGCAGGAAGATCGGCGCGGTGACCTTGCCGCGCCCGGTCTTCGAGCGCGACACCACCGCCTGGCCCTTCGTGTTCAGCCGTCCCTCCGCCACCAGCAGGCTCGGGCCCGTGCGGCGATAGACGAAGCGCAGGCGCAGCCCGCGTCGCCGTTCCCATTCGCCGGGCGTGATCCGGCCGCCGCGCAGGGACTTGCCTGCGGCGGGCAGCGGGATCGCCAGCCAGAACCCGTTCTTCGAGCGGATCAGCGGGCCGGTGTCATGCGCGCCGACGATGACCGGGGCCTTCGACCAGACCAGCGCCGCGGCGTCCAGGCTCTCGCCCGACCTCGGGAAGTTCTGGCTCCGGATCGAGTTGGCCAGCCGGGGGCCGAGCCCCGCGCCGGTGATCTGCAACCGCCACGCCGTCTTCAGCCCGGTCCCGGCCTCGCGCATGGCGGCGGTCACGGCGCGTTCGCCCGCCGCGACCTCGGCCGCCATCATCGCGACGATGTCGGGATCGATGTCGAGCTTCAGTTTCACGCGGGCCTCAGATCGACGGTCCAGACCAGCCGCTCGCGGTCGCGGACGGGCTCGCCCTGAATGAGGAAGGCGTCGCCGTCGATCTCGATGCGGTCGCCGGGGCGCGGGTTCGCCACCTCGGCGACGCGCAGGTCGATCCGGGTGGTCTCGGACCAGAGCCGCGCATCGCCGAAGTCGGTGATCGCATCCGCGCGCCGGGCGACGACGCGCACCAGAACGGGCGCGCCGCCGTCGGCGATGTAGACCGCGTCCCGGCCGATGTTCGGATCGGCGAAGAGCGCGCCGACGGCGGCGGCGAAGGCGCTCATCAGAACGTCGCGTTCAGGCGCACCCGGCCGATGGTGTCGCCCGCGCCGCTCGCCACCGCCTCGACGGCCACGCCGATGAGGGTGTTGTCGGTCGCGACCGTGGTGCAGCGCTTGTTGGTGTCGTCCCAATAGACCTTGGCGCCGACGGTCCAGGCCTGGGAGCCGACCTTGGTGATGTCGAAGACGCCGACGAGCGCGGTCTCGACGGGCTCGCCGAGGGCGGCGGCTCCGGCGGCGATGCCGAAGATGGAGCCGACGAGCAGGCCATCGCCGGAGGCGACGGCATAGGGCGCGGTCAGGGTGATGGTGTTGCCGGGCTGGACGTAGTTTTTCATGGGGGTGATCCTCGTGGAAAGACGAAGGGCGGCCCGTCGGACCGCCCGCGTGTCAGGGTTCAGCATGGGGTGCGGGTTACGCGCCCGGGTTCTTGTAGAGGCCGCGCCAGTCGATGGCCTTGGCGCCGAAGTCGAGGCGGCACTTGATCTCGACGCCGTCGACGTCGAAGCCGTTGCGGGTCTCGATGTAGGCGCCCTGCTGGCCCTCGAGATAGGCGTACTCGATGGTGTCGATCTGGTTCGGGCTGGCCGCCAGATACCAGGCGGTCTCGCTGGCGGCGTCGAGCCGGGGCTCGCTGATCGGCGCGAGCGTGCGGATCGACTGCGGCACCACGCTGGACGTCGCGGCGGGCACGAGGTTCTGGGCGACCAGCTGCTCGGCCTTCAGTTCCAGCGAGGCGGGCACGATCAGGAAGGCGGGGCGGACGTTCAGCACCGTCTTCTTGTCGAGGCCGGTCTGCTTGGCCATCGCCGCGCGGGCCGCGCCGACGCTGCTCGACAGCCAGCGCCGCGCCGGTGCCCGCGAGGTTCTTGTGGGTGGTGTGGAACAGCGCGTTGCCGTCGGCCATCGCCGGGTTGGCGGTGATGATGCCCCAGACCACGTCCGACTCCAGCTGGGCGATGGAGTTGCCGTACATCGCCGGGATCCGGGTGAAGGCGTCGAGATCGTCGTTGATCAGCGTCTGGCGGGTGATCGCGACCACCCGGCCATAGGTCTTGACCTTGTAGCTCTCCTTGCTCTCGCCGAGCGTGCCGCGCTTGAACTCGCCGCTCTCGCCGACCTCCAGCAGCTGCGGCGCTTCGCCGAGCTGGACCCGGTGCATCGCCTTGAAGTCGGTGGCGAGCACCTGGCGGCAGAACAGCATGAAGGTGCGGGGATAGGCCTCGTAGGCCTGCCGCAGGGTCTTGTTGGTGACCGCCGACAGGATCTCGGGGAAGTCCGAGGTCGAGTGCAGCGCGCGCGTCGCCACCTCGTCGCGCGACAGGCCGCGCGTGTTGACCCCGGCATTGCCGAGGCTTTCGCGGGCCAGTTCCAGCAGCGTCATGCCGCGATACTGGCGCGCGGCGTCCTCCAGCTGGAACAGCGTCGGGCTGTAGCGGTGCAGCAGCGCGTTCGCCACCGCGTCGCGGCGGGTGATGCGCTCGTCCCGGCCGCCGAGCGGGACGGAGACATGGGGGAAGGTCCGGGTCTCGTCCGACTTCGCGGCGACCTGATCGAGGATCAGGCGGCGGAACTCGTCGACGCTGACGCCGCGCTTGACCAGATCCTCGGCGAAGCCGCGCTCGAGGTTCAGCCGCCCGGCCAGATCGTAGATGGTGGAGACGCGGTCGCGCTCGGCCTCGCGGGCGCGGGTGGCGACCGCTTCGGTGTCGGGCGCGGGCGTTGCCTGCGTCTTCGGCTGGCTGCGCGTCTCGCTGGCGGCGACCTTCGGGTCGGGCGCAGCCGCTTTCGGCTCGGTCATGGGGGTGTCCTCGGTTTCGACCGGCTCGGTCGGCTGGGTGGTGGCGGGGGTTGCGGCGTCGCTCGCCGGGGTCTGGGTCTTGTCCGTCATCGGGATGCTCCTTGCGGTGTGAAGGGGCGTCCCGGCGGTGAAGGACGCAGTCGTGAAGGGGATGCTGGGCGCGGAAGCCCGCGGCGGGGTCGGCGCCGACCGCGACGGCGGAGACCTCGAAGGGCGTCCAGTCCACCGCGCGCCAGAGTTCGCGGGCGGCCTCGGGTTTCGAGACCTCGAAGCGGTGGACCTGGTAGCCGATGGAGACCGCGCGGATGTGCCCGGCCTGGATGTCGCGCCAGATCGGCTCGACATCGGCGCGCTCGCTGATCCGCACCAGCGCGATGCCGCGGCCGTTCTCGATCCGGGCCGAGCCCGGCACGACCGAGCCGATCACCGCGTCGAGCGTGTCGAGCTCGTGCACCTTCAGGAACGGCGCGCCCGCGTTCAGCCGGTCGAGCCGGACATGGGCGGGGTCGAGGCTCAGTTCCTCGTCATAGGGCTCGCCGAAGAAGGTCGCGCGGCGGACGCGGGCCCCGGCCGACCAGACCACCTCGACGGTGCGGCTGTCGGCATCGGCCGTGTTCGGCGCAAGCTCCGCCGACCGGCGCATGGCCGGCAGTTCGATCATCGTGTCCATGAAGGTCAGTCCTGTTGGTCGGCCTGCGCCGGGTCGGTTTCCGCGTCGGCGGCCGGGTCGTCGGCGGTTCGTCGGCGGCCGGATCGGTCGCCGGATCGCTGGTCTGCGCGCTGCCGGTCTTGGTGACGCGGCGCGGGTCGCTGTCGAGCACCAGCCCCAGCGCGTCGAGCTTGGCGTTGGTCGCGGCGATCTCGGCCAGCACCGCGTCGGGGTTGCGGCCCTGCTTCGCGATCACCTCGGCCAGCGTCATGGTGCCGGAGCGGATCGACAGCAGGTTCGCCATCGCGTCCTTCTGCGGATCGACCGCCTCGAACTTCGGCGGCGACCATTCGACCGGCACGATCGGCGACGGGATCTGGCCCGCCGCCCATGCGGCTTCCGTGAACCAGCGCCAGACCGGCGCGCAGAACATCGGGATGAACAGCTGCCACTGCACGGCGTCGATCTGGCGGCGGAACTCGACGAGCCCCGCCCGGATCGAGGAATAGTTCACCTGGCTGAGAGGTCGCCGGTCAGCAGCTCGTAGGGCACCCGGAACCCGGCCGAGATCGTGTGCAGGCTGGCCCGCTTGTATTCGCCGTAGCCGCCGGTGGCCGAGGGCTGGTTGAAGCGGATGTCCTTGCCGCCGCGGGCATAGGCGATCAGCCCCGGCTCGAACTGCTCGACCCGGTTGCCGTCGGCATCGACCACGGAGGGCGCGATGCCCTGCTGCGCCTCGTCGTCGCCGAAGACGATGGCGGTGACGCAGGCCTCGGTCTTCTTGCGGACCAGTTCGGCCACCTCGTAGTCGTCGAGATCGCGCAAGCTGCGGATCACCGGCGCGCCCCAGGGAACGCCGCGCGCCTGCGTGCGCTGCTTCTCGTAGACATGGGCGATCTCGGTCGCCGGGACCGGGCGGCTCTGCAGACCGTTCTGCAAGGCCCCATAGGCGTCGCCCGGATGCTCGGCATGCAGCCAGTAGGCCCGGCGCTTGCCGACCGGGTCGAACTCGATCCCCTGCACCAGCCGCCCCGCGCCGAGGGCGCCGGATTTCGTGGCGTCGAGGAAGTCGGCCTCCAGCACCTGCAATTGCAGCGGCACCGGCAGGCCGTCGCTCGCGCGCCGCAGGCGGCGGCGCACCAGCACCTCGCCCGCCTCGACCATCTCGCGGCAGATCAGCGTCTGCAGGCCGTAGAAGTCGAGCTGGCCGTCGGCGTCGCACTCCGCCGTCCAGCGCTCGAACAGCGCGTCGACCTTGCGGTCGAGCTTGTCGTCGCCGCTGGCGGCGCGCGGCATGATGCCCGCGCCGATGATGTTGTTGACCAGCACCGCCACGGCCTTGGCCGCATGCGGGTTGTTGCGCACCAGATCGCGCATCCGGTCGCGCAGCAGCGCCCCGGCCACGCCGATCTCGGTGTCGGCCGAGGATCCCGGCGCGCGCCAGCCCTCGGTGCGCCGCCCGCGCGCGGCGCCGTCATAGCCCCGCGTCAGGGTCTCGAAGGCCTGACGCGCCATCACGCGGCGGGCCGCCATGCGCGGCGCCACCGTGGCGATGGCGTGGTCGAACCAGGTCGCCGACATCAGCGGTCCCCGCGCGAGAAGCCCGCGAGCCCGGCCACCGGCAGCGGCCGTGTGGTGCCCGCGATGGCGCGCTCGATGGTCCGGATGCGGGCGAGCAGATCCTCGGCCGAGCCGTAGTCCACCGACTTGCCGTCATAGCTGACCCGGGTCGTGCCGCTGGCATAGGCCCGGCGCAGCGCCGAGAGCTCGGTTTCCGTCCAGTCGGTCATGTTCAGAACCATCCTCCGCGCCGCCCGAGCCAGTCGGAGCGGCGCTTGCCCTGCGGGGCCTGTCCCGGCCGGTTGATCTGCCCGGCGGGATCGGTGTCGGTGGGGGCGGCCCCGAGCTGATCCTCGAGGTCGCGCCATTTCTCGTCGGGCCAGCGGTCCGCGCCCGCGATCCAGGCGGCGGCGCGGGCATAGACCCGGCAGTCCAGCGCCTCGTTGCGCTCGCGCAGCTTCTGCCATTCCAGCCGGGCGAAGCCGCGCTTCGTGCGCACCGTCACCAGCTGCTCGGCCACGAACTGCTTCAGCCATTCGTTCTCGACCCAGTGCGGCAGATGCACCGAGCCGGGCGGGAACGCCGCCCCGTCGGCCATCTCCTCCTCGGTCGGCCGCGCCAGCCGCAGGAAGCGGTAGGTCTCGGCCTTGAAGGTCGAGACCGCCACGGTCCAGAGCCGCGCCCCGCGCCGCAGGCGTTTGCCGCCCTCGGTCGCGTCGACGAAGGTCGGCCCCGACACCGGGCTCGAGCGGTTGAACCCCTCGACGCCCTTGACCGGCGACACCTGCGCGAACCCCTGCGCCCGCGACCAGGAATAGACCGCCGGGGCCTCGTAGCCGGTGTCGATGGCGAGCCGCGCGATCCTGCAGATGCGCGCCGCGTTCATGCGGCCAGGACTTCGGTCCAGCAGCGCGGTCAGTTCCGACCAGGCGTCATGCCGGTCCGGCCCGCCCTCGATGACGACGTGATCGACGAGCCAGCTTTCCAGCCCGCGACCCCAGGCCCAGACATCGACCTCGATCCGGTCCTTCTGCACGTCGGCCCCGGCGGTCAGGAACAGCCCGCCCGCAGGCACCGTGCCGGATGTCCAGC
>CAVUAQ010000002.1:1392500-1403114 GCA_963739575.1 uncultured Alphaproteobacteria bacterium | reverse complement strand
ACGGGTTCAGTGGGCAGGCAGCGGCGCCGGTGCGCGAGCCGAGTGGGGTGATCCGGTCGGCGTGGATGAAATGACCGATTGAAACTTCGGACTCTTATGGTCACTGTGACCCGAATATGGGGAGGCGGCCATGAAGACCATGTCGGCCCGCGATGCCAAGCATCAATTCGGCCTGCTGATCGATACCGCGCGAGCGGAGCCGGTCGTGATCGAGAAACACGGTCGTCCAGTCGTGGTCGTCCTCGCCGTCGAAGAATTCGAACGCCTGAAATCGCTCATACCGACCGAGCACACGGCGGCAAGACCTGTTCCCGAAGGAGATTGATCATGGCAGCAACCAAGAAGCCGAAAGCCGTCCCGGCGACACCTTGGCCTGCTGCGCCGGATGCCATCCATCAGGAGGGCACCTGGATCTGGCTGCCGCTCAAGGGGGAATGGCGCGACAGCACGGGAAAGCCGGAAGAACTGGTGCGGCAGAAATTCATCCGCCACCTCTGCGAGAACTACGGCTATGCCCTCGAGCAGATGCGGCAGGAAATGCGGATGACCTCGGGCAGCCGCAGCGCCCGCGCCGACATTGTGATCTGGGAAACTCCCGCGAAAGCAGCAGGAGGGGCGGGTGTCTCGCCGGTGCTGGTCATCGAATGCAAGGCCGAAAGCGTCGAGATCAACCTCCGCGACTACTATCAGGGCGAGAGCTACACCCGGTCGGCTGGCGCGGAATTCTTCATCGCCACAAACAGCCGCTTCACAGCGGTCTTCAAGCTCGTACCCGGAGCGCCCGGCGACTTCGTGCAGATCAACGAGATCGCCAAGGCCTCCGACTGGGGCGACGCCAAGCGGATCGAGGAAATCCGCAGCAAGCTGCGGGTGTTCAACCGCAAGGAACTCCAAGACCTTCTGTTCAAGTGCCACTCGATCCTGCGCGACGTCCACAAGATGGACCCGGGCCGCGCGTTCGACACCATTTCCAAGATCCTGTTCGTGAAGATGTATGTCGAGCGTTCAGGTCTGCATGGCACCTTCACCGTCGACTTCCTCGACCGGCGCGCATCGACCAGACTGCCGACCGATCCTCAGGTTCACGACGGGCTCTTTGAGCAGACGAAGGCCTACTACAAGGCCGACGACCTGTTCTCCGCCACCGACCGGCTGGAGATCTCCGAGGAAACTTTCCGCCGCATCGTGAAGGAACTGGAGCGCTTCGATCTGTCGAAGACGGGCGACGACATCAAGGGCCTCGCGTTCGAGAAATTCCTAGGCAACACCTTCCGTGGTGAGCTCGGGCAGTTCTTCACCCCGCGCCCGGTCGTGGACTTCATGGTCAGCATGCTCGACCCGCAGGAGGGCGAGCTGATCGCCGATCCCGCCGCTGGCTCTGGCGGTTTCCTGATCCGAGCCTTCGAGCACGTGCGCGAGCGCATCTCGGCTGAAGTGCAGAAGCAGAAGGACAAGGTTCAAGCCGATATCGAGGCGAAAGGCCTTCCCATCGAAGAAGAGGAAAAGCTGATCGACGACGCCTTCGCCAAGCTGAACGAGGAGCTTCTCCCGTCAGGCGACGACAACAAGCCGATCGACACCCGCGTCGGGCGCTTCGCGTGGCACTGCATCTTCGGCTGCGACGCCGAGCCTCGCGCGGCGCGCACCGCCAAGATGAACATGATCATGCATGGCGATGGCCATGGCGGGATCCACTACCACGACGGCCTGGTCGACATTAACGGCATCTTCCCCGGCCGCTTCGACATCGTCATCACCAACCCTCCCTTCGGCTCCAACGTCGGCAGCGATCAGAAGGTCGGCGGCAGCGAGGAAACTCGCGTCCCCAAGGAAGCCTCGTACATCAACCGATGCGAGAGCCGGTACGGCGAGCCGTGGCGGCAGAGCCACGACGCCATGCAGAAGGCGATGGGCACGAACATCCTCGACCTCTTCGAGATCGGGAAGGGCAAGAAGAACCGAGCCACCGAGATCGTGTTCGTCGAGCGCTGCCTGAACCTGCTGAAGCCGGGCGGGCGGATGGGCATCGTCCTGCCCGACGGCAACCTCAACAATCCGTCGCTGACATGGCTGCGCCGCTGGTGCGAGGGCAAGGCGCGCATCCTCGGCGTCGTCAGCCTGCCCGAGGAAACGTTCAGCTCGGCCAAGGCCACCGTGAAGGCGTCGCTCGTGTTCCTGCGACGGTTCACCGAGGCGGACGAGACGGCATGGGAGGCCGCGTGGACAAAGGCGCATGCCGACCACGACGCCACCTTCAACGCGCAGCGCGACACCTTCTGCGGTGATCTCGGCCGCAAGGTCATCACCGCCGAGGAGTCCAAAGTGGAGGACATCCTCACCGAACTGGCAAAGCTGGGTGTCCAGCGCACCACCCCGGCATGGACAGCAGGGCCCGAGCCCGACTATCCGCGCGGCATCGGGTCGACGAAGGTCGGCAAGCCGAAATGGACCGGCACGGCGAGCAACGCCAAGGAAGCGACCAAGCTCAAGCGCGACTACACCGCCGCCTTCGATGCGGACACGCAGAAGCGGTCTGACGCCTTCTGGCGCGAACTGACCGCCGGGCTCCGCGCCAGCGACGCGGCACATGACGCCGCCCTCTGGGCAACGGTGCGCGAGGAATTCGATTATCCCGTCTTCGTCGCCGCGCCGAAATCGGTGGGCATCACCTCGACCGGCGACACCGGGGACAGCGTGCCGAACGAGTTGCCCGCGCTGCTGGAGGCCTATCGCGCCTTCGAGACGTGGGTGGAGGCCGGGGCCAAACCCGAGGACACGCCGGGTTTTCTCCTGCCCTCCGCTGCCTGATCCGTCAGTGGAGGGCTCTTGAGCCCTGGATCACCGCCGAAGACGTCGAGCACCAGCACTCGCACTTCCCGCCGACACCGCTGCGCGAGCTGATGACCCAGCGACGCGAGGCGGTGGTCGTCACCGACAGCTTCGGCGACTGGACGCCGATCACGGTGCACCTGACCGGCGAGATTTCCGCACGCGACAGGACCGCGCCCTACAAGGGCAGCATGTTCGCGGCGTATCCGGGCGACATCGTGTCTCCAAGATCGATGCGCGCAGCGGCGCCATCGGCATGCTGCCCCCCGAGATCGCGAAGGCGGTCGTCACGCCGGAATTCCCGGTGTTCACCGCCGACCCCGCGCGGCTGGACGGCGAGTTCGTCAAGCTGGTTCTGCGCACCGGCGGTTTCATCGAAGCCCTGCGACGCAAGGCCAGCGGCACCAGCGGCCGCAAGCGCATCACGCCCGAGGCGTTCCAGGACCTACGCATCCCGCTGCCGCCACTCCCTGAGCAACAGGCCATCGTCGCCGCCTGACGCGCGGCGCTCGACAAGGCGGCGTCGCTGGAACAGGGGGCCGCCGAGACCGAGGCGAAGGCCGCCGAGGCGTTCGAGACTGCGCTCGGCTTCGCACCACCCACCCCGCTTCCCGATCGACCGGTATTCGTGGCAAACTTCAAGGATCTCGACCGCTGGGGTCATGAGCCTGCCTTGCGTCGGACGCTAACCGGCGCGCCCGTAGTGTCCGCGTTTCCGCAACGACAGCTCGGAGATTTGGTCGACGACGTCGTAGTCGGGTGGAGCCCGAAATGTCTTGAGCGCCCGAAATCCAAAGAAGAGTGGGGTGTTCTGAAGCTGAGCGCGGTCACAGGCGGTTATCTCAAGCCCGAAGAAAACAAGGCTCTTCGTCCCAGCTTAAAGCCCAAACCCGACTTGGAGATCAAAAAGGGAGACGTCCTGATCACTCGTGGTAGCGGTGTGACGCGCCTCGTCGGCGCGGCGACTTTTGTCGATGAGGAACCTCCATCACGGCTGATGATCTGCGACCTGATTTTTCGCGTCGTGTTCAGAGGCGACTCTGAGATTGATCCTGCATTCCTGGCGGCCATCTTGGGCACCAGCGAACTTCGGACGCAGATCGAAGATCAGCGGACCGGTGCCGCCCCGATGATGCAGAAGACCACGAAGACGGTCGTGATGGGTCTTAAATTCCCGCTTCCGCCGAAGCCGGAGCAGGAGAAAATGGTGAAGGCCCTTACTGACGCACGCGCCAAGGCCGCAGCATCGCGTACCGATGGCGCGAGAATCCGCGCGCAGGCCTGGACCGATTTCGAGGCCGCCGTCTATGCCGCCGAGGATGCCGAGGACGCAGCAGACCTGATCGCCGCCGCTTCATGACCTACAGCGACTACGTGATCTACGTCGACGAGAGCGGCGACCACACCCTGACCGCCATCGACCGGGACTATCCCGTGTTCGTGCTGGATTTCTGCATCTTTCGGAAGGACAGCTACGCCAACGTCGTCGCCCCGCAGGTGCAGGCGTTCAAGTTCGCCCATTTCGGCCACGATATCGTCGTTCTGCACGAGCACGAGATCCGCAAGCAGAAGCCGCCCTTCGTGTTCCTGAAAAGCCGCGACAAGCGCGATGCCTTCATGGACGGGCTGAACCGCCTGATCGAGCAAGCGGATTTCACCATCGTGGCCGCCGCGATCCACAAGGAACGGCTGACCCAGAGATACGCCGCGCCGGGCAACCCCTACGAGATGGCACTGACGTTCTGCATGGAACGCGCCCACGCGTTCCTGCGGGATCGCGGCCAGCACATGCTGACCACGCACATCCTCGTGGAGCGTCGCGGCAAGCGCGAGGACGATGAACTGGAGCTCGCCTTCCGCCGCATCCGCGACGGCGCGAACTACGTGGGCGAGATGCCGGGATTCGAGATCATCTTCGCCGACAAGAAGACCAACTCGGCCGGGCTGCAGCTCGCAGACCTCACGGCGCGCCCCATCGGGCGGCACGTCCTCGACCCCGCGCAGCCGAACCGCGCCTGGGAGATCATCGAACCGAAGCTGCGGCGCAGCCCGGCCGGTGTGGTGAGAGGGTGGGGACTGAAGGTATTCCCCTGAAAAGCAAAAGGCCCCGGGAGACCCCAGAGCCAGTCGCCGACCGGGAACAACCCCCAGTCCAATGACGCATATATGGCATGTGCCGAGGGCCAGGTCAAGGATTCCGGGCGACGGCCATCCCGACACACGCCGCCCGATACCGGATTTTGCAAAACATTACCAATAGCTTAATCGATCCGCTGGCGCGAGACTCGCGCCCATGCGGACTATCCTCCATCGCCTTCTCGGCCTCGCGCGCGCTCGCGGCTTCGACGCTGCGGGTGGCGGGCGGCGTTGGGAGGGGGCGCGGACGCTCGACGGGCTGAACGCGGCGATCCTCGCGGGCGCGACCACGGCGGCGCGGCGGGCCGGGTGGTATGCGCGGAACAATCCTTGGGTTCCGGCGGCGGTGGACAGCCTCGTGGGCAATGTCGTCGGCGCCGGGATCAAGCCGCAATCCACCCACCCCGACCGGGCCGTGCGCGAACGAATGCAGGCGCTCTGGCTGCGCTGGACCGATCATGCCGCGCCTGACGGGCTGGCGGATTTCTACGGGCTGCAGGCCATGGCGGTGCGCGCGATGGTCGAGAGCGGCGAGAGCTTCGCCCGGCTGCGCGTGCGCCAGCGACGCCGCCGGCATCCCCCTCCACCTCGAGCTTCTGGATCGCGAGCAGGTTCCCATGGACCTGCACCGCGAGATCGGCGGCGGGGCGCGGATCCGGGCGGGCATCGAGTTCGATGCCGCCGGTCGTCGGGTCGCCACCTGGGTCTTGTCCTCCCGCCCGGGCGATCCGCTGGGGTCTCTCCGCATGGACCCGCGCCGCGTCCCCGCCGCCGATTGCCTGCACCTGTTCAAGCCGCTCGCGGCGGGCCAGCTGCGCGGGATCACCTGGCTCGCGCCGGTGCTGCTGCGGCTGCACGAACTCGACCAGTTCGAGGACGCGGCGCTGGTGAAGGCCAAGGTCGCGGCGCTGTTCACCGGCTTCATCACCGATCCGGACGGCACCGCGGGCGGGCTCTCGGGCACCAACACCGGCGGCGCGCTGACCGTCGGCATGGAGCCCGGCAGCCTGATCCCGCTGCCGCCCGGCACCGACATCCGCTTCTCGAACCCGACCGAGCACGACGCCTACGCGCCCTTCGTGAAGAACCACCTGCGCGCTGTCGCCGCCGGGATGGGCCTGCCCTACGAGCTGGTCTCGGGAGACCTGGAGGGAGTCACTTATTCCTCGATCCGCGCCGGGCTCATCGAGTTTCGCCGCCGGGTCGAGCAGCTGCAGCACAACGTGGTGGTGCACCTGTTCTGCCGCCCGGTCTGGGAGCGGTTCGTGCGGCTGGCAGTGCTGACGGGCGAGCTGCCCCCGCGGGACTTCGACCGGAACCCGGCCGCCTACCTCGGCTGCGAATGGCTGCCGCCGAAGTTCGACTACGTCGACCCGATGAAGGACGTGCAGGCCGAGATCATGGCGATCGGCGCGGGGCTCAAGAGCCGGTCCCAGGCGATCTCCGAGCGCGGCTACGACGCCGAGCAGGTGGATGCCGAAATCGCCGCCGACCGCGAGCGCGCGGAGGGGCTGGGGCTCGCCTTCGGCCAGACGGCCGCGCCGCAGCAGAAGGAGGCCGCCGATGGCTGACACCAAGACAACCCGGGCGCCGACCCGCTCAAACGTCGGGAACGACAACGTTTACCTGCTCACCCGCCGCGCGACGCTGGCGCCCGCCACCGCCGATCCGGAAGCCTGAACCGTCGAGGTGGTCTGGTCCACAGGCGCACCCGTGCGCCGCCGCGATATGGCGGGACAATACATCGAACGGCTGAGCCTCGTGCCCGAGGCGGTGGACCTCTCGCGCCTCGAAGGCGCCAGCGTGCTGGACGCGCACCGCCAGACCGCGGTGCGCGACGTGCTGGGCTCGGTCCGCAGCGCCGCCGTGGACGGCAAGCGCGGCACCGCGCTCGTCCAGTTCTCGGCCCGACCCGAGGTGGAGCCGGTCTGGCAGGACGTCCTGGCGGGCATCCTGCGGCATGTCTCGGTCGGCTACTCCGTCGAGGACTGGGCCGAGACCACCGAGACCGGCGCGCGCGTGCTGACCGCCGTCCGCTGGACCCCTCACGAGATTTCCCTGGTGCCGACGCCCGCCGATCCCGGCGCCCATATTCGCATGGAGACAGAGATGACCGAGACGACCATCCGAGAGGCCGCCGACAGGGCGCCCACCACCGAGACCCGCGCCGAGGCGAATGCCGAGATCCGCTCCATCGCCCGCATCGCCGGGCTCGACCAGTCCTGGATCGATGGCCAGATCGACGGCGGCGCCGATCCCGACACCGCCCGCCGCGCGGCCTTCGAGGCGCTCGCGAAGCGATCCGCGCCGTCGATCCGCACCGAGCAGGTCCGCGTCGAGATGGGCGAGAGCCAGGACGACCCGGCGCTGCGCGCCCGGCAGATGGGCGAAGCGCTCTACGCGCGGATCAACCCCCGCCATGAGCTCTCCGAGCCCGCCCGGCGCTACGCCTACTCGACGCCCGTGGACATGGCGAAGGAACTGCTGACGCTCCGCGGCGAGTCCACCATGGCGCTGTCGCCCGCCAGCCTCGTGACCCGCGCGCTGCACACCACCTCCGACTTCCCCATCATCCTCGGGGACACGGTGGGCCGGGTGCTGCGCGACGCCTACCAGGCCGCGCCCTCGGGCATCCGCCGCCTCGGCCGCCAGACTACGGCGCGGGATTTTCGGGCGGTGAACAAGATCATGCTGGGCGAGGCGCCACTGCTGGAAAAGTTAAACGAGCACGGCGAGATCAAGGCCGGGACGATGGCCGAGGCGCGCGAGGCCTACAAGGTCGAGACCTGGGCGCGTAAGATCGGCATCACCCGGCAGATGCTGGTGAACGACGACCTCGGCGCGTTCTCGGACCTCGCCCGCCGCATGGGACAGGCTGCGGCCGAGACCGAGGCGCGCATCCTCGTCACGCTCCTCGAGGCGGGCAGCGGCAACGGGCCGACGCTGTCGGACGGCAAGACGCTGTTCCACGCCGATCACGGCAACAAGGCGGGCACAGGTGCGGCGATCTCCGACGCCACGCTCTCCGCGGCGCGGCTGGCGCTTCGCACCCAGAAGGGCATCGAGGATCGCACGATCCGCGTGACGCCGCGCAACCTGCTGGTCCCGCCCGCCCTGGAGACCACCGCGGAGAAGTGGCTGGCCAGCATCGCGCCCGCGACGGCCGCCGACGTGAACCCGTTCTCGGGCTCGCTCTCGCTGGTGGTGGAGCCGCGGCTCAGTTCGGCCACGCGCTGGTACGTTACCGCCGAGCCCAGCGAGATCGACGGGCTGGAGTTCGCCTATCTCTCGGGTGCCGAGGGCCCGCAGGTCGAGAGCCGCTCGGGCTGGGACGTGGACGGCGTGGAGATCCGGGTGATCCTCGATTTCGGGGCCGGGTTCATCGACCACCGCGGCTGGTTCATGAACGCCGGGGCGTGAGCATGGCCAACCTCGCCCAGCTCAGCGCCTGGCGGGACGCCCTGATGGCCGCGCGCTATCAGGGCATCCGCACCGTCGAATACGACGGCAAGCGGGTGACCTATGCCAGCGACGCGGAAATGGCCGCCGCGCTCGCGGACCTCAACCGCCAGATCGCGGGCACAACGGGACGGGTCTCCGTAGTCCGCATATCGTCGTCCAAAGGGCTGTGAACCTGAACGCCCGCGGAACATCCACCCCATCCCGTGTCGCATCCGTGTTGCACGGAGGAATTGGGGCTGGTCGTAAGTCTTTGGAATCTTTGGGGAGTGCTCGGGAGGGCCTTGCAACACGACGCGACACGCAAAAGCCGCCCGGAGGGCGGCCTATGTGTTTGATATATTGTAGGAAAGTTTGGTTGCGGGAGTAGGATTTGAACCTACGACCTTCAGGTTATGAGCCTGACGAGCTACCGGACTGCTCCATCCCGCGCCATGGGGGCCCTGGGGGCGCCTCTGTCGTTTGGGTGACGACGGTTCGTTCTGTTCATCGAGAGAGGGATACACGGGGGCGATGTTGCTCGCTAGGTTTGGCGGCGACCTACTCTCCCACGTCTTTTGACGCAGTACCATCGGCGCTACGGCACTTAACGACCGAGTTCGGAATGGGATCGGGTGTTTTGCTCGCGCTATGACCACCAAACCGAGGGAGCAACATCGTGCCTCGTGCCGGGGCACGAGGATCCAAGTCAAGGTCACGGGATGTATGCTTCCGATCCGGGCCAGCCTTCCACTGGATCAGATCAAGCCTGTCGGACGATTAGTACCGGTCAACTGAACGCGTTGCCGCGCTTACATCTCCGGCCTATCGACGTGGTGGTCTACCACGGTCCTCGGGGATACCTTGTTTTGAGGGGGGCTTCCCGCTTAGATGCCTTCAGCGGTTATCCTGTCCGATCATAGCTACCCTGCACTGCGGCTGGCGCCACAACAGGTCCACCAGTGGATCGTTCACCCCGGTCCTCTCGTACTAGGGGCAACTCCTCTCAAGTATCCTACACCCACGGCAGATAGGGACCGAACTGTCTCACGACGTTCTAAACCCAGCTCACGTACCTCTTTAAATGGCGAACAGCCATACCCTTGGGACCTGCTCCAGCCCCAGGATGAGATGAGCCGACATCGAGGTGCCAAACGGTGCCGTCGATATGGACTCTTGGGCACCATCAGCCTGTTATCCCCGGCGTACCTTTTATCCGTTGAGCGATGGCCCTTCCACTCGGGACCACCGGATCACTATGGCCGTCTTTCGACTCTGCTCGACTTGTCAGTCTCGCAGTCAGGCTGGCTTCTGCCATTGCACTCAACGAGCGATTTCCGACCGCTCTGAGCCAACCTTCGCGCGCCTCCGTTACTCTTTGGGAGGCGACCGCCCCAGTCAAACTACCCGCCACACAGGGTCCCGGAACCGGATGACGGTTCGCGGTTAGACATCAAGCGAGGCAAGGGTGGTATCTCAAGGACGGCTCCACGGCGACTGGCGTCACCGCTTCGAAGCCTACCACCTATCCTGCACATGCCTGGCCTGATGCCAGTGTGAAGCTGTAGTAAAGGTGCACGGGGTCTTTCCGTCTAACCGCGGGAAGCCTGCATCTTGACAGGCAATTCAATTTCGCTGAGTTGATGTTGGAGACAGCGGGGAAGTCGTTACGCCATTCGTGCAGGTCGGAACTTACCCGACAAGGAATTTCGCTACCTTAGGACCGTTATAGTTACGGCCGCCGTTTACCTGGGCTTCAATTCAAGGCTTGCACCTCTCCTTTTAACCTTCAGGCACCGGGCAGGCGTCAGACCCTATACGTCGTCTTGCGACTTCGCAGAGCCCTGTGTTTTTAGTAAACAGTCGCCACCCCCTGGTTTGTGCCCCCAGCCCCAAGTTGCCTTGGAACCGGGCCTCCTTCTCGCGAACTTACGGAGGTATTTTGCCGAGTTCCTTCAACATCGTTCTCTCAAGCGCCTTGGTATTCTCTACCAGTCCACCTGTGTCGGTTTCGGGTACGGTCTGATGGAGGGCTATTTCCTGGAACCGCCTGGCGGCCGGACCAATCCGATAAGGTCCGACAACGTCCGCGATCCGTCACATCCTCCTGGCCGGGGAATATTAACCCCGTTCCCATCGACTACGCATTTCTGCCTCGCCTTAGGGGCCGGCTCACCCTGCTCAGATTAACTTTAAGCAGGAACCCTTGGA
>CAVUAQ010000002.1:0-1387500 GCA_963739575.1 uncultured Alphaproteobacteria bacterium | reverse complement strand
TCGAAGACCAGCCGGTCGGGCCGGTCCAGCCGGTCGGTGCGGCTGCCCCAGATGTGGAACTCGACGGTGCCCATCTGGGCGGCCGCGACGAAGCTCTCGGGGCGGGTCGCGTACATGTAGCGCGCCTCCGTCCCGTCCGACTCGGTGATCTCGATCTCCTGGAGCGCGTCGGGAAAGCCCTTGCCCGCGTGCTTCTGGAAGAAGGTGTGGCCATCGATCCCCTTCGGCGCGCGGACGAGCGACAGCGGCCGGTGCCCGGCGATCTCGACCAGGCGCGCGCCTACCCGGTCGTAATGGCGCGCGATGTCGAGCTTGGTGCAGCCCGAGCCGGGAAACACCTCCCGCCCCGGCGAGGAGATCTCGATGCCTGACACCTTCGCCTCGCGCGGCGCCTCGGCCGCGGCTTCGGGCGTCTCGACCGCCACCTCCGCCGGGCTCTTGTCGCCGCGCGTGCCCTGATAGGCGCCGTGGCGGATCTGGCCGTCGGCGGTCAGCTCGGTGAACTCCACCTCGATCACCGTGTCGGGCGTCACCCATGCCGCATCGCGCGCCACCGCCCGCGGCACCGCCTCGAAGGGCGAGGTCTTGCGCTGGCGGAAGCCCTCGGCCAGCCGCGCCAGGTCGTCCTCCGAATAGCCGGTGCCCACGCGGCCGCGATAGATCAGCCGGTCGCCGTCATGGGCCCCGACCAGCAGCGAGGCGAAGGGCCGGTCCTTGTCGGAGGGGGTATAGCCGCCCACCACGAATTCCTGCCGCCCCGTGCACTTGACCTTGCGCCAGGCCCGCGTCCGGTCGCCGCGATAGGGGGCGTCGGCCTTCTTCGACACGATCCCCTCGGCACCCGACCGGCAGGCGGCGGCGAAGATCTCGGCGCCGCCGCCCGGCACCTGCTGGGCGAGCCGCAGGGGGCCCGTCGCCGGCACGCCGCGGAACAGCCGCTCGAGCCGCTCGCGCCGCGCCGATTGCGGCGCCCCGGCCAGATCCTCGCCGTCGATCTCCAGAAGGTCGAAGGCGAAATAGACCAGATCCCCGCTCTCCCCCAGCGCCCGCTGCAGCGACGAGAACGGCGAGCCCTCGATCCGCGCCGCCATGACCTCCCCGTCGATGAGCGCCGCATCGCAGGGCAGGCGGTCGAAGGCATGCGCCAGCGCGCCGAACCTCTGCGTCCAGTCCTTGCCGTTGCGGGTCCAGAGCCGCGGCCCGTCCCGGCCCAGCGCCGCCAGCGCCCGATAGCCGTCGAACTTCGTCTCGTGGACCCACTCGTCGCCCTCCGGCGCCTCATCAACAAGCGTCGCGAGCTGTGGCTTGCGCCAGGAGGGCGCGGGCGCCGCCCGTTCCGGCGCGCCCATTTCCTCCGCCGCCTCCGGCGCGTCGCCCTCCTCGGCCGGCTCCCCCGTCGCGATCGCCGCCATGTCGCGGCCGGTCTTGACCGAGGTGTCGAAATCCTGCGTCAGCGCCTCGGCCCGGCTCCCGGCATAGCCGTCCTTCTCCTTGATCAAGAGCCAGGCCCCCTCGCCGCCCTTGGCGAAGCGCACCAGCGCCCAGCCGCCGCGCATCCGCTGGCCTGCGATGTCCATCTTGAGGTTGCCGGCCTCGAGCATCTCGTCGACGTCGCCGCGCGGGCGCCAGGTGCCCTGGTCCCACAGCATCACGGTGCCGCCGCCATATTCCTTGGCCGGAATCGTGCCCTCGAAATCGCCGTAATCGAGCGGATGGTCCTCGGTCCGCTGCGCCAGCCGCTTGGTGCCGGTCACCGCCGCCGGCCCCTTCGGCACCGCCCAGCTCAAGAGCACGCCGTCCCATTCGAGCCGCAGGTCGTAATGCAGGCTCGAGGCGTCGTGCTTCTGGACCGAGAACCACAGCCCGTCGGCGCGGGCCGCGCCCGGCTCGCCCTGCGGCTCGCGGGTGCGGCTGAAATCGCGCTTCGAGCGATAGCGGTCAAGACGATCGGCCATCAAGACGCCTTCTTCTTCCTGCGCCCGCCCCCCTTCTTGGCGCCCGAGGCGGCGCCCTCCTCGTCCTTCTCGTCCTTCTCGAGGCTCTTCCTGAGCGCGCCGATCAGGTCGACGACGTTCTCGCCGCCCGCCGCGTCACCCGCATCGTCGGCCACCTTCCGCGCTCCCTCATCGGAGCGCTTGGCCTCGATCAGGTCCATCACCGCCCGGTAATAGCTGTCGGTATAGGCGCCGGCATCGAAGGGCCTCGTCTTCTTGGCGATGAGTTCCCGGGCCAGATCGAGCATCTCGGCCTCGGCCTCGGCATCCTTGATCTGCGAGAACATCGGGTCGGCGTCGCGCACCTCCTCGGCGTAGCGCAGCGTCTCGAGCAGCAGCCCGTCGCCGCAGGGCCGGATCGCGGCGAGATGCTCCTTGCCGCGGAGCGTGATCTGGCAGAGCCCCGCCTTGCCCTCCTGCCGCAGCGCGTCGCGCACCACGCGGTAGGCGTCCTGCGCCAGATCGTCGGAGGGGACCACGTAATAGGGCCGGTCGTAATAGAGCGGCGCGATCTCGTCCTGGCCCACGAACTGCACCAGCTCCAGCCGCTTCGAGGTCTCGATCTTCAGCGCCTTCAGGTCGTCGGGATCGATCAGGACATACTCGCCGTCCTCGGTCTCGTATCCCTTGACGATGTCGTCGGTCTTGACGGGACCGACGCCCTCGACCGTCTTCTGGTAATGCACCCGCTTGCGGGAGGGCTCGTGGATCTGCCGGAACGACACGCGCGGCCCCGATGTGGTCGCGGCGTAGAGCTCCACCGGGATCGACACCAGCGACAGCCGCAGCTGTCCGGTCCAGACGGCGCGTGGGGCCATGGCGGGTCCTCCTTCGTCCTTCGACAGACGATAGTGCACGGCCGCCCTGCGGCGAGACCCGATGGCGCATCCCGTCCCCGGACCTAGATCCCCGACTGATTATCCAGAACCGGAGCCCCTTCATGACCGATCTCGCGGATTTCCCCATCGCCCGCAAATGGCCGGCGACGAACCCCCACGTGATCCAGCTCTACGCCTACCCGACGCCCAACGGCGTCAAGGCCTCGATCATGCTCGAGGAGCTGCACCTGCCCTACGAGCCGCATCTCGTGCCCCTGGGCGACGACTACGTCAGAAGCCCCGAGTTCCTGTCGCTCAACCCCAACAACAAGATCCCGGCGATGATCGACCCCGACGGCCCTGACGGCGCGCCGATCGGGCTGTGGGAAAGCCACACGATCCTGACCTATCTCGCCGAAAAGACCGGCCGGCTCGGCGGCGAGGGCCGGACCCGCTGGGAGGTGCAGAAATGGCTCGCCTGGCAGGTCGCGGGCCAGGGGCCGATGTTCGGACAGCTGGGCCATTTCGTGAAGCTCGGCGGCAAGGACGTGGAGGATCCCTATCCCCGCACCCGCTACATCGACGAATCGCGCCGGCTCCTCGACGTGCTGGAAGGCCAGCTCGAGGGCCGCGACTGGGTGGCGGGCGACTATTCCATCGCCGATATCGCCATCGGGCCGTGGCTCAAGGCGCTCGACTTCTACGAGGCGAAGGATCTCGTCGGCTGGTCCGGGCGCCCCAATGTCGTGGCCTATCAGGAACGCTTCGAGGCGCGCCCGGCGGTGCAGAAGGGGCGCGGCATCCCGGACCCCGACGGCCCCGTCACGTGACCGCTCCCATGACCGCCGCCACGCCCGCCCGCGCGCAGGGAACGCGGGCGGCGCGGCCGCCGTTGCTCCTCGACCAGATGTGAGGAGTACCGAGGTGATGACACAGATCCCGACCACCGGCGCGCTCGCCCTTTGCCTCTGCCTCTCGGCGCTCGGTGCCGCGGCGCAGTCCGACGAGCAGGACCAGCAGGCCCAGAGCGGCGCCTCCGACGCCCCCGCAAGCGCCACCGCGCTCAAGACCTCGGAAGGGCAGCTCATCCCCGCCAACCGGTTCGACGGCGCCCCCCTTTATGTCGCGGGCGACCCCGACCGGGGCGGCTGGAGCGCGACCACGGTCTTCGAGGGGCGGGGCGACGGCTGGACCGAGGTCGGGCAGGTCTCGGACCTGGTGCTGTCGCAAGACAGCTCCTATGCCGGCATCCTGGCCGAGCTCGACGACCGCAGCGTCTTTTTGTCGATCCAGGATCTGGCGCTGGTGCTGCTCGATGACAAAGAGGTGGCCTACGTCACCAAGCTCAGCGAAAGCGAGCTGTCGGATTTGCCCGAGCCCGGCCCGGACCTGCAATGACCGAGCCCCGCATCGCGCGCCCCGGCGCGGCGTCCCGGCTCAGGAGCCGAGGCCCTTCGCGCCCATCGTGACGTATTTCTGGCGCCGCTCCGCCTTGAGCGCGGCGGCCTCGAGCCCGTCGAGCTCGCCCAGAAGCCGCGCGACCTCGGCGCCGACCCGGGTGATCGCCTCCTTCGGGTCGCGCTGCGCCCCACCCAGGGGCTCGGGGATGATGGAGTCGATGACGCCCAGCTTCTTCAGGTCCTGAGCCGTCAGGCGCAAGGCCTCGGCCGCCTCGCGCATCTTGTCGCTGTCCTTCCACAGGATCGAGGCGCAGCCTTCGGGCGAGATCACCGAATAGACCGAATGTTCGAGCATCGCCACGCGGTTCGCGGTGGCGAACGCCACGGCGCCGCCGGAGCCGCCCTCGCCCACCACGACCGAAACCATGGGCACGCCAAGCTGCAGGCATCGCTGCGTCGAGCGGGCGATCGCCTCGGACTGGCCACGCTCCTCGGCGCCCTTGCCGGGATAGGCGCCGGGCGTGTCGATCAGGCTCACCACCGGCAGCCCGAAGCGATCGGCCAGATCCATCAGCCGGATCGCCTTGCGATACCCCTCGGGCCGCGCCATGCCGAAATTGTGCTCGAGCCGGGTCTTGGTGTCGTGGCCCTTCTCGTGGCCGATCACCACCATGGCCCGGCCGTCGAGCCGTGCCAGACCGCCCACCACCGCATGATCGTCGCCGAAGGTCCGGTCGCCGGCGAGCGGCGTGAACTCGGTGAACAATTCGGCCACGTAGTCGCGGCAATGCGGCCGCTCGGCATGCCGGGCCACCTGACATTTCTGCCAGGGCGTCAGCGACTTGTAGAGCTGCGCCAGCCGCGCCTTGGCCTTCTCGTCGAGCGCCCTGGCCTGCTCGCCCACATCGCGGTCGGTCTCGGCCATGGCGCGCAATTCCTCGGCCTTGCCTTCGAGCTCGGCCAGCGGCTTTTCGAAGTCCAGATATTGCATGCTCGGGCCCTCTCCGGTCAGGGAGATGGCCTAGGGGCGCATCACGCCAAGTTCAAGTCGCAACGCCGCGCAGCGGGAACCGCACGACCAGTTCGGTGCCGTCTGTCCGCTGCGGCTGCTCGAGCCGCGCCTCCAGCATCTCGATCAGGTGCAGCGCGATCCGCCCGCCGAGCGAATCGTGCCGCGGCCAGGTACCCGGCGCCATGCCCCGTCCGTCGTCGCGCACGGCAAGCCGCACCATCTCGCCCTCCCGCGCCAGCGTCACGTCGATGCGGCCCGTATCGCCGGGGCCGAAGGCATGGCGCATGGCGTTGGTCAGAAGCTCCGACACCAGAAGCCCCGCGACCCCGGCCTGATCGACCGGCGCGTCGAGCGCCTCGGCCTCGACGTTGAGCGCGATCCGGTCCGGCCCGTCGAGCCCGTGCACGGTCGCGGCGATGCGCCCGATATAGGCGCCGAGGTCGACCAGCCGGCCGCGCCGCCCCTCCTCGCTTCGCGCGAACTCGTCGTAGAGCAGGCTCAACGCCTCAACCCGACGCGTCAGGATCTCGATCGCCCGTTCGGGCCCGCCCGAGCGCGATTCGATGCGGATCATCGACAGGATCATCGCCAGGTGGTTCTTCACCCGGTGCTGCATCTCGTCGAGCCGCACCTGCAGCTCGCGGGCCTGCGCTGCCCGGTCGAACAGCCGCGCCCGCTCCATCTGCACCCCGAGGAACAGGATCAGCTCCCCGTCGGCGTCGCGGATCGGCGTGATCAGCAGGTGGTTGAGGAACAGCTCGCCCCCGGCGCGGTAGTTCACGATGTCGATGGCGATCTCCCGGCCCTCGCGGATCGCCTCGGAGAGCTGGCGGCAGTCCTCCGCATCGGTGGCCGCGCCCTGCAGGAACCGGCAATTGCGCCCGACCACCTGGTCGCGCGCATACCCGGTCGCGCGGGTGAAGGCGGTGTTGACGAAGACGATGGGGCAATCTGGCTGACGCGGATCGGCCAGCACCATGGACAGCGGGAAATGTTCGAGCGTGCGGTGCGACACGTCATCCGGCAGGCACGGAAACGTCAGATTTGTCATCGCCCTTCTCTTGATACCCCGAGTCACCCGCACCAGTTTCCCCGACCGGCGTGGCGAAATCAAACCCGTTCCGCGAGGCGGCGACAATTTGCGCGTTTCCGCACCCGCCCGCGGCCCGGCCTAGCCGGAGATCATCTCCGCCTGGCGTACGATTACCTCCGCCTGCCGGATCGAGGCAAGATCGACCAATCGCCCCTTGTAGACGGCGGCGCCCTGGCCGGTGCGCTTCGCCTCCTCCATCGCCTCGAGGATCTCGCGCGCCTCGCTTACCGCCGCGTCGGAGGGCGTGAAGACCTCGTTGGCCAGCGCCACCTGCTTGGGGTGGATCGCCCACTTGCCGACCATGCCCAGCGTGGCGGACCGGAGCGCCTGCGCCCGGAACCCCTCCTCGTCGGAGAAATCGCCGAACGGCCCGTCCACCGGCAGCACGCCGTGCGTCCGGCACGCCGCGACGATGGCCGTCTGCACCCAGTGCCACGGATCGCCCCAGTATTTCGCGCCGTCATGGACCATGTAGTAGTTTTCCTGCGTGCCGCCGATGCCGGTCGTCGCCATGCCCATGGAGGCCGCGTAATCCGCGGCGCCCAGGCTCATCGCCTGCAAGCGCGGTGTCGCGCCGGCGATCTCGTTGACGTGGGCGAGCCCCGCCGCGGTCTCGATGATGACCTCGAAGCCGATCGGCTTCTTGCGCCCCCTCGCCGCCTCGACCGCGCTCACCAGCGCGTCCACGGCATAGAGATCCGCGGCATTGCCGACCTTCGGGATCATGATCTGGTCGAGCCGGTCCGACGCGCTCTCCAGAAGGTCCACCACGTCGCGGTACCAGTAGGGCGTGTCGAGCCCGTTGATCCGCACCGACAGGTGCTTGTCGCCCCAGTCCACGTCGCCGATCGCCTGCACGATGTTCTTGCGCGCCTCAGCCTTGTCGTCGGGCGAGACGCTGTCCTCGAGGTCGAGATTGATCACGTCGGCCGCCGAGCCGGCCATCTTCTCGAAGATCGACGGCCGCGAGCCCGGCCCGAAAAGCTGGCACCGGTTCGGGCGGGCGGGCGGCATCGGCTGGACTTTGAAGGACATGGGGGAAGGCCTCGCAACATTCTGTCTTCTGCGCTGCGGCGAGCGATAGATCGGTTGCGCCCCGGGCGCAACCGCCGCCCCTTCCCGGACCGGCGCTCATCCGCCTTGACCGGATGCCGGCGGTGGAGGACATCTGCGCGAGCCGAAAGAGAGGAGCCGCCCCCATGTCCCGCATCGTCTACGTGAACGGCGAGTTCCTGCCCGAGGCGGAGGCGCGCATCTCGGTCTTCGACCGCGGGTTCCTCTTCGCGGACGCGGTCTACGAGGTGACCGCCGTCCTTGATGGCCGGCTCGTGGATTTCCACGGCCACGCCGCCCGCCTCGAACGCTCGCTCGCGCAGCTCGACATGCCGATGCCGCTCAGCCGCGACGCGCTTCTCGACATCCACCGCCGGCTGGTGGCGGAGAACGCGCTCGCCGACGGCCTCGTCTATCTCCAGGTGTCGCGCGGCGCCGCCGACCGGGACTTCGCCTATCCCGACCCCGACACGCCGCAGACGGTGGTGCTCTTTACCCAGGCGAAGCCTGGCCTCGCCGACAATCCCGCGGCGCAGACCGGCCTCAGCGTCATCACCGTCCCCGACCTGCGCTGGGACCGGCGCGACATCAAGACGGTGCAGCTGCTCTATCCGTCGATGGGCAAGATGGCGGCGCGCGCCCGCGGCGCCGACGACGCCTGGATGGTCGAGGACGGCAAGGTGACCGAGGGTACGTCGAACAACGCCTACATCGTGCGGGACGGCGTCATCGTCACCCGCAATCTCGGCACCGAGATCCTGCACGGCATCACCCGCGCCGCCGTGCTCCGCGTCGCCCGCGAGGCGCAGATGACGGTGGAGGAACGCGCCTTCACCGTCGAGGAGGCGCAATCGGCCGACGAGGCCTTCGTCACGTCGGCCTCGGCCTTCGTCATGCCGGTGGTGGAGATCGACGGCAGCAAGATCGGCGATGGCAGCCCCGGCCGCGTCGCCCGCCGCCTGCGCGAGATCTATCTCGCCGAGAGCCGAGACGCGGCGCTCTAGCCGCTCTCGATCCGCTCCTGCCAGAGCGCGGCGTCGACCGGACCGAGCCGCAGCTTGACCCGCGGCATCCCCAGATCCGGCAGCCGGATCACCAGGCCGCCCTCCGCCACCTCGGTCTCGGCCCGGTCGAGCCGCCGCGCCACATGGCCGCCCTCGCAGACGAGACCCGTGCCCCAAGGGGTCTCGACCAGCGCGGCGCGCCCGTCTTCGGCAAGGATGCTTTCGCGCACCTCGTCGCCCGGATAGGCCGCGAGCCACGCCGCCTCGACGGCCGAGCGGTCGGCCATCCGCCGGCGCGTCCGGGCGAACTTCCACAGCCCGCCGAAGGCGGCCGCGGCAACGAGGATCGGTGCAACCGGGTCCATGCTCTCTCCAGATCGAGACCGCCTCGATGTGGCCCCGCGCGGGGCGATGTCAACGCCCGCTCAGGATCCCGAGAGCGCGGCGATCACCGCCGCCGCCTCCGGTCCCGCCCAGTCGGCGCCGCCGGTCAGCCGCGCGACCTCGCGCCCCTCCGCATCGATCAGCACCGTCACCGGCAGACCCAGCACCGCCATGCTCCGCGCCGCCGACTGGCTCGGATCGAGGAGCACCGGCAGGTGCTCGATCCCCTCTTCCGCGAAGAACCGCGCGATCCCGTCGAGCGTGTTGCGACCCGTCGCCACCGTCACCACCGCGACATCGCCCTCCGCCGCCAGCCGGTCGAGCGCCGGCATCTCCTCGCGGCAGGGCGCGCACCAGGTCGCCCAGAAGTTCAGCACCACCGGCCGCCCGGCATAGGCGTCGAGCCCGACCGTCTCGCCCTCGGGCGTCTCCACCGAGATCTCGGGCACAGCCTCCGGCGCGGCATGGACGATGAGCCTGCGCATATCGCCCGCCAGCGCCACGTCGCCCAGGCCTTGCGCGTTTGCAGCACTCACGAGCGCCAGATAAAGAACGGCGGCACACAGTCTCATCGATCCCTCCGCAAAGGTCATCCGCATGTCCGACAGCACCTCGAACGCCATGTGGGGCGGCCGCTTCGCCGGCGGCCCCGACGCGATCATGGAGGCGATCAACGCCTCGATCGGCTATGACCGCCGCCTCGCGCCCCAGGACATCGAGGGCTCCCGCGCCCATGCGGCGATGCTGGCCGCGCAGGGCATCGTGACCGATAGCGATGCCGAGGCCATCCGGGAAGGCCTTCTCACCGTCTTGTCAGAGATCGAGGCCGGCACGTTCCGCTTCTCCGCCGCGCTCGAAGACATCCACATGAACGTGGAATCGCGCCTGCGCGAGCTCATCGGCGACGCGGCCGGCCGGCTGCACACCGCGCGCTCGCGCAACGATCAGGTCGCCACCGATTTCCGCCTCTGGACGCGCGCGCGCTGCGACGAAGCCCTGGCCGGGATCGCCGGCCTCCAGCGCGCCCTCCTTACCCAGGCCGAGACCGGGGCGGACTGGGTGATGCCGGGCTTCACCCACCTGCAGACCGCGCAGCCCGTGACCTGGGGCCACCACATGCTGGCCTATGTGGAGATGCTCGCCCGCGACGCCTCCCGCTTCGCCGATGCCCGCGCCCGGATGAACGAATGCCCGCTCGGCGCCGCCGCGCTGGCCGGCACCTCGTTTCCCATCGACCGCCACGCCACCGCCGCGGCGCTGGGCTTCGAGCGTCCCTGCGCCAATTCGCTCGACGCGGTCAGCGACCGCGACTTCGCGCTCGACTTCCTCTCCGCCGCCTCGATCTGCGCCATGCATCTGTCGCGGCTGGCCGAGGAGCTGGTGATCTGGTCGTCGGCGCAGTTCCGCTTCGTGGCGTTGAGCGACCGCTTCTCCACCGGCTCCTCGATCATGCCGCAGAAGAAGAACCCCGACGCCGCCGAGCTGATCCGCGCCAAGATCGGCCGCATCTTCGGCGCCCAGGCGGCGCTCCTCATGGTCATGAAGGGCCTGCCCTTGGCCTATTCCAAGGACATGCAGGAGGACAAGGAACAGGTCTTCGACGCCGCCGACACGCTGATGCTGGCGCTCGCCGCGATGACCGGCATGGTCGCCGACATGGCCGCCGATCCCGCGGCGCTCCGCGCCGCCGCCGGGCACGGCTTCTCGACCGCGACCGACCTTGCCGACTGGCTGGTGCGCGAGGCCGGCCTGCCCTTCCGCGAGGCGCATCACGTCACCGGCGCCCTCGTCGCCCTGGCGGAGCGCACCGGCCGCGACCTGCCCGAGCTCACCCTCGCGGAAATGCAGGCCGCGCATCCGGCGATCACCGACGGCGTCTTCGACGTCCTCGGCGTGGACAAGTCCGTGGCCAGCCGCACCTCCTATGGCGGAACCGCGCCCGTGAACGTGCGCGCCCAGATCGACCGCTGGACGGAGCGCCTCGCATGACCCGCACGACCCTGCTCGCGCTTCTCGCGGCTCCTGCCGCCGCTCCTTGCCGGCTGCGGCGCCGAGGCGCCGCCGCGGCCCGTCACCCCCGGCATCACGGCGGGCGGTGACGACGTCAACATCGACATCTCGGGCACCGCGACCATCGGCGTGGCGGGCGGCTTCTGATGCGCTGGCCGTTCCTCGCCCTGGCGTTCTGGGGCGCGGTCCACCCGATGGCGTGGTATCTCGCCTACATGCGACAGGGCCACGGCTTCGGTCAGATGATCGAGGCGTGGTACGTCAACGCCTCGACCACGGGCCTCGTCTGGGATCTGACCATCTCGGCCATCGCCCTGACGGTCTGGATCGTGGCGGAGACCTGGACGACGCGCGACCGCCTGCGCCTCCTCGCCATCCCCGCGACCTTCTGCATCGGCGTCAGCTGCGGCCTGCCGCTCTATCTGTTCCTGCGCAGCCGCCGCATCAAGGCGAAAAGCACCGGGGCGAAGGGGTGAGGAAAAAGGGTTTGATGATCGAAATGGCTCACCCCCCCTGCACACCCACGGTGCGAGGGCACCCTACCCAACTCTTCCACGAACTAAAGGACTGACAGCCATTTGGCCTTAATTTTACCGGTTCACGCGAACAATCCCCGCCTCCGCGCCGGGGCCTTCCCCAGAGCCGAAACGATGGGGCGCGCATGAGCGACGACAGGCTCCGCGAGGCGCTGGTCGCGCGACTCGAATCGGCCGACCTCTCGGGCGACCCCGACAGCATGCGCGCGGGTTTCGCGGCGCTCTTCGACCCGCCGACCGTCCTCGACCGGGTCACCATCGGCGGCGTCAGCTGCGGCGTCGCCGGTCCCGCCGGCGGGCCCGCGGCCCTGTGGCTCCATGGCGGCGGCCTGGTGCTGGGCTCGCCCGACACCCACGGCGCCGCCGTCGCCTGCGTGGCGCGCGCCACCGGGCGGCGCATCGTGGTGCCCGATTATCCGCTTGCCCCCGACCATGTCTGGCCGGCGCAGCGCGATGCCTGCCTCGCCGTCCTCGACGCGCTGCCGGGCCGCATCGCCGTCATCGGCGACAGCGTCGGCGGCCAGGTCGCGCTGATCCTCGCCCGCCGGCGCCCGGGCCGTATCGCGTCCCTGTCGCTCGTCTCGCCCAATACCGACCGGACCGGACTCTCGACCACCCGCGACCGCACCACCGATCTCATGAACGACGACGAAAGCGACCGGGCCTTCGCCCGCATGGCCTTCGGTGCGGCCGATCCCGCCGATCCCGAGGTCTCGCCGCTCCTGGGCGACCTGACCGGCCTGCCGCCCACCCTCGTGCTCACCGCCGGCGCCGAGATCCTGCAGGATGACGGCCTCCTCCTCGCCGCCGCCGCGTCGCGCGTCGGCATCGACGTGACGGCGCGGGCGTTTCCGGGGCTGTGGCATCTCTGGCCGCTCTGGCCGCGCGAGCTGCCGGAGGCGCGCGCAGCGCTCGGTCTCGTCGCCGCGCATGTGGGCGCCCGCGGCTAGAGCGGGATCTCGGTCGTCTCGCGCACCCGCCTCAGCGAGAAGCTCGACTGCAGCTGCGCCACCCCCGGCAGCCGCGCCAGATGGGCGCGGTGAAGCGCCGCGAAATCCTCCGCATCGCCCACCGCCACCTTCAGAAGGTAATCCGCGGTGCCCGCCATCAGGTGGCACTCCATCACCTCGGGGATGCGCACCACCGCCGCCTCGAAGGCGTCGAAGGCGCCGTCCGACTGCCCCGACAACGTGATCTCGACGAAGACCGTCGTCCGCCGCCCGACCGTCCCGCGGTCGAGCACCGCCGCATAGCGCTCGATCACGCCCCGCCGCTCCAGCCGCGCGACCCGCCGGTGACAGGCCGAGGGGCTGAGCGCCACCGCCTCGCTCAGTTCGGCGTTCGACAGCCGTCCCCGCCGCTGCAATTGCCGCAGGATGCGGCGATCCATCTCGTCGATCTCCATCATGCGACAGATCCTGCGCCGATCCGGCCCGAAGACGCAAGATCCTCCCCCGGCCGGGCGCCTCACCCCGGACATTCGCACTCGCCTTGCCGCCGAAGCGACGTACCATCCCCGCGAGCGGACGATATCGACCACCGAAGGAGCGAGACATGAAGATCGGCTGTCCCACCGAGATCAAGGCGCAGGAATACCGCGTGGGCCTCACCCCGACCGCCGCGGCCGAGGCCACCGGCCACGGCCACGAGGTCAGCATCCAGGCCGGCGCCGGCACCGGCGCGGGCTTTGCGGACGCGGATTACGAAGCCGCCGGCGCGCGCATCGTCGACAGCGCCGAGGAGATCTTCGACGCCTCCGACATGATCGTGAAGGTGAAGGAGCCGCAATCCGGCGAGCGCAAGATGCTGTCGGAGGGCCAGATCCTCTTCACCTATCTCCATCTCGCCCCCGACCGGGCGCAGACCGACGACCTGCTCGCCTCCGGCGCCACCTGCATCGCCTACGAGACCGTCACCGACCGCCAGGGCGGCCTGCCGCTGCTGGCGCCGATGTCCGAGGTCGCCGGGCGCCTCGCGCCCCAGGCCGGCGCCTACACGCTGCAGAAGGCCAATGGCGGCCGCGGCGTGCTGATGGGGGGCGTGCCGGGCGTCTTTCCGGCCCGCGTCGTGGTGATCGGCGGCGGCGTCGTCGGCCTCAACGCCGCCCGCGTGGCCGCCGGGATGGGCGCCAACGTCATCGTCCTCGACCGCTCCCTGCCGCGCCTGCGCTATATCGACGACATCTACGGCACGACCTTCAAGACCGCCTATGCCTCGGCCACCGGCACCGCCGAGCTGGTCGCGGCCGCCGACATGGTGGTGGGCGCCGTGCTGATCCCCGGCGCCGCCGCGCCGAAGCTCGTCAGCCGCGAGCAGCTCTCGAGCATGCAGCCAGGCGCCGTGCTCGTCGACGTGGCCATCGACCAGGGCGGCTGCTTCGAGACATCGAAGCCCACCACCCATCAGGATCCGAGCTTCGAGGTCGACGGCATCATGCATTACTGCGTCGCCAACATGCCCGGTGCGGTGCCGCGCACCTCGACCCAGGCGCTCAGTCACGCCACCATGCCCTTCATGCTGGCCTTGGCCGACAAGGGCTGGAAGAAGGCCTGCGCCGACGACCCGCACCTCGCCGCCGGCCTCAACGTCCATGCCGGGCGCCTGACCAACAAGCCGGTGGGAGAGGCCCAGGACCGCGAGGCGGTCGCGCCCGCCGACGTGGTCTGAGCCGGCCGCGCCCGGGGCGCCCCGGTCCGGCCTCCGGACCGGGCGTCACGCGGGCACCGCGCCCGGTCCCGGCCGCGGGTCTCGGAGCGCTCTGATGCCCGCGCTCGCGCCCGACACCGAACTCGCCGCCCGGTCGCGCCTGGCGGGACTGCTCTACGCCCTCATCATCCTCGCCGGGCTCGGCGCAGAGCTTGGAATTCGGGCCCAGCTCGTCCTGCCCGGAGACCCGGCCGGGACCACAGCCGCCATCCTGGGGGCGCCCGGCCGCTTCCGGCTCGGTATCGCGGCCGACATCCTGATGGCCGTCTGCGATGCCGGCCTCGCGATCCTGCTCTACCTCATGTTCCGGCGGGTGGCGCCCGCCCTCGCCCTCGCGGCGATGGTGTTCCGGCTTCTGCAGACGGCCCTCATCGCCGCCAACCTCATGGCGATGCAGACCGGCCTCCTGCTCCTGACCGACGCCCCCGGCCTCTCTCGAGCTGCGGCGGAACCGCTCGCGCTCGTCCTCTTCGAGGCACATGCCCACGGCTACGATCTCGGCCTGATCTTCTTCGGCATCTGCAGCCTGATGACCGGCGCACTCGTCTGGCGATCCGGCGTCTTCGCCCGCGCCTTCGGCGCCGGGCTGGCGGCGGCTGGCTGCGTCTATCTGATCGGCAGCGGCCTGCGCTTCCTCCAGCCCGATCTCGTTTCGGCCTTCGCGCCCGCCTATGGCGTGGCCGTCATCGCCGAGACGGCGTTCTGCGCGAGGCTTCTTCTCCAGCGCCCGGCCAAGGCACCGGGCGCCGCGGCCGGGTAGCGACAACGCCCGCTCAGCCCGACCCCGCGCCCGCGCCTATTCCTCGATCAGACTCTTGCGCACCGCGTCCATCAGCGGCGAGGAGAGGTAGTCCACGACCCGCCGTTCGCCCGTGGTGATGACGACCTCGGCCGGCATGCCCGGCCGAGATCTTCTCGGCCACGATCTCCGGCACGTCGACGTCGCTCACATTGATCCGGGCGAGGTAATAGGGCGCCTCGTTCGGGTTCTCGGGCGAGATGACGTCGCTCGAGACCGAGGCCACCTCGCCGATCATGATCGGCGTCAGGCGGCTCTTGATGGCGCTGAAGCGGATCTCGGTGGTCATGCCGGGCGCCACGCTGTCGATGTCGATCGGGTTCACCCGGGCATTGATGACCAGCCGCTCGTTCTCGGGAACGAGCTCCATCAGGTCCTCGCCCGGCCGCACCACCTCGCCCAGCGTGTGGACCTTGAGGTTCTGGATCGTGCCGGGCCCCGGAGCGCGGATCTCGGTGCGCGACAGCACGTCCCGCGCCACCTTCTCGCGCTCCTGCAATTCGCTCAGCTCGCTGCGGATGTCCTCGAGCTCGGTATTGGCGCGCTCGCGATATTCCTGCTCGACCTGCAGCGCCTCGAACTCGGTGCCGCTGATGACGTTCTCGGCCTGGGCGATCTCCGACACGATGCCGCCCAGATCGGCCTCGATCTGGATCAGCTCGTCCTCGCGCTGGCTCAGCACGTTCTTCTGCACCAGCCCCGAATCGCCGCCCTGGCGCATCCGGTCGAGCATCTCGGTATAGTTCTTGAGTCGCTTCTCCAGCGCCGCCTTCTGCGTCTCGAGGCCCTGGACCTGCTCGCGCGTCTGCCGACCCCGGGCATGCAGGATGTCGATCTGCGACTGCATCACCGACCGGCGGTCCGCGAACAGGTCGCGCTGATCGGCCAGCGCCGCGGCCACCGCGGCGTTGCGCGCGGTCGAGTTCGACATCCTCTGGCAGGTCGATGGCGTCCTTCATGCCGCGCTCGGCCAGAAGCCGCGCCTCGACGATGCGGGCGATGGCGAGGCGGTTGGCGATCACCTCCACGTTCGATCCCGCCTCGATCGACGCGAGCCGCAGCAGCACGTCGCCGGTCTCCACATGGTCGGCCTCGCCCACCGCGATCTCCTCGACGATGCCGCCCTCGAGATGCTGGATCACCTTGCGGTTGCCGTCGAAGGCGACGATGCCCGGCGCGACCACGGCGCTGTCGAGCCGCGCCACCGTCGCCCATCCGCCGAGCACCCCGAAGGTCAGAAAGATGATCGTGTATCCGGCCAGGGCGATCGGCCGCGTGGATCGAAGAGGTGTCATGTCTCGGGGTGTCCCAATCTTGTCGTGTCGTCTGCGGAGCCGCTCAATAGGCCGATGTCTGCGGCAGGCTGAGCGGCATCTGCGGCCGGTCCGGGCCGTTGGCGCCGGCGGGGCGGTTGGCGGTGGCCGGAACCGGTTTCGGCTGCGCGAACAGCTCCCGCGTCGGGCCGAACTTCTCGACCGCGCCGTCGCGCATCATCAGCGTGTGGTCCGACAGGGTCAGCAGGTTGGTCCGGTGCGTGACGATCACCACCGTCCGGCCCTGCTCCTTCAGTTCCTTGAGGCAGGTGACGAGCGCCTGCTCGCCGACCGAATTGAGGTTCGAATTGGGCTCGTCGAGCACGATGAGGCTCGGCAGGCCGAACACGGCGCGCGCCAGCCCGACCCGCTGGCGCTGCCCGCCCGAGAGGAACTGCCCGCCATCGCCGATATCGGTGCCATAGCCCTGCGGCAGCGCCTGGATCATCTCGTGCGCGCCCGAAAGCTGCGCCGCGGCGATGATCTCCTCATCGTCGACATTGTCCTGGAACCGCGCGATGTTCTCGGCGACGGTGCCACGGAACAGGTTCACGTCCTGCGGCAGATAGCCGATATGCCGACCGAGCTGCTCGGGGCGCCAGTGCCGCATGTCGGTCCCGTCGAGCCGCACGACGCCGCTCGCCGGAATGGAGGCGCCGACCAGATGGCGCACCATCGTCGACTTGCCGCAGCCCGAGGGCCCGATCACCGCCAGCGCCTCGCCGGCCTCGACGGTGAAGCTCACGTTCTTCAGAAGCATCTCCCGCGTGCCCGGCACCACCGAGACGAGCTTGTCGACCGCGACGTTGCCCAGGGGCGCCGGCAGCTCGATGCGCTCGGGCTCGGCCGGCACCGCGGCGAAGAGCGCCTTCAGCCGCTTGTGCGCCTGACGCGCGCCCACGAACTGCTTCCACTGGCCCACCGCCTGCTCGACGGGGGCGAGCGCCCGGCCCATCATGATCGACGCGGCGATCATGATGCCGGGGGAGATCTCGCGGTGCAGCGCGAGATAGGCGCCGCAGCCCAGGATCGCGATCTGCAGGCTCGAGCGGATGAACTTCGAGCTCGACAGGATCATGCCGGCCCGGCCCGAGGCGCGCGACTGGTGGCCCAGCACCTCGTCGTGGCGCGACATCCAGCGCCGGCAGAGCTGCCGCTCCATGCCGAGCGCCCGGATGACCTCGGAATTCTGCACCGTTGAGGACAGCAGGTGCTGCGCCCCCTGCGAGGCCTGCGCGCCCTTCTGCAGGTGCGACCGGGTCGAGAGCTCGTTGGCCAGCGCCAGCGCGAAGATCGCCAGCGCCCCGGCCGTCGCGACCAGGCCCAGAAGCGGATGGAAAAGGAAGCACAAGGCCAGGAACAGCGGCACCCAGGGCGCGTCGAAGAAGGCGATGATGCCGTGCCCGGTAATGAATTCCCGCAGCCTGTCGATGTCGTTCAGCGTCAGATGCGACTGGCTGCCGGGCTGCGCCGATTGCTGGCGGACGGCGCGGCGGAACGTCTCCTCGCCCAGCGCCGCGTCGAAATGCATCCCCGCCCGCACCAGCAGCCGCGACCGGACGAATTCCAGAAGCCCGTAGGACACCAGAAGCCCGATGGCGATGACGGTAAGCGCCACGAGCGTGTTCTCGTTGCGGCTCGACAGCACGCGGTCATAGATCTGCAGCATGTAGAGCGGCCCGACGAAGAGCAGCAGGTTGATGCAGAAGCTGAACAGGATGGTCGCAAAAAAGACGGAACGGAAACGGGTGTAAGCCTGTTCCAGAGGCGTGGGGGAAGTCATCTGTCAATGTCCAATCAGGTGGCGCGCGGCCGGTCTAGCACACGGTATCCGTCGATCCAACGAAAGCCGGCTGAAACCGGCTGAGTCATGCCGACCGGCGGTCCATCAATGAGTCCCTCACGTGTCATTGAAATGGCAACACGCAGCCTAGCGCAAGATTGTTTCTGAAATGTAAATCCCCGACGCGCGCGCCGGGGATGCATGTCTGTCAGCCGGTGGCGGAAAGCCACCGATTCGCTCAGCCCTGGCGGGCCTTGAACCGACGCTGCGTCTTGTTGATGACGTAGACGCGGCCCTTGCGGCGCACCACGCGGCAATCGCGGTGGCGGGTCTTCAGCGAACGAAGCGAGTTGCGGACCTTCATGTCGCCCTCTCCCATCTGTCGCGGCGCGGGGCTCGCGCCTTGGTTGCGGTTCTGCCGGCCCGCGCGGGTCCGACGGTGGATTGCGGCCCGGTCGCGGCGATCCGGGCGCTCCCGAGGCGGATGGTGGGCGGTACTGGGATCGAACCAGTGACCCCTTCGATGTCAACGAAGTGCTCTACCGCTGAGCTAACCGCCCTCTCGCCTCGTCCCGATCCGACCATCCTCGCGATCACGCCCGCACATGCGGCGACGCGCGCGCGGGACGCGGCGCCGAACCGGTGCGGGGTCTATAAATGCCCCGGCGGGCCTGTTCAAGGGCTTTCCGCCGGCCCATTTTCAGCGCATGCAATCGCCCATGTCCGAGCCCTTGCCCGACTTGCCCTACACCCTCCACGCGCCGCGGCGCATCGCGACCCCGCTGGTCTTCGCCTCGCCGCATTCCGGCCGCCTCTATACGCCGGAATTCTGCGCCCGCACGGCCCTGACCGCGCGGCAGCTCCGCTCCTCCGAGGACGCCTTCGTCGACCGTCTCTTCGCCGCCGCGCCGCACCACGGCGCACCGCTTCTCGCCGCCTCGCTGCCCCGCGCCTGGCTCGACCTGAACCGCGCCCCCGACGAGCTCGACCCGGCGCTGATCGATGGCGCGCGGCGCGGCGTGCAGTCGCCGCGCGTGGCCTCGGGGCTCGGCGTGGTGCCGCGCGTCGTGTCGAACGGGCGGACCATCTATCGCGGCAAGATCACCCCGGCCGAGGCCGAGGCGCGGATCCGCGGCGTCTGGCACCCCTACCACGCCCGGCTGGCTCGGCTCATGGACGACGCGCGCGCCCGCTTCGGCCAGGCGATCCTGCTCGATTGCCATTCCATGCCGCACGAGGCGCTCGAGATGGCGGCGATGGGCGGGCGTCGGCCCGACCTCGTCCTCGGCGACCGCTACGGTGCCGCCGCGCATCCGCGCATCGTCGATCTGGTCGAGGCCGAGTTCCGCGCGGCGGGCTTCACCGTGTCGCGCAACGCGCCCTTCGCCGGCGCCTACATCACCCAGCATTACGGCCGCCCCGAACGCGGCTCTCACGCCATCCAGGTGGAGATCGACCGGGCGCTCTACATGGACGAGGCGACAATCGCGCCGCATGCGGGATTTGACGAGATCAAGGCCCGGATCGACGGCGTCGTGGCCGCGATCTGCGCCTACGGCCGGTCGGGCGAGACGCCGCTCGCCGCCGAATAGACATCGTCCCAGAAGCGGCCGAGCCGGAGGGCCAGATGCGGCACCGAATCGGGCCGCTGCCGGAACGCGGCGACGGGCATCAAGCTCACCGCCTGTCCCTCCCGTCCGAGCCGCAGGTCGGCCGCCCGCAGGTGCGGCCAGATGGCGCCGAAGAACCACGTCACCCGGCCGTCCTCGTCGTGGCGCCGCCGCCACCGG
Source organism: uncultured Alphaproteobacteria bacterium (assembly GCA_963739575.1). Lineage (GTDB taxonomy): Bacteria > Pseudomonadota > Alphaproteobacteria > Rhodobacterales > Rhodobacteraceae > Palleronia. Next base: position 1,367,805 of record CAVUAQ010000002.1, on the reverse strand, counting down.
ACCATCTCCGGCGGCAGGATGAGGCCGGTCTCCTCGCGCGTCTCGCGCCGCACCGTCTGAAGCGGCGTCTCCTCCCCCTCCCGCCCGCCGCCCGGCAGATCCCACATCCCCGGCCAGCGCAGGCCCGGTGCCTCGTCGCGCCGCAGCGCCACCACCGCGCCCCCGCAGAGTATGGCGATCTTGGCGCCGTCGAAGCCCTCTGTCACCCGCGCCGCCCCGCGCCTAGAGTAGTCCCATGCCAGCTCTCTGCCGCGATTGTCTGACCGGGTTCGAGCGGGCGGGCCGCTGTCCCGCCTGCCGCTCGCCGCGCACGCTCTCGCATCCCGAACTCCACGATCTCGCCATCGCCCACATGGATTGCGACGCCTTCTATGCCAGCGTCGAGAAGCGCGACGATCCGAGCCTGCGCGACCGCCCGGTGATCGTCGGCGGCGGCACCCGCGGCGTCGTCACCACCGCCTGCTACATCGCCCGGATCCGCGGCGTCCGCTCCGCGATGCCGATGTTCCAGGCGCTGCGGCTCTGCCCCGAGGCGACGGTCGTGCGGCCGCGATTCGAGGTCTACGCCGCCATCTCCCGCCAGATCCGGGCGCTGATGGAGGAGCTGACCCCGGCGGTCGAGCCGCTGTCGCTCGACGAGGCGTTTCTCGACCTCGGCGGCACGCACCGGCTGCACGGCGCGCCGCCGGCCGTCATGCTCGCGCGCCTGGTGCGGCGGATGCAGGACGAGATCGGCATCACCGGCTCGATCGGCCTGTCGCACAACAAGTTCCTGGCCAAGATCGCCTCGGATCTGGAAAAGCCGCGCGGCTATTCGGTGATCGGGCGCGCCGAGACGGCCGATTTCCTTGGGCCCCGGCCGGTCTCGCTGATCTGGGGCGTCGGCACGGTCACCCGTGCGGCGCTGGAGCGGGCCGGCATCCGCAGCTTCGCCGATCTGCGGCGCTGGGACAAGCGCGACCTCGAGGCGCGGTTCGGCGGCATGGGCGGGCGGCTGTGGCACCTCGCCCGCGGCGAGGACCTGCGCCGCGTCACCGCCGACGCGCCGGTCAAGGGCGTCTCGAACGAGACCACCTTCGGCGCCGACACCGCCGATCCCGACATCCTCGACGGCCATGTCTGGCGCCTGAGCGAGAAGGTCTCGGGCCGGCTCAAGGCCAAGGGCATCGCCGGCCGCGTCGTGACGCTGAAGCTGAAGCGCGCCGATCACCGGATCCTGACCCGCCGCCACGCCCTCGCCGAGCCCACGCAGATCGCCGACCGCATCTACCGCGAGGCCCGAGCGCTCTTCGACCCGCTCGCCGGCGCCGGTCCGTTCCGGCTTCTGGGCGTCGGTCTCTCGGACCTCTGCGACGCGGCCTCGGCCGACGCCTCGGGCGATCTTCTCGACCCCGCCGCGCGCGCCCGCGCCGGCGCCGAGCGCGCCGCCGACGCGATCCGCGCCCGCTGGGGGGCGGGCGCCATCCTCAAGGGCCGGGCGCTGCGCTGAGCCCGGGCCGGGGCGGTGGCGGATGCCCCGCCCCGCCCCTGCCGCTCACTCGCACCGGGGCTCGATGTCGTTCTCCGCCGCATAGGCCTGCGAATCCTCCTTGACGAGGCGCTCGATCAGCTCCTGGTCGGACTGGATGTAATCCGTAAGCACCTCCCAGCGCCCCTCCGCCGCATTCCACTGGTTGACCGCGACCTTGCCCGAGCCGCCATGGTTCGAGCAGCTCGCCTCGAAGGTCGGGCCGAACCCCTCGAGCCCCAGCTCCGCCATCTTCTCCTCGGTCATCTCGAGCCCTTCGAGCCCGTCGCGCATCTGCGCCGGCGTGATCTGGCTGGTGCCGTGGATCTCCTGCGCCTTCTTCGCCGCCTCGACCGCGATCATCGCCGCATAGAGCCCGCGGTTGTAAAGGACGGAGCCGTGCTGGTCGCCGGCGCCGGCCGCCTTGCCCTTCGACCAGACGTATTCCTCCAGATCGTCGTAGAGCGCGAAATCGTCGCCCACCGCGTGGAAGTTCAGCGCCTTGTAGCCGTCGGCGCCCTCGCCCGCCGGCTTCACGTCGTTCTCCGAGCCCGACCACCAGATGCCGATCAGGTTCTCCATCGGAAAGCGGATGTTGACCGCCTCCTGGATCGCCACCTGGTTCATCACGCCCCAGCCCCACAGGATCACGTAATCGGGCCGCTGCTGGCGCACCTGCACCCAGGTCGAGCGCTGCTCCTGGCCCGGCGCGTCGACCGGCAGCTCCAGCAGCTCGAAGCCGTATTCCTGGCTCAGCTCCGTGAGCGTCCGGATCGGCTCCTTGCCATAGGCCGAATTGTGATAGACCAGCGCGATCTTCTTGTCCGAGAGATCGCCGCCATTCTGGTCGAGCAGGTACTTGATCGCCACCGACGCGCCGTCCCAGTAGGTGGCGGGATAGTTGAACACCCACTTGAATACCTCGCCATTGGCGGCGCTGGTGCGGCCATAGCCCAGAGTGTGCATGGGGATGCCATCGGCCGAGACGCGCGGGATCAGCTGATAGGTGATCCCCGTCGACAAGGGCTGGTAGAGCAGCGCCCCGAGCGCCTTGGTCGATTCATAGCATTCGACGCCCTTCTCGGTGTTGTAGCCGGTCTCGCATTCGGGCGAGGAGATCTTCTCGCCGCCGACGCCGCCGTCGCGCTCGTTGACCAGCGTGAAGTAATCCGCGTAGCCGTCGGCGAAGGGGATGCCGTTCGCGGCATAGGGCCCCGTCCGGTAGCTGAGATTGGGAAACACCAGATCGGCCAGCGCCGGACCGGCCGCCAGCCCCGCGCCCACAACCAGCGCGCACAACACGTTTCGCATTCGTTCCTCCCGTTTCGCGCCCTCCGGGGGCGCCGTTCGTGGGGCGCCCGATGGGCGCCCGGCAACCGTTCCTAATGCGGGAACGGCCAGATCCGCAGCTTTTCCTTCGTCACCCGCCAGAGCTGCGCCAGCCCGTGCGGCTCGGCCACCAGAAAGAACACGATGAGCCCGCCGACGATCATCAGCTCCAGATGCGCGGCGAGCGCCGTCGACCAGCCGAGCCCGCCCACCAGCACGTTCTTCAGAAGCACCGGCAACAGCACCATGAAGGCCGCGCCGAGAAAGCTGCCTAGGATCGAGCCCAAGCCCCCGATGATGATCATGAAGAGGATCAGGAACGACTTGTCGATACCGAAGGCCTCGCCCACCTCGACGGCGCCCAGATAGACGGCGAAGAACAGCGCCCCGGCGATGCCGATGAAGAACGACGACACCCCGAAGGCCGAGAGCTTGGCGCGCAGCGGGCTGACGCCGATGATTTCGGCGGCGATGTCCATGTCGCGGATCGCCATCCAGCGCCGCCCCATGGCCCCCCGCGTCAGGTTGCGGCAGATCCAGGCCGAGGCCAGCACGAAGACGAGGCAGAAGAGATAGGTGGCCCAGGCCTGCGTCTCGGGCCCGGTGATGCGGAACCCCAGAAGCGTCCGCTCCGGCGCCGAGATCTGCCCCGAGGCCGAGTAGTTGTAGAACCACGGCACCCGGTTGAACAGCCAGACGAGGAAGAACTGCGCCGCGAGCGTCGCCACCGCCAGATAGAACCCCTTGATCCTGAGCGACGGCAGCCCGAACAGCATGCCGACCGCGGCGGTGACGAGCCCCGCCAGGATCACGTGGACGGCGATGCTGATATCGGGAAAGGCGGTCATCAGCTTGTAGCAGCCATAGGCGCCCACCGCCATGAAGCCGCCGGTGCCGAGGCTGACCTGCCCGCAATACCCCGTCAGGATGTTGAGGCCCAGCGCCGCGATCGCATAGATCAGGAACGGCAGGAAGATGGCGTTGACCCAGTAATCGTTGACCACGAAGGGCACCACCGCGAAGGCCGCCACCAGCAGCGCCCAATAGGCGCGCCGGTCGAGCCGCAGCGGAAAGGTCTGGCTGTCGGCGGCATAGCTCGTCTTGAAATCGCCCGCCTCGCGATAGATCATCGCCTCTCCCCCTTCTTGTCCCTCGTCCGCCCGCGCCGCCGGCGCCCGCCCGGTTGCGCCTCAAACACGCTCGATGATCCTCTCGCCGAACAGCCCCTGCGGCCGGAAGACCAGAAAGATCAGCGCCAGCACATAGGCGAACCAGTTCTCCGTCGCGCCCCCGACGAGCGGCCCGACCAGGAACTCGAACAGCTTCTCGCCCACCCCGATGATCAGCCCGCCGACAATGGCGCCGGGGATCGAGGTGAAGCCGCCCAGCATCAGGACCGGCAGCGCCTTGAGCGCGATGAGGCTCAGCGAGAACTGCACCCCGGACTTCGCCCCCCACATGATGCCGGCGACCAGCGCGACGAAGCCCGCGATCGACCAGGTCAGCACCCAGATGAAGTTGAGCGAGATCCCCACCGACAGAGCCGCCTGATGGTCGTCGGCCACCGCCCTGAGCGCCCGCCCCTGCTTGGTGTATTGCGAGAACGCCACCAGCCCCGCGACAAGGATTGTCGCGATGATCGCCGCCGAGATGTCGAGATTGTCGATGTAGAACCCGTAGCCGAACAGGTCGTAGGTGATCTGGTCGATCGGCCCGTTCAGGCCCTGGGGCAGCCCGATATCGAGCGTCTTGATGTCGGAGCCCCACATCATGTCGCCGAGTCCCTCGAGGAAATAGGCCAGCCCGATCGTCGCCATGAACAGGATGATCGGCTCCTGTCCGACCAGATGGCGCAGCACCAGCCAGTTCACCACCCAGGCGAAGGCCACCATCACCACCATGGTCAGCGCGATCGCCATGATGGCGGGCACGTCCCAGCCGAAGCCGTGGATCTCGGTGCCGAAGACGGCGTTGATCAGGTGCTCGAACGGCACCTGCCCGTCCATGATGCCCACGAGCGTCAGCGCCGCGAACAGCGCCATCACCCCCTGCGCGTAGTTGAAGATCCCGCTCGCCTTGAAGATCAGCACGAAGCCCAGCGCCACCAGCGCATAGAGCACCCCGGCCATCAGGCCGTTGAGCGTCACCTCGATGGCGAACAGCACTTGATCGGGCATCCCGTCCCTCCTCCGCCCCGCCCCGGCCGGCTGGCCGGGGCCTTGCTTGCTGACCGGAGCGGGGCGTCGCCCGCCCCGCCCGGCCGGGACCGGCTCACCCGGTCCCGTGCTCCCGCGCGCCGGTCCTGCGCGCTATTCCCGCGATGTCCCCGGCGTCGATGCATCGCGGCCCGGATTGGGGCCGGTCGCCGCCGGGCAGGTGCAGTCGGACAGGATCGCGTCGGCCGCCTCCGACCGGCGCCCCGCCGGCTGGTCCTCGAGCGCGGCGCGCGCCGCCCTGAGGCCCCAGTCGATATCCCCCTCGACCCAGGCCGGGCGGTTGTCGCCGCCCGAATGGAAGTCGGTCTGCCGCGCGTTGCGCGATTGCCGCGCCACCCGGCCGAAGGCCGACAGCGCCGCCTCGCGCTCCTTGGGGTGCAGCGCCTCGAGATCCTCGCGGTCGAACTTCGCCACCATCTCGGCCGCCCAGTCGGGCAGCCCCCGGTCGTCGCCCAGCGCGTCGGCAAGGGTCTTCTTGTGCCATGTCAGATCGGTCATGTCGTCGCTCCATGTTCGTGACGACGGACCAATGACCGAGCGGCCCGGACGTTTCGTACAAACTGGCACCGTGGCGCCGGGTCCGCGTACAAAACGCCCCCGTTTCTGTTCCACGGACGGACAATCTCGTGCCCCGATCGTACGCATCGCCGCGCCTCATTCATGCGTCACCCCGAGATAGGCGTCGATCACCTCCTGGTTGCTGCGCACCTCGTCGGGCGTGCCGTCGCCGATCTTGCGGCCGTAATCCATCACCACCACCCGGTCGGAGATGTCCATGACCACGCCCATGTCGTGCTCGATCAGCGCGATGGTGGTGCCCATCTCGTCGTTGACGTCGAGGATATAGCGGCTCATGTCCTCCTTCTCCTCGACGTTCATCCCCGCCATCGGCTCGTCGAGCAGCAGAAGCTTCGGCTCCGCCGCCAGCGCCCGCGCCAGTTCCACACGCTTCTTCAGACCGTAGGGCAGCCGCCGCACCGGCGTCTTGCGGATATGCTGGATCTCAAGGAAATCAATGATGTGCTCGACCTTCTCGCGGTTCTCCATCTCTTCCCGCCGGGCCCGGCCGCGCCAGATCGCCTGCGCCAGCATGCCCGCCCGCATGTCGTTCAGCCGCCCCGTCATGACGTTGTCGAGCACCGTCATCCCCTCGAAGAGGGCGATGTTCTGGAAGGTCCGCGCCACGCCCGACCGCGCCACCTCGAACGGCTTGAGCTTGGGCCGCAGCGCGCCGCGGAACCACACCTCCCCCTCCTGCGGCACGTAGAAGCCGCTGATGACGTTCAGCATCGAGGACTTTCCCGCGCCGTTCGGCCCGATGATCGCCCGGATCTCGCCCTCGCGGATATCGAACGAGATATCCTTGATCGCCTCCACCCCGCCGAAGCGCAGCGTGATGTTGCGCAGGTCGAGAAGCGTGCCGCCGATAGTGCGCCCGTCTGCGGTGACATAGCTCTCGACGCTGTCCTTCATGCGCGCCACCCGCCCGGGCCGCACCTGCGCGCCGTCTTTCCCGACCTCCGGCTCACTCGGCGGCCTCCTTCCTCGGCGGCAGGTCGAGCGGCACGGTCTCGGCGTCCTGGATCCTGAGCGTCGCGCGGATCGTGCCCTTGCGGCCATCCTCGTAGGTGACCTCGGTCTCGGTCCGGATCTCGCCGCGACCCTCGTAGAGCGCGTCGACCAGATCGCGGAACTTCTCGCCGATCACCTTGCGGCGCACCTTCTGGGTCCGCGTCAACTCCCCGTCATCGGCGTCGAGCTGCTTGTGGAGGACGAGAAAGCGGTGGATCTGGCAGCCCGAGAGCATGTCGTCGGCGGCGACGCTCTCGTTCACCTCCGCCACATGAGCGCGCATCATCTCGAGAACCTTCGGATGCTGCGACAATTCCTGATAGGAGGCATAGGAGATGTTGTTGCGCTCCGCCCAGTTGCCGACGGCGCTCAGGTCGATGTTGAGGAACGCCATGCAACGATCTCGGCCGGCGCCGAACACCACCGCCTCGAGGATGTTCGGGAAGAACTTCAGCTTGTTCTCGACGTATTTCGGCGCAAAGAGCGCCCCCGTCGCCAGCTTGCCCACGTCCTTGGCGCGATCGATGATGCGCAGGTGGCCGCTCGCCTCCTCGATGAAGCCGGCATCCCCGGTCGCCACCCAGCCGTCGGCATCCTTGGTCTCGGCCGTGCTTTCGGGGTTGCGGTAGTATTCCACGAACACGCCCGGGCTGCGGTAGCGCACCTCGCCGTTCTCGTCGATGCGGATCTCCACGCCGGGCGAGGCGACACCGACCGTGTCGGCCCGCACCTCGTCGTCCGGTTGCTGGGTGATGTAGACGGTGGCCTCCGTCTGCCCGTAGAGCTGCTTGAGGTTGATGCCGAGGCCGCGATAGAAATCGAAGATCTCGGGTCCGATGGCCTCGCCGGCCGTGTAGCCCACGCGGATGCGCGAGAACCCCATGGTGTTCTTCAACGGCCCGTAGACGATCAGCTCGCCCAGCCGGTATCGCACGCGGTCCATCATCCCGACCTGCCGCCCGTCGAGGATCGCCGGGCCGACCTTGCGGGCGTGATCCATGAAATGGTGAAAGAGCCGCCGCTTCAGCGGGCCGGCATCCTCCATCCGGATCATCACATCGGTCAGCTGCGTCTCGAAGACCCGCGGCGGGGCGAAGTAATAGGTGGGGCCGATCTCGCGCAGGTCGGAGACGAGCGTGTCGGGGCTCTCGGCGCAGTTCACGCAGAACCCCGCCCAATAGGCCTGTCCGACCGAGAAGATGAAGTCGCCCACCCAGGCCATCGGCAGATAGGCGACCACCTCCTCGGCCTCGGTCAGCCGGTCGAAGGCGGCCGACGCCTTCGCCGTCTCGATGACATTGCGATTGGACAGGACGACGCCCTTCGGCCGGCCCGTCGTTCCCGACGTATAGAGCATGACGCAGGTGTCGCCGTAGCCGAGCGCAGCGGTGCGGCGGCCAAGCTCTTCGGCAAGGCGCTCCCGCGCCTGCCGCCCGGCATCCTGCAGTTCGCGATAGCCCACGAGCCGGGTGTGGTCGTAGCGGCGCAGCCCCCGCGGGTCGAGATAGACGATCTTGCGCAGGTCGCTTTCGGGCCCGGCCGCCTCGGTCAGCTTGTCGACCTGTTCCTGATCGCCGGCGATGGCGAAGACGGCGCCGGAATGTTGGAGCTGGTAGCCGATCTCCTCGACCGCGGCATCCTGATAGATCGGCACGGGGATGGCGCCGGCGCTCTGCACCGCGACCATCGCCCAGTAGAGCGCCGGCCGGTTGCGGCCCGAGATGACGACGTGCTCGCGCGGCTTCAGCCCCAGATCGATGAGACCGAGGGCCAGCGCCTCGACCTCCGCGGCGACCTCGGACCACGTCCAGCGCTGCCAGATGCCGAATTCCTTCTCACGGTAGGCTGGCCGGTTGCCGAAACGCTCGCTGTTCCGCGCGAGAACCGCGGGTATGGAGACTTGCGTCTCGGCCAAATCGAACCCTCCCCTAGACCGCTGGCCGGCCCGCCCGCCATTTCGGCAGGTCGGTCTCCACGATGAAGATTTTTGCCTCGCGGTCAAGTTCCGCCCCCGCCCCGGCACACCCTTGGCTTCGGCGCGCAGACCCGCTAGGCGAGGCATGATCCGGGAGGACAAGATGGGCGAGATCGTTCTGGTCCGGCACGGACAAGCCAACAGCCACGCGACGAGCGAGGAAAGCTACGACCGGCTGAGCCCGCTCGGCCACGAGCAGGCGGCATGGCTCGGCGGTTGGCTGCGCGAGCATGAAACGCCGTTCGACCGGGTCTTCTGCGGCACGCTGCGCCGGCACCGGGAGACGGCCGATGCGATGGGCATCGAGGCCACCGCCGATGCGCGGCTGAACGAGATGGACTATTTCAACCTATCCCGGGCGCTGGCCGACACCCATGGCGTGCCGGTGCCCGGTGCCGATGGCTTTCCCGCTCATGTTCCGCAGGTGATGCGCGCTTGGCACGCCGCCGAGATCGAGGGCCACGAAAGCTTCGCGGCCTTCGAGTCGCGCATCACCGACATTCTCGAGGAAGCCGCGACGCCGGGGCGGCGGGTGCTCTGCGTCACCTCGGGCGGCGTCGTGGGCATGGCGCTGCGCCACGTCCTGGGGCTCGATCCGGACCGTCTGGCGCTGGTGCTGCTGCCGATCCTGAACACCTCGATCCACCGGTTCGGCGTGCGGCCGAACGGCATGATCCTGACGCAGTTCAACGCGGCGCCGCATCTCGAGGACCCGGCCCGCGCGGCGGCGCGGACGCATTACTGATCCAGCCGGCGATCCGCTCGGGAAAAGCGTCGGCCGGCGCAGGCATGCCCCCGCAGGAGGCAGGCGGGTGCCGGGCAAGCTGGGCGCGAACCGGGGGCCGCACATGTGGTCGAGGACCTGCTGAACCGTGGGTCCATGATCTGCGGAGCGCGTTCGTGTCGGTCGGAGGGGTTCGGACGAAGCCCGGATCGACGGGTTGCGCCTTGATGCCGGTCCTGCGCGGACCGGTGTGCCTGCCCCCGGCCAGCCCCAGGATGCCGGCCTTCGCCGCGTCAGGCGAGATCGCGCGGCCGGTCTGAGGCGCACAGTCGGGGCGCCGGCGCCCCGATCAGCCTCGCATCAGGCCTCCCGCCGGATCGTCGCCACCAGTTCGGCGAGCAGGATGCCGCCCTTGCGGAACTGGCTGCGGTTCAGGATCGTCCGGCCCTCGATCAGGTACATCCAGTCGGTTACCGACAGCGTATAGCCGCCCGCATCCTCGGGCAGCACGATGGAATAGAGAAGCTGCGCCGTCGGCCCGCTCACCTGCCCGCGGCCGGTGCCCTGGATGTCGTCGGCTTCGGCGGTGATGCGCCCCGAGGGACCGATGCTCAGCCGCCATTGCCGGTGCTGGGTGCCGCCGCTGTCGTACTGGAAGTCGACATCGACCCAGCCGTCATCGCCCTCCCAGACGCCGGTCATCCGCCCCCGGAACCGCGACGTCATCCGCCCCGTGGGCCCGAAGATCACGCCTTCGCAGACATTGTCGCCGGACAGATGGTGCCTGAGATCGAGCCCGGGGCCCAGATCGACATATTCCGACGGCTTCTGCCCGCGGAAGGCCAGGAACCAGTCGCGAATGAGCATGATCACGAGGAGCATACCGAAGATCACGCTGAGATAGACGAAAACTTCCATGTCGCGCTTTCATTCGGTGCGGACGCTTCGTCCACTATCGGCAAGCGCGGGTCCGACGCGTCCGGTTCCACGATGGCGGAAAATCGCCGCACCGCCGTCCGGTGCCGCGGCAGGATGGTCGCACCCGGCAACCGCAAGGACCGGGAGCCGGTATCGGCCAGCCGGTCGCCGCGCCGCAGGGCTGCCCGGCGCACTCGCAGCGGTGCCTCGTCCTCCGCCGCAAGCCCGCGCCGGCGGCGCGGGGCAGGGTCTCACTGGCCCGGAACCGCCACGCGCTCGTCCGGCGCAAGCTCCTCGAAGTCGAAATTGTGCAGCCTTCCGGCCCGCTTGCCGGCCTTCTCCGACGAGATGCGGATCTGGTCCACGTCCTTGCGCGCCTGCTCGAAATGGCGGTCGAGGTTGCCCACCCGCTCGCTCAGCCGCTCCACGTCGCCGTTGAGCAGCCCCAGCTCCTTGCGGATGGCGCCGGCCTGCTCGCGCATCCGCGCGTCCTTCAGGATCGCCCGCATGGTGTTGAGCGTCGCCATGCAGGTGGTGGGCGAGACGATCCAGACCCGCGCCGCGAAGCCCTCGCGCACCACGTGGGGCAGCCGCGCGTGAAGCTCGGCATAGACGGCCTCGGAGGGCAGGAACATCAGCGCCCCGTCGGCGGTGTCGCCGTCAAGGATGTATTTCTCCGAGATGTCCCTGATATGCTTCCTGACGGCGTAGCCCAAGGCCTTCAGCGCCCGCTCCTGAGCCTCCTTGGTCTCGGCGGCGGCATAGCTCTCATAGGCCTCGAACGGGAACTTGGCGTCGATGACGATGGGTCCGGGCGGGTTCGGCAGGTGGATCAGGCAGTCGGCCCGCGCCCCGTTGGGCAGCGTGTGCTGCAGCGCGTAGCTGTCGGCGGGCAGCGCCTTCGAGACGATGTCGGTGAGCTGGATCTCCCCGAACATGCCGCGCCGCTGCTTGTTCGACAGGATGTCCTGCAGCGACAGCACGTCGCCCGACAGCTTCTGGATGTTGTCCTGCGCCCTGTCGATCGTCGCCAGCCGCTCCTGAAGCTGCGTCAGCGACGTCGTGGTCCGCGTCGTCTGGCCGTGCAGCACCTCGCGCATCTTCTCCTGCATGTCGGACAGCGACCGCTGCTGGCGCAGGGTTGTTTCCGCCAGCCGCTCGCCCATCTGCCGCTGCACCTCCGCCAGACGCGATTCCATCGTCTGCAGCATCCGCATCTGCGTCGCGGCGGCGGTCTCGCTCACCGTCTGCAGCGATCCGGCGAGCTGCGTCTGGCCAGCCCCCAGGGCGTGCATGTCGCCCCCCAGCCGCCGCAGTTCGAGTGCCAGCATCTCGACGAGCCGGGCCGAGCGACCCGAGCGCCGAACCGCGGCCAGCAGAAGCGACAGGAGCAGCACCGCCACCGCCACGACGACGAGCGCTGCGACAGCGAAGACGTTGCCATCCGCCAGATCCGTGAGAAACCGCTCGATCATGTCCGCCCGAAAAGCCTCTCGATATCGACGAGCTGCAGCTCGACATAGGTGGGCCGCCCGTGGTTGCACTGGCCCGAATGGGGCGTCGCCTCCATCTCCCGGAGCAGCGCGTTCATCTCCTCCGCCCGCATCCGCCGGCCCGCCCGGACCGATCCGTGGCAGGCCATGCGGCTCAGCACCGCCTCCACCTTCGCCCGGACCGACAGCGCCTCGCCCAGATCGTCGAGCTCGTCGAGGATGTCGCGCAGCATCGCCCCCGCATCGACCTCGCCCAGGATCGCCGGCGTCTCGCGCACGGCGACGGCCCCACCGCCGAACGGCTCGATGCCGAGCCCGGCCTGCGACAGATCCGGGGCGAGAGCGAGGAGCCGCGCCGCGTCGGTCTCGCTCATCTCGACGATCTCGGGGATGAGCAGCGCCTGGGCCGGCACGCCGGTCTCGGACAATTGCCGCTTCAGCTTCTCGTAGACCAGCCGTTCGTGGGCGGCGTGCTGGTCGACGATGACCATGCCGGTGCCGGTCTGGGCGATGATGTAGGTCTCGTGGACCTGCCCGCGCGCGGCGCCCAGCGGATGCCGCGCCGGGTCGGCCTCGACCCGGTCCGCATCGGCGGCCTCGGCCTCCACGCGGGCGAAGACCGCCGCGGTCTCGGCGAACCCGGAGGCCGGCACCGGTCGCGGCGCGGCGCGCTCGAACTGGTAGCTGCGGGGACCGGCGGGCTCGGGCCGGAACGCGCCCAGCGCCGCGTGGCCCACGGTGGTCGAGGCGCGGTGCCCGGCTTCGGCCAGGGCGTGCTTCAGGGTCGACACGATCAGCCCCCGCACCAGCCCCGGCTCGCGGAACCGCACCTCGGCCTTGGCGGGATGCACGTTCTGGTCCACCCGCTGGGGCTCGATCTCGACGAAAAGCGCGGCGACCGGATGCCGGTCGCGGCTCAGGAAATCCTGATAGGCACCCCGAAGCGCCCCGTGCAACAGCTTGTCGCGCACCGGCCGGCCATTGACGAACAGGTATTGATGGGCCGCGGCGCCCCGCGAATAGGTCGGCAGGGCCGCATAGCCGGTCAGCGCCACGCCCTCGCGCACCGCGTCGATGCGCAGCGCGTTCTGGGCGAAATCCGCGCCCAGAACCTCGGCGAGCCTGCGGTGCAGCGCGTCGAAGAGATCGCCCTCCCCGACATCGGCGCGGAACATCGTGCGGCCGCCGCCGCCCGAGAGATCCCGCAGGCAGAAGCCGACGAACGGCTCGGCCATCGCCAGGCGCTTCACCACGTCGGCAATGGCCTGCATCTCGGCCCGGTCGGAGCGCAGGAACTTGAGCCGCGCCGGCGTCGCGAAGAAGAGATCGCGCAGCTCGACCACCGTGCCGCGCCGGATCGCCGCCGGCCGCACCGCCGAGGCGCGGCCGGCTGCCACTTCGAGGCACGCGCCTTCGCCCCCCGCGGCGCGCGAGGTCACGCTCAGCCGGCCGACGGCGGCGAGCGACGGCAGCGCCTCGCCGCGAAAGCCGAAGGAGCGGATGTTGAGAAGGTCGCTGCCGTCGATCTTGGAGGTGGCGTGGCGCGCCAGAGCCAACGGCAGATCCTCCGCCGCAATGCCGCAGCCGTCATCGGTGACGCGGATCAGGGATTTCCCGCCATCGGCGACATCGATCTCGACCCGCGTGGCGCCGGCATCGAGCGCATTCTCGACCAGCTCCTTCACGGCCGAGGCCGGACGCTCCACCACCTCGCCCGCCGCGATCCTGTTGACGGCCGATTTGTCGAGCTGACGAATTGTGGGGCGTTCTCCGCTCATGTTGGGGTCATGCGCCGTCATGCCACAACGGCTAGCATGACGGATCGTGTCGGGGAACCGGCTTTCCGCGCTCATCCACAGGAAATCAGTTCGTCGCGGACAGCCCCTCCGGCCGGCCCACCACCAGGAAGGACAGATCCTCGGGCCGGTAGAGCCGCCTGGCGACGCGCGCGACGTCGTCGAGCGTGATCGACCGGATCTCGTCGTTGCGGGTGGCGATGTAGGAGATCGGCAGGTCGTCCATCTGCATGCCGACGAGGATCTGCGCGATGTTGGAATTGCCGTCGAAGCGCAGCGGATAGGCCCCGGTCAGATAGGTCTTGGCCTCTTCCAGCTCCGTCTCGGTCACCCCCTCGGCGATCCGCTGCCACTCGTCCCTGACGACCGCGACCAGCTCTCCCGCGGTCGGGTTGGCCGATGCCGCCTGCCCCATCAGCGCCCGGGCATATTCGCGGGGGGCGAGATAGGCGCCGATGCCGTAGGTCAGGCCGCGCTTGACCCGCACCTCGTCCATCAGGCGCGAGTTGAAGCCGCCGCCGCCGAAGATCTCGTTCAGCAGATAGGCGGTGAAGAAGTCCGGATCGTCGCGCGGGATGCCCTCATGGCCGAAGAGGATCACCGATTGCGGCGTGTCGAAGCGCACCACGTCGACGCCCGGCTCGATGTGCCAGCCCGCATCGCCCGGCGCCTCGGCCTCGCTCGCCTGCGGCAGAGCGCCCAGCAGCTCGTCGAGCATCCGGCCCAGCGCCTCGGGCGTGATGTCGCCGACGGCGCTGACATAGAGATCGTCGCGCACCAGCGTGTCGCGATGCGCCTGCACCACATCGTCGCGCGACAGCGCCGTGACGCTCTCCGCCGTGCCCTCGACCGGGGTGCCGTAGGGATGGTCGGGAAAGGCTCTGGCATCCCATTCGCGCCGGGCAATGGCGCCGGGATCGGTCGAGTCGTTGGCGATGATGGACACCACCTGTTCCTTCACCCGCGCCAGCGCATCCTCGGAGAAGGCCGGCTCGACCAGCGACCGGCGCAGAAGGTCCACGGCGGCGTCGCGATTTTCGGTCAGGAACCGCGCCGACACGCTCACCGCATCGTCGGAGGCGTCGTAATCGAACGACGCGGCCAGCGCGTCGCGCGCCGCGGCGAAGTCCTGCGCGTCGAGATCGCCGGTGCCCTCCTCCAGAAGCCCCGCCATCAGGTTGACGGCGCCGCGCTTGCCGGGCCGGTCGAGCGCCGCCCCCGGCACGAAGCGCAGCTCCAGCGCCACGAAGGGGATCGAATGATCCTCCACCAGCCAGGCGTCGATCCCGCCCGGCGAAGTCACCTCCTGCACGTCGACCTCGGCCAGGGCGGGCAGGGCTGCGAGCGCGACGAGCGCCGCGAGGGCGAGACGGATCATGGCATCACCTCGGTCTGATCGGTGGCGGCGTCGGGTGCGGTGGCGGCGACCGGCTGCGCGGTCTCGGGTTCGGCCGGCACCGGCGCGTCGGGGCCCGTGCCGGGCGCCGTCACGTAGCCCGTTACCGCGCGGTCGCGGTTAAGCACCTCGCGCGCCGCGGCGACGATCTCCTCGCCGGTGATCTCCTCGAGCAGGCCCGGCCAGACCTCCACGTCGGCGATCGTCAGCCCGCTGGTCAGCGCCCGGCCGTAGCGGTCGGCAAGGGCGCGGGCGCTGTCCTCGGCATAGATCTCGCCGGCGCGCACCTGCGTCTTGATGCGCTCGAGCTGCTCGGGATCGACGCCCTCATCGAGGAAGGCCGCAAGCTCGCGGTCGAGCGCCGCCTCGGCCTCGGCGAGCGAGGTGCCGGGCGCCGGCACCACCACCAGCCCGAAGGTCGTGTCGTCATAGGACGTGCCGCGATAGAAGGCCGAGGTGAAGAGCGCCTCCTTGGTGCCGAATTGCAGCCGCGAGGCCAGTTCCGAGGTCTGTCCGCCGCCCAGAACCTCGGCCAGAAGCGTCAGCGCCGCCGCCTTGCGCTGATCGCCCGGATCGCGCTCGGGCGCCAGGTAGGTGCGGATCACGTAGGGCTGCGCGATCCGAGGATCGGCATAGGTCAGGCGCCGCTCGGCCAGTTGCGGCGGCTCCTGCGGGCGCACGCGCCGGCCCAGCCCCTCGGTCGGCTCGAGCGGGCCGTAATGCGTCTCGGCCAGCCGGCGCACCTCATCGGGGGTGACGTCCCCGGCCACCACGAGGATGGCGTTGTTGGGCGCGTAATAGCGCTTGTAGAACGACACCGCATCCTCGAGCGTCAGCGCCTCGACCTCCTGCGGCCAGCCGATGACCGGCCGGCCATAGGGATGGTTGAGGTATTGCGCCGCGTCCCGCTGCTCGGAGAACAGCGCGCCCGGATCGGTCTCGATGCGCTGGTTGCGCTCCTCCTGCACGACACGCAGCTCGGTGGCGATGTCGCGGTCGTCGAGCTCAAGGTCGCGCATCCGGTCGGCCTCCATCTCCATCATCAGCTCCAGCCGGTCGGAGGCCACGCGCTGGAAATAGGCCGTCTGGTCCGACGAGGTGAAGGCGTTGTCGGTGCCGCCCTGGCGGGCGACGATGCGGCTGAACTCGCCGGGCTCCAGATCGTCCGTGCCCTTGAACATCAGATGTTCGAGATAATGGGCGATGCCGGACTTGCCGGGCTCTTCGTCCGCCGCGCCGACCCGGTACCAGACCATGTGCACGACCACCGGCGCGCGGTGGTCCTCGAGGACCACGACGTCGAGCCCGTTGTCGAGCGTGAAGGTGGTGACCTCGGCGGCCGGCGCGGCCGCGGCGGTGCCGATGAGCGCGAGAAAGACGGCGAGCGGTCGCAGCATGGATGTCCCTTCCGGCGAAGCTGCTGCGATAGATACAGATCCCGGGTGGCGCCGCAATCGGACCAACGCGGTTGTGACTCAGTCCCGGTTGGGCACGTCCTCGGGCGGCGCGGCAGGGGTGCGGATCCCCCGCGCCCGCAGCCGCTCGAGCTCCCGGTACTGGTCGAGCGACTGGCGCTCGTAGGCGCTGAAATAGGTGGTGGTGTTGAAGAGCCGCTCCAGCAGCCGGCCGCGCCGCTCCCCGCGGAAGGCCGCATCCTCGGCGGCCAGCCGGGCGCGAATGCCCGGCTCGACGCCGAAGCGGCCGGTCCGCGCGATGAGCGCCGGTCCCTGGACGGGCGCCGCGCCGCCGCCCGGCGTGCCGCCGAGCGCGCGGGTGGCGTCGGCGAGCGGGGTGGGATCGCTGCGGTTCGCGCCGCCGGGCGTGGGCGGCGGCAGCGCGGCGAAGCTCTGCGGCTGTTCGAGCGGCCGGTTCGGCACGATGGAGAACTCGTCCGGCCCCGGCCCGTTCCGGGTCAGCGCCAGAAGATCCGGCTCGCCGCCGCCGCAGCCGCCGAGCAGCCCGACGAGTGCCAGCGTGGCCAGAATCCGCGCCTCAGATGTCATGTCCGCCTCCGGTTCCCTGCGAGGGCAGCCTTAGCCGATGATCGCGGCGCCGTCACGTCCGCTTCTCGCCCCCGGTGAAGGCGATGAGCCCGATCGCGCCCAGAAAGATCGCCACGTCCGCGACGTTGAAGCTGAACGGGTTCTCGTAGCCGCAACACGACATGTTGAGGAAATCGGCCACCGCGCCATAGATGAGCCGGTCGATCACGTTGCCGATCGCCCCGCCGATCAGCAGCCCGCCCGAGACGAGGCTCCACCGCCCCGGCCGCTCGCGATGGAGCCACAGCGCCACCCAGCCCGAGATCGCCAGCGCCAGCGCGACGAGGATCCACCGCGTCACCGCGCCCTCGCCCGCCATCAGGCCGAAATTGACGCCCCGGTTCCAGGCCATGCGGAAGACGAGGAAGGGCGGCACCACCTCGATCACGCCGCGCAACGCCAGATTGAGCCCCTGCACCACCAGAAGCTTCGTCAGCTGGTCGAGCGCCAGGGTGAGCGCCGCGATCTGCCACATCGGTCGCATCAGTGCCGGAAATGCCGTTGCGCCGTGAAGACCATGGCGAGGCCGGCCGCGTCGGCGGCGTGCACGACCTCCTCGTCGCGCACCGATCCGCCGGGCTGGATCACCGCCCGCGCGCCCGCCTCGGCGGCGGCCAGAAGCCCGTCGGCGAAGGGGAAGAACGCGTCGGAGGCCACCACCGAGCCCTCCGTCGCCGGCCGGTCGAGGCCCAGCGTCTCGGCCATGTCGCGGGCCTTCCGCGCCGCGATGCGGGTCGAATTGACCCGGCTCATCTGCCCGGCGCCAACGCCCACCGTCGCGCCGTCGCGCGCATAGACGATGGCGTTCGACTTGACGTGCTTGGCCACCGTCCAGGCAAAGAGCAGGTCGTCGATCTGCGCCGGGCTGGGCGCGATCCGCGTCACCACCTTCAGATCGGCGGCCTCGACGCGCCCGGCATCGCGATCCTGCACCAGAAAGCCGCCCGCGACCTGCTTCCAGAGCAGCCCCGGCGCCCCGGCATCGGCCAGTCCCGTCGTTGTCAGAAGCCGCAGGTTCTTCTTCGCGGCGAAGATTTCGCGCGCCGCCGGGTCGGCGCCCGGTGCGATCACCACCTCGGTGAAGATGCCGGCGATCGCCTCGGCGGTGGCGGCGTCGAGCGGCCGGTTCAGCGCCACGATGCCGCCGAAGGCCGAGGTCCGGTCGCAGTCGAAGGCGCGCCCGTAGGCCTCGGCCAGCGTCCCCGCCCGCGCCACCCCGCAGGGATTGGCGTGCTTGACGATGACGCAGGCCGGATCCCCGCCGTCGAACTCGCTGATCAGCTCGAAGGCCGCGTCGGTGTCGTTGATGTTGTTGTAGCTGAGCGCCTTGCCCTGGATCTGCTCGGCCGTGGCGACGCCCGGCCGCGCCGATCCGTCGGCGTAGAAGGCCGCATTCTGGTGCGGGTTCTCGCCATAGCGCAGCGTCTGCTTCAGCCGGCCCGCCATCGCCCGGCGCCGCGGCGGCGCCTCGCCCGCCACCCCAGCCATCCACGCCGCGACCGCCGCGTCATAGGCCGCGGTGCGCGCGAAGGCGCGCGCCGCCAGCGCCTGGCGGAAGGCCTGCGTGGTCTGCCCGTCATGGCCGTCGAGCTCCACCAGCAGCGCGGCATAATCCTCCGGATCGACCAGCACCGAGACGAAGGCGTGGTTCTTGGCGGCGGCGCGGATCATCGCCGGGCCGCCGATGTCGATGTTCTCCAGCGTCTCGACGGGACCCGCGCCGCGCGCCACGGCCGCCTCGAAGGGATAGAGGTCGACGATCAGCAGGTCGATCGCCCCGATGCCGTGCTCGGCCATGGCCGCGGCATGCGCCGGCGCGTCGCGCAGCGCCAGAAGGCCGCCGTGGATCTTCGGGTGCAGCGTCTTGACCCGGCCGTCCATCATCTCGGGAAATCCGGTGATGTCGGCCACATCCACCACCTCGACGCCCGCCGCCCGCAACGTCGCAGCCGTTCCGCCCGTCGATACGATCTCCACCCCGCGCCGGCGCAGCGCCTGGCCCAGCTCGGCCAGCCCGCTCTTGTCGGAGACGGAGATCAGCGCGCGGTTCGGCGAAACGAGATCGGGCATCGGCGCTCCTGCGGCGGGTCAGACCAGCACCGGCTGGTCGTCATGGACGAGATCGCGCACCGCATCGGGGGTTTGCGGGGTTTTTGCAAGGGTCCAGCTGACCCGCGTGGCATAATCGGCGACCGAGGAGGCCAGCACCACCTGCTGGCAGGACACCGGGCCGGACGCCGCCTCGTCGAGATAGACGCTGGGCTCGATCGAGAGCGCCACGGCACCGCCATGCTCGAAGAGCCAGGACTCACCGGATCTGAGCGTGAGCTCGGCCGAGCGCCCGTCCTCACGCATCCGCGCCGTGACCTCGGGGTGCAGATGGAAGCGCAGCGCGAACGGGATGCGCCCGCCGGCGCGGTCGAGCGCGGCGTCGCAGACCGCCTCGTCCTCGCGCTCGATGGTGGCCAGCATGTCCTCGCCCCGGACGCCGCGCCCGTCATGGCCAAGAAAGATCTGCCGCACATGCGTGAGCCCGTAGAGCGCCACATAGCCGTCGTGGCCGGCGACAAGGCCGGTCGACAGGCCGTCGCGGCGCCGCTCGATCCGCACGTCGCGCGGCGTCTCGTCGAGCCGGAGGCCGTCGCCCGGCGCCAGCCGCGAGGAGGAGACGCCGTCGAGCGTCAGCGTCGAATGCGACGGCGTGGCGCGCCCGGCGCGGCGCCAGCGCGGCCCGAAGCTGCGGCCCGAGCCGCACCCGACGATCAGCGGCCGCCGCCCGGAGGTCAGCTCGATCGCCAGGGTCGAGGCATGGGCCGTGGCCGCCGCCGGTCCGCCGGGCGGCGGCGCGGCGTCGAGGATCAGGCTGGTGCGGCCATGGCCGAGCCGCGCGAACCCCATCGCCCGGTCGCGCCCCGGCTCCGGCGCGACGCCCGCAGCCGCGAAGGCCCGGTCGAGCCGGCCGGGAAGGCCGCGGCCGCCGCCGTGGAACCGCGCGAGCCCGCCGTCCGCGTGCCGCAGCGTCCGCAGGACCGGCGCCATCGACGCCAGCGCGGTGCCGATCTCCTCCGGCGCCGCCCGGCCCACCGCCAGAAGGTCGGCGCGGATCCGGGCGATCTGCGCGAAGATCTCCGACAGCGCCTCGGGATCACGCGCCGCGATGCCGCCATCCGGGGCCACGGTGCGACCGAGCTCGTCCGCGAGGCCCGCCAGAACCCCATCGAGCGCCCGCCTGCACCCCGCAAGCGCCAAAGCCGCGCAGGCAGCACCCGTGAGGGCGTCGAAGCGGTCGGTCCCCGGCGCCGCACGCCGCCAGCGGCGGCAGAGCAGCCCGGCCTGAAGCTGAAGCGACCGGCCGAGGGCGTCGCTCCCCGCGGACGCCTCCGGCATCAGCCAGCCGGCGTGGTCGATCCAGCGGCGCACCCGGCGGCCCAGCACCGCCGCCCTCCAGCCGGGCCCCGTCCCGTCGCCGAACCGGCGGCGCCACTGCCCCGTCCAGTCACGCGCCAGATCCAGCGCCGCCTCGTCGCCGGTCGCGGCCAGATCCTCGATCCAGTCGAAGGCGTGAAGATCCGCCGCGACCGCGGCCGAGGGCGCGGGCAGGTCCCAGATCGACAGGCCCGGCGCGTCGATCACGTGGCCGCGAAACAGCAGCACGCCCGCCGCGATCTGTCGGCCCCGCTCGACCGAGCCGATGCCGTGGAGCGGCGGCTCACGGCAGAAGCGGGCCGGCCGGCCGAACGCCGCGCGCAGCCGCAGGGCGCCGCGGTCGAGCGCGCTCAGGGATCTTTGGTGCACAGCCGCCTCGCCGGTCGCCGTCGCTTGCAAGCGAGCGTACCGCCGGCCAGGGGGGCTGTCACCGCCACTCAGCCGGACCGCCTGAGGCATGTGACGAAGAAGCCGTCCATGCCGCCGATCTCGGCGCGGTAATCGGGGCGCAGGCGCAGACCTTCGGGCCCGATCCAGTCCGGATCGACGCCCGCCACCCGCAGGCCGTCGAGATCGAGCGACAGGTCGGGCCGGCGCAGCAGTGCGTCGCGGACCTGCTCCTCGCCCTCGTCGATGAGCAGCGAGCAGGTGCAGAAGACGATGCGCCCGCCGGGCCGGACGAGATCTGCCGCCCGGTCGATCAGTCGCTCCTGAAGCCGGAAGAGGCTCGGAAAATCGTGCCCCTGCTTGGCAACCGGCAGGTCCGGATGGCGACGGATCGTGCCGGTGGCCGAACAGGGCGCGTCGAGCAGGACGGCGTCGAACGGCCCGCCATGCCAGTCGAGCGCATCGGCCACCACCAGATCGGCCGACAGGCCGCAGCGGGCGAGGTTCTCCCGTACCCGCTCCATCCGCGTCTCCGAGATGTCGAGCGCGGTCGTCGCCGCGCCGGCCGCCGCAAGCTGCAGCGTCTTGCCGCCCGGGGCCGCGCACATGTCGAGGATCCGCTCGCCGGGGCGCGGCGCCAGCGCCCGGACCGGGATCGAGGCGGCGACGTCCTGCACCCACCACTCGCCCTCGCGGTAGCCGGGCAGCAGGCTGATCTGGCCCGGATCGGCGAGGCGCCGCACATCCGCCGGCAGACCGCCGGGCCCGACGGCGTGGCGATCGGCCTCCGCCACCGTCTTCAGCGTCAGGTCGGTGGGCGGCACCTGGGCGAAGACCGCCTCCATCGCCGCCACGGCCGCCTTGCCGTAATCGGCGACGAGCGGCTTTCTGAGCCATTTCGGCAGCCGCGGCAGGGGCAGCGCCTCCCACGCCGCCGGACCCTGCCGGACCACGCCGCGCAACACTGCGTTGGTCAACCCCGCCTGACCCGCCGCGCGGCCCGAGGCGCGGACCAGGTCGACCGCCGCGCCGACCGCCGCGTGCGCTGGCGTGCCGTCGACATGGATCTCCACCAGCGCCATCCTGAGCGCGTTGAGCGTCGCGGGATAAGGCTTCATCCTGAGGAACGGTCCGAGCGCGCGGTCGGCGCGGTCGCGCCAGCGCAGGGTGCTGACCGCCAGACGCTGCGCCCGCGCCCGGTCGGCGGGCGCGAGGGGCGCGAGGAGCGGGCCCGCCACCTCCGACAGAAGCGCGCCCTCCTCGGTCACGGCGGCGAGCAGTCGGTGGGCGGCGGCGCGGGCCTCGTCCATGGGCGGCGTCCTTGCTGGTGGCCGAAAGCCACGTATATGAGCATCGAGACAATGACCAGCGAGGCTCCGATGACCGACCGCCCAGACCTGCCTCCCGCCGCGCAGCGCGCGCTCGCCGAAGCCGAGGAGCGGCGCCGCAAGGCGCAGGAGATGGACCAGCCGCCGGAACTCGGTGGTCGCGACGGGCCCGAGCCCGTCCGCTACGGCGACTGGGAGAGGAAGGGTCTGGCGATCGACTTCTGAGGGCTCGGGGGTGGCGGCGCGGGCCCCCCGAGCCACTCCCGGCCGCGCGCCGCAACAGCGGGTGAAACCCTGCGGCGCCTTCCGTGTTGAGCCGGCAACGCGCAGGGGCGGCCAGGCCGCAGGACCAAGAGGATGACGAGACAGTGACACATGCACCGACGAACCGGCTGACCGGGTCTGCCATGCCGGCAGGCGCCCTCACCGCCTGGCTGCGGCAGACGGGCGGCCTCCTGCTGGCCGAGGGGCGCAACATCGCCACTGCCCTGCTCATCGTCTGCGCCTGCCTCGCCGCGGCGATGGCCTCGGCGCAGGGCGGCAGGGTCCAGGACTGGGTGCCCGAGGCGCTGGCGATGCCGGAGGACGTGGAGGTGATCTCGGAGCGCGAGGTCGGCAGCACGGTGCGCATGTTCTCGATCACCACCGGCGAGGACGCGGTGGCGCTGCTCGACCGCTGGGAGGCGGCGCTGCGCGACACGGGCTACGCCGTGGACCAGCGGCGCGGCGAGGTCCTGGAGAACGCCGTGGAGTTCTCGGGCCCGGGCATCGCCAATGCCAAGATCGTCGTCGTTCCCATGGCCGACGACAGCTCCCGCAGCCGCATCGAGGTCGACGCGACGCTGGAATGAGCCGTTGTGCAGCGACCGCTGCACCGGTCGAGCGACAGATCGGCGCTGTCGCCCTGTCCGCGATCGGCGACGACCCCCACCCTCGCCACTGACACGGCCCGGCACCCGCGCTTCCACGAGCGCATCCCCCGGCCCGATCTCGCGGCAGAAAGACCCCGTCCTGCCAGTCCTCCCGGTCCGCCGGCTGGGCTCTCGAAGACACTGCCGCCGTCGTCGGGCGCCCCTCGCAGGGTGACCCGGAGACGCGACCGGCCCGGCCACCCGGTCGAGAAAGTCCGCCCGCCCGATGCCGCGCGAAGGCCCGTGCCGCGGCCGAAACGGACCGCAGGATGGCGCGGCGGAACATCCGTTCGCCCTTCGTGCAGGCGGGCAGACCGCCACCGCCTCAATCGAGGCCGAGCACGTTCACCATGCCGTAATGGCCGGGCGCGCGGCCCTCCGTCCAGAGCGCGGCGGTGATCGCGCCGGTGGCGAAGAGCGTCCGGTCGATGGCGCTGTGGGCGAGCGTCACCACCTCCGAGGGTCCCGCGAAATGCACCTGATGCTCGCCGACGATGCCGCCGCCGCGGATCGCGTGGAACCCGATGGCGCCGCGGGCCCGGCGGCCCATGCCGTCGCGGCCGCGCTCGGCCACCTCGGCCAGCGCCACGCCGCGGCCCGCCGCCGCCGCCTCGCCCAGCATCAGCGCGGTGCCCGAGGGCGCATCGACCTTCCGGTTGTGATGCGCCTCGACCACCTCGATGTCGTAATCGGGCCCGAGGCTTTCGGCGACGCGGGAGACGAGCGTCATCAGCAGGTTGACGCCGAGGCTCATGTTGCCCGCCCGGACGATCGCGGTCCTCTCGGCGGCCGCCCCGATGGCGGCGAGGTCGTCCTCGGAATGCCCCGTCGTGCCGATGACGAGGGCGGTGCCGGTCCGGGCGGCGCAGCGGGCCAGCGCCACGCTTGCCGCAGGCGCGGTGAAGTCGATGGCGCAATCGGCCGCCTCCAGCGCCGCCTCGACGTCGTCGGTGACGACCACGCCGCGATCGGCGCCGCCCAGCGCGGCCCCGAGATCGCGGCCGATCCAGTCGTGGCCGGGACGCTCCAGCGCCGCCGCCAGATCGACGCGCGCATCGTCCTCGATGGTCTCCACCAGCATCCGGCCCATCCGGCCCGACACGCCCGTCACCGCGATCCGCATGGCTTGTCTCCTTCCGCTCCGGCCCTCGGGCTAGCGCGGCTCCGCCGCCGCCGCAACGATGTGTTGCGCGCGCCTGCCCGAGCCCATAGATCGGAGCGCATGGCCAAGTCCCGTATCTCCTCCGGCGCGGGTCCCTCCCAGCGCCAGCTTCGCGTCGGCGAGCTGATCCGCCGCACCCTGTCGGACGTGCTGAACCAGGGCGACATCCACGACCCCGACCTCAACCGGCTGTCGATCACCGTGAGCGAGGTGCGAACCTCGCCCGATCTGCGCATCGCCACTGCCTATGTGCTGCCGCTCGGCGGCGGCCACCGCGACGAGGCGATCCAGTGCCTCAAGCGCAACAAGGGCGAGCTGCGGCGGGCGCTGTCGAAGGAGACGACGCTCAAGTTCACCCCCGATCTGCGCTTCGTGATCGACGAGACCTTCGACCGGCTGGACGAGACGCGGGAACTGTTCGAGCGCGAGGAGGTGCGGCGCGACTTGGGCGGGAGCGAGAGCGAGAGCGA
Source organism: uncultured Alphaproteobacteria bacterium (assembly GCA_963739575.1). GTDB lineage: Bacteria > Pseudomonadota > Alphaproteobacteria > Rhodobacterales > Rhodobacteraceae > Palleronia. Next base: position 1,343,153 of record CAVUAQ010000002.1, on the reverse strand, counting down.
GAGCGAATGATGAAGCTCGCCGCGATCCTGAGCCTCTTCGGCACGACGCCCGCCGCCGATGCGGCCAGCCCCTGCGAGGACACGAGCTTCGACGGCGCCTCGTTCACGGTCTGCCGCATCGATCCGGCCGTCGAGGACGTGCGGCTCTTCCTCTACGACTCCGAGGGGCGGCCGTTCGCGAGCTTCCGCGCCGTCGACGAGGCGCTGGCCGCGGACGGCAAGGCGCTGGGCATCGCCATGAATGCCGGCATGTACCACGCCGACCGCTCGCCGGTCGGGCTCTACGTCCAGGACGGCCACGAGGTCATGCGCCTCGTCACGACGCCCGGGCCGGGCAATTTCGGGCTGCTGCCGAACGGCGTTCTGTGCCTCGGCGACGGCGCCGCGCGGATCGTCGAGAGCCGCGCCTTCGAGGCGCATCCGCGCCAGTGCCGCGACGCCACCCAATCGGGTCCGATGCTGGTCATCGACGGGGCGCTGCACCCGCGGTTCCTGAAGGAGTCCAACTCGCTCAACGTGCGCAACGGCGTGGGCGTCGCCGAGGACGGCGCGCTGTGGTTCGCGATCTCGAACGACCCGGTCAACTTCCACACCTTCGGCCGACTGTTCCGCGACGGGCTGAAGACCCCCGACGCGCTCTATCTCGACGGCAGCATCTCGCGTCTCTACGACCGCGTCTCGGGGCGCCACGATGCCGGCTGGCCCATGGGGCCGATCATCGGCACGGTCGGGGATGCCGGCTGATGGGGCGGCGCAAGGGCCGCGACATATCCGGCTGGGTCATCGTCGACAAGCCCGCCGGCATCGGCTCGACCGACGTGGTCAACCGCCTCCGCCGGGCCTTCGGGGCGCGCAAGGCCGGCCATGCGGGCACGCTCGATCCGGATGCCACGGGGATCCTGGCGGTGGCGCTGGGCGAGGCCACCAAGGTCGTCTCGTCGATCACCGACGCGCTCAAGGCCTATGACTTCACCGTGCGCTGGGGCGCCGAGACGGCGACCGACGACGCCGCCGGCGCGGTCACGGCCACATCCGGCGCGCGCCCCGAGGCGGCGTCAATCCGCGCGGTCCTGCCGGACTTCACCGGCGACATCCTGCAGGTGCCGCCGGCCTTCTCGGCGGTGAAGGTGGACGGCGCGCGCGCCTACGATCTGGCGCGCGAGGGCGCCGCGCCCGAGCTCGCCGCCCGGCCGCTTCGCGTCGAGACGCTGTCGCTCGCGGCCGTGCCCGACCCGGACCGCGCCATCCTGCACATGGTCTGCGGCAAGGGCGGCTACGTGCGCGCCATCGCGCGAGATCTGGGGCGCAGCCTCGGCTGTCTCGGCCATGTGGAAAGCCTGCGCCGGGTCTGGTCGGGACCCTTCGATCTCGACCAGGCGATCAGCCTCGAGCGGATCGAGGACCTGGCCCAAACACCCGGGATCGACGACCTGCTCCTGCCGGTGGAGGCGGGGCTGGGCGGCCTTCCGGTCTGCCGCGTGAGCGAGATCGCGGCCGCCCGCATCCGCAACGGCAATCCGGCCGAGGTGGTGTCCTCCGAGGCCGATTTCGGCGATCTGGCCTGGGCCGCCTGGCAGGGCCGGCCGCTGGCGCTTGGCCATTACCGCGCCGGGCAGTTCCACCCCAGCCGGGTGCTGAACCTGGCGTGATCAGGCGGCAGCGCCCGCCCGCTGGCGCGGAGGAAATGGCACCGGTCCCGCCGGGTGGCGCGGCGGATGGCTCGAAGCGTTTCGGGACCGGATCAGCCCCGCGGGCCAGTCAGACCAGCCTCGCCGCCGGCAAGTGGCTTCGTCCGGCGGCGACGGCGGCGACGGCGGCGCAGAAACGACGTCCCGGTCGGCGACGTGGCGATCGAGATGGCCACCGAGACCGCGAGGCACAGGCCCCAGAACAGCAGGATGAGGATATCGTTGCCGGACATCTTGCCGACTCCACCGCGCATGAGAACGGAGCCACTATACCTCAGCTTGGTTAATGACAACTTGACAAGTTGGGGACTTTTCAAGAAGCGCCCGCTTGTGTATCCGCGCTGCGCGGTGCGGCCACGCCCGACGCCATTGCCGCACACGAAAGGGCCCGTGCTGGACGACATCCCGGCCGGCGCCGTCACGCAAGACCTGGAAAAGGAGAACCCGATGTCGATCACGCAGGACGAAAAGCAGAAACTGATCAGCGACTACGGCACCAAGGACGGCGATACCGGCTCGCCCGAGGTGCAGGTCGCGATCCTGACCCACCGCATCGCGGCGCTGACCGAGCATTTCAAGACCCACAAGAAGGACAACCACTCCCGCCGTGGCCTTCTGAAGCTGGTGGCCCAGCGCCGCAAGCTGCTCGACTACACGCGCTCGAAGGACGAGGAGCGGTATCGCACCCTGATCCAGCGCCTCGGCATCCGCCGCTGAGCGATCCCGCGCCGCCGAGGACCCGATGCGCCCGCCACCGGCGGGCGCTGTCGTGTCGCGCGCCGGCACCTGCGCCCGATCCGCGCGCCCGCTGGCCAGCGGCCGTCTTTTCCTGTAGGGCGCCTGCATCTGAGACGTGACGCCTGGCCCCGGCGCATGGGATGATGGTGGGGTCGGCGGCAATACGGCCGCCAGGCAACGGACCGCCGGGGAGGGCTCCGGCCGGCCCAGATAGGATACGACGATGTTCAATGTGACGAAAAAACAGATGCAATGGGGCGAGGAGACCCTGACGCTCGAGACCGGCAAGGTCGCGCGTCAGGCCGACGGCTCGGTCATCGCGACGCTGGGCGAGACCAGCGTCATGGCCAACGTGACCTATGCCCGGCAACAGAAGCCCGGCCAGGACTTCTTTCCGCTGACCGTGCACTACAACGAGAAATACTACGCCGCGGGCAAGATCCCCGGCGGCTTCTTCAAGCGCGAGGCGCGTCCCACCGAGAAGGAGACGCTGACCTCCCGCCTGATCGACCGGCCGATCCGGCCGCTCTTCGCACCGGGCTTCAAGAACGAGGTCCTGGTGATGTGCACCGTGCTCAGCCACGACCTCGTCAACGATCCGGACATGGTCGCGATGATCGCCGCCTCGGCGGCGCTGACCCTGTCGGGGGCGCCCTTCATGGGGCCGATCGCCGGCTGCCGCGTGGGCTACGAGGACGGCGAATACGTGCTGAACCCCGACATCGAGGACATGCACGACCTCCGCAACAAGCCCGAGCAGCGGCTCGACCTCGTCGTCGCAGGCACCAGGGACGCCGTGATGATGGTCGAGTCGGAGGCCTACGAGCTCTCCGAGGACGAGATGCTGGGCGCCGTCACCTTCGCCCACGAGCAGATCCAGCCGGTGATCGACCTGATCATCGACCTGGCCGAGGACGCCGCCAAGGAGCCGTTCGACTTCACGCCGCCGGACTATTCCGCGCTCTATGACCGCGTGAAGTCCCTGGGCGAGGACCGGATGCGCGGGGCCTTCGCGATCACCGACAAGCAGGAGCGCACCACGGCCATCGCCGATGCGCGCGCCGAGGTGATCACGCAGCTCGACGAGGAGGAGCAGCTCGACCCCAATCTCGGCTCCGCCTTCAAGAAGCTCGAATCGTCGATCCTGCGCGGCGACGTGGTCAAGGGCGGCAAGCGGATCGACGGCCGCGCCACCGACGAGGTGCGCCCGATCGTGGCCGAGACCGGCTTCCTGCCCCGCACCCACGGCTCCGCGCTCTTCACCCGCGGCGAGACGCAAGGCATCGTGGTCACCACGCTCGGCACCGGCGACGACGAGCAGATGATCGACGCGCTGCAGGGCACGTACCGCTCGAACTTCCTGCTGCACTACAACTTCCCTCCCTATTCGGTGGGCGAGGTGGGCCGCGTGGGTCCTCCGGGACGGCGCGAGATCGGCCACGGCAAGCTCGCCTGGCGGGCGCTGCAGGCGGTTCTGCCGCCGGTGACCGACTTCCCCTACACGATCCGGCTGGTCTCCGAGATCACCGAATCGAACGGGTCCTCCTCCATGGCCTCGGTCTGCGGCGGCTCGCTGTCGATGATGGATGCGGGCGTGCCGCTGAAGGGCCCGGTGGCCGGCGTCGCCATGGGCCTGATCCTCGAGGAGGACGGCACCTACGCGATCCTGACCGACATCCTGGGCGACGAGGATCACCTCGGCGACATGGACTTCAAGGTCGCCGGGACGGAAAACGGCATCACCTCGCTGCAGATGGACATCAAGGTGGCGGGCATCACGCCCGAGATCATGAAGGCCGCGCTGGAGCAGGCCAAGGCCGGGCGGATGCACATCCTGGGCGAGATGAACATGGCGCTCTCCGAGACCGCCGAATTCTCCGTCCATGCGCCCAGGATCGAGACCATGCAGATCCCGACCGACAAGATCCGCGAGGTGATCGGCTCGGGCGGCAAGGTGATCCGCGAGATCGTCGAGACCTCCGGCGCCAAGGTCGATGTCAACGATGACGGCGTGATCAAGATCGCGTCAGCCAACGGCGACGCGATCCAGCGCGCCTACGACATGATCTACTCCATCGTCGCCGAGCCGGAGGAGGGCAAGGTCTACAAGGGCAAGGTCGTGAAGATCGTCGATTTCGGCGCCTTCGTGAACTTCTTCGGCAAGCGCGACGGTCTGGTCCATGTCAGCCAGATCGAGAACCGGCGCCTCAACCACCCCTCCGACGTGCTGACGGAAGGCCAGGAGGTCTGGGTCAAGCTTCTGGGCTTCGACGATCGCGGCAAGGTCCGCCTGTCGATGAAGGTCGTCGATCAGGAGACCGGCAAGGAAGCGGTGAGCGAGGGCGCCGAGGGCTGATCCCGGCCCGCGGCCGACCTGCAGGAGGCCCGGCGGACCCGCCGGGCCTTTTCCCGTTTGAGGGGCCCGGCGTCGGGCGCTGGCTTAAAAGTGCGCGGGTTTGCCGTTCAAAACTGGACCGTTGCCGGTTAGATTGCGGCAAACGCCGAGACGAGAGAGGACGAACCACCATGAATCGCAGAGACGTGCTGAGTGCCGGCGCCGCCGCTTTCGGGGCTGGGCTGGTCGGCCGCACCGCCCTTGCGCAGGCCCTGCCCCCCCGGCTGATGCCGGCCCTCGTGACCTTGCGCCACCCGTTGCCGCCAGGGGAGGTGCACGTCTTTCCGGATCACTTCCAGCTGTTCTGGACCCTGCCCGCCGGCCAGGCATGGCGCTACGGCATCCGCGTCGGCCGCGACCGGCTCTACGAGCCGGGGCAGTATTACGTCGGCGCCAAGAAGGAATGGCCGTCCTGGACGCCGACTCCCGACATGGTCGAGCGCGAGCCCGAGCATTACGCTCAATACGCCGAGGAGGGCATGCCGGGCGGTCCCGGCAACCCGCTCGGCGCCCGCGCGCTCTATCTGTTCCAGAGGGGGCGGGGCGACACCTATCTGCGCATCCACGGCACCTCCGACGTCAGCACGATCGGGCGCGCCGTGTCGAACGGCTGCGCCGGCCTGACCAACGACCAGATCAAGATGCTCTATGATCAGGTGCCGATGGAGGCGCGCGTCGTGTTGTATCCCAAGATGGTATGACCCAAGGCCGCACTGCGACGATTCACCGGGACAGGCCGGATGGACCGGGCGCCGCCCTTTCCTATCTTTAGCCCACACCCAGAAAGGACGGCCCATGGATACCTTCCTCGGCATTGACGCGCTGGTCCTGGCACGCATCCAGTTCGCCTTCACCGTGTCGTTCCATTTCCTCTTTCCGGCCTTCTCGATCGGGCTGGCAAGCTATCTCGCGGTGCTGAACGGGATGTTCCTGAAGACCGGCAACCGGGCCTATCTGCGGCTGTTCAATTACTGGGTGAAGATCTTCGCGATCTCCTTCGCGATGGGTGTCGTGTCGGGGATCGTCATGTCCTACCAGTTCGGCACCAACTGGTCGGAATTCTCGGACCGGGCTGGTCCGGTGATCGGGCCGCTCATGGCCTACGAGGTGCTGACGGCGTTCTTCCTCGAGGCCGGGTTCCTCGGCATCATGCTCTTCGGGCGCGACAAGGTGGGCCCTGCCCTGCACATGACGGCGACGCTGATGGTGGCCGGCGGCACCGCCGTCTCGGCGACCTGGATCCTCTCGGTCAACAGCTGGATGCACACGCCCGCGGGCTTCGTGATGGGCGAGAACGGGCAGTTCCTGCCCGACGACTGGCTCGCGGTGATCTTCTCGCCGTCCTTCCCCTACCGCCTCGCCCACACCTTGACCGCGGCCTATCTGGCCACCGCCTTCATCATCGGCGGCATCGGCGCCTGGCACCTGATGAAGGGGCGCGCGGCCAATCCCGGCGTCCGGACGATGTTCTCCATGGCGATGTGGATGGCGGCGGCGGTGGCGCCGCTGCAGGTGGTGCTGGGCCACGAGCAGGGCCTCAACACCTACGAGTACCAGCCCAACAAGGTGCTCGCCATGGAGGGGCATTTCGAAACCTACGAGAACGGCATCCCGCTCATCCTGTTCGGCATCCCCGACCAGGAGGCCGGCGAGATGCGTTACGAGCTGAAGATCCCCCGCGTTGGCGGCCCGATCCTCGGCAAGGGCTGGGACGCCTCGATGGAGGGGCTCGACACCGTCCCCCGCTCCGAGGAGCCGCCGGTCTTCATCGTCTTCTGGAGCTTCCGCATCATGGTCGGGCTCGGCCTGCTGATGGTGGTGGTGGGTCTCTGGTCGCTCTGGTCGCGCTGGCGCGGCACGCTCTACACCGACAAGTGGCTGCACCGCGCCGCCTTCCTGATGACGCCCTCGGGCCTCGTCGCGGTCATCGCCGGCTGGGTCACCACCGAAGTGGGCCGACAGCCCTACACCATCTACGGCGAGATGCGGACGGCCGATTCGATGTCGCCGCTCGGCGCGCAGGCCGTGGGCACGTCGCTTCTGGCCTTCATCGTGATCTATTTCGTAGTGTTTGGCGCCGGGATCATCTATCTCGCTCGCCTGATGGCGAAGCCGCCAGAGCGCAGCGATACGCCCGAGCAGGAGCCCGGTCCGATCCGGACCGCCGGCATCACGCCGGGCACCCAGACCGAAGACGCGATCACCCCGGCGGAGTAGCATCATGGGCCTTGGCATCAGCATCGACCTCACCGTCGCCTGGGCGGTGCTCCTCGCCCTCTCCGTCTACATCTACGTGGTGCTCGACGGCTTCGATCTGGGCATCGGCATCCTCTATCCGGCCTTCCGCTCGAAGGAGGAGCGCGACCTTCTGATGAACACGGTCGCGCCGGTCTGGGACGGCAACGAGACCTGGCTTATCCTCGGCGGCGGCGGCCTCTTCGCCGCCTTCCCGATGGCCTATGCGATCATCATGCCGGCCCTCTACCCGCCGGTGATCGCGATGCTTCTGGCGCTGATCTTCCGCGGCGTCGCCTTCGAGTTCCGCTGGCGCGCCACCAGCACCTTCACCAAGAAGTTCTGGGACGCCGCCTTCATCGGCGGCTCCACCGTCGCCGCCCTCTGTCAGGGCATCATCCTCGGCGCGCTCCTGCAGGGGATCGAGGTCGATGGGCGGCGCTATGGCGGCGGCTGGTGGGACTGGCTGACGCCGTTCACGCTGACCTGCGGCATCGCGGTGATCTTCGGCTACGCGCTTCTCGGCGCCTGCTGGCTGAACCTCAAGACCACCGGCTATGTGCGGGCGCAGGCGCGCAACATCGCCCGCGTCCTCGGCTTCGTCACCGTGGGCTTCATCGGCATCGTCAGCCTCTGGACGCCGTTCCTCGACCAGGATTACTTCCTGCGCTGGTTCGCCTGGCCGCAGATCCTCGAGGTCTCGCCGATCCCGGTGCTGGTCATCGGCTTCGCCTTCCTGCTGGCGCGCGAACTGTTCAACGAATCGAACGACTGGATGCCCTTCGTGCTGACGCTCGGCCTTTTCGGCCTCTGCTTCCTGGGCCTCGGGGTCTGCATGTGGCCCTATGTGATCCCCACCAGCGTGACGCTGGCCGAGGCCGCCAGCCCCTTCAAGTCGCAGATCTTCATGTTCGTGGGCGCCGTGATCCTCATCCCGATCATCCTGGCCTATACGGCGTTCGCCTATTACGTGTTCCGCGGCAAGATCGAGCCCGGCGAGGGGTATCACTGATGTGGCTCCGTCGCGTCGCGTGGTTCGTGGCGATCTGGGCGCTGAGCATCGCCGCCCTCGGGATCGTCGCCTACGGCATCCGGCTGATGATCCCGTGACCCCGGGGCGGCACGCCCTATACATTGGGCGATGAAGACACTCGTTTCCATCCTGTTTCTCGCCCTCCTCCCCTTGGCCGCCGTCGCGCAGGAAGACACGCCCCAGACCGCGCAGCCGGCCATCGGCTCGCCCGCGGAGGGTGAGAGCGTCCCGACCCTGACCGTCGCCACCCGCAGCGCCCCGCCCTTCGCCTTTCGCGGCCCCGACGAGGCCTGGACCGGCATCGCCATCGAGCTCTGGGCGGCCTTGGCCGACGAGCTGGACCTCGACTACCGGCTGGTCGATGCCGGCGGCATCGACGCGATGATCTCGGGCACCGCGAGCGGCGAATACGACGTGGCGGTGGCGGCGCTGTCGATCACGCCCGCGCGCGAGCGCGAGGTCGATTTCACCTTTCCCTACTATTCCACCGGGCTCGGCATCGCCGTCGATCCGGCCGCAGGCGGCGGCTGGCTGCGGGTCCTGCGCAACCTCTTCACTTGGCAATTTGCGGTGGTGCTCGCCGGTCTTTCCGCCGTGCTTCTGGCCGCCGGCGTCGCCGTGTGGCTCTTCGAGCGGCGGGGCAACAACGAGGAGTTCCACCGCTCGCCGGTCAAGGGCCTGGGCGACGGTTTCTGGTGGGCGGCGGTGACGATGACCACCGTGGGCTACGGCGACAAGAGCCCCCGCACGCTCGGCGGCCGCATCGTCGGGCTCGTCTGGATGTTCACCGCGATGATCATCGTCGCGAGCTTCACCGCCGCCATCGCCGCCTCGCTGACGGTGGGGCAGCTCGGCGGCAAGGTCGCGGGGCCCTCCGATCTCGACGACGTGCGCGTGGGGGTCGTCGGCGGCAGTTCGGGTGCAGAGGGTCTCGCCGAACGCCAGATCGACGCGCGCGCCTATGACAGCGTGGCCCAGGCGCTCGACGCGATGCTCGCCGGCCGGATCGACGCGGTGGTGCACGACCGGCCGCTGCTCCTCTACGTGGCGCAGACCGAGTTCGACGGCGCCGTGCGGGTGCTGCCCGACACGATCGGCCGGGAGGATTACGGCATCGTCCTGCCCGAGGGCGCGGCGCTGCGCGAGCCGCTGAACCGGGCGCTTCTGAGCTATGTCCGCAGCCCCGCCTGGGAGGCGCTCACCGAGCGTTACCTGGGCGCCGGCACCGAGTAGACCTTGGCCATGGTGCGGCGGCGCTGGTCCCAGAGATAGACGGCGAGCGTCGCGACCACCACTGCGCCGCCGATGAGGCCGCGGGCGTCCACCGCTTCGCCGAGGCCCATCCACACCGCGATCGGCCCGAGCACCGTCTCGAGGAGCAGCACCAGGCTCACATTGGCTGCCAGCGTGTAACGCGAGGCAACGCTGAGCGCGGTGAAGGAGATGGGCAGGATCACCGCCCCGGTCACCCAGATCGCCGGCAGCCATCCGTCGGTCTGCCAGAGCGGCGGCGCGATCCACCAGCCGACGAGGCCCGCGAGCCCGGCGCCGCACCCGACCGTCAGCGCCACCGGCAGATCCGGCCGGGCGCGATAGATCGTGAAGCTGCTCGCCAGGGCGAACGCCACGGCGAGCCCGCAGAGCGCCCCGATCAGCGGGTCGCCCGACCCGCCGGTGCCCTCCGCCCCGCCCCCGCCCGTGACCGAGAGGCCGATCCCGGCGAGCACCAGAAGTGACGCCACGAGCGTCGGCGCCCGCACCCGGTCGGACAGCACGAGCGCCCCCATGAGCGCCGCCCAGACCGGCACCGTGGCGATGGCGAAAAGCACCACCGCCACCGGCGCGTGGCCGATCCCCCAGGCGAAGAGCCCCGCATTGACCGCCTGCACCGCCATCGCCGCCAGACCGCCGCGGGTGGCGAGGCGGCCCAGATCGCCGCGCCGGTCGGCCGACCGCCACGCCCAGACCGAGATCAGCACGAGGGCGCAGAGGCAGCCGCGCCAGGCCACCATCTGCACCGGGCCGAGGCCCGACAGCCGCATGAAGAGCGTGTCGGGCACGATCACCGCCGCACCGAAGAGCGCGATCGCGATGCCCTTGGAATTGTCGTCCATGCGTTCCCTCAACGAAGGCGCCGCCCCCGGGCGGGGGCGGCGCACCAGCCGTCTCGCGCTGCGGGTCGGATCAGGTGGGCTGCTTCGCGGTGCGGAGATAGGGCAGCTTCTGCTCGAAGGAGCCGAACTTCTCGCGCGCCTCCTCGTCCGAAATCGCGGGCGTCAGGATCACGTTGCCGCCCTGGATCCAGCCGGCGGGCGTGGCGACCTTGTGCGCGGCCGTGAGCCGGATCGAATCGAGCGCCCGCAGGATCTCGTCGAAATTGCGTCCGGTGGTCATCGGATAGGTCATGCTGAGCTTCACCTTCTTGTCCGGCCCGATGATGAACACGGTCCGCACCGTGGCGTTGTCGGCGGGCGTGCGGCCCTCGACGCGGTCATCCTCGGCGGGCAGCATGCCGTAGAGCTTGGCAACCTTCATCTCCGGGTCGCCGATCATCGGATAGGAGACCTCGTTGCCGGTATAGGTCTTGATGTCGGATTTCCACTTCATGTGGTCCTCGACCGGATCGACCGAGACGCCGATGATCTTGGCGTCGCGCCGGGCGAATTCCTCGGCAAGGCCGGCCATGGCGCCAAGCTCGGTCGTGCAGACCGGGGTGAAATCCTTGGGATGGCTGAAGATCACCGCATAGCCGTCGCCGATCCATTCGTGAAAGCGGATCTCGCCTTCGGTCGACTCGGCGGTGAAGTCCGGGGCGGTCTCGTTCAGACGCAAAGACATGGGCCCTTCTCCTCTATCTCGTTGCCCCCTCACCTAGGGCGCCAGCCTGCCCGGCCAAAGCCCCCGCGGGGCAAAAGGCGCGCGCTCCGCGCCTTTTGCCCCGCGGGGAGCCCACTCGCCGCCGCGGGACCGGCGCCCTCATGTGCGCCTGCGCGCGATCTCTCTCTTGGCCTGGATGTTACGCGCGGCGGTGCGGCGGCTTAGATCCGGACAAACGGGAGGACAGCCATGCTGACGCAGATCAACGGATTGCACCACGTCACCACCATCGGCTCGGACGCCCGTGCCATCGACCGGTTCTGGACGCACGATCTCGGGATGCGGCGCGTCAAGAAGACGGTGAACTTCGACGCGCCCGAGGTCTATCACCTCTATTACGGCGACGAGATGGGCCGGCCCGGCAGCGCCATGACCTATTTCCCCTTCCCGGACGCCGCCCCCGGCCGGCGCGGCCGCGGCGAGGTGGGTGAGGTGCGGCTCGCCATCCCCGAGGGGGCCGCGGACTTCTGGGCGGACCGGCTCGGCGGCACGGTCGGCACCGATGCGTTCGGCGCCTCCGTCCTGCGCACCGCCGCGCCGGATGGCGACGCCATCGTGCTCGTCGAGGCCGACGATCCGCGCCCGCCCGCCACCAACAGGGTGGAGGCCGACCACGCCATCCGCGGCTTCCATTCGGTCGCGCCGGTACTCGCGGATGTCGCGCCGACGGCCGAGTTGCTGCGCCTCATGGGCTACGAGGAGACGGCGCGCGAGGGGAACGTGCTGCGCCTGAAGCGCCCGGGCGGCCGGGCCAACGTCATCGACCTGATCGAGCGGCCCGACGCGCCGCCCGCCACGCAAAGCGCGGGATCCGTGCATCATGTGGCCTTCTCGGTCGCGACGCGGGCCCGCCAGATCGAGGTGCGCGAGGTCCTGACCGAGCAGGGGTTCCACGTGACGCCGGTGATCGACCGGGACTATTTCTGGGCGATCTACTTCCGCACTCCCGGCGGCGTCCTCTTCGAGATCGCCACCGACGAGCCCGGTTTCGACCGCGACGAGGCGCCGGAGGATCTCGGCCGGTCGCTGAAGCTGCCGGCGCGGCACGCGCATCTGCGCGACCGGCTCGAAAAGCGGCTCGCGCCGCTCGACTGACGGGCTATGTCCGCCGATCAGGAGGATCGCATGACATACGATGCGCTGCGCACCGCCGGCACCCAAGCGCGCCTGGCCCTGACCTTTCACGGCACCGGCGCGGAGGCCGGGCAACTCCATGGGCTGGCGCAGACCTTCCTGCCCGGTCATCACGTCGTCTCGCCGCAGGGCGACGTCGACGAGCGGGGGGCGCGGCGCTTCTTCCGGCGCACCGGCGAAGGCGTCTACGACATGGCGGATCTGGGTGCTCGGGTGGAGGCGATGGCGGCCTTCGTGAGCGCCGAGACCGAGCGCACCGGCGCGCTCCACGTCACCGGCATCGGCTTCTCCAACGGCGCCAACATCCTCGCGGCGACGGCGATGGCGCATCCCGAGCTCTTCGACGCGCTGGCGCTGATGCATCCGCTGATCCCCTGGACCCCCGATCCGGCGCCGGACCTCGCCATGACGCGCGTGCTCATCACCGCCGGACAGAGCGACCCGATCTGCCCGCCGGACCTGACGCAGGACCTCGCCGACTGGTTCACGGCGCAGAAGGCGGACGTGGTTCTCGCCTGGCATCCCGGGGGCCACGAGGTGCCGCAATCGGAGGTGGAGGCGGTGCGGGCGTTCCTCTGCTGATCAGCCGCCGAAAAGCCGCCGCAGCATCTCGCTCGGCGCCTCCGCCAAGGGGTCGATCACGTCGTAATGGTGCCGCCCCTTTGCCACCACCATCGGCACCCGCCAGGCCTCCGACAGCCAGCGCGCCTGCGCCAGAAAGGCCGACAGCTCGGCGGCGCCGACCCAGACGGTGACCGGCGCGTCGAGATCGCGCTTGAGCCGTGCCGGGCTTTCGGCAAGCGCCTCGGCCTCGGTGAGCTGCAAATCGCGATTGAGCGCCAGCCCCAGAAGCGGGCGCAGGTCGCTGACGGGCGAGATCGGCATCACGTGGCTCAGCCGGGCCGCCACCGCGCTCGGCAGCATCGCGTCGGCCGACACCATCCGCGCCACCAGATGCCCGCCGGCGGAATGACCGACGAGGCGGATCGGCCCCTCCGGCACCTCCTCGGCCAGCATCGCCACGGCGCGGGCGATCTGAAGCGTGATGCGCGAGATCCGCGCCTCCGGCGCCAGCGTATAGGACGGCATCGCCACCGCGTCGCCGCGCGCCAGCGCGCCGGCCGCCAGATGCGACCAGTCGTGCCGGTGGCGCGACCGCCAGTAGCCGCCATGGACGAAGATGGTGAGCCCCTCGGGCGGCCCCGCGGGCAGGAACAGATCCGCCTTCTCCCGCGGCGTCGCGCCATAGGGGATCGCGAGCCGCGACCGCGCCCCCAGCCGGTCGCGGAACGCCTCGGCCGCCCGGGACCAGACGGCCGCGAAACCGTCCGATCCCGGCACGGCGGCGGAATTGTCGTAATCTGCGTCGCTGATCATGGTCGATCCTTACAGGCCGCCCCCTTCCGCCCCAAGGCAAATCGCGCGGCCCGTGCGCCGGGCGTGACACGCCCGCCTTCGCGGCTTATGTGCCACAGACACCATCTATGAAGGATGCCGAAGATGCTCGACACGACCACCGATCTGAAATCCATCCTGTCCGACCCCGAGCTTCTGACCGGGAAGGCCTATCTCGCCGGGGAGTGGGCGGACGCCGCCAGCGGCGCCACCTTCGAGGTGACGAACCCCGCCCGCGGCGACGTGCTGGTCGAGGTCGCCGATCTGGGCCGCGAGGACGTGGCGCGCGCCATCGACGCGGCCTATGAGGCCCAGAAGGACTGGGCGGCGATGACCGCCGGAGAGCGCGGCACGATCCTGCGCAAATGGGCCGACCTGATGAAGGAGAATGCCGAGGATCTGGCCAAGATCATGACCGCCGAACAGGGCAAGCCCCTGACCGAAGCGCGCGGCGAGATCGGCTATGGCGCCGGCTTCATCGACTTCTATTCCGAGGAGGCGAAGCGCGTCTATGGCGAGATCATCCCGGGCCACGCCAAGGACAAGCGCATCCACGTGATCCGCCAGCCGGTGGGCGTGGCCGCCGCGATCACGCCGTGGAACTTCCCCAACGCGATGATCACCCGCAAGGCGGGCCCGGCGCTCGCCGCGGGCTGCGCCTTCGTCGTCCGCCCGGCGGCGCTGACGCCGCTCTCGGCCCTGGCGCTGGGCGTGCTGGCCACCCGCGCCGGCCTGCCGAAGGGCGTCTTCTCGGTCCTGCCCTCGACCAATTCCTCGGGCATCGGCAAGGAATTCTGCGAGAACCCCAAGGTCCGCAAGCTGACCTTCACCGGCTCGACCGAGGTCGGGCGCATCCTGCTAAGGCAAGCCGCCGACCAGGTGATGAAGACGTCGATGGAGCTCGGCGGCAACGCGCCCTTCCTCGTCTTCGACGACGCCGATCTCGACAAGGCGGTCGAGGGCGCGATCTCCTGCAAGTTCCGCAATGCCGGCCAGACCTGCGTCTGCGCCAACCGCATCTACGTGCAGGCGGGCGTCTACGACGCCTTCGCGCAGAAGCTGAAGGAGCGCCTGTCGCAGATGAGCGTCGGCGACGGGCTCGACGATCCCGATTTCGGCCCGCTGATCGAGCCGAAGGCCGTCGAGAAGGTCGAGGAGCACATCGCCGACGCCAAGTCCAAGGGCGGCGACGTGATCTATGGCGGCGGGCGCCACGACAAGGGCGGCACCTTCTTCCAGCCGACGATCATCACCGGCGCCACCCAGGACATGGCCTTCGCCACCGAAGAGACGTTCGGCCCCCTGGCGCCGCTCTTCTCCTTCGAGACGGAGGAGGACGGGATCCGGCTCGCCAACGACACGATCTTCGGCCTCGCCTCGTATTTCTTCACCACCGACCATTCCCGGGTGATCCGGGTCAGCGAGGCGCTGGAATATGGCATCGTCGGCGTCAATACCGGCCTTATCTCGACCCCGTTCGCGCCGTTCGGCGGGGTCAAGCAATCCGGCCTCGGCCGCGAGGGATCGAGCCACGGCATCGACGAATATCTGGAGATGAAATACATCTGCCACGACGTGGCGGTCTGATCCGCCGCCGGCCGGGCCGCGCAGCACCCCCACGGGAGCTGCGCGGCCCGGCGGTCCGCCGCTCCGGACCTGCCCCTTGATACGCAAACAGCCGGCCCCACGGGGCCGGCTGCGTTCGTCTCGGGCTCTGCCGCTACCCTGGCGGCAGGGATCAGGCGACGGCCTGGTGCTCGACCGTCTCGGAGGCGGCGCCGTTGCCGATGGCGATCCGGCGCGGCTTCAGCGCCTCGGGCACTTCCCGCTTCAGCTCGATGATCAGCATGCCGTTGACGTGGCGCGCGGCCTCGACCCGGACGTGGTCGGCCAGGTGGAAGCGCCGCTCGAAGGCGCGGCTGGCGATGCCGCGATGCAGATAGACGCGGCCTTCTTCGTCATCGGCCTTGCGCGCCGTGACAACCAGCGCGTTCTCGCGCTGCTCGATGGTCAGCTCGTCATCGGTGAAGCCCGCCACGGCGATCTCGATTGACCAGGAATCGTCTCCGGTCTTCTCGATGTTGTAGGGCGGATAGGTCTGCGCGCCGGACGTGTCGCTCAGCACACGGTCCATGAGATCGGCCATCTGGTCGAAGCCGACGGTGGCGCGGTAGAGGGGGGCGAGATCGAAGGTTCTCATCGGATGATCCTTTCGCGAAGCGATTACCAATGTTTGAGCCCTCCCGGCACCGGGACGGGCAGTGTGCCGGACCCTTCGTGCGGCGTCCGACGCTCTGGAATCTGGGCATGTCTCAAGCCCGGTTCAAGACCCCGCCGACCAGATTTTTCGCCCCCGCCTCAGGTGGTTGGCGCCTTCGCGGCGGCGCCCAGATCCGCCGGCAGCTTGGCCGGCCGCGGGCCGCCCAGCGCCCAGTCGAGAAGCTCGACCGTATGCAGGACCGGCAACCTTGTGCCCGACCCGATCTGCGTCAGGCAGCCGATATTGCCGGCCGCCACGACCTGCGGCGCCTTCGCCTCGATGGTGCGGATCTTGCGCTCCTTGAGCTGCGCGGCGATCTCGGGCTGCATCAGGTTGTAGGTCCCCGCCGAGCCGCAGCACAGATGGCTGTCGGCTGGCTCCACCACCTCGAACCCGGCGCGGGCGAGAAGCGTCTTGGGCGCCGCGCGCACCTTCTGGCCGTGCTGCAGCGAGCAGGCCGCGTGATAGGCGACGCGGATCGGCCCGCCGCCGGCCGCCGTCGGGTGCCGCGCATCGGTGCCGGCGATGTCCTCGGCCGCCTCGTTCGGCGTGTGCAGCGGCTCCTTGCCGGGCAGCAGCCGCTCCAGCAATTCCGAGATGTCGACGGTCAGCTTGCTGATCTCGGCGGCCTCGTGCGCAAGATCGGTGGTGCGCATCATGTGGCCGTAATCCTTGACCGTGGTGCCGCAGCCCGAGGTGTTCACCACCACCGCGTCGAGCCCGCCCGAGCGCTTCACCCGCTGCCAGGCGCGGATGTTCGCCGCGGCCTGGGCGTGGCTCGCCTGCTCCCGGCCCATATGGTGGACGAGCGCGCCGCAACATCCCATCCCCTCGGCCACCACCACCTCGCAACCGAGCCGGGTCAGAAGCCGCACCGTCGCGGCGTTGATCTCCGGATCGAGCGCCGATTGCGCGCACCCGGTCAGAAGCGCCACGCGCATCCGCGTTTCGCCCTCCGCCCGGTGGATCTGCGGCCGGTCCACGTCGCTCCGGCCCGCCACCCGCGCGGGGGCCATGTCGAGCATCGCCCTGAGCCGCCGGTCGGGCATCAGCGACCGGAACGGCCGGCCGAGCCGCGCCGCCCGGAGCGCCAGCCGGAAGCGGCCCGGATAGGGCAGGACCATCGCCAGGATCTGCCGGATCGCGCGATCCTTCCACGGCCGCCTGTAGGTTCGCTCGATATGGACCCGGGCATGGTCGACGAGATGCATGTAATGCACCCCGGACGGGCAGGTGGTCATGCAGGCGAGGCAGGACAGGCAGCGATCGATGTGCTTGACGGTCTTCTCGTCCGCCGGCCGGTCGTTCTCCAGCATGTCCTTGATGAGGTAGATGCGGCCGCGCGGGCTGTCGTTCTCCTCGCCCAGCACCTGGTAGGTCGGGCAGGTCGCGGTGCAGAACCCGCAATGGACGCAGGCGCGCAGCACCTCGTTCGACCGCGCGATGGCGGGGTCCTGCAATTGCCGGGGGGTGAAGTTGGTCTGCATGATCGCTCTCCGGATACGCGTTACGCCGGCACCGGCTCGGCCCGGAACAGTCCCTTGGGGTCGAACTTCTCGGCGATGCCGCGGGTCAGGCGGGCGACTGCCTCGGCCTCGGGATGCGTCGTGCCGAGCCGCGCATGGGTCTCGGCCGCGGCCCTGACAAGCGTCGCGTGCCCCACCTGCGGCAGCGCGGCGCGCAGGTCGGTCCCGGCCGGCGCCTCCGCCCAGACCAACCCGCCGCCCCAGTCGAGAAGCGCCCGCCCCGGCAGCGCCGCCGCCACTTGCGGTGCCCGCGACGGCCTGACGGAGATCCGCCACAGATCGCCGTCGCCGCGCAAAGGGGCCGCGTCGCGGATCTGGGGCCACGGGCCCGCGCCCTCCGTCACCGACCAGTCGCCATGCCGGTCGAGCGCGTCCCTGACCCTGCCGGCGCGATAGGCGACCGACGCCTCGCTGCCCTCGATCCGGAGATGGGTCCGCCCCTCCTGCGGGTCGTGCGCCGCGCCCGTCACCTCGAAGGGCGTGCCCAGCGCCGCGGCCATCGCCGCCACCGCCTCGCCGACCGAGAGACCCTCCGCCGTCAAGGTCGCGGTCGCCGCCACGCCCGGCAGCAGCTTGAGGGCGATCTCGGTGATCGCGCCCAGCCGGCCACGGCTGCCGCAGAGAAGCCGCACCAGATCGAGCCCGGTCACGTTCTTCATCACCCGGCCGCCGCTCTTCAGGATCGTGCCCTCGCCATCGACGAAGCGCAGCCCGAGAACCGCGTCCCGACATGCTCCCGCCACCATCCGCCGCGGCCCCGAGGCGTTCGTCGCAACGCATCCGCCGAGCGTCGGCTCGCCCTCGCGGCCGAGCACCGGGCGCGCGTCCCACGGCTCGAAGGCCAGCCGCTGACCTTCGGCATCGAGCGCGGCCTCGATCTCGGCCATGGGCGTTCCGGCCTTCGCCACCAGCGTCAGCGCGCCGGGCTCGTAGAGCGTGATGCCGCTGAGCCCCGCCAGCGACAGGACGCTGCCCGCCGCCTTCGCTCCGGCGGCGGGCGCGCGGGTGTCGCCGCCGCGGATCGTCAGGCGCCCGTCGGCGCCGCGGATCGCGGCGGCAACCTCCGCCTCGTCCGAGGGGGTCATTCCGCCGCCACCATCCGCCGCGTCTCGCTCGTCGCCAGCGGGAACACCTTCGCCGGATTGAGCAGCCAGTGCGGATCGAACACGTCCTTGACGCGCATCTGCGCCTCCAGATCGACGGCATCGAACTGCGCCAGCATCAGGTCGCGCTTCTCGATGCCGACGCCGTGCTCGCCGGTCAGGCAGCCGCCGACCTCGACGCAGAGCTTCAGGATGTCGGCGCCCAGATCCTCGGCCTTGTCGAGCTGCCCCGCCTCGTTGGCGTTGAACAGGATCAGCGGATGCATGTTGCCGTCGCCGGCGTGAAAGACGTTGGCGACCTCCAGACCGTAGCCCTGGGCCAGCTCGCCGATCCGGCGCAGCACCCGGGGCAACTCGCCCACCGGGATCGTCCCGTCGAGACAGATGTAGTCGTTGATCTGCCCCATCGCGCCGAAGGCCGATTTCCGCCCGAGCCAGATCCGCGCGCTCTCCTCGGCGCTCTCCGACACGCGGATCTCGACCGGATCGAGCCTCCGGGCGATCTGGGTGATGACGCCCAGCTGCTCGTCGATCTCCGCCTCCGCGCCCTCCACCTCGACGATCAGCATCGCCGCGCAATCGGGGTATCCCGCGCCCGAGAACGCGTCGGTGGCGCGGATGCAGGGCCGATCCATGAACTCGATCGCGACCGGCAGGATGCCCGCCTTGATGATGTCGCTGACGCATTGCCCGGCGACTTCGGAGCTATCGAACCCGATGAGGCACGGCCGCGCCCCTTCGGGCTTCGGAAGGATCCTGAGCGTCGCCTCCGTCACCACGCCGAGCTGCCCCTCCGAGCCGCAGACCAGGCCCAGAAGGTCGAGCCCGCCGGCATCCATGTGGGCGCCGCCGAGTTCCACCACCGTGCCGTCCATCTGCACCAGCGTCACCCCCAGGAGGTTGTTCGTCGTCACGCCGTATTTCAGGCAATGCGCGCCGCCCGAATTCATCGCGATGTTGCCGGCGATGGCGCAGGCCAGCTGCGAGGACGGGTCGGGGGCATAGAAGAACCCGTTCTCCTCCACCGCGCCCGTGACCGACAGGTTGGTGCGCCCGGTCTGCACGCGGATGATCCGGTCGGCGTAATCGGTCTCGATGACCTCGGTCATGCGGCTGACGCCGAGGATCACGCAATCCGCGGTCGGCAGCGCCCCGCCCGCCAGCGACGTGCCCGAGCCGCGCGGCACCACCGGCACCCGCTCCTCGTGGCAGACGCGCAGGCACGCCGCTACCTCGCCCGTGGTGCGCGGAAGCACCACCGCCAGAGGCGCGCAGGCATAGGCCGTGAGCGCGTCGCATTCATAGGCGCGCAACTCCGCCGCCGCATGGATCAGCGCGTCCTCGGGCAGGATCGCGGCGAGGCGGCGGATGACCGCCGCCTTCCGCGACAGGATGCGCGGGTCCGGTTCGGGCATCTGCATGGCAAGTCCTCCTCACCCCAAAGGCTATGATCGGTGCGGTGGTCTGACAAGACACACCGACGCGACATAGTCCCGCTCCCGACCGCGTCACGCTTCGCCCCCGACCCCGCAGCAGTTCCCGCGGAACGTGCGGTATGGCGTGGTCGGGGGCGTCCGTCACTCTAGGTCACGGCCGGTGCCGATGGGGAGGCAGAGAGTCATGGACACATTCAACATCGTGGCCTTCGTGGGCTTCACGGCGCTCGTGGCCGTGCTGTCATGGTTCTGGACACGGGGCACCGATGCGGGATCGGGCACCGGCTACTACCTCGGCGGGCGCAGCCTCACCGCCCCGGTGATCGCGGGCTCGCTCCTGCTCACCAACCTTTCCACCGAACAGATCGTGGGCCTGACCGGCCAGGCCTATTCCTGGGGCATCCTCGTCATGGCCTGGGAGACTCTGGCGGCCATCGCCATGGTGGTGACCGCCCTCGTGCTCCTGCCCCGCTACCTGCAGCGCGGCGTCTCGACGGTGCCCTCGTTTCTCGAGCACCGCTACGATTCGGGCGTCAAGACGGCGACGTCGCTGCTGTTTTTGACCGGATACGCGGTCATCCTCCTGCCCATCGTGCTCTATTCCGGAGCGCTGGCCCTGGCCGAGATGTTCGACGTCGCGGCCGTCCTCGGCGTGGGCGAGACGGCGGCGCTCTGGATCACCGTCTGGGCGATCGGCATCGTCGGCTCGATCTACGCCATCTTCGGCGGCCTGAAGGCGGTGGCGGTCTCCGACACGATCAACGCCGTGGGCCTGTTCCTTGGCGGCCTGCTGGTGCCGTTCTTCGGGCTCCTGGCCATCGGCGGCGGCAGCCTGTCGCAGGGTCTCTCGACGCTCTGGGCCGAAAACCCCGAAAAGTTCAAGATCATCGGCGGCCCCGAGAGCCCGGTGCCCTTCGCCACCATCTTCACCGGCATGATGCTGGTCCAGCTCTTCTACTGGGGCACGAACCAGGCGATCATCCAGCGCGCGCTCGGCGCCAGGGACCTCGCCCAGGGCCAGAAGGGGCTGCTCTATGCCGGCGTGCTCAAGGTCCTCGGACCGATCATCGTGGTGCTGCCGGGGATCATCGCCTGGCATCTCTATCCGAACGAGCTGGAGACCGGCGACCGCGCCTACGGCATGCTGGTGACCGACGTGCTGCCCTTTCCGCTGCGCGGCTTCTTCGCCGCGGTGCTGTTCGGCGCCATCCTGTCGTCGTTCAACTCGGCGCTCAATTCGTCGGTCACCCTCTTCGGCGTCGACATCTACCAGCAATACATCCGAACCGAGTCGAGCGAGCGGGAGACGATCCGGGCCGGCAAGTATTTCGGCGCTGTCCTGGCCATCGCGGCCATGACCATCGCGCCCTTCATCGCCAACGCGCCGCAGGGCCTCTTCGGCTATCTGCAGGAGGTCAACGGCTGCTACTCGATCCCGATCCTGACGATCATCCTCGTCGGCATCTTCACCAAGCGGGTGCCGCCGCTGGCCGCCAAGGTCGGCCTCGCCTCCGGTGTCGGGCTCTACATGATCAGCCAGTTCATCCTCAAGCCCTTCGTGGTCGGGGCGGACAACTACCCCCACTACCTGCACGTCATGGCGATCCTGTTCGTCTTCAACGTCGCGGTCATGCTGGTGATCGGCCGGATGCGGCCGCGCTCGACCGATTACGTCTCCGAGGATTCGGGCGACGTGGACCTAAACCGGTGGCCGCTCGCCGTCCCGGTCGGTGCCGTCATCGTGCTCGTCGTCGCGGCGACCTACATCCTCTTCGCCTGACCCGCCGCCCCCGGCCGTCGGCCCCGGACTCGGGGCTGCCGGCCGGAACCTGCCGCAGATCCGCAAGCAGCGCCATCAGCCGCTCGCATGCTCTCGCCGTCTTCGGACAGAGGGAAACCGGCTTCGAGACATTCGGCGATCAGCCGCACCCGCTCCTCGCGCGCATCGCCGCGTTTCGAGATGCGGGCCGACGAGGTTGCGCCACGCCATGTCGTGCGCGGCCGTGGCGTAACCCATCGTCTTGACGCGGGGGCGGGGAGCGCGGCGGCGGCGCAGTGCTCGGCGCAGCCTGCGCCGCAGATGACGAAGAAAGCGCGACAGCGACATGCGGACCCCACCTGACGGACAACGCCGCCCGGTCTAGGGAAGCGGGCCTGCCACCGCCTTTCGCCTCAGCGCGCAGCCGGCCCAAGCGGCGCAACACCCCTGCTCACCGGGTCCGATGGAAGTCCGATGGAAACCCGATGCAATTCCGATCCTCAGCTCCGGCCCTCGCGCAGCCACGCCGCCACCGCCAGAGCGCTCGCCAGAACGAGCCACAGCCACGCCGGCAGAAGCGGCACCGCCCTCACATCCGCCGTCAGATAAGCCTGCCGCGGCGTGATCCCGATCCAGCCCCGCCCCGCCGCCGGCCGCCCCTCGCGGACCTGCCGGATCTGCGGCACGCCCTCCTCGATGGCCCGCACGCCGCCATTCGTCGGGTCGATCACCGGCTCCAGCGCGGCGCTCGAAGCCACTGTTTCCTCAAACTCTTTCGCGCTCTGCGGCCCGAGCGCCACGACCGCCTCGCGCGCGTCCTGCGCCAGCCGGTAGAGGCCGATCTGGGGTCCGGTGAAGGTCGCCTGGAACCGTCCCGGCGCCACCTCCTCCATCTTGATCACCGTCGTCTCGCCGTCGGGTCCGGTGATCTCGAGCGGCCCGACCGCCTCGTCGAGCGTCCGCCGCGTCACCGTCATCGTCTGTCCCTCGGCACTCGCCGTCAGCGCCTCCTCCTCCAGCTCCGGCTCCTTCATCGACCAGTGCGCCACCCGCCGCAACAGATCGAGCTGCGGCCCCCCGCCCTCGAAGCCGCGCGACCAGAGCCAGGCGTGATCCGAGCCCAGAAGCGCCACGCGCCCCTCGCCGACCCGGTCGAGCACCAGAAGCGGCGAGCCGTCGATCCCGGTCATCACCACCTCGCCGCTGATCGGCTCGAGTTCGATCTGCCGCAGCCAGCGTCCCCAATCGGGCGTCTCGCCCGAGCCGCCCAAGCCCTGCGTTACCGGGTGGCGGCGTCCGACATCGGTCAGTTCGGGCAGGAACGGCTGCTCGAGCACCCGGCTCGTCGGCGCGGCGGGCAGGATCTCGCCCAGAGGCGAGCGATAGAGCGACGCGGCGGAGGCGAAATCGGGGCCGGCGGCGACCAGCACGGCGCCGCCATCCTCGACATAGCGCCGCACGTTGTCGAGATAGATCGAGGGCAGGATGCCCCGCCGCTGATAGCGGTCGAAGATGATCAGGTCGAACTCGTCGATCTTGTCGAGGAACAGCTCGCGCGTCGGAAACGCGATCAGCGACAGCTCCGTCACCGGCACGCCGTCCTGCTTCTCGGGCGGGCGCAGGATGGTGAAATGCACCAGATCGACGCTGGCATCCGATTTCAGCAGGTTGCGCCAGGTCCGCTCGCCAGGATGCGGCTCGCCCGACACCAGAAGCACCCGCAGCCGGTCGCGGACGCCGTTGATCCGGACCACCGCCTCGTTGTTGCGGTCGGTCAGCTCGCCCTCCGCCGCCGGAACGTGGAACTGGATCACGTTGATGCCGGCATGTTGCAGCGTGACCGGCAGCTCCAGCTCCTCGTCGACGGGCACGCTGAAGCTTTGCGGCGGGGCACCGTCCACGGCGATCTCGATCGTCACGTCGCCGGCCTCGTCCGCAGGGACGCGGCCCTGGTTCTCGATGCGCAGCCTGAGCGCCACGGGCTCGTCGAGGATTGCGAAGGCCGGCGCGGTGGTGATCTCCAGCCGCCGGTCCCAGTCGGTGTCGTGCCCGGTCATCAGCAGATGCAGCGGCGCCGGCAGGTCCGGCGCCGCCTCGATGTCGTGCAGTCGCCCGTCGGAAATCAGGATCGCGCCCGCGAGCCGAGCCCGCGGCTCCTCGGTCATCGCCTCGGCGAGCGCGGTCATCAGCCGCGTTCCCCCGTCGCCGGCGCCATCGCCGAGCCGCACCACCCTGAGCTCGGTGTTCTCCAGACCGGCGATTTCGGCCTCCACCGCGGCGAGCGCCGCGCGGGTCTGATCGGGCCGGTCGGCGATGCGCTGGCTGGCGCTTTCGTCGATCACGGCGATCACGATGTCGGAGAGCGCGGCGCGATCCTCGCTGCGCAGGGCGGGTCCCGTCAGCGCCGCCAGCAGCGCCAGCGCCGCGAGCGCCCTCAGCCACCACCCCGGAAGCCCGCGCCGCAGCGCCAGCCCCACCACCAGAGCGGCGAGCACCGCCAGCCCGGCGATCGCCGCCCAGGGCACCAGCGGGTCGAAGATCACGGTCTCGGTCACGCGAAGCTGCCTTTTCTGAAAGGGGCGCTCAGTTGCCCAGGCGGTCCAGCAGGGCTGGAACGTGCACCTGATCGGATTTGTAATTGCCGGTCAGCACGTGCATCACCAGGTTGACGCCGAACCGCAGCGCCATCTCGCGCTGGCGCTCGCCGGCATAGCCGCGGCCGATGGGAAACATGCGGTTGCCGCTGTCGTCGGCAGCCCAGGCCGCGGCCCAGTCGTTGCCGCCGATCACCACCGGCGTAACGTTGTCGTTGAGGTCGCGGAACGGCATCCCCTCCACCGCGACGGCATCGGGAGGCGCGGCCTCGACCCAGAGCGTACCCTGGCGGTACCGGCCGGGAAAGTCCTGCAGCAGATAGAAGGACCGCGTCAGGACGTGGTCGCTCGGGATCGGCTCGAGCGGCGGGATGTCGAGCGGCCGCGCCAGTTCCTGCAGCTTGCGGCCAGCGGGCGTGGTGCCGCCCGCGCCGGACACGTCGGCGTCGCGCGTGTCGAAGACGATCATGCCGCCCGACCGCAGGTAGGCGTTGAGCCGGGCATAGGCCGCGTCCGAGGGGATCGGCTGGCCGAGCGTCACCGGCCAGTAGAGCATCGGGAAGAAGGCCAGCTCGTCGGTCTCGAGATCGACGCCCATCGGCGCGTCGGGCTCGACCGAGGTGCGGCTGAACAGCGTCTGGCTCAACCCCTCGAGCCCGGCGGCGGCGATGCGGTCGACCTCCGCGTCGCCGGTCAGGACATGCGCGAGCGTCACCGCCTCGGTCGCCTCGATCGCGAAGGGCACGTCGGTGTTGGCGAAGCGGTCGGGCTCCTGCGCGCGCGCCTCGCCGAAGGGAAGGACCGCGAGCCCCGCCAGAACCAGGGTCGCCCGCGCCCCGACGAGCCGGCCGGCGATCCAGAGGGCGGCCAGCACGTCGAGCGCCAGAAGCCCGATGCCGAGGCTCAGAAGCGGTCCGCCGAGCGGCGTGTCGCGGCTGACGCTCATTTCCTCGACCGGGGTGCCGGCGGGCCAGGCGGCCGGCACCAGCGCCGTCTGCGGGCCGATGACGTTCAGCGCGATGCGCCGGTCCTCGCCGGCATAGAGGCCCGGCGGCGTCGTCTCGCTCGGGATGCCGGCCGCCAGATCCTCGCCCGCAACCCCGGGCAGGATGCCCGCCGGCTCCACCCGGCCGAACGCGGTCAGGCGGCTGTCGATGGTCCAGACCGTGCCGGCGAGATCCGCCGCTTCGGGGATCATCGGCCGGGTCGAGATCGCCAGCCGCTCGAGCATCGACACGAACAGCCCCGACAGCGGCAGCGACGACCATTCGGCGTTGGCCGTGATGTGAAACAGCACCAGCTGACCGGATCCCAGACGCTTGCGGGTGACGAGGGGGGTGCCGTCGGCCAGCGAGGCGATGGTGCGTTCCGCCAGAGCGGGATCGGGTTGCGCCAGCACCTGCGCGTTGACGGTCACGTCATCGGGGATCGGCAATCCGGCAAAGGGCGAGGCGGCGTCGAAGCGCCGCAGCGTCTTGGGCTCTCCCCAGCTCATGGCGCCGCCGACGCTGCGGCCGCCGGCCCGCAGCCTGACGGGCATCAGCGGGTCCTCGACCGCGCGGCTCACGTCGGATGCGGCCAGACGCGGCCCGGCAAAACGCACCAGCAGCCCGCCGCCTTCGACCCAGTCGAGCAGGTTCTGTTCCTGCGCGCCGGGGATCGTCGCCACGTCGGCCAGCACGATGACGTCCGGATTGGCCAGCAGCACCTCCGAGAGGTCGCCGCCGAGCAGGTCGGCCACCGGCGCCAGCGCCTGTTCGAGGTAATGGGTGGGCGCCAGAAGCTCGAGCCCCTCCCGATCCTCGGTGCCGGCGATCAGCGCCACCTCGCGCCGCTGCAGGGCGTCGTCCGCGAGACTGACCGCGGCGGCGGACCGCACCCCCTCGATCTCGAAGCGGGTGATCCGGCTCCTGAGCTCCGGCGGCAGCGACAGGGTCGTCTGCGCCTCGGTATCGCCCGCGGCGAAGGCCAGCTCCGCCGTCGCGAGCTGGCGCTCGATCCCGTTCGGGTCGAGGCCATGGGCCGCGACGGTCACCGCGGCGGCGCCGGTCCCGCGCGGCCGGGTCGCTCCAAGCACGATCGCGCCGTCGTCATAGGCGGGCGGCCGCAGACCGTAGAGCGGCCGGGGGCTCTCGAAGACCCGCACGCCGCCATGGCGTTCGAGCGCCGCGAGCACGGGCGCGCGCCACGGGTAATCGAGACCGTCCGACAGCCAGATCGTGTCGAAATCGCCCGCCAGCGCCTCGGCCCAGTCGGCCGCGTCCTCAGGCGCCCAGGGCGCGGGCGCGATGCCCGGCAGATCCGCTATCCAGCTCTGGGCGGCGCGGAACGGCAGGTCGCCCTCGGGCGGGTCGGTCAGCGTCACGATGGCGACAGGGCGGTCGTCGCGCGCCGCTTGGTCGAGCGTCTGCCCGATGCGGTCGAGGCGGCGCGGCCAGTCGCGCGCATCGGCCCAGGTGCCGTCGATCAGCACCAGGAGCGGTCCCGTTCCGGGCTGCCGCGTCTCCGGGTCGAGGACCGGCCCGGCGAAGCCCAGGATCAGCGCGGCCACCGCCAGCGACCTCAGGAGCAGCAGCCACCAGGGCGTCTTGTCGCTCTGCTGCTCGTCGTCGGAAAGGCCGAGCAGCAAGGCCACGCCGGGAAAGCGCCGCCGGATCGGCGCCGGCGGCACGGCGCGCAGCAGGATCCACAGGATCGGCAGCGCCAGGAGGCCGAGAAGCAGCCACGGGGCGGTGAACCCGATGGGACCGAGGACCAGCATCAGACCGCCCGCTCCAGTGCGGCATAGGCCCAGAGCAGTGCCGCGCTGGCCGGCTGGTCGGTATGATGGCAATGGTATTGCCACCCGGTCAGCCGGGCGAGATCGGCAAGCTCGGCCTTGCGCGCGGCCAGCCGCGCCAGATAGCGGTCACGAAGATCGCCGGCCTTGAGGGTCTCGTGGCGGATGGTGCCGCCCATGCTCTCGAAGATGGTGCGCCCGTCGAAGGGAAACGCCTCTTCCTGCGGGTCGAGCACCTGGATCAGCACGCCCGAGACGCCGCGATCGGCGGCATCGGTCAGCGCCGCGCGGGTTGGCCCCACATCGCCCAGAAAGTCCGAGGCGAAGACCGCGCGCGACCGCGACGGCATCTCGCGCGCGGCCGGAGCGCCGTATTCGGCGCCGTCGATCCGGCCCAGCGCCTCGGCGATACGCATGATCTGCACCTCGCCCGAGCGCGGCGGCAGATCGCGCCCCGAGAGCCCGATCCGCTCGCCGCCCCGCGCCAGCAGGATCGCCAGCGCCAGAGCGAGTTCAGCGGCGCGCTGCTGCTTGGCGGGTAGAGCCGGCGTGGAGGCGAAGGCCATGGATTGCGCGGGATCGACCCAGAGCATGATCGATTGCGCCGCCTGCCATTCCCGCTGCCGGACGAAATGCGCGTCCGAGCGCGCCGAGCGGCGCCAGTCGATCTCGCGCGCCTCGTCGCCGGGCACGATCGGCCGGTATTGCCAGAACTCGTCGCCCTGCCCCGGCCGGCGCCGGCCGTGCTGGCCGAGGATCACCGATCCCGCCAGGTGCCGGGCGTTCGCCAGAAGCGCCGGAAACGGCGCCGCATGCGCCTCGGCCCGCGAGCGGAGGGCGGCCGCGTCGCTCACGCGGCGGGCCGCAGCCTGAGCGTCGTCTCGACCGTCTCGGCGATTATGTCGGACAGAACGATGCCACGCGCCCGCGCCGCGAAGCTCAGCGCCATGCGGTGCCCGAGGACCGGCACCGCCATGTCCGCGACATCCTCGACATTGGGAGCGAGCCGGCTCTGCAGGAGCGCGCGCGCCCGCACCGTCAGCATCAGAGCCTGCGCCGCGCGCGGCCCCGGCCCCCAGCCGACATGCTCGCGAATCGCCGCCGGCGCATCGGCCTCGCCCGGCCGGCAGGCGCGAACCAGATCGAGGATCGCGTCGAGTACGCCCTCGCCCACCGGCATCCGCCGCAGCAGCAGCTGCGCGGCGATCAGCTCGTGGTCGGTGAACACCGCATGCGCCGCCTCCTCCGCCGCGCCGGTCGTGGCAAGAAGGATATCGCGTTCGGTCTCGCGATCGGGATAGGGCACGTCGATCTGCACCAGGAAGCGGTCGAGCTGCGCCTCGGGAAGCGGATAGGTTCCCTCCTGCTCGATCGGGTTCTGCGTCGCCAGCACGTGGAACGGGGCGGCCAGCGCGTGCGGCTCGCCCGCCACCGTCACCGACTTTTCCTGCATGGCCTGCAGCAGCGCCGACTGCGTGCGCGGCGAGGCGCGGTTGATCTCGTCGGCCATCAATAGCTGGCAGAAGACCGGGCCGCGGATGAACTTGAACGCACGGCTGCCATCGGCGCCGGTCTCCAGCACTTCGGATCCGAGGATGTCGGCGGGCATCAGATCGGGCGTGAACTGCACCCGCTTGCCGTCGAGCCCCATGACCGTGCTGAGCGTCTCGACCAGCCGGGTCTTGCCGAGCCCGGGCAGGCCGATCAGCAGGCCGTGGCCGCCGCAGAGCAGGGTCGAGAGCACCAGGTCGACGACCCGCGTCTGGCCGATGAAGCGCCGGGTGATGCTGTGCCGCGCCTCGCCAAGCTTGTGGCCCAGGGCATCGATCTCGTCGAGAATGGCGTCGGACATGACAAGGCTCCTCAGGCGGCTAGATCGTCCCGATGACGATGAACACCTATCCCGATGCGCACAATCGACAAAACCGGAGGTGGGACAAATGGCCGTGATGCCCGACGCGAACGCCCTCGAAGAAGCCGCCCGTGCCGCATCGAAGGGCGGTCTGCCGCCGCTCCACAAGTGGAATCCGCCATTCTGCGGGGATCTGGACATGCAGATCCGTCGCGACGGAACCTGGTTCTATCAGGGAACGCCGATCGGCCGGCACAAGCTGGTGCGGCTCTTCTCGACCATCCTGAAGCGGGAGGGCAATAGCTATTTCCTCGTCACGCCGGTTGAAAAGGTCGGCATCACCGTCGAGGACGCGCCCTTCGTCGCCATCGACTTCGAGGTTCTGGACGGCGCGCTGGTCTTCGTCACGAATGTGGGCGACCGCGCGAGGGCCGATGCCGACCACCCGATCCGGGTCGTTCGCGACGCTGAGGGCGAGCCCTCACCCTATATCCATATCCGCGACGGGCTCGAGGCGCTGATCGACCGCAAGAGCTTCTATCGCCTGGTCGATCTGGGAGAAATGCGCAGCCATGAGGGCGCCGAATGGTTCGGCGTGGTCTCGGCGGGGCAATTCTTCCCGATCATTCCGGCCGCGGAACTGCCCGAGACGTAGCCTTCGGAAGAGCGCGCCAGTTTGCAGCCCCGCCGAGGGCCGTCCGGCTATGCCCGGCATTAGACGCCGGACGTAGCTGGACCCTCGATGGACGCGGGCGGGGCAGGCCCGCCGCAATTTCTTCCAAATCGGAAACCGGCCGGTCCCAGTGTCGCAGGCCGCAGGACGCGGCGCAACCGGCCGGCCGGTCAGACCCGATCAGGCGGCGCGGCGGCCGCGGGCAGGATATTCCTTCTCCCGGATGAAATCGACCTTGCCGAGCAGCGCCTCGAGGTCGGGGCGGGCGAAGGGCGAGTTCGAGACCGCGGCCAGATAGAGCCGCCCGTCGGGCCGGACCCAAAAGATCGCGGGCTCGGCGAAGACGCCCTTCTCGCTGTCCTGGATCGGCTCGGAGAGGTAGAGACCCCATGCCTTCGCCTGCTCTTCGGTCAGGCCGTACCCCATCGGGATCGGGTCGAGCCCCCAGTCTTCGTGCGCCTCGCGCGCCCGCTCCTCGCTGTCCATCGAGACGTGGATCGTCTCGACCCCCTTGGCGAGGAAGTCGTCGTAGAGTTCGCGCATCTGCGAGAGGTACTGCTTGCAGACCGGGCAGTGGAACCCGCGATAAACGATGATCTGGGTGAACGCCTCGGGCTGCTGTTCTGCAAGTTCCCAGCGGGTCCCGATGATCAGCGGCACGCTGAGCGCCGGGGCGGTCTCGTCGGATTGCGGTGTCGTCGGCATGGTCGATCTCCGTGTCCGTTGCTGTCGTCGTGTTGATGGCGACAATGGCGATCGGACGGCGACGGTTCCCCGGCGCGTCGCGATGCCACGCCCTCGGCGGATGGGGCCGCGCCTTCTCCGCTCCTCAGATCTCGGCCTGCAGGTCCTGGTTCAGCCGCCTGCGGATGCGCCGCCGCTGCAGCCAGTTGTGGAGTTGCTGGGTCGAGAGATGTTCGGGATGGAAGATCGTCTTGTCGTCGCGCCGCAGGATCCGGTAGGTCTTCCGGCCCGCCGCCAGATTGCCGGAATGGCCCGAAGTCGCCACGACGGTCAGCGTCAGCCGGTCGACCTTGGCGGGATCGATCGGGTCGGTCATCCGGATCCGGATCCGCGTCATCAGCGCCTTGAAGCTGCCCGCATCCATGTAATCCCCCGATCCGAGAGGTCCCTCGTTGGTCGCGGCGCTGGGATTGGTGATCTGGTCCTCGCCGATCTCGTCATTCTCGGTGATCGTGGCGCTTATCCTGCGCCCGCCGCATCTGACGTCGGCGATGAGCGCGGTGACGTAGATCGGCTCGGCGCCCATGTTCGAGATGAAGAGCCGCGCCCTCTCATCGGTGCCGGCGCTGCGGCTGATGAAGATCATCGGCCGCTTGGTGCGCCGGATATCGTAGAGGAAGAGGTTGAGATAGACGATCCACACCACCATCAGGATGGCGCTGATGACGGTGTCGATCGTCGGTGAATTTGAGGCGATCCAGTCGATCATGCCGCTTAAGCCGCTGCCCGGCGCCGCGGTTCCCGGGCTTGAGGTTGGGACCGCGTCAGCCGGGCAGCGACAGCACGTCGGGGTCGATGTCGCGCCAGGCGCCGGGGGCGAGGCCGTCGAGGGTGACGGGGCCGATGGACCAGCGCACGAGGCGCAGGCAGGGCAGGCCTACGCGGGCGGTCATGCGGCGGACCTGGCGGTTGCGGCCTTCGCGGATCGTGATGCGCAGCCAGCTGTCGGGCACGCTCGCGCGCCAGCGGACCGGCGGGTCGCGGGGCCAGAGCGCGGGGGGCGCGATCAGCGCGACTTCGGCCGGGAGCGTCGGTCCGTCCTTCAGATCGACCCCGCTGGCCAGCGAGGCGGCCTGTTCCGGGGTCGCGCGCCCCTCGACCTGGACGAGGTAAGTCTTTGAAAGCGTGTGCTTCGGGTGGCTGATCCGGGCCTGAAGCGCGCCCTCATCGGTCAAGAGCAGAAGCCCCTCGCTGTCGCGGTCGAGGCGACCGGCGGGGTAGAGGCCCGGCAGGTCCAGATGCAGGTGGAGGCCGGGCCAGGAGACGTCGTCGGTGAACTGGCTCAGGACGTTCATCGGCTTGTTGAAGGCCACGAGGCGGGCCGGGCCCGCGGGGTTCCGGGACCGCGCCCGCGGCCGGGGACGGGACCGGCTCACGATCGGAATTCCATCAGATTTCCATCGGACTTCCATCGGACCCGATTCCGGCGGACGGCGCCGGCGGCCGGGCGGCGGGGATGGCATGATCCATCACGTATCGTGATGGCGAAAAGCTCAATCATTCGTTTTACTATATGCGCCAGCGCGCCTATCTCGGGGCTCAGAACCGTTCCACCTTCGCTCAGGAGTTTCCCATGGCGCTTTTCGAGACCAACGTCACCCGCCCTGCCGCCCCGCACCCCGCCTCCGCCGATCTTCTCCGTCTGGCGCTCGCCCTCATGACCTTCGCGGCGCTGTCGCTCGGCATCATGCTGGCCGCGCGCCTGCCGGATTCGCCCCTGGCGGCGGTGACGCGAACGGGCGTCGACTGGCACGGCAACGTGGCCACGACCCTCGGCGACTGACGCGGGCTGCGCGGCCGCAGAGGGGACGACAACAGGGGCCGTCCGGGGCTGGTGCGAGACCGTGCCGGCCCCGGACGGTTTCGGTGGAATATCGCGAGCGCTCGGCCGCGGCGGGAACCCCGCGTGGCGGGATGGTTTATGAAGATGTCTCAACCATTGCGAGCGAGTAGTCATGTTTCATCATTCCTCGAAGCTTCAGTACGAAGTCCGGGTCGACAACCCCGATCCGGTCTTTGCCAAGTATCTTCAGCAGGCCATCGGCGGGATCGAAGGCGAGATCCGCGTCGCCATGCAATATTTCTTCCAGGCGATGGGCGCTCGCGGCGACGCCAAGTACCGCGACCTCCTGATGCTGACCGCGACGGAGGAATTGTCGCATATCGAGTTTTTGGGCCATGCCGTGGCGCTGAACCTCGAAGGCGCCCCGGTCTCGGCGCAGGAGGAGGCGGCGCAGGATCCGGTGGTTCACGCCATCATGGGCGGCGCCAATCCGCGCCACATCCTGTCGTCGGGCCTGTCGGCGATGCCCGTGAACTCGAACGGCGTGCCCTTCGACATGAGCCACGTTTACGCCACCGGCAACATCGCCGCCGACATGATGGCCAACTGCACCGCCGAGGCGGGCGGCCGGGTGCTGGCCTCGCGGCTTTACAACATGACCGATGATGCGGGCATGAAGGACATGCTGTCGTTCCTGATCGCGCGCGACACGATGCACCAGCAGCAATGGCTTGCAGTGATCGAGGAGCTGGGCGGATGGAACGGGCAGCTGCCGATCCCCAATTCCACGCCCACCGACCACGAGGCGACCGAGCACAGCTATTACTTCCTCAACACCTCGCTCGACGAGCCGACGCCCGAAGGGCGCTGGAGCTCGGGCCCGTCGCTCGACGGCCGCGCCGAGTTCTCGGTGCGCGAGGACGTGACCCCGCTCGGGCAGAAGCCGGATCTCGGCAAGGCGAAACCCGGCACCGGGACGCAGCTCGAGCAGCAGTGACCACGATAGGGCCTGCGGCTCCCGTTGCGGAGGCCGCAGGCCCTATCGGGATTTCGACGGACCCCCGGCGGAAATGGCGGGCGCCGCCGTCAGGGCCGGCGGCATGGCCTCAATGCGCCGCGGCCCAGTTCGCGCCCTGTCCCGCATCGGCGAGAAGCGGCACCGAGAGGTCGACGGCTGGCATCGCCGCGCCCTCCATGACCTCGCGGGCGCGCTGGATGAGCGCGTCTTCGGCGCCCTGATCGACCTCGAACAGCAATTCGTCGTGGACCTGCAGGAGCATCCGCGCCGGCAGGTCGGCGATGGCCGCGTCCATGCGGATCATGGCGCGGCGGATCACGTCGGCGGCGGTGCCCTGGATCGGCGCGTTGATCGCGGCGCGGCGGGCGAAGCCCGCGCCCGGACCCCTGGCGTCGATCTCGGGCGTGTTGATCCGCCGCCCGAACAGCGTCTCGACGTATTTGTGGTCCTTCGCGAAGCGGGTCGTCTCGGTCATGTAGTCCCTGATGCCCGGGAAACGCTCGAAATAGCGGTCGATGAAGCCCTGGGCGTCCTCGCGCGGGATGCGGAGGTTGCGGGCAAGGCCGAACCCGCTGATGCCGTAGATGACGCCGAAGTTGATCGCCTTGGCTTGGCGCCGGATCTCGGGCGTCATCTGATCGAGCGGCACGCCGAACATCTCGGAGGCGGTGGCGGCGTGGATGTCCTGTCCCTCGCGGAAGGCGGCCTTCAGCTCGTCGATGCCGGCGATATGGGCGAGGATCCGGAGCTCGATCTGGGAATAGTCGAGGGAGACGAGCGTCTTGCCCTCCGGGGCAACGAAGGCCTCGCGGATGCGCCGCCCCTCCTCGGTGCGGATGGGGATGTTCTGCAGGTTCGGGTCGGTCGAGGCGAGGCGACCGGTATTCGCGCCGGCGATCGAATAGGAGGTGTGGACGCGGCCCGTTTCGGGGTCGATATGATCCTGCAGCGCGTCCGTGTAGGTCGATTTGAGCTTCGAGACCTGCCGCCAGTCGAGGACACGGGCCGGCAGTTCGTGTTCGGTTGCCAGATCCTCGAGCACGTCGGCGCCGGTGCCGTAGGCGCCGGTCTTGCCCTTCTTGCCCCCCGGCAGGCCCAGTCTGTCGAAGAGGATCTCTCCGAGCTGCTTCGGCGAGCCCACGTTGAAGTCGACGCCCGCCAGGTCCCGGATCTCGGCCTCGAGCCCGGCCATCTTCTGCGCGAAGGCGTGCGACATGCGCGACAGGGTCTGGCGGTCGACCTGCACGCCCGCGCGTTCCATCCGGGCGAGGACCGGGATCATCGGCCGCTCCAGCGTCTCGTAGACGGTGGTGACGCGCTTGCGGTGAAGCTGCGGGCGGAACGCCTCCCAGAGGCGGAAGGTGACGTCGGCATCCTCGGCGGCGTAGCGCACGGCCTTGTCGACCGCGACCTTGTCGAAGGTGACCTGCGCCTTGCCGGTGCCGATCAGGTCCTTGATGGGGATCGGCAGGTGGCCGAGATAGCGCTCGGAGAGCGCGTCCATGCCGTGCGGATGAAGGCCCGCATGGAGCGCGTAGCTGAGCAGCATCGTGTCGTCGACGGGGGCGAGGTCGATGCCGATCCGCGCCAGCACCTTCACGTCGTACTTGGCGTTCTGCAGGATCTTGAGGACCGACGGATCCTCGAGCAGCGGCTTCAGCATCTCGAGCGCGCGGTCCATCGGGATCTGCCCCTCGGCGAGATCCTCGGTGGCGAAGAGGTCGGCCTCCGCACTCGCCTTGTGACCGAGCGGGATGTAGCAGGCCTCGCCCGGGCCGAGGGCGAGGGAGACGCCCACGAGGAGCGCCTGCATCTCGTTGAGCGCCGTGGTCTCGGTATCGACGGCGACGTAGCCCTGATCGGTAGCCCGCGCGATCCACTGGGCGAGCATCGCCTCGTCCCTCACCCAGACATAATCCTCGGGGAAGGGCGGCTGGTCGGGCGCGGCCTCCTCCTCCGCGCCGGGGGCGGTCTCGGTCAAGGCGGGGGTCTCGACGCCCAGATCCTCGGAGACGCGCTTCAGGATGGTGCGGAACTCCATCTCCTTCAGGAACGCCATCAGGGTCTCGGGGTCGGGATGGCGAACCGCGAGGTCCTCGAGGGGGACGTCGAGGGGCATGTCGCAATCGAGGGTGACGAGGCGCTTCGACAGGCGCACCTCCGCCTCCGCCGCGGCGACCTTGGGGGCGATGGTGCGCACCACTTTCAGCTTGTCGCGGGCGGCGAGAAGATCGGCGGCCGCCGCGTTGCCGCGGCGCGCCAGATCCTCGACGTCCTTGGGGGAAAGATCGCCCTCGACCCCCGCATCCTCGAGCCGGACCAGATCGCCCGCGTCGGACTTGGAGCCGAGCTTCGCCTTGCGCCCGAGCCGGGACTGCGCGTCCTCGAGATAGGCCTCCACCTCCCCGGCGAGGCGGGCGAGCGCCGCCTCCCGCGCGGCCTCGTCGAAGAGCGTCTCGACCGGGCCGACATGCCGCAGGAGGAGCGCGGCGGTGGGCGCGCCCACGCCCTTGACGCCCGGCACGTTGTCGATGGAATCGCCGGCGATGGCCTGCAGGTCGATCATCAGCTCGGGCCCGACGCCGTAGCGCTCCTCGACCCCCACGGCATCGATCAGCTCGTCGGGCTTCGACTGGATGCCGGGCTTCAGCATGCGGATGCCGGGGCCCACGAGCTGCATCAGGTCCTTGTCGGCGGAGATGATGGTCACGTCGCCGCCGGCATCGCGGGCGCGGCAGGCGAGGGTCGCGATGATGTCGTCGGCCTCGAACCCCTCCTCTTCGAGGCAGGCGAGGTTGAAGGCGCGGGTGGCCTCGCGCGTCAGCGGGATCTGCGGGCGGAGCGGCTCGGGCATCTCCTCCCGGTTGGCCTTGTAGAGGTCGTACATGTCGTTGCGGAAGGTGTGCGAACCCTTGTCGAAGACGACGGCGGCGTGGGTGGGCGCGTCGGGGCCGCGGTTCGACTGGATCATCTTCCAGACCATGTTGCAGAAGCCCGACACGGCGCCGACCGGGAGGCCGTCCGACTTGCGGGTGAGCGGCGGCAGGGCGTGGAAGGCGCGGAAGATGAAGGCCGACCCGTCGACCAGGTGCAGGTGGCTGTCCTTGCCGAATTTCATGGGAGACACTCCTCGACGTCGCGCGGCTTGTCGCAGATCGCGGCGCCGGCCGCCATCCCTAGCCGCAGAGCCGCTGGCGCAGTTCGGGCCGCTCGGCCGGCCGGTCGGCGCCGGGACCCGGCAGCCCGGCCGCCGCGTCCGCGTCGCCCTCGCCCAGCCGCAGCCAGAGCGGCACGTCCGCCACGCGGTTGCCGAATTCGAGCCCGAGCTCGGGGCGCCCGTCGAGGCCGGGATCGCGCGGCCCGGGCGGCAGCGGATAGCCGAACGGGATCTCGGGGGCGACCGAACGAGCCCCTCCCGGCGCCGCCGCGTCGCGGCGCGGCGCGTCCTCTGGCGGGACCGGGCCCAGATACTGGCAGAGCGCGATCGGCCGGGCCTCGACGGCGGTCATCTCGTCGAGCCCGCGCAGGTCGATGAGATAGCCGGACTTGCGGGCGAGGCCCTGCACCTCGAAGGTCAGCGGCTCGGGATAGTCGAAAAACCGCGTCTCGTCGCCGAACAACGTCTCCTTGTCCTCCCAGTCGCGGCCAAGCGCGGCGGTGAGGCGATAGGTGCCGGGCGGCATCAGCAGGCGGAAGAAGCGCCCGCCCTCCACATAGGCGGTCACGGCGATCTCGCCCGTCCCGGCATCGCGCAGGACGAGATAGGCGTCGCGGCCGATGGTGGTCTTGATCTGCAGCGGAAAGACCAGCGGCAGACCGGTGCGGTTCTCGATCAGGCCGTGGCCGGGAGAGGCGCCCCAGAGCGCCCCGGCGGTCGCGAGCCACAGGAGGGCGGCGCGGATCAGTGCCCCGCCGCGCCCTCCTGGAGCACGAAGCGCCTGTCGCAATAGCCGCATTCGACCCACCCCCTTTCCTCGGGAATCTGGAGCCAGACCCGCGGATGCGTCATCTCGCCGTCGCAGCGGACGCGGGTCGTCGTCACGTAGACGGTCTCGGGCTCGTCGAAGGCCCCGGTCGGCGGCCTCGGCCCCGGATTGTCGATGGGCTTTTCGGACATCGCTGGGCCTTCCCCGCTGGCTTGCCGCGCCGCGCCGGCCGGCCTAGGTCGGTCGCCATGATAGCCGACGCGGCCGCGGCGGCAAGGGCAGGAGAGCGACATGGGCGGCAACGCCATCGAGATCGAGGGACTGACCAAGACCTATGCGCCGCAGAAGGGCGAGAAGACGGCGAAGACGGCGCTGAAGAACATCGACCTGACGATCCCGCAGGGCTCGATCTTCGGACTTCTCGGCCCGAACGGCGCCGGCAAGTCGACGCTCATCAACATCCTCGCGGGGCTCGTGACCAAAACGGCCGGAACCGTGCGGATCTGGGGGTTCGACCAGGACGTGAACCCGCGCCAGTCGCGCGCCGCCATCGGGGTGATGCCGCAGGAGCTGAACCTCGATCCGTTCTTCACGCCCCGGGGCAGCCTCGACGTGCAGGCGGGGCTCTACGGGGTGCCGAAATCGCAGCGCCGCACCGACGAGATCCTCGAACTCGTGGGGCTCGCAGACAAGGGCGACGCCTATGCGCGGGCGCTGTCGGGGGGGATGCGGCGACGGCTTCTCCTGGGCAAGGCGCTGGTCCACGACCCGCAGATCCTGGTGCTCGACGAGCCGACCGCGGGGGTCGATATCGAGCTGCGGCAGATGCTGTGGCAAAATGTCCGCAAGCTGAACGAGCGCGGCAAGACGATCATCCTGACCACCCATTACCTCGAGGAGGCCGAGGCGATGTGCGACGAGATCGCCATCATCCATCACGGCGAGGTGCTGGTGCGCGACACGACGCGCAACCTTGTCGGCCGGCTCGACACCAAGACGCTGGTGATCGAGCCGGTGAGCCCGGCGCCGACGGAGATCGCGCTGCCGCCGCAGGTCGAGATGGAGCGGCGCGCCGATGGCCGGCTGGCCTTCAACTACGCCAAGACCAAGGTGAAGCCCGGCGACATCCTGGCGAGCCTGCGCGAGGCGGGCGTCGAGATCGCCGACGTGTCGATCGAGGAGCCGCATCTCGAGGACGTGTTCCTCGACCTGACGCGGTCGCGCCCCGACGCGGCGTGACGCCCGCTGGCCCCTTGCCGGAGAGCGGAACGCCCTACCCTACTGCACGCGCGCGGCGGACCAGCGCCGCGAGCAGGACCTGAAGACCGCGCGGCGCCGCCGCGCCCGACGCAATGGAGACCCCCGATGTTCGTGACCCCGAGCGTGCGCGAGACGCCGAACGACGCCGACAACGTCTTCGCCTTCCACATCATCGGCGAGGTCAGCCGCGACGACATGTCGGCCATGGCCGAATACATGAACGAGCAGTTCGACCGGCACGACAAGGTCTCGATGCTGCTGATCTTCGATCGCTACGAGGGCTCCGAGACCGGCGCCAGCTTCGACTGGTCGGTGCTGAAATCGCAGGTCAGATCGCTCGGCAAGGTCGAGAAGTATGCGGTGGTCGACGCGCCGGACCGGGCCGCGAAGACGATCGAGACGATGGATTCGATCATTCCGGTCGACGCGCGCGCCTTCGAGCACGCCGACGATGCCTGGGCCTTCGTCGGCGCGCGGCCGGCGGCCGACACGATGCGGCCCTAGGCCTTCTCCAGCATCCGGCCGAGCGGCCGGCCGCCGAGCAGATGGAGGTGGTAATGCGGCACCTCCTGCACCCCGTTCCGCCCGGCATTCGTGATCACCCGGTAGCCCTCCCCGTCCGGCGCCGGCGACAGGCCCTTGTCGGTGATGATGCGGGCGGTGCCGCGCATGAAGTCGAGGATCTCGGCGTCGCTGGCTTCGGCAGCGAAATGGTCGTGGCAGACATAGCGTCCCTTCGGGATCACCAGCACGTGGACAGGCGCCTGCGGCCCGATATCGTTGAAGGCGAGCGTGTGCTCGGTCTCGAGCACGGTGTCGTTCGGGATCTCCCCCCTCAGGATGCGGGCGAATACGTTCTGGTCGTCATAGTCGAATGGCATGGCGCGGCTCCGTTTCAATCCTCGAAGAGATAGGGCAGATCGGCGATCCGGTGCAAAGCATCGCCGGTCAATCCGAGAAAGGCGCCGAGCGCCGCCGCCCGCGCCTCGGCATCGTCGGCCTCGGCGATCTGCGACAGATGCGCAAAGCCCGCGGTGCGGATCGACCGCGCCTCGTGGGCCACGTCGGCCCGGAGCGTCGGCAGGATGCGGTCGCGCGCCGCGGCCGTCACCGTCTGGCCGAGCAGGCCCAGCCTTTGCGCATGGCCGACGAGGTAGTCGTCATCGAGCGCGCAGTCGAGCGACAGGATCCGCGTCACGCAGCGATCGGCGGCGAAATCGCGCATGACGTCGATCTCGGAGGGATCGAGGCAGAGGATCAGCCGATCGCTGTCGAACTGGTCGAGCAGCACCCGGACCAGCGCCCGCCGGTGGCGGTTGCGCTTGGCGAGGGTCCGCTCGATGCCGCCGAGATCGGGCAGCCCGGCCTCGAGCTCGGCAAAGAGGTAGCCGACCGAGGGCACGCCCGCCATGGCGCTGATCCGGTCGGCGAGGCGCTTGGCCACGTGCCACTTCTTGCAGGTCAGAACGAGGATCTCGCGGTCGTGACCCAGCGACGATTCGCGCTCCCAGAAGCGGGGCGCGAAGCGCCGCCCGACCCGGCCCCTGCCCGCCAGGAACTGGTAGATCCGCTTGCCGTCGCCGGAGGCGGGAAAGGCCACGCCCCGCGCCGCATAGAGATCGCCCAGCCGGGCATTCAGCGTCGCGGCCTCGGGGCTGATCTTGCGGGCGAAGAGATGGTCCTGGGCCAGCAGGAAGTCGTAATGGTCGTCGTAGAAGTTCACCGGCAGACCGTAATCGCTGAAAATGAGGAAGGTCGGCGTGCGGTTGCGGATCTCCTCGGCGGGAACGAGGAGGCGGACGAGGGTCTGGAAGAAGGTCTCGTCGGGGATCCAGGTGGTGCGGAAGAAGCGCAGGATCCTCGGATGGGCGCGGCAATGGCCGAGGATCGCCTCCACCGTGGCGCGGCGCAGGCACCACCATTGCGAGCCGATCATCACCCTCAGCCCCGGCGGCACGGCGCGGGCGAGGCCCAGCCGCTTCTGCGCCTCGTAGGCGGCGTAGAACAGGCGCGGCCGCGTGCGCTCGTTGAAGACGTGGCGATAGGTCAGCCGCTCCTCCTTGAGGCCGGTGCGGATCCAGTCGCTGGTCATGAAGTCGTGGCTCTCGATCAGGTCGCCGCCGTCGCGGTCGAGAAAGTCGTGGCAGAACTCGCCGGTGCGGATCGGCATGCAGTCGCCGGAGATCAGGTAGAGATGCGTGGCGCGCGGAAAAGCCGCGAGCGCCGTCTCGACGCCCGCCAGGGTGGCCGCAACGAGGCTCCACTCGCCCCAGCCGCAGCGGATCCGGCGAGAGGCGAAGGCGACGCGGGGATTGTCGGCGAGGGCGGCGCGCATGGCGGCGTGATCGGCCTCGGGGGCGCGGCGGTCGACATGGATCGCGACGAAATCGCCGACCCGCGTCAGGCGGTCGGCCTGGGCCACGACCGCATCGGGGTCCTTGTGGCACAACAGGACATAGGCAATCTTTGCCATTGGCTGGGCGCTCGGTTACCGACGGACAACCTGAAGTTTGCAATACCCCTGTTCAACCACAAAGATACAGCCCGCGCACGAAAGAGGACCCGATGGGATTTCCCGGAACGTGGATGACGGAAAGCGGCAGCGTGATCTATCGCGTCGTGCCGAAATGCGCCTGCTCCACCATCGGGCAGATCCTCTATTACTCGGATCACGGCCGGTTCTACGAGGGCGACATCCACGATGCGACCCAAGGGCTGCACAAATGGGCGCGGGAGGACAGCCACGCGGCGATCGCCCGCGCGGTGGGCTCGCACGCCGTCTTCGCCTTCACCTGCGTGCGCAATCCCTATGGCCGCATCCTCAGTTCGTTCTTCGACAAGATCTGCGGCATCCAGCGCAACGGCAGCCGCTATCGCGGCAAGCTGGTGCCGCTCATCATCCAGAAATACGGCATCGAGGTGGGCGGCCTAGACGGACGGGAGCCGTTCGACCAGATCGCGAGCTTCCGCCGCTTCCTGCTCTTCGTGCGCGACACGATCAGGTGGCGCCGGCCGATGGAGGCCGACATCCACTGGT
This sequence comes from uncultured Alphaproteobacteria bacterium, assembly GCA_963739575.1. Classification (GTDB taxonomy): domain Bacteria; phylum Pseudomonadota; class Alphaproteobacteria; order Rhodobacterales; family Rhodobacteraceae; genus Palleronia. The sequence continues at coordinate 1,301,908 of CAVUAQ010000002.1, read as the reverse complement.
CGGCCACGAGCGGCCATGTCTCGACCTTCATCGCCAATGGCGGCCGCTACGACCAGATCGTCTGGACCGAGCGGTTCGGCGCCGGCATGCGCGCCGTGCTCGACCGGGTGGAGACCCGGCACGCGGTCGATCTGGGGGCGATCCCGCGCTTCAACGAGAGCGAGGGGCACGGGCCGCGCCGCGCCCATCCGGTCGAGGCCTATTTCGACGATCTCGCCATGCATCTGATGTGGGAGATCTATCACCGCGACTTCCGGCTGTTCCGCTACGACTTCGACAACCCCGCCAACAGCCAGCCGTTGGGCGAGATCGACCTCGACGAGGTGCACGTCAAGCTCGGCTAGCCGCGGCCCCGGAAGAGCGGCCGGATGGTGTTGCGCACGAAAAGCTGCACCACCCGCCAGACCGCCAGCAGGGCGGCGAGCAGCAGCACCAGGATGACGATGTTGAGCCAGGGAAAGAAGGTGACGTCGGGCCCGTCGACGCGGCGGATCGAGGTGGCGTTGGGAAAGGCCGACAGCAGCCGGGAGCGCCAGCCGTAATGGCGCACCGCCACCCAGACCGGCGCCTCGCGGGTCGAGACGAGATCCGCCGCCTCGGCCTGAAGATCGGCCGAATCGAACTTGAGGAAGGGCGGCCAGCCCCAGCCGGTATCCTCGTTGCGATAGACCATCGGGTTGCCCCCGGGATCCACCGCCTCGATGAAGCGGATGTCGCGGTTCTGTCCCGACCCGTCCGCGGCGGCGTAGAAGACGGCGTTCCAGCCGAAATCCATGCGGCGCACATCGGTATTGACGATGCGGACGACATCGCGCTGCGGCAGGGCGTAGTACAGCAGGCTGCCCACGACCAGCACCAGAAGCGCGATGACGGTGATCCTGATCCAGCGCATGTCGCCTCCTTCGTCCCGGATCATCATCTAGCGCGAGTGACGGCCGGCGCGAAAGCGGGGAATCGCGCGGGCCGCTTGCCGTCGGGCGGGCGAGGGGTCACCATCGCGTCATGCGCCCGGGCCCGCGGAATCTCATCACCGATATCACCGGCCTCAGGGTCGGTCACGCGCAGGACGACCGGGTCAAGTCGGGGGTCACGGTCCTGACCGGCGCGGACCGGCTCGTGGCCGGGGTCCATGTGATGGGGGGCGCGCCCGGCACGCGGGAGACCGACCTTCTGCGGCCCGGCTGCCTTGTCGAGCGGATCGACGCGGTGGTGCTCGCGGGGGGCTCGGCCTTCGGGCTCGCCGCAGCGGACGGGGTGATGGCGGGTCTCAGGGCGGAGGGCCGGGGGCTGGAGGTCGGCGGCCACCGCGTCCCCGTCGTGCCGGCGGCGATCCTCTTCGACCTGTCGGCGGGGGGCGCCCCGGACTGGACCGACAGCCCCTACGCCGCCCTCGGTCGCGCGGCGCTCGAGGCGGCAGGCGCCGACTTCGCCCTCGGCACGGCGGGCGCCGGCACCGGCGCCATGGCGGGGCGGCTCAAGGGGGGGCTGGGCTCGGCCTCGGCGGTGCTGGAGGACGGCACCACCGTGGGGGCGCTGGTGGCGGCAAACCCGGTCGGGGGCGTGGTCTGTCCCGACACCGGCCGGTTCTGGGCGGCGCCGTTCGAGGAAGACGACGAATTCGGCGGCCGCGGCGTGGCGGCGCGGGCGGCAATCGAGGCGAAGGTGCCGCTGATCGGCGGGGCCACCACCATCGCCGTCGTCGCCACCGATGCGGGCCTCGACAAGGCCTCCGCCACGCGGCTCGCGACGATGGCGCAGGACGGCATGGCGCGCGCCATCCTGCCCTCGCACACGCCCTTCGACGGCGATCTGGTCTTCGCCGTCTCGACCGCCACCGGCCCTGCGCCCGAGCCGGCGCGGCTGGCCGCGATCGGGCATGGGGCGGCGGTCTGTCTGGCGCGGGCGATCGCGCGGGCGGTGTTCGCGGCCGAGGCGGCGCCGGGCGATCCGGTGCCCACATGGCGGGCGCGGTTCGGACGCGCGGCGGAGGAAGGCGTCACCCCCGCCAGAATTGCGCGGTGAAGATGACGTAGACGACCATCAGCTCCAGCCGGCCGACCAGCATGCCGGCGATGCAGAGCCATTTCGCCCCGTCGTTCAGCGGCCCGAAATAGCCCGCAGGCCCGATGACCGGACCGAGACCCGGCCCGATATTGCCGATCGAGGTGGCCGCGCCGGAGAGCGCCGTGACGACGTCGAGGCCGGTCAGCCCGAGCGCGACGGCCAGCACCCCGAGCGACACCAGGAACAGCACGAAGAACGCCATCACCGAGGACAGCACCTCGTCAGAGACGCGGCGGTCGTCGAATTTCGGCGCGAAGATGCCGTGGGGCGAGTGGATGCGCCGCACCTGCGTCCAGATCGCCGACATCAGGATCTGATAGCGGAAGATCTTGACCGAGCAGCAGGTCGATCCGGCGCAGCCGCCGATCAGCCCGACGAAGAAGAACGTCACCATCGCGAAGGAGCCCCAGGCCTGGTAGTCGACGCTGGCATAGCCGGTGCCGGAGATGACCGAGGTGACGTTGAAGATCGCCTCGCGGAAGCTCTCCTCGAGGCCGCGCTCGTCGTAGACCACCTGGAAGAGCGCCAGGACCAGGGCAACGGTGGCGATGACGGCGAGATAGGCGCGCACCTGGGCGTCGCGGAAGATCGGTCGCGCCGATCCGGCGACGAGCTGGATGTAGCGCACGAAGGGCAGGCTCGCGAGGACCATGAACACGCTGGCGAAGTATTCCGGCGCGCCCTGAAAGGCGCCGAAGGACCGGTCGGTGGTCGAGAAGCCGCCGGTGGAGATCGTCGTCAGGGCGTGGTTGATGGCCTCGAAGCTGGTCATGCCGAGCGACAGGTAGCTCAGGAAGCACAGGAGCGTCAGCACGACGTAGATGGAGCTGATCTGGCTGGCGATCTGCGCGGCGCGCGGCAGGATCTTGCCCATCGTGTCGAAGGCTTCGGAGCGGAAGATCTGCATGCCGCCGACGCGCAGCTGCGGCATGAAGACCATGGCGACGATGATGATGCCGATGCCGCCGAACCATTGCAGCATGGAGCGCCACAGGAGCAGGCCCTCGGGAAAGTCGTCGAGCCCGGCGAAGACGGTGGAGCCGGTGGTCGTCACGCCCGACATCGCCTCGAAGATGGCGTCGGTCAGGTCGGCCTCGACAGGCGAGACGAGGAACGGGATCGCGCCGAAGAGCGGCAGCATCACCCAGACGAGGGTGGTCAGCAGGAACGTCTGCTGCAGGCTCAGCCCGGACCCTGTGGCGTTGGCGCAGGCGATGCTCAGCGCGAGGCCGGCGAGCACCGTGATCGTGCCGGCGGCGATGAAGACCGGCCAGTGGCCGTTGCGGTGGACGAGGTCGATGGCCAGGGGCACCAGCATCGAGGCCCCGAGGCAGGCGACGAGCAAGCCGATCACGTATCCGACAGGGCGCGGGTCGATCATGAAGGACGCTTGGCGAGCGCCATCTGGGCTGTCAAGCGCAGGCGGCGCGCGGCTCCAGCAGGTAGGCGGCGCGGATCGCGTCGCCGACGCGGTTTTCAGGGTAGTGCGCGGCGTCCCGGTGCAGCGGCAGGTAGAAGACGCGCGTGCCCTCGGCACGGCGCTCCGCGGCGCCGAGCGCCCGCAGAAGGCCCCCCATGGCATCGTTGGCGGGATGGACCAGCGCGTCGAACTGGCGGACCCCGAGCCCGGCCGCGACGCGCATCAGCCGCCCCAGAAGCAGCACGCCGAGGCCGCGCCTCTGGTAGCGGTCGATGACGGTCAGCGCCAGCTCGGCCCGGTAGGGGTCGGTCGGGCCACGAAAGAAATGCGCGATGCCGGCGGGCTGCTCCTCGCCGCTTTCGAGCACGGTGGCGCCGATGGCTTCGTGGAGGTTGTGGTCGATCTGCGTCAGCCGGTCGACCTCGGCGCTCTGCAGGCGCTCGACATGGTGGAGGAAGCGGAACACCCGGCTCTGCGTCGAGAGCTGCGAGAAGCCGAGCGCCAGCGCCTTGGCGTCTCCGGGTCCGACGGCGCGGAGCGTGGCGACGGAGCCGTCGCGCAGGCTGACCCGGATCACCGCCGGCGGCATGGCTCAGCCTGCGTGCCGGAGCGAGGCGAAGCGGTGCGGATCGAGGCTCGACTGGGCGAAACTCGGCCCCTCGGTCAGCACGCTGACGGCGTCGTGGCTGTGCAGGCTTTCCTGATGGCTCGCCATGACGCGGAAATCGCCGATCCGCGGATCGGACCGCAGCCCCTCGGCCAGAAGGCGAACCGCGTCCTCCACGAAGATCGGATGGGCGGCATTGAGCTCGGCGAAGGCCTGCTCGTCCTCGCGCTTGACGATGGTTTGCGTCTCGGTCGGGATCTTGTCGCGGCAGATCTCGACGAGATCCTCGATCGGAACGCTTCCGGCATGGTCGATCGCGGCCGAGACGCGGGCCACCGAGCGTTGCGAATGCGGCGTGGCCAGCTGACCGCGCACGGCGCGGGCATGTTCGCTGAGCTCGAGCGAGCACGGGCAGGTCGAGGCATAGACGTAGTCGAGATGCATCACCTTGAGCCGCGTGCCCCCAACATCCACGACTTCGAGCGCGACGTCGTAGTACTGGTATCCACTGAGCCCCGAGCGCAGGCTGCCGAGCTTCATCGGATAGGACAGGCGCAAACAGAGCCGCGCGTCGAAGCTGTCGAGCCGGTCCTTGTAGGCGTCGAGCGTCCGCTCCATCACGTCGAAGCTGAACGCGTCCTCCGCCCGGTCGTAGAAGGTGCGCATCAGCCGCGACATGTTGATGCCCTTGCGGTCGGCGGCGAGGCCGACCGTGCCGGTGACGGAGGTCTCGAGCGTCATCTCGCCGCCGTCGCGACGGCGATAGCGGATCGGCAGGCGGAAATTGGAGATGCCCACATGCTGGATCGGCAGGTGCGCGCCGCGGATCAGGCTCGCGGGGCCGTTCTGCAGGTCCGGCATGCCGGCGAGATAGGCCGGATCGGGGCGGAAATCGGCAGGATAATCCGAGGAGAGGGCAGGATAGCCGTCGCGCGCCCCCGGCAGGAGCGCCAAGAGCGACGGATCGACGGCGGCGATCTCGGGGGCTCGGCGCGGCGCGCCCAGGCGCGCAGCCGCCGCAGCAGGTCCGCGGCGTCACCGGCATCGAGATCAGCGTCGAGATCAGGTTGATGAATGTTCACGTGACGTCCTCTGGCTGGCCGGTCGCAGATAAGGGACGCGGGGCGGCATTTCCACTCGCTGCGTCAATTTACACAGCCGCACGGGGGGCCTCCGGCGCGGCGGGTCGGGCGGGCGGATCCGCCGCGGACATGGCTCCCCGGCCCGAAGTGCCCCTCAGACCGCGTCCAGCGCCTGGTTGATGTCGTGCAGGAGGTCGCGGTGATCCTCGAGCCCGACGCTGAGGCGCACGAGGCCGTCGCCGATGCCCAGCGCGCGGCGCAGATCCTCGGACAATCGCTGATGCGTGGTCGTCGCCGGGTGGGTAATGATGCTCTTGGTGTCGCCCAGATTGTTCGAGATCGTGACGATTCGCAGGGCGTCGAGAAACCGGAAAGCGGCACCCTGCCCGCCCGCCAGGTCGAGCGACATGACGGTGCCGAACCCCCCCAGCTGCGCCGCGGCCAGAGCGTGTTGCGGGTGGCTCTCGAGACCGGGGAAGACCACGCGGTCGAGCTTCGGGTGGCCGTCGAGCGCCGTGGCGAGGCGCAGGGCCGTCTCGGCCTGGGCGCGGACCCGCAGATCGAGCGTCTCCATCCCCTTGAGCATGATCCAGGCGTTGAACGGCGACATGGCGCCGCCGGTATGCTTGAGGAACGGCTCCAGCGTCTTGCGCACGAAGTCGCGGGTGCCGAGCACCGCGCCGCCGAGCGCCCGGCCCTGCCCGTCGATGTGCTTGGTGGCCGAATAGACGACGACATCGGCGCCGAGCGCCAGGGCGCGGGTGAAGATGGGGGTGGCAAAGACGTTGTCGACGACGACCGTGGCGCCCGCAGCATGGGCCAGCTCCGCCACCGCCTCGAGGTCGATGACCTCGAGCGTCGGGTTCGACATCGTCTCCATGAAGACGGCGCGGGTCTCGGGGCGGATCGCCGCGCGCCAGGCGTCGAGATCGGTGCCGTCGACGAGGGTGACCTCGACGCCGAAGCGCGGCAGGATCTCCTCGACGATGTAGAGGCAGGAGCCGAAGAGCGCCCGGCTCGACACCAGGTGATCGCCGGCCCTCAGCAGCGACATGAGCGCGGCGTTGACCGCGGCCATGCCGCTCGCGGTCGCGAAGCCGTCCTCGGCGCCCTCGATCGCCGCCAGCCGCTCCTCGAACATGCGCACCGTCGGGTTGCCGTAGCGGGCATAGATGAACTCGTCCTCGCCAAGGCTCGAGAACCGCTGCGCCGCCTGCTCGGCGCTATTGTAGACGAACCCCTGGGTGAGGAAGATCGCCTCGCTGACCTCGCCGTACTGGCTGCGGCGGATGCCGCGATGGATGAGACTCGTGCGGGGATTCCAATCGTCGCTCATGGGGTGCCTCGTCCTTTCGCAACCGCCCCACCGTGAAGTGCCGGGCCGCGCCAGGGGTCCGACCTCTTTAGCGGAATGTTTAGCGTGGCCCGCAATCCGGTGAACAAATCGCCACGTTGGCGATGCCTATGGACGTTGCGTGATGCGGTCAAGCATCGTCACGCAGGCTTCACGCCCCTGTCACGCGGCCGTAGCAGCCCCGGCGCTACACGGCGGGCGAGAACGGGGGTCGGCCCGCCGAGGAGCAGAGCATGCCGCTTCTGGCTGTAGATGTCGCGCGCGACGGAAATCTGGCGACCGGGACCGATCTGGACGCGGCGCTGACGGCGCTGCCCGCCGCGGCACCGGCGATCGTGATGGTGCATGGCTACACGTACGACCCCTCCCGGGCCGCAACCTCGCCCCATGCCCACCTCTTTGGCGGGCGGAGCGCCGCGCCCGGCCGCCGCTTCGCCTCCTGGGCGGAGCAGCTGGGGCTCGGGCGGGGGGCGGCCGAGCCGCTCCTGATCGGCTTCGGCTGGCGCGCCCGGGGCAGCGTCTGGCGCGCCTGGGCCGAGAGCCGGCGCGCCGCCCGTCCCCTGGCGGGGCTCGTCGCGCGGATCGCGGCGCGGGGGCGCATGGTGCATGTCATCACCCATTCGATGGGCGCGCGGCTGGCGCTCGAGGCGGTGACGCTGGCGCCCGAGGGATCGGTCGGCCGCGTGGTGCTGATGACCGGCGCGGCGCTTCGCGCCGAGGCCCGGGCGGCGATCGCGGCCCCGGCAGGACAGGGCGCCGAGTTCGTCAACGTCACCAGCCGCGAGAACGACCTCTTCGACGCGGCGATCGAGGCGCTGACGGGATTTGCCGACCGCGCCATCGGCGACGGGATCGGCGGGAGCGCGCCGAACTGGCTCGACCTGCAGATCGACGCGGCGGCGACCCGGCGAGGACTTGCCGCCCTGGGCTACGGGATCGGCGCACCCCCCGGACGGATCTGTCACTGGTCGGCCTATACACGGGCCGGGATGTTCGACCTCTATCGCGATCTGCTGGCCGAGCGCGGGCGGCTGCCGCTGTCGGTGCTGCGCGCGCATCTTCCCGAGGTGGGCGAGCCGCGCTGGACGCGGCTTCTGTCCGGGATCGAGGCAGCCGAGCCCGGCCCGGCGCTGCAGCTCTGGCCCCTGCTTCGGGAGAGGCTGCGGGATCAGCCCCCGCGGCGGGGGGCTCATTCGTTCCGCGTGCCGTGCTCGCGGAAGAGCTTGCCCTGGAGCACGAAGAAGACGAAGACCGCAGCGGTCAGGCCGAAGGTCTTGAAATTGACCCAGGCATCGGTCGACATGGTGCGCCAGACGATCTCGTTGAGCACCGCCAGCGCCAGGAAGAACGCGCAGAAGCGCCGCGTCAGCATCATCCAGCCGGCCTCGTCGAGCGGGATCATCTCGGACATCACCATCCGCAGATAGCTCTTGCCCTGCAGCAGCCCGACGCCGAGGATCGTGCCGAAGATCAGGTAGATCAGCGTCGGCTTCATCTTGAAGAACCGCTCGTCGTTGAACCACACGGTCAGACCGCCGAATACCACGACGAGAACCAGCGTCACGATCTGCATCCGGCTCAGCACGCCGGTCAGCCGCCACAGCAGGAAGGTGGAGAGGGCGAGGATGGGCACGAAGGCGGCGGTGATGATCACGAAGCCGGAATAGTCGGTGCCGGCAATGGCAAAGGTGCGGTCCCGCAGCAGCAGATACGCGACGAAGAATATGAGGACGGGTCCGATCTCCAGAACGGTCTTGAGCGTAGCCTTGGTCATCTGTCCTATCCGCTGAATTCCACGATCACGGCGCCGGCGGCGATCAGCCCCATCAGGACGAGCCGCCGCGGTCCCACCTTCTCGCCCAGCATGAGGTAGCCGATCAAGGCCGCGAAGACCGTCGAGGTCTCGCGCAGCACCGCCGCCTCGCCCACCTTGTCGAGCCGGGTGGCCATCATGATCGAGCCGAAGCTGCCGAACGCGACGAGCCCGCCGGTCACGCCGCGGCGGATGAGCGCGGCCGGATCGTCGATCCGGGCGATGGCGCGGCGGTGCAGCAGCGCCACGAGCGGCGGGAAGGTCAGCCCGTCGAGGGTGAAGAACCACGCAAGGAAGGTGAACGGGTTGGCGGTCGAGCGGATGCCGTAGGCGTCGTAGGTCGTGTAGAACGCCACGAAGAGGCCGGTCACGACGGCGAGCGCCAGGGCGAGCGGCAGCGTGTCGCGCTGCACCTCGAGGAAGACGAAGTTGTAGACCGCGAGGCCGAAGATCCCCGACAGGAGCACCGCGACGCCCAGCCATTGGGCCAGGGTGAAGCTCTCGTCGAAGACCACCGAGGCGCCGATCACCGCGAAGAGCGGCGCCATGCCGCGGACCACCGGATAGACGACCGTATAGGCGCCCTTGGTGTAGGCCAGGGCCTGCGCGACCTTGTAGCTGACATGGATGACGATCGCGCCGGCGAAGATCGGCCACATGTGCGGCTCGGGCCAGGGCACCACGAAGAGCGCGAAGGGCAAGGCCATCGTGCCGTAGCTCGCGTCGATCGCCATGCGGCTGATCCAGGGGTCGTGGCGGCCCTTCTGCAGGGCGCCGAAGACAGCATGCAGGAGCGCTGCGGCGAGCGCCAGGAAGAGCGCGAGCGTGTGGCCGGCCTCGGTCCCCTCCCATGCGGCGATCCAGTTCACGGGGCGCCCCGGAACGCGCGTCGCGCTGCGCGGTTGGTCGGGGACGGCAGGACGCGACGGGAGGAGGCCATGCTCGACACGCTGCTCGACGAACTCGCGGGATCGTTCAGCACGGTGCCCCCCCTCGTCGCCGTGATCCGGCTGTTCCTGGCCGCCTTCCTCGGCGGGGTCATCGGCTGGGAGCGGGAGCGGCGCGAGAAGCCGGCGGGGCTGCGGACCCACATGCTTGTCTCGCTGGCGGCGTGCCTGTTCATCATCGTCGGCGCGCAACTCGGCTCGATGGATTTCGGCGAGCGCGACGCGCTGCGGATCGACCCGCTGCGCCTGATCGAGGCAGTGACGGCGGGCGTAGCCTTCCTCGCCGCCGGGCTGATCTTCACCGCCGGCGGCAAGGTCAAGAACGTGACCACCGGCGCCTCGCTGTGGCTGGCGGGCGCGATCGGGCTGGCCTGCGGGGCGGGGCAGATGCCCTTGGCGCTGATGGCGACGGTGATCGTCGTCCTGGTGCTGGGCGTCATCGGCTGGGCCGAGCGCCGCTGGGGCAACGACCAGTAGCGCCGCGCGCGCTCACGCATCGAGCCCCGTCAGCGCGGCGGCGAATTCCTCGGGGTCGAACGGCGCCAGATCGTCGATCTGCTCGCCCACGCCGATGGCGTGGATCGGCAGGCCGAAACGGTCGGCCAAGGCCACCAGCACGCCGCCCCGCGCGGTGCCGTCGAGCTTGGTCATCACGAGGCCCGAGACGTCGGCGAGCTTCTGGAAGATCTCCACCTGGCTGAGCGCGTTCTGCCCCGTGGTCGCGTCGAGCACGAGCACCGTGTTGTGCGGCGCGTCGGGGTCCTTCTTGCGGATGACGCGGACGATCTTGGCCAGCTCCTCCATCAGATCGGCGCGGTTCTGCAGCCGCCCGGCCGTGTCGATCATCAGCAGGTCGGCGCCCTCCCGCTCGGCGCGGGTCATGGCGTCGAAGGCGAGGCTTGCAGGGTCCGATCCCTGCGGCGCGGTCATCACCGGCACGCCGGCGCGCTCGCCCCAGATCTGCAGCTGTTCGACCGCGGCGGCGCGGAACGTGTCGCCGGCGGCGATCACCACGGACTTGCCGGCGGCGCGAAACTGGCTGGCGAGCTTGCCGATCGTGGTGGTCTTGCCCGACCCGTTGACGCCCACGACCAGAACGACCTGCGGCTTCTTGCGAAAGAGCGGCAGGGGCCGGGCCACCGGCTCCATGATCCGCGCGATCTCCTGCGCCAGGAGCGTCTTGATCTCGTGGCTCGACAGGCGCCGGCCGAATTGGCCCTCGGCCATGTTGGCGGTGACCCGCGCCGCCGTCTCGACGCCCATATCGGCGGTGATGAGCAGATCCTCGAGGCTTTCGAGCATGTCGTCGTCGAGGGGACGGCGCATGACCGCGCCTTCGGCCCCGCTCCGGCCGAAGAGCCGGCCCACTAGGCCGCCCCGCGGCTGCGGCGCGCCGGGCGGCAGGTTGTCGGGAACCTCCGCCGGAGGGGAGCCAGGGGGCATCTCAGTGGGCGCGTCCTGCGGCACTTCGGGGGGCGGCGGAGCGGGTCGGGGGTCCTGCGGCGCGGGAAACGGATCGGGCGCCGGGGGCGGCCCGGGATCGGGGCGCGGCGCGGGGCGATCCGGTGCCGGGCGCTCGGGCTCGGGGCGCTCGGGCGGTCGGGCTCGGGCGGGTCGGGCGGCGCGTCGGTCAGCTCGCCCCCATCCTCGACGATGGCCTCGAGCCCTTCGTCGAGTTTCGACGAGGACTTGAAGAGCCGCGACTTCAGCTTGTTGAAAAACGACATGGGGTCCCCCGGCGCTCCCTGCCGGCTCATCTAGGACGAAACCGCGGCGGGTGAAAGCCGCCGACGGGCGCCCGGCCCCAAGCGGCAAGGCTGGTCAGGCGGCCGGCGCCGTGGCAAGATCGGGAGATGATGAGATTGCTCGCCCTCTTCGCCCTCGCAGGCGCGGCGCACGCGCAGACACCGCTCGACGCGCAGGCCTTCGAAACCTACACCCAAGGCCGCACCCTCACCTTCTCGGCCAATGGCGCGCCCTATGGGGCCGAGCAATACGGGCGGGACCGGCAGGTCCGCTGGTCGTTTCTCGACGGCGAGTGCCTGGAGGGGCGGTGGTATCCCCAGGGCGAGCAGATCTGCTTCGTCTACGAGGACATGGCCGGGCCGCGCTGCTGGACGTTCTATCGCGATGCCGGCGGGCTCAGCGCCCGCTTTGCCGACGATCCCGACGGATCGGTCCTCTACGAGACCGCGGCGAGCGAGGAGCCGCTGGTCTGCCCCGGCCCGAAGGTGGGCGTCTGAGCGCCGCCCGAGGCTAGAGCAGCGAGCCCTGTTCGGGAGGGTCGGCCTTGCGGCGGGTCTTCTTCGGCGCGCCGAGCGAAAGGGTGCCGTCCTGGAACTCGATCTCGAGCGCCGGAGCGCGGGCAGCCTCGCCGCGCCGGGTCAGCACGCGGTCGCCGTCCCGGACTACGGCATAGCCGCGCGCCAGCGTCGCCTTGTAGCCGAGCGTGGCGCGCAGACGATCGAGCGCGTCGAGCCGGTCGCGGGCGCTCGCCACCCGGTCGCAGAACGCCCGGTCGAGCGCCCGCGCCAAAGCGTCGTGCTGGCGCCGGGCATGGTCGATCTCGCGCCGCACGGGCCGGGGGCCGAATTGCGTGGCCGCAAGGGCGCGGCTGCGGTCCCTGAGGCCGCGGCGCAGCGCCGGCGCCAGCCGCTCGCCAAGCCTGAGGGTGGCGGCGCGCGCCGCGGCGATCCGCTCGCGCACCGGCGCCGGGCGAAGCGCGGCAGCGGCAGCGCCGAGCCGCGCCTTGCGGGTGGCAAGACCGGCCGCCAGCGCCAGCGGCAGCCGGGTATCGGCCCAGTCGAACCGCTGCCGCGCGGCGGCGGTCAGCGTGTCGGGCCGCGGCAGGGCGCGCGACAGATCGGCCAGCCGCTGCCGGCGCAGGCCCATCGCCTGGCCCAGCCCGCGCGACAGCCGCGCCGCCTGCCCGTCGAGCCAGGCGCGCAGGTCGAGGCGCACCGGCACCGCCATCTCCGCCGCTGCCGTCGGCGTCGGCGCCCGGCGGTCGGCAACGAAATCGATCAGCGTCGTGTCGGTCTCGTGGCCGACGGCGGAAATCAGCGGGATCGCGCTTTCCGCCGCGGCCCGCACCACGATCTCCTCGTTGAAGCCCCACAGATCCTCGATCGAGCCGCCGCCCCGCGCCACGATCAGAAGGTCAGGCCGCGGCGGCGTGCCGCCGGGGGCCAGGCGGTTGAAGCCGCGGATCGCCGCCGCCACCTCCGCCGCGCAGGCCTTGCCCTGCACCGCCACCGGCCAGACCAGCACGGGGCGCGGGAACCGGTCGGCCAGCCGGTGGAGGATGTCGCGGATCACCGCGCCCGAGGGCGAGGTGACGACGCCGATCACCTGGGGAAGATAGGGCAGCGGCCGCTTGCGGTCGGCGGCGAAGAGACCCTCCGCCTCCAGCGCCGCCTTGCGCTTCTCGAGCATGGCCATCAGCGCGCCGATGCCGGCGGGGCGCAGATCGTCGACGTTCAGCTGGTATTTCGACTGGCTGGGGAACGTCGTCAGGCGGCCGGTGGCGACCACCTCCATGCCCTCCTCGGGGCGCTGCGCGAGGCCTGCGACCTGGCCCTTCCAGGCCACGGAGGCGAGGACGCAGCGCTCGTCCTTGACGTCGAAATAGATGTGGCCGGACCGGGCGACGAAGACGCGCCCGACCTCGCCCCTGACCCTGACGCGGCCGAACTCCCCCTCGACAACGCGCCGGACCGCACCCGAGATCTCGGAGACGGTGAATTCGGGCGTGTTGGCGCCGGCATCGGTTTCATCGAAAAGCTCCATCGCGCCGAGACTAGACCGCCGCAGCCGCGGCCGAAAGGGTCACATTTCCTCGGCCGGCCGGTGGCAGTCGGGACAGCACAGCGCGCAGCCATTGACGTTCCCGGCGATGTCGCGAGCCTTCGCGATGGCGGCCTCGCAGCCGTCGAACCGGCCCAGCGCCTCGACCCAAGTCTCGTCCGGGCGCACCTGGCAGTCATCCTTGTGCACGAAGCGGATGCCCGTCTCGGTGCGGATGGTGCTCAGAACGTAGTCGTGGTCCATCGTGTCTCTCCCCCGATCGGCGGCTCCTAGCACGGTCATCGTGGCGAGCGCGTGACGGCCGCGCATGCTTCACAAGCTGCGCCACGCCGCGTATCAGCGAGGCGCGATCAAGGGGAACCCGCGCGATGAACATTCTGATCCTCGGTGGCGGCGGTCGCGAGCATGCGCTGGCCTGGGCGGTGCTGCAGAACCCGAAATGCGACCGGCTGATCGTCGCGCCGGGCAATGGCGGCATCGCCGGGATCGCCGAGACCGCGCGGCTCGACATCGAGGACGGGGCGGCGGTCGTGGCCTTCGCCGAAGAGACCGCCGTGGACTTCGTCATCATCGGCCCCGAGGCGCCGCTCGCGGCCGGTGTCGCCGATGCCTGCCGCGCCGCGGGGCTGACCGTCTTCGGCCCGAACAGGGCCGCCGCCCAGGTCGAGACCTCGAAGAGCTTTGCCAAGGAATTGTGCGCGGCCGCCGGCGCCCCGACCGCGCGCTACCAGCGCTTCGACGACGCCGCCCCGGCGATCGCCCATGTCCGTGCCGAGGGCGCGCCCGTCGTCGTCAAGGCCGACGGGCTGGCGGCGGGCAAGGGCGTGGTGGTGGCCGAGGACGTCGACACGGCTGTCGCGGCGATCGAGGACATCTTCGGCGGCGCCTTCGGGCCTGACGCGGCGGTGATCGTCGAGGAGAAGATGGAGGGCGAGGAGGCATCCTTCTTCGTCCTCGTCGACGGCGAGGAGGTTCTGCCGATCGGTACCGCCCAGGACCACAAGCGGCTCGGGGAAGGCGATACCGGCCCCAATACCGGCGGCATGGGCGCCTATTCCCCGGCCCCGGTCATGGATGCGGAGGTGACGCGACAGGCGCTCGAGGAGATCGTGCGCCCCTGCATGCGCGAGCTGGCGCGGCGGGGGACGCCCTATTCGGGGGTTCTCTATGCCGGCTTGATGATCGAGGCGGGCGCGCTGCGGCTGGTCGAGTTCAACGCCCGATTCGGCGATCCTGAATGCCAGTGCCTGATGATCCGGCTCGGGGCGCAGGCGCTCGACCTGATGCAGGCCTGCGCCGAGGGGCGGCTGCGGGACGCCCAGGTGACCTGGGCGGACGATCACGCCATGTGCGTGGTCATGGCCACCAAGGGCTATCCGGGACCCTACGAAAAGGGAAGCGAGATCAGGGGCCTGGAAAAGCTCATCGCGAGTTCCGGGCAGGTGGTCTTTCACGCCGGAACGGCGCTGCGGGACGGCCGCCCGGTGGCGGATGGAGGCCGCGTCCTGGGAGTGACGGCGCGCGGCGAGGACCTGAAGCAGGCGCGGGAGAGGGCTTATGCGATGGTCGATGCGGTGGACTGGCCCGAGGGCGTGGTGCGGCGCGACATCGGCTGGCGCGCGCTCGACTGAGACGCCGCGCAGGATATTGAGAAGAAATCCTTTTCTCAGGCACAGCGGAGAGGTCGGGTCGGCGGCGGCTCCGGCGCCGCTCAGATCTGCTTTTCCGGCATCTGCACGACGAGGCCGTCGAGATCGTCGGTGACCTTGATCTGACAGGTCAGGCGGGACCGGGCGGGATCCGGCTCGAAGGCGAAATCGAGCATGTCCTCTTCCATGTCTTCCTTGGGCGGCAGCTTTTCCACCCAGTTCTCAGCGACATAGACGTGGCAGGTCGAGCAGGCGCAGGCGCCGCCGCAATCCGCCTCGATGCCCGGAATGTCGTTGTCGCGGGCGCCTTCCATGACGGTGAGGCCGGTCTTCACCTCGACGACATGCTCCTGACCGCCGTATTCGATATAGGTAATCCTGGCCATGGGACGTCTTCCTTCGCAGATTTCGGCCCCTGATTAAGGGTAACGCGCGGCGGATGCCAGCCGTCCCGTCAACGCAGCGCGCGGCAGGAAAGCGCGCCGACCGGCGCCGTTCCGCAAATCGGAATTGCATCGGAATTCCATCGGACTTCCATCGGACCGGGATCGTGGTTAACCGCCGGCCCCGGTGGCCCGATGCCATGCTTTCACGATGCCGCGAGGCGGCGGCGGCGGCGTCATCGGCCCGGCATGGGGCGCTGCGCGACGCGCCAGGCCGGCAGGCGCAGGCGCGCGATGAGGCCGGGATGGCCTTGGAACAGCTCCAGATCGCCGCCATGCAGATCCATGATCCGCCGGGCGAGCGGCAGGCCCAGGCCGATCCCGTCGGCGCGGCGGGTGCGGATCGACTGGCCGGTGCCGAACGCCTCCCAGATCCGGCGGGCGGGCGCCTCGGTGATGCCCTCGCCGTCGTCGGAGACGGCGATCTCGACCGTGCCGTCGGCGAGAAGGTGCGCTCCGGCGCGGCCGTTGCGTCCGCCATGGACGACGAAGTTCGACGTGATGCAGAAAAAGGCGAGCTGCAGCCGGGCGCGGTCGCCGGTGACGGGCAGGCTCGCCGGGATGCCCGAGATGTCGCAGGTCTTGGGCCACCCGCATCATCGCCTGGTGGGAGGCCAATGCGGCGCGCAGCAGGTCGCAGAGATCGACCGGCGCCTCGTCGAGCTCGATATCACCGGATTTCAGCTCGGTGAAGAGCAGGATGCTGTCGACGATGCCATGGAGCAGATCGGCGGAGGTGACGATGGCGTCGCGGATCTCGGCCGACGCCGCGTCGGGCGCGGCGAGAAGCGGCGCGAGCCCGCAGATGCCGTTGAGCGGGGTGCGGAGTTCATGACCGACGAGCGACGGGAACTCCTCCTGCGCGGCCTCGACGATCTGCCGCAGCGCCGCGGTGCGGACCGGATCGGGTTCGGCGGGGACCTCGTAGAACCGGGCCACCATGGCGGCCAGGCGCTCGAGCGTGGCGATCTGCCGTGCGCTGGGCGGATCGTGCGGCACCATGTCGACGGCGCAGAGCGTGCCGAGGCAGAAGCCCGAGGACAGGATTACAGGCGCCGAGGCGGAGAAGCGCAGCCGGAAGCCGTCGACCACCGCCGGGTGCGCGACGCTGCGCGGATCGAGCCAGGTGTCGTGCAGCACGATGGAGCTTCTGGCGGCGACGGTGAAGGCGCAGAGCGAAGCGGCGCGCGGCGTGCCCTCGACATCGGCGCCGTTGCAATGGAGGAACCGCTGGGTGTCGTCCGTCATCAGCGACAGATAGGCGATGAGCGCGTCGAACGTGTCCTTCAGGATGTCGGTGACATGGGCGAAGAACGGATCGCGCCGCCGGTCCTCGATCTGCATCGCCTGGGTCATGCGGGCGCGATGCGTCGTTGGCGGGAACGGGATAGGGGCGCAGGGTGGTCATGGCGAGGCTCCGTCCGGGCTGTGCGGCAGCTATCGCCCGGACGGCGTTCATCTTCGGTGAAGCGGCCCCGTCCAATGCCGGGGCAGGCCGGGGGTCAGACGTTTCTTGGATCGGCGGCCATGAGATCGGCCATGGCGCGGAACAGCTCGTCGCGCCGGAGTGGCTTGGCGAGGCAGGCATCCATGCCCGCCGCGCGATACGCATCGCGCTGATGGGCCATGGCGTTGGCGGTGGTGACGACGATTGCCGTTCGCTGGCCGCCGGGCCGCGCCGCTTCATCGGCGCGGATCTGCCGCGTCGCGGCGAGCCCGTCGAGCACCGGCATATGGATGTCCATGAGGATGAGGTCGAAGGGCCGCTCGCCCGCCGCGCGGACGGCATCAAGGCCGTTCTCGACCATCACGACCTCGGGGGCGAGCGGCTTCAGGAGCGCGCCCAGGACCATGCGGTTCACCCGGTTGTCCTCGACGACGAGGATCCGGGCCGCGCGGGCGCCGAGCCCTGCCGAAGAGAGGGGCGCGGCGTGCGGCCGGGATAGCGGAGCCGGAATTGGGGAAAGGGGGCGAGGGCGCATCGGAAGGGCTCGTCAACGGATGTCCGGGTTCCCCGGACGCGCCACAGGTCATAGCCCGCGCGGGTCAACGCCCCGTTCCGGAGCGGGTCCGGGCCGCGATGGCGCGCCCGGACCCGCTCGCGCCGCTCAGCCCTGGTCGATCGGCAGGGCGACGAAGCGCGGCTCGCCTTCGCGGCGAATGAGGACGAGGATCGACTTGCGCCCCGCCTCCTTCGCCTCGTCGATGCGCTCCTTGAGGTCGGAGACCGCCGCGACCTTCTCCTGGCCGGCCTCGGTGATGACGTCGCCGGAGCGGATGCCCTTGTCGTAGGCCTCGCTGTCCTGGGCGACATCGGTGACCACCAGACCCTCCTGGCCCGCATCGAGGCCCAGCTGGTCGCGCATCTCGTCCGAGAGCGGCTGCACGGTGATCCCCAGAACGTCGCTCTCGTCGTCGCCCTGCAGGTCGCGGCTGGCGGAGGCGGGAACGGCCTCGGCCTCCTCGCGGCGCCCGAGGGTCACGTCGAGCTCCTCGGTGTCGCCGTCGCGCCAGACGGTGACCGGCACGGTGGCGCCGACCTGCGCATCGCCCACGCGGCGGACGAGTTCGCGGGTGTCGGAGACCGGCTTGCCGTTGAAGCTCTGGATCACGTCGCCGGCCTGCATCCCGGCTTCGGCGGCGGGGCCTTCGGGGACGTCGGTGACGAGCGCGCCCGAGGTCTTCTCGAGGCCGATGCTTTCGGCGATGTCGTCGGTCACGTCCTGGATGCGGACACCGAGCCAGCCGCGCCGGGTCTCGCCGAATTCGCGGAGCTGGTCGACGACCTTGGTGACGACGTTCGAGGACATGGCGAAGCCGATGCCGATGGAGCCGCCATTGGGCGACAGGATCGCGGTGTTCACGCCCACGACCTCGCCGTCCATGTTGAAGAGCGGACCGCCGGAATTGCCACGGTTGATGGCGGCGTCCGTCTGGATGTAGTCGTCATAGGTGCCCGACAGGGCGCGGTTGCGGGCCGATACGATGCCCGCCGAGACCGAGAAGCCCTGCCCCAGCGGGTTGCCCATGGCCATCACCCAGTCGCCGACCTCGGCCTCGTCGGAATTGCCGAACGGGACCGGCTTCAGCGGCGCGTCGGATTCGACCTTGAGAAGCGCGATGTCGGTCTTGGGGTCGGTGCCGACCAGTTCTGCGTCGAGCGTGTCGCCGTTGAAGAACTCGACGCTGATCTCGTCGGCGCCCTCGATGACGTGGTTGTTGGTGACGATGTAGCCGTCATCGGAGATGACGAAGCCCGAGCCCAGCGCCTGGCTGCGGCGCGGCTCCTGCGGGCCCTCGTTGCGGTCCATGAAGTCGCGGAAGAAATCCTCGAACGGGCTGCCCTCGGGGACCTGCGGCATCGGGCCGGAACGGGCGGCGACGGTGGTCGAGGTGGTGATGTTGACGACCGAGTCGCTGATCTTCTCGGCCAGGGGCGCAAAGGTCTCGGGCGTCGCCTCGGCGCGCAGGACAGGCGCGGCGACGAGCGCCGTGCCGAGCATCAGCGCGGTCGCGATCCGGCGCGCGTGCCGGGCGGGTGTCGGGGTGGGAAAGGTCACTCTTGCTCTCCTTGACGTGAGGCCCTGCGCGCGGGAGCAGGATCGGGGCGCGCCGAGGGCCGGTTCGACGCAGTATGAGATACGTTCGGGCGGCCACAACACAAGGATCGGTCGCGGCGGCTCAATCCACCGTGAAACAGGCGGCCCCCATGGCGTGGCCCACGATCCCGAGCGCGAGCCCCGCCGCCAGCGCCAGAAGCCCCACCAGACGCCGGGCCTCGGGCGGCATGTCCCGCAGGCTGTCCATCACCCGCTCGAGCCGGGCGGGAGCGAGGGAGAGGACGAGCCCCTCGATCCCGAGGAGCGCGCCCAGCACCAGAAGCGCCGTGCCGGTCAATTGGTCGGCGCGGCGGGCGCGGTCTCGTCCGGCCCGGCGCCGTCCGCCGCCGCGCCGTCCTCCGGGGAAGTCTCCTCGGTCGTGGTCGCGGCGGGCTGCGTCGCGGTCAGTTCCAGGCCTTGGGGATTGTCGGACTTCAGGTAGTCGAAGAACTCGCTGTCGGGCGACAGGATCATCGTCGAGTTGCCGCCCTGCAACGACTGCTCGTAGGCGTTCAGCGAGCGGTAGAACCGGAAGAACTCCTGATCGGCGCTGAACGCCTCGGCGAAGATGCCGTTGCGCCGGGCATCGGCCTCGCCTCGGGCGATCTGCGATTCCCGCTCGGCCTCGGAGACCAGCTCGACCCGCGTCCGGTCGGCCTGGGCGCGCACCCGCTGGGCGGCTTCCTCGCCGCGGGCGCGCTCGTCGGTGGCCTCGCGCTCGCGCTCGGCGCGCATCCGATCGAAGGTGGCGGCGAGGTTCTGGTCGGGCAGCGCCGTCTGCTTGAGGCGCACGTCGATGATCTCGATGCCCAGATCCTCCGCCTCGCTCCGCGCCTGGTCGCGGATCCGGGTCATCAGCGCCGAGCGGTCCTCGGAGAGGATGGTGTTCGAGGTGACGCCGGCGGAGCCCAGCACCTCGCGCGTCTGGGCGATCAGGATGCGGCCCAGCCGGTCCTCGGCCGAGCTCACCCCGCCGACGCCCAGGGCGCGGCGGAACTGTTCGACATCAATGATGCGATAGCGCGCGAAGGCGTCGACGATCAGCCGCCGGTCATCGGACGGGGTCACCTCGATCGGGTCGGTGTCGAGCGACAGGATCCGGTCGTCGTAGCGCACGACGTCCTGGATGAAGGGCAGCTTGAAGGCGAGGCCCGGCTCTTCCTTCACGTTGCGGATCTGGCCGAATTGCAGGACCAGCGCCTTCTCGCGCTCGTCGACGACGAAGACCGAGCTCAGAAGCACGAACAGCGCGACGAAGACGATGCCGGCGGCAATGTAGACTTTACGCATCAGTTCGTGCCTCCGCCGCTGGTGGATTGTGTCATGTCGCCGCCCGTCGCGCCCTGCGCGGCCCGCGCGCTCTGGTTGCCGCGATTGCTCAGCAATTCGTTGATCGGCAGGTAGGGGACCACCCCTTGGCCGCCGGCACCGCCCTGTTCGTCGAGGATCACCTTGTCGACCTGGCCCAGCACGTTCTCCATCGTCTCGAGATAGAGCCGCTGGCGCGTGACCTCCGGCGCCTTCTGGTACTCGGCGAGCACGGAGGTGAAGCGCGACGCCTCACCCTGCGCCTCGTTGACGACGCGGGCGCGATAGCCCTCCGCTTCCTCGAGGATCTGCGCCGCCTCGCCGCGCGCACCGGCGAGGATCCGGTTGGAATAGGCGTCGGCCTGCCGTTCCAGCCGGTCGCGCTCCTGCTCGGCGGCCTGCACGTCCCGGAACGCGTCGATGACCTCGGCCGGCGGATCGGCCTTGTCGAGGTTCAGGCGGACGATGTTGACGCCGCTGTCGTAGCTGTCGAGCGTCGACTGGATCAGCTCCTCGACCTGCTGGGCGATGAGGCCCCGGTCGCGGTTCAGGATCGGCGCCAGTTCGGAGCGGGCCACGACCTCGCGCATCGCCAATTCGCTCACCGCGCGGATCGTCTGCTGCGGCTCGGCCAGGTTGAAGAGGAACTGGGCGGGGTCGCGGATGTTCCAGACCACGTCGAAGTCGATGTCGACGATGTTGGCGTCGGTGGTCAGCATGAGGCCGTCATCGGCGTTTGTGCCGCGGCCGACGCCGAGTTCCTCGGTCTGTTCGCGGGTGACGGGGATCACCTCGTAGGAGACGAGCGGCCAGGGCGCGAAATTGAGGCCCGGCTGCCCGGTGGAGCTGAATTCGCCGAGGAAGAGCTCGACGGACTGCTCCTCCGGCCGGACGGTGTAGAAGCTCGCGAAGAGCCAGAGCGCCACCAGGACGAGGCCGCCGATGATGAAGGTGCCGCGCCCCAGTTGCGGGCCGCCACCGCCACCGCCTCCCGATCCGTTCGGGCGCGTGCCCTTGCCGCCCATCAGGACGCGCAGCTGGTCCTGCCCCTTGCGCACGAGATCGTCGAGATCGGGGCCCTGCCGGCCGCCGCCGCCCGGTCGCTGGCCGGTGGGCCCGCGGCCGCCATCGCCGCCGCCCCGGTTGCCGCCGCCCCAAGGGCCGCCGTTATTGCTCGCCATCAGTGGTGAGTCCCTCTTCGTATCATCCCTGTAACCCCGCCTACATGTGTGGGCCGGCCGAATCGTTCAACCCGAACGGACGGGTTGCGACATGGTGACGAGTTCCTCGGTGATCGTCGGATGCACCGCGCAGGTCGCGTCGAACTGTTCCTTGGTCAGCCCGTTCTTCACCGCGATGCCGATCAGCTGGATCAGCTCGCCGGCATCCTCGGCAACGATATGGGCGCCCATGACCACCCGCGTCTCCTTGTTCACGACGAGCTTCAGCAGCGTCCGGCCCGGCCGGCCGATGAAGGCGGTGCGCATCGGCCGGAACGACGCGGCATAGACGTCGATCTCGCATTCGCCGCGCGCCGCCTCCTCGGTCATGCCGACGGTGCCGAGCTCGGGCCGGGTGAAGACCGCCGAGGGGATGTCGGCGTGATCGACCGGGCAGTCCTCGCCGCAAAAGACGGTCCGGGTGAAGGCCATGCCCTCGCGGATCGCCACCGGCGTCAGCGGCACCCGGTCGGTGACGTCGCCGATGGCGTAGATCGACGGCACCGAGCTTTGCGAATAGGCGTCGACCAGGATCTCGCCCTTGCGGCCGAGCCGCACGCCCAAGTCGTCGAGGCCGAGCCCCCCGGTATTGGGCCGGCGCCCGGTGGCGAAGAGAACGTGGTCGAAGACCGCCTCCCGGCCACTGGTGGAGGTCACCCAGATCGGGCAGCCGGCCCTGGCGCGGGTCTCGCTCTTGGGGTTGCGGCGCAGTTCCTCCTGCGGATGCGGGTCGACCTCCTGCGGATGCCGGTCGACGGGGACGGGGGCGCCGGTGGCCGCGTCGGAATTGGCCCCCTTCGGAGTGACATCGTCATGGGAATCGGCGCGGCCCATGGCCACGATCGAGGTGCCGGTATGGATGTCGATGCCGGTTTCCCGCATCATCTCGGCGACGAGGCCGCGACATTCCTCGTCGAAGCCGTTGAGGATCTGGCCGCTGCGCAGATACATCGTCACCTCGACGCCGAGGCCGGACATGATGCAGGCAAACTCGCAGCCGATATAGCCGCCGCCGACGATCAGCAGCGATTTCGGCAGCTCCTCGAGCAGGAACATGTCGTTCGACACCAGCCCCAGATCGGCGTGTTTGAGGGTCGGTCGCACCGGCGAGCCGCCGGCGGCGACGAGGATATGGCGCGCCGAGTGGCGGGAGCCGTCGGCGAGCTCGATGTCGTGGGGGCCGGTGAGCCGGGCGCGGCTGTCGAAGATCTCGACCTCCGAGCGGTCCAGCATCTGCCGGTAGACGCCTTCGAGACGGTCGAGTTCGGCGTGGAGCCGCTCGCGGAACGACGACCAGTCGAACCCGTCGACATGGGTGTTCCAGCCATAGGCGCGCGCATCGGCAACGGCGTCGGGGCAGCCGCTGGCAAAGACCATGAGCTTCTTCGGCACGCAGCCGCGGATGACGCAGGTGCCGCCCAGGCGGCTTTCCTCGGCCAGCGCCACCGTGGCGCCGGTCGCCGCCGCCGTGCGTGCCGCCCGCACGCCGCCGGACCCGCCGCCGATGACGAACAGGTCGTAGTCGAAATCGCTCATTCAGATCCCCCTGCGGCCGGCGACTTCCCGTATCTCACGAGGCGCCACGGATGGCCAGACGCGACGGGGCGCCACGGAACGGGACGCGGGCGCCGGAGCGCCCGCCGCCGCTCACTTCTTGGTGTCGTCGTGGTGATGATGGTGGTGATGCTCCTCGGTCTTGTCCGGGGTCACCGCATCCTGCACCTTGCCGGCGGTCTTCTGGGTCTTGCCCTCGACCTGGTCGCCCTTGCCTTCGGCTTTCATCTTGTCGTTGCCGAACAGGTCGCCGGCCTTTTCCTTCAGCTTGCCCTTCAGGTCCTTGGCCTTGCCGTCGGTCTCGTTCTGATTGGTCATGACGTGAGCCTCCTTAATACGGTATGGAGGACAACGCGCCGCGGGACAGGGCGTTCCGCCGGGCGGCGGTGGCGGGCCGCGCCTTGCGGCGGGCAGACCGACGCGGCGGCGGTCTGTTGCGCGACCTCCGCGCCATGGTAACCTTCGTTAACGACCGAAGATTTCCTTTTTTTCATTGCCGTGAGACCTCTATGACAAAGATTTGCATGACGCTCTTCGCGTTCTTCCTCTTGGCTCAGTCACCAATGGCCGAGGCGAAGGTGTTTCGTTTCGAGGAGAGCTATAATCTCGACAATCTGCTCTACGGATTCGAAAACGCCTCGATCTCGCTTCCGGGCCTCGACGATCCCGGCGCACGCGTCATCAGCGTCGATCTCTATGTCGAGATCTATACGCGGCTTCGGGCGGATTATGGCTATACGCTCTCGCCGCCGCCTGCCGGGTCGCTGTCCTACAGGGATTTCAGCTCCGACACGACCGTGGTCAGCATCGAGCTCGAAAGCGACCGCTTCAGCAAAACGCTGTTCGAGCGAGACCGCACTGGGTCGTTCCCTAGAAACGGCCTTGTGAACACCCTGGATCTCGCCGTGGCGAACGACAGGGAGTTCGTGGGGTCAGGCGACACCCTCTGCGATCCGCTGGCCTGCGAGGGCTCGGTCACCAGCGACAATAGCGGCGACCTTCGCTATATCGAGAACCATCCGGGCTATTCGGAGGACCTAGTGCGCGGGGGGGTCAATATGATCGCCCGGATCACCTACGACTCGGACACGGTCGGATACGGCAGCGACAGCGACGGATACATTTCCGTCACGGAAGGCGCGTCGGGCTATGTCCGGGTCGCGGGGCGATACGTTTATGCGCCCGCCTCCCCGTCGCAGGTCCCCCTGCCCGCCTCCTCCCTAGCGCTCCTCGCGGCCATGCTCGGCCTGTTCGGCATGGGCGTCCTGCGGCCGCATGGCAGCGGTTCCCGAAGAGCGGCCGCCTAGAGGCGAGCGAGCCAGCCGCCAGCGCGATGGCGGCGGGCAATGAGACAGGCCCGGGGGTGGGTCCTGTCTCTGCCGCGGATCGGGAGCGGGCGCGGAGGGCCCGCAGCGGTGCCACGGACGGCCGGACCCCGCAAACGGGCCTCAGGGTCAGCGTGGAGCCCGCCCGGGACAGGCTCACAGGGGCGGCCAAGCCGGCGGGGAGCGGAGGCTGACGCACCGCGGGAGCCGCGCGGCGCAGCGCTGGCGCGTGCTGCCAGAGCCGGACGACGCGGCGAGTGCGAAGCGCGCTCAGGCGCCGCGCGAGCGGCGGCGCAGACCCAGCAGGCCGCCGGGGCCAGCGATCAGGAGCAGGAACGCGGCCGGCAGCGGTAGGGCGCTGAGCTCGTCGTTATCGTCGCTCTCGCACTTCTTCGGCTGGCCACCGCTGGGGCCGCCGCCGGAGAGGTTGCGCACGTTGCTGATCGAAAACACCGCATGGACCCCGTCCCCGTAGCCGAAAGAAATTTGGTAGCGTCCGTGAAGGTGGTGGAATTTCGCACCGCTCTGGCGGTGTAGGGCGAGGTGGCCATCGAGGTGTAAGACGGCGGTGGAGTTTGGCGACTTCCCCTACCATCGAACGGAGCCGCCGATGACCCAGACCACCATGGACCTGTCCGAGCTTCTGGAGAAGCACGACGAAGGCGACTTCCTGCGAACCGTTGCCGAGGCAATTCTGCAGCTGATCATGGAGACGGACGTGGAGGGCGTGATCGGCGCCGGGCGCTATGAGCGGGCCGAGGGGCGCGTCACCTACCGCAATGGCTACCCGCGACCGTCCTCTCGACACCCGGCTGGGCACGCTGAACCTGCGCGTGCCCAAGCTGCGGCAGGGTTCCTATTTCCCGGGCTTCCTCGAGCCGCGCCGCACGTCCGAGAAGGCCCTCGTCGCTGTCATACAGGAAGCTTGGATCGGCGGCGTCTCCACCCGGCGCGTCGATGACCTGGCGCAGGCCATGGGCCTGTCGGGGATCTCGAAGAGCACCGTCTCGAAGCTGTGCAAGGACATCGACGACCGCGTCGGCGAGTTCCTGAACCGGCCGCTCGTCGGCGACTGGCCCTGTCTCTGGCTCGACGCCACCTACCTGAAGGTTCGGCAAGGCGGGCGCATCGTCTCCATCGCGGCCATAATCGCCGTGGCCGTGAACACCGACGGTCGCCGCGAGATCATCGGCCTGGGTACCGGGCCGTCCGAGGCGGAAACCTTCTGGACGGAGTTCCTGCGGGGCCTCAAGGCCCGCGGCCTCGACGGCGTGAAGCTGGTGATCTCTGATGCTCATACCGGCCTGAAGGCGGCGATCGCGCGCGTCTTCGATGGTGAGGCCCAAAGCCGATCCGGGGGATCGGCGACGGCAGAACGGGCAGCGGTGCCGCGTTCACTGGATGCGCAACGCTCTCGCGCATGTACCCAAGGGCCGGCACACCGTCGTGGCCGCCGCCATCCGGCAAGCCTTCGGTCAGCCCGACCGCACCCAGGCCGGCGAGACCTGGCGCCACGTCGCCGATCAGGTCCGCGGCCGCTGGCCCACGCTCGCAACCCTCATGGAAGAGGCCGGGCATGACGTCCTCGCCTACATGAGCTTCCCCGCCCAGCACCGAACGAAGCTGCACTCGACCAACCCCATCGAGCGTCTGAACAAGGAGGTGAAGCGCCGTGCGGATGTCGTCGGCATCTTCCCCAACATGGCCTCGATCACGCGTCTGATCGGCGCCGTGCTCCTCGAACAGAACGACGAGTGGCAGACCCAGAACCGCTACATGCAGGTCGAAGCCTTCGAGCGCATCGACGCCGTGGAGCAAGATCCCATCCTCAGCATCTCAACCGAAGCCGCCTGATCATGACACCAGGCCACCTCCCGATTTCCACCAGCTTGACGGACGTGACCAGAAATTTCTTCGTCCGCTCCGTCGCCCCCTTCATCTGTCGTGTAGTCGAGCGTTCCACCGCTCTTGTCGAAATTGAGATCAAAGCGGACGTAATCGCCGATGAAGGCCGAAACCCGACATTCCCCAAGTAGCGTGCTGCTTGACGGCAAGACCACGTGATCTCGCCCGCCGATCGAGTGTCTTGATCGGCGGGCGGCATCCGGGTTGGCCGGAACGCCCGGATGCGGGCGGAATTGGCGTCGCATGTGCTTCATTCCGGTCCGTTCGGCGGGCGTTCCAATGCGGCGGACAGCCCTGTCCTGCCGCTTTCGTTCAAGTTCGACCATCCTGGAGTTCATGCGCCTGGCGGCGGCGCTCGCAGTCGGCGGATCGCGGTGAGAATGGCCCTGACCATGGCGCCGGTGACAGCCATCTCGGCGAGCTGGAAGGTGATGGCGCGGGCGTGACGCACCACGCGGGCACCGATCTTGATCAGCTCGAGCTGAAGGCTGGTCAGTGACCAGTCGGCCATGGCCTCGGGCAGGTCGATGCAGCGCAAGAAGGTGGCCAGGTTGTAGGCCAAGGCGTGCAGCTGTAGCCGCACCTCGTTATCGTGGAACCGCTTGCACGACAGCCGCGTCCGGCGGAAGGCGTATTCGCCTTCCTTGATGTGCTGCTCGGCGGTGCCGCGCTGGTTGTAAATCGCACCACCCAGTCCGGGCCCATCGGCAGGTTGGTGACGATGAAGCCCACGCGGGGAAAGAGCTCGCCCGGGTGCCATTCGATCTTGGCGATCACGCGGCGTTCCTTGTCCCAGCCTTGCGCCTTGTAGGCGAAATCCTCGTAGAACCGTTTGACCTTGCTCTGCGACGGTCGCCCCACGGGACGGGTCAGCCGATGTCCGATCTTCTCCTTGAGCACCGCATTGGCGGGCAACCGGATGGCGCAGGAATAGCCCGCCTCTTCGAGCCGCGCATAGATCGCGGGCATCGCATAGGCGGCGTCGGCGCGGAAGAAACGCATGATGTCGCGCTCGGCATAGCGGGCGATCACCGGATCGAGGACGTCCCGCCAGCCGTCAGCGCTATGGACGTTGCCGTGCCGCAGGGCGCAGCGCTCCAGCATCCCAAACTGGTTGAACAAGAAGTTCGGGTGATAGCAGGTGCAGTCGAAATGGCCGTTCCAGGCCGCGCCTTCCTGCTCGCCATGGGTGGGGCTGACCGAGCTGTCCATGTCCAGCACGATGTATTTCAGCCCCTTGCGGTCATGAAAGCGGTCGATCCACTGACCGTTCAGATCGGCCAGCGCCGTCCGGTTTTCGGACAACGTCAGCGTCTCGGTCTCGAACCGCCTCATCTGCGTGGCCGAAGCCCCCCGGGCGTCGACAGCGCGGCCACCGGCCACCTGGCGCATGACCGGATCGAGGGCCAGCCGATCAGCATCGTTGACGTCCTCGTAGCCCGCCAGCCTGCCATAGACTGCTTGCCGGAACTGGCCATCAAGCCGGTGCGTCGTGTTCTTCCCCCGGCGGCTGTCGCAGAGCGCGCCCGACGCGAGAGCAGACAGCCCGAGCGCATCATCGAGCTCGCGCATCACCAGCAGACCGCCATCGGAACTGAGCCGTGTGCCGCGGAAGTCCAGCCGCACCCGACGGAAGTCCACCCGATCACCCCGCTCGGAGCCCGCACCCTTTGGGTGATCCATGAAGCCCGCCCTTCGCTGCCCTCAACACCATGATTTATATGGATAATGCCGCTCTCAAGATAGCGAAATCAGCGGATTGCTGGGGAAATGCGGGATAGAAAGGGGCTGCCGTCATAAAAAACAGCGTCGAGAAAGGCGAGGTCGTCCAGCGTCACGTCGAACTCGCATTCGTATTGCGCGGCATGCGCCGCAGCGAAGACCAGAGCGGGCAAGACGAGAAAAGCGGCTGGGAAAATTGATCTGAACACGCCGAAACCTCCGACTGGGTGAAGGTCGATTTCTAGCAATGGTCACGTTTCACGCAAGCGTGATCTAGACCAGCCGCGAGACCTCCTTCGCGGCCCGGACAAAATCGGCGAAGAGCGGGTGCGGGGCGAAGGGCTTGGATTTGAGTTCGGGGTGGAATTGCACGCCGATGAACCAGGGGTGGCCCGAGACCTCGACGATCTCGGGCAGGCGGCCGTCCGGCGACATGCCGGAGAAGCACAGGCCGTGGGCCTCCAGCGCCTCGCGGTAGCGGATGTCGACCTCGTAGCGGTGGCGGTGGCGCTCCTCGATGCGGTGGGAGCCGTAGACCTCGGCGACCTTCGAGCCTTCCTTCAGATGCGCGGTATAGGCGCCGAGCCGCATGGTGCCGCCCTTGTCGCCCATCACGTCGCGGGCGATGGTCTGGTTGTCCTTGATCCACTCCTTGAGGTGGAAGATCACCGGCTCAAAGC
Organism: uncultured Alphaproteobacteria bacterium; assembly: GCA_963739575.1. GTDB lineage: Bacteria > Pseudomonadota > Alphaproteobacteria > Rhodobacterales > Rhodobacteraceae > Palleronia. Next base: position 1,273,409 of record CAVUAQ010000002.1, on the reverse strand, counting down.
GCATCCCGCCCAACTCGTGGTCGAATTCCTGGCTGCCGGCGCGGGCCATGCCGGCGAGGTTGCGCGCCGCCTCGACCACCGCCATCTGCATGCCGAGGCAGATGCCGAGATAGGGCACGCGCCGTTCGCGGGCGAATTGCGCGGCCTTGATCTTGCCCTCGGTGCCGCGCTCGCCGAAGCCGCCGGGCACCAGGATCGCGTCGTAGGGTTCGAGATGCGGGGCCGGATCCTCGGTGTCGAAGAGCTCGGCATCCACCCATTCGATCCGGACCTTCACGCGGTTGGCCATGCCGCCATGGGTCAGCGCCTCGGCGATCGACTTGTAGGCGTCCTCAAGCTGCGTGTACTTGCCGACGATGGCGATCCGCACCTCCCCCTCGGGGTTGAAGATCCGGTCGGCGACATCGTCCCAGCGCGCCATGTTGGGCTTCGGCGCCGGCGAGATCCCGAAGGCGTCGAGCACCGCCTGGTCGAGCCCCTCGCGGTGATAGGCGAGCGGCGCCTCGTAGATCGACTTGAGGTCGTAGGCGGCGATCACCGAATCGGGGCGGACGTTGCAGAACAGCGCCAGCTTCTCGCGCTCCTTCTCGGGGATCGGCTTCTCGGACCGGCAGACCAGCACGTCGGGGGCGATGCCGATGGAGCGCAGCTCCTTCACGGAATGCTGCGTGGGCTTGGTCTTCAGCTCTCCGCTCGCCGCGATCCAAGGCAGGAGCGTCAGGTGCATGAAGATGCACTGGCCGCGCGGCCGTTCCTGCGCGAACTGGCGGATCGCCTCGAAGAACGGCAGCCCCTCGATGTCGCCCACCGTGCCGCCGATCTCGCACAGCATGAAATCGACCTCGTCCGCGCCGATGGTGAGGAAGTCCTTGATCTCGTTGGTGACGTGGGGAATGACCTGGATGGTCTTGCCGAGATAGTCGCCGCGCCGCTCCTTCTCCAGCACGCTCGAATAGATCCGCCCCGAGGACACCGAATCGGTGGCGCGCGCGGCGACGCCGGTGAAGCGCTCGTAATGGCCGAGATCGAGATCGGTCTCCGCCCCGTCATCGGTGACGAACACCTCGCCATGCTCGAACGGGCTCATCGTGCCGGGATCGACGTTGAGATAGGGGTCGAGCTTGCGCAGCCGGACCGAGAAGCCGCGCGCCTGCAGGAGCGCGCCCAGCGCCGCCGAGGCCAGTCCCTTGCCCAGCGAGGACACCACGCCACCGGTGACGAAGACGTAACGTGCCATGGATCGGGGTCCCCCCGTGAAGCGGATCTGGATCGGATCTGTCAGGCGTCCGGCATCCGGCACCCCCACGGGGGTTCTGACTAGCGCGGCCCGGACCGGGCCGCAACCGGGGCGACAGTGTGGCGGATCAGTCGGCGCGCGGGGGGCGCGACGGCTGATCGGCGGGCGCGGCGGGCGGCGCCTCCCCGCTCTCGGCCGGCGGCGCGTCGGAGGCGGCCGGCGGCAGCAGGTCGCCGCCCAGGGACGGCACCGAGGGGGATTGGTCGCCGCTCTCGACCGGCGCGCCCTCCACTCCCTCGCGCACCCGGTCGAGCACCGAGCTGTCGCCGGAATTCTGCGCCGCGATCACGGTGAGCCAGATCGAGGTGGCGATGAAGCAGGCCGCGAGCCCCCACGTCATCTTGCCGAGCGCGGTCGCCGCGCCGCGCGCCGACATGGCGCCGCCGCCGCCGCCCATGCCGAGGCCGCCGCCCTCGGACCGCTGCAGCAGCACCACGCCGATCAGGCAGAGGGCGAGGATCAGGTGGATGGTGAGGACGATGTTCTGCATGGGCCCCGGGTTTCGGCGTTCGTGACCGCCTCCATCTATGGCCAACGGCAAAACGGCGCAACCCGGCGCTTGCGGGGCGGCGGCATTGCGGGGTGCGGCGGTGATCCGCAGCGCGGCTTTCGCGCTTTCGCCCGGGCGGCGGGTTCGCTAGACACGGCGGCGGTCCGGCAGGGAGACGAGGATGGCCAATGTCGCGGTGATCGGCGCGCAATGGGGCGACGAGGGCAAGGGCAAGATCGTCGACTGGCTCTCGGAGCGGGCCGACGTCATCGTGCGCTTCCAGGGCGGTCACAATGCCGGCCACACGCTCGTCATCGACGGCGTCACCTACAAGCTCAACGCGCTCCCCTCGGGGGTGGTGCGGCGCGGCAAGATCAGCGTCATCGGCAACGGCGTGGTGCTCGACCCCTGGCATCTGGTGAAGGAGATCGCGCAGATCCGCGAGCAAGGCGTGGAGATCACGCCCGAGACGCTGATGATCGCCGAGAACACGCCGCTGATCCTGCCGTTCCACGGGGAACTGGACCGGGCGCGCGAAGGGCAGGCGAGCATGGCGCGGATCGGCACGACCGGGCGCGGCATCGGCCCGGCCTACGAGGACAAGGTCGGCCGCCGGGTGATCCGGGTGGCCGATCTGGCCGATGCGGCCACGCTGGCGCTGCGCGTCGACCGGGCGCTCGTGCACCACAACGCGCTGCGCTCGGGGCTAGGGCTCGAGCCGATCGACCGCGCGGCGCTGATCGACAGCCTGGAGCGGATCGCGCCCGAGATCCTGCCCTTCGCGCGGCCGGTCTGGCGCGAGCTCGACGCGGCCAAGCGGCAGGGCCGCAGGATTCTCTTCGAGGGGGCGCAGGGCGCGCTTCTCGACATCGATTTCGGCACCTACCCCTACGTGACCTCGTCGAACGTGATCGCCGGGCAGGCGGCCACGGGCTCGGGCCTCGGCCCCGATGCGGTCCAGTTCACGCTGGGCATCGTCAAGGCCTACACCACGCGGGTGGGCGAAGGGCCGTTCCCGACCGAGCTGGCCGATGCCGATGGCGAACGACTGGGCGAGCGGGGGCGTGAATTCGGCACCGTCACCGGGCGCAAGCGGCGCTGCGGCTGGTTCGATGCCTGCCTGGTGCGGCAGACCTGCGCGACCTCGGGGATGCACGGCATTGCGCTGACCAAGCTCGACGTCCTCGACGGCTTCGAGCGGCTGAAGATCTGCGTCGCCTATGAACTCGACGGCGTCCGGCTCGACCATCTGCCCACTGCGTCCGAGGCGCAGGCGCGCTGCGTGCCGGTCTACGAGGAGATGGAGGGCTGGGCGGAATCGACGGAAGGCGCGCGCAGCTGGGCCGAGTTGCCGGCGGGGGCGATCAAGTACGTGCGCCGGGTCGAGGAGCTGATCGGCTGTCCGGTGGCGCTTCTGTCGACCAGCCCCGAGCGCGAGGACACGATCCTTGTCACCGATCCGTTCCGCGACTGATGGCGCTGTCGCATCGTTCCAAGCGGCGCTGGTCGCTCGTCATCCTGCTTCTCGGGCTGCCGGTCTGGATCGTCCTTGCCTCGAGCGTGATGACCTGGCTGGGCCGGCCGCCGATCCTCGTGGAGCTGGTCGTCTACATGGCGCTGGGCATCGTCTGGGCGCTGCCGTTCCGGGAGGTGTTCCGGGGCGTCGGGCAGAGCCCGCCACGCGACCGGGACGAGCCCGGCCGGGACTAGTCGTCGGGCGCCAGGGGAACGCCGGGAGCAAGGCGGCCGCTTTCGCAGCGCCGCAGCCGGCCGGAGCGCAGGAGCTGGCCCAGGCTCCTGAGCCATTCCTCCCGCGGCACGGGGCGCCCGGAACCCAAAACCGCCGTACGGCGCACGAGCTCGGCGCGGGTGAGCCCCTCCGCCTCGCCGCTCTCCACCGCCCGCATCACCGCCGCTTCGAGCCGGGCGGCGAGCGCGGCATCCTCGGGCTCCGCCGCGTCGCGACCCGGATCAGGCGCCTCGGGCCCCGCCTCGCGGGCATCGGCCCGCTGGCTGCCGAGCAGGCGCAGTGGCGGGGGCGCCTCCTGCGCCGCGGGGGGATGCGGCGCGGGCGGGTGCCGGATGGCGGCCCGCAGATCCTCGCGGAAGCGCGAGAGCGACGGCGCGGAAAGGCCGGCGCGGTCGCGCAGCGCCTCTTCGGCGCGGGTGGCGGCCACGGCCTGCCGCATGTGGGCCAGGGCGCGGCGCCTGCGGCTGCCGTCGGCGGCGTCGAACTGCGCGTCCGTCTCGTCGAGAAGCCGGTCGAGCGTGCGCCATTGCGGCCCGTCGGCATCCGGCGCAGCCGCCGCATCCTCCCGTCCGCCGCCGTCGCGGAGGAAGCGCGCCGCCCCGTCGCGCAGGCTCAAGGGCGGCGCGGGCGGCGGCAGCGCGAAGGTCGGCGGCTGCAAGGGGCTGACATCGACCAGATCCTCGGCCGCGTCGGGGGGCGGTGGATCGTCCGCCGCGTCCTCCGCCGCCGCGGAAGCGGTTCCGCCATGGCGGGCGGTGGCGGGTTCGGCTGGCAGCAGGATCCAGGGGCGCGAAAGGTCCGCGCCCTCGAGGGGGTCGGAGGCGGCGCTCCTGTCCGACAAGGCCAGCGCCGCCTCCGGTTCGGGGCGCAGGACGATCGCCTCGTCCGAGGAGATGCAGACGACGCGCAGCGCCGCCGCCTCGGCGACGGCACGGCGGAGCGCGTCGGCGCCCGGCCAGGCGTCGGCGGTGTCGGCGGCCGCGTCGTCGGGCAGGACGGCAAGGGCGGCGCGGAGGACGGCGAAAGGATTTTCGAAGCCGTCGAGAGAGATCGACCGACCGCCACAGGAAATCGTCAGGGTGGTCTTCGGGTGCGACATCGATCGCCTGCCTCGCCTTCCGTGTCAGCACTCGTGCCGGTCGTCATCGACATGCCGCCATCCGGCGCGGACGCGGTCGGACGCGTAAAGGGACATCATCCGTTCAGGGCAAAATTATGACGAATAGCTTGGTAAATCCAGAGCGCCCGCTGAGGAGCGCGCATCCCCTCGTGCTGATCGGCGGCGCTCCCGTCAGCCAGACGGATCTGCACTGGGCGCTCGAGCGGGGCGATCTGGCGGTGGCCGCCGATGGCGGCGCCGGAGCGCTTCTCGATGCCGGGCGGATGCCGGACGCGGTGATCGGCGACATGGATTCGATCTCGGAGGCGACGCGGCTGCGGCTGCCGGCGGCGCGGTGCCACCATGTCACCGAGCAGGACAGCACCGATTTCGAGAAATGCCTCGAGCGGATTCGCGCGCCGGTGATCCTGGGGCTCGGGTTTCTGGGTGGGCGCACCGATCATTCGCTGGCGGCTTTGTCCTGCCTGGTGCGGCGCGGCGCCCGTTGTCTTCTGATCGGGCCGGAAACGGTGGCCTTCGCCGCGCCGGAGGCGATCGCGCTCGACCTGCCCCGCGGGATGTGGCTGTCGCTGTTCCCGTTCGCCGCCGTCACCGGCCGGTCGGAGGGGCTGCGCTGGCCGATCGACGGGATCGGCTTTGCCCCGAGCGGCGCCATCGGCACGTCGAACGAGGTGACGGGGCCGGTGCGGCTCGGCTTCGACGGGCCAGGCATGGCCGTGCTGCTGCCGTCATCGGCGCGCGAGGCGGTGCTCGACGCGCTCAGCAGTTCGGGACGTTGACGGCGAGACCGCCGAGCGAGGTCTCCTTGTATTTCTCGCTCATGTCGCGGCCGGTCTGGCGCATCGTCTCGATCGCCGCGTCGAGGGGCACAAGATGGCTGCCATCGCCCCGCAGCGCCAGCGAGGCCGCGCCCACGGCCTTCATGGCGCCGAGGCCGTTGCGCTCGATGCAGGGCACCTGGACGAGGCCGCGGACCGGATCGCAGGTCATGCCCAGATGGTGCTCGAGCGCGATCTCGGCGGCGTTCTCGACCTGTTCGGGGGTGCCGCCCATGACCGCGCAGAGCCCCGCGGCGGCCATCGCCGCGGCGGCGCCGACCTCGGCCTGGCAGCCGCATTCGGCGCCCGAGATCGAGGCGTTGTGCTTGACGAGCCCGCCGATCGCCGCGGCGGTCAGCAGGAAGTCGGGCACCCGTTTCGAGGTGGCGCCGGGCACGTGGTCGAGCCAGTAGCGCAGCACCGCCGGGACGACCCCTGCCGCACCGTTGGTCGGCGCGGTGACGACGCGGCCGCCGGCGGCGTTCTCCTCGTTCACCGCCATGGCGTAGGCGCCGAGCCAGTCCATCGCCTCGTGCGGCTTGGCGAGGTTCAGGCCGCGCTCGGAGATGAGCGCGGCGTTGAGCCTCGCGGCACGCCGGCGAACGTTCAGCCCGCCGGGCAGCACGCCCTCCGCGGCGAGGCCGCGGTCGATGCAGTCGCGCATCTCGTCCCAGATCCGCGCCATGCCGGCCTCGAGCTCGCGCAGCGGGCGGCGGCTCAGCTCGTTGGCGCGCTTCAGATCGGCGATGGAGCGGCCGGTTGCGCGGCACATCTCGAGCATCTCGGCGGCGGACTTGAACGGGTGCGGAACGGGCGGCCCGTCATCGGTGTCGGCGCCGCCCGCCAGCTCCGCATCGGTCAAAACGAAGCCGCCGCCGACGGAATAGTAGACCTGCCGCAGGATCACGTCGCCCTCGCCGTCATGGGCGAAGAATTCGAGCCCGTTGGCGTGGCCGGGCAGGGCCGTGTCGAAATCGAAGCGCAGGTCGGCCTCGGGATCGAAGCGGAGGGGCGGCAGGCCCTCGGGCGTCACCTGGCGCTCCGCCGCGATGCGGGCGAGGCACGCCTCGGCCTCCTCGGCCTCGTAGCTGTCGAGGGTCATGCCCGAGAGGCCGAGGATCACCGCGCGGTCGGTCGCGTGGCCGCGGCCGGTGAAGGCCAGCGACCCGCAGAGCCGCGCCGAGACGCCCGCCGGGGTGAAGGCCGAACGCCGCAGCAGGTCGAGGAATCGCGTCGCCGCCACCATCGGCCCCATCGTATGGGAGGAGGACGGCCCGATTCCCGGCTTGAACATTTCGAAGACGGACAGGAACATGACCCCCGCATAGCCGATTGCCGGGCGGCGACAACAGGCCATCGCGACATTCCCGGCGCGCAAACCGGCATGGCGCGCCCCTTGGCCCGCCGCACCTGGCCGCCTATAGATCCGCCGGCAGCACGAGGAAGGCCCCATGTCCGACAAGCACTCCGCCCCGCTCTCCGCCGCCGAGAAGGCGAAGTTCGTCGCGGCGCGGCGCGCCTGCGATTTCGTCGAGGACGGCATGAAGGTGGGCCTCGGCACCGGCTCCACCGCCGCCTGGCTGATCCGCTGCCTGGCCGAGCTGATCCGCACCGAGGGGCTGCGGCTGACCGGGGTGCCCACATCGTCGCGCACCGCGGAGCTGGCGCGCGGCGCCGGCATTCCGGTGACGACGCTCGACGAGGCGCGCTGGCTCGACCTGACGATCGACGGCGCCGACGAGTTCGACCCGGAGCTGAACCTCATCAAGGGCGGCGGCGGCGCGCTTCTGCACGAGAAGATCGTGGCGACCGCGTCGGAGCGCATGATCGTGATCGCCGACCGCTCGAAGCAGGTCGAGATGCTGGGCGCCTTCCCGCTGCCGGTGGAGGTGGTGCCCTTCGGGCTCGTCGCCACCCGCTCGCTTGTCGAGGACGCGGTGGCGAGGCTCGACGGGGCGGCGGATGTCGAGGCGGAGCTGCGCATGGCGGGCGACGCGCCCTTCGTCACCGACGAGGGCAACCGGATCCTCGATCTGCGTCTGGGACGGATCGAGGCGCCGCGGGCGCTGTCGCTGGCGCTGAACCAGATCGCCGGGGTGGTCGAGAACGGGCTCTTCACCGATATCTGCGACACGGTGGTGATCGGCGATGCCGACGGTCACGTGCGGATCCGCGACCTCGGGGCGGGCACGACCCTTGACGAGACCGTGGATCTCGAGGGGACCGACAACATCTTTGCCGACCCCGATCGCTGAGTTCCGGGTTGGCCGGGTGGAGCAAAAGACCCTGACGCCCGCGGGCGTCGGAGGCAATGCTTAGAAGTCGAGCGTGATCTGCCGGGTGACGCCGATCCGCAGGCCGTACTGGTCGCGGTCGCCCTGCTCGACGATGGGGCTGTCGGCCGCGTCGCCGACCAGCCGGTCATAGGTGACGGCGCCCTCGACGCCCCACCTGTCGTTCACTTCGTAGCGCGCCCCGAGCTCGATCCCGGCGCTGACGACGCCGCCATCGGCGTCGTAGGCCGGGAAGCGGCCGTCGCTGGCGCGCGCCTCGGCGGCCGTCACGCCGAAATAGGTTGAGGCGTAGTCCTCCGAGCCCAGGAGCACGCGCGGCCCGGCGGTCAGCGTCAGACGGTCGCTCGGATGCAGCCGCAGATCGGCGCCGAGCTCGCTCACGAAGCTTTCATGGCCGCCGATCCCGTAGCGCAGATCGGCGAAGGCGGCGAAGCTGTCGCTGGTATAGCCGAGCCCGAGCCCCAGCTCGAAGGTCGCGTCGATGTCGTCAAGGCCGGCAAGCTCACCGTTGTCGTCGGCGCTGCGCTCGTCGACATAGCGAAACGAGCCGCGGATGCCCAGGCCCTGGCGGCGCGCGCCGTCGGCGCTGCCGAAGTTCAGCGGTCCCAGCGAGAGGTAGTTCAGCCTGAACGCCAGATCCGGTCCGAGCGTGTAATCCTCGGAGCCGAAATATTCGGGCGCCGAGGCGACGCCGCCGCGCAGCGTGAAGACGAGGTCGGGTTCGCCGCCCACGTCGCGCGGGGCGGCGTAGGACTGCGCCGCGGCCATGCCTCCGGACAGGGCCAGAGCGGCCGAACCGACAAGACCCGCGGTCAGAAGAAGACGGTGCACAGGCAGACCCTCACGCGACATGGGCTCGACATAGCGCATGCCCGGGCGCACCAACAGGGCAAGCCATGCAAGAATCGCGATTCCCCGCAATTCCCCGGCGACCTTTGCACCCGTGCAACAGCCGCCTATATCCCGCTCATGTTCAACGAGCTCCTTCGCCGCCTGACCGCGCCCGAGACCGAACACCTGCCGCCGGGCGATGCGCGGCTGGCGCTGACCGCGCTTCTGGTACGGATCGCCCGCGCCGACGGGGACTATTCGGCCGCCGAGACGGCGCGAATCGACCGGGTCCTGGCGCGTCGCTACGGACTTGACCCCGCCGAGGCCGAACAATTGCGCCGCGAGGGCGAGGCGGCGGAGGCCGAGGCGCCCGACACGGTGCGCTTTACCCGCGCGATCAAGGACGGGGTTCCCTACGAGGAGCGGATCGGCGTGGTCGAGGCGCTCTGGACCATCGTGCTGGCCGACGGGCACCGCGACGAGGAGGAGGATTCGCTGTTGCGCATGGTGGCGCCGATGCTGGGGGTGAACGACCGCGAGTCGAACCTCGCGCGCCAGCGCGTCGAGGACAGCCGCGGCGTCTGAGCCCGCGCCTGCGCCGGTCCCGAAGGCGGGCATTGCATTTCCGGGCGCCATCGGCCCTACTTCCGCGATCCGCAGCGGAGCCCCCCCGTGCCAGAACCCGTCCTCAAGGTCCGTGACCTGCACAAGAGCTTCGGCACGCTCGAGGTGCTGAAGGGCGTCGACCTGACGGCGCCGAAGGGCCATGTCGTGTCGCTGATCGGGTCCTCGGGGTCCGGGAAATCCACGCTTCTGCGGTGCTGCAACCTTCTGGAGAACAGCCAGGCGGGCGAGATTGCCTTCGAGGGCGAGCCGGTGCGCTGGACCGGCGCCGGCGGCGACCGCCGGCCCTCCGATCCGAAGCAGGTCACGCGGATTCGCACCAACCTGTCGATGGTGTTCCAGCAGTTCAACCTGTGGGCGCACATGACCGTGCTGCAGAACGTCATGGAGGCGCCGCGCCATGTGCTGAAGCGGCCGCGCGCCGAGGTCGAGGCGGCGGCGCGCGGCTATCTCGACAAGGTCGGCATCGCCGACAAGGCCGACCGCTATCCGGCCGAGCTTTCGGGCGGACAGCAGCAGCGCGCGGCCATCGCCCGGGCCTTGGCCATGGAGCCCAGGGCGCTCCTCTTCGACGAGCCCACCTCGGCGCTCGACCCGGAACTCGAACAGGAGGTGGTGCGCGTCATCCAGGCGCTGGCCGAAGAGGGGCGCACGATGATCCTCGTGACGCACGACATGGACATGGCGCGCGACTGCTCCGACCACGTGGTGTTCCTGCATCGCGGCCGCATCGAGGAGGAGGGCGCGCCCGAGCGGCTGTTCGACCAGCCGGACAGCGAGCGGCTGCGCGGCTTCCTCTCGATCGGCGCCGCCTGAGCGCGTTTTTCGGGCAATCGCCTCGGCATGACGCAAGGGCGGCGGGAACGTCGCTTGTCTTCGACCCGATTTCGACCCACGCTGGCTTCCGTCACAGAACGGCCTCCGTCAGAGAGGCCGCATCGTCAACGGGAGAGACCCATGAAACACCTGATCCTCGGCACTGCACTCCTTGCCCTGTGCGCCGGCGCCGCCGCCGCGCAGGACACCGTGCGGCTCGCCACCGAGGGCGCCTACCCGCCCTACAACTTCCTCAACGATTCGGGCGAGGTCGCGGGGTTCGAGCGCGAGCTCGGCGACGCGCTGTGCGAGCGCGCCGGGCTGCAATGCACCTGGGTCACGAACGACTGGGATTCAATCATCCCGAACCTCGTCTCCGGCAATTACGACGCGATCATCGCCGGCATGTCGATCACGCCGGAGCGTGACGAGGTGATCGATTTCAGCCAGAACTATACGCCGCCCTCGCCCTCGGCCTATGCCGCGCTCGATGCCGATGCCGATATCGAGAACGGGGTGATCGCCGCGCAGACCGGCACCATCCAGGCCGATCACGTCACCCAGACCGGCGCGGCGCTTCTGGAATTTCCCGACCCCGAGGAAACGGTGGCCGCGGTCCGCAACGGCGAGGCCGACGCGGTGATGGCCGACAAGGACTTCCTGACGCCCTATGTCGAGCAGTCGCAGGAGCTGGTCTTCGTCGGCGAGGACATTCCGCTCGGCGGCGGCATCGGCATGGGCTTCCGCGAGAGCGACGCGGATCTGCGCCAGACCTTCGACGAGGCGATCCAGTCGATGAAGGATGACGGCTCGCTGAACGAGCTGATCGTCAAGTGGCTGCCTGATTCGCAGACCTTCTGAGCAGGGCGGGCGCGCCGCCACCAGGCGCGCGCCCGCTGACCGCACCATGCAGGGTCGCGCCGCCGCATCTAGCTCCGGCCGGCCGCCGAGGGAGACACGCCCATCCTGCCCGCCTGCACCGACCCCGCCGGCCTCGACACGCTGCCCTGGCTCGCCTGCTATCTGACGACCGGCAAGCACATGGCCTTCTACGCCTCGTTCGGAACCGTGCTGCTGCTTCTGGCGGTGACGGCGCCGGCGGCGCTGCTCTTCGGGTTCGGGGGCGCGATGGCGGCACGTTCGCCGCTGCCGCCGCTGCGCTGGTTCGGCCGGGGCTATATCGCCATCGTCCGCGGCGTGCCCGACATCGCCTTCTTCCTGTTCTTCGTGATCGCACTCGATCAGGGGATCGAATATCTGCGCCACGAGATCGTCTGTCCGGGATGGGCCGAGCCGGTGCGGCAGGGATCGGATTTCGTCGTCTGCCCGGCCGCCAAGACGCCGGCCGGCAATGCGCCGCAATGGGTGCACGAGGTCTATGGCTTCGCCTTGGCGGTGCTGACCTTCGCCATCGTCTTCGGCGCGTTCTGCGCCAACGTGCTGTTCGGGGCGATGCGCGCCGTGCCGGCCGCGCAGGTCGAGACGGCGGCGGCCTATGGCATGAGCCGGGCGCAATGCTTCCGCCGGGTGGTGGTGCCGCAGATGTGGCTCTACGCGCTGCCGGGGCTGTCGAACCTGTGGATGATCCTGATCAAGGCGACGCCGCTGCTGTTCCTGCTGGGGATCGAGGACATCGTCTACTGGGCGCGCGAGCTCGGCGGCACCAAGACCCCGACCTTCACCGACTATCCCCACGGCGACTGGCGCATGTGGTACTTCGCGGCGCTTCTCGTCTTCTATCTCGTGCTCACCCGGGTGTCGGAGATCCTGCTCGAGCGGCTGATGCGGCGGCTGCGGCACGGCCAGGCGCTCAGCCCGTGAGCTGCTGGCAGACCATCGGCGACTATGCCTTCCGCTCGCTGGGATACGGCGAGCGGCTGCTGCCGCGCAGCGACTTCACGCTCTGCCAGCAGGTCGTGCTGATCGGGTCGGGGATGATCTGGAACGTCTATTTCGGCCTCGTCGCCCTGCTCTTCGGGTTCGGGCTGGCGGTCCTGCTGGCGGTGGGCAAGAGCGCGCGGTCGCGGCTGCTGCGGATGCCGGCGGAATGGATCGTGCTGGTGTTTCGCGGCACGCCGCTCTTCATCCAGTTCTTCTTCGCCTATTTCAGCTTCCTGTCGCTCAAGGCGCGGATGCCGGTCTTCGACCCGCTGACCTCGGCCTGGCTCGGCGCGCTGGTGGTGCTGTTCCTCAACACCGCCGCCTATTCGGGCGAGATCTTTCACGGCGCGCTCCGCGCCATTCCGCGCGGCGATACGGAGGCGGCGGAGGCCTACGGGCTGACCGGCTGGACGCGGTTCCGGCGGATCACATTCCCGACGATGCTGCGCCTCGCCTGGCCGGCCTACACGAACGAGGCGATCTTCCTGTTCCACGCCACGACGCTGGTCTTCTTCTCGGGGTTTCCGGCGCGGCAGCAGCGCGGCGACGCGCTCTATTACGCCAGCTACTTCGCCGACAAGACTTTCAACCCGTTCGTCCCCTATCCGATCCTGGCGGGCTATTTCATCGTCCTGACGCTGTGTCTGGTGGGGCTGTTCGGTCTGGCCTCCCGCCGCCTCAACCGGCATTTGCCGAGCGACCGGCGCAAGGGCGGTCTGCGGCCGAACTTCCTGCGCTGAGGGGCGTGCGCAGCACGGCGCCGGGGTTCATGATGCCCGCCGGATCGAGCGCCGCCTTGATCGCCCGCATCGCCGCGAGCTTCGCCGGATCGCCGTAGCGTTCGAGCTCGTCCACCTTGAGCCGGCCGATGCCGTGTTCGGCGGAGAACGAGCCCTCCCGCGCCGCCACCTCCTCGTCGACGATGCCGCGCAGCGCCTCGGCGCGATGGGCGAAGGCCGCCCGGTCCTGCCCCGCCGGGGGGAAGAGGTTGTAATGGAGGTTGCCGTCGCCCAGATGGCCGAAGACGTTGATGCGCAGATCGAGGGCGGCCCGGAGCCGGGCGCCGCAGCCGTCGATGAAGTCGGGGATCGCCGAGAGCGGCAGCGAGATGTCGTTCGAGACGATGGCGCCCACCGCGCGGTTCGCCTCGGGGATCATCTCCCGCACCGCCCAGAGCGCCCGGCGCTGCGCCTCGGAGCGGGCGACGACGCCGTCGCCGACGAGACCCGCCTCCAGCGCTTCGACAAAGAGCGTCTCGAGCCGCGTCTCGGGGTCCTCCTCCGCGTTAAGACCCAGATCGACAAGAACCGACCAGTCGGGGATCCGGTCGAAGGGCAGCTTCACCGGCTTTCCGGTCTCGCGCAGGAAGGCCATGCCCTGCCCCGAGATCAGCTCGAAGCCCGAGACGCCGCCCCGCTCGGTGGCGCGGCTCAAGAGGTCGAGCGCCGCCGCCGGGTCCCGGACCGCGATGAACGCCGTGCCCTGCCGCGCCGGCCGCGGGAAGAGACGCAGCGCCGCGGCGGTGATGATGCCGAGCGTCCCTTCGGAGCCGATCAGCAGGTTGCGGATGTCGTAGCCGGTATTGTCCTTCCGCAGCCGCTTCAGCCCGTGCAGGATCTCGCCCGAGGGCATGACCGCCTCGATGCCGAGGCAGACCTCGCGCGCGGTGCCGTAGCGGATGACGTTGAGCCCGCCGGCATTGGTCGCCAGCGCGCCGCCGATCCGCGCCGAGCCCTCCGCCGCCCAGGAGAGCGGGAAGAGCCGCCCGGCCTCGGCGGCGGCGGCCTGGGCGTCGGCGAGGATGACGCCGGCCTCGGCGATCATCACGTTTTCCACGGGATGGACGGCGCGCACGCGCCGCAGTCGGTCGAGCGAGACCAGGATCGGCGCGCCCTCGGGCATGGTCTGGCCGCCGACAAGCCCGGTGCCGCCCGCGCGCGGCACCAACGGGATGCCGCGGCCGGCGGCGAAGCGCACGAGGCGCGCCACCTCGTCGGTATCGCGGGGCGCGACATGCGCCGCCGCCCGGCCCCGCCACTGGCCCCGCGGCTCCGTCAGATCCGCCTCGCCGAGCGGCCGCAGGGCGCCATCCGACAGGCACGCCGCCAGATCGGCGAGCCAGGGGGGGCTCATTCGGCTTGCAGGAAGGCGGGTTGCAGGACCACCACGGTCGGCCTGTCGGGCAGGCTGCGCAGGCTGACCTCCATGGAGGTGTCGTCGCGGCGATCGACGACGTAGCGCTCCGAGATGCCGGCGAGGAACCGGTCGAGCGTGCCGCGGCCGAACCAGTGCATGGGGATGACGATCGAGCTTTCCAGCCGTTCCAGCGTGCGAATCATGGTGGGAAGATCGACGGTCATGCCGCCGTCGACGGCGGCCATCACCACGTCGAGCCGGCCGAGGGCGGCGTACTGGGCCTCGTCGGGCTCGTGGTGCAGATGGCCCAGATGGCCGATGCAGAGGCCGGCCGTCTCGAACACGAAGATGGAATTGCCGTATTTCTCGACCCCGCGATAGGAGCGGATGTCGGTGGGGACGTTGCGGACCAGGAGCTCGCCCACCTCCTCGCCGTGAAGGGTGGGCGAGACACCGTCTCCCCAGCCCTCGAGCAGATGGGGGATGCGCGGATCGGGGCTGATCGTCCAGTGCGAGGAATGGGCGTGGTTCATCGTGGCGATGTCGGGGACGAAGTCGACGCCGCCCAGAAAGCCGTTGTAGTCGGTGACCGCCGTGGTGCCGTCGGGTCCCTGCAGCAGGAACATCGAATGGTCGAGATAGGACAGGCGCACGGTGTAGTCGGGCAGCGGCTCGCGCCACGAAGCCTTCCGGACATAGGCGATGCCGGGGGCGGCATCGGCGATGGCGATGCAGTGGCTCTGGCGATCCTGCGCCGCGGCGGGAAGCGCCAAGAGGCACAGAAGGATGGCGAGCGGTCTCAGCATGGCGGAACCCCCTTTCGGGAAGGCTAGCGGCTGATCGACCCCCTTTCCAGTCGCGACCGCGTGAGCTCAGCCCACATCTGTCCGCCCCCGCCGGTCGGATCGCAGGTTCGAATAGAGGACATGGTTGCGCCAGCGCCCGGCGATCTGGAGATAGCTCTGCGCGACGCCCTCGTACTTGAAGCCGGACTTCTCGAGCGCGCCGCGGGAGGCGACGTTCTCGGGCAGACACGCGGCCTCGACCCTGCTGAGGTCGAGCCGGTGGAAGGCGTGGTGGACGAGCCCCTCGATCGCCTCGCGCATGTAGCCCTGGCGGGCGTGGCGGGCGCCCACCCAGTAGCCGAGCGTCGCCGATTGCGCCGGCCCGCGGCGGATGTTGTCGAGAGTGATCGCGCCGATCAGCGTCTCGTCCTCGCGCCGGAACATGAAGAGCGGCAGCGCCGTCTCGTTGCGGACCGAGCGCTGCGCCCAATAGACGCGGTTGGTGAAGCTCCGGCGCGTCAGGTGGTCGGGCGCCCAGGTCGGCTCCCACGGCTGCAGGAAGGCGCTGCTGTCCTGCCGCAGATCCGACCAGGCGCGGTAATCGGCATGCTGCGGCGGTCGCAGCGACATCCGGTCGGTCTCGACGCGCAACCGTCGCCGTCCGAGGCGCATCAGGCCGCCAGACGCGCGCGGATCTCGGACAGGGCGGGGGCGCGCTCGACGGGTCCGTAAAGCGCCATGGCGGCGGTCTCGGGGTTGGTCCGGGCGCCGAGATCGCGGACCTGCTCGATCGTCACCTCGTCGATCCTGCGGATGGTCTCGTCGAGCGACGGGATCCGGCCCCAGATCGACAGCAGCCGCGCCAGCCGTTCGGCCCGGGCGGAGGGGCTTTCGAGCCCCATCAGCAGGCCGGCCTTGAGCTGCGCCCGCGCCCGCTCGACCTCGGCCACCGTGATGTCGTCGGCGGCGCGCTTCATCTCGTCGATGGTCAGGCGGGCGAGCGCGTCGATCTCGTCGGCGGAGGTGCCGGCATAGATCGTCAGCATCCCCGAATCGTCGTAGGCGCCGGCCTGCGCGAAGATCGAATAGCACAGGCCGCGGCGCTCGCGCAGTTCCTGGAAGAGCCGCGAGGACATGCCGCCGCCGAGCGCGCTGGCATGGATCTGCGCGGCATAGAAATCCGGATCGCGGTAGGACGGCGCCTCGAAGCCCAGCGTGAAATGCACCTGCTCGAGGCTGCGCAGCTCACGCCGCTCGCCGCCGCGGAACGCGGCGGCCTCGGGCGCGCGGCGCTGTCGCGCCGGCAGATGGCCGAACCGGTCCTCGGCGAAGTGGACGATGGCCTCGTGATCGACGGCGCCGGCGGCCGACAGGATCATGTCGGAGGGGTTGTAGTTCTCGCCCACGAATCGCGCCAGATCGTCGCGGTCGAAACGCTCCACCCGTTCGGAGGGGCCGAGGATCGACCGGCCGATCGCCTGGCCCGGATAGGCGGCCTCCTGCAGCCAGTCGAAGACGATGTCGTCGGGCGTGTCGCGGACCTGGCCGATCTCCTGCAGGATGACGCCGCGCTCGACCTCGATCTCGCGCTGGTCGAAGACCGAGTTCAGCACGATGTCGGAGATGACGTCGAGCGCCAGGCCCACATCGGCCTCGAGAACGCGGGCGAAATAGGCGGTGGTCTCGCGCGAGGTATAGGCGTTGATATAGCCGCCGACATCCTCGATCGCCTCGGCGATCTGGACGGCGGAGCGCCGCGCGGTGCCCTTGAAGGCCATGTGTTCGAGGAAATGCGCGATGCCGTTCTGTTCCAGACGCTCGTGCCGGGCGCCGGCGGCGATCCACAGCCCGGCGCTGGCCGATTTGAGGCCCGGCATACGCTCCGTCACGATCCTGAGGCCGTTGGGCAGGGTATGGGAGGAAACACTCATGCGATAGACTCGTCGATCAGGGACTTGATGTGGGTGACGTCGTTCGGCACCGGCCGCATCCGCTCCGCCCGCTCGAAGAGATCGGCCATGTGCGGCGGCAGCGGCGGGCGCTGACCCGTCGCCGCCTCGACCGCGTCGGGGAACTTGGCGGGATGCGCCGTGGCGAGGGTGACCATCGGCTCGCGCCCCTGATGCGCCTCGGCCACCTTCACCCCCACAGCCGTATGCGGGCAGAGCGTCTCGCCGGTCCGCGCATGGATCGCGCGGATCGTGGCGGCGGTCTCCTCCTCCGAGGCGCGGCCGGAGGCGTAGCTCTCGCGGAGCGCCTGCATGGCGCCCTGGCTGACGGCGAAGCCGCCGTTGCGCGTCAACTCGTCCATGAGCTGCGCCACGGCAGCGCCGTCGCGGTCATAGGCCATGTAGAGCGCGCGCTCGAAGTTCGAGCTCACCTCGATGTCCATGGACGGGCTGATCGTCGGCTGCACGCCTTCCTTGCGATGCTCGCCGGTCAGGAAGGTCCGGTGCAGGATGTCGTTGCGGTTGGTCGCGATCACCAGTTGCTCGATCGGCAGGCCCATCGACCGCGCGACGGAGCCGGCGAAGATGTCGCCGAAATTGCCGGTGGGCACGGTGAAGCTGACGGAGCGGTGGGGCGCGCCGAGGGAGAGCGCCGCGGAGACGTAGTAGACCACCTGCGCCAGCACCCGCGCCCAGTTGATCGAGTTGACCGCCGTCAGGCCGACCCGGTCGCGGAAGTCGTGGTCGTTGAACATGGCCTTGACCGCCGACTGGCAGGCGTCGAAATCGCCGTCGACCGCAAGCGCGTGCACGTTCGGATCGGCGGGCGTGGTCATCTGCCGCCGCTGCACCTCGCTGACCCGGCCCTGCGGGAAGAGGATGAAGCACTCCACGTTGTCGAGGCCGCGGAACGCCTCGATCGCCGCCGACCCGGTATCCCCGCTGGTGGCGCCGACGATGGTGATCCGGTCGCCGCGACGGCGCATCGTGTCCTGGAAGAGCTGCCCGATGAGCTGCATGGCGAAATCCTTGAACGCCAGCGTCGGCCCGTGAAACAGCTCGAGCAGGAAATGGTTGGGGCCGAGCTGCACCAGCGGCGCCCGCGCCGCGTGGCCGAAGCCCGCATAGGCGCGGGCGATGAGATCCGACAGATGCGTCTCCTCCATCCCGGTGAAGGGGTGCATGACGCGCAGCGCGATCTCCTCGTAGGGGCGGCCGGCGAGATCGGCGATCTGCGCCTCGGAGAGCACCGGGATCTCGGCGGGCACATAGAGGCCGCCGTCCCGCGCGAGGCCGGTCAGCATGGCGGCCTCGAAATCGAGCGGCGGCGCACCCCCCCGCGTGGACCGGTATTGCATGTTCATCCCCGTCGCTTCGTGCGGCCGGCCATACGCCACGCCAGAAGGAGTGTCATCCCCGCCCACAGCACGGCGATGGAAATCCAGGTGATCGCGTATTGCAGATGGTCGTTCGGGATCCCCTCGGTCGAGATCGGAAGGGGGATGACGCCGGGGATCGGCGTCTCCACGCGGCGGGCGACGACGAGCAGCGGCTCGGTGTCGAGCGCCGCGGCCATCTCCGGCACGTCGCGGGCGAACCAGATGTTGCCCGTGCGGTCCGGCTCGGGCGTGAAGCCGTCGATCTCGTCGGGCCAGTGCAGGTTGCCAATGACGGTCATCTGGCGCGGCGGGCGCGGCGCGTCCTTGTCGGCGGTGGCGATGGCGCCCAGATCCACGAGGATCCGGCGCCCGCCGGTCTCGAACGGCACGATCACCCGGTAGGCGGGGCCGATCTGCGCCGTGGAGACCAGCACGTGCAGTTCGCGGCCGGTGCTGCGCCCGGTCACCGCCACCGGCAGATAGCGGTCGGCAACGGGATCGGGCGCGGCGGGCAGCGCGACCGGCTGGGCGGCGATGCGCGCCTCGATATCGGCGAGGAGCGCCGATTTCCATTCCAGCCGGCGCAGCTGCCACAGGCCCAGCGTCAGAAGGAGCGCCACACCGCCGAGGCCGAGGATGGCAAGGGACACCCAGCGCATCGTCAGGCCGCGTCGAAAAAGGGCGCCGCGGGCGCCCTTCGTCGGATCCGGAAGGCCGCGGCGCGCCCCCTCACGCGCCCCAGATGTAGATCGAGGCGAAGAGGAACAGCCAGACCACGTCGACGAAATGCCAGTACCAGGCGGCGGCTTCGAAGCCGACATGCTTTTCCGGGGTGAAATGGCCGGCCCGCACCCGCAGATAGCAGACGAACAGGAAGATCGTGCCGATGATGACGTGGGCGCCGTGGAATCCCGTCGCCATGAAGAAGTTGGCGCCGTAGATGTTGCCGGCGAAGCCGAAGGCCGCGTGGCTGTATTCGTAGCCCTGGAAGAAGGTGAAGAGCATGCCGAGCAGGACGGCGACGATGATGCCGTTCGCCAGGTCCTTGCGGTTGTTCTCGTGCACGAGGGCATGGTGCGCCCAGGTGGCCGCAGCGCCGGAGCAGAGCAGGATCAGCGTGTTGATGAGCGGCAGGTGCCAGGGATCGAAGGTCTCGATCGTCGGCGGCGGCCATTGCCCCTCGCTGAAGGTCTCCATCGGATAGAGCGCGTGCTTGAAGAACGACCAGAACCAGGCGGAGAAGAACATCACCTCCGACATGATGAACAGGATGAAGCCGTAGCGCAGGCCGATCCGCACCACCGGTGCGTGGTCGCCGGCATTCGATTCGCGGACCACGTCCCACCACCAGGCGACCATCGTGTAGAGGACGATGGCGAGGCCGATGAAGAACGGCCACATGGTGATCCCGTGCATCCACAGGACCGCGCCGAAGAGCATGACGAAGCCGCCGATGGCGCCGGTCAGGGGGTGCAGCGACGGGGCGAGGATGTGGTAGTCGTGGTTCTTTTCGTGCGCCATGGCGTCCCTCGTGCGGCGGTCAGTTGGTCGAGAGGCTTGCCTGCCGGTCGTCGTCGGGCAGATCGATCTCGTAGAAGGTATAGGACAGAGTGATGCGAGTCACATACTTGGCATCGCGGTCCTTGACCATGGCCGGATCGACATAGAACGACACCGGCATCTGCACCCGCTCGCCCGGTTGCAGCACCTGCTCGGTGAAGCAGAAGCAGGCGATCTTGGAGAAATACTGGCCGGCATAGAACGGCGCGACGTTGTAGCTGGCCTGTCCCGCGATCACCCGGTCGGTGGGATTGTAGGCCTCGTAGAAGGCGAGGCCGGTCTCGCCGATCCTGACGGTCATCTCGCGCTGCGCCGGCTTGAACTCCCACGGCATGTCGGTCTCGGTCGTGCCGTCGAATCGCACCGTCACGGTGCGGTCGAGGATCTCGTCGGAGCCGGCCTCGGCCGTCGAGGTGGTGCCGCCATAGCCGGTGACGGCACAGAAGATCGAATAGAGCGGCACCGCCGCCCAGGCCATCGCCGCCATGAACGCGATGACGCCGAGCGTTCCGACCAGCGTCTTCTGCTTGCCGTCGAGCTTCATTGCGGCGCCTCCTCCCCGGGCAGCAGTTCCGGGCGGACCACGTGGTCGAAGCTCTGCGTGGCGCCGAGCTGTTCGACCTTGACCACCGTCAGGCCGAAGATCACCGCGATGAAGGCGACGAGCACGAGGCCCACGCCGACATTGCGCGACCGGCGGCGGCGGTGCAGGTCGTGTTCCACCTGAATGGCCATCAGAACACCCCCAGCGTGCGCAGCGCTGCATCGGCCAGAAGCGCGCCGAAATGCAGGAAGAGGTAGAGGAGCGAGAAGCGGAAGAACGCCTTCTCGACCCGGTAGCGGTCCGCCTCGGCCGTGGCCTCGTCGCGCCGGACGATGTCCCAGGCGCCCTTGAGGAACCAGCCGTTGAGCGCGACCGCCGCCAGAAGATAGACGGGCCCGCCCACCGGGGTGACCGCGAGCCAGATGGCGAAGGCCGCGAGGATGCCGGTATAGGCCAGGATGTGGCGGCGCGTGGCGCGGCGGCCATGGGTCACGGTCAGCATCGGCACGCCCGCATCGTCGTAATCGGACTTCATGAACAGCGCCAGCGCCCAGAAATGCGGCGGCGTCCACAGGAAGATCAGCGCGAACATGAGGATCGATTCGAGGCTGATCGAGCCGGTCGCCGCGACCCAGCCGATCATCGGCGGAAACGCCCCCGCCGCCCCGCCGATGACGATGTTCTGCGGCGTCGAGCGCTTCAGCAGCATCGAATAGACGACGACGTAGAAGAAGATCGTGAAGGCCAGAAGCGCCGCGGCGGCCCAGTTGGTGGCAAGGCCCAGCATGACGACCGAGAAGCCCGACAGCGCCAGGCCCACGGCCAGCGCCTCGTCGCCGCCGACCCGGCCCGACGGCACCGGGCGGCGCGCGGTGCGCCGCATCACCGCGTCGATGTCGGCGTCCCACCACATGTTGAGCGCCCCTGCAGCGCCACCGCCGACGGCGATGAAGAGGATCGCGCAGAAGCCCAGGAAGGGGTGCAGCGGGACCGGCGCGACCAGCATGCCCACGAGCGCGGTGAAGACCACGAGGCTCATCACGCGCGGCT
The DNA here is from genome assembly GCA_963739575.1 of uncultured Alphaproteobacteria bacterium. GTDB lineage: Bacteria > Pseudomonadota > Alphaproteobacteria > Rhodobacterales > Rhodobacteraceae > Palleronia. The sequence goes on along the minus strand of CAVUAQ010000002.1, from coordinate 1,252,085 downwards.
TCAGGAGGGCGAAGTAATCGCCGAACTGCGCCTCGGGCTCACGCTCTAGAATGATGGTCTCGGTCATGTGCACTCGTCCGATCGGGTCTTGGATGGGTGGGCGGGCCTCCGGCGCGGCCCCCTCCATGGATCAGTTGGCCTCCGCCTCGGCGGGCGCGGCTTCGTCGCCCTCGATGAGCCGCGCAGCCTCGCCTTCGCCGGCCGGGTCGAGGCCCTGCTGCATCTCCGTCTCGTCGCCCTGCTGCGCGACCGACGCCTCGCGCGGGGTGCCACCGTATTCGACGATGGCCCAGTCGAGCCATTCCTCATAGGCTTCCTTGCTCACCACCTTGACGTTGATGGGCATGTAGGCGTGGGCGATGCCGCACAGCTCGGAGCACTGGCCGAAATAGACGCCCTCCTCCTCGGCCTCGAACCACAATTCGGCGAGCCGGCCCGGCACCGCGTCCTGCTTCACGCCGAAGGCCGGCACCGTCCAGGAATGGATGACATCCGCGCCGGTGACCTGGACGACCACGACGGTGTCGACGGGGACGACCATGGCGGTGTCGGTGGCGAGCTTGAACTCGTCCTCCGAGTAGCCGGCTTCCTGCAATTGCAGGCGCACGTCGTCTGTCAGCCGGTTGTCGCCGCCGGTGGCGGGTGAGCCGATCATGTAGCTGTCGAAGCCGAAATCGTGGTCGGGATATTCGTAGCCCCAGTACCATTGGTAGCCGGTTGCCTTGACCGTCACCTCGGGCTCGGGGATCACCTGTTCCTCGAAGAGCACGGGCAGCGAGAACGCGCCGATGAAGACGAGGATCAGCACCGGCCCCAGGGTCCAGGCGATCTCGATCGGGGTGTTGTGGGTGAAGGCCCGGGGCTTGGGATTGCGCCGTTCGTGGAAGCGCACGGCGACGATGCCGAGCAGGGCCACGACGAACACCGTGATCACGGTGATGATGGCGAGAACCATGCCGTCGAGCCATTGCAGATCCGCGGCGATCGAGGTGGCGGCGGGCTGGAAGCCGATCCCGCCGTCGCTGGGCGCCCCGATGATGGGCAGCTCGCCGATCGGGTTTCCCTCCTGAGCGAAGACGGCGCCGCCCGTGACGAGCGGCAGGAAAGCGGCGGGAAGGAGGCGAAGGCGCATCGGCTGATCCTGTTCGGCTCTGGTCGGGGCGGGCCGGCGCGGCGCAGCGCCCGCCCGCCCGTTGGAAAGTCGCAGCCAGAAACCATATATGCGCCACGCAGGCAAGCCGCGGTGTTGCGGCAAACGGACACCCGCTCGACCGCGCCGCCGCCGATTCACCCCACGCGCCCGAGGTTTTTCATGGCAGACGCTCCCTTTCGCCCCCTTGCCGATCGCCTCGACGAGGCCGCCGCGCGCGACGCGCTCGCGCATGCCACCCGAGGCGCGGATGACGGCGAGCTGTTCTTCGAGCGCAAGCGGTCGGAGGCGATCACCTTCGATGACGGGCGGATTCGCAACGCCGCCTACGACGCGAGCGAGGGGTTCGGGCTGCGCGCGGTGCGGGGCGAGGTCTCGGGATACGCGCATTCGACCGAACTGAGCGAGGCGGCGCTGCAGCGCGCGGCCGAGACCGCGCGGCTCGCCGTCGGCGATGGCGGCGGCATCCTGGCCGACGCGCCCGCCGCGACCAATCGCCGGCTCTACAGCGATGCCGACCCCATGGCGGCGGCGAGCTTCGGCGTGAAGATCGAGACGCTGCGCGAGATCGACGCCTTCGCGCGCGATCTCGACCCGCGGGTGGTGCAGGTTTCGGCCACGCTTGCGGCCTCGCTCCAGGAGGTCGAGATCCTGCGCCCCGACGGGCGGGTGGTACGCGACGTGCGGCCGATGTCGCGGCTCAACGTCTCGGTCATCGTGGAGGAGAGCGGTCGCCGCGAACAGGGATCCTCGGGCGGTGGCGGGCGCGGATCGCTGGCGCCGCTGATCGAGCGGGCGCATTGGCAGGGCGTGACGCGGGAGGCGTTGCGCATCGCGCTGGTGAACCTGCGGGCCGAGCCGGCGCCGGCGGGCGTGATGGACGTGGCGCTCGGGCCGGGCTGGCCCGGCATCCTGCTTCACGAGGCGATCGGCCACGGACTCGAGGGCGATTTCAACCGCAAGAAAGCCTCGGCCTTCGCCGGGCTGATGGGCCAGCAGATCGCGGCGCCCGGCGTGACCGTGCTCGACGACGGGACGCTGCCCGACCGGCGCGGCTCGATCACCGTCGACGACGAGGGCACGCCCTCGGGCCGCAGCGTGCTGATCGAGGACGGCGTGCTGGTGGGCTACATGCAGGACCGCCAGAACGCCCGGCTGATGGGCGTCGCGCCCACCGGCAACGGCCGACGCGAAAGCTATGCGCATCCGCCGATGCCGCGGATGACCAACACCTACATGCTGGCCGGAACGGAGGCGCCCGAAAGCATCGTCGCGGGGCTCGATGACGGGATCTATGCGGTGGGCTTCGGCGGCGGCCAGGTCGACATCACCAACGGCAAGTTCGTGTTCTCCTGCACCGAGGCCTACCGGGTGAGGAACGGCGTCATCGGCGCGCCGGTGCGGGGCGCCACGCTGATCGGCGACGGGGCGACGGCGCTGCGCCAGATCCGCGCGGTGGGCACCGATCTGGCGCTCGATCCCGGCATCGGCAATTGCGGCAAGGCCGGCCAGTGGGTGCCGGTGGGCGTGGGCCAGCCGACGCTGCTGATCGGCGGCCTGACGGTCGGCGGATCGGCCGCCTGAGGGCGGCCCTCCCGGCCCCGGGCTCGCGACCCGCAGTGTTGCGGGCGGTGAGGACGAGAGAGAAGCGGGGCCTGCGGGACGCCGCATTTTTCTCGCCGAAGTTTACGTTCTGTTAACTATACTCGCTTCAAGGTTGAATTGCACGAGACGGAGCCTGAGGGTTGGAACCTCTTCCTTCCACATTCCCCCTCACACCCCCCCGTAGTGAAGAGGTCTGGCTCGACTGGCTTCGTCTCGTGCGCTCCCGACGCGTCGGGCCTGCGACCTTCTTTCGCCTGATGGCGGAGCAGGGATCGGCCCGCGCCGCGCTCGACGCCCTTCCGGCGGTCGCGCGGGCGGCGGGAAGCGACGATTACGCCCCCTGTTCACGCGGGACCGCCGAAGCCGAATGGCACGCGGGCCAGCGCGCCGGCGCCATCCCCTTGGCCTTCGGCAGCGCCGACTATCCTTCCGACCTCGCGCAGATCGCCGATCCGCCGCCGATGCTCTGGGCGCTCGGCGACCGCGCGCTCCTGGCGCGCCCGATGATCGCCGTGGTCGGCTCCCGCAACGCGTCCTCGCTCGGGCTGCGCATGGCCCGCAGCCTCGCCCTGGGCCTGGGCGAGGCCAGCCTCGTCACCGTGTCGGGGTTTGCGCGCGGCATCGACACCGCGGTGCACGAGGCGAGCCTGGCGAGCGGCACCGTCGCCATCCTCGCGGGCGGCGTCGACGTGGTCTATCCGGCGGAGAATGCCGGGCTCGCGCGGGAGATGGACAGCCACGGCCTGCGCCTCAGCGAACAGCCGCCGGGGCTCGAGCCGCAGGCGCGGCATTTTCCGCGCCGCAACCGGATCATCTCGGGGCTGGCGCGCGCCGTCGTGGTCGTCGAGGCGGCGGCGAAGTCCGGCTCCCTCATCACGGCGCGCATGGCGCTCGAGCAGGGCCGCGAGGTCCTGGCGGTGCCCGGCCATCCGTTCGATGCTCGCGCCGCGGGATGCAACATGCTGATCCGGGACGGCGCGACACTGGTCCGCGGCGCGCGGGACGTGCTCGACGCCCTCGCCCCGGGCCTGGCGGACGAGCCTCCGACGCGCGCCGCCGGACGGATCGCGGACGCGGAGCCGCCGGCACCCAAGCGGGAGACGACGCCCGCGCCGGAGGCCCCGGCGGTGCGCGCCCGTGCCGCACCGCCACTGCCGGCGCCGCCCGGCGAGCCGCCGCCGCTCGCGTCCTTGGGCGGCGCGGGCACCCTCCACCGGAAGATCCTCGACCATCTGGGCGCCGCGCCGACGCCCGAGGACCAGCTGATCCGCGATCTGGGCCTGACGGCGGGCGAGATCGCCCCGGCGCTCGTCATCCTCGAGCTCGATGGCCGCATCCTGAGGCAGCCCGGCGGCCTTCTGTCCCGGATCGACGGCTGAGCCCGTCGCCGCGTCACGAGGCCGGGGGCAGATTGACAAGGCCGCCCGGCTGGCCACATCTAGCCCGGTCCGCCTGACCTATCCAAAGAGACAGAATGCCGGTCGTCGTCGTCGAATCACCCGCCAAAGCCAAGACAATCAACAAGTACCTGGGCGCCGGCTATACGGTTCTCGCCTCCTACGGCCATGTGCGCGACCTGCCGCCGAAGGACGGATCGGTCGATCCCGACAATGATTTCGAGATGCAGTGGGAGGTCGCGGCGGAGTCGAAGAAGCACGTGAAGGCCATCGCCGACGCGCTCAAATCCGACAATTCCCTGATCCTCGCCACCGACCCCGACCGCGAGGGCGAGGCGATCTCGTGGCATCTGGAAGAGACGCTGAGGAAGCGCAAGGCGATCCGCAAGGACACCGCCGTCAGCCGGGTGGTGTTCAACGCCATCACCAAGACCGCCGTGACCGAGGCGATGAAGTCCCCGCGACAGGTCGACGCGCCGCTCGTCGAGGCGTATCTGGCGCGCCGGGCGCTCGATTACCTGGTGGGCTTCAACCTGTCGCCGGTGCTGTGGCGCAAGCTGCCCGGCGCCAAATCGGCGGGGCGTGTGCAATCGGTCTGCCTGCGGCTGATCGTCGAGCGCGAGATGGAGATCGAGGCGTTCCGGGCGCGCGAATACTGGTCGGTCCGGGCCGCCCTGCAGACCCCGCGCGGCCAGACCTTCGAGGCGCGGCTGACGCTTCTGGGCGGGCGGAAGCTCGAGCGCCACGACCTCGAGAACGCCACCCAGGCGGAGCTGGCGGTCAGCGCGGTCGCCCATCGCGAGCTCACCGTCGCCAGCGTCGAGGCGAAGCCCGCCACCCGCAGCCCGGCGGCGCCCTTCATGACCTCGACGCTGCAGCAGGAGGCGAGCCGCAAGTTCGGGCTGGGCGCGCGCGCCACGATGAGCGCGGCGCAGCGGCTCTACGAGGCCGGGCACATCACCTACATGCGGACCGACGGCATCGACATGGCCCCCGAGGCGGTGATGGCGGCGCGCGAGGCGATCGTTAAGCGCTATGGCGAGAGCTACGTCCCGAAGGCGCCGCGGATGTACAAGAACAAGGCCAAGAACGCGCAGGAAGCGCATGAATGCATCCGGCCGACCGAGATGTCGATGGACGCCGCCGCGCTGCGGATCTCCGACCCGGACCAGCGCCGGCTCTACGACCTGATCTGGAAGCGCACCCTGGCCAGTCAGATGGAGGCGGCGCGGCTCGAACGCACCACCGTCGAGATCCGCTCGGCGGATGGCGATGTGGGCCTGCGCGCCACCGGGCAGGTGATCCTCTTCGACGGCTTCATCCGGGTCTACGAGGAGGGGCGCGACGAGCCCGCGGGCGAGGAGGACGACAACCGTCTGCCGCAGATCATGGAGGGCGAGCGCGCCGCCTTTGCCCAGGACGGCCTGCGGGCCGAGCACGCGCGCGCCGAGACGGCGCAGATCAGCGACAACGGCGCGGTTCTGGCGCTGCAGCACCACACCCAGCCGCCGCCGCGCTATACCGAAGCGACGCTGGTCAAGCGGATGGAGGAACTCGGCATCGGCCGTCCCTCCACCTATGCCTCGATCGTGACGACGATCCAGGACCGCGAATACGTGCGCAAGGACAAGAACCGCCTGATCCCCGAGGACAAGGGGCGTCTGGTGACGGCCTTCCTCGAGAACTATTTCCGCCGCTACGTCGATTACGATTTCACCGCCGACCTGGAGCAGGATCTCGATCACGTTTCGGCGGGCGACGAGGAATGGAAGCATCTGCTGGCGCGGTTCTGGCGGGATTTCTCCGCTGCCGTCGCCGAGACCTCGGAATTGCGGATCACCGAGGTTCTGGAAAAGATCAACGAGGTGCTGGAGCCGCACCTGTTCCCGCCGAAGGAGGACGGGTCGGACCCGCGGCTCTGCCCCAATTGCGGCGCCGGGCGGTTGTCGATGCGCACGGCGCGGTCGGGCGGCGCCTTCATCGGCTGCTCGAACTATCCCGAATGCCGCTTCACCCGCCCCTTCGGCCCGCCGGTCGAGACCGCGGAGGCGCCGCTCATCCCGCCCGAGGGCAAGCTCTTGGGCGAGGATCTGGGCGATCCGATCTGGCTCCATGACGGGCGCTTCGGCCCCTACGTGCAGCGCGGCGAGGTCACCGAGGAGACGAAGAAGCCACCGCGCCAGTCCGTTCCGCGCGACTGGGCGCCCGACAGCGTCGACCTGCAGAAGGCGCTGCTGCTTCTGAACCTGCCGCGCAAGGTGGGCGAGCATCCCGAGGACAAGGTCCCGGTCTGGGCCACGATCGGCCGCTATGGCCCCTATCTCAAGCATGCCGAGGATCCGGCCCAGCGCGGCGGCAAGACGGCGCCCCTGCCCGGCATCGACGACGTGTTCTCGATCGGCATGAACCACGCCGTGGAGCTTCTGGCGCAGAAGGCCACGCGCGGCCGCGGCCAGGCCGCCAAGGCGCTGAAGGAGCTGGGCGAGCACCCCGAGCGCGGCGGCCCGGTCAACGTCATGGAAGGCCGCTACGGTCCTTACGTGAAATGGGAGAAGGTGAACGCGACCATCCCGAAGGGCACGGAGCCCGACGCCGTGACGATGGAGCAGGCGGTACAGCTGATCGCGGAGCGCGAGGCCAAGTCGGGAAAGAAGACGGCGGCGCCGAAGAAGACGGCGGCGCCGAAGAAGACGGCGGCGAAGCCCGCGGCCAAGAAGAAGACCGCGGCGAAGAAGACGACAGCTGCGAAATCCGCGACGAAGAAGACACCAGCCAAGCCCCGGAAGACGGGCACAGGCGGCTGACTTCGACAGCAATACCGACACCGCCCGATGAGCGGGCGGCGGGACGGTCGCTTTGCGCCGCCGCTGAGACCGCTGCCGGAGCTGGCTTCGATGCCGTGAACTCGGGCGGCTGGCCGGCGCGCTGCCGGAGCCCTTGCTGCGCGCCGCCGGCGCGTCTGGGCGCGCGCGGTCGGTGCGGCGGCGCCGGTACGGCAGGTCGGGGCGGACCCGAATGGTCACCCGAGCAGTCCGACCGGCGATCTGCCGCCGTCCGGCCGGCGCGCGGTCAGCCCGATGCCGTATCACGGGACCGACCGCCCGCGCCGCTGCGTTGACACTTCCCCGCGCTGCGGCGGATAGAGGGTCGAAACGACGAGGGAGAGACTGCAGATGCAGAAGATCTACGACGATGCCGACGCCGCGCTCGAGGGGCTCCTGAGGGACGACATGCTGATCGCCGCGGGCGGTTTCGGCCTGTGCGGGATCCCCGAGCTGTTGCTCGCCGCGATCAGGAAGGCGGGCGTGAAGAACCTGACCTTCGCGTCGAACAATGCGGGCGTCGACGACTTCGGTATCGGCATCCTTCTGGCCTCCCGGCAGGTCAGGAAGATGATGTCGTCCTATGTGGGCGAGAACGCCGAGTTCATGCGGCAATTCCTCGAGGGCGAGCTGGAGGTCGAGTTCAACCCGCAAGGCACGCTCGCCGAGCGGATGCGCGCCGGCGGCGCCGGGATCGCCGGCTTCTACACCAAGACCGGCGTCGGCACGCAGATCGCCGAGGGCAAGGAGACCAAGGACTTCGACGGCGAGACCTATGTGCTCGAGCGCGGGATCCGGGCCGATCTGGCGATCATCAAGGCGTGGAAGGCCGACGACACCGGCAACCTGGTGTTCCGCAAGACCGCGCGCAACTTCAACGTCCCGGCCGGCATGTGCGGCACGTGGTGCGTCGCGGAGGTGGAGGAGATCGTGCCGCGCGGCAGCCTCGACCCGGACCACATCCACCTGCCCGGCGTCTACGTGCACCGCCTGATCCAGGGCGATCACGAGAAGCGCATCGAGAAGGTGACCACCCGCAAGAAGGAGGAGGCGTGATGCCCTGGGACCGCGAACAGATGGCCGAGCGGGCCGCGCAGGAGCTCGAGGACGGGACCTATGTCAATCTCGGCATCGGCATCCCGACGCTGGTGGCGAACTATATCGGCGACAAGGACATCACGCTCCAATCCGAGAACGGCATGCTGGGGATGGGGCCGTTTCCCTATGAGGGGGAGGAGGATCCGGACCTCATCAATGCCGGCAAGCAGACCATCACCGAACTGTCGCGCACGTCGTATTTCGACAGCGCCACCTCGTTCGGGATGATTCGCGGCGGCAAGATCGCCTGCGCCATCCTCGGCGCCATGGAGGTGGCCGAGAACGGCGATCTGGCGAACTGGATGATCCCCGGCAAGCTCGTCAAGGGCATGGGCGGGGCGATGGATCTCGTCGCCGGCGTCCGCAAGGTCGTGGTGGTGATGGACCACCAGAACAAGAAGGGCGAATCGAAGCTTCTGAAGGAATGCACCCTGCCGCTGACCGGCGCCGGCGTGGTCGACAGGATCATCACCAATCTGGGCGTCCTGGACGTGGTCGAGGGCGGGTTGAAGGTCGTCGAGACGGCGCCGGGCGTCACCGAGGACGAGATCCGCGAGGCCACCGAGGCCAAGATCGTCAATTGAGGCGAGATCCGCCGGCCCGCCGTCCTCGAGGGGCCGGCGGATCGGCGGGCACGGGGCGCACCGCCGCCGTCGCGGCGCGGTCTTGAAATGTGACATGTCCTGCCAAATTGGCGCCGGAAAATGTCGTTAGAGTTTTCCGAAGCGGCGAGATGCCGGATCCCGAACGGATCGTGCCCCCTTCCTCGACGAGTGCCCCCCGAGATGACAGTGCTGCCGCGAAGACGAGCCGGACCCGGCGCCGGGGCCATCGCGACGGTCGACCACGTGCTGCTGATTGCGACCGTTCTGGGCGTGGTGCTGGCGGTGCTCTGCTCGGTCCGCTCCGCTCCCCTGCCCCCGCCGCAGCATCCTGCGGCCGCCGCACAGCACTTCCCATGATCGCCGGGAGAGACGGCTCAGCGGTCGCGGGCCAGGGCGTCGAGCGCGGCGGGCACGGCGGTGTCCCCGTCGGTCAGCTCGATCGCCTCGCGGGTCAGCCGCGGCCGCGCCAGCACCCCGGCGATCACGGCCGCGACGTTGCCGCGCGCCACGTCGCCATAGGGCACGGCGCGGCCGGCCCGCACGGTGCCCGTGCCTTCGGCGTCCCGAAGCGTGCCAGGCCGGATCAGGACCCAGTCGAGCGAGGAGGCGGCCACGGCCACGTCGGCGCGCTTCTTGCAGGCCATGTAATGCTCGAACCCCTCCGACGGCTCGCGGTCGCGGCCCGCCTCGGGGAAGACGGAGACGAGGACGAGGCGCCGCACGTTCTCCCGCTCCATCGCCGTGACGAGCTTTTCCGGGCCGTCGCCGTCGATCTTCGTGGCCTGCTCGCGCCCGGCGCCGCCCGCTCCGGCGGAGAAGACCACCGCATGGGCGCCCGAGACCAGACGGGCGAGATCGACCACCTCCATCTCCATGAGATCGCCGGCGCGGGGCGTGACCCCGGCGCGCTGCAGGTCCCTCACCTGTTCGGGCCGGCGATGCAGCCCCTCGACCTCGTGACCCGCCTCCACCAGCTTCGGCAGCAGCCGCCGGCCGACCCCGCCCGTCGCCCCGATCACCACGATCTTCATCCGCACTCTCCCCCTGCATCCTTGCCGCAGATCTAGGGCGCCCCGATCCTGTGGCGAAAACCGGCGCGGTCGCCTAGATGCAGGTCATGGACGCCCTGCCCTCCCGCTTCGCCGCCTGGTTCGCCGATCGCGGCTGGACGATCCATCCGCATCAGCGCGAGATGCTGGGCCGCACTGATGCGCCTGCGCTCCTGCTGATCGCGCCGACGGGGGGCGGCAAGACGCTGGCCGGGTTCCTGCCGACGCTCATCGATCTGGCGGCAAACGGGCATGCCGGGTTGCACACGCTCTATGTCTCGCCCCTGAAGGCGCTCGCAACCGACATCCGGCGCAATCTCACCCGACCGGTCGAGGAGATGGGCCTGCCTGTCCGCATCGAGGACCGCACCGGCGACACGCCCTCCTCGCAGCGACGGCGGCAGCGGGCGGATCCGCCGCATATCCTGCTGACGACCCCCGAGAGCCTGGCGCTGCTCCTGAGCTATCCGGACGCGCCGCGGATCTTCGCCGGGCTGCGGCGGGTGATCGTCGACGAGATCCACGCTCTGGCCGAATCGAAGCGTGGCGACCAGCTGATGCTGGCGCTGTCGCGGCTGCAGGCGCTCGAGCCGGGCCTGCGCCGGGTCGGCCTGTCGGCCACGATCGAGGATCCCGCCGCGATCGCGGGCTTTCTGGCGCATCATCCCGAGCCTTGCGAGATCCTCTACGCCGATCCCGGCCCCGATCCCGACATCTCGATGCTCAAGATCGACGCGCCACCGCCCTGGGCGGGCGGCGGCGGCCGCTATGCCATCCCCGCCGTTCTCGACGAGGTGCGGCGGCACCGCACGACGCTGATCTTCCACAACACGCGCGCTCAGGCGGAGATCTTCTTCCACGACCTCTGGCTGCAGAATGCCGACGCGCTGCCCATCGGCATCCACCACGGCTCGCTCTCCCGCGAGCAGCGGGCGAAGACGGAAGCCGCGATGGTGGCAGGCAAGCTGCGCGCCATCGTCTGCACCGGCAGCCTCGATCTCGGCATCGACTGGGGCGACGTGGACCTGGTGATCCAAGTGGGCGCGCCCAAGAACGTCAAGCGGCTGGTGCAGCGGATCGGGCGGGCGAACCACCGCTACAACGCCCCCTCGAAGGCGCTTCTGGTGCCGGCGAACCGCTTCGAGGTGGTGGAATGCGTGGCGGCGCTGCAGGCGGTCAAGGCGCGCGCGCTCGACGGCGATCCGCGCGGGCCGGGGCCGCGCGACGTGCTCTGCCAGCATATCCTGATCCGGGCCGCCGCCGGCCCGTTCGCGGCGGATGCCCTTTATGCCGAGGTGACGAGCGCGGGGGCCTATGCCCGGCTGACGCGGCCCCAGTTCGACGCCTGCCTCGACTTCGTGGCTACCGGCGGCTACGCGCTGCGGACCTATGACCAGTGGCAGCGGCTCGTGTTCCGCGACGGGCTCTGGCAGCTTCGCGACCCGCGCGGCGACATCCGCATCCGCCAGAACATCGGCACGATCATGGACACCGACCTTTTGAAGGTGCGGCTGCGCAACCGGCGCGGCGGCACGCCCCTGGGCGAGGTGGAGGAGGGCTTCGCCGCGACCCTGACGCCCGGCGACACCTTCCTCATCGGCGGCGAGATCGTCCGCTACGAGGGGCTGAGGGAGATGGTCGTGGAGGTGACCCGCCGGCCCGACAAGCCACCGAAGATCGCGACCTTCATGGGCACGAAATTCGCGACCTCCACGCAGCTTTCGCACCGCATCCTGAGCATGTTCCAGCAGGACGACTGGCCCGACCTGCCCGCGGCCACCCGCGAATGGCTGCACCTGCACCGGAGGCGCTCGAAGCTGCCGGAGGCCGACCGCATCCTGGTCGAGAGCTTTCCGTTCCTGTCGCGCCACTGCACCTGCGTCTACGGCTTCGCCGGGCGCAACGCGATGCAGACGCTGGGGCTTCTGGTGACGGTGCGGATGGAGGCGGCGGGGCTGCACCCGCTGGGCTTCGTCTCGACCGATTACGCGACGCTCGTCTGGGGGCTCGACCCGGTGGAGGATCCCGCACGGCTCTTCGACGGGAGCGATCTGCGGCGCGCCTTCGAGACCTGGCTTGCCGGCAACGCGGTGATGAAGCGGACCTTCAAGCAATCGGCGGTCATCGCCGGGCTGATCGACCGGCAGACGCGCGGCCAGAGAAAGTCGGGCCGGCAGGCGACGTTCTCCTCCGACATCCTCTATGACACGCTGCGCCGCTACGACCCGGACCACCTGCTTCTCGACATCACGCGGGAGGAGGCGCTGAAGGGCCTCGTCGATTTCGGCCGGATCGAGGAGATGCTGGCGCGCACGGCGGGGCGCATCGACCACGTGCGGACCGACCGGCCGACGCCTCTGGCGGCGCCGCTCTTTCTGGAGGCGGGGCGCGTGCCGGTCGAGGGCGCGGCCACCGAGAAGCTGCTGGCCGAGGAGGCCGAGCGGCTGATGGAGGGGGCCGGGCTGCGGATCACCGAGGAGGACGAGCGTCGCTGGCGCGTGCCGTTCTGACGGGTGCGGCTTGCGGCGGCTGGGCGGGCCGCGTATCGAACGGAGCATGAACGGATGCGATTTCGAGGTGAACGGCGCTGGGTTGCGGATGCTGCCCTCGGGCGCGGTCTGGTGGCCGGCAGAGGCCTGCCTGGTGGTCTCCGACCTGCATCTCGGCAAGGCCGGACGGGTGGCGCGGCGGTCGGGCCAGATGCTGCCGCCCTACGAGACGCGCGACACCCTCGCCCGTCTCGACGCCGATCTGGCGGCGACGGGAACCCGCCGGGTGATCTGCGTCGGCGATTCCTTCGACGACGATGCGGCGCGCGCAGAACTGGAGGAGACAGATGCGCGCGCGATGACGCGGATGCAGTCCGGCCGCGACTGGGTCTGGATCGCCGGCAACCACGATCCGGGCTCCGCCGGTCCCGCCGGCCGGGCACCCTCCGAACTGCGCCTCGGGACGTTGGTCTTTCGCCATATCGCAACTCCAGACGCGGCCGGCGAGATCTCCGGGCACTACCACCCCAAGGCGCGCCTGACGCTGCGGGGCCGGTGCGTCTCGCGACGCTGCCTGCTCCATGACGGCAGCCGCGCCATCCTGCCGGCCTACGGCACCTATACGGGCGGGCTCGACTGGACGGCGCCGGCCCTCGCCGGGCTCCTGGCCCCCGGCGCCCGCGCCATCCTGACCGGCACGCGCCCCTGCGCAGTTCCCGTGCCGCGGCGCGTTCGGGCATGAGCGACTTCATCCGGGCGAGCTTCGCGCGCCAGTCGATGATGGCGACCTTCGGCGCGACGCTCGGCGATCTGGGCCGCGGCACCGCGGTGATCGAAGCGCCGATCCTGCCCGTCGCGCGGCAGCATCACGGTTACGGCCATGCGGCTCTGACCTTTGCGCTGGGCGACACGGCGGCGGGCTACGCGGCGGCAACCCTGATGGAGGACGGGGTGGAGCCGCTGACGGCGGAGATGAAGATCAACCTTCTGCGGCCGGCCGCCGGGGAGCGGCTGATTGCCCGGGGGCGGGTGATCAAGCCCGGCGCGCGGCTGATCGTCGTTGCCGCGAGCGTCCTTGCGGTCACGGACGGCACCGAGATCGAGATCGCGGTCCTGCAGGGGACGATGATCCCGGCCTAGCCGGGTGCCGCGGCGCGCCGTCAGAGGAGCGCCAGAGCCGCCAGCAGGAGGCCCGCCAAGAGGCCCATATGGATGGCGATGACTGTGCCGTACATCCCTGATCTCCGTTCGCTCGGGGTCGCGTCGGGCACAGGTCTCGCGCATCTTTCTCAACGAAGCGTTACCCTGGAGCCTGTCGCGGTCGATCGGGTCCAGGATCCCGGATGAGGATCGACGCGCTCTAGGCCGGCTGGACTGCCCCGGGCGTCCAGGCCCTCTGGCGCGGCACGTGCAGGCGCAGCGTCTCGCCGCGGCGCAGGGTGCCCGGGCGCTCGACCCAGGCGGTCACGCCGCGGCGGCTCTCGGCCGCCTGCTTGAACCGGTTGCCCGCCGGTCCCAGGGCCTCGACGATGGTCATGGCCGGCAGATGGCAGGGCTGGTTCAGCATGTCGACGACGAGCGTCGTGCCGTCGGGCCCCTGCAGCCGCGAGGAGGGCGGCACATGGGTGAAATCGGCGATCCCCTCCACCACCACGGAGGCGCCGAGCCAGGCGGGATCGAGGGATGCAAGCCCCATCGCCGCCGCGATCTGGGACAGTTCCTCGGCCGAGACGATGGAGATCTGGCGCACATTGGCGATCTCGGTGCCGCGTGGATGCTGTGCGATCACCCGGCTGCAGGACGGGCGGGTCAGCCCGGCATGATGCTCGCCCATGGGTCCGCCGAAGCCGAGCGACAGGCTGTCCTGCGGCGCGCCTTCGATCTCGCGTCGCGCGCGGTGCGGCACGCGGCCGAGCCAGACGATGCGGGCCTGATGGTCGGTGGGGACAAGGGCAGGCATGGCGCTCTCCGGGGGGCAGATCCGATGGAGCATAGCTGCAGGCCGAAAAAGCGAAAGGACCGCGCCGAGGCGCGGTCCCTTGGTACGGTTGGGCCGGCTCTCAAGTCGGCTGCGGTTCCGAGCCGATGCCGGACTTCGACTTCGGCTTGGTCTTCGGGATCGAGGCGATGGACGAGTTCGCTCCATCGCCGGCCGAGTCGTCGTCGTCGCTGCGATCGAGCGGATCGCCGTTGACCACCTTGAGGATCTCGGGGCCGGTCAGCGTCTCGTATTCCAGAAGCCCCTGCGCCAGCCGCTCCCATTCCTCGTTCTTCTCGGTCAGGATGCGCTTGGCGGTCGCGTAACCCTCGTCGATCAGCTCGCGCACCTTGTCGTCGATGATCTTCTGCGTCGCCGCGGAGTGGTTCGTGCCGCCGCCATAGGGCCCGAGATAGCTCTGCTGCTCGTTGGCATAGTCGACGAAGCCCAACTCCTCGGCGAAGCCGAATTGCGTGACCAGCGCGCGAGCGATCTTCGAGACCTGCTGAATGTCGGAGGCCGCTCCGGAGGTCACGTTCTCCTTGCCGAACTTCAGTTCCTCCGCAACCCGGCCGCCCATCGCCATGGCGATCTTCGACTTGTACTTCGTGAAGGTCACGCTGAGCTGGTCGCGCTCGGGCAGCGACAGGACGAGGCCCAGCGCCCGGCCGCGGGGGATGATCGTCGCCTTGTGGACGGGGTCGTGCTGCGGTACGTTCAGACCGACGATGGCGTGGCCGGCCTCGTGATAGGCGGTCAGCTTCTTCTCGTCCTCGGTCATCACCATGGACCGGCGCTCGGCGCCCATCATGACCTTGTCCTTGGCGTTCTCGAAATCGTCCATGGTGACGAAGCGCCGGCCGACGCGCGCCGCCATCAGCGCCGCCTCGTTGACGAGGTTGGCGAGATCGGCGCCGGAGAAGCCGGGCGTGCCGCGCGCGATGATCCGCAGATCGACGTTCGGGCCGAGCGGCACCTTGCGGGAATGGACGCCGAGGATCTTCTCGCGGCCCTTGATGTCGGGATTCGGCACCTGGACCTGCCGGTCGAAGCGACCGGGCCGCAGGAGCGCGGGGTCGAGCACGTCGGGACGGTTGGTCGCGGCGACGATGATGATGCCTTCGTTGGCCTCGAAGCCGTCCATCTCGACCAGAAGCTGGTTCAGCGTCTGCTCGCGCTCGTCGTTGCCGCCGCCATAGCCCACGCCGCGCGACCGGCCGACCGCGTCGATCTCGTCGATGAAGACGATGCAGGGCGCGTTCTTCTTGGCCTGCTCGAACATGTCGCGCACACGGGAGGCGCCGACGCCCACGAACATCTCCACGAAGTCGGAGCCCGAGATGGTGAAGAAGGGCACGCCCGCCTCGCCCGCCACGGCGCGCGCGAGAAGTGTCTTACCGGTGCCCGGCGGGCCCACCAGGAGCGCGCCCTTCGGGATCTTGCCGCCGAGGCGGGAGAATTTCTGGGGGTTGCGCAGGAACTCGACGATCTCCTCGAGGTCGTCCTTGGCCTCGTCGATCCCGGCGACGTCGTCGAAGGTCACGCGGCCGTGCTTCTCGGTCAAGAGCTTCGCCTTGGACTTGCCGAAGCCCATGGCGCCGCCGCGGCCGCCGCCCTGCATCCGGTTCATGAAATAGATCCAGACGCCGATCAGCAGGATGAAGGGCAGGAAGGTCATCAGGATCGTGGTGAAGCCCGATTGCTCCTGCGGCTTGGCGTTCACCGTCACGTCGTTGGCGATCAGCCTGTCGGTCAGCTCGCCCCCCTCGTCGGGTCGCACGGTTGCATAATCCTGACCGTCGGCGCCCCGGAAGAGCACCCGCTCGCCATCGAGCGTGACGGTCGAGACCTCACCCGATTCCACCTGCTCAATGAAGTTCGAGTAGCTGACGGAGCGGGAGTTCAGGCTGGACCGCCCGCCGGAGAAGAGATTGAACAGGGCCAGAACAAGAAGAAATAGTACAACCCAGAAAGCGATGTTGCGCGCGTTTCCCAAAACGGTCTCCTCAGCGGTGGAACGGGCTGTTGCTGACACCCGTAGGTCCGGACATAGATAACAATCGGGCCTTCCGATTCAATCACGAAGACAGAATGACGCGAAGTTCCCCCGCCCCTCGGGCGAGGCGGTCCAGCCGTTGGGGAGGCCCGCGACCGGTGCGGCGACGAGCGCCTCGCCCTGCCACAGAGCCGGAGAGGCCGCCAGGGACGCCCGCGGCAGCCCCGTCTCGCGCCATGACGGGCAGCGGTCCACGCCGTCGCCGAGCGCGGAAACGTGACGGGACGAGAGCGGGTCGTGCGGCCCCTGAAGCCGCCACCGCCCGTCCCACAGCTCCGTCGGGGACGACCGCAGGGACCGCACCGCTGCGTATTCGCGCGCGATTCTGAAATCCTCCCCCTCGCGGGTGACGAGGCAGCCGGCCAGCGTCTGCGGCGTGGCGGCGTCGCGGCCGGCCCAGAGCCGGTCAAGCGCCTCCTGCCGCGGCGGGACGCTGGCGCCGGAGATCCAGGCCAAGGCCGCCACCAGAAGCCGGCGGCGGATCTCTTCCGGCAGGTCGGCCGCCGCAGCCGCGGCAAGGCGCAGATCGCCCTGCGCCTCGACCACGAGGCGGCCTGCCGCCTCGGCGGTCTGCAGATCGAGCGCGCGCCGCGCCGCGCGAAGATTGCGCGCCACCGTGGCAAGCGCTTCGGTGCCGACGCCCAGCGGGGCCAGCTCGCCCAGGATCCGGCGCGCCCTGGCCCGGTCGAAGCGCGGATCGGCGTTCGACGGATCCTCGGCCCAGTCGATCCGCCGGAGGGCGAGATAGGCGCGCAGATCGGCGCGGGAGGCCCGCAGCAGCGGGCGATGCCAGTCGAGGTCGTGGCGCTGGAACCGGTCCGGCATCTCGGCCAGACCGTCCACCCCCGGCGCGCGGCGCAGCCGCAGCAGGAAGCCTTCGGCGACGTCGTCCTCGGTGTGGGCGAGAACGGCGCGGCCAATACCGGTAGCCCGCGCCCAGTCCGCGATCAGCCGGTAGCGCGCGGCGCGCGCCGCGCCCTGGAGGTTGCCGCGCCCGTCCCAGGACCAGCGCAGCACCCTGTGCGCGATGCCGCGCGCGGCAGAGGCGGCGGCGACGAGGCGGATCTCGGCGGCGGCCTCAGGGCGCAGCCCGTGATCGACGCTGACGGCCGCCAGTTGCTCGGCGGGAAGCGATCGGGCCAGAAGGTCGAGACAGGCCATTGAATCACCGCCGCCCGACACCGCCACGGCGATCGGGCCCGTCCCCCCGCAAAGGCCCGACCCGGCGATCAGGCCGAGCAGCCGGGCCTCGGGGCCAGCCCCCGCGCCGGTCACGAGCAGCCGATGGCGCTCCGGGCGCTGGCGGCCTCGCTTGCCGCGGAGCTTTGCGGAAAGCGCGCCGAGACCTCCCCCAGCGTGGCGCAGGCATCGGTCCTCTGGTCGAGCGCGTCGAGCTTCAGGCCGAGCTGCAACAGCGCGTCGGCCGCTCGCGGGCCCTGCGGCTGTCCGGAGAACGCCTCGAGATAGGCCCGCGCGGCGGCGGCATCGTCGCCCAGTTCGGAGAGGGCCTGCCCGCGCAGGAAATGCGCCTCGCCGGTCATCGGCCCGCCGGTATAGGTGTCGGTGAAGCGGCCGAAGAGATCGGCGGCGGTGCGGAACTCGCCGGCCTCGAAGGCCTGCCTCGCGCGGTCGAAATCCTGCTCCTCGCTGACCGCCAGCTCCGTCGCGCTGGCGGCCGGCTGCGGCGGCGCCGCGTCCGGCGTCTCGACGCCGCCGAGCGGCGGGGTCTCCTCGAGGCTGGCGATGTCGCACTCCGCCTCGAGCTCGCAGAGGCGGAAGCGCAAATCGCCGATCCGGTTGGTGCCGTCGCTCACCACGCTGTTGATGCGGTTCTCGAGTTCTTCGGTCAGCCCGGTCAGGCGGCGCAGCTCGGCCTCCATCGCGTCGATCCGGTCAAGCGCGCCGGTGCCGGCGAGGTTGGCCTGCGGCGCGCCCGTGGTCGACAATTCGCGGCGCAGCCTCTGCACCTCGACATAGAGCACCTGGATCTCCTGACGGATGTCGGCCAGCGTCTCGCCATCGGGCGCCTGGCCCTGCCCCAAGGCGAATGTCGGCGCGAGGCCCGGCATCAGGGCCACCGCGATCAGCAGCGCACGGATCATCGCGACCCCTTTCAGCTCGTCAGGCCGCCGGCGGCGACCACGGTCACGGCCCGGCGGTTCTTGGCGTAGCAGGCTTCGGTCGAACAGATCTCGATCGGCCGTTCCTTGCCGTAGGTGACCGTCCTGAGCCGGCCGGCCGGAACGCCCTGGCTCACCAGGAAGTCGCGCGCCGAGGCGGCGCGGCGGGCGCCCAGGGCGAGGTTGTATTCGCGCGTCCCCTGCTCGTCGGCATGGCCTTCGATGAGGGCGGTGTATTCGGGGTTCTGCATGAGCCACCGCGCCTGCTCGGCGAGCGTCGCGCGCGCGCTGTCCGACAGGGTGGACTGGTCGACGGCGAAGAGCACCCGGTCGCCGATCGTCTGGCTGAAATAGGCGGGCGAGGAGGGATCCCGGGCGCCGGGCGCCGCACCGCCGAAGTCGGCCGAACCGCCCGGCCCCATGCCCGCGCCGCCGGCGCCGAAGCGGCCGGGATTCGAGCAGGCGGCGAGCGCCAGGAGGCACAGGATCGTCAGTCCCGATCGGAGAGGCCGCATCGTCTTGGTCCTTCTTGGGGTCTCGGAGGGGTGCTTAGCACCTGCCGGACGGCTTGGGAACGTCATGGCAGAAGCGGCGACCAGGCCGGGTCGGAGGCCTGTCCGGGCGTGCTGACGCGCGACAGGTTGCGGCCCGACACATCGACCGAATAGAGCGCCGACTGCCCCTCCGCCCCCGACGTCTCGCGCGTGAACATCAGCACCCGACCGTTCGGCGCCCAGCTCGGCCCCTCGTCAAGGAAGCTCGCGGTCAAGAGCCGCTCTTCCGAGCCGTCGGTGCGCATGACGCCGATATGGAAGCGCCCCTGGTTCTGCTTGGTGAAGGCGATGAGGTCGCCACGGGGCGACCAGACCGGCGTGCCATAGCGGCCCTGGCCGAAGCTGATGCGCCGCGCCTCGCCGCCGTTGGCCGGCATGACATAGAGCTGCGGCGTGCCGGAGCGGTCGGATTCGAAGACGATCTGGCCGCCATCGGGGCTGTAGGACGGCGCCGTCTCGATCGAGGGCGCGTTGGTCAGCTGCTCCGGCGCCGCCGCGCCGGGGCGCAGGCGGTAGATGTCGGTATTGCCGTTGATCGAGGCGGAGAAGACGATGGTCTGGCCGTCGGGCGCATAGCGCGGCGCGAAGGTCATCGATTCGGCCGGCACCGGCAGCTTGATCGGGCTGACCGTTCCCACATCCATCTGGTAGATCTGCGGGAAGCCGCTCTGGTAGCTGGTATAGAGCACCCGCTCGCCGTTGGGCGAGAAGCGCGGCGCCAGGACGAGAGAGGACGAATCGGTCAGGTACTGCACGTTGGCGCCGTCGTAATCCATGACCGCGAGGCGCTTCAGGCGCTCGTCCTTGGGGCCCTGCTCGGCGACGAAGACGACGCGGCTGTCGAAATAGCCCGATTCGCCGGTGATCCGGGAATAGACGGCATCGGCCACCTTGTGAGCGAGCCGCCGCCAGGCGTCGCGGCTTCCCTGAAGTTGCAGACCCTCGCCGAGCGGCGCCTCGGAGAACACGTCGAAGAGCCGGAACTTGACCGTCAGATCGCCCGCAGGCCCGGTCGAGACGGCGCCGGTCACCAAGGCCTGGGCGTTGATCGCCTTCCAGTTGGAATAGGTGACATTCGGCGTGAATTCAGTGACCTGCGTCACGAAGGCCTCGGAAGGCAGGCGGCGGAAGAGGCCGGTGCCGGTCAGGTCGTCGGCGATCACCTGGGTGATCCGGCCGGCCAGATCCTGCGCATCGGGGGTCTCGGCGATGAAGCCCGGAATGGCGATGGGCAGCGGTTCGATCACGCCCTCGGTTACCTCGATCCGGAGCGGGCCATCCTGCGCGACGGCAGGCAGGGCAGCGAGGGGCACGAGGCCGAGCGCGAGCACGGCGAGGCGGTGGAGAGGGGTCATCGGGGCGCTCCCTTGCCTTTCGGAATTGCATCGGATTTCCATCGGATTTCCATCGGACCGGAAAACGGCGTCATCGGACCCTCATGTCGCGGGGGTTGAAGGTGACTTCGACCTGTTGCCACCGGGCGTATTTCTCCACCGGCAGGCGGTAGCCGCCGCCCTCGACCTGGCAGCGCAGGATCGCGCGCCGGCCCCATTCGTAGGCGGTGCGCTGCGCCTCGGCCGATCCGCCCGACGCAGAGACGCGGGTGAGCGAGGGCGCCACGACGCGGCTGTCGGGGGTCATGTCGAAGCGGATGGTGACGGTGACGTCGGCGGCGGGCGCGCCGACATCGACGTTCCAGCAGCGGCGGATCTGGAGGCGGAACGCGCCCTTCTCGCCGCTCGTCAGGGGCGGGCCGGCCGGCGTGCCGGTGAGCGTGCCCGCCTCGAGCCGCTGCTCGAGCCCGGCGATGGTCTCCTCGACCGCGTCCTGCACGGCGTCGGACCGGGCGGTGATGGTCCGTCCGGGGCTCGTCGGCGCCGGCTGCGGGTCGGGCTCTGGCTCTCGCTCTGGCTCTGGCTCTGGCTCTGGCTCTGGCGCAGGTTCGGGCTCGGGCTCGGGCTCGGCGCGGACGACGCGCTCGGGGCGGGTGCGCGGCCGGGCGGTGGCGGAGGGCGCCGGGGTGGAGGGGCGCTCCGCCTCGGTGACGATCTCGGTGGTGGCCTCGGGCGGCGCGGCCGGCGGCGTCTCGGCGACGATCTCGGGCGCCTCGGCGGCGGGATCGGGCACCACGGCAGGCTGCGGCATCGCGGCGGTCTCGGCCGCGAGCGGCGGCGCCGGCTGCGGCTCCGGCGCGACGCGCGGGGCGGCGTCCGGGATCTCGGCCTCGGCCTGCGGCAGGTCGGGCGCCGCTTCGGGCGCGGGTTCGGGCTCGGGCGTCGGCTCGGGTTCGGGCGCCGGGTCGGGCTCGGGAGTGGTGGTGCGCGGCGCGGCGGGCGGCGGCTGGTCCTCGGGGGCGTCGGGATCGACGGCGGCGGAGGGGGCGTCGGCCTCGCGCATGGGCGGCGGCGTCGCCTCCGCCGCCGTCTCGGGGCGGGTCAGGGCGGCGAATTCTTCCTCGCTCATCACCGTGACCTCGGCCGATTTGAACGCCGGTTCGGGCGCAGGGGTGAAGAGCCCGCCGAAGAGCAGGACCAGCAGCAGGCCCAGATGGGCGGCACCCGATATGATGAGCGGCGTGTCCATGTCGCTTCCGTGTCGCGCGGCGGGCTCGCTCCCCGTCGCCCTATGGGTCGGTGCCGTCGAGACGCGGCCCGCCTGCATCGGTGACGAGGCCGATCTGCTTGAAGCCGCCGGCATCGAGCGCCCCCATGATCGCGGCCACACGGGCGTAGGGCACGCTGCCATCGGCCCGCAGGAAGACCTTGCGGCTGTCGCGTTCGGCGGCGATGGCGCGCAGCTGCGCCACCAGATCGGCGCTCTCGGTCTCGTTGTCCATCAGGAGGACGCGGCCATCGGCGGTCATCGTCAGGGTCAGCGGCTCCTCGCGCTCCGAGGGCAGCGCCTCGGCGGCGCTTTCGGGCAACTCGATCGGCACCCCCACGGTCAGGAGCGGCGCCGAGACCATGAAGATGATCAAGAGCACCAGCATGACGTCGACGAAGGGCGTCACGTTGATCTCCGACATCGGCCGCACCCGGCTGCGGCGCCGCCTGCGGCTGTTTCCCGCCTCGCGCGAAATGGCGCCGGCCCCCATGTCAGGCGTCCAGCTGGCGCGAGAGGATGGTCGAGAACTCGTCCGAGAACGCCTCGTAGCCGCCGACGATCCGACCCTGGTCGGCGGAGAGCTTGTTGTAGAAGATGACCGCCGGGATCGCCGCCAGAAGCCCGAGCCCGGTGGCCAGAAGCGCCTCGGCGATGCCCGGCGCGACCACGGCGAGATTGGTGTTCTGCTGCTCGGCGATGCCGATGAAGGCGGTCATGATGCCCCAGACGGTGCCGAACAGGCCGACGAAGGGCGCGGTGGCGCCGATCGTGGCGAGGATCGGCAGGCCGCGTTCCAGATCCTCGGCCTCGCGCGCCACGGCCACGTCCATCGAGCGCTCGATGCGGCTCTGGGCGCCGGGGATGAGCCCGCCATCGCCGCGGTGGCTGCGCTGCCATTCGGTCATGCCGGCGGCGAAGACCCGCGAGGCGCGGCCGTCCGGATCGGAGCCGAGCTGCCGGTAGAGGTCGTCGAGCGGCTCGCCCGACCAGAAGGCGGCGTCGAAGCGCCGCGCCTCGGAGCGCGCCGAGCGGAAGGCCATGTGGGTCCGGATGATGATCGCCCACGACCAGACCGAGGCCGCGACGAGGAGCAGCATCACCAGCTGCACGAGAAGGGAGGCGCGGGCAAAGAGGGCAAGGATGGAGAAATCCACCTGTCCCGCCGCTGCGAGGGTTTCGGTTTCCATCTGGACTGCTCTTCCGCTCGACGGGCCTCTGACGGGCCGATTGAGCGCATACCTACCCCAGCTCGCGCGCAAAAGCCACCATTCTTGCACGATCGGGTGAACGATGCGCTTCGACCTTCAGCGCTTGAGGCCGATCAGCCGCAGCGGCCGCGGCAGGCGCTGCACCCCGCCGGTGGCGCCGTCGATCGCCACGAGTTCGACCCGGGCGCGGAACAGCGTCTGCGGGCCGCGGCGGATGTCCTGCGCGAGCGTCAGCCGCGCGCCGGTGGCGTGAACGGGCTCGGTCGTCACCTCGAGCCGGTCGTCGAGCCGGGCGGGGGCGAGGAAGTCGCCCTCGAGCCGGCGGACGGCGAAGACCGTGCCGGCGGCGCGCAGCGCGTTCTGGTCGAGGCCCAGGCCGCGCACCCAGTCGGAGCGGGCGCGCTCGATGTATTTGAGGTAGTTGGCGTGATAGACGATGCCGCCCATGTCGGTGTCTTCGTAATAGACGGTGACGGCAAAACGGTGCGGCGGCGTCATCCGAGCCTCTGGCCCAGCGCCTCGAGACCCCGGGCGAGGAGCGCTTCGGCCGCCCCGGAGGTCTCGGCCTCGGCGTAGAAGCGCAGCTCGGGCGCGTTGCCCGAGGGGCGGACATGGACGACGCGGCCCGAGGCGCAGAGAAGGCGCAGCCCGTCGGTCTCGTCGACGCGCTCCGGCGCCTCGCCCAGATCGGCAAGAAAGTCGGCGCGGGCCGCGGCGCTCGACGACAGGGCCGCGACGAGGGCGCCCGAGCGCTCCGGCGCGATCTCCTGCAGCCGGTCGGCGGCGGTGTGGCGGGCGGGCTCGGCCGCGACGAGCGCGGCCAGCCCGCCCGCCTCGCGCGCCGCGACGAGCGGCGCCAGGATCGGCAGCAGGCTGTCGCGCGTGGCGAGCGGCGCCAGCGGCCCGCCCGCCAGATCGGCGGTGAAGCCCAGAAGGAAGCCGCCATTGGCCTCGTAGCCCGCGACGCGGCCGCCGGCCGCCGCCATGCCGGCGATGACGAAGGGCGAGCCGATGCGGGTGCGCCGGACGCGCGGCGCGCCGGGGCGCAGCGCCACGCCGGAATTGGAGGTGACCGGGGTGACGACGGTCTCGGCGCCCACCACGCCCGCGGTGATCTGGCCCAGGATGTCGCCCGGAACGATGCGGCCCGTCCCGTCGGCGAGAAGCGGCCGGTCGCCGTCCCCGTCGGTCGAGATGAGCGCGTCGAGCCGGTGCTCGGCCGTCCAGCCGGCGATCCGCTCGCGCGCCCAGCCGGGGACCGCCTCGGTGTCGACCGGCACGAAGCTGTCGGAGCGGTCGATCTCGACCACCTCGGCGCCGAGCGCGCGGAGCGTCTCGATCACGAGGTCGCGGCTGACCGCGCTGTGGCTCCAGACGCCGAGCCTCAGCCCGCCGAGCGCACCCGGACCGAAGGCGCGGGCATAGCGCGCGACCCAGGCCGGTCCGGCGCCTGGACCCGCGTGCCGGCGGCCGGGCGCGGCGTCGCGGGGCGGCGTGTCGAGGGCGGCCAGGATCGCCGCCTCGTCGGACTTGGCGATCTCGCCCGACGGGAGGTAGAACTTCAGGCCGTTGCGGTCGGCGGGGATGTGGCTGCCGGTGACCATGATCGCCGCGGCGCCGGCACCCATCGCCGCCAGCGCCAGCGCCGGCGTCGGCACCGCGCCGCAATCGGTGACGTCGAGGCCGGTGGCGCGGGCGGCGGCGATCACTTCCTCGGCGATGGCCGGCGAGGACGGGCGCAGGTCGCGCCCGACGAAGAGGCCGGTGCCCGTGGGGCAGGCGGCGAGGAAGGCGCGGACATGGCGGGCCACCAGATCTGGGGTCAGCTCGGTGACGAGGCCCCGGAGGCCGCTGGTGCCGAATTTGGGCGCCATCTCAGCCCTTGGCCCCCTGCCCGCGCGCATAGATGTCCTCGTAGCGGATGATGTCGTCCTCGCCGAGATAGGCGCCGGTCTGCACCTCGATCAGCACCATCGGCACCTTGCCGGGATTCTCCATCCGGTGCTTGGCGCCGAGCGGCACGTAGACCGATTCGTTCTCGGTCACGAGCGTCACCGCGTCGCCGATCGTCACCCGGGCGGTGCCCGAGACGACGATCCAGTGTTCGGAGCGGTGCATGTGGCTTTGCAGGCTGAGCTGCGCGCCGGGATGCACGACGATGCGCTTCACCTGGAAGCGGTCGGCCTGGGCCAGCGATTCGAAATGCCCCCAGGGGCGATGGTCGTAGGCGAAGCTCTCGGCCTGCTTGGCGCCCTTCTTCTTCAGCGCGACAACCGCCTGCTTGACGTCCTGCGCGCGGGTGCGGTCGGCGACCAGCACCGCGTCGTCCATCGCCACCGCCACGAGGTTGTCGAGGCCGATGCCCACGAGTTCGAGCCCCTCGGTCTCGGAGCGCAGGAGCGAATTGGAGCAGTCGATCAGGGTGACGTTGCCCGATTGCGCGTTGCCGTCCGCGTCGGTTTCCATTTCGCGGGCAATGGCGTTCCAGCCGCCCAGATCGTTCCAGCCGGACGTATAGGGCGCCACCGCGAGATTCGGCGCCTGCTCCATCACCGCGTAGTCGATCGAATCGGACGGCGCCTCCGACCAGGGCTCCGGGGCGAGACGCAGGAAGCCCAGATCGGGGGTTGCGGCATCGACCGCGCGGCGCACCGGATCGACCATCTGCGGCGCATGCGCCTCGAAGGCGGCGAGGATGGTCTTGACCTGGAAGAGGAAGATGCCGGCATTCCACAGATAGCCGCCATCCTTCAGCATCGCTGCCGCGGCCTCGGGGCCCGGCTTCTCGACGAAGCGCTTGAGCGGGGCCACGCCGGCCTCGGGCGCGCCGTCGAGTTCGAGCCAGCCATAGCCCGTCTCGGGATAGGTGGGCTTGATGCCGAAGGTGACGATGCGCCCCGCCTCTGCCGCCGGCAGAGCCGCCCGGACGCAGGCGCGGAAGGCCGCCGGATCGGCGATGGCGTGATCGGAGGGCGCCACGAGGAGCGTCGCGCCCGGATCGGTGCGCGCCACCATGAGCGCCGCGGCGAGGATCGCGGGCGCGGTGTTGCGCGCCTCGGGCTCGATCAGCACCGTGCCGGGGTCGATCCCGGCCTCCATCAGCTGTTCGGTGACGACGAACCGGAAATCGGAGGCGGTGACGATCAGCGGTTTGGCGAAGCCCTCTCCCGAGAGCATCCGCGCCGAGGCCGCGAAGAGGCTCTGCGGCCCGAGAAGCTCGGCGAACTGCTTGGGATAGGATTTGCGGGACAGCGGCCAGAGCCGGGTGCCCGACCCCCCGCAGAGGATTACCGGTGTGATCATCACGCCTCGCCTTGCCAATGTTCTCCACAGGCTCTAGCGGCGCGGCGGGTGTGTCTCAAGGTTTCTGTGCGCGCCCGGCCCTACCGGCGGCTCAGGACGGGCCCGCGCCGACGCGCGCGGCGAGGCGCAGCGCGTGGCTCGGGTCGGCGGCGGCGGCGGGCAGGACCGGATCGTAAGCGGCGCGGATGAGGGCGCCGATCTCGGGGCGCAGGACGATCGCGCCCTCGGCCGTCTCGGCCAGGGGCGAGCGGTCGGTGAAGGCGGTGTCGGACCACAGCAGGCACGATTGCACCGCCTGTCCGAGCGCCACGGTCCGCGCCGGAAGCGCGGTCATGTGCCCGTCCATGCGCACGAAGGCGAAGCAGGCGCGGATCGCGCCGTCGGGATCGAAGCGGAAGATCCGGTACTGGTTCGCATCGGCGGCCTCGAGCCGCGCGAGAAGCGCGTGGAAGTCGGGGATCAGCCGATCGAGATCGGGCACGTGGCGCAGATCGTCCCAGCCCCGCACGAAGAACACCATGACGTTGACGCCGAGCTCGGGATCGGTCTCGGCGAGCCCCGTCCCGGCGAGATCGGCCATCGCCTCGAGCGCGCCCCGGATGACGGCGAGCGTCGGGTCGTCGACGCCGAAGACCACGGGGGCCATCGGACGGCCCCAGCGCGCGAAGGCGTAGCGGCCGTCCGAGCGGGTGAAGAGGGCCTGGATCTCGTCGGCGGTCATGGGCCGCCCTCTAGCGCGGGGCGCGGGGGCGGGGCAAGTCCGGCGGCCGGGGCCACGCGCCGGGCTCAGCCATCGAAGAGATCGGGGGCGCGGCCCGAGGCAGGCTCCGGCAGGCCCAGATGCCGCCAGGCCTTCGCCGCCAGCATCCGGCCGCGCGGCGTGCGCTGGATCAGCCCCTGCTGCAGCAGGAAGGGCTCGATCACCTCCTCGAGCGCGTCGCGCGATTCCGACAACGCCGCGGCCATGGTCTCGATCCCCACCGGCCCGCCCTGGTAGTTCTCGGCGACGAGCGACAGATAGCGGCGATCGGCGCCGTCGAGGCCCAGATCGTCGACCCCGAGCCGCGTCAGCGCCCGATCCGCGAGCGCCCGCGTGAGCCGCCCGTCGCCTTCGACCAGCGCGAAATCGACGACCCGGCGCAGGAGGCGCCCGGCGATGCGCGGCGTGCCGCGGGCGCGGGCCGCGATCTCGCGCGTGCCCTCGGGCTCGGCCTCGATGCCCAGCAGGCGGGCGCCGCGGGCGACGATGCCGGTCAGCTCGTCGACGCTGTAGAATTGCAGCCGGATCGGGATGCCGAAGCGGTCGCGCAGCGGCGTGGTCAGAAGCCCGAGCCGGGTCGTCGCGCCGACGAGGGTGAAGGGCTGCAGCTCGATCCTGACGGTGCGCGCCGCCGGCCCCTCGCCGATGACGAGATCGAGCTCGAAATCCTCGAGTGCGGGATAGAGGATCTCCTCCACCACCGGGTTGAGGCGGTGGATCTCGTCGATGAAGAGCACGTCGCGCGCGTCGAGATTGGTCAGGATCGCGGCGAGATCGCCGGCCTTGGCGAGAACCGGCCCCGAGGTCATGCGGAAGTTGACGCCAAGCTCGCGCGCCACGATCTGCGCCAGGGTCGTCTTGCCGAGGCCGGGGGGGCCGTGGAAGAGCGCGTGGTCCATCGCCCGGCCGCGCATCCGGGCGCTTTCGATGAACACCTTGAGATTGGCGCGCGCCTCGGCCTGGCCGGTGAAGGCGTCGAGCGTCTGCGGGCGCAGCGCCGGGCCGTCATCGTCGGGATGCGGGCTGCCGCGCAGGATCGGGTCGGGCTGGGTCATCGGCTCATCCCTTTGGCGCCAGCGTCTTCAGCGCGGCGCGGATCAGCTGGGCGGTGTCGGCCTCGGGGTTCCCGTCCATCGCCTCGGCCACGGCGCGGGAGGCGTCGGCGGGAAGGTAGCCCAGATTGGCCAGCGCCGACATCGCCTCGGCCCGGGCGGGAGCCGGAGGAGCGACGGGCGCGGCGGGGCGGGACGCGATCGCGGCGGGGTCGGTCGCGGCGGGATCGGCTTGGGGCGCGGGCGCAGCGGGGGGCGGCTCGCGCGCGGCGAGCGCCATCAGGCCCGGCGCCTTCTCCTTCAGCTCGTTGACCACGCGCTGCGCGATCTTCGGGCCGACGCCGGGCGCGGCGCGGATCGCCGCCCCGTCGCCCAGCGCGATGGCGCGGCCGACGCCCTCGGGGCCGAGCGCGCCCAGGATGGCGAGCGACGCGCGGGCGCCGATGCCCTGCACGCTCATCAGCAGGCGGTGCCATTCCTTCTCGATCAGCGTGGCGAAGCCGTAGAGCTGCAGGAGATCCTCCCGCACCAGAAGATCGGTATGGAGCGCCACCGGCTCGCCCGGCGGCGGCAGCGCCAGGCGGGTGCGCTCGGAGACGTGCACGACGTAGCCCACGCCGCCCACGTCGATCAGCACGTGATCGGCGGCGATGTAGCCCACCCGGCCGGTGAGGCGGCCGATCACGACTTCACCCGCGAGAGCGTGCGCGTGCCCATGAGGTGGAAGGCGTGGCACATGGCGATGGCCAGCGCATCGGCGGCGTCGGGCCCGGCCGGCGCCGCGCCCGGAAGCTGCATCCGCACCATGTGGTCGATCTGCCGCTTGTCGGCATGGCCCACGCCCACCACCGTCTTCTTGACCGCGTTCGGAGCGTATTCGCCGATGCCGAGGCCGGCCTGCGCCAGCGCCAGGAGCGCCACGCCGCGGGCCTGTCCGAGCTTCAGCGTGCCGGCGCCGTCGCGGTTGACGAAGGTCTGCTCGATGGCGGCGGCGGCGGGGGCCGTCGCGGCGATCAACTCGCTCAACTGGCCGTGGAGGGCGAGGAGCCTTGCGCCCAGGTCGCCGGTCCCGGAGGTGATCTGGCCGTTGGCGACATGGGCGAGCCGGCTGCCGTCGAGGTCGATCACCCCCCAGCCGAGCGTTCGCAGCCCCGGATCGATTCCCAGCACCCGCATTGCCTGCCCCTCACGGTTGTTTCGGGAAGGGTTAGCACGAAGCGGGAACATTGGCCACGGACGCCTGTCGTCGGCCGAAGATCGTGGCCTGCCGGCTTATGTTCGGGCGATCCTGACACCCGGACGACGCGGCCAGGCCCGTGCTGCGGAGGTCAGGAACGCACGACCATCACCGAGCAATCCGCGTGTTCCGCGATCTTGCCGCCGTTCGACGGCCAGATGTAGTCGACGACGCTCGGATCGTGGCTCGCCATGACGACGAGGTCGGCGTCGGTCTCGCGGATCGCGCGCATCAGCGCGCGGTCGATTTCGGCTCTGGGATCGTGGGCGATCTCCACCCGCACGTCGCTTTCAATTCCATACGCTTCGGCCTCGCGGCGGGCGAGATCGCTCAACTTCCGCTCAAACTCCTCGCGGTTGTGGGCGACCTCGTTCGGGACGTGCGATGTCACGCCGACATAGGTGACATGCGCGCCGAACTGGCGGGCCAGCGTGCCGGCGCAGCGCAGCGCGCGCTCCAGATCGTCGAGATGGGCGAGGTCCACGGGGGCCATGATGCGTTGGAACATGTCTGTTCTCCCAGGTTACGATTTGCATCGGGTCGGGCCCGAAGTGCGAGCCGCAGGACGTCGGGCGCGCACCGGACAGGATGCCTTCGACAGGGACGGCAGATGCCGAACCGTGCGGCGAGTCCCGGGCCCTGCTGCGGACCATCCCGTTGTCAAGCAACCGGTCTTCGGCGCCTTCTTCCGCCCCCGCCGTGGGGGTGAGGCGTCAGCCGCCACGCGCAGATACGGCCACCGGCGGTGAGGGGAGGAAACGCGGTGCCGGCCGGGGCGGTTCCGGCCCGGGGCACGGCGGCCGAGGATGCGGGGGATGCGGGGGCGTCCGGCGCCCGTTCGTCAGCGCGTCATGGGCGGCGGCGCAGAGTCAGCGTCGCCCAGTCGCCCAGCGCGTCTTCGGTCTCGACGTCGAAGCCCGCGGTCTCGTAGGCGGCGCGGATCTCGGCCGCCTGGTCGAGAAGGAGGCCCGACAGGATCGCCGCGCCGCCCGGCGCCACGGCGCCGCCCATGGCGGGGGCGAGGTCGAGAAGCGGCGCCTTGAGGATATTGGCGAAGACCAGATCGAAGGGCGCGGCGGCGGCGAGGGCGGGATGGTCGAAGTCCGCCGCCTCGAGGCAGGTGACGCGGCCCTCGAGCCCGTTCAGCCGCACATTGGCGCGGGCGACCTCCACCGCCACGGGGTCGATGTCGGACGCGAGCGGCACCGCGTCGAGCGTCTTGGCGGCGGCCATGGCGAGAACCGCCGTGCCGCAGCCGATATCGGCCACTTGCCCGGGCCGCGCGCCCTGGGCCAGCAGCCGGTCGAAGGCGAGAAGGCATCCCTTGGTCGTGCCGTGATGGCCGGTGCCGAAGGCCATGGCGGCGTCGACGAGAAGCGCCACCGCCGCCTCGGGCACCCGGTGCGCGTCGTGGCTGCCGTAGAGGAAGAAGCGGCCGGCCTCGACGGGGGTGAGTTCGCGGCGGACCTTGTCGACCCAGTCGGTCTCGGGTAGCTCGCTGACCGTGAAGGGGCGCGCGTCGAAGGCCGCGGCCAGAACCGCCAGACCGGCCGCGTCCGGCGGCTCGAGGAAATAGCCGCCGATCTCCCACAAACCGGAGCCGTCCTCCATCTCGAAGACGCCGATGCCGGTCGGTTCCGGAACGAGCCGCTCCATGGCGTCGCCCAGGGCGCGGGCCCGGTCCTCGCCCGCGACGAGCGTGAAGGCGGTGAAGGTGGGCAAGCGGCAAGAGCCTCCGGCGGCGCGGCTGGACGTGACCTGTCACGCCGCCGGCTGTGGCGCAAGCCTCACCAGAAGACGATGAGCACCGCCAGCATCATCAGCACGAGAAGCGCGCCCTGGAGCCGCACGTCCTTGTACCATTCCATGCCCCAGGCGGCGTCGCGGAGCGCCTTGCCGCGCTGCCAGATGACCTCGTCGTCGAGCTCGCGCCCCTCCGTCACGGCGCTGACGGCGACGTAGAAGACCGCGCAGATCGCCGTGACGATGGCGACGTTGATGGTGAAGTGCACGGGCCAGACCGGCTCGAGGCCGAAGACGCCCATGACGCCCGCATTGCCGAGGCAGAACAGCAGCGCGCCCAGCGCGTGGCCGAAGATCAGCGTGTAGAAGCCGCCCTTCTCGGTGCCCTGGCGGCTCAGCGCGCCGAACAGGAAGAGCACGACGAGCGGCGGCACCAGCACCGAGAACATCTGTTGCAAATAGGCCCAGAGGCCGCCGGCGAACTGGATGAGCGGCGCCCAGATGATCGCCAGCACCATGAAGCCGAGCGTCGCCCAGGTACCGTAGCGCTTCTGCGTCGACTGGTCGAGATCGTGTTCCGGGCGGGTGACGAAATCGGCGACGAGCAGCGTCGAGGAGGAGTTGAGGGTCGAATCGACGCTCGACATGATCGCCGCGATCAGGCCGGCCAGCACCAGGCCGGTGAGCCCGGCGGGCAGGAGCTGCGTGATCATGATCGGGAAGACGCGGTCGGCGGTCTCGATGTCGGGCAGGAGCGCGGTGGCCATGGCGCCCGGAAAGACCATGATGAAGAGCGGCAGGATCTTCAGCATGCCGCCGAGGATCGCGCCCCATTGCGCGTCGGGCAGCGATTTGGCGCCGAGGACGCGCTGCACGATGTACTGGTTCGTCACCCAGTACCAGAAGCCCAGGAGCGAGACGCCGAAGAAGAGGCCGGGCCAGGGCAGCGTCTCGTTGTCGAGCGGCAGCACCATGCTGAGATGGTTCTCGTTCGGCACCGCCTCGCGGATCGCCTGAAACGAGAAGTCGAGATCGGCGAACATCACGAAGGCCAGGACCGAGGAGCCGCCGATCAGCACCAGCGCCTGCAGGATATCGGTGAAGACCACGGCCTTGAGGCCGCCGGTGGCGGTGTAGATCCCCGCGAAGAGACCGATCGCCAGCGCGCTTTGCCACAGCGCCACGCCGGGAAAGAAGGTGTTGAGCACGAGGCCGCCGGCATAGAGACCGCCGGCGCAGTCGACGACGATGGTGAAGAAGATCGTGAGGCCCGAGAAATAGAGCCGGGTGCGCCGCGAGAACCGCTTGTCGAGATATTCCGGCGTCGTGGTGATGCGCGACTTGAGGAAGATCGGCGCGAAGATGAACGCCATCAGCAGAAGCGGCACCCCCGCCAGCCATTCATAGGCCGATGGCGCGAGGCCGGTCGTGTAGGCGGAGCCCGTGAGGCCGATCAGCGTCGAGGAGGAGATGTTCGAGGCGAAGAGCGACAGGCCGATCGCCCCCCAGCCGAGCGACCGGCCGGCGAGGAACAGGTCTTCCCCCGATTTGGTCTGACGCGACACCCAGACGCCGATCCCGATGACGACGGCGAAATAGGCGGCGATCACCCACAGATCGAGTGCGGTGATCGCGTTCTGGACATCCTGCACGACAAAACCCCCTGTCAGGCGCTAACGACAGGGAATAACCGGCGTTTCCCGGATCGGTTCCGAGGGGGAGGTCCGGGCGCGGGATCGCGCCCGGTGAGTTTCAGGCGGCGCCGGTGCCCACGGGGCAGGTGACGCCGGTGCCGCCCAGGCCGCAATAGCCGCCCGGATTCTTCGCCAGATATTGCTGGTGGTAGCCTTCGGCGAAATAGAAGGGGGGCGCGTCGCGGATCTCGGTCGTGATGGCGCCGTAGCCGGCCGCCGTCAGACGCTCCTGCATGGCCGCGCGGCTCGCCTCGGCGGCCTGCCGCTGGGCGGCGTCGAAGACGTAGATGCCCGAACGGTACTGGGTGCCGCGATCGTTGCCCTGGCGCATGCCCTGGGTCGGATCGTGCCCTTCCCAGAAGGTCCTGAGCAGGTTGTCATAGGAGACGGTCTGAGGGTCGTAGACGACGCGCACCACCTCGTTATGGCCGGTCCGGCCGGAGCAGACCTCCTCGTAGGTGGGGTTCGGGGTCAGTCCGCCCGCATATCCCGCCATCGTCAGGTGCACGCCCGGCAGCTTCCAGAACATCCGCTCGACGCCCCAGAAGCAGCCCATGCCGAAGACCGCCTGCTTCAAGCCCTCCGGCACCTCGGCGCTGAGCGGGCGGTGGAACACGAAGTGCTCCTTCGCGGTGGGGATCGGCTGGTCGCGGCCGGGCAGCGCCTCGGCCTCGCTCGGCATCGCGGTCGACTTGCGGAGCAGGTTGAACATGCGGGCATTCCTTTAGGGTCTTGCTCGGAGCCGATATAGGAGCCGGCCGGCGCCGGCGCTACTCCGCCGGGGCGGGCGCGGCGAGACCCGCGAGCACGGTCTCGTGACCGGGCGCGGGGTGGCGCGGCACGAGGAGCGCGAGCCCGAGCGACGCCGCAGCCATGCCGGCGGCGAGAACGAAGACGCCGCCGGGCGCCACCACCCACAGATAGCCGAGCAGCGCCGGCAGCAGCACCGCGGCGATGTGGTTGATGGTGAAGGCCACGGCGGCGGTGGGGGCGATGTCGCGCGGATCGGCGATCTTCTGGAAATAGGTCCTGAGCGCGAAGGCCAGCGCGAAGAACAGATGGTCGAGCACGTAGAGGAGCGCGGCCAGCATCACGCCCCAGCCGAAATAGTAGATGCCGCCATAGGCGAGAAAGATGCAGACGAGACCGGCATATTCGAAGGCCAGGGCAGTGCGCTCGCCGAAATGGCCGACGGCGCGGCCGAGCAGCGGCGCGCAGAGCATGTTGGCGACGTAGTTGACGAGCAAGAGCCCGGTCACCTCGTGCACCTCGAAGCCGAACCGCTCGACCATCATGAAGGCGGCGAAGACGACGAAGATCTGCCGCCGGGCGCCGGCCATGAATTGCAGCAGGTAGTAGAGCCAGTAGCGGCGCCGCAGCACGAAGCGCTTGAGCTGCGGCTCGGGCGCCTCGAATTGCGGGAAGACGACAAAGCAGGCGATGGCGATGAGCGCGCAGGCCGCGCCGGCCACGCCGTAGACCAGCGCGTAGGAGAGATCGAGGCTTTGCCAGGTCAGCACCAGCAGGCCGTAGCTCAGGAGCGCCGCGCCCGAGCCGGTGGCGACGATCCAGCCGAGCATCTGCGGCGCCCGGTCGCGGTCGATCCATTGCAGTTGCAGGGACTGGTTGACCGTCTCGAAATAGTGGAATCCGAGCGAGGACAGGAGCGTCAGGACGAGGATGCCGCCGAAGGTCGGGAAATAGGCGGTGGCGGCGGTGGCGGCGCCAAGAAGGACGAGGGACAGAAGCGCCAGGACCTGCTCGCGGAGGACGAGGATGAGCGCGATGACGCCGATGGCGAGAAATCCCGGCACCTCGCGCACGGTGTGCAGCCAGCCGATCTCGACTCCGGTGAAGCCGGCGAGCTCGATCACGAAATTGTTGAGAAGCGCCGACCAGGTGGCGAAGGCCAGCGGCATGGCGAAGGCCATGAGGAAGAGGAGCGCCTCGGGACGGCGCCAGCGGGGGAGGCTGCGGGCCTCGGAGAGCGGGATGGTGCGCATGCGGGGCGCGATACGCTCTCCCGTGCGCGTAGGCGAGCGAAAACGCGCCGGATGCGCCGCCCGGGCCGGGTCGCCGTGGCGCCGCGGATGGAACGTCCTTGCCAGCTGGCCGTTCGGGACCACAGCAAACCGGAAGACCGGAGGAGACAGATGCAACAGACCCCGATGACCCGTGTCCTGGCGATGATCCTGGCCGCGCCCCTGACCGTGGCGCCCGTGGCCGCGCTCGCCGAACAGCACACCAACGGCCAGTCCGGCCCGACCGACAGCATGTCCGAAGATCAGGGCAGCAGCGACAGCGCGGAGGCCACGAGCGGCGAGAGCGCCGGCTCGGGTGGCAGCGGCGAGGCGTCGGACGCCCAATCGGAGCAGCTGATCGCGACCGTGGGCGACACCGAGATCACCACCGCGGATGTCGAGGCGGCGATCAATTCCCTGCCGCCGCAGATGCGCCAGCAGATGCCGCCCGAGACGCTGGCCCGCATGGCGGTCGACCAGCTGGTGCTGCGCGAGGTCATCCTGCAGGAAGCGCGCTCGGAGAACCTGAGCGAGGATCCCGAGGTCCAGCGGCTGACCGAGGAGGCCCAGAGCCGCAGCGAAGACGACGCGATGGTGCAGGTCTATGTGCAGCGGGCGCTGGACGGTGCGGTGACCGACGAGGCCGTGCAGGAGACCTATGACCGCATCGCCTCGCAGACCGAGCAGGAGGTTCCGCCGCTCGATGCGGTGCGTCCGCAGATCGAGCAGCAGCTCCGGCAGGAGCGGCTGGGCCAGGTGCGCGACGAATTGGTGCAGGGCGTCGAGATCACCTATTACGGCCCCGACGGCCAGCCGATCGAGGCCTCCACGCAGGGCGGCGCGTCCGGCGGATCGCAGTCCGGTGCGAGCGGGTCGGGCGACGGCGCCACCTCGCAGAGCGGCTCCGGCTCGAGCGACGGTGCGACATCTGACTCGAGCGATGGCTCGATGTCGGAGGACGGTTCCGGGTCGAGTTCGCAGGACGGCACCACCGGCAACAACTGATCTCGCCGTCGCATCAGGCATCGCGGCCCGCCGACCCCGTCGGCGGGCCGTTTTCGTCCGGCGGCCGCCATGGGTGGGGCAGCACGGCCGGGCCTGGCGGTTATTCGCGGAGGGCGGGACGCAGATGAGCCCGGCGACCGCCACCGGGATCTGTCGCGGCTGGACGCGAGAAGTTGGTGACGATCCTGCGCAGCGCCGCAAGGGGCATCCCACGGGCGCCTCAGCTTTCGTGCCGGCGCCCGCACCGGCGGGCCGCAGACCGACAGGGTGAAGGGCCGCTGCGCCGGGGACCGGCCGGCGATGATCCGGGCGGACGCGACCGGATGGGCGTCAGTAGAAGCTCTGCGGGTCGATGTCGACGCTGCGGCGGATGTCTCCCTTGATCGGATGCTGCGCGAGCCAGTCGGCCAGCGCCGATTGCAGCGGCGCGGCCTTGTCGGCCTTGACCAGCAGGCGGACCCGGTGGCGGCCGCGGATCCGGGCGACCGGCGCCGGGGCGGGGCCGTAGAGATCGGCGCCGATCCGGTGCAGCGGCTCGGCCGCCCGCGCCATCCGCGTGCCCAGATCGAACAGCGCCGGCAGATCCGGCGAAGAAAGGATGATGCCGGCCATGCGGCCGTAGGGCGGTACGCCCGCGGCGCGGCGCTGCGCCGCCTCGGCGGCCCAGAAGCCGTCCTCGTCGCCCGCGAGGATGGCGCGGATGACCGGATGCTCGGGCTGGAAGGTCTGCAGCAGCGCCTCGCCGGGCCGGTCGGCGCGGCCTGCCCGCCCGGCGACCTGGCGCATCAGCTGGAAGGTGCGCTCGGCGGCTCTGAGATCCGAGCCCTGCAGGCCCAGATCGGCGTCGATCACGCCGACGAGGGTGAGAAGCGGGAAGTTGTGTCCCTTGGCGACGAGCTGGGTGCCGACGACGATGTCGGCGCCGCCCGCCGCAATCTCCTCGATGCGGGCCTTGAGGGCGCGGGCGGAGCCGTAGAGGTCCGACGACAGCACCTCGACGCGGGCCGCGGGAAAGAGCGCCGCGGCCTCCTCGGCCATGCGCTCGACGCCCGGTCCGACGGCGGCGAGCCGGCCCTCCACGCCGCAGGACGGACAGGCTTCGGGCATCGGCTTCGTCTCGCCGCATTGATGGCAGACGAGCCGCTTCAGGAAGCGGTGCTCGACCATGCGCGCGTCGCATTGGTCGCAGCCGATCATCTCGCCGCAGGCCCGGCAGATGGTGACCGGCGCGTAGCCGCGGCGATTGAGAAACAGAAGGCTCTGCTCGCCCCGCTCGAGCCGGTCGCGGACGGCACCGGCCAGCGTCGGCGACACCCAGCGCCCGGCCGGCACGTCCTCGGTACGCATGTCTATGGCGCGCATCTGCGGCAGCGCCGCCGTGCCGTAGCGGGAGGTGAGCGTCAGCGCCCGGTACTTGCCGGCCTCGACATTGGCCCAGCTCTCGAGCGACGGCGTGGCCGAGGCCAGCACCACCTGCGCCGCGCAGATCGAGGCCCGCAGCACCGCCATGTCGCGGGCGGAATAGAGCACCCCGTCCTCCTGCTTGTAGGAGCTGTCGTGCTCCTCGTCGACGACGATCAGGCCGAGATCGGCGAAGGGCAGGAACAGCGCCGAGCGCGCCCCGACGACCAGTTGGGCGCCGCCCCCTGCCGCCATCTTCCAGGCGCGGCGGCGCTCGGTCTGGGTGACGCCGTGGTGCCACTCGGCGGGCCTGGCGCCGAAGCGCGCCTCGACGCGCGCGAGGAACTCGGCCGTGAGCGCGATCTCAGGGAGCAGGACGAGCGCCTGGCGGCCGGCGCGCAGGCACGCGGCGACCGCCTCGAGATAGACCTCGGTCTTGCCTGAGCCGGTGACGCCGCGCAGGAGCGTGGTGGCGTAGGTCCGCGCCTCCGCCGACGCGGCGAGCGCCCGCGCCGCCGCCGCCTGCTCGGCGTCGAGCGCCTTGCCCGGAAGGTCGGGATCGAGCCGCGGATAGGGCGCGTCGCGCGGCGCCTCGCGCTCGATGACGGCGCCCGAGGCGAGAAGGCCCTTGACGACGCCCGTGCCGGTGCCGGCCATCTGCGCGAGCTCGCCCAGGGTGAAGCCCAGATCGCCATGCGCGTCGAGCACCGCGAGGACGCGGGCGCGCGCGTCGGTCAGCCGCCCGGGCGCGCCCTCGCCCCGCGCATAGACGCGGCGCGTGGCGGTGCCGCCGCCCAGATCCGGCGCGCGGGTGGCGAGGCGCAGCATCGCCGGCAGCGGCGTCAGCGTGTATTCGGCGGCGCGGGCGATGAAGCGGCGCATCTCGTCGCGCATCGGCGTCACGTCGAGAACCCCGGTGACGGGGCGGATCCGGGCGGGGTCGAAGCCGCCCTCGCCCGGCCCCCAGACCACGCCCAGGATGCGCCGGGGGCCGAGCGGCACCTCGACGAAATCGCCGGGCGCGCAGCCGCCCTCCGGCGCCCGGTAATCGAGCGTGCGGTCGAGCGGCTGGACGGTCAGGACGGCGACGAGGTCGCCGGGGGAGAACCGGGTGGGAGGCGTTTCGGTCATCTGCGCATGATGCGGGGCACCGTCCCGACATGCCTCTCGCCGGGGCGCGGCGCAAGATCCCGAGGGCGCGGCCCCGCCCTGTCGCTTTCGCGCATCGCCGGCGACGCCATCGCACCAGGGGCTGTTCCGGAGCCCCGCGGCTCTGCTAGCCTCGATGAAAACAACGAGCGAGCAGGCCCCATGACCCCCCATCCCCTGGCGGATCCCGCGATCCGCGAGCAGATCATCGCGGCACCCGACCGGATCCTCGACGACGCCGACCTGATGCGCGCCATCGCCGGTGCCGCCGATCGCGCGCGGGGCGACAACGTGATCGACCTGCGCGCCATCGCCATGGCGCGGCTGGAGGCGCGGCTCGACCGGCTGGAGGACATCCACCGCACCGTGGTCGCCGCAGCCTACGAGAACCTTGCCGGGATGAACATGGTGCACCGGGCGATCCTGGCGCTTCTGGCGCCCGACACGTTCGAGGACGTCCTCGCGGCGCTGGCGGGTCCGGTGGCGGACGCGCTGCGCGTGGAGGCGCCGGTCCTGCTCCTCGAGACGGAGGCGGCGCCGGGCGGGGGTCCCGACCCGCTGCCCGAGGCGCTGCGGCTGGTCGCGCCCGGCACCCTTCGCGCTCTTGCGGGCACGGCGCCCGACGGGGGGCCGAACGCCGTGGCGCTGCAGCAGGTTGCGCCGGGGGACGCGGCGCTCTGGGGGGCGCGGGGCGCCGCGATCCGGTCGCAGGCGACGCTTTATCTGCAGTTCGGCGCGGGACGGCCGCCGGGGCTTCTGGCGCTCGGCTCCACCGATCCGCGGCATTTCGCGCCCGGCCAGGGGACCGACCTGCTCACCTTCTTCGGCGGCGTCTTCGAGCGGACGCTGCGGCGGTTTCTCGGATGATCTCGCCCGGCCTTGCCGATGCGCTGCAGCGCTGGCTCGCCCATCTCAGGGGGGTGGAGGGCGCGGCGCCGGCGACGATCGAGGCTTACCGCGCCGATCTCGTCGGGTTCCTGAGCTTTCAGCAGGCGCATCTGGGCGAGGAGACGGGCGTCGCGCTGCTGCGGCGGATCACGCTGTCGGACATGCGCGCCTGGATGGCGGCGGAGCGGGCGGACGGGCTTTCTGCGCGGTCGCTGGCGCGCGCGCTGTCGGCGGTCCGGGGCTTTGCGGACTGGATGGCCGAGCGGCACGACATCGAGCTGACGGCCATCCTCGCAGCCCGCGGGCCGCGCTTCCGGCGCCGCCTGCCGCGCCCGCTCGCCCCGGACGCCGCCCGGGCGCTCATCGGCATGGCCGAGACGCAGGCGCGCCAGCCGTGGGTCGCGGCCCGCGACGCCGCGATCCTGACGCTTCTGTGGGGCGGCGGGCTGCGGATCTCCGAGGCGCTGGGCCTCGACGCCTCGGCGGCGCCGCTGCCCGACACGCTCAGGATCCGCGGCAAGGGCGGCAAGGAGCGCCTGGTGCCGGTCCTGCCGGCGGCGCGGCAGGCGGTCGGGAGCTATGTCGCGCTCTGCCCGCACCCGCTCGAGGCGGGCACGCCGCTTTTCCGCGGCGTGCGGGGCGGGCGGCTCAACGCCCGGGCGGTCGCCCGCGCGATGGAATGCGCGCGGCTGCAGCTCGGCCTGCCGGCCAGCGCGACGCCGCACGCGCTGCGCCATTCCTTCGCCACCCACCTGCTCGATGCCGGCGGCGATCTGCGCGCCATCCAGGAATTGCTGGGCCATGCCTCCCTGTCGACGACGCAGGCCTATACCGGCATCGATACCGGGCGGCTGATGGCGATCTACGAGAAGGCGCATCCGCGCGGCTGAGGGCGCGGCGTGCGGCCCATTCGCCCATTGGGCCGATCGGTCGCAAACCTCCGTGCTTGATGTCCGCGCGCTTTCCCGGCTAGAGAGTGCGCCATCAGCGACGCGAGGCGATGTTCCCCATGTTCGACACCATGACCCTGACCAAGATCGTCGGCGGCTTCTGCGGCACCCTGCTGGTTTTCCTGCTGGGCGTCTGGGGCGGCGAGACCATCTATCACGTCGGCGGCGAGCACGGCGGCGAGCACGAGCAGGCCTATGCCGTCGAGGTGCCCGAGGGCGAAGGCGGCGAGGCCGAGGAGGACGCGCCGGACTTCGAGGAGGTCTTCGCCTCGGCCGATGCGAGCGCCGGCGAGCGCGTGTTCGGCAAGTGCAAGGCTTGCCACCGGGTCGACGGCACCAACGCCACGGGCCCGCATCTGAACGGCGTGGTCAACCGCCCGGTCGACTCGGTCGACGGGATTTGCCTATTCGGGCGCGCTCGAGGAGCATTTCGACGACGTGGACCCCGGCCAACATGAACACGTTCCTCGAAAACCCCCAGGGCGCGGCGCCGGGCACGATCATGAGCTTCAACGGGCTGCCGTCGGTCGAGGACCGGGCGAACCTCATCGCCTATCTGCAGACCACGGAGGGCTGAGGCCCGGCGGCCGCCTCATCACGGGGCGATCAAGACATTTCGACTTGAAGTCTCGGGGGTCCGGCTCTTAG
The DNA here is from genome assembly GCA_963739575.1 of uncultured Alphaproteobacteria bacterium. Classification (GTDB taxonomy): domain Bacteria; phylum Pseudomonadota; class Alphaproteobacteria; order Rhodobacterales; family Rhodobacteraceae; genus Palleronia. Next base: position 1,211,499 of record CAVUAQ010000002.1, on the reverse strand, counting down.
CGTCGCGGGACCTCGGACAGCCATGACGGAGTGCCCATGACGCCTGCCCGCCCTGCAGAGTTCTGCCCGACGGATCGCCCCCTGCGCGGCGTTCTGGCCCTGCTGGCCGGCAGCGTCCTGCTCTGCGCCGCCACCGCCGCGGGCGCGCAGGACGACGGCACGGCGGACGAGACGGCGGAGGGCATCCACCGATCCTACGGCTATACGAATTACGGCGAGCTGAAATACGGGCCCGACGCGGTGCTCGACTACGTCAATCCCGACGCGCCGAAGGGCGGCGAGATCTCCACGTGGGCGATCGGCAATTTCGACAGCTTCAACCAGTATGCGCGGGTGGGCGTGCCCGCTGCGCTCAACACCATCGGCACCGAACGACTGATGACCGAGACGGCCGACGATCCTTACAGCGCCTATTGCTTCATCTGCACCGAGGTCGAGTGGGACGACGCGCTGACCTACGCCACCTTCACGCTGCGCGAGGACGTGACGTTCCAGGACGGCACGCCGGTGACGGCCGAGGACGTGAAGTTCACCAACGACCTGTTCGTCGAGCAGGGCATCCCCGAATACAGCCGGATGGCCAAGGAATTCTACACCAGCGTCGAGGTGCTGGGGCCGTACAAGATCCGGTTCGATTTCGGTGATTTCCTGCCGCCGCGCGATCGGGTGCAGCAGGCCGGCTCGACGCCCGTCTTCTCGAAGGCGTGGTTCGAGAGGACCGGCCGGCGGCTCGACGAGAGCACCACCGAGCCGTTCATGTCGACCGGCCCCTACGTGCTCGACAGCGTCGAGTACAACCGCCAGGTCGTCTATGCGAAGGACCCCGACTACTGGGGCGAGGATCTGCCGATCAACCGCGGCCGCAACAATTTCGACCGGATCCGGGTGGAATACTTCGCCGACAGCTCGGCCGCGCTGGAGGCGTTCAAGGCCGGCGAGTACCTCTACCGCGAGGAGAGCGATCCGGCCGACTGGAATACTGGCTACGATTTTCGCGCCCGCGACCGCGGCTTCGTGACCCGCGAGGAGATCCCCGACGGCACCGTGGCGCAGCGGTTTTCCTGGGTGTTCAACCTCGACAAGGAAAAGTGGCAGGATGCCCGCGTCCGCGACGCGATCGGCATGATGTTCAACTTCGCCTGGTCGAACCAGACGCTCTATTACGGCGCCTATCGGCAGCCGGTGAGCTTCTGGTCCAACACCGACCTCGCCGCGGAAGGACCGCCCAGCGAGGGGGAGATCGCGCTTCTTCAGCCTCTGGTTGACGACGGCCTGCTCGATCCGTCGATCCTGACCGATCCGGCGCCGGTCCCGGTGGCGCACGAGGCGTCGAACAACCAGCCGGCGCGCGGCATCATCCGCGAGGCCGCGCGGCTTCTCGACGCGGCGGGATGGGTGACCGGAGACGATGGCATCCGCCGCAAGGACGGCGAGCGGCTGACCCTGACGATCATCCAGTACAACCCGATCTACACCAAGGTCATCACGCCGTTCCTGCGCAATCTCGAGCTTCTGGGCATCGACGGCAAGCTGGAGCGGGTCGATACCGCGCAATATGTCGAGCGGCGCCGGGCGGGGGATTTCGACCTCGCCAACCAGGCCTTCCAGATGGGCTTCGAGCCGTCGAGCGGGCTCAACCAGTGGTTCGGATCGGAGACCGCCGACAATTCCTCGCGCAACCTCATGCGGCTCAGATCGGAGGCGGTCGACCGGCTGATCGTCCCGGTCACAAGGGCGGCGAGCCTCGAGGAATTGAAGACCAGCGTCCACGCCTTCGACCGGGTGTTGCGGACCATCGGATTCGACATCCCGATCTATTACAATCCCGACACCTGGGTCGCGTATTACAACGTCTACAAGCATCCCGAGACGCTGCCGCCGCTCGCCGTGGGCGCGCTGGACTTCTGGTGGTACGACAAGGAAGCGGCGGACGAGATGCGTCAGGCCGGCTTTCTCTGAGGACGCGACTTGGCCGCCTACATCCTTCGCCGCTTCCTGCTGATCATTCCGACGCTGTTCGGGATCATGGTGGTGAACTTCATCCTGACCCAGTTCGTTCCCGGCGGCCCGGTCGAACAGGTGATCGCGCGGATGGAGGGCGCGGGCGACGTGTTCCAGGGCTTTTCCGGCGGCGGGGGCGGCGCCGGCGAGACGCCGCTCTATTCCGGCGGCAACGACAGCGGCTATGCCGGGGCGCGCGGCCTGCCTGCGGATTTCATCGCCGAACTGGAACGGGAATTCGGCTTCGACAAGCCGCCGCTCGAGCGGTTCGTGTCGATGATGTGGAACTACATCCGCTTCGATTTCGGCGAGAGCTATTTCCGCTCCATCGGGGTCCTGCAACTGGTCTGGGAGAAACTTCCGGTCTCGATCACGCTGGGGCTGTGGTCGACGCTCATCGCCTATCTGGTGTCGATCCCGCTCGGCATCCGCAAGGCGGTGCGCGACGGGTCGGGCTTCGACACCTGGACCTCGGCGCTGATCATCGTGGCCTACGCGATCCCGGGATTTCTCTTCGCGATCCTGCTTCTGGTGCTGTTCGCCGGCGGCTCGTATTTCCAGATCTTCCCGCTGCGGGGGCTGACCTCCGACAACTGGGAGAGCCTGTCGATCCTCGGCAAGATCGGGGACTATTTCTGGCACATCGCGTTGCCGGTCTTCGCCTCGACCATCTCGGCCTTCGCGACGCTGACGCTTCTGACCAAGAACTCGTTTCTCGACGAGATCAAGAAGCAGTACGTGGTGACGGCGCGGGCCAAGGGGCTGAAGGAATCGCGCGTGCTCTACGGGCATGTCTTCCGCAACGCCATGCTGATCGTGATCGCGGGCTTTCCGAGCGTCTTCATCGGCGTGTTCTTCGGCGGCTCGCTCATCATCGAGACGATCTTCTCGCTCGACGGGCTCGGGCGGCTCGGCTTCGAGGCGGCGGTGGCGCGGGATTATCCGGTGATCTTCGGCACGCTGTTCTTCTTCGGGCTGATCGGTCTGGTGGTGGGGATCCTGTCGGACCTGATGTATGTCTTCATCGACCCCCGGATCGACTTCGAGACGCGCGAGGGCTGAGTTGACCCATCTCGACACATATGCCGAGCACGGCCCGACCGAGCCGGGGCTGGAAAGCCCCGCGCCGCAGCCTTCGCCCGGCCACGATGCGCCGCCGCCCGTCGCGCCGCGGCGGCGGCGGCCGTTCCTCAGCCCGCTGAACCAGCGGCGCTGGCGCAACTTCCGCCGCAACGGGCGGGCCTTCTGGTCGCTCGTGCTTTTCGCGCTGCTCTTCGGGCTGAGCCTCTGCGCCGAATTCATCGCCAACGACAAGCCCATCGTCGTGAGCTACCAGGGCGAGACCTACTGGCCGATCTTCAGCTTCTATCCCGAGACGCAGTTCGGCGGCGATTTCCGCACCGAGGCGGTCTATTCCGACATCGAGGTGCAATGCCTGATCCGGACCGGCGGCATGGTCGAGTGCTTCGACACGCCGGAGGCCCTGATCGAGAGCGGCGCGGTCGCGGAGGGGGCCGAGGCGGGCTGGCTGATCTGGCCGCCGATTCCCTACAGCTACGACACGATCAACGACATTTCGGGCGCGGCGCCCTCGCCGCCGGACGCGCAGCACGTTCTGGGTACCGACGACACCGCCCGCGACGTGCTGGCGCGGGTGATCTACGGCTTCCGCCTGTCGATCCTGTTCACGCTCATCGTCACCGTGCTGACCTCGCTGATCGGCATCCTCGCCGGCGCGGTGCAGGGATTCTTCGGCGGCTGGACGGATCTGATCTTCCAGCGGGTGATCGAGATCTGGGTGTCGACGCCGTCGCTCTATGTCATCATCATCCTCTTCGCGATCCTGGGGCGCAGCTTCTGGCTTCTTGTCCTCGTCACGGTGCTGTTCGGCTGGCCGGCGCTTGTCGGCGTGGTGCGGGCGGAGTTCCTCCGGGCGCGGAACTTCGAATACGTGCGCGCCGCCCGCGCGCTCGGCGTGTCGACCTGGACGATCATGTTCCGCCACATGCTGCCGAACGCCATGGTGGCGACGGTGACGATGCTGCCCTTCATCATCACCGGCACGATCTCGACGCTGGCCTCGCTCGACTTTCTGGGCTTCGGCCTGCCCTCCTCGGCGCCGTCGCTGGGCGAGCTGACCCTGCAGGCCAAGCAGAACCTGCAGGCGCCGTGGCTCGCCTTCACCTCGTTTCTGACCTTCGCCATCATGCTGTCGCTGCTGATCTTCATCTTCGAGGGAATCCGCGATGCCTTCGACCCGCGAAAGACATTCCAGTGATCCCCGCCGGGTGCGCCCGATGACGGACGCGGTGCTGAGCGTCCGCGACCTGGCGGTCTCGTTCCGGCAGGAGGGCGCGGTCAGCCACGCCGTCAGGGGGGTGTCGTTCGAGGTGCGCCGCGGCGAGACGCTGGCGCTGGTGGGCGAGTCGGGCTCGGGCAAGTCGGTGACGGCCCTGTCGACGGTCGACCTGCTGCCCGGCGCGGCCGAGATCGCCGGATCGGCCCGGTTCAAGGGGCAGGAGATGGTGGGCGCCCCCGAGGCCACGCTGCGCAAGATCCGCGGCAACGAGATCAGCTTCATCTTCCAGGAGCCCATGACCTCGCTCAACCCGCTGCATACCCTGGAGCGGCAGATCTCCGAAAGCCTGGCGCTGCATCAGGGGCTGGGCGGCGCGAAGGCACGGGCGCGGGTGATCGAGCTTCTCCACCAGGTGGGGATCAACGACCCCGAGAGCCGGCTCGGCGCCTATCCGCATCAACTGTCTGGCGGCCAGCGGCAGCGGGTGATGATCGCCATGGCCCTGGCCAACGGGCCGGACCTGCTGATCGCCGACGAGCCGACCACCGCGCTCGACGTGACGATCCAGGCGCAGATCCTCGACCTCCTGCAGGAGCTGAAGGCGCGCGAGGGGCTGTCGATGCTGTTCATCACCCACGACCTGACCATCGTGCGCCAGATCGCCGACCGGGTCTGCGTGATGAAGGACGGCGAGATCGTCGAGCACGGCCCGACGAAGGCGATCTTCGACCGGCCCCGGCACGCCTATACGCGGATGCTGCTCGAGGCGGAATCGACCGGCGCCCCGACGCCGGTTCCCGAAGGCGCCCCGACCATCGCCGAGACCCGCGACCTCAGGATCTGGTTCCCGATCCAGCGCGGATTTCTGCGCCGCACGGTCGGCCACGTCAAGGCGGTCAATGCCGCCAGCCTGTCGGTGCGGGCGGGCGAGACGGTGGGCGTGGTGGGCGAATCGGGCTCCGGCAAGACCACGCTGGCCCTGGCGATCATGCGGCTGATCGCGTCGGAGGGGCCGGTGGTGTTCATGGGCCGCGACATCCAGAAGCTGAAGGGCCGCGCCATCCGGCCGCTGCGCGCCGACATGCAGATCGTGTTCCAGGACCCGTTCGGCTCGCTCTCGCCCCGCATGACGGTGGAGGAGATCATCGCCGAGGGGCTTGGCATCCACGGCACGCGCGGCCGCGACAAGGCGGGGATGGTCGCCGACATCATGCGCGAGGTCGGGCTCGACCCGGCGACGATGCACCGCTATCCGCACGAATTCTCGGGCGGCCAGAGACAGCGCATCGCCATCGCGCGGGCGATGATCCTGCGGCCGAAGCTCGTGGTGCTCGACGAGCCGACATCGGCGCTCGACATGACGGTGCAGGTGCAGATCGTCGAGCTTTTGCGCGATCTCCAGCGCAAGTACCAGCTCGCCTACCTGTTCATCTCGCACGACCTGAAGGTGGTCCGGGCGCTCAGCCACAAGGTCATGGTGATGGAGAAGGGCGACGTGGTCGAGGCCGGCCCGGTCGACGAGATCTTCGACCGGCCGCGCACCGCCTATACGCGCGAGCTGATGCGCGCGGCATTCGGCGACCGGGCCGGATCCGCGGCCTGAGGGGAAACGAAAGCGGCGCCGCGCGCGTTGTCCGCCGAAATCCGGAACCTGTCATGACCCGCCGCATCTGTCTCATCGCCAACAAGAAATCCGGCCAGAACAGCCGTGACGCCGAAGCCATCGACCGCGCCATGGCGGCGCTGGGCGATGGGGCCTGGCGGCTCGACTGGGACGCCAAGACGCCGATCGAGACGACGATGGACAAGGCGCTCGAGGACGATCCGGAAATCATCGTCGCGGCGGGCGGTGACGGCACCGTCATGGCGGTGGCCGGCGCGCTGCTCGGCAAGGGGGTGCCGATGGCGGTGCTGCCGCTCGGCACGTTCAACTTCTTCGCCCGCGGGCTGGGGCTCAGCGAGGAGCCCGAGCGCGCCGCCGCGGAGATCCTGAACGGCCACCCGCACGATATCCGGATCGGAAAGGTGAACGATCAGGCGTTCCTCAACAACGCCTCCCTCGGCGTCTATCCCGCGATCCTGCGCGAGCGCGAGACCGTCTATTCGCGCTGGGGCCGGTTCCGCGTCGCCGCGCACTGGTCGGTGATCAAGACGTTCCTGAAGTTCCGCAAGCCGATGCGGATGACGATCACCGCCGACGGCACCCGCGAGACGCGGCGCAGCGCGCTCGTCTTCGTCGCCCGCTCCGCCTACCAGCTCGAGCGGTTCGGCATCGAGGGGTCGGACGCGATCGACGACGACCGCTTCGCGGTGCTGATCGCCCGCGCCTCCACCCGCAAGGAACTTTTCGCGATGACGTTCCGGCTGGCCCTCGGCAAGCCGCTCAGGGGGCGCGACTACGACCTGCTGACGCCGCGGGAGCTGACGATCGAGACGCGCAGGCGGCGGGCGCTTCTGGCCTTCGACGGCGAGAAGGTGCGCGCGGCGGGGCCGTTCCATTTCCACATGGCCGAGGAGCGGCTGACGATCATCCTGCCCGAACAGGAGGCCGCGTCATGACCCGCATCGTGCATCTGAGCGATCTTCATTTCGGGCGCGCCCGCTCGGAGCTCGAGGCGCCGCTGATCGCCAGGATCAACGATCTGGCGCCCGATCTCGTCGTCATCTCGGGCGATTTCACCCAGCGCGCCCGGATCAGCCAGTTCAAGCGCGCCCGCGCCTTCGTCGACAAGCTGGAGCCGCCGATCCTGTCGGTGCCCGGCAATCACGACACCCCGCTCGACAACCTGTTCCTGCGGTTCCTGCGGCCGTTCCACCGCTATCGCAAGGCGATCGACCGCGACCTCGAGCCGAAGCTCGAGATGGAGTCGGTGGTCGTGGCGGGGGTCAACACCGTCAACCGCTTCTCCTGGCAGCGCGGCCGGTTCTCGCGCCATACGGTGCGCCGGATGCGCGATGCCTTCGCCGATGCCGGCACGCGGCTCAGGGTCGTGGTTCTGCACCATCCGCTCGAACACGGGCCGGACGTCGAGAAGCGGCTGATGCGCGGCGCGCATGACGCGCTCTCGGCGATGCAGGAGGCCGGCGCCGACGTGGTGCTGTCGGGGCATCTGCACAACACGGTGACGATGCCGTTTTCGATCGCGCCGGGCTGCCTGTTCGTGCAGGCCGGAACGGTGCTGTCGGACCGGCTGAGGGGGGAGGACAATACCTTCAACCTGCTGACCGCGCGCCGCGACCGGATCGTCGTGGAGACCCACGGAGCGGGCGAGGACGCCGTCTTCGGGGTCATCGCCACGGCCACCTTCGACCGCACGGCGGACGACCACTGGGAGCGGCGGGAGATCGAGCGTCCCTGAGCCTCAGCCCGGACCGAGGGTCAGACAGGTCACGTCGCGGGCTTCGAGGCGGCGGCAGGCGAGTGCGGCGCGCTCCTCGGTCAGGCCGACGAAGTTGGCTTCCCATCCCGAGGGGCTCTGCACCACCTTGCGCAGCGCCTCGTCCAGCGTCCCGATCTCGGTGAGCGCCGTCTTCAGCAGGATCTGCTCGGCCTGATAGCGCGACCCGTAGCGGCCGACATTGATGCCCCAGTGCCGGCCGCCCGAGCTCGACATCCGCGTGACCACCCGCGGCGCGGGCTCGGACGCGGCCGTCTCGACCGCCACCGGATCGACGGCGGCCATCTCAGTAGCCACCGGATCGAGCGCCGCGGGATCGACGGCGGCGGCCTCGGCGGCGCTCGCCACGGCGGCGGCGATACCGGCCGGGTCGACGGGGCGCGGCGGCGGCGCGGAGACGGCAGGCATGGCGGCATCGTGGAGCGCGCGGGTCACGTCGGCGGGATCGGGCGCCGCCACGGCCACCAGGACGGGGTCGATGGCGCGGTCGGGGCGGCCCTGCGGGCGAAGCGAGGTGGCGACGATCATCGTGCCGCCGGAATAGCTGGGCGGCGCCGGCTTGCGGATCGCCACCCGGCTCGGCGCGCGGGCGAAGCCCATGTCGAGCAATTCGGCCACCTTGGCGTTGCGGTCGGCCGAGGACCGGCCGCCGAAGACGGTGGCGATGATCCGCTCGTTGCCGCGATGGGCCGAGGCCACGAGGTTGAAGCCGGCGGCGCGGGTATAGCCGGTCTTGATGCCGTCGGCGCCCCGGTAGGAGCCGAGGAAGCGGCGGTTGGTGTTGCTGACGGTGCGGATGCCGGCATCCGTGCTCCGCCGGGAGAAGAGGTTGTAGTAGTCGGGGTAATCGTAGAACAGGTGCCGCCCGAGCGTGGTCATGTCCCGCGCCGTCGAGAGGTGGCCGTCGGCGGTCAGGCCGTGGGCGTTGCGGAAGGTCGTGCGCGTCATGCCGAGCGCCTTGGCGGTGCGGTTCATCCGCGCGGCGAAGGCGCTTTCCGAGCCCGCGATCGCCTCGCCAAGCGCGGTGGCCGCGTCATTGGCCGATTTGACCGCCGCGGCGCGGATCAGGTAGCGCACGGCGATCTTCTGGCCGGCGCGCAGGCCGACCTTGGAGGGCGGCTCGGCGGCGGCGTTGCGGGAGATCGTCACCTTGTCGTCGAGCCCGATCTCGCCGCTCCTGACCGCCTCGAAGGTGATGTAGAGCGTCATCATCTTGGTGAGCGACGCCGGATGCAGGCGCGTATCGGCGTTGCGGGAATGCAGCACCTCGCCCGATCTCGCATCGACCACCATTGCCGCGTAGGGGGCGGCGCCCGCCGCCCCCGCGACAATCACGGAAATCAGGAAACACATCGCCCGCAAACGGACGCCCAGCCGTCGAGATACCACGGGATCACTGCCTTCTTTGCCTCGGCGGCCGACTCTTTTGCGGTCGGTCCGCATCCGGGTTCGATGCTAGCACAATTTCTTGATCAGAAAACAGTGAGTTTTCAGATCATTCGTTAACGATGTTGAAGTCATGCTAGATCTTGCCCGCGGGCGGCGCCGCGGCTCTAGATACCGCGCCGAGGCGAGACATTTTTGCCGCGCCGCGGGCCTGTTTCCGCCGCTTTCCGTCTCTGATCGGCCGCGCGCATCCGGGACCGGCTGCGGCACGGACGCCACCGCGCGGCGTGAAATGACGTACGAAACCGTACCGCCCCCCCGAAGCCTTGTCTAAAGACATATTCGGGCTTTAACTGATCCTATCGCCCGCCACTCAACGGGGCGCGGGCGGCTGGGAGACTACCGATGTGCTCTTGCCCTTCTGGTCACGAGCGGGTCGATATGTTCGACGCTTTCAATCCCATGCGGAATTGCCTTCTCAGCGTCATGTCGACGCAGGACCTGGATCGACTTTCGCCTCATTTCGAGCACGTCGCACTCGACGTGCATACCTTTCTGGAACGGCCGGGCGTGCCCATCACGCATGCCTATTTCCCTCTCTCGGGGCTTGGATCCGTGGTGGCCGTCGGCTCGCGCCTGAAGGACAAGCGGATCGAGACGGGCATCTTCGGGCGGGAGGGAATTTCGGGTTTGCCCCTCCTCCTCGGAGCGGACCGCTCGCCGAACGAGGTCTATATGCAGATCGCCGGCGACGGGGTAAGGGTTCCGGTGGACGCGTTGCGGGCGGCCCTGGCCGAGAGCCCGACGATGATGACCCTGCTGTCGCGCTATGTCTACTCGGCGCACATCCAGACGTCTCACACGGCGCTGGCGAACGGTCGCGACACGGTCGAGATGCGGTTGGCGCGCTGGATCCTCATGGCCCATGACCGGATCGACGGCGATACGCTGAAGCTGACGCACGAATTCCTGTCGCTGATGCTGGGTGTCCGCCGGGCGGGGGTGACGGTCAACGTCCAGGCGCTCGATCGGATCGGCCTCATCGCCACCGCGCGCGGGGCGATCACCGTGATCGACCGGGAGGGGCTGCTCGACATGGTCGACGGGTCCTACGGGGTGCCGGAGGCGGAATACGAGCGGGTCATCGGCGTGCCGATCTAGTGGAGCGGGATCTCCAGCACGACGACCGCGCCGTCGTCGGTCAGGGCCTGCACCGTGGCCCCGAGCTTGCCGGCCGCATCGGCGACGATCCGCATGCCGACCCCGTTCGAGGGCGCGTCGATGCGAAAGCCCGCTGGAAACCCGGTGCCGTGGTCGGACACCCTCATCCGCAGCGTGCCGCCATCCTGGCGGCATTCGACCGTGACCTGGCCCCCGTCTCGATCACCATAGGCATGCTTGATGGCGTTCAGGGCCAGTTCGCTCACGACGACCGCCACCTGGGCCGCGGTCTCGCCCGGAACGGTGACGGGATCGCAGGCGATCTTGACGTCCACGCCGAGCGCGCTGACCAGATTGGCGCCGAGCTGGGCGAGAAAGACCTGGAGCGCGACATCGCCCCCGTCCGTCCGGTCGCACAGGCACCGGTGCATCCGGGCGATCCCCTCCAGCCGCATCTCGGCGCTGAGAAGGGCAAGGCGCGCGTCTTCGCTGTCAACGCCCTGTCGCTGCGCACGGATGAGCGCGGCGGTGCGCTGGATGCTGTTGGCGACCCGGTGGTTCAGTTCGTCCTGATCCAGCCGGGCGCGGTCCAGCAGATCCCTCAAGAGCGCGGGGTCGTCGACCTCGGGGACGCGAGGCATCTCTTGCACGGCTGAGCTTTTTGATCGCATACCCTCAGGATGAAGGAACGCCACGTTCCTGCAATGACATGGACGGCGCGAAAGCGTACCGTGCCGCCCACCTGTCCAAAAAGATCGGTCTGAATCCGTACGCAACGGCGAGCACCGGTCGCTGCGCGAGAGCGGCGCGATGCGCCGGGGGCGATTGGCCCCGCGAGATGCGGCGCTCGACGCGGGAACCGGCCGCCTTCCGCAGCCCCGCTCCGGGGGACAGGACACCGAGCCGCCCCGCGGCGCAGGGATGGGCGATTGCACCGGCCGAAACTTCGTCCTTTTTCGTACCGTGGCGGGAAACGAATGCCTGCCGCGGGACTTGTCCTCGTGCGGCACGTTGCCGTGAGCGGGCGAAGGCGAGCGCCGGTGAACGAGTACCTCCTTTCAGTTGGCGAAGCTGTGGCCGTCAGGCCGGATGTGCAGGCAGCCTTCGTATGTTGGCCTCCCTCGCCCGCTCTCACTCCGACCGATGCGACGGGGAGGAGGCGCGGCGGGCGCTCGAGGGAGTGGCCGAGGAGATCCTGGCCGTGGCCCGCCTTCAGGGGCTGCTGGAGCGGTCCGGGCGCGACGGCCTCTCCGCCCATCTCGAGGAGATGGGGCCGGTCTGGGCACGGATCGGCACCGATCTGGGCGTGGCGATCTCTGTCGATGTCGCGGATGCGCCGCCGATTTCGAGCGCGCTGTCGCTGCCCCTGGCGCTCATCACCCACGAGGCGGTCACGGCCTGTTTCAGGCGGGCGCTGGCCGAAGGCGGCGGCTCCATCCGGGTGAGCCTGGGTCGGGCGAAGGACAGCATCTGCCTTGCGATCATCGACGACGGGACCCTGTCCGACCCGGATCTGCCCGACGACGACGCCCCCGGATGCCGGTTGATCCACAACCTTGCCCGGCTCGCCCATGGCCGCGCGCACTGGCGGCGGAACCCTCTGGGCGGCAACGTGCTTTCCGTCATCGTCCCCGCGGCGCCGCATCTCTCGCTCGTGCGGGCGGCGTGCTGGCCGGGGGCCTGAGCGCCGCAGCCCTCAGGCCTGCAGCCAGAGGCCGATCAGGCCCAGCGTCGCCAGCGCCATCTGCGCCGGCCGCAGCCGCCTGAACCACAACGGCGCCTCGGCGCGCTCGGCCGAGAGCGGATCGAGCACCGCAAGGCTCGCGCAGACCGCGCTCAGGAGACCGAGGGCGATCCTGGGCGGCAGGATCAGCGCCGCGAACCCCGCCCAGAAGAGCCAGGCGAAGACGGCCATCTGCGTCCAGGTCCAGCCATCGGGCATCCGGAAGGACAGGCCGCGCCGCACCCCCGAAAGGAACAGCGCGAGCGCCGCCCCCCAGAGCTGCATCCACGCAATCAGCTGCTCCGGGCCGCCGAGCCAGAGCCAGATCGCGGCGAGCGGGAACGGGATCATCGGTCCCCATCCGAGGATCACGGCGGCCCAGGGAACCCGGGCCGGCTCCTCGATCCGCAGAGTCCTTTCGTTGCGGTCATCCATGTTTTGCGTCCGGAACATCTCGTCATTGACTACATGGCCGAGAGGGTAGCGGCCGGACCTCACCGGACCAGTCCGGACAGCCGCCTCGTTCCCGATGCCCGCCGACGCGCGGCGCGGGACCTCGCGCGGGCCGAAGCGGAAGGACGGCGCAAGCGGTTGGTCGGCAGATCCCCGGCGCAAGAGACTGGATCGCCTTGAAGCACCGTGCTTAACAAGGGAAGCTTCACAAGGCCGCAGGCGGAGCGGCGCTCCGTCCTGCCGTCTTGCGCCGCCTATCGGACGTGTAGAGCCAGGAACATGTGCGTGACAGACACCCGGACTGAGACATTGCGCGAGCAGCTGCGGCTGCAGCGCGCGGCCCTCGCGGATTTCGGGCTGTTCGCCTTTCGCTGCGACGACATCGACGCTCTTCTCAACCGTGCCACCGAGTTGGTCTCGGACGCGATGGGCGTGCCGCTCGTGAAGGTTCTGGAGCATTTCCCGGAGCGCGGCGAGATGCTTCTCCGCAGCGGCGTCAACTGGAAGGAGGGCGTGGTCGGGCACGAGACCTTCGGCGACGACGCACGCTCGCCGGGAGGCTATGCCCTCAGGGCCAGACATCCCGTCGTCTCGCCCGATCTCGAGGCGGAAGACCGCTTCGAGGTGCCCGACCTGCTTCGCCGCCACGGCGTCAAGAGCATGGTCAATGTCATCATCGAGGGAGAGCGGGCGGCGTTCGGGATCCTCGAGGTCGATTGCCGCGACCAACGGCATTTCGGCGACGACGACATCGCCTTCCTGCGCACCTACGCCAACCTGCTGGCGGCGGCGATCGATCGTCTGCAGGCCCACAGGGAGCTGGAACGATCTGCCCGCGAGCAGCGCGTCCTGGCATGGGAGCTCGGCCACCGGGTCAAGAACCTGCTCGGCGTGATCCGGGCGCTCGCCGCCCAGACATCCACCCATGGCCGCAGCGCGGAGGAGTTCCGCAGCGCGTTCATCGACCGGTTGCAGGCGCTGGCCACGGCCGAAAGCCTGGTGTTCGAGAACAGCGCGAAGCGCGTCGATCCGATGACGCTCGCCGAGGAGGTCCTTTTGCCCTATCGCCGCGACGATCCCTCGAAGATCGAGATCAGGGGAAGCCACCTGACCCTTTCGTCGCGGCAGGCCCGCATGTTGGGGCTGGCACTTCACGAACTGGCGACGAATGCGGCGAAATACGGCGCCCTCAGCGTCGCAGAGGGGATCGTTCGCCTCGATTGGCGCCTCGAGGAGCGGGACGGCACGCATCGCCTGGCGCTGACGTGGCAGGAGGCGGACGGGCCCGAGATCGCCCAGCCGGAGCGCCGGGGGTTCGGGACACGGCTGCTCGAGGAGGTCGTGACCTACGAACTTCAGGGCGAGGCGGAACTCGTCTACGAGCGTGCGGGCTTGCGCTATGGCCTGACCTTCGCGGTGGACGAGACCTGCCCACCCTCGTCTTCCGCAACCGGCAGGGCATGCGGGGGGCGGGATGAGCCGGGCGCTGGAGATCGAGGGGGCCCGGATCGCGCTTGACGGCGCGCCCCTTATCTCCCTGAGCGCCCGGGTTCCCGCGGGCGCGATCCTGACGGTCATGGGACCGTCGGGCTCGGGCAAGTCGACCCTGCTCGCCTGGCTCGCGGGCGCGCCCCTCCCCGCCTTCCGGACCTCCGGCCGGCTGCGTCTCGACGGCCGCGACCTCACGCATCTGCCCCCGCGCGAGCGGCAGGTCGGGCTGATCTTTCAGGACGATCTGCTGTTTCCGCACATGTCGGTGGGCGGCAACCTCGCCTTCGGCCTGCCGCCGCAGATCCGCGGCGCACGCCGCCGCGCCGGCTTCGACATGGTGCGGGCCGCGGCCAGCTGGCGGTCACGCCCGATGCCGAGGATGCCCGCGCCGCCGCAGGACGCGTCCTCGACCCCTTCGGCCAAGCGCTCGATCCAGGCTGATCAGGCGGCGGCGGCGAGCTTGTCGAAGAAATGCCGGAAGATGTCGTCGCGGCGGATGTCGTAGGCCTCGCGGATCATGTGCCGCCCCTCGCGCGCCTCCCAGCACAATCCCTCCGTCAGGATCGGCGCGGGCGTGGCGAAGGTCGGAACCCAGTCCGGATCGATGAGCCAGGCGATGTCGATCATGTCCCAGATCACCGAGGTTCGCCGCTCCAGGTCATCGAGCGCATACATCCGGTGGAGCGGGTTGCGATCGAAGAGGCTCCAGAGATAATCGCCGAGCGGTCCCTGCCCCTTCACGAAGCGCCGCATCTCCGGCTTCGAGAGGCGCAGCTGCGCTCCCACATGGTAGCCGGGGAGATAGACGAGCGGAACGCCGCAATCGAAGACGTGGCGGACCGCATGCGGATCCTGCATCAGGTTGAGCGCCGCGAACTGGCCATGGGGCTGGCGCGTGGGGAATCCGGCCGTCCAGACCACCGTGATCCGCCGCGCGATCTCCGGCGCGCGAAGAAGTGCCGCCGCCACGTTGGTCAGGCACCCCATCGCCGCCACATAAAGGGGTGGTTCGCCGCTTGAGGCGAGCTCGATCAACGCCTCGGCGCCCTCTGAGAAGACCGCGTCGCCCCGGCCTTTCATGTATCGCTCGGCGCCGGCGAGGGTCGGCCGGTCGCCGCGGCAGAGGTCGTGGATCCGCCGGATCTCCGCAAGGCTCAGCTGCATGCCCTCTGCCGGTCCGACGAGCTCCCTGTCGAGATCCGCCACGCTGCGCCCCTGGGCGGCCAGCCGCCGCGCCCAGGCAATGTAGCCGGGATCGTCGGCAGCCCGGAGGCGCGGCAGGTGATGGCGGAAGGAGAACGGGGCGGCGATCGTGGCTTTCACGGAGAGGCATTCCGGCGTCAGCAGCGCCCAGGCCAAGGCGAACTGGTCGTCGATCTCGTTCGCGCAATCCGTGTCGATGACAAGCTGCATGCGGCGGCCCTTCGTGTTGGAGAAGCCATCCGCCCACCTGTAGCCGCGCGGCAGGACCGGAGCAAACCGGGCCACAGCAGGACCCGGGATCCTGGAGCGATCCTCGGCCCGCTGACCGGGGCGGCGGCGAAACCGACAAGCGGTTGGCGGCGGCCTATAGGGGCCGTCTTGAGCCCGACTTCGACCGCCTGGCGATCGCGGGGTCGTCCGCGACCATTGTCGTGACGGCCGGCAACAGCCCGGGGCCGGCGTCGCTCCACGGGGCTCGGCATCCACTCCCGCCCGCTCACGAGGCGAAGTACCGCTTGATCGAGTTCTTGATGATGGCCTTTTCGTCCGGGTCGCCCTTCATCAGGGTCTTGAAGTAATTGCTCCGCTGGGAGGACGTGATCTTCGGCGGAAGGGTGGGGATCGTCGCGTCGCACAGGCAGTCGATCACGACGGGCCGGTCGGCGGCGAAGGCCTGTTCCCAGGCGGGCGCGACCTGTTCGGGCGTCTCGACGCGCAATCCCGTCAGGCCCAGGGAGGCGGCATAGGCGGCGTAGTCGAAGGCCGGCACCTTCTGGGTCTCCTCGAGGCGAGGATAGCCGCCCATCGCGCGCATCTCCCAGGTCACCTGGTTGAGGTCGCCATTGTTGAGAACCGCGATCACGCAGCGCGGATCGGACCAGAACTGCCAGTATTTCGCGATGGTGATCAGCGCGCCGTTGCCGAGCATCTGCATCGCTCCGTCACCGACAAAGCCGATGGCCACCCGGTCGGGAAAGGCGAACTTGGCGGCGGTGGTATAGGGAACGCCCGGGCACATCGTCGCCAGCGTTCCCGAAAGCGAGGCCTTCATGCCCGACCGGATCCGCAGGGTGCGGGCGAACCAGTTCGCCGCCGTGCCGCTGTCGGCCGAGATGATCGCCCCCTCGGGCAGCCGCAACGAGCATTCCCAGAACAGCCGTTGGGGATTGACCGGATCGGCCTCGTGCATCGCGCGCGTCTCGACGCTCTCCCACCACTGGGCCACGTTCTTCTCGATCCCGTCGCGCCAGGAGCGGTCGGTCTTCTGCTCGAGATACGGCAGGAGCGCGGTCAGCGTGTCGGCGCTGTCGCCGTGCAGGTTGACGTCCATCGGATAGCGGATCGAGAGCATCGCGGGATCGATGTCGATCTGGATCGCCTTGGCCTTGCCCTCCTCGGGGAGGAACTCGGAATAGGGAAAGCCCGATCCCACCATCAGGAAGGCATCGCACTCCATCAAGAGGTTCCAAGACGCAGCGGTGCCCAGAAGGCCCATCTGACCGGTGACGAAGGGAAGATCGTCCGGCAACGCCGCCTTGCCGAGCAGAGCCTTGGCGACGCCCGCCCCCAGCGTCTCGGCCACGGCAATGACCTCGTCCCCGGCACCCAGGGCGCCCGCACCAATCACGATCGCCGGCCTCTCCGCCTCATTGAGGATGCTGGCGGCGCTGCGCAGGTCCTCTTCGGGCGGCACGATCCGTGGCTTGCGCGGGTGACCGAGGCCAGAATGGATGGTGCCATGCTCGTGCGGGGGCACTTCGACCGCATCCATCTCGCCCACATCATCCGGCAGGATGATGCAGGTTACCGATCGCCTCGCCCTCGCGATGCGGAAGGCGCGGTCGATGAGGTGCCGCATCTGCGCCGGCGACTGGCAGTAATGGACGTAGTCGCTCGCCACGTCCTTGAACAGGCTCAGCAGGTCCACCTCCTGTTGGAAATGCCCGCCCAGGGCGGAGCGCTGCTGCTGCCCCACGATCGCGACCACCGGCTGGTGGTCGAGCTTGGCATCGTAGAGGCCGTTGAGAAGGTGGATCGCGCCGGGCCCCGACGTCGCGAGGCAGACACCCGGCTCGCCCGTCCACTTGGCATGGGCGCAGGCCATGAAGGCGGCTTCCTCCTCGTGGCGGGCCTGGACGAAGAAGAAGCGGTCCATGGCCTTTTCCAGCGCTTCCTGGGTGGAGCTGATCCCGTCGCCGGGAAACCCGTAGATGCGATCGACCCCCCAGGCGGTGAGGCGTTCGAGCATGAAGTCGGCTGTGGTCTTTGACATCGGCTTACCCCTGACTACGCGGGGACCTCGATCAGCAACGGATCCGAAGCGGGCCCCGGAACCTCAACTGGAGGATGACGCCGCTGTTCCGCGCGGCATCGACCTCCGCGGAAAATGGGCCTGCCTCGACCGACCTCGATGCGGACCGGCAGGAAACGGCGCCCGGAGATCCCGGGGCGGAGGGCCGCAGCGGGGCCAGCGCCGGAACCGGCGGCGTCCGCCTCTTCCGGCGCACCCGATGCCTATGGCGATGTGGCGTCAGACGACGCGCGCATCCGGCCGCCGGACGTGCACCACCTGTCGGCTTTCTCGGCGCGAACGCGAAGGAGAGCCATTCCGCAAAGCCCGGAGACAGCGGCATTGACCGGATCCAGGCTGGATCTACATCGCATTTTCCGGGGTGCGGCAAATTGCGCGGGGTTCTCGCGCTCTTCCCGACTAGCAGACGCGGTTCGATCATCGCGGCTGGGATGTTGTAGATAGTGCGGAACGTGGCGCATGAGTCGAGATTTCGGACCGGGGCAGAACACGGTAGCGCGCCTCGCGCTCTATGCGCTCGTCGCCGTTCCGGCTCTTGCCCTCGGCTTTGTCATCTTCTTCCAGTGGACGGATTACGCGACCGGCGAGGACCGGATCGTCGATCAGCCGGTCCAGTTCAGCCATCGCCATCACACGCTCGAGGTCGGGATCGACTGCCGCTACTGCCACACCTCCGTCGCCAAGTCGGAGAGCGCTGGCTTGCCGCCGACACAGACCTGCATGACCTGCCACAGCCGGCTCTGGTCGCAGGAGGAGATGCTCGAACCCGTGAGGACCAGCTGGGTGACCGGCGAGCGGCTGCGCTGGAACCGGGTCCATGACCTGCCCGATTTCGTCTACTTCAATCACTCGACCCATGTCACGAACGGCGTCGCCTGTACCGAATGCCACGGCGAGGTCGGCCAGATGCGGCTGATCTCCCAGCAGGCGCCGTTGACGATGGGCTGGTGCCTGGAATGCCACCGCGATCCGGCTCCGCGCCTTTCGCCCCCCGAGGACATCTTCGAGCCGCTTGATCCGCGGCAGGTTCCCCCGGATGTCGCCGAGAATCATGCGCTTCTGGCAACTTACGGGATCGACGTCGCCTCCATGACCGATTGCACGACATGCCACAGATGAGCACTTCCTCCGACCTTACGGGCGTCCCGCCGGAGGCGCTTGGTCCTGATCGGCGCAGCGCGCTGAAGCTTTTCGCGGCGGGGGCGGCGGCCCTCGTCTCGGGCTGCCGGAGGCAGGAGCAGATGTTGCCCTATATCGACATGCCCGAATACGGCGCCTCGGGCGACGCCGTGCTCTTCGCGACCGCCTTGCCGCTTGCCGGTGCCGCGCGGGGCGTGCTTGTCGAAACCCATCAGGGCAAGCCCACCAAGGTCCACGGCAACCCCGATCATCCCGCCAGCCGCGGTGGCACCGACGTCTTCGCGGAGGCCGAGTTGCTCGCGCTCTTCGACCCGACGCGGTTGACGAGCCCGATCGAGGGAGAGGTGCCGGTCACGTGGTCGAAGGTGGCCCGCCGACTGCGGGACGCGACCCGCGACGGCGCCGACGGGGTGGCGTTGCTGACCGGGCCGGTGGGCTCGCCGACCCTCGCCCGCCAGATCGGCCTGCTCATGGAGGAGGCGCCCGGGCTGCGCTGGTTCACCCACCGCGCGGCGGTGCCGGCGCTCGAAGTGCCCGCCGGCCCCGATCCGCTCCACCGGATGCAGCTCTGGCCGGACTTCGAGCAGATCGACATCGTCGTGACGTTCGGCGCCGACCCGCTGGGGCCGGGACCGGCGCAGATCGCGCTGACCAAGGGATGGTCTTCGGCGCGGCGCGACCGCCGCGATGCGTTCCGGATGTTCGCCTTCGAGCCCGTGCCCACGCTCACCGGGACCAAGGCGGATCACCGCACGGCGATGCGCGCCTCGGACTTGCCTGCGGCCGTCCGCGCCCTGCGCGACGTGCTGGACGGGGGAGAGGCAGAGGCGCCGATCATGCGTGCGGCCCGGGCGCTGCGCGGGGCGGAGGGGCGCGCGGTCATCCTTCCCGGACCCGACCTGCCGCTGGAAACGGTGGCGCTGATCGACGAGCTGAACCGCCGGCTTTCGGCGCCGGTCGCCCGGCTTCAGCCGGTCTGGCGCTGGCCCGACCTGCGGCAGGAGGATGGCGGTGCGCTGGTCGAGGCGATGCGCTCGGGCGCGGTCCGGAGCCTCGTCGTCATCGGGGCCAACCCGGTCTACGAGATGGGCGATCCCTTTGTGGCCGCCCTGGAGGGCATCGACCTTGTGCATTTCAGCTTGAGGCGCGACGAGACCGCCCTCCGGGCAGGGATGCACGCACCGCTGCATCACCCCTTGGAGGATTGGTCGGATCTGCGCTCCCTCGGCGGAAGCGCGGCCCTCGTCCAGCCGCTGATCGCGCCCCTCCACGAGACGCGCTCGGCCCACGCCGTGCTCGAGATGCTGCGCGGCCATACCGGGAGCGATCCTCGCGCGATCGTCCAGGACACCTGGCGGACGCGATGGGGTCCCTCGTTCGAGGACCGGTGGCATGACAGCCTTCGGCGCGGCGTGATCACGGGATTTCCCGTGGGCACCGTCACGCCCGACTGGACCGGAGCCGGCCCGGCACAGGAGCGCGACGGGCAGGACCTCTTCGAGCATGTCCCCCACCTCTCGCCGACGATGCTGGCCGGGGATTACGCTCCGAACGGATGGCTGCAGGAATGTCCGCATCCATTGAGCAAGCAGGCCTGGGGGAACGCCGCGAGCTTCGCCCGTGCGGATGCGGAGCGGCTCGGAATCGCCGAGGGCGACACCGTGGTCCTGCGCGGCCATGACGGCTTCTTCGTCCTGCTTCCCGCGGTTCTTCTTCCGGGCCAGGCGCCGGGCACGGTCGGCACGACGCTGGGCTACGGCCGCACGACCGCCGGCGCGATCGGCACCGATGTCGGCGCGAATGTCCGCCCGCTCGGTCCGCGCGTCGGCGTCGAGCGCATGGAGGGGCCTTCCCTTCTCATCCGCACGCAGCGGGAATTCGGGCAGCACGGGCGCGACATCCTCCGTTCCGTCCCGTTCGGGTCGGCTGAACTCACGGCCGAGGACCACGCGCCGCCGACCTTCTATCCCCCGTGGGACTACATCAGCCCGTCCTGGGGAATGGTGATCGACACCGACCTCTGCTCGGGCTGCCACGCCTGCGTGATCGCGTGCCAGTCAGAGAACAACGTGCCCGTGGTCGGACCCGACGAGGTGGCGCGCGGGCGGTACATGCACTGGATCAGGATCGACGCCTATGACCTGCCGGACGAGGGCGGGCGCGGCTTCCAGCCGGTTCCTTGCATGCATTGCGAGAAGGCGCCCTGCGAGCCCGTCTGCCCGGTCGCGGCCTCCGTCCACGACGAGCAGGGCCTGAACGCGCAGGTCTACAATCGCTGCGTTGGCACGCGCTTCTGCCAGGCGAACTGCCCCTATCAGGTGCGCCGCTTCAACTTCTTCGACTACGCCGACAGCCAAGCCTATGCCGATCTCGGCGCGGATCTCCTGCAGGCGATCCACAACCCCGATGTCAGCGTCCGGAGCCGCGGCGTGATGGAGAAGTGCACCTATTGCGTGCAGCGGATCGAGGCCGCGCGCCATGCCGCCTCGCGGGAGGATCGGCCCATCGCCGACGGGGACGTCGTGACCGCCTGCCAATCCGCCTGCCCGGCCGAAGCGATCACCTTCGGCGACATCTCCGATCCCGATACCTCGGTGAGCCGTGCCAAGGACGACCCCCGGCATTACGCGCTTCTCGAACATCTGGGGACGCGCCCCCGCACCACCTATCTGGCGCGCGTCACCGCCGATCGCGAGGGGAACGGGACGTGAGCGCCGCGCCCTCCCTCCTTCCCGCCGCCGGACCGGTCGAGATCACGACCGATATCGCCGACCCGCTGCTCGCCCGCTCCCCCGGACGGATCTGGTGGCTCTGCTTCTCGGTCGGCCTCGCCCTCACCATCCTCATGATCGTCAGCCTCGTGGTTCTGGTGGTTGCGGGCGTCGGGATCTGGGGCATCAACACCTCGAACGTCTGGGGCTTCGCCATCGTCAATTACGTCTGGTGGATCGGCATCGGAAATGCCGGGACGCTGATCTCGGCGATGTTGCTGCTGACGCGCCAGACCTGGCGCACCTCGATCAACCGCTTCGCCGAGGCCATGACGCTTTTTGCGGCGTGCATCGCGGGGCTGTTTCCAATCTTTCACCTCGGGCGGCCGTGGCTGTTCTATTGGCTCGTCCCCTACCCCAATACGCTGGGCCTCGTTCCGCAATGGCGAAGCCCGCTCGTCTGGGACTTCTTCGCGATCGCCAGCTACATCCTCTTCTCGCTGATGTTCTGGTACACGGGCGCGATCCCCGATTTCGCGACCCTGCGCGACCGGGCGCGGGGCTGGGGCGCGCGCAAGGTCTATGGCGTCCTCGCGCTCGGCTGGCGCGGCTCAGCGCGGCATTGGCGGACATGGCAAAGCTATTACGGCGCCATGGCGGCGCTGGGCGTCCCGCTGGTGATCTCGGTCCATTCGGTGGTGGGCATGGACTATTCCGCCGGCATCGCGCCCGGCTGGAACGAGACGATCTTCCCGCCCTATTTCGTGATCGGCGCCATGTTCTCGGGCTTCGCGATGGTCGTCGTCCTGGCGGCGATCTTCCGGCGCGCGCTTGACGTGCCGCACATGATCACGGAGCGGCATTTCGACGTGATCGGCAAGGTGCTTCTCGCGGGCTCGCTCGTGATGACGGTCAGCTACGCGACGGAATGGTTCTATGCCTGGTATTCCGGCGAGCACGCCGAACAACGCGTGGTTTCCGAGCAGCTATGGGGCCGGTTCTGGCCCCTGTACTGGGGAATGCTGCTCGGCAACTGCATCATTCCGCAGCTCTACTGGATTCCGTGGATGCGCCGGACCGTGCCCGCGACGGTGCTCATCGCCATCGCGATCAACATCGGCATGTGGCTCGAGCGGGTGGTGATCACCGTCGTGCCCCCGGCGCAGGGCTATCTGCCATCCCAATGGTCCAGCTATTGGCCGACGCTGTGGGACTGGGCGCTGCTCGCCGGAACGCTCGGCTTCTTCGGGTTCCTCTTCACGATCTTCCTGCGCGTCATTCCCGCGATCTCGATCCACGAGATGAAGGAGAAGATCTCGGAGGAGGGGGGCCCATGACCCGCCGGCTGCATCTCGTCTTCGACGATGTCGCGTCGCTTCTGGCCGCCGTGGAGGCGCTTCGCGAGAAGGGCATCGCGGATATGGACGCCCATACCCCCTGGCGGCTGCCCGAACTGGAACGGGCGCTTCCGATGGAAGGCCCGAATGTGCGACGCATCATGCTGATCGCCGGCCTTTCGGCCGCGAGCGCCATCCTGGTCCTCCAGATCTGGTCAGCGATCTGGCTCTACCCGCTGAACCTGGGCGGCCGGCCGCTCTTTTCGTGGCCGGCCTTCGGCTTTGCGACGTTCGAGACCGGCGTCCTCGGTGCCGCGCTCGGCGGGTTCGTCGCGATGGTGCGGGGCTGCGGTTTCCCTCGTCTCGACGATCCCTTCTTCGAGACCGCCCAGACCGAGACGGCCAGCGACAACGAGTTTCTCCTTTCCCTGTCCGCCCGTGACGCGCCAGATCGGCTGTGGCTTTCCCGTCTCGAGGGACTTCAGGAAATCCTGGAGACGGGACGATGAGGCGGGTGGCGCTGATCTTCGCCGCCGGAGCGGCGCTCGCCGCCTGCCAGGAGGAGCAGTCGAGCCTGGCAGACCAGCCCAAGATGGAGGCCTGGGAGACGGCCTCCGTCTGGGCCGACGATGCGGCGGCGCGCCCCTGGCCGGTCGGGGTCGTGCCGCGAAACGACCCTCTCCCTGTCCTGGCCATGGAGCCGCCCGAGGTGACGGACGACCTTCTGGCCAGCGGGCGCGAACGGTTCGAGATCTTCTGCACCCCCTGCCACGGCTATACGGGGACGGGCGACGGACGCGTCGTCCAGCGAGGCTTTCCCCCACCGCCCTCCTTTCTCAGCGCGCGGCTGCGCCTGGCACCGCCTGAGCATTTCGTCAGCGTCATCACCGAAGGCTACGGCGTGATGTTTCCCTATGCCGACCGCGTCGCACCCCGCGATCGCTGGGCGATCACCGCCTATATCCGCGCGCTTCAGGCGGTCTCCCCCGAGATCGCCCCGAGCCGACCGGGCCGTGTCCTGCGCCCTCTGGAGGCCGCCGATGGCTGAGGTGACCCGCCCCGCGATCCTCTCTGCCGGGCGCGCAAGCGCGCTGGTGCTGACGGGCGCGGGGCTTGCGGTCATCATCGCCCTCCTTGCGCCCGAGGCGATGGTCGCGGGAGGGCTCGCGGCCTGGATCTTCTGCCTCTCGGCGACGACGGGCGCGGGGCTCTGGCTCCTGGTCGCGCGGCTGACCGGCGGGAGGTGGCCCGAAGCGGCCGACGGCGCCCTGGTCGCGCTGTCGCGATCGACGCCGCTCGTCGCGCCCTTCGGGCTCATCTTCTTTCTTGTCGGGCCGGCGCTCTATCCCTGGTGGCGGGGGATCGAGGGGCTGATCGGCGAGATCTATCTCGTGCCGTGGTCCTTCGGCCTGCGCGGCGCGATCATCCTCGCGCTCTGGTCGATCATCGGCTGGATCGCGCCGCGAGCCCCCTCGATCCCTGTGGCGGCCGCGCTGCTCATCGCCTACGGCATCTCCATCGGCTTCGCCGGGCTCGACTGGATCCTCTCGCGCGATCCCGAGATGCTGTCGACGAGCTTCGGCATGCTTCTGGCGGCGACCCAACTCGGGCTTGCGCTTGCGGTGATCGCAGCCCGGGGCCTGCGGCGGCGCGCCCCGCTTTCCGTCTCCGATTGGGGCGGTCTGCTTCTGGCCTGCTGCCTCGGCAACTTCTATCTCGGCGCGATGCAGTTCCTGGTCAGCTGGTCCGGGAACCTGCCCTTCAAGGCGGCCTGGTTCGGATCGCGCGCGGACGGGATCGGCACGGCACTCATGTCGCTCGTCGTGCTCCTGGGCGTGGTCCTGCCCTTCGCCTTGCTGGTCCGGACAGCGGGTCGCGGCTCGCCCGCCGTCCTTCGGATCGTCGGGACGAGCGTGGCTGTGGCGGGCCTGATCCATCTCGTCTGGCTCTGCGCGCCGGACCAGATGGCGGCCGCGCTTCTTGCCGCACTAGCCATCGTCATGATCGCGGCAGGTCTCGCCCAATCGCGCGCCGTCGAGAGGTGGCAGCATGGATAATCTGCGCCATCCGGATTTCCCGGTCCGCTGGGTTCTTGCCGCGATCGGTTCGGCCTTCGCCCTCCTCGCCATCGCGGTCACGGTCATCACGATCTTCTATACCGGCGCACGTCCCGGCGCCTATCCGCGGCCCGACGATTTCGGGCCGCCGCGGCTCGAGACCAGCCCGGTGAACGACCAGCTGGCCTGGCTGGCGCATCAGAAAGCCCTGCTGGCGGGCGCCGGAGGCAAACTCCCGATCACGGAAGGCATGCGCCTGATCGTCAAGCGCGGCGCGGATGCCTACGCGCCCCTTCCCCTTCCCTCTCCGGAGACGGGGGGGCGCGCCGAATGAGATCCGTCCTCCTCGCCCTCTGCCTGCTCGTCACCGGCCATCCGCTCTCGGCCGGGCTGACGCAGGCCGAGCTCGACGAGATTCGCGCCGATCCCCCCGAAGGCGCCCGGGTAGACCTCGGGACCGGTCTGCCCACGGTCCTCCTCTTCGCCGATTACGATTGCGAAGTTATCTGCGACGCGATCCTCGCCCAGACCGCGGCAACGCTCGCCTCCACGGGCCTGAGCCTCGGGGAGGATTACGCGTTCGTCGTGGTGGGGATCGACCCGAGGGATGGAGTCGAGACGGCGCGGACGTTCGTCGCCTCGCAGGCCGGCGACCTGCCGGCGGCGCGGATCGAGACGCGTCTGCCGGGCCGGGCGGATCTCGACCGGATGACCGCTTCGCTCGGCTACGGCTATCGCTACGACGCCGAGACCGACCGGTTCGCGCATCCCTCCGCCCGCTACGTCCTGACCGCGGAGGGCCGCGTGGCGCGCGTCTTGCCCGCGTTCCGAGCCGCCCCCGAGGATCTTCGCCGCGCCCTCGTCGAGGCCGGCCAGGGCCGCATCGGGTCGATCGGCGAACGCATCGCGCTCGCCTGCTACGGATTCGATCCGGTCGTCGGCCGCTACTCGCTCTCGATCGCGCGCGCCGCAATGGCAGGGGGCGCCGTGAGCACCCTCCTCTTGGGCGGGGGAATACTCATCGCGCTTTGGCGCGAGCGCCGAAAGGGGGCCGGCTGATGTTCTCCGCGATCCCGGGGCAGGCTTCGACCCAGGCGGTGGCATTCGACCGCCTGTTCTGGGTCATGTCGGGCTTCTCGATCTTCATCGTGATCCTCGTCGCGACGCTGATCCTCGTCTTCTCGGTGCGCTTCCGGGCCAGGACGAAAGCGCCGCGCCGGTCGGTCAAGGCACTGGAGAGCCGGCGGATCGAGATCTTCTGGATCTCCGCGACCACGTTCTTCGGGATCTTCTTCTTCTGGTACGCCTCGAGCATGAGCCTCGACGCGGTCGAGGCGCCTCCCGACGCGATGGAGTTCCATGTCGAGGCCAAGCAGTGGATGTGGAAGACCCGCCACCCCTCGGGCGCGCGTGAGATCAACGCGATGCACGTGCCCGTAGGCCAGGCGGTGACGGTCTTCCTGAACTCCCAGGACGTGATCCACTCGTTCTACATCCCAGCCTTCCGGATCAAGATGGACGTGGTGCCGGGGCGCACCGCCACCGTCTGGTTCGAGGCCACGAAGACAGGAACCTACAGGCTTTTCTGCGCGGAATATTGCGGGACGAACCATGCCCGCATGACCGGCGAGATCATCGTGATGGAACCGGGCGCCTATGCAAGGTGGCTGGAAACCAGGGAGGGCGGCGAAACGCTCGCCGCCGCGGGGGCGCGGCTCTTCACCTCCGCGGGCTGCTCGGGCTGTCACGTCGAGGGAAGCACGGTCCACGCCCCGAGCCTCAGGAACCTCTTCGGCCGCGCCATTCCCCTCCAGGACGGTCGAACCGTCACCGTCGACGCGGCCTATATCCGCGATTCGATCCTCCTGCCCGAGCGCGACGTCGCCGCCGGCTACGAGCCGATCATGCCGAATTTCAGCGGACTCCTCGAAGACGGCGAGGTCGAAGCGCTTGTTGCCTACATCAGAACGCTCAGCGAGGGAGATGGCACATGAGCGTCACCAATACCGGCGATCCCATCGCACTGGAGCCCGATTACCTCGGCGACGGCCATAGCATCCGGTCGTGGCTGCTGACCACGGATCACAAGCGGATCGGCATCCTCTACCTGGTCACGCTCATCTTCTTCTTCCTCGTGGGCGGCGCGGCGGCGACGCTGATGCGGTTCGAGCTCGCCACGCCCCCCGGTGACCTCGTGAGCCCGGACACCTACAACCGGCTCTTCACGCTGCACGGCGTCATCATGGTCTGGTTCTTCCTGGTGCCGGCGGTGCCTGCGACCTTGGGCAATTTCCTGCTGCCCCTCGCCATCGGCGCGCGTGACATGGCGTTTCCGAAACTCAATCTCGCCAGCTGGTATATCAATCTTGCGGGTGGAGCCCTCGCCCTCGCCGCGCTCCTCCTCGGCGGGGTCGATACGGGATGGACGTTCTACACGCCCTATTCGTCGCTCTACTCGAACTCCTACGTGACGCTCGCCGCGATGGGCGTCTTCGTGGCGGGTTTCTCGACCATCGCGACGGGGCTCAATTTCATCGTCACCGTGCATACCCAGCGCTGCGAGGGGCTCACCTGGATGCGCCTGCCGCTCTTCGTGTGGGCCCTCTACGCCACGTCCATCGTCATCGTCCTGGCCACGCCCGCGCTCGCCATCGCGCTCCTCATGGTGGTGATGGAGCGCGTCTTCGGCCTCGGGCTCTTCAATCCCGAGCAGGGCGGCGATCCGATCCTCTTCCAGCACATCTTCTGGTTCTACTCGCACCCGGCGGTCTACATCATGATCCTGCCGGGCTTCGGCATCGTGACGGAGGTTCTCACCTGCTTCTCGCGCCGCAAGGTCTTTGGCTACGAGGCGATGGTCTTCGCGATCCTCGGCATCGCGCTCTTCGGCTTCTTCGTCTGGGGCCACCACATGTTCGTCTCGGGCCAATCGGCCTATGCGAGCCTGGTCTTCTCGCTTCTGTCCTTCCTCATCGCCATCCCCTCGGCGATCAAGGTCTTCAACTGGTCGGCCACCCTCTATGGCGGCCACATCACCTTCGAGGCCTCGATGCTCTATGCGCTGGGCTTCGTGGGGCTCTTCACGCTCGGCGGCCTGACCGGGCTCTTCCTCGCCTCGATCCCGATCGACGTGCACGTGCACGACACCTACTTCGTCGTGGCGCATTTCCACTACATCATGGTGGGCGGCATGGTCTCCGCGTTCTTCGCGGGGCTGCATTTCTGGTGGCCGAAGATGACCGGCCGCATGTATTCCGAGATCTGGGCGCGCCTCGCCGCCCTGCTCATGTTCCTCGGGTTCAACTTCACCTTCTTTCCGCAGTTCATCCTCGGCTACATGGGGATGCCGCGGCGCTACCACTCCTATCCGCCCGAGTTCGAGGCTTGGAACCTGCTCTCGTCCGCGGGCGCCGTGATCCTCGCCGTCGCCTATCTCCTGCCGTTCGTCTATCTCAGTCTCTCCCTCGTCCGGGGACGTCCGGCGGGAGACAACCCCTGGCACGCGCGCGGTCTGGAATGGGAGACCTCCTCGCCACCCCCGCGCGAGAATTTCGGCACCCTGCCGACGGTCACCCGCGAGCCCTACGATTACCATGCCGACGAGGAGGAGCCTTACGCGCGCGAGGGCGACGTCAACTTCCCGACACGCACCGACCAGATGGATTCCCGCTGATGTCCAACGCCCTGCATGAACCATTCGAGGAGATCGGCGAACAGCGCAGCGCTGAAGAGGCGGGGATCTGGATATTCCTCGCCTCCGAGCTGATCTTCTTCGGGGGGCTGTTCCTCGGATACGCCGTCTACCGGACGCGCTATCCGGAGGCTTTCGCCGAGGCCGGGGCCGAAACGAACCTCACGCTCGGCATCGTCAACACCGCGCTGCTCCTGACCTCGAGCGCCACGATGGCCTTCACCGTCGGGGCGGGGCGCAAAGGCACCGCGCGAGCCGTCCTCGGCGGCCTTCTGGCGACACTTGCCCTCGGGGCGGGCTTTCTCGGCGTGAAGGCGTTCGAATACCTCGAGGATGTGCGCCACCACCTGATCCCCGGCCATCCGCACTTCCCGATCGAGACGTTCGGCGCCGACATGTTCTTCTCGTTCTACTGGGGCATGACGGCGCTCCATGGCGTGCACATGCTGATCGGCCTCGGCGTGATCGCCTGGACGATCCTGGCCGTCCGCCGCGACCTGATCGCCTGGCGGGAAACGGCCTATCTGCACGTTCTGGGTCTCTACTGGAACCTCGTCGACATCATCTGGATCTTTCTCTTCCCGCTTCTCTATCTCGTGGGGCGCGGATGATGGCGGAGCCAACGATGAAACGCGCGGTTGTTCGCATTGCCGGCGCCTATGCCGCACTTCTTCTCCTGACGGCTTCGTCGATCGCGGCGGCCCTCACGCTCTCGGGCCCTGCCGCCATTCTGATCCCGCTCGGCGTATCGATTGCGAGCGCCCTCGTCGTCGTGCTCGCCTTCATGGAACTCAGGCACAGCGACACCGTGAGCCGCCTCTCCGCCATGATCGCCGCCGGATTGCTGGCCGTGATGTTCGCGCTCACATTCGCGGACGATATCACGCGGGCCCACATCCCCGCCGGGTTCGAGGGCGGCTCGCAGTCGAGCGCGGAGAGCGACAGATGATGATCGGTTTCCGACCCGCAAGCAGCTCGCGCGAAGGCTCAAGCCGAAGGTCGCGCGCAAGGCGTTGAAGCGCGAACTGGCCCGTCGGGCGAACGAGCCACGACGCGCGAGCCCTTTGCGGCAGTGGAAAACCCCGGTCTTGCGTCGGCCCAGACAGAGCGCTTTTTCGACGCCGCACAAGCGCCTCTGACCGACCGGGCCGGGTCGCTCGCATGACCCCCAGCAGGATCTGGAAGAACAGGCACACGCGGTGTCGGAAGGCCGAGCCATGAGATACCGCATCTCCGTCGTGCTTCCCGTGCTGAACGAGGCTCTCCACATCGAGGACACGCTGCTCCGCCTCCGTGATTTCGGCGAAGTGGTCGTGGCGGATGGAGAAAGCGACGACGAAACCGTGGCGGTTGCGCGTCGCTGCGGCGGAACGGTCATTGCCTCTCCTCGTGGACGCGCCCGGCAGATGAACGCGGGGGCGAGTGCCGCCTCCGGGGACATCCTGGTGTTCCTCCATGCCGATACGAGATTGCCGGACGGTGCCGCAGCCCGCATCGGGGCGGCCGCAGGGCGCCCGGGCTTCGTCTGGGGCCGTTTCGACGTCCGGATCGTCGGACAGAGCCGCCTCCTGCCCCTCGTCTCGGCACTGATGAACCTCCGGTCGCGGATGTCCGGCATCGCCACCGGGGATCAGGCGATGTTCATGACCCGCCGGGCGTTCGATGAGGTCGGAGGTTTCCCGAATCTTCCGATCATGGAGGACATCGCCCTGTCGGCATCGCTGCGCCGCCTGGGCCGGCCGGTCTGCATCCGGGCGCCGGCGATGACGTCCGGTCGCAGATGGGACACCAACGGGGCCCTCCGGACCATCCTCACCATGTGGATCATGCGGCTGGGGTTCTGGATGGGCGTCAGCCCGGACCGGCTCGCCCGCCTCTACGCGACCCTCGGGCGCGGATAGACCGCGCGGACGCGGTCACGTCCCGGGCGGTCGGGAAGGCTCGGCGATCCACCAGCAACCGGCGAGCGAGGTGCAGGGCCTCGGCTTCGCAGGCGGCCCGGACCCTGACGTCCTCGATCCATTCGAAATCCTCCACATGCGAGATTCCGATGATCCGCCGGATCATCTTGCAGCCGGCGAAGCCGAGCGTGTCGGACCAGAGCTCCGACAGCCAGGCGTCGACGAACAATCGGGTGGTGCCTTGGGCAAGCTCGGGGACGAGGACACCGCCGGTCGCGGGCCGCAACAGGGATCGCGCCCGCGCCGCGAAGGCCTCCCACGTCTCCTCGAAGAGACGGAGCAGCCAGTCCGCCTGCGCCACGCGATCCTCGCCGTGCCCCGGCTGGCTTGCATGGGCGAGAAGGACATTCCCGAGAAAGGCGCCGATATCGAAGCCCATCGGTCCCATGAAGGCCCATTCCGCGTCGATGACCCTGGTGTCAGCGGGCGTCACCATGACCGATCCGGTATGCAGGTCGCCGTGGATCAGGGCCTCCGCCCGGCTGCGGAACCGGTGCTTCATCCGCGCCGCCGCCGCGACGAGATCGGGGTCGGCGCGCAGCGCCGCCGCGAGGTCCTCCTGCCCGGGCGTCAGCCGGTTCAGGGGGGCGTTCCAGTAGGGGCCGGTGAAGACGACGTCCTGGGTCGTCTCGCAGGGCACGGTGTTGCCCGAGAACCTGTCGGCCAGGCTGTTCTTCTCCGACGTGGAGAGCGCGAAATCCGATGTCCCGACGAGGCTGTCGGCGAGATACTCTCCGAACTGGCGCGCCAGTCCCGGGAAGGTCTCGCCCCGGGCGAGGGCATGGCGCAACACGACGTGGCGGGCGAGGTCCTCCATCACGATCAGGCCCAGGCGGTCGACAAAGGCGAGGATCTCGACGACCCGACCCGGAGCCGCCGCCCCATGCACCTCTGCCGCCCGAGCCTCAAAAGTCGCGCGACTGACCGGAAAGGGCCAGTCCGGCCCGATGACCCGGATATACGGCAGCGCCTGCTTGGCGACGACGCCTCCCTTAGGTCCCCGGACCCGGAAGACGGCGTTCATGTTGCCGTCGCTGATCTCGGTGACCGACCAGGCCTCCGGACCGCCTCCGAGGCGATCTGCGAGCCCCGCGAGATCGGCGAGCACGCCTGGCAAGGCCTCCGGCGTGAGGACGGCGTAGCCCTCGGGGACGGGATGATCGGCCATGCCGTGTGAGGTGGCGCGGCGTATGGGGATTTCCAAGATCTCCGGGTCCGGCCACAAGAGTCAGCATGCAGAATGCCCCCTTGATCGCCATCTTCGCCAAGGCGCCGCTCCGGGGCCGCGTGAAGACGCGGCTTGCCGCCGATCTCGGCCCCGATGCCGCGCTCGACATCTATCGCCGGCTGCTGGCGCGGACCCTCGCCCGCTTGTCCCGCCCCGCCTGGAGATGCGATCTGTGGGTCACGCCGGACGCTGCCGTGGCGGAGGATGCGCTCTGGCCCGGCGCGCTGCCCCGCCGCAAGCAGGGAGAGGGCGACCTCGGTGCGCGGATGGGCCGAGCGCTGGCGCAGGCCACCACCGACAGGCCCGCGATCGTCGTGGGAACGGATGTTCCCGATCTCGATGCGCGCCATATCGACGCGGCCCTGGCGGCGCTGGAGCGGGCCCCGCTGACCTTCGGCCCGGCCCGCGACGGCGGGTTCTACCTCGTGGGCGCGCGAGGCGCACCTCCCGGCGGCCTCTTTGCCGACATTCCCTGGTCGCGCCCTGACACGCTCGCCCGCTGCCTCGACAACGCCGCCCCGCTCTGCCCCGCATTGATCGACCCACTCGACGATCTCGACGATCTGGGGGATCTGGAACGGCATCGGGGCGAGCCGGACTGGGAGGCGCTGCGCTTCGGCCCAACGATCGCGTGAAGGGTGGTGTGGCAGCTTTTCAAGCGGGGAGACTTTCGCCACGCTCGTCCCATTTTCCGCAAGACCAGATGAGCGAGGGAACGTGGCCATGAACCGACGCCTTTTCCTGACGGCTGCCGCCATCGGCCTGGGCCTCCTGCGGCCTGCCGCGGCGCAGGAGGTCGACCCCGCCGAGTGGGAGGCGGTGCTCGCGGCGGCGGAGGGACAGACCGTCTACTGGAACGCCTGGGGCGGGGATCCGGGGATCAACGCGTACATCGACTGGGCGGGCGATCGCGTCGCGGATCTCTACGGGGTCACGGTCGAGCATGTGAAGCTGTCCGATACCGCCTCGGCCGTCAGCACCGTCCTCAGCGAGAAGAGCGTCGGCAAGGAGAGCGGCGGGTCGATCGACCTCATCTGGATCAACGGCGAGAACTTCGCCGCCATGAAGGAGAACGACCTGCTGTTCGGCCCTTGGGTCGGAGGACCTGCCGAACTGGTCGCTTCTCGATCCCGAGGGCAACCCGGCCCTGACCGAGGAT
The DNA here is from genome assembly GCA_963739575.1 of uncultured Alphaproteobacteria bacterium. Lineage (GTDB taxonomy): Bacteria > Pseudomonadota > Alphaproteobacteria > Rhodobacterales > Rhodobacteraceae > Palleronia. The sequence continues at coordinate 1,178,789 of CAVUAQ010000002.1, read as the reverse complement.
TTCACCGTCCAGGTCGAGGGGCTGGAGGCGCCCTGGTCGATGGCTCAGGTGGTCTTCTACTACGACAGCGCGCGTCTGGCCGAGCCGCCGACATCGATCCCGGCGCTTCTCGACTGGGCGGAGGTGAATCCAGGTCGCTTCACGTTCCCGCAGCCGCCGGACTTCCTCGGCTCCACCTTCCTCAAGCAGGCGCTTCTCGGCCTTGTCGAGGATTCCGCGCCGCTCTACGCGCCGGTCGAGGAGGCCGATTACGACGCCGTCACCCGCCCCCTCTGGACATACATGGACGCGCTGACGCCGCTTCTGTGGCGGAGCGGGGCCGCCTATCCGCAGACCGGCCCCGCCCAGCGGCAGCTGATGGCGGACGGCGAGATCGACCTCGCCATCTCGTTCAATCCCGGCGAGGCCTCTGCCGCCATCGCCGATTTCGAGCTGCCCGACAGCGTCCGGACCTTCGTTCTGGACGGCGGGACGATCGGCAATGCCAGCTTCCTCGCGATCCCCTACAATGCCAGCGCCAAGGCCGGGGCGATGGTGCTCGCGAACTTCCTGATGTCGCCTGAGGCGCAGGCCCGCAAGCAGGACCCCGAGATCCTGGGCACGCCCACGGTGCTCGACGTGCCGAACCTTCCCGCCGAGGACCGGGCGCTCTTCGAGGCGCTGGCGCTCGGTCCCGCGACCCTGTCGCCCAAGGATCTGGGCGATCCGCTCCCCGAGCCACATCCGAGCTGGATGGAGCGGATCGAGGAAGACTGGGAAGCGCGCTACGGAACCGGTGCGAGCGCCGCGCCGTGAGCGAGGCAGCGGCGGCGGCAGGGAGGATCGCCTGCCGGCCCCGGCATCTGCGGCTCCTGCCATGGGCGCCGAGCTTCACCCTCGTCTGTCTTCTGGGCCCGGTCGCGGCGGGGCTTCTGGGGGTGCTGGCGCCGGCCTTCGGCTGGTATCCGGCGCTGGAGGGCAGCACGCTCGGTCTGGGGCCCTGGCGGGCGCTGTGGGAGTGGCCGGGACTCGCCGCCTCGGTCCGGCTCAGCGTCATCACGGCCCTTGCGGCAACGGCGATCTCCCTGGCCGCGACGGTGCTGATCTGCGCCGCCTGGAACGGGACGCGTGCCTTCCGCGCCATCGAGAGGCTGCTGTCGCCGCTTCTGTCGGTCCCGCACGCGGCGGCGGCCCTCGGGCTTGCCTTCCTGGTCGCGCCCTCGGGCTGGGCGGCGCGGGCCGTGTCGCCCTGGCTGACAGGGTGGGACAGGCCGCCCGACCTGCTGGTCGTCCACGACCCCTGGGGGCTCGCGCTGATCGCCGGCCTCGTCGCCAAGGAGATGCCGTTCCTGCTCCTGATGACGCTGGCGGCGCTGGGGCCCGTCCCGGTCCGCCGAAGCGTTCTTCTGGCCCAGACGCAAGGCTACGGGCGGGTGGCGGCCTGGGTCAAGACGGTCTTCCCCAGGGTCTATCCGCAGATCCGCCTGCCGGTCTATGCGGTGCTGGCCTTCTCGGCCTCGGTGGTCGATGTGGCCCTCATCCTCGGACCCACGACGCCCGCGCCGCTCGCCGTGCAGGTGCTGACCTGGCTCAACGATCCCGATCTCTCGCTCCGCTTTCGCGCGGCGGCCGGCGCGATGCTGCAGCTCGGACTGGTCCTGGGCCTGCTGGCGCTGTGGCGGGCGGGCGAGATCGTCGTCATGCGGATCGGCGCCGCCTGGATCCGGTCGGGACGGCGCGGCCGCGGTGACGCCGCGATGCGCGGGCTCGCCGCGGCGCTGGCGGTGCTGTCGGCGGCAGCGATTCTCTTCGGGCTCGCCGGGCTCGCCTTATGGTCCTTCGCCGGGTTCTGGGCATTCCCCGATGCCTGGCCCGACAGCCTCTCGCTGCGGAACTGGTCGCAGCAGGGGGCCGGGCTTTCGGACACGGTGGTTCTGACCGCCGGGATCGGCGTCGCTGCGACGCTGATCTCGCTTCTTCTCGTGCTGGCCTGCCTCGAGGCCGAGGAACGCCATGGTCGGCGGCCCGGGACACGGGCCCTGTGGCTGCTCTACCTGCCGCTGATCGTGCCGCAGGCGACCTTCGTCACCGGCCTGCAGACCCTGGCGATCCTCACCGGCGCGGGCGGCGCGGTGGTGAGCGTGATCGCCGCTCATGTGGTGTTCGTCCTGCCTTACGTCTTTCTGTCTCTCGCCGATCCGTTCCGCGCCTGGGACCGACGCATGGGCCTCGTCGCGGCGAGCCTCGGCGCCGGCGCGGACCGCATCCTGTGGCAGGTCCGCCTGCCGATGCTGCTGCGCCCGGTCCTGACGGCCGCGGCGGTGGGCTTCGCCGTCTCCGTCGGGCAATACCTGCCTACCCTGCTGATCGGGCTCGGCCGGGTCACGACGCTGACGACGGAGGCGGTTGCCCTGTCCTCGGGCGGCAACCGCCGCCTGATCGGCATCTACGCCCTCGCCCAGACCATCCTGCCGTTTCTCGGCTTCGCCCTGGCCATCGCCCTGCCCACCCTCGTCTTCCGCAACCGGCAGGGCATGCGGGGGGCGGGATGAGCCGGGCGCTGGAGATCGAGGGGGCCCGGATCGCGCTTGACGGCGCGCCCCTTATCTCCCTGAGCGCCCGGGTTCCCGCGGGCGCGATCCTGACGGTCATGGGACCGTCGGGCTCGGGCAAGTCGACCCTGCTCGCCTGGCTCGCGGGCGCGCCCCTCCCCGCCTTCCGGACCTCCGGCCGGGTGCGTCTCGACGGCCGCGACCTCACGCATCTGCCCCCGCGCGAGCGGCAGGTCGGGCTGATCTTTCAGGACGATCTGCTGTTTCCGCACATGTCGGTGGGCGGCAACCTCGCCTTCGGCCTGCCGCCGCAGATCCGCGGCGCGCGCCGCCGCGCCGCCGCGATCGAGGCGGCGCTTGAAAGCGCCGGGCTTTCAGGCTACGCGGCGCGCGATCCGGCCACCCTGTCGGGCGGGCAGCGCTCGCGCGTGGCGCTGCTGCGCACGCTTCTGAGCGATCCGCAGGCGTTGCTGCTCGACGAGCCGTTCTCGCGCCTCGATGCGGCGCTGCGCGATACGGTGCGCCGCTTTACCTTCGACACCGTGCGGGACCGCGGCCTGCCGGCGGTCCTCGTCACGCACGATGCCGAGGATGCCCGCGCCGCCGACGGACCCGTCCTCGACCCCTTCGGCCAAGCGCTCGATCCAGGCTGATCAGGCGGCCGGGCGCGGCGGGTCGTCCGCCGGCCCCGCCGCCGCTCCGATCAGCTTTCGGGCGCGTTGGGGAAGAAGAGCTGCTGGCCCTCGACGGTATAGTCGGCGATGGTCTGCTGCCCCTCGGGCGACAGCAGCCAGTCGGCGAAGGCCTGCGCCCCCTCCGCGTTCACGCTGGGGCAGGCCTCCGGGCTGACCGGGATCACGCCGTACTGGTTGTAGAGGTCGTCATCGCCCTCCACGAGCACCTCGTAATCCTGCTTGTTCTGAAAGCTGATCCAGGTGGCGCGGTCGGTCAGGATGTAGGCGCCCATGCCGATCCCGGTATTGAGCGTTGCCCCCATGCCCGATCCCGTCTCCCGGTACCAGTCGCCGGAGGCGGCCGTCAGGTCCACATCGGTGTCGGACCAGAGCGCCATCTCCTTCTTGTTGGTGCCCGAATCGTCCCCGCGGGAGGCGAAGGGCGCCTTGGCCTCGGCGATTTTCGCCATCGCGTCCTGGGCATCGGTCATGCCGGAAATGCCGGCGGGGTCGCCCTCGGGGCCGACGATCACGAAGTCGTTGTACATGAGGTCCGTGCGCTTGGTGCCCATGCCGTCGGCGACGAACTGCTCCTCGGCGGGCTTCGCGTGGACGAGCAGCAGGTCGCCGTCGCAATTGCGGGCGTTCTCGATCGCCTGTCCGGTGCCGACGGCGACGACGTTGACCTTGATGCCGCTCTCCGCCTCGAATTTCGGCAGGAGATAGTCATAAAGCCCCGAATTGGCGGTGGAGGTCGTCGACTGGACGAGGATCGACTTGTCCTGGGCCAGCGCCGGCGCGGCGAGAAACGCGAGAGCCGTGGTCGCGAGGATGCGGCGTGTCATCATGGAGGTCTTCCTTTGGTCCTGGTGGTCAGACGACGATCCGGCCGTCGAGGTAATCCCGTGCAGGACGGCTCTGCGGAACCGGAAAGAAGCGGCTGGCGGGCGCGTGCTCGGCGATCCGGCCGCGATGCAGGAACACGACATCATCGGCCATGCGGCGGGCCTGGCCCGCATCGTGGGTGACGAAGATGATGCGCGTGCCGGCATCGCGCGCGGCTCCGACGATCCGCTCGATCGCCAGGACTGACGAGGGGTCGAGGCTCGCCGTCGGCTCGTCGAGGAGCAGAACCTCCGGGTCGGTGGCGAGGGCGCGGGCCAAGGCCAGCCGCTGCTGCTCGCCCCCCGACAGAAGGCGGGCCGGCTGTCGGGCCTTGTGCGCCAGATCGACATGCTCGAGGAGGCCTGCCGCGCGGCTCCGGTCGCAGCCCCTGGCGGCCAGAACGAAATCGAGATTGGCGGCGACCGACCGGCGCAGCAGCACCGGTTTCTGGAAAACCAGCGCCTGCCGCGGCGTCGCCTGCCGCGGATCGGTCCCGTTCCAGGACACCTCGCCCGCATCGAACCCGACAAGCCCGTGCAGCACCTTGAGAAGCAGGCTCTTGCCTGCCCCGTTGGGGCCCATGAGGACCGTGCAGCCGCCCGCGCCGAGGGTCAGGTCCGCCCCGTCGAGCACCGCCTGTCCTCCGAGGCGAAGGACAAGACCCCGCACCGACAGGGGCAGGAGCGCCGCTGTGCGAACGGTCTCCGCGCCCGCAAATCGCTCCTGTGCTGCAAGATCCTGCATAATTTCCCGAGATTACGGCCCTACGGAGTCACAGTTGGGCCAGACAGGATGAAGTTCAAGCGCAAAGCCCTGTCGTGCGGCCAGAACATCCCGATGGCGCGAGACCGGCCCCTGACCGGGCTGGCGCCTGCTGCATGATTTACGACGTCGGTGCGGTTCTCGGGAAGGCGGGGCCGCACCGATCTTGATCGGCGGCAGCGAACCCGAATTTCCTGATCCCTGACTTCGAAACCGACACATCATGCAGGGGCGCGCCGTGATCGAGAAGCTGGAGATGCTGATGGCGCTGGCCCGCGAAAGGCATTTCGGCAAGGCCGCGCAGAGCCTCGGCATCACCCAGCCGTCGCGCGCGGCGGGGGTCAAGCAGCTCGAGGCGCTGCTCGGCGTGCAGCTCGTGTGGCGGGGCTCGCGGTTCGGCGGGTTCACGCCCGAAGGCCAGCGCGCGCTCGAATGGGCGCGGCGCATCGTCGGCGACGTGCGCCATCTCCGGGAGGAGATGCGCGCATCGCAGGAGGGGCTCTCCGGCAAGCTCCGGATCGCCGTCATTCCCACGGCGCTGAGCGTCGCCACCGGGTTCACCGCCCGGTTCAACGCCGATCACCCGCGCGTCACCCTGACCATCCTGTCGTAGAATTCTGCAGCCATCCTGGAGATGATCGACACGCTGCAGGTCGATGCCGGCATCTCCTACATCGACAACGAGCCCCCGGGGCGGGTCTCCACGATCCCCCTCTACGAGGAAACCTACGTCCTCGTCTGCGGCGAGGACGGGCCGCTTGCGGGACGCGACGAGGTGAGCTGGGCCGACCTCGCCGACTTGCCGCTCTGCCTTCTGACGCCCGACATGCAGAACCGGCGCATAGTCAACCGCCACCCCTTCGACGCGGGCATCGCGCCGAAGACGCTCGCCGAATCGAATTCGACCGTGGTCCTGATGTCGTTCGTGACGCATGGCGGCGGCGCGACCGTGCTGCCGGCGCTGCTTGCGGAATTTCTCGCCATCGGCCGCAGGATCCGGCGGATCCCCATCGCCCAGCAGGCTCCCCCCTACCATGTCGGCCTGATCGCGACCTTCGTCGAGCCGCACACGCCGGTCATCGAGGCGCATCTCTCTGCCGCCTGGACGCTGCCGCAGACGTTTCGATAGACGCTCTCGATCCCTCGACGGAACGTCGATATTGATGGGGAGGGCGATTGCCGGCAGGATGCGCGGCGACGCGGGAGAGGGAGGATCGTTTGCAACCGCCGGCATCTGCACCCACCGAGATCGCCGACATTCTCGCCCCGCATTTCGGTCGGGAAGGGCCGATGCTGCCGATGCTGCACGCCGTCCAGGCAGCCTTCGGCATCGTGCCAGGGGACGCGATCCGGCGCATCGCCCATGTGCTGAACCTGACGCCGGCAGAGGTGACCGAGGGGCTTTTCGACGAGGCCTTCATCCGTGTGCGCTGCGATTGGGAAGAGTTCTGCGAATACGCCGAGTTCATCCGCGACGCGCGGCATTCGCCCGAAGCGACGGAGATGCTGACCGGCGTGCCGGCGGCGGATGTGCGCGCCGCGGCCCGCCTCTACGCGACCGGCGGCAACGGCGATCTATTACGGCCTAAGCGTGACCGAGCACGGCCAGGGGTCGACCACCGTCATCGGCATCGCCAACCTCGCCATGCTGACCGGCAATATCGGCCGGCCGGGCGTGGGGCTGAACCCGCTGCGCGGCCAGAACAACGTGCAGGGCTCCTGCGACATGGGCAGCTTCCCGCACGAATTGCCGGGCGCTACAGGCACGTCAAGACCGACGAGGTCCGGTCCGTCTTCGAGCGCCTCTGGAACGTCGATCTCGATCCCGAGCCGGGCCTCAGGATCCCCAACATGCTCGACGCCGCAGTCGCGGGCATGTTCCGGGGGCTTTATTGCCGGGGCGAGGACATCCTGCAATCGGATCCCGACACCCGGCACGTGGCCGCCGCCCTGGCCGCGATGGACTGCGTCATCGTCCACGACCTGTTCCTCAACGAGACCGCCAATTTCGCGCATGTCTTCCTGCCCGGATCGACCTTCCTCGAGAAGGACGGGACCTTCACCAATGCCGAGCGTCGGATCAACCGCGTTCGCAAGGTGATGGCGCCGCGGAACGGCCTTGCCGACTGGGAGGTCACGCAGCGCCTCGCCAATGCGATGGGCGCCGGCTGGAGCTATACCCATCCCGCGCAGATCATGGAGGAGATCGCCGCCACGACGCCGAGTTTCGCCGGGGTCAGCTACGAGCTTCTGGAGCGCGAAGGTTCCGTCCAGTGGCCCTGCAACGAGTTGAAGCCGCTCGGGACGCCGATGATGCATGTCGACGGGTTCGTCCGGGGCAAGGGCCGCTTCATCGTGACCGAATACGTGGCCACGGACGAAAAGACCGGTCCGGGCTTCCCGCTTCTGCTGACGACCGGCCGGATCCTGTCGCAGTACAATGTCGGCGCGCATACCCGCCGCACCCAAAACGTCGTGTGGCACGATCAGGACGAGCTCGAGATCCACGCCCACGATGCCGAGACCCGCGGCGTCAAGACCGGCGACTGGGTGACGCTGGCTTCGCGCTCGGGCGAGACGACCCTGCGCGTCAGGATCACCGACCGCGTGTCCCCCGGCGTCGTCTACACGATCTTCCACCACCCGAGGACGCAGGCAAACGTCATCACCACCGACTTCTTGGACTGGGCGGCGAACTGCCCCGAATACAAGGTGACGGCGGTGCAGGTGCGGCCGTCGAACGGCCCCTCCGACTGGCAGGAGGACCATGCCGCCCATGCCGAACGGTCGCGCCGGATCGTGGCGGCGGAATGACCCGGTGACCGCGTCTTGCAGCATCGACGGCGTGGCGGTGCGGGGCGACGGCAGGGCCGTGGTGGCGCGCGATCTGGCCGAGGAGGTGGCAGTCGCGCTGGTCTACCAGCAGACGACGCAGGCCGTCCTCATGGCGACGCCCGCCGATCTCGAGGATCTGGCGACGGGCTTCAGCCTGACCGAGGGCATCGTGGCTGCACCGGGCGAGATCGAGAGCATCGAGATCGCCGAACACCCCCACGGGATCGAGGCGAGGATGTGGCTCGCCGGCGACCGTGCCGAGCGTCTCGCCGCTCGGCGCCGTCACATGGCGGGCCCTGTCGGCTGCGGCCTTTGCGGCATCGAGAGCCTTGCGGAGGCGGTCCGGCCGCTTCCCGCGCTCGCCGCGTTGCCCATCTGCCTGACGCTCGCCGATCTCGCCGGCGCGCCGGACGTCTTGCGGCAGCGGCAGCCGCTCCACGACCGAACCGGCGCCGTGCATGCCGCGGGCTTCCTGACGCCGGGCGGTCTGCTGCTGGTGCGGGAGGATGTGGGCCGCCACAACGCCCTCGACAAGCTCGTCGGAGCGATGGCCCGGCGCGGGATCGACGGTGGCCCCGGGGCGGTGGTGATGACCAGCCGCATCTCGATCGAGCTGGTGCAGAAATGCGCGATGGCACGGGTACCGGTCCTCGTCGCCGTTTCCGCCCCGACCGCCCACGCGGTCCGCATTGCGCGCGATCACGGCATGGTTCTGGCCGCCTCGGCGCGGAGCGGCCGCTTGGACCTCTATGCTGGCGCCGATCGGTTTTCCGAAGGGGCCGTAGATGGCGGATGAGAAGCTCGTCCACATGGCAAGCCAGATCGCGACCTTCTTCGCGACCCGGCCGGACGGCGACGGCGCGGACCGCGTCGCGGCGCATCCGAGCGAGTTCGGGATTCCGGGATGCGGGCGCGGCCGATCTCCCTGATCGATCGGGGCGCGGCAGGACTGCACCCCTTCGGGGCGCGAGGCGGCAAAGCTGCCGCGCCCAGATCCGGGCGGCGCGGGCGGCGCGGGCGGCGGCCCCACAAAGGACTGCGGCGGGGGTTCCGGCGGCTGGTGGGGAAGCGATGACATGGCGGGCAGATCGGGCTGATCCTGCCGCTCATCCCCATGCCGGCGCTGGCCGGGCTGCGTCACGGATCGGTGCCGAGCGTCACGCCGATATCGGCCGGCGCCACGGCGACAGCCTTGACGATGGCGAAAAGGCGCTGGCCTGGCGCGATGCCAAGCTCTGCGACCGACCGCCGCGTGATCCGCGCCAGCAGGCGCCCTGCGGGCGTCTCGAGCGCCACGAGCGCGCCGGGTCCCTGACCCTGCCGCAGGTCCCGCACCGTCCCGGGAATGACGTTCAGCGCCGACAGACCTTCGGGCCGGCCCCGGGAGAGGATGACGTCGTGCGCCGCGATGCGAACGCGCAGCTTCCGGCCGGGATCGTGCGCCACGCGCGGCAGGAACAAGGGCACGCCCCCGGCATCGAGCTCGCTCAGCCCGTCGGCATGATGGGCGGCCACGGCGACCGCCAAGAGGGATCCCGCCTCGCGCGGCCCGGCGGGCAGGATTTCCGGATCGCTCAGCACCTCCGCCGCCGACCCCTGCCGGATGATCCGTCCCGCCTCCATCGCCACGACCGTCGTGGCCAGTCGCGCGACTTCGGAGGCCGAATGGCTGACATAGAGGATGGGCACCGCGATCTCGTCCCGCAGGCGCTCGAAATAGGGCAGGATCTCGGCCTTCCTCGTCTCGTCGAGCGCGGCGAGCGGCTCGTCGGCGAGAAGGAGCCGCGGCGCGGAGAGAAGCGCGCGCCCGATGGCGACCCGCTGTTTCTCGCCGCCCGAGAGACCGCCGGGGCGGCGGTCGAGAAGATGGCCGATGCCCAGAAGCTCGATGATCCGGCCCGGATCTTCCCGCGGCGCATTTCGGGGCGCGAACCACGCGCCATAGCGCAGATTCTGCCGGACGGTGAGGTGCGGAAAGAGCCGTCCCTCCTGGAAGATATAGCCCAGCCGGCGCCGGTGCGGCGGAAGCCAGAGGCCGCGCTCGGTGTCGTGCAGCACCCACGCCCCCGAGGCAATGCGCCCGGCATCGGGGCGCAGAAGGCCGGCCGCGGCGTTGACGATCGTCGTCTTTCCCGCGCCCGAGCGCCCGAAGAGCGCCGTCAGCCCGGCCGGCGCCTCGAAGCGCACGTCGAGCGCGAAGCCCGGAAAGGCATGGCGGAGCGAGACCTCAAGCATCCCGTCCTCCGATGCGCGCCGCGACCCGGCGCCCGACCAGCTCCGACAGGAGGAGCGCGATCATGGCCACGGCGACGGAGACGAGGACGAGCTTCATCGCCGAACCCTCGCCGCCCGGCACCTGCAGGAAGGCATAGATCGCCGACGGGATGGTCCGGGTCTGGCCGGGGATGTTCGAGACGAAGGTGATCGTCGCGCCGAACTCGCCCATCGCCTTGGCGAAGGCCAGGATCGCCCCGGCGACGATGCCCGGCAGCGCCATCGGCAGCGTCACCGTCACGAAGACCGACAGGGGCGCAGCGCCGAGCGTCGCGCCGGCCTGTTCGAGCTTCGGGTCGATCGCCTCGAACGACAGGCGGATGGCGCGCACCATCAGCGGGAAGGCCATGATGCCGGCCGCGAGCGCCGCGCCGGTCCAGCGGAAGGCGAAGACGATGCCAAGCTCGGCCAGAAGGCTGCCGATCGGGCCTTGCGTGCCGAAGACCAGAAGCAGCAGGTATCCGGTGGCCACCGGCGGCAGGATCAGCGGCAGGAGCACGATCCCGTTCAGGACCTGCTTTCCGGGAAACGACCAGCGCGCCAGCGCATAGGCCACGAGGATGCCGAAAGGCAGGCTGACCAGCGTCGCCCAGACGGAGACCTGAAGCGAAAGCGCCACGGCGCGCCATTCCTCGGGGCCGAGCCAGCCCATGCCGCGCGTCTACTCCCCGACGGGCGTGAAGCCCTGCCGCTCGAAGGCCGCGGCGGCCTCGGGTCCTCGGAGGTAGTCGAGGAACGCGGCTTCGCCGTCAGGGTCTCCGCCGGCGAGCCCGGCGGCCGGATAGACGATGGGCGGATGGCTGTCGGCGGGAAAGGTGCCGACGACGCGCACCTCGTCCTCGGCGCCCGCGTCGGTCGCATAGACGATGCCGTAGGGCGCTTCGCCGGTGGCGACGAAGGCCAGGGCGGCGCGTACGTTGTCGGCCTGGGCGACCTGTGCCTCCACCTGCGACCAGAGCCCGAGGGTTTCGAGCGCGGCCTTGCCGTAGAGCCCGGCCGGGACCGCGTCGACCAGGGCCATGGCAAGCCGGCCCTCGCCCAGAAGTCCGGCGAGGTCGAGATCCGGGGTGATCTCGATTGCCTCCGCGTCGTGCCCGTGAGCGACGAGAACAAGCGAATTGCGCAGAAGGTCGATCCGGCTGTCCGGCACGAGCAGGCCCTCCTGCTCGAGTTCGTCCATCCAGCCGGGATTGGCGGAGATGAAGATGTCCGCGGGCGCCCCCTGCTGGATCTGCCGGGCCAGCGCCGAGGAGGCCGCCAGAACGACGACCACATCGTCACCCGATTGCGCCTCGAACCGCTCCTCGATCTCCGCCATGGCGTTGGCAAGGCTCGCCGCGGCGAAGACGGTGATCTGCGCGGCCTGGGCGGCGGCCGGAGCGGCGACCATCCAGCCCGCGAGCGCCACGCGGCAGAGCAGCTTGGCACGAGGCGCGGGCGGGGGGGGGGGAGGTAGCGGTCATCGGGGAGCCTCCGGCGGCAAGCGATATATCTCGCCGGGAATATCGCGAGGGCGAGCCTGTCTCCGCAAGCGCTATTTTCGGTCGGGACCGTGGCGCAGCATCGACTGGAGCCGCGCGATATGGCTCTCGCCGGCCTGGCGCGCTTCGGCCTCGAGCATGCGGAATTCCGTCATCACGATCTCGCCCGCGGCGGTGAGGCGGGCGCCGCCGCCCCTGGCCCCGCCCCTGACGCGTTCGACGAGCGGGTCGCGGAACATCGCGTTCAGCGTCTCGACAAGCTGCCAGGCGCGCTTGTAGCTCATCCCCATCTCGCGTCCGGCCGCGGCGATGGAGCCGGTATCGCGGATGCGCTCGAGCAGTTCCGCCTTTCCCGGTCCCATCATCTCGTCCGGCCCGAACACGATGCGGACACGGAAGCGGGGCGCCTTGTCGATCTCGCTCATCCCGGCAGGCTGCAGCCATGAGGGCGGGCAAGGCAATGGCAGTATTGCTGGCGGTCCGGATAGGTCACTTCATGCGCCAGCCCAGATTGGAGAGGATGAAGATCGTCCCGCCTCCCATCAGGATCAGGATCAAGGCGGTGAACAGGATCAGTTGCAGGTCGTCCCTTGGACTGCCCGCGCAGGCGGATGTGCAGGAACCAGCGGAAATGCGCCGCGATCTGCAAGAGCGCCGTCACGGCCAGCGTCACCGACACGGTCACGCGCCCGCCGAACCCGCCCGCGACGAGGCCGAAGGGAACGAGCGTGAGCACAAGGGCGACGGCGAAGCCCTTGAGATAGGAGCGACGCTCCGCGGCCGCGCCTTCGGACGCCGAGCCGGTGTCGTCATGCCGGGCATCGCGGGTCATGACAGCCCTCCCAGATAGACCACCGAGAAGATCCCGATCCAGACGATGTCGAGAAAGTGCCAGAGCAGACCGAGCCGCAGAACCGCCGTCTTCACCCGAGAATCCTGTCCGAAGATTGTGATCTGAACCGCGATGACGACAAGCCAGATCGAGGCGCCCAGGACGTGCAGGCCGTGCAGCGGCACCAGCGCCCAGAACGCCAAGAGCCAGCCCGACCGGCTGGGCACGCCGCCCTTCTCGACCATCGAGACGAAGTCCCGCATCTCGCAAACGAGAAAGAGGATCCCCAGCGCCAGGGTGTGACCGAGCCAAGCCAGCAGCCGCGCGTCGTTGCGGTCGTATTTCATCGACAGCAACGCCATGCCCATGGTCAGGCTCGAGGTCAGCAGGACCATGGTCTCGATGAAGACCGGGCGCAGCTCGAACAGCTCATGCGGCCCGGACCCGCCCGCGAGCGCGCCGTTCATCGCGACATAGGTCGCAAAGAGCAGGCCGAAGATTACCGCGTCGCTCATCATGAACACCCAGAAGCCGAAGACCAGGGTGATCGCCTCGTCGTGGGCGGGAGCGTGGCTTTCGCCGAGGTTGAGACCGGGATGCCGCGTCATGTCCCCTCTCTGGCAAGCGGCACCACCCGGCCGAAATTGCCGAGGGCGGGGACGAAGAGGGACTGCATCACCGTCTCGGAGGTCGGCTCGATCGCGATCTGCCGATCCGCCGGAAAGGCCAGCTCGTCGACCGAGGCGATGCCGAGATCGGGATAGACGAACAGCCATTTCCAGTCGAACCCGATCGCCTGGACGCGCAGGGGCTTGCCCGGCAGGGACAGGGGTTCGTAGGGGTCGAGGGCGAGCGTGTTGCGCCAGAGGAACACGGCGAGGACGGTGACGATCGCCAAGGGGATGCCCCAGAGCGCCACCTCCCACCGCCAGGCGAAGTGCCATTCGGACTTGTAATCGTGGTGCTTGCCGTAGCGGTAGCGCCAGCCCAGCCACGGCGTCAGCACGATGACCGGCACGACGATGATCATCATCAGCGCGAGGATGATCAGGAAATGCGTCCGCTGCTGCGCCGCGACAGGCCCCTAGGGGTCGAGAAAGGTGATATGCGCCCGCCGCAGCTGGCGAGGAGCAGGAGGCCCAGCACGACAAGTCCGCGCCTCATGGACGACATGCCGTCGCGCATGACAAAGCCGGTGCCGCCGCCGGCCGCGCACCGATCCGGCGGCGGTCCTGCGAAACGCACCCGCTCCACCGCTGCCGACTTCTCAAAGGCTCGTCCACCCCCGCATCTTACGCCCGGATGCGCACCGGCGCACCCTTCGAAGCGGGGGTCTGCGACTTCTTGTCGTGGAAGGAAAGCGGGACGAGCACGTTCAGCTCGGGATAATAGCCCGCCACGCAGCCATTGGGCAGGTCGAAGGGCGTCACTCTGAGATTCGGGACGACGCGGTCGATGCCGTCGTTCACGTCGGAGACGAGCGCGACCTGCTGGCCTTCCGCAAGGTCGCGGCGCGCCATCTCCTCGCGATTGATGAGCAGCACGTCGCGCGAGCCCGACAGCCCTCGGAGGCGATCGGAAAAGCCGTAGATCGTCGTGTTGAACTGGTCGTTCGAGCGCAGGGTGATCAGCGTCAGCCGCCCCTCCGCGTCCTCCGCGCCGAGCGCGGTCAGAACCGTGGGCGCGGTGAACTCGGCCTTGCCGCTCTCGGTCTGCCAGTTGCGCTCGCGGGCCGTGTTTCCGCGATAGAAGCCGCCGGGCTCGAACATGCGGCCGTTGAAGTCGCGGAACTCGTCGGGATAGCTCTGCTCGACCAGATCGCGGATCAGGCCGTAATCGGCGGTCCACTCGTCCCATCTGAGCTTCGGGGCGGGATCGAGCGTCGCCTTCGCCAGGCCGGCGACGATCGCCACCTCGGATTTCAGATGCTCGGAGGCCGGCTTCGCCTTGCCCACCGAGCCATAGATGTGGCTGAGCGAGCATTCGATGCTGATCGATTGCCGGCCCGAGGCCTGGATGTCCTCGTCCAGCCGCCCGAGGCAGGGCAGCAGATACGAGACCGCACCCGGCGTCAGATGCGTGCGGTTGAGCTTCGTGCCGACATAGACGGTCAGGCGCATGGAGGGCCAGGCCGCCTCCATCCGCTCGCGGTCGGGCAGCGCCCGCACGAGGTTGCCGCCCAGCAGGATCATCGCCTTGACCGAGCCTTCGAGAAGCCCCTCGCAGGCATGGACGGCATTAAGCCCCTCGTCCCGCGGACAGGAGAAGTCGAAGAGTTCCTCCAGCTTCTCGACCGGCACCAGCTTGGGCTTCTCGGCGATGCCGACGGTGCGCTGGCCCTGCACGTTGGAATGGCCCCGGACCGGGCTGATACCCGTCCCCGGCCGCCCGATATTGCCCCGCAGCAGGAGCAGGTTCACCAGCATGCCGAGGTTCTGGAAGCCATGCACGTGCTGGGTCAGGCCCATGCCGTAGATGCCGATCACCTTGTCGGCGCCGAGATAGATGTCGGCTGCGCGGCCGATCATCTCGCGCGTGAGGCCGGAGCCGTGCTCGATATCGGCCCAACCGACCGCCTCGACCGTCTGCTTCATCTCGTCGAACCCGGCGGTTTCGGCGTCGATGAAGCCCCGATCCAGGACCGTTCCGGGCGCCGCGTCCTCGGCCTCGAGCACCAGCTTGATCATCCCGATCAGCGCCGCCACGTCCCCGCCGGGCCGGACCTGGAAATACTCGGTGGAGATCTTCGTGGGCTTGCCGCCCGCCATCTGCACGGGGTTCTGCGGGTCTGCGAACTCGATCAGCCCGCGCTCCCGCACGGGATTGAAGGTGACGATCTTGCAGCCCCGCTTGGAGGCGCGCTTCAGCGGGTGCAGGAACCGGGGGCTGTTCGAGCCGGTATTCTGGCCGAAGAAGAAGATCGCGTCGCATTGCTCGAAATCGTCGAGCACGCAGGTCCCGACCGGCGTGCCGATGATCTCGTTCAGACCGACGCTCGTGGTCTCATGGCACATGTTGGAGGATTGCGGCAGGTTGTTGTGCCCGTAGAGCCGCGCGAACACCCCGTAGAGATAGGACGCCTCGAGCCCCGCATGGCCCGAGGAATAGAAGACCGTGGATTTCGGATCGAGCGCGCGAAGCTCGCGACCGATGGCGGCGAAGGCCTCGTCCCAGCCAACCGGCACGTATCTGTCGCTGTCGGGATCATAGCGCAGCGGGTGGGTCAGGCGCCCCTGCTGCTCAAGGTCGTAATCGTGCCAGCCGCGCAACTGGCTCAGCGTGTGCTTCGCGAAGAAGTCGGGCGTGCAGCGGCGGCTCGTCAACTCCCACAGCGTGGCCTTCGCGCCGTTCTCGCAGAACTCGGCGACATGCGGCTCGGCGGGCTTGGCCCAGGCGCAGGAGGTGCACATGACGCCGCCGGGCTTGTTCTGCCGTGCCAGAGCGCGCACGGCTTCGGCGGAATCCGCTTCCTTGCCGAAGATGCGCGCGATGCCCTTCATCGAGCCCCACCCGCCGGTCGGATGATCGTATTCCGGCGTGCCGGCATCGTGCTCGGTGGCGCTGTGGGCGCCCGTCTCGTTCTCTGCCATCTCGACCCCTCCCGATTGACGAACCCGATCCCGCCCGGCTCCCGCGCCGGACGGAGAAAGCTTGGGGTCGTGACGGCGCGCGCAGAGCGCCGTCCGCCCGTTAGGCGGTTTCCAGCTCGACCTTGATCCAGCCGGGCTTGCGCCTGTCGAAGGTCTCGAAGGCGTCTATGGCGTTCTGCACCGGCTCCTGCTGGGTCAGCACCTGCACCGGATCGACGGTGCCCGAGCGCACCAGATCGATCAGGTCCGGGATGTATCGCCGGTGCGGGCAATTGCCCATTTTCAGCGTCAGGTTCTTGTTCATCGCCATGCCGATGGGAAAGCTCTCCATCGTCGGCGGATAGACCCCGATGATCGACAGGGTGCCGGCCTTGGCGAGCGCCTGCACGGCCCATTCCAGCGCCTGGGAGGGCGCGTCGCCCGGCTTCCAGAGGTCGCCCTGCACGTTCTGGTCGGGCGCCACGCTCGCCACCTCGGAAGCGAACTTGTCGGATTTCTGCTCGGCCTCGTCCTCGGCCGGACCGCCGTGGGTGTGCTGCGCATCGACGCCCACCGCGTCGATCACCCGGTCGACGCCGATCCCGCCGGTCAATTCGACGATGGTCTCGACCGGATCCTCCTTCGAGAAGTTGACGATCTCGGCGCCCAGCCGGCGCGCCATGGCCAGACGATCCTCGCGCTCGTCCACCATGATCACGCGCCCCGCCCCCATCAGTTGCGCCGAGATGATCGCGAACAGGCCGACCGGTCCGGCGCCGAAGATCGCGACGCTGTCGCCCTCCTCGATCTCGGCCGCATCGGCCCCGAACCGCGCGGTGGGGAAGATGTCGGAGATCAGGATCGCCTGTTCGTCGGTCACCTCGTCGGGCAGCTTGACCATGGTCGTGTGGGCGAAGGGAATGCGCGCCTTCTCGGCCTGTAACCCGTTGAACGGACCCGTGGGCGCGGGGCCGCCGAAGAACGAGGTGCCGGCGCGCTTGCCGTTCGGATTGGCGTTGTCGCATTGCGAGTAATAGCCCGACCGGCAGTAGGAACAGGATCCGCAGGCGATGGTCGAACAGACGACCACCCGGTCGCCGATCTCGAAATTGCGCACCATGTCGCCCAGTTCCTCGACCACGCCCACGGCTTCGTGGCCGAGGATGGTGCCGGGCTTCATGCCTGCGAAGGTGCCGCGCACCATGTGCAGGTCGGTGCCGCAGATGGCGGAACTGGTGATGCGGATGACGGCGTCTGTCGGCTCTTCGATCTTCGGTTCGGCAACATCGTCGAGGCGGATGTCACCCACGTCATGGAATACGACGGCTTTCATGGAGGGGTCTCCGGATATGGCAGGTTTCCCGTCGCCAATCCGCCACCCGGCAACCGGTTCCGCGTCTCTCCCGCCAATCCAGCGGGTCGCCCCCTGTATCGGATCGCCTTGCAACCAGATGGGGAGTGTGCGCCGCCCCATCCGAATCGAGGATCGTCGCGGGGCTGTCGTTTCTCATACTCGCGTAATACGGGGGCTTTGGTCACGCCTCGCCGGGCGACGATCGGTCACCCCCGGCCGTCTGGCGATCTTCCGTCTGCTGATGCGGCGCTGCCTCAACCCTCTGCCGGCCAGGGGATCGCCGAGAGCCTTGCGCTGAAGCGCAAGCCGCATACAGAGAGCCGGAAGGCGCCCCGCGCGCGGCGCGGGCGGGCCGGGACGCCGGGCCGCGGATCCGCGATCTTGCGAAAGCGTGAGCCCTCTTTCCACACGGCATCGGCTTCTTATATTACGTGGCCGAATGTGATGCCAAACGGCGAAGGGTCAGATGTGATTCCACCTCGACGGATGATGGCGGGCAGGCCCGGCAGGGACGATCGCGACGCCGACGTCGTGCTGGAGACCAAGCCCAGGACCAAGCGCCCGCCTCTCTACAAGGTCATGCTGATCAACGACGACTACACGCCGATGGAGTTCGTCGTCCATGTGCTGGAACGGTTCTTCGCGCTGAGCCACGCCCAGGCGTTCGAGATCATGCTGACCGTTCACAAGAAGGGTCTGGCGGTCGTCGGCGTGTTCTCCTTCGAGGTCGCCGAGACCAAGGTGACGCAGGTGATGGATTTCGCCCGCCGCCATCAGCACCCGCTGCAATGCACGATGGAAAAGGAATAGGCCGCTGCTGGTCCGGCGCCTGCCGATCGCGGTGGCCGATGGGCTGGTGACGCCCCCGGCGCTGCTGCTCTGCCCGCCGCAGGGCACCGACCCGGGCATCCTGCCCGGACCGCTCGCCATCTATCACGACACCCAGCCCGACCACGACTGGTTCGCCGAGAGGGCGCCGATGCGCGACGCGATCGAGGGGCCGGCGGAATGCGTTGTCGTCTCGGTGCCGCGGGACCGGGTTGCGGCGCGCGACCGCATCGCGCGCGCGGCGCGGCTCGGCCGGCCGATGCTGGTCGACGGTCAGAAGACCGACGGCATCGACGGGCTCATGCGGGAGATGCGTGGCCGCGCGGCGGTGGGCGCCGTCATCGCCAAGGCGCATGGCAAGCTCTTCGCGGTCGAGCCGCTCGGCGCCTCGGGTTCGCTCGAGGACTGGATCGCCGCCCCGACGCGAGGGGCGGAGGGTCTGCTGGCCCCGCCCGGGGGCTTCTCGCGGGAGGGCGTCGATGCGGGTTCGGCGCTCCTGATCGGGGCGCTGCCGCCCCTCACCGGCCGTGTCGTCGATCTCGGCGCCGGGTCGGGGGCCTTGGCACGCGCGGTGCTCGCCTCCGACGCGGTCGAGACGTGCGATCTGGTCGAGGCGCATCGCCCCTCGCTCGACTGCGCCCGCGCCAATGTCACCGATCCCCGGGCGCGCTTCCACTGGGCCGATGCCGCGCAGTGGCGGCCGGCGGCAGGCGCCGATCACGTCGTCACCAACCCGCCCTTCCACCGCGGCCGCCGCAGCGATCCCGATCTTGGGCGTGCCTTCCTCGCCACGGCGGCGGCGGCGCTGGCGCCGCGGGGCACGCTGTGGCTGGTGGCCAACCGCCACCTTCCCTATGAAGCGGCGCTCGGCGCGCTCTTTGCCGAAATTGAGGAGCTTCCGGGCAGCGCCGCCTTCAAGGTTTATCGCGCCGCGCGCCCGCGCCGGCGCTAGTGAGGTCAGAGCCATGTCGCTTTCCATCGCCGGCAAGACAGCCATCGTCA
This sequence comes from uncultured Alphaproteobacteria bacterium, assembly GCA_963739575.1. GTDB lineage: Bacteria > Pseudomonadota > Alphaproteobacteria > Rhodobacterales > Rhodobacteraceae > Palleronia. The sequence goes on along the minus strand of CAVUAQ010000002.1, from coordinate 1,159,762 downwards.
CCGGCGCCGCCAACGGCGTCGGCCTCGCCGTGGCGCGCCATTTCATCGACAAGGGCGCCAACGTCATGATGACCGATCTCGACGAGGCGGCGCTTCAGGACGAGATCGGCGAGATGGACGAGGATGGCGGCACCGCGCGCTATTTCGCCGGCGACCTGCGCGAGAAGCTGACCGTCGCGAACCTGCTCTCGGCCACCACGGCCGCCTTCGACCGGATCGACATCCTCGTCAACGCCTCGCGGCAGATGGATCTGGGCGATCCGCTCGACCCCGAGGACACGCTGCTCGAAACGCTAATCGAGCAGAACCTGATGGTGTCCCTGCGGCTCAGCCAGCAGGTGGCGCGGCGGATGATCCGCACCGCCGAGAAGGAGGGACCGGTGGGCTCGATCATCAACCTCTCCTCCATCGCCGCCCGGCGCACGCGGCCCGACCTACTGGCCTATTCGGTCTCCACGGCCGCGCTCAACCAGGCCACGCGCAGCCTCGCGGTGGCCCTGGCCCCGCACCGCATCCGCGTCAACGCCATCGCCTTCGGCTCGGTGATGTCGGCCTCGCTGAAAGGCGCGATCAAGCACGATTCGGATCTGCGGGCCGAAATCATCGAGGCGACGCCCCTGCACCGCATCGCCTCGCCCAGCGAGGTGGCAGAGGCGGTGCAGTTCCTGGCCTCGGACGGGGCGGGCTTTGTCACCGGCGAGATCCTGACCGTGGATGGCGGCCGCTCGCTCGTCGATGTGGTGGAGACCGCGGCTCACTGAGCGGCGGCGGCCTCCACCGGATAGGCGGCCCGGCAGGCCTCCACCCCGGCGCGGGTGCGCGCCACCAGCTCGACCCGCTTGCGCTCGAGCGATTCGAGCCTGCGCCGGACGGCGTCGAGATCCACCGCCTCGGGAACGACGCGGGTTTCTGCGCGCGGCTCGAAACAGGTCGAGGTGCCAAGCGCGATTCGGCCGCCCACCGAGACGAGCCCGTTGCAGAGCTGGAGCCGCGGCGTGACGCGGGTCTCGCGGTCGAGCGCATAGCCGCGCTCCAGCGTGGCAAGGTCGCGCTCGATCAACGCATCCACCACCTTGATGTCCCGCGTCCGCTCGGCGATGCAGGTCTCGCGCGGCGTGGCGCATCCCGCGAGGAGGGCGATGAGTGACAGGCAGGCGAGCAATCTCATCGCACCATCCTAGGCCGTGGTGCGGGCCACGCAATCCATGCTTTTGCCGTATTCCCCAGGCTGACAGGACCCGCCCATGACGTCGAGCGCCCCCGAAGAACTGCATGCCGAGCGCGGCCGTGCGGCCACCTGGTTCCGGGAGTTGCGCGACCGGATCGTGGCGGCGTTCGAGGCGCTGGAGACGAGCCACGAGAAAGGTCCCCTTGCCGATCTGCCGCCCGGCCGCTTCGAGGTGACGCCGACCAGCCGCAGCTCCGAGGACGGCTCGGATGCCGGCGGCGGGCTGATGAGCGTGATGCGCGGCGGCCGGGTCTTCGAGAAGGTCGGTGTCAACGTCTCGACGGTCTACGGCACTCTCGGCGAGCGGGCGCAGGCGGCGATGGCGGCGCGCAAGGGCATTCCCGGCATGGCCGCGGATCCGCGCTTCTGGGCCAGCGGCATCAGCCTCGTCGCGCACATGCAGAACCCGCACGTCCCGGCCGTGCACATGAACACGCGCATGTTCTGGACCCCGCATGCCCGGTGGTTCGGCGGCGGCGAGGATCTCAACCCCTGCATCGAATATGCCGAGGACACGGCGCACTTCCACCGCACGCTCAAGGACCATATCGACCCCCACGGCGGCGCGCATTATCCGCGGCTAAAGGCCTGGGCGGACGAGTATTTCTTCATCCCCCATCGCGGTCGCGCCCGCGGCGTCGGCGGCATCTTCATGGACGACTACCGCACCGGCGACTGGGAGGCCGATTTCGCGCTGACCCGCGATATCGGCAACGCGTTCCTGCCGGCCTTCGTGCCGCTGGTCGAGGCGCGGCGCGAGCAGCCCTTCGACGCAGCCGACCGCGACGTTCAGCTCGTCCATCGCGGCCTCTATGCCGAATACAACCTCGTCTACGACCGCGGGACGAAATTCGGGCTGGAAACCGGCCACGACCCGAACGCGGTGCTGATGAGCCTGCCGCCGCTGGCGAAATGGATCTGAGCCCGTTGGACTTGACCGGCCGCCGCGCCTAGCTATGCGCGCATGACAGGCGACCCTTTCCTCCACGACCGCGTCTTCGTCTACGGCACGCTCAGGCGCGGCTTCATCAACAACGAGGCGACGGTCGCGTTCCGGGGCGGGGCGACCTTCGTCAGCGACGGCTGGATCGCCGGAGCGCTCTATTCCGTGGGCTGGTATCCCGCCCTGATCGAAGGCCAGCCGGGCGAGGTGCGCGGCGAGGTGTGGGAGTTGACCTCGCCCGGCCTGATGCAGGTGCTCGACGAATACGAGGGGCTCTTCGACGAAGGGCCGCCCGAATATCTGCGCCTGCGCCGCCAGGTGCGCACGCCCGCAGGGCCGGTCAAATCCTGGGCCTATATCTACGCCTACCGGGTCGATCCGCTGCAGCGCATCCATTCGGGCGATTGGGCGGACGCCTTCAACGCCGTATGACGTACCGCTGATCGGGCTCGGGCGCGCGCCGCGCCCTCGGGCCGATCAGCTGCGCAGCGTCTCGAGCATCAGCGCGACATTGTCGGGGTCGGCATCGGGCGTGATGCCGTGGCCCAGGTTGAAGATGTGCGGCCCGTTGGCGAAGGCCGCGCGAACCCGCCGCACCTCGTCGATCAGCGCCTGACCTCCGGTCACCAGGTGTTCGGGCGCGAGATTGCCCTGCACGCAGCCGTCGCGCTGCACATGCGCCGCCGCCCAGTCGGCATCGAGATCCTGATCGAGCGCCACGCAACTGGCGCCGGTGGCGGCCGCGAAGCCCTCGTAGCGCGTCCCCGCCCCCCGCGGAAAGACGATAACCGGCAGATCCGGATGGCGCGACCTCAGCGCCGCCACGATCTTCCGCGCCGGGTCGAGCGCATGGCGGGTGAAGTCCTCGCCCGTCAGCGAGCCGGCCCAGCTGTCGAAGATCTTCACCGCATCGGCGCCGGCCTCGACCTGCGCCGAGAGATATTCGATCGTGGCGTCGGTGATCCGCGCCATCAGCATCTCGAAGGCCGCGGTATCGCCATTCTTGAAGGCATGGGCCGGTCCCTGATCGAGCGTGCCGCGGCCGGCGATCATGTAGGTGGCGACGGTCCAGGGCGCCCCGGCGAAGCCGATGAGCGGCACGTCGGAGGGAAGCTCGCGGCGCAGGATCCGCACCGTCTCGTAGATCGGCGCCAGCGTCTCGTGGATGTCCTGGGCGCGCTTCAGAAGCGCCACCTTGCGGTGGTCGTCGACCGGCGACAGCCGCGGCCCCTCGCCGGTGACGAACCACAGATCCGATCCCAGCGCCTGCGGCACCAGCAGGATGTCGGCGAACAGGATCGCGGCGTCAAATCCGAAGCGGCGGATCGGCTGCAGCGTCACTTCCGCGGCGAGATCGGGCGTATAGCAGAGCGACAGGAAGTCGCCGGCCTTCTCGCGGGTCGCGCGGTATTCGGGCAGGTAGCGACCGGCCTGGCGCATCATCCAGGCCGGCGGCACGGCCTGCACCTCGCCGCGGAGCGCCTTCATCAAACTGGTTTCGGCCATTCCTCGCCTCCCTTGCAGCACCGGGTTGGTCGGAGCGCGCGGCACAAGTGTCAAGCCGCTTTCGGGCGGCGCGCGGTCGCGCTACACCCCTCCCCATGACATGGCCCACCCCCGAGACCCCGCTGAAGATCGGCACCCGCGGCTCCCCCCTCGCGCTCGCCCAGGCGAACGAGACCCGCGCCCGCTTGGCCCGCGCCTTCGACCTGCCGCACGAGGCGTTCTCCGTGGTGGTCATCAAGACCACCGGCGACCGGGTGATCGACCGGCCGCTGAAGGAGATCGGCGGCAAGGGCCTGTTCACCCGCGAGATCGAGGAGGCGCTGGTCTCGGGCGGCATCGACATCGCCGTGCATTCGATGAAGGACATGCCGACCGATCAGCCCGACGGCCTGATCCTCGACACCTATCTGCCGCGCGAGGACCCGCACGACGCCTTCGTCACCCTCGATGGCGGCGCGCTCGCGGATCTGCCCGAAGGACGGAGCGTCGGCACCTCGTCGCTGCGCCGCCGCGCGCAGCTTCTGCACCGCCGCCCCGACCTCAAGGTCGTGGAGTTCCGCGGCAACGTGCAGACGCGGATGCGAAAGCTCGCCGACGGCGTCGCCCACGCGACCTTCCTGGCCATGGCCGGGCTGAACCGGCTGGGCGCCGCGGACATCCCCCGCCGGCCGATCCCGACCGACGAGATGCTGCCGGCGGTGGCGCAGGGCGCCATCGGCATCGAGCGGCGGCTCGACGACGACCGCACGGCGCGGATGCTGGCCGCGATCCACGACGCCCGCACCGGCGACCTGCTGGCGGCCGAGCGCGCCTATCTCGCCCGGCTCGACGGCTCCTGCGAGACGCCCATCGCCGGGCTGGCGGAGATCGACGGCGACCGGCTCAGGCTCCGGGGCGAGATCCTGCGCCCCGACGGCAGCGAGAGCCACGCGGCGGAACGCACAGGTCCCGTGGCCGACGCCGCCGCGATCGGCCGCGCTCTCGCCGAGGAGCTGCTGTCGCGGGCCGATGCGGATTTCTTCGACTGGCGGCGCGGCTGAAGCCCGACCCGATCAAGCGCCGGGCTTCAGACCCAGAAGCGCGTTGTCGAGCACGTCGTCGAGCCGGCCGATCCACTGGCGGATCGCGACATCTGCGGCGCGGCCGTCGAGGTCGATGACGATCACGTCGCGGGTGTTGGCCACCCGCATGCAGAAGGCGGCGCCATAGACCGACTGGCTGACCACGTCGACGCTCTCCCGGCCGCCGGCGGTGAACCGGGCGAAGAACGGGTTCGACACGTCGGCCGTCAGGCCCTGATCCTCATGGAAGGCCGCGGAGCGGACCGCCAGCATGGTCTCGGCCTTGCGCTGCACCGACCCGGCATCGGCGAATTCGGACGAGGTCATGAAATCCGACAGGTCGCTCAGCTCGGCGCGCAGCCGGTCGGACACCCTAACGATGCCCGCAAGCGAGGTGACCCAGGCGTCGAGATTGTCGAGCTGGGTATAGTCCTCCATCAGGAAGTATCGCAGCGCGTTGGTCACCGGAAAGAGCCGCGCCCGGTCGGTGCCCTCCATGTCAAGGATCACCAGCTTAGCGATCCGCCGCTGGGCGCGGCTCATCAGCAGCAGGTTGGTGATCAGATACGCCGCCGCCAGGGGTTCGGCCGCGGCGCCCACGTGCTCGGCGTTGCGAACCGCGAGCACCAGCTTGCCCAGATCGCCGATCGGCCGGCCATGGGCGAAGGCGTCGAACTTGCCCGTCTCCTCGGGGATGAAGAAGGCGATGTCGTCGTACTTGCCGTGGCCGATGTCAGATTGTTGGGGCATGGGACTCGGGCTCCTTCCGCGTCTTTTCGATCCAGGCATCCACGCGCGACGCGAACTCCTTCGGCCGCGCGGCGAACATGCGTCCCTGAGACACCTCCCGACGCTCGAACACCGAGACCCAGCGGCCCTGAAGGGTGCCGTCCTGGAAATTGAGGCGCAACCGCCCCCGCCGCCGCGGCTCCGAGAAGCCGCCGCCTGCCGTCACGGCATCGTCGTTCTTCTGGACGTCGTAGAGGATATGGAGCTGCTCGCGCTCCTTGTCGTAATCCATCGCCTCGCTGGTGGCGAACCCCGTGGAGTTGCGGCGGTTGAGCAGGTCGTCGCGCGTCAGGTAGAGATCGACCTTGTAGCGCAGCGTGCCCTCCGGAGTGAACCCGATGGTCATCGAGGCATAGTTCTGGTCCTTGCGCGCGCTGTCGGAGAGGGTGATGTAGTACCACTCGCCCGCGACCTTCCGGTAATAGATCCAGCGCAGCACCCGGAAGCAGGCGGCATAGACCAGGTAGAGCACGCTGGCGCCAAGCAGTGTCGCGGCCGTCTTCTCGGCAACCGATGCGGTGCTGACATAGGGGGTCACCCAGATCGCCACGCCGGAAGCCACCGTCGCCAGCAGCGACGCGGAGATCGACTGGATCTGCGAGCGCGACACCATCTCGATCTCAGGGCTTCAGGAAGCCGTTCCGGCCCGACCGCCGGGGGTCGGAGCGATAGGAGCCGAGGAACTTGGAATAGGCGATGTGCGGCTGGATGTCCCGCATCGCGGCGATCAGGTTCTCCGCCTGGCCGCCGCAACCGATATCGAGATAGAAGGTCGGCAGCTCCGTCCGCTCCGAGATCATGTAGGTCTCGAGCTTGGTGATGTTGACGTCGTGCTGCCCGAAGACCGCCAGCGCCTGCACGAGGCTTCCGGGCTTGTGGCCGACCTGGATGATCACCGAGGACATGTCGTGGGCATCGTTCGTCAGCGCCTCGCGGGCGACCATGACGAAGCGGGTGATGTTGTCCTCGCGGTTGGAGATGCCCCGGTGCAGGATCGTGCCGCCGTAATGGGAGGCAGCGAATTCCGAGCCAATGGCGGCGAGGTGGCGGTCGCCGCCCTCGACGACCTCGCGCACCGCCGACGCGGTGTCCGGCCGGGTGCGGCGCTGGACGTCCGGAAATCGCTCCTTGAGGAATTTCGAGCTCTGCAGGAAGCCCTGCGGGTGGCTGAAGATGGAGTGGATCTCGGCCTCGATGGCCGGCCCGGAGGTCACCAGGCAATGGGAGACGTCGAGCAGCAATTCGTCGACGATGAAGAGCTCCATGGAGACGACCAGCCGGTGCACGTCCGGGATGCGACCGGATTCGGAATTCTCCAGCGGCAGCACGGCCTCGTCCACCGCCCCCGACTCGGTTGCCGAGACGAGCTCCTCGAAGCTCGGATACGCGACGTGCTCGCCCTTCGGGCGCAGCGTGTTGGCGGCCTGGTGGGAATAGCTTCCCGGCCGGCCGAGATAGCCGATCCTAGTCATCGTCTAAACTCCCGTTCAGCGTCTGGGCGGTCTCCGCCGCCGCGGCGAGGCACGCGCCGAGACCGTCCCGGTTCGCGCCGGCGAAGGCGTTGCGCAAGGTCATGAGGTCGAGGATCAGGTCGTCGAGCGCTGCCGAGACCGCCTCCCCGTTCTGGTCCAGGATCTCCGCCCACATCCGGGTGTTGGAGCTGGCGAAGGCGCAGAGCCGTCGGGTGGAGCGGGAGGCGAAGCCCAGAAGCTCGTCCTCGTCCATGCGGGCGAGCGTCGTGGCGAAGCCGTAGGAGAGCAGGTGCGGCAGGTGCGAGGTCCGCGCCAGCAGCGCGTCGTGCGCGCCGGCCTCGATGCGCACCACCGAGAGGCCCAGGCGGGCCAGGAAGCGCTCCACGAAGGTGAGGTCGTCCTCCGAATTGCCGGCATGGGGGGTCAGCACGAACCGCGCTGCACTCAGCGCCTCGGGCTCGGCGGTGAACGGACCGCTGCGATTGCCCCCCGCCAGGGGATGGCCGCCGACGAAGCGCGGCGCGTCCGACATCTCAGCGACGATCCGGCCCTTCACCGACGCGGTGTCGACGACGAGCGCCTCACCGGCCTCGAGCACCTCACGGGCGAGCCCGGTGACGGCGGCGGGCGGGCAGGCCAGGATCACCAGGTCGCAATCGGCGAGATCGGCGGCGCAATGGGCCCACTGGATCCGCGGCAGGCGCGCGGCGACGGCGGTGCGGTAGTTGTTCTGCGGCTCGACCGCGCGCATCTGCACGCCCGGCATCCGCCGCTGGATGAGCGCGGCGAGCGCCGTGCCGACGAGACCGGTGCCGACGATGCCGATGCGCGCGGGGGCGTCCATCTACTCTCCCTCGTTCCGGGGCCTGTCTTACAGGGCGCGCCGCTCAGCACAATGCCGTTATGCCATCCGCCTGCGGTCGAGCGCGGCGATCCCGACGCCGCCCGCCGCCACCGTCGCGGCGCCGATCCAGGCGGCGGTGCCGTAGCCCCCGAACGCCGTTCCGGCGGCGAAGATCACCGCCCCCAGAAGCTGCGCGACGAGGTTGCAGAGCGCGATGAGCGACCCGCCCGCTCCGGGTCGGTGGCCCATCAGGTCCTGCAGGTAATGAAGCGGCACGGTCAGGATCACCGCCGCGCCCATCGCCGCCACGATGGGCAGGATCCAGACCACGGGAAACGGCCCGAGCGCGGGAAAGACGGCGAGGAACCCGGCATAGAGCACCGCCGCCCCGGCGATGAGCCGCACTGGGCCGAGGCGGCGCAGCGGCCAGCCCATCGCCAGCATGAACGGGATCTCGAGCCCCGCCACCGCGCCGGCGAAGATTGCCACGTCGCCGGCATCGCGCCCCTCGATCCCCGTCATGATGAGGCCCAGGAGGATCAGATACATCTGGATCCCAGACAGGACCCCGGCCAGAAGGCCGGTCCGCACCATGACGCGCGGCGCGGCAAGCTCCCTGAGCGCCGCCCCGAGCTTCAGCCCCGAGCCCGGATCGGCCCAGCGCGTCTGCCCGTCCCGCGGCCAGGCGAAGACGAAGACCATGAGCGTCAGGCATTCCGCCAAAGCGCAGGCCCCGTAGATCCACAGAAGCGGCGCGCCGGCCGACAGGATCACCGACCAGATCGGCAGGATCACCAGGAACGGCAGCGCGAACACCGCCCGGATCGCCGACTGGATCGCCGCGCGGTCGGCCTCGGCATAGGTCGAGGCGGCGAGCCGGGCGAGCGTGAAGAGCTGCGAGAAGAGCGTCATGCTGACCGGCAGGAACAGCACGTAGGTTACCACGAAGGCCCAGGGCGCGTCGATGACGAAGACGAGCGCCGTGCCGCTCGCCCCCGCGAGCGCCGCAAGCCGCGCCGCGTTGCGCCGCCGGCCGGTGCGGTCGGTCAGCACCCCCACCCCCAGCGCGCAGACCAGAGACAGCGCCGCGCCGGTCGCGTAGATGAGCGCGAAGGCGCCGTCCGAGAAGCCGAACCACTCCACCCCGAGCAGCGACCGGTAGGGCACGAGCGACGCCGCGAAGGCGCCGTGGGTCAGGAAGGCGAGCGCAATGAGAGAGAGCGCCCGGTCGCGCAGGATGGCGGTGATGGCGCGCATGGCGGGCTTCTGTCACCGCGCGCCCGGCGGCGCAAGACGGCTCGGCGGCCGCCGGGGCGGGCCGATGCGCCGGCGGCAATCAGTCGGCGGCGCGGCGCGCGAGATCCAGCACGTCGGGGCCCAGATCCTCGACGATGAGGGCGACGCCGCCGGCATTCGGGTGGATGCCGTCGGCCTGCATGTAGTCCTGCATCGCGCGGGCGCGGTCGGGCAAATCTGTCACCGCATCGAGGAACCCGCCGGCGAGCGGCACGTCCCACTTGGCGGCCAGATCACCGTACATCGCGTCGAAGGCCGCCTTGTACTCGGGACCGTAATTGCCGAGCGCCTCCAGCCCGACGAGCAGAACCTCGACATCCGCCGCATCCGCGGCGGCCAGAACGCCGTCGAGATTGGCCTTCGACACGGCCGGGTCGATGCCGCGCAAGAGATCGTTGCCGCCGAGCGTCACGATCATCGCGTCGACCTCTGGCGTCAGCGTCCAGTCGACGCGGCTCAGCCCGCCCGCCGTGGTGTCGCCCGACACCCCGGCATTGATGACCTCGACATCGGCGCCGTGATCGGCAAGCCAGGCCTCGAGCTGCGGCACGAACCCGTCCTCCGGCGGCAGCCCGTATCCTTGCGTCAGCGAATCGCCCAGCGCCGCCACCGTCACCCCGGCTGAGACCGGCCCGGCGAGACACATCGCCACCGCAGCCTTCCCAATCGGGCCCGCGGCCCCATATGCCGCCCGCAACGCGGAGCGCATCATGGCCCAGACCGTCCTGTCCCTGTCGAACACCTTTCTGACGCTCGACGGCAATGCCGGCCCCGTCGAGATCCTCAAGGACATCACGATCGCGGTCGGTGCCGGCGAAACGGTCGGGCTGATCGGGCCCTCGGGGTCTGGCAAGTCGTCACTCCTCATGGTCATGGGCGGGCTCGAACGCGCCACCGGCGGGCAGGTTCTGGCGCTCGGCCATGACCTCACGGCCATGGGCGAGGACGCGCTGGCCCGCTTCCGCCGCACGCATATGGGGGTGGTGTTCCAGTCCTTCCACCTGATCCCGACCATGACGGCGCTCGAGAACGTCGCGACGCCGCTCGAGCTGGCCGGTCACGCCGATGCCTTCGACCGCGCGGCGGAAGAGCTCGACGCGGTGGGCCTTGGTCGCCGGCTCGCCCATTTCCCGTCCGAGCTCTCGGGCGGCGAGCAGCAGCGCGTGGCGCTCGCCCGCGCCGCCGCGCCGCGGCCCGACATCCTCCTGGCCGATGAACCGACCGGCAATCTCGACGGCCCGACCGGCGCCGCGATCATGGACCTTCTCTTCGGGCTGAACGAGCGGCACGGCGCGACGCTGATCCTCGTCACCCACGCAGCCGATCTGGCACGGCGCTGCGGCCGCACCATCCATCTCGAGGATGGCCGCCTTGTCCCAGACATCCGGGCGGCGGAATGACCGCGCTGGCCAGCCGGACGCGCCCGCGCCGCAGGCCGGCGCGCGCCGCGCGCAGCATCGCCTTGCGCGAATTGCGCAACGGCCTCCATGACGGTCTCCGGGGCTTCCGGGTATTTCTCGCCTGTCTGGCGCTCGGCATCGCCGCCATCGCCGCGGTCGGGTCGGTGCGCGAGGCGATCACCGCCGGTCTCGCGCGCGAGGGTGCGACGCTTCTCGGCGGCGATGCCTCGGTGGCGTTCACCTATCGCTTCGCCTCGCCGAGCGAACGCGCCGCGCTCGAGGCGCTGGGCCAGGTCTCCGAGATCGTCGAGTTCCGCTCGATGGTCACCGTCCCGCGCGACGGCAATCCGCTGCGCGCGCTGACGGAGGTCAAGGGCGTCGACGCCGCCTATCCGTTCTACGGCACGCTGGCGCTCGATCCGCCGGGCGCGCTCGGCCCGCGGCTCGCCGGCGATCCGCCCGGCGCGGCGATGGACCCGGTCCTGGCCGATCGGCTGGGCCTTGCCATAGGCGACACGTTCCGGCTCGGCACCAGGACGTTCCGCCTCGCGGCGCGGATCGAGCGCGAGCCCGACGATGCCGGCGGCGGCTTCGATCTGGGGCCGCGCACGCTGGTCCTGGCCGACGATCTCGAAGGGTCGGGCCTGATCGAGCCCGGCACGCTCTACGAGACGGCCTACCGCCTGCGGCTGCCGCCCGGCGCCGATCTCGACGCCGCCGAGGCGCGCCTTGCCGCCGCTTTGCCGGATGGCGGATATCGCTGGCGCGACAGCCGCGCCGGCGCCCCCGGGGTCGAGCAGTTCGTCGAGCGCCTGTCGGCGTTCCTCGTCCTCGTCGGGCTCGCGGGTCTTGCGGTCGGCGGCGTGGGCGTCGCTTCGGCGGTGCGCGCCCACATGGTCGCGAAGACCGCCACCATCGCCACGCTCAAGACGCTGGGTGCCGAGGGGCGCACGATCTTCGCCACCTTCGCGCTCCAGATCGGCGCGATCACCCTGCTTGCGCTGCTCCTCGGGCTCGTGGTCGGCGGTGGTCTGCCGCTGGTCTTCGCGCCGCTCCTGACCGCGCGGCTGCCGGTGCCCGCCGAGATCGGGATCTATCCCGGCGCGCTGGCCGAAGCGGCGCTCTACGGCACGCTCGCGGCCGCGCTCTTCACCATCTGGCCGCTGGCCAAGGCGCAGGACATCCGCGCCGCGGCGCTCTTCCGCGAGGTCGGGGGCCTGCCTCCGGGCCTGCCGCGCCGCGCCTTTCTCTTCGCGATCGCCGCGCTTCTCGCGGCCCTGGTCGGCAGCGCCGCGCTGCTTTCGGGCATCCCGCGCCTCACCCTCTACACCGCCGGCGGGCTCGTCACGACGTTCGGCGTGCTGATCGGCGCCGCCTGGGCGGTGCGGCGGGTCGCGCGGCGGCTCGCTCTCCTGCCGGCGCTGCGCGGCCGCACCGCGCTCAGGACCGCGCTCGGCGCCGTCGGCGGGCCGGGCGGCGAGGCCACGTCGGTGGTGCTCTCCCTCGGCCTCGGCCTGACGGTCCTCTCGGCGATCGGCCAGATCGACACCAACCTTCGCGCCGCCATCGAACGGGACCTGCCGGCCGTGGCGCCCGCCTATTTCATGGTCGACATCCAGCCCGACCAGATCGACGCGATCCGCGCCCTCGCCGAGGCGCCCGACGTCGAGAGGGTCCGCGCCGCGCCGATGCTGCGCGGCATCATCACCCGCATCAACGGCGAGGATGCCCGCGCCGTGGCCGGCGATCACTGGGTGCTGCAGGGCGACCGGGGCGTCACCTATTCCGACCGGCCGCCGCCCGAGACCACGATCACCGCCGGAAGCTGGTGGCCGCCCGATTACGACGGGCCGACGCAGATCAGCTTCGCCGCCGAGGAAGCCGCCGAACTGGGCCTCGATCTCGGCGACCGGCTGACCGTCAACATCCTCGGCCGCGACATCGAGGGCGAGATCACCTCGTTCCGCGAGGTCGACTTCTCCAACGCCGGGATCAGCTTCGTCCTGGCAATGGACCCCGCCGCGCTGCGCGGCGCGCCCCATACCTGGATCGCCACGATCTATGCCGCGCCCGAGGCCGAGGCGCGGATCCTGCGCGAGGTGGCCGACGCCTTCCCCAACATCACCGCGATCCGCGTGCGCGACGCCATCGACCGGGTGTCGGAGATCCTCGCCGGGGTCGCCGCGGCCGTCACCTACGGCGCCGGCGCCACGCTCGTCACCGGGGCGGTGGTGCTGATCGGCGCCGCCGCCGCCGGCACCCGCGCACGCGTCTACGAGGCCGCGATCCTCAAGACGGTGGGCGCCTCGCGGGCGACTATCCTGGCGAGCTTCGCGCTGCGCTGGGCGGTGCTGGGCCTCGCCGCAGGGTTCGTCGCGGCGATCGGAGGCGGCGCCGCCGGGTGGGGCGTCAGCCACTTCATCATGGAGACGTCGTTCCGCTTCGCGCCGGGCTCGGCGGCGCTGGTCATCCTGGGCGGCCTCGCCCTCACGCTCGCCGCGGGCCTGGCCTTCGCCTGGGGGCCCTTGGCGGCGCGCCCGGCGCGCAGCCTCCGGGCGCGCGACTGAGCCTGCGGGTCGCAGGCATCAGCCGCGGCTCTCGTCCATGATCCGCCGCATTTCCATCACTGCCGCGGGAAGGCCGCGAAAGATCGCCTCGCCGATCAGGAAATGGCCGATATTCAGCTCGCGCACCTCGGGAAGTGCGGCGACGGGCGGCACCGTCTCGTAGGTCAGGCCGTGCCCGGCATGCACCTCGAGGCCCTTGGCATGCGCCAGCGCCGCCATCTCGGCCAAGCGTGACAGTTCCGCGTCGCGGTCGTCGAGGCGGCCCTCGGCATGGGCGTCGCAATAGGCGCCGGTATGCAGTTCGACCACAGAGGCGCCGATGCGGTGCGCCGCCTCGATCTGCGGCCGGTCGGCGGCGATGAAGATCGACACCCGGCACCCCGCCTCGGCCAAGGGCGCGATGAAATGCGCCAGCCGGTTCTCGTCCCGCGCCACTTCGAGCCCGCCCTCGGTGGTGCGCTCCTCGCGGCGTTCGGGAACGATGCAGACGGCATGCGGCCGATGGCGCAGGGCGATGGCCTGCATCTCGTCGGTGGCCGCCATCTCGAGGTTGAGCGGCACGGTCAGGCCGTCCATCAGGGCGTCGATATCGGCGTCGGAGATGTGCCGGCGATCCTCCCGCAGATGCGCGGTGATCCCGTCGGCGCCCGCCGTCTCGGCGAGCCGTGCGGCGCGCATCGGGTCGGGCAGCCCGCCGCCGCGCGCATTGCGGACCGTGGCCACGTGATCAATGTTGACGCCAAGCCGCAACCTGTCGCTCATGTCTTGCCCTCCTTGCGGGCCCGCTCCGCCTCGATCAGCTCCCGGCGGCGGGCCATCCGCGCCTTGAGACGGGAAATGCGCCCCTTCTGATAGGCCCCGATGACCGGGCGAGATATGATATAGGCGGCCATGCCCGCGACAAGGCCGGGGGCCAGCCCGCCGATGAGATAGGGCAGGAACACCAGCTCGAAGAAGCGGTCCATATGCACCCAGTAGACCGGCTCGTCGGTAAAGACCGCGCGGGCATTGAGCCACAATTCCACCGAGACGCGACTGAACGCGTCGAAGACTTGGCCCAGCGGCAGCGTGTTCTGGCGGCCGAGGATCCAGTTGCCGAGCTCCACCGACGTCCCGGCGATGATCGGAAAGGTCAGGGGGTTGCCGACGAACGTCGCCAGAAGCGCGGCGAGCATGTTGCCGCCGATCATCCAGGCGATGCCGGTCGCCAGCAGGAAATGCAGGCCGAAGAACGGGGTGAAGCACACGAAGACGCCCACCGCGATGCCGCGGCTGATCTTGTGGGCCGGATCGGGCAGGCGCCGGATTCGGTAGACGACATAGAGAACCGCCCGCAGCCAGCCGCCGCGGGGCCAGAACGTCCGGCCCAGACTGGCCCAGGTGGTGCGTGGCGTGCGGCGCTTGAACATGCAGAGGTTATGGCGCCACCGTCGGGTCCCGGACACGCTCGATCATCGCCACGTCGGGTTCTGCGTCAAGCGCCATCCTGACCGCATGCAGATGCTCTGCGCTGCGCAGCTCGAGGGCGATGTTGAGCCGGTAAAAATCCTGCCGGCGCTCGACGAAGGTCAGATCGGAGATGTTGGCGTCCTGCGCACCGATCAGGCTGCAGATCCGGCCCAGCACGCCGGCGCCGTTGGCGATGGTCAGATCGAAAGTCACGTCGTGGACCGGCGGATGCGTCCCCGAATGCCAGGCGAGATCGATCCAGCGATCGGGCTGGTCGTCATAGACGACGAGCGCCTCGCAGTCGATGGCGTGGACCAGGATGCCCTGCCCTCGGTAGGAGATGCCGACGATGCGCTCGCCGGGCAGCGGCTGGCAGCATCTGGCGCGGCGGAAGGTCTGGTCGGGCTCGAGGCCGACGATGGCGGCGCCCGCGTCGATCTCGTCGCCCTTGTGCCGCGGCAGGCCGGGATAAAGGATCTCGATCACCGCCCGCGTCTCGAGCTCCGCCGAGCCGATCCGGGCCAGCAACTCGTCGGAGGACGGCAATCCGAGCTGCCGCGCCGCGGCGGTCAGGGCCTTGTCGCTCAGCCGCTTGCCGATGTGGTCGAAGGCGACACGCGCGAGTTCCGTGCCGAGCCGGATGAACCGGTCGCGATCGGCCTCGCGCAGGCTGCGGCGGATCGCGGACTTGGCGCGCCCGGTCACCACCAGGTCGAGCCAGGTCGCCTGCGGCCTCTGCCCCTCCGCCGTCAGGATCTCCACGGCTTGGCCGTTCCTGAGCTTGTGCCACAGCGGCACGCGGATCGAATCGACCTTCGCGCCGACCGCCCGCTCGCCGATCCGCGTGTGGATCGCATAGGCGAAGTCGAGCGGCGTCGCGCCCTTGGGCAGCTTCACCACCTCGCCCTTGGGCGTGAAGCAGAAGACCTGGTCGGAATACATCTCGAGCTGCACTGCCTCGAGGAACTCGTCGTGGTCGTCGGCGGCGTCGAACTGCTCGGTCAGGGCGCTGATCCAGCCGCCGGGATCGACCGCGAAGGGATTCTTGACGCGGACCCCGTCGCGATAGGACCAGTGCGCCGCCACCCCGGTCTCGGCCACGTCATGCATCTCGCGCGTGCGGATCTGCACCTCCACGCGCTTGCCGTCGCGGCCCGAGACGGTGGTGTGGATGGAGCGATAGCCGTTCGACTTGGGCTGGCTGATATAGTCCTTGAACCGTCCCGGCACGGCGCGCCAGCGGCGGTGGATGGCGCCCAGCACCGCATAGCACTCCGCCTCCGTATCGACGATGACGCGGAAGCCGTAGATGTCCGACAGGCGCGAGAAGCCGATCTTCTTCTCCTCCATCTTGCGCCAGATGGAGAACGGCCGCTTCGCCCGCCCCTGCACCTCCCCCGAGACGCCGGCCCGGTCGAGCTCGCTGCGGATGTCCGAGGTGATCTTGTCGATGACGTCGCCGGTCTCGCGCTGCAGAATGATGAAGCGGCGGATGATCGAGTTCCGCCCCTCCAGGTTGAGAACCCCGAAGGCCAGGTCCTCCAGCTCCTCCCGCATCCACTGCATGCCCATCCGCCCGGCCAGCGGGGCGAAGATGTCCATCGTCTCGCGGGCCTTCTGCTGCTGCTTCTCGGGCCGCATCGACTTGATGGTGCGCATGTTGTGCAGCCGGTCGGCGAGCTTCACGAGGATCACCCGCATGTCGCGGCTCATCGCCATGAAGAGCTTGCGAAAGTTCTCCGCCTGCTTGGTCTCGGTGGAGGTCAGCTGCAGCTTGGTCAGCTTGGTGACGCCCTCCACCAGATCGGCAATCTCGGGCCCGAACTTGGCGGCGATCTCGCGATAGGTAGACCGGGTGTCCTCGATCGTGTCGTGCAGCAGCGCCGTGACGATCGTCGCGTCGTCGAGCTGCTGTTCCGCCAGGATCATGGCGACGGCCAGCGGATGGGAGATGTAGGGCTCGCCGGAATGGCGCCTCTGCCCGGCATGCATGTCCGCGCCGTAGGCATAGGCGGCGCGGATCAGATCGGTATCGGCCCGAGGATTGTAGGCGCGGACGCGGGCGATCAGCCGCTCCGCATCGTCCGTCCAGATCGCGCCGTCATCCATGGGCCCAGCACTGGCGACCAGCGCCTCCGCTTATTGCTGCTTCTGCGCTTCCATCAGGGCGCGAAGCAGCTTCTCCTCGGACATGTCGTCTTCGGCCGGCTTGTCCTGCTCGGCCCCCATCAGAAGCGCCATCGCGTCTTCCTCGGGTTCGTCGACCTCGATCTGGGTCTGGTGGCTCTCGATCATCCGCTCGCGCAGCTCGTCGGCCTGCTGGGTCTCCTCGGCGATCTCGCGCAGCGACACGACCGGGTTCTTGTCGTTGTCCCGGTCGACCGTGGGCGTCGATCCGGCGGCAATCTCGCGGGCGCGGTGGGCGGCGAGCATCACCAGCTCGAACCGGTTGGGAACCTTGTCGACGCAATCTTCGACGGTCACGCGGGCCATGGACAACTCCTGCTGCGGGCGGCGGAACGGGGCCTGGCCCCGGCTGAGCCCATGCTGATACGTCAAAAGAAAATGATTGACAACCCGCTCCGACGTCAGATCCCGCCCTGGCCGAGGCGCTTCACGGCGTTGCGTTCGGCCGCGGGGCGGGCCTCGAGCATCTGCCGCACGCTCAGCCCGAGAACCGGGTGGCACCAGTCGGGCGCGATGTCGGCCAAGGGGATCAGCACGAAGGCCCGGTCCTGCATCCGCGGATGCGGCAGGATCAGCCCTCCGGGGGCCCGTCGCCCCTCCTGCGCCTCGGGATCGGTGCGCCACGCGGTCTGCGTCTCGGCATCCGGGCTGACGATGTCGCCCGCAAATATGAGATCGAAGTCGAGGGGGCGCGGTGCCCAGCGGCTTTTCCGGGTCCTGCCGAATTCGCGTTCCACCAGATGGAACCGATCGAGGATGTCGCGCACCGACAGATTCGAGCGCAAGAGCGCGGCGCCGTTCACGAAATCGGGTCCGGATCCGGCGGGCACCGCTTCGCTCGCATAGAACGGCGACAGGCGGGCGATCTCGATTCCCATATGCGTCAGGGACTTGAGGGCGGCGCGGATAGTGTCGCACCGGCCGCCGGCCCGACTGGGCAAGTTCGCGCCGAAGGCGAGTGCGATGTTGAATTCCGATCTGTCCATAAGGATATATTGTGAGATAGCCGTCGTGCCATCGAGGTCATCGGTGAGCCCCGGAACACACGGCAAATCCGCTCCCTTTGCCGAAGGATAACAAGGAAAGCCCAATGTTCTATCGTGACGAACGGCTAGCACTTTTCATAGACGGATCAAATCTTTACGCTGCCGCAAAGTCGCTCGGGTTCGACATAGACTACAAGCTCCTGCGGCAGGAATTCATGCGGCGCGGCAAGCTCCTGCGGGCGTTCTACTATACGGCGTTGCTCGAGACCGAGGATTACTCGCCGATTCGTCCGCTGGTCGACTGGCTCCATTACAACGGCTTCACCATGGTGACGAAGCCGGCCAAGGAATACACCGACGGGCAGGGGCGCCGGAAGATCAAGGGCAACATGGATATCGAGCTGACCGTCGATGCCATGGAACTGGCGCCGCGCATGGATCATGCGGTGCTGTTCTCGGGCGACGGCGATTTCCGTCCGCTGGTCGAGGCGCTGCAGCGCGCCGGCGTTCGCGTCTCGGTTGTCTCGACGATCCGCAGCCATCCGCCGATGATCGCCGACGAGTTGCGCCGGCAGGCCGACAACTTCATCGAGCTCGACGAGCTGCGCGAGGTCATCGGCCGCCCCCCGCGCGAAGACCAGTCCAACGCCCCGGCCCGGTCGGTCGCCAATTCCTGAGGCGCCGCACCGATGGATTCGGGCTGGCAGCTGGCCGGCATGTTCGCCGCCGCCTTCGGCGCTGCGACGATCCTGCCGTTCCAGTCCGAGATCGTCTTCGTGGGCCTCCAGCTCGGCAGCAGCGTGCCGCTCTGGCTGCTCTTGTGCGTCGCGAGCCTCGGCAACATCCTGGGCTCGCTCATCAACTACGCGATCGGCCTCGGCGTCGAACGCTTCCGCGGCCGCCGCTGGTTTCCGGCCACCGAAGGGCAGCTCGACCGCGCCCAGGACTGGTATCGCCGATGGGGCGTCTGGAGCCTGCTGTTGAGCTGGGCGCCGTTCGGCGACGCCATCACCCTCGTCGCCGGCATCCTGCGCACCCGGCTCTGGGTATTCCTGCTCCTCGTGGGCATCGCGAAGACCGGCCGCTACGGAGTTCTGGCGGCGGCGACGGCGGGGTTCGGCGGCGCCTGAGCGGGCTGGACGCCGCCGCGGGCCGAGCTTAGGTAGGGCCCATGACCGATCGACCCGATCTCCGCCTCCATCTCGCCGCGCCGCGCGGCTTCTGCGCCGGCGTCGACCGGGCCATCAAGATCGTCGAGCTGGCGCTCGAGAAATGGGGTCAGCCGGTCTATGTCCGTCACGAGATCGTGCACAACCGCTTCGTCGTCGACGGGCTCCGCGAGCGCGGCGCCATCTTCGTCGAGAGCCTCGACGAGGTGCCGGACGACCGCCCGGTGATCTTCTCCGCCCATGGCGTGCCGCGCACGGTTCCGGCTGCGGCGCGGGCGCGGGACATGATCTTCGTGGACGCGACCTGCCCGCTCGTATCCAAGGTCCATATCGAGGCTGAGCGGCATCACCAGAACGGGCTCCAGATGGTGATGATCGGCCATGCCGGCCACCCCGAGACGGTGGGCACCATGGGCCAGCTGCCCGAGGGCGAGGTCCTGCTGGTGGAGACGCCGGACGATGTGGCCGGTCTCGAGGTGCGCGACCCCGACCGGCTCGCCTTCATCACCCAGACCACCCTTTCCGTCGACGACACCGCCCATATCGTGGCGGCGCTCAAGGCGCGCTTCCCGGCGATCGTCGGGCCGCACAAGGAAGACATCTGCTATGCCACCACCAACCGGCAGGAGGCGGTGAAGGCGATGGCGCCCAAGATCGACGCCATGCTGGTCGTGGGCGCCCCCAATTCCTCCAATTCCCGCCGTCTGGTCGAGGTCGGGCGCAAGGCCGGTTGCCCCTATGCCCAACTCGTGCAGCGGGCGGCCGATATCGACTGGCGGGCGCTCGAGGGGATCACCTCGATCGGCATCACCGCCGGCGCCTCGGCGCCCGAAGTGCTCATCGACGAGGTGGTCGAGGCCTTCCGCGCCCGCTACCGCGTGAGGATCAAGGACGTTGTCACCGCCGAGGAGCATGTGGAGTTCAAGGTGCCCCGGATCCTCCGCACCCCCGCCCGCGCCGGCTGAGCCTGGCCGCCATCCCTCCGTCTTGATGGTCTCCTCGAACGACCCGCCTCACCGCGCCGGGGCGATGAGGCGGGTCGGGTCTCAGGAAATGCCGGCTGATGCTCGGACGCGCGACTGCGCCCGCCTGAGATAGAGTTCCAGGATCCCCAGATAGGGCAGGTAGAAGGCGAAGACCTGGATGCGGTCGAACAAACCCGTCAGAGCCTCGTTGGACCCCACTCCGCCGGTCGCGGCGTACCAGAGCCCGTAATGCACGCGAAAGAGCCATGATCCGAGGATGAGCACCGCGAGCCTGAGCGCCCAGCGGCGGTGGAGCGCAAAGTCGCCGCGCCGGGCCGCGGCGATGGCGAGAAGCGCGGCGAGGCCGAGAAGCGCGCCATAGAGCGCGAAGCCCGCGTCCATGATCGTCCCTCCGATCGTTCCCTTCCGCAGTATGAAGAGAAGGCCGCCACCCGAGGCGACGAGGCTCGCCGCGATGATGATACGGCCCGTCCAGCGATGCAGCGCCGGCACCCGGTGCCTGATGGACGGAAGGACCTGGACCGGGACGACGAGGGTGATCGCTGCCCCCGCGATCATGTGGAGCGACAACCCGGTCTCGGCCAGCGGCGCGCGTCCGGCAAAGAGATAGCTTTCGCCGCCGAGATCGCCGGTCAGCGCGCGCCACCCGAAGCCCGCGGCGTAGAGCGAGAACGGCACGACCAGGAGAAGCAGGACCAGCGTCGCGCCGTGGCGGACGAGAAAACCCCACCGGAAGCGCTGCGGCGGCATGTCGGTCACGGGGGATCCCTCCGCCTTCGGTTCGCGGGGAGTGTAGAGGAGACGCGCCGATCCGGAAACATGCCCCGGTCCGGGCGCGACAGGTGGCGCGCCTCGACCGCAGGCGCTGGGCGGTGTCGGATGGCCGAGGCGGGACCCCGCCACCCGAAGACGCCGCGCCGTTGCCCGTCTCGCGGCGCCCCAAAACCCGCGTTGGAGTCCTCCGCTCCGCCCGGCGCAGAGGCCGCGGCCGGGTCGCGTCACCAGTTCTCGCCGTAGGGTCGCAGGTCGAGCTCGAACGTCCAGGCCCTCGGGTCCTGCTCGGTCAGATGGAAGGCGGCGCCGGCGACGCCATCGGCGGCGAGAAAGAAGTCGCGCGGCTTGTCGGACATGCGCTCCATGGTGCTCTCGAGGTCGACGACCCCGTCGAGCACTAGGAACGCCACGTGGATGCCCTCGGGCCCGAGTTGGCGCGCGAGGGACTGGCAAACCGACCGCTGCGCCGCCTTCGCCGCAGCGAAGCCCAGCGTTCCGGGCCGCCCGCGCAGCGCGGCGCCGGCGCCGACGACGATGACATTGCCGCGCCCCGCCTCGCGCATCCCCGGCAACACCGCCTGAACCGCCCGGACAAGGCCCACCGCGTTGACCTCGAAGCCGGGCAGAAGGTCCGCGGCGGCGATCGCATCGACATCGCCCCACCGGGCGTTGCCGGCGTTGTAGACCAGCGTGTCGACCGGACCCTGGTCGCGGGCGATGGCGGCAAAGCCCTCCTGCACCGACCGGTCGTCGGTGACGTCCATGGCATAGCCGCGGGCGGCACCGCCGATCGCCCGCGCTTCCTCCTCGACGCGGTCTCCCGTGCGGGCGCAGAGCGCCACCTGGTAGCCGCCGCCCGCAAACCGGCGGGCGAGTGACCGGCCATTCCCCGGCCCCACACCGAGAATAGCGCAGATCTTGCTCATCGCTCCTTCTCCTCCTCTGCTTGCCCGACTGCACCACGGCGGGGGCCGGACGAGGCGCGCCCCGCATCAGGTCGGCGGCGCGCGCCTCGGGCACTGGCCCCGATCATACCATGGCTGCCCCATCACGTCCCGCAGGCGCAGCCCCTCCTCGTCGCTTATAGCACTCCGCCGGCCGGGCCTGCGCCCTCAGGCACACACCACCATCCGATCGCGGGGCAACCCGGGCAGGTTGCGCATATTGAGCGACAGATCCTGCCGGAGAAGATCGTTCCAGTCCACGAGGTCGAGCAGCGCGCGCGTTCCGGCCTCCATGACATCCCGGGTGACCCATTCGCCCGGGCATCTGTGCTCTTCTGCATGGTCGCCGCCGCCCTGCGGGATCAGGGTGAAGGGGTCTCCGGTCCAGTCGATGAAGCGATCGGGACGGAACTGATCGGGATCCTCCCACGCCGACGGATCGCGATTCGTGCCCCAGAGATCGAGCGCCACCAGCTGCCCTTCGGGGATCCGGAATGTCCGCCAGCGAAGCTCGCGGCGGGCGCGGGCGACGACCAGCGGGAAGAACGGATAGACCCGGCGAACCTCCTGCACGAAGCGCGGTACGCGTTCGGGATCGGCCCGAAGCCGCACGGCCTCGCCCTCGCAAGTCGCAAGGGCGTGCGCCGCGAATGTCAGGAACGCCGAGATGGCGACGAACGGCCTGAGCACGTTCAGCAATTCGACAGCCGCTACACCGGGAGGGAGCAGCCTGTCCTCGAGGTCCCGCCAGCCGGCGATCGCGGCGAGCGCGGCGTCCGGCGGCGGCGTCAGCCGGCCGGCCCGCACCGCCTCGATCTGCTCTCCGGCCCAATCCTCCGCCCGGTCGCGCGCCCGCCGCGCCAGGATCTGGCGCAGATCGACCGAGGCCGCGTGCTCGAAGAGATGCGACAGCATCCGGCTCCGCATCGGCACCTCCGCCGCCGCCACCGGGATGCCGGACCAGTCGCAGACAGCTTCGGTCAGCACTTCCTCCAGGGCGTCCTGAAGCGTGATGCGACCGCGACCGGCCAGCCCCTCGATGCCGCTGACCGCCCCGCGGCTCAGCGCATCTGTCCGACCGGGACCGACCAGCGCCAGAAACTGCGCCTTGCGGTGACGATGGGCGGCGCCGTCCAGCCCCTGCACGCCGCCTTCGCCGAAAAGCGTCGCGGTCAGGAATCCCGGCGCGGCATCCGTTCTCGTGAACTGCGTCTCGTCATAGAAGAATCGCGCCGCGTCCACGCCGGTCATGCACAAGGCGGGCTCGAGCAGCAGCCGCGTCTCGAAGGCATCGCTGCCCTTGGATGCGCAGTGACGCCGAACATAGCGATAGGGATCCCGCCGCAAACCGAAGGTACTGTCGTGAAAAATCATGGCAAACCTTGCTGACCGCCGGGCGAACGAACACTCTCCTCTTCCTCAAGCGGCATGACGCGGCGATGTTCCCGCCTCACCGGATGACGGGCGGTGATGACCCACCTGCGCGGCTCCGCCCTGCACGGGCAGGGCAGCAGCGGGGGTGCTCTTTCCGCGGACCGGCATTTCGTCGGGTGCGAACGGGCCTTGCGCCCTGCGCGGCGCCGGCGGGTCACGTCCGTCAAGGTGGTGGAAATCGGGAGGTGGCCTGGTGTCATGATCAGGCGGCTTCGGTTGAGATGCTGAGGATGGGGTTTTGCTCCACGGCGTCGATGCGGGCGAAGGCGTCGACCATCATGTAGCGGTTCTGGGTTTGCCACTCGCTCCCCCGGTGTACGGTTTTCCGAGACAGCGATTTGGGTGAAAGGGGCTCCATCGAGGAGGAGCCATGACAGACGATGGAAGGAAGAAGGCGGGCTTGCCGGAGCGCGCCTATGACGCTGACGCAGGCAAGCCCGCCGCGCCGCGTCAGCGGCGCATGTCGGTCAGGAAGAAGCAGGAAGTCGTTTTACGGGTCTTGCGCGGCGAGGACCTGGAGGTAGTCAGCCGCGAGGTCGGCACCACCGCGGCCGATCTCAGTGCATGGCGCGACAGCTTTCTGGAGGCCGGTGCGGCGTCGCTGAAGAGCCGGTTAGGGACCGACCAAGGTCGAGAGCTGAAGGCGATGCGGGAGAAGATCGGCGAGATGACGATGGCCAACGAGTTGCTCGAGGCCAGGATCAATCGCCTGGAGGCCGGTGTCCTTTTCGGCTGCGGAGGTCGAAGCGATGAGCCGGACCTTTTCGATCTCCGCGAGGCGCCGCTACGGTCTGGCATGGCTCTGCCTGTACTGGCGCATCAGCCGCGCGACGCTGCACCGGCGTCTGAAGGCCGCGAACTGACCGGACGCCCCGCGACGCCGCCGGGGCCCCCAAGGGGCGCTCTGCGATGCCGAGCTGGCCAAGCACATCCGTACTCTGCTCGCTGACAGCCCCTTCCATGGTGAAGGGTATCGCAAAGTCTGGGCGCGGCTGCGCTATGGTGGGGGTGCGCACCAGCCCGCGCCGGGTGCTGCGCCTCATGCGTGAGCGCGCTTTGCTGGCGCATCAGCGCGCGGGGTCCCCGAGGGGACCGCGGGCCCATGACGGCACCATCACCACCTCACGGGTGGACGAGATGTGGGACGCGCCATGTCGCGACATTGGTCCGAGCGACAATGGCGAGTGACATGACCGCGGTGGCTACCGGCGAAGGCCCGGCGGCCGTGTCCATTGCCGTCGATCATTGCTCGGCAGAATGTGTCGGCCCCAGCGCCGCGGCCACCCGCCATGAGGCGCTGGAGCCGATCCGACAGGGCGTTCGACGCAGCTTCGGCGCGTTCGGCAAGGACGTCGCGACGGGCCTCAAGATCCGCCACGACCACGGCAGCCAGTACATGAGCCGGGACTTCCAGCGCGAGGTCCGCTTCCTCGGGGCCGAGAGCTCCCCGGCCTTCGTACGGGCTCCCGAAGGCAATGGCTGTGCCGAGTGCTTCATCCGCACCCTGAAGGAGAACCTGCTCTGGGTACGATGGTTCGAGACGATCAGCCCAATGCGGGCATCGGTCCCGTCCACGCCCGTCAGCGCCTCGTGGACGATCTCGTCCGCGATGTCCTCGGCCGATTTTCGGTCCACCGCCTCGGGCATCGACGAGGCGAGATAGTAGCCCGCTCCCATCACGATCTGCAGTCCGGTCCGGGCCGAGATCTGGCGCAGCGCGCCCGGATCCCGCCCGATCCCCCGGCAGGTCGGATCGACGATCGTGCGCCCGCCCAACGCCGCGAAATCGGCCAGTTCCTCGATCGCCAGGTCGAGATCGTCGAGCGCGATGTTGTGGCGATTGACGAAAGGGTCCTGGCGCAGTTCGGACAGGATCTCGATCCGCACCGGTCCTTCGGCCAGATACTGACGCTCCGGCTCACTCGGAGGATGCCACCAGCACCGGCAATCGTTCTGCAGGTGCTCGTGCATCATCGTCACGCCCATCTCGGAGGACGGGATCGGCCCGTTCACCGTCATGACCCGGCCGGATCGGACATGGGTCAGGGAAAGCTCACTCATTCTGGCCCCCCTTGCCGATGCGCCAGGACCGGGTGAAGAGCCGCGTGTTCATCCAGATTGCGAGGAGGATGATCACGCCCGTGACGATCTGGGTGAAGAACGGCGAGACATGCATGAGGATCAGACCGTTGCCGATGACCGCGATGGTGAGCGTGCCGAGAACGGTCCCGATCATCGACACCTTGCCCCCCATCAGCGACGTGCCCCCCAGGACGACGCCCGCGATCACCTGCAATTCGAACCCTGGGCCGCGTTGGAGGAACCGGAGCCGAGCCGCGCGGCAAGCAAGAGCGCCGCGAGCGCGCTGGCCATGCCCGTGAGGACATAGACGGAACCGACCACGCGCCGCGCCGGCATGCCCACGCGCCGCGCCGCCTCCAGGTTCGACCCGCAGGCGATGACCTACCGTCCATAGGGCGTTCACCACATCACGACGAAGCCGACGATCACCACCAGGATCGCGATCAGGGCCGGGACCGGCATCCCCAGGATCGTCCCGCGCCCGAGCCAGACAAAGCCGTCGGCATCACGGATCGGGATGGAATATCCTTCGGTCAGCAGGAGTGCCGCCCCACGATAGATCGACAGCCCCGCAAGCGTGACGATGAAGGCGGGAATGCCCTGGTAGGACACGAACCATCCCTGCACCCCTCCGATCACGGCGCCGGCCGCCAGCATCAGCACGATCGCGACCGGCCACGGAATGCCCGCGGCGATCGTGATCGCGGTCAGCGCGTTGACGAATGCCACCTGGCTGCCGACCGACAGATCGATGCCTGCGGTCGTGATCACCATGGTCATGGCCACCCCCACGATCGGGATCGGGGCGGCCTGGCGCACCACGTTCAGCAGGTTGGCCGGGCTCAGAGGGACATCGGTCATGGTGCCGAAGAAGACGAGGCAGATCACGAAGAACGTCGCAATCGACGGCGCCTGGGCATATTCGCCGACCATGTCGCGGAGCGCCGAACCGGCATCCCTTTCGGTATATGTCGTGGCCATTCAGTGCCGTCCCTTGCCGACGATGAGATCGACAAGTTCCTCGAGGTTGGTCTCGCCGGTCCGGCGCTCGGCAACCTTCGTGCCCTCGTACATCACCGCAATCCGGTCGCAGACGCGGAACAGGTCCTGCATCCGGTGGGTCACGAGGATCACGGCCACCCCCCGCTCCTTGACGCGGTTGATGAGATCCAGCACGGCCTCCACCTCCGCCACGGCCAGCGCCGAAGTGGTTCGTCCATGATCAGGATGTCCGGCTCGAAACTCGCCGCGCGGGCGATGGCGATCGCCTGCCGCTGACCGCCCGAAAGCTTCTCGACCTTGGCGGTGAACCGCGGAATGCGGATCTCCAGCCGGGCCAGCATGTCCTCGGCCTGGGCGATCATCCGTTCCTGGTCCAGGAACGGCCCCTTTGCCAGTTCGCGGCCGAGAAACAGGTTGCCGACCAGTCGATGTGGTCGCAGAGGCTCAGGTCCTGATACACCATCTCGATGCGACGCGCGCGGGCCTCGGCGGGCGATTGGAACGTCACCCGCTCGCCCCGGAGCCGGATGCGCCCGGCACCGGGAACAAGCGTACCCGCAATGATCTTCGACAGTGTGCTCTTGCCGGCGGCGTTGTCGCCGATGAGGCCGATGCATTCGTCGCCGTAGACGTCCAGATAGACCCCTCGCAAGGCCTGGTGGGAGCCGGACGTCTTGGTGATGCCCCGGAGGGACATCAAGGGGCCTGCATCGGGGGAGGGAGCGCCCTCCCCCCTCTGGCCGTGTTCGATTGCGCTATCCGCCATCGTCATTCCTCGTCCTGGGCGGCGGCGCGACCGGCGCGGCGGAGGCGGCGCAGGCCTTGGCCGAGCGGCTGGGCGCCCCGGTCGTCCCCACGATCAACGCCAAGGGCATCCTGCCCTCCGGCCATCCGCTGCTGGTGGGATCGCTCCTGCCCGAGGCGCCCGTGCGCGACGCGCTCGAAGTCGCCGACGTGGTGCTGGCGTTGGGGACGGAACTGGGGGAGACCGACACACTCCTCTTCGGCGGGCGCCCGGCGATCCGGGGCGACCTGATCCGGGTGGACGTCGATCCGCAGCAACTGTCGCGGAACGCCCCTGCCACCCTGGGGATCGTGTCCGATGCAGCCACCTTCTGCACCGCCCTGACCGACGGGATCACCCACCGCCACGAGGGCGCGGGCCGCGCAGCGGCGCTCCGCGACCAGGTCCGCTCTGGGCTCGATCCGGCATATCGCGCCCGTGGGCGCATCCTCGACCGCCTGGCAGCCGAGTATCCCGGCCTGGTCGTCGCGGGAGATTCCTGCCAGCCGGTCTATGGCGGCAACCTGACCTACGACGCGCCCGGCCCCCGCGCCTGGTTCAACTCCTCCACCGGCTTCGGGACCCTGGGCTACGGGTTGCCCCCGGCCATGGGTGTAGAGCGTCAACCTCGATGTCCGTTTGCGACAGCCAAGTTGGCCGGTTCTGACGGCTGCGGCAGGGTGTTCAGGTGGTGACGCCCTCCCTGGTTCTGCCGGCGAGGTTGTCGCTGGCGGGTTGATCGTTGTTGTCGGTGAGGCTGTCGGTGGTTGTCGCTGCGCCGTCGATCTCGACGGTGGTGCGCCCGGCGGCGGTGCGGCGGCGATAGCTGTCGACGTTCATCTCGAGGATGGTCGCGTGGTGGACGAGCCGGTCGATCGCGGCGACGGTGAGGGCCTTGTCGGGGAAGATGCGGTCCCAGGCGCTGAAGGGCTGGTTGGCGGCGATGGCGAGGCTACGGGTCTCGTAGCGCCTGGCGATGAGTTCGAAGAGGACGGAGGTCTCGGCCTGGTCTTTCTGGGCGTAGCCGATGTCGTCGAGGATGATGAGGTCGAAGCGATCGAGCTTGGCGAGCGTGGCCTCGAGAGCGAGGTCGCGACGGGCGGCCTGGAGCCTCTGCACCAGATCGGTGGTGCGGGTGTAGAACACGCGCCGGCCGGCCTCGACGAGCGCGTGGCCGATGGCGCAGAGCAGATGGGTCTTGCCGGCGCCGGAGTTGCCGATGGCGATGAGGTTGGCGCCGGTCTCGACCCAGTCGCCGGCGGCGAGCGCCTCGATGCGGGCGCGGGGCACGGCGGGCAGCGCCTTGAAGTCGAAGGTCGCCCGCGTCTTGCCGCCCGGCAGCCGGGACTCCGCGAGATGGCGCTGGATGCGCCGGGTCTCGCGCTCGGCCAGTTCCACCTCGGCCAGGGCTGCGAGGAAGCGCGCGGCGGGCCAGCCTTCGGTGTCGGCGCACTGGGCGAGCGACGTCCAGTGGCGATGGAAGCTGGGCAGGCGCAGTGCGGTCAGCATGGCGGGCAGCGCGTGGACGTCGACGGCGCGGACGGTCATGCGCGGACCTCCAGCAGGGCGTCGAAGCTTTCCAGGTCGGTCAGTGCCACGGGCACATCGGCCGGGAGCGTCCGGCGTCGCGGTTCGAGGCGTTTGGTAAGCTCGCGGGCATCGGGAAGGCCCCCTGTTGCGAGATCATCGGCGATCAGTGCGGCGAGTTCGGCCTCGCAGCCTTCGTCATGGGCAAGCCAGAGCAGCTCGACCATACGCCGGCAGGCGTCCTTCTGGGGCAAGGCCGCGGACAGCGCAGCCCAGGCTTCGGCATACTCGGAGCGGGGAAAGAGCCCGTCGCGGTATACCGATCCCGCGAGTGCCTGCGGTTTGCGGCGCAGGGCGTGGATCACGTGGCGATAGTCGATGCGATGGACGCGCTTTCCGTCATCGCGCCGGCGCAGGCGGGGATGGCTGACGACATGGGTCCCCCCGAGCCAAGCCTCGATGCGATCGTCGTAGACATGAACCCGGAGGCGCTGGCCGATCAGCCGGGAGGGCGCGCTGTAGAATACGCTGTTCACGAGGAAGCCGCCGGTGCGAGTGACACGGGCGACGATCTTGGTGAAGTCGGTCGTGCGCCGGGCGGGCAGCGGCCGCAACGTGGCTGTTTCTGTGCGCACCGCAGCGTCGCGTCGGCGATTGCGGCGGGCGACGAGCTGATCGACGAAGCGGCGCCAGTCGGCGACATCGGCGAAGTCGCGGGAGCCGCGCAGGATCAACGCCTGGTCGAGGGCGGTCTTGAGGTGGCGGTTGTGGGATTCCACCGCGCCGTTCTCATGCGCTTCGCCGAGGTTGTTGCGGCTGGCGGTCATGCCGTAGTGGGCGCAGAAGCCCTCGTAGCGCCTGGTGACATCCTCGGAGGCCTCGCGGTCGAGGTTGCGGTAGGGCGAGGACGGTCAGCCAAGGGTCCGGTGGACCTTTGGCCCGACGAGCGAGAGGCTGTCGGTGCGATGCTCGCGCGGCACGCCGCCCAGGGTCCAGAGCGCGTTCTGGAGGTTCTCGGCCAGCGCGGTGAAGCTCTCGCCGCCGAGCACCACGCCGACATGTTCCCAACCGCTATAGGCCAGCACGAAGTGGTAGAGACGGTGGGCGAAGGGCACACCGGCGACGGTGACGCCGAGCTCTTGCGCGTCGGTGAAGTCCGACAGCGCCATGCGCCCCGGCTCCGGCGTCTGGCGAAAGATCACGTCCCTGGCCTCACCATGCAGCGCGCGCCAGTCGCGAACGCGGCGCTCCAGCGTGCGCCGGATGCGATCGTCCGGGAACGCCTCGGGATCGGTCAATTGCAGGTGCCTCAGGAGCGTGACCGCCTGCACGGCGGGATCGTTCTCGAGGATCGGAAGCAGCAGCGCCTCCCAGACCGGGGCAAGCGGATCGGGGACGGTGCGACCGCGCTCGGGCTGGCGCTGCGAGGGAAGGCGCGGATCGGTCTCGATCCGGCGCCCGGTGCGCTCGCTGAACCCGGCTCGGGCGGCGGCGGTGCGCTGGCTATGACGATGGCGGTCTTGCATGTAGACTCTCACTTGCTGGTCGGTGACGGGTTTGCCCGGCACGGCGGGACCTCCGTTGGATGCAGAGATCCCGATCGTACCGGTCCGCAGCGGCCAGCACCTACGCCATAACCCCCCTGAGAAGGCGATCGCGCCGCTGGCTCCAGCCTCCAGCCGGGCTACGCCCGCCTTCAGACCGTAGCCAGCGGCCAACTTGGCTGACGGCATTGGACAGGATGGTTGTCGCTGAACAACATGCAGGTCGAAGCCTTCGAGCGCATCGACGCCGTGGAGCAAGATCCCATCCTCAGCATCTCAACCGAAGCCGCCTGATCATGACACCAGGCCATCTCCCAATTTCCACCAGCTTGACGGACGTGACCCGCCCCGCCGCCGCGCTGATCCGTCATCCGGAGCTTTGCAAACGGGTGATCGCGCGGATCAAGAACGGCTGGACGCCCGAGCAGATCGCTCATCGGATGATCCACGCGAAGGCGCATCCCTGTGTCTGCCAGGAAACGATCTACCGCTACGTCTACGCCGAGGACGGCATGCGTCAGGAGCTCTGGTGGCACCTGCCGACTGACCGCAAGGCACGTCGGCCGCGACGGGCCAGGAAACGCCCGCTGCCGGAGTTTCACCGCGATGTCAGCATCCTGTTCAGACCGGACGACGTGGCCCGCAGACGCCAGTTCGGTCATTGGGAAGGAGATCTGATGCTGTTCGAACAGCGGTTTGGACAGCCCGCCTTTGGTCCGTCCGATCGCCCTCGGCCGGGTCCCCCTTTTGAGAGGCTTGCCGCCGTGCGATGCGCCTTGAGGTGGGTGCTGTCGATCATGATCGTGTCGCTGTGCGACCCTGGCCGGGCCAACTCCGCGAAGATCCGGGCGAACACACCCACGCGCGACCAGCGGACGAACCGGTTGTAGAGCGTCTTGGGCGGATCATGGACGGAAGGCGCGTCCTTCCACTGTAACCCGTTCTTCTTGATGTAGATTATCCCGCTCAGAACCCGCCGGTCATCGACACGCGGCTTGCCGCGCGACCTCGGAAAGTACGGCCGCAGCGGCTCCATCTGCTCCTCGGTCAGCCACAAGTGCTCGCTCATCTTGCCCCCGCTGTTTAAGAGTGCGACGCGGCAATCTGGATGAGAGCGTTGCGTCAATCTGGGTGAGAATGCCGGCTGGCGTGTGACGCAGGGAGGGCGAAGCCCGACCGAAGTCGCGCGCCAGCCGGCGACGCTTCTCTTTTGAGGCGGTCTGATGATCGCGGTCGGCCGGGTATTCGGGTGGTTTCTCCTCTCTGGAAGGAACCGCTTCGTGCCCGGGCGCCACGTAACCGATCACCAGATGAGGCTTTTCATGAAGTTCCGTCAGACCAATTCCACCGCCGTCGCGGCCGCGAAGGCGTCGATCAGCCTGGCCACCGCCTATCGTATCGAGGGAGATCCTCGGCCACCATCCCAGAAGGCCAAGCCGCGACAGCGCCGGCGACCCGATCCGCTCGCCGACGTCTTCGATGCCGAGATCGTGCCGATGCTGGAGGCGACTCCCGGCTTGCGATCGGTCGCCATCTTCGAGGAGATGATGCGCCGCCATCCCGAGCTGGGCGACGGCATTCGCCGGACTCTGGAACGGCGTATCCGTGGGTGGCGGGCGCTGCATGGCGAGGAGCGGGAGGTCATCTTCCGGCAGACGCACGAGCCGGGCCGGCTCGGCCTGTCGGACTTCACCGACATGGGGAACGCCGGTATCACCATCGCAGGCGCGCCGCTCGCGCACCGGCTCTATCATTTCCGGCTGGCCTATTCCGGCTTCGAGCACGCCCATGTGGTGCTCGGCGGCGAAAGTTTCGTCGCCTTGGCCGAGGGGCTTCAGAACGCGCTCTGGACCCTGGGCGGCGCCCCCCGCGAGCATCGCAGCGACAGCCTTTCCGCCGCATTCCGTAATCTCGACAAGGAGGCGAGGGAGGATCTGACACGTCGCTATGAGGATCTGTGCGGCCACTACGCCATGACGCCCTCGCGCAACAACGCCGGTGTCGCCCATGAGAACGGGTCAATCGAGGGGCCGCACGGCCACCTCAAGCGGGGGATCGAGGACGCGCTGCTGATGCGGGGCTCGCGGGCGTTCGACGATCTGCCGGCCTATCGCCGCTTCATCGACGAGATCGTCGGGCGCCTCAACGCCCGCAACGCCAAGCGCATCGACATCGAGCGCGCCGAGCTCGGGATGCTTCCCGGCCGGCGCACCGCCGATTACGAGGAGGTGAGCGTGCGCGTCACCTCCTCCGGCGGCTTCCTGCTGCGCAAGGTGTTCTACACCGTGCCGTCGCGCCTGATCGGTCATCGCCTCAGGGTGCGCCTCTACGACGACCGGCTGACGGTCTTCATCGGCGGCACCGAGCTGACGACCCTGCCGCGCGGACGGGCGCATCCCTCGGGCAAGCACGGTCATGTCGTCGACTATCGGCATGTGATCCATTCGTTGCGGCGCAAGCCGATGGCGCTGCTTGGCCTCGTCTACCGCGACCAGCTGTTCCCGCGCGACGCCTACCGGCGAACCTTCGATGCCCTTCTCGAACGATTGCCGGACCGTCAGGCCTGCCGTGTCATGGTCGAGCTCCTCGCCTTGGCGCATGAGCGCGGCTGTGAACGCGAGCTGGCCGACCGTCTGTCCGCCGACCTGGAAGCCGGGCGACTGCCGGATATGGCGGCGCTGCGCGAGCGGTTCTCTCCCGATCCCGCCGCGCTGCCGGTCGTCACCGTGCAGCTGGCGACGCTCGCCGCCTATGATGACGGCCTGCTCGGCGCGGGAGACGCGGCATGAAGGCCCCCGTCATCGACGCCGGACGGCTCACACTGTTGCTCAACGAACTGCGTCTGCCCGCCACCAAGGTGATGTGGCCTCAGTTCGCCGAGAAGGCCGACAAGGAGGGCTGGCCCGCCGCCCGGTTCCTGGCCGCGCTCGCCGAGCACGAACTGGCCGAACGCGATCGCCGCCGTATCGAACGCCATCTCGCCGAAGCCCGCCTCCTGCCCGGAAAAACTCTCGAGACATTCGAGTTCGAGGCGCTGCCGATGATATCGAAGGCGCAGGTCATGGCTGTCGCCGCCGGCGATGGCTGGTTGGATCAGGGTGCCAACCTGCTGATGTTCGGCCCGCCCGGCGGCGGCAAGAGTCACTTGGCTTCCGCCATCGGTCTCGCCCTGATCGAGAACGGATGGCGCGTGCTCTTCACCCGGACCACGGACCTCGTCCAGAAGCTCCAGGTCGCCCGCCGCGAACTCGGCCTCGAAGCCGCCATCAACCGGCTCGACCGGTATCACCTGCTGATCCTCGACGACCTCGCCTACGTCGCCAAGGACCAGGCCGAGACCAGCGTGCTGTTCGAGCTGATCAGCGCCCGATACGAGCGGCGATCGATGCTGATCACCGCCAACCAGCCCTTCGGCGAATGGGGCAAGATCTTTCCCGACCCCGCCATGACCCTCGCCGCCGTTGACCGCCTGGTCCATCACGCCACCATCTTCGAGATGAACGTCGAGAGCTACAGACGGCGTGCCGCGGTCGAACAGAAGCGCAAACGCGGGCGCCCCGCGTCATACGCGACGCCCGTCAACACCGCAGCCAGTGACGCGCCGCGGCAATCAAACTGAAAAAGGACCCTTGCGCGCGACAATCAACGCCGCGACCATCGAAAAACCGCGACACCGGATTCTCATCCTGATTGTCGCGCGCTTCTCACCCAGATTGTCGCGCTACAGTTAAGAGCTTGAATCACGCCGACCCAGATGCCTCAAGCCGGTTTATGGATCCTGATCATAGCACCATATCGGGTGCGGGAAGGCCCCCGCCAACGCATGCCGGCCAAGCTTTCAGCTGCACCCATGCCTGCCTGCTGCCCAATGTGCTCGGATGAACTGTAAGCGGCCTTGGTGAGCACAGGATTGAGGGGTGGATCTTGACTACGCAGGAACCCAGCACAAGATGTTGCAATGGGGGAAGAAAGCATCCGATGCCGCTGCGCAGTCTTCGGGCGGGCTTGCCGAAGCAGCCGGCCAGTTCAGGCAACAGCCTCGTCACTCGCCGCCCCTGCGCTGAGAACATTTGGCAGCTTGCTTTTGCGCTCGATCAAGACGTGCGGTTCCCGAACGCCCCATATTCCGAACAACGCCCACCTCGGAGGATGCCATGAGCTATCGCACGATCTGTACCGTATCTGTCGACGACAAGGTTCCGGACGTGCTCGAGGGCGCGATCGTCTGCGCCCGTCACTGGAACGCGCATCTCGATGCGTGGTGCGTGATCGACGAGGATGTACCGCTTGGCATGTCGGTTTACAGTTCCGCGGTTCTCACCATGAACTTGGAACCGGCCCGGGCCCGATCGGATCGCGCTGCCGCCAAAACCGCGGAGCGACTACGGCGCGAGGAAATCCAGTGGACCGCTCGGAGCGTGGCCGCCAGCCATGGCGAGGCCGTGCGCACGATCGAAGCAAATGCGTGCCTTTCCGACATCGCCATACTGTCGAGCCCGCTGGACGTCGAGACGCACCAACGGAACGAGGCGGTCTTCGACGGGCTGCTGTTCGACGCGCGACTGCCGGTCCTGGTGATCGGCGTCAACGCCGAACCCGCTTTCGATCGGGTGGTGGTGGGCTGCGATGGCAGTCCGGCCTCTCTCTGCGCGATCCGGGCGGCGCTGCCGATCCTGACGAGGGCGTCCGAGGTACATCTGGTCGAGGTCAGGACGAGCGCGGCACCTCCGGATGACGACCAAACACCCGCCGCGAAGGCGGCCGCGGTCTTTCTCTCTCGACACGGCGTGTCTGTGGACGTGAGCTATACGCCCCAATCCAAGGGCAGTGTCGCGGACAAGCTTCATGCGGAAGCGTTGGAGCGAAAAGCCGACCTGATCGTCATGGGCGCCTACGGACGTTCGAGGATCCGCGAGATGGTGCTGGGTGGCACCACTCGCAGCATGCTCTCCACTGTCGAGGTCCCCCTCCTCGTGGCGCACTGACGGCAGAAAGCCGATGCGGCCGTATGGCCCGAAGTCGCGACTGCGAACCGCCTGATGGACCGAACCGGCATCCAGCCGCGCTTCTTCGGAAAGCCCTTCCTCGAGATCTTCCGCCTCGCCCTGGCGCGACAGCCGGTGGATCCTTCGCAGGTCCTCATGGTTGGCGACACGCTTCATACGGGCATCCTCGGCGGGCGCCACCCAGGGTTCGCCACGGCGCTCGTCACTGGGCACGGCTCGCTCGGGGCCCGACAGGAAGGCGAAGGACCGCGCGCAGGCGGCCTTCCTCGTCGAGGTCCTTGCCGAGGATCGTCCCGACGAGCTTGCGGAGGCATTCGAGGACGCTCTTTCCCGCGGCCCCCGCTGGCGGGACCGGATCCAAGCGAGCCTAGCGCGCATGCCGCGGACGGCGGAACGGTTTGCCGGACTGGTCTGAGCGTCCTGCCACCGGACGAACCGCTCCCGCTTCGGCTCTCGGACTGCCCGACGCGGTGGCGGTACGGCGGTCTCCGTCTCATGGCGCGTCACTCCTCCGCGGCGCGCCAGCCAAGGGCCTGAGCCGTGCCCTCATCGCAAAACCACCGCTTCCCCTTCGCTTCGCTGATCTGCGTGCGGTCGTACCAAGGGAACCAAGGCGTGTGGTAGATCCGCTCCCCGTCCCGCGCGATGTTGCCCTTGATCGGGCAGCCCTCCGGTGCTGCGGCGGCGGCCCGGCTCCAGCGATCGGCACGGTACGCCCAGGGCGGCTGCGCCGGTGCCTGCCAGACCCCGCGGTTTGCCTCTTTCGCGACAGCCTCGGTCTCAACGTAATCGGTGCTGTACTCCGCGAAGGCCCAGGCAAGGCCAGCGGCGACAATCTCTTCGGCGACATCCCGGCCGTCGACGGCGCACGAGGCCACGATCCGCCCGTAGGCGTCCCGGTCCTTGGCCGTGCAGACCACCTGCCGTTCCGCGGCCAGGCTTCGAGGAGGGCGGTCGCCTCCTTGCCGCAAGGCCAGCTACCTCCACCAGTGGCGCGCAGGCAGTCCTGCCCGGCCTCCGGTGCATCGATCCCGTGGAGCCGGATGGCCACCGGCCCGATCCGGAGCCCGTCGCCGCCGGCGATCTTCGCCGGTCCGGTGATGGTGGCCGTGCCGTCCGCCCGGTCCGCCGCGAGGCCCGGGACGGGCAGGGCGCACAGGAGCAGGCCGGACCCGATCCAGACCCGGGTGCCAAGCCTCGTTCAGGTCAGAACTGGATTTCTGCTATCACGCCTCACCGTCCGATCCCATTCGGTGGCTGGCCGAATGTCCAGCGGCTCTGTTTGCGTGGTTCATGAGGCTCGAGCCAGCGCGCCGCCGTATCGGGCTGGCGCCGGATGCCGAGTTGCCGCTCGACGTGATGCACGATCTGCCAAGCCTCTTCGCAGCGATCGAGATCGCCCATGGAAGCCGTCGCCTTGATCCGCGATCCCGGCACTCTCGATCCCATGCCTGGCGGTCAGGCGCTTTGCCTCCTCGCGCTGGGGTGAGGGGCGAACGAGCCAGGAAGGAAAACGGAGCGACTGCGGCCGGAATTCGGCATCGGCGAATCGCGTCCATAGATCTGCTGGGCGCCAAGCGGGCCTTGGATCCCGCGTCATGGTTCCTGTTTCTCCGCATTTGCGGATCTCCTCCACCCTCGAGATCAGCAGACGTCAGGCCGTGGCTTCCGCCTCTGGCCGATCTCCGTTGAGGAACCCAGTCGATGTCGTGCAGCGGCCAGACCACACAAGACAACGGCGGGCCTTGGGGACCCGCCGTTCGTCGCTCTTGCCTCTGAAGCCGTTCGAGGGCTGGAAAGCCTCAGGCGGCCTTCTTCGCGGCGGAGCCGGCCTTGTCGGCGGCGCCTTCGGCGTTCGCAGCGGCCTTGTCGCCGATCTGCTGGCCGGCCTCGGAGACCGTCTCGGTCACCTCGGTGGCGCTCTTCTGGGTCACGTCCGCATAGGATTGCGCCGTGCGGCTGAGAAGGTCCATCTGCTTCTGCACGAAGTCGCTGTAGGCCTTGCCGTATTCGGCCGGCTCGTCGCGGACCTGCGCTCATCTCACGCACGTTCGACGAGCGCTTCCTGCGTCGTTTCGTGGGCGATATCGGTGGTCTTCGTGGCCGCGTCGACCATGACGCCGGTCAGGCGCTCGTTGAAGCGCGCCCAGGTCTTGAAGACGTCCTGGTAGCCCTTCGGATCAAAGAGGCTCTGGATGTCGTTCGCGGCGGATTTGCGGTTGTTCGTGGCCATGTCGGGTCTCCTTTCGGGAGTATCGGGTATTTCGTCTGCTGCTACCCTCCCATGTAATGCTACATTGCAGCATTGCAAGTGCAGAAAGACCGATCGAGCCGACAGATCCGAATGTCGCTGGACACCCCGCGAACGCGATCCGTCCGAGGGAGCGGGCGAACGCAGGTGCTGGAGCTCGCCCGCTGTGAGTGGATAGAGCGACGTGAGACCGTCATCGTGTCCAGCGACATTCGGAACTGGCCCGGGGGCGACATGAAGAACTGGCCACCCTTAGCTCGATGCGGTTGCGGTTTCGTGCGTCGCAGCGGGCTTTTGCAAGAGCCCGCTGCGACGCTTTTCGCGGAGGCGGTAGCTGTCGCCCCGGATGGTGATGACGTGGCTGTGGTGGAGCAACCGGTCGAGGATCGCCGTTGCCACCACGGCGTCGCCGAAGACGCTGCCCCATTCGCCCCCGGCGCGGTTCGAGGTGACCAGCATGGCGCCACGCGCGTATCGCCGGCTGACCAGCTGGAGTGAGGAGGGTCAGGAAACGGTCCGGTGGACCGTTTACCCGACGAACAGGTGCGCGGCGTCGGGTTCGAGCGGCAGATAGCCGAGTTCGTCGACGATCAGCAGCTTCGGCTTGGCGTAGTGCGTCAGCCGCTCTTCGAGACGGTTCTCGGCCTGCGCCTTGGCCAAGTTCGCCACCAGTTCCATGGCGCCGGCGAAGAGCACCGTGTAGCCTGCGACGATCGCCTCCCGGCCGAGCGCTACAGCCAGATGCGTCTTGCCGGCGCCGGGCGGCCCGAGCAGTAGGAGCGCGTCACCATTGGCGATGAAGCGTCCGGTGGCAAGGTCGCGGATCTGCGCGCGATCGAGCGAGGGCTGGGCAGCGAAGTCGAAGCCGCCGAGGTCCCGCACGAAGGGGAACTTCGCCAGCCCGAAGCTCATGTCGATGCGGCGCTCGCCATTGTCCTCGGACCGATGGCGAACAATGGCTCGCTCCTTGCGAGCGATCTCGCGCTGACACAGGAAAGCCAGCGCATCGCGCAGCGTCATTCCCCCCCCACGGCCTCGTCGAGCAGACTGTCGAGCTGGTCGCGGATCGCGGTCAATTTCAGCCGCGTGAGCATCCCGTCGAGTTCATCCGTCGTCACTGCGCCCATCACCATG
Organism: uncultured Alphaproteobacteria bacterium; assembly: GCA_963739575.1. Lineage (GTDB taxonomy): Bacteria > Pseudomonadota > Alphaproteobacteria > Rhodobacterales > Rhodobacteraceae > Palleronia. Next base: position 1,121,397 of record CAVUAQ010000002.1, on the reverse strand, counting down.
CGCCTCCGGCGACAGCCTCGTATTCGGCGAGCGGTCGCAACAGCGTGGCCTCCGGGATCGGGTCCTCCACATCCGTGGCACTATCCCCGGAGATCCGGGTCACCCGGCCGGCGGCACCGGCCACCCCGGCAAAGTGGGCATGGTCGAGGATACGGCCGCGCCGGCCGCCACTGCGCCGGTGAAGCTACCTCGACGCCGGCATGGGTGATGCGCACCGTCTCGCCGCTGGCCAGCACGCGGACCCGCTCGCCGATCAGCCGCCAGGGGACCGAGTAGCTGTTGGTGTCGAATTCCACGGCGCAGTCCGCTCCGACGCGCCGGCTCAGTTCGCGCATCACCAGGAACGGCCCGCATTGGGGGAGCGGCTTCAGCTTCCTGGCTTCGTCGCGGGCGAAGCGCAGCATCGGTGCCTCGCCAGTCGTGCCGTGGACCCGCCGATCGGCGATCTCGCGGGTCCATTCCACCAGATGCGCCTCCAGAGCCGCAAAGCTTTCGAAGGCGCGTCCCGCGATCGCGTTGCCCTTCGCGTAGCCGACGCCGCGCTCGTCCTTGCCCTTCGTTCGGGGTCGATACGGCGCGCAGGCCTTGACCTGAAAGCCCCAGTGCCGGGCGACGGCATGGAGCTTCGGGTTCACCACGACCGCGCGGCTGGCGACGTCGTGGCTCAGGATCAGCGCCCGGGCATTGTCGAGCGGCACCTCCTCCGGCACCCCGCCGAAGGCCGCGAAGGCGCTCTCCATGCCCTCGAACCAGTGCTCCTGACGCTCGCCGGCAAAGGCCCGCACGTGAATGCGGCGGGAATAGCCGGGGCGTCGCCACGAAGAACGATACCAGCCGCGGCGCGCCGTCGATCTCGACACGCCGCTGGCCGAAGTCGATCTGCAACTGCTGTCCCGGACGGGTCTCGAAGCGCACCGTTGCCCGGGCATCGGCGAGGGGGCCAGTTCCTCGTGTCGCCAGAGGGCCAGTTTGTCGTGTCGCCTGACACGGTTCGAGTACGATCTCAATTATATTGAGAACTGGTCGATCTGGCTCGACCTGAAGATCCTCCTGCGGACCCCCATCAGCCTCTTCAAGACGAATTTTGCCTACTGACTTCGGCGGGCGTGCCGGTGATCAAACCAGCCGTCGATTGATAGCTTCGTCCCCGGGATGCCGATCTTCGATAGCCGCAAGATGCTGCAGGCACGCTCGAACGGCCGCTACGTGTGGGTTGCACTGCGGAATAGGAGCGAAGATGAATGGCCGGTGAGGGCCGCCCATGGAATATCAGGCGGCCCCACCATTCAGATCTCGACCGCCTTCGAGATCGCAAGCGCATCCTCCAGCTCGACGCCGAGGTAGCGAACGGTGCTGTCCATCTTCGTGTGCCCGAGCAGGAGTTGAACGGCGCGGAGGTTGCCGGTCTTGCGGTAGATCTGTGCGACCTTGGTTCGGGGCATCGAATGGGTGCCATAAGAGCTCGGCTCCAGTCCGATCGAGGTGACCCAGCCCCGGACGAGGCGGGCATATTGCCGGGTCGCGATGTGGAGCCTCTCGTGGAGCCGTCCGGCCAGAGATATTGCGACCCGACCAGCGCGGGGTCGTCGAGCCATCTCGAGAGAGACTTTCGCGTCCCTTCTGTGATCTCGAAGCGGACCGGCTGCCGGGTCTTGCTCTGGATGATCGAGGCACGCTCCTTCACGTGGCCCGCCGAGAAGACGTCGGCGACACTGAGCCTTACGAGGTCGCACCCGCGCAGCTTGCTGTCGATCGCCAGGTTGAAGAGGGCGAGGTCGCGGACACGGTCGGCGAGCTCGAGGCGCACGCGGATTGCCCAGACATGTTTCGGCAGGAGCGGGCGCTTCTGGCCGGCGATGCGGCCCCTGTTCCAGGCTGGCCGGCACGCACGGATGGCGGGAAGTCCGCTTCGAGCCCTGCTCGACCGATGCTGCACGGCGCATGATTGACTGCTGTGGAAAAACGCTTTGCTTCCACTCGCAGTTGTTTCGGGATGCTCTTTACTGGACCAGCGCCGCTCGCGCTTCAGCCCAGATGGAGCGCACGATTTCGCCAGCAGGCTCGGCGCGTGCCAGTCGTGCGCTCTGCCCGGCCCATGCCTGGATACGTGCGAGGTCGTTCTCTTTTGCGCCATGAGCGCGCATCGGTCCGGTCGCCGAGCGCTGCAGCGGATAGGGGAGGGGCGCGATCGTGTCGGCCCGTTCGGTGGCCGCGACGTAGTCGGTACGCAAGGACCGCCCGAGCCGGCCGGAAAACGCGCGCGTGGTCGCCGTGTCCTCTGGCTGTGCGCGACCGATGGCATCGGCCCACGCCGGCGCGATGGCGGCCTCGGGCGCGCGCAAAAAAGCTGTTCCAATCTGTACCGCCGACGCGCCGAGCGCGAGTGCGGCAACGATGCCGCGCGCGTCCGCTATGCCGCCGGTCGCGATTACCGGCACGCCAACCGCGTCGCGGATCGCAGGCACAAGCGCCATCAATCCACACATCTGAGCTTTCGCTCTGTCAGCATCGAAGGCTCCACGATGCCCCCCGGCTTCGCTGCCCTGGGCTATGATAGCGTCGGCGCCCGCACCCTCGGCCTGACGCGCCTCCGCAACCGTGGTGGCAGTCGCGAACCAATGGATGCCCCTCGCCTTCATACGGTCGACGACATCGGGCGGGAAAAGGCCCATGATCGAGGACATTGCCGCCGGTCGGGCATCGATCAGCGCCTCGCACTGATCAGCGAAAGGCACGGGAATCTCTGCAGAGAGCTCGGCGGGAAGCGTTCCCCAACTTTCCAGGAAGTTGAGAACGGACCGCTCGTGGTTGGCGTCGCGTCTCGGCGTGGGGTCAGGCACCCACAGGTTCATCTGAAACGGGCCTTCGGTCGCGGCACGGAACTCAGCTGTCCAAAGGGCGATCGCATCCGGGTCCATCAGAAGCGCACCGCATCCACCCATGCCGCCACTTTCGGAGACGGCAGCAGCCAGCGCAGGAGGGCAAGCCCCTGCCATCGGGGCCATCAAGATCGGTACGCGCATCTCATACGTCGCGCAGAACTCGCCGACCCGCCTCAAAGCCTCGTCCAGCATTCCAGTCCGCCTTCGCCGCACTTTCTTGCTAACGCCGTCACCGCATGGAGGGGCACACGAACAAGTTAATCGGGCTCTTCACGCGCTTGCCGTGTGATGCATCATGGCGGTCCTTATCGTCGATAGCTATCGGCGTGATGGGTGAGTGGACCAGGCGTCAGTGCATGGTGCGGCGAAAGCTCGCTTCGTCCCGCGCTGCGGACATTGATCTGCCGGGCGATGCTGCATGGTGTTAGGAAAGACCGTCTCGGCGAAGCTGCGCCGCAGCCATGGCCATCCCGGCGAAGGTCCGTTCGGGTGCTGCCGGGTGCTCTTGGCGGAGACGATCACCGACATCAGCTGTCCGTTCGCGCTGCGATCCAAATGGTATGGCGGGCACCACGTTTCGCGCGGCCGGCGCGGATCGTGTGCGCGCTGGCCTCGAAGCCGCACTGCGACAGCCGTTTCGAGAAGGCGAGGTCCGGTGCGGCGGACCATACCGCGAGGACGCCGCCGGGAACCAGTGCCCGCCGTGCCGATCGTAGGCCCTCCTCCCCGTAGAGCGCGTCGTTGCCCGCACGGGTGAGCCCGTCCGGGCCGTTGTCGACGTCGAGCAGAATGGCGTCGAACTCACCCCGGGCCCCGCGGATCGCGGCGAGGACGTCGCCCGTCTGCACCTCCACCCGTGGGTCCGCGAGGCAATCGCCGAAGACCGCCGCCATATGCCGATCCGCCCACTCGATGAGGTCGGGCACGATCTCCGAGACGATCAGACGGGCATCGGGCGACGCGACTTCCTGCGCGGCGCGCAGGGTGAAGCCCATGCCGAGGCCGCCGATCAGCACGCATGGAGCGGGACGACGGGCCACGCGATCCAGGGCCAAGGTGGCGAGCGCCTGCTCCGATCCGCCGAGCCGGCTGTTCATCAACTCGTTTCCGTCCTCGAGACGGATCGAGAACTCGTCACCCCGGCGCAGGAGTCTCAGCGTATCCCCATCCGGCGCTGAGGCCGTCGCCAGATGTATCCACGGCAGCACGAAGCAGTCCTGTCATCAAGGTTGGTTGCCGAATATCCGTTCCCGAAATGCAGTTGAAGTGCAAACATCCTGGGCGCTCCCGGACCCGCCGGCGATGCCGATGATAGCTTTTATCTATCGACGATCCTCAATCGCGCTACTGCGTCGCCGCATGTCGGCTTCGAGCTTATTTCGTTGAAGAAATCGCCTGGGATCGACGTCTGTCCAAGCCTGCGAGGTCAGCTTGCGACAGCCTGATCGGGTCTTGATCCGGCGAGGCCGTCAATCTTGGTCTTCGGGCTTCCTCAGATCATCTTGCGACCTCCTTTCCGATTATTTGAGGGGTCACGTCCGTCAAGCTGGTGGAAATTGGGAGATGGCCTGGTGTCATGATCAGGCGGCTTCGGTTGAGATGCTGAGGATGGGATCTTGCTCCACGGCGTCGATGCGCTCGAAGGCTTCGACCTGCATGTAGCGGTTCTGGGTCTGCCACTCGTCGTTCTGTTCGAGGAGCACGGCGCCGATCAGACGCGTGATCGAGGCCACGTTGGGGAAGATGCCGACGACATCCTCACGGCGCTTCACCTCCTTGTTCAGACGCTCGATGGGGTTGGTCGAGTGCAGCTTCGTTCGGTGCTGGGCGGGGAAGCTCATGTAGGCGAGGACGTCATGCCCGGCCTCTTCCATGAGGGTTGCGAGCTTGGGCCAGCGGCCGCGGACCTGATCGGCGACGTGGCGCCAGGTCTCGCCGGCCTGGGTGCGGTCGGGCTGACCGAAGGCTTGCCGGATGGCGGCGGCCACGACGGTGTGCTGGCCCTTGGGTACATGCGCGAGAGCGTTGCGCATCCAGTGAACGCGGCACCGCTGCCCGTTCTGCCGTCGCCGATCCCCCGGATCGGCTTTGGGCCTCACCATCAAAGACGCGCGCGATCGCCGCCTTCAGGCCGGTATGAGCATCAGAGATCACCAGCTTCACGCCGTCGAGGCCGCGGGCCTTGAGGCCCCGCAGGAACTCCGTCCAGAAGGTTTCCGCCTCGGACGGCCCGGTACCCAGGCCGATGATCTCGCGGCGACCGTCGGTGTTCACGGCCACGGCGATTATGGCCGCGATGGAGACGATGCGCCCGCCTTGCCGAACCTTCAGGTAGGTGGCGTCGAGCCAGAGACAGGGCCAGTCGCCGACGAGCGGCCGGTTCAGGAACTCGCCGACGCGGTCGTCGATGTCCTTGCACAGCTTCGAGACGGTGCTCTTCGAGATCCCCGACAGGCCCATGGCCTGCACCAGGTCATCGACGCGCCGGGTGGAGACGCCGCCGATCCAAGCTTCCTGTATGACAGCGACGAGGGCCTTCTCGGACGTGCGGCGCGGCTCGAGGAAGCCCGGGAAATAGGAACCCTGCCGCAGCTTGGGCACGCGCAGGTTCAGCGTGCCCAGCCGGGTGTCGAGAGGACGGTCGCGGGTAGCCGTTGCGATAGGTGACGCGCCCCTCGGCCCGCTCGTGGCGCCCGGCGCCGATCACGCCCTCCACGTCCGTCTCCATGATCAGCTGCAAAACCGCCTCGGCAACGGTTCGCAGGAAGTCGCCTTCGTCGTGCTTCTCCAGAAGCTCGGACAGGTCCATGGTGGTCTGGGTTATCGGGGGCTCCGTTCGATGGTAGAGGAAGTCGCCAAACTCCACCGCCGTCTTACACCTCGATGGCCACCTCGCCCTACACCGCCAGAGCGGTGCGAAATTCCACCACCTTCACGGACGCTACCCGCACCGTTGCCCGGGCATCGGCCCGCAGTTCCTGACGCAGATGCGCCACCGCACGCTCGATTGTGCGCAGGCTCAGCTCGATGCCCTTCTCGGCGGCAAGCTCCTGGCGAACCACATCGGCATTGCCGGCATGACGACGGAAGCGTTCCTCGACCCACGTCTCCAGCCCGTCCAGGGCCTTCGGGCGCGAGGGCGGCGACGGCCGGCGCCACACCCCCTCCTTCAGCCAGCGCCGCGCTGTCGTCCGCGGCAGCCTCTCAGTCGTCGGAATGGTCATCCAGTCTTCCCTCTTGGCTCAGCGAGGGGACCAGTTCCTCGTGTCGCCAGAGGGCCAGTTTGTCGTGTCGCCTGACACATCGCCCTAGGCCCAAGCGGCCCCGGGCAAGACCCATGTCGCACTCGGGCTCAGTATGCGGCCTGTCAGAAGGGCCTCTCCGTCGGCTTCACCACAGCCGCTGCCGTTGTCCACGAGCTGATGGAGGCCCCGGGCGGGCGCCGGCTGCCGCGCCTCCAGAAGCAGATGGCGATCCAGAAGCTGCTGATCATCGATGAACTCGGCTTCGTGCCGCTGTCGAAGACGGGCGCCGAACTGCTGTTCGAGCTGATCTTCCGGCGCTATGAGCGCGGCTCCACGCCGATCACCAGCAATCTGCCCTTCGACGAATGGACGGAGGTCTTCGGCACGGAACGCCTGACGGGGGCGCTGCTCGACCGGCTGACGCACCACGTCGACATTCACGAGATGAACGGTGACAGCGACCGCCTCAGCCAGAGCCGCTCCCGGCCAGCCAAGGCAGACGGTTGAACTGACCGCGGCCCTGACGGGACGAAGCGCCTCGGCCCGCGCCAGCTGTCTGGAAGCGCGCGCCGCGGCGCTCATCCCAGTCCCACCGATACGCACCACATTCCACTGCCTGGTCTGGTCATGCGCCGCCCTTTGGCCGGCTCTTGCTCCGCCGTTGACAATCTGTCCGTTGATACCGGAAAGGCGCTGCACTTTTCTGAGCCGGGCGGTCATCAGGTCTGAAGATCGCTCAGCTCATCTGCTCATGTTTCAGGCGCCGATTTCGCGATGCAGGGACCGCAGTATCGCGGATCGACCCGGCGATCGGTCAGGGCCGGCGACGCTTCCGCTAGAACGGATCGCAAGCCGCCGCCGGCGGACCGGCAGCGGCCGAACGTCAGGCGATCGCGCGCTCGACCCGAGCGGCGCAGACCTTGAACTCGGGGATCTTGCCGAAGGGGTCGAGCTGCGGGTTGGTCAGCACGTTGGCCGGTGCCTCGACCCAGCAGAACGGAACGAACACCATCCCCTCCGGTACATCCCGGTCGGGCCGAACCCTCAGAGCGATCTCGCCGCGCCGGGTGGTGACCCGCACCAGATCGCCGGCGCAGAGGTCGAGGCGCATCAGGTCACGCGGATGCAGCATCGCCTGGGCCTCGGCCTCGATTGCGTCGAGCGCCGAGGCGCGTCGGGTCATCGCACCGGTATGCCAGTGCTCCAGCAGCCGACCCGTCGAGAGGACGAACGGATACTCCGCATCCGGTAGCTCGTCCGGGGGCGCGAGGTCGGCGGGCACCAGCTTGCCGCGGCCGTCCTTCGTCGGAAAACCGTCGGTGAAGATGATTGCCTCGCCCGGCCGATCCTCGGCCTTGGCGGGGTAGATCACGGCGCCCTCACGCTCGACGCGCGCCCACGAAATGTTGTCGAGCGAGGGCATTAGTGCCCGCATCTCCTCATAGACCTCCGCTGGCCCGTCGTAGTGCCAGTCGCAGCCGAGGCGGTTCGCCAGCTCTATGATGATCTCGAGGTCCTGCCGCGCCTGCCCGGGCAGCGGAACCGCAGGCCGACCGATCTGCAGCTCGCGGTTGGTATTGGTGTAGGTGCCGAGCTTTTCGGCATGCGCCGAGGCCGGTAGCACCACGTCGGCGTGCCAAGCCGTCTCGGTCAGGAAGATGTCCTGCACGACAAGACAGTCGAGCTTTGCCAGTGCCTTGCGCGCGTGGATCTGGTCGGGGTCCGACATGGCCGGGTTCTCGCCCATGACGTACATCCCGCGGATCGCGCCCTCGTGCACCGCGTCCATGATCTCGACCACCGTGAGGCCGCGCCGGGGGTCGAGCTGTCGGCCCCAGGCGTCCTCGTACATGCCGCGGATGTCGGGATTCTCGACCGACTTGTAGTCGGCGAAGTACATCGGGATCAGGCCCGCGTCCGACGCGCCCTGGACGTTGTTCTGGCCGCGCAGCGGGTGCAGCCCTGTGCCGGGTCGGCCGATCTGACCGGTGATCAGCGCTAGCGCGATCAGGCAGCGCGAGTTGTCGGTGCCATGGACGTGTTGGCTGATGCCCATGCCCCAGAAGATGATCGAGCGCTCGGACGTGGCGTAGAGCCGCGCCACCTCGCGGATGCGCGCGGCCGGTACGCCGCAGACCTCGGCCATCGCCTCGGGCGGGAACTCGAGGACCTTCTCGGCCAGCGCCTCGAACCCGTCGACATGCGCCTGGACGTACTGTTCGTCATAGAGCTTCTCGTCGACGATGACGTGCAGCATCGCGTTGAGCAGTGCCACGTCCGTGCCCGGCTTGAACTGCAGCGCATGGCTCGCGAAGCGCATCATCTCCTGTCCGCGCGGGTCGATGACGATCAGCTTGGCGCCCCGCTTCGCCGCCTGCTTGAAGTAGGTCGCGGCGACAGGATGGTTCTGGTTCGGCCGGGCGCCGATGATCACGATGCAGTCGGCGTCATCCACTGCACCGAAGGGCGCAGAGACCGCGCCCGAGCCGACGCCCTCCATTAGCGCCGCGACCGACGAGGCGTGGCAAAGGCGCGTGCAGTGGTCGACGTTGTTGGTGCCGAAGCCTGCACGGACGAGCTTCTGGAAAAGATAAGCTTCCTCGTTCGAGCCCTTCGCCGAGCCGAAGCCCGACAGGGCGCTCCCGCCGTGCGCGTCGCGGATGCCACCGAGGCCGCGGGCGGCGCGTTCCATCGCTTCCTCCCACGTTGCCTCGCGAAAGACCTCCCAAGGGTTCAGCGCGTCGACCTTGATGTCGCCGCGCTTCGGCGCGTCGTCGCGGCGGACGAGCGGTTTGGTCAGCCGCTCGGGGCTGTGGATGTAGTCGAACCCGAAGCGGCCCTTGACGCAGAGGCGGTTCTCGTTGGCCGGACCATCGCGGCCATCGACTTGAACGATGCGATCGTCCTTGACCGCGACGCGGGTCTGGCAGCCCACCCCGCAATAGGGACAGACGCTGTCGACGAAGCGGTCGGGCTCGACGGCGCGGGTGCGCGCGTCCTCGCCCATCAGTGACTTCTCGAAAAGGGCGCCGGTCGGACAGGCCTGCACGCATTCGCCGCAGGCGACGCAGGTCGAGGCGCCCATCGGGTCCGCGAAGTCGAAGATCGGCAGCGCATGGTCGCCGCGCTCCGCCATGCCGATGACGTCGTTCACCTGCACCTCGCGGCAGGCGCGCACGCAAAGACCGCAGCGGATGCAGGCGTCGAGGTTGACCGCCATCGCCGGGTGACTGACATCGCGCAACACGATCTGTGCGGCGTGGGTGTGGCCGTGCTGGTCGCCCTCGTCCTGCGCAGGCTCATCAGGCGGCACGGAATAGCGGCGGGACTGCGCGGCCCCTATGCGGTCCATCCATGTCCAGAACTGCGCCTTGTCGTCGGGCGAGCCCTCGCGCGCGGGCATGTCCGCGGCCAACAGCTCAAACACCATCTCGCGCGCCTTGCGCGCCCGGTCGCTGCCGGTGCGCACGACCATTCCTTCGGTCGGTTGGCGGATGCAGGAGGCGGCCAGCACCCGCTCCCCCTCGATCTCGACCATGCAGGCGCGGCAATTGCCGTCGGGACGGTAGCCCGGCTGGTCGAGATGGCAGAGGTGCGGAATCCGGTTCCCTTCGCGCTTTGCCACCGCCCAGATCGTCTCGCTCGGGGCGGCCTCGACCTGACGGCCGTCGAGGGTGAAGGTCAGGCGTTCGGTCATGGGACTTCCTCCGGAAAGAGGTCGAGGAGGTGGCGGACCGGGTTCGGCGCTGCTTGGCCCAGCCCGCAGATCGACGCGTCGCGCATCACGTGCTCGAGGTCGGCGATCGCCTCGCGGTCGATCGTCGGGGCCGAGATCAGCGAAAGCATCTTTCCGGTGCCCTCGCGGCAGGGGGTGCATTGGCCGCAACTCTCGTGACGGAAGAACCGCATGAGGCTCTTCACCACCTCGCGCATGTCGTCACGCTGCGAGAAGATCACGACCGCGTGGCTGCCGATGAAAGCGCCCTGCTCGGCCAGGGCACCGCCGAAGTCGAGGGGGATATCCCCGAGCCGCGCCGGAAGCAGGCCGCCCGACGCGCCGCCCGGAAGGTAGGCGCGAAACTCGTGGCTCTCGGCCATGCCATCGCAATATTCGTCGATCAGCTCGCGCACGGTTATACCGGCCGGGGCCGTCTTGACGCCCGGCTTGCGCACCCGCCCCGATACGGAGAAGGAGCGAAGGCCCTTCGATCCGCGCCGGCCGAGGCTCGCGAACCAATCGGCGCCGTTTTCTGCGATGTCCCGAACCCACCAGACCGTTTCGACGTTGTGGTTGAGCGTCGGGCGCCCGAAGAGGCCCTTCTGCGCGATGTAGGGCGGCCGGTTCCTTGGATAGCCGCGCTTGCCTTCGAGGCTCTCGACCATCGCCAACTCCTCGCCGCAGATGTACGCGCCCGCGCCACGGCGGAGCTCGATGAAGCCGTGCGGCACGATCCCCGCGCTCTCTAATGCCCTAATCTCGTGGCGCAGGATGCCGAGCGCCGCGGGGTATTCGTCGCGCATGTAGATGTAGAGGCGATCGGCCTCGACGGCGTGCGCGGCGATCAGCGCGCCCTCGAACATGCGGTGCGGGTCCGACTCGAGCAGATGGCGGTCCTTGAACGTCCCGGGCTCGCCCTCGTCGGCGTTTATCGTCATGAGGCGCGGCTTTGGCTGTTGCCGCACGGCACGCCACTTGGTCGCCAGCGGAAAGCCCGCGCCACCGAGGCCGCGAAGGCCGGCCGCCTCCATCGTGTCGAGGAGATCGGTGATCGCGTGCTCTCCCGTGCGCATCCGCTCGAGCAGCGCATAGCCGCCGCATTCGCGGTAGGCGTGCAGGTCAATGTAGTCGTGCTGGAGCGGTCCGAGGTCACGCCGCGCGATCAGCTCGGCAGTTCCGTCCACGGTCGCCTTGTCCACCTCCCGGTCGCCGATGCGCGCCACCGGCGCCTGATCGCAACGCCCCATGCAGGGCGCCCTCAGGATCCGCACCTCTTTCGGATCGAGCCGCCCCTCGAGCTCGTCCAGCAGCGCTTCGCATCCGGCCAGCGCGCAGGAGATTGAATCGCAAACTCGCAGCGTCAGGGGTGGCGGCGCCGGCTCATCCTCTTTCACAACGTCGAAGTGGTGGTAGAACGTCGCAACCTCGAACACCTCGGCCTGCGACAGGCGCATCCGCTCGGCAAGCGCCCGCAGGTGCCGCGCCGAGAGGTGCCCGAAGTGCTCCTGGAGCTGGTGCAGCTCCTCGATCAGTCGGTCGCGCGCGGCGACGCCGGAGCCGAGCGCTGCCTCGACCTCGGCCATTGCCTGGGGATCAATCTGCCGACCCTTCGGTGTATATCTGTACCGCCTCGCTGCAACGTCTGCCATTCCTGATCCTTCCCGCTTTCTGTGGGCGTTGCCGCGCGCCCCGACTCTAGGCGCGGGCGGCGTCCGTATGCAATGACCGGCCCCCGCGCTCATTCCGCTGCAACCCCTGAAAGCGGCAGGCGCCGGTCGCAGCGAATGCGCACCACTTGCGCATCGCGCTGGTCGCGCGACAACTCGACGGTGGCCGTGCCTGCGTCTCTCGCCACGCTCGGTCAGGAACACGAATCCGCCGACCGGTCGCACCGCCTCGCGCAGGTGTACGTATTCATCAGATCTCTCATCGGCCGCCGCAGCCGGCGCTCTATCACAGGACTGGGGTCCCGACCCTGCAAAGTGGTCCAGGCCGACCGCGAAATTTTGGGCACATTCCCGGTAGGAGAGGAGTGCCCCGATGCCGAAGAAGAAGTTCACCGACGAGCAGATCGCGTTTGCCCTGAGGCAGCGGAAGCCGGCACGACGGTCGGCGAGATCTGCCGCAAGATGGGCGTGGCGGAAGCCACGTTCTATCGCTGGAAGAAGGTGATGCCGGGATGGGCGGCGAGCCATGGTGCGGTCGGCACGGTTGCGCCACGGGTCCGAGCGACCGTGGCGACGGTTCGAGAACAATGGCGAGCGAGATCCGGCGGCTGAAGCAGCTCGAGGAGGAGAATGGCAAGTTCAAGCGCCTCGTGGCCGACCTGACCTTGGACAAATCCATGGTGCAGGATGCGCTACGAAGGTGAGGCGATGGCCCGCCACCGGTTCGAGGGCGGAGCCGAACGGTGAGGCCCGTCCTGCGGCGCGAGGCTATCCGGCACTATCAGATGGCTTTCGGGCTCTCCGAACGCCGGGCATGTCGAGCCATGGGCTTCGGGCGGGCCTCTCACCGCTATCAGGCGCGTCGCGATCCCGCGGTGGCTCTCAGGATGCGCCTGAGAGAACTTGCGGCAAGCCGTGTCCGGTACGGCTACCGTCGGCTGCATGTCCTGCTTCGACGGGAAGGCTGGCAGGCCAACCACAAGCGCATCTACCGCCTCTACAATGAGGAGGGCCTTTCGATCCGGACGCGGTGTCCGAGGCGGCGCCGGGCCTGCCGCTACCGATCGGGCCGCTCCGAAGCTGATGCGATGAACGATGTCTGGGCGATGGACTTCGTGTCGGACCGGCTGTTCGATGATCGACCGTTCCGCATTCTGCGAGGACGAACTTCAGGGCCTGACCCGGTCATCGAGGAACTGGACCCGCCGGCGAGGATCAGAGGCAAGCCGCGGAGCATATGGGTCGGTAACGGGCCCGAATTCGCCGGGCGGCTGCTGGACCAATGGGCCTACCTGAACAAGGTGGAACTCGACTTCTCGCGCCGCGGGAAACCCAGCGACAACGCCTTCGTCTTGCGTCGTACGAACACTCCACTGGAGTGTTCGCCCTCCTCACGGCCAGTTTCTGGTCCTCTAGGTTGGGCGTGTCGGTCTGCCCATGCATTCCCGCTACCATGCCGGATTCACGAGATGAATCCCTCACAGGATTTGTGCAACAGAGTTGGTGCGCAGCCTCCGCGTCGATCTCCCTAACCGGCCGCCGGTGCGAAAATGACGGTCATGGCGGAGTGGGATCGGCAACGGAGGAGTTTCCTTGCGACCCTGGCGCTGTCACCTGCGCCGGAAATTTGCCGCTGATGGCCATCGGCGGGTACGCTCGGTACTGCAGACAGGGGAGGTGAACATGACGTCGCAAACGCAGGCCGACCTGGAAAAATACCGGGAGTTCGTAGGCGATGACACCGTCGACCGGATCACGAAGAAGGCAGACGCGCTGAGAGGTCAGCGGGTCGCGCACATGAATTCCACCTTCCACGCGGGAGGAGTGGTGGAAATCCTGTTGTCCCTGGTCGGCATGATGAACCGGCTGAAGATCGACACCGAATGGCGCCTACTGCGCGGGACGCCCGACTTCTACAAGGTCACCCGCGAGATGCATGATGCCATCCAGGGCGGCGAGATCGACCTCACCGACGAGAAGAAGCGTATCTTTGAGCGCACGTTCGAGGACAACGCAGTACATAACAATCTCGATCACGACGCCGTTTACATGCACGACCACCACACGATCGGCATGGTCGACCACTACCGCAAGAAGGGCCCCTGGATCTGGCGGTGTCACCTGGACCTGAGCCGGCCCGACCCGCGGCTGATCGAGTATCTCGAGAAGTTCGGCAGCCAGTTCAGCGCCGCCATCTACATCCTCGACGAATACCAGCAGAGCTTCGGCGTGCCGAACTACTCGTTCCTGCCGGCGATCGACCCGACAAAAGTTAAAAGTCGGATGCTGACCGAAGACGAGGTTCGCGACTGCCTCGACGCGTACTCGATCCCGATGGACCGGCCGATCGTCACGCAGATCGCGCGCTTCGATCGCTGGAAAGACCCTCTCGGCGTCGTCGACGCCTTCGAGATCGCCCGGCGCGACATCGACGCGACCCTCGTCCTGCTCGGCAACCAGCCCTCGGACGAGCCGGAAGACCAGAACGAGATCTACGACCGATTGATGGACCGGCGGTCCGACCGGATCCTCGTGCTCGACGGGTCCGATCAGGTCCTGGTCGGGGCGATGCAGCAACACGCGGCAGTCGTCCTGCAGAAGTCGCTTCGCGAGGGCTTCGGGCTGACGGTATCCGAGGCGCTCTGGAAGGGAACTCCGGTGATCGGCGGCAATGTCGGCGGGATCCCGAAGCAGATCGACGACGGCGTCAACGGCTTTCTCGTCGACAGCGTCGAGCAGGCCGCGCAGCGCATCGTCGAGCTGGTCGACGATCCCGACCGCGCCGCCGAGATGGGCGCGCGGGGGCGCGAGAAGGTCCGCGAGAACTTCCTGATGAGCCGCCTTCTTGAGCAGCACATCGACCTGCTGAGCAGCTTCCAGCCGACCTACACGCCAGCGGGCTACTGACGTCGCCGCCCGCGCGCCGGTTCGGCGGAGGCGACGATCACGCCCTCGTCCGGTAGCAGCCGGCCGTTCCACGGGAGGCCTGCGCGGCCGGGGCGTGTCGAGACGAGTACCTTGCCCGAAAGGGCGACCTCCCGCTCTCGTCCGCCGAGATTCAGCGCGACAGTCAGCACCCGCCCGCCGTGCCTGCGCCGGAAGACGAGCACCTCGTCGCCGGACGCGACGCTCTCGTATTCGCCGCAATGCAGGGCTCGCTCGGCCCGCCGGAGCGACAGGAGACGCCGGGTGAGATCCAGCATCGAGCCCGGCTCCCGCTCCTGTATCTCGACCGTCGTCTCGTCCGAGACTGGCAACCAGGGGCGCCCTGCGGTGAAGCCGGCCTGCGGTGCGTCCGACCAGGGCATCGGCGTTCGCACCGGGTCGCGGCCGAGGCCCTGCCCCGGCACCCGCTTTTCCCAAGGGTCCTGAACCAGCCCGGGCGGAATGACCGCGTCCGTCAGGCCGAGCTCGTCACCCTGGTAGATCGTGGGCGTACCGCGCAGCGTCAGCAGAAGCATCATCGCCACGCGGGCCTGCGCCGGCCCGACGCGACTGGCGATCCGCGACCGGTCGTGGTTGCCCAACACCCAAGTGGGCCATGTGCCGGGCGGCAACGCGGCCTCGTAGGCCGCGGCAAAGGCCGCGATGTGCTCCGCGTCCCACGGTGCGGAGACGAGTTCGAAGTTGAACGGCAAGTGAAAGCCGTCGAGCGCCTCGCCGTAATAGCCCACCACCTCGTCGAGCGTGCCGTAGGCCTCGCCGAGCAGGACGCGGTGGGGAAACTCGTCCGCCACCCGGCGCATTTCCTTGGCGGCCGCGTAGCCGTCCGGCTGATGGGCGGTGTAGGTGCGGACGTGGCTGCGTGCCGGGCCCTCGTGCTCTCGCCAGTGCGGGTTCGGCGGGTTGTCGCGCAGTTCCGCGTCGGGCGCCAGGTGCTCGACGGCGTCGACGCGGAACCCGTCGACACCGCGGCGGAACCAGAACCGCATGACGTCGGCCATGGCGGCATGAACTTGCGGATTGCGCCAGTTCAGCGCCGGCTGCTCGCTCAGGTAGAGGTTGAGGTAATACTGACCGGTCGTCTCGTCCCACGTCCACGCCGGCCCGCCGAACTCGCTGATCCAGTTGTTGGGCGGGCCGCCCGCGGGCCCCGGATCGGACCAGACGTACCAGGTGCGCCGCGGGTCGTCACGCGACCGGCGGCTCTCGACAAACCAGGGATGACGATCCGAAGTGTGGCTCGGGACGAGGTCGAGCAGGACCTTGAGACCGCGCCGATGTGCTTCTGCGACAAGCCGGTCGAAATCATCAAGCGATCCGAAGAGCGGATCGATGCCGCAGTAATCAGTGATGTCGTATCCGAAATCCAGCATCGGCGACGGGAAGACGGGCGAGATCCAGATCGCGTCGACCGGCAGCGCAGCGAGATAGTCTAATCGAGAGGCGATGCCCTTCAGATCGCCGACGCCATCACCATCGGTATCCTGAAAGGAGCGCGGATAGATCTGATAGATGACCGCGCCCCGCCACCAGGCATCCGGGTGCCGATCCTGTTGACTAGTCCTGTCCACTCCTTGGGTAATCTTCAAATTCCTTCGCGCTGAAGTAACACGGATGGAGTAAAAGCGCACGTCCTTCGCGCCATTAGTCAAGGACGAGTTGGGCAAGCTCTCGAAGCTCGCTTTGCCGCAAGTGACGTTCCAAATGAAATCCGTGTCGAGGTGTGGATTGTCCAGACCCAAGACCGTACGGCCCCGTGAATGACCTTTGGCGGGGACCGCTGCATTGCTGGACCTCGGGCACCGATACTGTTTTTGAGGTAGAGGCGGCACGTCATCCGCGATCCGTTCAAGGGACATTGGTTTCCGCGTGAGGTGATCCTGCTGGCCGTGCGCTGGTACTGCCGGCTTCCCCTCTCGTATCAGGATGTTGCCGATCAACGGGACTGCGCGCGCGGTGCCTGGCGAAGACCTCCACCGCTCGGAGGGTCCACATCACCGCCCGCCACGCCGCCATCCTTCGCGCCCGGCGCGGACACGCGAGGTGGGGCGAGGCGGAGCGGGCGATCTGCACCCGCCGCCGATGGAGCGCCGAAGGCGCGCACGGCACCGCCATCGCCATGAACCTGAAGAAGCTCGCCCTGGCCCCGATCTCGGTAGCGTCCGTGAAGGTGGTGGCTCTGGCGGTGTAGGGCGAGGTGGCCATCGAGGTGTAAGACGGCGGTGGAGTTTGGCGACTTCCCCGACCATCGAACGGAGCCGCCGATGACCAAGACCACCATGGACCTGTCCGAGCTTCTGGAGAAGCACGACGAAGGCGACTTCCTGCGAACCGTTGCCGAGGCGGTTTTGCAGCTGATCATGGAGACGGACGTGGAGGGCGTGATCGGCGCCGGGCGCCACGAGCGGGCCGAGGGGCGCGTCACCTATCGCAACGGGTACCCGCGACCGTCCTCTCGACACCCGGCTGGGCACGCTGAACCTGCGCGTGCCCAAGCTGCGGCAGGGTTCCTATTTCCCGGGCTTCCTCGAGCCGCGCCGCACGTCCGAGAAGGCCCTCGTCGCTGTCATACAGGAAGCTTGGATCGGCGGCGTCTTGGGTTGGGGCACGGTTTCCTGAGACAGTTCGTAGCGCTATTTCTCTGGCTCAGGGGAATAGGAGATGGACGACAAGAAGACGACGAGGCCAGGCGCGACGGAGGCCACGGCCTCGTCGGCGCGCGCGCATGACGCTGGCGACGACGGGGCCGAGGCCGGTGGTACGAAGCGCTTCTCCGCGAAGCGCAAGCTGACGGCGGTTCAACGTCTGATGCGTGGCGAGAGCCTCGAGGCGGTATCGCGTGATCTGAACGTTCCGGTTCGCCACGGAGACGCCGTGTACGCCAGCCAGAGGATCGCACCCACAAAGCGACGGTTGTCCGCGCCGCTCCTGCCGGGGTCGCCCGGCTTGCCCGGACCCAGCGGCTCGATCCGCGCCCATTGCACGTCGATCAGTGTGCGACTTATGCCGAAGTCGGCATAAGCCGCATTATGCCGATGCCCGGATTATGCCGAGGTAAGCTGTTAACAAGTTGTTTCTGATGGAGAACGCTGCGAAGGGATCGGCATAATCAGAGGGCTTCGAGGAAGGCGAGGAGTTTGTCGGTCGGCCGGAAGCGGCCGGGTTTCGTGGTGATCGGCGCGGTCCTCTCGAGGGCGCGTTCCTTGATCTGCAGGTCCGCGTGCAGGTAGATCTGGGTCGTTTCGACCTGTTCGTGACCGAGCCAGAGCGCGATCACCGAGGTGTCGATCCCGGCGCGCAACAGTCGCATCGCTGCGGAATGCCGCAGCACATGCATGGTCACCCGCTTGCGCGCGAGGGACGTGCATTGGGCGGTCGCATTCTCGACATATCCGGCCAGCCGGCGCTCGACCGGATCGCGGCTGAGGGCGCGTCCGGTCCGTGTCGGGAACAACGGGTCTGCTGGCTGACCGGCCCGCTCGGCCAGCCAGGCCCGCATCACGACAACAGTGCCGGATGTGAGCGGCGTGATCCGCTGCTTTCGCCCCTTGCCGGTGCAACCGACATGCGCACCGGCTCCGAGATGGACGTCGGCGCGGGTCAGCCCGATCAGTTCGGACGCCCGAAGGCCCGTCTGGACGGCGAGACCGAACAGCGCCGTGTCGCGCCGCCCGGTCCAGGTCGCCTGGTCCGGCGCGGCCAGCAGGGCATCGATCTCTGCCTCGGTCAACCAGGTCACGGGCCGCCGCTCGAAGCGCTTCGGCGGAATGGCCAGCACCCGTTCGATGGTGGCGGCATGTTCGGGATGGCGCAGGGCGGCATAGCGGAACAGTGACCGGATCGCGGCCAGTCGGGCGTTGCGGGTGCGCACGCCATTTTGTCGTTCGTGCTCCAGATGGTCGAGGAAGGCGCCGATCAGGGGCGCATCGAGATCGTCGATGTCGAGCTTTCCCGGCGCCTTGCCGTGCCGCTCCGACGCGAAGATCAGCAGCATCCGCAATGTATCGCGATAGGCCTGAACCGTGTTCGGGCTGACCTGGCGCCGCGGTCACGTCCGTCAAGCTGGTGGAAATTGGGAGATGGCCTGGTGTCATGATCAGGCGGCTTCGGTTGAGATGCTGAGGATGGGATCTTGCTCCACGGCGTCGATGCGCTCGAAGGCTTCGACCTGCATGTAGCGGTTCTGGGTCTGCCACTCGTCGTTCTGTTCGAGGAGCACGGCGCCGATCAGACGCGTGATCGAGGCCACGTTGGGGAAGATGCCCACGGCATCCGCACGGCGCTTCACCTCCTTGTTCAGACGCTCGATGGGGTTGGTCGAGTGCAGCTTCGTTCGGTGCTGGGCGGGGAAGCTCATGTAGGCGAGGACGTCATGCCCGGCCTCTTCCATGAGGGTTGCGAGCTTGGGCCAGCGGCCGCGGACCTGATCGGCGACGTGGCGCCAGGTCTCGCCGGCCTGGGTGCGGTCGGGCTGACCGAAGGCTTGCCGGATGGCGGCGGCCACGACGGTGTGCCGGCCCTTGGGTACATGCGCGAGAGCGTTGCGCATCCAGTGAACGCGGCACCGCTGCCCGTTCTGCCGTCGCCGATCCCCCGGATCGGCTTTGGGCCTCACCATCAAAGACGCGCGCGATCGCCGCCTTCAGGCCGGTATGAGCATCAGAGATCACCAGCTTCACGCCGTCGAGGCCGCGGGCCTTGAGGCCCCGCAGGAACTCCGTCCAGAAGGTTTCCGCCTCGGACGGCCCGGTACCCAGGCCGATGATCTCGCGGCGACCGTCGGTGTTCACGGCCACGGCGATTATGGCCGCGATGGAGACGATGCGCCCGCCTTGCCGAACCTTCAGGTAGGTGGCGTCGAGCCAGAGATAGGGCCAGTCGCCGACGAGCGGCCGGTTCAGGAACTCGCCGACGCGGTCGTCGATGTCCTTGCACAGCTTCGAGACGGTGCTCTTCGAGATCCCCGACAGGCCCATGGCCTGCACCAGGTCATCGACGCGCCGGGTGGAGACGCCGCCGATCCAAGCTTCCTGTATGACAGCGACGAGGGCCTTCTCGGACGTGCGGCGCGGCTCGAGGAAGCCCGGGAAATAGGAACCCTGCCGCAGCTTGGGCACGCGCAGGTTCAGCGTGCCCAGCCGGGTGTCGAGAGGACGGTCGCGGGTAGCCATTGCGGTAGGTGACGCGGCCCTCGGCCCGCTCGTGGCGCCCGGCGCCGATCACGCCCTCCACGTCCGTCTCCATGATCAGCTGCAAAACCGCCTCGGCAACGGTTCGCAGGAAGTCGCCTTCGTCGTGCTTCTCCAGAAGCTCGGACAGGTCCATGGTGGTCTTGGTCATCGGGGGCTCCGTTCGATGGTCGGGGAAGTCGCCAAACTCCACCGCCGTCTTACACCTCGATGGCCACCTCGCCCTACACCGCCAGAGCGGTGCGAAATTCCACCACCTTCACGGACGCTACCGTGTCGCGGTCGACCTTGGCGTAGATCGCCGTGGTCTTGACACGACGATGACGCAGGAGCTGCCCGATCTCCGGCAAGGATGCGCCGGCGCGCAACAGTTCCGTTGCCACGGTATGGCGCAGGCGATGCGCGTGGATGCGCCCGAGGTCCGCGCGCCGGGCGGCATCCGCCACGATGCCGCTGACCCGGCTCGCGCCGAGAGCATGATGGGGCGCGAAGTGCCGGACGAACACGGTCCGCCCCTGCGCGTCCGCCGGTCGGGCATGGCGCAGGTATTCGGCCAGTCGGCGGCCGACATCCGGCGGAAGGGGGAGCCGCTCGTGACAATTGCCCTTGCCGCGCACGCGGATCGTGCCCGCGCGCCAGTCGATATCGTCGAGCCCGAGCCCAGCGACCTCGCCGCGCCGCAGGCCGAGCCGGACCAGCAGGGTCAGGATCGCCAGATCGCGGCAACCGACGGCTGTATCGGTATCGCAGGCCGCGAGAAGGCGCCGCACCTGATCAGGTTCGAGCCCCTTGGGCAACCCGGCCAGTCGGCGACGCAGGACCTTCGGCACGGCCGGGACAAGCGAGCGTTCCGTCACGCCGTCCAGATGCAGGAAGCCGAGGAACGACCGCAGCGCCGTGACCGTCAGCTTCGCCACGCCGGCGTTCAGGCACGGGCACCACGCCACCACGAAGGAGGTGGTATCGGCCGGTGTCAGCCCCTCGAGATCGAACTGCCCCGCGGCCATTCTGCGGACCAGGAACGGGCGCAGGCAACCAATGTACCGATCGGCCGTACCATCCGCGAGGCCGCGTTCCGTGATCAGGAACTGCCGGTACCGGTTCAGGATTGCCCGGGCGGGATCGTCATCCACTGCGGCTTCGGCCGCGGGCACCAGTCCCAGCCCGCGCAAATAGCCGAGAGCGGGCCCCAGTGCCTTGCGTGTCTTCAGCTTGCGGACGCCCGCGGCCCGGCGGTCAGCCATGAACCGATCGACCTGCGCCATGGACAAGTCGCCCATGAGGATTATGCCGACTCCGACGCAACAGACTTGAGAGTATTCAAACGCTTGCAGACCTACATCGGCATAATCCGGGCATCGGCATAATGCGACTGCCAAGACCGCTTCCGTTTTCGATCATGAAGCAGAAACTTGTAGGGCAGGAAATCCCCCGAATGAAGACGCCGCCTAGAGGCCAGCGCAGCTTTCGCGGTCACCTCGATTTGGCTGACATCGGCTAACATTCTCATGCAGTTCCTGCTTGCGGCATGATGGGCGCTTCATTGGTAATTGTCGTGTCCCGGACGATCAGATAGACCCTCGCCGCTCTGCTCTGTTCATGGCAAGATCGATCCTGCGCGAGGTTCGGGACGGGGGGCGAGCATGCTGATCTCTCTGCACAAGCAGGCGACGACGACACCGAAGATCCGGGCCGCGATCCAGGCGAGCACCGAGCCTGCCTGGATGCTGGCGGAGCGCTATGGCATCTCCGAGCAGACGGTCTGGAAGTGGCGCAAGCGCGACAGCGTGCATGACCGCAGCCACACGGCGCATCGGTTGCAATCGACGCTCACACCTGCCCAGGAGGCTGTGGCGGTGTCGCTGCGCAAGACCCTGCTCTTGCCGCTCGACGACCTTCTCTGCGTAGTCCGCGAGTTCCTGAACCCGAACGTCTCGCGCTCCGGGCTGGACCGCTGCCTGCGCCGGCATGGTGTCGGCAACCTGCGTGACCTGAAGCCAACCGCGCGACGGCCTGCACACAAGCCGTTCAAGGCCTACGAGCCGGGTTACCTGCATGTCGACGTGAAATACCTGCCGCAGATGGCGGACGAAGACCGCCGCCGGTATCTGTTCGTGGCCATCGATCGCGCCACGCGGTGGGTCTTCGTGCGCGTCTATCCGGCGAAGACGGCGGCCAACGCCCGCCGCTTCCTACGCGACCTGGAACGTGCTGCGCCGATGCGGATCACGCGGGTGCTCACCGACAACGGCAAGGAGTTCACGGACAGGCTCTTCGGCCTGCGGAAGCGCGCCGCCACCGGAAACCACGAGTTCGACCGCCTCTGCGCCGATCTCGGTATCGAGCATCGCCTGGCCCCGCCGATGCGGCCGCAAACGAACGGCATGGTCGAGCGCTTCAATGGCCGGATCGAGGACGTCCTGCAAAGTCATCATTTCCACAGCGGCGAGGACCTCGAACAGACGATCCTTCGCTACGTCCGCCTCTACAACGGCCAGCTCCCGCAATCAGTGCTCAAGGGCCGAACGCCCGTCGACGCCCTCAAGGACTGGCAGCGACAAAGGCCGGACCTCTTCAAGAAACGACCGTATAATCGCGCGGGATGTGACAGGTAATCTGGTGGAAGGCAGAGGGTGGAGTTCAGAACGAGCTGGGGTCTCGCTCCACAACCGGGGCTGACCTTGGTGATGAATCCGAAAGGAAGAGCGGTGCCGGGGGAGCCTGGTATGGGAGCGGACTACGCGAAAAGGTTTTGGTGCCAATTCACGCGCGGTCGAAGGTTCGCGACGGCGCTCAGGTCAGCGTCAGCACCAGCATCACGATCATGACGGTAAGGCGCGCGAGATCGGCGTGAGCGCCGGGGCCCCGGTATCGGGCGGCCGAACGCCAGACGCCGACCACGGCCATGATGTTGTAGGGGATCGTCGGCCCGTAGCCCACGAGCAGCGCCGCCCATGGCCGTTCTGTCGTGATCAGGACCAGGAACATCGCGCTGCTCGCGAGATTGAGCCCGAGCCCGCCGGTAATCGCCCAGGTCCAGAACGCCTCGTCGAGAGGCAACTCACCCAGCCAGAGGCGTCGCAGCTTATTCATTTACCGACCGAGCCCGAACCGGGCGGGATCGCGGTCGAGCTCCGCCGCTCGCCTGATGCGCGATGAGCGCACAATTCAGAGCGGCTCTGCCGCATGGACAGGTCGCGGCGCTGGGCACACCGAAACCCGGTGGCGGCACAGACCCAGTCGAATCTATTCCACCACCCATTCATCGAGAGCGACCTCGTCGGCGCAGGAGGTATCGAGATCGGAGCCGGGCGCCGACAGGAATTTCCGGATCACCCGCGAGCGGCATTCCTTGACCGGGCTGTGGCGTAGGCCCTGCATCACGATGGATTGCACGTTGGACATGGTGCGCGATCTGCTCGCTCCAGCGCGGGCCGCAGCACGGGTCCATCTGTCCGTGGACCGGGGGGGGGCGGCGTCGGTCACGACCGTCTGTTCAGGCCCAGATCGACTCGCTGGCTCGCCCCGTAGAGAAAGGCGATCGTCCCGCTGGCGGTGGCCTCCTCCGGCGACCCCGTCTGCGTCGCCTCGGCGAGGAAGTCGAGGAATGACACGATAT
Source organism: uncultured Alphaproteobacteria bacterium (assembly GCA_963739575.1). Lineage (GTDB taxonomy): Bacteria > Pseudomonadota > Alphaproteobacteria > Rhodobacterales > Rhodobacteraceae > Palleronia. The sequence continues at coordinate 1,098,134 of CAVUAQ010000002.1, read as the reverse complement.
TCGGGCCCGCGTAACCCATCCGCCAATCGGGAAACAGTCGCTGCTGGATGAAGCCGGTGCCGAGCAGGGTGACGTCGGTATGGCGGTCATCAGCCAGGAGCATGTCGTACAATGCCCAGAGAAATTTCCCCGGCCCCTCAATGTATTGCAGGAAGATGTCCGGCTCGGCGTGGAGGAAGCCGGTGATGCCTGTTCTGGCGTTGTTGCGCAGCGAGGATGCCAGAATCTCCTCGCATTCACGGGAATCCGGCGCCACAAGCGCTCGACTGCGATAGACGAGAAATTCCATCTGAAGCCGCCCATGGAGTTTCCGGACGAGGATGGCGCCGCCCCACCCGACACACGAACTTAATCTGATCCTATGTCAACGTGGAGCTCAATACCATCAGTTCCACCATTTCGCGTCAATCAAGGTCCGATCTGATCGCCGACAGGGCCAGGAACTGGCCGGCCGATGACGAAGCGCTCGAGCGCCGCGGCTCGCCGACGATCCGGTTCGATCCCGAGATGAGCCGGAATGCCGCGCCGGCAGGCAGGCGGGGGCGGCAACAGGCTTCCAGCGATGCCGCCATCCAGACCTGCCTCTTGATAAGGGGTTGTTCGGGATGGTCGACATCGGCGTGCCATTGCTCCAAGCGAAAGTGTCGACCTCTCCTACCGGTCTTGAGATAGCCTTGGGTCGGCTTCCTGTAGAAGTTGCTTTCTCTCCCACGCCGAACCCCCGGCGGCGCCGGGGGGCGAGAAACACACGCCTCTTGCCGAGATGATGTGGAGGCGGTGGCAGGCGATCCCGCCCACTCCGGATCAATGACTAGCGCCGCGTGACCTCATACGGGAGGTCGATCCCGCCCGCCGGCGCTCGCCGCGATCGAGAGGCTTGCCTTGCCAAGAGCGCCCGATAAGCTGAAAATGTTTGCAGGCGGATCTCCCGCTCCGGGCGTGCTCGAGGAGGTGGCGATGGCACTTGGCCGAAAGCTGCTTATCGCCGCGGTCCTGGTCTTCTTCCTCGGTCCCGCCCTGGCGCAGGATCGGACAGTCGATGTCCGGTTCCCTCCCGGCGGGACGGGGACGACCATCTCCGACACCGTCTCCGGGCGCGACACCGTCTTGTTCGAGGTCGGCGCGGAGGCGGGGCAGGTCATGGATGTCCAGCTGCCCCCGACCAATACGGCAACGTATTTCAACCTCTATGCGCCCAGCCGCGGGCTTGGGGGCGAGACCCTTGTCATCGGCGAGTTCACGGAGCCGATCAACGATTGGAGCGGACCGCTGCCCGCCGCGGGAGATATACCATGGTCGTCTTTCTCTATCGCAGTGCCGCGCGGCGGGGAGAACGGGCGGAATTCACGCTCGATATCTCGGTTCGGGGCGAGACAGGGGACCGTGTCGAGGCCGACTACGCCGACGGGCTCGCCGGAGGGCCGGACTTCCTCTAGGTGGCGGTGTCTGGCGGTGGGGCCCTAAACCTGCGGGCCCGACCCTCCGCGGCCTCCGCCACCCTGGGTCGGCTGGTCGACGGCCAGACCGTTCGCAATTTCGGCTGCCGCATGTCGGAGGGATCTCGCTGGTGCCGCGTGGCGACCCTTGCCGATCCCGGAGACGAAGGGTGGGCGGCGGGCGATTTCCTGATCGAGGGGGTACCCGTCGGGACGCCGCTCCCCCCTTCGCCGGCCGCCATTGCGTCGGGCGACGGCGCTGAGGTGGTACGGTTCGCGGTCGGCGCTTCGGGTGCGGCGGAACTGTCGGTCCGGCTCGCGCCCGGAGACTCACGCCGCTACGAACTGGACGCGCGCGCCGGACAGGTCCTGACCGTGGAGGTCCTGCCGCAAGGGGGCCGATGTCCTACCAGATCTTCAACCCGGACGGATCCTTTCTGCTCGATCAGATATCGAGCGACAGGCCCTATCGCGGACAGCTCTGGCAATCGGGAAACCACGTAATCGAGGTCATCAACCGAACGAATGCTGTCGCAGGTTACGATGTCGTCTTCGGCATCGAATGATGGCGCATCGGGACCGCAACAAAAAGACCCGCATGAGATATCTCGCCATCGTGGCCGCCTTTGGTGCGGCCCTGAACCTACCGGCGTGCGTCGACGACATGGACGGTGCCGGTGACATGGTCTCCGCCGACATGCCCGACGCTGCGGAACAGGCCTGCCTGCGCGACGTGACGCCCAAGACCGGCAATGCGGACGTCACGCTTCTCGGTTCGGAATTCTGCGAGGCCGGGACGCTGGTGCGGTTGGGCGTCGGCCCCGACCGGGCCCCGTGCCAGTGCATCGCCTACAGCGATGGCACCACCGCCGGGATCGAGTCCCTCACCGACGAGGGCGCCCTCCGAGGCTTGGGCCATGGGCCGGTTTCTCAAGGTCCTGATCTGGACTCTGGCGCTTCTTCACGGAGCCGCCCTGCTGCTCTTCGCAATCGGCACCTTCGGCTTGTTCGGAGGTAGCGTCCGTGAAGGTGGTGGAATTTCGCACCGCTCTGGCGGTGTAGGGCGAGGTGGCCATCGAGGTGTAAGACGGCGGTGGAGTTTGGCGACTTCCCCTACCATCGAACGGAGCCGCCGATGACCAAGACCACCATGGACCTGTCCGAGCTTCTGGAGAAGCACGACGAAGGCGACTTCCTGCGAACCGTTGCCGAGGCGGTTTTGCAGCTGATCATGGAGACGGACGTGGAGGGCGTGATCGGCGCCGGGCGCCACGAGCGGGCCGAGGGCCGCGTCACCTACCGCAATGGCTACCCGCGACCGTCCTCTCGACACCCGGCTGGGCACGCTGAACCTGCGCGTGCCCAAGCTGCGGCAGGGTTCCTATTTCCCGGGCTTCCTCGAGCCGCGCCGCACGTCCGAGAAGGCCCTCGTCGCTGTCATACAGGAAGCTTGGATCGGCGGCGTCTCCACCCGGCGCGTCGATGACCTGGTGCAGGCCATGGGCCTGTCGGGGATCTCGAAGAGCACCGTCTCGAAGCTGTGCAAGGACATCGACGACCGCGTCGGCGAGTTCCTGAACCGGCCGCTCGTCGGCGACTGGCCCTGTCTCTGGCTCGACGCCACCTACCTGAAGGTTCGGCAAGGCGGGCGGATCGTCTCCATCGCCGCCATAATCGCCGTGGCCGTGAACACCGACGGTCGCCGCGAGATCATCGGCCTGGGTACCGGGCCGTCCGAGGCGGAAACCTTCTGGACGGAGTTCCTGCGGGGCCTCAAGGCCCGCGGCCTCGACGGCGTGAAGCTGGTGATCTCTGATGCTCATACCGGCCTGAAGGCGGCGATCGCGCGCGTCTTCGATGGTGAGGCCCAAAGCCGATCCGGGGGATCGGCGACGGCAGAACGGGCAGCGGTGCCGCGTTCACTGGGACTGTCAGGAATCTTGTGTGCGAGGCCATGATGATGGAACAGAAGGGAGCATCACATGGCGATCGAGAAGGACCTACTGGATCAGCTTCTGGCTGGCCGCGACCCGCAGGATCTGTTTGCAAAGGACGGGCTGGTCGATGAACTGAAGAAGGCGCTGTCGGAGCGGCTTCTGAACGCCGAGCTGGACGAGCATCTGGTCGGCGAGGCCGGCCGGAGCGTCGGCAACCACCGTAACGGCAAGTCGCGCAAGACGATGCTGACGGGCACCTCGAAGGTGACGCTGGACATTCCCCGCGACCGCGATGGCAGCTTCGCCCCGAAGCTGATCGCCAAGTATCAGCGGCGGTTTCCGGATTTCGACGACAAGGTCATCTCGATGTATGCGCGCGGCATGAGCGTGCGCGAGATCCGGATGCATCTGGAGGAGCTCTACGGCATCGACGTGTCGCCCGACCTGATCTCGGCGGTGACGGACGCGGTGCTCGAGGAGGTGGCCGAATGGCAGAACCGCCCGCTCGACGCGTGCTACCCGCTGGTGTTTTTCGATGCGATCAGGGTGAAGATCCGTGATGAGGGCTTCGTCCGGAACAAGGCGATCTACATCGCCCTGGGCATCCTGCCGGACGGCACGAAGGAGATTCTCGGGCTGTGGATCGAGCAGACCGAAGGCGCCAAGTTCTGGATGCGGGTAATGAACGAGCTGAAGGCGCGTGGCCTCGGCGACATTCTCATTGCCGTCGTCGATGGGCTCAAGGGCTTTCCCGAGGCGATCAACGCGGTGTTTCCGGACGCCGTCGTCCAGACCTGCATCGTCCACCTGATCCGCCATTCGATGAACTTCGCCGGATGGAAGGACCGCAAGCAGGTCGCCCAGGCGCTCAGGGCTGTCTACCGGGCCAAGGACGCCGACGCGGCCGCCGTGGCCCTGGACGCCTTCGAGGCGGGCCCCTGGGGCATGAAATACCCCGCCATCGCCCCGGCTTGGCGGCGAAACTGGGATCTGGTCATCCCGTTCTTCGCATTCCCCGAGCCCGTCCGCCGGATCATCTACACCACGAACGCGATAGAGGCATTGAACTCGAAGCTGCGACGGGCGGTGCGCGCACGCGGCCATTTCCCGAATGACGAGGCCGCAACGAAGCTGCTATATCTGGCTCTCAATCGCGCGGCTCAGGACTGGAAACGCCCGCCCCGCGAATGGACCGAGGCCAAGACCCAATTCGCCGTCATGTTCGGCGAGAGGTTCGTCACCCAATGACGAGAACCGGCCTCGCACACAGAATATCGGATAGTCCCCGTTCACTGGATGCGCAACGCTCTCGCGCATGTACCCAAGGGCCGGCACACCGTCGTGGCCGCCGCCATCCGGCAAGCCTTCGGTCAGCCCGACCGCACCCAGGCCGGCGAGACCTGGCGCCACGTCGCCGATCAGGTCCGCGGCCGCTGGCCCAAGCTCGCAACCCTCATGGAAGAGGCCGGGCATGACGTCCTCGCCTACATGAGCTTCCCCGCCCAGCACCGAACGAAGCTGCACTCGACCAACCCCATCGAGCGTCTGAACAAGGAGGTGAAGCGCCGTGCGGATGTCGTCGGCATCTTCCCCAACGTGGCCTCGATCACGCGTCTGATCGGCGCCGTGCTCCTCGAACAGAACGACGAGTGGCAGACCCAGAACCGCCACATGCAGGTCGAAGCCTTCGAGCGCATCGACGCCGTGGAGCAAGATCCCATCCTCAGCATCTCAACCGAAGCCGCCTGATCATGACACCAGGCCACCTCCCGATTTCCACCAGCTTGACGGACGTGACCTGTTCGGAGCGGAGCGCGACCCGTTCGCAGGCGTCTTCCTGGTGCCACTCGGGCTTCCCTGGAACCTGATGCTGGACGGGACCCCTGAGAGCCCGACCCGAAGCTCGTTCAGGCATAGCAATACCTTGCGAGGCGTGGGGTGGTAAGGCGGATGTGGGATATGTTGATCCATGCCTCGGCGGAGGCGAGGGACTTCTCCCGGTCCTTGGCCAATCTGCGGCATCGTCCGAGCCAGGCGAAGGTGCGCTCCACAACCCATCGGCGGGGCAGCACCTCGAAGCCCTTGGCTGTGTCGGAGCGCCTCACGATCTGGATCGTCCATTCGTCGATCCGGGCGAGTGCGCCGCGGAGCTTCGGCCCGGCATAGCCGCCGTCGGCGAAGACGTGCCTGAGCCACGGGCAGGCTCTGCGGATCGAGGCGAGTACCGTGGGCGCGCCGTCGCGATCCTGGATATCGGCTTCATGGACGACGACGCCGAACAGCAGACCGATGGTGTCGACGACGGCGTGACGCTTGCGCCCATTGACCTTCTTGCCCGCATCACAGCCCCGAAGTCCCCCGCTCTCCGTGGGTTTCACTGTCTGGCTGTCGATGACGCCCGCCGTCGGCTGCGCTTCCCGGCCCTCCAACTCGCGGGTCTCCATGGCAAGGGTGAACCGGATCGTCTGCAACGGCCCACTGTCGCGCCAGTCGTAGAAGCAGCGCTGAACGGTCGAGTACGGCGGCAGATCCTTCGGCAGCATCGCCCACTGGCGGCCGGTCGTCGCGATATAGTGGATCGCGTCCACGACCTCCCGCAGGTTCGCCGTTCGCGGTCTTCCCAGCGGCTTCGGCGGCGGCATGAAGGGTTCAATCAACGCCCATTCGCGATCCGTCATGTCGCTTGCGTAACGCGGCGCCGGCCGCCGATACTCGCGGCGGGCAGTTTCAGTCCAAGGCATTGTCGACTCCGTCCAGCATGGCAGCCGGAGGAAACCACAAGCCCATGAAACCGCCTGACTCTCTTCGGGTTGGCCTCTGAGGCCCTGAGGCCCTGAGGCCCTGGATCGGCAGCCTTGTCCCACTGGCCAACATCGCGATCCTGCTCTGGCTGCGTCGCCGGATTGCAGGCTCCGAACGATGAACGTCGCACGAGAAGGTTGTTTTCCGGTTTCCGCTGCAGGGGGCAAGTCGGCGACCCTGTCCGCCGAAGCGGTGCGCATGACCGTGACGATGGGATCAGCATGGCCGGGACGACCGCGGCAGCGACGCCGCCCCCGAGGCGCGACTGCCGGTCATGGCGGCGCCCCCAGTCGACGACGGGAAGGGATCCGGCCAACCTGTCCATGGATCAGTTCTCGACCGGCAGACTGCTGGCCTTCCACCCGCCGAGGCCTCCCTCCGTGAGACCGGCGTCTTCGCCTATCCGCCGCAGCCTGCCCGCTGCCCGTGCGGCGCGTCCGCCCGAGGCACAGTGAACGTGCACACGGCCGGACCTTCGAGCTTGGGTCAGCCGCGCTTCGGCACTCTGCGCCGCTGCATCCGCGCGCCTCTCGAGGATGCCCCGCGGGATATGCAGGGCTTCTGCGCTGCGACCGTCCGCCTCCAACTCGGCTGGCTCGCGAACATCGAGGATCAGGTCGCCGCCCTGCACCGCATCCTCCGCCTGCTTCGGGGAAACGGCGGCGACGCGGCTGCGGACCTCGGCCACGAGGTCCTTCAAAGTTTTGGTCATAGTCATGGGGCGTCTCCTCAGAAGCGATTGACGGGAAGCTTGAGGTAGGCGCGGCCATCGTCCTCGGCAGGCGGTAAGCGGCCACCGCGCAGGTTGATCTGGAGGGCGGCGAGGATGCGGTCGGGCAGCGGCAGGGTGGCATCGCGCTTATCGCGACGGTCGATCCAGTCCTCCCGGCGCGTGCCGTCCTTCACGTGCCGGTTCCGGGCCTTATGCTGCGCCACCGTCGCCTCCCATTGCGGTTCGTCTCGATCTTGCGTGCCGTAATCGTGCCCGACGAAGAGGCGCGTGTCGGGCGGCAGGGCGAGAATGGCCTGGATCGAGTTCCAGAGCTGCGCCGTGTCGCCACCGGGGAAGTCGGCCCGCGAGGTCCCGACATCGGGCTGCATGAACGTGTCGTGGGTGAAGGCGGCATCGCCGCAGACATAGGTGACCGAGCCGAGCGTGTGCCCGGGCGACAGCATCACCCGCATCTCCAGATCCCCGACCCGGAACGTCTCGCTCTCGGCGAACAGCCGGTCGAAGTCCCTCTCCGGGTCGAAGACCCCGGGCATGTTGTAGATCTCTTCCCAGAGAGCGGCGATCTCGTGAACCTTCTCGCCGATCGCGTTCGGCGCGCCGGTCCGCTCCGTCAGATGCGCCGAAGCCATGACATGGTCGGCATGCGGATGGGTGTCGAGCACCCAGTCCACTTCGAGACCGTGCTCCCGCACCAGATCGAGAACCTGGTCCATGCTCTCGGTCGAGAAGCGGTAGTTCTTCGGGTCGAAGTTCCAGACCACATCGATCAGCGCGGCCTTCTTCGTGACGGGATCGGCGCAGATATACTGGATCGAGCCGGTGTCGGGCTCGTAGATCCCCCAGACGTCGGGACTGCCCGCGCCTTGCGAGGCGGAATGGCGCACGACCCGCCGTTGCAGTTTGGTGGTGCTCATCGAAGTGCTCCTTCCGGCCCGAAGTTGCTCAGAGATCTGGCCCGCGCGCCGAGCCAGAGGCCGGCGAGCATCGCGGGCAGGAAGACCAGCGTGCCCGGCGCGAGAAGCGGCAGCGCGGTCCAGGCCGGGCCGGGGCAGAAGCCGCCGATCCCCCAGCCGATGCCGAAGAGCGCCGCGCCGAGGATCATCTGCCGGTCGATCCGCGTGTTTGTCGGAACATCGAACGCGCTCTCCAGCGCCGGGCGCGTCCACCGCCAGACGAGGCGGTAGCCAATGAAGGCGGTCACGGTCGCGCCGCCCATGACGAAGGCGAGGCTCGGGTCCCAGGCCCCGGCGAGGTCGAGGAAGTTCAGGACCTTCGCGGGGTTCGCCATGCCCGAGATCACGAGGCCCAGACCGAAGACGAGGCCGCTGAGAAAACCGGAAGCGATGCGCATCATCATGCAACTCCCAAGACATGGCGCAGGACGAAGACCGTGGCGAAACCGGCGGTCATGAAGATCACGACGGCGGCGAGCGAGCGCCGGGAAAGCCGCGCGAGACCGCACACTCCGTGACCGGACGTGCAGCCAGAGCCGAGTGCGGTGCCGAAACCCACCAGCAGCCCGGCGATCGCCATGCCGGGGAGGTTCGAGGGAACGGATTGCGGAACGGTTTCGCCGACGAGATTGATCGCAAGGGGCGCGGCCACCAGGCCGAGCAGGAAGGCCAGGCGCCAGTCCCGGTCGCTGGGCGCGCCGGGGGTTGGCAGGACAGCGCCCAGAAATCCCGTGGTGATCCCGGAGATCCCGGCGATCCGGCCGAACAGGCCCATGACCATCACGGCGCTGAGACCGATCAGGATCCCGCCGCCGAGCGAGGCCCACGGCGTGAACGCCGTCTGTAGCTCCATCTCCATGATGTGTCTCCGTTCGATCGCCGCGCGCTTGCATCTGCGCGGCTTGTCGGCTAAATATGAGATACAACTAAATAAGTCAACTCTAATATGAAAAAGCCGAACGCAGACAGGTCCGTCGCCGCCCTCCAAGAGCGGGCCGATTACGTGGCTGGTCGATTGGCGCTCGTCTCCAATGCGAAGCGGCTCCTGATCCTGTGCGAGCTCGTGAAGGGCGAGAGATCCGTCGGCTCACTGCAGGCGGCGGTAGGTCTCAGCCAGTCGGCCCTGAGCCAGCATCTCGCCAAGTTGCGCGAGGCCGGCATGGTCGACACCCGCAGGGAAAGCCAGACGATCTACTACCGGATCAGCGATCCGGACCTCGAGGTCCTGATGGCGGCGCTCTACGAGGCGTTCTGCAAGGACGTCTGAGGGAAACTGCCCGCCCGGCGCACGACCGACTTCACCAAGATCGTCGCCCGTGTCACTCGCACCGGCGGCTTCCTCGTGAACAGCGTATTCTACAGCGCGCCTCCCGGCTGATCGGCCAGCGCCTCCGGGTTCATGTCTACGACGATCGCATCGAGGCTTGGCTCGGGGGGACCCATGTCGTCAGCCATCCCCGCCTGCGCCGGCGCGATGACGGAAAGCGCGTCCATCGCATCGACTATCGCCACGTGATCCACGCCCTGCGCCGCAAACCGCAGGCACTCGCGGGATCGGTATACCGCGACGGGCTCTTTCCCCGCTCCGAGTATGCCGAAGCTTGGGCTGCGCTGTCCGCGGCCTTGCCCCAGAAGGACGCCTGCCGGCGTATGGTCGAGCTGCTCTGGCTTGCCCATGACGAAGGCTGCGAGGCCGTCCACCACGCGACCATCCTCGAGATGAACGTCGACAGCTATCGCCGCCGCACCGCCGCCGGGCGCACCGCCGCCGGGCGCACCACCGTCGAGATCGACGGCGCAGCGACAACCACCGACAGCCTCACCGACAACAACGATCAACCCGCCAGCGACAACCTCGCCGGCAGAACCAAGGAGGGCGTCACCACCTGAACACCCTGCCGCAGCCGTCAGAACCGGCCAACTTGGCTGTCGCAAACGGACATCGAGGTTGACGCTCTACAGAAGATGCCCACGGCATCCGCACGGCGCTTCACCTCCTTGTTCAGACGCTCGATGGGGTTGGTCGAGTGCAGCTTCGTTCGGTGCTGGGCGGGGAAGCTCATGTAGGCGAGGACGTCATGCCCGGCCTCTTCCATGAGGGTTGCGAGCTTGGGCCAGCGGCCGCGGACCTGATCGGCGACGTGGCGCCAGGTCTCGCCGGCCTGGGTGCGGTCGGGCTGACCGAAGGCTTGCCGGATGGCGGCGGCCACGACGGTGTGCCGGCCCTTGGGTACATGCGCGAGAGCGTTGCGCATCCAATGAACGCGGCACCGCTGCCCGTTCTGCCGTCGCCGATCCCCCGGATCGGCTTTGGGCCTCACCATCGAAGACGCGCGCGATCGCCGCCTTCAGGCCGGTATGAGCATCAGAGATCACCAGCTTCACGCCGTCGAGGCCGCGGGCCTTGAGGCCCCGCAGGAACTCCGTCCAGAAGGTTTCCGCCTCGGACGGCCCGGTACCCAGGCCGATGATCTCGCGGCGACCGTCGGTGTTCACGGCCACGGCGATTATGGCGGCGATGGAGACGATCCGCCCGCCTTGCCGAACCTTCAGGTAGGTGGCGTCGAGCCAGAGACAGGGCCAGTCGCCGACGAGCGGCCGGTTCAGGAACTCGCCGACGCGGTCGTCGATGTCCTTGCACAGCTTCGAGACGGTGCTCTTCGAGATCCCCGACAGGCCCATGGCCTGCACCAGGTCATCGACGCGCCGGGTGGAGACGCCGCCGATCCAAGCTTCCTGTATGACAGCGACGAGGGCCTTCTCGGACGTGCGGCGTGGCTCGAGGAAGCCCGGGAAATAGGAACCCTGCCGCAGCTTGGGCACGCGCAGGTTCAGCGTGCCCAGCCGGGTGTCGAGAGGACGGTCGCGGGTAGCCATTGCGGTAGGTGACGCGCCCCTCGGCCCGCTCATAGCGCCCGGCGCCGATCACGCCCTCCACGTCCGTCTCCATGATCAGCTGCAAAACCGCCTCGGCAACGGTTCGCAGGAAGTCGCCTTCGTCGTGCTTCTCCAGAAGCTCGGACAGGTCCATGGTGGTCTTGGTCATCGGCGGCTCCGTTCGATGGTCGGGGAAGTCGCCAAACTCCACCGCCGTCTTACACCTCGATGGCCACCTCGCCCTACACCGCCAGAGCGGTGCGAAATTCCACCACCTTCACGGACGCTACCGGCGGTCAGCCTCGGCCTCCTCCGGAAGTGCGCGGCTGAGGACCTGAAGGAACTCGTGGCGGGGGAACGGATGAACGCCATCCGAGGCTACCTTCGGCAACTACGACGTGGTGGCCCGGGTGGAGGCGAACCTGCCCCTCATCACCGAGACCGCGGGGGTGGCCACCTGCCGAACCTTCACCGGTTACGAGCGGTATTTCCTCGACCGCCTGCGCGGCGCGCGAGCCAATCCCTACCTCGACGGCATGCCCCTCGCCGTCGCCACCCACTTCGCCGAGGCCTTGGGGCTGACCCGCATGGGCTATCGCGGCCCTCTGCGCGAGGTAGGCGAGGACCTGCTCCACGAGGCAGGCGAGGCCGGCTTCGAGGTCCTGCGGACCGGCCCCGAAGCCTTCGCGGCGGAACTGCACCGGCTGCAGAGCGATCCCCTGCAGAGCAACACCAGCCACAAGCTGGGCCTGGGACCGCTCCTGAAATAGCTCCAGTCCGCAGGGGACGCGGAGGAGGTCGCGCCCTTCCGCGACACGGTGCGGGACCACGTCTTCCGCAACTATCCCATCGACGCCGGCATCGTCGTCCTGGGCCGGCCCTGCCCGCGGACATGCGTCTACTCGATCCACAGCGCCAAGCGCGCGTTCGGCATCTCGCGGATGCGGCTGAACCACAAGCTCGTCGAGGCGGGCTTCGCGGTGCCGAACGGCAGCCCCGACCGGGTCACCGTCCTGCGCCCGCTCCGGGCCGAGGCCATCGCGCGTCTGCTGGCGCCGCGGGAGGACCGGGTGACGCGCGCGGCGGCCATCGCCCGGCTCGGGGCGAGCGACTCGATCTTTTGCAGCTGCGGCTGGCGGGCGTCATCGGGCAACTGGTCGAGCCGACCGATCTCAGGCCGCGCTACGCCCTCTCCGAGATCGACGGCTTCTTGGACGACCTCATTACGGCGATCCCGCACCGGTCGCCCCTGGGCCCCGTGAAAAGCCGCCTGTCCCTCGTCACCGCCTGCAAAAAGATCGGCACGCCGCTCTTCGACGTAGTCGACCTGATCAAGGCGGGCATAGTCCGATCCGCCGCTATCGATCCGCCGCTATCGATCCGACGAGGCACCCCCTCGCCGCGATCCATGTCGATCCGGAGGAGGTTCGGCAGGCCGTCCTCGCCGGGATGGCCGATGCCGTGCCGAAGCTGCAAGCCGCGAAGATCCTCCACGGCTCGCTCAGTATGGTCGACCACCTCCTCGCCACCGGCGAACTGGACCTCGTACGCAAGGGGCGGTCCCTCCGTGGCCATACCATGCCAGCGGTGACGCAGACCTCCCTCGACCGCTTCCTCGCGCGCCACACCACCCTCGGGCGCCTGTCGAAGGCCCCGGGGCCTGTCATACCAGCGCCTGCGCGTCGAGCTGCCGAGGAACGGGATCATGCCCCTCCCCGTGCCGAAGGGTACCAGCGGCATCTTCGTGAAAACCGGGCTCGTGGAGAGGATCCTCGCCTCGGACCTCGATCTCCCAAGCCGGATCGATATCAGCCGGATGTGAGACAGGCGGCGTCGAATCAGGGCCGAGAGGCCAAGCCAGACCGGTCCGCTTCGGACCCAAAGGTAAACCTATGGGTCGCAAAAGGAAAAACTATATGTCGCATGACGCTGATGTGGTGGTGCGCTGGGGAGGATTCGAACCCCCGACCCTCTGATTCGTAGTCAGATACTCTATCCAACTGAGCTACCAGCGCGTGAGGCCGGTCTCTACCCGTCCGGCCGCGGCGATGCAAGGGGCGGGGCGGGCTTTCGCTGGAACCGCGCCCAAGGGCAATCACGGCCGCCGGAAGGGCCTGCGGCGGCGCAGGGCGGCGGAAGGGCCTGCGGCGGCGCAGGGCGGCGGTGCGTTCCCGCGGCTTGGCCGGATGGCGCCGCCGGTCTAGGTGCGGCGAAACGATCGAGGAACACGGACATGGGCAAGCTTGTCGACGGGATCTGGCGCGACGTCTGGTACGACACCGACAAGACCGGCGGAAAGTTCGAACGCTCGAGCCAGGATTTCCGCAACTGGATCACCCGCGACGGCGCCCCCGGCCCCACCGGGGCGGGCGGCTTCGCGGCCGAGGCGGGGCGCTATCACCTCTATGTCTCCTATGCCTGCCCCTGGGCCAACCGGGCGCTCTTCTTCCGGCGGCTGAAGGATCTCGAGGGCCTGATCGACGTCTCGGTGGTGCATCCCGAGATGCTGTCCGAAGGGTGGGAGTTCCGCACCGATTTCGACGGCGCCACCGGCGACAAGGTCTATGGCCTGCCCTATCTGCGCGACCTCTACCTGCGTGCCGAACCTACGATGACGGGCCGCGTCACGGTGCCGGTCCTGTGGGACCTGAAGACCGAACAGGTGGTCTCGAACGAATTGGCCGACATCATCCGGATGTTCAATTCCGCCTTCGACGGCCTGACCGGCAACACCGACGATTACTGGCCCGAGCCGCTGCGGGGCGCGATCGAGCCGGTCAACCGGCGCGTCTACGACACGCTCAACAACGGCGTCTACAAGGCCGGGTTCGCCACCAGCCAGAAGGCCTACGACGCGGCGGTCTATCCGCTCTTCGAGACGATGGACTGGCTCGAGGAGATCCTGTCGCAGCAGCGCTATCTGGCGGGCGAGCGCGTGACCGAGGCGGATTGGCGGCTGTTCTCGACGCTGGTGCGCTTCGATCTGGTCTATCACACCCACTTCAAGTGCAACCGCGCCTTCCTGCGGGACTATCCCGCCCTCTGGGCCTATACGCGCGAGCTCTATCAATGGCCGAAGATCGCCAGCGAGGTGAAGTTCGACCATTTCGTGCGCCACTATCACTACAGCCACGACATGGTGAATCCGCACCGGATCATCCCGATCAATCCGGTCCTCGACTGGACGGAGCCGCACGGCCGCGGCTGATCACCTCTGCGCCAGCCCGCTTGCCACGCCCGACCGGCCTGCTATTGCGCGCCTCGCACAGACCATCGGAGACGACATGCGCGCCTTGCTGACCAGCCTCGCCCTGCTCGCCGCCCTGCCGCTGCACGCGCAGCAGGAGGAGGGCGAGGTCATCGTCCCCTGCGGCGGCGACTTTGCCGACTTCCGCGGCAGGATGGAGGCCGCCGCGATCACCCGCGGTGCCGATCCGGCCACCGCCCGGAGCTTCTTCGCCGGCGTGCGGCAGGATCCCGCCACACTGGCCGCCGACCGCCGGCAGGGGGTCTTCACCCTGCCCTTCACCGACTTCGCCCGCCGGCTCATCAGCCAGAACCGGCTCGACCGCGGCCAAGCCCTGGCGCGGGAATACGACGCGGTCTTCGACCGGATCGAGGCGGAATACGGCGTGCCGCACGGTGTCCTGCTGGCCTTCTGGGCGTTCGAGACCGATTACGGCGCCGTCCAGGGCGATTTCAACACGGTTAATTCGCTGATGACGCTCAGCCACGATTGCCGGCGTCCAGGTCTCTTCCAGCCGCAGGTCATGGCCGCGCTCGAGCTCTATGCGCGCGGCGATCTCGACCCGGCCACCACCACCGGCGCCTGGGCGGGCGAGATCGGCATGGTGCAGATGCTGCCCGAGGACATCCTGACGAACGGCGTCGACGGCGACGGCGACGGCCATGTGCGGCTCAAGACCTCCGCCCCCGACGCGCTGATGTCCGGCGCGCGGATGCTGCGCGACCTCGGCTGGCGGCCGAACGAGCCCTGGCTCGAACAGGTGGAGGTGCCGGCCGACATGGACTGGACCCATGCGCGGCTCGACACCCGCATGACGCCGAGCCAATGGGCCGAGATGGGCATCCGGCCCCGCGACGGCAGCTTCGAGGCGCCGAACCTGCCCGCCACGCTGGTCCTGCCGCAGGGCAAGGACGGCCCGGCCTTCCTCGGCTATCCGAATTTCGGCGTCTTCTTCGAGTGGAACCAGAGCTTCACCTATGTCCTGACGGCGGCCTATTTCGCCACCCGACTCGAAGGCGCGCCGGTCTTCGAGGCCGGCGATCCGCCGCCGCCCCTGTCGACCGCCGAGATGAAGACGCTGCAGCGCAAGCTCGAAAGCCGCGGCCATGACGTGGGCGAGGTCGACGGCATCCTCGGTGCCGGCACCCGCAGCGCCGTGCGCGCCGAGCAGGAGCGGCTCGGCCTGCCGGCCGATGCCTGGCCGACGCCAGCGCTTCTCGACGCGCTCTGAGTTCCTCCGACCGCCCGCAGGCGAAGAAGGCTCCCATGTCGCTCGACCAGATCCCCGCCGTGCTGACCGTGACCCTGAACCCGGCGCTCGATCTGTCGACCGAGACCGACCAGGTCGTCGCCGGCCGCAAGCTGCGCTGCGCCGAGCCGCGGCTCGATCCGGGCGGCGGCGGCATCAATGTCAGCCGCCTCGTCGCGCGCCTCGGCGGCGAGACCACGGCCTTCGTGGCGCTGGGCGGGGCGACCGGCATGCGGCTGGTGGCGGCGCTCCAGGCCGAGCGGATCTCGACGCGGATCGTGCCCATCGCGCACGAGACGCGGACCTCGCTGTCGGTGACCGCCCGCGACACCGGCGCGCAGTTCCGCTTCATGCTGCCGGGGCCGGAACTGAGCGCCGCCGAATACGACGCGATGGGCCGGGCCCTGGCCGAAGAGGCCGCGACGGGCGATTTCGTCGTCGTCTCGGGCTCCCTGCCCACCGGCGCGGCGCCCGACGTGCCGGCGCGGCTGGCCGGCGCCCTCGCCGGCAAGCGGCTGCGGCTCGTCGTCGACACGTCGGGACCGGCGCTCGATCATCTGGTGCGGCAGCCCGCGGGTGAGCTCGCGGCGCGGCCCGAGATCCTGCGCTTCGACCACCTCGAGGCCGAGGCGGCGGCGGGCCGGCCGCTGCCGCATCTCGCCGACGCCGCCGCCTTCGCCGCCGATCTGGTCGCCCGCGGCGTAGCCCGGCGGATCGTCATCGGCCGCGGCGCGGAGGGCAACCTCTTGGCCGAATTGGGGGCCATCTGGTTCGCGCGCCCGGCGCCCGTGGAGGTCGTCTCGGCCATCGGCGCCGGCGACAGCTTCCTCGCCGCGCTGACCTATGCCTTCGCCATCGGGTCGAGTGCCCCCGACGCGTTGCAATGGGGCACGGCGGCCGCCTGTGCCGCGGTCGCGACCCCGGGGACCAAGATCTGCGATCCCGCCACGGTCGAGGCTCTCCGCCCCGGGTGCCGCGTCGAGGCGCTGACCCTCGAGCGGTAGATCCGACCTTAAGTGGACTGCCGAGTGGCCGCTCCGGGTGCGCCGGCTCAGGCCACCATCTGCTCGGCGCGCTTCAGATCGACGCTGACGAGCTGGCTCACGCCCTGCTCGCCCATCGTGACGCCGAACAGCCGGTCCATGCGCGCCATGGTCACTGCGTGGTGGGTGATGATCAGGAACCGCGTCCGGGTCTGCCGCGTCATCTCGTCCAGCAGGTCACAGAACCGCGTCACGTTGGCATCGTCGAGCGGCGCGTCGACCTCGTCGAGCACGCAGATCGGCGCCGGATTGGCGAGAAACACCGCGAAGATCAGCGCCATCGCGGTCAGGGTCTGCTCGCCGCCCGACAAAAGCGACAGGACCGACAGCCGCTTGCCGGGCGGCTGGCACAGGATCTCCAGACCGGCATCGAGCGGATCCTCCGCCTCGATCAGCTCGAGCCGCGCCTCGCCGCCGCCGAACAGGCTGGCAAAGAGCATGCCGAAATTGCGGTTGACCTCGTCGAAGGCGCCCAGAAGCCGCTCGCGCCCCTCCCGGTTCAGGCCCGCGATGCCCTGGCGCAGCTCACCGATGGCGGCGTCGAGATCGGCCTTCTCGCGCACGAGCCCGGCATGCTCGGCCTCGACCTCGCGCGCATCCGCCTCGGCGCGCAGGTTGACGGGGCCGAGCGCGTCGCGCTTCTGGCGCAGCGTGCCGATCAGCGCCTCGATCTCCCCGGCCGGCGGCAGCGCCTCGCCACTCTCGCCCAGCCGTTCGCCCAACGCCTCCGGCGACAGGTCGAGCGCCTCGCGGATCCGCGCGGCGGCGGCCGACGCGGCCGCCTCGGCGGCGCCCGCCTGCGCGTCGGTGGCAGCGCGCGCCTCGCGCGCCTCGCTGGCGCGCCGCTCGGCGCCCCGCTCGGCCTCCGTGGCCCCGCGCAGCACCCGCTCGCCCTCCTCGAGCGCCCGGCGCGCCGCCTCGAGCCGCTCCGCCGCCCCGCGCAGCGCCGCGCCTTTCGTCTTCCGCTCCGCCTCGAGCCGCGCCGGCATGTCCCGGGCGCGGGCGAGATCGGCCTCGGTCCGCTCGCGGCGGGCGCGGATCTCGCCCAGCCGGCCGCCAGCGCTGTCGAGGCGGCCGCGCCAGGAGCCGAGCTCGCGCTCGATGGCGGCCTGCCGCGTGCGCCGCGCCGCCGCCTCGCGCTTGCCCTCCTCGAGCGCGGCGCGCCGCGTCATCGTCGTCATCCGCGCCGCCTCGACCGTCATCCTGACATCGGGCAGCCGGGCGCGGAGCGCCCCGAGATCCTCGAGCGCGTCGCGCGCCGTGATGGCGGCGCCAAGCTGCGCGGCGGCGTCGCGGGCTTCGGCCTCGTGGCGCGAGACGCCGTCGGTTGCGGTCTCGCGGCGCGCGGCTGCGGCATCGCGGTCGGCTTCGGCCCGCGACAGCGCCCGGCCAAGCTCGGCCGTGCGCGCCTCGGCGGCGCGCCGCGCCTCCCGCGCCGCGCGATCGGCCCGCGAAAGTTCGTCCAGCCGGTGCTGCAGCCCGTCATGCGCTTCCCGCCGCGCGGCGGCCTGCGCCTCGGCGGCGGCGATCTCCCGCGTCAGCGCGTCGAGACGGTTGCGCTGCTGAAGCCGCAGAGCCGCCTCTGCGGGCGCCTCCCCCGGCGCCGCGCGGAACCCGTCCCAGCGCCACAGATGGCCGTCGCGGCTGACCAGCCGCTGGCCGGGGCGAAGCGCCGCCTGGAGCGCCGCGCCGGCCTCCGGCGCCACCACGCCGATCCGCGCCAGCCGCCGCGCCAGAAGCGGCGGCGCCTCGACATGGCGAGCGAGGGGCTCTGCATCCCCCGGCAGCGGATCGGCCGGCGCGTCCGCCTCCGGCAGCTCCCTCCAACCGCGGCCACCCGCACCGACCGGCGCCCGCAGATCGTCGCCCAGAGCCGCGCCCAAGGCGGCCTCGAAGCCCGCCTCGACGCGCAGCCGGTCCATCAGGCCGTCCGACACGCTCTCGTCCCGCGCCCGAAGCCTGCGCAGCGCCGCGTGCTCCGAGCCGAGCGCGGCCAGCCCACCGGTCGCATCGGCCAGCGCCGCCCGCGCCTCCGCCTCGGCCGCCTGGGCGGCGGCGCGGGCCTCCTCCGCCTCGCCCAGCGCGCCCTCGGCGGCAAACGCCCCGCGGGCGGCACCGTCGCGCTCCGCGGCGAGGGTCGCGGCGCGGCCCTCCGCCTCGGCCAGGGCCGCGTCCGCGGCGCCGACCGCCTCCTTCGCCGCCGCGGCGGCGCGTTCGGCGCGGGCCAGGGCGGTACGGCGCTCATCGACCAGCCGCTCCGCCGATTGGTGACGCGCAGCCACCCGCGCCACCTCCTCGGTCAGCGCAGCCTGCGCCGCTTCCCGCGCCTCGAGGATCCGCCCCGCCTCCTCCGCCGCGGCCGCCGCCGCGGCCAGCGCCTCCTCGGCGCCCTCCTCCGCCGCGGCGATACGAAGGGCCTCGTCCTCCAAGGCGGCGATGCTGTCTCCGGCATCGGCGTTCAGTGCCTCCTCGCGCTCCGCGTCGCGGTCGAGCTGCCGCAGCCGACCCTCGAGCCGCTCCGCCCGGTCGCGCGCCTCTCCCGCCCGCGCGTCGAGATCGGCCGCCTGCGCCTCCAGCCGCTGCACCAGAGCGGCGGCGATCGCTTCCTCCTCCCGCAGCGCCGGCACGCGGGCCTCGGCCCGCTCCCGCTCCGCCGTTGCGGCCACCGCGGCGCGCTCGGCGGCCGCGGCGGCCGCGGCCCGGGCGCGGCGGGCGGCGGTGGCGGCGTCGCGGGCCGTCACCGCCTCGCGCCACGTCCCGAAAAGCAGCAGCCCCTCGGCCTGACGCAGGCGCTCGCCGATCTCGCGATATCTCGCCGCCTGCCGCGCCTGCCGGGCAAGCTGGCCCAGCTGTGCGGCCAGCGCCTCGACCGTATCGTCGAGCCGCGCCAGGTTCTGCGCCGCGGCCGACAGCTTCAGTTCGGCCTCGTGGCGCCGTTGATAGAGCCCGGAAATGCCCGCCGCTTCCTCCAGGATGCGGCGGCGGTTCTTCGGCTTGGCGTGGATCAGTTCCGAGATCTGCCCCTGCCGCACCAGCGCCGGCGATTGCGCGCCGGTCGAGGCGTCGGCGAACAGCATCTGCACGTCGCGGGCGCGCACGTCGCGTCCCTGCGCCTTGTAGGCGGAGCCGGCATCACGGGTGATGCGCCGCACAACCTCGATGACGTCCTCGTCGTTGAAGGCGGCGGGCGCCCGGCGCTCGGCATTGTCGACCACGAGCGCCACCTCGGCGAAATTCCGCGCCGGCCGCGTCGAGGTGCCGGCGAAGATCACGTCCTCCATGCCGCCGCCGCGCATGGCGGTGGGCCGGCTTTCGCCCATCACCCAGCGCAGCGCCTCGAGCAGGTTGGACTTGCCGCACCCGTTCGGCCCGACGATGCCGGTCAGCCCCTCTTGCACGACGAGATCGGTGGGATCGACGAAGGACTTGAAGCCGTTCAGCCTGAGTCGCGTGAAGTGCATGCCGCTCCGGAATTGACCCGCCCGCTGCCCGGCACGTTCCCGGACCGGCAGCGGCCTGTCAATCTCCCTTGCACCACATCAGGCGCGGGCGCGGCACGTTCTCCCCAGATATTGAAGGGGCGGCCGAGATCTAGTCGCCATCATGGGGTTCGGGTCCGCGGATCCGCTTGCCGCGCCGCTCGTCGATGGCGGAATGTTCGGCGGGATCGGCCGGCTTGTCGAATGGCGCTCGGCCGCGCTTGCCGGGCGGGGGGCCGGAGCTTTGGGCATCGGTGCGGCTCGGGTCGTCATCGTCGCGTGTCATGGTGCGCATCCTGTCAACGGTCGAAAGCGCAACGAGCGCCGCCGCGCCCGGTTTCCGCGGCGCGGGGTCTCAGCCCATGGAAAACGGAACCTCGTCGACGACGCGGCAGATCTCGAGATAGACCGCCGCGTAGAGCACGCCGCTCGCGACGAAGACGAAGCCGTGCCAGATCGGCCGGTGGAAGGGCAGGGACGTCCACAGGAAGAACGGCAGTCCGAGCGTGTAGAGACAGCCCGCGACGATGACGAGGGTTCGCGCGCCCGGCGTCATCGCCGTCAGGATCTCGTGCCCGAAGGCGATGCCGATCCAACCCATGCCCAGATAGAGCGAGAGCCCGACCCAGCGGAGCCGGTCCGGCGCCGCGATCTTCAGCGACGAGCCGCCGAGCGCGGTGATCCACAGCGCCGTCAGCAGCGGTGCGCCCGACGTGCCGGTCAGCGCCACCAGCGGCGTGTAGCTGCCGGCGATCTTCACGAAGATGGCCGAATGGTCCATGCGCTTGAAGATCGCGCTTCGCGGGCTGGCGCGGGTCATGTTGTAGGCCGCCGAACAGGCCAGCATCGCGAGAAGGCTCACCCCATAGATCGACACCGCGACGACGCTCGCCACGTCGCCGCGGCGCGCCACGCTGGCCCAGACCAGCACAGGCACCGCCGCTAGCGCGAGGCCGAGGCCCATGAGGTGGAGCACGGCGTCCGAAAGACGCTCTGCCCTGTCGAAGCGAGAGGATATCGTCATGTCCCAAACGTATGTCAGGAAGGTTTGCCGGCGGATAACAATGCGTAATGTCGCACCGCTTACGAAATCAAAACGCCGCGGCCGGACGATCGTTTCCCGCCGCGCACCACATTCCCGCAAAGCGTGTGACGCCCCGCTTCATTCCCGCCGACAGCCGAGAATCGCCCGCCGCCGGTCCCGGCCGCCCCGCTAGCGGGACTTGAGCTGGTCGCGGATCTCGATCAGCACGTCGAGTTCCGACGGGGCGGTCTCGACCTCGGGGACCACGTCATCGGGCTTCTCCGCCACCGACCTGATCCGGTTCACCGCCTTCACCAGCAGGAACACGACGAAGGCGATGATCAGGAAGTTGATCACCGCGGTGATGAAGTTGCCGTACATGAACTGCGCGTCGCCGACGCCCACCGACAGGCCCGAGAAGTCGAGCCCGCCGACGAAGAGGCCGATCAGCGGATTGATGAGATCCTCGACAAGCGACGTCACGATCGCCGTGAAGGCGGCACCGATGATGATGCCGACGGCAAGGTCCATGACGTTGCCCTTGGCGATGAAGTCCTTGAACTCGCGGAGCACGGGCGACTCGCCTTCTGCTGACTCGCCCCCGAAGGTGCGCATATCCGCGCCCCCGTCAAGAAGCCCCGCGCCACCGGCCCTGCCGCCGCTGCGCTTGGTCGCATCCGCCGCCCGCCGCGCCGGCGGCCACCCCTCTCACCGCTCGGCCGCTTCCTTCCCGGCCTCGGCGTCGCGCTCCGCCGGCTCGTCCTCGTCGCCGTTCGAGACCTCGACATTCTTCGCCGCGCTGCCGCCATCCTCGACCTCGTCCGGATCGGGGTCGAGATCCACGTCCTCGCCGGCCAGGAACACCGCGACCAGCGGCAGGTTCTCGGCCACCGTGTTGATGTCGATCCCGAACTGCGCGTCGAGCTTGTCGTCGCGCAGCACGCCGGGAAAGAAGGTCAGCGCGGCATCCGACGAACGCTCGCGGATCTCCTCCTCGGTGATCGCCCCGATCAGCACCACGTCGGCCTGGATGCGCACCGCGTCCAGCATCTCGGCGATCTTCCGTTCGGTCCGCCCCGGCCGGTCGGAGCTTGCCTCGGCGATGACGCGGATCCGGGCATGGGCCCAGTCCGGCGTCCGCGTCATCAGATGGGCCATCAGCAGCGTCAGGTCCGAGGTCGCGCCGCTTGCCCACCAGATGTCGATGCGCCGGTCCTCGCTTGCCACGTTCTCGAGCCGCGACAGCGCCCCGTGGTGGGAATGGAGGATGATCGCGTTGAAATGCGCGTCAAGCGCGATGCCCAGATTGTGCCCGTAGACGCGCTTCGAGCGTTCGCTGCGCACGGGCGGAAGCTGTTCGAACCAGTTCAGCAGGATCGTGTTGGCCTTGAGCGGCCCCACCCCGTAGCATTGCAAAAGGACCGCGAAGCCGGTCTCGAAATCGGGCGCCGTGACGGCCAGCGGAAAGGCCTCGACGCCGGAGTCCTTGATCGATTGCCGCAACCGCGCCACCACCGCCTCGCTGCCGCGGCGGTCCCCGTCCCCGGCCTCGATCACCGAGACCAGCGACGTGAGCCCGCTCTGACCCTCGATCCAGGCCGAGAATCGCAGAAGCTCGCGTCGCCGCTCCTCGTCCTTCGACAGGATCAGGATCTGCGGGCGCCAGTCGCCGGCATGGATGGGCTGGCCCTCCATCGCGAAAAGCTGCTCGCGGATGCGCTGGAAGCGGTAGGCGCGGCGGCTGTCTCCCCACGCCTTCCGCTCGGCCCGTCCCTGCAGGTACCAGTAGACCGCGAACATCGCCAGCACCGCGACGCCCGCCGACAGGTAATCGATGGCCAGCATCGCGCCGACGCAGAGCAGCGCGCCCAGAAGGCTGACATACTTGTGAAAGGCGCCGAAGGACGGGCGGAAGGACGGGCTTGCCGCATGCGCCACGTAGAAGGTCGCGTAGTTCAGAAGGCCGTAGGAGGCGAGAAAGAACATGGTGATGATCGGCGCCAGGAAGTTCAGGTCGCCGAACGCCACCGCGGTCAGCGCGACAGCGCCCGACAGCAGCACCGCGCGCCGCGGATTGTCGCCTGCGTCCGGTGCCCTTGGCCAGCCGGTCGGTCAGCGGAAAGACCTCGTCGCGGCCCAGCGCCTGCACGATCCGCGGCGCCCCGAGGAACGAGGCCATGGCCGAGGAGGCGGTGGCCGCGATGACCCCCGCCGTGACGATCCACGCGATGGGCGAGATGTCCTCGAGGATGAGGTAGTTGTTGCGCAGTTCCTGTCCGGTGGCATTGCCGGCGACGAGCACCGCAAGACCGGCATAAAGCCCGTATGACAGGATGACCGCCGCCAGCGTGCCAAGCGGGATGTCCCGATCCGCGGGCGGCGCAGGTCGCCCGACATGTTCAGCCCCTGCGTGAAGCCGGTGATCGCCGGAAAGAACAGCGCGAAAGTCGCCCAGAATCCCAGCGCGCTGCCCTCGCTGTGATAGACCGATCCGGCGTTCTCCCGGAGCAAGTCCGGGTCGAACCCGATCCAGCCGCCCCAGCCGATCGCCAGGATCGACGCGAAGACGATGGCCATCACGACGTATTGCAGCCTGCGTCGCCACATCCGCCCCCGCCCAGGCGAAGGCGAACAGCAGCACGATGGTCACCACCGCCACCGCCTGCGCCGACAGCCAGTCGGGCATGTATCCCAGATCGACCACCACCTCGCCGAGACCGATGGAGTAGAACGCGATCCCGATGGAGATGGAGAAGAACAGCACGATGCCGAGCGCGCCGCCGAGTTCGAACCCGATGGTCCGCGAGATGACGTAATAGAATCCGCCGCCCTTGACCGGCATGCTGGTGGCGATCGCCGCCAGCGACAGCGACGTGATAAGCGAGATCGCATAGCAGAGCGTGATGATGATCAGCGCGTCGATCAGCCCCATCTCGCCCACCACGTAGCCGGCGCGCAGATAGAAGATGATCCCGAGGATCGTCAGGATCGACGGCGCGAAGACGCCGCCGAATGCCCCAAGCGTTCCGCCCGACGAGCCTTCCCCGGAGGACCCATTCGCTCGACTGGCCATGGACAGGCATCCCCTCGTGACAACCCGGCCATCGTTCCCCATGGCGCCCCTGAAAGCCAGCAGATAAGCGCGGCCCTTGTCGCGAATGGCCGCCCGCAGGGCTGACGTGACCAGTGATTGGGCGGCGCGAGCGCCGCCGCGCGCACGCGCGGCCGCGGCCGCACCTTGCGCCCGGCCGCCTCGGCTGGTGCCCTCGGGAACCCGACCGGCCCGCCTTCTGTT
Organism: uncultured Alphaproteobacteria bacterium; assembly: GCA_963739575.1. Classification (GTDB taxonomy): domain Bacteria; phylum Pseudomonadota; class Alphaproteobacteria; order Rhodobacterales; family Rhodobacteraceae; genus Palleronia. Next base: position 1,074,059 of record CAVUAQ010000002.1, on the reverse strand, counting down.
GCGCGCACACCCGCCGCTCCGCAGGAGCGCATACCCGTCGCTCCGAAGGATCCGCCCGCCATGCAAATCTTCCACTGTCCGGCCTGCGCCGTGCCGCTCTATTTCCATAACAAGACGTGCAATTGCGGCCAGCAGGTCTTCTTCGATCCGGACCGGCAGACGATGGTGACCGACGGGGCGCCCTGCGCCAACCGCGACAGGATCGGCTGCAACTGGCTGGCCGAAGGGACCGGCTTCTGCCGGTCCTGCACGATGACCGAGATCGTCCCCGACCTGACCGAGCCCGACAACCTGCCGCTCTGGTCCAGGACCGAACTGGCCAAGCGCTGGATGCTCGCCAATCTCGCGCGGTGGGGCTGGTTCGGGCCGGAGGATCCGGGCGACCGGCCGGTCTTCAAGATGCTTTCGGAACAGACCGTGGCCGGCGACGCGCAGGTGGTGATGGGCCATGCCAGCGGCACCATCACCATCAACGTCTCGGAAGCGAGCGACAAGGTGCGCGCCGAGCGACAGGAGAAGATGGGCGAGCTTTACCGGACCATGATCGGCCACATGCGCCACGAGACGGCGCATTTCCTGCACTTGCGGCTGTCCGAGGATCCGGACTTCCTGGCGCAGTTCCGCGACCTCTTCGGCGACGAGCGGGCCGATTACGGGGCCGCGCTCAAGGCCCACTACGCCAATCCCGGCCAGCCCGACGAGACCCACATCACCAGCTATGCCACCGCCCACCCGCACGAGGACTGGGCCGAGACCATCGCCCACCTGCTGCACCTCGTCGACCTGCTCGACAGCGCCGCCGGCGCCGGCCTGACGCTCGCCTCGGGGCCCTCCCCCAGCTACGACGCCTATGCCGAGGAGGATACCGAGACGCTGCTCACGACCTCCATCGCGCTCTCCATCGCCATGAACCACGTCAACCGCGCCATGGACCTGCCCGATCTCTATCCCTTCGTGCTGAAGAAGGGGGTGCGCGCCAAGCTCGTATTCGCCCACGGCCATCTGCGCCACGGAGCCCCCGCCTGAGCGCGAGCGGACGCCGATCGGCCCTCAGAAGACCGCATGCGCGCCCCGCTCGACGCGCGCCGCGCCCTCCACCACCCGCTCGTAATAGTCGAAGAGCGTCTCGCGCCCGGTCGAGGGCGTCGCCGCCGCGTCGTACCGCCCGGTGACCGGGTCGAGCAGCAGCATCGATTCGCTCGCGTAATAGCGGCCGATCCGCGCGAGCTCCGCCTTCGCCCGCGCACGCGCCGACATCCGCCCGAGCCCTGAGAGCCCGGCGATGACGCCGTCGAGCAGGCCCGGCGGAACGTGACGATAGCGCGGCGCCCGCCCGGTCAGCTCGAAAAGCCGCTCGCCCTGCTCGCGCGGTGTGATCGCCGGCCCCGGTCCGCCGATCGGCAGGATCCGGTTCAGCCGGTCGGACCGGTCGAGGCAGGAGACCAGATAGGCCGCGAGATCGCCGTCGCTCAGGGGCTTGCAGGCCGTGAGCCGGCCGTCGCCGAACAACAGATAGGGCCGCCCCTGCCGCACCCGATCGATCTGCCCCGAGAGCGACTTGAAGAACGCCGTCGGCCGCACGATGGAATAGCCGAGCCCGGAGCGGATGAGCGCCGCCTCCGCCGCGAGCTTCGCGAACTGGAACGCCAGCCGGGGCTTCTGCACGCAGATCGCCGACAACAGCACGAACCGGTCGACCCCCGCGTCCTGCGCCGCCCCGATGGCGCCCAGATGGGCGGCGTGATCGACCGCCCAGGCATCGGCCGGCACGCCGGTCCGCGAGGCGAGACACGAGATCACCCCATCGATGCGCTCCGCCCCGCAGATCTGCCGCAGCAGCGCCCCGTCGGTGACGTCGCCCGCGCGGATCTCGACCCCCGGCGGCAGGTCCCGCCCCGACCCCCCCGGCCGGACGAGGCACAGGACGCCGTGCCCGCGGCGCGCCAGTTCCGCCACCGTGGTCCGGCCGATCGTGCCGGTGCCGCCCAGAACCAGCACCCGCCGCGCCGGACCGGCCTCGAGGCGGCTATCCATGCGCGCCCCCTGCACCAGGACCATCGGTCTGTCTCGCTCGTCTCATGGCGCGCGGTCTAGCAGAACCCGCACCCGGCCGCCACGCGCGCCGGCGCCCGGTCTGCCTGTCGAGGCGACATGACCCGGCGCCCGTTCTCCCTAAGGGGCGACATAACGGCGCAGGCCCGATGTCGCACTTCATCCGGGTCAAGCCTCGCCAACTGTACCGTTCCGTCTAGGTCAGGCACGCTGCCAAGGAGAATGCCCATGATCCAGACCCCCCTCCGCCCCCTGCTCCTGGGGCTCGCTCTCGCCTTGGCGCCGCCGGCCCTGGCCCAGCAGGCGGAGCAGGGATCGGATGCGTCCGGCGGCCCGAGCGTGTCGCTGCCCGTGCTGGGCGACGTGCCGGTGCCGGGCTTCGTGGCGACGCTTCTGGGTCTCGATCAGTCGCAGGGCGGCCGCGGCGGACCGGGCGGGGCGCAGGGGCAGGGCCGCCCCCCCGCCGTGGTCTTCGAGACCGTCGAGACCCAGGCGGTGGGCGACCGGTTCCGGTTCCTCGGGCGCATCGCCCCGATCGAACAGGTCGATCTGCAGGCCCGCGCCTCGGGGTTCATCCAGGAGGTCGCCTTCGAGGGCGGCGAGAAGGTCGAGACCGGCACCAAGCTGTTCCAGATCGAGCGCGACCAGTACGAGGCGAGCCTCGAATCGGCCCGCGCCCAGCTCGCCAGCGCCGAGGCGCAGCGTCGGGAAGCCGAGCGTCAGCTCGACCGCCAGCGCGAGCTGCGCGATTCGGGCACGGTCAGCGAGGCCAATTACGAGGACGCCCTCGCCGCCGCCGAGGCGGCGCGCGCCGCCGAGATGCAGGCCGAGGCCGCCGTCACCCAGGCCGAGCTCGACCTCAGCTACACCTCGATCTCCGCGCCCATCGACGGGCAGATGTCGGCGCCGCTCGTGACCCGCGGCAACTACGTCTCCGCCACCTCGGGGCCGCTCGCCCGGCTGATCCAGATCGACCCGATCTGGGGGGTGTTCTCACTGGGCGAGAACCGGCTGGCGACCTGGCGCCGCCTCGGGCTCGGCACCGGCCAGGCGGTCGAGATCCAGGGCGAGGGCGACGGGGAGGCCGCGCCCGCCCGCTCCGACACCGAGGCGCTGCCGCCCGCCCCCGCCGACGAGGAGCGCCTGCCCGAGACCGCCTACCAGCTGACGCTGCTCTTGCCGGACGGCACCGCCTATGACCGCGAGGGGCAGTTCGCCTTCGTCGGCAACAGCGTCGATCCCTCCACCGGCACGGTCGAGGTGCGCGTCAGGTTCGACAATCCCGACGGCATCCTGCTGCCGAACCAGAACGTCACCCTGATGGTCGAGGAGGCCGACCCGCCGGTCCTGCCCATCGTCCCGCAGGAGTCGATCCAGCTCGGCCGCGACGGCCGCGCCGTCTGGGTGGTGCGCGACGACGACACCGTGGCGCGCCTGCCCGTGGAGGTCGAGCCCGGCCCCGATTCGGCCACGGCCGCAATCACCCGCGGCCTCGATGGCGGCGAGCGGGTGATCGTGCGCGGCGCCTTGAGCCTCGAGGAGGGACAGACGGTCGATCCCCGGCAGGCCAGCTCCGAGGGCGGCGTCGGCATCACGGCCGGCGCCGGATCGGGCGCCTCGGCGAGCGGAGCGGAGGGCGAGCGGACCGCCGATGCCGGCGGTTCGGGCGGTTCGGGCGGCTCCTCCGGCGACGGCTCGGGCGGAGCCTCCGAATGATTTCCGGAACCTTCATCGAGCGGCCGCGCCTCGCGGCGGTCATCTCCATCGTCATCGTTCTCGCCGGACTGCTGGCGATGTTCGTCCTGCCGGTGACGCAATATCCCAACATCTCGCCGCCCACCGTGCAGGTCACGGCCTCCTATCCGGGCGCCGATTCGACGGTGCTGGCCGATACCGTGGGCGCGCCCCTGGAGCGCGCCATCAACGGCGTCGAGGGCATGCTCTACATGTCCTCCTCCTCGTCGAACCAGGGCACCTATTCGCTGTCGATCACCTTCGCCATCGGCACCGATCCCGACATCGCCCAGGTCAACGTGTCGAACCGGGTGCAGCTCGCCACCTCGCAGCTGCCGACCGAGGTGGTCGAGCAGGGGGTCACGGTCACCACGCAATCGCCGAACTTCCTGCTCGCCGTGGCCTTTCCGGTCGACCCGCAATCGAGCCTGTCGCTGACCGACGCGGCGAGCTACGTCTCGACCAACGTCACCACCGCGGTGCAGCGCATCCCGGGCGTCGGCAACGCGCAGATCCTCGGCCCGTCGAACTACGCCATGCGGATCTGGACCGACCCCGAGAAGCTCGCGCAGCTCGACCTGTCCCCCGCCGACGTGGCCGCCGCCATCCAGTCGCAGAACCTCGCCGCGGCGCTGGGCCAGGTGGGCGGCGCCCCGGCGGTGGAGGGCCAGGCCGTCACCTATACCCTGACCGCCCAGGGCCGGCTCTCCGATCCGCAGGCGTTCGGCGACATCGTCGTGCGCGCCGGCGATGCGGGCGGGCTCGTCCGGCTCCGGGACGTGGCGCGAATCGAGCTCGGCAGCCAGGATTATTCGTCGAACAGCTTTCTGGGCGACCGGCCGAGCCTGACCATGCAGGTCAACCAGTCGCCCGGCGCCAACGCGATCAACACCGTGGCGCTGATCCGCGAGGAGCTCGAACAGCGGCAGGCGAGCTTCCCCGAGGGGCTCAGCTACGACATCGTCTACGACACCACCGAATACGTGAAGGTCACCATCGAGGAGATCGTGCTGACCCTCCTGCTGACCGCCGCGATCATCGTGTTGGTCGTGTTCGCCTTCCTCCAGGGCTTCCGCGCCACGATCATCCCGATCATCGCCATCCCGGTCTCGCTGATCGGCACCTTCGCCGCCCTTCTGGCCATCGGTTTCTCGATCAACGTCATCACCCTCCTGGCGCTGATCCTCGCCATCGGCATCGTCGTCGACGACGCCATCCTGGTGGTCGAGAACGCCCGCCGTGTCATGGAGGAGAATCCCGATCTGGATCGGCGCGCGGCGGTGACCAAGGCGATGGGCGAGATCACCGGCCCGATCATCTCGACGACGCTGGTGCTTCTGGCGGTGTTCGTGCCCACCGCCTTCCTGCCCGGCCTCTCGGGCCAGCTCTACCGCCAGTTCGGCCTGGCGCTGTCGGTGTCGATCCTGCTCAGCTCGGTCGTCGCCCTCACCCTGACCCCGGCGCTCTGCGGCGCGCTCCTCAGGCGCGGCCAGGGCGACTTCTTCCTGTTCCGCTGGTTCAACGGCTTTCTCTACTGGACGCGCGACGTCTACGGCGCGGTGGTGCGCTTCTTCGTGATGCGCGGCATCCTCGCCATGGCGGTGCTGTCGCTCGGCATCCTGCTCGCCGTCACCGCCTATCTGCGGCTGCCGACCGAGCTCGTGCCCTCCGAGGATCAGGGCGCGATCCTCGTCGACGTGTCGCTGCCCGACGGCGCCTCGCTCAACCGCACCACCGACATGATGCAGGAGATCAGCGACATCATCCAGGCGACCGACGGGGTGGAGAACACCATCGCCGTCGCGGGCTTCTCGTTTCTCGGCGGCTCGCGCTCCTCGGTGGGCATCGCCATCGCCACCCTCACCCCGTGGGGCGAGCGGCGCGACCTCTTCACCATCCTGGGCCAGCTCAACCGCGAATTCGCCACCATCCCGGGCGCGCAGATCTCGGCCTTCCCGCCGCCGTCGATCCCCGGCGCAGGCTCGGTCGGCGGCTTTTCCTTCGAGATCCTCGCGACCGAGGGCCAGGACCCCGTGGAGGTGGCGCAGGTGGCGCGCTCCTTCGTCGCCGCCGCCAACCAGCGCCCCGAGATCGCCGGCGCCCGGACCAGCTTCTCGGCCGATGTGCCGCGCATCTTTCTCGAGGTCGACCGCGAGCGCGCCGAGCAGCTGGGCCTGTCGGTGGCCAGCATCTACAGCACGCTCGGTCAGATCTACGGGGCGGGCTTCGTCAACCAGTTCCTCTACGAGGGCCGCGTCTATCAGGTCCGCCAGCAATCGGACGCGCGGTTCCGCTCCGATCCGGGCGACGTGACCGGCGTCTACGTCAAGAACGACGAGGGCCGGAGCGTGCCGCTTTCGGCCACGGCCGATATCGAGACGCGGTTCGGCCCCTACATCCTGCCGCGCTTCAACCTCTTCACGTCGGCGTCGATCTCGGGCCAGCCGGCCCAAGGCTATTCTTCCGGCCAGGCGCTCGCCGCGTTGCAGCAGGTGGCCGCCGACACCCTGCCCGACGGCTACGAATTCGCGCTCTCCGGCGCCTCCTACCAGCAGCAGCAGGCCGGAAACGTCACCTTCATCGCCTTCGGCCTGGCCTTCGTCTTCGCCTACCTGTTCCTCGTCGGTCAGTTCGAATCGTGGCTGCAGCCGCTGGCGATCATGCTCTCGGTGCTGATCGGCGGCGCCGGGGCGGCCCTGACGCTGCTCTTTGCGGGCTTCACCGCCAATGTCTACGCCCAGGTCGGCATCGTCATGCTGATCGGCCTCGCCGCCAAGAACGCCATCCTCATCGTCGAGTTCGCCAAGAACCGCCATGCCGAGGGGATGCCGATCACCGAGGCCGCGGTAATGGGCGCGCGCCAGCGCTACCGCGCCGTCCTGATGACCGCGCTCGCCTTCGTCTTCGGGCTGCTGCCCTTGGTCTTTGCCACCGGCGCCGGGGCGGCGGCGCGCAACGCCATCGGTGCGGCGGCGCTGGGCGGCATGCTGGCCGCGACCTTCCTCGGCATCCTCATCATCCCGGCGATCTACGCGGTGCTCGAACGGCTGGGCGAGGGCCGCAAGGGCGTGCTCTGGGGCCGCGAGGACAAGGGCGAGTGGCAGGACGACCGGCAAGGCGACGCGGCCCGCTGAGCCGCGCCGTCGAAGCCCCGCTACTGCTGGCCCGCCTCGTCGCCCACGAGGGGCGAGGCCGGCACGTCGATCGTCTCCCCCTCCGGGGCGGGGGCCGCGTCGCGCCTCTGGGCATAGAGCTCGCCCGCGCGCTGCTTCGACTGCATGTACCGGGCGAAGGTCTGCTCGGCGACCTGCTGCCACAGGAAGTGATCCGCCTGGAAGGCCGTCATGCTGTCGAAGATGTCGGCCCAGCCCTCGGCGCTCTGGCGCAGATCCGCATAAAGGTCGAGCGAGGCGCTGTAGGTCGCGTCGAGCACGTCCTCTGGGAAGACGCGCAGCTTGGCGCCGTTCGCGACCAGCTCGCGCAGCGCCGCCGGGTTCTTGAAGTCGTATTCCGCCACCATCTCGGTATTGACCGCCCGGCAGACCGACGACAGCAGGCTGCGATAGCTCTCGGGCAGCGCCTCCCAGGCCTGCCGGTTGACGAAGACCGACAGCGTCGCGTTGCCCTCCCAGAAGCCCGGATAGTAGTAATAGGGCGCGACGCGCTGGAAGCCGAGGCGCAGATCGTCATAGGGGCCGACCCATTCGGTGGCGTCGATCGTGCCGCGCTCCAGGGCGGGATAGACGTCGCCGCCGGCGATCTGCTGGGGCACCACGCCGATCGCCTCCATGACCCGGCCACCGAGCCCGGCGATGCGCATCTGCAGCCCGTCCATGTCGGCAAGACCGCCGATCTCGTTGCGAAACCAGCCGCCCATCTGCGTGCCGGTATTGCCCGCCGGCAGGTAATGCAGGTCCTGGGCGTTGTAGAACGCGTTCAGCCGCTCGAGCCCTTCGCCGTAATAGAGCCAGGCGTTCATGCCCCGCACGTCGAGCCCGTAGGGGATCACCGTGCCGAGCGCCCAGGTCGGCGACTTGCCGACATAGTAGTAGCTCGCGGTATGGCACATCTCGACCGTGCCGTTCTGCGCGGCATCGGCGGCCTGCAGGCCCGGCACGATCTCGCCCGCCGCGAAGACCTGGATGTCGAAGGCGCCGTCGGTGGCCTCGCGCACGAATCGCGCCACGTCCACCGCGCCGCCATAGACGGTGTCGAGCCCCTTGGGGAACGACGAGGTGCAGCGCCACTGCACCTTCTGCGCCCCCTGCGCCAGGGCGGGCGCGGCCAGGCCGATCGTTGTGGCCCCTCCGAGGGCCGAGCCATGCAGAAATGTCCGACGATCCATGCGATATCCTCCCGATAGGCGCCTTGCGGCATGTATGCCGGTCTGGCCTTAATCGGTTGGCTCGCCAAGGCAAGGGCCCCGGTGCCTCGCCCGGGGCCCCTGCAATCGGTCTCGCTCAGTTGCCGCCTTCGCCGCCGGATTGGCCGCCGTCCGACTGGCCGCCGCCGGACTGGCCGAGATCGTTGGCCTGGGCAAAGAGCTGCCCCTGCTGCTGCTTGGCCTGCATGTATTGGGCGAAGGTCTGCTCGGCCACCTGCTGCCACAGGAAGTGGTCGACCTGGAACTTCATCATGCTGTCGAAGATCGGCTGCCAGCCGTCGGCGTTGCTCCGCAGATCCGAATAGAGGCTCATCGCCGCGTCGTAGGTCGCGTCCAGCACGTCCTGCGGGAAGGCCCTGAGCTGCGCGCCCTGCGAGACCAGCGAGCGCAGCGCGCTCGGGTTCTTGTAGTCGTATTCCGCCATCATCTCGGTATTGGCGGCGCGGCAGGCGGTCTCCAGAAGCCGCTTGTAGGTGTCGGGCAGACCCTCCCAGGCGGCTTGGTTGACGAAGCAGTTGAGGGTCAGGTTCCCCTCCCACCAGCCGGGATAGTAGTAGTACGGCGCGACCTGATAGAAGCCCAGCTTCTCGTCGTCATAGGGTCCGATCCACTCCGCCGCGTCGATCGTCCCGCGTTCCAGCGCCGGATAGATGTCGCCGCCGGCGATCTGCTGCGGCACGACGCCGATCTGTTCCATCACCTGCCCGGCAAGGCCCGCGATCCGCATCTGCAGCCCGTCCATGTCGGCAAGGCCGCCGATCTCGTTGCGGAACCAGCCGCCCATCTGCGTGCCGGTATTGCCCGCCGGAAGATAATGCAGGTCGTTGGCGTTGTAGAACTCGTTCAGAAGCGCCACGCCGTCGCCGTAATAGAGCCAGGCGTTCATGCCGCGGTTGTTGAGACCATAGGGGATGACCCCGCCCAGCGCCCAGGTCGGCGACTTGCCGACATAGTAATAGGCGGCGGTATGGCACATCTCCACCGTGGCGTTCTGCACCGCATCCGCGGCCTGCAACCCCGGAACGATCTCGCCCGCGGCGAAGACCTGGATGTCGAAGGCGCCGTCCGTCGCCTCCCGGCAATATTGCGCGACGTCCGATGCGCCGCCAAAGATCGTGTCGAGCGATTGCGGGAACGACGAGGTGCAGCGCCACTGAACCTGCGGCGTCGATTGCGCGATGGCCGGGGCGGCGAGCGCGCCGGCGCCTACCCCTCCCAGCGCCGAGGTGCGAAGGAAGTTGCGACGGTCCATGATAATCCTCCCTGATCAATGGATGCCCTGACAGGAGCTTAGCGCGGCATCCCGGCGAGGACAGCGACGCTGCCGCCGATCAGTTGCCGAAGTTGAAGCCGCCGCCGCCGCCCGACCCGGCCTCCGACCCGCCACCGGAGCCCCCGCCCGAGGTGCCACCGGAGCCCTCTTCGGAGCCGCCATCGCCCGGCTCCGCCGCCCCGCCCGCCTCGGGCGGTGCGGTGCCCGGATCCTCGCCCATGTTGAAGCCGCCAGCGTCCGAGCCACCACCGGAGCCTGCATCGCCCGATGAACCCGACCCGCCATTAGGCGCCTCCCCGCCGGTTCCGCCGCCCATGTTGAAGCCGCCCGCCCCGGAGCCGCCGGGCCCCTCGCCGGAGCCACCCGAGCCACCCGAGCCACCGAAATTGAACCCGCCGGATTGCCCGCCGCCGCCGGACGAGGATCCCCCACCCGATGGGGATCCGAAGTTGAAGCTGCCGCCACCCGGCCCGCCGCTCTGCGGCACGCTGATGGTCCCGCCGGAACTCTGCCGGTCCTGGCGCGCGTCGTCGTAATGGGTGACGAGCCCCGGTACCAGGATCACCAGCATGATCAGCGCGAACTGGATGGCGATGAACGGCACCACGCCGCGATAGATCTGCTGCGTGCGAATCCGCGCCATCGTCCGGCCCGAGGACGAATCGGTCCAGTCCTCCGTGGGCGCCACCGAGCGCAGATAGAACAGCGCGAAGCCGAAGGGCGGGGTGAGGAAGCTGGTCTGCAGGTTCATCGACAGGATCACGCCGAACCATATCAGGTCGATGCCCAGCCGCTCGGCCACCGGCGCCAGAAGCGGCACCAGGATGAAGGCGATCTCGAAGAAATCGAGAAAGCAGCCGAGCACGAAGATGACGATGGTCACCACGACGAGGAAGCCGAACTGCCCGCCCGGCAGGCCGAGCAGCAGCTCCTCCAGCCAGACCTGGCCGTTGACGCCATAGAAGGTCAGGCCGAAGACCCGCGCGCCGATCAGGATGAACAGCACGAAGGCCGACAGCTTCGCCGTCGCCTCGACCGCCGAGCGCAGCGTCGCGAAATCCAGCCGCCGCTTCGCCACGGCGAGGGTCAGCGCGCCGACCGCGCCCATGGCGCCGCCTTCGGTGGGCGTCGCGATGCCGAGGAAGATCGTGCCCAGCACCAGGAAGATCAGCGCCAGCGGCGGGATCAGGACGATCACCACCTCCTCGGCGAGCTTCGACAGAAGCCCGAGCTTCAGGTACCGGCTGGCCAGCGCGACGGCGAGGCAGAGCGCCACCGACAGGCTGGCGGCGAAGACCACCCGCGTCGCCGGGATCCGGTCGGCGAAGACGAATCGCGACGCCGCCAGATACAGCACCACCGACAGCGCGATCATCGCCAGAAGCGACCAGATGCCGCTGCCCAGGCGCCTCTCCTCGGGCGGCAGCGCCGGCACCGCGCGGGGCCTGAGCATCGTCAGCACCCCGATATAGAGGCAATAGACGCCGATGATGATCAGCGCGGGATAGATCGCGCCCAGATACATGTCGCCCACCGACACGCCCAGCTGGTCGGCCATCACGATCAGGACGAGCGACGGCGGCACGATCTGCGCCAGCGTTCCCGCCGCGGCGATGGTCCCCGTGGCCACCGAGGGATCGTAGCTGTAGCGCTGCATGATCGGCAGCGAGATAAGACCCATGGCGATCACCGAGGCGGCCACCACCCCAGTCGTCGCCGCAAGGAGCGCGCCCACCAGCACCACCGCGAAGGCCACCCCGCCGCGCAGCGGCCCAAACAGCTGGCCGATCGTGTCGAGCAGGTCCTCCGCCATCCCCGAACGCTCGAGGATCAGCCCCATGAACGTGAAGAACGGGATCGCCAGCAGCGTGTCGTTCGACATGATGCCGAACACCCGTTCCGGCATGGCCCGCAGCAATGGCCAGAACAGGTTGATCTCGCTCGAATACTCCGAAAGCCCGACGCCGATGACGAAATAGAACATCCCCCCCGCCGCCAGCGTCAGGGCGACCGGATAGCCAAGGAGCAGCATCCCCATCACGCTGATGAACATGATGGGAGCGAGGTTGTGGGCGATAAGCTCGATCATCGAGCCTGCTCCGCCTGCCGGACCCGTTCGTCCTCGTCGGTCGCCACATTCTCCGGCAGGGGCAGCGCGCCCGTGAGCATCGCGCTTCGCTTGATGATCTCCGACACGCCCTGCGCCGCCAGCATGCAGAACCCGAGCAGGATCCACAGCTTCGCCGGCCACCGGATCAGCCCGCCGGCGTTGCTCGACTGCTCCCCCGACAGGAAGGACGACATGAAGAACGGCCAGGACAGCCACACCATGAGTAACGCGAAGGGCATCAGGAACAGGATGTGGCAGACGAGGTCGATCCAGACCCGCGCCCGCGCCGACAGCCAGGTCGAGAGCACGTCGACGCGGACATGCTCGTCCGCCTTGAGCGTCCAGGCGGCGCAGAGCATGAACACCGCCCCGAACAGGTACCATTGCAGTTCGAGCCAGGCATTGGACGACAGGTTGAAGCTCTTGCGGATGACGGCGTTGCCGGCGCTGACGACGACCGCCGCGAGGATCAGCCAGGCGAGCCAGCGCCCGATCACCGTGTTGATGCGGTCGATCAGGCGGGCGAGGGCGAGCGCGGCTCTCATGCGCGGCCCCCCGGCCGGTCCGAAATCTTCATGGCTCCCTCCCGAAGATGCGCCCGTCCCCTGTATGCGGGCATCCGCAACCGAGGTAAACGATTTCCCGCCCCCGCCCGGCCGGTCGATCGCCGACCGGGCGGCAGGCCGCCGCAGCTCAGTACTCGACCACGGCGCGGATCGACTTGCCCTCGTGCATCAGCTCGAAGCCGTGGTTGATCTCGTCGAGCGTCAGCTTGTGCGTGATCATCGGGTCGATCTCGATCTTGCCGGCCATGTACCAGTCGACGATCTTCGGCACGTCGGTGCGCCCCCGCGCCCCCCCGAAGGCCGAGCCCCGCCAGACCCGGCCCGTCACCAGCTGGAAGGGCCGGGTCGAGATCTCCTCGCCGGCGCCGGCGACGCCGATGATGACGCTCTCGCCCCAGCCCTTGTGGCAACATTCGAGCGCCTGGCGCATCACGCCCGTCTTGCCGATACATTCGAAGCTGTAATCCGCCCCGCCCTTCGTCAGATCGACGAGATAGGGGACCAGATCGCCGTCGAGCTCCCTGGGGTTGACGAAATGCGTCATGCCGAAGCGTTCGGCGATCTCCCTCTTGCTCGGGTTGATGTCCACGCCCACGATCATGTCGGCCCCGGCCAGACGCAGGCCCTGGATCACGTTGAGCCCGATGCCGCCCAGGCCGAAGACCACCGCGCGCGATCCCGGCTCCACCTTGGCGGTGTAGATCACCGCGCCGATGCCGGTGGTCACGCCGCAGCCGATATAGCAGATCTTGTCGAACGGCGCGTCGGGGTTGACCTTCGCCACCGCGATCTCCGGCAGGACGGTGTAGTTCGAGAAGGTCGAGCAGCCCATGTAGTGCCGGATCGGCGTGCCGTCGTCGAAGCTGAACCGCGAGGTCCCGTCGGGCATCACGCCCTGGCCTTGCGTGCTCCGGATCGCCTGGCAGAGGTTCGTCTTCGGGTTGAGGCAGTACTCGCATTCCCGGCATTCGGCCGTATAGAGCGGGATCACGTGGTCGCCCGGCTTCACGCTCGTCACCCCGGCGCCCACCTCCTGCACGACGCCCGCGCCCTCGTGGCCGAGGATCGCCGGGAACGCGCCCTCGGGATCGGCGCCCGAGCGGGTGAACTCGTCGGTATGGCAGAGCCCCGTGGCCTTGATCTCCACCAGAACCTCGCCGGCCCGCGGGCCCTCGAGATTGACATCCATGACCTCGAGCGGTTTTCCGGCCTCGAGCGCGACGGCGGCGCGGGTGCGCATGATGACTGTCCTCTTCTTCTCGGCGCGCGGCGGCGCGCGGGTCTGGGTCTTCCGGGCGCGGCGGCGCGCGGGTCTGGGTCTTCCGGGCGCGGCGGTGCGCGGGTCTGGGTCTCGGCACGCGACGGCGCGCGGCTCCGGGTGGTGCCGCCCCGAGCAACAGGCCGGGCGCGGCGCCTCACGGCAACCTGCATCGCGCGGGCGGGTCTCGCAAGGGCGGCGGGCGCCCTCAGCCGCCTTCGCCCGGCGCCGCATCGCAGGGCAGATCCGCCTGCCGCGCCAGAAGCGCGGCCTGCGTCCGGTTCTGCACCTCGAGACGGCGCAGAAGTGCTGTCACGTGCGACTTCACCGACGCCTCCACGAGCCCCATCTCCTCGGCGATCTGCCGGTTCGACTTGCCGTCGCAGATCATCGCCAGCACGCGCCCCTGCTGCGGGGTCAGCCGGGCGAGGTGAGCGCGCGCCGCCGCGCGCCCGTCCGGCTTGTTCTCGCGGGGCGTCTCCGCCGCGAAGAGCCGCCCCGCCGCCACCTCGCGCAGCGCCGCGGCCAGCGTCGCGCCATCCTCCTCCTTGGGCATGAACCCCGCAGCGCCCGCCGCGATCAGGTCCGCGACGACCTCCGGCGCGGGCGCCGCCGAGACCACCAGCACAGGGATCTCGGGCGCCGCCGCGCGCAGCCGCTGCACCCCTTGGGTTCCCTGCGCATCGGGCAAGGTCAGATCCAGAAGGACAAGATCCGGCACCGGCTCGCGCGCGAGCTCGGCCAGGGCCGCCCCGAGGCTCTGCGCCAGGCGCGTCGCGCATCCCGCGCAGGCAGCGATGACCGTCCGCCGCAGCGCCTCTGCGTAAAGCGGGTGATCGTCGACGATCAGAACCGACCCGAACGGCGCCGCGTCCTGCTCCATCACTGTCGCCCCACCCCCCGTCTTTCGCCCGTCTTTCGCCCGTCTTTCCGCCGCCGAACGGTAATGCGCCGCGACGCGCGATCAAGCGCGGCTCGCCCCCGGCCCAGCCGCCGGCGCGGCGGCCGGCATCGCTTGCGATCCGCGGCCGCATCGCGTAAGGGGCCTGCTCACGCGATGCGCGGGCCGGCCGGTGTGGCATGCCGAGTCCGCGCGCGAGACCACTCTGACGAGGAGACGGAAATGCCCAAGATGAAGACCAAGTCGAGCGCCAAGAAGCGCTTCAAGGTCACCGCGACCGGCAAGGTCGTCGGCGGCCAGGCCGGCAAGCGGCACGGCATGATCAAGCGGTCGAACGATTTCATTCGCGACGCCCGCGGTACCCGGGTCCTGAGCAAGCCCGACCAGAAGCTTGCCAAGACCTACATGCCCTACGACCGTTAAGGAGGCCGACCCATGTCCCGTGTCAAAGGTGGAACCACCACCCACGCCCGCCACAAGAAGGTCGTCAAGGCCGCCAAGGGCTATTACGGCCGGCGCAAGAACACCTTCCGCACCGCCACCCAGGCGGTCGACAAGGCGAACCAGTACGCCACCCGCGACCGCAAGACCCGCAAGCGCAACTTTCGTGCCCTGTGGATCCAGCGGATCAATGCCGCCGTGCGCGCCCATGACGAGACGCTGAGCTATTCGCGCTTCATCAACGGCCTCTCGCTCGCCGGCATCGACATCGACCGCAAGGTGCTGGCCGATCTCGCCGTCCACGAGCCAGAGGCGTTCGGCGCCATCGTCGATCAGGCCCGCGCGAAGCTCGCCGCCTGATCGGCGCGCCCTGTCCGGCATCGCGGGCCGCCTCGACGGCGGCCCGTTTTCGTCTGCGCCCGCCGCCCTATATCCCCCGGACGCATGCAGGGGGGGCGCCGTGAGCTATTCCTTCAGCCAGGGCGACGACAGCGTCGCCGCCGGATTTCGCCGCATCGCGCTCGACCAGATCGACGCGGCGCTGGCCGAGGCGGCAGATGACCATCTGCCGATGGGCGAGCGGATCCACCAGGTGCGCAAGCGCTGCAAGAAGCTGCGCGCCCTGATCCGCCTCGTCCGGCCGGCCTTTTCCGACTATTCGGACGAGAACGCCGCCTTCCGCGACGCCGCCCGCCGCCTGTCGGACGTGCGCGACGCCGCCGCGCTGGTCGAGACCGCGGATGCCATCTGCGCCCATTTCGCCGATCAGCTGGCCGAGGCCCCCTTCGACGGGCTGCGGGACGCGCTCGTCGAGGAGGCCCGCGCCCGCGAGACCGCCGACGACGTGGCCGAACGGCTCGACCGCACGGTCGAGGATCTGCGCGCCGCCCGCGACCGGGCGGTGCGCTGGCAGATCGACGCCACCGGCGCGGCGGCGATTGCCGGCGGTCTCAAGAAGACCTATGCCCGCGCCCGCGACGCCATGGCCGCGGCGCAGGACGAGCCCAGTGGAGAGCGCCTCCACGAATGGCGCAAGCGGGTGAAATACCACTGGTATCACCTGCGGCTCCTGAAGAAGGTCGCGCCGATGATCGCCGCCGAGGTGGAACCCGCCGACGCCCTCTCCGACGTTCTGGGCGACCACCACGACCTTCACGTCATGGAACACGAGATCGCGCAGCGCCGCGACGCCATGGACCCGGCCGCGGCGGAGGCGGCACTGGGGCTCGTGGCCGCGCGCAAGGCGCGCCTCGAAGCGGAGGCGTTCCGGCTCGGCCGCGCGCTCCTGACCGAGAAGCCGGGCGCCCTGGCGCGGCGGGTCGGCGCCTATTGGTCGGTCTGGCGGGAGACCGCGCACTGACGTCGCTGGCACCCGGCGTCTTGCTCGTTTACGTTTAGAATTGATTACGCCATACTACCTCAGAGTGTGAGGCGTGCCCCTTGTCCTATTGCCTTCAGCCCGATGACGAGAGCGTCGAGACCGGCATCCGCCGGATCGCCCAGGCCGATCTCGGCGCGCTCCTCGACAGCCTCACCGCAGCCGAGGTCCCGACCGCCGCGCGGCTCGCCGAGGCGCAGCTGTGCCTGGAGCGGGTCGAGGCCCTGGCGCGGCTCGTGGCCGACGCCTTCCCCCGCCATCTCCGCGAGATCGAGGCCCTGGCGAGCGCGCTCGCCCCCGTCGCCGATCTGGCGCGCGCCGGCGCCGATCTGGAGATCGCGCGCCGCTGCGGCCCGCTTCTCGAGGCGACCATCGGCAGCGGTCCCGCGGCGCTTCTGGACCGCCGCCTCGCCGAGGATCTGGCGCGGCAGGCGGCGGCGCCCGAGGCCGCGAGCGGGATGATCCGGCTGCAGGTGGCGATCCTCTCGGCCTGGGAACGGGCCGGCAGCTGGAGCCTCGACGGCGAGGGCGGGGCGGCGCTGCGGGGGGGCTCGAGCACGGCTTCGCCCGCGCCCGCGCCGCGCTCGACACCGCCCGCCGCGACCGCGGCGCGGCGATCCTCGACTGCCACCGGCCGGCCCGCATCCACCGCTGGCACGCGCTTCTGCTGTCGCGCACCGTGGCCGGACCGGCCGGCGCCCATCTCGTCATGGCCGAGGTGCTGGTCGAGGCGCTCGACGAGCTCATGGACCTGGCGGTGCTCGAGGGCCTTCTCGACCGCGTCGCGGACGATCTGTCGCCCGACCGGGCGCAGGCCGCGCGCGCCGATTTCGCGGATCTCGCCCGCAGCCTCGAGCCGCCGCTCCTGGCGCTCGGGGCTGCGCTCTTCGCCGAACCGCCCGGCGGCTTCGCGCAGCGCTTCGCCACCTACTGGGATCTCTCCCGCGCGGGCCTGCTCGATCCGGTGGCCGAGGCGCCGCAGCCCAGGGCCATCGCGGCGTTGTAATAGCGCGGATCGCCCGTCACCTCGCGGCCGATCCAGCCCGGCCGGTCGAACCGGGCCGCTTCGGAGGGCAGCTCGATCTCGGCCAAAACCAGCCCGTCCTCGAACTCGTCGATCTCCCAGGTCAGCTCCCCCGCGCCGACCATGTGGCGGGTCTTGCGGATCGTCCGGCCGCTGCGCATCGCCTCCATGGCCCGGGCATCGGCGAGCGGGATGTCCCATTCGTATTCCGCCCGCGACGCCCCGGCGGCGTTGCCTTTTACCGTCATCCGCGCCCGCGCCCCGTCGAGGATCCGCACCCGGACGGTGGCACGGTCGGTCCGCGCCAGATAGAACTGGCTGATCTCGCGCAATCCGCTCGCCGCCTGCCGCCAGCCCGCGCCGGTTACCAGGAACTTGCGCTCGATCTCACGCGCCAAGTCGTTCGGCCAGAAAGTCGCTGAACGCCTCCCAGCTCTCCGTCGCCGCCCGTTCCTGATAGCGGTCCGATCCCTCGACGGTGAATGCGTGGGGGGCGTTCGAATAGATCTCGGCCGTATAGGTCGCGCCGACGCTTTCAAGCTCGTCCATCAGCCCGACCACCTCGCTCAGCGGGACCGAATCGTCGGCGGCACCGTGCAGGATCAGGATCGGCGGCACGTCCTCGGCATAGCCCTCGCCCTCTGGCGTCGCGAGCGAGCCGTGGAACGTGGCGTAGCCCGCCGCCTCGCCGGCCATGTCCGATCGCGCCATTTCCAATGCCACGCCGCCGCCGAAGCAATACCCCGCCACGACCAGCGCGTCGGCCGAGGATCGCTCCCGCGCCGCCGCGATGCCGGCGGCGATCAGGCCGCGCATCTTCTCGCGGTCGTCGCGCAGCTCGGAGGTCGCCGCGCGGTTCTGCTCCACCGTGCCGGCCTCCGTGTCGGCGCCGTACATGTCGAGCGCGAAGGCGTCGTAGCCCATGCCGGCCAGCTGGTCGACCCGCCCGCGCTCGTAGGCGTCGAGCCCGTCCCAGTCATGGACCAGCACCACGAGCCCGCGCGGCGCCTCGGCGGCGGCGAAATAGCCGGTATGGGCGACGCCGTCGACGTCATAGCTCACATCCTCGGCCAGAGCGCCGGTGGCGACCGACGCCGCTGCGGCGGCAAGTGCGATGCGGATCATGAAACTCTCCCGTTTGGTTGTCTCCGGCGCGATCTTTCCACGCCCGGCGCCGCCCGAGTCATCACTGTGGCGTGAAACCCAGGGGATCGCCCTCGAGGATCACGCCGGTTCCCATGGCGGCGCCGTCCTGCGACCAGGACAGCGCACCGTCCTCGATCCTCGCCTGATAGCAGCCGAATTGGGTGTCGGGATAGCACACGCCGTCCTCGGTGATCTCGTAGCGCCCGGAGCCCTCGGCATCGTGATAGAGGCCGTCGGCACCGAAATAGCTGGCATAGCCCCCGCCGCCCATGTCGCCCCGGAAGGTGTTGCCGACAAGCGCGGCCGCGAGCCTCTCCCTGTCGGCCATCTGCGCGGCAAGCGGCGCGGCCGCCAGGCCCAGGGACAGCGACAGCGACAGCGACAGCAGCGTGAGGGTGGTGCGGATCATGCGGGTCTCCTTCATCGCTCCGGTCGAACCTGTGCCGCCTGTGGCCCCTGTCCAGCCCCGCCTCGCTTGCCCTCCCCTGGCGACCGCGCTAGCACGCGCCCGTCAGCATGCCCGGGGGCCGCCATGGACGATCTGCGCGACAAGTATCTCACCCGCATCGGCGACGCCCGCGACGAAGCGGCGCTGGAGGAGGTGCGACTCGCCGCCATCGGCAAGAAGGGCGAGGTGGCGCTCGCCATGCGCGAACTGGGCCGCATGACGCCCGAGGAGCGCAAGTCCGCCGGCCCGCGCCTCAACGCCCTCAAGGACGAGATCACCGCCGCCCTCGCCGCCCGCAAGGCGGCGCTCGAGGACGCCGCTCTCGATGCCCGCCTCGCCGCCGAATGGCTCGACGTGACGCTGCCCGCCCGCCCGGCCGCCCGCGACGCCCGCCAGGGCACCGTGCATCCGGTCAGCCAGGTCTGGGAGGAATGCACGGCGATCTTCGCCGATATGGGCTTCGCCGTGGCCGAGGGGCCGCAGGTCGAAAGCGACTGGTACAATTTCGACGCGCTTAATATCCCCGGCCACCACCCCGCGCGGGCGGAGATGGACACCTTCTACATGCACCGGGCGGCGGGCGACGACCGGGACCCCCACGTGCTGCGCACTCACACCTCGCCGGTGCAGATCCGCTCCATGCAGGAGCACGGCGCGCCCCTCCGCATCATCTGCCCCGGCCGCGTCTACCGCGCCGATTACGACCAGACCCACACGCCGATGTTCCATCAGATCGAGGGGCTGGCGCTCGACCGCGACATCTCCATGGCCAACCTGAAATGGGTGCTGGAGGAGTTCTTCACCGCCTATTTCGGCCGCGCGGTGAAGACCCGCTTCCGCGCCTCGCACTTCCCCTTCACCGAGCCTTCCGCCGAGGTCGACATCCAGTGCAGCTTCGAGGGCGGCACCGTGAAGGTCGGCGAGGGCGACGGCTGGCTCGAGGTGCTGGGCTCGGGCATGGTCCATCCCCACGTCCTGCGCTCGGGCGGCGTCGATCCCGAGAAGTGGCAGGGCTTCGCCTTCGGCATGGGCATCGACCGCATCGCCATGCTGAAATACGGCATCCCCGACCTCCGCGCCTTCTTCGACAGCGACCTGCGCTGGTTGCGCCACTACGGCTTCTCGGCGTTGCAGGTGCCGACGCTGAGGGGCGGGGTGTGACGACTCCATTTCTACCAACGGTAATTGCAGCATTAACAGCGCTTTTGATAGCGTTCGTTGCTTATCCTCGGCAAAAAAGGCGCGATAGAAATCTGGAGATCGCCAGAGAAAAACGGGCAGTATACGCTAAGTTCTTAGAGACTGCCAATAATAGATTTTGGCATTCGAAGAATAGTAGCGTACCAGATCGACAATCTAAGAATCTTGAATTAGCCTCATCTCTCCACAGCCTTCTCCTGTATGCCCCACCGAGTGTTCTCGCTTCTGCTCGCGAGTTTGTGTACGCGGAATTTCGCCTTCGATCAATTGATAGCGACAAATGTGACGACGGAGATCTATACACCGCGAAATGCTACGCCAGCAAATGTGAAATCGAGATGTTTGCAAAACTACGGGAAGATCTTGGCGTAAAGCCGAAATTGACCGCCTCCGAAATCAAGAATATTTATGACCGCCATGGTATAGGACCGAGAAGGGAGGGCTAGACATGCTGCTGCGCTTTCTGTGGTGTTTACTGCAAAATCCACCAGTTAAAGGTGATCATGTTGCTTGATCTCTTCCGCCAAGAAAACCGCCAGCGATCCGCGCGCTCGCGCAAATTCTACGCGATGGCCGAACTCGTCTACACCGCCGTGGACTTCACCGCCGCGTTCTCTTTCATCGTCGGCTCGGTCCTGTTCTACTGGAAGAGCCTGGAGACCACCGCGATCACCTTCTTCGTGATCGGGTCGATCCTGTTCGCCCTGAAACCCACGATCCGCCTGTTCCGGGAGATCCGCCTCGCGGCCATGGGCGACGAGGAGGACCTTGCGAAAGGCGGATGACATCGCAAAGGGAGCGCCCATGACCGCCTTCGCCCTCTGGCTCGCCGCCGCCGCGATCCTCATCCTCGCCGGCATCGCCGTGCCCTACAGCCTCATGTCGGGCGGCGCGATCGGCCTCGGCATCGCGGGCTTCTGGCTGGCCTTCGGCGTGGCCGTCATCGCCCTGATCCTCCGGGGCGTCGCCGGGTGGAGGCGCTGATGCCCGCCACCCTCGTCTGGATCGCCGTCGGCCTCTTCGCGCTCCTCGGGGCCGGCATCGCCCGGGCCGCCGCCCGCGGCAATACCGGCTCGGCGGTGGACTACTATCTCGGCGGACGGCGGATCGGTGGCGCGGTCTCCGGTCTCTCCTACGCAGCCACCACCTATTCCGCCTTCATGCTGATCGTGCTCACCGGGCTCACCTATCGCGGCGGCATCGGCGCGTTCGGCTTCGAGCTGGTCTATTTCTCCGGGCTGTCGCTGCTCGTCGTCTTCGGCCCCCGCTTCCGGCTCGCCGCGGAACGCTACGGTTTCGTCACCCCCGCTGAGATGCTGGGGAAACGCTACGGCTCGCGCCGGGTGGCGCAGGCCGCCGCGCTCCTGTCGTTGATCTTCCTGATGCCCTATTGCACCACGCAGATGGCCGGGATCGGGCTCCTGCTCTCCCAGATCACCGGCGGCGCCATCCCCCTCTTCGCCGCCATCGCCACCGGCGCGGCGCTCGCCATCCTCTGGACCCTCGTCGCGGGCCTCCGCTCCGTCGCCTGGACCGACGCGGTGCAGGCCGCGATCATGGTGGTCTCCGCGCTTCTGGCCATCGGCTTCGTCACCGCACATATCGGCGGCCCCGCCACCTTCGCCGCCCGCGTGGCGGAGGAGCGCGGCCCCTGGCTCGACGTGCCCGGTCCCGGCCTCTGGTCGCTCGGCACCTTCCTCGCCCTGTCGCTGCCGTGGTTCTTCTTTCCGCTGTCGAACCCGCAGGTCAGCCAGCGCCTGTTCACCGTCCGCGACATCCCCGCCATGCGGGCGATGATCCTCTGGGTGCTGGGCTTCGGCCTGATCTTCACCCTCGTCTCGGTGCTCTGGGGCTTCGCCGCCCTGATCCTCGCCCCCGATCTCGAGAACACCTCCGCCGCCACGCCCGCGCTCCTCGCCTCGGGCGCGGTGCCGCGGATCGTGGCGCTGTTCCTGACGATCGGCATCCTCTCGGCGGCGATCTCGACGCTCGATTCCATCGCCCTGACCCTCGGCGCCATGGTCGCCCGCGATCTGGGCGACGCCACGGCGCGCGATGCCCGGCAGGTCATGGTGGGCCGCATCGTCGTGGTCCTCGTCATCCTCTTCGCTTCCGTCTTCGCGCTCCGCCAGACCGCCATCGTCGATCAGCTCGCGGCGCTCTCGGCGGCGGGGCTCGTGGTCTCGGTGCCGGCCACCATCGGCGCCTTCTTCTGGCGCGGCGGCACCGCGGCGGGGGCGCTCGCCTCGCTCGCGGGCGGCGCGGCGCTGGCGATCTGGATGGCCTTCGTCGCGGGCGTCAGCGTCTTCGACCCGACGCTGCCGGCGGCGGTGCTGGGCGTCACGATCCTGCTCTTCGTGGGCGTCAGCCTCCTCACCCGGCCGCGCCCGGACGCGCTCGACTTCCAGGGCGATCTCAAGGGCGATCTCGCGCGGCACGGCGTCTGGTAGCGCCCCGGCTTCCCATCCGCGGCCCGCTGCGCTAGTGCCTCGGCCGCGAAGCAGAGGGGCCCCGCCATGAAGTTCACCCTGTCCTGGCTCAAGGACCATCTCGACACCGATGCCGGGGTCGAGGCGATCGCCGAGGCGCTGACCGATCTCGGCCTCGAGGTCGAGGCGGTCACCGACCCGGCGGCGCGGCTCGCGGGCTTCACCCTGGGCCGGGTGCAGGCGGCGGCGCCGCATCCCGACGCCGACCGGCTGCAGGTCTGCCAGGTCGAGACCGACGAGGGCGTGAAGCAGATCGTCTGCGGCGCCCCCAATGCGCGCGCCGGCATCACGGTGGTGGTGGCCCGGCCCGGCGCCTACGTTCCGGGCATCGACACCACGATCCAGGTCGGCCGCATCCGCGGCGTCGAGAGCCACGGCATGATGGCGTCGGAGCGCGAGATGGAGCTCTCCGATGCCCATGACGGCATCATCGAGCTGCCCTCCGGCGCCGTCGGGCAGAGCTTCGCCGACTGGCTCGCCGCCAACGATCCCGCCCGGATCGACCCGGTGATCGAGATCGCCATCACCCCCAACCGCCCCGACGCGCTGGGCGTGCGCGGCATCGCCCGCGACCTCGCCGCCCGCGGCCTCGGCACCCTGCGTCCCGCCGAGGTGGCGCCGGTCGCCGGCCGATTCGCCTGCCCCGTGGGCGTCGCCATCGACGCCGACGCCCTGCCACGCGCGCCGCACTTCGCCGGCCGCCTGATCCGCGGCGTGCGCAACGGCGCCTCCCCTCCTTGGCTGCAACATCGGCTGCGGGCCATCGGCCTCAGGCCGATCTCGGCGCTCGTCGACATCACCAACTTCTTCACCTTCGACCGCAACCGCCCGCTCCACGTCTTCGACGCGGCGCGCCTCTCGGGCGATCTGCGCGTCCATCTCGCGACAGGGGACGAGACGCTGGAGGCGCTCGACGAGCGCCGCTACACCCTCGCCCCCGGCATGATCGCGATCTCCGATGGCGCCGGGCCGCAAAGCATCGCCGGCATCATGGGCGGCGCGGCCACGGGCGTCGGCGAGGACACCGCCGATGTCTTCGTCGAATCGGCGTTCTGGGATCCGGTCGCCATCGCCCAGACCGGGCGCGCGCTCAGGATCGTCTCGGACGCCCGCTACCGGTTCGAGCGCGGCGTCGATCCGGCCTTCACCCGGCCGGGACTGGAGGCGGCGACGGCGATGATCCTCGATCTCTGCGGCGGCGAGCCCTCCGAGGTGGTGGAGGCGGGCCAGGCGCCCGATCATGCCCGCGCCTACGCGCTCGACACCGCCCGGGCCGCCTCGCTCGTCGGCATGGACATCCCGGCCGCGACCCAGCGCGCCTCGCTCGAGGCGCTGGGCTTCCGTCTCGAGGGCGATCTGGCCCACGTCCCGTCCTGGCGTCCCGACGTGCGGGGAGAGGCCGATCTGGTGGAGGAGGTGGCGCGCATCGCCTCGCTCACCCATCTCGCGCCGCAGCCGATGGCGCGCGCCCGCCCCGGCGTGCCGAAGCCGATCCTGACCGAGGGGCAGAAGCGCGAGCAGGCGGCGCGGCGCGCCTGCGCCGCCGCCGGGATGAACGAGGCGGTGACCTATTCCTTCATCGACAGCACCGCGGCGGCCCTGTTCGGCGGGGGCACCGACGCCACGATGCTCGAAAACCCGATCTCCGCCGAGATGAGCCATCTGCGCCCCGACCTGCTTGCCGGCCTGTTGCAGGCCGCCGGGCGCAACCAGGCGCGCGGCCATCCCGATCTGGCACTCTTCGAAGTCGGCACCGTCTTCCAGGGCGGCGAGCCCGGCGAGCAGCAGCTGCAGGTCGCGGGCCTCCTGACCGGCCGCACCGGCCAGAAGGACGTGCACGGCACCGCCCGGCCCGTCGACATCTACGACGCCCGGGGCGCCGCCGAGGCGGTGCTGGCGGCGCTCGGCGCGCCTTCCGGCGCGCAGATCCTGCGCGAGGGCGCGGCCTGGTGGCATCCCGGCCGCCACGGGCGCGTCTGCCTCGGCCCGAAGCGGACGCTCGCGACCTTCGGCGAGATCCATCCGCGCATCCTGCGCGCGATGGGCGTCAAGGGCCCGGCGATGGGCTTCACGGTCTGGCCCGACGCGATCCCGGCGGCGCGGCGCCCCGACGCGGCCCGGCCGGCGCTGCGCCTCAGCGGCCTGCAGGCGGTGGAGCGCGACTTCGCCTTCGTCGTGGGCGCGCGGGTCGAGGCGCAGCAGGTCGTCGCCGCGGCCCGTGGAGCCGACAAGGCGCTCATCGCCGACGTGCACGTCTTCGACCAGTTCGTCGGCGGCGCCCTGGGCGAGGACGCCAAGTCCCTGGCCATCACCGTCCGGCTGCAACCCGTCGAGCGGACCCTCACCGACGCGGAGATCGACGCCGTCGCGGCGCGCATCGTCAGCAAGGTCGAGGCCGCGACGGGCGGCACGCTGCGCGGCTGAGCCTTCGCCCCGCTCCCGCCTGGCACCGGCCCGGCGGGAAGCTGTGCCGGGGGCGGATTGACGGCCAGAGGTTAACGGCGGAACGCCCGTTTCCGGGTCCGATGGAAGTCCGACGGAAGTCCGATGGTATTCCGATCTGGCCGGCGGTGCCGGCGCGGACGTTTCTGAACGCCCCGCGCTCAGCTCGTCGCGGGCCGCCGCCAGCCGGCCTCCTCCATCAATTCGTTCGATCTCGTCTCCACGACCTGCCGCAGCCGCGCCAAAAAGGCGCCCTTGCTCAGCCCCGGCGGGATCGGCTCGAGAAACTCCAGGACCGCATGGCCCGGCCGCTTGTTGAACGTGCCGGTGCGCGGCCAGAACAGGCCCACATTGATCGCCACCGGCACGCAGTCCTGCCCGAGCTGCTGATAGAGGATCGCGGTGCCGGTCTTGTAGGGCAGCTCGACCCCCGGGGCGACGCGGGTGCCCTGCGGATAGATGATCAACTGCCCGGGCCGCGCCCGGCCCTTCTGAACGTCGGCCAGCATCTGCGCGATGGCGCGCCCCTTCTGCCCCCTGTCGACCGGCACGCAGCCCATCCGAAGCGCGAACCAGCCCAGTACGGGGGTGCGCACAAGCTCCTTTTTCATGATGAATTTCGGCGCCGGCAGCACCGAACACAGAAGAATGATGTCGAAGAAGCTCTGATGCTTGGCGGCGATCATCACCTCGCCCTGCGGCACCTCCCCGCGGATCTCCGAGGTGAGGCCCAGGATCTTCTCCGCCGACCAGACCGCATAGCGGCAATAGGCACGGATCGCCCGCTGCGCCCCGTCCGGCCGGCGGATCGCCGTCGGCACGTAGCACAGCCCCATGACCGCCATGGCGGCGTAGAGCTGCACGGTGAAAAGAAGCGAACGAAGTCGAAGCATCGGCGGATGTCCCATGCGCGCGGCCGGCGCCCTGTCTTGTTCCGCCGGGGCGCTGCCCCACGGGATGACCCGTGCGTGCCCGGCGGCCGATCGACCCGCATCTATCCGAGCCGCGCCCGTTCTGCCGCAGCCGCCCGGCCGATTCAATCGCCGCGTCGCCGACAATCGCTTTGAAAGACCCGGCGCGGTTGTTAACAGACCCTCACGACGCCGAGGAACCCCCATGCGCATCACCTGCCCCCACTGCGCCGCCCACTACGAGATCGACGCCGCGCTCATCCCTGACGAGGGGCGCAGCGTCCAGTGCTCGGCCTGCGATCACGTCTGGGACCAGAAGCCGCCTGACAATGCAGACGAGGAGGCCGGAGGAGCCCCTCCGCCGGAGCGCGTCCAGCGACCGAAACTCGACGATCGGACCCGCCAGATCCTCGAGGAGGAAGCGCGCCACGCGGCCGAGACCCGCACTGCGCCGGTCTCTCCGGAGGCCACGCGGACCGCCCCGCCGGTCTCTCCGGAGGCTTCGCGGACCGTCCCGCCGGCGGCTCCGGCCGTCGCCTCCCCGCGCCCCGTGCGACCGAAGCTGCGCAACGACCTGCTCCCGGATCTCGAGGAAAGTAGCGCATCCCTGAACCCCGCGCCCGGTGCCCGCGCCGTGCCGGACGGCGCCGACCCCGACCCCGCCCCCGCCACCGGCGGGTTCCTGTCCGGGTTTGGCGTGGTGCTTCTGGCCGCAATCGTGCTCGTTGCGCTCTATCTCGCGGCGCCGCGGATCGCCGAGCGGGTGCCGGCGCTCGAGGAGCCGCTCTCGGGCTACGTCACCGCGGTCAACGAGATCCGCCGCCGCGTCGACGGCTCGATCCAGACCCTGGCCCGCAGCATTGCCGACCTCGCCGGCTGAGGGTCAGCCAAAGCCGAACCCCGCATAGGGCAGAAACCGGACCGGGTCGCCCATCCTGATCGTGGCGGCCGCGTCTCCGAGATCGACCAGCCCCTCCGCCCAGGCGAGACCCGAGATCCGGCCGGAGCCTTCGGAGGCGAAGGTCTCGACCCCGCGCGGCCCGATCCGGGCGCGCAGATATTCCCGCCTGCCGGGTTTCTTGTCCTTCTCGAACGCCGCGGGCAGCGACAGCGCCAGCGGCTCCAGCCATTTCCCCCCCGCCAGCACCGATAAGGCAGGGTGCGCGAAGATCAGCGTGCAGACGAGGCTTGCCACCGGATTGCCCGGCAAGCCGAAGATCGGCATGGTCCCGCGCATCCCGAGCGCCAGGGGTCGCCCCGGCTTCAGCGCGATCCGCCACGCGGCGAGCGCCCCCTCTTCGGCCAGAAGCGCCGAGACATGGTCCTCGTCGCCGGCCGAGGCGCCGCCCGAGGTCAGCACGACATCGGCCGCCGCATTGTCGAGCGCGGTACGGAGCCGCGCGCGGTCGTCCGGCACCAGACCGAGATCGACCGGCACATGCCCCCAGCGCCGCAGCAGCGCCAGCAGCATCGGGCGGTTGGCATCGAATGTCCGCGCCGGATCCTCCGTCGCGCCGGGGGCGGCCAGTTCGTCGCCGGTCGACAGAACGCCCACCCGCAGGCGCCGGCGCACCGGAACCTCGGCGACGCCCACCGCGGCCAGGAGAGCCAGATCGACGGGCCGCAGCACGTGACCGGCCCGCAGCGCGGTCGCACCGGCATCGACATCCTCGCCCGCCCGCCGGGTGTTCGCGCCGCACCGGACGGGGCCGTGGAACGCCACGCTGGCGCCGTCTGTCGTGGTATCCTCCTCCAGAACCACGGTGTCGACGCCCCGGGGAAGAAGCGCGCCGGTCAGGATCCGGATCGCGCGGCCGGGGTCGACCACGCCGCCGAAAGGCGCGCCCGCGGCCGCCCGGCCGGCCACGAGCGGCAGGCGCTGCAGTCCCGCGCCGGCCGTCTCGCTGGCAAAGCCGAACCCGTCGACCGCCGCGTTCGCGCCCGGCGGGTTGGCCCGCCTCGCGACCGCATCGGCGGCCAGGATGCGCCCGTCCGCCGCCGCGAGCGCGACCCGCTCCACGCCGGTCAGAGGCTGCAGGCGGTCCCGCAGCAACTGCAACGCCTCGTCCACCGGCGTCCATGCAACGCCCGGCGGCAGGGCGAAGCAATCGTTCGAGAGCGGCGGCGGGTCGAGCGGCGCGTCACCCGCCGGCTCCTCCGCCCCGGCGCCGAGAATCCAGCCTTCGGCCTGTCGCGCCGAGGCCGGCGCGGCTGCGAGCCACCGCTCGAGCCGGCCGTCCCGCGCGGCCGCCGCCACCTCCCGCACAGCACCCAGAACTTGCGCAGCGTCCTTGATCGGCCGGCCGCCGCCGTCGCGCGGCAGGCTCGGATCGTCCATTGCCCGCGCCACCGCGTCGCCGAAGAGAGACGGCCAGATCTCCACCAGATGAACGGCGCCCGGCGCCTCGAAGGGCCAGACCGTCACCTGCTGCAGATCGCGGCGGAGCCGCCCGATCAGCGCCATGCCCGTCATCGCCTGGGATCCGACGGCGCCCGCCCCGCCCATCTGCCAGCAGGTGAAGGCCCCCGGCGCGGCCTGATCCGCCGCGCGGCGCTCGGGCACGCCCTCGGGCAGCGCCGCGGGCCGCGTCCGCGGCAGCCCGCCGAGGTCGGTCTTCAGACCGTTGAACCAGAACGGCCCGTCGCCCGGCCAGAGCGCGTTCAGCCGCGCCGCGATGTGGAACCGGCCTTCGCCCTCGCCCAGCGCCGCGAAGGCGTCGGCGAAAAAGGCCCAGAGCGCCCGCGGATCGTCCGATCCGGCGATCCGTCGACCGGCCCCCTCGGGATAGCCGAAGGGAAAGTCGAGCCCGACGAGCAGGCGGCGGCCGACCAGCCCCTCGCGGCCGATGAGGTCGCGCAGCCAGGTCTCGGCGGCGGCGATGGAGCGGTGATAGACCGGCGGCTCGGCACCCCCTCCCGCGGCGTCCATCCGGCAGGTGGCCGACCAGATCGCGTCGGCCTTCGGTCGCGGGCCGCGGTCGTTGACGCCCGACCAGTCCATCATGACGATGGTGTCGATGCCGCTCACAGCCCGACCCCGGCGGCGATGAGATCGGCGATGCCCGCCGTGTCGTCAAGATCGAGCACGGGGCGGTCGGCAATGCCCGGATCGCCCTTCGCGGCCACCGCGCGAATGGTCGGATCCTCGGGCGCCAGAAGCGGTCGGCCGGTCTCGGCCCGCCATGCCTCGACCTTCGGGTGGCGGTCGCGCTTCCAGCCCTCGATCAGGACCAGATCGACCGGGCTCAACTTCGCCAGAAGCGCGTCGAGCGGCGGTTCCGGCGCCGCGCCCAGCTCGGTCATCAGCGCCCAGCGCCGGCCGGAGGAGAGAAGCACCTGATGCGCCCCCGCCTCCCGGTGACGACGGCTGTCCTTGCCCTCCTGATCGATGTCGAAGCTGTGATGAGCGTGCTTCAGGGTCGAGACGCTGTGGCCCCTGGCGCCGAATTCCGCCACCAGACGCACCATCAGGCCGGTCTTGCCGGAATTCTTCCAGCCGGTGACGCCGAACACCCTCACCGCGCCAGATCCTGCGCCAGATCCTGCGCCCGCGCCAGATCCTCCGGCGTGTTGACGTTGAAGAACGGATCGCCCCTCTCGACCGGAAAGGCGGCGAGCGCGGCGCCGTGCCGGTCGGTCCAGTCGAGGACCTTGCGCACGCCCCGTTCGAGCATCTCGCGCAGGTCCGCGCGCAATGCCACGGGCCAGAGGCCGAAGGTCGGGTGGCGCACCACCCCGCGTTGCGGGTCGGGCGTCGCGGCGAGCGCGATCGGATGGCCCTGCGCCTCCGCCGCCAGAAGCAGGTGCGGCACCAGATCGCCTGGCAGGAAAGGCGTGTCGGCGGCGACGCTGACGATGTGGGTGGCGCCCTTGCCCGCCGCCCAGTCGAGCCCCGCCAACACGCCCGCCAAGGGCCCCGGCCGGTCGGGCAGCGTATCGGCGATGACCGGCAGGCCGAACCTGGCGAACCGCGCCGGATCGCCGTTCGCATTGAGCGCGAGGCCCGCGACCTGCGGGCCGATGCGGTCGATGACGTGGGCGAGGATGGTGCTGTCGCCGAGCTCGAGCAACCCCTTGTCGCCGCCGCCCATGCGGCTGGCGCGGCCACCGGCCAGAACAACTCCCAAGGGCGCGATCATCGCGCCTGGTTCCCGCACGGGCGGGGCCGCGAGCCGCGAGTCCCCCGGCCCCCGGATGCGCGGACGCGCCCCTCACTCATCGCCGTGCCGGTCCGCCTTGCCCGCCGCCGCGCCGCGCGGGTCGGCGTCGCGCACCAGCCTTGCCTCGCCGGCCAGGCACACGAAGCGGCGGCCGCGCAACCGCCCGATCAGCGTCAGCCCGACCTGCTGGGCGATCTCCACCCCCCAGGCGGTGAAGCCCGACCGCGACACCAGCGCCGGGATCCCCATATGCGCGCACTTGATCACCATTTCCGAGGTCAGCCGGCCCGTCGTGTAAAGGATCTTGTCGGCCGGATCGACCCCCTCGGCCAGCATCCAGCCGGCGATCTTGTCGACCGCATTGTGCCGGCCGACATCCTCCATGTAGACGAGCGGCCGGTCGGCGCGGCACAGCACCGTGCCGTGGATCGCGCCGGCCTCCAGATAGAGCGACGGCGTGGTGTTGATCCGCTCCGACAGGGCATAGAGCCAGCTCGTGCGCAGCTCGGCCGTGGGCAGGGTCAGGTCCTCGAGACCGGCCATCATGTCGCCGAAGACGGTGCCCACGGCACAGCCGCTGGTCCGCGTCTTCTTCTTCAGCTTCTCCTCGTGGTTCGTCGGCTGGTCGGTGCGCACCACGACGACCTCGAGCTCCTCGTCGACATCGACCCCGGTCACCCGCTCCCCGTCGCGCAGCATCCCCTGGTTTCGGAGGAACCCCAGCGCGAGGTAGTGGGGATAATCGCCGATCGTCATCGCGGTGACGATCTCCTGACCATTGAGAAAGATCGTCAGCGGCCGCTCCTCGACCACCGAGATGTCGCGGCGCAGGCCCTCGTGGTCGATGCCCCGCACCCGGCGCGTCAGCCGCGGCAGGCTCGGATCGGGGGCGATGAGATAGTCGGCATCACGAGATTGCATTTGCAGTTCCGGAACGGCTCGGGCAGGCAGGCATCGTTCCACGACACTAGGGCGCTCCCATGCCGGCCTCCACCGCGAATTCGAGCTATTGGGCCGGCTTCACGCAGGGTTTGCCGTTCATCCTCGTGATCGTGCCCTTCGGCATGCTCTTCGGCGTCGTGGGAACCGAGGCCGGGCTGAACCTGACCGAGGTCATGGCCTTCACCATCCTCGTCATCGCGGGCGCCGCGCAGTTCACCGCCGTCCAGCTCATGACCGAAAACGCGCCGGTCGTGCTGATCGTGGCCGCGGCGCTCGTCGTGAACCTGCGGATGGCGATGTATTCCGCCGCGCTCGTCCCCTATCTCGGGGCGGCGCCGCTCTGGCAACGGGCGCTCATCGCCTATCTCAACGTCGATCAGTGCTATGCCTGCTCCGCCGCGCGCTATCAGACCCATCCCGAGATGAGCGTGCGCCAGCGCGTCGCGTTCTTTCTGGGCGTCGCCTCGCCCGTGGCGCCGCTCTGGTACGCGGCGACGCTGCTCGGCGCGGTGGTGGGCACCACGGTGCCGGACGGCCTGGCGCTCGACTTCGCGCTGCCCATCACCTTCATCGCGATGCTGGGGCCGCTCCTGCGCGACCTGCCGAACGTCGTGGCGGCGCTGGTCTCGGCGGTCGTGGCGCTGCTGCTGGCCGGGCTTCCGCCGGGCGTCGGCCTGATGATCGCCGCCGCGGTGGCGCTCGTCGCCGGCGCGGCCGTCGAACTCTGGCTGGAACGGCGCGCATGACGATTGCCCACCCGACGATCTGGCTTGTCATCCTCGCGCTCGGGATCGGCACGTTCCTGCTGCGGTTCTCGTTCCTGGGGCTGCTCGGCGACCGGCCGCTTCCGGGCTGGGCGGCGCGGCTCCTGCGCTTCACGCCGGTCGCCGTCTTCCCGGCGATCATCGCGCCCCTCGTCGTCCATCCCGCCGCGACCGGCGGGGCGCTCGATCCCGCCCGGCTCTGCGCCGCGATCGTCGCGCTGACGCTCGCGGTGACGCTGCGCTCCGTGGTCGCCTCGATCGCCGGCGGCGCGGCGACGCTCTATCTGATGCTGTGGATGCTGGGCTAGGTCACGCCCAGCGCCCGACCGCCAGATAGCGGCCCGAGATGTCCACGCTTCCCGCCGCCGCCGACCAGACCAGCGGCGCCATCCGCCCGGCTTCCACCTCGGCGCCCTTCGCCAGGGCCTCGATCGTTTCGTCGAGCAGGATCGAGGCGACAGGCGGACCGGCGAAGGGCGCGGCGAAGGCCACGGGCGGCAGGGCGCCCTGGAATCCGCCCGCTCTGGGCGTCGAGAGCGGCACGCCGAACTGCAGGAACGAGCCGGTGCAGATCTGCGTGCCGTCGGCGAAGCGGGTATAGGCGCCGCCGGCCTCCGAGCCCGTCTCGATCACCGCGCCGCTCGGCACGTCGTCCGCAAATCCCACCGGGCCCAGGACCGTGGCGGGGCCGTATCCGTAATCGGCGCGCATCAGGCGGCCCGGCGTCGCGTCGGCGGGCGTCTGCTGGACGGCGGCGCCGCCGGCCTGCCCGGTCGCGGCGTCGATCCGCAGGGCGGTGATCCAGGTGCCGCCATCGGCGGAGACCTTGATCGACCAGCTGTCCTCTCCGGCGAGGCCCATCTCGGCCCGCCCCGACCAGTCGCTCTGGAACAGCAGGGACGCGGTGGCGGCCGGGCCGGCCTTGTTCAGCTTCAGCCGGTGATCGGCGCCGGCATGGGTCAGAAGCACCGCATCGCTCGCCACCGCCAGCCGGTTTGACGCGTCGGGGCCAGTATTGACCCCCAGCATCGCGACGCTGTCGAAGGACTGGCCCACCCAGGCGCCGCCCTGCCGGACCCGCAGCGCGCCGGTCGCGGCCTCCGTCGCGATCCACCCGTCCTGCGGCAAGAAGAACCGCCATCCGCCGCCCAGGAAGGCGGCGATCTCGCCGTCATGTCCCTGCCAGGCGGCCGTGGCCCCCTTGCCCAGCGCATGCACCTCCCCCGCGACCGGAGCGGCCGGCGGGATCGTCCGGTCGAATCCCTTGACGACGAGCTGGACGAGCACGTCCAGCGCCTCGACCGCTTCGTTGTGCGTCACGTGTTTCTGCGCCTGTGCCGGCGCGATGTAGGGCAGCGACAGGATGGGCGAGGTCTCGGACATGCTGGGTCTCCGGCGAGCGTTGCGCGTCCGAGACTGCCGAGGCGCAGCCTTCGGAGGCGCAAACCCTCCGTCCGCTCCCCCGGCCCTCGACGCAACGCCCCCCGCGCGGTCAGGCCGGCGGCAGCGGCACGCCCCCCTGCCCGAAGACGACGTTGTGGTTGGTGTCGACATTCGTCATGTCGATGCGCCGGCTGGTGACCCCGGGAAGCGCTCCGAACGAGTTCATCAGCGTGACCGGAAACCAGGTGCGTGTCACGTCGTAGCCAGCCTCGCGCAAGATCCGGCTCGTCACCCTGGCGCAGGTGGCGTGCAGGGCGGGGCCGGCGCGGCGCGATCGGGCGATCAGCGCGTCGGCCGCATTGCGGCTCACCGGCAGGGTCTGCAACGTCATGTAATAGGCCGGACGCACATGGTAATCGATATAGACCCGCTCGATCATCGGCGTCACCCCGAAGAGCACGTCGCCGATTTCCGGCACGGCGGGGTGCCGGAAGGACCCGGCCGGATCCCAGATCACCGTCTCCGACCCGCGGATGATGAGCCCGGTATGGGCGCCGCCATCCGATCTGACATCGCGCACCGTCACCAGCGTCACCGACGAGGGACCCGAGGGCGCATAGGCCCGGCGCTGCACCTCTGCGAGCGTCGCGTCAGGCGGTCCGCCGGCCGCGCAGCCCAGAAGACCGAAAAGCAGCGCGGCGAGGCCCAGCAGGCGAAGGAGCAAGGGCCCGCTCAGCCGTTGATGATCGCCAGCAGGATCAGGACGATGGCGATGCCCACGACCGTCCGGACCGCGAGCTTGACGAACCCGTTGAAGGTCTTCTCCTGCGTCTCGATATCCATCGATCCGTGCCTGTGCTTGTCCATCTGTCCGCCCTGCAAGAGTTGTCGCGCCGGCCTGATAGACCATTCTGCCGGGGGTGTCACCGCTCAGTGTCGCGCCGCCGGGCCGCTCTCGAAGATCCAGGCGCCCTCGGCCCCGAGACGGCGGCGCGCCCGCCCGAGATGTTCGAGATGCAGGCAATGCGCCAGCGCCTCGACCAGCGCCAGGCCGTATTCGCCCTTGCCGATCGTCCGGCGAAAGAGCGGCTGGAAGCACTGGGCGGCGGTGCGCGGGCGCGCCAGATGCGCCTCGAGCCGGTCGAGCGCCCCCACATGGTTGGCGATCAGTTGCGACAGCCGGGTCGGCAGGCCCCGGAACGGGGCCTTGTGGCCCGGCAGGACCAGCTTGTCGGGCGTCGCCCATCCCTGCAACCGCTTGCAGGCCACGAGCCAGTCGGCGACCGGGTCGGCCTCGGGTTCGGTGGCGTAGACGCCGAGATTGGGCGAGATCGACGGCAGCAGCTGATCGCCGCCCAAGACCAGATCGCCCCCCTCCTCCCAGAGCGTCACATGCTCGGGCGCGTGTCCCGCGCCCATGCGGACGTGCCACCAGCGCCCGCCGAGCCGCACCATCTGCGCCTCCGCCAGGCGCGTGTAACCGAGCGGCAGAGGCGCCACCACGTCGGCGAAGTTGAACGGCCGCTGGGCCACCCGCTCCGCCAGGATCTCCGCGTCCATGCCCGCTGCGCGCCAGAACGCCACCGTTTCCGGCGGCGGACGCTCCTGCTCGTCGAGCTGCAGCATCCTGGCCATCAGCCAGGCGGTGCGCGAGGTCATCAGCTGGGCGCCATGGGCGCTCTGGAACCATCCCGCAAGACCGATATGGTCGGGATGGTGGTGCGTCGCCACGACCCGCCTGACGGTGCGTCCCGCCAGCGCCTCGGTCCACAGCGACCGCGTGCGGGCGCTGTCGAAGCCGGTATCGACGATCGTGACGCCCGAGCCCTCGTCGAGGATCCAGCAATTGACGTGGTCGAGGGCCATCGGCAGCGGCAGCCGCAGCCACTCGACCCCCTCGGCCACGACGAGCGGGCGCCCGAAAGCCGGCGGCTCCGCCCACGGGTAGCTGATCGTGGCCTCGGGCATCCGGGCGGCGTCTGCGGTCATGGGCAAGGGCCTCGCTCCGGGCTGCCCCGGTGTCGGAACGGCGCCGCGCGCCGGGTCAGGCGGCGAAGAGATCGTCGAGGCTCGGGGCGAATAGCCCCCTGGCCCCGGAGCGTGCATGCGCGAGCAGGGCTGCGTGCTCGGGCAACAGCCGCTCGATATAGAACGCCGCGAGCGCCCGGCGCCCCGCATCGCCGCAAAGCGCGGCGCGCAGATGGGCCGAGCCGCCCAGCACCCGCGCGAAGGCCCGCAGATACGGCACCGCCCCGGCGCATCTCTGCGCGGCATCGTCCTGCTCCACCAGCCATTCCGTCGTCTCCCGCAACGCCTCGGCCGCGTCCCACACCGCCCGCGCCAGATCACCATGGGCCTGCCGCGCCGCCTCGGCCTGGTGCTGGATCTCGTCGATCAGCCGGAACGCCGCCTCGCCCCCATCCGCCATCTTGCGCATGACCAGATCCATCGCCTGAATGCCGTTCGTCCCCTCATAGATGGCCGTCACCCGGACGTCGCGGGCGAATTGCGCCGCGCCCGTCTCCTCGACGAAGCCCATGCCGCCATGCACCTGCACGCCCTGCTCGGCGACGCGCATGCCGGTCTCGCTGCCGAACGCCTTGCTGATCGGCGTCAGAAGCGCCGCCCGCGCCGCCCAGGCCGCGCTGCCCGTGGCATCGGCCATGTCGATGGCCACGGCGTTCATCAGCGCGATCGCGCGCGCCGCCTGGATCTCGGTCTTCATCTCGGTCAGCATGCGGCGCACATCGGCGTGCTCCACGATGGTTCCCGAACCGCCCGGCTTGCCCTGCCTCCGGTCCAGCGCATAGGCCAGCGCATGCTGATAGGCCCCCTCGGCCACGCCGATGCCTTGCACGCCGACGCCGAGCCGGGCATTGTTCATCATGGTGAACATCGCCGCCATGCCCTTGTGCTCCTCGCCCAACAGCCACCCGGTCGCGCCGTCATACTCCATCACCGCGGTGGGCGCGCCGTGGATGCCGAGCTTGTGCTCGAGGCTCACGACGCGGAGCGCATTGCGCTCTCCCGGCGAGCCGTCCTCCTGCGGCAGGTATTTCGGCACCAGGAACAGGCTGATGCCGCGCGTTCCGGGCGCCGCATCGGGCAGCCGCGCCAGAACCAGATGCACGACGTTGTCGACAAAGTCCGCATCCCCCCAGGTGATGTAGATCTTCTGGCCGGAGATCGCATAGGTGCCCTGGCCCGAGGGCACCGCCCGGGTGGTCAGGGCGCCCACATCCGATCCCGCCTGCGGCTCGGTCAGGTTCATCGTGCCCGACCATTGCCCGCTCGTCAGCTTCGGCAGATAGATCGCCTTGATCTCGTCGGAGGCATGGTGCTCGAGCGCGTCGATCTGGCCCTGGCTCAGCATCGGACAGAGCTGCAGGGACAGGCACGCCGCCGACATCATCTCGTTGACCGCCGACGTCACCGTGATCGGCAAGCCCATGCCGCCGGAGGCGGGATCGGCCGACATGCCGACCCAGCCGCCCTGGGCGATGGCGCGGTAGCCCTCGGCGAAGCCCGGCGCGGTGCGCACCACGCCGTTTTCCAAAACCGCCGGCCGCGTATCCCCGGCGCGCTGCAGCGGGGCGAGGATCTCCTCGCACATGCGGCCCGCCTCGGTCAGGATCTGGTCGACCAGATCGGGCGTCGCTTCGGCAAATTTCTCGGTCGCCCGCACCTGATCGAACCCCACCACGTTCTCGAACAGAAACCTGAACTCGTTCAGCGTCGCGCGATATGGCATGTCTAAGGCCCCCTTGCCCCCGCGAGACAGGTCGCAGGGTCGCCCCACAAGATGACGTGCCGCGCAAGCCGGGCAAGCGGAACGCCGCGTCAGAGCTGCGGCTGGTCAGTCGGGCCTCCGCCGCCTATGCCCCCACCCCATGACCGAACGCCTGCCTCCCGACCCCGCCGGCCTCGAGCGCGCCGCGGCGCTGCTTGGGCGGGGCGGCCTCGTGGCCTTCCCGACCGAGACCGTCTACGGCCTCGGCGCCATCGCCACCGACGACCGCGCCGTGGCCCGCATCTTCGCGGCAAAGGGGCGGCCGCGCTTCAACCCGCTCATCGTCCATGTCG
The DNA here is from genome assembly GCA_963739575.1 of uncultured Alphaproteobacteria bacterium. Taxonomy (GTDB): domain Bacteria; phylum Pseudomonadota; class Alphaproteobacteria; order Rhodobacterales; family Rhodobacteraceae; genus Palleronia. Next base: position 1,036,970 of record CAVUAQ010000002.1, on the reverse strand, counting down.
CGGATCAGGCTCATGCGGAGCGGCTGGTCGCCTTCGACGCGGCCGCCCGCAGGCTTGCCGAGCGATTCTGGCCAGGTCCGCTGACCCTCGTCCTGCCGCTGCGCGAGACGGCCGGCATCTCGCCCCTCGCGACCGCGGGTCTTCCGACGCTCGCCGTCCGGGTGCCGGCGGATCCGCTCGCGCGCGACCTCCTGGCGCGGACCGCACTGCCGGTGGCCGCCCCGTCGGCCAATCCCTCCGGCCGCGTCAGCCCGACCGACGCCGATCACGTCCTGGCGGGGCTCGGCGGGCGCATCGACGCGGTTCTCGACGGCGGCGCCTGCGCCCTGGGGCTCGAATCGACCATCCTCGCGCCCTCCGCCTCCGGCATCCATCTGCTGCGCCCCGGCGGCCTGACCGCCGAGGCGGTCGAGGCGGCGCTCGGGCTGCCGCTGAGCCCCGCCCGGGCGGGCGATGCGCCGACCGCGCCGGGGCAGCTCCGCTCCCACTACGCGCCGGCCGGGCGGATCCGCCTCGACGTGACGGCGCCCGATCCCGACGAGGTGCTTCTGGGCTTCGGCCCGGTCGCAGCCGAGCGCAACCTGTCGCCCACCGGCGATCTTCTGGAGGCGGCCGCCTCGCTCTTCCGGCACCTGCAGGATCTCGACCGGGCGGGCGCGGCCCACATCGCCGTCTCGCCGATCCCCGAGACCGGGCTCGGCCGCGCCATCAACGACCGCCTGCGCCGTGCCGCGGCGCCGCGCGAGCCCTGAGCCCCTCACGGCTCGGGATGCACGCGGCGCCCGCCCACCCAGGTGCCAAGCACCCGGCCCTCCATCCGCGCCCCGTCGAAGGGGGTGTTCTTCGACTTCGACGCCAGCGCGAAGCGATCGAGCACGAACGGCGCCGCCTCGTCGAACAGGACGAGGTCGCCCGGCGCGCCGGGCGACAGGCGGCCGGCATCGAGCCCGAGCCGGCGCGCCGGGTTGAGCGACAGCGCCCGCCACAGCGTCGGCAGATCCATGTGCCCCGCCCGCACGAGGCGCAGCGCCGCCGGCAGGAGCGTCTCGAGGCCGACCGCCCCCGACGCCGCCTCCTCGAAGGGCAGGCGCTTCGATTCCTCGTCCTGGGGCGTGTGCATCGACGAGATCACGTCGACGAGCCCGGTCGCCACCGCCTCCGCCACCGCCAGCCGGTCGTCTTCCGACCTGAGCGGCGGCTTCAGCTTGAAGAAGGTGCGGTAGCCGGCCACGTCGAGGTCGTTCAGCGTCAGGTGATGGATGCCGACGCCGGCGGTGATGTCGAGCCCGTTGGCCTTGGCCCGGGCCAGCGCCGGCAGCGCGCGCGCCGACGTGATCTGGTCCACATGGTAGCGCGCGCCCGTCATTTCCAGAAGCGAGATGTCGCGGTCGAGCCCCATGCGCTCGGCCAGCGGGCTGACCGCCGGCAGGCCGTAGAGCGCCGCCACCTTGCCGGCCGTCGCCGCGGCGCCGTGGCTCAGATGCGGCTCCTGCACATGGCCGATCACCAGCGCGCCCAGCCCGCGCGCATAGGTCAGCGCCCGCGACAGGACGCGCGTATCGGCCACCACCCGGTCGCAATCGGTGAAGGCAGCGGCGCCGGCATCCATGAGAAAGCCGATCTCGACCATCTCCCGCCCGGCGCGGCCCTTGGTCAGCGCCGCCATCGGCACGACGCGGATGGCGGCGTCGGCCTGGGCGCGCCGGGCGACGAATTCCAGCACTTCCGGCGTGTCGATGGCCGGCTCCGTGTCGGGCCGGGTGACGATGGTGGTGACGCCGCCGCGCGCCGCCGCGCGGCCGGCCGAGCGGAAGCTCTCCTTGTGCCGCTCGCCGGGCTCCGAGACCTTGACGCCCAGATCGACGATGCCCGGGGCGAGGCACCTGCCGCCGCAGGCGACGATCTCCGCCCCGTCCGGCGCGGCATCGACGATGCGCCCGTCTTCGACGAACAGATCGCCGCGCCGCTCCGCCGGTCCCTCCGGGTCGATGAGGCGCGCATCTCGGAAGATCAGCTTCATGGAGGAGAGCGATACGCAAGCGCCGCGACGGCCGCAACTCTCAGGCGGCGATGGCCCACATGACGAAGGCCACGAGCAGCGCCACCGCCAGCGCCACCAGCGCCGCGATGCCGCTGGCGCGGCGTCGGCCGCGGTCGCCCTCGACCGGATCGGGCGGCATTCCGGTCGCGAGCCCCTCGGCCGAGGCGGCGCGGATCGGCTCGCCGGCGGGCCGCGCCCGCTCCAGCGGATAGGAGCCCAGATGGACGAGCGGCGGCTGCGCCGCCACCTCCCCCGCGGCGATGGCGCGGGGCCGCAGCACCAGCGCCGGGCCCTGCACCGCGTCGAGCTTCGGCTCGTCCTTCAGGATCGCATCCGCGCTGACGCCCTCGCCGTCCACCAGATATCCCGAGAGGCCGATATCGCCCAGCGCGCGGGTGTCGATCGCCTCCGCCCGGTCCGGCTCCACCTCCACGCCCCCCAGCGCCTGCGACAGCCGCGCTCCGTCATCGGCGAGCCGCGCCGCCTCGGGCATCGGCAGCTCGACGGAGAAGACGTGGACGATTTCGCGGTTGCGCGGATCGGTGTCTGGCATGGCGGCCTCCCTCACCTCCTCAGCGAGCGAGCGGGCCTTCGGGTTCCGCCCCCCGCGCCCGACGCAGGTTCCGCGCCAGCAGATCCATGGCGGCCATGCGCACCGCAACCCCCATCTCCACCTGTTCCTGGATGACCGAGCGGTTGATGTCGTCGGCGATGGTGCCGTCGATCTCGACGCCGCGATTCATCGGACCGGGGTGCATGACGATGGCATCGGGCTTCGCCAGCGCGAGCTTCTGTGCGTCGAGCCCGTAGCGATGGAAGTATTCGCGCTCCGAGGGGATGAAGCCGCCATCCATGCGCTCGCGCTGCAGGCGCAGCATCATCACCACGTCGGCCCCGGCCAGACCGCGCCCCATGTCGTGCTCGACCTCCACGCCCCAGTCCGCGGCGCCGCTGGGGATGAGCGTCGGCGGCCCCACCAGGCGGATGCGGCTTTCCATCTTGCCCAGAAGCCAGATGTTCGACCGCGCGACGCGGGAATGGGCGATGTCGCCGCAGATCGCCACCGTCAGGCGGTGCAGCCGGCCCTTGGCGCGCCGGATCGTCAGCGCGTCGAGCAGGGCCTGAGTCGGATGCTCGTGCCGCCCGTCCCCGGCATTCAGCACCGCGCCGTTGACCTTCTGCGCCAGAAGGTCAACGGCGCCCGATTGCGGATGGCGGACAACCAGAAGATCGGGATGCATCGCATTGAGCGTCAGCGCCGTGTCGATCAGCGTCTCGCCCTTCTTGATGGAGGAGGCCTGCATCGCCATGCTCATGACGTCCGCGCCGAGCCGCTGGCCGGCGATCTCGAAGCTCGCCTGGGTGCGCGTCGAGTTCTCGAAGAACATGTTGATCTGCGTGAGACCGGCAAGCGCCGAGCCGTGCTTCTGCTCGGAGCGGTTCATGGCGACGTAGCGGTCGGCCAGATCCAGGACCGCGACGATCTCGTCAGGCGCAAGGGGCTCGATGCCCAGAAGGTGGCTCTGGCGGAATGTCATCCGGCGCTCCCTCGGCGGCTTGCGCCGGTCATAGGCAGCCCGGCGCATGGCGGCAAGGCCGGCCCTCTGCGCAATGGGATCTGGAGCCGGCCCGGCAGCCGCGCTAGGATCTGCCCATGCTCGACCGGGACGAATATGCCGCGGCGCTGGCGGCGCTGGCATGGCAGGTTGACCTCGGGGCCGACGAGGCCATCGAAGAGCAGCCGGTCGATCGCTATGCCGCCGCAGCCGCAGAGGCGCAGGCGCCGCGCGGACCAGCCGCCGCCGCGCCGCCACCACCGCCGCCGGTCCATGCGGCCGACCCGGTCGCCGATGCCCGGCAGGCGGCGCAGGCGGCGCGCGATCTCGACGGGCTGCGCGCCGCGATGGCCGCCTTCGAGGGCTGCGAGCTGAAACGCGGCGCGCGCAACCTCGTCTTCTGCGACGGCGCGCCCTCCGCCCGGGTGATGATCGTCGGCGAGGCGCCGGGCCGCGAGGAAGACCGCGAGGGCCGCCCCTTCGTCGGCCGCGCCGGCCAGCTCCTCGACCGGATGTTCGCGGCGATCGGCCTGTCGCGCCGCGACGGCGGGCTCTACCTCACCAACGTGCTGCCCTGGCGGCCGCCGCAGAACCGCGAGCCCACGACGGAGGAGATCGCCATGCTGCAGCCCTTTCTCGCCCGGCACGTGGCGCTTGCCGATCCGGACTGCCTCGTGGTCATGGGCAACATCTCGGCCCAGGCCCTTCTCGGCCGGCGCGGCATCCTGAAGCTGCGCGGGCAGTGGAGCGAGGCCGAGGGGCGGCCTGCCCTTCCCATGGTCCATCCCGCCTACCTGCTGCGCAACCCGGCCGCCAAGCGCGAGGCATGGTCCGATCTTCAGGCGCTGCAGGCGCGCCTCGCATGAGGGTGCTCGCCGTCTCCGACCTGCATCTCGACGTCGCAGCGGCCGACGCGCTCCTCGCCGCCGCCGGTGCCGCCGATCTGGTGATCTGCGCGGGCGATCTCGCCGACCGGCACGAGGGGCTCGAGGCCTATGCCGCCCGGCTCGAGCCGATCGCGGCGAAGACCGTGATGGTGCCCGGCAACAACGAATTGCTCGAGGCGCTCCGCGCCGCCACGGGGGCCCGGGTGCTGCACGGCGACAGCGTCGTGCATGGCGGCCTGACGCTTGCCGGCATCGGCGGCGGCATCCCGCCGCTGCCGCCGATGCCGTGGCAAAGCTGGGATCTGTCCGAGGCGGAGGCGGAGGCGCTTCTCGACGGCGTGGAGCGGGCCGACCTCCTCGTCTGCCATTCCCCGCCCGCCGGGCTCGGCGACAACCACGCAGCACTCGGCCATATCGGCTCGGCGGCGGTGAAGGCCGCGATGCTGCGCCTCGCGCCGCGCCTCTGCGTCTTCGGGCACGTGCACGATTGCTGGGGCGAGAGCGGCACTTTCGGCCCCACCGCCTGGCGCAATCTCGGCCCGGCGCCGGTCTGGTTCGATCTCTGACCCTTGGCGGCGCGGCGTCGCGGCTTACCCTTCGGCGCCAACCGAGAGTTGCGAGGCGAGACGATGAGCGAGACCGGATACACTCCCCCGAAGGTCTGGACCTGGGACCGCGAATCGGGCGGCACATGGGCGAGCCAGAACCGCCCCATCGCCGGCCCGACCCACGACAGGGACCTGCCGCGGGGCGAGCACCCGTTTCAGCTCTATTCGCTCGCCACGCCGAACGGCCAGAAGGTCACGATCCTCTTCGAGGAGCTTCTGGCGGCGGGCCATGAGGGGGCCGAATATGACGCCTGGCTCATCGACATCTCCGAGGGCGACCAGTTCGGATCGGGCTTCGTCGAGGTGAACCCGAACTCCAAGATCCCGGCCCTCATGGACCATTCCAGCCCGCATCCGGTGCGGGTCTTCGAATCGGGTGCGATCCTGATGCATCTGGCCGAGACCTTCGACGATTTCCTGGGCGTGCCGGAGCGCCGCGCCGAAATGCTGTCCTGGCTGATGTGGCTGCAGGGATCGGCGCCGTTCCTGGGCGGCGGCTTCGGCCATTTCTACGCCTATGCGCCCGAACCGATGGAATACCCGATCGACCGCTACGCCATGGAGGCCAAGCGCCAGCTCGACGTGCTCGACAGGCGCCTGGCGACGAGCGCCTATCTGGCCGGCGATGCCTACACGATCGCCGACATCGCCACCTTCCCGTGGTATGGCAACCTCGTGCTCGGGCGCGCCTACGACGCGGCCGAGTTCCTGTCCGTGCACGAATACGAGAACGTGATCCGCTGGGCGAAGGAGATCGACGCCCGCACCCCCGTCAGGCGCGGCCGCATGGTCAACAGCAAGACCGGCGAGCCCTCCGAGCAGCTCCGCGAGCGTCATTCGGCCGAGGATTTCGAGACGCGGACCCAGGACAAGATCGGCTGAGCCATGAGCCGCATCGACGAGAGCCGCGAGTTCCTCCCCTGCCGGATCGCGATCCTGACGGTCAGCGACACGCGCAGCGCAGAGGACGACCGGTCGGGCGACCTCCTGGTGTCGCGCCTGACCGAGGCCGGGCACGCGCTGGCCGACCGGGCCATCCTGCCCGACGACCGGGCGGCGATCGCTGATCGGCTTCGCGCCTGGTGCAACGATGCGGAGGTCGACGTGGTCATCTCGACGGGCGGCACCGGGCTCACCGGCCGCGACGTCACGGTGGAAGCGCATCGCGACGTCTACGAGAAGGAGATCGACGCTTTCGCCATCGTCTTCACGCACATCTCCATGCAGAAGATCGGCACCTCGGCGGTGCAGAGCCGGGCGACCGGCGGCGTCGCCCGCGGCACCTATCTCTTCGCCCTTCCGGGCTCGCCCGGCGCCTGCCGGGATGCCTGGGACGACATCCTGCACTTCCAGCTCGACTACCGCCACAGGCCCTGCAACTTCATCGAGATCCTGCCACGGCTCGACGAGCACCAGCGCCGCAAGTGAGGGGCGCCCCGATTGCCTCGGGCGGCCGGACCGGGATCCGGCCCCGGATCGCGGGCGGCTGCGGCGCCGCTGCCCGTAACACTCGCGTGCGGCGCGCTTTCTGGTTGCGCGGCGGCGCTATATGATGTCCCAGACCGGGACCGATCGGACCGATGGGATTTTTCACACGCGCCCTGACGGGGCTCTTCCTTGCCGCGCTGACCGTGGGGCTTCTGGCCTTCGCGGCGCTGAGCCTGCGCGGCGCGCTGGTCGAACGGGCCGCGACGCTCCCCGGCGCGCGGCCGCCGCAGGAGCAGGTCTTCGCGGCCAATGTCGTGACTGTGACGCCCGCCACCATCGTGCCGGTGATCGACTCCTTCGGCGAGATCCGCGCCCGCCGCAGCCTTGAGCTGCGGGCGCCGGTCGCCGGGCGGGTGCAGCGGATCGGCGCGGCGGTCGAGGATGGCGGCGCGGTGCGCGAGGGGCAGCTCCTGTTCGCCATCGATCCCGCCGATGCAGAGACCGCGCTGCGGCTTGCCGAGGCGGACCTCGCGGATGCCGAGGCCGAGCTCGACGACGCGCGCCGCGCGGCCGACATCGCCGCCGACGATCTCGACGCCGCGCGCCAGCAATCGGGCCTGCGCGACCGCGCGCTCGGCCGGCAGCAGGACCTCGCCGGCCGCGGCGTCGGCAGTTCGGCGGCGGTGGAGGCGGCCGAGCTCGCCGCCGCCGCGGCGCGCCAGCAGGTCCTCTCGGCGCGGCAGGCCGCGGCCAATGCCGAGGCCCGCATCGCGCAAGCCCGAACCGGCCTCGCGCGCCAGCGAATCGCCGTGGACGAGGCTCGACGGCGGCTCGACGACACCCGGCTCGAGGCGGCCTTCGCCGGCATCATCTCGGATCTGGCGGTGACCGAGGGCGGGCTCGTGTCGCAGAACGAGCGGCTCGCGACGCTGGTCGATCCCGACCGGCTGGAGATCGCCTTCCGCCTCTCGACCCCCGCCTATGTCCGGCTTCTGGACGAGGAAGGGCAGCTTGCCGCCACCGACGCGACGGTCAGCCTCGAGGTCGGCGGCTACACGCTCTCCTCGCCTGCGACCCTCACCCGCGCGGCGCCCGCCGTGGCCGAGGGCGAGAGCGGCCGGCGGCTCTATGCCCGGCTGACCGAGCCGCAGGGCTTCCGGCCGGGCGATTTCGCCCGCATCCGCATCGCCGAACCGCCGCTCGACAACGTCGCCCGCCTGCCTGCGGGCGCGGTGGCGACGGACGGAACCGTCCTCGTCGTGGGGGAAGACGATCGGCTCGAACCTGCCTCGGTCGAGCGGCTGCGCAGCCAGGGCGACGACGTGATCGTGCGTGCGCCCGATCTGGCCGGACGCGAGGTGGTGGCCGAGCGCTCGCCGTTCCTCGGCGCCGGCATCAAGGTGCGGCCGCTGCGCACCGCACCCGCTCGGGACCCGCAGGCGGGCGAGGAGCGCGACGATCTGGTGGATCTGAGCCCGGCCCGCCGCGCCGCGCTGATCGCCCTGGTCGAGGCCAACGAGGGGATGCCGCGCGCCGCCAAGGACCGGGTCCTGACGGCGCTGCAAAAGCCGCAGGTGCCGGCCGGAATCGTGGCGCGGCTCGAAGGCCGGCGGGACGGATGAGCGCGCCGCGCGCCCTCCGCCGCCCGCGGTCGATCCTCCGGGCGCCACGGCGCGGCGCGGGCGCGGCGCGGCTCCCATGAGGGAGGCGGGGCCGATGGGCGGGCTTCTGTCCTACTTCACCCGCCACCGCACGGCCGCCAACCTGCTTCTAGCGGTGATGGTGGTGCTGGGCATCGCGGCGGGGCCCAGGATGCGGGCGCAGTTCTTTCCCGACATCGTCTCCGACGAGATCGACGTCTCGGTCATCTGGGACGGCGCCGGCGCCGACGCGGTCGACCGGGTCATCGTCGGCGTTCTCGAACCCGCCCTTCTCGCCGTCGAGGGCGTGGTCGGCAGCGACAGCCTCGCGACCGAGGGGCTGGCGACCATCGAGCTCGAATTCGAGCCGGGCTGGGACATGTCCCGCGCCGCCGAGGATGTGGGCGTGGCGATCGACGCGGCGAGCGATCTGCCCGATACGGCCGAGGACCCGGAGATCTCCCGCGGCGGCTGGCGCGACCGGGTCACCGACGTCATCATCACCGGCCCGGTGGGGGTGGGCCAGCTCGGCCGCATCGCCGACGGCTTCGTGGAGCAGCTGTTTCAGGATGGGGTGACGCGCACCACCATCCGCGGCATCGCCGCCCCCGAGATCCTGGTCGAGGTGCCCTCCCTGGCGCTCGTCCAGCACGACCTGTCGCTCGCCGCCATCGCCGCCGCCATCGCCGCCGAGACCGATGCCGCGCCGGCCGGCGAGATCGGCGGAACCGCCCGCATCCGCGCCGGGACCGAGCGCCGCTCCGTGGACGAGATCGCGGCCATCGTGCTCGATGCGCGGGCCGACGGTGCGCCCCTGACCGTCGGCGATGTGGCCCGCATCGAGGTCGCCGGCCCCGACCGGGCGCGGGCCTATTACGTCGGCAAGGATCCGGCCGTGTCGATCCAGGTCGACCGCTCGGCGGCCGGCGACGCGCTCGACATCCAGGCCACGGTCGAGGAGGTGGCCGCCCAGATGCGGCCGACGCTGCCGCAGGGGGTGAGCATCGACCTCATCCGCGGCCGCGCCGAGGAGATCTCCGCCCGCCTCGACATCCTGCTCGACAACGGCGTGATGGGGCTGGCGCTGGTCGTGGGCCTGCTGTTCCTCTTCCTCAACGCCCGCATCGCGTTCTGGGTCGCGGCCGGCATCCCGGTGGCGATGACGGCGGCGATCGCGCTCATGTACGCTGCCGGCCTGACGCTCAACATGGTCTCGCTCTTTGCGCTGATCATCACCCTCGGCATCGTCGTTGACGACGCCATCGTGGTCGGCGAACACGCCGATCACCGGTTCCGGCGGCTGGGCGAGGGGCCGGTTGAGGCCGCCGAGACGGCGGCGCGGCGGATGTTCGCGCCGGTCTTCTCCTCGACGATCACGACCGTCATCGCGTTCTTCGCGCTCGTCGTGATCGGCGGGCAGTTCGGCACGCTGATCTCCGACATCCCCTTCACGGTGATCGCCGTGCTTCTGGCGAGCCTGGTCGAGTGCTTCCTGATCCTGCCGAACCACCTGTCCCACGCGCTCGTGCACACCGCCCGCGCGCATTGGTACGATCTGCCCTCGCGGCTCGTGAACCGCGGCTTCGGACACCTGCGCGAGCGGCTCTTCCGCCCGCTCATGCGCCTCGTGGTGCGCGCCCGCTACCCCGTCCTCGCGGGCGCGGTGGCGCTTCTGGCGGTGCAATCGGCGCAGGTTCTCACCGGGGCCGTGCAATGGCGCTTCTTCAGCGCCCCGGAGCGCGGCTCGGTCACCGGCAATTTCGCGATGCAGGCCGGCGCCACCCGCGCCGACACGCTCGACCAGCTGGCGATGATCCAGCGGACGCTCGACACGCTCGGCGCCGAGTATGCCGCACGATACGGCGCCGATCCCGTCGCCTACGCCCTGGCTGAGATCGGCGGCAATGCCGGGCGGGCGCTGTCGGGCGTCGAGAATACCGACGAGGATCTTCTGGGCGCCATCTCGATCGAGCTCATCGATCCCGATCTGCGCCCCTATTCGAGCTTCGACTTCGTCAGCGCGCTGCAGGATGCGGCACCCCGCCACCCGCTGCTTCAGGAGCTGTCGTTCCGCGGCTGGCGATCGGGTCCGGGAAGCGACTCCATCGACGTGCTGCTCTTCGGGGCCGAAGCCTCGGTGCTCAAGGCCGCCGCCGAGGATCTGAAGGCGGCCCTCGCGGGCTTCGGCGAGGTTTCGGGCCTCGAGGACACGCTGGCCTACGACAAGCAGGAACTCGTCCTCGACCTGACCGCGACCGGCGAGGCTCTGGGCTTCACCATCGACGGCCTCGGCCGGGTGCTCCGCGACCGGCTCTCGGGGATCGAGGCCGCGACCTATCCGGACGGCACCCGTTCGGCGGCGATCCGGGTGGAGCTGCCGGAGGCGGAGAAGACCGCCGATTTCCTCGACCGGGCGATCGTACCGACCCCGGAAGGCGGGCACGCCTTGCTGAGCGACGTGGTGAGCGTCACGGCCGAGGAGGGGTTCTCCACCATTCGGCGCGAGAACGGCATCCGTCAGGTCGACGTGATCGGCGATCTGGCGGATGACGATCCGGCGCGCGCCAACGAGATCATGGAGCGGCTGCGCGTCGAGATCCTGCCGCGGCTGGAGGAGCGCTACGGCATCTCGACGGAGATGGCGGGCCTCGCCCAGCAGGAACGCGAGTTCCTGACCGATGCGCTCCTGGGCTTCGTCCTGTGCCTCGTCGGCATCTACCTGACCCTGGCCTGGATCTTCGCCAGCTGGTCGCGCCCCGCCGTGGTGATGGCGGTGATCCCGTTCGGTCTGATCGGGGCGATCTGGGGGCACGCGCATTGGCAGGTGCCGCTGTCGATGTTCTCGGTGGTGGGGCTGATCGGCATGACCGGCATCATCATCAACGATTCCATCGTCCTCATCTCGACCGTCGACGACTACGCCCGGACGCGCGGCCGCCGGCCGGCGCTCGTCGACGCGGTCTGCGACCGGTTGCGCCCGGTGCTGCTGACGACGCTGACGACGGTTCTGGGCCTGGCGCCGCTGCTCTACGAGAAATCCTCGCAGGCGCAGTTCCTGAAGCCCACTGTCATCACGCTGGTCTACGGGTTGGGGTTCGGCATGGTGCTGGTGCTTCTCGTGGTGCCGGCGCTGCTCGCGATCCAGGAAGACGTGCGCCGCGCCATGGAGGCCCTCCGCCGGGCGCTGCGGGCGCGCGGCCGGCCGGTCCGGGCGGTCCTCGGCGCCGCGCTTCTGGCGGTGGCGGCCCTCTTTGCGGCATGTTTCGGCCCCCTGGCGGTGGGTGCCGGCCTGCCGCCCGGGCTCGACGCCTTCGGCGACGGCCCCGGCGCGGCCTACCTCGTCTTCGTCATCGGCGCCGCGGCCATCACCGGCGCGGCAGGCGCGATCGGCGCCTGGCGGCTCGGCCGCCGATGAGGACCGCGGCGCCCTCGCCCGGGCGCGATCGCCGGCCCGACTTCCGAGACGTTACCGGCGGAGGACGCGGCGCGCGGTGGGCGGGCCCCGCGAACCTTGTCCGGGGCCGCCTCGTTGGTCATACGGCACGCGACACAGTCAATTCTCGCGGGTGATCGGCGCCTAGGCGCCCGACCCCCCGCCCAACCGGAAGGACCGACCGAATGAACACGCTCAAGGACAAGGTTTGCATCGTGACGGGCGCCGCCTCGGGGATCGGCAAGGGCATCGCCACGCGCTTTGCCGCCGACGGCGCGCGGGTGGTGATCGCCGACCTGAAGCACGACGCCGCCGAGGCCGCCGCCAGAGAGCTGAGCGCCGCCCACCCGGGCGAGGCGATGGCCGTCGAGATGGACGTGACCTCCGAGACGCAGGTCGAGACCGGCATCGCCCACGTGATCGACGCCTGGGGCCGGATCGACGTCCTGGTCTCCAATGCCGGCGTGCAGATCGTCCACAAGGTCGAGGACTTTCCGTTCGACGAGTGGAAGAAGCTGCTGTCGATCCATCTCGACGGCGCCTTCCTGACCTCGAAGGCGGTGATCCCGCACATGAAGAAACAGGGCGGCGGCTCGGTCATCTTCATGGGGTCGGTCCATTCGAAGGAGGCCTCGCCGCTCAAATCCGCCTATGTCACCGCCAAGCACGGCCTTCTGGGCCTCGCGCGCGTCATCGCCAAGGAGGGCGGCCAGAACGGCATCCGCGCGAACGTCATCTGCCCGGGCTTCGTCAAGACGCCACTCGTGGAAAAGCAGATCCCCGAACAGGCCCGGGATCTGGGCATCTCCGAGGAGGAGGTCGTCTCCAGGGTCATGCTGGGCCAGACAGTGGATACCGAATTCACCACCATCGAGGACGTGGCCGAGGTCGCGCATCTGTTTGCCGCCTTCCCGACGAACGCGCTGACCGGGCAATCCCTCGTCGTCAGCCACGGCTGGTACATGAACTGAGGCGCCGCCTCACCGTCCCAGCGCCGCATCCGGCCGCATCCGGTCGGGCGCCCTCCCCCAGGGGCCCCGCGCCCGCCTCCGCCTCGGGGCGGGATGGGGGCTCGCCAGGGACGGAGGCGGGGCTATGCTGTCCCCCGGAAATGCCGCCAGCCGGCGGCATCAAGGGACAGGCAGGTATGCATGAGCGGGTTGGTCGCACTCCTTGACGACGTGGCGGCGATCGCCAAGGTCGCCTCGGCCTCGGTCGACGACGTGGCGGGACAGGCGGTCAAGGCCTCCTCGAAGGCCGCGGGCGCGGTCATCGACGACGCGGCGGTGACGCCGAAATATCTTCAGGGATTTTCCGCCGAACGGGAATTGCCGATCGTCTGGAAGATCGCGCGCGGGTCGCTCTTCAACAAGCTCGTCATCCTGCTGCCGGTGGCGCTCCTGCTCGCCGCCTTCGCGCCCTGGGCCATCTCGCCCCTGCTGATGCTGGGAGGGCTCTATCTCTGCTTCGAGGGGGCGGAGAAGGTCTGGCACAAGATCAACCCCGCCGATCACGAGGCGGAGGATCTCGTCAAGGAAAAGCTCACGGCAGCGCAGCTCGAGGAGCAGAAGGTCAAGGGCGCGGTCAAGACCGACTTCATCCTGTCGGCCGAGATCATGACCATCGTCCTGAACGCGCTGCCCGAGGACGGCTCGATCTGGATCACGGCGCTGTCTCTGGCGCTGGCGGGCGTGATCATCACCATCGCGGTCTACGGGACCGTCGGGCTGATCGTGAAGGCGGACGATGTCGGCCTGCACATGGCCATCGAAAGCGGCTCGTCCGCGCTGCGCTCGGTGGGGCGCTTCATCGTCAAGGCGATGCCGGTCTTCCTGCAGATCCTCGTCGTCGTCGGCACCGCCGCGATGATCTGGGTCGGCGGCTCGATCATCGTCCATGGCCTCCACGAGCTTGGCTGGCACATGCCCTCCGAGTGGATCCACCACGTTGCCGTCGCCGCCGCCCAGGGAGTGCCGGCGCTGGCCGGGGCGGTCGAATGGGCGGTGACCGCGCTTCTCGACGGGATCATCGGGCTCGCCTTGGGCTTCGCGATGATCCCGCTCGCCACCAGGGCCATCGGCCCCCTGATCGCGGCGCTGCGGGGCGGCGCCGGCGCGGACGCACCGAGATGAGCGCCGGCCCCTCCGCCCGGTGACCCCGCACCCTGCTGGACCGCACCGGCCGGAGGGTCTATCCAGCGCCCGATCTTCGACAGGAGGTGTCGCGCGTGTCTTTCGCGGTCTTCGTGAACGGCCTCTTTCTGATGGGCATGGCGGTCCTGATGGAACTCGTCGCGCTGGGCTTCCCCGAGACCCGCACGATCTTCTTCGAATCGGCGGTCATGACCTGCGCGGTCGGGGCCTGCCTCGCGGTTGCAGTGCAGGGCCGGCTCGCACCGGCGTCGCGGCTCCACGCCTTCCTGCTGACCGGCAGCGTCTGGATCACCGCGGCCACCGCCGGTGCGATGCCGCTCTGGCTCTGGGGCCTGTCGCCGATCGACGCGTTCTTCGAATCGATGTCGGGAATCACCACGACCGGATCGACGGTGATGAGCGGTCTCGACGACACCACGCAGGGCATCCTGTTGTGGCGGGCGCTGCTGCAATGGATCGGGGGCATCGGCTTCATCGTCGCCGGCATCTGGCTGCTGCCGATCATGCGCGTGGGCGGGATGCAGCTCTTCCGCACCGAAAGCTCGGAGCGCGCCGACGAGGGGATCTCCGGCGCCACGAATTTCGCCGGTGCCACGATCCAGGTCTATCTCGGACTGACCGCGCTCTGCATCACCGCCTACATGGCGGGCGGAATGACCGAGTTCGATGCGGCGCTGCACGCCATGACCACCGTCTCGACCGGCGGCTATTCGACATCGGACTCGTCCTTCGGGGTCTACGACAGCGCCCTTCTGAGCTGGACGGGCACGCTGTTCATGCTGGCGGGCGCGCTGCCCTTCGCCTGGTATATCGGTACCCTGCGCGGCGCGGCGCCGCACGGTGAACAGGTGCGGGCGCTGGTCGGGGGGCTGGGACTGGCCATCCTGGCTCTGACGGGGTGGCGGGTGGCCTCCTCCGACACGCCGGTCTTCGAGGCGCTGACCGACGTCGCCTTCAACGTCGTCTCGGTGGTGACGACCACCGGCTATGCCACCACCGATTACACGACCTGGGGGCCGGTGGCCGTGGTGGCGTTCTTTCTTCTGACCGCTGTCGGCGGCTGCACCGGCTCGACAGCCGGCGGCGCCAAGATGATGCGCTGGATCATCCTGCTGCGCGCGACCGCGTCGGAGATCCGCAGCATCCACACGCCGCACGGCCTCTTTCCGATCACGCTCGACAACCGCACCGTCCGGCAGGACGTGCTGAGCGGCGTGATGGCCTTCTTCTTCCTCTATTTCGGCACCATCCTCTGTCTTGCCATCGCCATCAGCCTCTACGGCATCGACATGGCGACCTCGCTCAGCGGCGCGCTGACCGCGGTGGCGAATGTGGGTCCCGGCATCGGCGACATCGTCGGCCCGGCTGGCAACTTCTCGCGGCTGCCGGACGGGGTCAAATGGCTGCTGTCGCTCGGCATGTATGCGGGCCGGCTGGAACTGATGACGGTCTACGTGCTCTTCACGCCCGCCTTCTGGCACGAGGCCACCTGACCGACCGAGCCCCTGCGATCCCCAAACCCAACATCACCACCACTGAGCGCGCCCCGCCTGCCCCAGAACGGCGGCGCAACGGCCGCACATATCGGGTTCGGACGGATGACGGGCAGCGAGACGCCCACGTCCGGCGCCGCCCTTGGAGGGGACGATGCCCGGACCGGCGATCCTCGTCACGGCAGCCACCGGCAAGACCGGCGCCGCCGTCGTGGACCGTCTGGTGCGCGAAGTCCGGCCGGTCCGCGCGCCGCCTTTCCCGCCTACCGCTGGGGCGGCGTGCCTCTTCCGTTAATTGGCGTTCAGTCCGAATGGTGCGCGGGTGTGAAGCCGCAGCTTCCAGCTGCTTTCCTTCGAGATGACATCCTCGGGCGGGAGATCCGGAGCGAGGCGTTCGAGGATCGTGAAGCGGAAGTTCCTCGGGTCGCGGTCACGCAGCTCCCGATTGCCGCCATGACCGTTCCGCACGTAGACGTCCCAGCGCCCGAGGATGTTGTCGCGGCCATACGCCGAGCCGACATAGGATTTCCCGTCGCTCTCGTCGAAGATCAGGTAGATGCCGTGCCATTCCGACAGCCGCGCCCGCCATGAGCCGCGCAGCACTGCCAGCTCAGCAAAGGATAGGTCGATCTCGTGCCATTCGGGCGCCTTCGGAGCGGATGCGCGCTCTTCGAGGATCGCGCGAACGGGAAATTCTCCCCGATATATCCAGCGAAACCAGGCCCGCTCCGGAGGGGGAAATCGATCACGAGCTTGCCGCGCCACTCCTGACAGAAGGGCAGCAACTCCAACTCGAACTGGCGCACAGCGCCCACTTTGGCCGCGTGCTCTTCCGTCAGTCCCTCTAGCCATGTTGCGCAGGATCTCGTTGTCGGAGATGGACCAGAACGCATCCAGGTCGAGGAGGCGGCTTTTGCCGATCCGATAGAGGCCCACGAAATGCGCGGTCCGCGGCCGAAGCCCCACGAAGCTTGCGACGAAATTGGCCCGCACTAGGGCGGCTTCCGAGTCAGCCAATTCCTACCACTCCGCCACCGAGCCGTCGGCGTGGCGCCAGATCGGGTTGCGCCAGCGGTGGCCGGTCTCGGCGGCGCGGGCGACGGCCGTCTCGTCGATCTCGATGCCGAGGCCGGGACCGGTGGGGATCGCCACCTGGCCGTCGACGTAGTCGAAGACCGACCGGTCTGCGAGGTAGTCGAGGATATCGCTGCCTTCGTTGTAATGGATGCCGAGGCTCTGTTCCTGGATGAAGGCGTTGCGGCTCACCGCGTCGAGCTGCAGGCTCGCCGCCAGCGCGATGGGCCCGAGCGGGCAATGGGGGGCAAGAGCCACGTCGTAGGCCTCAGCCATGGTGGCGATCTTGCGGCATTCGGTGATCCCGCCCGCATGGCTGATATCGGGCTGAAGGATATCGACGCACCGCCCCTCCAGCACCCGCTTGAAGTCCCACCGGGAATAGAGCCGCTCGCCCAGCGCGATGGGGGTGGAGCAGCCCTTCGTCACCTCGGGCAGCGCTTCCAGATGCTCCGACAGCACCGGCTCCTCCACGAACATCAGCCGGAACGACTCCAGTTCCCGCAGGAGCACCTTCGCCATGGGGCGGTGCACCCGGCCGTGGAAGTCGACGCCGATCCCTACATGGGGGCCGACCGCCTCGCGCACGGCAGCTACATTGGCCACCACCCGCTCGACCTTGTCGTAGCCGTCGACGATCTGCATCTCCTCCGGCCCGTTCATCTTCACGGCCCGGAAGCCACGCGAGACCGCCTGCGCGGCGGCCTCGGCCACGTCCGCGGGCCGGTCGCCGCCGATCCAGGAATAGACCGCGATCCGGTCGCGGCAGGGACCTCCAAGGAGCTGGTGGACGGGCTGGCCCAGCGCCCGGCCCTTGATGTCCCAAAGCGCCTGGTCGATGCCGGCGAGCGCACTCATGAGAATAGGCCCACCGCGGTAGAAGCCGCCGCGATAGAGCACCTGCCAGTGATCCTCGATCGGGAACGGATCGCGGCCGATCAGGTAGTCGCCCAGCTCGTCGACGCAGGTCTCCACCGTCTGCGCGCGGCCCTCGACCACCGGCTCGCCCCATCCCGAGACGCCCTCGTCGGTTTCGATCTTCAGGAACAGCCAGCGCGGCGGGACGACGAAGGTCTTCAGGGCGGTGATCTTCATGTCGGTCCCTCCGCGCGCTCACTCGTGAACGCCATGACTGGGCGCCGTCGCCCACAGGTCGGGCACTTATCCAGGACGGCCATCAAAGAGGCTGTCACCTCCGGTCGGCTTTCCCCTGATGCCTGCCACGCTGTGAGCGCCGATCGGCAAACTCCGCTCAACGCAACCGGGCCTGGACCAGGTATCCGGCGATGGTTTCCTCGCCCAAGGCCTTCATGGCCTCAAGCCGATGCAGACCCTCGATCAGCACGAACCGGGACCCGTCGGCACGAACCTGGATCGGGGTCTTCTGACCCTCATCCAAGATGCTGCGCGCAATCTGGTCGACCTTGTCCCGATCCAGCGTCTTCACCCGTTTCACGGGAACATGGATCGCGGAGATTCGAAGCTCATGCTGCTTCAGCATCCCACGTCCTCCGGTGTGCCAGACCCGTGTTCACCCTGATCGGCTACGGGCCGCGCTGCAAGGCATCGAGGCATGAGCTTCCTTTCAGACGAGTTCAGGTATCCACTCCGCTGTGCCTGCGCGGAGCAGCCGGCGCGATCTTCGCCCGTGCAGTGGAGCAGGCTCGCGCGGTGATGGTATGAGCAGACGCAAGGCGTCGAGATTCCTGTTTCGAGCGGGCTCGAAATCGTCGTGAGAGAGCGCTGACCTGCCGGAGCCGGCTGCGAGGAGACCCGCCTCAATCGCCGAGAGGATCAAGAAACCTTCCCGGTAAATCATTGACCTGTCTGGACAGGTGGTGCCGCTGAAGGGACTCGAACCCCCGACCCCATCATTACGAATGACGTGCTCTACCAGCTGAGCTACAGCGGCGTCCACCGGCGCGGTCTCTACCAAGTCGCGCCGGAGAGGAAAAGGGCTAGTTTGCCTCCGATTTCGCCTTGTGCCGGTCGTCCGCGTCCTCCGGCACGACCACCTCGGCCTCGGTGACGCGAGACGTCCGGTCGTCGCGGGCGTTCCCCGCGCCGTCGTCCTTCGTCCCCCGTGCGCCGTTGTCCTTTCCGCCCGACTCGTCGCTCTTGGCCTCGCGCGCGCCATCCCGCTTGCGCCCCCCGCGCTTCGCGTCCTCCTTGCGGGCCTCGCCGGCGGCATCGCGGTCCCGCGCGTCCTTCTTGCCGCTCTCCGCGCCCTGCGCGGCGCCGGCGCCCTCCTCGTCGCGCCCGCCGCGCGCCTTGCCGCTGTCCCTGACGGGCGGCGACACGTCGCGCGGTTCGCCCCGCGCCGAGCGGTCGGCGTGATCGGCGTCGGTCCCGGCGCGCTCCTTGACGGTCAGCGGCTCGGAGGGCGGTTGTCCGACGATCAGCGGCAGCATCTCCGTCTGCGCGGGCAGCGCCACGCTCGATTCCTTCGGCTCGGTCCAGGCCAGCGTGTCGAGCGCCCCGCAATTGCCGCAGATCGCGCTCCAGCTGCCGTGCACGCTGTGACAATTCTCGCAGACCCATTGCGGCCCGCGCGACACCGTCAGCGCCCGCGTCAGCCAGCCCCGCACCACGGCATCGTCGGCGCCCTCGCCGCGCTCGATGGCGGCCATGATCGTCACCGCCCGGGCCGTGGGCTGGGCCGTGGCCAGATCGCCCAGCGCCCGCCGCGCGGCCGGGAAATCCTCGTTGGCGATGTGCAGCTCGGCCAGCAGCATCTTTGCCTCGGGATGGTCGGGATGCTGCCGCGTCAGCGTCGTGAAGCGCTTGATCCGCTGCGCCGGCTTCTCGTCCGGCCGGATCTCGGCGAAGGCGGCGGCGAGGTCGGGATGCGGCTGCACCTCCCAGGCCTTCTTCAGGATGCGCGTCGCATAGCGCTGCTGTCCGTTCGAGATATAGCTCCGCGCCGCCATCACCGCGGCCGGGATCAGGTCGGGAGACAGCTTGTTGGCCTCGATCGCCGCCTCGCGCGCCTGCACCGACTGCTCCGGATCGGCGATGTCGCGGGCCTCGCTCAGGGCCAGGACGGCGTCGCGCCGCTTGTGCACGTCGCGCGGCAGGCTGCCATGCTTGAGCTTGGCGCCGAGCGTCTTGCGCGCCCCCGCCCAGTCGTGGCGCGACGCCTGCAGGCGCAGAAGCGTGTCCTGCGTCTCCTCGTGGGCGGGCTTCAGCGAGAAGGCCCGCTCGGCCAGCGCCAGGGCCGTGTCGGTCTCGCCCGCCTCGAGCTGCTGCTTCAGGAGACCGCGCACGCCGACGAAGCGGGTCCGGTCGTCCTGCACCAGCTGCTTGTAGACGCTCTCCGCCTTGGCCTTGTCGCCGGTCATCTCGGCACCCTGGGCGATCAGCAGCCGCGTCAGATCAGGCCGGTCGAGATAGCGCTCGGCCCGCTCGGCCTTCGACTGCGCCTCCTTGCCCTCGCCCGAGGCCAGCGCCAGCATGGCCTCTCCCAGGGCGTTCAGGCCCTTGTCCTCCCGGCCGCGGTCGAAATAGCGCGACACAGCCGTCTCGTCGCCATTGAGGAACCGAGCGAGCGCCCAGAGCAGCTCGAGGAGCTTCAGCACCACCCATACCAGCACCACGAGGAGGATCGCGGCAACCACCGTCTGGAACGGACCCAGCACGAACTCGGTGCCGGCAAAGGCCACCTGGATCGAGCCGCCGGTGTTCAGAAGCTGCCCGGCGCCGAGCGCGAGCAGGCCGATGAGGGCGAAGAAGATGACGACCTTCAGGAGAGACCAGAGCATTGCGTCGTCCTCAGATGCTGTTCACGGATTGCGACAGGTCGGCCAGCGCCTGCCGCGCCTCGAGCCGCTGGCGCGCGCGGGAAATCCAGTCCGACATCGCCTGACGCCCCTCTTCGGGCAGCGTCTCGATCTCGTCGAGCGCAGCGGCCAGATCGCCGTCCCGCAAGCGCGCCTCGGCCCGGCTCAGGATCGCGTCGGGGCCCTCGCCCTGTCTCTCGTCGAGCGACCGCGCCCCGGTCTGCGCGCGCATGAAGGCGCCGAAGCGCTCCATCACGCCGTTCCCGGCGGTGGCGCCGATCGAGGCCGACAGCGCCTGCCGCGCGGCTTCGGGAAAGCTGTCCTGCAGGCTCGCCAGCGTCGCCACGCCTTCGCCGGCGGGCCCCGAGAGGGCCTCGGGCACCGTGGCCTCGCTCGCCTGCTCGAAGGCGCCGACCGCGTCGGCATAGGGCTCGCCGCTCTCGATGGCGGCGCGCATCTCCGACAGCGCGGCCTGCGTGGCGATGCGGTCGGTCTCGCGCTCGGCGGCGGTGCCGGCCTCCGCGATCGACTGCGACTGCTCGTCCAGCGTGGCCTGCTGCTCGGCCAGCGTCGCCTGCTGCTCGTCGATCGTGCGGGCCTGGGCGTCGATCGTCTGCGACTGGCTCGCCACCTGCTGGCTCAGTTCCTCCAGCCGCTCGGTGAGACGGGCGAGCTGCTGCGACTGGCTCGCATCGGTCTCGGTGACGCCCGGATCGCCGGTCTGGCTCTCCAGCGCGTTCAGCCGGTCCTCGAGCGCGGCGAGGCTGTCGGCGGCCGCTCCCGCGGCCGCATCGGTGGCGGGATCCGCCTGGATCTCGTCGAGCCGGCCGGCCACGGTGGAGATCTGGTCGGCGACGGCGCCGATCTCGCTGCGCAACTCGTCGGGAACGCTGCCGGCGGAGGCGAGGCTCTGCTCGAGCTCGTCAAGCCGGGTGCTCTGCCGCTCGACCGTGGCCGACATCGTCTCGGCCGCCTGGCTGCCGTCATCGACGTCGAACAGGCCGAACTCGGTGTAATAGGCGGCAAGATAGCCCACGGCGCCGGCGATGAACCCGCCGAGCAGAACTGCGAGGAAGCCCGACGACCCGGACCTGCCCGATCCCGATCCGGTCGGGCGCGCCTCGGTGGGACCCGATCCCGCGGGACCGGACGCCGTGGGACCCGAGGCTTCGGAACCCGTCGTCGCGGCGCCCGATCCGGTCGAGCCCGGCTCGGTCGGGCCTGAGGCCGTCCGATCGGGGTCGGTCGGGCTCGCCGCCGCCGAGGGCTCGGACCCCGCAGGCGCGGCCGAGGATCCCGGGCGCGGCTCCGCCGAGGGCTCGGTGCGCGTTTTCGCGTCTTCGCTCACGGGTCTCCACCTCTCTTCGCAGCCGTCGTTCCAGCGACCTTAGCCGCACCCATCGCGGCCAACAAGGCCGCGCACCCGGTCGAGCAGCGCGGCGGCCTTGGGCTGTGCGGCAATTAGCGCCGGCGGCTCCCACGGCCAGCACCGGGCGATCTGCGCGCTGAGCGCCACCGCGACGGTCGAGGCCGGCACCGGCCCCGCGGCCTCGGCCACCAGCCGCGCCGAGCGCGCCGAGAAGAGCGGCAGCACCGCCGGCGCCGGTCCCTTGAGCGCCCGCAGCGCCGCCTCCGAGAGCGGCCGCGCGACCTGATCGTAAAGCACCGCCCCCCGCGCCGCGATCCCCGCCGCCGCCAGCCGCTCGACCAGATCGCCGCTCACATGACGGCCGTGGCAATGGACGAGCCTCTCCGCGGCCATGTCCGGCCCGCTCAGAAGGGCCAGCAGATCCTCGACCGTGCCGCCGGCCGACCGGCAGAGGGCGCCCAGGTCGCGGGCGACGCGGGCGGTGTGATCGCCCACCGCGACCGCCTGCCGCCCGGCGAGAGAGTTCAGCGCCGCCGCCGCCTGGACGCCGTTTTCCGACGTGAAGACCAGCATCCCGTCGGGCAGCCTCGCCCCGTCCACCGGCACGATCTCCAGAACCGGCGCGAACAGGATCGGGCCGGTCCAGAGCGCGGCGCGCGCCGCCCGCGCGAAACGGTGCGCGGCCGGCAGCGGGCGGGTCAGGACGAGCGTCGGCAGCGTGGCCTCCATGGACGGGCAGGCTTGTGGGTGGTAGGCCGCGCCGGCCCATCCTGCAACGGGACCCGCCATGCCCGCGACCTTCCTCGGCCTCGAATTCGAGTTGCGACGACACCGCCGCCGCGATCCTTCGCGGCCGCCGGATCCTGGCGAACATCGTGGTCTCGCAGACCGACCTGCACGCGACCTTCGGCGGCGTGGTCCCGGAAATCGCCGCCCGCGCCCATGTGGAAAAGCTCGACCTCTGCGTCGAGGCGGCGCTGCGCCAGGCGGGCCTCGGGCTCGCCGATCTCGACGGCATCGCGGTCACTGCGGGGCCCGGGCTCATCGGCGGCGTGATGGCCGGCGTCATGTGCGCCAAGGGGCTCGCCGCCGCCACCGGCCTGCCGCTCCTGGGCGTCAACCACCTGGCCGGGCACGCGCTGACGCCGCGGCTGACCGACGGCGTCGCGTTTCCCTATCTGCTGCTGCTGGTCTCGGGCGGGCATTGCCAGTTCCTGCGCGTCGACGGTGCGCAGGACTTCACCCGTCTCGGCGGCACCATCGACGACGCGCCGGGCGAGGCCTTCGACAAGGTGGCGAAGCTTCTGGGCCTGCCGCAGCCCGGCGGCCCGGCGGTCGAGCGCGCGGCCCTTGCGGGCGATCCGGCGGCCATCGCCCTGCCGCGCCCGCTCCTCGACCGCCCCGGCTGCGATCTGTCCTTTTCGGGGCTGAAGACCGCCGTCCTGCGCGCCCGCGACCTGGCGCTGGTCGAGGGGGCGCTTCCCGCCGCCACCCGCGCCGATCTCTGCGCGAGCTTCCAGGCCGCCATCGCCGAGACACTGGCCGAGAAGTCCCGCCGCGCGCTGGCGCTCTGCCCCGACTCCACCGCCTTCGCCGTGGCGGGCGGCGTGGCGGCGAACGCCGCCATCCGGACGGCGCTCGAGGGGATCTGCGACCGCCCCTTCCTCGCCCCGCCGCCGGCGCTCTGCACCGATAACGGCGCGATGATCGCCTGGGCGGGGATCGAGCTCTTCGGGCTTGGCCAGCGCGACGGCATGGATCTGGCGCCGCGGCCGCGCTGGCCTCTCGACAGCCGCGCCGATCCGATGCTGGGATCGGGGCGCAAGGGAGCCAAGGCATGAGATACTGGCTGATGAAGTCCGAACCCTCGGACTGGTCGTGGGACGATCAGGTCGCCCGCGGGCGCGACGGCGAGGACTGGACGGGCGTGCGCAACTACCAGGCCCGCAACATGATGCACGAGATGAGGACCGGCGATCTCGCCTTCTTCTATCACTCGCAGACCGACCGCGCCTGCGTCGGCATCGTCCGGGTCATCGCCGAGGCGCATCCCGACCCCACGGCGGAGGGCGGCGCCTGGGATTGCGTGACCGTCGAGGCGGTCGAGCCGTTGCCACAGCCGGTGCCGCTCGACCAGATCAAGGCCGAGCCGGCGCTGTCGGAGATGGTGCTGGTGCGCAATTCCCGCCTGTCGGTCCAGCCGGTCACCGCCGAGGAATGGCGGATCGTGCGCCGCATGGCGGGCCTCGACTAGCCCGCGCGCGAGGCCGAGGCGCGGCTGTCCGAGCGTCTCTGGCCGCCCAGCCGGGGCGCATCGTCGACGTCCGCACTCTGCAGCACGTCGAGCGCGCGCGGCGCCAGGAGCCGCAGCACCGACCAGGCGATCAGCCCCAGCACGATCGTCAGCGCCGCCGCAGCCCCCATGGTGCCGACGCGCTCGACCGCCAGCCGGTCGACATCCGAGACCAGCGCCAGCACCTCGAGCACCGCGACCGTCAGGAGCGTCGTGAAGAGCGTGTAGTTCCGCGGCAGCATCCGAAAGCCGAGCACCAGGCAGATCACGCCGAGCGACACGGTCAACCACCGCGCGTCGCTGACCGCCGCCAATCCGAGCGCCATCGCCGTGCCGATCACGGTGCCGAGGGTGCGCTTCAGCGTCCGGCTGAACAGCTCGCCATGCGGCGGCAGAACGAGGATGACGAAGGTCAGCGGGAACCAGAAGCCGTGGTTGCCGAAATACGTGCTGCCGACCCAGACCGACACGGTCATGCCGACGGCCAGCACGATGCCGAACATGCCCGCATATTCCGCGCTCTCGGGATCCTCCGTGCCCGTCGATCCGATCTCGCCGAACGCCCAGGTGACGGCCTGCGCCCAGAGCATCGCGCCGATGAAGACCGCGAAGAGAAGCGTTTGCGAATTGTGCTCGATGATCGTCGAGGTGAAGATCGGCCAGGTCAGAAGCCCGCGGATCGCGGCGCGCGCATAGCCCCAGCTGCCGCAGATCGCGACCATGAGACCCAGAAGCGGCGCGACGATCAGCGCCATGTCCGGCTCGCCAAGGCTCAGAAGCCCGGTCATCCCCATCACCAGCGTGACCAGGACCGACACCTTCACGTCGGCGTCCTGCGCCGCCAGGCAGGCGGGCATCGCCGCCACGAAGGCGACGGCGCCGGGCCGCCCGATCAGCATGACCGCGACCACCGCCGGCACGACCATCGCGATGATCATCATCGCGACCTTCCGCCAGGGCATCGGCGTGTCGCTTTCGTGGAGGGAGAGGTTCCAGGGCATGGCTGCGAATATAGGTCGCAGCCGGGCCGATCCAGATGCCCGGCCGCCCGGCCGCCAGCGTCAGCTGCAAGTTGCGGCACCCAGCCTCGTCGAGGGGCGCTGCTGCCCCTTCGCGCGGCACTCGCCGCTTTCTGACACATTCGTTAACTTTTTTCTGGCCTTGTGGCCGATCTTCCCTCAGCGTCAACCAAACGCCGCAACCAGGGAACGCTGCCTATGGCCAAGGAGACCTTCGTCGTCGCCATCGATTCGGACGAGGACAGCCTGCACGTGCTCGACTGCGCGATCGACCGCGCAAAACACGACGATGCGCGCCTCGTCCTCATGCATGTCCTCGAATGGTCGCCCTACAGCTTCCTGACCCCGGAGGAACTCGAGGAACGGCATGCCCGCCGTTCGGACGAACTGTCGCGCGCCCAGGAGGCGCTGATGGACCCGGCGATCGAGCGCGCCCGGGACGCCGGCATCGAGGCATCGGGCGAGATGCAATACGGCTCCCCCGTGCGGCTGCTGGCCAAGGCCGCCGAGAAACACGGCGCGGCGCTCGTCTTCGTCGGACGGTCAGGATCGGATTCCATCGGCTCCCGGATCTTCGGCTCGGTGCCTCTGGGCCTCGCCCAGATCTGCACCGTGCCCCTCGTCCTCGTTCCCTGACCGAAAGGCTCTTTTCATGAAAGACCGCACCATCCTTGCCGCGCTGATCGCGGTCTGTCTGGCCATTGCCGGTCCGGCACTGGCTCAGGGGGCCGTCGACGAGACCATCAACCAGATCTTCGCCGACTATACGGGCTGGTACGTGGCGCTGATCTTCGCCGACCTGCCGGGCACGAATTTCAGCTGGATCGCGCTCTGGCTGGTGGTGGGCGCGGTGGTCTTCACTATCTACTTCTCGGCGATCCAGCTGCGCGGGTTCAGCCATTCGATCCGTCTGGTCAAGGGCGACTATTCCGACCCCAACGATGCCGGCGAGGTCAGCCACTTCCAGGCGCTCGCCACGGCGCTGTCGGGCACGGTGGGGCTCGGCAACATCGCGGGCGTCGCCGTGGCGGTCGGCATCGGCGGGCCCGGCGCGACCTTCTGGATGATCGTCGCGGGCCTCTTGGGCATGGCGACCAAGTTCACCGAATGCACGCTCGGCGTGAAGTATCGCAACGAATACCCCGACGGCACCGTCTCGGGCGGCCCGATGTACTACATGACCAAGGGCTTCAAGGAGCGTGGCCTGCCGGGCGGCAAGGTCTTCGCGAGCCTGTTCTGCTTCTTCACGATCCTCGGCGCCCTGGGCGGCGGCAACATGTTCCAGGCCAACCAGGCCCATGCGCAGCTGTCCGGCGTGTTCGGTGGCTATCCCGGCTGGATCACCGGCGTCGTCCTCGCCGTCGTCACCTTCGCGGTGATCGCCGGCGGCCTCAAGTCCATCGCCCGCGTCACCGAAAAGGTCGTGCCCTTCATGGGCATCTTCTACGTCCTCGTCTCGATCCTGATCCTCATCAAGAACTACGACGACATCCTGTGGGCCTTCGGCCAGATCTTCGAGGGCGCCTTCACCGGCCTCGGCGTTCTCGGCGGCTTTACCGGCGCGCTGATCCAGGGCTTCCGCCGGGCCGCCTTCTCGAACGAGGCCGGCATCGGCTCGGCCGCCATCGCCCACTCCGCCGTGCGCACCAAGCAGCCGGTGACCGAGGGCTATGTCGCGCTTCTCGAGCCGTTCATCGACACCGTGGTGATCTGCACCATGACCGCGCTCGTCATCGTCATCACCGGCGTGCTCAACCAGGACCCCGAGACCGGTCTCTACATCTGGAACGCCGAGGCCGGACGCATCGCCACCGATGGCGGCGTGCAGGGGGTGGAGCTGACATCGGCGGCCTATGCCGAGGCGTTCTCGTGGTTCCCGCCGCTCCTCGCGATCTCGGTGGTGCTCTTTGCCTTCTCCACGATGATCTCGTGGAGCTATTACGGGATGAAGGCCGTCACCTACCTCTTCGGCGAGGGCAAGGTGCAGGAACTGACCTTCAAGACGATCTTCTGCATCTTCATCGTCATCGGCGCCGCGGCGAGCCTCGGTCCGGTGATCGACTTCTCCGATGCGATGCTGTTCTCGATGGCGATCGTGAACATCCCGGCGCTCTACCTGCTGATGCCGCTCGTCAAGGCGGAGCTGCACGGATACGAGCGCAAGCTGAAGGCAGGCGAGATCAAGAAATACGCCTGAGCCCCCAGCGCCCGTGTCGGCCCCCACGGGGGGGGCCGACCGGATCGTCGAGGCCACCGCGTTCGGGACCGGGCGATCAGGACACACCAGGCGCCGCACCCTCCCTCATGACCGGCATCAGATCCGCCGGCGGACCGTGCGGCGCATCTGTCGCGCCCCGCGGCCTCCTTAGTAACGGTAATGCTCGGGCTTGAACGGCCCCTCCGGCGTCACGCCGATATATTCGGCCTGTTCGGGCGCCAGCCGCGTCAGCTTGGCGCCGATCTTGTCGAGATGCAGCGCCGCGACCTTCTCGTCGAGATGCTTGGGCAGGATATAGACGTCCCTGCCGTACTCCTCGCCGCGCGTCCACAGCTCGATCTGCGCCAGCACCTGGTTGGTGAAGCTCGCCGACATGACGAAGGACGGATGCCCGGTGGCATTGCCGAGGTTCAGGAGCCGCCCCTCGGACAGGAGGATGATGCGATGCCCCGAGGGCATCTCGATCATGTCCACCTGGTCCTTGATGTTCGTCCACTTGTGGTTCTTCAGGCTCGCGACCTGGATCTCGTTGTCGAAATGGCCGATATTGCCGACGATCGCCATGTCCTTCATCTCGCGCATGTGCTCGATGCGAACCACGTCGCGGTTGCCGGTCGTGGTGATGAAGATGTCGGCCGTGGCGACCTCGTCCTCGAGGAGCACCACCTCGAACCCGTCCATCGCCGCCTGGAGCGCGCAGATCGGATCGACCTCGGTGACCTTCACGCGTGCACCAGCGCCGCGCAAGGACGCGGCCGATCCCTTGCCCACGTCGCCGTAGCCGCAAACCACCGCGACCTTACCGGCCATCATCGTGTCGGTGGCCCGCCGGATGCCGTCCACGAGGCTCTCGCGGCAGCCGTACTTGTTGTCGAACTTCGACTTGGTAACGCTGTCATTGACGTTGATCGCCGGGAAGGGCAGCCGGCCCTGCTTCTTCAACTCATAGAGACGGTGGACGCCGGTCGTCGTCTCCTCGCTCACGCCCTTCAGCGCGTCGCGCTGGCGGGCGAACCAGCCGGGGCTCTCCTTCATGCGCTTGCGGATCTGCGCAAAAAGCGCCTCCTCCTCCTCGGATTTCGGCACCGCGATCAGATCCTCCTCGCCCTCCTCGACCCGCGCGCCGAGAAGCACGTAGAGCGTCGCATCGCCGCCATCGTCGAGGATCAGGTTCGCGGGCTCTTCGCCGAAATCGAAGATCCGGTCGGCATAGGCCCAGTATTCCGGAAGCGTCTCGCCCTTGATGGCGAAGACCGGCACGCCCGCCTCGGCGATGGCCGCGGCGGCGTGGTCCTGAGTCGAGAAGATGTTGCACGACGCCCAGCGCACCTCAGCGCCGAGCTGCACCAGCGTCTCGATCAGCACGGCGGTCTGGATGGTCATGTGCAGGCTGCCGGCGATCCGTGCGCCCTTCAGCGGCTGCGCCTCGCCGAATTCGCGGCGCAGCGCCATCAGCCCCGGCATCTCGGTCTCGGCGATGGCGATCTCCTTGCGCCCGTATCCGGCGAGCGCAATGTCCTTGACGATGTGATCTTCCGGCATCTTTCCATCCTGTGATACGCGCGTTGCGCGCCCCATAGCACCGGGCCGTCCCCGCCTCAACGTCGCGAAAGGTCAGCCCATGCCCCGACGACAGCCCCGCGCCTGGCAACGCATGCTGTCCGGTCGCAGGCTGGATCTGCTCGACCCGACGCCGGTCGACATCGAGATCGACGACATCGCCCACGGACTGGCCTTCGTGGCCCGCTGGAACGGCCAGACGCGCGGCGATCACCCCTATTCGGTGGCCGAACATTCGCTGCTGGTGGAGACGCTGTTCACGCGGCGCCTGGCGCGGCCCGATCCGGGCTGGCAGCTCGCCGCGCTTCTGCACGACGCGCCGGAATACGTGATCGGCGACATGATCTCGCCGGTCAAGGCGGCGGTCGGGCCGGATTACGGGGCGCTCGACGACCGCCTCGCGGCGGCCATCCATATCCGCTTCGGCCTGCCGGCGCGGATCCCGCCGAAGGTCAAGCGGCAGATCAAGGCGGCCGACCGGGTCTCGGCCTTCCTCGAGGCGACGCAGATCGCCGGCTTCTCCGAGACCGAGGCGACGCGGTTCTTCGGCCGCCCCGATCCGGACCTCACGGCCGGGCTCGACATCGTGCCGCGCCCGCCGAAAGTGGTACGCGACGCCTTCGCGCGGCGTCACGCGGAGCTGATCGCGGCGCTCTGATCAGCGCGCCTTGCGCTGCGGCAGCGTCAGGCCGCCGGCCCAGACGCGGGCGAGCGGGTTCGCCCGCGGCTCGGGCACCGGCCGCGCTTCGGCGGCATCCTGGCGGGTGGCGGTCATGAAGGTGCTGGCGAGGATGGTGAACATGGCGATTTCTCCTGTCTTACCGTTGGGCCCAGAGCGACAGGCCCCGTTTTCCGGCGCGCCTGTCAGGGCGGATGCGAATGAGGATCTGGTGGATCAGAGACGTAAGCATGACTATCTCCTGTCATCCCGTTGCCTACGTCAGATAGGCTCGATAACGGGCGACCGCGAGTCAGGAAGATTTCGTCATTGTAAGGAAAACTAACAATGGACTGGCATCTCGTTCCCTCGCTCCAGGCGCTGCGCGGCTTCGAGGCGGCGGCCCGGCGCGGCTCGTTCTCGGGAGCGGCGCGCGAACTCAACGTCACCCATGCCGCCATCGCTCAGCATGTCCGCCGTCTCGAGACCCATTTCGGCTGTCAACTGATGGTGCGCGACGGGCCCGGGATGCGGACGACGGAGGAGGGGCGGCGCCTTGCCGCGGCGCTGGCCGAAGGCTTCGGCATCATCACCACCGCCGCCGCCAATCTGGTCGAGCGCGACGTCACCAAGCCGCTGCGGCTGGCGCTGACGCCGTCGCTCGCGGCGAACTGGCTGATGCCGCGGATCGGCGACTTCTGGGCCCGCCATCCGGGCATCGAGCTGGAACTCGTCCCCTCCCCCGACAATGTCGACCTGCGCTCGCAGAACTACGACATGGCGCTGCGCTACGGGCGCGGCCCCTGGCCGGGCGTGACCTGCGAGCGGCTGATGGATGCCGGTCATGCCGTGGTCGCCCGGACCGGTCTCATCGACCGCAAGGTGGACGATCTGGCGGATCTGGCGGATTTCGACTGGCTGACCGAGCAGATGAACACCGAGGACATCCTCTGGGCCGAACGCAACGGCCTGCCCGTCGACCGCGTCAGCCTGCGCAGCTTTCCGACCATCACCATGGCGCTCGAAGCGGTGCGGTCGGGCTACGGGGTGGGCATCCTGCCGCGGGTGATCGCCCAGGCCGATATCGACCGCGGCCAGGTGGAGATCGTCTACGAACAGGACAACAGCGATCTCGCCTACCACATGCTGACCCGTGAGAACCGGGTTTCGGCACCGCTCAAGGCGCTGATGGGCTGGCTCAGGCGCCAGGCCGCCGAGGCGCGAACCGCCTCGGCCGGTCGCGGTTGAGCCCTAGCGCGGGCTGCGCTTGGCGAGGATGCGCTGCAGCGTCCGGCGGTGCATCGACAGCCGCCGCGCCGTCTCCGACACGTTGCGGTCGCATTGCTCGTAGATCCGCTGGATATGCTCCCACCGCACCCGGTCGGCCGACATCGGGTTCTCGGGCGGCGGCGGTAGGTCCTCGGCATCGGCGATCAGCGCCGCGGCGATCTGGTTGGCGTCGGCGGGCTTCGAGAGGTAGTCGGTGGCGCCGATCTTGACCGCGGCAACCGCCGTGGCGATGGCGCCATAGCCGGTCAGCACGACGATCCGCGCATCCTCGCGCTTGCCGCGGATCGTCTCGACCACGTCGAGCCCGTTGCCGTCGGCGAGCCGCAGGTCGATCACCGCGAAGGCCGGCGGCCGGTGCGATGCCATCGCCTGCCCGGCCGCGACGCTCTCGGCGGTCTCGACCTCGAAGCCGCGTTTCTCCATCGCGCGGGCCAGCCGCTTGACAAAGGGTTCGTCGTCATCGACGAGAAGCAGTGTCTTGTCCGGCCCGATATCGAGCATCTCGCCCTCTTCCATCATCATCCGTTGCATGATTAAGGGTAGCTAGGGGCGCGCCCGACCGCGTCAATCTGTGCGCGATCACGCCTTCCTGAGGTAGCATTCGGTCCGTTCCGCCACCGTCTCTGCGGTGACGCCCTCGCCGGCCGCGCCCGGCGCGCCGCCGAAGACGTCGACGAAGCCCCGGCCCGGGATCGTCAGATAGGTGAAGACGCTGTGATCCATCAGGTAGCTCGCGGGATCGCTGCCGCGCTTCGCATAGAACACCCGGTAAGCATCGGCCGCGGCCTTCACCTGGC
This sequence comes from uncultured Alphaproteobacteria bacterium, assembly GCA_963739575.1. Taxonomy (GTDB): domain Bacteria; phylum Pseudomonadota; class Alphaproteobacteria; order Rhodobacterales; family Rhodobacteraceae; genus Palleronia. The sequence goes on along the minus strand of CAVUAQ010000002.1, from coordinate 1,005,674 downwards.
GCTCGCTGCCTGTGAGGCCCAGCATCTCGGGATGCATGTAATCGGTGTACTCGGCCAGCACTTCGGGCGTGTCGCGCGCCGGGTCGATGGTGATGAAGACCGGCCGCACGTCGAAGCCGTCCGCGGCCAGGATGTCGACGGCGCGGGCGTTGCGCGCCGCGTCGAGCGGGCAGATGTCGGGACAGAAGGTGTAGCCGAAATAGATCAGCGCCGGGACGTCGAGCACCTGGGCATCGGTCACCGTCTCCCCGGTCTCGGAGACGAGCTCGAACGGCCCGCCGATCGCCGCCTTCCCGCCCGTGACGATCCCGCCGCCGCACTCGGCCAGCGCCGTGTCGCCACGGCCCAGCCAGACCACGGCAAGGGTTCCCAGGATCAGCACGGCCGCGGCGGCGGCGGCGAAAAACGCGGCAAGACGGGTCACTCGTGATCCTTTCCGATGGATGCGCCGCATTGATCCCGCCGATCGCGGCGCACTACAAGTCCCGTCCATGACGCACCCCCCACCCCCCTTCGCGCCCGGTGCTCCCGAGACGGTCCCCGCCTTCGACCGGCGGGCCAACTGGGTACGCATCCAGACCCTCGCCTTCCTGCGCTGGATCGCGATCATCGGCCAGATCACCGCCGTGCTGATCGGCCGCCAGGTCTTCGGGCTCGACCTCGAACTCGGCCCGATCGCCGCGACAATTGGCGCGGCGGTCATCACCAACATCATCGCGGTCTCGGTCTATCCCCGCAACAAGCGCCTGTCGGAAACCGAACTAATCGCGACGCTGATCTTCGACATGGTGCAGCTCACGACCCTGCTGTCGCTGACCGGCGGGCTGCACAACCCCTTCGCGCTGCTGATCCTCGCGCAGATCGCGATCTCCGCGACCGCGCTCGGCCGGCGGCCGACCATCGCGCTCTGCACCATCGCCATCGTGCTGATCACCGGCCTGCTCTTCGTCCGGCTGCCGCTCGTCACGGCGGAGGGCGAACTGTTGCAGCTGCCGGGGGTCTTCGTCATCGGCTTCTGGTCGGCGATCGTCGTCGGCATCATCTTCGAGGGCTCCTATGCGCGACGGGTCACCTCCGAGGTCACCGCCATGGCCGATGCGCTCGCCGCCACGCAGATGGCGCTGTCGCGCGAACAGAAGCTGACCGATCTCGGCGGCGTGGTAGCCGCGGCCGCGCACGAGCTCGGCACCCCGCTCGCGACCATCGCCGTCGTCTCCGCCGAACTGGTCGAGGAGGTCGACAGCGACGATCATCGCGCCGACGCGCAGCTGATCCGCGATCAGGCCGAGCGCTGCCGGCAGATCCTGCGCTCCATGGGGCAGGTCGGCAAGCGCGACCGGCAGGTGCGGATCGCGCCGATCCTCGGCGTCATCGAGGAGGCCGCCGACCCGCATCGCGGCCGCGGCGTCGAGATCCTGATCGACGCCGCCGCCGAGGCGGGCGGGAGCCCCCGCCAGCCGACCGTCGAGCGCCGGCCGGAGCTGATCCACGGGCTCAGGAACCTCGTGCAGAACGCCGTCGACTTCGCCGAAAGCCGCGTCTGGGTCGATGTCCGCTGGTCCGACATGCGCGTGATGATCCAGATCAGCGACGACGGCCCGGGCTATCGGGCCGATGTCCTGCCGCGCCTCGGCGATCCGTTCCTGCGCAACCGCCGCGAGCCGCCCGCCGGCACGCGCCGCACCGGCTACGAGGGGATGGGTCTCGGGCTCTTCATCGCCAAGACGTTGCTCGAACGCTCGCGCGCCGAGATCACCTTCGCCAACGGCCGCGACGTCTTCGCCGCGATCCCCTCGAAGCGCGCCCGCCGCGGCGCCGTCGTCACGCTGGTCTGGCCGCGCGACGAGATTGCCGTCGACGATGATCGCGGCCCGCTCGGCGACAACGATCTGGTTACTTAACGTTTCCTTAAAGGTCTTTGCCCAGTTCTTGCCCCATCGCACCGCGGGGTGGCCGATGGCCCTTGAACTGATCTGGACGTCGCTCGTTGCCGTCACCGCCGCGGTGGCAAGCGGCATCTTTGCGGTCATCTGGCTTACCCACCGTGCCTCGCCGCGGCTCTTTGCTGCGGCCGATGCCGACGCCGCAAGCACGGTCTTCCTCGTCGAGCGGGGCGAGGTGGTCGACGCCTCCGCCGCCGCCGCCGTCCTCGTCGACAGCCTCGCCAGCGGCCGGCCCAGCCTCGATCAGCTGCTGCAATGGCTCTCCGAGAGCTTTCCCGACGTGTCCGACGCGCTGGCCGCCCTGGCGGACAAGGGCGGCCGCACCGTCATCGCCCGCGACGGCATCGGCCGGCTCGAGATCACCCGCACCGGCAGCCGCATCCGCTTCGCCCTGACCGACGACGAGAACGCCCGGCTGGAGATCGACCGCGTCTGCCAGACCGCGCTGCAGACCGAGCTCGCCACCCTGCGCGACATCGGCGAGAGCCTGCCCTATGCGGTCTGGCGACAGGACCGCGACGGCCGCATCCGCTGGGTCAACCGCGCCTATCTCGACCTCCTGAGCGCGATGGACGGCCGCGACGCCTCGGCCTGGCCGCCGCAGCCGGTCTTCGACGAGGACATCCGCCCGGGCGTTCACAAGCGGGTGCGCTGCCAGAACCGCTGGTTCGACTGCCGCGCCGTTCCCGTCGGCGCCGAGACGCTGGTCTCGGCGGTGCCGGCCGATGCGCTGGTCGCCGCCGAGCGCGCCCTCGACACCTTCCGCCAGACCATCTCGCGCACCTTCGCGCATCTGAATGTCGGGCTCGCGATCTTCGACGCCGACCGCCGGCTCGCGGTGTTCAACCCCGCCCTCACCGACCTCACCACGCTTCCCGTCGACATCCTGATCGGCCGGCCGACGCTCGAAAGCTTCCTCGACGCGCTGCGCGCCCGCAACATGATGCCCGAGCCGCGCGATTATCCCTCCTGGCGCGACAAGGTCGCGGATGTGGAGCGCGCCTCCCGCAACGGCACCTATTCCGAGCTCTGGCACCTGCCGGGCACCCGCACCTACCGGATCACCGGCCAGCCGCAGCCCGACGGCGCCGTCGCGCTTCTGATGGAGGACATCAGCGGCGAGCTGGACCTGACCCGCCGCTTCCGCGCCCAGATCGAGACCGGACAGGCGGCGCTCGACGCTCTCGAAGACGCCATCGCCGTCTTCGACGATGCGGGCACCCTGACGCTGTCGAATGCCGCCTATGACGAGCTGTGGGAGCGCGACCCGGGCGATGGGCTGGCGCACCTGACCCTCGACGACGCGCTCGCCACCTGGCGCGACGGCACCGGCGCGGAGCCGTTCTGGGACCCTGCGGCGCGCGATGCGACAGATCCCGGCTGGCGCGAGGCGCGCCAGCTGCGCCTCGCCGACGGGCGGCTGGTGACGCTCACCCGCAAGATGCTGCCGGCAAACGCCATGATGGTGCGCTTCAAGCTGCACGACGCCAACGTCGACACGCTCATGCCGCGCGAGCGCTCCGGCCGGCGCGCGGGGCTAAAGAAGGCGTAACGGCCTTGATGACCGGGCGCCGCCCGGCCATCTTGCCGCCATGTCGAGCCTCGCGATCCCCCTGCCCGATGCGCGCGCCACCGACCGGCTGGGCGCCGCCCTCGCTGCGGTGTTGCGGCCGGGCGATTGCGTGCTCCTGTCGGGCGATCTCGGCGCCGGCAAGAGCCATCTGGCGCGCGCCGTGATCCAGACGCTCCAGGCCGCGACCGGCGAGGTGGAGGACGTGCCCTCGCCCACTTACACGCTGGTCCAGACCTACCGCGCCGGCGCCACCGAGATCGTCCATGCCGACCTCTACCGTCTGGGGGACGCCTCGGAACTGGCCGAGCTCGGCCTCGAGGACGCGCTCGCGGGCCCCTCGGGCGGGGCGGCGGGCGGCCCGATCTGCCTCGTCGAATGGCCCGACCGGCTGCCGGCGCCGCCCGAGGGGGCCCTGCACATCGCGCTTCGGCCCGAGGGAAGCGGCCGCCGCGCCGATCTGTCGGGCGCCGGCTGGGGCGAGCAGGCTTCTGGCGCTCGATCCGCGCGGCGCGACCCGCACGCCCTTGGCCGGAGACGCCTCTGGGCGCCGCTATCACCGCCTCGTCCGCGGCGGGGCGCGGGCGGTGGCGATGGAGAATGGCGGCGACGTGGCGCCCTTCGTCCGCGCCGCCCGGCATCTGGCCGCTCTCGGCATCTCGACGCCAGAGATCTTCCGCGTCGGACCGGCCGAGGGCACGCTGGTGATGGAGGATCTGGGCGACGCCTCCCTGGCGCGGATCGCCAAGCGCCAGCCCGAGCGCGAGGCGGCGCTCTATACCGCCGCCACGGACCTGCTGGTGGCGCTCCACGCGCACCCGCCGCCCGCCTGGGCCAGCCGCTACGGCCCGGCCGAGATGGCCGCGGCGCTGGCCCCGGCCTGGGAGCACTACGCCCGCCCCCGCCCGACGGCCGGCCGCGCCGAGGCGGCGGCGGCGCTGCTCCGCGACCTCCTCGATCGGCATGCGCCCGACACGTCCGTCCTGCTGCACCGCGACTTTCACGCCGAGAACCTGATCTGGCTCCCCCGCCGCGCCGGCCTCGCCCGCATCGGCGTGCTCGACATGCAGGACGCGCTGGCCGGGCATCCGGCCTACGATCTCGCCTCGCTTCTGCAGGATGCCCGGCGCGCCATCGCCCCGGGCCTCGAGCGGGCCCTGATCGACCGCTACGTCGCCGCCACCGGCCGCGACCGCCAAGCCTTCGAGGCCGCCTACATTCTCCAGGCGATCCAGCGCCACACCCGCATCCTCGGCATCTTCGCCCGCCTCGCCCGGCAGGGCGGCAAGCCCGGCTATCTGCGGCTGATGCCGCGGGTCTGGGGGCATCTGCTGCGCAACCTCGATCATCCGGTGACCGCGCCGCTGCGCCCGGCGCTGCTCGACCTGTTGCCGGCCCCGGATGCCGCGCCCGCATGAGCCTGCCGCTGATGATCTTCGCCGCCGGCCGCGGCACCCGCATGGGCGCGCTCACCGCCCAGTTGCCGAAGCCGATGATCGCCGTGGCGGGCCGGCCGCTCGTCGATCACGCCGTCGCGCTCGGCCGCGCCGCCGGTGCCGCGCCGATCGTCGCCAACACCCATTACCTGCGCGACCGGATCGAGCCGCATCTGAGCCGCCTGGGCGTCCTCCTCTCGCCCGAGACGCCGGATCTCCTCGATACCGGCGGCGGCCTGCGCCAGGCGCTGCCGCTCCTCGGGCCTGGCCCGGTCTTCACCCTCAATTCCGATGCCGTCTGGACCGGCCCCAACCCGCTCCCGGCGCTCGCCGCGGCCTGGCGGCCGGGCATGGGTGCGCTCCTGATGACCGTGCCGCTCGACCGCGCCCATGGCCGCAAGGGCGGGGGCGACTTTGCGCTCGACCCGTCCGGCCGGCTCCGCCGCGGCGGCAATCTGGTCCATACCGGCGCCCAGATCATCGACCCGGCCGTGCTCGCCTGCGCGACCGAGCGCATCTTCTCGCTCTCGGACGTCTGGACCCGCCTCGCCGCCGAAGGGCGGCTTCACGGCCTCGTCCATCCCGGCGCCTGGGCCGATGTGGGCCATCCCGAGGGCATCGCGCTGGCCGAGGCGCTGCTCGCCGATGCCTGACCCCGAGGCGCTCTTTCCTGATGTTTGATCCCGCGCCCGCCCCTCGCCTCTTCGGGCTGCCGCCCGGCGCCGATTTCCCCGCCGAGCTCGTCCGCGGCATCGAGACCCGGCTCGCCGGCCGGCCGCCCGAGGACTGGGCACAGGTCGAGATCTTCGTCAACACCGCCCGGATGGAGCGCCGCCTGATGGCGATATTCGCCGACGGCCCGGCGCGCCTGCTGCCCCGGATCCGGCTTCTGACCCGGCTCGCCGCCGATCCCGCCCTCTCCGATCTGCCGCTGGCGATCCCGGCGCTGCGCCGCCGGCTGGACCTGGCGCAGCTGGTGCGCGGCCTGATCGACAGCGACGCCACCCTCGCCCCCCGGTCCGCCGTCTACGACCTTGCCGACAGCCTCGCGGCGCTCTTCGACGAGATGGGCGGCGAGGGCGTCGCGCCCGAGACGCTCGACCGGCTCGACATCGCCGACCAGTCGGGCCACTGGCAGCGCGCGCTGCGCTTTCTCGCCATCGCCCGCGACTACGTCTCCCACGACGCCCCCTCCGAGGAGGCGCGCCTGCGCCGCGCCGCCGAGACGCTGGCGCTGCGCTGGGCCACCGACCCGCCCGCCCATCCGGTGCTCGTCGTCGGCTCCACCGGCTCGCGCGGTCCGGTGGAGCTCCTCATGCACGCCGTGGCGCGGCTGCCGCAGGGCGCGGTGATCCTTCCCGGCCTCGACACCTTCATGCCCGCCGCGATCTGGGACGGGCTCGACGACCCGCTGACCGGCGAGGATCATCCGCAATACCGCTTCGCGCGGCTCGCCCGGTCGCTCGATCTGGACCCCACAGAGATCCCCCCCTGGACCGACGTGGCCCCGGTGCCCGCGCGCAATGCGCTCCTGTCGATGGCCCTGCGCCCGGCGCCGGTCACCGACCAGTGGCTCAGGGACGGTCCCGCCTTGGGCGACATGCGCGCCGCCACCCGCAACACGGCGCTCATCGAGGCCGCCGATCCGGCGGAGGAGGCGCTCGCCATCGCCATCCGCCTGCGCGCCGCCGTGGAGACGGGCCAGCGGGCCGCGCTCATCACCCCCGACCGGCTCCTGACCCGCCGGGTGGAGGCGGCGCTCGACCGCTGGGACATCGTCGCGGACGACAGCGCCGGCGTGCCGCTCCACCAGACCGCGCCCGGCCGCCTCCTGCGCCAGCTCGCCGCGACGATGGGCCGGGCACCCGGGCCCGAGACGCTGCTGGCGCTCCTCAAGCACCCGCTGAGCCACAGCGGCGGGGAGCGCAACGCGCATCTCCTCCACACCCGCCGGCTCGATCTGTGGTTCCGCCGCAACGCCGCGCCCGAGGTCGATGCCGCCATCCTCTCCCGCTGGGCCGCCACGCAGACCGAGGAGGGCGCCGCCTCCTGGGCTAGGTGGCTCAGCGATCTGCTGGACGGGCTCGCCCTCACCGCCGAGGCGCCGCTCGCCGATCTTCTCGAGCGTCATCTGGCGCTGGCCGAGCGTCTCGCCGCCGGACCGGCGGAGGGCGCCGGCGCGCTCTGGCTCGAGGCCGCCGGCCGCGCCGCCCGGACGCAGCTCGACGCGCTGGCGCGCGAGGCCGATGCCGGCGGGCGGATGACACCCCGGGACTACGCCGACCTGATCGACGCGCATCTCGCCACGGCCGAGGTCCGGCGCCCCGACCTCGCGCGCCCCGACCTGATGATCTGGGGCACGCTCGAGGCGCGGGTGCAGGGCGCCGACCTCGTCATCCTCGCCGGTCTCTCCGAGGGAACCTGGCCCGAGCCGCCGGCGCCCGATCCCTGGCTCAACCGCACCCTGCGCCAGCAGGCGGGCCTCATGCTGCCCGAGCGGCGCATCGGCCTCAGCGCCCATGACTTCCAGCAGGCCGCCGCCGCCCCCGAGGTGGTGTTCAGCCGCTCGCACCGCGATGCGGAGGCCGAAACGGTCGTGTCGCGCTGGCTGAACCGGCTGATCAACCTGCTGGGCGGGCTCACCACCACCAGCGGTCCCGCCGCGCTTCAGGAAATGCGCAACCGCGGCAATGTCTGGCTCGCCCATGCCCGCACGCTTGCGGCGCGCGAGATCAAGGCCGACCCGGCGCCGCGGCCCGCGCCCTGCCCGCCGGTGGCGGCCCGTCCCGCCCGGCTCGCCGTCACCGACATCCAGAAGCTCATCCGCGATCCCTACGCAATCTATGCCCGTCACGTCCTCGGGCTGCGGCGCCTGGGGCCGCTGCGCCCGGAACCCGACGCGCCGCTCAAGGGCGAGATCTTCCACAAGGTCTTCGAGCGGATGCTGGCCCTGGACCTCGATCCCGGCGCCCCCGATGCCGCCCGCCGCCTCCGGGACCTCGCCGCAGACGAGCTAGAAGCGGTGTCCTGGCGCGCCGCCCGGACGCTCTGGCAGGGCCAGTTCGACCGCATCGCGGAGTGGTTCGTCGCGGGCGAGCGCACCCGCCGCGCCGAGGCGAACCCCCTCGCCCGCGAAGTGGAGGGGAGCCTCGCGGTGCCGGGCGTCGATCTGGTGCTGACCGGCCGCGCCGACCGGATCGACCGGCGCCCCGATGGCGGTCTCGTGATCTACGACTACAAGACCGGCCGGGTCCCGAAGGACAGGGAGATCCGCCATTTCGACCGGCAGCTTCTGATCGAGGCGGTGATGGCCGAAGCCGGCGCCTTCGCCGGCGTGCCCGTCGCGCCGGTGGCCCGGATCTGCCATGTCGGCGTCGGCGCCGCGCCCTCCGACACGCCCTGGATCCTGCGCGACGGCAAGGACGGCGAGCTCCTCGATCCCGACGCCACGCTCGAGGGCCTCACCGCTCTGATCCGCGCCTATGGTGCGCGCGCGCGCGGCTACGCCTCCCTGCGCGCCATGCAGTCGATGACCGATTACAGCGATTACGCGCATCTCGCCCGGTTCGGCGAATGGGACCTGTCGAGCGACGCGCAGCCCGAGGATGTGGGATGAACGACGCCAGCCGCCGCCAGATCGAGGCCGCCCGCCCCGACCGCTCCACCTGGCTTTCGGCCAATGCCGGATCCGGCAAGACCCGGGTGCTGACCGACCGGGTGGCGAGGCTTCTGCTCGATGCCACCGATCCGCAGAACATCCTCTGCCTCACCTACACCAAGGCGGCGGCGAACGAGATGCAGAACCGCCTCTTCGAGCGGCTGGGCGCCTGGGCGATGATGCCCGATGCGCGGCTGCGCGAGACGCTTCTGGCGCTGGGCGAGGCCGCGCCCTCCGCCACCAAGCTGACCGAGGCGCGGCGTCTCTTCGCCCAGGCGATCGAGACGCCGGGCGGCCTGCGGATCCAGACGATCCACTCCTTCTGCGCCGCGCTCCTGCGCCGCTTCCCGCTCGAGGCCGGGGTGACGCCGCGCTTCACCGAGATGGACGACCGCACCGCCGCGCAGCTCCGCGCCGACTGCATCGAGGATCTGGCGACGCGGCAACCGGCCCTCTTTGCCGAGATCGCGGCGCATCTGCCGGGCGGCCCCATCGACCCGCTCGCGGCCGAGATCGCCTCCCGTCGCGACGCCTTCATCGACACCGACCCGGCCGCGATCCGCCGCGCCCTGGGCCTTGCCCCCGACGAGAGCACCGAGGCGATCCTCGCCGACACCTTCCGCGGCGGCGAGGCGGAGCTTCTGGCGCGCTGCGCGGGCCATCTGGCCGAGCGGCAAACCCGCCGACCGGAAGGCCGCGCCGGTGCTCGCCGCGATCCACGCGCCCTTCGGCCTGGGCGACCTCGCAGCACTCGAGGGGCCGCTCCTCTACGGCAAGGGCGCCGCCGACCCCTTCGGCCCCAAGACCGGCAAGTTCCCCACCCGAGATACCCGCGGGGCGCTCGGCGCCGATTGCGAGGCGCTCGACGATCTGATGGTCCGCGTCGCGGCCGCGCGCCCGCGCCGGCTCGCCCTTGCCGTGGCCGAGCGCTCGTGGCTCATGAACCGCTTCGCCCGCGCGTTTCTCGACATCTACGCCAGCCGCAAGGAGGCGCGCGGCTGGCTCGACTTCGACGACCTGATCCTCGGCGCGCGCGACCTTCTGCGCCACGCCGCCGTGGCCGAATGGGTGCTCTTCCGGCTCGACGGCGGCATCGACCACATCCTCGTCGACGAGGCGCAGGATACGAGCCCGACCCAGTGGCAGGTGATCGAGGCCCTGGCGCGCGAATTCGCCGCCGGACGCGGCGCCCGCGACCGCCGCCGCACGCTCTTCGTGGTCGGCGACAAGAAACAGTCGATCTATTCCTTCCAGGGCGCCGACCCAGAAGGGTTCGACCGCATGCACGCCCATTTCGCCGCCCGGATCGGTCCGGAATCTCTGGCGCGGCTCGACCTCGAACATTCCTTCCGCTCCGCCCCGGCCGTGCTCGCCGCCGTCGACGCGACCTTCGCCGGTCGCATGGGCGGCGTCGCGCACCGCGCCTTCCGCGATCACCTGCCCGGCCGCGTCGATCTCTGGCCGCTGGTCGAGCCGCAGGAGGACGGCGAGGACGCCCCCTGGTTCGACCCGGTCGACCGGCGCTCGCCCGAGGATGCCGATCTGCGCCTGGCCCGCGATCTCGCCGACTGGATCTGCGGCCTCATCGACGCGGGCGAGACGATCCCCTATTTCGACAAGAACGCCGGCGAGTGGCGCCGTCGCCCCGTCCATGCGGGCGATTTCCTGATCCTCGTGCGCCGGCGGGGCGGCATCTTCCACCCGATCATCCGCGCCTGCAAGGCGCGGGGGCTCGACATCGCCGGCGCCGACGTGCTGACGCTCGAGGACGATCTGGCCGTCACCGACCTGCTGTCTCTCTTGCGCTTCCTCGCGCTGCCCGAGGACGACCTGTCCCTGGCCGAGGCGCTGCGCTCGCCGCTCTTCGGGCTGAGCGAGGACGACCTCTACCGCCTCGCCCATGGCCGCGGCGCCCGCTATCTCTGGCAGGTGCTGCGCGCCGGCGACGCGCATCCCGAGGCCAGGGCGATGATCGGCGATCTGCTCGACCAGGCCGATTTCCTGCGCCCCTACGAGCTGCTCGACCGCATCCTCCTGCGGCACCGGGGCCGCGAGCGGCTGATCGGCCGGCTCGGCCTCGAATGCATCGACGCGATCGACGCGCTTCTGGCCCAGGCGCTGGCCTACGAACGCAGCGAGGTCGCCTCGCTCACCGGCTTTCTGGCGTGGTTCGCCGCCGACCGGGTCACCGTCAAGCGCCAGGCCGACGGCGCCGGCCGGCGGCTGCGCGTCATGACCGTGCACGGCGCCAAGGGGCTCGAGGCGCCGATCGTCATCCTGCCCGACACGGTGCTGACGCCGCCGCGCGACCGCGACGGGCTCCTGCCGCTGCCCGAGGGCCCCGTGCTCTGGCGGCCGAACCGCGACGACCGGCCGCCGAGCCTCGACGGGGTGCAGGGCCAGCGCGACGCGGCCGAGGCGGCCGAGCGCGACCGGCTGCTCTATGTCGCCATGACCCGCGCGCAATACTGGCTCATCGTCTGCGGCGCCGCCCGCAGGCAGGCGGCGGCGCAGAGCTGGCACGCGCAGGTGACGGAGGGGCTCGACCGGCTCGCAACCGAGCCGCTCGCGACCCCGGCGGGCGAGGGCCGCCGCCACGCGGTCAACGACTGGCGGGCGCTGATCGCCCCGCTGCGGCCCCTCGACGACGCAGCCCCCGCCCACGATCTGCCCCGCTGGATCGACGGCCCGGCCCCGCCCGCGCCCGAGCCGGCGCCGATCCTCACCCCCTCGGAGCTGGGCGGCGCCAAGGTCGTGGCCCAGGGGGCGCCCGACGCGCCCGCGCCCGGCGATGCCGACGCGGAGATGGAGGCGGAGGCGGCCAAGGCGCGCGGCACCCGCATCCATCTCCTGCTCGAACATCTGCCGGCCGGCCAGCCCGGCGACTGGCCGGCGCTCGCCCGGCATCTCCTCGCCGCCGAGGCGCTGCCCGATCCCGAGATCGCCGCGCTTCTGGACGAGGCGGCGCGCGTCCTGACCGATCCGGCCCTCGCCGCGCTCCTCGCCCGCCCGGCGCTCGCCGAGGTCGATCTCGTGGCCCGGCATCCCGGCGGCGGCCGCCTCCATGGCACCATCGACCGGCTGATCGTCGAGCCCGGCCGCGTGCTTGCCATCGACTACAAGTCGAACCGGGTGGTGCCGGAGAGCGCCGAGGCGATCCCCGAGGGTCTGCTGCGCCAGATGGGCGCCTACGACCACGCCCTGGCGCAGATCTATCCGGGCCGGACGATCGAGACGGCGCTGCTCTGGACCCGGGCGCCCCGGCTGATGCCGGTGCCCGCCGACGAGGCCCGGCGCGCCTTCGCGCGGAGCCTGGCTTGACGCTCCACCGGCCGCTGCCTACCTACCGCCCCTGACCCATTGAGGAGAGACGTCATGGCCACCGTTGCCGTTACCGACGACACGTTCGACGCCGAGGTGAAACAATCCGACATTCCCGTGGTGGTGGATTTCTGGGCGGAATGGTGCGGCCCCTGCAAGCAGATCGGTCCGGCGCTCGAGGAACTGTCCGAGCAGTATGACGGCAAGGTCAAGTTCGCCAAGGTGAATGTCGACGACAATCCCAACTCGCCGGCCCAGATGGGCGTCCGGGGCATCCCCGCGCTGTTCCTCTTCAAGGACGGACAGATCGTCTCGAACAAGATCGGCGCCGCGCCGAAGGCCGCGCTCGACAGCTGGATCAAGAGCGAGATCTGAACCGGCCGTCGTGACCGGCGGGTCCGGTCCGGGGCGCCTCCGGGCGCCCTTTCTTGTGCCGCCGGATCCGGCGCGCACATGAGCCCGGGCATGAAAAAGCCGCCTCTCGGCGGCCCCTTCGATCGCGCGGGCGGCCAGTGGCTCAGCTGTTGACGCTTTCCTTCAGCGCCTTGGCGATGGTCATCTTCACCACCTTGTCGGCGTCCTTCTTCATCTGCTCGCCGGTGGCGGGGTTGCGCACCATGCGCTCGGGCCGCTCGCGGCAATAGATCTTGCCGATCCCCGGCAGCGTCACGGCGCCGCCGCTCGACACCTCCTCGGTGATGATCGAGGTGATCGCGTCCAGCGCGTCGGTTGCGCTTTTCTTGTCGCTGTCCAGCTTCTCGGCCAGAGCCGAGACCAGCTGCGTCTTCGTCATCGGTTTTTGAGCCATATAACGCTCCTTCTGGGCTGCTTACATACCGGCCTTGACGGCTGTGCGATGGACTTAACGCCATCCTTTTCGAGCACACAACCACTAGTGCAACGAAATACCCTTGAAAAAAGGCATCTGAGCACGATTTGGCCCGTCAGAGGAAGGCCGTTTCCTCGAACGAGCGCAACTTCCGGCTGTGTATGCGCGCCAAGGGCATCTCCCGGATCGCCTCCATCGCGCGCACCCCGATCAGCAGATGCCGCGCCACCTGGCTGCGGTAGAAATCCGTCGCCATCCCCGGCAGCTTCAGCTCGCCATGCAGCGGCTTGTCGGAGACGCAGAGCAGCGTGCCGTAGGGCACGCGGAACCGGAACCCGTTCGCGGCGATCGTCGCGCTCTCCATGTCGAGCGCGATGGCGCGCGACTGGCTCAGCCGCTGCACCGGGCCGGACTGGTCGCGAAGCTCCCAGTTGCGGTTGTCGATGGTGGCGACCGTGCCGGTGCGCATGATCCGCTTCAGCTCGTAGCCCTCCAGTTCGGTCACCGCCTCCACCGCGTCCTCGAGCGCCACCTGCACCTCCGCCAGGGCCGGGATCGGCACCCAGAGCGGCAGGTCGTCGTCAAGCACGTGATCCTCGCGCAGATAGGCGTGCGCCAGCACGAAATCGCCGAGCCTCTGGCTGTTCCTCAGCCCCGCGCAATGCCCGACCATCAGCCAGGCATGCGGCCGCAGCACCGCGATATGGTCGGTGGCGGTCTTGGCGTTCGAGGGACCCACGCCGATATTGACGAGCGTGATCCCCTGCCCGCCGGCCCGCTGCAGGTGATAGGTGGGCATCTGCGGCAGCTTCGCGGGCGGATCGAGCGCGGCGCTGCCATCGGTGATCGTCCGGTCGCCGGGCCCCACGAAGGCGGTATAGCCGCTTTCCGGGTCGTCGAGGACGCCGCGGGCATAGAGCTCGAACTCGTCCACGTAGAACTGGTAGTTGGTGAACAGCACGTGGTTCTGGAACTGCCCGGGACCGGTGGCGGTGTAATGCGCCAGCCGCGCCAGGGAATAGTCGATGCGCTGTGCGGTGAAGGGCGCAAGCGGCCGCGCGCCGTCCTCGAAGACGAAGCCCTCGCCGTTGACGATGGCATCGTGCGTCGTCGCGAGGTCGGGCGTGTCGAACACGTCGCGCAGGTTGAACTTCAGCGCCCCGTCCTGCGGCACCGTCAAAGCCGGATCGCCGGCCAGGGCGAAATGCAGCGGGATCGGCGTCTTCGACACGCCGACCAGGATCGAGGACCCCTGCGTCTCCAGAACCAGGCCGATCTGCTGCAGCAGATAGTTCTCGAAGAGGTCGGGCCGGGTGATCGTGGTGGCGTAGCGCCCCGGCGAGGCCACATGCCCGAAGGACAGCCGGCTGTCGGTCGGCGTGTGGGTCGCCGTGGTCAGCCGGATCTCGGGATAGAAGGCGCGGTAGCGGATCTGCGGCACGGGCTCGGTCAGGGCCGCGGTGAAGCGGTCGGTCAGGAACCCGACCGCGGCCCGGTAGAGCTCCTGCAGCCGCGCCACCGCCGCGGTCGCGTCGGTGAAGGCTTCCGGCGCCGGCAGGTCCGGCGTCTCGATCGGCAGGCTCTCGGTCATCCGCGCTCTCCTTTTCCGGCATCTTCCGCAAACCCGGTCGACACACAACCCGAGCCCGCGCCCGGGAACCGACGCGCCGGCTCGCAGGTTTTGCGCGCACCATGACCGATGGCCCCGATCTCGTCTATTTTCCCGATACGCGCCCCGGCATCACGCGCCGGCGCGCCGGCCGGGGCTGGTCCTATACCGCGCCTGACGGCACCCGCATCGCCGACCGGGCGGAGCGGCGGCGGATCGACGCACTCGCGGTGCCGCCGGCCTACGAGGACGTGTGGATCTGCCCCCTCCCTGACGGCCATCTGCAGGCCACCGGGCGCGACGCGCGCTCGCGCAAGCAGTACCGCTACCACGAGGCCTGGACGGCGTTCCGCGCGCGCCAGAAATACGCCGAGCTCGCGGCCTTCGGCGAGCACCTGCCCGCCATCCGCCGCCGCATCCGCCGCGATCTCGGCGCCGAGGCCGGCGAGCGGGCCTTCGCCGTGGCCGCGGTCCTGGCGATGATCGACCGCCTGTCGCTGCGCATCGGCAGCCGCGACGCGGCCGACGAGAACGGCGCCTATGGCGCCACCACCCTCAGGCCGCGCCATGTCCGCCTCGCGCCCGACGCGCTCCGCCTCGACTTTCGCGGCAAGGGCGGGCGCAAGATCACCCGCACCGTCAAGGACCGCCGGCTCGCGCAGGTGCTCCACCGGCTCGACGACCTGCCCGGCGCCACGCTCGTCAGCTGGATCGACGACCACGGCCGCACCCACGAGGTCACGTCGAGCCAGGTCAACGAGCTTCTCCACGCGATCACCGGCGAGGATGCCTTCACCGCCAAGACCTTCCGCACCTGGAACGGCACCGTGGCGGCGATGGAGACGGCGCTCGACGTCGAGGATCTGACCATCCGCCGCATGGCCGATGCCGCCGCCGCGCGGCTCGGCAACACCCCGACCATCGCGCGCAACAGCTACATCCACCCCGACGTCATCGCCCTCAAGGACACCGAACTGCCCGGAAGACGGGCCGTGCTCGACCGCGCGCCGGAGATCCGCGGGCTCCGGCAGGGCGAACGCGCCGTCCTGGCGCTCCTCGCGTCATAGTCCGCTTGCGCCCGCCCTGCGCCTCCCCCCACACTGGCGCCATGACCCAGTTCGATCTCGACCGCTTCGTCGCGGCCCAAGCCCGCGACTTCGACCAGGCCCGCGCCGAGATCGCGGCGGGCCGCAAGCGCAGCCACTGGATCTGGTACGTCTATCCGCAGCTCGCCGGTCTCGGCCGCTCCGATCGCGCCCAGTATTACGGCCTGGGCGGGCTGGCCGAGGCAGAGGCCTATCTCGCCCATCCCGTCCTTGGCCCCCGCCTGATCGAGATGTGCGCGCTGCTCCTCGAACACGCGGACGAGCCGGCCCGGGCCATCCTGGGCGAGATCGACGCGGCCAAGGTGCGCTCCTGCGTCACCCTCTTCGGGCAGGTCGAGGGCGCGCCCGACATCTTCGAGCGCGTGCTCGAGGCCTTCTACGACGGCGCACCCGATCCACGGACGCTGGAGCGGCTGTGAGACTTCTGGCGATCGGCATGGGCTATTCGGCGCAGGCCCTCGCGCCCCGCCTCCTCGCGCGCGGCTGGAGCGTCGCGGGCACCACCCGCTCCGCCGACAAGGCCCCGAGCCTCGCTGCCATGGGCATCGAGCCGGTGATCTGGCCCGGCGCCGATCTCGCCCCCGAGATCGCCCGCGCAACCCACATCCTCCACTCCGTCGCGCCGAATGACACCGATCCGGTGCTCGACACCCTGGGCGAGACCATCGCCGCCGCCGCGCCCGACTGGTTCGGCTATCTGTCCACCACCGGCGTCTACGGCGACCATGACGGCGACTGGGTCGACGAGACCACGCCGCCCGCGCCCTCGACGGGTCGCGGCGCCGCCCGTCTCGCGGCCGAGACCGGCTGGCAGGCGCTGGCGGCGCGGACCGGGCTCGCCCTCCACATCTTCCGCCTCGCCGGCATCTACGGGCCCGGTCGCGGTCCCTTCGCCAAGGTGCGCTCGGGCCGGGCGCGGCGCATCGTCAAGCCCGGGCAGGTCTTCAGCCGCATCCATGTGGACGATATCGCCACCGTCTGCCTCGCCTCCATCGACCACCCCGATCCGGGCGCGGTCTACAATGTCTGCGACGACGACCCCGCCCCGCCGCAGGAGGTGATCGCCCATGCCGCCGACCTCCTCGGCCTGCCGCGCCCGCCCGAGATCGCCTTCGAGGAGGCGGATCTCTCGCCGATGGCGCGCAGCTTCTACGCCGAATCGAAACGCGTGCGGAACGACCGGATGAAGCAGGCGCTCGGAATCCGCCTGCGCTACCCTACCTACCGCGAGGGTCTCGCGGACCTTCTTGCCCGGAGCGACTAGCATGACGAGACACCAACCGGCGAACGTCGTGGTCATCGGCCTGGGCAATTTCGGCTCCACGGTTGCCAAGGAGCTGAAGCGCTTCGACAATTACGTCATCGGCATCGACCTCAACGAAGGACGGGTCTCCGCCCACGCGGATCTTCTCGACCAGGCGCTGATCGTCGACGCCCGGTCCGACGATGCGCTAAGGGAAGCCGGCGCCGACCAGTGCGACGTGGGCGTCGTGTCGATGGGTGGCAATCTGGAGGCGAGCGTGCTCGCCACGATGAACCTGAACCTGCTCGGCGTGAAGAAGATCTGGTGCAAGGCGATCTCCAAGACCCATCACCGCATCCTCACCCATATCGGCGCCGAGCGGGTCATCCACCCCGAGGTCCGGATCGGCGAGCAGGTGGCGCAGATGCTGCACAACCCGCTGATCCGGGATTACGTGAGCCTCGGGAACACCTACCACGCCGTCAGTCTGAGGATGCCCGAAAGCCTCGCAGGCAAATGCTTGCCCGATCTGAAACTGCAGAACTTCGACCTGCGCTGTCTCGGCGTGATGCGCGGCACCGACTATGTTGGCCGGGACGGCGACGCCTGCGATCTTGAGGAGGACGACATCCTGCTGCTGCTTGGGCGCCGCAAGGAGTTGAGCAGGTTCGCCCAAAGCATCCAATGATCCTGTTCGCCTGGCTGAAGCGGGTGCCTCCGCCGGGATTGCTGGCACTGACCTATTGCGTCTTGATCACGCTCGGTGCGCTCCTTCTGAAACTGCCCTTCGCCACGGAGCGGCCGATCAGCTGGGGGGACGCGATCTTCACCGCCACCTCGGCCGTCACCGTCACCGGCCTGATCGTGGTCGATACGCCCGCGGCCTACTCCTATTTCGGCGAGGGTGTGATCATGGTCCTGATGCAGATGGGGGGGCTCGGTCTCATGACCTTTGCCGTCCTGCTGCTGACCGCTCTCGGGGCGCAGATCGGCCTTCCCCAGCGGATCGCTCTGCGCGAGGACCTCAACCAGACCTCGCTCAGCAACCTGCTCTCGCTTGTCTGGATCACGCTCCGGCTCGCGCTGGTCCTCGAAAGCGTTGGATTCGTGCTTCTGGGTTTCGTTTTCGTCCCCGACTTCGGCTGGTTCGACGGCCTCTGGCACGCGCTGTTCCATGCCGTTTCCGCGTTCAACAACGCGGGCTTCTCGACCTTCTCGAACTCGCTGTCGGACTACGCAACGAACCCTATCGTCACGTTCACCGTCACCACCCTCTTCATCGTGTCGGGCCTCGGCTTCGTCGTTCTGGCCGACATCCGCGGGAAGCGGGCGTGGCGGCCACTGTCCCTCCATTCCAAGCTGATGCTGGTCGGCACGCCAATCCTCATCGTTTCAGCCTTCGCGGTCTTCGCTGCGCTCGAATGGCGCAATCCCGGCACGCTCGGCACCATCGACGGGGTCTGGGGCAAGCTGCAGGCCGCCTATTTCCAGGCGGTGACGCCGCGCACGGCCGGGTTCAACACCATCAACACCTCTGCGATGCGCCAAAGCACCACGCTGATGACCATGGGGCTGATGTTCGTCGGCGCCGGCTCGACCTCGACCGCCGGCGGCATCAAGCTGACCACGGCGATCGTTTTCGGCATGGCGACCATAGCCTACTTCAAGCGCAACACCGAGTTGAATGCTTTCGGCCGGGCCCTCGGCAGCGGCGAGGTGCAGAAGGTGATGGCGGTGACGACCGTGGCCGTGGTGCTCGTCTTCTCCGCGCTGTTCATCCTCACCATCACGAATGAGGGCAGCTTCATCGTCCTCGCCTTCGAGGTCGTCTCCGCCTTCGGCACGGTCGGCCTGTCGATGGGCGCCACCGGCACGCTCGACGGCATCGGCCAAACCGTGATCATCCTGCTCATGTTCATCGGGCGGGTCGGGCCGCTCCTGTTCGGCTTCTTCCTCGCCACCCAGGCCCGCCCCAATGTCCGCTATCCCAAGGGAGAGGTCTATCTGGGCTGACGGGCCCGTCGATCCCGCATCTTCAAAGGGTTATGGCGTCCCGGCTCCGCCTGGGGCATGATGGGCCAAGGGCGTCTGCGGCGGAGGGGGCATGAGAGACGGGCGCGTGGCGGTCCTGGTGGACGGCGACAACGTGAGCGCGAGATACGCCGAAGACATCCTGTCGATGGCGGCCGCGGCCGGGCGAGTCGACCTGGCGCGGGTCTACGCCGCGATGAACCGGCCCACCGATTGGGTCGGTCGCGCCGGCTTCCGCCTGATGCATGCCGGGGCGGGCAAGAACGCCGCCGACCTCCTCCTCAGCATCGACGCGATGGAACTGGCGCTCGTCGCCGGCTTCGACGCCTTCGTCATCGCCACCTCCGACGGCGACTTTACCCATCTCGCGCAGCGGCTGCGTGAACGCGGCCTGCGGGTCCTCGGGATGGGGGAATCGAAGGCCCCCGCCGACTTCCGCATGGCCTGCGGCGAGTTCCGCGCCCTCGACGGCCCGGCCCCCGATCCGGCCCCGACCGCGCGGGCGCCGACGCCCCCGATCGCCCGGAGCCTCGACGAGAAGATCCGCGACCTGATTGCCGAGCACAGCACCCAAGGCCGCGGCATGCGCCTGGCGGAACTCTCAGCCAAGATGCATTCGCGCCACGGAACCCGGATCGGAACCTTCCCCGAGAAGACTTGGCGCGCCTATTTCGTGGCGCGCCCCGCCCAGTTCGAACTCGATCCCCGGGGGCCGGACGCGATGGTCCGCTTCCTCCCGCGGAGCTTCGACTAGACCCGCACCCGGGCGATACTCACGCCCGCCTGCCCAGCCGCTCCGCGCCCATCACCGACAGCACCTTCGCCTCGATGTCCTCGGCATTGAGCCCCGCGACCTCGTACATGCCGCGCGGGCTCGCCTGGTCGATGAAGATGTCGGGAAGCACCATGGAGCGGAACGTGAGGCCGGCGTCGAACACGCCCTCCTCGGCCAGAAGCTGCGCCACATGGCTGCCGAAGCCGCCGACCGCGCCTTCCTCGATGGTGATCAGCGCCTCGTGGCGCGCGGCGAGGTCGAGGATCATCGCCCGGTCGAGTGGCTTGGCGAACCGCGCATCGGCCACGGTCGGCGTGATGCCCCGCCCCGACAACGCCTCGCAGGCCTCGAGGATCTCCTTGAGCCGCGCCCCGAAATTCAGGATCGCCACGCCCGTGCCCTCGCGGATCATCCGCCCCTTGCCGATCTCCAGCACCTCGCCCCGCTCCGGCATCTCGACGCCGGTGCCCTCGCCGCGCGGAAAGCGGAAGGCGATGGGGCCCGCATCATGGGCCACCGCGGTCGCCACCATGTGCTTCAGCTCCGCCTCGTCGGCGGCCGCCATCACCGTGAAGCCCGGCAGGTTCGACAGATAGGCGATGTCGTAGCTGCCCGCATGGGTGGCCCCGTCGGCGCCCACGAGTCCGGCGCGGTCGATGGCGAAGCGCACCGGCAGGCGCTGCAGCGCCACGTCGTGCACCACCTGGTCGTAGCCGCGCTGCAGGAAGGTCGAATAGATCGCGCAGAACGGCTTCATGCCGCCCGCCGCCAGTCCGGCGGCGAAGGTGACGCCGTGCTGCTCGGCGATGCCCACGTCGAAGCAGCGGCTCGGATAGCGCTCGGCAAAGAGGTTGAGCCCGGTGCCGTCGGGCATCGCCGCCGTCACCGCGCAGATCTTGTCGTCGCGCGCTGCCTCCTCGACCAGCGCGCGGGCAAAGACCTTGGTATAGGCGGGGGCGTTCGACGCCGCCTTCTTCTGCTCGCCGGTCACCACGTCGAATTTCGAGACGCCGTGGCCGCGGTCATAGGCCGCCTCGGCGGGGGCATAGCCCTTGCCCTTCTTGGTGATCGCATGGATCAGCACCGGGCCGTCGGCGCGGGTGCGGACCATGCGCAGGATCGGCAGGATCTGATCCAGATCGTGGCCGTCGATCGGCCCGACATAGGAAAATCCCAGCTCCTCGAACAGTGTGCCGCCGATCGTCATGCCCTTGACCAGGTCGTGGGCCCGCTTGGCCCCTTCCCGGAACGGCGTCGGCAGCATCGACACCGCCCCCTTCGCCGCCGCCTTCAACTCCTGGAACGGCGCCCCGGCATAGAGCCGCGACAGATAGGACGACATCGCGCCCACGGGCGGCGCGATCGACATCTCGTTGTCGTTCAGGATGACGAAGAGCCGCCGGCCGAGCGCGCCTGCGTTGTTCATGGCCTCGTAGGCCATGCCCGCCGACATCGCGCCGTCGCCGATCACGGCGATCGCGTCGCCCAGCGGCGGCTCGGGCGCGCCGCCCAGATCGCGCGCCACCGCAAAGCCCAAAGCCGCCGAAATGGAGGTCGAGGAATGCGCCGCCCCGAACGGATCGAAGGGCGATTCGCTGCGCTTGGTGAACCCCGACAACCCGTCCTTCTGCCTGAGCGTGCGGATCCGGTCGCGCCGGCCGGTCAGGATCTTGTGCGGATAGCACTGGTGCGACACGTCCCAGATCAGCCGGTCGCGGGGCGTGTCGAAGACGGCGTGCAGCGCCACGGTCAGCTCGACCACGCCGAGCCCCGCCCCCAGATGCCCGCCGGTCTGGCTCACCGCCGAGATCGTCTCGGCGCGCAGTTCGGCGGCCAGGTGATGCAGGTCGGCGTCGCTCATCCGGCGCAGATCGGCGGGCGAGGCCACGCGGTCGAGGGTCGGGGTCTTGGGTCGGTCGGTCATGGGCCTGCCTTCAACGTTTGGAACTGTCTATCCCTGTGTCCGCCCGCCCGCAAACCCTGCTCGGGACGCCCCCCGTGCCGCATGCCGGCGCGAGGCTAGGTCCGGTTCGCCTGGTTCGGGTCCGCGGTCGATCCCGGTCCGGTGTTCGGATCCTCGGGGTCGGTCTCCTCGGTGGTCAGGTCCGGCCGTTCGTCCGACTGCTTGGGCAAGCCGGTGCGGTTGGCCTGATTGGGGTCCGAGGTCGTGCCCGGACCGGTCTTCGGGTCGTTCTCGTCATCGTCGGGCATGGGATCGGCCTCCATTGCGTTGTCCTGAGGGTCAATCGCCGATCGCACCGCTTGTTCCGGCGACCGGCTGGCGCGCCGGCCGCCGCCCTCTTACGGGACGACCAGCAAGGCCGCGTAGGCGGCGGCGCCCAGCAGGAAGGGCAGGAACCGGCTCTGCCGCTCCTCGGGCAGCTCTTCCTTCAGCACGTTCAGCACCACGCCCCCGGCGAGGAAGGCGAAGAGCAGGGCGATGGCGATCTCGGGAAGCGTGGCGACGATGCCGAGGAGCCAGCCGCCGATCACCGCCCCCGCCAGAAGCCAGCGCGCGATCCGGTCATAGCGCTCCTGGTGGTCTTCGCGCAGGCCGAAATCGTTGGTGACGAAATGCAGCGCCATGGCGATCCCGTAGATGACGAGCGAGAACAGCCCGCTCTGCTCCCGGTGCAGCAGCAGATAGCCGATGATCCCGTTGTAGAGCCCGAACGAGCCGATATGCAGCCAGAAGACGCCGGCTCCCGGCATCCTGCGCGCCTTCCCCCGAGACCGCCTGAGCGTCCGCTCCAGACCGTAGAACACGACGAGCCCGGCCAGGGCGACCGAATAGACGAGGCTCTCGGCCGCGCGGTCCGACACGCCGAGATGCTCGGCGAAGGTCTCGCGGTGGCTCGCCAGTTCGGGAAGGACGTGCAGGAACACGTAGCTGACCGCCACGCCGCCCGCCCCCGACAGCCACCGGCTCCGCGGTGTCCGCCTGAGAAAGACGAGCGCGCCGATCCCCAGATGGACGGCGGCAAAGAGCGCGGAAAAAAGCGCGGAGACGAGGATCATGGGCGTCCAACCCTTCCCCGCGGCCACCCGTTCCGCGCCCCGAGACGATCCCCCGCGCCCGGCCTGACCCGCCCGTCGGGCAAGCGCGGCCGCGGGCTCAGGGCCGCCGGCCCAGCGTGTCCGCCACCTCCGCGCCCCGCCGGCCCATCGGGCGCACCCGGCCGCGGGTGGTGTCGCAGCCCGACTGATGTTCCATCTCGGCGTTCAGAAGCGCGCCCAGAAGCACGACGAAGGCCGTCATCCAGATATAGAGCAGCAGGATCACCACCCCCGCCAGCGCCCCGTAGGTGGGCTGGTAGCTGCCGAAATTGCGCACGAAGATCGAAAACAGCACCGAGGCGCCGAGCCATACCGCCGTGCCCAGAACGGCGCCCGGCGTGACCCAGCTCCAGCGCGGCGGCCGGCGCGCCGGCGCGTGGCGATAGAGCAGCCCCAGCGCCACCATCGACACCACCGCGAGGACCGGCCAGCGTCCGAGCGCGGCGATGGCGTCGCTCGAGGCCCCGAAGCCCAGCGCGTCCAGCACGGGCGAAACGGCGCCGCCCAGCGCCAGCGCGATCAGAACGAGGCCCGTCAGAACCACCGTCAGCCCCAGCGACACGGTGTTGCGCGCGATGATGTTGCGCGTCTCGTTCTCGATATGCGCCATGTTGATGCCGCTCACCAGGTTGTCGATGCCCCGCGACGCCCAGAACAGCGACAGAACGAGGCTGACCGCCGCCGTCGCGGTCGCCCGCCCCGTCGTCTGGCCCGCGAGCGCCACGGCCTGGTCGCGCACGATGGCGAGCGGCTGGGCCGGCGCCAGGCCCTCGAGAGCGTCGATCTGCCGGATCAGGATCTCGGTGTCGAAGAACAGGCCCGCGAGCGAAGCCAGGGTCGCGAGGGCGGGAAACAGCGCCAGCGTGCCGAAGAACGCGACCCCCGCGGCGATCAGCGGGACGAGATCGAGCCCGATGCGCCGCCCGACGCGCAGCCCGATGTCGCGCCAGCCCGAGAACGGGATGCCCCAGGGCCGCCAGGCCGTGCGGCCGCGCCCGGTCTCGTCCGCATCCGGGGAGGGCGGCGCGGCGGGATGGTCGCCCTCGGGATCGGGCCTGATCCCTTCGCGCGGCTCGGCCGCGTCGCCCTTCCGGTCCTGCATCTGTCGCACCTCCGCGTCGGGGTCCAACCTGCACCCTCCACTGGCCGATCCCGGCGCCCGCCGCTCTCGCCGGTCAGCGGCTCGTCATGCGGTCGAGCCCGTCGAGCTCGGTCTCGTTGCTCAGCATCAGCGCCAGAGGGCGCAGCGGACGGATATGGGCGGCGATGATGGCGACGGCGATGGTCATCGGCACGGCGAGAAACGCCCCCGGAATGCCCCAGATCCACGCCCAGAACAGCAGCGCGACGAGGATGACCAGCGGCGAGAGCGAAACCTGCCGCCCCTGGATGCGCGGGTCGACGTAGTTTCCCATGATCTGCTCGATGACGAAGATGCCGGCCCCGACGCTCAGCGCCGTGCCGAAATCCTTCTGGACGAAGGCGAAGAGCACCGGAAAGACGCCGGAGAGCAGCGATCCGATCGTCGGGATGTAGTTCAGCGCGAAGGCCAGAAAGCCCCAGACCAGCAGCAGATCGACCCCGAAGAGCCACAGCCACGCCACATAGAGCACCGCGGTGATCACGCCGATCAGGGTGCGCGCCAGCAGATAGCGCCGCAACAGGCTGGCGATGGTCGCGACGGCATCGAGGACGGTCTCGCGGGCGGGCTCGCTGCACATGCTGGCGATCTTGGCGCGCCAGCGGGGGCCCTCGGCCAGCATCATGAGGGTGAGGAAGAACACGATGATGGCCGTGCCGAGGGTCGCGCCGGTCCGGTTGAGGATCGTCATGGCGTGGCCGACGACCCAGTCACCGAACTGCCCGCGCAGCGAACTTCCGGCGGATCCGACAAGCTGTCTCACCCTCTGGAACAGGCTGTCGCCGGATCCCGCCTCGGCCGCCGAGCCGCCATCCTCCGGCGCCAAAGTCGCGGCCCTCGGGGCATCGGCCGGCTCGAACAGGGAAAACAGGCCGCCGGGGTTGCCCGACCCCATGGGCACCCGATCGACGACGCGCTGCGCCGCCAGCCAGATGCACCCGAGCAGTGCGACGATCACCAGAAGGATCGCGCCCATGGCCGCCACGTGGCCCAGCCAACTCACCCGGTCGGGCGTGCGTGCCTTGCCCCAGCGGTCGAGCGGCGCCACCAGCAGCGCCAGGAACATCGAGAAGACCAGTGGAACGAGCAGGACGGACGTGGCGCGCAGAGCCCATCCCGCGATCAGGATGGCGATCACCGCCACGCATCCCAGAAGCGTCCTCCGCCAGCTTTCCGGCTTGAGAGAAGATTGCTCACCCGTGTCGAAACTCACCACGACCACCCTTCAACCGACCCGACGGCGAACCGGAGGTCATCCGACAACCGCGCCGACATCTCGTGGAACGTCAACGGAGCCGGTTGGCCGATGTTCCCCGCTCATCTATCCGGCCGATCACGCCGGAGACGCGGCCCCGGAGGCCCGGACATCGCTGCCGGAAGCGGCGCTCTTCCGCCGGGAACCGCCCGGCCCGGCCCCGCGAAATGCCCGCCATATGCCCGCCACATGATCGACCGGTGACGGCTCTCGCAGCGGGTGTGGCGAGAGCCGCGCGCCGCCCGGTTCCGCGCATTTCCCTGCGAAACCTTGCACCCCAGGATGGAACGCAGGCCAGACACGACCGTTGTCTGGGTCAACGCAACGCAATGGAGGATATCCATGAAACGCTTGACCGCTTCCGCTGCTGCACTCGCCCTGGCGACGTTCGCCGGGGGCATGGCGCAGGCGCAATCGGAACTGGGCGCCAACAGCGGTGTCGTCGGCTCCGAGCTGAGCGAACGCTTCATCCGCGCCGAGCACATCATCGGCGCCGACATCTACACCAATTACATGGAATACGATGAAGCGATCTGGGCCGATACCGATTATTACGCGGAGATCGACACCGACTGGGAAGAGGTCGGCGAGGTCTCGGACATCGTCATCTCCCGCGACGGCAAGATCGTCGGCGTGATCGCCGAAGTCGGCGGCTGGCTCGACATCGGCGACGCGGATGTCGTGATCGACGTTGCCGACCTGAAGACCGTCGGCGGAACCGTCGAGAACAATTACGGCGACCTGGCCCTCGTCACCCCGCTGACGGAAGAGCAGCTGGAATCGCGCCAGGAAGTCGACGACAGCGGCTGGTGGTAAGCCGGCCGTCAAGGCGGCGCCCGCGACCCGCGCGGGCCGCCTCGCGCACGCGGTCCCTCGCCTCAGGCGAGGGACCGTTTGACATACATGGCGTGCTGAGACCCGTGCCCTGCCAACCTCCCGAAATCCCTTCCGGATTCGCAAATGTTAAGCCGGAACATCGGCCAGAGACCGTGTGTTGAAGGTCAATGTAACGGGGCCGGACATCTCGCCGCGCCCCGCCACCGGAGGAGTGTAACGATGACCACGACCGTTGGAAACGAAAGCAAGTTCGACGACCTCGTCACCAATCTCATCTATCTCGAACGGGACGCGATCGCGGCCTACGAGAGCACGATCGAACGGCTGTCCGATCCCGCTCTGGCCGAAGAGGTCGCCCATTTCAGGGACGATCATCTGCAACATCTCGAGGTGCTGACCGAGATGGCGCACGAGGCCGGCGCCGAGGCGCCCACCGAAGGCGACTCAAAGCAGATGCTGACCACCGGCAAGGTCGCCATGGCCGGCCTGATGGGCGACGGCGCCATCCTGAAGGCGATGAAGACCAACGAGGACGACACGGTCCAGGCCTATGATCGCGCCATGCACCACGACAATGCGCTGCCGAAATCCAAGGCCTTCTTCTCGAAGGCTCTGGACGACGAGAAGCGCCACCGCGCCTGGATGGAGCGCACCGCCGAATCGCTCTGAGCCCCGCCAGGGCACGGTGCGGCCTCTCGCGGGCCGCACGCATGAGCGGGCGATCCCGCCCGCTCGCTGCACGACCGCCAATCTTGCCACGCCGCTGCGGGTCCGGGGCATCCTCGCCCGATGTGCCTGCGACCCCTGCCAGCGCCCCCCACGTCCCCGCCCGGCGCACCCGTGCGAGGACGGCAGATCCGGCCCCCCGCCCGGAGACGCAGCCCGTCGAGGGAGCCGCAAGCGCGGACGGCGCAGCCGATCCGTTTCGATCCCTTTCCCGCAGGCCAAAGATCGGCCATGTGACGCGGAACCTGCCACGATCCGGGATCCGGTGATGATCCTCCACGCCCTTGACGCTCCCCAGGATCCGCGACCCGCGCCATGACGCCGCGATGGCCCCGGATGAGCGGACGCGGCGCGGTCGCGCTCGCGGCGCTTCTCGTCGTCCTGGCGGGGGCCTGGCTCGTCTGGGGGCCGCCCGATCTCGCAGCCAAAATCGACCGCGAGACGCTCGACCGGATGGTCGCGGGAGCGGGTCCCCTCGGCCCGCTGCTGGTGATCGGGCTGATGACGCTCGCCGTCGTGGCAAGCCCGATCCCGAGCGCGCCGATCGCCCTGGCCTCGGGGGCGGCCTATGGCCATGTCTGGGGCACGCTCTGGGTGATCCTCGGCGCCGAGGCCGGGGCGCTCCTGGCCTTCCTGCTCGCCCGGCTGCTCGGCCGCGACGCCATGCGCCGCTGGTTTGGCGACCGGATCGACCAGGGGCTCATGGGCTCGCAGAACATGCTCTCCGGCATCGTCTTCGTCAGCCGCCTGATGCCGTTCGTGTCCTTCGACCTGATCAGCTACGCCGCCGGGCTCAGCGTCCTGCACTTCTGGCGGTTCGCGCTGGCGACGCTGGCGGGCATTGCGCCGGCAAGCTTCCTGCTCGCCCATCTCGGCACCGCCGTCGCCGCCGGCGAGGCGGGCGCGCTCACCTGGGCTGCGGCGCTCGGCATGGGCGCGGTGACCGGCGCACCGCTGGTCTGGGCGGCGCTTCACGGCAACCGGCGGCGGCGCAGGAAAGCCGCCTGCCGTCGCGACTGACAATCGCCATCGCCGCGCCGGGTCGGCAGACGCGGCGCCCCGGCCTTGGAACGCCGCCGCGCGGGCGGGCGTTTCGCCCCAAACACGACGACGACCAGGGGGGGAAGCGCATGGCGGGATCGGGTGGCGGACAATTGGGGCCGGTCAGGGTCTGGACGCTGGCCGCAGGCGGCATGGCGGGAGGCGGCATCTACATCGCCCTGGGCGTCGTGGTCTCGGCCGCGGCGCAATGGGCTTGGCTCGCCTTCGCGATCTCCGGGATCGTGGCCTGCATCAGCGCCTGGAGCTATGCCCGGCTCTCGAACGCGTTCGGCGCATCCGGCGGGGCCTTCGAGTTTCTCGAACATCTCGACCGTACGGGGCCTGGCCGGCGGGCTCTCCTGGCTTCTGATCCTCGGCTACACCCTGACCATCGCGCTCTATGCCTACGCCTTCGGCCATTACGTCGCCCATGCCTTCGGCGGCGGCGACTGGGCGATCCGCGGGCTGGCGATCGCCGCGGGGCTCGGGCTCACCGGCCTCAACCTCTTCGGCCTGGGCAAGATCACCTCCGTCGAAACTGTGATCGTCTCGACCAACCTCCTGGTTCTGGTGGCGCTCGGCGCCTTCGGCCTCGCGCACTGGGACACGACCGAACTGACCGCCGGCATCGCGCCCCGCCCGCCCTACGCGGCGCTGGCGGGGGCGGCGGCGATCTTCGTCTCCTACGAGGGCTTCCAGCTTCTGACCTACGATTACGACGAGATCGACCACCCCGAGCGCCATTTCGTGCCGGTCCTCACATCGGCGGCCATCGCGGTCGTGGCGATCTACGTGCTGGTGACGCTCGGCGCCACCATGCTCGTCGGCGCGCTCACCGTCATCGAGGAAAAGCAGGTCGCCCTCTCCGTCGCGGCGGAGCGCAGCCTCGGCCTGCCGGGGCTCGTGGCGCTCACAGTCGCGGCGGGCTTTGCCACCGCAGCGGCGATCAACTCGACCCTCTTCTCGACCGGCAAGCTGGCGCGCCGCGTCGCGAGCGACGGCGAACTTCCCGCCTGGCTCGATCACCAGAACGCCGCCGGCGTGCCGGACCGGCCGATCATCCTGATCGGCGCCGTCGCCACGCTTCTCGCCGTCACCGGCTCGCTCTCGACGTTGGTCGAAGCGGCGAGCCTCGTCTTCCTCGCCACCTTCATGTCGGTGAACCTCATCGCCGCGCGACATCTCGACGGGCGGTCGTGGCTGCAATGGACGGCCATCGCCATCGCCGCGGTGATCGGTCTCGTGCTGCTCGCGCGTCTGTTCGTCACGGCGCCGGTGGCGCTCGCCGGCGTGGTGCTGGCGGCCGTGGCGATCTTCGTGCTCCGGCCGGTGATCCTCGGGCGCGTCCGCACCGAAGGGGCCGCGACATGAGGCACGCCCCGTCTCTCGCGGCCCTGGCGGCCATCGCGCTCGCCGCCCTCGCCGGCCCGGCGCGCGCGGAAGACGCCCGCGTGACGATCCTCGATGCCGCCCGCGCGCCCGACAGCGTCTCGCTCGCGCTCTGCGGGCGCGACGGGAACGGCTGCGAGGACTTCGGCATCGACCGGGACACGGCGGAGGAGGTGGCCGTCTCCCCCGGCCTGCACGTCCTGCGCGTCGCCGCGGGGGGCACGGCGCTCGACACCATCCGCTTCGGCGCGGCGCCCGGCGACCGCTACGCCCTGATGCTCTACGGCCTGGCGGAACAGCCCGTGGTCACCGGGTGGTGGAGCCGCGCCCGCGCCGCGCTCGGCGGCGTCGAGGCGCGGCGCGTCAACGGCTACCAGCTTGCCCACCTGATCGTGCCGCTCACGCCCGGCGAGCCCGGCGCCCGGCCGCAGCTGCGCCTGGCCAATCTGGTGCCGGGGCTCGGGACGGTGTCGGCGATGGTCCACCAGGACATGCACGCCGTTCCGCTCGCGCCGACGAAATACGGCGCGGCGAGCCCGAAGGCGACCGCGCGCCTCGGTGCCGCCCATGTCGCCGTCTCGATCGACGGCGCCAGCGCGCCTCTGGCGGAGATGGATCTCGACCTCGCGCCCGGCTCGACCCACATCCTCGCGGTCACCGGCCTCACGGAGGACGGCAGCGCGCGCCTCGTCCACCTCGTCTCCCGGCCCCCCGACCGCCCGGGCTGACCCCGCAGCGGATGCGGGCGAACCCGAGCCACGGTGTCGCGGAGGCCCCCGGTCAGGTCTCCCCCCTACCGCGCTGCCGGACGCTCGGTCGCGCCGGGCCTGTCGTCGGCGCACGTCCGACGATGGTCTGACTCGCCCCGTTCACGCCATTGATCTCGGGCGCATGGCCGTCATCGCGGAATGTTCCGCGCATCCGCCCCCGTGCAGGTGCCACCCGGCCCTGCCCGCCGACCCGGCCTGCCCTTCCGGCGGCTCAGCGGTCGCGGGACACCACGAACCGGGCGCAGTCGCGCAGGTCCTCCGCCTCGGCGCCATAGGGATCGAGCGCCGCGCAGGCCGCCTCGACCAGATCCCGCGCCCGGGCCTTCGCTCCCTCGAGCCCCAGAAGCGACACGAAGGTGGCCTTGCCCGCCTCGGCATCCTTGCCGAGCGCCTTGCCCGCGACGCCCGCATCGCCCTCGCAGTCGAGCACGTCGTCGGCGATCTGGAAGGCGCGGCCCAGCGCCCGCGCGTAGGCACCGAGCGGAGCCGGATCGGCGCCGCCGAGAACCGCCCCCGCCACGCCCGACCACTCGATCAGCGCGCCGGTCTTGCCCGCCTGCAACGCCTCGACCCGCTCGAGATCGAGCGGCACCAAGGCCGCCTCCGCCGCGATGTCGAGCGCCTGTCCCAGCACCATGCCGCGCATCCCCGCCGCCCGCGCCAGCCGCAGCACCAGATCGGCGCGCACCAACGCCTCCGGGTGGCAGGCCGGATCTGCAAGAAGCTCGAAGGCGAGGCTCTGCAGCGCATCGCCGGCCAGAACCGCCGTCGCCTCGTCCCATTTCACGTGCACGGTCGGGCGGCCACGCCGCAGGGCGTCATCGTCCATGCAGGGCAGGTCGTCATGGACCAGCGAATAGGCGTGGAGCGCCTCGATCGCGGCGGCCGCCTCGACAGCGCTCGCGACTCCGTTGAGCCGCGCCCCCTCGATCACCAGATATCCCCTGAGCCGCTTGCCGCCGTCGAGCGCGTGGCGCATCGCCGCGTGCACCGGCTCCTCGCCCGCGACGGCGCGGCCGAGCCGCGCGCCCAGAGCCGCCTGCGCCGCGGCAAGCCCGGCTGCGAAGCTCACGGATCGAGCGGCTCGGTGCCGGTGGGCTGGCCGCTCTGGTCGAGGGTGATCTTCGCCACCTTCTGCTCGGCGGCCTCAAGCGTGCGCTGGCAGCGCTCCTTCAGCTTCGCGCCCCGCTCGTAGAGCCGGATCGATTCCTCAAGCGCGACATCGCCGCTTTCGAGCTGGCCCACGACCGTCTCGAGCGCGCGCATCGCCTCCTCGAAGGACATCTCCTCGATCGGTGTCTCGCTCATGCGCTTCGCTCCTTGAGAACCTCCACATGGGCCGCGGCCGACGTGGCGAGCGCGTCCAGATCATATCCCCCCTCGAGAGTCGAGACGATGCGGCCCTCGCAATGGGTGTGGGCGACGTCGCACAGCCAGTCGGTGATCCAGGCGAAGTCCTCTTCCTGCCAGCGCAGCGAGGCCAGCGGATCGGCCAGATGCGCGTCGAACCCGGCCGAGACCAGAACCAGTTCCGGGGCGAAATCGTGGAGCCGCGGAAACACCTGCTCCTTGTAGGCGCTGCGCATCTCGGCGCCGCCGGTGCCGGGCGCCAGCGGCACGTTCACGATCTGGCCGTGCGCGCCCCTCTCCGAGGCCGCGCCGCTCCCCGGATAGAGCGGCATCTGGTGGGAGGACACGAACAGCACCCGCTCCTCGTCCCAGAGCAGATCCTGCGTGCCGTTGCCGTGATGCACGTCGAAATCGACGATCGCCACGCGGCTGAGGCCCCGCCGCTCCAGAGCATGCCGCGCCGCGATCGCCACGTTGCCGAACAAGCAGAACCCCATCGGCGTCTCGCGCTCCGCATGGTGGCCAGGCGGACGGCAGCCGAC
Organism: uncultured Alphaproteobacteria bacterium; assembly: GCA_963739575.1. Classification (GTDB taxonomy): domain Bacteria; phylum Pseudomonadota; class Alphaproteobacteria; order Rhodobacterales; family Rhodobacteraceae; genus Palleronia. The sequence continues at coordinate 974,045 of CAVUAQ010000002.1, read as the reverse complement.
GAAGGCGCCCGTGGCCTCGCCGTCGAGCACCGCATCGACCGCCGCGATGTTGCCGCCGACGCCGCGCAGCGCCGCCTCGAGCGTGCCCGGCGACATGTGCGTGTCGGCGTCGAGCGCCACCGACCCGGCCGCCGGCGCCGCCGCCTCGATTTCCTTCAGATATCGCTCCGGGTGACACAGAAGCACGTCGTCGCGGCTCGCGAGCGGCGCGTCGCGCCGCGTCAGCCGCAAGGGCTGCAGCGCCTCCTCCACCGACCTCAGCCGCGCCACCTGCTCGGGATGCCCGCGCGGCATCACATGCTCCAGCCCCGCCGGATGGGAAAACCAGATCATGCTCATGGAACCGACCCCTTCTCTGTGCCACCGCTCACCCTACCGGCAATGGCGGGCGAACGGAACGGGGGCCGTCGCCCCGCCTTCGCCCTCAATCGGGCGACAGCACATATCCCGCGCCGCGCACCGTCTGCAGATAGCGGGGGTTCTTCGGGTCCGCCTCGATCTTGCGCCTGAGCCGGGTGATCTGCACGTCGACGGCGCGGTCCTGCGCGCCCTCGCCGTCCGGACCGGCGCGGCCCAGATCCTCGATCAGCCGCGCCCGCCCGATCACCTCGCCGGGCTCGCGCGCGAAGATCCGCATCAGCGCCGCCTCGGTGGCGGTCAGCCGCACCAGCGTGTCGCCGCGCCACAGCTCGCCCCGCGCGGTATCGTAGCGGATCGCCCCGAGGCTCAGGATCTTGGGCGCCGCGCGCGCTTCCGGCGGCGCCGGGATGCGGCGCAGGATCGCGTTCATCCTGAGCAGCAATTCCTTCGGCTCGAAGGGCTTCGGCAAGTAATCGTCCGCCCCCGCCTCGAGCCCGGCGATGCGGTCGCGCGTCTCCCCCTTCGCGGTCAGGAGCAGCGTCGGGATGGAGCGCGTCTCGGTCAGCCACTGGCAGAGCGAGATCCCGTCCTCCCCCGGCATCATCACGTCGACCACCGCGAGATCGAAATCGAGGCCGCCGAGGATCCGCCGCGCATGGCCTGCATCGCGCGCCGTGGTGACGAAGAAGCCGCTGCGCATCATGAACTTGCCCAGAAGCCCGCGGATCCGCTCGTCGTCGTCGACGATCAGCACATGCGGCCGGTCGCTCATGCCGCGCCCTCGAAGAGCCGGCGCAGATCCTCGTCCATCATCTCCTCCAGCACCCGCCGGAACCCGGCCACCGCCTCCGGCCCGGCCCGGCGGAAGGCGTCGCGCATCCGCGCCGTCTGCGCGTCCGACAGCTTCGCCTCGAGCGCCCGGCCGCGCGGCGTCAGCGACAGGTGCCGCTCGCGCCGGTCGCGCAGCCCGACGCGGCTCTCGACCAGCCCGTCCTCGACAAGCGTGCGCAGCACGCGGTTGAGCGATTGCTTGGTGACGCCCAGGATCGCCAGCAGGTTGTTGACCGTGGTGCCGGGCCAGCGGTTGATGAAATGCACCGCCCGATGATGCGCCCGCCCATAGCCGTATTCGGCGAGAATGCGGTCGGGATCGGCGGTGAAGCCGCGATAGGCGAAGAACATCGCCTCGATGCCGCGCCTGAGCTGCGCGTCGGTCAGGAACAGCAGGTTCTCTCCGCCCTGTGCCCGCTTCTCGGTCATTGTCGCGCCTCCCTACCCGATTTCCAATCACAGTTTATGTCAGTAGCGTTGACATTCCAAGGCCCGATCTGTACCCCGATCCGGCACCGCCGCGACAGATCCTGTCGCTTTTGGGCGGATTTGGGAAAGATCGGGAAAGGACGGCCATGTCGGGTGGATACGACGATCGCGACGGCAAGATCTGGATGGACGGCCACCTGGTCGAGTGGCGGGACGCGCGGGTGCACATCCTGACCCACGCGCTGCACTACGCCTCCTCCGTCTTCGAGGGCGAGCGCTGCTATGGCGGCACCATCTTCAAGGGGCGCGAACATTCCGAGCGGCTGAAGCGGTCGGCCAACCTCATCGATTTCGAGATCCCCTATACGGTCGATGAGATCGACGCGGCCAAGGCCCAGGTGCTCGCCGCGAACGGCCTCTCCGACGCCTATATCCGCGCCGTCGCCTGGCGCGGCGCCGGGCCCGACATGGGCGTGGCCTCCGCCCGCAACCCGGTCCGCATGGCGGTCGCGGCCTGGGAATGGGGCGCCTATTACGGCGACGCCAAGACCCGCGGCGCCAAGCTCGACCTCTCGAAATGGAAGCGGCCCTCGCCCGAGACCATCCCCTCCGCCGCCAAGGCCGCCGGTCTCTACATGATCTGCACCATGTCGAAGCACGCCGCCGAGGCCAAGGGCTGCTCTGACTCGCTGATGCTCGATTACCGCGGCTACGTGGCCGAGGCGACCGGCGCCAACATCTTCTTCGTCAAGGATGGCGAGGTGCACACGCCCCTGCCCGACTGCTTCCTGAACGGCCTGACGCGGCAGGCCGTGCTGGGGCTCCTGCGCGACAAGGGCGTCACCGTCCACGAGCGCCACATCATGCCCGAGGAGCTCGAAGGATTCCAGCAATGCTGGCTGACCGGCACCGCCGCCGAGGTCACGCCGGTGGGCCAGATCGGCGATTTCCGCTTCGAGGTCGGCGCCATGGCGCTCGACGTCGCGAAAAGCTACGAGCGGCTGGTCCGCGCCTGATCCGCCTCCCGCCGGTCCGGCCCGTCAGGGGCCGGCCCGGCACCTCCGTCGCCGTTCCCCCGACCGATCCCGAGCGCGGCGAGGGGCCGCCAGCCCGGCGGCAGCGCCCGCGACAGAAGCGACCAGATCGCGAACATGAAGAGCGCCGCAAACAGGCAATCCGACAGGAAATGCCGCCCCATCGCCATCCTCAGCGCCGCGGTCGTCACCGCCATGGCCACCGCCGCCAGCGCCGCCCAGCGCCGGTGCGAGACCCGCCCCAGCGCCGGCACGAGCCAGATCACCGCCAGCGCCAGGGCCACCGATCCCGAGACCTCACCCGACACGAACGAGCAATTGCCGACGCAGCCGCCGGCCTGCGCGAAAGGCCCGGTGAAGCGCGCATCGCCGCCGAAGGCCAGGATGTCGGCCGGCCGCGCCCGGTGCCACTCCTCCTTCAGGATAAAATGCGTGAGCAGCACCGGACCCAAAAGGAACAACGCGACGATCAGCCCCCAGACCCGCGCCGGCACCCGGCTCGGGCGGACGCTCGACCAGACGAGCCCGCCGATCGCCGCCACGAAGCCGGCGATGCTCACGTCCCACAGGGCGTTGCGCACCGCCATCAGCCAGTCCACGTCGCTCAGCGGAAAGCCCTCGCCCGGCACGTGAAAGAGCCGCGCCACGGCCAGGTCGATCCCCGGCCACACCACGAAGGGCAGAAGCGTGGCGGTGACGATCACGTAAAGCCGCAACAGATGCGCGCGGACCGGCTCACCCCAGAACATCGCGGCAGGCTCCCTCGATGCGCCACAGCCCGATCTCGCGGCCGGCATAGGCGCCCCCCGCCGTCTCGATCCGCCCGACCGGCACGGCGCAGGCGCCCGGCGCCGCGGTTCCGAGAAACAGCAGCGGTCCCGGCGCGTCTGGCGGCAGCGCGATGGTCTGCTCGTAATAGCTCTCCGGGGCCCCCCGCGGCGGGCGGGCATGGATCGCCACTCCCGACTCGCGCCCCGTATAGACCAGATCGGCCAGCAGATCGCGGCTCGATGCCACGATCCCCGCCGCCCCCTCGCGCCGCGCCGCCGCCAGCGCCGCCTCCGACACCGCCGCGCGCCCCAGATAGCGCGACAGAAGCGGCGTGCCCTCGCGGCTGAACGCCGCCGGGAAGATCGCCAGCAGCGGCAGGATCACGCAGAGCGCCCCGTTCACCCCGAGCGACAGCCGCCACCGGCCGCGCCGCGCCGCCAGCCACGGCAGCGCCGCCAGCGCACCGGCGAAATACGCCGCAATGGCCCAGTTCGCATAGGCCCGCGACACCAGCGCCTGCCCGCAGATCAGCGCCAGCACCGGCAGCGACATCCACAACAGCGCCCGCGGCGCGTCCGGCCGGAACGGCCGCAGCACCAGGGCCAGCAGCACGACCGGCCCCACCACGGCGGCCTGGCTCGCGGCGAAGGCCGCAAGACTCGACCAGTTCAGCCCCCGCGCCGCCGCCGGATCGGCCTTCACCCAGTCGACGTTATCGACGGTGTGGCTGAGGGTGGTCAGGTCGTGGCCGAGATTCCACGCGACATTCGGCGCCACGATCAGCGCCGCGACCGCCGCGGCAATCCCGGCGTCGCCCGTCCGCATCCGCGCCGCGGGCACGAACAGCGCCGCGAGCGCCATGCCGAGCGGCGCATAGATGCCGGCATATTTCGACATGACCGCGCCGCCGACGCACAGCCCGAGCCCCAGCGCCGCGCCGCGTCCAGCCCCCGTGACCAGCCGCGCCCAGAACAGAAGCGCCCCGGCATAGAACGGCGCCATCACCGTGTCGGTCGAAAACAGAAGCGACCCCAGCGCCGTCATCGGCAACGTCACGTAACCCACCGCGACCGCCGCCGCAGCCGCGTCGTTCCAGAGCCGCCGCGCCGCCGCGGCGAGGATCAGCGCGGTGGCGCCGTGACAGACGGGGCCCGGCATCCGGATCCAGAACGGCGCGTCCGACCCGGCCAGATCCGTCACCGCGCGGATCACCCAGCCGATCATCGGCGGCTTGGAGAAATAGCCCCAGTCGAGCGATTGCCCCCAGGCCCAGTATTGCGCCTCGTCGACGAAAAGATCGGTGCGGTCGAACCACAGGGCCACCAGCCGCGCCGCCGTCACGGCCAGCACGAGCGCCACCGCGCCCCCTACCAGACCCTTTCCGGAGCCGCTCCTCTCAGGCATCGCTGCGCGAGGCGCGCTTCTCGACATGGATGAGCCAGAGGTTGCGGGAATAGATGAAAAGGCCGAGCGACTGGCCGAGGATGAAGACCGGATCGCCCCGCCACAGCGCATAGCTGAAGAGTACCGCGCCGCCGCCGATGGAGAAATACCAGAACACCACCGGCACCACCGACCGCCGCGCCTTCTCCGACGCGATCCACTGCACGATGAAGCGGCCCGCGAACAGGATCTGCCCGAACAGGCCGAACACCACCCAGCCGAACTCGCCCCAGCTGTCGACGCCGATCCAGGCGAACATGTGCGCCTCATCCACCATCGCTCAGACCTCCGAGGGCTCGCAATCCGGCGCCTCCTCGTCGGCAGAGACAGGGCGCGCCAGGCTGCCGCGGCGGCCGCGGCGGATCAGCCACATCACCCCCAGAAGATCCACGATGCCAACCATCGCCCGGCCGAGATTGGAATAATGCGACCGCCCGCCGCCGCGCGGCCGGTGCCCCACATCGACCAGCGTCACCGGCAGCCCCTCCCGCGCGAACAGCGCCGGCAGGAACCGGTGCATGTGATCGAAATACGGGAGCCGCAGATACTCCTCGCGGTAAAACGCCTTCAGCCCGCAGCCGGTGTCACGGGTGCCGTCGCCGAGACAGGCGGCGCGCACGGCATTGGCGATGCGCGAGGCGATGCGCTTCGAGCGGGTATCCTGCCGCCCCACCCTTTGTCCCGCGACGAGCCCGCGCCCGCCCGCCAGAAGCGGTCCCGCGACCTTGGGAAGATCCTCGGGCGGGTTCTGCCCGTCGCCGTCGAGCGTCGCCACGATCGGCGCCCGCGCGGCACGCACGCCGGTCTCGATCGCCGCCGACTGCCCGGCGCAGGCGCCGTGGCTCAGAAGCCGCAGCCCCGGCACGGCACGCATCCGGCCGCGCACCACATCGGCCATGCCGTCGGTGGCGGCGTCGTCGACCACCACGATCTCGAAGGCGCAGAGCGCGTCGCAGACCCGGGCGATGCCGTCGATCAGCGCGCCGATATTCTCGGCCTCGTTGCGGGCGGGGATGACAATGGACAGGTCGGGCACGGATACCTCTTTGCAGATCTGGGCGGCCCGCCGCTCTCCGGGGCGGCATTGAAGGGCCGGTGGCGCGCGCATGGCGCGGACGGTCCCGCCGTTACGCCTCAAGGCTGCTCCGGGAAAGCCGATAATTCCCCCGCGCGGCATCCTGCCGTCACCGTGGCTTCAGAGCAATCCCTTCGCCCGGATCTTCCGCCGCGCCGTGCCGCCGCGCGCCGTCTGTCGTTCGCGCACCACGATCATCACCCCCGACAGGATGATGAGCGCCGCCCCCCCGAGCGTCTGCCATGTCGGCACCTCGCCGAACCACACAAAGCCGATGGCCACCGCCCAGAGCATCGAGACATAGGTGAAGGGCGCCAAGGCCGAGGCGTCGGCATGGCGATAGCTCTCGGTCAGCAGGAGCTGCCCCACTGCCCCCGTCGCACCGATCGCCACCAGCAGAAGTGCGGCGCCGCCATCCGGCACGACCCAGCCGAAGGGCAGCGTCGCCAGCGACACGACGCTCGCCGTCGCCAGGAAATAGAAGGCGATGGCCTCGCTCCGCTCGGTGCCCGACATCGCCTTGATGAGGGTCTGCGCCAGCGCCGCCAGGGCCGCGGAGGCGAGCGCCATGCCGGCGCCCAGAAGCGCGCCGCCGCCGAGCTCCGCGGTGCCGAGCCGCGGTGCCACGATCACCGCGACGCCCCCGAGCCCCAGCGTCACCGCCCCGAGCCGCACCAGGCGGAACCGCTCGCCCAGAAACAGCGCCGCGAAGACCACGAGGAACACCGGCGTGGCGAACCGGATCGCCTGCACCTCGGCCAGCGGCAGCAGCGCGATGGCCGAGAATCCGAGCCCCATCGACAGCGTGCCGACGAGCCCGCGCAGCGCGTGGCTCTTCCAGTTCTCGACCTCGAGCCCGTGCGCGAGATCGCCGCGCCACCAGAGCCAGATCGCGATGATCGGCAGCGACAGGCTGGCGCGGAAGAACACCACCTGCCCGGTCGGCACGCCGACCGAGGCCGCCTTGACGAAGGCCGACATCACGGTCAGCGTCGAGAACGCCGCGAGGATCAGGACGATGCCGCGAAGGGGTGCCATGCCGCCGACCTAGCGCCGCGGCGCGGCGGACACCAGCCTCCCCCGGCCCGATTGTCGCGCCGGCCTACGCCGCCCGGGCACCGCTTGACATTATCTTTGCGTCGATAGGAGGCTCGTCATTGGCTTAGCGAAGATTTTGAAGGCTGATCCCGTCGGCCGGCGCACGACGACATTGCAACCCGCTTGTGAGTAATCTGCCTAGATTTCGTCGCCCTTTCGGGCTGGCCCGCCCTCGGCGTCAAGCAGATATGGAAGGCCGTCTCGGCGCCGTTAGAATGAGCGTCGCGGCATACCCAATTAGTGGACACGAGCGATGACACCAGAAGTAGCAAATGCGGTGGGGTTCGTGCAATTGGGCTGGAGCTACGGACAATGCGCAATATGTCTCGAAGACAATGTGCAAAGCAATAATTTGACGCTTGGATTCGATAACCCCATCGACTATCTATACGCTCACGCGCTCGAATTGATGCTGAAAGGTTGTTTGCTCTACCACGATCCGAGCCATCCCGTTGAATCCCACGGCCACGATCTTCTTTCTTTATACGATGAAGTGAAGTCTCTGTGCGTGGCGGATGGGATGTTGCTGTCGGTCGAGAGGGCGGTCCGAAACGCTTGGAAGAACCGCCTGCGTGAGGCGCGCGATCATTATGCTCGAAGCATTGGATTGCCCAGCCACACCAGCGCGGCCGGCGAAGAATTTGGAATCTACGACAATAGGAAAATAGGTGACGAACTGCCAGAACTCCGCCATCAAGTAGCGTGGATCGGAAGTCGCAACAAAGGAAATGGCGGTCAGTTTCGGTACTTTCATCCCGGCATCGACAGCAGACCCCGTATTGAGCAATTTGGGCTATCGGACGATGTGGTCAGACTCACCCTCCGATGGGCGAACGAAGGGATTCACGGCCGTTTCGACCAGTTCTGGATCAATCGAGAAAATATGCGAAGGCGCTGACCGTAATGGCTGGCGCGGTCCATACATCCCGCGCCAATTCTGTCGTCTTGGAATGAAGCGCTCTTAGCCGGCCACCCGGAAGGTCAGCGGCCGCACCGCATTGAACACGCCCGTCTCCCGCAGCTTGCCCAGCACCCCTTCCGAGGGCGCCTCGTCGAGATAGAGAAGCGCGATCGCGTCGCGGCCCTTCTCCGACCGGCCGAGCGTGAAGTTGGCAATGTTGACGCCGTTCTCGCCCAGCACCCGGCCCAGCGTGCCGATGATGCCGGCGCGGTCCTCGTTGGTGGAATAGAGCATGTTCTGCCCGACCTCGGCGTCGATGTTGATGCCCTTGATCTGGATGAAGCGCGGCTTGCCATCCGAGAACACCGTGCCGGCGATGGAGCGCTGCCGCCTCGCGGTCTTCATCGACACCTTCACATAGGCCTCGAACACGCCGGTCTGGTCCTGCGTGGTCTTCGAGATCTCCATGCCGCGATCCTTCGCCATGACCGGGGCGGAGACCATGTTCACCTCCGGGTTGCCGGCCTGCATGACGCCGGCGACCACCGCGTTGGTCAGCGCCGCGGTGTTCATCTCCGCCACCGCGCCGTCAAAGAGGATGTTGAGCGCCTCGATCGGCTCGTCGGTCATCTGGCCGATGAAGCTGCCCAGATGCTCGCTGAGCCGCAGCCACGGGCCCATGACCTTGGCCTCCTCGGCGGTGACCGAGGGCATGTTGAGCGCGTTCGTCACCGCCCCGGTCAGAAGGTAGTCCGCCATCTGCTCGGCCACCTGCAACGCCACGTTCTCCTGCGCCTCGGTGGTCGCCGCGCCCAGATGCGGCGTCACCACCACGTTGTCGAGGTTGAAGAGCGGGCTGTCGGTGGCCGGCTCCTCGGCGAAGACGTCGAAGGCGGCACCGGCGACGCGGCCCTCCTTCAGCGCCTCGGCCAGCGCCGCCTCGTCCACCAGCCCGCCGCGGGCGCAGTTGATGACCCGCGCGCCGGGCTTCAGCCTGGCGATGTTCTCCTTCGACAGGATGTTGCGGGTCTTGTCGGTCAGCGGCACGTGCAGCGTGACGAAATCCGCCGCAGCCAGCAGCTCGTCGAGCTCGACCTTGCGGCAGCCAAGCTCGGTCGCCCGCTCCTCGCTGAGATAGGGATCGTAGGCGATCACCTTCATCCTGAGGCCCAAGGCGCGCGAGATGACGATCGAGCCGATGTTGCCGGCGCCGATCACGCCCAGCGTCTTGCCGGTCAGCTCCACCCCCATGAACTTCGACTTCTCCCACTTGCCGGCATGGGTCGAGGCGCTGGCCGCGGGGATCTGCCGGGCGACCGCGAACATCATCGCGATGGCGTGCTCGGCGGTGGTGATGGAATTGCCGAACGGCGTGTTCATCACGATCACACCCTTGGCCGAGGCGGCGGGGATGTCGACATTGTCGACCCCGATCCCCGCGCGGCCGATCACCTTGAGGTTCGTCGCGGCGGCGAGCACCTTGTCGGAGACCTTGGTGGCCGAGCGGATGGCGAGGCCGTCATACTGCCCGATCACCTCGAGCAGCTTCTCCTTGTCCTTGCCGAGTCCGGGCTCGAAATCGACATCGATGCCGCGATCGCGGAAGATCTGGACGGCGGTTTCCGACAGCTTGTCGGAGACGAGAACCTTGGGGGCCATGTCGGCTCCTCCTGAAGAAACTGGATTGTACGAAACCAGGCCGGTTCGCGCGCAACCGCGTACAAAACCGGCCCGAAATGGACATGCCGAGGGACAGAACCGGCCCCGATTTGACCGGATCGCCTGCGCGGCGCGATCAGGCTGCCTGTTTCCGCTCGGCCAGGACCGCATGATAGGCCCAGTCGATCCAGGGCATCAGCGCCTCGAGATCCTGCGCCTCGACGGTCGCGCCACACCAGATCCTGAGCCCAGGAGGCGCGTCGCGGTAGGACCCGACGTCGAACGCCACGCCCTCCGCCTCGAGCTTCTTCTGCACCGCCTTGGCGAAATCCGCATCCCCGGCAACGCCCGGATCGGTAAAGGTCAGGCAGACGGAAGTGTTTGACCTTGTGTCATTTTTCTTCGCGAGATTGGCGATCCAGTCGCGCGTCTCGCAGAAGTCCCAGACCACCTGCGCATTGCGGTCCGCCCGGTCCATCAGCCCCGCCAGGCCCCCGACCGACCGCCCCCAGGCCAGCGCCTGCAGGTAATCCTCGACGCACAGCATCGACGGCGTGTTGATCGTCTCGCCCTTGAAGATGCCGTCGATCAGCTTGCCACCCTTCGTCAGGCGGAACACTTTCGGCAATGGCCACGGGGGGTTATAGGATTCGAGCCGCTCCACCGCGCGGGGCGACAGGATCAGCATCCCGTGCGCCGCCTCGCCGCCCATCACCTTCTGCCAGGAGAAGGTGACGACGTCGAGCTTGTCCCACGGCAAGTCCTGCGCGAAGGCCGCGGATGTCGCGTCGCACAGGGTAAGTCCCTGACGATCCTCGGGAATGACCGAGCCATCGGGCACTCTGACGCCGGACGTCGTCCCGTTCCAGGTGAAGCAGACATCCCTGTCCCAATCGACCGCGGCAAGATCCACGATCTCGCCGTAATCGGCCTCCCGCACGGTGTTGTCTTGCAGTTTCAGCTGCTTGACCGCGTCGGTGACCCAGCCCTTGCCGAAGCTCTCCCAGGCCAGCGTCTCGGAGGGGCGGGCGCCCAGCATCGACCACATGGCCATCTCGTAGGCACCGGTATCCGATCCGGGAACGATCCCGACGCGGAAGTCCTCGGGCACGCCCAAGAGCGCGCGGGTCTCGTCAATCGCCTGTTTAAGCTTGGCTTTTCCGACCGCGGCGCGATGCGACCTGCCGAGCGGCGCGCCTGCCAGCGCATCGAGCGAGAATGTCGGCGGCTTGGCGCAGGGCCCAGAGGAGAAGTGCGGGTTTGCCGGCCGCACGGCCGGTCGAGAAGTTGTCATCTCCGGTATCCTTCCAGATATTCGCCCCTCGTTGGGGAGGGGTGTCCCGCTTCGGGCAGGTAAAGAACCCTGCGGAAAAAGCAATCGGAAATTGAAGCCAGGCGGGGGGCAGAGCGTCCGCCTGTCCCGCCGGTCCGGTCGAAGTTTCTTGCGGAGTGTCGCGGTTCCGGGCGATGGATCGGCGCGACTGGACAGGAGCCCGCATGCACGTCGCCACGCTCATCGCCGCCGACCGTCTCGATTTCGCCTTCGTCGAGGCGCTCCGATCGGCCTGGGGCGGCAGCGCCACGTCCTGGCTGCACCCGTCGCGGTCGGTCGAGTTCACGATGCCCTTCGAGCCCGCGAACCGGTGGGAGGTCTGGGCGGAGGCGCAGAAGATGGGGATCGACATCGCCATCCAGCCGCGCGACGGGCGCAGGAAGGACATCCTCGTGGCCGACATGGATTCCACGATGGTCGGCCAGGAATGCATCGACGAACTGGCGGACATGGCGGGACAGGGCCCGAAGGTCAGGGAGATCACGGCCCGCGCGATGAACGGCGAGCTCGACTTCGAGGCGGCGCTGCGCGAGCGCGTGGGCCTTCTGCGCGGGCTGCCCGCCGAGATCGTCGACCGGGTCTGGCAGGAGCGGATCACGCTCACGCCCGGCGGGGCAGAACTCGTCGCGACCATGCGCGCCAATGGCGGCTATTGCGCGCTGGTCTCGGGCGGGTTCACCGAGTTCACCGGCCGCGTCGCCCGCCGGCTGGGCTTCGACGAGCATCGCGCCAACACCCTTGTCGCGGCAGATGGCCGGCTGACCGGCACCGTGGCCGAGCCGATCCTCGGGCGCGACGCCAAGGTCGCGGCGCTGCGGGAGATCTGCGCGGCGCGGGATGTGGGCCTCGACCGCGCCATGGCGGTGGGCGACGGGGCGAACGATCTCGGCATGCTCGCCCTGGCCGGCAGCGGCGTCGCGCTCCATGCCAAGCCCGTCGTCGCCGCCGAGGTGGAGCTTCGGATCAATCACGGCGATCTGACGGCGCTCCTATATCTCCAAGGCTATCGGGCGGCGGACTTTGTCACGCCTCAAGCCCCGGAACCCGGACTCCCGGCGATGTGAGGCTGTTGCGAGGCAGCAGGGCTTTCAAAGATCCGGGCGTTGCCATTAGGGTCGCCCCGCCTGTAGGAAACAGGTGCCGGGAAGCGGACGTCCCGATCAACGGGCGCGCCGGCGTGGCGAGAGGCAGTCGAGATCTGGAGGCGGCAGGACAGATGAGAGCATTGAGCGGAGCAGTGGCGGCCATGGCCCTGTGCCTGTCCGCAAGCGTGGCGATCGCGCAGGAGGAGAGCACCAACCGCGTGGCGGTCGAGACGGCCTGGAGCGTCTTCGTGGAAGACGATCCCAAGGAATGCTGGAGCGTGTCGAGCCCCACCAACACGGTCAACACGAAGGACGGCAAGGTCGTCTCGGTGCGGCGCGGCGAGATCCTGTTTTTCGTGACCTTCCGCCCCAACGCCGATGTGGAGGGCGAATTGTCGTTCACCGGCGGCTATCCCTTCGCCGAGGGCTCGACGGTGTCGCTCGATATTGGCGGCACGGAGTTCGAGATGTTCACCGAGGGCGAATGGGCGTGGCCGGCCTCCCCGGAGCAGGACGACGAGATCGTCGCCGCGATGAAGAGCGGAACCGACGCGGTGCTGACCGCCCGCTCGTCGCGCGGCACCCAGACGAAGGACACCTTCTCGCTTCTGGGCTTCACCGCCGCGCTCGAGGAAGCTCGCAGCCGCTGCGGCTGATCGCGCGGAAGGCACTTGGCCGCCAGCGGAAGGTCGCTGGCCTGGTCCGGGCGTGGCCCCATCGGAAGGCCCGCGCCCGCAGCAGCGGGTCGCCGATCTCTGGCGCGGCCTGATCCCGGCGGGCAGCCCGGGCTTTATTTGCCGCCCCCGTTCCCATATATGCCCGCCATCGGGATGAAGGACGAAGCCATGACCGGCGCCGCGACGCCAATCACGCAGGACGTGCTGACCCTGCCCCGCAGGCAGGAGGAGGGCGGGCGGATCAATCTCGTCGGTCTGACGCGCCCGCAGATGCACGAGGCGCTGATGGCCATCGGCACGCCCGAGAAGCAGGCGAAGATGCGGGTGGGCCAGATCTGGGCGTGGATCTACCAGCGCGGCGTGCGCGACTTCGCCGCCATGACCAATCTGGCCAAGGAGTACCGCGCCCTGCTGGCCGAGCATTTCACCATCGAGGTGCCCGAGGTCGTGCGCTCCGCCCGGTCGACGGACGGCACGCGGAAATACCTTCTCCGGATCGCCGGCGGCCACGAGGTCGAGGCGGTCTACATTCCCGAGGAAGGTCGCGGTACGCTCTGCATCTCCTCGCAGGTCGGCTGCACGCTGACCTGCTCGTTCTGCCATACCGGGACGCAGCGGCTGGTCCGCAACCTGACGCCGGCAGAGATCGTCGGGCAGGTGATGGTCGCGCGGGACGATCTGGGTGAATGGCCGGCGCCGGGGCGCAACCCGAAGGACGAGACGCGGCTTCTCTCGAACATCGTGCTGATGGGGATGGGTGAGCCGCTCTACAATTTCGACAATGTCCGCGACGCGATGAAGATCGTCATGGACGGCGAAGGGATCAGCCTGTCGCGGCGCCGGATCACGCTCTCGACATCCGGCGTCGTCCCCGAGATCGCCCGCGCCGCCAGCGAGATCGGCTGTCTTCTGGCGGTGTCGTTCCACGCCACCACCGACGAGGTGCGCGACCGGCTGGTACCGATCAACAGGCGGTGGAACATCGACACGCTGCTCAGCGCACTGCGCGCCTATCCGCGGCTTTCCAATTCGGAGCGGATCACCTTCGAATACGTCATGCTGAAGGGCGTCAACGATAGCGACGAGGATGCGCGGCGGCTGGTGAAGCTGATCGAGGGGATCCCCGCCAAGATCAACCTGATCCCGTTCAACGAATGGCCCGGCGCACCCTACGAGCGTTCGTCGATGAACCGGATCCGGGCCTTTGCCGACATCATCTACAAGGCCGGCTACGCCTCGCCGATCCGGACCCCGCGCGGCGAGGACATCATGGCGGCCTGCGGCCAGCTGAAATCCGACACCGAGCGGCAGCGCCGGACGCGGCGGCGGCCGGCGGGTGAAGCAGCGGTCAGCCCGCCACCCGCATCGTGACGTTGATCCGGCCGCCGTCGGGCAGAAGCGTCGAGGAGCCGAAGCGCGTCCGGTCGATGCCGTGATGAACGAGCCGCGCCGGCCCCGACAAGATCGCCACATCGCCCGATTTCAGCCAGATGCTCTCGGTCCGGCCGCCGCGATCGAGATTGCCGATCCGAAAGAGCGCATCGTCGCCGAGCGACAGCGACAGGACCGGATGGCTGAAATCGGCCTCGTCGCGGTCCTGGTGCAGACCCATCCGGGCGCCCTCGCCGTAATAGTTCACGAGGCACGTATCGGGACGGACGGGGGTGCCGGCATGGGCCGTCCAGAGATCCTCCAGACGCGCTGGGATGGCGGGCCAGTCCGAGCCGCGCGGATGGTGCGGGGCGTAGCGATATCCGCGGCGGTCGGAGATCCAGCCGACCCGGCCCGCCGAGGTCATCCGCACGCTCATCTTTCGGCCGCGCGCCGTCTCGGGGTGGAAAAGAGGCGCCGCTGCAACCACGGCGCGAAGATCGGCCAGCACCGCCCGCTGCGCCTCGGGATCGAGCGCGCCCGGGATGACCCGGACGCCGCGGATTTCCAACGCTGTCATCGCCCGCACTCCATACCAATTCCTGCGTTTTCATCCCCGGAACCGGGTATTGCAGCCCCAAAAGCTGCTTCCTATATACGCTCCGACGCCGACCCGGCGGCGTGACACCCGGGACTTCGGGATCGGCGGGCAGGTGCCGTTCTGGGTCTGCCTGCGAAAAAATCGCCACAGAAGAGGATAGTAAGAGCATGGCCAAAGTCATCGGTATCGACCTCGGCACCACCAACAGCTGCGTTGCCATCATGGACGGCAGCCAGCCGCGCGTCATCGAGAACTCGGAAGGGGCGCGCACCACACCCTCCATCGTCGCCTTCACCGAGGACGAGCGGCTGGTTGGCCAGGCCGCCAAGCGGCAGGCCGTGACCAATTCGGAAAACACCGTCTTCGCGGTCAAGCGCCTGATCGGCCGGCGGTTCTCGGATGCGGGCCTGGAGAAGGACAAGAAGAACCTTCCTTACAACATCGTCGATGGCGGTCAGGGCGACGCCTGGGTGCAGGCGCGCGGCGAGAAATACTCCCCCTCCCAGATCTCGGCGTTCATCCTGCAGAAGATGAAGGAGACGGCCGAATCCTATCTCGGCGAGGAGGTGACGCAGGCGGTCATCACGGTGCCGGCCTATTTCAACGATCAGCAGCGGCAGGCGACCAAGGATGCCGGCAAGATCGCCGGTCTCGAAGTGCTGCGCATCATCAACGAGCCGACGGCGGCCGCGCTGGCCTACGGGCTCGACAAGAAGGAAGCCAAGACGATCGCGGTCTATGACCTCGGCGGCGGCACCTTCGACATCACCATTCTCGAGATCGACGACGGCCTGTTCGAGGTGAAGTCGACGAACGGCGACACGTTCCTCGGCGGCGAAGATTTCGACATGCGGATCGTCAACTACCTCGCCGACGAGTTCAAGAAGGAGCACGGGGCCGACCTGACCAAGGACAAGATGGCCCTGCAGCGCCTGAAGGAAGCCGCGGAGAAGGCGAAGATCGAGCTCTCCTCCTCGAGCCAGACCGAGATCAACCAGCCGTTCATCTCCATGGGCACCAACGGTCAGCCGCTGCACCTGGTGATGAAGCTGACGCGGGCGAAGCTCGAGAGCCTGGTGTCGGATCTCATCAAGAACTCGATCAAGCCGTGCCAGGCAGCGCTGAAGGATGCCGGCGTGTCGGCCTCGGACATCGACGAGGTCGTGCTCGTGGGCGGCATGACGCGGATGCCGAAGGTGACCGAAGAGGTGACGAAGTTCTTCGGCAAGGAGCCGCACAAGGGCGTCAACCCCGACGAGGTGGTGGCTCTCGGCGCCGCGATCCAGGCCGGCGTCCTGCAGGGTGACGTCAAGGACGTGGTCCTTCTCGACGTGACGCCGCTGTCGCTCGGCATCGAGACGCTGGGGGGCGTGTTCACCCGCCTGATCGACCGCAACACCACGATCCCGACGAAGAAGAGCCAGATCTTCTCCACCGCCGAAGACAATCAGAACGCGGTGACGATCCGGGTCTTCCAGGGTGAGCGCGAGATGGCGGCCGACAACAAGATGCTCGGCCAGTTCAACCTCGAGAACATTCCGCCGGCGCCCCGGGGCATGCCGCAGATCGAGGTGACCTTCGACATCGACGCCAACGGGATCGTCTCGGTCTCGGCCAAGGACAAGGGCACCGGCAAGGAACAGAAGATCACCATCCAGGCCTCGGGCGGTCTGTCGGAGGAAGATATCGACAAGATGGTCAAGGATGCCGAGGCCAACGCGGATGCCGACAAGAAGCGCCGCGAACTGGTCGAGGCGAAGAACCAGGCCGAGAGCCTCATCCACTCCACCGAGCGGTCGCTCGAGGAGCACAAGGACAAGGTCGATCCGACCACCGTGGAGGCCATCGAACTGGCGATCTCGAACCTGCAGGAGCAGCTGGAGACCGAGGATACCGACAAGATCAAGTCGGGCATCCAGAACGTGAGCGAGGCGTCGATGAAGCTGGGCGAGGCCATCTACAAGGCCGAGCAGGCGAAATCGAGCGGCGATGCGGACGGCGCCGGTGGCGCCGGCGGCTCCGACGAGGACAGCGTGGTCGATGCCGATTTCGAGGATCTCGACGACGACAAGCGTGCCTCCTGAGATCGCGTATCTTTGAACTAGGGACCGGCCCGACGCAGTCGGGCCGGCCTTATTCTATGGAGTAACCGGATGGCGAAACGCGATTTCTACGAGACGCTCGGTGTCGCCAAGGGCGCCTCGGCCGACGAGATCAAGAGGGCCTATCGCCAGAAGGCGAAGGAGCTGCACCCCGACCGGAACAAGGACAATCCGAAGGCCGAAGCGCAGTTCAAGGAAGCGAACGAGGCCTATGAGATCCTGAAGGACGCCGAGAAGAAGGCCGCCTATGACCGGTTCGGCCACGCCGCCTTCGACGGCGGGATGGGCGGCATGGGCAATGGCGGCGGGCCGCGGCCGGGCGCCGGCGGCCAGGGTGATTTCGCCTCGGCCTTCTCCGATGTCTTCGACGACCTCTTTGGCGATTTCATGGGTCAGCGGCGCGGCGGCGGCCAGCGGGCCACGCGCGGCTCCGATCTGCGCTACAACCTCCGCGTGACGCTCGAAGAAGCGCATCGCGGCCTGCAGAAGACCATCACCGTGCCCTCGGCCGTCACCTGCGACGTCTGTAACGGCACCGGCGCCGAAGGCGGCGCCGAGCCCGCCACCTGCCCGACCTGTTCGGGGATGGGCAAGGTCCGGGCGCAACAGGGATTCTTCACCGTCGAGCGGACCTGTCCGACCTGTTCCGGAGCGGGCCAGATCGTCAAGAACCCCTGCCATGCCTGCGGCGGCGCCGGTCGGGTCCAGCGCGAGCGCGGCCTGTCCGTGAACATCCCCAAGGGCGTCGAGACCGGCACCCGCATTCGCCTCGGCGGCGAGGGCGAGGCGGGATTGCGCGGCGGCCCGGCGGGCGATCTCTATATCTTCATCGAGGTCCAGGACCATCCGATCTTCACGCGCGAGGCCGAGAACCTGTTCTGCCGGGTGCCGGTCTCGATGGCGGCCGCGGCGCTCGGCGGCGATATCGAGGTGCCGACGATCGACGGCGGCCGCAGCCGGGTGAAGATCCCGGCCGGCAGCCAGTCGGGCAAGCAGATGCGGCTGCGCGGCAAGGGCATGCCCGCCCTGCGCGGCACCGCAACGGGCGACATGTACATCGAGCTCGCCGTCGAGACGCCGGTCAACCTGACCAGCCGGCAGCGCGACCTGCTTCGCGAGTTCGAGGATCTGTCGGAGGAGAACAACCCCGAGAGCTCCGGCTTCTTCCGCAAGGTGAAGACGTTCTGGGACGGGATGAAGGGGTGACGGCAGCGGCGGCCGGGTGGCGTTAACCGCGTCTTCACCCGCGCCGCCGAAGGCTCCCCGCCATGAGCCCGCCGTCACAGCCAGACTTCTTCCCTTCCCCGGGCAAGACGCGGCCGCCCTCCTATCTGGCTGATCACCGGCAGCGCCTGCGCGAGCGATTCGCCGCAGGCGGGCCCGACCCGATGCCGGATTACGAGCTTCTGGAGCTGCTGCTCTTCCGGGTCGTGCCGCGGCGCGACGTCAAGCCGATGGCCCGGGCGCTGATCGACCGGTTCGGCGATCTGGGCGCGGTTCTCGCCGCGCCGGCCGCCGATCTGGAGCGGGTTGCAGGGATCGGTCCGTCGGTCGCTCTCGAACTCAAGGTGAGCGAAGCGGTCGCGCGGCGGGCGCTGCGGTCGAAGGTCATGCGCCGCCCCGTGGTCTCGAGCTGGGAGGCGCTGCTCGACTATCTGCGCGCCACGCTCGGCCATGAACAGACCGAGCGCTTCCGCATCCTCTTTCTCGACACCCGCAACGCCCTCATCGCCGACGAGGAGCAGGCGCGCGGCACCGTCGATCACGTGCCCGTCTATCCGCGCGAGATCGTCCGCCGGGCCATCGAGCTCAACGCCAAGGCGCTGATCCTCGTGCACAACCATCCCTCCGGCGACACCACGCCGTCGGATGCCGACATCGCCATGACGCGCCGCATCGCGGCCGCCTGCGAGGTCTTCGACCTGACGCTGCACGACCACGTCATCGTCGGGCGCGGCGCCACGCTGAGCTTTCGGGCGCGCGGCCATCTCTGAGCCCTATCTGAGCCACACCTCGACGCGCCGGTTGATCTCCCTCCCCCAGCCGGCGTCGTCGCAGGCGATGGGCAGCGCCTCGCCATAGGCACCGACCGACGAGGCGGGCGGCGCGCCGGTGCCGAGCCGTTCGGCCACCGCGTCGCGGACCGCCTGCGCCCGCTGACGCGACAGGATGCGGTTGCGGGCGGCCAGGCCGAGACCGTCGGAAAATCCGGCGAAGACGATCTCCCGGCCGGCGAACACCCCCCGCTCGACCGCTTCGGCGAGGAGCGCGACATTGGCAGTCGATTGCGCGTCGAGCGTGGTCGAGCCCTCCTCGAAGCGGAAGGAGAGCGACAGCCGCGCAGCCCCCGCCAGATCGCGCACGAGGCGCCGCAAGGTCGAGATCGTCGCCCCGCCATCCGTCGCCAGAATGCCGCGGCCGAGCCTGAGGCCCTGGCTCTCGAACGGCAGGGCCAGCGGAAACTGGTCGATGAGGCCCGCGCGGCGGATGACGGGCTGAGCCAGGGGCGAGGTCATGTAATCGACCAGATCGCGCGTGGTGGCGTCGAGCCGCCGCGCCGGCGCCAGAAGAAAGACCGGCAGGGTCAGCGCGTAATCGCCGGTCTTGATGGCGAAGGGCTGGGGCTCGGTCGCCGCGCCGCAGGGGCCGGTCAGCCGCAATGGCTGCGCCTCGCCCAGGGCCGAGGCCAGGGTCAGCCCGATCGCCAGCGGATCCCCGGCCACGCGCGCCGCCAGCGCGGCCCCATCGTCGTGCCGCTCCGCCGCGCGGTTCTCGCCCAGAGAGAGACGCTGCGCGGCGGCTTCGGCCGGACCGGATCGCGGCGCGAAGAGATGCACGTCGATCGGTGCGTCCGGTCCGCCGAGCGCCGCCCAGTTGGTGATCTGGCCCGACAGCACCCGCGCGAGATCAGCCATCTCGATCTGCGTGACCGGATTGGCAACCGAAACGATGGGCACGAGCGCGTCGAGGCCCAGAATGGCGCTGCGCCCCGGCGCGGTCAGGGTTCCCCGTCCCGCAGCCTCGGCCAGATCGACTTCCAGCGGCGTGGGCGGGCGCAGCGAGACGATCAGATCGGCGGCGTCGGCGATGATGTCGGCGATGCCTTCGGCCGAGGTCGTCGGCTGCAGGACAAGCGTCGCCACCAGGGCGCCGTCGCGACTGAGCCGGAAGACCCGTCCCTCCTCCGCGGCTTCCGACGCCAGGTCGAGGTCGCGGCGGACCGCGTAGGTCTCGAACAGCGGCGGCAGGATGGTGTCGAGGATCGCCGCCTCGCCGGAGATGCGAATGATCGGCGTCCAGTCCGGGCCGGGACAGGCCGCGCCCTGGCAGGAGAGATCGGCTCCGTCGACCGTCACCTCTCCAAAAGGACCAAGCACACGATAGAACCGGCCGTCATATCCCAGAAGCTCGCCGCCCAGAACCACGCGGCCTGCGTCGCGAAGCACGACCTGCTGCGCCTGCGCGACCGCCGCAGCAAGGATGCCCATGCACGCCAGAAGCAGACCGAGGGGCCACGGCCCCGGTCGCCGCCTCAGACGAGCTGGCCGTGGCAATGCTTGAATTTCTTGCCCGATCCGCAGGGACAGGGATCGTTCCGGCCGGGATTGCCCCAGGTCGAGGGATCGGCCTCGACGAAACCGGGTGCGGCGGCCTCCGCCTCCGCCTCGCCGGGACGGGGCGCCGCATCCGCCTTGGCCTGGATCTGCGCCCGCTGCGACTGGATCTGCTCCAGCATGGCGCGCTGTTCCTCTTCGGAGAGCGGCCGGATCTGCGACAGCTTCTGCGTGACATCCTCGCGCAGCGAATCGAGCATCCCCTCGAACAGCTGGAACGCCTCGTTCTTGTACTCGTTCAGCGGGTCGCGCTGGGCATAGCCGCGGAAACCCACCACCGAACGCAGATGTTCGAGCGTCATGAGGTGCTCGCGCCACTTCGAATCGATGGCCTGCAACAGCACTTGCTTCTCGATCTGGCGCATGTTCGTCGGGCCGAACTGCGCCGCCTTCGCGGCCATGAAATCGTCCGAGCGGTCGTAGAGTCGCTCGCGGATCACCTCGTCGTCGACGCCGTCCTCCTCGACCCATTCGAGCACCGGCGCGTCGATGTTGAGCATCTGGGCGACAGCAGCCTTCAGCCCCTCCCCGTCCCATTGATCGGCATAGGTCTTGGCCGGCACGTGGCGGTCGACCAGATCGTCGATGACCTGGTGGCGCATGTCGCGCGCGATCTCGGCCAGATCCTCGGCCTCCATGATCTCGCGCCGCTGCCCGAAGATCACCTTGCGCTGATCGTTCATCACGTCGTCGAACTTCAGAAGCTGCTTGCGGATGTCGAAGTTGCGCCCCTCGACCTTTCCCTGCGCCCGCTCGAGGCTCTTGTTGACCCACGGATGGACGATCGCCTCGCCCTCCTTCATGCCGAGCTTCTGGAGGACGTTGTCGAGCCGTTCCGAGCCGAAGATCCGCATCAGGTCGTCGTCGAGCGACAGGAAGAACGCCGACCGACCCGGATCGCCCTGGCGTCCGGACCGGCCGCGCAGCTGGTTGTCGATCCGCCGGCTCTCGTGCCGCTCGGTCGCCAGCACAAAGAGGCCCCCGGCCTGCTTGACCTTCTCCTTGGCCTCCGCCGTCTCGGCGTCGATCTTGTCGCGCAGCTGCTCGGGATCGGCCTCAGGATCGG
Organism: uncultured Alphaproteobacteria bacterium; assembly: GCA_963739575.1. GTDB lineage: Bacteria > Pseudomonadota > Alphaproteobacteria > Rhodobacterales > Rhodobacteraceae > Palleronia. The sequence goes on along the minus strand of CAVUAQ010000002.1, from coordinate 952,595 downwards.
CCGCCAAAGCCTGCTGCACCTTCATCTCGACATTGCCGCCGAGCTGGATGTCGGTTCCGCGGCCGGCCATGTTGGTGGCGATGGTCACCGCCCCCGGCTTGCCGGCATCGGCGACGATCTGCGCCTCCTGCTCGTGCTGGCGAGCGTTCAGCACGTTGTGGGTCACGTTCGCCTTCTTCAGCAGATCCGAGAGGAACTCCGACTTCTCGATGGAGGTCGTGCCGACCAGAACCGGCTGGCCCTTCTCGTGCGCCTTCTTGATCTCCTCGACGATGGCGTCGTATTTCTCCCGCGCGGTGCGATAGACGGCGTCGTGCTCGTCGGTACGGGCGATCGGCCGGTTGGTCGGCACCTCCACCACGCCCAGACCGTAGATCGTCTGGAATTCCTCGGCCTCGGTCAACGCGGTGCCGGTCATGCCCGACAGCTTGTCGTAGAGCCGGAAGTAGTTCTGGAAGGTGACGGAAGCCAGCGTGACGTTCTCGGGCTGGATCTCGGCGCCTTCCTTGGCCTCGATCGCCTGGTGCAACCCGTCCGACAGCCGTCGGCCAGCCATCATCCGGCCGGTGAACTCGTCGATCAGCACCACCTCACCGTTGCGCACGATGTAGTCCTTGTCCTTCATGAACAGCTTGTGTGCCCTGAGGCCCTGGTTCACGTGGTGGACGATGGTGGTCGATTCCGGGTCGTAGAGGCTCTGCTCGGCCGGCAGGATGCCGCGTTCCAGAAGCTGCGCCTCAAGGAACTCGTTGCCCGTGTCGGTATAGGTGACGTTGCGGGTCTTCTCGTCGAGCGCGTAGTGATCCTCCTGAAGCGTCGGGATGACCGCGTCGATGGCGCGGTAAAGCTCGCTGCGGTCCTGCGAGGGGCCCGAAATGATGAGCGGCGTCCGCGCCTCGTCGATCAGGATCGAATCGACCTCGTCGACGATCGCGAAGTTGTGCCCGCGCTGCATCATCTGGGAGAGATCGGCCTTCATGTTGTCGCGCAGGTAGTCGAAGCCCAGCTCGTTGTTCGTGGCATAGGTGATGTCGGCGGCATAGGCCTGCCGCTTCTCCGCCTCGGGCTGCTGCGGATAGACGACGCCGGTCGTGAGCCCCAGAGCGGCATAGACCTTGCCCATCCATTCCGCGTCGCGCCGGGCGAGATAGTCGTTGACCGTGACGATATGCACGCCCTTGCCCGCAAGCGCGTTCAGATAGGCGGGAAAGGTCGCGACCAGGGTCTTGCCTTCGCCGGTCTTCATCTCGGCGATGTTGCCCTGATGCATGAAGATGCCGCCCATGAGCTGCACGTCGAAGGCCCGCAGCCCCAGGGCGCGGCGCGCCGCCTCGCGGCAATTGGCGAAGGCCTCGGGCAGCAGGTCGTCGAGCGCCTCGCCGTCCGCGGCGCGTTCCTGCAGCCGCCGCGTCCAGGCGATCAGATCGTCGTCGGACAGCTTTTCGAACCGGGGTTCGAGGTCGTTGATCTTCTGGACGAGCGGCCCGGTCGATTTCACCTTGCGGTCGTTCGGTGTGCCGAAGACCTTTCGCGCAACGGAACCCAGACCCAGCATAGTCTCTCCTGACATCATCTTGTAAGGGGATCGCTTGCCGGGACAGCCCGTGCCGAATAGGAAGCGGCAAGTCATGGCCCCTTCAGAGGCAATCGCGATGTAAGGGGCGGCCCTCGGACTGTCAACGCTGGCCTCTGAGGCCCGCACCGGAAGGATACCACGATGATCACGCGCACGTGCCTGACCGCCCTTCTCGCCCTCGCGCCGGCTCTTCCGGCAAGCGCCCAGGACGCCTCGGCCGTCGTCGCCACGGTGAACGGAACCGACATTACCCTCGGCCACATGATCGCGATGCGCGAGCGCCTGCCCGAGCAGTATCAGCAGCTCGACGACCAGACGCTCTATGACGGCGTGCTGCAGCAGCTCATCCAGCAGACGGCGCTCGGCGTCGATGCCGGCCCGCTGTCGCGCCGCGACGAGCTGGTGATGGAGAACGAGCGGCGGGCGCTGGTCGCGTCGAGCGCCCTCGAGAGCCGCGCCGCCGGCGCGGTGAGCGGGGATGCCGTCGAGGCGGCCTATGCCGAACAGTTCGGCGAGGGCGAGGCGGGGACCGAATACAACGCCTCGCACATCCTCGTGGACAGCGAGGCGGCGGCAAAGGACCTGATCGCCCAGCTTGAGGACGGCGCCGATTTCGCCACTCTGGCCCGCGCCGAATCGACCGGCCCGTCCGGCCCCTCCGGCGGCGAGCTCGGCTGGTTCGGCCCCGGCGCGATGGTGCCGGCCTTCGACGCGGCGGTGCAGGACCTGGAGGTGGGCGAGATCTCCGAGCCGGTGCAGACCGAGTTCGGCTGGCACGTCATCAAGCTCAACGACACGCGCGACAAGACCCCGCCGCCGCTCGAGGAGGTCCGCGCCCAGATCGAGGACCAGCTGCAGACCCAGGCGATCGAGGAAGCGGTCGCCGCCGCGGTCGATGAGGCAGAGGTCGAACGGCCATCGCCCGACATCGACCCCTCGGCCATCCGCGACGACGCGCTTCTCGACTGACATGCCCGCCCTGTCGCCGCTCGCCCCGTCCCGGATGCCCGATCTGCCCGTCATCGACGGGCTGCGCCTCTCCGCCGCCGCCGCCGGGGTGCGCTATGCCGGCCGCAGCGACGTGATGCTGGCGGTCCTCGATCCCGGCACCACCATCGCCGGCGTCTTCACCCGCTCGGCCACCCGGTCGGCGCCGGTCCGCGACTGCGAGGCGAAGATCGGAGGCGAGGCGGCCGGGCCGGTGGCGATCCTGGTCAATTCCGGGAACTCGAACGCCTTTACCGGCCGCGAAGGCGACGCCTCGGTGGCGCGCATCTGCGCCGCGGTGGCGGAGGTGACCGGCGCGGCGGAGGAACGGGTCTTCACCGCCTCGACCGGCGTGATCGGCGAGCGCCTGCCGGACGACCGGATCACCGCCGTGCTGGGCTCCCTCGAGGCCGGCCTCGCGCCCGATCGTCTGAGCGACGCGGCGCGGGCGATCATGACCACCGACACCTTTCCCAAATGCGCCGCCCGCAGCGTCGAGATCGACGGCGCGACGGTGCGGATCGCCGGCATCGCCAAGGGATCGGGGATGATCGCGCCCGACATGGCGACGATGCTCGTCTATCTCTTCACGGATGCGAAGGTCGCCCGGCCGCTGCTGCAGGAGATGCTGTCGGACCTGACGGACCGGACCTTCAACTGCATCACGGTCGACGGCGACACCTCCACCTCCGACACGCTGCTTCTGGCGGCGACCGGCCGGTCGGCCGCGATCGACGGGCGCGGCGGCGCCTTCGAGGACGCGCTGCACGACATCATGCGCGATCTGGCGCATCAGGTCGTGCGCGACGGCGAGGGCGCGACGAAGTTTGCCGAGGTGCGCGTCACGGGCGCCGCAGACGATGCCGACGCGCGCAAGGTGGCGGCCTCGATCGCCAATTCGCCGCTCGTCAAGACCGCGATCGCGGGAGAGGATCCGAACTGGGGCCGCATCGTCATGGCGGTCGGGAAATCCGGCGCCAGGGCCGACCGCGACACGCTGTCGATCCGCTTCGGGGACATCCTCGTCGCCGAGAACGGCTGGGTCTCGCCCGGCTACCGCGAGGAACTGGGCGCCGATTACATGACGCGTCAGGAGCTGGTCCTGGCCGTCGATCTCGGCCTCGGCCGGGGCTCAGCCACCATGTGGACCTGCGACCTGACCCACGCCTACATCCAGATCAACGCGGATTATCGGTCTTGAGGCTGGTGCTCGTCTCGGCGGTGGCGCTCGTCGATCGCGACGGCCGGGTGCTTCTGGCGTCGCGGCCCGAGGGCAAGCCGATGGCCGGCCTGTGGGAGTTTCCGGGCGGCAAGGTCGAAGCCGGCGAACGGCCGGAAGCTGCGCTGATCCGCGAACTTCACGAGGAGCTGGGCATTGCCACATGGGAAAGCTGCCTCGCGCCCCTGACCTTCGCGAGCCACGCCTACGAGGAATTCCATCTGCTGATGCCGCTCTTCGCCTGCCGCAAGTGGCAGGGAACGCCGCAACCCCGCGAAGGACAGGATCTCGCCTGGGTCCGGCCCCACGATCTGCGCGACTATCCGATGCCGCCCGCCGACCGGCCGCTCGTGGCGATCCTGCGCGACTGGCTCTAGACCGTGCCGGGGGTCGGAGCGGCTCGCACAGAATTTATCACATGCCGCTCTTTCCCCGGGCGGATCTTCGTTAACATTTTGCTGTCCGGTCGCCATTGGCGACCCCTTCCGTCCGGAAAGCCCCAGATGCCTCTTTCGCGCCGCCTCGCCGCCACCCTCCTGGCCGCCCTCCTCGCCACGCCGCTCGTCGCCCAGAACGCCGATCAGGCGGCGGGTGCGGCAGCCGATCCCGAGAGCCTCAAGGTCTATTTCGAGACCGGCGAGGCGGAGATTGGCGAACGGCAGAAAGAGGTGCTCGATCAGGCCGCGCGGCTCTTCCGGGAGGGCAACCCCTACGTCATGATCCTCGCCGGCGCGGCCGATACCGTGGGCTCGCCGCAGAGCAATCTCGACCTGTCGCTGCGCCGCGCCCGCGCCGTCGCTGGCGGGCTGCAGGAGCTCGGGATCCCGATGAACCGGCTGCAGATCCTCGGCCGCGGCAACACCGAACTGCCGGTCAGCACCGGCCCGGGCGTCGCGGAGCCGCAGAACCGCGTCGTCGAGATCACCTGGCGCTGAGCGATGCTGGCCGCACTCCTCGCCCTTCTTCTGGCCCTCGCTCCGGCCATGACCGCGACCGCGCAGACCGGGGCCCAGGCCTTCACCGACGGCGATTACGACAAGGCCCGCGCCATCTGGCAGGAGAGCGCGACGGCCGGCGATGCGGGCGCCGAATACGGACTGGGTGTGCTCAGCGATCTCGGTCTTGGCGGGCCGCGGGACCCTGCCCGGGCGTTCCGCCACTATCTCGCGGCCGCCGACAAGGGCCACAGGGAGGCGCAGTTCAACGTCGCGGTGATGATCGACGCGGGAACGCTGAACGACCCCGACCCGCGCGCCGCGTCCGTCTGGTATGGTCGCGCCGCCGCCAACGGCCTGCCGCGCGCCGCCTACAATCTCGGCGTGCTCTACGAGGAGGGCATCGGCGTGCCGCTCAACGCCGAACTGGCGCGATACTGGTTGAGCGAGGCCGCCGAGGAGGTCGCCGCGGCGACCGACGCCCTCGATCGGCTGAAGCCCGGGCGAAGCTCCGGCGAGCTCGTCGCTCCGACGGCCCAGGGCGGCTACGTCGTCGACGGCGATGACGGCGCGCCCCGGGCCGAACTGGTCTGGACGGCCGAGCCCGACAGTGCGGAGGGCACCTTCACCGTCGAGATTGCGCGGCTCGATCCGGCTGGCGGCTCCGCCGGCTCCGCGGCGATCATCCGGCGCGACACCGAAGGCTCCGCGCTCGCCATGCCCCTGCCCGGTCCGGGGCGATACGCCTGGCGGATCCTGCGGGTCGCGGCCGATCAGGAGCGGTATGCGGCCTCGCCGTGGGAGCCGTTGAGCCCGTCGGTGGACCAGGCGGACCTGCCGAAGGGTGTCGTGACCTTGCGCATCGGCGCCGACGATGGCGGCGCCCTGCGGCTGGCCGAAGGGCTGACCGGCACCCTGTCGCGGCACGGCTATATCGTGTCCCGCGAGGAACTGGCCGCGGCGCCCGCGGAAAGCGGCGTCGCCTACGGCTTCGAGGGCGATGCGGAGGCGGCCCGGCGGATCGCGTCGGCGCTGCCGGTGATCGGGCCCGACGCCGTCGAGCGTCGCGCCGATCCGGCCCCCCGGCCCGGCGAGATCGTCGTGACGCTGGTCGGCGGCCTCGGGCCGGCACCCGACTGAGCTTATTCCGCCGGCGTCCAGACCTCGATCAGCCGGTCCTCAGGAGCAGGCCGGAAGCTGGTCAGATCCTGGACCTCGCCCCCGAGCCGCGACGCGAGCCGTTGGGCCAGCGCCGCGTCCGCTTCCTTGTAGAAGCGCACCAGCGTCGTCTCCGTCGAGAATTCGGTGGCACGCTCGCCCACATCGGCCAGACCCAAGGCCGACAGGCGGTCGCTGACCGCGCCGCGCAGCCCCTCGTCGGGTCCCACCACCACGACCGGCGTAGCCAGATCCAGGCCGCCTAAGGGCGGGGGAAGCGGCGAGAGCGGCCCCGGCGGTTCCGCATCAACGCCGTCTCGCGGCGCCGTGGGCAGATCGGGCAGGCTCACCCGGGCCGCCGCGAACTGCGTCGGGGCGATGGCGGATGGATCGGGGTCGATCGGCGTTCCGGGGCCGGCGGGGGCCTCCGTGACCACGGAGAAACCCCGCGCTGGCTGAATCGTGCCGATGTCGGAGGCTTCGTCGCGGCCGAAGGATGGCACGGAGATCTGCCGCCCGATCAGGTCCATCGCCACCGCCCCCGCGGCAAAGCCGATCATGATGCCGGCGGCGGAGGCGAGAAGGCGCCGCCCCACCGGACGGCGGCGGCGCACCACGGGTTCCTCCGGCTCGGCGGGAAGGGGTGCGGCGACCGGCCGGCGCCCTCCGGTCAGAAGATGCGGCCGCGCCGGCGGCGCCGCCTCCGGCACCGCGGGCTGCGGCCGATCCGGCCTTGCGGGGCGCGACGGCAAGGCGGGCGCCTGCTCCCGCGGTCGCAGCTTCGGGCCGCTCGACGCGGTCTCGCCCCGCTGTGCGCGGACAGCCTCGCGCTTCTTGCGCGCCGCCTCCAGCGCCGACTGGAACTGGTCGGTACGGACCAAGTCCCCGATCGACGGCTCGGCCGGCTTGTCGGGGCGCAGTTCGGGCGGCTCGCCGCCCGGATCGGAGGGTGAATCTGCCATGGCGTCTGTTTCCAGGCCCGCACCCGGTCAGGGACGAACGGGATCGTCCCGCAATCGCGCGGCAGCCTATCTCGATTGGCTTCGTCCTGTCGGGGGCGGCGACCGCAGCCGCCCCCGACATCGTCGCATGGTGCCTCGCGGCACCGATCAGAGGGTTCTTTCGACCTCTTCGCGCTCGAAGATCTCGATCACGTCACCCTTGCGGATGTCCTCGTAACGGTCGAAGGCCATGCCGCATTCCTGACCGGACTGGACCTCAGAAACCTCGTCCTTGAACCGCTTCAGCGTCTTCAGCGTGCCTTCGTGGACCACCACGTTGTCGCGCAGAAGCCGCACGCCGGCCGACCGCCGCGCCACCCCTTCGGTCACGAGGCAGCCCGCGACATTGCCGACCTTCGAGACCTTGAAGACCTCGCGGATCTCGGCATAGCCGATGAACTTCTCCCGCACCTCGGCGGACAGAAGACCGCTCGCCGCCGCCTTCACGTCGTCCACGAGATCGTAGATGACGCTGTAATAGCGGATCTCGACGCCCTTCTGGTTGGCGGTGTTGCGCGCCGACGCATTGGCCCGCACGTTGAAGCCCATGATCGGGGCGGATGACGCCTCGGCCAGGCCCACATCGGTCTCGGTGATCGCGCCGACACCGTAATGCAGCACGCGAACGCGGACCTCGTCGTTGCCGATCTTCTCCATCGCCTGCACGATGGCCTCGGCGGAGCCCTGCACGTCGGCCTTCACCAGGATCGGCAGTTCCGCGACGTTCTCGTCGGCCTTGGCCTTCGCCATCATCTGCTCGAGCGTCGTCGCCGCGCCGGCCGCGGCGCGCTTGTCCTTGGCCTGATGCTGCCGGTATTCTGCGATCTCGCGGGCCTGCGCCTCGGTCGACACGACGTTCAGCACGTCGCCCGCCTCGGGCGTGCCGTTGAGGCCCAGCACCTCCACGGGGACCGAGGGACCGGCCTCCCTCACGCGGTCGCCCTGGTCGTTCTCCATGGCGCGGACCTTGCCCCATTGCTGGCCGACGACGAAGATGTCGCCCTGCCGCAGCGTGCCGCGCTGCACCAGAACGGTCGCCACCGGGCCGCGACCGACATCGAGCTGCGCCTCGATCACGGCGCCTTCGGCCGCCCGGTCGGGATTGGCGCGAAGATCAAGAATCTCCGATTGCAGCGCGATCGCCTCGATCAGGTCGTCGAGCCCCTTGCCGGTGGTCGCCGACACCTCGACGTCCTGGACATCGCCCGACATCTTCTCGACCACCACCTCGTGTTGCAGAAGGTCGGTGCGCACCTTGTCGGGATTGGCGCCGGGCTTGTCCATCTTGTTGATGGCGACGATCATCGGCACCCTGGCGGCCTTGGCGTGGTTGATCGCCTCGACCGTCTGCGGCATCACCGCGTCGTCCGCCGCGACCACCAGAACCACGAGGTCGGTGACCTGCGCGCCCCGCGCCCGCATCGACGTGAAGGCGGCGTGGCCTGGCGTGTCGAGGAAGGTCAGCGTCGTGCCGCCGTCGGATTGCACCTGATAGGCGCCGATATGCTGCGTGATGCCGCCGGCCTCGCCCTGCACCACCCGCGCATGGCGGATCGCGTCGAGGATCGAGGTCTTGCCGTGATCGACGTGACCCATGACCGTGATGATCGGAGCGCGCGGCTTCAGATCGCCGGCCTTGTCCTGGGTCTGCTCGATCACCTGCTCCACGTCGGCGGCGCTGACGCGCTGCACGTTGTGGCCGAATTCCTCGATGACCAGCTCGGCGGTGTCGGCGTCGATCGACTGCGTCTGCGTCGCCATGATGCCGTTCTGCATCAGCGACTTCACCACGTCGGCCACGCGCTCGGACATCCGGTTGGCCAGTTCCGACACGACGATCGCCTCGGGAAGCTGGACGGTGCGCGTCACCTTCTCGCGGTCCTGCTGCTGTCCCATGGCCTTGCGGCGGGCGCGCTCCTGCTGGCGCTTCATCGACGCCATCGACCGCTGCCGGCCGCCCTCGCCGCCGGCAAGCGCCTGGTTGACGGTCAGCTTGCCGGACCGGCGCTTGTCGCCATCGGTCTTCGCCGGCTTGGCGGTGCGGTCCTTCTCGCGGGTGTCGCGCTCGCGCGCCGGGGCGCCCGGGCTCTTGGCGGTGGTCTTCTGCTGCGCCTTTGCCTCGACATCGGCCGGCGTGGCCTGCGGCTCGGCGGCCTTTTCCTTGGCCGCCTGCTCCTCGCGCAACCGGCGCTCGTCCTCTTCGGCCTTGGCCTTCAGAGCTTCCTCGCGCTCGCGCTCCTCGCGGTCCTTCTCCTCGATCTCGCGGCGGCGCCGCTCGCGCTCCTCGGCGCGGGCACGCTCCTCCTCCTCGCGCTGCTTGGCCTCCTCGACCTCACGCGACTTGGCGGCGGAGAGCGCCTTCATCCGGCGTTCGAGTTCGGCATCCGAGATGCCGGCGGGCCGCTTCTTCGGATCGCCGAGCTTGGGCGCGGTGTTGCCCTCGCCGGGAGTCTTCGCCGTGGAGGGTTTCGGCGTGACCACGCGCTTGCGCTTGGTCTCGACCACGACATTCTTGGTCCGGCCATGGCTAAAGCTCTGCTTTACCGAGCCGGAGCGGTTTGCGCCGCGAACGCCCAAGGAGGTCTTCTTGCCGTCATTCTCACTCATCGGGTCTACTTTACCTTTCCGGCGTCATCGTCGCCTTGCTTCAAGCGAACGCCCGAAAGCCGCACGGCATCGTCGCGGAACAAGTCGGCGAGTCTGCCTGCGGCGAGCGCCGCATGTATCACACGTTCCCGACCGAAGGACAAACCCAATTCATCCGCTGTCAGGATGTCGAAGAACGATCCCCGTCCGCCCGGACGATGAAGCTTCGACTTGCCTCTTTCCGACCCGTCGGCCGCTTGCAACAGGATCCGGCACCGGTCCTTGTCGAGCCAGTCCTTCACCTTCTCGTAGCCGGCAATCGCCTCGCCGGCCTTGCGCGCCAGTGCGATCCGATCCACCGCCCGCCGCGCCAGCGCGGCTTCGACCTGGGCGACCAGCGTGTCGGGCACGCTGACCTGCCGCTTCGCGCCGCGCGAGAACAGCCGCTTCGCCACCGCCCGTTCCAGCGCCTCCCGCTCCGCGGCGACATAGAGGCCGCGACCGGGCAGCTTGCCGGCGACATCAACCACGACCGTGTCCTCGGGCCCGACGACGAAGCGGATCAGGCCGCGCTTCGGCTGCGCCTCGCCGGTGGCGAGACAGGTGCGCTCGGGCGCGTCCGGCGCGGGGCTGGGTCTGCCACGGCTCACGATCAGGCTTCGGCCTCCTCGGCTTCTTCGGTTTCCGCTTCCGTATCGCCGGCCAGGTCGGCGGGATCGACCCAGCCCAACTGGATTCGGGCGGTCATCACCATCGCCTGCGCCTCTTCGAGATCGACGCCGAAAGCCTCCAGAAGGCCGTCGTCCTTGACGCGCTCGCCGTCGACGGTGGTCCAGCCGCCGGCAAGCTCCCAATCGGCGCAGGTGGCGAAATCCTCGAGCGTCTTGATGCCGTCCGCCGCCAGTGCCTCGATCATTTGGGGCGTCAGCCCCTCGAATTCAACAAGGCTGTCCTCGACGCCCAGCTCGCGCGCCCGGTCGAGCGCTTGCCGGTTCTGCTCGTCGAGATAGTCGCGCGCCCGGGCCTGAAGCTCCTCGGCGGTGTCCTCGTCCACCCCGTCGATCACCGTCAGCTCGTCGAGCTCGACATAGGCCACTTCCTCCAAATTCGTGAACCCCTCGGCGACCAGCAGCTGCGCGAAGAACTCGTCGAGATCGAGCGTGTCGACGAACAGCCGGGTGCGCTCCTCGAACTCCTTCTGGCGGCGGGCGGATTCCTCCTCCTCGGTCATGATGTCGATGTCGAGCCCGGTCAGCTGGCTCGCGAGCCGCACGTTCTGACCGCGCCGGCCGATGGCCAGCGACAGCTGCTCCTCCGGCACCACCACCTCGATCCGTTCGGCATCCTCGTCGAACACCACCTTCGATACTTCCGCCGGCTGCAGCGCATTGACGAGGAACGTCGGAAGATCCTCGTTCCAGGGGATGATGTCGATCTTCTCGCCCTGCAGCTCGTTGACCACCGCCTGCACCCGGCTGCCGCGCATGCCGACGCAGGCGCCGACCGGGTCGATCGAGCTGTCGTGCGAGATGACGCCGATCTTGGCGCGGCTGCCCGGATCCCGGGCCACGGCCTTGATCTCGATGATGCCCTCGTAGATCTCCGGCACCTCCATCTTGAAGAGCTCGGCCATGAATTCGGGCGCCGTGCGGCTGAGAAAGATCTGCGGGCCGCGCGGCTCGCGGCGGACGTCCTTGATGTAGACGCGGACCCGGTCGCCGGTGCGGTAGCTTTCGCGCCCGATCTTCTCGTTGCGGCGCAAGACGCCCTCGCCGGGGTTCAGATCGACGATGACGTTGCCGTATTCCTCGCGCTTGACCGCCACGTTGATGATCGTGCCGACCCGGTCCTTGAATTCCTCGTACTGCTTGTCCCGCTCGGCTTCGCGCACCTTCTGCAGGATGACCTGCTTGGCCGATTGCGCGGCGATGCGGCCAAGCTCCACGGGCGGCACTTCCTCGACGAAGGTGTCGCCCACCTTCGGGTCGTCGAGATACTGCTTTGCCGTCTCGACGGTCATCTCCGCCTGATAGTTCTCCAGCTCCTCGTCGGCGACCACGGTGCGCACGCGGGTGAAGGTCGCCCGACCGGTCTTGCGGTCGATCGCCACGCGGATGTCCATCTCGCTGCCGTAGCGCGACTTGGCGGCGCGGGCGAGGCTCTCCTCCATCGCCTCGACCACGAGGCCCGGATCGATCATCTTCTCGCGCGCGACGGCCTCTGCGGTCTGCAGAAGCTCGAGCTGGTTGGCAGAGGTGATGGCCATGTGCCTTTAGTCCTTCTGGTTCTGAAGACGCGCGTCGTCTTCGCTGTCTATGACGGTCTCAACCTCGTCGAACTGCGCCTCGTCGATCTCGCCGCGGTCCTTGCGGGTCCTGAGGACATCGCGGATCAGGTCGTCGGTCAGCACCAGCTTGGCATCCGAGAGCCACTCGAAGCGAAGCCCGACGACCCCCTCCTCGATCTCGATCAGGACCTCCGATCCCTCGGTGCCCTGCAGCGTGCCCTTGAAACGGCGGCGCCCGTCGATCGTGTCGGTCGTCTCGATCTTGGCGACGTATCCCGCCCAGGTATCGAAATCCTTCAGTCGCGTCAGCGGTCGGTCGATGCCGGGCGAGGACACCTCGAGGCTGTAGGCCTCCTCGATCGGGTCCTCGACGTCGAGATGCGCCGAGATCGCCGTCGAGATGGTGGCGCAGTCGTCGACCTCGATCCCGCCCTCGGGCCGGTCGGCCATGATCTGCACCGTCGGCGTCTTGCCCCCCTGATAGCGCACGCGCACCAGCTCGAATCCCAGTCCCTCGATCACCGGCGCCACCACTTCGGCGAGCCGTCGATCGATGCTGGCCTTGGCAATGAGTTCGGTCATGGGATCTCCGGTGATGAGACGGTCGGGCGGAAAACAAAAAAACGGGCGCGCGGCCCGTCCTGTCGTCCCGGTGGGTATCGGGTTTGGACCCCGATGCGCCGCTGTGAGGCGCTAGTTAGAGGGACGTGCGGCCGATTGCAAGGGTCATGAACCCGCCCTTAAGGTCGAGGTGATCTGTACGGGCGAAGGTCTCACAAGGCGAATCGGCCGTGACAGGTGCACCGTCCAGCCTCCACATCCAGATCGAGCGCATGCGGATCGACCGCCGGCTGCGGCTCTCGGTCTTCGTCGCCGGCGCGGCGCTGTCGGCCATCGAGATCCCGCTCTGGGGGGCGGCCTGCGCGGCGATGGCGACGCTTCTCGACATCGCCGCCTCTCCGATCGAGCGCGCCCTGCTGAGACGGCGGTCGGCCGGGCTCTATGCCGGCCTCTGCCTCACCTATCTCGTGGCGATGGCCTTTGCCGTCGTTCCGGTCGCGCTCTTGACCCTGAGCAACGAGCTGGCGCTGTTCTTCAGCGGCTACACCGCGATCTGGGTGATCCTCATCCACTGCATCATCGTCCGGACCGACAAGATCGGCGTGGTGGCCTTCTCGGTCGCGCCCGTGGTCCTCGTCTTCATGCTGGCGCAGGGCGCGCTCGTCGCGATGGTGCATCCGCGCTTCCGGGTGCTGCTGATCCTGATGTCGCTGGCGCTCTTCGGCTATCTCGTGCGCGCGATCTACGGGGCGGTCCTGCAGAAGCAGCAACTGGTGGAGGCGCAGCGCCAGACCCATGCCGCCAACGCCACCAAGGATCGCTTCTTCGCGGCGATCAGCCACGAATTGCGCACCCCCCTGAACGGCATCCTCGGCGTGGCGCAGCTTCTCGAACGGGACGCGCGAACCCCCGACGACCGCGAGCACGCCGCCAACCTCGTCGAGTCCTCGAAGGTCCTGCAGGCGCTGCTGAACGACCTGCTCGATCATTCGAAGCTCGTGGCCGGTCAGTTCACCGTCGCGCCCGAATCGGTCCGGATCCGCCACCTCTTCACCACCATCGTCGATCTCTTCGCGGGAAGCGCCGCGCAGAAGGGGATCGGCCTGCATCTCGAGATCACCGACGACGTTCCCGAATGGGTCGGCGTTGATCCCGTCCGGCTCAGGCAGATCATCGCCAACCTCTTGAGCAACGCCATCAAGTTCACCGACGAGGGCGCCGTCAGGGGGCGCGTGGTGTCGCTGCGCCGGCACGACACGTCGTGGCTCAGGATCACGATCGCCGACGAGGGCGCGGGCATTCCCGCGGACCGGCTCGAGGCGATCTTCGATCCCTATGTCCAGCTCGACGACGCCAGCGCCCGCCGCGGGATCGGGACCGGCCTCGGGCTGATGATCGCCCGCGATCTGGCGCGGCTGATGGGCGGCGACATCACCGTGACCTCCCGCCCCGCGACGGGCAGCACCTTCACGATCCTGCTGCCCGCGCCGGTGACGCAGCCTGCGGCGCCCCAAACCGCGCCCGCCGCGGCGCACGACGGCAAGAAGGGGCTCGCCGGTCGCGTCGTCGTGCTGGCCGACGACAACCGCATCAACCGGGTCATCGCGCGCCGCTTCCTCGACGGCACGGGCGCCATCGTCAGGGAGGCGCGCAACGGCGCCGAAGCGCTCGCCATCTGCCGCGACGGCCCGGTCGACGCCGTTCTCATGGACATGGACATGCCGGTCATGACCGGCCGCGAGGCGCTGGCGGCGATCCGCGGCGAGCCGGCGCTGGCCGGCATCTTCGTGATCCTGATGTCGGCCGCCGATAGCGGCCCGGCGGAGGGGTTCGACGCGACCCTGGCAAAGCCCCTCGGGCGCACCGACCTCCTGCGCGTTCTGGCCGCCACCGGCGGGCGCACCGCGGATGCCGCCTCCGACGCCGCCTAGCCGCGCCCGATCCGGTCCATCTCCCGCACCAGCGCCGCGCTGATCGCCGGCTCGGAGAGGGCGTGCCCGGCGCGGGGCACGATCGTCAGCTTCGATGCCGGCCAGCGCCTGTGCAGCCTGTCGGCCGAGACCGGCGGGCAGATCATGTCGTACCGGCCCTGCACGATGGTGCCCGGGATGTCGGCGATGCGGTCGATATCCTCGAGGATCTGCCCGTCGCGGTCGAGGAACCCGCGATGGGTGAAGTAATGGTTCTCGAGCCGCGCGAAGGCGCGGGCATAATCGGCCGGACTCTCGCCCGTCGTGCCGTCATTGTCGATGCTCGCCAGCGTGTTCTCCCACCCCGCCCAGGCGCGCGCGAAGCGCGTCTCGAGCATCATGTCGCCCGAGAACAGCCGCTCGTGATAGGCCGCGATCAGGTCGCCCTCGCGCTCCTCCTCCGGCAGAAGGTTCACGAACCGGCGCCACACATCGGGCCAGAACCGCCCCGCGCCGCCGGCATAGAACCAGTCGAGCTCCGACTGCGTCATCAGGAAGATGCCGCGCAACACCAGTTGCCGCACCCGCTCGGGATGCGTCTCGGCATAGATCAGCGCCAGCGTCGCGCCCCAGGATCCGCCGAACAGGGTCCACTGCGCGATGCCCAGCGTGTCGCGGATCCGCTCGATATCCGCGACCAGATGCCAGGTCGTGTTGTTCTCGACGCTGGCATGTGGGCGCGACCGCCCGCAGCCGCGCTGGTCGAACAGCACGACGCGGAAGATCTCCGGATCGAAATACCGCCGCATCGAGGGCGAGCACCCGCCGCCCGGGCCGCCATGCAGCACCACGACCGGGATCCCGTCGGGGCGGCCGCACTGCTCCACATACACGCTGTGACCATCGCCAACCGGCAGCATCCGCTGATCGAACGGATCGATCCGCGGATAGAGGTAGGATGCCGCGCTCTTTTGCCCTGCAATCTGATCCATGGAAGGGCTATATAGCTGACGGACCTGACCCTTGCGAGTGCGCGGTGCCGAAAATTCGGCCGAGCCGGAGGCCCATGACAAGCATCGACCAGACCGAGATCGACAAGTTTGCCGCGCTGGCGGCCGAATGGTGGGATCCCGAGGGCCCGTTCCGCCCGCTGCACCGGATGAACCCGTGCCGGCTCGACTACATCACGCGCCAGATTGCCGCGGAACGGGGCAGCGACCTCACGGCGCGCCGACCCTTCGACGGGCTCCGCCTGCTCGATATCGGCTGCGGCGGCGGATTGCTGGCCGAGCCGATGGCGCGGCTCGGGGCGCAGGTGACGGGCGCCGACGCGGCCGCCTCGAACATCTCGGTCGCGCGCCTCCACGCCGCCGAGCAGGACCTCGCCATCGACTACCGCGCGACCACCGCCGAGGCGCTGGCCGAGGCCGGCGAGCGCTTCGACGCGGTGCTGAACATGGAGGTGGTGGAGCACGTCGCAGACCCCGCCGCCTTCCTGCAGACCTGCCACGACCTTCTGGCTCCGGGCGGCCTGATGGTCTGCTCCACCCTGAACCGCACCGCCAGAAGCTTCGGCCTCGCCATCCTCGGCGCGGAATGGGTGCTGCGCTGGCTGCCTCGCGGCACCCATGACTGGAGCCGCTTTCTCACCCCCGACGAGCTGGCGCGGATGATCGACGCCAGCGGCCTCACCTGCGTCGACCGGACCGGCATGGTCTTCGATCCCCTTGGGGGAAGCTGGGCGCTCTCCGACCGCGACCTGTCGGTGAACTACGTCACCACGTCGCTGCGCCTCTAGGGGCCGTCGAACGGCCGGTCGTGGTCGAGGCTCGGCACCCGGGCGCGCGCCGCCTCGACCTGCGACAGGTCGAGATCGACCAGCGCCATGCCGGGCGCCTCGCCCATGTCGAGCAGCACCTCGCCCCAGGGCGCCACGGCGAGCGAATGGCCCCAGGTGGCGCGCGGCCGGCCCTGCGCCGCCCGGTGCCTGCCCGACTGGGCCGGCGCCAGGACGAAACATCCCGTCTCGATGGCCCGCGCCCGCAGGAGCGGCTCCCAATGCGCGGCCCCGGTCACCGGCGAGAACGCCGAGGGCACGGTCAGCACCTGCGCCCCGGCCTGGGCCAGAGCGCGGTAGAGATGCGGAAACCGAAGATCGTAGCAGATCGTCATCCCGATCCGGCCGAGCGGCGTCCGGGCGAGCACGGCGCGGTCGCCCGGCCGGTATCCCGCCGATTCGCGGTAGGTCTCGGTCTCCGACACCGCCACGTCGAACATGTGGATCTTGTCGTAGCGCGCGGCGATCCCGCCGTCGGGCGCGATCAGCAGCGAGCGGTTCGCGAACCGGCCATCCGCGTCGGCGGTCTTCAGCGCCAGCGATCCGGCCAGCAGCCAAAGCCCATGGTCGCGCGCCGCGTCGCGAAGCGCGGCAAGCGTCGGATCATCGGCTTCCGCGTGAAGCACCGCCTGCTGCCGGGCCCGGTCCGCCGAGACGCAGTTCGTGACCTCGGGCGTCAGCACCAGGGCCGCGCCTTCGGCCGCCGCCGCGGCCACCCTGTCGAGCGTCACCGGCAGGTTCTCCGCCGGATCGTCGGACGATCGCAGCTGCAGAAGCGCCGCCCTCACGCCAGCATCTGGTCGAGCCGTCCCTGCCGTTCGAGCATGGCGAGATCGTCGAAACCGCCAATATGGGTCTCGCCGATGAAGATCTGCGGCACGGTATGGCGGCCGCCGGCGCGTTCCGTCATGGCGCGGCGCAGCGACGGGTCGGACGACACGTCGGTCTCCGCGAACGCGACGTCCTTCGACTTCAAGAGCCGCTTCGCCGCCTGGCAATAGCCGCAAAGCGGCGTCGTGTAGATCTCGACTTGGGCCATCGAGGCTCTCCTTCGTATCGGCTTCGCGCTCTCACCTAGGTGCCCTTCATCACCCGCGCCAGAGCCAGCGTACGCACATCCGCCGCGCCGGCAGCATAAGCCGCCTCGGTCGAGGCGGCGAAGGTGGCGCCCGAGGTCATCACGTCGTCGACGAGCACCACATGGCGGCCGGCCAACGCCTGGCCGCGGCGCGGATGGGCGTCGATGGCGCCGTCGAGATCGTCGAACCGCGTCGCGACGCTCTTGCTGTCCATCATCGTGGTGTTCCGCGTCCGCATCAGGGCCTGCACCTCGACCTCCGCGCCGGTCTGCCGCCCGAGCGCCCGCGCCAGCAGCGCCGCCTGGTTGTAGCGCCGCTTGACGCGCCGGGTCCAATGCGCGGGGATCGGCACCAGGAGCGGCGCCTCGGGCCAGATCGACTCGCCCGCCCGCGCCATCCAGCGCGCCGCCGGCGCCACGAGGTCCAGCCGGTCGGCATGCTTCAGACGCAGGATGAAGCCACGTGCCGCGCCGCCATAGACCAGCGCCGCCCGCCCCCGGCTCCACGGCCGCGCCAGCACCGGGCAATCGTCGCAGGCGAGCCGCCGCTCCCCATCCGCATGGCCCGGCAGGGGCCGGCCGCAGAGATCGCAGACGCAGCCCGAGATGAACGGCGTCTCGCGCCAGCACGCCGCACAGAGCTGGCCGGTCTCGACGGTCTCGGCGTCGCACAGGGCGCAGGTCGGCGGATAAACCGCATCGAGCAGCGATTGCCACAGCCCCATCCGCTTCCTACCTCCAGAGCATGACCACGACACCGCCGAAGCTCGCCGACCGCGCCGCCCTGGCCCGCCACCGTGCCCGGGCGCGCCCCGACGCGCTGTTTCTGCACGACATCGCCGCCGAGCAGATCGAGGATAGGCTCGGCATGGTTAAGCGGTCCTTTACGTCCATGGCCATCGTCACCGGCCAGCCCGACATCTGGGCGGCGCGCTTTCCCGCGGCGACGGTGGTGCCCGACGATCCGGTCCTGTCGCTCGAGGCGGGCGCGCACGATCTCGTGGTGCACGCCATGGCGCTCCACTGGGCCGATGATCCCGTCGGACAGCTAGTCCAGTGCCGCCGCGCGCTCGTGCCTGACGGGCTCTGCCTGTCGGTGGCGGCGGGCGGCCAGACGCTTGCCGAATTGCGCGCGGTGCTGGCTCAGGTCGAATCGCGGCTGAGGGGCGGCCTGTCGCCCCGCGTCGCGCCGATGCTCGAGCTGCGCGATGCCGGCAGCCTGCTGCAGCGCGCGGGCCTCGCGCTGCCCGTGGCCGATACCGACCGGCTGACCGTCACCTATTCCGACATCCTGGCGCTCATGCGCGATCTGCGCGCCATGGGCGAGGGCAATGCGCTGGCCGGTCGCGACCGCCGCATCCCGCCCCGGGCGCTCTTCGCCGAGGCCGCCGCGCTCTATGCCGAGAGCTATCCCGCCGCTGAGGATCCCGAGCGGATCCGCGCCACGATCGAGCTCGTGCATCTGTCGGGCTGGGCGCCGGCCGAGGATCAGCCGAAGCCGCTGCGCCCCGGCTCCGCCACGGCGCGGCTGGCCGAGGCGCTCGGCACCGGCGAGCGCCCCCTCCGCGACAATTCGCGGGGCAGCGACGATTGACCCGCAGCCGCAAATCGTTATTTCCGCCGGGATCACCGCGGCGAGGACAGGACCGACGACCATGCTGGACGCGAAATCCGCCAATGGCACATCGCTCTTCGCCGCCGACGACGCGACCCGCCCCGGCCCGGCCCCGGCCGATCATCCGCGCGTGCCGCGGGAAAAGGTCGGCATCCTTCTGGCCAATCTCGGAACGCCGGACGGCTACGATTACTGGTCGATGCGGCGCTATCTCAACGAGTTCCTCTCCGACCGGCGGGTCATCGACTATTCGCCGCTGATCTGGCAGCCGCTGCTGCAGGGCGTCATCCTGACCAAGCGGCCGTTCTCCTCGGGCGCCGCCTACCGGTCGATCTGGAACCAGGATCAGGGCGAAAGCCCGCTGATGACCATCACCAAGGCCAAGACCGCCAAGCTGTCGGCGGCGCTCGCGGCGCGATACGGCGATGACGTGATGGTCGATTTCTGCATGCGCTACGGCAATCCCTCCACCCTGTCGAGGGTGCGCGCCATGACCCGCGCGGGATGCACCCGGATCCTGTTCTTCCCGCTCTATCCGCAATATGCCGGCGCCACGACGGCCACCGCCAACGACCAGTTCTTCCGCGCCCTGATGAAGGAGAAATGGCAGCCGGCGTCGCGCACCGTGCCGCCCTATTTCGACCGTCCCGCCTATATCGACGCGCTGGCCCGGTCGGTCGAGCGCGCCTACGGGGCCCTCGACACGCCGCCCGACATGCTCGTCTGCTCCTATCACGGCGTGCCGCAGCGCTATCTGATGGAGGGCGATCCCTACCACTGCCAGTGCCAGAAGACGACGCGACTGCTGAAGGAGCGGCTGGGCTGGCCCGACGACCGCATCATCACCACCTTCCAGTCGCGCTTCGGCCCCGAGGAATGGCTGCAGCCCTATACGGTCGAGGAGGTGGCGCGTCTGGCGGAACGCGGCATCAAGCGGATCGCGGTCTGCGCGCCGGCCTTCTCGGCCGATTGCATCGAGACGCTGGAGGAGATCAACGAGGAGATCCGCGAGAGCTTCGAGCATGCGGGGGGCGAGCGCTTCACCTACATCCCCTGCCTGAACGACGACGACGCCCATATCGCGGCGCTCGAGGAGGTCATCGTCGACAACCTGTCCGGCTGGATCTGACCCGCGGGCACGCGACGGACACGCGAAAAGGCGGCCGGAAGACCGACCGCCTCGGACACCTGGCGGTGCTGGAAGATCAGTCGGTCACGGCCACGGCGGCGACAATGGCCAGAAGCAGCAGCGGGATCACGAAGCCGCCGGACGAAGCCGAGGCTTCCTCGACGACCACGGCGGGTTCCATCATCGGAGGCTCGGCCACCATGCCGCCGGCGAAGGCGCCGGTGGCAGCGACGGACAGAGCGGCGGCAAGTGCGATCTTCTTCATCGTTTCTCTCCAGTTAAGCCTGGTGCATAGTGTAGCGTGAGGCGGCAGCAGGCACCGAAAAACTGTACCTCGACCGAGGGTATACGCAACAACACCCACGGCAGGCAAATCCCGGTCGCGCAAGGAAAGATCCAAGCCGGCCCGACATTGTCAAATAAGCAACACCTGGGTCCCGACGCTGGTCATCCCGAACAGCTCAGCGATGTGTTCGTTGTAAAGCCCGATGCACCCGTTCGACGAGCGCCGGCCGATCTTGCGCGTGTCCTGGGTGCCGTGGATCCGGTAGAACTGCCAGCTCAGATAGAGCGCGTGGGTGCCGAGCGGGTTCTCCGGGCCGGGCCCGATGAAATCCGGCCAGTCGGGATTGCGTTCCTTCATCTCGGGCGTCGGCGCCCAGCTCGGCCCCTCCACCTTGCGAATCACTTCCGTTCGGCCACGCCGGGTCAATTCGTCGGTCTGCGGCACCGAGGTCGGATAGAGCTTGTAGACCGACGCGTCGGCGCTCCAGAAATGCAGCGCCCGGGACTGGATGTCGCACAGGATCGCGCCGTTCGTCAGATTGTCGAAATAGGGCCGCCAGTCCAGCGTGCGAAAGCTCGACGCGTTGCGCCGGGTCAGGTCCGAGACCGGGGCGCGAAACTCCGTCGACCCGCCCTGCTGCGCCAGGGCCGGCGCCGCCACGGCGGAGGCCAGCCCGACCAGCATCGCGCGCCGGCTCACATCGTTGAAAGAAGGTCTGTTCATCTGTCCCGCTCTTCTGCCTGTGGTCTTTTTTGACGCACTCTATCCGCTTCTTCCCCGTTTCGGCAAATCACGCGGCCGTCACCTTGGCAGGCAGCGGCGATGCGGCTAATCGGTCCAAAAGACCGAGGATCTCGACCATGCTGCGCCCGCTCGCCCTTGCCGCCCTGCTCTCGCTTGGCGCCTGCGCCGCGGCGCCGCCGATGGCGTTCGATCCCGCCGGCCGCCCCGGGCCGCAGGTCTATCGCATCGACCCTGGCATGGAGGACACGGTCCAACTGCGGTTTCTCGACGGCGCCAACGCGATCCGGCGATCGGCCGGCGCGCCGGCCCTTGCCCTCAATTCGTCGCTGACCGCCGCCGCCGCCACCCATTCCCGCGACATGAGCGTGCAGAACCGGCCCTGGCATTTCGGCTCGGACGGCTCCTCGCCGCTCGAACGGGTGCAGCGCGCCGGGTATGGCGGACGGCTTCTGGGCGAGAACATCTCCGAGACCTACGAGACCGAAATCGAGACGCTGGGGGCCTGGATGCAGGCGCCCGCGACGCGCGCCATCATCACCGATCCCGCCGCCCGCGATCTGGGCTTCGCGTGGTTTCAGGAGCCGAACGGCAAGATCTGGTGGACCATGGTGACCGGCACGCGCGAGGCGGAGGCGATCGCCCAATCGGCGGGCGTCGCCGTCGCGCCGCCGGCCGGCCGCTAGCTAGGGATAGATGCTGACCGGGGTGCCGGTCTTCACCATCGCATAGATCCGCTCGATCTCCTTATCGGTGACGGCGATGCAGCCGGCCGTCCAGTCATCCGGCAATCCCTTCAGATAGGACGGTCCGCGTCCATGGATGAAGATGTCGCCGCCGGGCGGCCGGCCCAGCGCCCGGGCCACCTCCACGTCGCGCTGATTGGGGTACGAGATCCCGACCGACAGGTGATAGAGGCTGTCGGGGTTGCGCTTGTCGATCAGGTAATGGCCCACCGGGGTGCGGCCGTCGCCCTCGTACTGCTTGTGGCCTTCGGGAGCGAAGCCAAGGCCCACGTCAAAGGAGTTGAGGATCGTGTTGTCGTGCAGCAGGTACATCTGCCGCTCGGTCTTCTTGATGATGATCCGGGTCACCTCCGGCCCGTCATACGTCCGGAACTTCGATGATCCGCATCCGGCCAGGCCGATCAGGACCAGGCCGAACAGGATCGCGCGCCATGGCGTCATGTCACTGCCCTCTGCCTTGCGGGATTGGCTCCCGTCTATGGCCTCCGGCATAACGTCGAAACCCGCCCCGGTCCCTTCACGAAACCGTGAGCTCGCGCCGGATCAGGCCCGCGACAGGCCGGCGGCCAGCTCCACATGCGGCGACCAGCGGAACTGGTCCACCACGCGGATCCAGTCGAGCGTGAAGCCGCCATCGACCAGGATCCGCGCGTCGCGCGCGAAGCTCGCCGGGTTGCACGACACCGCCGCCACCCGCGGCACCGACGACTGCGCGATCTCGCGCATCTGCGCCTCGGCGCCGGCGCGGGGCGGGTCGATCACCACCGCTTCCACCCCCGAAAGCTCCGCCGCCGTTAGCGGATCGCGGAACAGGTCGCGCCGCGTTGCCGTCAACCGGCGGTGGCCGGTCGCGTGCCGCCACGCGCTTCCGAGCGCCTCGACCATCTCCCCGTCGCCCTCGAAGGCCGCGACCTCGACACGCCGCGACAGGGGCAGCGCGAAGGTGCCGCATCCCGCGAACAGATCGACGATGCCGCGCGCCGCGCCCACCGCCCGGCTGACGCAGGCGATCAGCGCCGTCTCGCCCTGGCGCGTCGCCTGCAGGAAGGCGCCGGGTGGCGGCACCACTCCGACGCCCGCGATCTTCTGGCGCGGCGGCCGCGCCTGCACCACAAGATCGCCGTCGAGCGTCAGCCGCGCCAGATCCGCCTCCGCCGCGATCCGCGCCAGCCGGTCGCGCAGCGACTGGCCGCTGCGCCCGCCCGACAGCGCCACGTCGAGCCCGTCCGGCCCGGCCACCACCTTCAGCGTCAGCTCGCCGTTCCGGGTCGCCGCCGCCTCGGTGATCCGCTCGAAGACCGACAGCGCCGCCTCGATCTCGGGCACCACGACGCGGCACCCAGCCGCCGTGGTCACGACGTCCGAGCGTCTGCCGTGAAACCCCACGACGACGCCCGATCGAAGCCGCCGTCCGGCGAGCACCGCCCGGCGGCGGCTCTGCGGCGCCGAGGTGGCGATGCCGCGGATCGGCGCCGGCAGCCCCTGGGCGCCCAGCGCATGGCGGACCACGTCGATCTTCCATCCTCCCACGAAGGAATCGGTGGCGTGCATCAGCGAACAGCCGCCGCAGCGGTCGTAATTGGGACAGCCGGGCGTGACGCGTTCGGCCGATCGCGTCAGGATCGTGGGCCTGTCGATCCGTCCGGCCGTGACCTCGCCCTCGACCTCCTCGCCGGGGAGCGCGCCCGCGACGAAGACCGGACCGGGGGCGATGCCGTCGCCCAGATGCCCCAGCCGGTCGATGGTCAGCCGCATCTATTCCGCCGCATCGCTGTAGCCCATGACGCCGCCCGATTGCCGCTTCCAGTAGCGCGCATAGATGCCCTTCCGGTCGAGCAGGTCGGCATGCGTGCCCTCCTCGACGATGCGCCCCTCGTCGAGCACGATGATCCGGTCCATGCTGGCGATGGTCGACAGCCGGTGCGCGATCGCGAGGACCGTCTTGCCCTCCATCACCCGGTCGAGCGCCCTCTGGATCGACGCCTCGACCTCGGAATCGAGCGCCGAGGTCGCCTCGTCCAGCACCAGGATCGGCGCGTCCTTCAGGATCGCGCGCGCCAGCGCGATGCGCTGCCGCTGCCCGCCCGAGAGCTTGACGCCGCGCTCGCCCAGATGCGCCTCGTATCCGGTGCGGCCACGGAAATCCTTGAGCTTCAGGATGAAGTCGTGCGCCTCGGCCTGTCGGGCCGCGGCGAACATCTCGGCCTCGCTCGCATCGGGTCGGCCATAGAGGATGTTCTGCCTGGCCGAGCGGTTGAACATGGCCGTCTCCTGCGTGACCATGCCGATCCGGCGGCGCAGGCTTTCCTGGGTGACGTCGCGGATGTCGGTCCCGGCCACCGTAATGCGACCGGCCTCGGTGTCGTAGAGCCGCAGAAGCAGCGCCACCATCGTCGACTTGCCCGCCCCCGATGCGCCGACGACGCCGATGCGCTCGCCATGGCCGATCCGCAGCGACACGTCGCGCAAGCCGCCCTCGTTCCGCCCATAGGTGAAGGTCACGCCCTCGAACGCCACCTCCGCGCCGTGGGGAAGCGCCCCCGCCTCGGGCGGGTCGGTCAGCTGGTGCGGCGGCGTCAGCGTCGTCATCCCGTCCTCGACCTCGCCCACGTTGGAATACATCGCCATCAGCGTGAAGCTGACCCAACCGGTCATCTGCGCGATGCGGATCGCGATGGCCCCGGCGGCGGCGATGTCGCCGGGGCTCGCCTCGCCCCGCGACCACAGCCACAGCGTGCCGCCGATCAGCAGCACCGGCAGGATCCCGGCCAGCGTCATCAGCGCGAACCGGAACCCCGCCGACAGGATGCCGTAATCGACCACCTTCTCGCGGAACGTCGCGATCGCGTCGAGCGCGGCGCGGTCCTCGTGGTCGTCATGGGCAAAGAGTTTCACCGTCTTGATGTTGGTGACCGTGTCGACCACCTGTCCCGACACCATCGCGCGGCTCGCCGCCCGCGCCTTCGACCGCAGCCGCACCCGCGGCATGAACCACCGGATCGTCGCCAGATAGCCCGCAAGCCAGACCACGAGCCCCGCCGCCATCCAGCCGTTGATCGTCGTCAGCAGGAGCGCCGAGCCCACCAGAGAGGCCAAGGCGAAGCACACGACGTTGATGAACTCGGTCGCCACGTCGGTGATCGCCCGCGAGGTCTGCATCTGCTTCTGCGCGATGCGCCCGGCGAAATCGTCGTCGAAGAACGTCACCGCCTGGCCCAGCGTCCAGCGGTGCAGCCGCATCAGCACCATCGGATTGACGTTGGGCGCCACCATGATCGCGTTCGACGCCGAGGACAGGCCGAACGTCACCGGCCGCAACAGCAGGAAGAACGCGCCGACCGCCACCAGAAGCATCAGGTTCTCGGCGAAATAGCCCTCGATCCCGTGATCGACCGCCGAATCGACCACCCGGCCCAGGATCACCGCCGTCACCACCTCGGCCGTGCCCGCCAGCGCCGACAGGAGCCCCGCGACCGCCATCCATCGCCACGACCCTGCCAGCGCCCAGAGGAAGAACGCCCCGAGCTGGCGCGGCGGCGGCCCGCCCGCCGGCCGGAAGGCGTCGATCAGCCCGGCCAGTCGTCGCATCATTCCGCCGCCTCCAGATCGAGGAATCCGCCCGATTGCCGCCCCCAGAGCCGCGCGTAAAGACCCCCCGCCGCGATCAGCTTGGCATGGGCGCCCTCTTCCGCCACGCGGCCCTGATCCAGCACCACGATCCGGTCCATCCGCGCGATGGTCGACAGCCGGTGCGCGATGGCGATCACCGTCTTGCCCTCCATGACGCCGTAGAGCGTCTGCTGGATCGCCGCCTCGACCTCCGAATCGAGCGCCGATGTCGCCTCGTCCAGCACCAGGATCGGCGCGTCCTTCAGGATCACCCGCGCCAGCACGATCCGCTGCCGCTGCCCGCCCGACAGCTTCACGCCGCGCTCGCCCACATGCGCGTCATAGCCGCGCCGTCCCGCCGCGTCGCTGAGCTCGAGGATGAACTCGTGCGCCTCGGCCCGCCGCGCCGCGGCCACCATCTCGGCCTCGCTCGCCCCGGGCCGGCCGTAGAGGATGTTGT
Organism: uncultured Alphaproteobacteria bacterium; assembly: GCA_963739575.1. Taxonomy (GTDB): domain Bacteria; phylum Pseudomonadota; class Alphaproteobacteria; order Rhodobacterales; family Rhodobacteraceae; genus Palleronia. Next base: position 926,874 of record CAVUAQ010000002.1, on the reverse strand, counting down.
CGCGGACGGAGCGGTGGAGGAGCGACGCCTCCTGCCCGACCATGCCGATCTGCCGGCGCAAGCTCTCCTGCGTCACGCCGGCCACGTCCTGTCCGTCGATGGCGATGCGCCCCGCCTCGGCGTCGTAGAACCGCAAGAGCAGCTTCACCAGCGTCGACTTGCCGGCGCCCGACCGTCCCACCAGCCCGACCTTCTCGCCCGGTGCGACGGTGAGCGACACGGCGTCGAGCCCGCCGCGCCCGCGGCCGTAATGGTGCGACACGGCCTCGAAGGCCACCTCGCCCCGCCGCAGATCGAGCGTCCCGGCGCCCGGCGCGTCGATGAGCTCGATCGGCTGCGCGATGGTCTCCATCCCCTCGGCGACGACGCCCAGATTGCGGAAGAACGAGCTGACCGCCCACATGATCCAGCCGGTCATGCCGTTCAGCCGCAGCGCGAGCCCGGTCGCGGTCGCCACGACGCCCACCGTGGCGCTCCCGTCGAACCACAGCGTGATGGCCCAGCCGACGAGCCCGACCATCAACAGCCCGTTCAGCGCCACCAGCGACACGTCCATCAGCGTATAGAGCCGCATCTCGCGCTGGAACGTGCGCCGCGCCTGCTCGATCGCCTCGCGGCCGTATTGCAGCTCCCGGTCGTGATGGGCGAAAAGCTTCACCGAGTGGATGTTGGTATAGCTGTCGACGACGCGCCCGGTCACCAGGCTGCGCGCCTCCGCCGCGGCCTGGCTTGCCGGGCCGATCCGCACCACGACCCAGCGCACCAGCCCGCCATAGAGGACCGCCCAGAGCACCAGCGGCACGGCCAGCACCGGATCGACATCCGCAAGCAGGATCAGCGCCCCCACCACGTAGGCGACGGCATAGGTCAGCGCGTCGAAGATCTGGAACACCGCCTCGCCCGCCGCCGGGGGGGCCTGCATGATCCGGTTGGCGATGCGGCCGGCGAAATCGCTCTCGAACCAGCCGACCGACTGGCGCATGACGTGGCTATGGGCGCGCCAGCGGAACACCGTGCCGTAATTCGGCATGATGGCGTTGTTCAGGATCAGCACGTTCAGCGCCTGGAGCGCCGGCCGCAGCAGCAGGATCGCCAGCGCCACCAGCACCAGCTCCACCCCGTGCGCCGCCCAGACCGCGTCGCGCGGCACGTCCGACAGAAGATCGACGATCCGGCCGAGATAGCCCAGCAGCAGGATCTCGGCCACCGCCACCAGGATCGACGTCGCGCCCGCAAGCGCGAAGACGGTGCGGAACGGCGTCGAATAGAACCGGATGAACGGCCACAACCGGCGCGGCGGCGCGTCGGTCTCCTCATGCGGCGCATAAGGATCCACCAGATTTTCGAAATACCGGAACATGCGGGCCTTTCAGGCGTCGGTTGCGTAGATAGGTCCAAGGCCGCCGGAGGGAAAGTGCCTCGCAAAGCCGCGAGGTCAGGACAGAAGATCCTCGCGTGTCGCCGTGAACCCGGACGCGATCCATCGCCGCTCGATCTCGGCCATCCGGCGGCCGATCTCGGCGCCCTCGAACCGGCCCACCAGATCGCCCCCAGACACCGGAAGCACCGCTTGTGCCCCCCGCGCAATCCGCTCCTCCAGATCCGCGGGAAGCGGCGCGGCGAATCCGGCGCCCCGCAACAGCTCGACGCTGAGCGCCACCTCCCCGCCGAACCGCCAGGCATTCTCCGCCGCGCCCGCCTCGCTCTCGATGCCGGCCCGCAGGATCGACAGGCGGCCGGCCTCCTTGCGCGACAGCCGAAGCCGGTCGACCACCTCCTCGCCGCCCAGCGCGGCGAGGCGTCGCAGCGGATCAGGCGCGGCCCGCGCCGCCGCCTCGAGATGGACGAGCGGTGCCAGCGTGCCGGCCTCCGCACCGGGCAGGATCCGCGCCAGAATCCCGGCCTGCGCCATCGCGCAGACTGCCGGCGCCGGATCGGGCGCGGCCAGAAGTTTCAGCGTCTCGCGCCCGATCCGCTCCGCCGACAGCCGCTCGAGCCCCTCGGCGCCTTCGGCGCAGGCCGCCAGCGCCTCGGCGTCGATCCCCTCGCTCGGGTCGCCATACCAGGCGTGGAAGCGGAAATAGCGCAGGATCCGAAGGTGATCCTCGGCGATGCGCGCCGCCGCGCGGCCCACGAACCGGACGCGGCGCGCCGTCACGTCGGGCCAGCCGCCCAGCGGGTCCACAACCGTGCCGTCCGCCTCCGCATAGAGCGCGTTCATGGTGAAATCGCGGCGCGCGGCGTCAAGCGCCACGTCTCGCGCGAAGGCGACGACCGCATGGCGCCCATCGGTCTCCACGTCGCGGCGAAAGGTCGTCACCTCGATTGGCCGGCCGCCTGCGACCACGGTGACGGTTCCATGCTCGACACCCGTGGGCACGGCCTTGAGCCCCGCCGCCCCGGCCACCTCGATCACCGTCTCGGGATGCGCGTCCGTGGCGACGTCGATATCGTCGGCCGGCTGGCCCAGCGCCGCGTTGCGCACGCAGCCCCCCACGAAAAGCGCCCGGTGGCCTGCGCGGCCGAGCGCCGCCAGAAGCCTCTGCGCGCCTGGATCGCGCCGCCAGGTGCCATCGACCTTCATGCCAGCCGCTCCGCCAGGGATCTCAGGATGCGCGCCGTCGCGCCCCAGATGTAGTAGGGCCCCCACGGCACGACGTAATAGCGCCGCTCGGTCCCCCGCCAGAGCCGCGCCTCGATCCCGTATTTCGACGGATCCGCCACCACGGCGAGCGGCACCTCGAAGATCTCGGCGACCTCACCCGTCTCGGGGCGCAGATCCGGCCGACCATGCACCAGACCCAGAACCGGCGTGATGCGAAACCCGGTGACGGTCTCGTGCCCCGGCAACTCGCCCAGCACCTCCACCGCCTGGGGCGGCAGCGCCGTCTCCTCCCAGGCCTCGCGCAGCGCGGCGGCGGTGGCGCTGCCATCCGCCGGCTCGATCTTGCCGCCGGGAAAGGCGATCTGGCCGGGATGCTGGCTCAGATGCGGCGCCCGCTTGGTCAGGATCACCCGCCCCGCTTCCGTCACCGCCACCATGACGCCGGCGCCGCGCAACGGGCTCGGCGCCGATTGCGGTCCGATGGAATTCAGATCGAAATCCGACGTCGTTCCGATATCGCGGCGGAGCGCTTTCGACAGCCTGTCGCGCAGATCATCCACGGTCGTCCGGCGCGTCCTCGGCCTCGAATCCCAGCGTCCGGGGATCGAACTCGTAATGCGCCCCGCAGAACTGGCAATCGGCGGTGACGGCCCCGTCCTCGGTCGTCATGTGGGCGATATCCTGCTGGGAATAAATGGAAAGCGTCTGCCGCACCTTGTCGGCCGAACAGGTGCAGCCGAAGCTGATCGGCTGCGCGTCGAACACCCTCGGCGTCTCCTCGTGGAACAGCCGGACCAGGAGCTCGGGCGGCTGGACATGCGGCCCGATCAGCTCCGTCTCCTCCGCCGTGTCGAGCAGCATGTTGACCCGGCTCCAGTTTTCCGCCTCGCCCCCCTCCAGCACATCGCCCGGCGCCAGCAGCCCGCCCTCGCCCGAGCCGCCCGCATCGGGTCGCAGGGCCGAGGCTTTCGGCATGTGCTGAAGCATGACCCCCCCGGCCCGCCAGCGCGCCGCCTCGCCCGGCTTCTGCGCTTGGCCGAAGCTCAGCGAGAACCGCGTGGGAAGCTGTTCGGACTGGGCGAAATAGGTCTCCGCACAGGCCGACAGCGAGCCGCCTGCGATCGGGGTGATGCCGGAATAGGGCTTGGTGCCATCCCCCTGATCGAGAAGGATCGCGAAATACCCCTTGCCGATCTGGTCGAAGGGCCGCCCATGAGTCTCCAGCCGCTCGTCGTCGAAACTGGCATAGGCCCGGATCCTCGCCGGCGTTCCGTCCTCGCCCGGCGCGTAGTAATCGGTCGCGATGAGCCGGGCGGGCCCGTCTCCCCTGACCTGGAGCGACAGTTTCCAGCGCAGCTTGATCGCCTGCCCGATCAAGGCCGTCAGCATCGCGGCTTCGGCGACCAGCGTCTCGATGACCAGGGGATAGTCGTGTTGCGCCAGAACCTCGTCCAGCACCCCGTCGAGCCGCGCCACGCGGCCGCGGATGTCGGATCGGTCGAGCTGGAAAGGCAGGACGGTATCGTCCCAGGCGATGGTGGATCCAAGCGTCATGGGCTTCCTTGACTGGGCGGGAACTGACATACCGCGTCCATATAAGCCCGGCAACGACAGCTTGAACCCCGGAGATCCGCCATGATCCGCCGCTTCGGTCCGCCGCCCGATCCGATCGGATCCTATGTGGCGCGGCCCGGCGTCTATGCCGTCCTGCCGCAAGGCGATCGGGTCCTTCTGACCCTTCAGGAGGAGCCGAAGCGGGAATTCCAGCTTCCGGGCGGCGGCGTGGATGCGGGGGAGTTCGCGCTCCACGCGCTTCACCGGGAGGTGCGGGAAGAAACCGGGTGGCACATTGCGAGGCCGCGCCGCCTCGGCGCCTTCCGCCGCTTCGTCTGGATGCCAGAATACCGGATCAATGCGGAGAAGATCTGCCATGTCTATGTCGCCCGGCCGGTGCTTCGGCTGGGTCCGCCGATCGAGACGGGACACAAGGCGGTCTGGATGCCTGTCCGCCAGGCCCTCCGGGCCCTCGGGAACGCCGGAGACGCACACTTCCTAGAGGCGGCTGCGGGCTGAGACCCGGGGCTAGAGCCGCCGTTCGATCAGGATGGCCGACATGTCGTCGGGCAGCTCGCCGTCGTCGACGAGACTGCTGAGCTGCCAGCCGATGGCCGAGAGAAGGGCGGGGCCGGAGAGATCGCGACAGCCGCGCACGATCCGCGCGAGACCCTGTTCGTCGAGCAGCTCGTCTTCGGTGCCCGGGCATTCCGTCACCCCGTCCGAATAGATCAGGACGCGTTCTTCGGACGCGATGGTCACTTCCTGAACCTCGTAATCGGCCTCCCCGATCAGCCCGACGGGCAGGCCGCCCCGGCCGATGAACCTCGTCTCGCCGGTCCGGCTCTGGACCAGCGGATTGGGATGGCCGGCCTGGCAGTAGACGAACCGGCCGGTGGAGAAATCCAGCTCGCCGATCAGGATGGTGAAATAGTGGTCCGTGCCGATATCGCCCAGAAACCGTGCGTTCAGCCGGCGACAGATCTCGTCGGGGCTGAGCATCCGGATGCCGCTGTCGTCGTGCGACAGGGCGATGTTCTGGGCGGGTGAATCCCCCGATAGCCACGAGGAGAGCCGCGCGGTTATGAGGGCCGAGGCGATGCCGTGCCCGGAGACGTCGAGCGCGTAGATGCCGATCTTCTGCTCGCCGGCGGGAAAGGTGCCGATCATGTCGCCGCCCACATGACCCGAGGGCTGCAGCACGAAGCTGACCTGCCATCCGTCGCGCGTTACGGGCATGCGCGGAACGAGAGACATCTGCAGTTTCCGGGCCTCGACGAGATCCCGGTCGAGGGCGGCGTTGAGGTCGCGGACCTTCTCGAGCGCCGCCGTGACCTGGCGATTCTTCTCCCGCAATTCGCCGCTCATCTTCAGAAGCCGCTCGCCGGCCACGATGCGGCCGCGAAGCTCCTCCCCCGAGAGCGGCTTCGACAGGAAGTCATCGGCGCCTTCGCTCAGGGCGACCGCAAGATCCTCCTTGTCGGATTTCGAGGTCAGGATGATGACATAGATATACGCGTCCTGCTGTTCCTCGCGCAGGATGCGGCAGAAATCGACGCCGCTCATTCCCGGCATCATCCAGTCGCTGATGACGATGCGCGGCGGCGATGACCGGCAGATCTCCAGCGCTTCCTCCGCCGAGGCCGCCTCCAGCAGCTCGTAACCGCTACTCGCCAGAGCCGAGAGCAGGATGCGACGCTGCAACCGGCTGTCGTCGACGACAAGCAGGCGACCCTCGACAGCCGAGGACGATCGAGCACTGGCGGCAGAAAAGGATGCGTTCACGGAGCCGGCGCCTCGTTGCAGACGGGGCAGTCTCTAGCGGCGAGCCATTAAGGCCGCGTAAAGCGCCGCGGGATCCGCCCAAGCCCATCCGCAGACACACTTTATTTACGAGCTTTGGAGCATAACCCTCCAGGAACCCTTGGGAGGCATCATGGTCGACTGGTCGAGAGTTGCGGAATTGAAGCGCGATTTCGGCGAGGAGGATTTTGCCGAGGTGTTCGAGCTGTTCCAGGAGGAGGCGGGAGAGGTGGTCCGGCGCATACGGCACGGCGAGAGCGCCGATCTCGGCCGCGATCTCCACTTCGTCAAGGGCAGCGCCGAGAACATGGGCATGTCGGAGCTGGCGGCCTTCTGCCGCACCGGGGAATCCGCGGTCGCCGAGGGGGCCCCGGTCGATCTGGCCGCGATCGGCGACATCTACGAGACGTGCTGCGCCCAGATCCGACGGGGCGAGCCGCTCTAGATCAGGAATTCCGACAAGATGCGGTCGTTCGTGATGTCGCGATAGGCGAAGTCCGCCCGGTCGAGCCGCGAGAACAGCGCCGGGAAATTGGCCGCATCATCGGTTTCGATGCCGATGAGGACCGATCCGAAATTCCGCGCCGACTTCTTGAGATATTCGAACCGGGCGATGTCGTCGCTGGGTCCGAGCATATTCAGAAAATCCTTGAGCGCGCCAGGCCGCTGCGGCAGCCGGAGAATGAAGTATTTCTTGGTCCCGGCATATTTCTGTGCCCGCTCCTTCACCTCGGGCAGGCGCTCGAAATCGAAATTGCCGCCTGAGGTCACGCAGACCACGCGCTTGCCGGCGATGTCGGCGGCAATGTCGGGCAGAACGTCGATCGAAAGGGCGCCGGCGGGCTCGAGCACGATGCCCTCGACGTTCAGCATCTCGAGGATCGTCGTGCAGATCCTGTCCTCCGGCGCGCAATAGACCTGCTCGGCCTGTAGATCCTTCAGGACGGCGAAGGGTCCGGCGCCGATCCGCGCGACGGAAGCCCCGTCGACGAAGGAATCGACCGTGTCGAGCTTGATCGGCTCGCCCTTGGCGAAGGCCGCCGTCAGGCTCGCCCCGCCCTCGGGTTCGACCAGACAGAACGGCACTCCGGGCGCGACGCGGTCGAAGTAGCTCTTGATGCCGGCCGACAGCCCGCCGCCGCCCACGGGCAGGACGACGAGATCGGGCGGCGCGCCCAGCTCCTCCAGAATCTCGACGGCGACGCTCGCCTGCCCTTCGATGACGTCCGGATCGTCGAAGGGGGCGAGGAAATGCCCGCCCGCCTCATGGCAGAAATCCTGCGCCACGCGGAGGGTGTCGTCGAAATAGTCGCCGACCAGCCTGATCTCGACGCTGGTTCCGCCGAAGGCCCGGGTCTTGTCGATCTTCTGCTTGGGCGTCGTCACCGGCATGAAGATCACGCCCCGGACCCCGAAATGCGCGCAGTTGAAGGCCACCCCCTGAGCATGGTTGCCCGCGCTCGCGGCGACGAAGACCTCCCGGTTCGCATCGACCTCGAGCGCCTTGCGCATGGCGTTGAAGGCGCCGCGGATCTTGTAGGAGCGCACCGGCGTGAGATCCTCGCGCTTCAGCCAGATGTCGGCATCGAATTTCTGGCTGAGATAGGCGTTCCTCTGCAGCGGCGTCGCGGGAAAGAGGCTGCGAAGCCGGTCGGTCACGGCGCGGGCGCGATCTGCGAAGTCATCCATGCCGGTGGCATGACCTGTCCCGTGCCGCCTGGCAAGGGGAGCGACCTTGTGGCGCTTGCCGAAACCCGCTATCGCCGCTCGCGTCACGCGCAGGAGGCCCGCCATGTCCGCCCCGAAGAAAGTCGTCCTGGCCTATTCCGGCGGGCTCGACACGTCGATCATCCTCAAGTGGTTGCAGACGGAATACGGCTGCGAGGTCGTCACCTTCACCGCCGATCTGGGCCAGGGAGAGGAATTGGAGCCGGCCCGGCGCAAGGCCGAGCAGATGGGCGCCAGCAAGGTCTATGTGGAGGATCTGCGCCAGACGTTCGTGCGCGACTTCGTGTTTCCGATGTTTCGTGCCAACGCGGTCTATGAAGGCCTCTATCTGCTCGGGACGTCGATCGCCCGGCCGCTGATCTCCAAACGTCTGGTCGAGATCGCCGCCGAAACCGGAGCGGATGCCGTTGCCCACGGCGCCACCGGCAAGGGCAACGACCAGGTCCGCTTCGAGCTTGCCGCCTATGCGCTCGATCCCGACATTCGGGTCATCGCGCCCTGGCGGGAATGGGATCTGACGAGCCGGACGAAGCTCATCGACTTCGCCGAGAAGCACCAGATCCAGATCGCCAGGGACAAGCGCGGCGAAGCGCCGTTCAGCGTCGATGCGAACCTCCTGCACACCTCGTCAGAGGGCAAGGTGCTGGAGGATCCGGCGCAGGATGCGCCGGACTACGTCTATCAGCGCACCGTCAATCCCGAGGATGCGCCGGATACGCCGCAGGACGTGGAGATCGGCTTCGAGCGCGGCGATGCCGTGTCGATCGATGGCGTCGCCATGTCGCCGGCGGATCTTCTGGCGAAGCTGAACGAACTCGGCGGCGCGCATGGCATCGGCCGGCTCGACCTCGTCGAGGGGCGCTTCGTGGGGATGAAGTCGCGCGGCATCTACGAGACCCCCGGCGGCACCATTCTGCTCGAGGCGCATCGCGGGATCGAGCAGATCACCCTCGACCGGGGTCAGGCGCATCTGAAGGACGAATTGATGCCGCGCTACGCCGAGCTGATCTATAACGGCTTCTGGTTCAGCCCGGAACGCGAGATGCTGCAGGCGGCCATAGATCATTCGCAGGCGCATGTCACCGGCACCACGCGGGTCCGGCTCTACAAGGGCTCGGCCCGCACGGTCGGCCGGTGGTCTGAGCACAGCCTCTATTCCGAGGCCCACGTCACCTTCGAGGACGATGCCGGCGCCTATGACCAGAAAGACGCCAAGGGCTTCATTCAGTTGAACGCGCTGCGCCTGAAGCTGATCGCGGCGCGAAACCGGCGCCTGTCTTCCTAACTCCGGGCGCCACGCGGCGCCCCGCCCTCCGGCCCTGGTGAGGCGACGTTCGGAGGAACGGCGCCGCTCCTGCACATCCTCACCTCGGGGGACGGTCAGCCGGCGCGCGTCTTTCGGCTCTCGGGACCCGGCCAGCAATGGTCGTTGCGATTCCTTCCCCGGCCCCGCGCGCCGCGTTCAGGATCCCTGAAGACCGGTTTTGCAGGCTGACCCGTGCAACGTGGTTTCCGAACGGGTCAGCTGCATGGGAGAACGACATTCCATCTACAGATGGTTTTGCCGCAGGCGGCGCGACCGGAACCCGGATGAAGGCCGCGAGAGCCTGCAGGAGGCGCTGGACCGGAACGATCGCGCTCAGGACGAGCTCTTCGACGCCCTGGAAAAAATGATCAAAATGCGCGTCCACGGAAAGGAAAGATCCAAATGACGTTCTGGAACCTGGTCGAGATGGCGCATGGCGTCACGCCCTATTTCGTCGTCACCTTTACCGGCCTCGTGACCATCGGTTTCGTCCAGATCCTGTTCCGTGCCGAAGGCGTGGTCAGATATCTGACGCTGGGCTTCCTGCTTCTCTATATCAAGGTCCTGCTGCGCACGACCTACTGGGACGTTCTTCCCGGTCTGGTGGGCGAGCCGAGATGGTCGACCTGGCTGATCCTGTCGCACGGAAACGCCGTCAACGCGGTCTTCCATTCGATGGTTATCGTCGCGTGCTATTTCAGCCTCAAGGCCATCCTGTACAGCATCCCCGCGACCGATCGGCGGCACTTCAACCTGCTGACGGCGGCGTTCTACCGCCGGTCGCCGAATGCGCCGGATCGACCCAGATGACGCCTTGATCCTGTGCCTGCCCGCGATCACCGCGCTTACGGGCGCGGCGAAAACTTGTTTTGGGTCAGAACCGCGTAGTAGGCCATGGCGTCCGCGCAAAGATTGGCGGCCGCGCCCTCGAGTTCGGGGACGACACCTTCGCGCCCCGAAAACCCGCGCGAATTGTGAACGGCTTCGTACCAGTGCGGCGCCCAGACCCCGTCCGCCGGGTGGCCGCCCGGCCGCCATGACAGCATCTGCTCGGTGAAGGGCAGGCCCAGAGCGTCGCAGATCTGCGTCAGCATCTGCTTGGGGTGGGCGCGAATGTCGGCGCTGTCGAGGACGATCCCGCCGAAGCGTTCGTAGATGTCGAGCTGCTGGGGAAAGCCCAGATCCTCGAGCGTCGGCATCTGGCGCTTGGCGGCATAGCTGGCGATGACCCGGGCGGGATGGCGGATCAGGTGGATATGGGTGAAGTCGTTCGCCCAGTCGTCGGGGATGCTCGACACCATGTGCTGCGCCATCAGTTTCAGGTAGAGGTTCTTTTCCGGGGTGGCATAGAATCCCTGGACGATCCGGCCGACATCGGTGTCGTGGCGGGCGAGAATATCGGACTTCATCGGATGATCGATGCCCGTCGCCACGAGATAGGGCGCATAGAAAGGTTCGTCCTGAACGGTGAAATCGCCCCGGGCGGCGAAGGCGTACATCATCGCGGTCGACAGGTTCCGCGGACCGGACCAGGCGGCGATCTTCATGCGCAAGCTCGCGTAACAAGATCGGCATAAAGCCCGCGCAGCCGCATCGTGACGGGGCCTGCCGCGCCGGTGCCAATGGGCCGGCCGTCGATTTCCCCCACCGGGGTCTGCGCGCCGAAGGTGCCGGTCAGGAAGGCCTCGTCCGCCGAATAGGTCTCGGTCAGGGAAAAATTCTTCTGCCGGACGGGGATCCCGTTTTCATGGCACAGAGCGATCACCTTCGCCCTCGTCAGGCCGTTCATGCAGTAATCGCCGGTCGATGTCCAAACCTCGCCCTTCCGGACGATGAAGAAGTTGCACGCGTTGGTCGTGTTCACGAATCCGTGGATGTCGAGCATCAACGCCTCTTCCGCGCCGGCCTTCTGCGCCGCGACGCAGGCGAGGATGCAGTTGAGCTTCGAGTGGCTGTTGAGCTTGGGATCCTGGGACATCGGCAGTCCGCGGATCTGCGGCACAGTGGCGAGGCGGATCGGCGCCGGCAGATGCGGGACCGAATGTTCGGCGATGATGACGATCGTGGCGGTCCCGACGGTCAGCGACGGATGCTGGAACGGGCGGGACTTCACGCCACGGGTCACCATGAGACGGGCATGCGCGTCGGCGACCATGCCGTTCGCCTTTGCAACCTCGTCGAGCGCCGCCTTCAGGTCGTCGCGGCTGCGCCCGATCCGCAGATCGAGGGCGAGCGCCCCCTCGAAGAGCCGGTCCAGATGATCGTCGACGAAGGCCCATCTGCCGTTATGCAGCCTCAACCCCTCCCAGACGCCGTCGCCCATGAGAAATCCTAAGTCATAGACCGACACGACAGCCTGCGCCCGGGGCGTCAGGACGCCGTTGATCCAGATCAGCACCGAAGCGTTCCGCGGGTCTTCGAGCGCGTCGTGTGTGGTCATGGCTTCCCCTCTCGCCACTCAACCTTACGATGACTCCGGCAGTCACCACGCGCAAGCACTCCCGCATGCTGGGTGTTTCAGCCTGCCTCGCGCGCGTCACCGCCCCGTGACCTCACGCGCGAGTGAGTTGCACCTCGTGTACCGGCCGGGGAGCGTGGGCGCAAAGGAGGATCGACATGACCCGATTGCAAACGCTTGCAGCTCTGGCCCTTGGCGGCGCCGTTCTCTCGCTCGGCACCCAGGGAGCGTCGGCAGCCCAGGAGGTCGCCTATGTCTCGGGCGGCTGCTTCTGGTGCGTCGAGGCCGATTTCGAGAAGGTCGAGGGCGTCGGCGACGTGGTGACGGGATTCACCGGAGGCACCACAGCCGATCCCACCTACGGCAATTCCGGCGATCATATCGAGGCGGCACGGATCCCGTTCGACGACACGCAGATCAGCTATCGGCAGATATACGACATGTTCCTGCGCTCCATCGACGTGTTCGACGCGCGCGGTCAGTTCTGCGACCGGGGCCACGAATACACGACCGCCATCTATGTCCAGAACCCCGAACAGAGGGCCGCGGCGGAAGCGGCGGTTGCCGCGGCCGAGCGGGATCTCGGGCGCGACATCGTCACGCCGATCCGGGAGGTGAGCGAGTTCTACCCGGTGGGCCCCTACCATCAGGACTACTACAAGTCGCAAGAGCGGATCGCGATCTCTTCGGTGGGCCTCGCCGTCCCGAAGGCCACCGCCTACGAGCGCTATCGCGACAGGTGCGGCCGGGACCAGCGGGTGAGACAGATCTGGGGCGACGCGGCGCCCTTCGTCCACGACGCGGGAAGCTGAGGGGCCTGGCGGCCCCCCGGCTCCACGATCAGGCCATGTTGCAGGCCGCGATCGCCGCCATGTTGAGGATCTCGACGACACCCATGCCGGTGGAGGCGATCTGCACCGGCTTGCTGAGGCCCGTGAGGATCGGTCCGATCACCGTCGCGCCGCCCATTTCCTGCATCAGCTTGACGGAGATCGACGCCGAATGGCGGGCGGGGACGACGAGAATGTTCGCCGGCCCGCTGAGCCGGCAGAACGGATAGGACCGCATGACCTCGGGGTTCAGGGCGACATCGACGGTCATCTCCCCCTCATATTCGAAATCGGCGCCCCGCTGATCGAGGATGTCGGGCGCCAGATGCATCTTGGCGGCGCGCTCCGAGACCGGATAGCCGAATGTCGAGAAGCTGACAAAGGCGACCCGCGGTTCGAGACCCATGGCGCGCGCCACCTCGGCGCTTCGCTCGGCGATGTTCGCCAGATCGTGCTCGTCGGGCCATTCGTGGATCAGCGTATCGGCCACGAGCACCACCCGGTTGCGCCTGATCAGGGCGGTGATGCCGACCGCGCCGTCCTCGGCACGGGCGTCGAAGACCATGTTGATCTGGTCGAGAACATGCGCGGACTTGCGGGTCGCGCCCGTGACCATGGCGTCGCCGTGACCGAGCGCCAGCATGCAGGAGGAAAAGATGTGCCGGTCGCGGGCGGCCATCCGGTGGACGTCAGACCGGTCGTATCCCTTGCGCTGCAGCCGCTCGTAGAGGAAGTCCTTGTAGGTTTCGAGATCCGGCGTCGTGGCGGCATTGACGACCTCTATCCCCTCGAAGCCCTCGAGCAGTCCTTCCTCCGACAGTTTCCGCCGGATCTCCCGCTCGCGACCGACGACGACGGGCTCCCCCAGCCCCTCGCGCCGATAGGCGATGGCCGCTTTCAAGACGCGGATGTCGTCGCCCTCGGCAAAGATGATCCGGGCCTGGGCCGCACGGGCCCGGGCATAGATGCCCTGAAGGATCGAGGCGGTCGGGTCCATCCGGGCCTTGAGCGCCTGTTCGTATCCGTCCATGTCGATGATCGGGCGGCGGGCGGCGCCGGTATCCATGCCGGCGCGGGCCACCGCCGGCGGGATGCGCCAGATCAGGCGCGGATCGAACGGCGTCGGGATGATGTAGTCCCGCCCGAACTTCAGCTGCCGGCCATAGGCCATCGCGACCTCGTCGGGGACATCCTCGCGGGCGAGCGCCGCGAGCGCGCGGGCGCAGGCGATCTTCATCTCGTCATTGATCGCGCGGGAATGGATGTCGAGCGCGCCGCGGAAGAGATACGGAAAGCCTAGGACGTTGTTCACCTGGTTGGGATAATCCGACCGGCCGGTGGCGATGATGACGTCCTCGCGGACCTCGTGCACCTCCTCGGGCGTGATCTCCGGATCCGGGTTGGCCATGGCGAAGATGACCGCGTTCGCCGCCATGCCCTCGACCATCGACCGGGTGACCGCCCCCTTGACCGAGACGCCGAGAAACACGTCCGCGCCGACCATCGCCTCGTCGAGCGTGCGCAGGTCGGTGGCGGTGGCGTGGGCGGATTTCCACTGGTTCATCCCCTCCGCCCGGCCCTGATAGACCACGCCCTTCGAGTCGCACATGATGCAGTTCTCGGCGCGCGCGCCCATCGCCTTGAGCAGCTCGAGACAGGCGATCCCGGCGGCCCCGGCGCCGTTGATGACGATCCGGACATCCTCGATGCGCTTGTCCGAGAGATGCAGCGCATTCATCAGACCCGCCGCGCAGATCACCGCGGTGCCATGCTGATCGTCGTGAAAGACCGGGATATCCATCTCGTCCCTGAGGCGGCCTTCGATCTCGAAACATTCCGGCGCCTTGATGTCCTCGAGATTGATGCCGCCGAAGGTCGGCTCCATCAGCTTCACCGCCGCGCAGAACGCATCGGGATCCTCGGTATCGAGCTCGATGTCGATGGAATTGACATCGGCGAAGCGCTTGAAGAGGACGGACTTGCCCTCCATGACCGGCTTCGATGCGAGCGCTCCGAGGTTGCCGAGACCCAGAACCGCCGTCCCGTTGGTGATCACCGCCACCAGATTGCCCTTGTTGGTATAGTCGTAGGCCTGTCCCGGCTCCTCGTGGATCCGCGCGCAGGGCACCGCGACCCCGGGGCTGTAGGCGAGCGACAGGTCGCGCTGGGTCGCCATGGGCACGCTCGCGGCGATGTCGAACTTTCCCGGCCGGGGGCTCATGTGGAAGGCCAGCGCCTCTTCGTCGGTGAACTTCTTTGCCATGGCTCCCCCGCCCCCGCTCGAAGGCCTAGGTGACACGAAGGCCGCTGCATGCGCCACAGGAAAAGGGCCGGCACGAGAAACCGAGGCAGATCGCCACGCGCCCCGCGGACCGCCCTTCGCAAGGCGCGAAGCCACGGCGCGGCTTCACCGCCGGCAGCCGCTTTGCTACAGCAACGCGACCGCGACATGGGGGCAGGAGTGGCCGACGCACCGACGCCGATGATGGCGCAATATCTGGAGATCAAGGCGCAGCATCCCGACGCGCTCCTGTTCTACCGGATGGGCGATTTCTACGAGCTGTTCTTCGACGATGCGGTGTCGGCGGCAGCGGCGCTCGACATCGCGCTGACGAAACGCGGCAAACATCTGGGCGACGACATCCCGATGTGTGGCGTTCCGGTGCATGCGGCCGAAGGATACCTGCTGACGCTCATCCGCAAGGACTTTCGCGTGGCGATCTGCGAACAGACCGAGGACCCCGCCGAGGCCCGCAAGCGCGGCGCCAAGTCCGTGGTGAAGCGGGAGGTCGTGAGGCTCGTCACGCCGGGCACCCTTACCGAAGAGAGCCTTCTCGACGCGCGGCGCCACAATTTCCTCGCCGCGTGGTCCGAGATGCGCGGCGAGGGCGCCATCGCCTGGATCGACGTCTCCACCGGAGAGATGCGGGTCAGCGCCTGCCCGCGCGCCCGCCTGGGCCAGGAACTGGCGCGGCTGGCACCGCGGGAAGTGCTGCTGAGCGAGACGGTTGAGGCCGAACTTGCGCCAGCGG
Organism: uncultured Alphaproteobacteria bacterium; assembly: GCA_963739575.1. Lineage (GTDB taxonomy): Bacteria > Pseudomonadota > Alphaproteobacteria > Rhodobacterales > Rhodobacteraceae > Palleronia. The sequence continues at coordinate 911,558 of CAVUAQ010000002.1, read as the reverse complement.
TGCAGGACCTGGGCGCCGCCGCGACCGCTCTGTCGCGAAGCTCCTTCGACAGCGTGGCCGGCGGCCGGCGCCTCTGCGCGTGCTACGGGGTGCAGTCGCTCGACGCCTTCGGCACGTTCGACAGGGCCGAGATCTCGGCGATGGCCGCGATCGTCGACTATCTTGACATCACGCAGCGGGGGAAGCTGCCGCTGCTGCGCCCGCCGCAGCGGGAAGACACCGCTGACGTGATGCAGCTCGACATGGCATCACGGCGCAACCTCGAATTGACCCGTGCGCTGTCCGGTGGCCGCCAGGGATCGCTTCTGGAGGCCATCGACCGCACCGTCACCGCGGCCGGGGGTCGGCTTCTGGAACGGCGGCTGACCTCCCCGTCGCTGACGCTCGCCACGATCGAGGAGCGGCTGGACCAACTCGACTGGGCGGTGCGGAACGCCCCCGCCGCCGGACGCATCCGCGAGACCCTGCGCGGCGTGCCTGACATCGACCGCGCCCTGTCCCGGCTGGCGCTCGATCGGGGCGGTCCACGCGATCTGGCGGCCATCCGCAACGGTCTGACCCAGGCCGAGGAGATCGGGCTGGCGTTTTCCCAGGAAGATCCGCCGGACGCGGTGGGCGCTGCGTGCGAGGCGCTGTCGGGGCACGACGCGCTCGTCGATCTGCTGGATGCTGCGCTGATCGCGCAGCCGCCCGTAACGACGCGCGATGGCGGCTTCGTCGCCCCCGCCTTCGATGCGGAGCTCGACGAGGCGCGCCGCCTGCGCGACGAGGGCCGCAGCGTCATCGCCGCGATGCAGGCCGAGTTTGCCGCCGAGACGGGCATCGGCTCCCTCAAGGTCAAGCACAACAACGTGCTTGGATATTTCGTCGAGGTGACGAGCGTTCACGCCCCGCGGATGATGTCGCAGCCGCTGTCCGACCGGTTCATCCATCGGCAGACCACGGCCAGCGCCGCGCGGTTCACCACGCTCGACCTGTCGGAGATGGCGGCCAGGATCGTCAATGCGGGAACGCGAGCGCTCGAGATCGAGAAGCGCATCTTTTCCGACCTCGTCGGCAGGGTTCTCGACCAGGCCGACGAAGTCGCCGCCGCGGCGGCCGCGATGGCCAGCCTCGATCTGCACACGTCTTTGGCCGATCTGGCGCGGTCCGAGGGATGGACCCGGCCCGCCATCGACGACAGCCGCAGGTTCCACGTGGAAGGAGGGCGTCACCCGGTCGTGGAACGCGCCCTGAAACAGGAGGGCGCGGGCCCCTTCGTTGCGAACGATTGCGATCTGACGGACCCGGGGGGCGCGGCGCTGTGGCTGTTGACGGGTCCCAATATGGCGGGGAAGTCCACCTTCCTCCGGCAGAACGCGATCATCGCGCTTCTCGCCCAGATGGGCTCGTTCGTTCCGGCCGACCTCGCGCAGATCGGCATCGTCAGCCAGTTGTTCAGCCGCGTCGGTGCGGCGGACGATCTGGCGCGCGGCCGGTCCACCTTCATGGTCGAGATGGTCGAGACCGCCGCCATCCTCAACCAGGCCGATGATCGGGCGCTGGTGATCCTCGACGAGATCGGGCGCGGAACCTCGACCTATGACGGGCTGTCGATCGCCTGGGCGTCGTTCGAGCATCTGCACGACGTCAATCGGTGCCGATCGCTGTTCGCCACGCATTATCACGAATTGACGCACCTTGCCGACACCCTCGCCCGGGCCCGCAACGCCACCGTCACCGTAAAGGAATGGGGCGGAGAGGTGATCTTCCTCCACGAGGTCCGGATGGGATCTGCCGATCGATCCTATGGTGTGCAGGTGGCGAAACTCGCGGGGCTTCCGCCCAGGGTGATCGACAGGGCACGGATCGTTCTGAGCCGGCTCGAGGCCGGCTCGGCCCATGGCGACAGGGCCGCGCTGATCGACGATCTGCCGCTCTTCGCCGCAAATCCGGCGCCCGCCGCGCAGGGGAAGGCTCCGCCCTGCGAAATCGCGACCCAACTCAAATCCGTTCGCCCCGACGATCTGTCGCCACGCGAGGCGCTGGATCTGATCTACGAGTTGACCGGTCTCGCCCAGTCAGGCTGAGGCGGGGCCGCCGTTCAGGATTTCGGCGTCGAGCTGACCCCGACCTGAGCCGCGCGCAGAAGCCTGTCGTGCAGGGCGAAGCCTTCGGCCATCACCTGGATGATCTCCCCCGCCTTGGTGCCGGGCACCGGCGCCTCGAACATCGCCTCGTGCTGCTTCGGGTCGAACCGGTCGCCCACGGCGGGCGACACGATCTCGACGCCGTGCTTGCGAAACACGTTCTGCAATTCGCGCAAGGTCAGCTCGACGCCCTCGATGAGGGCCGCGTTCGCCTCGCGGTTTTCCTCGGGAATCGCGCCCACGGCGCGCTGCAGATTGTCGTAGACCGGCAGCATGTCGCGGGCCATCTTCGATCCGCCATACATTTCGACCTCGCGGCGTTCGCGGTCGGCGCGCTTGCGGCTGTTCTCCGCATCGGCGAGCGCCCGGACGAAGCGGTCCTTCATCTCGTCCCGTTCGGCGCGCAGAGCCTCCATCTCGGCGGCAATCCCGTCATCCTGCTCGACGACAGGCGGCTCTTCGTCCGCAAGCGCGTCAAGATCCAGGGGCTCCTCGGTCTTGGGCTGCGACTTGCGCTTGACCTTGTCCGCCTCGGAGGGGCCGCTTTCCGCCTCGGCCTCACCCTTGAGCATCTCTTCGATGGCAGCCTCGATATCGCGTTCGTTTTCGTTCGCCATAAGTACTTCCGTCTCAGGTTCGGTCAGCCAGCAATTTTCCCACCAGCTGGGCCGTGTAATCCACGATCGGCACGATGCGTCCATAGTTCAGACGGGTGGGGCCGATCACGCCCACCGCCCCGATGATCTTTCGGTCCGCGTTCATATATGGAGAGACGACCAAAGATGAACCCGAAAGTGAAAAGAGCTTGTTTTCGGATCCGATGAAGATCCGGACACCCTCTCCTTCATCGGCCAGTTCAAGGAACTCGGCGATGTCGCGCTTGCGCTCCAGATCGTCGAACAGGCTCTTGATGCGCTCCAGATCGTCGGTCTGCGTGCCGCCGATGAGGTTCGCGCGGCCGCGGACGATCAGCCGCTCGTGCGGCTCGCCCTCGTTTTCCCAGACCGCAAGACCGGTATCGACCATTGCCTGGGCCAGCGAATTGAGTTCCCTGCGGCGCGTGTCGATCTCCTTGATCATGTGATCGCGCAGGTCCGACAGGGTCCGCCCCTCGGCCATGGCGTTGAGGAAGTTGGCGGCCTCGCGCATGGATGACGGCGTCTGGCCGGGCGGCGGGGCGAAGACGCGGTTCTCCACGTGGCCGTCCGCGAAGACCAGAACCACCAGCGCCCGGTCATGGTTCAGAACGACGAAATCGATATGCTTGATCGGCGCCTCGTATTTGGGAGCGAGGACGAGGCTCGCGCCTGCCGTCACGCCGGAGAGCGCCGAGCCCACCCGGTCGAGCAGCGTCCCGACATCGCGCTCGTTGCTTCCCAATGTCGCATCGAGCTTCTGGCGATCCTCTTCGCCAAGCTCGCCGACTTCGAGAAGGCCATCGACGAACATGCGCAGGCCCAGCTGCGTGGGTACGCGGCCCGCCGAGATGTGCGGCGCGTCGAGAAGCCCCAGAAGCTCCAGATCCTGCATGACGTTGCGGATCGTCGCCGCGGAGACCTTCTCGGACATCGCGCGCGTCAGCGTCCGGGAGCCCACGGGATCGCCCGAATTGAGATAGCCCTCGACCACGCGGCGGAAAACCTCCCGCGTGCGGTCGTTCATCTCGGACATGAGGGTCTTTCGGTCTTTCCGCTCGCTCATCCGCGTTCCGGCTTCGGGGTTGCGCCTCGGATCGGCAGAAGCATATCAGGCGCAGATCCCACAGGAGTCACCTCTATGCGCCCGTCCGGCCGAAAACTAGACGAAATGCGTCCCGTATCAATCGAGACCGACGTGATCCGCCATGCGGAGGGGTCGTGCCTGATCCGCTGCGGTGACACGCATGTTCTCTGCTCGGCCAGCATCGAGGAGCGCGTCCCGCCGTTTCTGAAGAATTCCGGCCAGGGCTGGGTCACCGCGGAATACGGCATGCTGCCCCGCGCCACCCATACCCGCGGGCGGCGCGAAGCCAAGCACGGCCAGTCGGGCCGCACGCAGGAGATCCAGAGGCTGATCGGCCGGTCGCTCCGCGCCGCGGTCGATCGCAACGCGTTGGGAGAGCGGCAGGTGACGATCGATTGCGACGTCATCCAGGCCGATGGGGGAACCCGCTGCGCCTCGATCACCGGCGGATGGGTTGCGCTGAAGCTCGCCGTGGCCAAGCTGATGAGGTCGGGCGCCATCGTCACCGATCCCATTACCGACCATGTGGCGGCGGTGAGTTGCGGGATCTATGCGGGGCAGATGGTCCTCGATCTCGACTATCCAGAGGACAGCGAAGCGGGCGTGGATGGCAATTTCGTCCTGACGGGCGCCGGTCGGCTGATCGAGGTTCAGACCTCGGGCGAATCGGCCACGTTCTCGCGCGACCAGATGGGCGGGCTTCTGGATCTGGCCGAATTGGGCGTCAGATCGCTGGCCGAAGCACAGAGGCTGGCGCTCGGGTGACGCGAAGATTTGCCGAAGACAGCCTCGTCGTCGCGACCCACAATCAGGGCAAGCTCGAGGAGATCGCCGCTCTTCTCCAGCCCTACGGGCTTGTCATCACCTCAAACGCCGATCACGGCCTGCCGGAGCCCGCGGAGACAGGCACCACCTTCGCCGACAATGCCCGGATCAAGGCCCACGCAGCGGCGCGCGCCACCGGGAAACCGGCCTTGGCCGACGATTCCGGGCTCGAGGTCCAGGCCATCGGCAACGCGCCCGGCGTGCGCACCGCCGACTGGGCCGAGACGGCGCAGGGCCGCGATTTCGACATGGCGATGCGGCGCGTGCACGATGCGCTTCTGGCCTGCGGCGCGCCCCGTCCGTGGCGCGCGCGGTTCTGCTGCACGCTCGTCCTGGCCTGGCCCGACGAGCATGAGGAGGTCTTTGCCGGGACCATGGAGGGTCGGATCGTCTGGCCAATGCGCGGCTCGTGCGGTCACGGATACGATCTGATCTTTCAGCCCGACGGTTACGACGTGACCTTCGGCGAGATGGACCGATGGGAGAAGAACCGCATCTCGCACCGGGCCGATGCCTTCGCCAAGCTGGTCACCAGCTGCTTTGCGTAGAACAGGTCTCTATATCCACTGGCCCTTCTGTCAGGCCAAGTGCCCCTACTGCGACTTCAACTCGCATGTCGCCTCCCGGATCGATCAGGAGGCCTGGCGCGAGGCCTACGGCGGCGAGATCGCGCGGTACGCGGCCGAACGACCCGATCTGGAGATCGGGTCGATCTTCTTCGGCGGCGGAACGCCGACCCTGATGGATCCGCGCATCGTCGCCGGCGTCATCGACGACGTGCAGCGCCACTGGCGGATCACGAACGACATCGAGATCACGCTCGAAGCCAACCCGACATCGGTGGAAGCCGGCCGCTTCGCCGGCTACCGCGCCGCGGGGGTCGGTCGGGTTTCGCTCGGTGTCCAGGCGCTCAATGACCGCGATCTGCGGCGGCTGGGGCGGCGGCACACGGTTGCCGAGGCGTTGTCGGCGCTCGATCTCGCCCGCGCGACCTTCGACCGGGTCAGCTTCGATCTGATCTACGCCCGGCAGGATCAGCGTCCGGAGGATTGGCGGGCGGAACTCGGCATCGCGCTTTCCCTCGCCGCCGACCATCTGTCGCTCTATCAGCTCACCATCGAGGACGGGACCGCCTTCGGCGACCGGTTGGCCGCAGGACGGCTTCCCGGCCTGCCCGACGAGGATCGGGCCGTCGACATGTACGAGCTGACGCAGGACATGACCGCCGCCGCTGGATTGCCGGCATACGAGATCTCGAACCACGCCGCACCCGGATCCCGCTCCCGGCACAACATGATCTACTGGCGGGGCGGCGAATATGTCGGCATCGGACCGGGCGCGCATGGCCGCGTGTCGATCGACGATCGGCGCATCGCGACGGAGGCCGAAAGCGCGCCGCTTGCCTGGCTCGCGACCGTCCGGCGCGGCGAAGCCCCCGAGACGCGCGCCATTCTGACCAGCCGGGAGGTCTTCGAGGAGCGCGTGATGATGGGGCTCCGCATCCCCGAGGGCGTGGAGATCGACGAGCATTCCGTTCCGCCGTCCGTCCTGACCGACCTGCAGGATCTCGGTCTCGTCTCGCTGGAGGGATCCACGCTCGCGCTGACGCGCAGGGGTCGTCCGCTCCTCAATGCGATCCTGCGACAGCTCCTGGCCTAGTCGGACAGCCGTCGGCACAACCGGTCGAACTCGTCGAGCGAGGTGTAACTGATGGTGAGCTTGCCGCTCCCCGATCCGGCGGAGTGGTCGACAGAGACACGCAGACCCAGGGCGGCGCTCAGCTCGCGCTCCACACTCCGAGTGTCGGCGTCCTTCCCGTTGCCCGCCTTGCCCTGCGCCGCGGGTGAGCGGCGCGGTTTGCGCACCAAGGCCTCCGTCGCGCGCACCGAAAGGCCCTTGGCGAGGATCTGCCGCGCCAGTTCCGAGGCGTTTTCGGTCGCGACCAGAGCGCGCGCATGACCCGCCGACAGGCGCCCCTCCGCTAGATAGCCCTGCACATCGGGCGGCAGGTTCAGCAGCCGAAGCGCATTGGCGATGTGCGGGCGGCTCTTGCCGAGCGCCTCTGCCATCTTCTCCTGCGTGTGTCCGAAGCGATCCATCAACTGCCGGTATCCCGCCGCCTCATCGACGGGATTGAGGTCGGCCCGCTGGATGTTCTCGATGATCGCGACTTCCAGAACTTCGATGTCGTCGAATTCCCGCACGATCGCGGGGACTTCGTGAAGCTGCGCCATCTGCGCGGCCCGCCAACGCCGTTCTCCCGCAACTATTTGAAAAGTATCATCTTTCTCTGGATGACTGCGGAGAATCAGCGGCTGGATGATGCCCCTTTGCGCAATCGAACTGGCCAGTTCCTCAAGGCTTTCGGCAGAGAACGTCCGCCGTGGCTGGTCGGGATTGGCTTCGATTGTCTCGATCGGAATGAAGACTTCCGGCCGACGGGGCGCCGAACCGTCGGCATCGGGGCCGGCGGGCGCCACGTCGATATCCGCCATCAATGCCGAGAGACCGCGGCCCAGACCACGTCGTTCCTTCTTTTCAGCCAAGTCGGTTCTCCTCAAGCGCGGTGTCGTGAAACGAATTCTTCTGCTAGCGCCCGATAGGCGACGCTTCCCTTCGATGCGGGATCGTATTCAGTGACAGGAAGGGCATAGGACGGCGCCTCGCTCACCCTCACGTTGCGAGGGATGATCGTCTTGAAGACCAGATCGCCAAGCGTCGTGCGCGCGTCCGACAAAACGCCCTGCGCCAGGTTGTTTCTACCATCAAACATCGTCAGAACTACGCCTTCGATCCCGAGGCCGGGATTTGCGGTCTGTCTGACTTCCCGGATCGTCAGCATGAGCTGGGACAGCCCCTCCAAGGCGAAGAATTCGCTTTGGAGCGGCACAAGGACGGAATCCGCCGCAACCATCGCGTTGACCGTCAGAAGCGACAGCGAAGGTGGACAGTCGATGAAGATGAAGTCGAGATCGAGGGCATCGACGTCTGCCGAGGACAGCGCGCTCTTCAGCAGCATCGTCCTCTGGCCCTTCGAATACATCTCGATATCCGCCGAACTCAGATCCGATGTCGCGGGCACGATCATCAGATTCTCGATGTCGGTGGGCTGGATGACGTCGGACAGGTCGAGCCCGTCGAGCAAAAGGTCGTAGGTGCTGGTGACGCGCTGATCCGCCTCGATGCCAAGACCCGTGGAGGCATTGCCCTGCGGATCGAGATCGATCACCACGATCTTGCTGCCCCGCTCGGCCAGGGCGGCGCCCAGGTTGATGGCCGTCGTGGTCTTGCCGACCCCGCCCTTCTGGTTGACGATTGCGACGATTCTGGGTCGCCTCCGACTCCGCTCAGACACGCGCCACGTTCTCCAATATCAAGATGACACCCTTCTTGTCGATCCTGCTGGGCCGAACGTCAACGTGGAAAGACCACGATTTCTGCGCTGCAGCAATTTCTTCGCGATACCGCTCTCCTTTCGGAAAGACATAGAGGGTGTCAGCGGCCCCATGCCGGGTCGCGAGAGGAAGCAGGCGGTCCAGCGGTGCGAGAGCGCGCGCCGAGACGACCATGCTGCGCGTCGGATCTGCCTCTTCGATGCGCTGCACACAGGTATCGATCTTGAGGTTGAGCCGGATTGCCACGTGCTTGAGGAACGTTGCCTTCCGGGCGTCGGATTCGATCAGGGTCACGGCGGTCTGCGGCCGGCAGATGGCAACAACGATGCCAGGAAATCCGCCACCACTCCCCAGATCCGCCCATGTCGTCGCGCCTGGCGCGGCTTCAGCGACCTGGATGCTGTCCTCGACGTGCCGCTCCCACATGTCGTCCAGTGACGCGCGGGAAATCAGATTGATCCGTGGCGTCCATTGGCGGACCAGGTCGCAATAGGTCTGCAATTGGGCCGATGTTTCACGTGAAACATCCCTCACGCCCGCTTCCTCGCGCCCCGCTCTTTGGAGCGCAGCGCAAAGATAAGCGCATTGAGCGCCGCGGGCGTCATTCCCTCGATGGCTCGCGCCGAAGCGATCGAGTCCGGCCGCGCGTCGCTCAACTTGCTCTGTAGCTCCGCAGAAAGCCCCATGACCGAAAAGAAATCGAGATCGGCCGGAATTATTGTTCTCTCCTCGCGCCGAACCTGCTCGATTTCGTCAACCTGCCGGCGGAGGTAGTTGGCATACGTCGCCTCGCGCGCAACCTGCTCCAGGGTGGCGCGGTCGAAGTCAGCCAAATCTGGCATCAACGCGCTTATCTGCGCGAGAAAGACGTTCGGCACGCTCAGAAGCGCATAGGCCGCCCGCTTTGGTCCGTCTTTCGCAACGGGGATGCCGGCGGCTCGCGCGTCGCGGGCCGAAAACATCCTCTCGGACAGGAGGTTTCGGGCGCGCTCCACCTCGGCCGCTTTTCGGGCATAGAGTGAACGGCGCCTGTCATCGACAAGGCCCAGCTCGATCCCGAACGGCGTCAATCTCTGATCCGCGTTATCCGCGCGCAGGCTCAGGCGGAACTCGGCCCGCGAAGTGAACATGCGGTAGGGCTCAGACACGCCTCTCGACGTCAGATCGTCGATCAGGACCCCGATATAGGACGAGGTCCGAGAGAACTTGATCTTCTCGAGGCTAAGGGCAGAACGAACGGCACCGATTCCTGCAACGATGCCTTGCGCGGCGGCCTCTTCGTAGCCGGTGGTTCCGTTGATCTGCCCGGCCAGCCAAAGCCCAGGGAGAGCGCGGACCTGGAGCGTCGTGTCGAGCGCCCGCGGATCGACGTAATCGTATTCGATCGCGTAGCCCGGCTGAACGATGTCCGCCTTCTCGAGCCCAATGATGGAGTGCACGTAGTCTCGCTGGACGTCATCGGGCAGAGAGGTCGAGATCCCGTTCGGATAGACGATGTCCGTTTCCAGCCCCTCGGGTTCCAGAAAGATCTGATGGCTGTCCTTGTCCTCGAACCGTCCGATCTTGTCTTCGATCGAGGGACAATAGCGGGGTCCCTTCCCCGTGATCCCGCCGGAATACATGGCGGATCGGTGAAGGTTTCCGCGAATGATTGCGTGGGTCCGGGGGTTCGTATGCGTGATCGCGCAGCTGATCTGGCTCGCCGCAGGCCGATCGCTGAGGAAGGACAACATGACGGGTTCCTCGTCTCCGGGCTGGACCTCAAGCCGGTCCCAGTCGATCGTGCGCCCGTCCAGTCGCGGCGGCGTTCCCGTCTTGAGTCGCCCCAAGGGGAGTCGAAGGTCGGAAAGCCGTCGCGCCAGCGCCTCGGCGGCGGTCTCACCGACCCGGCCTCCCGCCTGGCAGATCTCGCCCCGGTGGATGACACCGCCGAGAAACGTGCCCGTTGTCAGGATGACGGAATCCGCGTGTAGCGCCCCGTGCCGATCGGTAAGCACCCCGATCACGCGGTTCCGCTCGACGACCAGATCGATCACCTGATCCTCGACGATTCGGATATCGTGATCATCGACCGCCTTCTGCACCCCGCCCCGATAGAGGGTGCGGTCCATCTGTGCCCGCGGACCCTGAACCGCCGGTCCCTTGCTCCGGTTCAGGAGGCGGTACTGGATCCCCGCCTGATCGCCCGCCAGCGCCATGATCCCACCTAGCGCGTCCACTTCCCGCACCAGATGGCCCTTCCCGAGCCCGCCGATGGCCGGATTGCAGGACATCGCGCCAATATTGTCTCGTGCCATCGTCACCAGGATGACATCCGCGCCTAGGCGACGCGCCGCGCCGGCCGCTTCCACGCCGGCATGCCCGCCGCCCACCACGATGACCGTGCATTGTTTCACGTGAAACACCCTACTTCCCGATGCAGAAACTGGAGAAGATTTCCTCCAGAAGGTCCTCTACATCTATTGCGCCAATAATCTCTGCCAAGGCAGCGCTGGCATTGCGAACCTCCAGAGCCGCCAGTTCAATATGATCCCCGCCGCCAAGCAACGCCCCCGCCTGCGCCAAGTGGCACTCCGCCCGGCGCACGGCAGCCCGGTGCCGCTCCCGGATAAGATGCCGGTTCCTAGGGATCCGGCCGCGGAGCCGCGTCGCCAACTCGGCGAGCAGCTTCTGCACCCCCTGCCCCGTGACCCCCGAGACGCCTCCACGACTCCCATCGTCATCCTTGGCGATCACTTGTAAATCGCACGTCTCGGGCCCCTCGTCCCCATCGGCCGCGAGCCAGATTCTCAGATCCGCAGCCGCGGATCTCGACATCGCCACCTCGATTCCGGCCGATTCGAGCGGATCGTCGGTCTCCCGGATGCCGGCCGTATCCAGGAACGTCACCGGAAGCCCCTCCAGATCGACCCGCAATTCAAGGACGTCCCGGGTGGTGCCGGCAATCTCCGAGGTGAGAGCCACGCTTCGGCGGGCGATCGCGTTCAGCAAGGTCGACTTGCCGGCATTGGGAGGACCTAGGATCGCCACCTCGAAGCCGTCCCGGACCCGCTCCGCGGCACCGAACGACGCGCTTTCGACGGCCAGTTCCTCCTCGACCGTCTGGATGCGCTCGCAGATCCGGGGAAGCAGGTCCCCCGGCACATCCTCGTCGCTGAAATCGAGCGTTGCCTCCAGAAGCGCCGCGGCCTCCACGAGCCCGGCCCGCCAGACCTGCACTTTTTTCGACAGGGCACCGGACATCACGCTTTCGGCCTGTTGCCGCTGAAGTTCGGTCTCCGCGTCGATGAGGTCGGCCAGCGCTTCGACCTGGATAAGGTCCAGCTTCTGGTTGTCGAGAGCCCGCCGCGTGAACTCCCCGGCCTCCGCCGGCCGGAACCCCTCGAGCCGTTCGAGCGTCCGCAGCACCGCATTGACCACCGCGAGAGAGCCGTGCAGGTGAAATTCGACGACCGGCTCTCCGGTGAAGCTCATGCCATCGGGAAAGGCGATGACCAGAGCCCGGTCGAGCCTTGTACCATCAAGGTCGCTGATCTGACACAGCCCGGCTCGCCGCGCCTCCGGCAAGGCACCACACAACCGCGCGGCGCCCCGGAACGCGTCCGGTCCGGAGATCCTGACGATCGCGACGCCGGCCTTCCCGGGCGCCGTCGCCTGGGCAAAGATCGTGTCCATAGCCGGCGATCTGGAGCTAGGTATTCATCGAGTCGAAGAATTCGGCGTTGGTCTTGGTCTGCTTCAGCTTCGAGAGCAGGAACTCGACCGCGTCCGTGGTGCCCATCGGGTTGAGGATCCGGCGGAGCACGTAGGTCTTCTGGAGGTCGGTCTTGTCGACAAGCAGTTCCTCCTTCCGGGTGCCGGACTTCAGGATGTCCATGGCCGGATAGACGCGCTTGTCCGCCACCTTGCGGTCGAGAACGATCTCGCTGTTCCCGGTGCCCTTGAACTCTTCGAAGATCACCTCGTCCATGCGGCTGCCCGTGTCGATCAGGGCCGTCGCGATGATCGTCAGCGAGCCGCCTTCCTCGATGTTCCGCGCCGCCCCGAAAAACCGCTTCGGCCTCTGCAGCGCGTTGGCGTCGACGCCACCGGTCAGCACCTTGCCGGAGGACGGGACTGTCGTGTTGAAGGCTCTACCAAGTCTTGTGATGGAGTCAAGAAGAATAACAACATCTCGTTTATGTTCCACGAGGCGCTTTGCCTTCTCGATCACCATGTCCGACACCGCGACGTGGCGCGACGCCGGCTCGTCGAAGGTCGAGCTGACCACTTCGCCCCGTACCGAGCGTTGCATGTCGGTGACCTCTTCGGGACGCTCATCGATCAGCAGGACGATGAGATAACATTCCGGGTGGTTCTTCTCGATCGAGTGGGCGATGTTTTGCAACAGCACCGTCTTGCCGGTCCTCGGCGGCGCGACGATCAGCGATCTCTGCCCCTTCCCGATCGGCGCCACAAGGTCGATGACGCGCGCCGAGCGGTCCTTCGCGGTCGGATCCTCGGTTTCCATGTTCAGCCGTTCATCGGGATAGAGCGGCGTCAGATTGTCGAACGCGACCTTGTGGCGGGCCTTTGCCGGTTCCTCGAAATTGATGCTCTCGACCTCGGTGAGCGCGAAGTACCGCTCGTTGTCATCCGGGCCGCGGATCACGCCCGAGACCGTGTCGCCGGTGCGCAGCGCGTAGCGCCGGATCATCTCCGGGCTGACATAGATGTCGTCGGGACCGGGAAGATAGTTCGCCTCGGTGGAGCGCAGGAAGCCGAACCCATCCTGCAGGACTTCGAGAACGCCGTCGCCTCCGATGATCCAGTCGTCTTCCGCTCGCTCCTTCAGGATCGAGAACATCATCTCGCCCTTGCGCATGGTCGAGGCGTTCTCGATTTCCAGATCTTCGGCCAGGGCCAGCAGATCTTTCGGGCTCTGCGCCTTGAGATCGGCCAGATTCACGCGGTCTTCGCTCATAGCACCTTTTTCCGGCTCCTGCATCGGAACCTCATTCGATATCTTACGGGAGAACAGGCTGCCGGACGGCTGCGGCGCTCACATATTGAAACTGGCGGCCCGAGTCAATCTCGCTCAGCGGCAGCGGTTCAGAACGGCCTGACGACGACCGAGATGACGATCACGATGAGCAGAAGCGTCGGAACCTCGTTCATCATCCGGTAGTGGCGCCCGGTACGGGGTGACGCGCCCGCCGCAAGGCTGCGTCTCTGTCTGCTGCACCACATGTGGAAGGCGGTCATGCCGATGACGGCCGCTGCCTTGGTATAGGGCCAGACCCGCGACCAGTCGACGACGCCCGTGCCGATCAGCAGCAGGCCGAAGACCCAGGTGGCGATCATGGCCGGCGTCATGATCACCTTTAGCAACTTGTATTCCATGGTCTCGAACAGCGGGTCGGCGGCCTGGCCGGCCTCGCGGGTCTCCACGTGATAGACGAACAGGCGCGGTAGATAGAACAGCCCCGCCATCCACGCCACGAAGGCGATGATGTGCAGCGATTTGATCCAGGGATAGAGCGTCGCGAGGATGTCCGTCATGGAGTCCTCTTACTTCATCACAAAAGGATTGAAAGGATTTGGTAGGTTGTAGACCCGCCGGAAAACTGCACGACTCGGGTTTTCGGGAAGTTCTCCACGACCCTTTTCCGCAATGTGGACATCTAGGAAGCCTTTTCGAAACGGAAAGTAATTTCAATATGTTGCAACGAAGCAGCCTGTGGATAAAAGGTGGAAAAACTATTGGCGGGCAGTGTGTCATCCGTCACTCTGCGGCGGTCGTGGAGAGACTGGATCCACGGGGATAAATCCGATAGGAAACGCTCGGGAAAGCCGGTTCCTCCTGGCCGGCCGCCATTCCGCCGCCGTCATCCCCAGATGCCCAATCCTTCTCCACAGGTTTCCCATGAACATCGTTCTGGCTTCGACGTCAGAGACCCGGCGCCGCCTGCTCTACGCGGCAGGCGTGCCCGTGACGGTCGAGCCCAGCCGGCTCGACGAGGAGAGCGTGATGCAGTCGCTCCTGGCCTCTGGGACGGCGCCACGCGAGATCGCCGATGCGCTGGCGGAGGCCAAGGCTCTGAAAGTTGCAGGTCGCCGGCCGCAGGACCTCGTGATCGGCTGCGATCAGGTTCTGGCCCTCGACGGAACGATCCTCGTGAAACCGGCCGATCGCGAGGCGGCGAAATCGCAGCTCGAAGCGCTTTCGGGCCGCCGTCACACGCTTCATTCCGCCGTGGTCGCCTGCGAGGCCGGTGCCCCGATCTGGCGGCATGTCGGCATGGCGCATCTGACGATGCGCCGGCTCGGATCCGCCCATGTCGAGGCCTATGTGGCGGCCCATTGGGACGAGATCCGCCACTGCGTCGGGTCGTATCAGCTGGAAGGGCAGGGGATGCGCTTCTTCACCGAGGTCAGGGGCGACTATTTCACCGTGCTGGGATTGCCGATGCTGCCGCTCCTCTCCTGGCTCATCGAACGCGGCGATCTGCCATCATGAGCGCCCGCATTCCCCTCGCGGCCGTTCTGGGCCATCCGGTCGCGCACAGCCGGTCGCCCCGGCTCCACGGGTACTGGCTCGAGCGCTTCGCTCTGGCGGGACACTACATTCCCCTGGACGTGCGCCCGGAGGACCTGCGCGAGGTCGTGGCCGCCCTGCCGCGCATGGGGTTCGTCGGCTTCAACGTCACCATCCCGCACAAGGAGACGATCATCGGCCTCGCCGACAGGATCAGCGACGCCGCGCGCCGGATCGGCGCGGCGAACACCATCTCCTTCGAGAACGACGGCTCGATCTTCGCCGACAATACCGACGGGATCGGCTTCGTCGAAAACCTGCGCAGCAACGCGCCCGGATGGGGCCCGGCAGAGGGGCCGGCGGCGATCCTCGGGGCTGGCGGGGCGTGCCGTGCCGTGATCGCCGCGCTTCTCGATGAAGGCGTGCCCGAATTGCGGCTCGCCAACCGCACCCGCAAGCGGGCCGAGGCGCTGCGCCAGGCTTTCGGGTCCCGCGTCGTCCTCCACGACTGGGACCGGGCGGGGGAGATGCTGAAGGGCGCCGTCACGGTCGTGAACACGACCTCCCTCGGGATGACGGGCCACGCGCCCCTCTCCGTAGAGCTCGACAGGCTCGAGGAGGGCGCGGTCGTCACCGATCTCGTCTATACGCCTCTCGAGACGGAGTTCCTGCAGGCGGCCCGCGGCGCGGGATGCCGGACCGTCGACGGGCTTGGCATGCTCATCCACCAGGCGGCACCGGGGTTCGAACGCTGGTTCGGAGTGCGCCCCGAGATTGACGAGCGGACACGCCAGGTGGTCCTCGGTCGATGACCAGGCCCCTGGTCATCGGGCTGACCGGCTCCATCGGCATGGGCAAGTCGACCACCGCCGCCATGTTCCGCGACCTCGACGTTCCGGTCTGGGACGCGGATGCCGCGGTGCACAGGCTTTATGCGCCAGGCGGTGCGGCGGTCGAGCCGATGCGCAGGATCCGGCCGGAGGCGGTGGGCGCGGACGGGATCGACCGGGCGGCGCTACGGTCATGGATCGGATCGGACCCCGACGCGCTCGACCGCATCGAGCGGATCGTGCACCCTCTGGTGGCCGAGGACCGGGCGCGTTTCCTTGAGGAGGTCACGGGCGATCTGGTCGTCCTCGACATCCCGCTTCTCTTCGAATCGGGCGCCGACAGCCTGGTCGATGTCGTTGTCGTGGTCTCGGCGCCGCCCGATCTCCAGCGCGCGCGCGTGATGTCGCGCGAGGGGATGACGGAGGAGGATTTTGATCGTCTGCTTGCCAAGCAGCTGTCAGATGCGGAGAAGCGGCGACGCGCCGATGTGGTTGTTCCGACCGGCACGATGGAGGAAACTCGCCGCCATGTGGCCCAGCTGGTCACGAGATTGAGGAACCGCCATGCGTGAAATCGTGCTCGACACCGAGACGACCGGCTTCGAGCCGGAAGCCGGCGACCGGATCGTCGAGATCGGCGCGATTGAACTCGCAGGCCACGTGCCGACCGGCCGCACGTTCCACGAATACATCAACCCCGAACGCAGCATGCCGGCCGAGGCCTTCGCCGTGCACGGCCTGAGCGACGACTTCCTGCGCGACAAGCCGCTCTTCCGCGACATCGCCAAGCCCTTCCTCGACTTCGTCGGCGAGGCGAAGCTCGTCATCCACAATGCCGCCTTCGACATGAAATTCCTGAACGCGGAACTGGGATGGCTGGGATTGAAGCCGCTCCCCTGGGATCAGGCCATCGACACGCTCGCCATCGCCCGCAAGAGCTTTCCCGGATCTCCATCCTCTCTCGACGCGCTGTGCCGCCGGTTCGGCATCGACAATTCGGGCCGCACGCTCCACGGCGCGCTGCTCGATTCCGAGATCCTGGCGGAGGTCTATCTCGAGTTGATCGGCGGCCGGCAGCCGGATTTCGCCCTGGCGGAGAGCCAGGGGCGCCGCGGCCCCGACATGGCGGCGGATTGGCGGCCGAAGCCGCGGCAGACACCTCTCCCGCCGCGGATCACGCCGGCGGAGCGCGCCGCCCATGCCGCCTTCATCGCCAGGCTCGGAGCCGATGCGCTCTGGCGCGCCTGAGGTTTCTCTTTAAATCCGCCGGCCGGCTCTCTACGTCCCTCGGCAAGCTCGAAAGGACGCCATGACCGACCTGACCCCCCGCGAGATCGTCTCCGAACTCGATCGCTTCATCATCGGCCAGACCGACGCGAAACGCGCCGTGGCCGTGGCTCTGCGCAACCGGTGGCGCCGCCGCCAGCTGTCGCCCGAGATGCAGGAGGAGGTCTATCCCAAGAACATCCTGATGATCGGCCCGACCGGGGTCGGCAAGACCGAGATCAGCCGCAGGCTCGCAAAGCTCGCCCGCGCGCCCTTCCTGAAGGTCGAGGCGACGAAGTTCACCGAGGTCGGGTATGTCGGGCGCGACGTCGAGCAGATCATCCGCGATCTGGTGGAGCAATCCATCACGATGACCCGGGACTTCATGCGCGAGGACGTGAGGGCGCGGGCAGAAGCCAATGCCGAGGAGCGGGTCATCGACGCCATCGCCGGCGAGAATGCGCGTGAGGGCACCCGCGAGATGTTCCGCAAGAAGCTTCACAGCGGCGAGCTCGATGCCACCGAGCTGACCCTCGAGGTGAACGACACGTCGAACCCGATGGGCATGATGGAGATCCCGGGCATGCCGCAGGGCGGGGCGATGAATCTCGGGGATCTCTTCGGCAAGGCCTTCAAGGGCCGGAAGATCCGCAAGACGATGACCGTCGCCGAAAGCTACGACGTGCTGCTGAGCGAGGAGGCGGACAAGCTTCTGGACGACGAGGCGGTGAACCGCGAGGCGCTGAAGGCGGTGGAGGAGAACGGCATCGTCTTTCTCGACGAGATCGACAAGGTCTGTGCCCGTGCCGATGCGCGAGGCGGCGAGGTGAGCCGCGAAGGCGTGCAGCGGGACCTGCTGCCGCTGGTCGAGGGCACCGTCGTCTCGACCAAATACGGCACCGTGCGCACCGACCACATCCTGTTCATCGCCTCGGGCGCGTTCCACGTCGCCAAACCCTCGGACCTTCTGCCGGAATTGCAGGGGCGGCTGCCGATCCGGGTCGAGCTCAGGGCGCTGACCGAGGAGGATTTCGTGCGCATCCTCACCGAAACCGACAACGCGCTGACGCGCCAATACACCGCGCTGCTCGGAACGGAGGAGGTGACGGTGAGCTTTACCGATGACGGGATCGCAGCGCTCGCGCGCATCGCCGCGGAGGTCAACCAGTCGGTCGAAAATATCGGCGCCCGGCGGCTCTACACGGTGATGGAGCGGGTGTTCGAGCAGCTGTCCTTCGAAGCGCCCGACAAGGCCGGGCAGGCGGTTACCGTGGACGATGCCTTCGTCGAACATCACCTGGGCGAGTTGAGCAGATCGGTGGATATCAGCCGCTACGTTCTGTAGCCTCGATGAGCGGTGGAACCCTGGTCCGGGCCTCCGAGCGAGGCCAGCGCGGCGTTGCGGCGTTTCTCGCCTTCGCCGCGCAGAACGCGCCGTTCCTCATTGTCGGCATCCTCCTGACATTCTGCTCGTCCTTCGGCCAGACGTTCTTCATCTCGGTCTTCGCCGGCGACATCCGCTCGGCCTTCGGCCTCAGCCACGGCGACTGGGGCTTTCTCTATTCGGTCGGAACCACGGCGTCGGCCGCGGTCATGGTCTGGACCGGCATCCTGACCGACAGGTTCCGCGTCCGCGTCCTGGGACCGGCCGTGCTCGCCTGTCTGGCCGCCTCCTGCATGCTGATGTGGTCGACATCCGGCTGGTGGAGCCTCGGGATCGCGATCTTTGCGCTTCGCTTCTTCGGGCAGGGGATGGCGACGCTCGTCGCGACCGTCGCCACGGCGCGCTGGTTCGTGCGGTCTCGCGGCACCGCCCTGTCGATCAGCCGGGTCGGGGTGGGCCTGGGCGAGGCATTCCTGCCGCTTGTCTTCGTCGGTCTTCTGGGGGCGTTCGACTGGCGGACGTTGTGGCTCGTCGCCGCGGCGCTGGTCCTTGTCCTGCTGCCGCTGCTGCTGCCGCTGCTGAGGCTCGAGCGCACGCCCCAGAGCATCGCGAAGGACGATCAGAGCGCCGGAATGGACGATCTGCACTGGACCCGCGGGCGCATGATGCGGCACGGGCTCTTCTGGCTCATCGTGCCGATGCTGATCGCGCCCGCGGCGTTCGGAACGGCCTTCTTCTTTCACCAGGTCCATCTCGCCGAGACCAAGGGATGGTCCCACCTGGGCCTCGTCTCGATCTTCCCGGTCTTCACGGCCGCCGCCTTCGTGACGATGTTCGTGTCGGGCCCGATCATCGACCGGATCGGGACCGCTCGGCTCATGCCGCTGGTCATCCTGCCGATGGCGGCAGGCTTCGCGGGCTTTGCCTTCACGCCCTCGCTCACCACCGCGGCCGCGCCCATGGCGCTGATGGGCATGACGCAGGGGCTCAACAACACCGTGCCGCCCGCGTTCTGGGCGGAGTTCTACGGCACCCGCCATCTCGGCGGGATCAAGGCGCTGGCCGCGGCCGTGATGGTCTTCGGCACCGCGATCGGCCCGGCGGTGACGGGCGCCCTCATCGATCTCGGCATCTCCTTCGAGGATCAGTTGATCGGCATCGCCGTCTATTTCGTCGTGGCCGCCAGCCTGGTCAGGCTGGGGATCCTGCGCGCCAGAGGATCACTTGCGCCGCAGATAGACGTAGAACGCCCCTGATCCGCCGTGGCGCGGATGGGCCTGCGTCACCTGCAGCACGGCGCGGCCGACCTCTCCCGTAGATAGCCAGTGCGGAACCTGCTGGCGCAGGATCCCGCGGCGCAGCGGCACCGGATCGCCGTCGTCGCCACCGCGCCCCTTGCCGGTGATGACGAGCACCAGCCGCTTGCCAGCGGCCGCCGCGGTCAGGATGAAGGCCGTGAGCCTCGGATGCGCTTCGGCCAGCGTCATGCCGTGCAGGTCGATGCGGCCCTCGACCTTCAACTTTCCGCGCTTCATCCGGTTGAAGGCCCGCGCATCCATGCGGACCGGAGGCGATGGCGGCGCAGCGGACAGAAGCGGGTCGCTTTTCGATCCAGAACTCGCGGCCTTGCCACCGAGTGCAAGCCGGGAGAGGTCCGTCGGTGCCTTTGGCGGCGCCTCGGGCGGTGGGGTAGGGGCGGCGGGTGGCAGGGCCGCATCGTCGCTGTCCGGCCGAAGCGGCGAGGCGGTCCGCTTGACCCGCCGCCACAACTCGATCTCCTCGGGGCTCAGGATCCGGCGCTTGCGTGCCACGGGATCACAGCGCCTCGGCCAGGGCATAGGCGCGCTGGATCGGCATCAGCACCATCATCCGGCCGCCATCCCTGATCGTTGCAGCCCTCTTGCCGGCGGCGTCACCGGTGCCGAAGAAGATGTCGGCGCGCTGCGCACCCTTCACGGCCGCCCCGGTATCCTGCGCCGTCATCAGGCGGGAGAGCGGCCGCCGCCCCGTCTTCTCGATCCAGACCGGCGCTCCGAGCGGCACGTAGGCCGGATCGACGGCCACCGACCGCAGCGCGGAAAGCGAGCGGTTCATCGCGCCGAGCGGCCCGCGATCCGCGGGAACGTGGCTGACCTCCCTGAAGAAGACGTAGGAAGGATTGTGCCTCAGAACCTCGCGGCCGAGTTCCTCGTTTTCCTGCACCCAGTCCCGGATCCGGTCGGCGCTGACCTCGTGCTCGGCCATGATCTCCCGGCGGATGAGTTCCTTCCCGATCGAGCGGTATTCGTGCCCGTTGCTGCCCGCATATCCCACGCGCAGGGCCGAGCCGTCGTCGAGCCGCACCCGGCCGGATCCCTGCACCTGCAGGTAATAGGCGTCGACCGGATCGTTGAGCCACGCGATCTCAAGCCCCCGGCCGTCAAGGGCGCCCGTCTTCTCGAGCTTCCCCCGGCTCAGCCACGGCCCGGCCGCAGCCTCCTCGGGAAGCGCGTAGATGGGATACTGGTAGCGTCCGCGACGGGAGCGCGACCCGTGCAGTTCGGGCTCGTAGTAGCCGGTGAAGAGCGTCGGCGCGTCGTCGTCGATCAGGGTCGGCACGAAGAACAGCTCGAAGAAGCGCCGAGGATCTGTCGTCTCGGCGCCGATCCGGCACAGGGTCGACCAGTCCGGGGCGGTCATGTCCCGGCAGGTCGAGAGAAACACGTCGAGCGCCGCGCGGTGGTCCTCGTCACCCCAGCCGATCAGCTGCGCGAACGGGACGATCCTGTGCGTGGCCGCCGAGGCGCTGGATGCCGCCCCCAACAGTCCCGCCCCAAGACACAGCGCCCGGCCCCAGGCCCGCACCGTTACTCTCCGGTGGCGGTCAGCTGCCAGTTCGGATCGTCGACGCCCATCTTTCGGCCGAAGGTCCAGGCGTCGCGCTGCCGGCGGATCTCGTTCGGATCGCCTTCGATCACCTCGCCTTCCGCGTTCTTCACGACCGTGGTCAGTTCGGCGAGGAACCTCACCGTGATCTCCGCTGCCTTCGTCTGGCGGTCGAAGGTCGCTTGATGAAGCTCGACATCGCGGACGCCCACGATCTCGCTCTCCACGGTCAGCCCCTTCTGCCGGCGGTCGTCGATGACGCTGTCGAACGCCTCCGCGACCTCGGGATGGAGGAAGCCGCGCACGTTGGACAGGTCGCCCTTCTCGAAATCCGACAGGATCATCTCGTAGGCCTGCCGCGCGCCGGTCAGGAATTCGCTGACCGAAAATCCGGGTTCGGCCATCTTCATGGCTCCGAGCGCCTTGGCGCTGTCCGATCCGTCCTCGACATGGTCGGTGATGTCTCGGTCCGCCCCGCCTTCGATCACCTCGAATTCCGGTCGCGCCGCCTGGCGTTGATCGCTCGACTGCGGAATTGAGGGTTTCTCGAAGCCGTCGCGCGTGCCCAGCACGTTCTTCAGCCGCAGGATCAGGAAGATAGCGATCCCTGCGAGGACGATCAGTTGAATGACGGCAGAGCTCATGAAACCCCAGTTACCAGTTGACGGATGACAACGCCCCCGATCCGTTACTATCTAGGGACGGCGAGGGGGCAAGTCCACCGCCTCGTCCCCGACTTTAAGGTGCGACCCAGATGCCCATACTCTTGGCCTTCATCGCCGTCCCGCTGATCGAGATCGCCCTGTTCATCACCATCGGCGGCTGGATCGGGCTCTGGCCCACCCTCGTCATCGTTCTTCTGACGGCGATCGCCGGGACTGCCCTCGTGCGCTCGCAGGGGGCGCACGCGCTGGCCGAGCTGCAGCGCTCCTTGAACGAATTGCGCGATCCCTCCGAACCTCTGGCCAAGGGCGCCATGGTCCTTTTCGCCGGAGCCCTTCTCCTGACGCCGGGATTCTTCACCGATGCGGTCGGCTTCGCCCTTCTGGTGCCGGCGGTGCAGGCGCGCGTCTATCGGTACCTGAGAAGCCGGATCAGGGTCCAGGCCGCGCGCCGGGGCCATCCCCGGCCGGAGGGTCCGAGAGCCCGGGACACGGTGATCGACGGACAGGCCCATGAGGTCGAGATCAAGGATCCCGACCCGGATCGGCGACCGTCCGGGTGGACCAGGACGACCCGCGATGATAGGTCCCGTACCGACTGATTTTTCCCTGGAGTAGCGTGATGGCCGACGAGACCGAAACCCAGAAGACCGGGCCGCAAGGCCAGAACGGCGCGCAGCCGCAGATGCCGCAGATGCGTCCCCTGGCCCAGTATATCCGCGACATGTCGTTCGAGAACGTCCTGGCGCAGAAGGGCATGAAGGGCCAGGTGCAGCCCGATGTCGCGGTTCAGGTCAGTCTCGACGCCAAGAAGCGCGACCAGGAGAACCAGTACGAGGTCATCGGCAAGTTTACCGTGCGTTCGAAGAACAAGGGCAGCGAGGATGTGCTGTTCCTGCTCGAACTCGAATATGCCGGCATCTTCCAGGTGATGAACATCGCCGACGAGCAGTTGCACCCGTTCCTTCTGATCGAGGCGCCGCGCCTGATGTTTCCCTATATCCGGCGCATTGTGTCGGACGTGACGCATGACGGGGGATTCCCGCCGCTCAACCTCGAGCCCATCGATTTCGTGCAGCTCTACCGCCAGGGTCTGGCGCAGCGGCAGGCGGCGCAGAAATCCGACCCCGCCGAAGCCGACAACGCCTGACCGATGCGGTCGTTCTCGCCTCCGGGCGCCGTTCCGGGCGGAGATGTGGATCCTCGAACGACTGGTGCCCGGCCATGATGAGGAACCGGCTTCTCGAGATCTGGTCCGCCGGTCGCCCGGCATTGAACGGGTGGCTGACGATCGGCAGTTCGCTTTCGGCCGAAGCCATGGCCGGGGAGGATTACGACAGCCTGACCATCGACCTGCAACATGGCGCGCTCGATTACACCTCGATGCTGCCGATGCTGCCGATGCTTCAGGCGATGCGCGGCTCGCGCGTCGTGCCGCTGGTGCGCGTGCCGTGGCGTGAACCGGGGATCATCATGAAGGCGCTCGATGCGGGCGCGATGGGGATCATCTGTCCCATGGTGAACAGCGCCGCACAGGCGGCCGAGTTCGTCAGCTACCTGCGCTATCCTCCCGATGGTCAGCGCAGCTTCGGACCCACCCGCGCGGCGATCGCCGATCCCGGTTACGGTGTGGCGGCGAACGGCGAGATCCTCGCGCTCGCAATGATCGAGACCGCCGAAGGGCTCGCCAATCTCGACGAGATCGCGGCGACGCCGGGGCTCGACGGTCTCTATGTCGGCCCAGCCGATCTGACGCTCGGCAGTCAGGGCGGGCGCTTGCCGCCGGGATTTGACCGCGAGGAACCCGAGATGGTCGAGATCCTGCACCGTATCATCGCGGCCTGCCGGACGAACGGCATCCGCGGCGGTCTGCATTGCGGAACGCCGGACTACGCGGCGCGGGCGATCGAATGGGGCTTCGATCTGACCACGGTATCGGATGAGTGCCGGCTGATGCGCTCGGCGGCGGCGGCATCGATCACGCGGTTTCGCGACCTGACGGGCGGCAGCGACGCGGGCTGACCGGGTCCACATCGAGGCGCGTCGGCGGCGACCAGGCCGCCGCGCTACGCGATGTCGATCGGCGGATGATAGGCCGCCGCTTCGCGCCGCGTCGACATCCGGGTCGGATCCCGGACGACGGCGCGATGAACGACCGGATCCCTGGCATCGGCCACCGAGCGCAGCCGCATCGTCACCGCCGCGTCGGCCCGCGTGGTGCGGGTCCGGTGGCGGAGATATTCCGTCCAGGTCGGCACCTTGTAGGTTTCCCGCCAGAACCGGTGGTTTTCGAGGTCTTGCGTCAGGACCCAGCTATGGGCGCCGTTTCTGAGCCTGATGCGCCGCCGGTCGCGCATGAGATCGAGAAAGTCGTCGAGCGCGCCGTCGTCGATCTCGTAATCGATCGAGATCGAGATGGGGCCCGACCGCGGCAGCAGATCGAGCTCCAGCTGCGGCGTCGTGAAGCCCTCATGCGGATCGAGATCGGCGGCCGTTCGCGCGGGCAGCGGCAGCACGAGCCCGCTCGCCCCGCCGCCGATCATCGCCGCCGCCGCCCAGAGAAGCGCCTCGGGAACGCCGCGGGCTTCCGCCACCATGCCCCATCCCCAGGCGCCGAGCGCCATGCCGCCGAACGTGGCCATCTGGTAGAGCGACAGGGCGCGGCCGACGACCCATCTCGGCGACGAGAGCTGAACGGTGGTGTTGAAGAGCGACAGCGTGATAACCCAGGCCGCACCACCGACGGGAAGCGCCAGCGCGACGAGCCAGAGGCCGGGGCTCGCGCTGATCGCGGCCGCGCAGATGGCGAAGGCCGCGAAGGCCGTCCGGACCAGCAATTCGTGCGACAGCCGCGCGCGTAGCGCCGCGCTTGCGAAGGCGCCGGCGATGGCGCCGCCGCCGAACGTCCCGAGAAGAATGCCGTAGCCCACGGCGCCGCCGCCGTTCTGGCGCGCGACCAGCGGCAGCAGCGCGAGGATCGCGATGGTGGAGGCGCCGAACAGGAAGGACCGCGCCATCACCCGGGTCATCTCGGGCGAGAGGATCACGTATCTGAGACCGCTGGTCATTGCCGTCATGAGCGGTTCGCGGGGCAGATCGCGCGGCACAAGACGCGGCCTCCACAGAAGAAGCACGCCGAGCAGCGGCAGGTAGCTGAGCGCGTTCAGCCCGAAGGCGGCGACCGTTCCCGCAGCGGCGATGACGGCGCCGCCGGTCGCCGGTCCGACTGCCCGGACCACGTTGAACGACACCGAGTTCAGCAGGACCGCCGGTCCCAGATTGCGCTTGCCGACGATATCGCCGATCGAGGCCTGCCACGACGGGTTGTTGAGCGCCGTGCCGCACCCGATGAGGAAGGTGAAGGCGAGCAGGACGGTCGGCCCGATCGAACCGAGCGAGGTGGCCGCCACCAATCCGGCCGACACGACGAGCATGAACGCCTGCGAGATCACGATGACCCGGCGCCGGTCGAAACTGTCGGCGATCGCGCCCGAGACCAGCGAGAACAGCATGATCGGCAGGGTGGTCGAGGCCTGCACCAGCGCCACCGACGTCGCCGATGTGGAGATGGAGGTCATCAGCCAGGCGGCGCCCACATTCTGGATCAGCGTGCCGAAGTTCGACAGGGTGCTGGCCAGCCAGAGGGCCCGGAAGGTCGGGTTGGCGAAGGGCGCGAAGGCGCCCTGCGGCGCAAGGGCCTCGTGCCGGTCGATATCGTCCGATCGTGCCATGTCAGTCGGCCCTTCTGCCCGCTCGACCGGACAATGGCGCCGACGCGGACCTGCGCAAGGGGGATCGGCAGGGCGATCCGCGGCCCGCGGGGAGCCGGCGTGTGCGGTCTCAGCCCTGCAGGGTCTCGATCGTCAGGCTGCCATTCGTATAGACGCAGATGTCGGCGGCGATCGCCATCGCCCGGCGGGCGATCTGTTCGGCATCCAAGTCGCTGTCGATCAGCGCCCGGGCCGCCGCCAGGGCATAGTTCCCGCCCGATCCGATCGCGGCGATGTCGTGCTCGGGTTCGAGCACGTCTCCCGCCCCGGTGATGACATAGAGCTCGCGACCATCCGAGACGATCAGCATCGCCTCGAGCTTCTGAAGGTACTTGTCGGTGCGCCAATCCTTCGCCAGATCGACCGCCGCACGCTGAAGCTGCCCGGGCGTCGCCTCGAGCTTCGTCTCCAGCCGCTCGAGAAGCGCGAAGGCGTCGGCGGTCGATCCCGCGAAGCCCGCGATCACGTCCGCGCCGCCTGGCGACAGGCGGCGGACCTTGCGCGCCGTTCCCTTGATGACCGTGTCACCGAGGCTGACCTGCCCGTCGCCCGCGATCACCACCTTGCCGCCCTTGCGGATGCCGACGATCGTGGTGCCGTGCCAGCCGGGGCCCTTGCCCTGCGACATGCGATATCCTTTCTTCGCTGCTCGCCCCGATATGGCCGCAACCGGGCGAATTGCCAACCGACGCCGGCGCCGGCCCTGAAAATCGGGACCGGGGGCGCGCTGGGGTGCCGGCACGAAAAAAGCGCCCCGCACATCCCGGAGGATGGCGGGGCAAAGGTGTGCCGCGCGGGTGCGCCAGGGGCGCACTCGGGCAACGCGGCACCGGCGGTAACGGAACTCAGCTCATCTCGGACCGGATCTGCTGACGGAGAATGTCGATGGGCACGCGCTGCCCATCTCGGACGAAGGACCAGTACGTCCAGCCGTTGCAGGAGGGGGCGCCGTCGAGCGCGGCGCCGACCTGATGGATCGAGCCGCGAACGTCGTCGGCAACCAGCGTGCCGTCGGCGCGCACCTTGGCCTGCTGGCCGCGCGCATTGACCAGCAATTCGCCGGGCCGCAACATCCCGCGCTCGACCAGTTGTCCGAAGGGGATGCGGGGCAGGGCGCGCTTCGCGGTCGTCACCTCGAGGGCGGCCCTGTCGAAGCGGCGGATCCGCTCCAGGCGCCGCTCGGCGATCTCGATATAGCCCGGATCGCGCTCGATGCCGACGAAGTCGCGGCCGAGCATCTTGGCCACGGCTCCCGTCGTGCCGGTCCCGAAAAATGGATCGAGCACCACGTCGCCGGGATTGGTCGCACCGACCATGACGCGGTGGAGAAGCGCCTGGGGCTTCTGTGTCGGGTGCGCCTTCTCGCCCTCGGAGGTGCGCAGCCGCTCGTGCCCCGAGCAGATCGGCAGCACCCAGTCCGACCGCATCTGCACGCCATCGTTGAGCTGCTTCAGCGCGTCGTAGTTGAACGTGTATCGCGCGCCTTCCTCGCGGCTCGCCCAGATCATCGTCTCGTGGGCGTTGGTCAGCCGCCGGCCCTTGAAGTTGGGCATCGGGTTGGTCTTGCGCCAGACGACATCGTTCAGGATCCAGTATCCCGCATCCTGCAACGCCGCGCCGACGCGAAAGATGTTGTGATAGGAGCCAATCACCCAGATTGCGCCCGAGGGCTTCAGGACGCGGCGCGCCGCGGCGAGCCAGGCGCGGGTGAACTCGTCATAGGCCTCGAAGCTCGCGAACCGGTCCCAGGCATCGGTCACCGCGTCGACGCGGGAATTGTCCGGCCGGTGCAGCGTGCCGCGAAGCTGCAGGTTGTAGGGCGGATCGGCGAAGACCAGGTCGACGGACGCCTCCGGCAGGCGCTCCATCACCGCGATGCAATCGCCGCAGAGGATCTGGTTCAGAGGAAGCGACCCTGCCTTCTCCGCGATTGTCATCATGCTCGCTGCCTCACGCTGCGGCCCGGTTCGAAGGGTGGCCGCTTGGTCAGAGGCAGAATGGTTAAGGCCCGCGCGAGGTTCAAAGCCTATTTGACGATGGCGGGACCAAAATTTTCTTGAAACAAGATATTGTGGATTGGACGAAACGAACGCCGATGATGTGGTGTGACGCCGTGGCTTTTCAGCCCCATCATGTGCTCTTGCGTCCCGTAGCCCGCATTCGTGTTCCAGCCGTAGCCGGGATAGTGTTGCGCCAGCGCCAGCATGGTGCGGTCGCGGTGCGTCTTGGCGACGATGGAGGCCGCGGCGACCGACAGGCTCAGCCCGTCGCCTCCCACCAACGGCTCCGCCCGGCAGGAAAGCCCCTCGGGAACCCGGTTGCCGTCGATCAGGAG
The DNA here is from genome assembly GCA_963739575.1 of uncultured Alphaproteobacteria bacterium. Lineage (GTDB taxonomy): Bacteria > Pseudomonadota > Alphaproteobacteria > Rhodobacterales > Rhodobacteraceae > Palleronia. The sequence goes on along the minus strand of CAVUAQ010000002.1, from coordinate 883,858 downwards.
GTGATCGGGGCGGACGGGAAGCGCCGCGACGGCGCGGCGCATGGCGAGGAACGTCGCCTGGAGGATGTTGAGGGCGTCGATCTCCGCCACGCTGGCTTCGCCGATGCCGACCTGCGCGCAAAGCGCGATCTCGCCGGAAAGCCGCTCCCTGGTCGTGCGGCTCAAGATCTTGCTGTCGTTCAGGCCCGGCGGAATGGCGCAGGGAAACAGCACCACGGCGGCGGCGACCACCGGTCCGGCAAGAGGGCCGCGCCCGACCTCGTCGACGCCGGCGACCATCCGGGCCCCCCGGGCGTGACAGCGCAACTCGAAGACGTAATCCGGCATGGCCTCTCATCGGATGTCAGGCGCCCCGAGGCAAGTGGGGCGAGAGCCGGCACCGGCCCTCGCCCCCGCGATGCGCCTGCCGCCGCCGAGATGTGCACCCTTTGGCGGCGACAGGACGCGGGAGAAGGCCGTCCTCAGCGAGACCGCGCCATCCTCCATCCGTTGCGCCCGAGGCAGCGGGCATCGAAGGCCCTGGCGTCGCTCCAGCCGCCCCGCCCCTCGGCGCGGCAGCTTCCCGGAAGCCGGCTGACATTGACGCCGCTGCGATAGAGGCAGTGCGTGTCGAACACCCCGCTGCGCCCATAGGGCGTGGCGACGCTCCGCAGGCAGGCCCCAGGCAGGACCCCGGCATGGCCGATACCGCCGAACCGCCCGTGGTCCCGGTAGTCGGGATGGCGGTTGGGGCTGGTCCAGCGGTCATGTCGTCCGGAGCTGTCATGTCGCCCGGGCTGGCGCCAGTCGCCATGGCCGTTGCCGTGCCGAACGGGCTTGGCGTCGCGATCTTTGTCGTCGTCGTTCAGCCGGTTCAGCGTATAGCCGAGCGCCCCCAGGATCGCGAGGCCGCCGATGATCTGGGCGACCTGATTGTTGGCCTGCGGGCTGACCGGCTGCTGCCTGTAGAGCAACCGGTCGGCATGGGCGGCCGGCGCGGCGGCGAGCGCCCCGGCAAGGATCAGCGCGGCAATCGATCGGGTCATCTCATCTCTCCCATCAGACGGGCGTGCTGGCCCGGCAAGTGAGGGAAGGATGGGCGCGGTCTGGCGCGACAGGCAATGACGGCCGCTTGTCATGCCATGACAGCCGGGTCAGGGTGCCGCTGTCATTGCCTCTCGTCGCCGAATGGCGGCCTGATCCGCTTCATTGCCGCAATCCGGACGGAACCGATGAAACGCATCTCGACGATTGTCTTGCTCGCACTCGTCCTGGGCGGTCCCGCCGGGGCGGCCTGCTTCGTCGAATACAAGGCAAAGCGCGACGACCCGCTGCGTCTGCATTACGGGATCGTCCGGCTGGACGACGCGGCCTGCCGCAATCCCGCCCCGGCGGTGGCCCGCCGGATCGCGGCTGGGGGATGGCAGCTTCTGACCGTCATGGGCACCCTGTCGCGCGCCGAGGCCGAGAAGAGGAGAGCCGATGCTGGCGCGTATTATCTCCGTTACTGAAAGTTCCCGCGGCGTGGGCCGCCTCATCGCGGCAGGCATCGTCGTGGTCGTCGGAGTCCTTTCCGTCGCGGCGGTGCTTCTCTTTCTGAGCCTGCCGGACGCCAATGCCTTCAACGCCCGGGTGGAGCGCATCTTCGTCGAGAACTCGCGGCTGACCGACGCGGCCTCGATCCGGCTTCTGGAGATCCTCGCCCAGTCCGGCACGGCGTTCTCCGAGGTCCTAGCCAGCTACCGCCTGGTGATCTTCGTCCTCCTGATCTTCGCGGTGGCGCTGTTGCTGGCGACGCTCGTCTTCCTCGTCACGCTCGTCGCCCTCTATCGCCGCATGGGAGAGATCGAGCGCGCCGGGATCCGCGTGTCCTCGCTTCTCATCAGCAGGGCGGAGCGCGCCGTCTACCTCAACAACATGGAATTCACGCTCACCGAGGCGGCGATCGAGACCCTGAGCGTCCTGGCCGAGGCGCGGATGGACGAGGACATCCTGACCGGCGCGCAGATCGAGGCGATGGTGTCGGGCAAGGATCCGGCGAATTGCGACGAGGCGGCCGGCGCCACCCGGATCAAGCGGCTTCGGGATGCGCTGGGCAACCAGCTCGTCAGCGAGTTGCTCGTGCGCACCATCGCCCGGCGCGGCTATACCCTGGCCATCGACAAGGACGTGATCCGGATGATGTAGCGCAGGCCGGCCGCCTGGCTTCAGGGGGCGCAGAGGGCAGGCGGAGGATCATCCCCCGCCGGCGCAGCCCCGGATCTCGACGGCGCCGCCGTTTCCGATGACGGTCGTGACGAGGCGCGAGCGGTCGAGCATCAGCGGCCTGTCGCGCGGGGCTTCGAGGTGCGATTGTGACACGAGCGTTCCGGCTTCACGCCAGCTCCGGGGATCCGAGATCCAGATGTCGGGATCGGGCGGCTCGATCACCACGTCCTCGGCCCCAAGCGGGGGAAGCTCGATCCGCAGCGTGAGGATCGCGTCATCGCCCGCGAGCGCGACCGTGCAGCTCATCCGGGCGCCGGCCTCCTCTGCCGTCAGCGGCCGATCGGCGAGCGCCTGGCGGATCTGCGCCTCGCCCGCCCCGCCGGCGACCGCCAGCCTGGCCTGCGCCATGGCGGAGACTGGCACGCAGATATCGTCGCAGATGCCGAAATCCGTTTCGAGCCTCAGAACGATAGGCTCTCCGGGCCGCCGCGGCGTCACCACGAGCGGGAGAACGACGCCGTCCCGGTAGCCGACCGAGCGCATGGCGCCCTGATGAAAGACCTCCGGAACGGGCCAGCGGACGGCGATATCGGCGACGTTCCGCGAGCCCGACCAGTTGAAGGAGGGAGGGATGCCGGCCTCACCGGGCCGGCGCCAGTAGGTCTTCCAGCCGCGCGGCAGACGGATCTCGATGGCCGCCACGTGACGCCCGTCCGCCATGCGCCATCCCGGCAGGAGATCGACGCTCGCGGCCACGCCCTGCGCCCCGCCGGAGCCGGCGCAGACACACATGACGAGGGCGAGGACCAGTCTGAACATCATCCAGTCCATAGGTCGCATCCGACCCTGAGGGAAAGTCACAAGCCCGTCACGCAGGTGACCGGGTGGGGTTGCGCGGCGCGACGACCACGCCATCTTCATAGCCATGACTGACGTGACAGATCTGACGGGCAAGCTCCTGATCGCCATGCCTGGCATGGGCGACCCGCGCTTCGAGAAAAGCGTGATCCTCCTCTGCGCGCATGGCGAAGACGGGGGCATGGGGTTGATCGTGAACAAGCCCGCGCCCGAGATCGACCTGAGCGACCTTCTCGAACAGCTGTCGATCGAATCGCCCGAACCCGTCCACGCGCGCGTGTACTTCGGCGGCCCCGTCGAGAATTCCCGGGGATTCGTCTTGCACTCGGCGGATTATCGGCAGGACGAGACGACGCTGGACGTGGCCGGACAGTTCGGCATGACCGCGACGCTCGAGATCCTGCGGGCGATGGCGAGCGGCTGCGGCCCGGACAAGGCCATCGTGGCGCTGGGCTATGCTGGCTGGGGACCTGGACAGCTTGAGCAGGAGATCGTCGGGAACGGCTGGCTGATCGGCGAGGCCACGGCGGAGCTCGTCTTCGGTGCCGACAATTCCGGCAAGTGGCTGAAGGCGATCACCGCGCTCGGCATCGAGCCGATCCTTCTCTCCGGCGAAGGCGGCCGCGCCTGACCCCCGGCACGTCGCCGACCCGCGCCCTTGCCCCGTGGCTGGACCTGGCGGGTCCGGCTTCCGGTCATGCCCAAGGCAAGACGTCGCTGATGATCTGCGGCGGGATCGCGAAGGACGCCTCAAGATCCCGCCGTTCCGCCCCGGCGCGGCTAATAGGTCCAGGGCGTTCTCTCTCGCCGCGGCTCAGCGCGTCGGGGCGCTTGCGCGCGCGATCCGGCCGATATCGGCGCGGTTGATCCCGAGATCCGCGAGTTGCCGATCGTCGAGCCCGTTCAGGGCCTTCCGCGTCCGGCCGGCAAGACGCCAGCGCCGGAAGGTGCCGTTGATCGTGGAGAATCCCGCTTCGAATTGCGGTCCGGAGGGTGCCGTTCTGTACGCATCGCGTGTCATGCTCGTGCCTCGTTCGCCGTAGATGTCCTTCCCTGGTCGGAAAGATGGCCCGTTTCTGCATGAGCACAATGAACAGGACGGAAACGCTGCGTTGCAGCGAAAGCATGGCGCGATCGGCCTCTGGCGGTTGAACCGAAGTTGGGGCGCCCACGGCGCAAAAGGAAAGCCCCGCCGGAGCGGGGCTTTCGCATCTCAGTGGACGAGGGCGTGTTCCGGCGGCTGCCGATTGGACGATGAGATCCGGTCGCCGACGAGGAGCCCGTCCGCCCCGGCATCGACCCTGACGGTCTGGCCGTCCGCGATGTCGCCGGTCAGGATCATCTCGGCCAGCCGGTCCTGCAAGGCGCGCTGGATCACCCGCTTCAGCGGCCGCGCACCGAAGACCGGATCGTAGCCTTCGTCGGCAAGCCAGGTTCGCGCCGCCTCCGACAGGTCGAGCGTGATCTTCCGCTGCGCCAGCCGCTGTTCGAGACGGCGAAGCTGGATCGCCACGATCCCGTCCATGTCGCCCCGGGTGAGCCGGTCGAAGATGACCGTCTCGTCCAGCCGGTTGAGAAATTCCGGCCGGAAATGGGCGCGCACGGCCTCCATCACGTCCCGGCGCGCCTCGCCGCTATCCGCCCCTTCGGGAAGCCGCGACAGCGCCTGCGAGCCGAGATTCGACGTCAGCACGATCAGCGTCTGCTTGAAGTCCACGTGGCGGCCCTGCCCGTCGGTCAGAACGCCGTCATCGAGCACCTGCAAGAGGACGTTGAAGACATCGGGATGCGCCTTCTCGACCTCGTCGAACAGCAGCACCTGATAGGGCCGCCGGCGCACGGCTTCGGTCAGAACTCCGCCTTCGTCGTAGCCGACATAGCCCGGAGGGGCACCGATCAGCCGCGCGACGCTGTGCTTCTCCATGAATTCCGACATGTCGATGCGGACCATCGCCTGATCGTCGTCGAAGAGATACTCAGCCACCGCCTTCGTCAGCTCCGTCTTGCCGACACCGGTCGGCCCGAGAAACAGGAACGAGCCGAGCGGGCGGTTCTCGTCGTTGAGCCCCGCGCGCGCGCGTCTGACGGCGTTCGCCACCGCCTGCACGGCGGTGCGCTGGCCGATGACGCGCTTGCCGAGCTCCTCCTCCATGCGCAGGAGCTTCTCGCGCTCGCCCTCGAGCATCTTCGAGGTCGGGATTCCGGTCCAGCGCTCGACCACCTGCGCGATCTGCTCGGGCCGCACGGCCTCCTCGACCATCAGGTCCTCGCCGTTCTCCTCGGCCTCGCCCAGGCGCCGCTGCAGGTCGGGGATGATGCCGTAGCTAAGCTCGCCCGCCCGGGCGAGGTTGCCCTCGCGCTTGGCGATGTCGAGCTCGGCGCGGGCGTGATCCAGCGCCTCCTTCAGCTGCCGCGACGTGTCGAGCTTGTCGCGCTCGGCCTGCCACTTGGCCGTCATCTCGTCGGCCCGCTCCTGCAGGTCGGCCAGCTCCTTCTCGATCCGCTCCAGCCGGTCCTTCGACGGCTGGTCATCCTCCTGCCTCAGCGCCTCGGCCTCGATCTGCTTCTGCAGGATGTCGCGGTCGAGCGCGTCGAGCTCCTCGGGCTTGCTGTCGACCTCCATCCTGAGCCGCGAGGCGGCCTCGTCCATCAGGTCGATCGCCTTGTCGGGCAGGAACCGGTCGGTGATGTAGCGATGCGAAAGCTGCGCTGCAGCAACGAGGGCGCTGTCCGAGATCCGCACGCCGTGGTGCAGCTCGTACTTTTCCTTGATGCCGCGCAGGATCGACACGGTGTCCTGGACCGTCGGTTCGTCCACCACCAAGGGCTGGAACCGCCGCGCCAGCGCCGCGTCCTTCTCCACGTGCTTGCGATATTCGTCGAGCGTGGTCGCGCCGACGCAATGCAGTTCGCCGCGCGCCAGCGCCGGCTTCAACAGGTTCGAAGCATCCATCGCCCCGTCGGCCTTGCCCGCGCCTACCAGCGTGTGCATCTCGTCGATGAACAGGATGATCTCGCCGGCGGCGCTCTCGATCTCCTTCAGGATCGATTTCAGCCGCTCCTCGAACTCGCCGCGATATTTCGCGCCGGCGATCAGGCTGCCCATGTCGAGCGCCAGAAGCCGCTTGTTGCGCAACGATTCGGGCACATCGCCATTCACGATGCGCAGCGCCAGACCCTCGGCGATGGCGGTCTTGCCGACGCCCGGCTCGCCGATCAGTACCGGGTTGTTCTTGGTCCGCCGGCTGAGGACCTGCATGGTCCGCCGGATCTCGTCGTCCCGCCCGATGATCGGGTCGATCTTGCCCTCGCGGGCGCGCTGGGTCAGGTCGATCGAGAACTTCTTCAGCGCCTCGTAGCCATCCTCGGCCGATGCGGTGTCGGCGGTCCGCCCCTTGCGAAGGTCGTTGATCGCCGCGTTGAGGCTCTGGGCATTGACCGCTCCGGTATCGAGGGCGTCCTTCGCCTTCGACTTGACCACCGCGAGCGCCGTCAGGATCCGCTCCACGGGAACGAAGCTGTCGCCCGCCTTTGTGGCGAGCTTCTCGGCCTCGTCGATGACGCGGGCCGTCGTCTGGTCCAGATAGACCTGCGCGCCATCGCCCGAAACCTTCGGTTGCCGCGCGAGCGACATCTCGACCTGTTCGACGACCCGGCCGGGCGCGCCGCCCGCCTTCGTGATCAGGTTCGCGGCCAGCCCTTCGGGATCGTCCAGAAGCGCCTTCAGCAGGTGCTCCGGCACCAGGCGCTGGTGGTTCTCGCGCATGGCGATGGTCTGGGCCGCCTGGATGAAGCCGCGCGACCGCTCCGTGAACTTTTCGAGGTTCATGGTCTGTCTCTCCTTGCAAGCGCTCCTGTCCGACCGCCCGAGATCGGCGCGATCCTGTGGAGCCTCCATGCAACAAGATGGGAAGCGACGATTTGGCGATCAAGATGTTGTATGTTCGCGCTGTCCGTCTTCCGATCCAGCGACCGCGGCGGGTCGCGGGCGCGGGTTGCCCGCCAGCCCTGTCGCGGGACTGGCGGGCAACCCGGCTATTCCCCCGGCTACTCCGTCGTCAGCGCTTTGTTGTCGCGGCCAGCGGGACCCGACGGTGTGGGCACGAACGCCGCGCCACCCTCGTCGGTGTCGCGCACGACATCCTGTCCGGGTTCCGGATCGAGCGCGGTGTCGGCATCGCGGCCCGCGGGCGTATCGGCCTCGCCGTCCGAAGGTACCGTGGTCTCCGGTGTTCCGGCGACCGCGTCGTCGGAGCTTTCATCCAGCAGGAACTGATCGGCGGCGTCCTCATCAGCGTCTTCTTGCGTTTCGCCCATCCCTGGTTCGTCACCGAGCTCGCCATCCGCGCCGCCCGCGCCGACCTCGCCGGTCTCGGTCGCGCCCGCGGTGGTGTCGGACGCGCCGCCGGCGCCCCCCGATCCGGTCTCGCCCTCGGTTCCCATGACGACCGGATTGTTGACCGCCCCCGTCACCTGCTCGTCGGCATCGGTCTCGCCCTCGGTGCCTTCATCGGGGCTGGGGTTGATCTCCATGTCGGCGGCGGGGATCTGGGTCTCGTCGGGCGCGACGGGCTCGACGCTGTCCAGCTGGTCGGTGACGCCCTCGTTGACCTCGTCGGCCTCTCCCTCCGGTGCCGTTCCCGCACCGGCCGGCTCGGCACTGACATCCTCGGGGATGATCGTCGCCTGTTCCGGCGGCTCGGACCCGGTTAGGGTGAAGATGCCCGCGATCACGGCGATGACGACCACGGCGATAATGGCGATGGGCAGAAGCGGGCTGCCCGCTTGCTTGGACGACTTGGCCATCAGGAACTCCAGGTTCGTGTCTGAGGTGGCAACGGCCGACGCCGAGGGCCTGTTCCACGCCTTGCCGGTGAGCCGCAGATGGGGCAAGCGAACGGCAAGACAAGGAGGACGACATGGCAGATGACAGGCTGATCGTCGCGCTCGACCTGCCCGACGCCCTGACCGGGCTGAAGCTGGTCGACCGGATCGGCGAGACCGTCGGCTTCTACAAGATCGGGCTCGGCATGCTGACCGGCGGCGGTCTGGCCCTCGCACGGGAACTGAAGGACGAGCGGGGAAAGCGCATCTTCCTCGATATGAAGCTGTTCGATATCGGCGCGACGGTCGAGGCGGCGGTCAAGGGCCTCTGCCGGTTCGACATCGACTATCTGACCGTGCATGGTGACCCGCATGTCGTCCGCGCCGCGATGCAGGGCGCGGCCGGCACCTCGACACGCATCCTTGCGGTGACGATCCTGACCTCCCTCGACAGGGACGATCTCGACGCGGCGCTGATGCGGGACGGACCGGTGCCGCAGATGGTGATCGACCGCGCGGCCTCGGCCTTCGAGGCGGGCGCCGACGGCGTCATCGCCTCGCCCGAGGAGGCGGCCGCCATTCGCGGGCTGGATCTCGCGGCCGGACGGCTGATCGTGACGCCCGGCGTGCGGCCGGAGGGCATGGCGACGGACGACCAGAAGAGGGTGGCGACGCCGCGCGCCGCGCTCGAGGCGGGCGCCGATCACATCGTCGTCGGCCGGCCCGTCTGGCGGTCCGCCGATCCGGCCGGTGCCGCGCGCGCCATTGTGGACGAGATGTCCCGCGCAAGGGAGGTGACATGACGATCTATGCCGTTGGCGACATTCATGGCCACCTGCAGGAGCTTGACCGGGCGCAGTCGCTGATCGAACGCGATGGCGGGGCCGATGCCCAGGTGGTCTTTCTGGGTGATTACACGGATCGCGGGCCCGACAGCGCGGGCGTGCTCGACCGGCTGGTCGCAGGGCGGGACGAGGGGCGGCCCTGGCTGTTCTGCAAGGGCAATCACGACCGGATGTTCCTGCGCTTCCTGTCCCAGGGGCGCGAGAACGACCCGCAGATCAAGTCGGGGAAATCCTGGCTGAACAGGGCTCTGGGGGGAAGCGCGACGCTTGGCTCCTATGGCCTGTCGGGCGAGGCGCAGGCCTTTCTCTACAATGGCGGCCGCGAGACGCTCGCCTCCTACGATCTCGACGGCACCACATTGTCGGGCGACGAGCTTGCCCGCGCGGCCGATGCGGCGGTGCCGGAGGCGCACCGCGCCTTTCTTGCCGATCTCGCACCCTATCACGAGGTGGGCGATCTTCTCTTCGTTCACGCAGGGTTGCGTCCTGGCCGGCCGCTCGAGCGGCAGGAGGAGGACGATCTATTGTGGATCAGGGAAGGATGGCTCGAGAGCACCGCCGATCATGGCTGGCTCGTCGTGCACGGGCATACCGCGCTCGAGCGGGCGACGCATTACGGAAACCGCGTCAATCTCGACGGGGGCACGGGTTACGGACGGCCTCTGGTGCCCGCGGCGTTCGAGGGTCAGGAGGTCTTCCTGCTTCATGACGGGGGGCGGATCCCGCTCGATCCGCCCCCCGGTGCAAGTCGCTGAGCGCGTCTCGGCGTTACTTCGACGACGTGATGAAGTTGAAGACCGAGAGGCCGAGCAGGGCGATCAGGATGATCAGGACGATGAAATACATGGACGACTCCTTTGCGCTGGTGGTCTGAGGGAGGCAGATAGCACAGACCCGCCCCCTTTCACGCCCGGAAATGATAGGATATGAGGTCGCGTTTTCATAGATGGGGGATCCCATGGGTTACAAGATCGCCGTGGCGGGCGCGACGGGCAATGTCGGCCGCGAAATGCTGAACATCCTGGCCGAGCGCGGCTTCCCGGCCGACGAGGTGACCGCGCTTGCCTCCCGCAGATCGCTCGGAACGGAAGTGAGCTACGGCGAGCGGACGCTGAAGACCAAGGATCTCGACCAGTTCGACTTCACCGGGTACGACATGGCGCTGTTCGCGGTGGGGTCGGAGCCGACGAAGGTGCACGCGCCCCGGGCCGCGAAGGCGGGTTGCGTGGTGATCGACAATTCCTCGCTCTACCGCTACGATCCCGAGGTGCCGCTGATCGTGCCGGAATGCAATCCGGACGCAATCCACGGATATTCCAAGAAGAATATCATCGCCAACCCGAATTGTTCGACCGCGCAGATGGTCGTTGCGCTGAAGCCGTTGCACGACCGGGCAAAGATCAAGCGCGTCGTGGTCTCGACCTACCAGTCGGTCTCGGGCTCCGGCAAGGAGGGGATGGACGAGTTGTGGGACCAGACCAAGGCGATCTACAACCCGGTCGAGGAGGTGAAGCCCCGCAAGTACCCCAAGCAGATCGCCTTCAACGTCATTCCACATATCGACGTCTTCATGGAGGACGGCTCCACCCGCGAGGAGTGGAAGATGGTGGTGGAGACCAAAAAGATCATTGATTCCAGCATCAAGGTCCATGCGACCTGCGTGCGCGTGCCGGTCTTCGTGGGGCATGCGGAGGCGGTGAACATCGAGTTCGAGGAGTTTCTGGACGAGGACGAGGCGCGCGACATCCTGCGCGAGAGCCCCGGCATCATGGTCGTCGACAAGCGCGAGGATGGCGGCTACGTCACGCCGGTCGAATGCGTGGGCGATTACGCCACCTTCATCAGCCGCATCCGCCAGGACCCGACCATGGACAACGGGCTAAGCCTTTGGTGTGTAAGCGACAATCTCAGGAAAGGCGCGGCGCTGAACGCGGTGCAGATCGCCGAATTGCTGGGGCGCGAGGTGCTGAAGAAGGGCTGAGGGGCGCGAGGGCAAGCAGCGCGCGCCGCCTTTACCCGCGCCCCCGCCGGCAGGCCGGAGGCAGGGGCCGCTTCGGCGCGGCGCGTTTCGGAAAACCGTCGGACTTTCATCGGATTTCCATCGGACCGGGCGCGAGGGGCAGCGGGGCCGCCGCGACACCCGCGCCCCGCGCCGGTTGACGGCCCCGGACGGTGGGTGCCGGCCCGCCGCAACAGGGGCCGCGCCCGTCATCTCTATCGGCCTGGGCACCGGGAGCGCCGGTGCCCCGAACCCGGATCTTGTCCTCGCCTGCGGGTCAGGCCTTCTCGGGCGAGGGGGCGAAGGAGAGCTCCGCGAAGCGCCATTCGTGATCGGGATCGCCGGTCCAGTAATCGCTGAGATGGATCTCGCCCGAGGGCGGCTCGGCACCACGGACTTCGGCGACGATGTAGCGGCCCGTCTCGCGCAGCCGGACATCGGCATCGGGAAAGCTTTGCTCCAGGCTCTCGCGCAGCGCGTGGGCATCTTTCGCCACGGCGCTGCCGCCCAGCTCGCGCGGCATGCCGTCGATCAGCTCCGCCACGGCGACATGCGCCGCGCGGACGCCGTCATGGACGATGTCGAGCGAGATCAGCAGCGCCGCCGCAGAATCCGCCCACCAGAAGCCGAAGCCGACGCCCACGATCCCGACGATCCCCGCGAGCCCGGTCATCCAGTCGGCCTTCTGCATCTGCGCGTCGGTGTGCAGCACCTTGTCCTTGAGGCGCCGGGCGACCGGCTGCTTGATGCGCCCCAGGATGACCGGCGGCACCACCGAGTAGGCGAGGGCCGCGATCATCAGCCAGCCGATCCAGACGGTGTGGCCGAAGAGCTCGATCGGGCCCAGGGTGGGATGCTCCACCGCGATCAGCTTGGAGCCCGAATCGTAGATCAGATAGAGGCCCATGAAGGCCAGCACGCTCGACGACGCGAGGAAGGCGAGGCTGTTTACCCTCTGGAATCCGAACGGGAATTTCTGGCTCGGGGACTTGCGTTCGAAATGGACGGAGAGAAGAAAGACGGCGGCCGGGATCAGGCCCAGCAGATCCTCGAGCCACGCCGATTTCATCGCCTGGCTGGAGCCCATCACGAGATACATGACGACGACGATCGAGGCCTGCCAGGCCAGCGTCCACCATTCGAGACGCACGCCGTGCCGGAGATGGGGTTCGATCTTTTCGGGAACCGCGCTCATGTCATGCCCTTCCCTCGACGGTCTCGCTGACGAACATCAGCCAGCGGTTCTCGCCGTGGCGGATCGCTGCGCGCAGCACCGGCTCGTCAGGGGGCGGCGTGCCCTCCGCCGCGGGCGCCGACGTCAGGGCGACCCGCGCCGTCCACGGGCTGGCCTTGGCGAACTTGCCGAGGACGATGTCGAGATCGCCCTCCTCCAGCTCGCGCAGGAGAACCTCGGCGCTGGCCGATTGGAATTCCGCTTCGGCGCCGGCGGCCTCGGCGATGGTGCGGGCGAGGTCCCTTTCGTCGGCCTCGGCCGGCCCGTCCGCCACGATTCCGGCATGCAGGATGCCGGTCGAGGTCACACCGTCCATCGTTCCGGCGATATCGTTGGGAAAGCCCTTGCACCCCGAGAGGGCGAGCGGGACGAGGAACGCCAGGAAAACGCGTCGGGCGAAGCGCCCATTCCGGCGCGGCCGGGCCGTGACAATGAATCCGCGCATGCGCACATACTCCCCTTTTTCAGGGGAAAGCCGGGAACCGCCATGCGGGTTCCCCCGAAGGCCCGGCCACGGCAGGAATGGGTGGGGGAGTGGGCGTGGCGGACGCGGCGGGCCGCTCAGAGGTCGACGAAGGTGTCGGTCTCGGGGTCGAGCATCGACAAGCCGCCGCCCTTGATGTCGGTATGAAGGCCGTGGAGGCTCAGCCGCTCCGCCTCGACCGCCTCGGCGACGAAGGGGAAGGTCATCAGGTTGCGCAGCGAGATCCGCACCGCCTCGTGCTCGAGCGCGGTCACCTGCATCGCCTCGTCGCCCTCGGGCAGGGCGTCGAATCCCGGCCGCAGCAGGTCCATCCAGCGGCCGACGAAGCTCGACTGCTCCTCGAGCGCGGGGGCATGTCCCGAGCACATATCGAAGCAGCCGCGGACGCCGCCGCATTGCGAATGTCCCATGACGATGAGATGGGCGATGTTGAGGGCGGTGACGGCGTATTCCACCGCCGCCGAGGTGCCGTGCTGCGCGCCGTCGGATTCGCAGGGCGGCACGAGGCCCGCGATGTTGCGGTGGATGAAGAACTCGCCCTGGTCGGCGCCGAAGATCGAGGTCACGTGCACGCGGCTGTCGCAGCAGGAGATCACCATGGCGCGCGGGCGCTGACCTTCCTCGGCCAAGCGGCGGTACCAGGCGTGATTCTCGGCAAAGGTGGTGGCCCGCCAGCCGTGATAGCGCTGGACGAGATAGTGCGGCAATGGCTTGGCGTGATGCATGGACGTCCCGACCCTGGTGTTTCGCGCCTCCTGATAGAGGCAATCCGAGGGATTTTCGAGCGCCGAGATGGGGCCGGGTCAACGGGACGTTATCCTCCGCCGGTGCATAGCACTCTCCGGGGGCGTGAGGAGAATGAAATGGCAATCATCGCGTTGCGCCCACGGGAGCGGGCGGAAAGTGACGTGCTGCGCCTTGCGGGGCGGGCGGGACCGGCGTTGACGGAGAGGCTCGAGGACGAGCTCGAGGTGGTGGCGGAGATGCTGAGCCGCGTCGCCCGGGCCTGGCAGGGCGGCGAGATGGACGATCTGCGCCCGGCCGCCGGGGCGCTGGGCTTGCGGACCGGGCGAATCGGGCTGCACCGGCTGTCGCGGGTGGCGCGCACCGTCGAGCGGCTGAGCCGCGAGGCCGACTACACCGCGCTTGCCGCGAATGTCGCGCGGCTCGACCGGCTGGGGCAGGCGACGCTGCGCGAGATCTGGTGCCTGCAGGACCTGCCGGGCTGACCGGGAGGGGCCATTGCGCGCGGCGGCGGCGGGATTAAGGTGGCCGGGCTTCCCGATCCCGAAAGGCCGCCCGATGACCCATGCCGCGCTGAGCTTCGCCGACGGCGCCGAGGACGGCCTGCCGATCCACCTGCTGGCGGCCGGCGAGGTCGCAGCCTGGCTCGAGGGGCAGCCGGAGAGGGTGCGCCGCTGGGTTGCAGCGGCTGCGTTTGATGGCGCGGCGGGGCAATCGCTGGTGGTGCCGGGTGCCGATGGCGCGCCGGAAGCGGCGCTTTTCGGGCTGGGCAAGCCCGCCGACCGACCACGCCGGCGCTTTGCGCTCGCGGCGTTGCGCGGCGCGCTGCCCGAGGGCGTCTGGCGGCTGGCCGAGCCCCTGGAGGACGCGGCGGCGGCGGAGGCGGCGTTGGGCTGGCTCCTGGCCGGCTACCGGTTCGACCGCTATGCGGAGGTGCCGGCGCCCAAGGCGCGGCTGGTGGCGCCGGGCAACGTCGATGCCGCCCGGACCCAGGCGATCGCCCGCGGCGAGGCGCTGACCCGCGACCTGATCAACACCCCGGCGCGCGACATGGGGCCGGCCGATCTGGCGCGGGCGGCGCAGGATCTGGCCCAGGCGTTCGGCGCGACCTGCTCCGTCCTCGAGGGCGCGGAGCTGGCGGAGGGGTTTCCGCTGATCGAGACGGTCGGTGCCGCGGCGGCGGCCGGGCGCGGGCCGCGGCTCGTCGATCTCGGATGGGGCGGGACGGGCCCGTCGGTCACGCTGGTCGGCAAGGGGGTCTGTTTCGACACGGGCGGGCTGAACCTGAAGTCCGGCAGCTCGATGGGGCTGATGAAGAAGGACATGGGCGGCGCGGCGACGGTGCTGGGGCTGGCGCGGATGATCATGGCGACCGGGCTCGACATCCGGCTGAGGGTGCTGATCCCGGCGGTCGAGAACGCCGTCTCGGGCGTGGCGTTCCGGCCGGGCGACATCCTGCCCTCGCGCAAGGGGCTGACGGTCGAGGTCAACAATACCGATGCCGAGGGGCGGCTCGTTCTGGCCGACGCGCTGGCGCTCGCGGCCGAGGAGGCGCCCGACCTGCTGGTCTCCATGGCGACGCTGACCGGTGCGGCGCGGGTCGCGGTGGGCCCCGATCTCGCGCCCTTCTACACCGATGACGAGGGGCTGGCCGGCGCGCTGTCGGCGGCCGCGGCCAAGGTGCGCGACCCGGTCTGGCGGATGCCGTTCTGGGCGCCCTACGAGGAGATGATCGAGCCCGGGATCGCGGATCTCGACAACGCGCCCTCGGGGGGCTTCGCCGGCTCGATCACCGCAGCGCTGTTCCTGCGCCGGTTCGCGGCCGGGGCGCCGCGCTACCTGCATTTCGACATCTATGGCTGGCAGCCGCAGGCGGCGCCGGGGCGGCCCAAGGGGGGCGTCGGGCAGGGCGCGCGGGCGCTTCTGGAGGTGATCGGGGGGATGGCATGAGCGACCGGCGCCTGACCCCCGCGAATGGCCGCGTCGCGGCGCGTCATCTCGAGGGGCGGGTCGAGGCGGAGCGGTTCGTGTCGCCCGAGCCGGCGCGCGTCGCGGTGCCGGTGGCGGACCTGTGGTCGAGCCCGCTGAGGGTGGCGCGAGACCGGCAGCTTCTGATGGGCGAGGCGGTCGAGATCTACGAGCGGCGCTCTGGCATGGCGTTCCTCAGGGCGATGAAGGACGGCTATGTGGGCTATGTCGCCGAGGCCGATCTGGCGGCGCCGGACCGGCCCAGCCACATCGTCGGCGTGCCCGCGACGCATCTTTATCCCGCGCCCGACATGAAGCGGCCGGCGGTGATGCGGCTCGGCTTCGGCGTGCGGCTGCGCGTCGTGGCGGGCAGCGAGCGGTTCTTCGAGACGGCGGAGGGGCTGCACGTGCCGCGCCCGCATCTGGTGCCGGCGAACCGGCCCTTCACCGATCCCGCCTCGGTGGCGCAGCTGTTCTTCGGGGTCCCGTACCTGTGGGGCGGCAATTCCACGGACGGGATCGATTGTTCGGGCCTCGTGCAGGCGGCGTGCCTGGCCTGTCACCTGCCCTGCCCGGGCGACAGCGACCTGCAGGAGGCGGTTCTGGGCCGGGTGCTCGGGGACGAGCCGCTGGAGCGGGGGGATCTGCTGTTCTGGAAGGGGCATGTGGCGATGGCGGTGGATGCGGAGGTGCTGATCCACGCCAATGCGCATCACATGGCGGTCGCCTACGAGCCCATCGAGGCCGCCACCCTGCGCATCGCCGCGGCGGGCGGCGGCCCGGTCACGTCGCGGCGTCGGCTGGGGTGATCACTCGACGGCCCGGATGAGCATGCGATCGAGCACGCCCAGCACCGTCTTGAGGTCGGGCCCCCGTTTCAGGATCTGGCCGTCCATGCCGATGACGGCATACATCCCCTGACGGTGGCGCAGACGCGGCCGCTTCTCGATGCGGTAGAGCGGGTGCTCGGCGGTGCGGCGGAAGATCGAGAACACCGCGACGTCCTTGAGGAAGGACATCGCGTAGTCGCGCCATTCGCCCAAGGCCACGGCGCGGCCGTAAAGCCCGAGGATCAGCGTCAGCTCCGTGCGGTCGAACGCGGTCCGCTCGTAGGGGTCGGGACGCGCGGGCAGGGGCGTGGGGCCGGTCATGGTCATGCCAGAAAGGTGGGCGAGGCCGCAGCCCTTGGCAAGCCCCGCGGCGTCCGCCCCGAAGATGCCTCGAAATCATCACGATCGGGTCCTCGATTTGCCGCACCGGACCGCCAAAAGAGCCCCATAGCGATGAGCTAGACCGGCGCCGCGGCACTTTGAGCCCCCACCAAACCGCGGCGTCGGTCACTTTGCCCCTTCCTCTCCTCCGGCGAAAGCGCCGGTCCGGCGCCCGCGGCACCTGCCCGCAGCCGCCTTGTCGGGGCACGGCCACCAGACTAGGACGTGGCGCGGCAGACGAGGAGCACCTTCATGTCCGACACGATCCTGCACGGCTTCGACCGCTCGACCTATGTGCGCACGGCGCGCATCGTCCTCGCGCGGAAGGGGGTTGAGTACAGCCAGAACCCGGTCAACGTCCTCGAAGGCGAGCCGCGCCAAGAGGAGCATCTGAAGCGCCATCCGTTCGGCAAGGTGCCGGTTCTCGACATCGACGGGCACCGGCTGATCGAGACCGACGCCATCGTCGGCTATGTCGAGGCGACGCGCGACGGACCCTCGGCCCTGCCCGAGAGCGCCTGGGACCGGGCGCGGATGACCGAGGTGGTGTCTCTGGTCCACGCCTATGGCTATGATGCGCTGGTCGGCGTCGCGTTCTATCACATCAAGCCCGATTTCCTCGGCAACCCGAGCGAGGCGCAGCATCACGAGACGCTCGAGACGGCGAAGCGGTTCATGGCGCTGGTGGGCGAGATCCGCGGCGGCGACGACTGGCTGGCCGGCAGCCATGTGAGCCTCGCCGATTACTACCTCGGGCCGCTCCTGTTCTATGTCGGGCTGACGCCGCATCTGGACGCGCTTCTGGAGGCGGGCGGCCTTCAGGAGTGGTGGGAGCGGATGCAGGGCGAGCCGCATTTCGCCGCCACGGAGCCGGAGCTCGGGTGAGAAAGGCAGAAGCCGCCGATCACGACGCGATCTGGGCGATCCTCGAGCCGGTGTTCCGCGCCGGCGACAGCTATGCCGTCGATCCCGGCCTCTCGCGCGACGCGGCGCTCGGCTATTGGTGCGGGCCGGGGCACGAGGTCTGGGTGACCGGCGACGGCGCCGGGAGCTATTACCTGCGCGCCAATCAGGGCGGCCACGGCGACCATGTCTGCAACGCCGCCTTCGCGACGCTCGCGGCGGCGCGGGGGCAGGGCACGGCGCGGCGGATGCTCGAGCACGCGCTCGACCGGGCGCGGGAGCGGGGCTTCAGGGCGATGCAGTTCAACTTCGTCGTCGCCACCAACGCCCGCGCCATCGCGATCTGGCGGGATTACGGGTTTGACATCGCCGGCCGGCTGCCGCAGGCGTTCCGGCACCCCGAGGAGGGCTTCGTCGACGCCCTCGTGATGCACCGCTTCCTCTGAGAGGCCAGATGCCGCAACGCGACCGCCCGCTTTACGCCGTCCTGATCGACGCCGACAACATTCCGGCGAAATACGCCGACCCGATCCTCAAGGAGATCACCAAGTTCGGCGAGCCGGCGCTCCGGCGCGTCTATGGCGACTGGTCGTCGGGCCGGCTGACGAACTGGTCGAAGACGGTGCGCGACCTCGGGCTCGTGGCGCACCAGGAGACCGCGAACACGGTGGGCAAGAACGCCTCCGATATCGGGCTCGTGATCGACGCGATGGACATCCTGCATACCGGCCGTTTCGACGGATTCGTGCTGGTCTCGTCGGATTCGGACTTCACCGCGCTCGCCAACCGGGTGCGGGAGAACGGCCTCGACGTCATCGGGATCGGCGAGAAGAAGGCGCCCGAGGCTTTGCGGAACGTGTGCAACCGCTTCATCCTGATCGAGAATATCGTCGACGAGCCGATCCAGCCGAAGGCGCTGGATTCGGGCCGGGCGCCGGCGGGCAAGGTCGCCCCGATCGAGGCGGTGCCGCTGCTGTTGCAGGCGATGGACCGGATCGAGCAGGACGACGAATGGTACGCGCTGGGCCAGATCGGCCAGTACATCACCTCGCAGCACCCCGATTTCGACACCCGCACCTACGGCAAGCGCAAGCTGTCGGACCTGGTGCAGGATCTCAAGCGGTTCGAGACCAAGAAGGTCGGCAACCAGCTGCATGTCCGGCGGGTGGACTGACGGGCCGGCGCCGGGCGGGCTCACGCGGCGTAGCGCGCCAGCCAGGTTTCCACCGCGCCGTCGAGGATACGGCGGCGCTCCGCTTCGGTGAAGTCGGGCTGGATGCGCAGGCAGAGGCGCGGAAACACCTCGGCCTTGCAGAGTTCGGCGAATTGATGGGCGGCGAGCGTCGGGTCGTCGATCCTGAGTTCGCCGCGGGCGATGCTGCACTCGAAATAGCGGCAGAGCAGCTTTTCGAACATGCCGGGGCCGTTTTCCCAGAAGGCGCGACCGATCTCGGGGAAGCGGTCGCATTCGGCGACGCTCATGCGGAAGACCTGCTGGCCGGTCTCGGAGAGCATGAAGTCCATGAGCGCGGCGCCGGCGCGGGCCAGCACCTCGCGGGGGGAGCGGGAGAAGTCGAGCGTGCCGACCGATTGCGCCGCCTGCCGGCGGCATTCGCACGACGCGACCTCGACGAAGAGCAGCCGCTTGTCGGGGAAGTAGCTGTAGAGCGTCGCCTTGGAAACGCCCGCCCGCTTCGCGATCATGTCGACGCTGGCGCCCTCGAACCCGTCGGCCATGAAGACTTCGCGGGCGCCCTCGAGGACTTGGTCGTATTTCCGGCCCCGTTTGATCGCGTTTGCCTGAACCACCATGTCCCCCTGGCATTCGAACCTAGCCGTCGACGGAACTCGCCGGCAAGCCTGCTTCGAGGTGGGGATGAAAGCGGCCCATGTCCAGAACGGGGCGCGGAACGGAGTGTCCCGCGCCCCGCCGAGGCGGGGGATCGTCAGTCGTTCCGGTCGATATAGGCGCGGCTCAGTTCGGCGAGGGTCATCGTGCCGCATTGCGCGCCGGATTGCCCGAGCGAGCGTTCGAGCTGGGTGCAGGGGCTTCCGGGGGCGCGGGCGGCGGACATCGGGCGCAGCGTCTTGTCGGCGCGCTCCCAGCCGTCGTCCTTGACGACGACCCGGTAGTTCAGTTTGGCGCTCCGGTCCACGAGCGCCCAGCCGTCGTCGCCGATCGCGACGCTCTGGGCGGACGCGGCGCCGCCGATCGTGGTCACCGCGGCGAGGAGAGCAAGCAATCTTCCAGTCATGATAGGCCTCCAACAAACGAGTTCACGGTGATGTCATTATACATAAAACCGGAGGGTCTCGTGGTGCCAATGCGACCGATACTCAACTTGTGAACAAACGACTTGCACCGGATCGATTGGCTGGTCAGATGAGAACGATTCTAAAGACGGAGTGCCCATGCTGCCCTATCTGTCCAATCGCCGCCGGTTCAGCGACCTGAGCGAGAAGGAGATTCTGGCGCTGTCGATCTCGGCGGAGGAGGACGACGCGCGGATCTACCGGATGTATGCCGACCGGCTGCGCCCCGATTACCCCGCCTCGGCGAAGATCTTCGAGGGCATGGCGGCGGAGGAGGACGGCCACCGCCGCCGCCTGATCGATCTTTACGAGACGCGGTTCGGCGACACGATCCCGCTGATTCGCCGCGAGCACGTGGCCGGGTTCTATGCCCGGCGGCCGGTCTGGCTGGTGGAGAATCTGGGGATCGAGCGGATCCGCGACGAGGCGGAGCGGATGGAGCGCGAGGCCGGCGCGTTCTATGCGCGCGCCGCGGCGCGGAGCACCGATCCGGGCACCCGCGCGCTTCTGGGCGATCTGGCGGCGGCGGAGGCGGGCCATTCGGACCTCGCCGAGACGCTGGCCGGCGAGCATCTGGGCGCCGACGAGCGCGACGCGGAAAGCCGCGCCGCGCACCGGCAATTCGTGCTGACCTGGGTGCAGCCGGGGCTCGCGGGGCTGATGGACGGGTCGGTCTCGACGCTGGCGCCGATCTTCGCGGCGGCCTTCGCCACGGGAGACACCTGGCAGACCTTCCTGGTGGGCCTCGCCGCCAGCGTCGGCGCCGGCATCTCCATGGGCTTCACCGAGGCCGCGTCCGATGACGGGCAGATCTCGGGCCGGGGCTCGCCCCTGAAGCGCGGCATCGCCTCGGGGGTGATGACGGCGCTGGGCGGGCTCGGCCATGCCCTGCCGTATCTGATCCCGGATTTCTGGACGGCGACGACCGTCGCCTTCGTCGTGGTCTTCGTCGAGCTGTGGGCTATCGCCTGGATCCAGAACCGCTACATGGAGACGCCGTTCTTCCGCGCCGCCTTGCAGGTCGTGGTCGGCGGCGCGCTGGTGCTGGCGGCGGGGATCCTGATCGGCTCGGGGTGAGCGGGAGCCGGCGCGGCGGTCGATGGACATGCGCGGCGCGGGCCGCTAGCGGGCTGGGATGCTCGACGTTCTTCTTCAGGTCCTGCCGTTCTTCGCGCTGATCGGCCTCGGCGCCGCCGCCGGAAGCGCGGGCATGTTCGATGCCGGCGCGGGCAAGGTGCTCACGGATTTCGTCTTCTACTTCGCGCTCTCGGCGCTTCTCTTCCGCTTCGCGGCGGATCTCGATCTGGGCGCGCTCTTCGAGTGGCGGGTGCTCGCGGGCTATGCGCTGCCGAGCGTCGCGGTCTACGGGCTGGCGGCGGCGGTGGCGCGGCGGCGCGGCGCGGGTCTGGCCGAGATGGCGGTCGAGGCGCAATGCGCGGTCATCGGCAATGTGGGCTTTCTGGGCCTGCCGATGCTGACCATGCTGATGGGCGCGGGGGCGGCGCTGCCGATCCTGCAGGTGCTGACGGTCGATCTGCTGCTCTTCGCGTCGCTGATCGTGGTGCTCGTGTCGGTGGCGCGGGAGGGGCGGATCACGCCCCGCGCGCTTCTCCGGGTGGCGCGGGCGCTGGCTGTGAACCCGATGCTGGTGGCGATCTTTGCGGGGTTCGGCTGGGCGGCCACGGGGATGGGGATGCCGCGACCGCTCGACGATCTGCTGCGGCTTCTGTCGAACGCGGCGACGCCCGGCGCGCTTTTCGCCATCGGCGTGTCGCTGTCGCGCAAGAGCGCCGAGCGGCTCAGCATCGCGAGCTGGCTGGCGCTGTGCAAGCTGGTGCTGCATCCCCTGGCGGTGGCGCTGTCGCTGTTTTTCGTCTTTGCGGTGCCGGTCGCGACCGCCAAGGTCATCGTCACCGCCGCCGCCTTGCCGGTGGCGGGCAACGTGTTCATCCTGGCGCAATCCTTCGGGGTGGCGCCGCAGCGGGTCTCGACGGCGATCCTGGTCTCGACGATCCTGGCGGTGGCGACCCTGACGGCGGTTCTGGCCTTGACCGCGTGAGCCGGGGCGGCTTTGCGGGAACCAGACGGAGACAAGACGCGGGGGAGGATGCGGATGGAGACCAAGAGCGAGACGGCCTGTTTCGGCGGCGTGCAGGGGGTCCACAGCCACGCCTCCGAGACGCTGGGCTGCGAGATGACCTTCGGTCTGTTCCTGCCGCGCGAGGCGCGAGACGGGCCGGTGCCGGTCCTGTGGTTCCTGTCGGGGCTGACCTGCACCCACGAGAACGCGATGACCAAGTCCATGGCGCAGGCCGTCGCGGCCGAGGAGGGCATCGCGGTGGCGTTCCCCGACACCTCGCCCCGGGGCGCGGGGGTGCCCGACGACGAGGATTTCGCCATGGGCCAGGGAGCGTCGTTCTACGTGAACGCCACCCAAGCGCCGTGGTCGCGGCATTTCCGCATGTGGGACTACGTCACCGAGGAATTGCCGGCGCTGATCGTCGAGGCCTTCGCCGTCGATCCGGACCGGCAGGCGATCACCGGCCATTCGATGGGCGGACACGGAGCGCTGACCGTGGCGATGAACCGGCCGGAGCGGTTCCGCTCGGTCTCGGCCTTCTCGCCGATGTGCAACACGATGGCGAGCGAGTGGGGCACGCCGCAATTCGAGCGCTATCTCGGCGCCGACAGGTCGGCCTGGGAGGCGCATGACGCCAGCCACCTGATGCGGACGCGGGGGTTCGACGGGCCGGTTCTGGTGGATGTCGGCACCCGCGACCCGTTCTGGGACAAGCTGAAGCCCGGCGCTCTGGCCGCCGCGATGACCGAGGCGCGGCAGCCCGCGACGCTGCGGCTGCAGGCGGGGTATGACCACAGCTATTTCTTCGTGTCGTCGTTCATCGCCGACCATGTGCGGCTGCATGGCGAGGCGCTTTACGCGTGATCTACGTGGATGCAGATGCCTGCCCGGTGAAGGCGGAGGTGGAGGCGGTCGCGACGCGCCGCGCGATGGGCGTCGCCATGGTCTCGAACGGCGGCATCCGGCCCTCGGCCAACCCGCTGGTGGAGATGGTCTACGTCGCCGAAGGCGCCGATGCGGCCGATATCTGGATCGCCGAGCGCTGCGGGCCGGGCGACGTGGTGGTGACGAACGATATCCCCCTTGCCGCGAAGGCGGTGGCCGCCGGGGCGCGGGTGCTGCGGCCAGATGGCAGCGAATTGTCGGAAAGAAACGTCTCGGAGGCCCTTGCGGCGCGCGACCTGATGGCCGACCTACGCGCAGCGGATCCGTTCCGGCAGGGCGGCGGGCGGCCATTCTCCAAGGCCGACCGGTCGCGGTTCCGCGAGACGCTGGAGCGCGTCCTGAGGAACCTGTGAGCGGAGGGAAGCCCATGGCCCCGGAAGCCGTCGTCTTCGATATCGGCAACGTCCTCATGAACTGGGACCCGGAGGGGTTCTATGACCGCGCCATCGGGCGTGTCGCGCGGACGCGGATGTTCCATGAGGTGCCGCTTCACGAGATGAACGCGCAGATCGACGCGGGCGCGCCGTGGCACGCGACCGTGGAGGAGACGGCGCGGGCGCATCGGCGCTGGAGCCGCGACATCCTGTCGTGGCGCGACCAGTGGGGCGAGATGGCGAGCCCCCTGATCGAGGAGAGCGTGGCGATCCTGCGCACGCTCAGGGAGCAGGGCGTGCCGGTCTTCGCGCTGACCAATTTCGGCCGCGAGACCTTCGCCGAGGCGCGGCGCATCCATCCGGCGCTGACCGAGTTCGATGGCGCCGTCGTGTCGGGCCATGTGGGCATGGTGAAGCCCGATCCGGGCATCTACGAGGTGCTGGAGCGCAAGTCCGGCATCGCGCCCGAAGCCTTGTTCTTCACCGACGACCGGCCCGAGAACATCGAGGCGGCGGCGGCGCGGGGCTGGCGCACGCATCTCTTCGAGGGGGCGCAGGGGCTTCGGCGGCGGCTGGCCGAGGAGGGGCTCTTGCCCCCCGAGCAGGCGCGCGTGCCGCTGACCGAGGAGCGGCCCGAGGGGGTCGCGCCCGCGCCGGCGCCGAAGCGGCCGGTCGAGGATCGGCCGGCGGAGGCGTCCGAGGCCGGGGCGCGCCGGCCGCTGGCCGAGGAGCGGCCGGCGGAGGCGGAGGACGGCGCGGAGGGCAGCGCCGCCGGGCGCCGGCCGCTGACCGAGGAGAAGCCGGCGAAGGAGGTGCAGCCTGCGCCGGAGACCGAGCCTAAGACGGATCGGGACGCGGAGTGACAGGCGGATCTGAGCAAATGGTCGCGTGCGACGAATTCGCCGCAGGAACACCTCCGAGAGCCTTCCGTTACCCCCGCAACCGACTGACGAGAAGGGGGTTCTGATGGACCTGAAGATCAACGGAAAGAGGGCTCTGGTGACCGGCGGCATCGGCGGTCTGGCGCTGGCGACGGCGCGGGATCTTCACGCCGAGGGCGTCGAGGTGACGCTCACCGATATCGACGCGGAGGCGGTTGCGAAATGCGCCGAGGAGCTCGGAGACGACGTGGACAGCCTCGGCGCCGATCTGACCGATACCGGTGACATCGATCGGCTGGGCCAAGTGATGAAGGACAAGGGCGGCATCGACATCCTCGTCCACGCGGCCGGGGTGACCGGCGCCAAGGGCGACCCCTTGGAGATGGAGGACGCGGAGTACCACCGCGTCTGGGAGACGAACTTCATGTCGGCCGTCCGGATGGGCAAGGTGATGATCCCGCAGATGGTGGAGAAGGGCTGGGGGCGCATGGTCTGCGTCACCTCCGAGAACGCGGTGCAGCCCTACCCGGACGAGGCGGTCTACAACACCGCGAAGGCGGCGCTTTTGAACTGGGTGAAGGGCGCGAGCTTCGTCTACGGGCCGAAGGGGGTTCTGATGAACAGCGTCTCGCCGGCCTTCATCGAGACGCCGATGACCGACGGCATGATGGAGAAGCGCGCCGACAGCATGGACGTGTCGAAGAGGGAGGCGATCGATACCTTCCTCGAGGAGGACCGCCCCTATCTGACGCTGAAGCGTCGCGGCAAGGCCCACGAGGTCGCGGCGGTGATCGCGCTTCTGTGCTCGGACCGCGCGACCTTCACCAACGGCTCCGCCTACCGGGTCGATGGCGGCTCGGTCGCGGCGATGAATACCTGAACGAAAGCGCCGGCTCGGTCGTTGACCGGGTCCAAACCGGAATCGGCGGGACGTTCCTTCGGAGGCCGCCCCGCCCATCAGAGGAGTCCCGTGATGAGTGAGAACGCAACCGAACGCGTCCAGGAACGGATGCCGGCCTACGAGCACAAGATGGACCCGAAGCCCGACTACACGCCGCGCTTTCCGGGCGTCGGCAAGCTGAAGGACAAGGTGGCGCTGGTCACCGGGGGCGACAGCGGCATCGGCCGCGCCGTCTCGGTGCTGTTCGCGCGCGAGGGTGCCAACGTCGCCATCGCCTATCTCGACGAGGACGAGGATGCCGAGGAAACCAAGCGGCTTGTCGAGGAAGAGGGCGGCGAGGCGCTGCTGATCCGCGGCAATCTGGGCGAGAAGGCCCATGCGACCGAGGCCGTCGAGAAGACGGTCGAGCATTTCGGCAAGATCGACATCCTGGTCAACAACGCGGCGATGCAGTTCATCGACGCGCCGATCGAGGAGGAGCTTGCCGAGGAGACGCTGCGCAAGGTGATGGACTCGAACGTCATGAGCTATTTCTTCACCACGCAGGCGGCGCTGAAGCACATGAAGGAGGGCGCGGCGATCGTGAACACCACGAGCGTCAACGCCTTCAAGGGCAACCCGACGCTGGTGAGCTATTCGACCACGCGCGGCGCGAGCCTCGCCTTCACCCGGTCGATGGCGTCGAGCCTCGCCGACCGGGGCATCCGGGTGAACGCGGTGGCGCCGGGTCCGGTCTGGACGCCGTTCATCGAGGGCTCCATGCCGCCCGACATGGTCGAGGGCTTCGGCGAGAACTCGCCCTTGGGCCGGCCCGGCCAGCCTTGGGAGATCGCCACCTCGTTCCTGTTCCTCGCCAGCGCCGACGGGTCGTACTTCACCGGCCAGACGCTGCACCCGAACGGCGGCAAGATCGTTGGGTCTTGACGGACCCTGGCTTGAGGCGCCGGTCATCTACGCAGTCTATCCCCGGTCGTTCAACGACACGACCGGGTCGGGCGTGGGCGATCTGGCCGGCGTCACCGAGCGGCTCGACCATATCGCGTCGCTCGGCGTCGACGCGATCTGGCTCGGACCGTTCTTCGTCTCGCCGCTGCATGACGGTGGCTACGACATCGCCGACCATCGCGCTGTCGCGCCCCGGCACGGCACGCTCGAGGATTTCGACCGGCTGGTGGCGGCGGCGCATGAGCGCGGCCTGCGCGTGATGATCGATCAGGTCTACAACCACACCAGCATCGATCACCCGTGGTTCCAGGCGGCGGTCGACGGCGATGCGGCCAAGGCGGAATGCTATGTCTGGCGCGATCCGAAGCCCGACGGCACGCCGCCCAACAACTGGATCAGCCAGTTCGGGCCGCTCGCCTGGACTTGGAACCACCGCCGGCAGCAATATTACCACCATCAGTTCCTGTGGTGTCAGCCGAACCTGAACCTACGCCATCCGCTGGTGCAGCAGATGTTCCGCGAGACCATCGAGTTCTGGACGGATCGCGGCGTGGACGGGTTCCGGCTCGACGTGGTCACGGCCTACCTGTTCAACCCCGACATGCCCGACAACCCGCCGGCGCGACCGGTCGTTCTGTCGAAGGTGACGGGGCCGAACCACAACCCCTATTCCTACCAGGACCATGTCCACGACCTGCTGCCCGGCGACGGGGCGGCCTATACCGACCGGATCCGCAAATGGGCCGGGCCCGACGCGTGGATCATGGGCGAGAGCAATACCGGCAACAATTCCATCGAGATCTCCCGCAGCTTCACCGAGCCGGGGCGGCTCAACGCCTGCTACACCACCGATCCGATGTCGGTGGCGCGGGACCCGGTGGCGCTGGCCAACCTGCTGCAGGCGCTCGACGGACGGTGGTGCGCGCCGTGGTGGTTTTCCTCGCACGACCAGCCGCGCCACGTGACCGCGCTGGGCGACGGCACCGATGCCTGCGCGAAGTTCTTCGCAACGCTTCTGGTGGTGCTGCCCGGCGCGGCGATCGTCTGGCAGGGCGAGGAGCTGGGCCTGCCGCAGCCGCAGCTGTCGAAGGCCGAGACCACCGATCCCGTCGATCTGCTCTACTGGCCCGACGCGCCGGGACGGGAGGGTGGGCGAGTGCCGATCCCGTGGGAGGCGGAGGCGCCGAATTACGGCTTCACCGACGGCACCCCGTGGCTGCCGATGCGCTGGCAGGCAGACCGGGCCGTCGACCGGCAGGAGAGCCACACCGACAGCGTGCTGCATTACTATCGCCGGGCACTGGGCTTCGGCCGCGACACGCGGATCGCGGCGCCGGAGCGGGTCGCGGTCGATGCGTCCCCGAGCGTTCTGACGCTGCGCATTGGCAAGGGCGACCGGGATTGGCTTGCGGTCTTCAACTTCGCCACCGACGAGGCGCTTCCGGTGCCGACGCGGCAGGGCCAGCCGCCGGTGCTCGATACCGGCTGGGACGGGCGACGGCTCCATCCCTGGGGGGCGGCGGTCTGGGAGGGCGTCAGGGCGGAGGATCAGGCGATTTGCACCTGACGCGCGCCCCGGGGCCTTGGCGTCAGGGAAGCGCGGCGGCGCGGCGGAAGGCCTCGCGGTGCCGGGTGCGTTTCACGTACTCGACGTAATCGGCGTTCAGGTCGTCGAACTTCGCCACCTTCGCCCAGCCGCCGCAATGCACCGCGAGGATGTCGGGCAGGGTCAGTTCGTCGCCCATGAGATAGTCGCCGGCCATCCGCTCCATCAGCCTGTCGATGCTGCGGGCAAACTCCCACTTGCAAGTCTCCTTGACCTCGGGCACGCGGCGCTCGCGCGGCAGCACGAAGCTGTGCCGCGCGGCAGTCCAGAGCGCGGCGTCCAGCTCGTCGAGGATCATCTGCGTCAGCGCGTCCTGCCGGGCGCGCTCCAGCGTGCCGGCGGGATGGGTGAAGCGCCCCTCGCGGTCGGCGAGATAGGTCAGGATGGCGGTCGAATTGGTGACGGTGGTGCCGCCCGCGTCGAGCACCGGAAGCTTGCCCGAGCGCGACCGCGCCGCGACCTCCTCGGCGTGGGGCGGACAGGGGACGTGCGCGTAGTCGAGGCCCAGCTCCTCGAGCAGCCAGAGGGGGCGGAAGGCGCGGGTCTTCGAGGTGCCGTAGAGGGTGAGGGTCATCTGGGTCCCATCATGGAAAGGCGGATGAGCGTGCGTTCCATCACCGCCATCTGCGGGGCGCGGGCGGCGGAGCGCAAGGCGAGATCGGTATCGGTCAGGATCTGGATGGCGTCCTCGAGCCGGTTGAGGCCGAGACGCTGGGCCTGGCGCATGAGGGCGTCGCGGCGCGGACCGTAGACCGGCGGCCTGAGCTTGCCGATGCCGGCGCCTGGGCCGCCCGGATCGGCGGCGGCGGCGTGGAGCTGGCGGAAATGGCGGCTCGCGGCGATGGCGAGGGCCACCGGCTGCGCGCCCTGCGCGGCGAGGCGGGAGAGCAGCGGCGCGATCTCGGCGGTGCGGCCCTCGGCTGTGGCGGCGATGAGGTCGTCGGGGTCGGCCTCGGCCGAGGCGGGCGCGCAGGCGGCAATGTCGGCGGTGCCGGTGGGGGCCGCGTCGCCCAGCTTGTAGAGGCCGATCTTCGCCAGAAGCTGGCGCAGGTCGCCCGGTCCCAGATCGCGGGCGAGACCGATCAGCATGGCCATGGCGTCGCGCTCGAGTCGCGGCAGGCCGGCCGCGGTCGTCCATTCCTCGATCTCGGCCGGATCGGGGGGGTCGTCGTAGACGGCGATGGCGGCGGCGCGGGGATGCGCCTCGAACCCCTTGCGCAGGGCGGCCGCGGGCTTGAGCGCGCCGGCGGTGACGACGATGTGGGCGTCCCCTTCCCGCCAGTCGGCGAGCGCGGCGAGGATCGGCTCGGCGACCTGCGCCGTCGCCTCCTCGACGAGCGCGACGCGGGGTCCGGGAAAGAATCCCTGCGCCTTGACCGCGTCGGCGAGGCGCAGCCGCTCGCGGCGCAGATCGGCGCCCTGCATGCGGGTCAGGCGCATCTCGGCCTCGGCATCGGCGCCGGCGAGGTTGGCCACCAGATCCTGCCGCTTCAGCGCGACGCGCATGGCGTCGGTGCCCCAGATCAGCGTGCCGGGCCGGTCCGCGGGGGGTCGGGCGATCCAGTCGCGGGCGTCTCGGGGGTTAAGCTTCATGTCCGCCAGGCGGGCGCCGTGGCCAGAAGCTCGGCCACCAGATCGTCGGCGAGGATGACCATGAGCCGGTTCAGCGCGTCGCGCTCGGCGGCGCCGACGGTGACCGGATTGCCGGCGATGCTGGTACGGCCGGCGGCGACGACGGGCGACGAGTAGGCGGTGAAGGTGGTGATGGCGCCGGATTTCACCAGCTCGCCGCCCTCGATGGCCGTCAGCCGGTAGCGCAGCGTGCCGTTCAGCCGCACGCGGGTGACATCGCCACGGGGCGTGTAGCCCAGGCCCTCCTCGGAGACGGAGAGATCGGCGGAGAGCGCGTAGCGCGGCGCGGCGGGCTGCCCGAGGCGGGTCTCGAGCTCGCGGACGAAGACATAGCCGCTCTCGTCGTCGGGCGGATCGACGGCGATCTCTCCCGACAGGCCGCGCGCGGCGCCGCCGGGCCCGTAGACCGGGGTGAAGCCGCAGGCCGGCAGCCCCGCCACGAGCGCCAGCATCCGGCGCCTAGACCACGACATTGACGATCTTGCCGGGCACCACGATGACCTTCCGGGGGCTGCCGCCCTTCAGCGCCCGCTGCACCGCGTCGGAGGCGAGCGCGCGCGCCTCCACCTGATCCCGGGGCAGGTCGCGGGCGACGGTCATCTCGGCGCGGCGCTTGCCGTTGATCTGGATGGGCATGGTCAGCTCGTCGTCGACGAGCATCGCCGGGTCGGCGACCGGCCAGGGCGCGGTGGCGCAGAGACCGGGGCCGCCCAGGATCTGCCAGATCTCCTCGGCAAGATGCGGGGTCATCGGCGCCATGATCTGCGCCAGGGTGCGCGCGGCCTCGACTTGAGCGCCGCGGCCGGCGGCGGATTTCGACAGCGTGCCGGCGAAGGCGTAGAGGCGGGCGACGGCGGTGTTGAAGCCGAAGCTCTCGATGCCCTGGGTCACGTCGTGGACGGCGCGGTGCGTCTCGCGCCTGAGCTCGTCGTCGCCGGTACCGGTCTCGGCCGCGTCGCGGGCGGCCAGTGCCAGGCGGTGGACGCGGGCGAGATGGCGCGACGCGGCCTCGGCGCCCGCATCGGTCCATTCCACGTCGCGCTCGGGCGGGCTGTCCGAGAGCACGAACCAGCGCGCCGTGTCGGCGCCGAACCGGTCGATGATGTCGACCGGGTCGACGACGTTGCGCTTGGACTTCGACATCTTGGCGGAAGGGACGACCTCCACCGGTGTGCCGTCGGCGAGCCGGCCGTCGGTCACGTCGCGGGGGAAGTGATAGATCGCGCGACCCTGCGCGTCGCGGGTGAGGTAGATCTCGTGGGTGACCATGCCTTGCGTGAAGAGCGCCGCGAAGGGCTCCGTCGCGCTGGCGGGCAGGTGGCCGGTCTCGTGCATGGCGCGGGCGAAGAAGCGCGAATAGAGCAGGTGCAGGATCGCGTGCTCGACGCCGCCGATATACTGGTCGACATTCATCCAGTAGTCGACCTCGGCGGGATCGGTGGGGCTCGCAGCACCAGGCGAGGTGAAGCGCGCGAAGTACCACGACGAATCGACGAAGGTGTCCATCGTGTCGGTCTCGCGCCGGGCCGCGGCGCCGCAGGCGGGGCAGGCCACGTCGGCCCAGGTCGGATGGCGGTCGAGCGGGTTGCCGGGGACGGAGAAATCGACGTCGCGGGGCAGCTCGACGGGCAGGTTCTCCTTGCGCTCGGGAACGACGCCGCAATCCTTGCAATGGACGACGGGGATCGGGCAGCCCCAGTAGCGCTGCCGCGACAGGCCCCAGTCGCGCAGGCGGTAGCGGGTGACGCCGCGGCCGATGCCGTTCGCCTCGCAGAAGCGGATCGCGGCGTCGATGGCGGCCTCGCCGGTCTGCGTCGCGGCGCCGGCAAAGCCGCGCAGATAGGCGACGGGCTCTGTCTTCGGCGGCACGTAGGCCGGGCCGCCGTCTTCCGGCGGGACATGGGCGCCCGTTGCCGGCGCGAAGGTCGAGATGACGGGAAGGCCGTATTTCCGCGCGAAGTCGAGGTCGCGGGCATCGTGCGCCGGACAGCCGAAGATCGCGCCGGTGCCGTAATCCATGAGGATGAAGTTCGCCACGTAGACCGGCAGCCGCCAGTCGGGATCAAGCGGATGGCGCACGGTGAGGCCGGTGTCGAAGCCGCGCTTCTCGGCCTTTTCCAGATCCTCCTCGGCGGTGCCGAGGCGGCGGCATTCGGCGGCGAAGGCGGCAAGGTCGGGGTCGCGCTCGGCCAGCGCGCGGGCCAGCGGGTGATCGGGCGAGACGCCGACGAAGCTCGCCCCCATCAGCGTGTCGGGGCGGGTGGTGTAGACCTCGATGCGGTCGTGGCCCTCGGGGCCGTCATCGAGGCCGAAGGCGACCTGCAGGCCGCGCGAGCGCCCGATCCAGTTGCGCTGCATCGTCTTGACCTTGTCGGGCCAGTCGTCGAGCCCGTCGAGCGCCTCCAGAAGCTCCTCGGCATAATCGGAGATGCGGAAGAACCACTGGGTCAGCTCGCGCCGCTCGACCAGGGCGCCCGAGCGCCAGCCGCGCCCATCCTCGACCTGTTCGTTGGCGAGCACCGTCATGTCCACCGGATCCCAATTGACCACCGCGCTCTTGCGGTAGGCGAGGCCACGCTCGAGAAAGTCGATGAACATTGCCTGCTGCTGGCCGTAATAGTCCGGCCGGCAGGTGGCCAGTTCGCGCGACCAGTCGAGGGTGAGGCCCAGGCGGGCGAACTGCGCCTTCATGTTGGCGATGTTCTGCTCGGTCCAGTCGCCGGGATGCACGCCCCGCTCCATGGCCGCGTTCTCGGCCGGCAGGCCGAACGCGTCCCAGCCCATCGGGTGCAGCACCGCATGGCCGGTGGCGAGCTTGTAGCGCGCCACCACGTCGCCCATCGCATAGTTGCGGACATGGCCGATATGGAGGTTGCCGGAGGGGTAGGGGAACATCTCGAGCACGTAGTATTTCGGCTTGCCCGGATCGCGCGTCGCGGTGAAGCAGCCGGCCTCGTCCCAGGCGGCTTGCCATTTCGGTTCGATCGCGCCGGCGTCGTAGCGGGACATGGAATCGCGTCCTCGGTTCGTGTCTTCGGGGAATGTCGGTGCCCGTGATACGGGCGCCGCCGCGCCGGGTCCAGCGGCATCGGGCTTTCGCGGAAGGCGATTGCCCGGCAAGGAGGGGCATGGTCATCCTTTTCCTCCACCAGAACTTTCCCGCCCAGTTCGCGCATCTCGCGCCGGCGCTGGCAGCGGCCGGGCACCGGGTCGTGGCGCTGACGAGCCGGGTCGGGAAGCCGACGGTCTGGCGCGGGGTCGAGATCCTGCCCTATCCGTTCGAGGCGGGCGCCGGCGCCGCGCACCCCTGGGCGCGGAGCATGGAGCGCGCGGTGGCGCGGGGCGCGGCGGTCCTGCGCGCCGCGACGGCCGCGCGGGCGGACGGGCTCGAGCCGGCGGTGATCGTCGCCCATAGCGGCTGGGGCGAGGCGCTGTTCCTGCGCCATGTCTGGCCGCGGGCGCGGATCGGCGTGCTGTCGGAGTTCTACTACCGGGCGGAGGGCGCCGATATCGGCTTCGATCCGGAGATCGAGGGGGCGGCCGAGTTCGGGCGCGCGGCACGGGTCGAGATGCGGAACCTGCCGCTCCGGCTGCAGCTCGAGGCGGCGGATCGGGGGCTGAGCCCGACGCGCTGGCAGGCCGACAGCCATCCGCCCGATCTGCGTGGCAAGCTGTCGGTGATCTTCGAGGGCATCGACACGCAGGCGATCCGCCCCGATGGCGCGGCGCGCGTGACGCTGCCCGGCGGCGGGACGCTCGGCCGCGAGGACGAGGTGGTGACCTTCGTCAGCCGCCATCTCGAACCCTATCGCGGGTTCCACGTCTTCATGCGAGCGCTGCCGGAGCTGTTGCGGCGGCGGCCGGCGGCGCGGGTGGTGATCGCGGGCGATGACCGGCCGGGATACGGCGCGGCGCCGGCGGCGGGGGGCACGTGGAAGGCGGCGATGCTGGCCGAGATCGAGGGCCGGCTCGGCCCGGCGGCCCAGGCGCGGGTGCATTTCGTCGGACGGCTCGGGCGGGCGGACTTCACCCGGCTTCTGCAGGTGAGCCGGGTGCATGCCTATCTGACCTATCCGTTCGTGCTGAGCTGGTCGCTTCTCGAGGCGATGAGTGCCGGCGCGGCGGTGGTCGCCTCGGATACGGGGCCGGTGCGAGAGGTCGTGGCCGATGGCGAGACCGGGCTCATGGTCGATTTCTTCGATGCCGGCGCGCTCGTCGAGGCGATCGACCGTCTGGCCCGCGATGCGGCGCTGCGCGACCGGCTGGGCGGTCGGGCGCGGGCGCTCGTTTGCGACCGCTACGATCTGAAGCGGGTGAGTCTTCCCGCGCAGTTCGGCTGGATCGAGGCGCTGGCACGGGGCTAGAGCCGGCTGTCGGCGACCCGGAGCTGTCTGGCGCGGGTCAGGATCGCGTCCTCGACGGCGCGGGCGGTGGCGGCGTTGACCGGCCCCGACCGGGTGGCCAGAGCCACGTTCAGCGAGCGCGCGTCGAGGGCGGGGTCCTGCACGTAGACGGTTGCGCGGTAGCTCGGGCCGCCGCCCGGCGGCTGACCGTAGCCGTAGACCAGCACGCCGGAGAAGGGGTCGGCGGTCTCGAGCGGCAAGAAGTCGAACACGTCCTGCGCGGCGGTCCAGATGTACTTGTTGACCTCGACGGTGCGATCCGGGTTTCCGGCACCCGAGAACAGGTCCCAGATGGTCTCGCGCTCGCGGTTCTGGAAGATCTCGACATTGTCGCGCTGCCGCAGGGTTGCGTCGCTGGGTCCGGTCGGGCCGGTGCCGGTGCCGGTGCCGGTGCGGCTCGCGCAGCCGGCGAGGAGCGCGAGGGCAGCCGCCAGCGTGGCGCAGCGGCTGACGGTGCGAAGTATGGTCCGAGACCCCATGGCATTTCCCGTAGCAATCCGTTCCGGTCGGTTCCGTGAGTAGACGAGCGCGGCGGTCGCGGCAAGGAACGAGATTGGTGCCGCGGCCGGCGGCACCGGCGCCGGTGGGCGCATTGCCGCAGGTCGGGCGGCTCCGCCCGGCCTTCTTTTAGTTCCGCGTGCAAGGGGCGGTTGCGACCGCCCCATTTGCTTGCCGCTGTCCGGGTGCCGGAGAGCCGCGAGCCGCAGCGGATGAATGGACTATCCGTGAAGACCCTCA
Source organism: uncultured Alphaproteobacteria bacterium (assembly GCA_963739575.1). Classification (GTDB taxonomy): domain Bacteria; phylum Pseudomonadota; class Alphaproteobacteria; order Rhodobacterales; family Rhodobacteraceae; genus Palleronia. The sequence continues at coordinate 849,783 of CAVUAQ010000002.1, read as the reverse complement.
TGACCATCGCCGCCGCCGCGACGCTTGCCATGCCGGCCCTTGCCGCGCAGCACGAGCAGATGTCGGACGAGCAGATGACGATGCTAGAGCAGCGACTTCAGACCGCGCTCAACAATTGCGACATCGACATCGAGGAAGACGGCATGATGCAGCTCACGATGGCGCAGGTGTCGGGCATCGTGCTGACCGACAATTCCGGCGCGAGCAGCAACAAGTGCCAGGAGATCGAGGCGATCGCGCGCGGCGACGGCTGACCGCCCGCGCCTCGACCGGAAGCCCGTGGCCGTCCCTTCGGGGGCGGCCGTTTTCGTCTGCCGCAGCGTGCGCGCCTCACTGTGGCATCGCTGCACCAAATGCCGCCGGCCGTTCCTTAACGACCTCACGCTCGCTTGATGCAAAGGGGGAAAAAGAGCACTCCGATCCCGTACCCTCGAGGCGGCTGACCTCTTGGGGCCGGAAAAAGATCATGAGGGAAAACATGAACAAGCTTCTTCTTGCCTCCACGGCTCTGGTCGCCTCGACGACCTTCGCCCTGGCGGACGTGGACATGTCGGGTTCGGCCGAAATGGGCATCTTCGGCGGCGAAGACTCCAACGGCGACAACCTCGACGCGCAGTTCCACAGCGACATCGACCTGACCTTCTCGATGTCGGGCGAAACCGATGCCGGCCTGACCTTCGGCGCGGCGGTCGACCTCGACACCTATTACGAGGACGGCTTCACCGGCGGCGCGTTCGATCCCGCCGAGGGCGGTGCGGACACCTCGATCTTCGTCTCCGGCTCGCTCGGCACTCTGACCATGGGCGACACCGACGGCGCCTTCGACTTCGCGCTGCAGGAAGCGATCATCGGCGGCTCGATCCAGGACGACAACGAGCATGCCGGCTATAACGGCAATGCGGGCCTCGACGGCTATTACGACGGCCAAGTCGCGCGCTACGATTACGCGTTCGGCGATTTCTCCGTCGCGCTGTCGGCCGAGATCGACGACGATCCCGACGACGGCTTCGACGTCACCGATTTCGGCAGCCTCGAAGCCGCCGCCAAGACCCAGCTCGCCGAGATCGGCAGCGATTCCGTGCTCGGCATCGGTGTGCGCTATTCGGGCGAGTTCCGCGGCATGACCTTCGGCGCCGGCCTTGGCTACCAGCAGGCCGACAACGACACGGTCACGCTGTTTGACGACAATGACAACGTCCTCGACCCCGAGGCGTCGAACTTCGATCCCGACGATGTCGACGATGTCGAGATCGAGAATGCCGGCCCGAGCGTCGTCGGCGCCAGCCTCAGCCTTGCCATGGACGGCGGCATCCAGGCGATCGTGAACTATTCCGACTACGACGACTTCTCCAACGGCTTCGACAACCATTTCGGCATCGCCGTCGGGTACGAGTTCGAGCCGTTCCTGGTCGCCGTCAACTACGGCAAGTTCAACCTCGAGGACGATGGGGGCGAGCGCGAGGGCTATGCCCTGGTCGTGAACTACGATCTGGGCGGCGGCGCCGAGCTTCAGGGCTCCTATGCGCATAACGACGTCCCGGGCGATGACGACGACTCGATCAGCTACGACCGCTATTCCTTCGGGATCGCGATGTCGTTCTGATCCACGACGGATCGGAACGCGGGATCGGGCGGCTCTCCGGAGCCGCCCTTTTCTATTTCCGTTGGGCTTTGCATAGACGGGCGAAAGGAGGGCGCGACATGGGACTGGAGGAGATACGGGCGCGGATCGACGCGGCGGCGGAGCGCGCCGGGCGGCGGGGAGAGGCGGTGGAGCTGGTCGCGGTCAGCAAGAAGCAGCCCGACGCGCGGGTCGAGGCGGTTCTGGAAGCCGGCCACCGGATCTTTGGCGAGAACCGGGTGCAGGAGGCCGAGGGCAAGTGGCCGGCCTTCCGCGAGCGGTTCGGGGAGGTGCGGCTGCACCTGATCGGGCCGCTCCAGACCAACAAGGCGCGCCAGGCGATGGAGCTGTTCGACGTGATCCAGGTGCTCGACCGCGACAAGCTGGCCACGACGCTGGCGCGGCTGGCGCAGGAGACGGGCTCCTGCCCGGATCTCTACGTGCAGGTCAATACCGGCGAGGAGGCGCAGAAATCGGGCATCTTGCCCGAGGAGGCGGATGCGTTCGTGGCACGCTGCCGGTCGATGGACCTGCCGGTCCGGGGGCTGATGTGCATTCCGCCCATCGACGAGGAGCCGGCGCTGCATTTTGCGCTTCTGGCGCGGATCGCCGAGAGGACAGGGCTCGATGGCCTGTCGATGGGGATGAGCGCGGATTTCGAGACGGCGGTGAGCCTTGGCGCGACTTGCGTGCGCGTCGGATCGGCGATCTTCGGCGAGCGGCCCTCGGACTAGAGGGCCTGGCGGCGGCCGGGCGGTCCGACGCGGAGGCGGGTGCCGGGCGGCGCGCGGCGCGCGAGCCACAGGAGGGCGTCCGGCGGCAGCGCGATGCAGCCCTCGGTCGGGGCGCCGGGACGGCGCCAGCGGTGCAGGAAGATCGCCGAGCCACGGCCCGGCTGCGCGGCGGGCCAGTTCCAGTCGGTGAGCAGCACCAGATCGTAGAGCGGATCGGCGCGGCGCAGCCGTTCGTGCCCGTAGGCCGAGGGCGCCTGGCCGGCGCGATTGTAGCCCGGATCGGCGGGGTCGTCGGACCAGATGTCGCGCCGCCCGATGGGCCGCGCCCAGGGCGCGGGCGCGACGAGCCGGTCCGGCCGGTAGAGCAGCCCGGTGATGCGATGGGTTCCGCACGGCGTGGCGCCGTCGCCCTCGCGCTTGTGGGCCGTGAGGCCCGAGCGGCCGATGGTGCAGGGCAGGTGTCGCCCCGTCGCCAGCAGGCCGCGCGGCGTCAGGATCAGCACCATCACGGCAGGTGGCCCGATTTCTCGGCCTTGACGCGCAGATAATCGCGGTTGAAGCGGGTCTCGCCGACCCAGAGCGGCACCCGCTCGGTCACCGCGATGCCGGCGCGGACGAGCCGGTCGACCTTGCGGGGATTGTTGGTCAGGAGCCGCACCGCGGTGATCCCCATCTCGCGGAGGATCGCGGCGCCGAGGCCGAAATCGCGCTCGTCGTCGTCGAAGCCCAGCCGGTGATTCGCCTCGACCGTGTCGAATCCCTGATCCTGCAGGGCGTAGGCGCGCATCTTGTTGGCAAGCCCGATGCCGCGCCCCTCCTGGTTGAGATAGAGCAGCACGCCGCCCCCCGCGGCCGCCATCAGTTCGAGCGCCACGGTGAGTTGGACGCCGCAATCGCATTTGAGCGAACCCAGCACGTCGCCGGTGAAGCAGGCCGAATGGAGCCGCACCAGGACCGGCGCGTGGCGGTCGGGGCGGCCGATCTCGACGGCGTAGTGCTCCTCGGCGCCGTCATCGGGGCGGAAGACGGAGAGGCGCGTTCCGAGGGCGGCGGCGATGGGCAGATCCGCCGCCACCACCTCCGAGAGCCGAGCCGGCGTCGGCGGGGCGATCCGGTCGGTCGCCAGCTCGGTGAGGTCGGGCGGGGTGGCGTCCACCGGGCGCAGGATCACCGCCGGCAGGATCCGCGCCGAGCGCGCGAGCGCCAGACCGGCGCGGGCCAGCGTCGCGTCGCCGCCGCGGCGGGTGGCGAAGGGGCCCTTCAGCGGCGAGGCCAGGTCGCGGGCCGGGTCGATGATCGCCCGGAGCGCCCGTGGCGAGGTTTCGGGGCGCAAGGCGAGCCGCGCCAGATCGCCGTCATAGACGCGGATCTTGAGCGTCTCTGCCCGCCAGTGGGTGAGGGCCAGCTCGGCGTCGCCCGCGGCGCAGAGCGCCGCGAGCCGGTCGGGGGGGATCGTGTCCGCGGCCGCGACCAGCGCCCGCCGGTCGCCGTCGCGCAGGACCACGGGCAGGCCGGCGCGCAGATCGGTGCGGGCGCGGGCCAGCCATTCGGGTCCGGTGGGCGACAGCGGGGTCATGACGGCGGCATAGGCGCGGCCGCCGGGAAAGTGAAACGGAACCCCGCCCGTCCACACACGCCCGTGACACAATGTTGCAAGCCTTGCGCCGGTCGAACCCCGATCACATCTCCGCGTTGAGCCCGCGACGGAGGATATCAATGAGTACGCTGAAGAAAATACTTCTGGTCGACGACGACGACGACCTGCGCGAGGCGCTGAGCGAGCAACTCGTGATGACCGAGGACTTCGACGTGTTCGAGGCCGAGAACGCCGCCCAGGCGCTCGAACGGGCGCGGGCCGGGCATTTCGATCTGGTGATCCTCGATGTGGGGCTTCCCGATACCGATGGCCGGGAATTGTGCCGGCTGATGCGCAAGCAGGGGGTCAAGTGCCCGATCCTGATGCTGACCGGCCATGACAGCGACGCCGACACGATCCTGGGCCTCGATGCGGGCGCCAACGACTACGTCTCCAAGCCCTTCAAGTTTCCGGTGCTTCTGGCGCGCATCCGGGCGCAGCTCAGACAGCACGAGCAGTCGGAGGACGCGGTGTTCCAGCTCGGGCCCTATTCGTTCCGGCCGGCGCAGAAGATGCTGATCGACGAGGCCGAAAAGAAGATTCGGCTCACCGAGAAGGAAACCAACATCCTGAAGTTCCTCTACCGCGCGCCGGACGGGGTGGTGCCGCGCGACGTGCTGCTGCACGAGGTGTGGGGCTACAATGCCGGGGTCACGACCCATACGCTCGAGACGCATATCTACCGGCTGCGGCAGAAGATCGAGCCCGACCCGTCGAATGCCCGGCTTCTGGTGACCGAATCAGGCGGCTACCGGCTGTCGATGTAGCTGCCGGCGATCGCGGCGCGCCTAGTCGCCCGCCGCCGCCGGGGCGGCCGCCTCGGTCTCGGCCGGTTCGCTCGCCGTATCGTCGGCCGCGGGCTGGGGGGCGCCGGTCGCTGCCTCCTGCCGACGGGCGGCGAGCGCCGAGCAGAGCTCGTCGGCGCGGCGGATCGCGTCCCCCGATCCGGCGAGCGGAAAGGTCATGTCGAGCAGGTCTTCGGTGTCGTCGTCGCCCAGCCGCACGTCGACGCTGGCGCCGGCCATCAACGCCTGGCGCCAGGCATCCTCGAGATCGAGCCGATAGGCGGTGACGTTGTCGTCGATCGTCGCCTCGATCCGGTCGCCGAACCGGTCGCTTCCCACGCTGTAGGCGAGATCGGCGGCGAGGGGCAGCCCGGTGAAGCGCAGGAAGCTCAGGTCGAGGAACGGACCCCCATCGCCCTCGCAGACCACCGACAGGCAATAGGTGCCGTCGGCGGCATGGGCCATGGGCCGCGTGCAGATGCCGGCGCCCGACATGCCGCGGAACTCGAAGGCCTGCCATTGCTGCGCGGCGGCCGCGGGCGCGGCGGCGAGAAGGATCAGGAAGGCGGCTCGGATCATGGCGAAGCTCTCGCTGGGAACGGGACTGATCCGGGATCTAGCGACCGGCAAGCGGTTCGTCACCCGCCAGCCGCCGGGCAATCGCAGGTCACTCGCCGCGCATGATGGTCGCCTGGAAGTTGCCGTCGATCGTCGTGCCGCGGCCGGTGGCGATCAGTAGCTCGTCGGAGCCGCCTTCGACGGCGGTGACCACGAGGTTGCCGGCGACGACCAGGCTGTCGCCCTCGATCTCCATGTTGGTGAGCGAGAAATCGGCGTTCTGGCCGCTGGCCTGGAGCGTCTCTCCGCCGGTGGCGTATTCGACGACCGCGTCTTCCGCCACCGGCTGGCGGGCGGTGCCGTCGGCGGTGAAGGTGATGAGCAGGCGCTCGTCCTCGGTCGGCGGGGTGGCCTCGGGATAGGCGGCGATGGTCACCTCGATGCCGCCGTCGGTGTCGGTCCAGTCGGTGGCGAAGTCGGCGCCATCCTGGATCGACCAGGAGGCCGGTACGCCGTCGATGACGCCGCTGATCGTGCCGACGACCTCCTGCGCCAGGGCGGCGGCGGGGACGAGCGAGGCTGTGACGAGAATCGGGATCAGGCGATGCATAGGTGTCTCCTCTGCGTTGGTTGCCTGCCCAACCGCCCGGGCGATGCGTCGTTCCGGTCGGCGATGTCGCGGGGGCCGGGCTGGCCGCCGCCCGCGGCTCGGCCTATCCTGCGGCGCGGCAGACGGAGACGCCCATGAGCCTGACGATCTGTACCTGGAACATCAACTCCGTGCGGCTGCGCGAGGGTCTTGTGGCGCGGCTGTTGCGGGAGGAGGCGCCCGACGTGCTGTGCCTGCAGGAATGCAAGGCGCCGGTCGAGAAGATTCCGTCCTTTGCGGCCCTGGGCTATCCGCACATGGTGGCGCGCGGCCAGAAGGGTTACAACGGAGTGGCGATCCTGTCGAAGCGGCCGATGGTGGAGGTCGCGGCGCTCGATCACGCCGATCTGGGCCATGCCCGCCACGTCTCCGCCCGGCTGGAGAGCGGCGTCGTCATCCACAACTACTACGTGCCCGCCGGCGGCGACAAGCCGGACCGGGAGGTGAACGTCAAGTTCGGCCAGAAGCTCGACTACCTGACGGCGATGCGCGACGCGTTCCGCGCCAGCGCGCCGGTCCGGTCGATCCTGGTGGGCGATCTCAACATCGCCCCCCGGGAGGACGACGTGTGGTCGCACGCGCAGCTTCTGAAGGTGGTGAGCCACACGCCGGTCGAGGTCGCGCATCTGGGCGAGACGCAGGAGGCCGGCGGCTGGATCGACGTGACGCGGACGCACATCCCCAAGGGCCGGCTCTATTCCTGGTGGTCCTATCGCAGCCCGGACTGGGAGGCGGCCGACAAGGGTCGCAGGCTCGACCATGTCTGGGCTTCCTCCGACATCGCCGGCGCGGCGCGGTCGAGCCGGATCCTGCGCGCTGCGCGCGGCTGGGAGCAGCCTTCGGACCACGCGCCGGTCTTCGCGGCCTTCGATCTGTGACGGTTGCAAAGAGGGGCGATTCGGCCCATCTGACGCAGCGGACACGGGATTGAGAGGAACGGCGCGATGATCGAACTCGGACAGGGCAAGGCGCAACCGAAGGCGGACGCCGATCTGATCAGGGAGACGACCGAGGCGACCTTCATGGCCGATGTCGTGGAGGCCAGCCAGACGGTGCCGGTGATCGTCGATTTCTGGGCGACCTGGTGCGGCCCGTGCAAGACGCTGGGCCCGATGCTGGAGAAGGCGGTTCTGGCCGCCAAGGGCGCCGTGAAGATGGTCAAGGTCGATGTCGACCGCAACCAGCAGATCGCCGCGCAGCTGCGCATCCAGTCGATCCCGACCGTCTATGCGTTCTACAAGGGCCAGCCGGTGGACGGCTTCCAGGGCGCGGTTCCGCAGAGCGAGATCACCGCCTTCGTCGACCGGCTGGTGGCGCAGGCCGGCGGCGGCGCCCCTGACGATGGCGGCCTAGCCGAGGCGGTGGCGCAGGCCGAGGAGCTTCTGGGAGAGGGCGCCGCGTCGGAGGCGGCGCAGGTCTTCGCGGCGATCCTGGGCGAGGATCCGAAGAACGCCGCCGCCTATGGGGGTCTGGTGCGGGCGCATCTGGCGCTGGGAGAAGCTCGACCAGGCGGAGGCGATCCTGAACGGCGCCGATGCCGAGATCAGCCATGCGCCCGAGCTCGAGGCGGCGCATGCGCAGCTCCAGCTCGCCCGGCAGGCCGCCGATGCGGGGCCGCTGGACGAGATCCGGGCGCGGGTCGAGGCCGATCCCGACGATCATCAGGCGCGGTTCGACCTGGCGCAGGCGCTTCATGCGCACGGCGAGACGGAGGCTGCGGTCGACGCGCTTCTGGAACTGTTCCGGCGCGACCGGGAATGGAACGACGGCGCCGCGCGGGCGCAGCTTCTGACCATCTTCGAGGCGCTGCCGGCGAAGGATCCGATTGCGCTGAAAGGTCGCCGCAGGCTGTCCTCCATGATATTTGCCTGACCCGGAGGGCGGGCTACCTCGCCGATCATGTTCAGCGCTGCGGATCTTCCCGACACCCTCCCCGTCTTTCCGCTGCCCGGAGCATTGCTGCTGCCACGCGGTCGTCTGCCCCTGCATATCTTCGAGCCGCGCTATCTGGCGATGATCGACGACTGTCTGAAGACGCCGCACCGGCTGATCGGCATGGTGCAGCCGCGCGAGGTGCCGCGGGGCGGCGAGCCGCGGCTGCACGCCATCGGCTGCGCCGGCCGGCTGACCGCGCTGAGCGAGACCGAGGACGGCCGCTACATGGTGACGCTGTCGGGGATCTCGCGCTATCGGGTCCGCAAGGAGATCGACGGGTTCACTCCCTATCGCAAATGCGAGGTGTCCTGGGACGGCTTTGCCCGCGATCTGGGTCAGTCGGAGCGCGATCCGGCCTTCGACCGGCCGCGGTTCCTGGCGCTTCTGGCGCGGTTCTTCGACGCGGAGGAGATGAAGACGGACTGGTCGTCGCTGTCGGAGGCGGGGGACGAGCTTCTGATCAACGCGCTGTCGATGCTGTGTCCGTTCGAGGCCGAGGACAAGCAGGCGCTCTTGGAGGCGCCGGACCTGACGACGCGGCGCGAGACGCTGGTGACGCTGATCGAGTTCGCCCTCGCGGGGGGCGGCGAGGAGCGGCTGCAATGAGCGAGACCGACCGCAAGATGCTGGAGGCACTGGTCTGCCCCGAGACCCATGCGGTGCTGCGCTACGATGCCGAGCGGCAGGAGCTGATCTCGCGCGCGGCGCGGCTGGCCTACCCGATCCGCGACGGAATCCCGATCATGCTGACCGACGAGGCCCGCCGGATCGACGATTGAGCGTCGATCTGGCGCGTTGACGAAACAATCTTCCGATCTTTCCGTTGAGCGGCCAGAGGCGGGCGCAAGCCTGCCGACCCGGACCTAGGTCCGGAAAGTGACCTTAAATTGGGAGAGAGTATGACCCGTACGATCAGCACCATCCTCGCCGCGACGGCGCTTCTGGCGACGCCCGCCCTGGCCGAGCAGCACGTCTCCGACCAGGCGTCGGGCGACATGTCAAGCGAGAGCCAGAACGCCGGCACGCCGGCTCCGTCGCTGGCCGATCTGCCGGCCGCGTTCAGCGCCGAGAAGATCACCGGAACCCCGGTCTACACGACCAACACCTATGTCGAGGACGACTGGGATCTGGACTTCAGTGTCGAGATCGACACCGACTGGAACCAGATCGGCGATATCGAGGACGTCGTCATCATGCCGGACGGCGAAATGGCGGGCCTCGTCGTCGAGGTCGGCGGATTTCTCGACCTCGGCGACAAGCACGTCTTCATCCACAAGGACGATCTGCAGATGATCGACGGCTCGAACGCCGAGGAGGCCTATTTCGTCACCCGCATGACGGCCGACCAGATGCGCGACCTGCCCTCGGTCGAGACCGACTGGTCGAGCTGAGATCGCCGATAGACCGATGTTGGCGGCCGGGGTTTTCCCCGGCCGTTTTCGTGTCAGATCGGCCGCCCCGCCAGGAGTTGCGGGCGGTCGCCCGTGAGGCCCGCGGCCTCGCGGATGATGGCCCGGCGCAGGCCCGGCAGCCGCGCCACGGCGCCGAGGCCCAGGTCGCGGACGAGGCGCAGCGCCGGGTTGTCGTTCGAGAACAGCCGGTTGAAGCCGTCGGTCGCCAGCGCCAGCGTGGTGACATCGGTGCGCCGCCAGCGCTCGTAGCGTTCGAGCACGTCGATCCGCCCCGGATCCTCGCCCCGGCGCTTGGCAAGAACCAGAACCTCCGTCAGGGCCGCCACGTCCTTCAGGCCCGCATTGAGGCCCTGCCCGGCGATGGGATGGACGGCATGCGCGGCGTCGCCCACCAGCGCCACGCGGTCGCCATGGAAGCGGGTCGCGATCGACAGGCCGAGAGGGTAGGTGAAGCGGTCGCCGGCCAGCGCGATCTGGCCGAGAAAGTCGCCGAAGCGCGGCCGCAGGACGTCGAGATAGGCTTCGTCGGGCAGCGCCGTCAGGGCCCGCGCCCGGTCGGTGCGCTCGGTCCAGACGATCGAGGCGCGTTGGCCCTTGAGCGGCAGGATCGCGAGCGGCCCCTCGGGCATGAAGAACTGGTGCGCGGTGCCGCCATGCGGGCGTTCGTGCGAGACCGCCGCGACGAGCGCGCTCTGGCCGTATTCCCAGCCGGTGCGGCGGATGCCGGCGCGGCGCGCGACGCCCGAGGCGCGGCCGTCGCAGCCGACGAGCAGCCGGGCGGTCCGGCTGGTCCCGTCGGCGAGCGTGACGCTCACGCCGGCGGCGCCGGGCGCTTGATCCGTCACGCCGGCCGCGATCTGGGTCGTCTCCGACAGGGCGTCGATCAGCGCCGGGCGCAGGTGCCGGTCCTCGACCATGTGGCCCATCGGCCCCTCCTCGATCTCGGCATGGTCGAAATGGAGGGTCAGGGGCGAAGGCCCCTCGCCGGCACGGCCGTCGGAGACGCGGATGTCGAGGATCGGCTGGGCCTCGTCCGCGACCGCGTCCCAGAGGCCGATGGCGCGGAGCAGGTTGCGCGAGCCCACGGAGAGCGCGTAGCTGCGACCGTCGAACCCGGCCGCCTGGCGCCGCACCGCCGGCGCCGGATCGGCCAGCGCCACGTCGAGGCCGTGGCGGGCGAGCGCCAGCGCGAAGGTCGAGCCGACGAGGCCGCCGCCGGCGATGATGACATCGTGATCCATGGCGCAGAGAATGGGCCTGAGCGGGGCGATGTCCATGCGCCCCGACGACGCGAGGCAGGGAGAGCGACGTGACGGACTGGCTGAAGACGGACGCCGCGGCGCTGGGGCGCGGCATCGAGGCGGGCGAGATCGACCCGGTGGCGCTGACCGAGGCGTATCTGGAGGCGATCGGCGCACATCCGGTGGGAGCCCTGGCCTATGCCCGGACGACGCCCGAGCGGGCGCTCGCCGAGGCGCGGGCGGCGGCGCGGCGGGCGCGGGAGGGAACCCGGCACGGGCCGCTCGACGGGGTGCCGGTCTCGTGGAAGGACCTGTTCGACAGCGCCGGCACGGCGACCGAGGCAGGATCGAAGCTTCTGGCCGGGCGGGTGCCGGAGCGCGACGCCGAGGTGCTGGCCAATGGCAGTGCCGCGGGCCTCGTCTGTCTCGGCAAGACCAACATGAGCGAGCTGGCCTTCTCGGGACTGGGACTGAACCCGGTCACCGCGACGCCGCCCTGCGTGACGCGGCCCGACGCGGTGGCGGGCGGCTCCTCGTCGGGCGCCGCGGCCTCGGTGGCCTTCGGCCTCGCGGCGGCGGCGGTCGGATCGGATACCGGCGGGTCGGTGCGCGTTCCGGCGGCGTGGAACGATCTGGTGGGGCTGAAGACGACGGCCGGGACGCTGCCCATGGGGGGCGTCGTGCCGCTCTGCCCGCGGTTCGACACGCTGGGGCCGCTGGCGCGGTCGGTCCCCGACGCGGCGCTTCTCTGGGCGGCGATGGGCGGACGGGCGGCACCCGATCTCGCGGGCGTCGAGCTGGCGGGGGCGCGGCTGCTCCTCCTCGAGACGGTGGCGATGGACGATCTGGAGGAGCCGGTCGCGGAGGGTTTCGAGCGGGCCGTCCGGCGGCTCGAGGCGGCGGGCGCGACCATCGTGCGGCACCGGGTGCCGGCGGTGGCCGAGGCGATGCCGCTGTCGCCGACGCTCTTCGCCGCCGAGGCCTACGGCGTCTGGCGCGACGTGATCGAGACGCGGCCCGATCTGATGTTCAAGGAGATCCTGGAGCGGTTCCGCGGGGGCCGGGACGTGTCGGCCGCGGATTACATCGCCGGCTGGCGGCGGCTCGAGGATCTGCGGCGCGGCTATCTGGCGGCAACGGCGGGTCACGACGCGGTGATCCTGCCGACCTGTCCCATCCTGCCGCCCGACCGGGCGCGGCTCGAGACCGACAGCGGCTATTACGCGGAGCGCAACCTGATGACGCTCAGGAACACGCGGATCGGCAACCTGATGGGCCTGCCGGGCCTGACGCTGCCGACCGGGGATGCGTCGGTCGGGCTGATGCTGCAGACGCCGCCCCGCACCGAGCGGCGGCTGTTGCGGCTGGGGGCGGCGGCGGAACGGGCGATGACGTGAAAGTCACAGCCCCGCCTGGGCGCGCCCCCCGGGACGCGACGGCTGGACCGGGGGGCGTTTCGCAGGCTAGGGTAGCGGCAAAAGGGGCGCGAGACCCCGCTCCGAGGCCCATGATGCAGTATCCCCGGCGGTTCGAGGCTCTGCCAGACTATGCTTTTCCGCGCTTGCGCGCCCTGCTCGATCACCATGAGCCGGGGGGCAGCGTCGTGCACATGTCGATCGGCGAGCCGCGCCACGACCCGCCGGCCTTCGTGGGCCAGGTCCTCGCCGAAAGCGCCGCCGGGTTCGGGCGGTACCCGCCGAACGACGGCACCCCCGAATTGCAGGAGGCGATCGGCGGATGGGTGGCGCGCCGCTACGGGGTGAAGATCGACGCCGGCCGGCAGGTGCTGCCGCTGAACGGGACGCGGGAGGGGCTCTTCAACGCGGCGGTGGCGCTCTGTCCGGAAGGCGGGCCGGCGGTCCTGACGCCCAACCCGTTCTATCAGGTCTATGCGGTGGCGGCGCTCGCCATGGGCGCCGAGCCCGTCTATGTGCCGGCGACGGCGGCGACCGGGTTCCTGCCCGATTTCGGCGCGCTCGGGGCCGCGGTGCTCGACCGCACCGCCATCGCCTATGTCTGCTCGCCGTCCAACCCGCAGGGCGCGGTGGCCGGCAAGGCCTATTGGCGGGAGCTGATCGGGCTGGCCGAGCGGCACGATTTCCGCATCTTCGCGGATGAATGCTATTCCGAGATCTGGCGCGAGGCGCCGCCGCCCGGCGCACTGGAGGTCGCCGTCGAGATCGGCGCCGATCCGGAACGGGTGGTGATCTTCCATTCGCTCAGCAAGCGGTCGAACCTGCCCGGTCTGCGCTCGGGGTTTCTGTGCGGCGGGCCGGAGACGGTGGCGCGGTGCAAGCAGCTCAGGGCCTATGCCGGCGCGCCGCTGCCGGGGCCGGTGCAGGCGGTGAGCGCGCGGGCCTGGGCCGAGGAGGCCCATGTCGAGGCGAGCCGGCGCCGCTATGTCGCGAAGTTCGAGATGGTGGACCGGATCTTCGACGGCATACCGGGATGCGGCGCGCCGCAGGCGGGGTTCTTCCTGTGGCTGCCGGTGGAGGACGGCGAGGCGGCGGCGCTGCGGCTCTGGCGCGAGACGGGGGTGAGGGTGCTGCCCGGAGCCTATCTTTCGCGCCAGGTGGGGGAGGACAATCCGGGGCGCGGATATGTGCGCGCCGCGCTGGTGGCGCATGAGGACGACCTGCAGACCGGGCTGATCCGGCTGCGGGATTGTCTCTATCGGTAACGAAGAGGACGGCATGGCATCATATCAGTCACGGGGCCGCGACCCCCTGTTCGACAGCGACACCCAGGCGATCCTGGAGAAGCGTGCGCGGGAGCTGGTCGGGCTGGCGCTGATCGCGCTCGGGACGGCGGTGGCGCTGATGCTGTCGAGCTACGTGCCGGACGACCCCTCCTGGCTCGCCGCGACGTCGGCGCCGGCGCAGAACCTCTTGGGCCGGATGGGCGCCTCGATCGCCTCGCCGATGATGGTCATCGCCGGTCTCGGTGCCTGGGGGGTGGCCGCGGCCCTGGTGGTCTGGGGCGGCCGCTTCGTGCTTCACCTGGGCTCCGAGCGCGCCATGGGCCGGGCGGTCTTCGTGCCGATCGGGGTGGCGCTTCTGTCGGTTTATCTCTCGACCCACGTGCCGGGGCCGGGCTGGGGCCAGAGCTTCGGCCTCGGCGGGCTGTTCGGCGACACGGCGCTCGGCACGCTACTGGGGGTGCTGGGCGTCGGCGGGCCGATCGGCATGAAGCTCGCCTCGGCGGGCATCATGGCGGCAACGCTGGCGGTGGGCGGCTACGTGCTGGGCTTCACCCGGGCCGAGGTCGCAGCGATCGGCGGCTGGCTGACGCGCGGCACGATCGTCACCTATGCCGGCCTCGTCTCGGTGCTGGGCCTCGGCCGCAACGGCATGGCCGCCGGCGCGCGGGCCGCCGCGGGCCGCATCGCCCATGCGCGGCAGCGCCGCGCCGAGCCGCCGCTGACCCGCCCGGTGCCGGAGGACGCGGCCGCCGCGGTTGCGTCGCGGCCGGGCCTGCTGGCGCGGCTCATCGGGCGGTTGCACCGGGCGCCCGCCGAGGCGGTGGAGCGCGAGTTCATTCCCGAGGTCGAGATGGCCGAGAGCGCCGATGACCGGCTGAGCGCCCGGATCAGCGACGCGATCCGCCTGCGCGGCCGGCCGCGTCCGGCGCTGACCGTCGCCGACCGGATCGAGCCGGAGATCCGGCCTGCCGGGCCCGCGCCCCTGTTCGCGGCGGAGCCCGACGCGACGCTCATCGACCGGGAGGGGACGGACGCCGCCTATGTGCCGCTCGAGGACGATCTGGAGCCCGATCCCGACGATGCGGAATGGGCGTTCGGCGGCAGGACAAGCGCGCCCGGCCGCGACCGCGAGGGGCTGCCGGGGCCGCAGACGGCGCCCGCCATCCGGCGCGAGGCGCCGAGCCCCAAGGTGCAGACGATCGCCGCGGCCCCCGAGGCCGGAACCGGGGCCGCGCGCGCCCGCCCGCGCCCCGATCCGGTGAGGCCGGAGGCGGAGGAGGCGGACTATGAATATCCGCCCCTGACGCTTCTGGCCGATCCCCGAACGGTGCAGCGGCATGTCCTGTCGGACGAGGCGCTGGAGGAAAACGCCCGGATGCTCGAGGCGGTGCTCGAGGATTACGGGGTCAAGGGCGAGATCGTGTCGGTGCGGCCCGGTCCGGTCGTGACCATGTACGAGCTCGAGCCCGCGCCGGGCCTGAAGGCCAGCCGGGTGATCGGGCTTGCCGACGACATCGCGCGGTCGATGTCGGCGCTGTCGGCGCGGGTCTCGACGGTGCCGGGGCGTTCGGTGATCGGCATCGAGCTTCCCAACGAGAGCCGCGAGATGTGCGTGCTGCGCGAGATCCTGTCGAGCCGCGCCTTCGACGATGCCAACCGCAAGCTGCCGCTGGCGCTCGGCAAGGATATCGGCGGCGATCCGGTGGTGGCGAACCTCGCGAAGATGCCGCACCTCCTGATCGCGGGCACCACCGGGTCGGGCAAGTCGGTCGCGATCAACACGATGATCCTGTCGCTGCTCTACAAGCTGACGCCCGAGGAATGCCGGCTGATCATGATCGACCCGAAGATGCTGGAGCTCAGCGTCTATGACGGCATCCCGCACCTGCTCTCGCCCGTGGTGACCGACCCGAAGAAGGCGGTGGTGGCGCTGAAATGGGTCGTGGGCGAGATGGAGGACCGCTATCGCAAGATGTCGAAGATGGGGGTCCGCAACATCGAGGGCTACAACAGCCGCGTCCACGACGCGCTGTCGAAGGGCGAGATGTTCGAGCGCACGGTGCAGACCGGCTTCGACGACGAGACCGGCGAGCCGGTCTTCGAGACCGAGGAGATGCAGCCCGAGGTCCTGCCGTTCATCGTCGTCGTGGTCGACGAGATGGCCGATCTGATGATGGTCGCGGGCAAGGAGATCGAGGCCTGCATCCAGAGACTGGCGCAGATGGCGCGGGCGAGCGGGATCCACCTCATCATGGCGACGCAGCGCCCCTCGGTCGACGTCATCACCGGCACGATCAAGGCGAACTTCCCCACCCGGATCTCCTTTCAGGTGACCTCGAAGATCGACAGCCGCACCATCCTGGGCGAGCAGGGGGCCGAGCAGCTTCTGGGCATGGGCGACATGCTCTACATGGCCGGCGGCAGCCGCATCACCCGCGTCCACGGACCATTCTGTTCCGACGAGGAGGTCGAGGACGTGGTCAGCCACCTGAAATCCTTCGGGCCGCCCGATTACAAGTCCGGCGTGGTCGAAGGACCGGCCGAGGACAAGACCTCGGACATCGACGCGGTGCTGGGCCTCGCCGGCGGATCGGGCGGGCCCGAAGGCGACGAGGAACTCTACGACAAGGCGGTGGCGATCGTCATCAAGGACCGCAAGTGCTCCACCTCCTACATCCAGCGCAAGCTCGGCATCGGCTACAACAAGGCGGCGCGGCTGGTCGAGGCGATGGAGGACGAGGGCGTGGTCAGTTCCGCCAACCATGTGGGCAAGCGCGAGATCCTGGTTCCCGAGCAGGCGTGATCTCTAAATTGCTGACTTCTTTTCGTTTCATCTTGCGGTTGCGGATCGCTAGGGTGCGCGGCGACAGACCTTCAGCCCGGAATACCGCCCATGCCCATCGTGGCCGATTGCAGCAGCATCCTCGCCTATCTCGATGCCGATCCGTTCCGCTGGAACAGCACCGCGCCGCTCGGAACAGGCGCGGTGATCACCTATGCGTTCAAGGCCCAGAGCGCGCTGCCGCCGTTCGCCGATCTGCCCGAGGGGGCTGAGGCCAGTCCCTTCACCGCGGCCCAGAAGAAGGCGTTTCGCGCCGCGCTCGACGAGTTCGAGGCGAACTGCGACATCCGCTACGTCGAGGTGGACGGACCCGCAATGATCGATGCCTACGGGGTCAGCAACAGCGATCTCGGCGGCTATGCCTACTACCCCTTCGTCACCGGGGCGCGCACCGGCAGGTCCGACCTGGCCATCGACTGGAGCAACCATTCCGGCATAGGCAGCGCCTGGGCGATGGAGACGCTGCTGCACGAGATCGGCCACGCCGTCGGCCTGTCGCATCCCCATGACGGCGCGGCGCGGCTGACCTCGCGGCTCGACAGCGGCGACAATACCGTGATGTCGTACAATTTCACCACCGCGGACGGGCATCTCGAGCGGCTCGATCGAGAGGCTCTGGAGCGGA
Source organism: uncultured Alphaproteobacteria bacterium (assembly GCA_963739575.1). Lineage (GTDB taxonomy): Bacteria > Pseudomonadota > Alphaproteobacteria > Rhodobacterales > Rhodobacteraceae > Palleronia. Next base: position 833,044 of record CAVUAQ010000002.1, on the reverse strand, counting down.
TCTACGGCGCCGATCAGGACAGCCGGGACTGGAAGATCACCGCGACCGACGCCGGGATCCGCATCGCCGGCACCAAGGGCTCGGACTGCATCATCGGCGCCGACCGGAACTGCGTGCTGCAGGGCAAGGACGGCAAGGACCGCCTGATCGGGCGCGAACACGACGACCGGCTCGACGGCGGTGCGGGGTCGGACAAGCTGTGGGGCGGGGCGGGGCGCGACCGGCTCGACGGCCGCGACGGTAACGACAAGATTCGGGGCGAGGATGGCGCCGACCGGCTCTATGGCGGCGCCGGCAAGGACAAGCTCTGGGGCGGCGCCGGGGACGACCGGCTGAAGGGCGACAGCGGCAACGACCGGATGTGGGGCGGAGACGGGTCGGACATCTTCGTGTTCTCGGGCAAGGATCGCGGCGATCACGACGTCATCCGCGACTTCGCCATCGACATCGACATCCTGCGCTTCACCGGCCCGGTCGACCTCGCGGATGCCGATCTGCGCGCGTCGGGCAGCCATTCGACCCTGCTGGTCTTCGACGATCTCGACCTGACGTTGACGCTCGTCGGGATCGACCGGGGCGATTTCGCCGACGCCTACGGTCTTTGAGCGCGGGAACGGGCGCGGCTTTGCGCGCCCGTTTGCCGGAGAAGCGGTCAGGCCTGAACGGGCGCGTTGGCGCCGATGAACCAGGCATCCTTGTCGATCTGGCGCGACACCTCGGTGAAGAGGTCCTCGGTATCGGCGTCGCCGATCTCTCCCGATTCGGTGATCGCCGTGCGGATGTTCTCGCCGACATTGAGGAAGCGCTCGCGCAGCGCCTCGATATGGACCTGGATCTCCTTCTCGTCGATCGGATAGGGCGTCATCGAGGTCTTCTCGGCGACGGTCTCGACCGTGCCGCTGGCGATCCCGCCGAGGATCACCGCCCGCTCGGCGATGAGGTCGGAACTGTCGCGCAGACGGTCGGCGACTTCGTCGAGCAATTCGTGCACGCCGATGAATCCGGGGCCCTTGACGTTCCAATGCGCCTGCTTCACGGCGAGCGCGAGCGAGATCACATCGGCCAGTCGGGCGTTCAGAAGGTCGATGATCTTGCTGCGCGTGTTGTCGTTCAGGCCGGCTGCAAAAGCTTCGGGCATTGCGGTCTCCATTTCTCGATTTTTTCGTCGGGACGCCGATATCGCGCCCTCCCTGCGAGACCAATTCGTCGGACCGGCGCGGGTTCCAGCGCGCTCGCGCCGTCGTTATGGCATGACGATGACAGGCGCGGGCAGACGACCTAGATGACGAGGACCACCAGACGGGAGCGCCACCCATGCCGAGCCGCAGAACCTTTCTTGCCGGGGCCGCCGCCGCGGCCCTGATCGCCGGTCCGGCTGCGGCCGCACCGCTGCCCCTGAACAGCCTGTCGCAATACCTGAACGGATTGACCACGGCGCAGGCCGCGTTCACCCAGATCAATGCCGACGGCACGATCTCGACCGGCACGCTCTATATCCACCGGCCGGGGCGGCTGCGGTTCGACTACAATCCGCCCGAGGAGATGCTGGTCATGGCGGGCGGCGGGCAGGTGGCGGTGTTCGACGGCAAGTCGAACAGCCGCACGCCCGAGCAATATCCGCTGAGCCAGACGCCGCTGTCGATCATCCTGCAGCGCAACGTGGATCTGGCGCGGGCCGGCATGGTGGTCGGGCACCGCCAGGAAGGCAACAAGACGATCGTCACGGCGCAGGACCCGCAGCATCCCGAATACGGCAAGCTCGAGATGGTGTTCACCGGCCCGCCGGTGCAGCTGCGTCAATGGGTGGTGATCGACGGGCAGGGCAACCGCACAACGACCGTTCTGGGCAACCTCACGCGCGTCGACAGCCTGCCGTCGCGGTATTTCTCGATCCCGACGGAGGTGCGCTCGCGCTCCTAGCGTCGGCGGCAGGCGGCGAGCTGGCGATCATAGAGCACCGCCCGCGACGCCACCCGGTCCGAGACGTTCAGAAGCCAGGGCTTCGAGCGGTGGCTGCCCCGGGCAAAGCCGGTCCGGCCCTCGTGATAGGCGAGGTACTGGTTCCTGGCATCGCCCTTGGGGATGCCCAGGCGCCGGTTGCTCTGGGTCATGTACCACCCCATGAAGTCGGTGGCGTCGTCGATGTCGTCGCGGCGGGCGCGGCTGCGGCCGGTCTTGCGCTTGTATTCGGCCCACGTTCCGTCGAGCGCCTGCGAATAGCCGTAGGCCGAGCTTTGCCGGCCCATTGGGATGATGCCCAGGGCGAAGCGCAAGGGGGTGCGCGCATTGCCGATGAACTTCGATTCCTGGTGGATCGTCGCCATCTGCACCGCCACCGGCACGCCCCAGCGGCGCTCGGTGCGCGTCAGCGCGCGTGTATAATGCGGCCGTTCGTCGAGGATTGCGCACGCGTTTTCGAGATTTCGAGGCGCCGTGCCCTCCGTGGCGCCGCAGGAGGCGACGAACGTGACGAGGACGAGGGCGCGGATAAGACTGCTCATCTTCCGCCTGTCTGCTTGTTATTTTCGGAAAGCCTAGCAGGTCGTGGCGGATCGATAAACAGCGGCGTCGCCGCCGGCCCTGGCAACAATGGACTGTACGACCTTGTGTCACAGTGTGTTTCCGCCGGAACCGCGCGACTGCGTGGACATCCTGGAGAAACTGCTACATGGTTGGCACGAGATGCTCCGGGATTTCGTGATGTTCAAGACGCGTGCGCGCTACAACCTGGGTCAGATCGTCCGCCACAGGAAACATCCGTTCCGGGGCGTGGTCTTCGACGTCGATCCGACCTTCTCCAATACCGAGGAATGGTACCAGTCGATCCCGGAAGAGGCGCGACCGGCGAAGGATCAGCCGTATTATCATCTGCTGGCCGAAAACGACCAGAGCTACTACGTGGCCTACGTGTCGGAGCAGAACCTCGAGGCGGATTATTCCGGCGAGCCGGTGGGGCACCCGGACCTGACGGATTTCTTCGGCGAAATCGAGGACGGCGCCTACCGCTTGCAGGTGCAGCTGAACTAGGCCGCCCCATTCCGGCCGGTCTGCCGCACGGTCCCGCCCGGTCTGCTTCAGTCGGTCGGGTCTCGCCGTTCGATCGGCAGGCCGCGTGCCGCCCATCCGGCGAAACCCTCGTCCATTTCGGCGACATCCGTGACGCCCATCTCTTGCAGCGTCAGGGCGGCGAGCGCCGAGCGCATGGCCCCCGCGCAGAACAGGACCAGCCGCTTGTGGGTGGCGAAGACGTCGCGGTGATAGGGGCTTTGCGGGTCGACCCAGAATTCCAGCATGCCGCGCGGCGCGTGGATGGCGCCGGGAATGCGCCCCTCGCGGTCGAGCTCCCGGATGTCGCGGATGTCGACGAGCACCGCGCAGCCCGCCGCCACCTCGGCGCGGGCGTCCTCCACGGGCAGGGTCGTGATGCGCGCCTTCGCCTGCGCGACGAGGTCGGTGACGGGCGTGATGGCCATGTCTCTCTCCGTCTCGGTCAATACCCCAGGGCGCAGCCGTCCTTGCGCGGATCGGATCCGCCCTCGAGCAGCCCGGCCTCGTGGTCGATGCGGATCGCCTGCGCTCCGCCGATGGCTTTGTCGGGCACCTCGACCTTGTGGCCCTTCTCCGACAGCGCCTGGCGGACCGCGTCGCCATAGCCGCGTTCGAGCTTGAGCAGGCCCAGATCGGCGAAGCTGCGCGGCGCGTCGATGGCGTCCTGCGGGGTCATGGCGTAATCGGCAATGTTCGACAGGAACCGGGCGTGGCCGTTCGGCTGATAGGCGCCGCCCATGACGCCGAAGGGCATGACGACGCGGCCGCCCCGGGCGAGCAGCGCCGGGATGATCGTGTGCATCGGCCGCTTGCCGCCGCCGGCCTCGTTCGGGTGACCGCGCTCGAGGCTGAACCCCGCGCCGCGGTTCTGGAACAGGATGCCGAAGCGCTCGGAGGCGATGCCGGAGCCGAAGCCGTGGAACAGAGAATAGATGAGCGACACCGCCATGCGCGCTCTGTCGACCACGGTGATGTAGATCGTGTCCTTGTGCACGGCCTCCGCAAGCGGCGCGGGATCGCCCATCGCGCGGTCGGGGTCGATCAGCGCCGCGAGCTGCCGTGCGGTGTCGCGGTCCAGCATGTGCGCGAGCCGTGCGGTATGGTCGGGATCGGCGAGAAAACGGTTGCGCGCGTCGTAGGCGAGCTTCGCCGCCTCGGTCTCGATGTGGACGCGGTCGGCGCCGAACGGATCCATGCCGGCGATGTCGAACTCGGCGAGGATGTTGGCCATCAGGATGGCGGTCGCGCCCTGGCCGTTCGGCGGCAGCTCGATCAGCTCGTAGGCGCCGTAGCTGCCGCGGATCGGCTCGACATAGTCGCAGGCGGTGGCGGCGAAATCGTCGAGCGTATGCGTGCCGCCCGCGGCGGCGAGGGCCGAGACCATGTCCTCGGCGATCTCGCCTTCGTAAAAGGCGGCGCGCCCGTCGGTGGCGATGCGGCGCAGAACCTCCGCCTGCCGCGGGGCGCGGAAGATCGCGCCGGTGGCAGGGGCGCGGCCGCCCGGAAGGTAATGCGCGCGGGCGGTCTTGGTCAGCTTCCCGGCGTCGTTTGCCCAGTCGAAGGCGACGCGGGCGGCGACGGGAATGCCGGCCTCGGCGTAGTGGATCGCCGGGGCAAGGGCCGTCGCCAGCCCCGCCCGACCATGATCGGCGGAGAGCCGGCAGAAGGCGTCGATGGCGCCCGGAACGGTGACGGCATGGGCGTGATGGAGCGGCATCTGCGCGTGACCCGCGGCCCGCAGGCGCTCCGCGTCGAGCCCGGCCGGGGCGCGGCCCGACCCGTTGAGCGCGATCACCTCGCCGTCGGGGGTGGCCACCAGCGCGAAGCAGTCGCCGCCGATGCCCGTCATCTGCGGCTCGGCGATGCCCAGAAGGACGGCTCCGGCGATGGCCGCGTCGACCGCGTTGCCGCCCGATTCAAGGATCTGCACGGCGACCTTGGCTGCCAGCGGGTGCGATGTGGCGCACATTCCGTTGGTCGACAGGACGGGAGACCGGCCCGGCAGGTGAAAGTCTCGCATCACATCCTCCCTTTGCGGCGGACGCTAATGCGATCGACGGGGATTGTGAATGGAGGCCCTCGGCGGAACGGCGGGGGCGGCTGACGCGCGGCCTGCGGAGGATACCGTCGCGGCCGAGATCCCTCATCGCGCCTGAGGCCCGTGGCATGGCGGGGGATCGAGAGAAAAGCCAGGCCGACCGGGGACGATGGGCGGCATGCCGGCGCTGCCGGTCAGCTGGATCGCGGACGGTCGTAGGCGATCTCGAAGCTCAGGTCGTTGCGGCCGCCGCGGCGGGCATAGACGAGGTTGGTCGCGAGCGTATGGATGAGGAACCAGCCGAAGCCGCCCTCGGGGAGCGCATCGACGGGGCCCGGGACCGGCAACGGCTCGCCTGCGGGAACCAAGCCGCCGGGCATCGGCTTGCCCGCGTCGATCACGCGGCAGCGCAGCCGGTCGGGGAGACGGCGGACATGCAGCTCCACGAGGCCGAAGGGATCGTCGGCATAGGCGTGTTCGGCGACGTTGTTGAGCACCTCGGCCAGCACCAGCTCGGTCGTGGCGAGCCCGTCGGGTCCGAGACCGATGCCCGACAGGCCGTCCATCACCGCGGCCAGCGCCTGACGGACGGCAAAGAGGTGGTTGGGATAGAGGATGCGCAGCTCGAAGGTGCCGTCGTCGGTGGTCTGGTCGCGGACGAGGATGGTGCCGGCGCGCGGATCAGCCTGCACGGCGGGCATCCGTCTGCTCCGCTTCGGGTTGCAGCGAGCGGTCGGCATGGATGACGAAGATCCGGTCCATCCGCGTCAGCCTGAAGACCTTGTCGACGGCCGGGGTCAGCCCGGCGAGTTCCAGACGCGCGTCGGGGGCGAGGAGCTTCATCGCGCCGATCACCGCGCCCAGCCCCGACGAATCGAGGAAGGTCACCGCGCTCAGATCGAGGACGACCCGTTCCGGCGCGTCGGCGGCGACGGCCCGCATGGCATCCTTGAACTGCACCGCGACCGCAGCGTCGAGCCGGGGTTCGACCGCGGTCACGATCAGCACGTCGCCATTCATCTCGGTCAGAAGCTGCATGTCGCCATCCTCTCGGTCTTCGCTGGAAAGCCTAAGCGCGCATGTGCTAACGCGCGCTTACCATGCGCGCAGTTCGAGGACGTTTTCGACCGTGGATTATCCGGCCCTGTTCGACCGCGTGCTGAGCCTGACGGCGGGCGAGACCGATAGGGTGGCGCTGATGGCGACGCTCGCTTGCGAGATCCACCATTCCGACGACCGCTTCGACTGGACCGGGTTCTACCGCGTGGTGGCGCCGGGGCTTCTGAAGATCGGGCCCTATCAGGGCGGCCATGGCTGTCTCGTCATTCCCTTCGAGCGCGGCGTCTGCGGGGCCGCGGCGCGGACGGGCGAGGTGCAGCTTGTCGCCGATGTGACGGCCTTCGAAGGGCATATCGCCTGCGCCGCCACGACCCGCAGCGAGTTGGTCCTGCCGGTGCGCGACCGGGAGGGTGCTGTGATCGCGGTGCTCGACATCGACAGCAACCAACCCGATGCCTTCGGCGCCCGCGACGTGGCGGGCCTCGGGCGGATCCTCGATGCCACCTTTGCCGGCGCCTGACTACGCGCCGCCCATGGGTCCGCTCGACATCGTGCATGTCGACGAGGATCTGATCGGCGTGGCGAAGCCTGCGGGGCTTCTGTCGGTGCCCGGCCGCAGTCCGGCGCTGGCCGATTGCCTGATCGCCCGGCTCGACCGGGACTTTCCCGGCGTGCGGCTGGTGCACCGGCTCGACCGGGACACGTCGGGCGTCATGGTCTTTGCCCGCAATCCCGAGGCGCAGCGGCATCTGGGCCTCCAGTTCGAGAAGCGGCAGACGCGCAAGAGCTACGTGGCGCGGGTGGCGGGGGTGATCGGCGGGGATGGCGGCCGCATCGACCTGCCGCTCTGCGTCGACTGGCCGAACCGGCCGTTGCAGAAGGTCGATCTCGAGGCCGGGCGGCCGGCGCAGACCGACTGGCACGTCGAGGCGCGGGGGCGGGGGGAGACGCGGGTGCGGCTGGCGCCGCTGACCGGCCGGTCGCACCAGTTGCGGGTGCACATGCTGAGCCTCGGTCATCCGATCCTGGGCGACACGCTCTATGCGCAGGGCGCGGCGCGGGCGCATCCGCGCCTGATGCTGCACGCCGAGCGGCTGGAGCTGCGCCACCCCTCGGGCGGCAGGTGGCTGCGGCTCGAGATGGCGGCGCCGTTCTGAGGCGCCTGTCGCGACGCGACAGACCTGCTAGGCTCGGCTCGAGACGGGTCGGCACGGGCCGGCAGGGGCCGGCAGAGCGGCCGCAGGGAGGACCGATATGGCGATCATCAAGAGCCCCTATCCGGATCTGGAGATCCCCGACGTGACCGTGACCGAGCAGCTGATGCGCGGTCTCGAGAACCGCGGCGACCGGGTGGCGATGACCGACGGCACGACCGGGCAGGCCCTGACCGCGAAGGAACTCGCGGACCGGATCCGCCGGCTGGCCGGCGGCCTGAGCGAGCGGGGCTTTGGTCCTGGTGCGACGGTGGCGCTGATGGCGCCGAACATGCCCGATTACGCCACCGTCTTTCACGGCGTCGCCTGGGCGGGCGGCACGATCACGACGATCAACCCGACCTATACCGCCCACGAGGTCCGAAAGCAGCTGAGCGATTCGGGGGCGCGGCTGCTGATCGTCGCGGAGCCGTTCCTGCAGACCGGAGAGGAGGCGGCCGAGGGCACCTCGGTCGAGGCGGTCGCGTCGATCGGCGGCAGGGCGGATCTGTCGCTCGAGGCGCTGATGGGCGCGCCGCAGCAGGTGCAGGCGCCGGTTCGGGCCAGCGAACACGTCGTGGTCCTGCCCTATTCGTCGGGGACGACGGGGCTTCCGAAGGGGGTGATGCTGACCCATCGCAACCTCGTCGCCAACGTCTGCCAGTGCCATGCGGTGCAGCCGCTCGGCCCCGACGACGCCACCGTGGCGTTCCTGCCGTTCTTTCACATCTATGGCATGACCGTGCTGATGAACGCCTATCTGGCGGCCGGTGCGCAGCTGGTGACCATGCCGCGCTTCGATCTCGCCCTGTTCCTGAAGCTCATCGCCGAGCACCGGCCACGGCGGCTCTATCTTGTGCCGCCGGTGGTTCTGGCCCTGGCCAAACATCCCCTGGTGGCGGAGGCCGACATCTCGTCGGTCGAGCAGGTCTTCTGCGGGGCGGCGCCGCTCGGCGGCGAGATCGGGGACGCCTGCGCCGCCCGGCTGGGAGCGGTGATGACGCAGGGCTACGGCATGACGGAACTGGCGCCGCTCAGCCATTCGACGCCGATCGAGGCGCCGCGCGCCGGCGCCTCGGGGCTGACCGTGCCGGGATGCGAGAGCCGCGTTGTCGATCCCGAGACCCTGAAGGACCGCGCGCCGGGCGAGGAGGGCGAGCTGTGGGTGCGCGGCCCGAACGTCATGAAGGGCTATCTGGGCAACGAGGAGGCGACGCGCGAGACCCTGGTCGAGGATGGCTGGCTGCGCACCGGCGATCTCTGCGTGATCGACGGGGAGGGCTACATGTTCGTGCGCGAGCGGGTCAAGGAGCTGATCAAGTACAAGGGCTTCCAGGTCGCGCCGGCGGAGCTCGAGGCGGAGCTCGTGGGCCATCCGGGGATCAGCGATGCCGCGGTGCTCGGCCGGCCGGATGCCGAGGCCGGCGAGGTGCCGGTGGCGTTCATCGTCAGGGCCGGGGGCGCGGATCTGACCGAGGACGAGGTGGTCGCGTATCTGGCCTCTCGCCTCGCCCCCTACAAGCAGCTTCACATGGTGCGCTTCGTCGGCGAGATCCCGAAATCCGCCTCGGGCAAGATCCTCCGCCGGATGCTTCGCGCGGAGGCCGGCTGAGGCGGGCCGCCGCTCCGGCTAGCCGTCGGGCCCGTGCAGCGCCTGCTGCGCGATGCCGGCGAGGCCGAGATAGAGGGAGGCGACGATCAGCATGATCTCGAGCGACTGGAAGGGCTCGAAGTCGAGCCAGGCCGCCCAGCCGGCCATCGCCGTCCACAGGAGCGCCACCGGCAGCGTCAGCCATCGCCAGCGTCGGGTGCGAACCGGATGGACGAACTTGAGCGGCAGGAACATCGCCACCGCGAGGAGCATGACCAGGACGAGGATGAGCCACGAGGCGGGCTCGACCGCGAAGAACACCAGGACCGCCATGTTCCAGCAGCCGGGGAAGCCCGAGAACGAATAGTCGCGGGTCTTCATGCGCGTATCGGCGAAATAGACGACGCTCGCATAGGTGATGACGATGATCGCGATCCAGCCGGTCCAGCCCGGCAGAAGCCCCGAGGCAAAGAGCGCGAAGGCCGGGATGAAGACATAGGTCAGGTAGTCGATGATCAGGTCCATCAGCACGCCGTCATATTGCCTGGCGTTGGTGTGCACGTCGTAGCGGCGCGCGAGCGGGCCGTCGACGCCGTCGACGGCGAAGGCCACGACGAGCCAGAACCACATCATCCCCCAGCTGTGTTCCACCGCGGCCAGCATCGCGAGCATGGCGAAGACCGCGCCGGTGGCCGTCAGGAAATGGACGGCGAAAGCCTTGACCTGAAGCGTCATCGCCGGAAGATGACAGGAGCGGCGGCCGAGCGCAACGCGAAGCCGGATCAATCCGCGCCGGTCTCGAGGCGGCGCGCGAAGGTATCGAGGCGGGAGGCGAGCCGCCGTTCCAGCGATCCGCGGGCGAGCTTCAGCGACTGGATCAGCAGGCGCGCGCCGAGGGTCGAGGGGCGCATGTCGACGGTGCCGAAGAGCCGCGTCCTGTCCGCCGAGAGCGGCTGCAACTCGACATTGCCCAGGGCCGAGATGCCGTCGAAATCGGCCTTGAGCGCGATCTGCTCGTCGGGCGCGAAGAGCACGACATGGGCGCGGGCCTGACGGGGCCGGCCGTGCAGGTCGAAACGCAGGTCCCAGCGCGCCGCCGCCGGGCCGCCGGCGCCGTCGTCGAGCCGCCGGATCGCGATGCCGCGCGCCCGGGCGCGCCGCTCGATCGCGTCGAAGGTCGAGATTTCCGAGAACACCGTCTCGGTGGGAGCGTCGATGTCGCGGCGCAGCGAGAGCTTCATGGCACGGGTCCAAGCTTTGATGGCGCGCAGGGTGATGTCAATCCAGACGGTCCGCAAGCCATGCGCGCAACAGAAAATGCGCGATGGCGCCGGGCCGGGCGGGCGCCACCTCGTGCCGGCCGGCAAAGGCGTCGAGCATCTGCTCCCGCGTCATCCAGCGGGCATGCTCGATCTCGTCGGGATCGGGGGTGATGTCCACGCTGCTCGCCTCGCCGTGGCAACCGATCATCAGGCTTGCAGGAAACGGCCAGGGCTGGCTTGCCAGATAGCGCACCGCGCCGACATGGATGCCGGATTCCTCGATCGTCTCGCGCCGCACCGCCGCCTCGATCGTCTCGCCCGGCTCGACGAAGCCCGCAAGCAGCGAATACATCCGCTCCGGCCAGCCGGGAGAGCGACCGAGCAGGACTGAATTGCCCCGCGTGATCAGCATGATGACGACCGGATCGGTGCGCGGGAAATGATGCCGGCCGCAGGCCGGGCAATGCCGCTGCCAGCCGCCTTCGGCGGGCGCGCTCGCGGCGCCGCAGCGGGCGCAGAACCCGTGGGTGCGGTGCCATTCGAAGAGCCCGCGGGCGGTGGCGGCGAGTTCCGCGTCGCGCGCGGAAAGGCCGGTCATCGCGGCTCGCAGGTCGACGAAGGCCGCGTCCGGGATCAGCGGGTGGTGCTGCCGGGAGGGATCGTGAAAAGCGCCGAGCGTGTCAGGCCGCTCCTGCGGCGTCCAGGGGGACAGATCGGCGGCGAAGACCGGCACCTCGCCCTCGCGGCCGAGAAACAGCGCCTGCCCCCGCTCCGCCAAGGCCGGGTGACCGGGATCGAGCGCCGCCAGCACCGATCCGCCGCTCTCCGCGTCCTCGAACAAGAGCGGCTTGCCGCGCCAGAACGGATGCCAGCGCGCCCCCGCCACGTCGGCGCGGTCCATCGCGGCGCGGCGATGATGCGCCGCGCGATCGAGCCCGGATCCACCGAACGTCACTCGTTCCGCCTGCCGCACCGTCGATTCCCCTCTTCAGACGGCGCGTTGGTGCGCCCGGAACGCCGCGATGGCAAGCGCCGGACACGCCAATGTTTACAACCATAGGTTTAAATGCTTTGGTCTTTTCGACGCGCCTCGTGAAAGGGAAGAGATGGACGGCGACGAGCCGCGGCTTTCTGGCGAGAAGGCGACGGTCCGGGTGCTGGCCACGACCGACCTGCACGCCACCATCCGCAGCTACGATTACGGCCTGCGCCGCGCCGATCCGAGCCGCGGCCTCAGCCGTGTCGCAAGCCTCGCGCGGTCGCTGCGGGCCGGCGCCCACTGCTCTTTGCTGATCGACAACGGCGATTTCCTGTTCGGGGAGAGCAATTCGGCGGTGGCCGATTGCGGCATCGACGGCGTCATCGCGGCGATGAACGCCGCCGGCTACGATGCGGCGGCGCTCGGCAATCACGAATTCGACCACGGCGCGGAGCCGGTCCGGCAGGCCATGCGGATGGCCCGGTTTCCGATCCTCTGCGCGAACCTGACCGAGACCGATGGGAGGCCCTTCGCAGTGTCCCATACCGTCGTCACCCGGCGCATCACCGCCGGGGCGGAGCTGCGCGTGGGGCTGGTCGGGTTCCTGCCCGACAGCTCGGTCGGGGCGGCGGGGCAGCCGAAGCTCGACGGTCTTCGCGTGGGCGACGTGATGAGCGCGTTCGACCGGGTCATCGAGGAGGTGAGGGGCGAGGGCGCCGACATCGTCGTGGCGCTCTGCCATGCCGGGCTGCGGATGGACAGCGACGAGACCGCGGTGGCGCTCGCCCGCAGCGGCGCGATCGACGCGCTGATCCTCGGGCATACCCACGATCTCTTTCCCGGGCCGAACTTCGTCACCACCGGGCCGATCGACGTGACGCGGGGCGAATTGTGCGGCGTGCCCGCCATCCTTCCGGCGTTCTGGGGCCGCTATCTGGGGCGGATCGACCTGCATCTCGAGCGGACGGCGTCCGGCTGGCGGCCGGCGGGTCACGAGGTCGCGCTGCATCCGGTGGCGCAGCGGTCGCGGACCGGCCGCATCGAGGCCAGCGTGCCGAGCGACCGGGCCGTTCTGCGGGCGAGCCTCGACTGGCACCGCACGGCGCTGCGGCGCGGGCAGCGGATCGTCGGCCGGCTGGACCGGCCGCTCTCGACCTACTTCTCGCGGCTCGGGCGGTGCGCGGCCACCGCGACCATCGCCCGGGCGAAGCGCAACGCGGTGGAGCGGCGGCTGCGGGACGGCCCGCTGGTCGATCTTCCGGTCGTGGGGCTCGCCGCGACGCGGTGGTGCGGCGGCCGGGCCGGGCCGCACCACTATATCGACGTGCCCGCCGGCCCGCTGCGCGAGGCCGATCTGCGACGGCTCTGTCCGTTTCCCGACCGGATCGTCGGGATCCCCGCCAGCGGCGCCGATCTGCGCCGCTGGCTCGAACGGTCGGTCAGCGCGCTCGCCCGGATCCGGCCCGGCGAGAGCGGCGGAACGCTGGTCGACGAGCGGTTTCCCGCGATGCATTTCGATCTTCCGGATGCCGTGCGCTTCGCCGTCGACCTGGCCGCCCCGCCGCTCTTCGATGTCGACGGCACGCGGCTCAGGGACGGGCCGGGCCGGGTCTTGGACCTGCGGCTGGAGGGGCGCGCGCTTGACGACGACGCGCCCCTGGTGCTGGCGGTGACGGAATACCGGCTGCACGGCGGTGGCGGGTTCCCGGTGCCGATGCGGGAGCCGCTGATCCGTACCGGCGAAACCGCGCTCGACGCGCTCCAGCGGCTGCTGGCCGAGAAGCGGGAGATACCGAGCGGGCACATCTTCGACTTCGCGCCCGTCGCGGGGGCCTCGGCGCTCTACCGGACGGGGCCCGGCGCAGCGCGGCACGCCGCCATCATCGAGGCCCTGGCGTTGCAGCCGGTGGGCACGGGGACGGGAGGCTTCGACACCTATCGGCTGGATCTCGACCGTCTCCCTTGAAACCCGACCGGCCTTTCCGTATCTCGGGGTCGAGAGGCTGGCGCGGGCAGGCGCCTCGCCAATCCGGTCAGGTCCGGAAGGAAGCAGCCGTAACGAGCCCCGTCTGGGTCGTCGTCCAGTCTCTCACCCCATGATCCGCCGACCTTCCCGATCGCCTGCGCCGGCCAACGCGCCTAGCGTGCCGGCTTGAACGGCGCCATGCCGGCACGCGCCAGCGCGTCGGCGCGTTCGTTCTCGGGGTGGCCGGCATGGCCCTTGACCCATTTCCAGGTGATCTCGTGGCGCGCCTGCGCGGCATCGAGCCGTTGCCAGAGATCGGCGTTCTTGACGGGCTTGCGGGCGGCGGTCTTCCAGCCGTTCCGCTTCCAGCCGTGGATCCAGCCGGTGACGCCGTTCTTCACGTACTGGCTGTCGGTGACGATGGTGATCGCCGCGGCGCGGGACAGGCTCTCGAGCGCCGAGATCGCCGCCAGAAGCTCCATCCGGTTGTTCGTCGTCATCGCCTCGCCCCCCGACAGGGCGCGCTCCCTCACCACCCGGTCGCCGTCGCGGGCGATCAGCAGGGCCCCCCAGCCCCCAGGGCCGGGATTGCCCGAGCAGGCTCCGTCGGTATAGGCGAAGAGGTCGGTCATGGCGTCCTCCGGCGCGGCTCAGACACTGATGACAAGCACGCAGGGCACCACGATCGCGGTCAGCAGGAGCCGCAGCGACAGCCACCAGGGCGGCGCCAGTCCCTGGTTCTGGAACATCCAGTCCAGTCCGAGGATGCCGACGAAGCCCGCGGCCAGATAGATCGCGGCCGAGACCGGACCGCCCCCCACCATGAAGAAGGCCCAGAGCGCCGGGATCGTCGAGAGCGCGTAGCCCGATGCCGCGACGGAGCCCGTGGCCCGGGTCGCGAAGCCCCAGAGCGCGCCGGACATGAAGCTGAGGATGACGCTGCCATAGGCGAGCTGGATGTAGGGGCCGACGAAGCGCGCGCCGATCGTGGCACCCGCCCAGGCACCGAGACCGGGAAGAAGGACGGTGAGTGCGCCCCACAGGAACGGCAGGAGCCCGGCGAGGCCGAGCAGAAGCGGGGCTTTGGGGATCGAGCGCATGGCGGGCCTGTCGGTGCGGATCGTGGGCGCAGGTAGATCGGATGCGTGGTCCGGGCAATGGCCACGGCGCGCACAGGACCGGGCGGCGCGGTTCAGGGGTCGGGCCGGTCGGCATAGCCCATGTAGATGATGGCGGTGAGCGGGATCGGCCCGAAGGTCGGATCGCCGCGGCGGTCGAGGCCCGTGGGGCCGAGCCCCGCATGGGGCCCCGGAACGAGGCCGGCGCGGCCCAGCGCCGCGTCCATCTCGGCGGGCGTGATGAACAGTGCCGGGTCGTGCGTTCCCCGGGGCAGCACACGCAGCAGATCCTCGGCGACGGTGATGGCGGCGAGCCGCGACATCGGGTTGCGGTTGATCGTGTCGTAGAGGAACCGGCCGCCTGGCTTCAGCACCCGCGCCACATGGCCGAGCACTGCGTCGAGATCACGCACATGCTCGAGCACGTCGACGCAGATCACGGCGTCGAAGCTGGCATCGTCATAGGGCATCTCCTCACCGGTGCCGACATCGTAGCGGATGTCGAGCCCCTCGCTCTCGGCGTGCCGCCGCGCCGCCGCGATCGCCTTCTGCGCGGGGTCGAGCCCGGTGACGGTGGCGCCGCGGCGGGCCAGGGCCTCGGCCATGAAGCCGCCGGCGCAGCCCAGATCGAGGACGCGGCGGTCGGGCCAGTCCTGGTGCTGGTCGAACCATTTCAGCCGGCCGGGCACCATGTTGCGCAGGATCCGAAGCCAGCGCTTGCGGTCCGACCACCAGTGCTCGGCGGCGTCGTCGTACATTCCAAGGTCGTTGCGGCGTCTTGCCATGTGAACATCTCCCTGGATGGGCGAGGTAGCGTCCGGACGGGTTCGGGAAATGCGACATCCGTTAGGGGGGCTTTCACCTGCGGCGGATAGACCGGGCGCGAACTCTGGATCCGGGGCCGGCATGGCACACGACAAGAACGCGCCCGTCATCATCAAGCGCAAGAAGATCGTCGTCGGCGGCGCCCATCACGGCGGCGCCTGGAAGGTGGCCTATGCCGATTTCGTGACCGCGATGATGGCCTTCTTCCTGATGATGTGGCTCTTGAACGCCACCACGGAGGACCAGCGCAAGGGCCTTGCCGATTACTTCAGCCCGTCGATCCCGGTGTCGAAGGAATCGGGCGGCGGCAAGGACATGCTGAACGGCGACAGCGTCATGTCGAGCGACACCGTCACCGGCGATCCGGCAGAGGGCGAGGAGGCCGACGCGGCGCTGTTCGAGAAGATCGAGGAGTTGTTCGAGGCCATGTCGGGCGAAAGCACGGTGGCCGACGAGCTTCTCAAGCATATCGACGTGCGCATCACCGACGAGGGGCTGATCGTCGACCTGTTCGACCTGCCGGACGCCGCCCTGTTCGAGCCCGGCGGCGCGACACCGACGCCGCTGATGACGGATCTGGTGGGGGTGGTCGACGAGATCTTCTCGCTGGCGCGGAACCGGATCGCGGTGAACGGCCATGTGCGCTCCGAACCGCCGGTGCGCCGCGACCGCGACCCCTGGGCGCTGTCGACGGCGCGCGCCGAGCAGACGCGCGAGATGCTTGTCGCGGGTTATACCGCGGCGGCGCGGCTGCAGCGCATCGGCGGCTTCGCCGACACCACGCCCATCCATCCCGACGGGCTGGACGTGCGCAACAACCGCATCGAGCTGATCCTTCTTCGCACCCCATGACGGTTAGCCGGTTGTTAAGCGCGCCGGCGTAACCTCGCCTCAAGCCCCAGAATCGACACGAAAGGTTGCCCATGTCCATCTCTTCCGCCCTGTCGGCAGGCGTGAGCGGTCTCAACGCGAACGCGCAGCGACTGGCCACGATCTCCGACAACATCGCCAATTCGGCGACCCACGGCTACAAGCGGTCGATCACCGACTTCCATTCGATGGTGATCCAGTCCTCGGCCGGGGGCGCCTATACGGCCGGCGGTGTCAGGACGAGCTCGACGCGCCTAGTGGACGAGCGGGGCCAGCTTCAGGGCACCGGCAACGCGACCGACATCTCGATCAACGGCCGCGGCTTCCTGCCGGTGACGACGCTGAGCTCGGCCAAGAACGACATCGCCTATGACGTCTCGCTCGCCACCACCGGATCGTTCCGGCCGAACGAGGAGGGCATTCTCGTCGATAGCGCCGGCAAGGTGCTGCTCGGCTGGCCGGCGGATATCGACGGCACCTTCCCGAGCTTTCCGCGCGACAGCCTCGACGGGCTGCAGCCGATCAACGTCTATCACAACCAGTTCGCCGCGGGCCGCACCACCGAGATGCAGCTGGGCCTGAACCTGCCGGCCAGCGTCTCCGATCCCGCCAACCCGAACACGCCGCAGGACATCACGCTCGAATATTTCGGCAATCTCGGCCAGACCGAGACGCTGAACTTCGCGTTCACGCCGACCGGCACGGCCAATGAGTGGGACATGGTCATCACCGACAGCAATTCGGCCGCGGTGATCGGCGATTACCGGCTTGAATTCAGCGATGCGGCGATGGGCGGCGGCACGCTTCTGTCGCTTGTGGAGAACGATCCCGCCTATGCCGGCACCTACGACTCAACCACCGGCGCGCTGGACCTCGATGTCGGCGGCGGCCCGCTCACGGTCAATGTCGGCGCCTATGGCAGCCCGAACGGCATCACGCAGCTCGATTCGAACTTCGCGCCCACCAACCTGGCCAAGAACGGCTCGGCCGTGGGCAGCCTCGTCAGCGTCGAGATCAGCCCCGACGGGGTGCTGAGCGGGATCTACGATTCGGGGTTCACCCGGCCCATCTACAGGGTGCCGGTGATTGACGTGCCGAACCCCAACGGGCTCATCGCCGGCGACGCCCAGAGCTACCGGATCAGCCCCGATTCGGGTCCGATCTTCCTGTGGAACGCGGGAACGGGTCCGACCGGCACCACCGCGGGTTTCACCCGCGAGGCCAGCACCACGGACGTGGCGCGGGAACTGACCGACCTGATCCAGACGCAGCGCGCCTATTCGTCGAACGCCAAGGTCATCCAGACCGTCGACGAGATGCTGCAGGAAACCACCAACCTCAAGCGATGAACTGAGCCATGAGCATCACCGCCGCCCTCACCTCCGCCGCGTCGGGCCTCACGGCCACCGGTCGCGCCGCGCAGAGCGTCTCGCAGAACATCGCCAACGCGCTGACGCCGGGCTACGGCGTGCGGGACGTCAACCTGTCGAGCCACGAATATGGCGGGGTGCGCGTCAACGGCATCGACCGGCGCGTCGATACCGCGCTCCTGACCGACCGGCGGTCGGCCGACGCGCAGGCGGCGGGAGCCGAGACGCGGCTGGGCGCGCTCGTCGCCGTCGCCGACGCGGTCGGGCGGGCCGACGCGAAGGACTCGATCTCGGCGCGGCTCGGCGCCTTGCAGGCGGGTCTTCTCGCCGCGGCGAGCCGGCCGGATTCGGAGATCCGGCTCGGCGCGGCGGTCGATGCCGCGGCCGGTCTGGTGGCGACGATCAACGCCGCCGGCACCGCCATCCAGGATCAGCGGCTGGAGGCCGACCGCGAGATCGCGCGCGCCGTCGAGACGCTGTCGACCGGGCTGACCCGGATCGACGACCTGAACGACAGGATCGCCAAGGCCCGCGCCACCGGCGGCGACGTCAACGCGCTGATGGACCTGCGCCAGCAGGCGATCGACGGCATCTCGGACATCGTACCGCTGCGCCAGATCGACCGCGCCGGCGGGCGTGTCGCGCTTCTGACCGAGACCGGGCGGGTACTTCTGGATTTCGAGCCGGCGACGATCGGCTTCACGCCGACGAACGGCATGTCGGCCGGCGCCACGCTCGGTACCCCGCTCTCGGGCCTGACGCTCGACGGGCGCGCGATCGACATGACCGACCGCAAGGGCGCCATGGCCGGCGGCCGGCTCGAGGCGCTCTTTGACCTGCGCGACAGCCGGCTTCCGGCGGCGCAGACGCGGCTCGACGCGCTCGCCCTCGAGATCGCGCACCGGTTCGAGGCGCCGGGCCTCGACGCCACCACCGGGCCAGGCGCGGCGGGGCTTTTCACCGATCGCGGTGCCGCCATCGGGGCCGCACCGCTGCCCGGGCTCGCGCAGCGGCTGACGCTGTCGGACCGGGTCGATCCCAATGCCGGCGGCGCCCCTTGGCGGCTGCGCGACGGGCTCGGGGCGGCGGCGCCCGGGGATGTCGGCGAGGCGCGGTTCCTCAACGGGCTCGCCGATGTGCTGGGTGCCAGCGCGACGCCGGTCTCGCCGGCGCTGTCGATCTCGTCGAGATCGCTTCTGCAGCTCGGCGACCTGATCGTCGGGCAGGAGACGGCCGAGGCCTACCGGGTGGAGACCGATCTGACCTTCGCCGAAAGCCGCGCCTCGACGCTCAGGCAGATGGAGCTGTCGCAGGGCGTCGATACCGACGCCGAGATGCAGAAGCTGTTGCTGATCGAGCAATCCTATGCCGCCAATGCGCGCGTCATCCAAGTCGCCGGGTCGATGATCGACCGCCTTCTGGAGATCTGACAATGCCCCTCACGACCCTCGGCGATCTGGCGCAGAACTACGTTCAGCGCACCAGCATCTCCCGGCTGAACCGGGACCTCGCAACGCTCGGCCAGGAATTGTCGACCGGCACCCGGGCCGACGTGACGCGGGCGATGCGCGGCGACACGCAATCCCTCGCCGCCGTCGACCGGGCGCTCGCCGCGCTCGATGCGCACGATCTCGCGGCCCGGGAGACGTCGCTCATCATCGACGCCACCGAGCACAGCATCGGCCAGTCGCGGCAGCGCCTCGGCGGTCTCCTCGACCAGATGGCCTCGGTCATCGAAGAGGCCAATCCGGCGCAGCTCGCGGCCATCACCACCACCGCGCGGCAGCATTTCGAGGCGATGCTCAGCGATCTGAACACCGAGGTCGCCGGCATCCGGCTGTTCGCCGGCACGGCGAGCGACGGCCAGGCGGTGCGACCCGGAAGCGCCATTCTGGCCGATCTCGCCGCCTCGGTCTCGGGGCTCAGCACGGCGGCGGATCTGACCGCGGCGATCGACGCCTATTTCGCCCCGGGCGGCGGCTTCGAGGCGACCGATTACCTGGGCGCGACCCGGTCGCGGGCGGCTCAGAAGATCGGCCCCAATGACACGGTCGAATTCGCGCCGCGCGCCGACGATCCGGCCTTTCGCGACAGCCTGAAGCTTCTGGCGCGCTTTGCGGTGCTCGACATGGGGGCGCTGGCCGGCGACGACGCGGCGCGATCGGAGGTTCTGGTGTCGAGCCGCGACGACCTCTTCAACGCCGACCGCGCGCTCATCGAATTGCAGGCCCGCGCCGGCGTGGCGCAGGGACGCGTCGAGCAGGTCCAGACCCGCAACGCCGCGGAACGGGACGGCCTCACGCGGGCGCGGCTCGACTTCGTGGCGGCCGATCCGTTCGAGACCGCGACCCGCCTGCAGGAGACCCAGGTGCAGCTCGAAAGCCTCTACGCCGTGACCGCGCGGCTGTCGAAACTCAACCTCACGTCGTATCTGTGATGCGTCGGATCCTGACGTTCCTGCTGGTCGTCCTGCTGGGCGGCGCGGTGCAGGCGACCCCGGTCCGGATCAAGGACCTGGTGGAATTCGACGGCGTGCGCGGCAACGATCTGGTCGGCTACGGGCTGGTCGTGGGGCTGAACGGCACCGGCGACGGCCTCAGGAACTCGCCCTTCACCGAGGAGATCATGACGACGATCCTCGAGCGGCTGGGTGTCAACGTCACCGGCGAGCAGTTCCGGCCAAAGAACGTGGCCGCGGTGCTGGTGACCGCGGACCTGCCGCCATTCTCGCGCACCGGAAGCCAGATCGACGTGACCGTCTCGGCGATCGGCGATGCGAACTCGTTGCTCGGCGGCACGCTGATCATGACGCCGCTCAACGCCGCGGACGGCCAGGTCTATGCGGTGGCCCAGGGCACCGTGATCGCCGGCGGCGTCTCGGCGACGGGCGAGGCGGCGACGGTGACGCAAGGGGTGCCGACCGCCGGCACCATCCCGAGCGGCGCCCGCGTCGAACGGGAGATCGATTTCGACTTCACGCAGCTCGACACCGTGCGTCTTGCGCTCAGGACGCCCGATTTCACGACCGCGAGCCGCATCGAGACGGCGATCAACGCCTCGATGCAGAACGGCGTGGCGGTGATGCTCGACGCCGGCACCGTGAGCGTGGACATCGCCGCCACGCGCACGTCCTCGCCGGCCCATGCCCTGTCACAGATCGAGAATATCAGCGTCGAGCCCGAAATCCGCGCCCGCGTCGTCGTCGATCAGCGCTCGGGGACGATCGTGATGGGCGAGGACGTGAAGATCAGCCGCGTGGCGGTGAGCCAGGGCGGGCTGACGCTCCGGGTCGAGGAGGCGCCCGTCGTGGTTCAGCCGAACCCGTTCGCGCAAGGCCAGACGGTGGTGGTGCCGCGCACCAATGCCAGCATCGAGCAGGAGCCAGGCGTGGGCCTCGCGGAGGTTCCGGAGACGGCGTCGCTGTCGGACGTGGTCACCGGCCTCAACGCGCTGGGCGTGGCGCCGCGCGACATGATCGACATCCTGAAGAGCATCAAGGCCGCCGGGGCGCTGCACGCCGACTTCATCGTGCAGTGAGCGGGCGTCGGCCGCGCGCAGGCCCCGGCGACCGGCCGGGACCGATGGCGCGGGGCGCTCAGGCTGGGGTGCTGACGCCGAGCCGGTCGAGGATCGTGGCGGCCACCGCCTCGGGCGCCTCCTCGTGGGCCAGATGGCCGAGCGGGCCGAGCGAGACCGCCTCGCCCGCGGCGAGAGCCGCCGCGCAGCCCCGCGAGATCCGCGGCGGCACCGTCCGGTCCGCCGCGCCGTAGAGCAGGGTGGTCCGCGTGTCGATCTGCGGCAATCGCGCGCAGAGGTTCCGCGTCGACCATTGCGCCATCATCTCGATCGCGCCCTCCACATGCGATGGCTGCGCGACGAGACGGCGATAGAGCGCGACGCCGCGCGCGTCGAGCCGCGAGCCCGTGGCCTCGAGCAGGCGGGAGACGCCGCCCGTCGCGGAGATGACCCCGGCCAGCGCCACCGGCACGAACGGTGTGGCCGCCAGCATCCGCGCCATGGTCGGGAACAGGAACGCCGCCGGCCCGTCGAACGAGCCGAGCGCGGCGTTGAGGCCGATGACGTGCCCGATGCCGGGGCGCGATTGCGCCATCTCGAGGGCGATCGCGCAGCCGGCGGAATGGCCGATGGCGGCGCGCGGCGCCAAGCCCAGCGCGTCGCAGAGATGCCAGAGATCCTCGGCCATGCTCGGCAGCGACGAGCGCCGCCGGGTGCCGAGGCGGGTGAAGCCGTGACCGGGCAGATCCGGGGCGATCACCATGTGGTGCCGCGCCAGGATCGGCAGGAGGTCGCGCCAGGAATGGGTGGCGGCGCCGGTGCCGTGCAGGAGCAGGAGCGCCGGGCCGGTGCCCGCCACCTGCACGTGCCAGCGATGCGGTCGGCTGTCGACGAAGCGCGATTGCGCACGGTTCGGCCAGTCGCGCCCGTCGCGCGTCCAGTCCATCAGCGCGTCAGCGCGGCGGCGATGCCCGCCGCCCCCTGCCGGGGCAGGGACAGGACGCTGGCCGACAGGATCCCCCCGAGCTCCGCCAGCACCGGATTGGGCCGCATGCCGGTGTCGATGACGAGGCTGGGAAGGGCCTGGGCGGCGAGCCGCCGGGCGAGCACGCGGGCGTCCTCAGTGGCCCGGGCGCGGTTCGCCGTGCCGTCGAGCGCGATATTGGCGCGGCCATCGGTCAGCAGCACGAGGCTCGGACTCTGGCCGCCTGCGGCGGCGCGGCGGGCGAGCGCCTCGGTGGCGGCCAGCGCTGCGGCCAGGGGCGTGCCGCCGCCGCCGGGCAGGGCGGCGAGCCGCTTGCGGCTCTGCACCAGGGAGCGGGTCGGCGGCAGCAGCAGCTCGGCCTGCTCGCGGCGGAAGGCGATGAGCGCCACGTGGTCGCGGGCCGCGTAGCTGTCGGCGAGCAGCGTCTCGATGGCGCCCTTGGCCTCGGCCATGCGGGCCATCGCCGCGGAGCCCGACGCGTCGACCACGAAGATCACCAGCCGGTCGGTATGGTGTTCGTGCCGCTTGAGGCGAATGTCGTCGGCGCGCAGCAGCAGCCGGCGCGGATCGTCGGGCGCGGCCTTGCGGCGGAGCGTCTGCCACGGCACCGCTGCCCGCAGCGTCGCCGCGGCGTCGATGCGGCCGTGATCGGCCCGCCCGGGCCGCGCCGGCAGGGGGCGCCCCCGGCGGGGGGAGCGGGCGCGGGCGCCGGCGCCGGCAGCGCCCGCCTGCGCGCTTGGCCGCCCAGCCGCGAGCTGCGCCAGCAGATCGCGCGGCAGCGCGGTGCGGACCGCCGCAACCAGCCGATCCTCCGCCGCCTCGCCGCCGGCCTCGGAGCCCGCCCCGGAGCCCGGCTCCGAGGCCGGCGGCGGCTCGGGCGTCTCGTCGGACGGCGGTTCGGCGTGCGCCGCCCGATGCGCCAGACAGAGCGCGACGGCGGTGGCCGCATCGTCCTCGCTGACCGCGACCCGCCCCGCAAGCGCGGCGATGGCGCGCGCCGCGCCGAGCGCGAAGAGCGGCGCACGCAGCGAGGCGATGCCGCAGGCGGCGGCCGTCTCGACGAGGCGCCCCGCCAGGTCGCCGGCCACCTCCACCCGCGGCCAGAGCGCGCGGGCGGCGGCGACATCGACCTTGGGCGGCGGCATCAGATCGCTCAGCGCCAGCCCGTCGAGCGCCACGAAGAGGCCCAGCCGTTCGGTCAGGGCGGCGGGCGGCGCCTCCTCCCCGGTGCCCTCGTCGAGCGCCACGACCGCCGGACCGCCGGCATCGAGCGGCGCGGCGAGCCGTCCGGCGAGGGCCGGGCGCGCGCGTTCGGCCATGGCGAGGCAGAGCGCCGGGGCGCGGGCGAGAAGACCCGACCGATGATGGAGCCGCCCGGTCGCCAGGGTCGCGGCGAGATCCGGGCCGCCGGCCAGCGCCTCGTCGGAGATGTCGGGATGGATGCGCGCCGCGGCGAGGGGCGTCAGCAGGTCGAGCAGCGCGTCGCGGGCCGGCGAGGGCCGGGCGCGCAGCCACAGGCCGCCCATCGCGCGGGGCGCTACGCAGAGGATCCGGGCCGCCAGGACCGCGCGCGCCCAGCCGGGGGTGATGGGGCGCTCATGGTCCCTGCTCACTCCGCCGCGGCCCGGTCGGGACCGAAGACCTCGTCGAGCACCCTCAGGACACGCGTCACCGAGCCCGCCTCGTCCATCGGATCGCGGCGCAGCCGGTGCTGCAGGGCCATCGGCGCAATGGTGCGGAGATGCTCCCGCGCGATCCGGTCGGCGCCCTCGAAGGCGGCCAGGGCACGCGCGGTCTTCATCAGGGTCAGCTCGCCCCGAAGCCCGTCGGCGCCGAGCGCCACGCAGAGCTCGGCGCAGTCGCTCAGCGCCGCGTCGGGACTGGCCACGCCCGACAGGCGGCGCCGCGCCGCAACGATCGCCTTGCGGAGCGCGGCCTCCTCCGGCTTCCAGCGGCGCAGGAAGCCGCGGCGGTCGCGGTCGAACGCCTCCCGCCGGCGGATGACCTCGATCCGGGTCTCCACATCGCCCGGCGAGGCCACATCGACCATCAGGCCGAACCGGTCGAGAAGCTGCGGGCGCAGCTCCCCCTCCTCGGGATTGCCGGAGCCCACCAGCACGAACCGCGCCGCGTGGCGGATCGACAGGCCCTCGCGCTCGACCACGTTCTCGCCCGATTGCGCCACGTCGAGGAGCAGATCGACGATATGGTCCTCCAGAAGATTGACCTCGTCGATATAGAGATAGCCGCGGTTGGCCCGCGCCAGAAGGCCGGGCTGGAAGGCCCGCTCGCCCATCGTGAGCGCCCGCTCGATGTCTAGCGCGCCGGTCACCCGGTCCTCGCCGGCGCCAAGCGGCAGGTCGACGACCGGCGTGGGCCGGCTGACGATCCGCGCCTCAGGGCCGATCTTCGTCCATTCGGGGCAATCGGCGGGGCGCGCGGCATTGACCGGGCAGTCCTCCACCGCGCGGATCGGCGGCAGCAGGGCGGCGAGCGCCCGGACGGCGGTGGACTTGCCGGTGCCGCGGTCGCCCATCACCAGGATGCCGCCGATCGAGGGGTCGATGGCGGTCAGGATCATCGCCCGCTTCATGTCGTGCTGGCCGACAATGGCGGTGAAGGGGAAGGGATGGGTCATGCGGCCTCGTCTCGCGCTGCCAGTTGGGGGGTTCCGGACCAGTGCCCGGACTCGCCGGTCACCCGGAACCGGGCATAGAGTTCCTCAGCGAACCAGTCGCCCGCCCGCACCCCGGCGATCGCCTCGGCATGCGAACCGCTGCGGGCGAAGCGCGCCATCGCGGCGGCATCGGGCCAGATCGAGAAGGTGACCTGGTTGCGCCAGGGCACCTCGCCGATGCCGATCTTGAAGAGGACGTCGCGGTTGGCGCCGATCCGCGCCGAGACGGCGGGATTGTGCCGCCAGAATCGCCGCAGGTGGCGGGTGCGGATCCGCGCCCGCGTCAGGACCGCGATGGGACCCTTGTCGGCATCGCCCGGCCGGAACGGCGCCGTGCCGGCCCAGGCGCCGCGCGCCCGGGTGGGGGCGAGAAAGACGGTCCAGCTTTCGGCGGCGCGGGCGCGCCAGCGGCGATAGACCGCAGCGGAGGCGACGCGGTCCTCTGCCGTGGCGGCATCGGGCCAGCAGGCGAGGATCGCCCAGACCGCCGGGTTGGGGCGCGGCGCGAAGCCCTCGCCGGTGCCCGAACCGCAGAGTTTCCAGAACGAACAGTCGCTCATGCGCGCGAAATCGCGCCGGGCAAAAGCCATCTGGCTCAGCACCCACAGCCGATCGCGCAGCCGGTCGAACCGGTGGACGCTGAGCGTGACGGTCTGGATGGCGACCCCTCCGAACGGTAGCTGTCAACCAAGTCTGACACTTTAAGTCTTGCGGGGGAAGGGGGTTCGAGTGGATTGTCAGGTTTGGTGGACACAGCTAGGGTCGGCGGGATGAACGGGATGTCAACAGGGCCGAGCCACGCCGTGGTAATCGGGGCCGGGCTGGGCGGCCTGGCAGCGGCGATGCGGCTGGGCGCCAAGGGCTATGCCGTGACGGTGCTCGACCGCCTCGACATGCCGGGCGGACGCGGCTCGGCGATCTGCAAGGACGGGTACCGATTCGATCTGGGTCCGACGATCATCACCGTGCCGCAGCTGTTGCGGGACCTCTGGGCCGCCTGCGGGCGCGACTTCGACCGGGACGTCGACCTGCGGCCGATCGACCCGTTCTACGAGATCCGCTGGCCCGACGGATCGCGCTTCACCGCGCGGCAGGACACCGACGCCATGCGCGCCGAGGTGGCGAGACTTTCGCCAACAGACGTACGGGGATACGAGAGGTTCCTGGCCGAGAGCGAGGCGCGATACCGGTTCGGGTTCGAGGATCTGGGGCGGCGCTCGATGCACCGGATCAAGGATCTGCTGACGGTGCTGCCGACCTTCGCGATGATGCGCGCGGACCGGTCGGTGGCGGCGCATGCGGCGCGGCGGTTCGCCGATCCGCGGCTGCGCATGGCGTTCAGCTTTCACCCGCTGTTCATCGGCGGCGACCCGTTCAACGTGACCTCGATGTATATCCTCGTGAGCCATCTGGAGAAGGCGTTCGGGGTCCATTACGCCATGGGCGGCGTGGCGGCGATCGCCGCGGCCATGGCGCGCGTCGTCCGCAGCCAAGGCGGCGAGGTGCGGACCGGGGTGGAGGTGGACGAGATCCTGCTGTCGGAAAACCGTCGGACTTCCATCGGAAAACCGTCGGACCGGGTGCGCGGGGTGCGGCTGACCGACGGCACCGAACTGGCCGCCGATCTCGTGGTCAGCAACGCCGATGCCGGGCACACCTATGGGCGCCTCCTGAAGGGCCGCAGGCGGTGGACCGAGCGGAAACTCGGCCGCCGGCGCTGGTCGATGGGGCTTTATGTGTGGTATTTCGGCACGCGCGGCACGCGGGAGATGTGGCCGGATGTCGGCCACCACACGATCCTGAACGGGCCGCGCTACAGGGACCTCGTCGCGGACATCTTCGTGAAGGGCCGGCTGGCGGAGGACATGAGCCTCTATCTGCACCGCCCGACCGTGACCGACCCGAGCGCCGCGCCCGCGGGCTGCGACGCGTTCTATGCACTGTCGCCGGTGCCGCATCTGGGCCATCGTGCGCCGGTCGACTGGCAGGCGGAGGAGCCCGTCTATCGCGACAGGGTGGCGCGGCAGCTCGAGACGCTGATCCCGGGGTTTCGCGAGCGGATCGCGGCGGAGCACGTGATGACGCCCGCCGATTTCCGCGACCGGTATCTGAGCCCGCACGGATCGGGATTCTCCATCGAGCCGCGGATCCTGCAATCGGCGTGGTTCCGGCCGCACAACATCAGCGAGGAGGCCGAGGGCCTTTATCTGGTGGGCGCGGGAACGCATCCGGGCGCCGGCGTGCCGGGCGTCATCTCGTCGGCGGAGGTGCTGGGCACGCTGGTGCCCGATCCGGTGCGGCCGGTTTTGCGCGAGAGGATGGCGGCCGAATGATCGATCCGCGCGACCTCGACGCCTGCCGCGAGGCGATCCGCCACGGATCTCTGTCGTTTCACGCCGCCTCGCGGCTTCTGCCGGCGCGGGTGCGCGACCCGGCGCTGGCGCTCTACGCCTTCTGCCGTCTGGCCGATGATGCGGTGGATCTCGGGGGCGACAAGACCGGCGCGGTGCTGCGCCTGCGCGACCGGCTGGACCTCGTCTATGCCGGGACGCCCGCGAACCGCGCCGCCGATCGCGCCTTTGCCGGCGTCGTCGCCGAGTTCGAGATGCCGCGCGCGCTTCCCGACGCGCTTCTGGAGGGGCTGGCCTGGGATGCGCTGGGCCGGCGGTACGACACGCTGTCGGAGCTCTGCGACTACTCGGCGCGGGTGGCCGCGGCGGTGGGCGCGATGATGTGCGTGCTGATGCGGGTGCGCGGCGCGCCGGCGCTGGCGCGGGCCTGCGATCTGGGCGTGGCGATGCAGCTGACCAACATCGCCCGCGACGTGGGCGAGGATGCGCGGGCCGGGCGGATCTATCTGCCGGGCGCGTGGCTGGCGGAGGCGGGGATCGGCCCTGAGGCGTTCCTTCATGCGCCCCGCCCCGATCCGGCGGTGCGCGCCATGGTGCGGCGGCTTCTGGCCGAGGCCGACCGGCTCTATGTCAGGGCGGAGGCCGGCATCGCCGCGCTGCCCCTGTCGGCCCGACCGGGCATATTCGCGGCGCGGCATATCTACGCAGCGATCGGCGGCGCGGTGCGGCAGAACGGCTTCGACTCGGTCGGGCCGCGGGCGCGGACCGCCCGGCAGCGGAAGGCGGCGCTTCTCGCTCTGTCGCTGGCGCGGACCGGCGCAAGCGCGGCCATGCCGCGTTCCGCCGTGATCTATGCGCCGCCGCTGCCGGAAACGGCGTTCCTCGTGCAGGCGGCGCGGCGTGACACCGGTCGGGGCCGAGAACGGGGGCACGGCCTGATCGAGGTCTTCGCCCAGCTCGAGAGCCGGGACCGGGCGGCGCGGGCCTGAGGAACCGCCGGCATCGCGACATTGTTTGCGGGAAAACCAAGGAGTTTCCCGATGGCCGAGACCTTCACCTTCACGCTCAAGGAAAAGTCGCCCGTCACCCACGACACCTATCGGCTGGTCTTCGATCGTCCGGAGGGCTTCGAGTTCGAGGCGGGCCAGTGCACGCACTGGGCGCTCGACGACGATGGCTGGCGCGACGAGGACCGGCCCTTCACCATGACCTCGCAGCCCGAGGAGCGCGACCGGGTGGAGTTCGTCATCAAGTCCTATCCCGACCATGACGGCGTCACCGACCGCATCCCCGCCATGAGCCCCGGCGACCGGGTGATCGGCGACGAACCGGCGGGCGCCATCACCGACAAGGGCGCGGGGGTGTTCATCGCTGGCGGCGCCGGCGTCACGCCCTACATCCCGATCCTGCGGCGGCGCGCGAAGGACGGGACGCTCGACGGCTGCACGCTCATCTATTCCAACAAGACCGAGGCCGATGTCATCCTGCGCGAGGAATGGGACCGCATGGACGGGCTCGAGACGGTCTTCACCGTGACCGAGGAGCCGGGCGCCCGGGTCTACACTGAGACCATCGGCGCCGAGTTCCTGAAGAAGCATGCCGGCGATCTGCAGCGGCCGTTCTATATCTGCGGCCCGCGCGGCATGGTGAACGACGTGCGCGACGCGCTGAAGCAGATCGGCGTGCCGGAAGAGCGGATCGTCACCGAGAACGGCTGGTGAGGTTCCCGGCCGGCCTGCGGGATCAATGGTTGCGCAGCGCCTCGATCAGCTCGTCCTTGGTCATGTCCGATCGCCCGTCGATGCCGATCTCCTGCGCGCGACCGTAGAGGTCGTCCTTCGTCCAGTCCTCGTAGGCGGGGCTTTCGCCGCCCTTGGTGCCGGGGTCCATGTCGTCCCGGGCCTGCGCATTGGCGATGCGGGCAGCCTTTTCCTTGGACGCGCCCTCGTCGCGCAGCGCCTCGAAGGTCTCGTCGTCCTTGATCTGCGGACCGTGATCCTTGGTCATGGGGCTCTCCATGCTCTCTTCGAGAGGGAACAGTCTGCGCGGTCGCTTGTTCCCGTGCGATAACCTGCAGGAACAACCCATGATAGACCGAGCCGAGGAGCGTCTGCGCGCGATCGAGACCAATCACCGCCAGCGCGAGAACCAGAACATGGACGGCAAGGAGGAGCAGTCCGTCGACGAGGCGAGCCGCCTGTCGGCGCGTCTGATCTATGAGGTGATCCGCCGCGACGGCCTCGACGAGATGACGCGGCCGAACACCTCGCTGGTGTTTTCGGGGCTGGCGGCCGGCATCCTGATCGCCTTCTCGGTGATCGGCGAGGCGATCTTCCAGGCCTATCTGCCGGACACGCCGTGGCGGCCGCTGGTGCAGAGCTTCGGCTATTCGCTGGGCTTCCTGCTGGTCATCAAGGGGCGGATGCAGCTGTTCACCGAGAACACGATCACCACCGTCCTGCCGCTGATGTCGCAGCCCTGCCGCGACTACATCTATCTGACCGCGCGGCTCTGGGCGATGGTGCTGGCGGCGAACGTCGTGGGCGCGTTCATCGCGGGAACCTTCATGTTCTACACGCCGACCTTCGGGCCGGAGGTAAAGGGCGCCATGCAGGCGATCTCCGAGCACGCGGTGATCCAGCCGCCGATCACCGGGTTCTTCAAGGCGTTGCCGGCCGGGGTCCTGATCGCGGCGATCGTGTGGATGCTGCCGACGGTTCCCAACAACCCGTTCTTCATCATCGTCACCTTCACCTGGCTCATCTCGGTGGGCGGGTTCAACCACATCATCGCCGGTTCGGTGGAGATGGCCTATCTGGCCGTCAACGGCACGATCGGGCTCGTCCAGTCGCTGAGCTTCTTCGTTCCCGTGCTGATCGGCAACGTCGTCGGCGGCACCGCCGTCTTCACGTTGATAACTTGGGCACAGGTCGCCGCAGAAGTGGAGGAGTGAGACGAAAGGTAGCGTCCCGCGACTAGCCCTCGCACATGCCGCGGCCTATGATCCGAAGCCGGGCTAACTGGGGGTACGGGACGTTGATCACTCGGTCTGTAGGGGTTGTCGCCGTCCTGTGCGCGGCATGGGCGCTGCCGGCATCGGCGATCGAGAACTTCACGTTCAGGGTGGCGGGCGACGAGGATCTGGAGAGCGAGCTGCGCAATGCCTCGCTTCTGGTCGCGGCCGACAGCGAGGAGGTGAGCGATCCGGCGGAGATCCTGGCCGCCGCGCGGGCGGAATACGGCCGCCTCGTCGGCGCCCTTTATGCCGAAGGCCATTACGGCGGCGTCATCCACGTCCTGGTGAACGGCCGCGAGGCGGCGGAGATCTCGCCCTTGGCCAGGCTCGGGTCGATCACCAGCGTCACGGTCGAGGTGGATCCGGGCCCGCTCTTCCGGTTCTCCGAGGCCCGGATCGGGCCGCTCGCGCCCCCGACCGAAATTCCCGACACCTATGCCGAGGGCGAGCCCGCGCGGTCCGGCGTCATCGTCGACGCGGCCGATGCCGCCGTCCTGGGCTGGCGGCAGGAGGGCCATGCCAAGGCCGCCGTGTCGGGCCAGCGGGTGGTGGCGCAGCACCTGCAGGACACGCTTTCGTCGTCGATCAGCCTCGCGCCCGGGCCGCGCGTGACCTTCGGGGATCTGATCTTCACCGGCAGCACGGCGGTGCGGCCGGAGCGGCTGCGCGCCATCGCGGGGTTCCCGAGCGGCGAGGTCTATGATCCCGACGCGCTCGATGCGGTGGCGACCCGGTTGCGGCGCACGCAGGTCTTCTCGGCGGTGGCGCTGACCGAGGCCGAGACGCTGGGCTTCGGCGACACGCTCGACGTCGAGGCCGATCTCATCGCCTATCCGCCGCGCCGGATCGGTTTCGGGGCGGAATTCTCCACCGTGGAGGGGGCGACGCTTTCGGCCTTCTGGCTGCACCGCAACCTCTTGGGCGGGGCCGAGCGGCTGCGCATCGACGGAGAGGTCTCGGGGATCGGCAGCGGCGAGACCGACAGCGGCAATAACGGCATGGATTACAGCGTCGGCATCCGCTTGGAGCGGCCGGCGACCTTCGCGCCCGAGAACACGCTGTTCATCGAGGCACGGGCGGAGCGGTTGAACGAGGACGACTACACCTCGAATATCGGCCAGATCGGCTTCGGCATCACCCGCTATGTCAACGAGCGCATCGAGCTGGAATACGGGCTCGCCTATCGCTTCAGCCGGGTCGAGGCGGACGACCTCACCACCGATTACAGCATGCTGATCGCGCCGCTCTCGGCCACCTACGACAACCGGGAGGAGCCGCTCGATGCGAAGGACGGCTATTTTCTCGATGTGGGGCTGACGCCGTTCCTCGGCATCAACGACGAGACGGGATCGGGGGCCCGGGCGACCTGGGACGCGCGCACCTATCTGAGCTTCGGCGCCAACGACCGGGTGACGCTGGCCGGGCGGTTGCAGGGCGGCTCGATCCTCGGCGCGGATCTGGAGATGGTCCCCAACGATTACCGCTTCTATACCGGCGGCGGCGGCACCGTGCGCGGCCATGCCTATCAGTCGCTGGGCGTGGTGCTCGACGACGACCTGAAGTCGGGCGGGGCGTCCTTCGTGGCGGCCTCGGCCGAAATCCGGGCCGGGATCACCGACTCGATCGGCGTCGTGGCGTTCTACGATTACGGCATCGTCGGCAGGGACAGCTTTCCCGGCGGCTCCAGCAACAGCCAGGCGGGCGCCGGGTTCGGGCTGCGCTATCTGACGCCCATCGGGCCGATCCGGCTCGACGTGGCGACGCCGGTGACGACCGCGGATATCGAGGACGATACCGGCAGTTTCGAGGTCTATGTGGGCATCGGCCAGGCGTTCTGAGGAGATGTGATGCGGAAGTACGCGCAAATAGCCCTGGTGGTGGCCGGTCTCGGAATTCTGCCGGTTCTGGCGCAGGACGATGGCGATGACGATGGCGGCGGGTTTCTCGAGCGGCAGATCGAAAACCAGCTCTCCTCGGACGGAATGCAGGTGCGGGTCAGGGGCTTCGAGGGGGCGCTGAGTTCGCGCGCCACGATCGAGCAGATCCAGATCTCCGACGAGGAGGGTCCGTGGCTGACGATCAACAACGCGGTTCTGGACTGGACGCGGACGGCGCTGCTGCGCGGGCGGCTGCAGATCTCGGAATTGGGCGCCGAGGAGATCATCCTGCCCCGGCTGCCCGCCCCCGGCCAGCAGCAGACCGACATCCCGTCGCCCGAGGCGACGCCGTTCTCGCTTCCCGACCTGCCGGTGTCGATCAACATCGACGAGCTGAACGTCGAGCGGGTCGATCTGGGCCAGCCGGTGATCGGCGAGGCGGCGGTTCTGAGCGTCAGTGGCGGGGCGTCGCTGGCCGACGGGTCGGGCGAGGTGAACATCGAGGCGGTGCGCGTCGACGACGAGCAGGGCCAGTTCAACATCGAGGGCAGCTTCGACAACGACAGCCGCGAGCTGGCGGTGGATGTCGGGGTCGACGAGGGGCCGGGCGGGATCGTCGCGAACCTGATCGACCTGCCGGGCAAGCCGTCCCTGGCGCTGTCGGTCGAGGGGGCGGGGCCGCTGTCGGATTTCGAGGCGACGCTCGATCTGCAGACCGATGGCGAGCAGCGTCTGGCCGGGACCGTGTCGCTGATGGAGGAGG
Source organism: uncultured Alphaproteobacteria bacterium (assembly GCA_963739575.1). GTDB lineage: Bacteria > Pseudomonadota > Alphaproteobacteria > Rhodobacterales > Rhodobacteraceae > Palleronia. Next base: position 800,540 of record CAVUAQ010000002.1, on the reverse strand, counting down.
ACGGCGCGAACCGCTTCGCCGTCGATCTGGGCGGCGACGTGACGGCGCTCTTCAATCCCGATTACCGGCCGTTCTTCGGGCCGCAGGTGCAGCTGCAGGCCACGGGCGCGAAACTGCCGGATGGCGGTTTCCGCCTGTCGTCTCTCGATCTCGACGCCCGCTCGCTGCACCTGCAGGGACAGGTGGCGGTGGGTGCCGACGGGGTGCCGGACCTCATCGACGTGACTGGCCGGATCTCGGCCGAGGAGGGTGCGGTCCTGTTGCCGGTCGGCAGCGACATCCGCGTGGGGCAGGTGGCGCTCGACGTGGACTTCGACGCCAGCGAGGGTCAGGAATGGACCGGATCGGTGGTGATCGAAGGGCTCGATACGCCTGATCTCGAGGCGGAGCGGGTGGCGCTCGACGGCTCGGGGATCATCGCCGGTGCGGGGGAAACCCTGGATGTGGAAGCCGGGTTCGACTTCGTGGCCGCGGGGCTGGCCCTCGCCGATGGCGGGCTCGGCGACGCGCTGGGCGATCAGATCGACGGGCGGATCGAACTGGGCTACGAGGCCGGCGATCCGATCACGCTCGACCGGCTGCGGCTGGCGGGCGCGGGATTCTCGCTCGAGGGTCAGGGGCAGGTCGATCCGGACGGCGAGAACGTGCCGCTGCAGCTGACCGCGGCGCTCGACGCGGAGGATCTCTCGGCCTTCTCGGCGCTGGCCGGGCGGCCGCTCTCGGGCGGCGCGACGCTCGATCTGGACCTGTCGGCCAAGGCGCTGTCGGGCGCCTTCGACGTGGATCTTGACGGCCAGGCACGGGACCTGTCGACCGGGATCGCGCAGCTCGATCCGCTGCTTGTCGGGACGACGGAACTGGCGCTCGAGGCGGCGCGGGACGAGACCGGCCTGACCGTCGATCGACTGAGCCTCGACAACGAGGCGGTGACGCTGGCGGCGACCGCGGATCTCACCTCGGAGGGCGGCACGGCGAACGCGGATCTGCGGATCGACGATCTGGGCCGGATCGGCCCGGACCTGTCCGGGCCGGCAACGCTGACCTTCTCGGCGGAGCGACCCGAGGACGAATGGGAGATGACGCTCCGGGCATCGGGTGCCGAGGCCGACATCGAGGGCGACGCCGTCATCGCGCAGCTCGACGCCGACTCGCCGCTCGCGACGTTCGACCTGTCGGTTGTGGCGGAGGAGCTGTCGAACTTCTCGGTCTTCGTCGGGCGCGAACTCGCCGGGTCGGTCGATCTGCGCACCAAGGGGCAGGCGCGGCTCGACGCCAGCCTCGCCAACGTGTCGGTGCGCGGCACGATGACGGATGTGGCGGTCGGGGTCGAGGAGCTCGACAACCTTCTCGAGGGCGAAACGATCATCGAGGGCAACGTGGACCGGGCCGGAGCGCGCATCGAGGTGCCGGTGCTGCGCATCGAGAACCCGCAGATCACGGCCCGCGCCGAGGCCGACGTGGAACCGGGCGACAGCACGGTATCGGCCGAGATCGCGCTGTCGGATCTCGAACGGATCGTGCCGCAGATGAGCGGCCCGGCGCAGCTGACGCTCGACGCGGTCGAGGATGCCGAGGGCTGGACCGTCGATCTCGACGGCGCCGGCGCCGGGGCGCAGATCGCCGCCGACATGCTCGTCCAGGGGCTGCGTGAGGCGGATACGGTGCCGCTCATCGACGGCGAGGCGCAGGTTTCGGTCGAGGACCTGTCGGTGTTCAGCGAGATCGCCGACCGCGATCTGGCGGGGTCGATCGACCTGTCGCTCGACGGGCGCGGCCGCACCGATCTGAGCGAGGCCCAGGCGGTCGTCGACGGCACGACGCGCGATCTGGCGATCGGGCAGACCGAAGCCGACCGGCTGTTGCGCGGCACCACCACGATCGGCTTTTCGGGATCGAAATCGGGCGACCGGATCGTCGTGGAGCGCCTGGCGGTCGACAATCCGCAACTGACCGTGGCGGGTGACGTGCGCTACGGCACCGGCGACGGCGCGGCGGATCTGCGCGTGGCGCTGGCCGATCTGGCCGAGATCGTGCCGGCCATGTCGGGCGCGGCGGAGATCGTGCTCGATGCCGAGGAGGGCGAGGACGGCTGGGCCATCACTCTCGACGGCAGCGGCGCCGGCGCAGAGATCGCGGCCGACGCCACGGTGAGCGACCTGCAGGCGACGCCGCTGATCGACGGCTCTGCGGATCTGTCCGTCGCGGACCTGTCGGTGTTCAGCGGTCTGGCGAACCGGGAGCTCGGAGGCTCGGTCGATCTGTCGGTGGCGGGCCAGGCCCGCTCGGACCTGTCGAGCGCGCAGGGCGAGGTCGAGGGCACGACCCGCGACCTGGCGCTGGGCCAGGCGGAGCTCGACCGGCTGCTGGCCGGCGTGACGGATCTGGCGTTCCGGGGCTCGAAGGACGGGGAGGCCATCGAGGTCGGCACGCTGCGCCTGCAGAACCCGCAGGTGAGCGTGACCGGAGAGGGACAGTACGGCACCGGGCAGAGCGCCGTGCAGGCCAACGTGACCTTTCCGGAGCTGGGCGCCATCGTGCCGGCCATGTCGGGCCGCGGCGAGATCACGCTCTTCGCGGAGGAGACCGGGGAGGCTTGGCAGGTCTCGCTCGACGGCGACGGGGCGGGGGTGATGCTCGACGTGCTCGCGCAGGTCTCGGACGTGGAGGCGACGCCGCTCGTCGATGGCACGGTGAAGCTCACCGCCGAGGATCTGTCGCGGTTCTCGAGTCTCGCCAACCAGCAGCTTTCGGGCTCGGTCGATCTCGACGCGGACGTGACCGCGCGGGTCGATGGGAGCGAGTTCGACGTAAGTGCGGATGCGCGCGGGCAGAACCTCGGCATCGGCATCCCGCAGGTCGACCAGATCCTGTCGGGCGGCACGTCGACGGTGGAGGTCGCCGCCTCCCGCGAGGCGGCCTCGGCGCCCATCGTCGTGCAGCAGCTCGTCATCGACACGCCCGGATTCGACGCCACGGCGAACGGGCAGGTGCTGGGCGGCGCGAGCGACCTGACGCTCGACGCGACGCTCGCCAATCTGGGGCAGTTCGTCGACGGGCTCGACGGGCCGCTCAGCGTCGAGGGGCAGGTCGGGCAGAGCGGCCAGAACGTGACGCTCGACGTCACGCTCGACGGTCCGCAGGGCACCACGGCGCGGATCGACGGCACCGTGGCGCAGAGCTTCGACCGGGCACAGATCGACGTGACGGGATCGGCGCCGCTGAGCCTCGCCAACCCGTTCATCAGCCCGCGGGCCCTGAGCGGGACGGCGCGGTTCGACCTGGCGCTCAACGGGCCCCTGGCGCCGACCTCGGTGACCGGCACGGTGACGATCGCCGACGGGCGGGTGATCGACCCGACGCTGCCCGCGACGTTGAACAACGTGCAGGGGACGGCGCGGCTGCAGGGCAACCAGGTGCTGCTGAACATCTCGGCCGACAAGGATGCCGGCGGCGAGCTTCGGGTGTCGGGGCCGGTCTCGCTGCAGCCGGGTTACCGCGCGGATCTGGCCATCGATCTGTCGCAGCTCGTCTTCGAGGATCCGCGCCTCTACCGGACGGTGCTCAACGGGCAGATCGGGGTTACCGGACCGTTGACCGGCGGCGCCACGATCGGCGGCACGATCCGGCTGGGCGAGACGGAGATCCGCGTGCCGTCGACCGGGCTCGGGGCGACGGGGCCGATCCCCGACGGGCTCGTCCATGTCAACGAGCCCGCCGCGGTGCGCGCCACCCGGCGCAAGGCCGGGCTCCTCGAGGAGGATGGGGCGAGCGGCGGCGACGGTGGCGAGAGCGGCGGCGTCGCCTATCCGCTCGACATCACGATCCTGGCGGAGAACCAGATCTTCATCCGCGGCCGCGGGCTCGACGCCGAGCTGGGCGGGCGGCTCACCCTGGGCGGGACCACCGCCAATGTCGTGCCGTCGGGGCAGTTCGACCTGATCCGCGGCCGGCTCGACCTTCTGGGGCAGCGGATCACGCTGACCGAGGGCTACGTGTCGTTGCAGGGCGATTTCGACCCGGTGATCCGGCTGGTGGCGGAAACCGACGCCAACGACGTCACGGTGTTCATCATCGTGTCCGGGCAGGCGACAGACCCCGAGATCACCTTCCAGAGCTCGCCCGAACTGCCCGAGGACGAGGTGCTGGCGCGGCTGCTCTTCGGGCGGTCGATCGACGACATCTCGCCGCTCCAGGCCGCGCAGCTGGCCTCGGCGGTGGCGACGCTCGCCGGGCGCGGCGGCGGCGGGATCATCAACAACCTGCGCCAGTCGACGGGCCTCGACAACCTGGACGTGACGACGGATTCCGAAGGCAATGTCGGTTTGCAGGCCGGCAAGTATATCTCGGAGAACATCTACACGGATGTGACGGTCGATTCGGCCGGCGAGGCGGAGATCAATCTCAACCTCGACGTGACGAAATCGATCACGGTGCGGGGCGGCGCCTCGAATGGCGGCGACACGAGCGTCGGCGTCTTCTTCGAGCGCGATTACTGACGTCCGAAAACGGATCTGCCGCCGGCCCGACACGAGGGCGGCGGAGATTCGGACTTGCTATGTAAAATGACATGGAACCGCGGTCATTCTCGCGGACTTATTCAACCGGGGACCGAGAGAATGAGACGCAAACATGATATACTGGTCTTACATATCCTTGGCCGTGGCTCTGGCCTCGGGTCTGTTCGGGTTCGGCGGGTCCACGACGGCCGCGGCAGGATCGGCGCAGATGCTGTTCTTCGTCTTTCTGGTCCTGGCGGTGGTTCTGGTGGGCATCAAGCTCGCGCGCGATGATGCCCGCGAGTCCGATAACGCCAACGAACAGCAGCGCCAGTGACGCGCGCTCCCCGTCGGATTGCTGTTACCAGACCGTCATCCCGTGGCTTCTCAGCAACGCCTGCTTCGCCGATGGCCGCCCCACGCCGGCGCCGTGCGTGACTCATCCCGCCTTGAGCGACTCGGTCGAGGAGAAGAACATCGCCTGGCTGACGGCCGAACGGACCTGTTCCTCGGAATAGGGCTTGGCGATCAGGAAAGCCGGCTCCGGCTTGTCGCCGGTCAGCAGACGCTCGGGAAACGCGGTGATGAAGATCACCGGAATATCGCCGAACTGGGCCAGGATGTCGTTGACCGCGTCGATGCCGCTGGAATTATCGGCGAGCTGGATGTCGGCGAGGATCAGGTCGGGCTTCTCCTTGGCGCCGAGTTCGACCGCCGCGTCGCGCGTCCTGGCGATGCCGGTCAACCGGTGTCCCATCTCCGACACGATCGAGTGAATGTCCATCGCGATGATGGCCTCGTCCTCGATGATCATCACCTTGCCGGTCATCGACGCCTCCATCTCGCGGATGGCGATGTCGACGAGGCTCGCGGCCTCCTCCTGGTCGATGTCCATGATGCGGCCGATCTGGGCGAAGTCGAACCCCTCGATGGTCGACAGAAGAAGCGCTTCGCGCGTGTTGTTGGTGAGGCCAGCCATGTGGTCGAGGGCCCGGCTCTCCATGCGGCTCAGCGGATCCTCGGTGTCGGCGGTGGGCGCACCGGCGGTCGCCCAGATCATGTGGAAGGCGCGAAAGAGCGCGGTCTTCGCCGCGATCGAGCGCTCGAAGATCGCGGGTTCCTGAAGGATGGCCTCGAGCGTGGCGGCGGCGTAATTGTCACCGGTCCGTTGCGAGCCGGTCAGAGCGCGGGCGTAACGGCGCAGATACGGCAGCTCGTCACCGATGATGTCGGCAAGATCGACCTGCTCGGCTCGTGAATGCATGCGTGAGGGTTCCCTGACTCGCGGTCTTGTTTTCGGAACAAACATGGCCAAGTCTCGTTTGTTCCCGCAGTCTGCTGAAAAACGAAAACTCATCAAGTGGCAACCCTCCGTATGTCGAAGGACCCGAAGACGTCGAGCGTCATGCGCCAGATCGACGAGAACTTGCGGCGCGTCTATAAGGAAGAGCAAGCGGAAGAGGTGCCGGACCGCTTCAGGATTCTATTGCAGAAATTGAAAGAGCGGGACAAAGGCGACATTCATGACCAATGAGTTTCGCGATCCACGCGACGAGCTGGTGGACCATCTCGGTGCGCTTCGGGCGTTCGCCATGTCGTTGACCCGCAATTCCGCCGCTGCCGACGATCTGGTGCAGGACACGATCGAGAAGGCGTGGAAGAACATGGACAAGTTCCAGCCCGGCACGAACCTGCGCGCCTGGCTGTTCACGATCCAGCGCAACGCCTTCTATTCGATCCGCCGCAAGGCGAAGCGCGAGGTCGCCGACGTGGATGGCGCCATGGCCGCGTCGCTCTCGGAGAAGCCCGCCCATGACGGGCGGCTGGCGCTCAACGATTTCCGCAAGGCGTTCGAGCGGCTGCCCGACGAGCAGCGCGAGGCGCTGATGCTCGTCGGCGCGTCGGGATTCGCCTACGAGGAGGCGGCCGAGATGTGCGGCGTGGCGGTCGGCACGATCAAGAGCCGCGCCAATCGCGGCCGCAGGCGGCTGGCGGAGTTGATGGGCCTCGATCCCAACGAGGATCCGGTGATCGGCGACACGACCAACGATTCGGTCATGACGGCCTCTCCGTCTCGGCAGGGCTGACGCGTGCTCAGTCCGGGTCGTGGCATCGAGGGTCTCGACCGACTTGACGTGCGTCTGGTCGCGCTCCTCGGTCTGGCGCTGTTGCCGATCGGTCTGATCGCGATGGTGCAGACCTATCGCGTCATCTCCGAGGCGGATCGCAACGCGGCGGCCGCCCTGACCGGCGCCACGCTCAGCGCCGCGACCGTCGAGCGGGAGGGCATCCTGCGTGTGCGTGGCGCGGCGCAGATCGCCGCCGGACTCATGCCGCAGATGCTGGCCGACCCGCAGCGGTGCTCGGACCTGATGTCGCGGTTCGTCACCACCTACGAGGAGGTGACCTTCGCTGGCTACGTCTCGGGCACGGGGCGCGTCGAATGCGGCTCCGACGGCGCGGGCGTCGATCTCACGGCGTCGACGGTCTACGAGAGCTTTTTAGAGAACCCGGTGCCCTCGATCAGCGCGGTGCTGGGCAAGATCTCCAACCGCAGCGTCATCGTGGTGACCGAGCCCGTGACGCTCGACGGCGAGATCGACGGCTATGTGGCGCTGTCGATGCCGCAGCAGGCGCTGGACCTGCCGACCGACGAGACGCTGGGGCTCGAGCCCATCCACACGATGACCTTCACCTCCACCGGGCTGGTGCTCTGGGGGCCGGACGACGCCGAGGCGGTCGAGGGCGAGCTGCCGGCGGATCGACCGCTCGAGGCCCTGGCGGTGGGTGGCGCGACGACGCTGATCGGGCGGGCCAAGAACGGCCACGAGCGGATCTATACCGTGGCGCCCCTGGTTCCCGGCGAGATCTATGCCATCGCCATCTGGCGGCGCAGCGCCATCCGCACCTCGGGCCTGACCGCCGCCAGCGCCATCCTGTTCCCGCTCCTGATGTGGGTGGTCTCCATCGGCGTGGCGTATTTCGCGGTCCACCGGCTGGTCGTCCGCCATATCCGGTATCTGCGGATGCGGATCCGGGCGTTTACCGCCAACCGCCGCATCCTGCGGCCGGAATATGGAGCGGACACGCCGAGCGAGATGCGCGAGGTCATCGAGACCTTCCACCAGATGACCGAGCGGATCGTGCGCGACGAGGCCGATCTGGAAAACAGCATCCACGAGAAGGACGTGCTGCTGAAGGAGGTGCATCATCGGGTCAAGAACAACCTCCAGCTCGTCGCCTCGATGATCAACATGCAGCTGCGCAAGGCCCAGTCGAAGGAGACCCATTTCATCCTGCGCCGGCTGCAGGACCGGGTCCTCGGGCTCGCCACGATCCACCGCAACCTTTATCAGGCGACGGTCTTGAGCCGGGTCGATTCGAGCTCGCTGCTCGACGAACTGATCATGCAGAGCGCGCGCAATTCCGGCGCCGAGGAGAACGGTGTGGAGGTCCGCTTCGCGGCCGACCACGTCACGCTCTATCCCGATCAGGCCGTGCCGCTGGCGCTTCTGGTAACGGAAACGATCACCAACGCGCTGAAATATGTGGGCCGTCCGGAAAGCGGGCCGCCCTGGATCGAGCTGAGCCTGCGGCTTCTCGAGGACGGGCGCGTCAGGCTGCGGGTGGCCAACAGTTGCGGCACGCCGTTGAGCGAGGATGCCAGCATCTCGACCGGGCTCGGGACGCAGCTGATGGATGCTTTCGCGCTGCAACTCGATGCGGAGACGGAAATCGGCGAACAGGACGGCACGTTCGTCGTCGAGGTGTTCTTCCGCCCGACGCATTTCGGGGAGGCAGCATGACGCCCGGTTTCGCCTATCACCTGACGGCGGAAGAGGCCTGGCCGGCCTTCGAACGTCACGTCCTCAAGGCGGAACGGCGGATCGTGGCGGGATTCCGCATCTTCGACCCGATGACCCGGCTGCGCTCGGAGGCGGCGCGCGCGATCGGCGAGGACTGGTTCGACCTTCTGGTCCATGTCCTTCGCAAGGGCGTGCGGGTCGACATGATCCTGTCGGATTTCGATCCGGTCATCGCGCCCGACATGCATTGCGAGAGCTGGGCCAGCATGCGGAAATTCGCGGCGATCCGCGAGGCGGCGGGGCCCGAGGCGCGGCTGATGGTGGTTCCGGCGCTGCATCCGGCGCGGCCGGGCCGGCTGGCCGAACTGGCGTTCTGGCCGAAGGTGAGCCAGGAGTTGAACGACGTCCGGGACTGGCTGAACAAGATGGAGGACGACGCGCGGCAGATGGCCTTCGCCGACGTGCCGGGAACCCACGCCTGGCTCCGCCTCGACGAGGAGGGGAAGGTCGAGACGCGCGGCCTGACGCCGCCCGCCCTCTATCCGGTGTCGCACCACCACAAGCTGGCGGTGATCGACAGCACGACGCTCTATATCGGGGGGCTCGACCTCAATCCGCGCCGCTACGATTCGCCGCTGCACCACCGCGCCGCGTCGGAGACCTGGCACGACGTGCAGGTCTCGCTCGAGGGGCCGGCGGCGGTGGCCGCGGAGACGTATCTCGATTCGCTCCTCGACGTGGTCAGTGGCCGCGCCGAGGCGGTCGAGGAGGCTGCCGGCTTCTGCTCGACGGTGTCGCGAAAGCGCGCCAACATCGTCTCGATGGCGCCCGAGATCGTGCGCCGGTCGATCGTCGACAGGACGCTGGCGGAAATCGAGCGGGCCGAACAGCTGCTCTATTTCGAGAGCCAGTTCTTCCGCGACCGGGAATTGTCGCACGCCCTGGCCGAGCGCGCCGCCGCGGCGCCGGATCTGGAGCTTCTGATGGTGCTGCCGGCGGCGCCCGAGGTCGTGGCCTTCGACAAGCGCAAGAAGATCGACGCGCGGTTCGGCGAGTACCTGCAGGCGGAGTGCGTGCGGCGGGTCAAGAAGGCGTTCGGGCGGCGCGCCTATTTCGCCTCGCCCGCGCAGCGGCGCAGCGCCGATGCGCGGCTGATCGCCCAGAAGGACCGCGCGACGTTTCTGGGCGCGCCGCTCATCTACGTGCATGCGAAGGTCTCGGTCTTCGACCGCCGGTCGGTGCTGGTCAGCTCGGCGAACCTCAACAGCCGGTCGCTGCACTGGGACAGCGAGGCGGGGATCGTGCTCGACGACCCCGAGATCGCGCGCCACGTCCTCGCCCGGTCGCTGGCGCACTGGCTTCCCGAGACGGAGATCGACCCCGACGGGCCGGTGGTCGAGGCGGTGCGCGAGCAGGCCGAGCTGGACGCGGTGCGCCAGCCCGACAATCGCTCGGGCTATCTGCTGCCCTACGACGTCACCTGTGCCGCCGAGTTCGGCGTCAACGCGCCGGGCGTGCCCGAAGAGCTGGTCTGAGGAACGATGCCCTTTGGCGGACGTTGCGCGGCCATGACGGAGATCGAAAGCCTGGTCCGGCCCGACGACCGGAACGGCGCGCCCCGCCGGGTCGGGATCGAGATCGAATGCGGCGGATTGCGCGAGGAGCGGGTGGCCGAGCTGGTCGCCGAAATGTTCGGCGGCGAGGTCGCGAAGACCGGCGCCTATATGCGCAGCGTCAGGGGCAGCGAGATCGGCGACGTGGAGATCCTGCTCGATACCGCCCTGCGCGACGCGGTCGAGAGCGAGGTGGCGCGCGCCGGGCTCGACTGGGGGCGCGCGGTCATTCCGGTGGAGGTGGTGACCGAGCCGATCCTGCCCGCCGACATCGCCAAGATCGACGCGCTGTGCGACCGGCTGGCCGCGGCAGGGGCGATGGGCACGCAGGATGGCGTGCTGCTGGGTTTCGGCGTGCATCTGAACGTGGCGCTCACCGGGACCGGGATCGACGACGTTCTGCCGGGCCTGACGGCGTTCGCGCTGATCGAGGACTGGATGCGCGGCCGCATGCGGCTCGACCCGTCGCGCCGGCTTCTGCCCTTCGTCGATCCCTATCCGGCGCGGCTTTTGGACCGGCTCTGCGACCCGATGGAGGCGTGGTCGATGGACCGGCTGACGCGGATCTATCTCGACAACGCGGCGAGCCGCAACTACGCGCTCGACATCCTGCCGATCCTGAAGACCGCGGATCCGGATGCGGTGGTCGCGGCGGTGCCGCAGATGGCCCACAAGAGCGCCCGGCCGGCCTGGCATTACCGGCTGCCCGATTGCCGGATCGACGACCCGGACTGGTCGGTCGCCACGGAGTGGAACAGGTGGTGCGCGGTGGAACGGGTCGCGGCCGACGACGAGCTTCTGCAGCGTCTCAAGCGCACGTGGCGGGACTACCGCAACCGGACGTTGCCGATCCCCGGCCAGTGGCGCTCGGTCTCGGCCGAGATCCTGGATGGCGAGGTGATCCTCCCGTGAAGCCCGTGATCGGCGTGACGACGTCGCGACAATCCGGATGGCGGATCTTTCCGCTGGTGGCCTTCAACGTGTGGCTGGCCGGCGGCCGGGCGGTGCGCTGGGTGGCGGGCCGGCCGTCGGACGTGAACGACGTCGACGGCATCCTCATCGGCGGCGGCGACGACATCTCGCCCGACCTCTACGAGGGCACGCTCATCACCTCGTCGCGGCTCGACCCCGAGCGCGACGCGATGGAGGAGGCGCTGGTCTGCGCGGCGATGGAGCAGGGCAAGCCGGTCCTGGGCATCTGCCGCGGATCGCAGATGCTGAACGTGGCCCTGGGGGGGCGCCTCGACCAGGACGCCTACGGCACCTACGAGACGAGCGAGCGGTTCTGGACGATCCTGCCCAAGAAGGTGGTCGAGATCGTGCCCGCGACGCGGCTTGCCGCCCATACCGGGACGACGCCGATGAAGGTGAACGCGCTGCACTCGCAGGCGGTCTCGACCCTGGGGCGGTCGCTCACCGTGGCGGCGCGCGACACGGGCGGGATGATCCAGGCGATCGAGCGGACCGAAGATCCGTTCGCGCTGGGCGTGCAATGGCACCCCGAGCATCTCTTCTATGCCCACCGCCAGCGCGCCATCTTTCGCGCCCTCGTCAACGCCGCCCGCGCCAGCGCCCGGTCGGAGGCGCAATTGCCGCAGGTCGACCGGCAGGCCCCGCGGACCGGCTGACGGAGAACCCCGATCAGCCGCAGGCAGCCGGTCGGTGACGGGTTCTTCCGACGGCCGGGTCAGTCGAAGACGGCGTGGCCCTGCTCGGCCATGTGGCGCAGGCGGCTCAGGGCCAGTTCGGTCCCGTCCTCGAGGATCGCGGCCGTGAGCGTCAGATCCGAGACCACCATGTCGGCGATCTGTCCCATCGAGCCGTTCGGGCCGAACGCATCGCGCCCGATCCAGTTGGAGCTGCGCTCCACGTCGCGAAGATGTCCGGCGGATTCGCTCAGAAGGTCCGTCGGCCGGCCCTCGGGATCGTGCGGCAGCGCGCTGCTCTCCGCAGCCTTGTCGAGGCCCGCCGCCATCATGAGCGGCGAGAACGTGTAGCCGAACGGCCCCACGACGATCGGCGGAAGAGCTTCGGTCCAGCCGCCGGCCTCGACGAAGGCCGGCGCCGATTCCAGTTCGTCGCGCGTCAGGGAGACGGGCCAGCCATCCTTGTCGGGCGGGCCGAACCTGTCGATCGAGACGAGCACCTCGCGCCGGTCGAGCCAGCCGCCGATATCGACCGCAGCATGGCTGAACGCCATCGTGTCCTTGCGGTTGAAGATGGCGCGGATCGGGAAGCGATCGTCGCCCGACTGGGCGTCGAGTGCCAGAAATTCGGTAAGCCTGTTCATGCTGTCCTCCATGACAGGGCAAAGCGTCGCAGAGGGGCCAAGTTCCGGAACACCGGGGGGGAGGGGTCGTTCCGGCCGCATCGATAGCAACCAGCAGGAGATGGTAATGGATTTTAGCTGGCTCGTCCCGCTTCTGGCGCTGATGACGCTTCTCGCGGTCCTGTGTGTCGCGATCTGGTCGAAGGAGTCGACGGAGCGCCGCAAGGCGCGCACCGACATCAAGAAGTCCGCGCTCGCGCGCGACGGCAACAGTCACGACGCCGCGCCGTGAAAACGGAACCTTCGCTCCGGTGCCCGCATTTGACTGACAGAAATGTTCGAGGCCCGGAGCACCATCATGGAACAGCCAAAGACGACACCCGACCAGACGACGACGCGGCCCCGGGGCGGAAACCCGACCACCGAGGACCTGTCGCGGCAGGTCGAGGCGCTCAAGGCCGATGTCGCGCGCCTGACAAACTCGCTCGGCGCGTTCGGTCGCGCCAAAGGGCGCCAGTATCAGGCGGAGGCGCAACGCCGCGCCAACCAGTACCGCGACGAGGCGCAGGGGCGCGCCGACGAGATCGAGGCCTATGTCCACCAGAATCCGGCGACGGCTCTGGGCATCGCGGCGGGGATCGGCCTGCTCATCGGCCTGTTCAGCCGCCGCTGAACGACATGTTCGAACCGCAGATCGCCGCCTTGCGCTTCGCCGCCCGGTCCTACGCCCGACGCGCCAAGTGGAGCGCGATCGGCGGGACCCTGTGTTTCGTTGGCCTGATCTTCCTGGGCGTGGCCTTGTGGATCGCGCTCGAGAACGAGATCGGGGCTCTGGCGACGGCGCTGCTTTTCGGGGGCTCGCTGCTGGTTCCCGGCGTGGCGGCGCTGGCTTTCTCGCGACGGCCACCGCGGGTCGTGCCCCGCGAGGCGACGGAGCAGCTTCAGAACCCGCTGAACAACCCGGCACTGAGCGTCAGCAGCATCGCCAACGCGCTCATCCTCGGCATCCTGGCCGGACGTGCGGCGCGGCGCCGGCGGTGACGGCAGGGGCCAAAACTGGTCATGTGTGCGACAAACTCGTGCGGGCCGGAAATCATTGCCATCCGGTCGGCGGGCGCACTTGGTGCGAGCGCCAGTCGCGCCGCCATGCCGCCGGTAAGGGAATCCGTTTCGCGTTGGATACCAGGCATCTGAGCGCGACGGACCGGACCGGATTATGTCGTTGCGCGGCCGGATCGGACGCTGCAATAGTACCTCGGATCATTTAACTGCGACATAGGAGATCGAGGCGGCGTCATGCCGGTTGATTGTAGGCAATGCCCTTTGCGGGGGCTCGACTGCTTTGACGACATGACGGCTGCGGAGGTCGACTTCATGTCGCGATTCAAGGTCGGCGAGCTGCATGTCAATCCGGGGACACCAATCCTCGTCGAGGGCACGCGGTCGCCGCAGCTCTTCACCGTGCTGTCGGGGCTGGGCATCCGGTTCAAGACGCTTCCCGACGGCCGGCGGCAGGTGATCAATCTGGTCATGCCCGGCGATCTTCTGGGCCTGCAGGCGGCGCTGACCGGCGAGATGGGCCATTCGGTGGATGCCACGACCGCAATGACCCTGTGCGTCTTCAAGCGCTCGGAACTGTTCTCGCTGTTCAAGTCCCACCCGAACCGCGCCTATGACATCACCTGGATCGCCGCCACGGAGGAGCATTTCCTGGGCGAGGCGCTGGCCAGCGTCGGGCAGAGATCGGCAATCGAACGGGTGGCCTGGGGATTGTTGCAGATCTGGGAACGGGCGCGGCAACTCAATATGATCCGGAACGGCGCGCTCGATTTCCCGTTCCCGCAGAAGGATATCGCCGATACGCTGGGATTGTCGCTCGTGCATACCAACAAGACGCTGGCGAAGCTGCGCGAGCGCGGACTTGCGACCTGGGTCGACCGGCGGATCCATATTCATGACAAGTCCGGGCTCGAGCGGCTGGCGCTCGTGACGAGCGAGGAGATGCGGCGGCGGCGACCGCTGATGTGATCAGTCGCTGACGTAGGTGTCGGCGACGGTTGCGCGCCTCTCGCCCATGGGACGCGGCGCGCCGACGGTCGAATCCTGGCGCGTCCGAAGCTCCAGCTCGGCATTGAGCGACGCGCCGAGCAGCACCGAGAAGGCACTGAGATAGAGCCACATCAGCAAGGCGATGACGGCGCCCAGGGCCCCGTAGACCTCGTTGTAATTGCCGAAATTCGACAGGTAGAACGAGAAGCCGTAGGAGATCGCCCCCCAGATCACCACGGCCACCAGCGCGCCGGGGCTGATCCAGGCCACCCGGGCCTTGCGGCGGTTCGGACCGAACCGGTAGAGCACGCCGATCCCGACGATGACGACGGCGAGTGCCACGACCCAGCGCACCGAGGCGATCAGGAGCGCCGTGATCGGCCCGAGCGGAAGCACCGCCAGGATGATCGGCAGGATGACGACCGACATGAGCGCCACCAGCGCCACGGCGATCAGCAGGAAGGTGACGCCGAAGGCCGCCGCCATCTGCCGCAGGCCGATGCGGTTCTTTTCGCGGTAGATCGCGTTCAGGCCGCGGATCAGCGCGGCGACGCCGGCCCGCGACGACCAGAGCGCGGCGGCCAGCGAAATGGCCGTGGTCCAGCCAAGGGTCGAGCTGTTGGCGGTGATGAGCGACGTGATCTGCGTGTCGAGCACCGCATAGGCGTCGGCGGGGATCAGCCCGCGCATCGTCTCGAGCTGGGCATAGACCGTGCCCGGATCGGCGAAGAAGCCCCAGAGCGCGATGATCGCCGCGACCGTCGGGAAGATCGCCAGCATCCCGTAGAAGGCGATCCCGGCGGAGATCAGCGCGACGTTGCTGTCGTTGAGACCCAGATAGACGGCCTTGATCGCCTCGTACCAGGTGCGCCAGCCGAGGCCCGGGCCGATCAGGGACCGGCGGATCGACCCCGTGCGGCTCGGTGAATGTCGCGCGATGCTCATGGGTGTCGATATTAGTCCGTTCCCGACGGTCTTCACGTCAGGGAGCCGAGCAAGTCGCGCCTTTGTCGTGGGGACGCCACACCTTTCCGCGATGAACGGGCGGTGAATTGTTGGAATCGGAGGCTGGAATGGCTATTATTGACGCATGCCCGGCGTCGGGGCTCAACGACGCAGCAACAAGGAGGACAATGTCCTGTCTCTTGCAGAGCTTGCGGTGGAGTCTCGCGCCGCAGACGGGTCGCGTCCGATGACGGCCGACACCGATTCCCAGCCGCAGAGCGACGCTCTGCTGGCACATGTTCTCAAATCGCTGGAAGACGACAAGGCCGAGGATGTCGTGGAGATCGATCTTCGCGGCAAGTCCGAGATCGCCGACTACATGATCGTCTGTTCCGGGCGGTCGTCGCGGCAGGTCGTGGCGATCAGCGAGAAGCTGACCGACCGTCTGAAGCACGATCACGGCATCGTGTCGAAGGTCGAGGGCAAGGATGCCGGCGACTGGGTCCTGATCGACGCGGGTGACGTGATCGTCCATGTCTTCCGGCCCGAGGTGCGCGACTTCTACCAGCTCGAGAAGATGTGGCTCAGCCCGGCACAGGCCGCCGCGCGCTTCTGAGGTGAAGGTCAGGATCTGCGCGATGGGCCGGATCCGCTCCGGACCCGAGCGCGATCTGATCGACCGGTATGTCGACCGGTTCGACCGGACGGGCCGCCCCTTGTCGCTCGGGCCGCTCGCCGAGATCGAGGTGGAGACGCGCAAGCTGAGCGGCACCGCGGCTGAGGCCGAGGCGCTGCTGCGGCAGGTGCCCGAGGGCGCTCTGCTGGTGGCCTTGGACGAGCGGGGGCGGGCGCTTTCCTCGACCGGGCTTGCCGAGCAGCTGGGCCGCTGGCGCGACGCGGGACGAGGCGAGGTGGCCTTCGTCATCGGCGCCGCCGAGGGGCTCGATCCGGGGTTGCGCCAGCGCGCGGATCTGAGCCTGAGCTTCGGGCCGATGGTCTGGCCGCACTTCCTGGTGCGCGCCATGCTGGCCGAGCAGCTCTACCGGGCTGCGTCGATTCTTGCCGGCTCTCCCTACCATCGCGTCTAGGGCAGTTTCTTCCGGCTGCAGCCTGCGCTAGGCATGTCTGGTCTTGATCAGTCGAGGATCGCCCATGCCCACGCCGAAGCCCGTCGTCCTTTGCATCCTCGATGGATGGGGAGACCGCGACGAGACCGAGGCCAACGCTCCGGCGCTGGCCCGCACGCCCAATTTCGACAGGATCCGCGCCGCAGGACCCGCCGCGCACCTGACCACCCATGGCCCGGATGTGGGCCTGCCGCGCGGCCAGATGGGCAATTCGGAGGTCGGCCACACGAATATCGGCGCCGGCCGGGTCGTGGCGATGAATCTGGGGCAGATCGACCTGGCGATCGAGGATGGCAGCTTCTTCGAGAACGAGGCGCTGCGGGACTTCATCGCGACGCTGTCGGGATCGGGGGGAACCGCGCACCTGCTGGGCGTCGTGTCGGATGGCGGCGTGCACGGCCATATCGACCACCTGATCGCGGCGGCGCGGACGATCCGTGAGGCAGGCGTGCCGGTCACCATCCACGCGATCACCGACGGCCGCGATGTTGGGCCGAAATCGGCCGAAGGATATCTCGATGATCTGCTGGCGAAGCTGCCGGACGGGGCGACGGTCGCCACCGTGACCGGGCGCTACTACGCCATGGATCGCGACAATCGCTGGGAGCGGGTCGAGGACGCCTATCGCGCCATGGTCGAGGGTTCCGGGCGGGCCACCGCGCCCGATCCGCAGGAGGCGGTGCGCCAATCCTATGAGGCGGGCAAGTCGGACGAGTTCATCGCGGCCACGGTGATCGGCGGCTATGAGGGCATGAGGGACGGCGACGGGGTTTTCTGCCTGAATTTCCGCGCCGATCGGGCGCGCGAGATCCTGCGCGCCATCGGGCAGCCGGATTTCGGCGAGTTCGACGTCAGCGGCCGCCCCGATCTGGCGGCCCGGCTCGGCATGGTGGAATACAGCCAGCCGCACAATGCCTGGTATGCCACGGTCTTTCCCAAGCGGGCGCTGACCAACACGCTCGGGGAATGGGTCGCCAAGCACGGCCTGACGCAGTTCCGGGTGGCCGAGACCGAGAAGTACCCCCATGTCACCTTCTTTCTGAATGGCGGCAAGGAGGAGGCGGAGAAGGGCGAGGACCGCGCCATGCCCAACTCGCCCAAGGTCGCGACCTATGACATGCAGCCCGAGATGAGTGCGGCCGAGGTGACCGACAGCTTCGTGAAGGCGATCGAGGCGGGCTATGACCTGATCGTGTGCAATTACGCCAATCCCGACATGGTGGGCCATACCGGTGACATCGATGCCGCCGTCGCCGCCTGCGAGGCGGTGGATGCGGGCCTCGGGCGGGTGCTCGAGGCGCTGGAGGCGGCGGGCGGCGCGATGGTGGTGACCGCCGATCACGGCAATTGCGAGATGATGATCGACCCCGAAACGGCCGGGCCGCACACCTCGCACACGCTCAGTCCGGTGCCCTGCATCCTCGTCGGCGGACCGGAGGGCGCAGGCCTCGCCGACGGCCGGCTCGCCGATCTGGCGCCGACGCTTCTCGACCTGATGGGCCTGCCGCAGCCCGAGGAGATGACGGGCGAGAGCCTGATCCGCCGATGACGACAGGAAAGTGATGAAAGCGGCGCGGAAATGGCGCCGTGTCGCGGTATTCTCCGGCTTCTTTGGCGGCTATGCTGCGTCGACCCCGGGGGAATGCCGGCGGCAGGCCCGGCGCGCCGGGACCGGTTCAGATGGCGGGTGACCCGCGCGACACCACAGATGAGGCAGACATGAAGAGATTCGCGATGGCCGCCCTGGGTGGCACCCTGGCAGGGGTTCTGCTCACGACGCAGGTGGCCGGCCCCCTGATTGCCCAGGAGACCCAGGACCGGTCGTCGGTCTACGAGCAGCTCGACCTGTTCGGCGACATCTTCGAGCGCATCCGCTCGCAATATGTGGAGCAGGTGGAGGAGAAGGACCTGATCGAGGCGGCGATCGACGGCATGCTGTCGTCGCTCGACCCGCATTCGAGCTATCTCTCGCCCGACGATGCGGAGGCGATGCGGACCCAGACGCGCGGCGAGTTCGGCGGCCTCGGCATCGAGGTGACGCAGGAGGACGGTTTCGTGAAGGTGGTCTCGCCGATGGACGGGACGCCGGCGGCGGAGGCCGGCATCGAGGCCGGCGACTTCATCACCGCGGTCGACGGCGAGAGCCTGATGGGCCTGACGCTCGACGACGCGGTGGACCTGATGCGCGGGCCGATCGGCTCGGAGATCAACATCACCGTGGTCCGCGAGGGCGTCGAGGAGCCGTTCGACGTGTCGATCGTGCGCGACACGATCGAGCTCACCGCGGTGCGCGGCCGGCTCGAGGGCGATACCGTGGTGTTGCGCGTCATCACCTTCTCCGATCAGACCTATCCGAAGCTCGAGGAGATCCTGAAGGAGCAGGTCGAGGCGGCCGGCGGCATGGACAAGGTCAACGGCTTCGTGCTCGACCTGCGGAACAACCCGGGCGGGCTTCTGACCCAGGCGATCAAGGTATCGGACGCGTTCCTCGACGAGGGCGAGATCGTCTCGACCCGCGGGCGCAACCAGGAAGACAGCGACCGGGTCAACGCCACCGAGGGCGATCTGGCCGATGGCAAGCCGATCGTGGTGCTGATCAATGGCGGCTCCGCCTCGGCGTCGGAAATCGTCGCGGGCGCCTTGCAGGACCATCGCCGCGCCATCGTGGTGGGGACCAAATCCTTCGGCAAGGGGTCGGTGCAGACCGTGATGCCGCTGCGCGGCGAGGGCGCCATGCGGCTGACCACGGCGCGATACTACACGCCCTCGGGCCGCTCGATCCAGACGCTCGGCGTGTCGCCGGACATCGTGGTGCAGCAGCCGCAGCAGCTCGCCGAGGCGGAGGCCGCCGCCGAGGAGGAGGAGGAGCGCAACCCGGCCCTGCCGCGCCGCTCCGAGGCGGATCTGCGCGGCGCGCTCGACAACGACTCGCTGTCGCAGGACGAGCAGGACACGATCCGCGAGGAGCAGAAGGCCGCCGAAGAGGCCGCGCGGCTCCGCGACGAGGATTATCAGCTCGCTTACGCGATCGACATCCTGAAGGGCATGGTGGCGCTGCGGCCCGAGATCGTGCGGGAGGCGCAGGAGAAGCAGGCCCGCGCGCAATCGACCGACTAGGGCGCGCGATGGCGATGCGGCGGGCACGGGCTAGTGTCCCGGTATCTGACGAGGGAGCCGCATCGCCATGACCGACAGAGAAAGCCTGCCCTATCGTCCCTGCGCCGGCGTGGTGCTGGTCAATGCCGACGGGCACGTCTTTGCCGGGCGCCGGATCGACCATCCGTCCGGGGCCTGGCAGATGCCGCAGGGCGGCATCGACGCGGGCGAGGATGCCCGCGAGGCGGCGCTGCGGGAGCTCGAGGAGGAGACCGGGCTCGGCCGCGACAAGGTCGCCGTTCTGGCCGAGACCGAGGACTGGCTGATCTACGACCTTCCCGACGAGCTTCTCGGGAAGATCTGGAAGGGCAAGTATCGCGGCCAGAAGCAGAAATGGGTCCTGTGCCGGTTCCTGGGCGGCGATGACGACATCGACATCGCCACCGCCCATCCCGAATTCGACGCCTGGAGCTGGCTCACGCCTGGCGATTTGGCCGAGCAGATCGTGCCCTTCAAGCGCGACGTCTATGACCGCGTCTTCGGCGCCTTTCGCGAATTGATCTGAGGGGGGGGCCGCGCCTCAGCGCCGCCCGAAGATCGATCCCAGCACGTCGTTGATCATCTCGCCCGCCGCCTCGACCGGGTTGCGGCGATCGGGCGCCCGGCCGACCAACCGGTCGCTGTCCGAACGCGCGGTGGTGCCCTCGTAGGCCGGCGCCGTCCCCGAGGCCATGCCCGGGGCGGACGGCGCGTCCATCGGAAGCTCATGCACGGGCAGGCTGTCATGGATGCGCACCATCGCCTCGCGCCAGATCTCCGCCGGCAAGCCGCCGCCGGTGACGCCGGTCAGCGGCGTGTTGTCGTCGTAGCCCATCCAGACGCCGGTGACGTAATCGGCGGTGAAGCCCAGGAACCAGGCGTCGCGCGCCGCCGAGGTCGTGCCGGTCTTGCCGGCCGCCGGGCGGTCGCCCAGATCCGCGCGGGCGCCGGTGCCCTCGTCGACCACGCGGCTCATCATGTAGACGAGCTGGCGCGCCGCGTGTTCCGAGATCACCCGCTCGCCGAGGCCGCCTTCCTTGCCGATCAGCGGCTGGTCGTCGCCCTGCAGGCGGAGGTCGGTGATGCCGTAGGGCTCCACGGAGCTGCCGCCGTTCAGGATCCCGGCATAGGCGCCGGTCATTTCCAGAAGCGTCGATTCGGAGGCGCCGAGCGCCAGCGACGGCCCGGCCGCCAGGTCCGAACTCGATGCCGAAATCGGAGGCGATCTTGCGCACGTTCTCGCGCCCCACCGCCTCGGAGACCTTGACCGCCGGGATGTTGAGCGATTCCTGCAACGCTTGGGCCAGCGTCACCCGGCCGTGGAAGCGATGGTCGTAATTCTCGGGCGACCAGGTGCCCGATCCGGGAACGCTCAGGTTCAGCGGCTCGTCCATCACCGTGTCGAGCGGCGAATAGCCCATCTCCATCGCGGCGGCATAGACGAAGGGCTTGAAGGCCGAGCCGGTCTGCCGGCGGGCCTGGATGGCGCGGTTGAACTGGCCCGCGACGCCCTTGAACTTGCGTCCGCCCACCATGGCGCGCACGGCGCCGTCGGCGGACATGACGACGATCGCCGCCTGCGCCTCGGAACTGTCGCGCACCTTGGCGTTGAACACGTCCTCGAGCGCCAATTCCGCGGCGCGCTGGATGCGCGGGTCGAAGGTGGTGCGCATGATGATGTCTTCGGTGGTCTTCCGCGTCAGGAAATCCGGCGCGGTGCTCATCACCCAGTCGGCGAAATAGCCGCCCGCCCGGGCCTCCGCCGCCGCCGACAGCTCGGCCGGATGCTCGAGCGCGGCCTTCGCCTCCGCCGCAGTCAGATAGCCCTGTTCCTCCATCAGCGAGACGATGACCGAGGCGCGTTCCTGGCTGCGTTGCAGGTTGGCGGTGGGCGCGTAGCGGGTCGGCGCGACCAGAAGGCCCGCCAGCATCGCCGCTTCCGCCGGGTCGACCTCGTTGGCCGACTTGCCGAAATAGCGCTGCGCCGCGGCCTCGAAGCCGCGCGAGCCGGCGCCCAGAAAGACCCGGTTCATGTAGATCGTCAGGATCTCGCCCTTGGTGTAGCGCAACTCGAGCGCCAGCGCGTAGACGGCCTCCTTGACCTTGCGCCACAGCGACGTCGCGCGGCAATCGGCCTCGTAATCCGCCTCGCTCTCCCAGACGTCCGGGTCGTAGGGCTGCCCGACGCATAGAAGCTTGGCCGTCTGCTGGGTCAGGGTCGAGCCGCCATGGCCCGAGAGCGGGCCGCGGCCCTCCCGGAGGTTGATGCGCACGGCGCTGGCGATGCCGATCGGATCGACTCCCGGATGCAGGTAGAACCGCCGGTCCTCGGTGGCGATGATGGCCTCCCGCAGATAGGGCGAGACGGTGGCGGCGCTGATCTGGCCGCCGAACTGCTCGCCGCGCCAGGCGAAGATCTCGCCGTCGCGGTCCAGAAGCGTGACGGAGCCGCGCGCCCGCCCGTCGAGCAGCGCCTCGGGAGCGGGCAGCGTCGTGTAGACGTAGCCCACCGCGAGCGCGAGGATCAGCGCGCCGGCGAGCGCGCCGCGCCATGCCAGCCGGCCCAGGAGCCGCAGCGCCCAGAGGACGGGCGCCAGCAGCCAGCCGAGCGGGCCGCGCGGCCGCCGCGACCGGGTCCGCCGCCTTTTGCGGGTGGGGGTGTCTTTCGCGCGCGTCGGCTTGCGACCCTTCGGAGCGCGCCGCGGCGCAACCAGGGGGGATCGTGCCATGCCTGTAGTCCTGCTGTTCTTGCCTGCTTCGTCTTGCAGCATAGAGACAAGAGCCGGCAACGAGAACCGAGGATGCGAGATCATGACCCGATTCTGCGCCGCCTAAGATTTACGCACCAATCCCGGATTGCGCATGAATTGTGCAAATCATCGCGGGGACGGGTGCGCGAGGGTCTCGGAAACCTTGTCCGGGCCGCCCCACTCCTCTGTGACTTTTGCCCAAGGTCCGCCGGGCCGCTCGGGGAACGACAAGGGATGTGGATGTGAAACTGATCATTGCTGCAATCAAGCCCTTCAAGCTTGAGGAGGTGCGCGAAGCGCTGACCGCCATTGGTGTGAGGGGTATGATGGTCAACGAAATCAAGGGCTTCGGTTCGCAATCGGGGCATACCGAGATCTACCGGGGCGCCGAATACGCGGTGAACTTCGTGCCCAAGATCAAGCTCGAGATCGTGGTGTCGTCCGGCATGGTCGACCAGGTCGTGGAGACGATCGCCAGGACCGCGAAGACCGGCAAGATCGGCGACGGCAAGATCTTCGTCCTCGATGTCGAGAGCGCGGTGCGGGTGCGCACCGGCGAGACCAACGAAGACGCCATTTGAACCGGCCGGGGAAGGACCACGACCAGATGAAACTGACGACACGCATTCTCACGACGGCCGCGGCGGCGTTCCTGCCCCTTGCCGCCTTCGCGCAGGAAGCCACCGAGACGGCCGAGGCCGCCGCGCCCGGCTTCGATCAGATCGGCCCCTACATCATGACGACGCTGCTGTTCCTGGTGGGCGGATTCCTCGTCATGTGGATGGCCGCCGGATTTGCCATGCTCGAGGCGGGCCTCGTGCGGTCGAAGAACGTCACGATGCAGCTTCTGAAGAACGTCGCGCTCTTCGCCATCGCCGGGGTGATGTACTACATCATCGGCTACGGCATCATGTATCCGGGCGACAACTGGACCATCCCCGGCTATCTGGGCACGCTGTTCGCGCCCGCCACGCTGGAACCGGTGGGCCTTGCCGCGGCGGATGCCGATCTGGGCTACGCCTCGGTCGCGTCCGACTTCTTCTTTCAGCTGATGTTCTGCGCCACCACGGCGTCGATCGTGTCGGGAACGCTGGCCGAGCGGATCAAGCTCTGGCCGTTCCTGTTCTTCACCGTGGTGCTGACCGGCATCATCTATCCGATCGAGGCGTCCTGGCAATGGGGCGGGGGCTGGCTGAGCGAGATGGGCTTCTCGGACTTCGCCGGATCGACGCTCGTCCATTCCGCCGGGGGCTGGGCGGCGCTCGCGGGGGCGCTGGTTCTGGGGCCGCGGATCGGCAAGTTCAGGGACGGCCAAGTGCACCCGATGCCGGGCTCGAACCTCGCCTTCGCGACGCTCGGAACGTTCATCCTGTGGCTCGGCTGGTTCGGCTTCAACGGCGGATCGCAGCTCGCCGCGGGTACGGTGGGCGACATCACCGATGTCGGCCGGATCTTCGCCAACACCAACACCGCCGCGGCGGGCGGCTCCATCGCGGCGCTGATCCTGACGCAGCTGATGTACGGCAAGCCGGACCTCACGATGGTGCTGAACGGCGCTCTGGCCGGCCTCGTCTCGATCACCGCCGAGCCGCTGATGCCGACGCTCGGGGGTGCGACCCTGATCGGCGCGGTGGGCGGCGTGATCGTCGTGCTGACCATTCCGATGCTCGACCGGATGAAGATCGACGATGTGGTGGGCGCCATTCCGGTGCACCTCATCTGCGGCATCTGGGGCACCCTGGCCGTGCCCCTGTCGAATGACGGCACGTCCTTCGTGACCCAGATCATCGGCATCGTGTCGATCGGCGCCTTCACCTTCGTGGCCAGCATGGTGCTGTGGCTGATCCTGAAGGCCGCCGGCGGCATCCGGGTCAGCGAGGAAGCGGAGGTCGACGGGCTCGACGTGGCCGAGCTCGGCATGGAGGCCTATCCGGAATTCTCCAAGAGCTGACCGGCGCGACCGCGCCCATTCCGGAAACGACAAAAAAGGCCCGGGTCGGATGGACCCGGGCCTTCCCGTGCGGGCGCCCCTATTCCGCCGCGACGGCGCGGAATTCGCTCTTGTCCTCGGTGACGAGGCTGACGCCGATGATGGCGGCGAGCGAGGCCAAAAAGCCCGGGATGATCTCGTAGACGCCGGGCCCGCCGAGGAAGCTCGAACTCCAGCCGAGGGTGATCCAGATGCCCACCACCAGCGCGCCGGTCACGAGGCCGGCCACGGCTCCGATGCCGGTCATCCGCGACCAGGTGAGCGACAGGATGATGAGCGGCCCGAAGGCGGCGCCGAACCCGGCCCAGGCGTTGGAGACGAGGCCCAGAACCTGGCTGTCGGGATCGCGCGCGATGATCGCGGCGACCACGCCCACCGCGACGACGGCAGCGCGGCCGACATTGACGATCTCGGTCTCGCTGGCGTTGCGGCGGAAGAACAGCCGGTAGAAATCCTCGGCCAGCGACGAGGAGGAGACAAGAAGCTGGCTCGACACCGTCGACATGATCGCGGCGAGCAGCGCGGCATAGAGGAAGCCCGTGACGAGCGGGTGGAAGAGCAGGTTCGCCAGAACGATGAAGATCGTCTCGCTGTCCTCCACGGTGACGCCGTTGCGCTCCACATAGGCGCGGCCGAGGATGCCGACGCCGATCGCGCCGATGAGCGAGATCGCCATCCAGGTCATGCCGATATTGCGCGCCGAGGCCACCGCGGGAACGCTGCGCACCGCCATGAAGCGGACGATGATGTGGGGCTGGCCGAAATAGCCGAGGCCCCAGGTCACCGCCGACAGCCAGCCGATGACGGTCAGGCCGTGGAAGAGCGACAGGTAGTTCGGATCGACCTCGCGGACGGTGGTGGCCGCCTGATCGAAGCCGCCGCCGGCACCGGCATAGAGAACCACGAGCGGCATGATGACGAGCGCCAGCATCATGATGCAGCCCTGCACGAAGTCGGTCAGGCTGACGGCGAGAAAGCCGCCGACCACCGTGTAGCAGAGCACCACGCCGAGCGTCAGCCAGACGCCGAACTGGTAATTGCCGTCGAAGGCCGACTGCACCAGCTTGCCGCCGCCGACGAGGCCGGAGGCGGTGTAGACCGCGAAGAAGACGACGATCACCACCGCCGAGACCACCCGCAACACGATCGCCTGGCTGGGGAAGCGGTTGGCAAGGAAGGCGGGAATGGTCAGCGAGTTGTCGTAGCGCTCGGTCTGCTCGCGCAGGCGGGGCGCGACGATGATCCAGTTCGCCAGGGCGCCGACGAAGAGGCCGATCCCGATCCAGGCCTCGACGAGACCGGCCGCGTAGAGCGCGCCCGGAAGGCCCAGCAGGAGCCAGCCCGACATGTCCGAGGCGCCCGCCGACAGTGCCGCGACGGCGGGGGGCAGGTTGCGACCACCGAGCACGTAATCCTCGGAATTCGAGGTCGACTTCATGTACGCGTAGAGCCCGATCGCGAGCATCAATACGAAGTAGAGTATCAGTGAGATCCACACACCGGTCGCCATTTCCCGCACCCTCTTATCCGTTGCTGAGGCTTCAAGCCTCGCACAGAATGACGGGACTGTGAAATGGGGCGCTTCTGACAGCGCCGGCGGGTCACTCAGCGCCCATCCGTTTCGCCGCGCCGGTCAGGAAATCGACGCCGATATAGGGCTTCTTCGCCTGCTTCCACGCTTCGAATCCGCCTTCGAGATGGGCGATCGGGTCATAGCCCGCCTCGGACGCGATCTTCGCCATGCGCTCGGAGCGCAAGCCCCCGCCGCAATGCAGGACGATGCGCTTGCCCTCCTGCGTCGGTAGACGGTCGGCGCGAAAGAACGGCATCGGCATCAGCAACGCGCCCTCAATGTGCCCGGTGGCGAATTCGCCGTGGCTGCGGACGTCGATGACGACGATCTCGCCCTTCTCGAGGGCGGCCTCCACCTCGTCGGGCGACCATCTCTCGAACGTGCCCGTCTCGATCCGCTCGCGTTCCATCCGATCCTCCTGTCCTCTGGTAAGCAGGAGGATATGTCGCGTGGGCGCGCCCTCAACCGCAGGTCTGTGCGATGGCGCGCGCCAGCACCGGCACCGTCTCGGCGTTGAGACCGGCGATGTTGATGCGGCTGTCACCCACCATGTAGACGCCGTGGTCGCGGCGCATCACCTCGACCTTGTCGGCATCGATCCCGAGGCGCGAGAACATGCCACGGTGGCGGGCGATGAAGTCGAAGGCATCGGAATTGGTGCGCTGGCGCAGCTCGTCGGAGAGCTGCTGGCGCAGGGACAGCATACCTGTCCGCATCTCCTCCAGCTCCGCCTGCCAGTCGGCGCGCAGCTCCGGGTCGTCGAGGATGGTGGAGACGACGCGGGCCCCGTGATCGGGGGGGAACGAGTAGTTCTGCCGGTTGAGGTGGTTCATGTTGCCCTGGGTCGTCTTCGTGTCGGCGGCGTCACCGATGGCGAAGAGGATGCCCGTGCGTTCGCGGTAGATGCCGAAGTTCTTGGAGCAGGACGCGCCGATCAGCATCTCGGGCTGGGTTTCGGCCAGGATGCGGGTGCCGGCCGCGTCCTCGTCGAGCCCGTCGCCGAAGCCCTGGTAGGCGATGTCCACGAAGGGCAGGGCCTTTTTCTGGCGGAGGAGTTCGGCCACGCCGCTCCACTGCTCGCCGGTGAGGTTGGCGCCGGTGGGGTTGTGGCAGCAGCCGTGAAGCAGGACCACGTCGCCCTCGGCGACCTTCTCCAGGTCGGCCATCATGCCGTCGAAATCGACCTCGCCGGTGGCGGCGTCGAAGTAGCGGTACTCGGTGAATGGGGTCCCCGTCGTCTTCAGGATGGAGACGTGGTTCGGCCAGGTGGGGGCGGAGACGTGGAAGGTGAGGTCCGGATTGGCCAAGCGCAGGAGGTCCACCCCCTGGCGGAAGGCGCCGGTGCCGCCGGGCGTGGCGATGGCGGCGACGCGGTCGGGGGTGACGCTGTCGGCCAGGACCAGCTCGCGCATGGTGCGGGCGTAGGCGGGGTCGCCCGCCAGCCCCACATAGGCCTTCGTGGTCTGCTCCTCGAGGATGCGGCGCTCGGCCTCCTTGACCGCGCGCATCACGGGCGTGTTGCCGTTCGCGTCCTTGTAGACGCCGACGCCGAGGTCGAGCTTGTCCTCGCGCGGATCCTCCTTGTAGCTCTGCATGAGCATGAGGATCTTGTCGGCCGGTTGGTCCTTCAGGTTGCCCAGCATGTCAGGTGTCTCCCGTCTCGACCGGCAGATCGTCATACGCGCCCCACTCGGTCCATGATCCATCGTAAAGCGACCAGGCGTCGTGGCCGATCCGTTGCAGCGCGAGCGCCAGGATGGCGGCGGTGATGCCCGATCCGCAGGTGGTGATGACCGGCTGGCCCGGATCGATCCCCGCGGCCTCGATCTCGGCCCTGAGCTCGTCGGGCGCCTTCATCGTGCCCTCGCCGGTCAGCAGCCGGTCGAAGGGCAGGTTGCGCGCGCCGGGGATGTGGCCGGCGCGAAGGCCGGGGCGCGGCTCGGGCGTCTCGCCTCGGAACCGCTCGGCGGGGCGGGCGTCGAGGATCTGCGGGCTGCCGAGCTTGGCGGCGCGCGCGACCTGGGTCACGTCCCGAACGAGATCGTTCTGCAGGGTGACGGTGATGTGGCGGTCGCGGATCACCGGCTCCATGTCCTCGATCGGCCGGTTCTCGGCCCGCCATTTCGGCAGGCCGCCGTCGAGCACCGCGATGTCGGTCTTGCCCATCAGCCGGAACAGCCACCAGACGCGGGGCGCGGAGAACAGGCCGAGGCTGTCGTAGACGACGATCTGGTGGCCGTCGCCGATGCCCATGGCGCGCATCCGGCTGATGAACTTCTCGGAGGGCGGGGCCATGTGCGGCAGGTCCGAGCGATGGTCCGAGATCTCGTCGATGTCGAAGAAGCGCGCGCCCGGAATATGCGCCTCGCGGTATTCGGCGCGGGCGTCGCGGCCGCTGTCCGGCATGTGCCAGGATGCGTCCAGAAGGCGCAGATCGGGATCGTCGAGATGCCGGCCGAGCCAGTCGGTGGAGACGAGGGTGGTCGGATCGTCTTGCATGAACGGGGCTCCGGACGAAGGCGCGTGGGTTCGTGCCTAGCCAAGCCCCCGCGCCATGGCAAGCCGGGGCGTGGCCATGACGCCGCGGGGGAGGCACGGCTCGACCAGGCCGATGCGATACCTCCGGCGCCCTGGTCCGCGGCCGGCAGGGCGGCGACAGGGGGCTAGCCGTGTTCCTTCAGCAGGCGCTGCTTCTGGCGCTGCCAGTCGCGCTTGGCGGCGGTCTCGCGCTTGTCGGGGGCCTTCTTGCCCTTGGCGATGCCGATCTTCAGCTTCGCGATGCCGCGATGGTTGAAGTAGAGGACGAGCGGCACCAGCGTCATGCCCTTGCGCTGCGTCTCCGACCACAGATGCGCGAGCTGCCGCCGGGTCACCAGAAGCTTGCGCCGTCGCCGGTCCTCGTGGCCGAACATCGCCGGGTCGTAGGGCGCGATATAGGCGTTGACGAGCCACAGTTCGGCGTTCTCGACCGCGGCGTAGCTTTCCGCGATGTTGGCCTGCGCGGTGCGCAGCGACTTCACCTCCGAGCCCTGCAGCTCGATGCCGCATTCGAGATCCTCGGCGATGGCGTAGTCGTAGCGGGCCCGCCGGTTCTCGGCGATCACCTTGTAGTTCGGATTGTCGGTGGGTTTTGCCATCCTGCGGAGGTAGACACCGCGATGGGTGCTGTCCAGTCGTGCCGCGGGCTCAGCCGATCAGGCCGACCCGCTCCATCGCGTCCTTGACCAGAAGCTTCGCGCCGTCGGAGAGGCCGACCAGCGGCAGGCGCACCTCCTCGGAGCATTTCCCCAGAAGCGACAGCCCGTATTTTGCAGCCACCAGCCCCGGCTCGATGAAGATCGCCCGGTGCAGCGGCAGCAGCCGGTCCTGCATCTCGAGCGCGGTGCCCCAGTCGCCCGTGCGCGTGGCGCGCTGGAAGGCGGCGCAGAGCCGCGGCGCGACATTGGCCGTCACGCTGATCGCGCCGACGCCGCCATGGGCGTTGAAGCCCAGCGCCGAGGCATCCTCGCCCGAGAGTTGCACGAAATCGCGCCCGCAGGTGGCCCGCTGATCGCTGACGCGGACGACGTCGCCCGTCGAGTCCTTGACGCCGACGATGCGCGGCAGCTTCGCCAGTTCGCCCATCGTGTCGGGCAGCAGGTCGACCACCGACCGGCCGGGGATGTTGTAGATGACGATGGGGATGTCGGTGGCGTCGTGGACGGCCTTGAAATGCGCGTAGAGCCCGCTCTGGGTCGGCTTGTTGTAATAGGGGGTGACCACGAGCGCCCCGTCGGCGCCCACCTGCTCGGCGTTCTTGGTCAGCCGGATCGCCTCGCGCGTCGAATTGGCGCCGGCGCCGGCGATGACCTTGATGCGGCCGTCCACGGCGCGCACCACCTCGCCCACGACGCGGTCGTGCTCCTCGTGGCTGAGCGTCGGGGTCTCGCCGGTGGTGCCGACCGGCACGATGCCGTCCGTCCCCTCCTCGACATGCCAGTCGACGAGTCGCTTCAGGGCGTCGAAATCCAGTTCGCCGTCCCTGAACGGCGTGACGAGTGCGACGATCGAGCCATGGAACATGACGTCCTCCTGCTGCGGCGGCTGGGCGGATCCCGGCGTGGCGCGGACCCTATGCGGGCCGCCGGAGGTTGCCAAGGTCGCGGGATGGACTTTGCCGGGCGGGGATCTAAGGATGGGCGGATCATGGTGCGCGCCGCGATCTGTCTTCTGCTTCTCCTGCTCGGCGGGCCGCTGCGCGCCGCCGATACGCCGCCGATGGAGAGCCTCGCCTTCGTCGGCGTGGCCGACGCGGTGGAGCAGGCGCGGGCCGGCCGCTGGATGTCGGCGCGGGCGGCGGCCATCGAGGCCGGTCCGGTGGCCGAGGACATCATCACCTGGCTGTGGCTGCGCGACGGGTTCGGCGATTTCGAGACGGCCCGGGCGTTCCTCGACCGGCGCGGCGACTGGCCGGGCCTCGATCTTCTGCGACGCGCGGCGGAGCCGCTCGTTCCGCTCGTGCCGCGCGACCGGCAGCAGGCGGCCGAGGTGGCCGCCTTCTTCGACGGGGCGCCGCCGCAGACCGGGCACGGGACCGGCGCGCTGATCGCCGCCTATCGCGCGCTTGGCCGCGACGGCGATGCGCGGGCGCAGGCGGCGCTGTCATGGGTGACGCATGCGCTCTCCGCCGACGCCGAGCGGGTGATCCTCGATCTCTACCCCGATGTCGTGGGGCCGCTGGCCGACCGGCGCGCCGAGCGGATGTTCTGGGCCGGCAATGCCCAGGCGCTCGAACGGGCGGCCGCGCGTGCCGAGGGCGACGCGGGCGCCCTCCTCGAGGCGCGTCTCTCGGCGCTTCGCGGCGGCGACGCGGCGCAGCTTGCGGCGGATCTTCCCGCGCGGCTGCGCTCGGATGCGGGTCTCGCGCATCGCCGCTTCCGGCAGGATCTGGCGCGCGATCGCACCGACGCCGCCGTGACGCTTCTGCGGCAGCGCTCGGCCTCGGCCGCGGATCTGGGCGATCCGGCCGCCTGGGCCTCCGACCGGCGCGACCTGGGGCGGCGCCTGATGCGCGACGGCAGGGCCCGGGCGGCCTATGAGCTGGCCTCGACGCACTGGCTCAGGGCGGGGTCCGACTATGCCGATCTCGAATGGCTGTCGGGCTTCATCGCGCTGCGGCTCCTCGACGATCCGGCGCGGGCGGTGGCGCATTTCCGGCGGTTCGACGCCGCCGTCTTCACGCCGATCTCGCGCGGCCGGGCAGGGTACTGGCTGGGCCGGGCGCTCGCGGCGGCGGGCGAGGCTGACGCCGCACAGGAGGCCTACGCGGCCGGCGCGCGGTGGCAGACGAGCTTCTACGGGCTGCTGGCCGCCGAGCAGGCGGGGGTGCCGCTCGATCCGGCGCTGGGCGGCGGCGCCACCTATCCGCCGCTCGGCCAGGCCGGGTTCCGCGACAGCTCGGTCCTCGAGGCGGCGCTGCTGCTGCAGGCGGCGGGGGAGCGGGATCTGGCGGAGCGGTTCTTCACGCATCTGGCCGAGACGCTCGACGCCGACGATGCGGGCAGCCTCGCCGATCTGGCGCTGTCGCTGGGTGAGCCGCATCTGGCGCTGCGGATCGCCAAGGCGGCGGCCGAGAACGGCATCGTGCTGCCGCGCGCCTATTATCCGGTCGTCGATCTGGGGGTGGATCCGCTGCCCGTGCCGCTGGAGCTGGCGCTGGCGATCGCGCGGCGCGAGAGCGAATTCGACCCGAGCGTATCTTCGGGCGTCGGGGCGGGAGGGCTCATGCAACTGATGCCCGGCACCGCCCGGGACATGACCCGGAGCCTCGGCATCGGCTTCTCGCGCGACCGGCTCTACAGCGATCCAAGCTACAACGCGTTGCTCGGGACCGCCTATCTCGCCGGGCTCGAACGCCGCTTCGGCCGCAATCCCGTGCTGGTCGCCGCGGGATACAATGCCGGTCCGGGCCGACCGCTGCGCTGGATCCGCGAGCGCGGCGATCCGCGCGATGCCGATGTGGACGTGATCGACTGGATCGAGATGATTCCCTTCGACGAGACGCGGAACTACGTCATGCGGGTGGCCGAATTGCTGCCGGTCTATCGCGCCCGGCTCGGCCGCCCCGATCCGGTCGTCGATCTGACAGGGGAGCTGAAAGGGCGGTGACGCCCGTCTCTGCGGCCCGTCTCTGCGGCCCGTCTCTGCGGCCCGGTCGGGCGGCGTTCAGTCGGGGATGCCGATCTCGCGCGACGTGGTGACCGTGCCCACGGCCGCGTCCTCGCTGCAGACCTCGTACTTGAAGGCATAGCCGTTCCAGATGAGGTAGAGCCCGCCATCCGCGGCCTTGAGGAACATCGCCCGCTCGGTGAAGGAGCCGGTCTCGTCGTCGCCGAGGCACACCATGTCGTAGAGGATAGCGGCCATGTCGCGCACCTTGACGGGGCTCGTCATGCGGCATTCGCTGTCCATCCCGTAAAGCACCTCGTCGGCGATCCGAAGCGCCGAGCCGTCGCCGCTTTCGCCGGTGCAGTCGGTGCTGGGATTGGCCCGCCAGACGCCGTCGAAGGACGGATCCTGGGCGAAAAGGGCGGTGGGGCAGCCGAACGCTGCGAGTACGGCAAGATGGCGTATCCTCATCGATCCCTCCGATCCCCGCCATGATAGGGCGCGCCGGTCGAAGCACAAGCGCCGCGCCGGTTGACCCCGGGCCGCCGCCGGGGCCTAGTGAGGCCGGAGAAAGCGGGGGCAGGCCATGGCGGGACGGATCGAGTCGAGATTGACCGAGCTTGGAATCGAGCTTCCTGCGGCGCCCGCGCCGGCGGCGACCTACGTGCCCTTCCTGCGGGTGGGCGATCTGCTCTTCGTGTCGGGACAGATCAGCGCGGGGCCCGACGGGCCGGTCACCGGCACGCTCGGTGGTCCGGACGATGTGGAGCGGGGGCGGGAGGCGGCGCGGCTCTGCGCGCTGTCGCTGCTCGCGCAGGTCAGGGCCGCCTGCGACGGCGATCTCGACCGGCTGCGGCGGGTGGTGAAGCTCACGGGTTTCGTCGCCTCGGCGCCCAGGTTCACCGATCAGCCGAAGGTGGTCAACGGCGCCTCGGACCTTCTGGCGGAGGTGCTGGGCGAGGCGGGACGGCACACCCGGTCGGCGGTGGGCGTCGCGGCCCTGCCCTTCGGAGTGAGCGTGGAGATCGACGGCATCTTCGAGATCGGATGAGCCTGCCGCCCGGGTTTCTCGACCGGCCCTTCGCGCACCGGGCGCTGCATGGCCCCGCCCGCCCCGAGAACTCGATCCCGGCGATCCGTGCCGCCATCGCCGCGAGCTGGGGCATCGAGATCGACGTGCAGCCCAGCGCCGACGGCATCGCCATGGTCTTTCACGACGCCACCCTCGACCGGCTGACCGGCAGCAGCGGCCCCGTCCGGGAGCGCACGGCGGCGGAGCTCGGGCAGATCAGGCTCGGCGACGCGGAGACCGCGCCGCCGAGCCTCGCCGCGGCGCTGGACGAGATCGGTGGCCGCGTGCCGGTGCTGGTGGAACTGAAGGACCAGAGCGACACGATGGGCGCGACCGACGGCACTCTCGAACGGGCGGTTGCGCGGCCCCTTGCGGGGTATTCCGGCCCGGTGGCCGTAATGTCGTTCAACCCCGAGGTGATCGCGCGGATGAGGGACCTTGCCCCCGACCTGCCGCGCGGCCTGACCACCGCCGCCTTCGGGGCGGAGTGGGACCTGCCCCGCGCGGTTCGCGACAGGTTGCGGGCGATCCCCGACTTCGACCGCGTCGGCGCCACCTTCGTCAGCCACGAGGCAGCCGATCTGGGGCGGGCGCGGGTGCTCGAGCTGAAACGGCGGGGCGCGGCGATCCTGTGCTGGACAATCCGCAGTCAGGAGGCCGCCGATGCGGCGCGGCGCGTCGCCCACCAGATCACCTTCGAGCATTTCGTGCCGACTTGAACCACGCCGGCGGCGGGCCACCTACGGGCGCATGATGGACACCCCCCAGATCCGGATTTCGGCCCACGGGTCGCTGCGCGACATCGACCCCGCCGACTGGGACGCCTGCGCCTGCCCCGAGGCCGCCGATGGCGGCCGGCCGCGAGACCCCTTCACCACGCACCGCTTCCTCCTGGCGCTGGAAAGCTCCGGGTCCGTGGGGCCGGGAACCGGATGGGAGCCGCATTACCTGATTGCGACGGCCGACGGCGAGACCATCGCCTGCGCGCCGCTCTACGCCAAGGGGCACAGCCAGGGCGAATATGTCTTCGATCACGCCTGGGCCCACGCGCTGGAGCGGGCCGGCGGCCGATACTACCCGAAATTGCAGATCGCGGTGCCCTTCACCCCGGCCACCGGGCGTCGGTTCCTGACCCGGCCGGGCTGGGAGGAGGTGGGTTTCGCGGCGCTGGTCGAGACGGCGGTGCAGATGGCCGACGGCAACGGCCTGTCCTCGGTCCACGCGACGTTCTGCACCGCGGCCGAGGCCGAGGCCGGCGAGAAGATCGGCCTCCTGCACCGGACCGGCCAGCAATTCCACTGGTTCGACGACGGGTACGGCGATTTCGAGGGCTTCCTGGCGTCGCTCTCCTCGCGCAAGCGCAAGACCATCCGCAAGGAACGCCGCGAGGCGCAGGGCTTCGGCGGCCGCATCGTCCAGTTGAGCGGCGACGCGCTCCGCCCGCATCACTGGGAAGCGTTCTGGCGGTTCTATCAGGATACCGGCGCGCGGAAATGGGGGCGGCCCTATCTGACGCGCGCCTTCTTCGACGAGGCGCAGGCGCATCTGCGCGACGACGCGCTGATGATCCTGGCGCTCGACGCAGGGGACCGGCCGATCGCCGGGGCGCTGAACTTCGTTGGCCGCGACGTGCTCTACGGCCGCTACTGGGGCTGCATCGAGGACGTGCCGTTCCTGCATTTCGAGCTGTGCTATTACCAGGCCATCGACTGGGCGCTGGCGCAGGGGCTCGGACGGGTCGAGGCCGGCGCGCAGGGCGAGCACAAGCTGGCCCGCGGCTATCTGCCGCATCCCGTCCATTCGCTGCACTGGATCGCCGATGCGGGGTTCCGCCACGCCGTGGAGCAATTCCTGACCGCGGAGCGGCAGGCGGTGGACGAGGAGATCGAGGTTCTGACGAGTTTCGGGCCGTTCAGGAAAATCGCGGGAGAGAGCGAATGACGCAGACGTTGCAGGGCGAGGCGCGCGCCGGGGCGCTGGCGCCCCTCAAGGCGGCGGGATGGGCCGAGGTCGAGGGCCGGGACGCCATCGCCAAGAGCTTCGAGTTCAAGGACTTCGTCGGCGCCTTCGGCTGGATGACGAAGGTCGCGATCCATGCCGAGAAGATGAACCATCACCCGGAATGGTCGAACACCTATAACCGGGTCGAGGTGACGCTGACCAGCCACGATGCCGGCGGTCTCACCGAGCGCGACATGCGCCTCGCGGCGATCATGGACCAGATCTCCTGATCGACGTCCTGCCGCCGACCCTCAATGTCTCGAGCGGCTGAGGCCCCGGGTGGTCCGTGAGGTCGTGACTGCGGACGCGACTGGATCCCTCGATGATCCTCGTCAGGCTCGTTCCTGACAGTGGCGGTGGAAGCCGGCTTCCATCGCCTCGCAGCCCCATCCGACCGTGCGCCAGACGACATCCTCGAAAAGATCAAAAGCTTCGATACGCGGACGAACATCCAGCCCGACGTGGAGATAGCGAAGCTGTCCGCCCCCCTTGCTGTGGCGCATCCCGAGATAAGCGACGTGCGTGCGCAGTTCCGGAAGTTCGGCACCGATCGTCGCGTTGTCGTAAAGACCAAATTCCGCCAGCGCCGCGTCCGACAGATCCTCGAGATTAAACTTTTCGATGATAGTGTCTCGCGCGGACCGAAGGTGCCTTTTCCAGCGGTCTCGGACGGCGTGCTCGGCCGAAGCCAGAATGTCGCCTGAGACGTTGCGTGTCCCGACTTCGGCATAAAGGCTCATCAAGTCGTGGCGGAACCGATCGACCGCCTCATTGGGGTTGGTCGCCAGAAGGCACCCCTTGAGCAGCAACTCGACCGCGTGAGCGTACATGTAGTCGACAGGTAGTTCGTGAGGCAGACACAGGTTCCCCGCCGCAACCGCTGCGGCGAGGTGATCGGCACTTGCCGCGTAGGACCGGCCAAGCTGGACGAAGCCGATGGCTTTCATCAATTCTGGCTTGAGGCGGGGCACGATCCTGTCCCGTCAGAGCGTCTCCAGCAGCGCCTCGCCGCCCGAGAGGTCGCAGGTGCCGGGGTTCTCGTCGGCCTGGATGGTGCGCACGACGCCGTCCTCGACCACCATGGCATAGCGCTTGGAGCGGTCGTAGAAGCCCACCGGCGGGGCGGTGAAGTTCATGCCGATGGCCGTGGTGAACTCGGATCCGGGATCGGCGAGGTGGGTGATGCCCGCCTCGGCTGCGCCGGTCTGCTCGCTCCAGGCCTTCATCACGAAGGCGTCGTTGACCGCGAGGCAGATGATCTCGTCCACGCCCTTGGCGCGGAACTGCTCGGCCGTGCGGATGAAGCTCGGCACATGGGCGGTGGTGCAGGTGCCGGTGAAGGCGCCGGGCAGGCCGAAGATGACGACCTTGCGGCCCTTGAGGCGGTCGCTCGAGCGAGACCTCCTCGGGGCGGCCGTCCGGCCCCGTCGCGTGGAGGGTGGCGTCGGGCAGCGTGTCGCCTTCGCTGATGGGCATCGGGTCACTCCTTTCAAGCGGATCTGCGCCCGGTTATAGCCGGGGGGCGCGGGATCGCCAGCGGGAGACGGAAAGATGAGCGGCATCGTCGTGATCGGCGCGGGGCAGGCGGGCTTGAGCCTCTGCTCCACGCTCAGGGCCGAGGGGTACGACGGCAAGATCACCCTCATCGGGGCCGAGCCGGACCCGCCCTATCAGCGTCCGCCCCTGTCGAAGGACTATCTCTTGGGCAGGCTCGCGCGCGAGCGGCTGTTCCTGCGGCCCGTCGAATGGTACGCCGAGCGGAGGATCGAGCTGCGCCTGGGCCAGCCGGCCGAGGATCTCGACCTGCGCGACGGCACGCTGCGGGCGGGCGGCGAGACGCTGTCCTTCGACATGCTGGCGCTGGCCCTCGGCCTGCCGGTGCGCCAGCTCGGCAGCGAGGCCGGCGGCGATCTGGACGGCGTCCACAGCATCCGGACGCTGGCCGATATCGACGCGCTGGCCCCGGCGCTGAGGCGCGCGGCGCGGGTCCTGGTCGTCGGCGGCGGCTATATCGGGCTCGAAGCCGCGGCGGTGGCGCGCACGCTCGGCGCCGAAGTGACGGTCGTGGAGGCCGGGCCGCGGGTTCTGGGGCGCGTGGCCTCGGCCGAGACGGCGGCGATCATGCGGCAGATCCATGAGGACCGGGGCGTCGTCATCCGCGAGGGCGTGGCGCTCGATGCCCTGACGGGCGAGGCGCACGTGACCGGCGCGCTTCTGGCCGATGGCAGCGAGATCGCGGCGGATCTCGCCATCGTCGGCATCGGGCTTGCGCCCCGCTGCGCTCTGGCCGAGGCGGCCGGTCTTGCGACCGAGAACGGGGTGAAGGTCGACGCCTTCGGCCGCACCTCGGACCGGCGGGTCTGGTCGGCGGGCGATTGCGCGTCCTTTCCCTATCGCGGCGGCCGGATCCGGCTGGAATCGGTGCAGAACGCCATCGACATGGGGGCGACCGTGGCGGCAAACATGCTGGGCGCCGGACGGCCCTACGCGCCGGTGCCGTGGTTCTGGTCGGACCAGTACGACATCAAGCTGCAGATCGCCGGGCTCGGCACCGGCCACGACACCGTCATCTGCCGCGGCAGGCTGCCGGCGCTGTCGCACTGGTACTACCGGGGTGCGGAGCTTCTGGCCGTGGACGCGGTCGGCGATGCGCGGGCCTACATGGTGGGCAAGCGCCTGCTGGAAGCGGGTCGCTCGCCGGCCGCGGCGGCGGTCGCCGATCCGGCAACGGATCTGAAGGCGCTGCTCTCGGCGTGAGGATCATCGGCGGCACGCATCGCGGCCGGGTGCTGGCCGGGCTCGGCAAGGGCGACCCGGCCGCGCATCTCCGCCCGACCACCGACCGGGTGCGCGAGAGCCTCTTCGCGATCCTCGGTGGCGGCCGCGTCGGGGCGGCGATGGTCGACGCGCGGGTGCTCGACCTCTTTGCCGGCACGGGCGCGCTCGGGCTCGAGGCCCTGTCGCGGGGCGCCCGGTCGGTCACGTTCGTCGAGAAAGGGCGCCGGGCGCAGGCGATCTTGGCGCGCAACATCGCGATGCTGGAGGCCGGATCGCGAACGCGGGTGATCGGGCGCGACGCAGCCCGGATCGGTCCGGCGGACGCGCCCTGCGATCTGGTGTTTCTCGACCCGCCCTACGGCTCGGGGCTGGGCGCGGGAGCGCTCAGCGCCGCGCTCGAGGGCGGCTGGATCGCGCCGGGTGCGGTCGTCGTGTGGGAGGATCGGACCGAAGCGGCGCTGCCGCCGGGCCTCGACCGGCTCGACGCGCGGCGCTTCGGCGACACCTGGCTCACCTTCGCGGCCCGCCCCGGCTCGTGACAGGCCGGGCTGCGCCGCCCGCTCAGTCGTAGGTCGGGTGGAACCGCCCGGAGGGCGATAGGGTGAAGATCTCCGCGCCGGTCGCGGTGACGCCCACGGAATGCTCGAACTGCGCCGAGAGCGACTTGTCGCGGGTCACCGCCGTCCAGTCATCGGCCAGCACCTTGGTTTCGGGGCGGCCGAGATTGACCATCGGCTCGATGGTGAAGAACATCCCCTCCTCGAGCACCGCGCCGCTGCCCGGGCGGCCGTAATGCAGCACGTTGGGCGGTGCGTGGAACACACGCCCCAGACCGTGGCCGCAGAAATCGCGCACCACGCTCATCCGCTGCGCCTCGACGAAGGTCTGGATGGCGTCGCCGATATCGCCGAACGTCTTGCCGGGCCGCACGGCCTCGATCCCCTTCATCAGCGCGTCGTGCGTCACCTCGATCAGCCGCTCGGCCTTGCGGCTGAGCTTGCCGGCGACGAACATCCTGCTGGTATCGCCGAACCAGCCGTCGACGATGACCGTCACGTCGATGTTGAGGATGTCGCCGTCCTTGAGCTTCTTGTCGCCCGGAATGCCGTGGCAGACGACGTGGTTCACGCTGATGCAGCTGGCATGCCGGTAGCCGCGATAGCCGATGGTGGCGGAGGTCGCGCCGGCCTCCTCCACCCATTGGGTGATCAGGCGGTCGAGTTCGCCGGTGGTCTCGCCCGGGACGATGTGGGGCGCGATCCGGTCGAGGATTTCCGCCGCGAGCCGGCCGGCCCGATGCATGCCGGCGAAATCCGCCGCCTCGTGGATGCGAATTCCGTCCTTGGTCAATCTGCCGGTCGTGCGGTCGTCCACGCGAGATCCTCGATATTCTGCGTTGCCATATAGCGGAACCGGCGCATGCTTGCCAGCATTGCTGCTCACTCCGTTCCGGCAGGCGGGCCGAGCGGCAGCCGGTCCCGGTCAGTGACGGCCTCCGGCGAGATCGCGGTGTCGAGGCAGATCACCTCCACCCCGGCCGCCCGGGCCCGATCGAAGGCCGCCGCATAGGCCGGATCGAGATCACGGGCAAGGCGAAAGCGGCGGCAATCGGTGCGCTGGACCAGATAGAGCATGACCGCCCGGTGCCCAGCGGCGACCATCGCGGCGAGCTCGACCAGATGCCGGGTGCCGCGGGCGGTCACGCAATCGGGAAACTCCGCCCAGTCGTCGCGGCGGCGCAGATGCACGTTCTTGACCTCCACATAGGCATCGGGAAGGCCCGGCTCGGTCAGGAGGAAATCGACCCGGCTGCGCGTGCCGTAGCGGACCTCCGGGCGGATCGTGCGATAGACGGCGAGCTCTGGCACCCGCCCGGCCCGCAGCGTCTCGCCCGCGACGCGATTGGGAACGCCGGTGTCGATCCCGGCCCAGTCCCCCTCCGCCAGCTCGACCAGCCGCCAGCCGTAGCGCAGCTTGCGCTTCGGATCGTCGTTCGGCTCCGCCCAGACACGCTGGCCCGGCCGGTCGAGCCCGATCATCGCGCCGGGATTGGGGCAATGCGCGCGCACGACGCCGCCACGGTCGAGATCGATCTCGCACAGGAAGCGGTTCCATCGGCGAATCAGCGTGCCCGGCACGAGCGGGGTTTGAAAGTGCATGGCCGGGTCCTATACCGGCCCCCTGAGCCCGTGTCCAAGGAGCCAGCCGCATGTCGAATCCCACAGCCGCCATGCTGGTCATCGGCGACGAGATCCTCTCGGGCCGCACCCGCGATTCCAACGCCCATCATCTTGCCGGACGGCTCGCCACGCACGGCATGGACCTGAAGCAGGTGCGGGTGATCGGTGACGATGCGACAACGATCACCGATGCCGCGCGCGAATTGTCCTCCGGCCACGATCACCTGTTCACCTCGGGCGGCATCGGCCCGACCCATGACGACATCACCGCGAACTGCATCGCGGCGGTGTTCGACGTGCCGATCGACGTGCGCGAGGATGCGCGGGCGGTGCTCGCCGCGCACTATGCGGCGCGCGAGATCGAGCTGAACGAGGCGCGGCTGCGCATGGCGCGGATCCCCGAGGGCGCGCGGCTGATTGACAATCCGGTCTCCGCCGCGCCGGGATTTTCGCTGCGCAACATCCACGTGATGGCCGGCGTGCCGCGGATCTTCGAGGCGATGCTCGACGGGCTGCTGCACCGGCTCGTCGGCGGGCGGCCGCTGATCTCGCGCACCCTGCTTCTCGACCGGGGGGAGGGGGATCTGGCGGGGCCGCTGCGCGATCTGGCGGCGGGCCATCCGGCGCTGTCGGTCGGCAGCTATCCGGCCTGGTCGGAGACGGGATACCGGGTCGCCATCGTTCTGCGCGGACCCGAGCCCGAGGCGCTCGATCGGGCGGTGGCGCAGGTCAGGACGATCTTTCCCGAGGCCCGGGAATGACCGACGCGGTCGCGCTCCTGCACGCGACCTGGCCGCCGGCGGCGAGCCGCCGCTGCGGCCCCTTCACGCTGCGCACCGGGGCGGGCGGCGGCAAGCGCGTCTCGGCCGCGACCTCATCCGGCGCACCCACCGATGCGGAGATCACCGCCGCGGAACGGGCCATGGATGCCGCGGGCGAGCGCGCGCTCTTCGCGCTGACGCCGGATCAGGCGGATCTCGATGGGAGGCTGGCGCGACGCGGGTATCTGGTGCTCGACCCGACGCTGGCGCTGTCCTGCCCGGTGGAGCGGCTTTCGGAGCCGCCGCCCACGACCGGGTTCTTCGTCTGGCCGCCGCTCCAGGTCGTGCGCGACATCTGGTCCGAGGCCCGGATCGGGCCTGAGCGCGTGGCGGTGATGGAGCGCGTGGCCGGCGCCAAGACGGCGATCCTGGGGCGCGTCGACGACGCGCCGGCCGGGGCGGCGTTCGTCGCCCGGCACGACGACGCGGCCATGGTGCACGCGATGGCCGTGCGGCCCGCCCACCGGCGCAAGGGGCTGGCGCGGCACATGATGCATCACGCCGCCCTCTGGACCCGGGCCCGCGGCGCGCGCGAGATCGTGGTTCTGGTCACCGAGGCCAACGAGGCCGCGACGGCGCTCTATGCGAGCCTCGGCATGGTCGGGACGCGCTGCTACCACTATCGTTTCAGACCATGAGCACGTGGCTCTTGGTGAAAGGACGCCCATGACCCCGCAGCCCACCGCCCTCGACCTGCCCCCCGTCGATCCGCTTCCGGCCGAAACGGAGGCCTATTTCCAGATCTGCCAGGAGAAGCTGGGTCTCGTCCCGAACGTGCTGCGCGCCTATGCGTTCGATATCGACAAGCTCAACGCCTTCACCGGGCTCTACAACGACCTGATGCTGGGCGCCTCGGGTCTCAGCAAGCTCGAGCGCGAGATGATCGCCGTCGCGGTATCGTCGTGCAACCGGTGCTATTACTGCCTCGTGGCGCATGGCGCGGCGGTGCGGCACCTGTCGGGCGATCCGGCCCTGGGCGAACAGCTGGTGATGAACTGG
Source organism: uncultured Alphaproteobacteria bacterium (assembly GCA_963739575.1). Classification (GTDB taxonomy): domain Bacteria; phylum Pseudomonadota; class Alphaproteobacteria; order Rhodobacterales; family Rhodobacteraceae; genus Palleronia. The sequence goes on along the minus strand of CAVUAQ010000002.1, from coordinate 758,789 downwards.
CGCGCGGCCGACCTGTCGGACCGGCACAGGGCGATGCTCGCCTTCGCCACCAAGCTGACGGAGCGCTGCCCGGAGATGGCCGAGGCCGACCGCGAGGGGTTGCGCGCGGCGGGCTTCAGCGACCGCGACATCTGGGACATCGCCGCGGTCGCGGCGTTCTTCAACATGACGAACCGCGTCGCCAGCGCCACGGACATGCGCCCGAACGAAGACTACCACGCGCAGGCCCGATGATCCGGATCGCGCTCGTCCTGCTCTCGCTCCTTCTGGGCGCGGCGCCGGGTCTGGCCTCCGTGGCGCTCGACATCCCGGGACCGGCCCGCAAGACGGGCGAGGAGCGGGTGACGCGCCGCATCTCCCTGCCCGCCGGGCCGTGGCGGGACGGCACGATGCCCCGGCTGGCCGTCGAGGGTCAGATGCTGCGGCAGGCCTGGCGGATCGGCAGGCCGACGCTGACGGTGCCGCAGATCGCGGATGCCCTCACGACGCAGCTCGCGGGGGCGGGCTACGACATCCTCTTCGACTGCGCCGCGCCGACCTGCGGCGGCTATGATTTCCGCTTCGCGACCGAGACGCTGCCAGCGCCGGCGATGTTCGTCGATCTGGGCGCCTATCGGTACGTTCTGGCGCGGGAACCCGGCGGCGACATCGTCTCGCTCCTGGTCAGCCGGGCGCATGACAGCGGCTACGTGCAGGTGACCTCGGTCACCGAGGACGCGCCGCCCCCCAACGTGGTCGCCTCGTCGAAATCCGATCCCCCGCCGGCCGTCGGCGACCTCTGGCAGACGCTGACCGCCGAAGGCCGCGCGCCGCTCGACGACCTGCTGTTCGGCTCGGGCGCTTCGTCGCTCGACGGCGGGCCTTTCGCCTCGCTCGACGCGCTGGCAGCGGCGCTTGCGGCGCATCCGCGCGCCCGCGTCGTGCTCGTCGGCCATACCGACACGGCAGGATCGCTCGAGGCCAATATCGCCCTGTCGCGGCGACGCGCCGAATCTGTCCGCGACGCGCTCGTCGAGGGCTATGGCGTCGAGCCCTCGGCGCTGGCGGCCCGCGGTGTGGGGTATCTGGCCCCGCGCGCGCCCAACGACAGCGAGGCCGGCCGCCGCGCCAACCGCCGCGTCGAGGTGGTCCTGGTCGAGTGAGCCGCTACCAGCTCTCCGGCCCGCAATCGGCAAAGCGGTGCGCCAGGAAGTCGATGAAGGCGCGCACCTTCGGCTGGGTGAACCGCCCCGGCGGATAGACCGCGAAGATGCCCTGCTGCTCGACCGGCAGATCGGGGATGGCCAACTCGACCAGCCCCTCCTTCAGCGGACCGGCATAGAGGAAGGAGGGCAGGTAGGCGATGCCGAGCCCCGAGATCGCGGCGTTCAGGAGCGACTGGCCGTCATTGACGCTGAGCCAGCCGCTGGTGCGGACCTGCCGCTTCTCGCCCGAGGGCGCGGTCAGCTTCCAGACCGCGCCGTTGGCCTGGCTCGAATAGTGCAGAAGCTTGTGCTCGTTCAGGTCGTCGATCTTCTGCGGCCGGCCGAACTTCTGGAAATAGGCGGGCGAGCCGATCATCCGCTTCGACGTCTCGGTGAGCTTGCGGGCGCGCAGCGTCGAATCCTCCAGCTCGCCGATGCGCACCGCCATGTCGAAGCCTTCGGAGATCAGTTCGACATACCTGTTGTTCAGGATCATGTTGATGGTGATATCGGGATATTCCTGGAGGAAATCACCGATGATCGGCGACAGCAGGTTGACGCCGAAATCAGTGGCGACGCTGATCCTGAGAAGCCCCGAGGGCGCCGATTGCATGGAGGTCACGAGGCTGTCGGCCTCGCCCGCGTCGTTCAGGACCCGCCGCGCCCGGTCGTAATAGGCCAGGCCGATCTCGGTCGGGCTCACCCGCCGCGTCGTGCGGTTCAGAAGCCGCGCGCCGAGCCGCGCCTCCAGAGAGGAGACATGTTTCGACACGGCCGACTTGGAGATTCCCATCTTCTTCGCCGCGTCGGTGAAGCCGCCCTGGTCGACGACCGTGGCAAAGGCTTCCATTTCCGTCAGTCTGTCCATTTGTGCCCAATCTTCCCAGCGCGCCCCCGCTGTCGACAGCTCCTATCCGTCGAATTTGACAGGAATAGGGATTCCGCCGGACAATATTCGGATCCCTGCCGGTGTCGTTGACATCAAGGAAACGCGGTCAGTCGCGCATCCGACGGCGGAAAGCTCTCTTCAGAAGCTCGATCTCGTCGCGCAGAAGTTTCAGTTCCGCCGCAAGATTTCCCTCGAGCGCCCGGCCGCAGGAGACGTGCAGCGTGGCGAGCGGCAACCCGCTGCGCCGGTCGACGAGATGCACGGTCTCGAGCCCGTCGCTCAGCACCTCGGGCGGCAGGCGGACCACACAAAGGACATGATCGGCGCGGACGGACAGGCTGAGGTCCGGGATCGGCCGCAACCGGTGAACCGCCTCGATCGACGGGTCGGGGTCGAGCCCCACCAGGCGGACCGACCAGAGCCCCGCCTCCAGCGTCTGCGCGACGGCATGCGCCTCGCTCCGGCCCGCGCCGGCCGGCACCTAGAGGGCCGCGCGCCGGCGCCGGCTGACGATCAGGTCGCCGAGGTCGAGACGGTTCAGGGCCGGGCGCTCGGGCATCAGGTCGAGCCAGACCTGATCGGCCCCGGCCGCGCCGAGAGCCGTCGCGGCGAGGTCGAACTCGGCCCGGGCGACCGCGTGGCGCATGTCGAGAAGGCGCACCAGCCGGTGCACGCTCGGCCCCTGGCGCAGGTTGAGGCGGGCGAAGACCGGCGTCGGGCTCTCCGTCTCGAGACGGAGATCGACCCTGACCATGTCCTCACTCGTGCATGTGCTGCCGGCGGGCAGGTCGAACATCAGCGACACGAAGCTGCCCTCGAAGTCGAGGATGTCGAGGCCCAGCCCCGCCTCACGCGACCATCTGACGGAGATCTGCGCCAGCGGGCAGTCGTGGAAGACCCGCAGATCCGGCCCGAGCGCCGTGCCCGATGCGACCCCCGCAAGGCCCGCAGGCTCCATCCCCGCCGCGAACGGCTCGGGCCGCCAGGACCAAGCGGCGTCTTCGGGTGCCGGCAGCGCCCGGGCGGGAGCTGCCGGCAGGGCCATGGCGCGGGCGATGACCCGGTCGAGGCGCGCGCGCATTCCGGTCGCCATTGCCCCGAGGGCGCGCAGATCGGCGGCATCGAGCCCGCTTGCGGCCTCGCTCAGCCGCTCCCACCGCTCCAGCGTGCGGCGCTGCGCAAGATCGTCCAGTCCGTCCGTCAGGGCCAAGGCGGGGTCTCCGGAGGGGTCGGCGGGAAGCGGCGCTCAGAGGTCCATGTAGACGTGGGTTTCCTCCTGCGCGCCGGGATGCGTCACCGCGCCCTTGTAGGTCGGGCCGACGAGCCGGGCGTATTTCCACAGGGCGCCCGAGGCATAATTCGTCGGCCGCGCGCCGTCCCAGTCCTGCCGCCGCGCATCGAGCGTCGCGGCGTCGAGATCGACGCTGATCTCGCCGCTGATGGCGTCGATGGTGATCACGTCGCCGTTGCGGATGAGCGCGATCGGTCCGCCCTGCGCCGCCTCGGGCCCCACATGGCCGACGCAGAAGCCGCGCGTCGCGCCCGAAAAGCGCCCGTCGGTGATGAGCGCGACCTTCTTGCCCATTCCCTGACCCGACAGCGCCGCCGTGGTCGCCAGCATCTCGCGCATGCCCGGGCCCCCCGCCGGCCCCTCGTTGCGGATGACGAGAACCTCGCCCTCGGCGTAGTCGCGGGCCTTCACCGCCTCGAAGGCGTCCTCCTCGCACTCGAAGACCCGGGCCGGGCCGGAGAAGACCTGTTCCTCGGCGCTCATGCCGGCGACCTTCACGATGGCGCCTTCGGGAGCGAGGTTGCCCTTCAGCCCGACGACGCCGCCGGTCCGGGTGATCGGCGTCTCGATCGGGTGGATGACGCGGCCATCGGCCTGCCGCTCGACGCGGTCGAGCTCCTCGCCGATGCTGCGGCCGGTGGCGGTCATGCAGTCCTCGTGGATCAGCCCGGCCTTGCGCAGCTCCTTCATCACCACCGGCACGCCGCCGGCATCGTAGAGATCCTTGGCGACGAACTGCCCGCCGGGCTTCAGGTCGACGAAATACGGCGTGTCGCGGAAGATCTCGCACACGTCCTCGAGGAAGAAGTCGATCCCCGCCTCGTGGGCGATGGCGGGCAGGTGCAGCCCGGCATTGGTCGAGCCGCCGGTGCAGGCGACGACCCGGGCGGCGTTCTCCAGCGCCTCGCGCGTCACCACGTCGCGGGCGCGGATGTTGCGCTCCAGAAGCGCCATCACCGCCTCGCCGCTGGCCGTGGCGTACTGGTCGCGGCTCTCGTAGGGAGCCGGCGCGCCCGAGGAGTTGAAGAGCGCAAGCCCGATCGCCTCGGAAACGCAGGCCATCGTGTTGGCGGTGAACTGGCCGCCGCAGGCGCCTGCCGAGGGGCAGGCGACGCGCTCGAGGATCGCCAGCGCCGCGTCCGACAGCGTGCCGTTCTGGTGCCGGCCCACCGCCTCGAACATGTCCTGCACGGTCAGGTCGCGGTCGGCGAAATCCTCGGGCACGTCGGCGCCCGCCGGCGCCCGGCCCGGCAGGATCGAGCCCCCATAGATGAAGACCGACGGCACGTTGAGCCGCACCATCGCCATCATCATGCCCGGCAGCGACTTGTCGCAGCCCGCGAGACCCACGAGCGCGTCGTAGCAATGCCCGCGCATGGTCAGCTCGACCGTGTCGGCGATCGCCTCGCGCGAGGCCAGCGACGAGCGCATCCCCTCGTGGCCCATCGCGATGCCGTCGGTGACGGTGATCGTGGTGAACTCGCGGGGCGTTCCGGAGGCCGCCTTGACGCCGAGCTTGACCGCCTGGGCTTGCCGGGAGAGCGCGATGTTGCAGGGCGCGGCCTCGTTCCAGCAGGTGGCGACGCCGACGAAGGGCTGGGCGATCTCGGCCTCGGTCAGGCCCATCGCGTAGTAGTAGGAGCGGTGCGGCGCCCGCGCCGGGCCTTCGGTCACGTGCCGGCTCGGCAGCTTCGACTTGTCAGGCTTGCCCTTCAGCATGGCGCTCTCCCTCGCAGAACCGTCCCGGCTGGCATAGGCGAGCGGGAGGTGATCGACAAGCGCCACGCGGGCGGTGATCGACAAGCCGGCCGGTCACCCCATCTCGAGGCAGCGAGGAGACGGACATGACCCCCGAGACAGCGTTCGACGCCTTCGTGGCGCCCGCCCGGCGCCGGCCGCAGATCTGGCGGCTGCTGCTCGGATGCCTGCTGATGGCAGTCATCGTGCTGACCTGGGTCGCGGGGCTCTTCGGCGCGATCGCGGCGGTCGCGGGCGCCGAGGCGGCGGCGGATCTGATGCGGCGGATGCTGGCGGCCGACGCGCCGACAGGCACGCTGCTTCTGCTCGCCACCTTCATCGGCATGGCCATCGCCCCCATGGCCGCCGCCCGGCTGCTGCATGGGCGCGGCCCCCGGACCCTCTGGGGCCCCGCCGCGCGGCTCGGCCGCGACTTCGCGGCCGGCGTCGCGGTCGTCGGGCTGCTCTATGGCGCGTCGCTCCTCTTCTGGTCGAGCGCGTTCGAACCTCTGCCGAATCTCGATCCGGGGCTCTGGCTGCGGCTGCTGCCGCTGTCGCTGACGCTGGTGCTGATCCAGAGCGGCGCCGAGGAGCTGATCTTTCGCGGCTACCTGCTGCAACAGGTCGCCGCGCGCCTGCCTTGGCGCGTCGTCTATCTGGGGGGGCCGGCGGTGCTGTTCGGTGCGCTCCACTTCGATCCCGTGACGATGGGAGACACGGCCTGGCTCGTCGCCGGCTCGGCGGCGGTCTTTGGCCTCGTGGCCGCCGATCTGACCCGGGTGAGCGGCAGCCTCGGCGCCGCCTGGGGCCTGCACTTCGCCAACAACGCGGTGGCGCTCCTCTTCATCTCGACCAGGGACACGATCACCGGACTGGCACTCTACGTCACCCCCTACGAGGCCGGCGACGGTGCCGTGACGCTGCCGCTCATCCTGGCCGATCTGGCGGGCCTCGTGCTCATCTGGGCGCTGCTGCGGGGCTGGCTCGGGGGCCGATTGCATCGCCGCGGCGCCAGGCGTATCCCGGCGCCTTCCGAGAAGGATGTCAGATGAACTGGATCACGAACTACGTCCGCCCGAAGATCAACTCGCTGTTCAGCCGGCGCGACGTGCCGGAAAACCTCTGGACCAAGTGCGACGAATGCGGCTCGATGCTGTTTCATCGCGAACTGGCCGAGAACCTGAACGTCTGCACCCGGTGCGGCCATCACATGGTGATCACGCCGCGCGCCCGGTTCACCGCCCTGTTCGACGGCGGCGCCTTCCAGGAGATCGAGGTGATCCAGCCGGTCGCCGACCCGCTGCAATTTCGCGACCAGAAGAAATATCCCGAGCGGCTTCGCGCCGCGCAGCGCGAAACCGGCGAGCGCGAGGCGATGCTTGTCGCCGAAGGGGAGCTCGGCGAGGTGCCGATCGTGGCGGCGGGGCAGGATTTCTCCTTCATGGCCGGCTCGATGGGGCTCTATGTGGGCAACGCCATCCTGGCTGCCGCGGCCCGCGCGGTCGAGACGCGGCGACCGCTCGTGCTGTTCTCCGCGGCCGGCGGCGCCCGCATGCAGGAGGGCATCCTGAGCCTCATGCAGATGCCGCGCACCACCGTCGCGGTGGAGATGCTGAAGGAGGCGCGGCTGCCCTATATCGTGGTGCTGACCCATCCCACGACCGGCGGCGTGACCGCCTCCTATGCCATGCTGGGCGATGTGCAGATCGCCGAGCCCAACGCGCTCATCTGCTTCGCCGGCCCCCGCGTCATCGAGCAGACGATCCGCGAGAAGCTGCCCGAGGGTTTCCAGCGCGCCGAATACCTTCTCGATCACGGGATGCTCGACCGCGTCACCGACCGGCGGCGGATGCGCGACGAACTGATCACGATCCTGCGGATGCTGACCGGTCGTCCGGCGGCGGTGATGGGCGATCTGCCGCCACCGGGTCTGGCGGTGGAGGGCGCCACGGCCAATCGGCCCGCGGGCTCTGCCGCGCCGTGACGCAGCCCGGCTCCGACGTCCTTCTCGAGCGGCTCCTGCGGCTGCACCCGAAGGTGATCGACCTGAGCCTCGACCGGATGTGGCGGATCCTGGCGGCGCTGGGCCATCCGGAGCGCCGGATCGCGCCTGCCATCCACATCGCCGGGACCAACGGCAAGGGCTCGACCCTCGCCATGATCCGCGCCGGGCTCGAGGCGCAAGGCGCGCGGGTCCACGCCTATACCTCGCCGCATCTGGCGCGGTTCCACGAACGCATCCGGCTCTCGGGCGAGCTGATCGCCGAGCCGGCTCTGGCGGGTCTTCTGGAGGAATGCGCCGCGGCCAATGACGGCGCGCCCATCACTTTTTTCGAGATCACCACCGCCGCGGCCTTCCTGGCCTTCGCCCGCACTCCGGCCGATCATGCCCTGATCGAGGTCGGTCTGGGCGGCCGGCTCGACGCGACGAACGTGATCGCGCCCCGGCTGACGGTCATCACCCCGGTTTCCATCGACCATCAGCAGTATCTGGGCGAGACGCTGCCCGAGATCGCGGGCGAGAAGGCCGGTATCCTCAAGCGCGGCGTTCCCTGCGTCGTCGGCCCGCAGCAGGAGGCGGCGCTGACGGTCATCGAGGCGCGGGCCGAGCGCCTGGGCGCGCCGCTTCTCGTGCATGGCCAGCACTGGCACGTCTGGTCCGAACGCGACCGCCTCGTCTTCCAGGACGAGCGCGGACTGCTCGATCTGCCGCCGCCGCGCCTGACCGGGCCGCACCAGATCGCCAATGCCGGCGCCGCCCTCGCGGCGCTGCGGCATCTGGGAGCGGGCGAGGCGGCTTGCAGCGCTGCGCTCGACCGGACGGACTGGCCCGCCCGTCTGCAACGGCTGACGCGAGGACCCGTGCCGGGCGCCGCGCCGGGCGCCGAGATCCTGCTCGATGGCGGCCACAACCCGGCCGCGGGTCTGGCCCTTGCCGCCCATCTCGCGGCGCTGCCGGCGCGCGAGACGCATCTCGTCTGCGGGATGCTCGACACCAAGGACGTGGCGGGCTTCCTGCGGCCCCTGGTGCCCCACGCGCAAAGCCTGACGGCGGTGTCGATCCCCGGCGAGGCGCACACCCTGAGCGCGGCCGAGACGGCCGGGATCGCCGCCCGCCTCGGCCATGATGCGCGGGTCGCCGAGACGGTGGGCGAGGCCGTCGCCCGGATCGCGCAGCAGACCTCCCATCCCCGGATCCTGATCTGCGGCTCGCTCTATCTGGCCGGCCGGATCCTTGCCGAAAACGGCTGACGGATCGCCGCTCACCCCGCCCGGTCGGCTCCCCACTCCTCGGACTGCATCTCCCTCAGGCGCGAGGCGGTGCGCTCGAACTCGAAGGACCCGGTGCCTTCGGCATAGAGCGATTCGGGCTTGTCGGCCGCCGACAGGACCAGCCGCACCCGGGCCTCGTAGAGCGCGTCGATGAGCGTGACGAATTGCTTGGCCTCGTTGTAGTTGGCGGCACTGAGCCGCGGCACGTTCTCGACGATCAGCACCCGCACGCGCTCGGCCAGGGCCAGGTAATCCGCGGCCCCGAGCGGCCGGCCGCACAGATCCCAGAACCCCGCCCGCGCCACGCCGTTGGCGTAGTCGGGGATCTCCACCTGCCGCCCCGAGACCTCGAAGCGCAGCGGCGCAGACGTGCTCCCGCCCGCGAGTGACTGCCACAGCGCGTCGATCTCCTTGCGCGCGGCGGCGTCGGCCGGGGTGAAATAGACCGGCGACCCGGCGATCAGGTCCTGCCGCCAGTCGCGCGCCGAGGCGAGTTCGACCACCTCCATCCGCTCCTTCAGAAGCTCGATGAAGGGCAGGAAGAGATTGCGGTTCAGACCGTCCTTGTAGAGATCGTCGGGGGGCCTGTTCGATGTCGACACGATGGTCACGCCGCCGGCGAACAGGCGCTGGAACAGCCGGCCGACGATCATCGCGTCGGTGATGTCGCCGATCTGCATCTCGTCGAAGCACAGAAGCCGCAGATCCGCCGCGATCTCCTCGGCCACCGGCTTGACCGCATCATCGACGCCGCGCTTGCGCGCCCGCCCGATGCCGGCATGCACCTCCTGCATGAAGGCGTGGAAATGCACGCGCCGCTTTCCGCCATCGACCGCCACATGCGCATGGAACAGGTCCATCAGCATGGACTTGCCGCGCCCCACGCCGCCCCACAGGTAAAGCCCAGTCTCGGCCTCGGGCGCGGCGCGGCGGAACAGGCCGCGCTTCGCCGGCGGCTTCGACAGGGCGGCGGCGATGCGGCTGAACGAGGCCAGTACCGCGCGCTGGGCCGGGTCCTCGGCGATCCGGCCGGCCGCGACCTCCTCCTCGTAGATCTCTTCGAACGTGTCCATATCGCCCGCTTAGCCCCCGCCGGCCGGCGATAAAAGAGGTGGCGCCCCGATGCTCTCGCAGCACGGCCTCGGGGAAATCCCCCTTCGCCGCCTGCCGTGACGGCCGCGTGACTGGATCGCCGGCGGCCGCGGATTAGCTTCGCCCTCATGGATTGGCCGCTCATACTTCTCTTTCTGCTCGCCTGCGCCGGTGCGGCCAGCACCGGGGCGGCCTTCAAGCCGGGAACCTGGTACGAGGAGTTGCGCAAACCCGGCTGGATACCGCCCAACTGGGCGTTTCCGGTCGTCTGGACGGTGCTCTACATCTTCATCGCCGTCGCCGCCTCCCGGGTCGCGCCCCGCGACGATACCGGCATCGCCATGGCCTTCTTCGCCGTGCAGATCGCGTTCAACTCGCTCTGGACCCCGGTCTTCTTCGGCCTGCACAACATGAAGGGCGGTCTTGCGGTGATCACGGTGCTGTGGCTGGCCGTTCTGGGAACGCTCGTGTCTTTCTGGCGGATCGATCTCTTGGCGGGGATCCTCTTCGTGCCGTATCTCGCATGGGTCAGCACGGCCTTCGCTCTCAACCTGGCAGTCTGGCGGCTGAACCGCGGCCGGCCCGTCGCCACCTGATCCCTCAGAACCACGGAAGATAATCATGGTGCATGCCCTGTCGCGGATCGGGACGCTGCTGCTCGTGATCTTCTGCCTCGCGGGTCCTGCGGCGGCGCAGACCGCACCGGACGCCGCGGCCCCCGCCGAGGCGCCGCGCTCCGACGTCGACCTGCTGATCGACGTTCTCGAGGACGATGCCGCGCGTGCCGACCTGCTGGAGCGGCTGCGAACCGCCGGACCGGAGGATGCAAACGCCGTCGAGGAGGCGGCCGAGGCCACCGGCGTCGCGACGCCCCCCGAGGCGTCGGTGGGACGCAAGGTCGCGCTCGTGACCCAGAACGTCGCCGAGGGCATTGCCGCGCGCGCGGCCTCCTTCTGGCAGCGGGCGCAGGCAGCGCCGCACCTCTTCGCCGGGCTCGACGGCCTCAGCCTGGCACTCGTCCTCGAGACGATCGGCGAGCTCCTCGTGGTGATCGTGGCGACGGTCGCGGTCTTCGTGGTGCTGCGCCGTCTGGGGCGCCGACTCTACGCGCGGCTCGGCGCCGCGTCACAGGGGGCGGCGGTGGCGCGGCGCGCCGGGCTCTGGCTCGTCTCGGCGCTCGTCGATCTGCTGATCGTGGCGGTTGCCTGGGCCACGGGATATCTGCTCGCCACGCTGGCGCTGGGCGACACCGGTCAGATCGGCCTGCGCCAGACGCTCTACCTCAACGCGTTCCTCGTCGTCGAGACCGTCAAGGTGGGCGTGCGGATGGTGCTGTCGCCGGCGACGGGCGACCTGCGGATCCTGCCGATGGCCGATGCGACGGCCCGCAGTCTGACGCGCTGGGTGAGCGTGATCGTGAGCCTCGTGGGCTACGGCCAGCTTCTGGTCGTGCCGATCGTCAGCGCCCAGATCTCGGACGCCGCCGGCTCCGCCGTCTCGGCGCTGATCGCGCTCGCGGTGCTGGTCATCGCGGTGGCCTTGGTGCTGCGCAACCGGCACCGGCTCGCGGCCTGGCTCGTGGGCGATACGGGCATTGCGCGCCGGCACGGCTCGGTCGGCTGGCTGGCGCGGCACTGGCACTGGCCGGTCCTCGCCTATCTCTTCGCCATGTTCGTCGTGGTGCTGGCCAGCCCGCCGGCCCTCGTCTTCCAGACGCTCGTGACCTCGGGTCAGGTGGTGCTCGTGGTGATCGCCGGCGTCGCCGTCTCGACCTTCCTGACGCGGGCGATGCACGGCGGCGTGCGCGTCCCCGACCGGATGAGCCAGAAGCTGCCGCTGCTCGAGCACCGGCTGAACCGCTTCGTGCCGACCGCGCTCTTCGTGCTGCGGCTGGTGATCGCGCTCTTCGTCATCGTCTTTGCGCTCGACGCGATCAACCTTCTCTCCCTGCGCGACTGGCTGTCGAGCCAGATCGGCCTCAGGCTCACTGGCATGGTGATCTCGGTCGCCGCCATCCTCGCGGTCAGCTTCGCCATCTGGCTGGCGCTGACCTCCTATGTCGATTACCGGCTCAATCCCGATTACGGCAACGTGCCCTCGGCGCGGGAAAAGACCCTGCTGGCGCTGGCGCGGAACGCCGGGATCATCGCGCTCGTCGTCATCACGCTGATGTTCGTCCTCGCCGAGATCGGGCTCAATATCGGGCCGCTGCTCGCCTCCGCGGGGGTTCTGGGCCTCGCCATCGGGTTCGGCGCGCAGAAACTCGTCCAGGACATCATCACCGGCGTCTTCATCCAGTTCGAGAACGCGATGAATGTCGGCGACGTGGTCACCGTGGGCGGCACCACCGGCACGGTCGAGCGCCTGACGATCCGCTCGGTCAGCCTGCGCGATCTGTCGGGCGTCTATCACATCGTGCCGTTCTCGTCGGTCGACATGGTGTCGAACTATGTCCGCGATTTCGGCTACCACATCAGCGACATGGGCGTCGCCTACCGCGAGAACGTCGCGGAGGTGAAGGACGCCATGCTCGATGCCTTCGAGGAACTGCGCGCCGATCCGGTGATCGGCCCGACGATCCTCGGCGACATGGAATGGTTCGGGGTCCAGGAGTTGGCCGCATCGTCGGTTATCGTCCGCGCCCGCATCAAGTGCGTGCCGCCGAACCAATGGGGGGCGGGACGAAAGTTCAACGAGATCTGCAAGCGGATCTTCGACGAGCGCGGCATCGAGATTCCGTTCCCCCACCAGACGATCTATCTGGGCGAGGCGAAGGACGGCACGACGCAGACCTTCAACATCGCGAACCGGACCGGAGCCGCCAATGGTGGCGAGGATGCGGCCGGCGCGGCGCCGGCGCCTGCGGGGCAGGACGCCGCGCGCCGCGGCGGGAGCGGGGTCTCGGAGGCGAGCGAGGGGCGCTAGCTAGAGCGCCGCCCCCCCTTCAGGCCAGCCGCGCCGCCGCGGCACCCGCGCCGCCAGCATCGGCATGAGCCAGGGGCCGCGGAACCGGTCGAGATCGAGCGTCTCGTGAACGCCGGTGGTCTTCACGCCGTCGAGCGTGGTGGTCACCGCCGAGCGGCAATAGAACGGCGCGTCGAGCATCGCCATCGCCTGTCGCGGCACGGTGCCCGGATCGCCGCGGGTCTCGCGCCGAACCGCCCAGAGCGACCGCCGCATCCGCTGCATCGGTGGCGGCGCGATGGGCGCGACGGTGCCATCGGGGTCGAACCGGAACCCGGCGCCAAGCCGCGACCCGTCGCGGCGGGTCGCATCGTAGAAGCACTGCGCCCCGTCCCCGATCGGATAGCGGCCCCAGTTCCACCGCGCGAAATCGGCCTCCATCGCCCGGGTGCCGAAATTCGAGTCGAAATAGCCATGCCCGCGCCACTGGCCGCGGGCCCCGAGATCGACCTCGACGCGGCTGACGGGCGCGAAGGGTCGCCAGACATGCGCGCCATCGGGCGTGAGCGGCAGCTCGACCTCGGTCAGCGCCGCGGGCGTCACCGTGATCGTGCCGCGCAGCCGCGAGACGAGGGGAGGCGAGCTGACCTCGTCCACCTCGATGCGCAGGGCATCCCCGGTCCAGGTCATGGAGGAGGGACCCACCTGCAAGCGGTCGGGGCTGCGCCGGAGCGCCGCCTCGCCCCGGTCGGTCATCGCAAAGCGGCCGCCCGGCCCGTAGGTGGCGACGTTGACGCAGACATGGTCCTGCGGATTGCGTCGGCCCGACCAGCGGTACCACGGCGAGAAGACGGAGCCTATGAATCCGATGACCGAGACGGCCCGCTCGCCGTCGTCGCTGATCCCGTCGACATACCACCAGGCATAGCCGTCGGCCGGCACGTCGATGTCGAAATGCGGTCTTGCGCGATCGCCTCGGCCGCATGCCGGCCGGAGAGTGCCGCCATCGGCACCCCCGGTCCCGGATGCGCGCCGCCCCCCGCCAGATAGATCCCCGGCAGCGCCGTCCGCGCCGCCGGACGCCGGAACGCCGCCATCATGCCCGCTGGGGATCGCCCGTAGAGCGATCCGAGAGAGCCCGGATAGAGGCGCGCCCACTCCGTCGGCGTCGTCCGGGCGGCGGCCGGATCCGGCGCCGGCGCGAAGGCGAGGCCCCGCGACGCCAGAAGAGGAATTGTGCGGTCGAAACATGGGATGGGCTCCTCGGATGGGGAAAGCGGTGCGGCGTTGACGATGGTCTCGAACCGCTCGAGCGACGGCGGCACGCAGCCGGTGCCCCGATCCTGCGCGCAGACATAGACGGTCGGGTCGCGCGGCGCGTCGTCGGCCGCGAGCGGCCCGAATTCGGTGGCCGGATCGGCGCCGAAGAACACGTTGTGATGGTGGAGATCGACGCCCTCAGCGCGCGCGGCAAACGCCCAGACCTCGGCCGAGAGGCTGCGCGGGGCGACCGCGGTTTCGGGCACGGCATCGCGCACGAGAGGGCCCAGATGCCCCGCCCGCAGCGCCCGCGGATCGCCGTTGAACACCACGCGCTCGGCCGCGAGCCGCTCGCCGTCCCCGAGGATCACGACGGGGCCGGGCTCGATCCGCCTGACCGGCGTGTCGCAGAGGATTCGCGCGCCGAGGCTCGCCGCGGCGGCCGCCATCGCTTCCGCCAAGGCGTGCATGCCGCCGCGCACCCGCCAGACGCCCTGCGCCTCGGCCTGCCAGACGAGCGCCAGAAGCGCCGGCACCGCGGCCGGCATGCCGCCGACATAGGTGGCGTAGCGGCCGAAGAGTTGGGCGAGGCGCGGATCGTCGAACCGCCGGGCGAGCTTGCCCGCGAGGCTCGACAGCGGCGCCATCGCCCGCAGCAGGGCGGGATCGGCTGCGAGCCGGACCGCGATGGCGCGGATGTCGGGCCGCGCGTTCTGCATCACCGGCCTGTCGAAGGCGGCGATGAGCCGGCGCGTCTCGGCGTGGAAGCGCCGGAACTGGCGGGCGGAGCGGGCGCCCGACAGGCTGGCGATGGCTTCGGCGCTCCGTTCGGGATCGTCGAAGAGATCGAGCCGCGCGCCGCACGGCCAGAAATGCCGCGCCACAACCGGCTCCGCCTCGAGGGTGACGTGCTCCTCGAGGCGGAGGCCCACATCGTCGAAGAGCGCCTCGAAGACCGGCCGCAGCGTCAGGACCGTCGGTCCCGTATCGACCGGCCCGGCCGCCGAGGCCCGCGTCCGGATCTTGCCGCCCGGCTTGGCGGCGGCCTCGAGCACCGTGACGGCAGCCCCGGCATGAGCCAGCCGCATGGCGGCGGCCAGCCCGCCGATCCCGGCCCCCACGACGATCACACGCTCCGATGCCATGGTGCGACGTTGACAGCGGAGACCGGCTGTGTCCAGACTGATTTACACTTGTGCGTATCGCGGATCTGACAGTCAGGATTGCCATGGATCTCTCCGCCCGTCTCGAAACAGCGCTCGCCGCGGCCATCCGCCGGGGCGGCCGGGGCGCCGCGCCGGCGCAGCTCGCCGCGGCGCTCGATCATGCCTGCAGCCCCGGCGGCGCCCGGATCCGGCCGACCATCCTGATGTCGGTGGCGCGGGCCTGCGGCGATGACCGCCCTGCCCTGACCGATGCCGGCGCCGCGGCGCTCGAACTCATCCACTGCGCGAGCCTCGTCCACGACGACCTGCCCTGTTTCGACGACGCGGCCATCCGCCGTGGAAGGCCCTCGGTGCATCGCGCCTATTCCGAGCCGCTCGCGGTGCTCGCCGGCGACAGCCTGATCGTCATGGCCTTCGACGTGCTGGCGCGCGCCGCCGCCGATACGCCGGAGCGGGCCCTGGGGCTCATCCGGATCCTGTCGGACCGCACCGGCATGCCGAACGGCATCTGCGCCGGGCAGGGCTGGGAAAGCGAGGCCGACATCGACCTCTCGGCCTATCACCGCGCCAAGACCGGGGCGCTGTTCATCGCCGCGACGCAGATGGGCGCGCTCGCCGCCGGACAGGACCCGGAGCCCTGGGAGGAGCTCGGCGCGCGGATCGGCGAGGCGTTCCAGGTGGCCGACGATCTGCGCGACGCGCTTCTCGACGAGGGGGCGCTGGGCAAGCCGGCGGGCCAGGATGGCCTGCACGGCCGGCCCGAACGCCGTCGCGGTGCTGGGCATCGGGGGCGCCGCGCGGCGGCTCGACGACATCCTCTCGGGCGCCATCGCGTCGATCCCCTCTTGTCCCGGCGAGGCGATTCTCGCCGATCTGGTGACCCGCTATGCCCGCAAGCTCGCGCCGCGCGAGGCGATGATGCGCCTGCCCGGCGAATGACCGCGATCGGCGATCCGATGCCGCGCCGCCGGAGCTGGATCGCCCGCTTCGCCGATCCCCGCTTCCAGGCCTGGGCGGCGCGGCTGCCGCTCGTCCGCACCGTCGCCCGCCGCGAGGGAGAGGCGCTGTTCGACCTCGTCTCGGGCTTCGCGCAGAGCCAGATGCTCCGCGCCCTCGTCGAGTTGCGCGCCATCGAGGCGCTGATCGACGCGCCGGCCGGCGCCGCGGATCTTGCGCCGCGCTTCGGCCTGTCGGTCGAGCGGACCGAGCTCGTTCTGCGGGCCGGGGTGGCGATGGGGCTCCTGTCGCTCGGCCGCTCCGGCTTCCGCGCCACGCCGCGGGGCGCGGTGCTGACCGGCGTGCCCGGGCTGCGCGACATGATCTGCCACCACGACATCCTCTACCGCGATCTCGCCGATCCGCTGGCCTTCCTCAGGGGCGAGACCGAACCCGACCTTGCCCGCTTCTGGCCCTACGTGCTGAGCGGCGGCGCCGATGCGGCCGAGGCGCGGCGGTATTCGCGGCTCATGGCCGACAGCCAAGCGCTCGTCGCCGACGAGACGCTGGCGCGAGTCGATCTCTCGAAGGTCCGCCGGCTGATGGATGTGGGCGGCGGAACGGGCGTCTTTCTCGACCGCGCGGTGCAGGCCCATCCGCATCTCGAGGCGGTGCTCGTCGATCTGCCGCAGGTGCTCGACGCCGTTCCGCGCGACCGGGCGGAGCGCCTCGTTCTGGTGCCGGCCTCGTTCCGCGACGGGCCGCTGCCGGACGGCGCCGACGCCATCTCCCTCGTCCGGGTGCTCTACGACCATGACGACGCCACCGTGCGGGATCTTCTGGCGCGCGCCCATGCGGCCCTGCCGCCGGGCGGCCGGCTCATCGTCTCCGAGCCGATGACCGGTGGCGCGGCGCCGACCCGACCGGGCGACGTCTACTTCGCGCTCTACTGCGCCGCGATGGGCACCGGCCGGGCACGATCGGCGCGCCGCATCGCGACGCTGATGGACGAGACCGGGTTCCGGCGCATCCGCCGTTACCGGCCGCGCCGAGCCTTCGTCACCTCCGTGGTCGAAGGCCAACGCGCGTGATCGTGTCATCCGTTGTTGACAGACCGAAGTGTAAAGTTAAACTGACACAAGACGCGGCACCGACTCCGCCGCAGACGAGGGGGGCCCAATGATCGAGACCAATGCCATCATCCTTGACGCGCCCAGGTGCCTCGGTCTCGGCTGCGCCCTGGTGACCGATCCGGGCGAGGGCGACGCGGTGGTCGAGATCCGCGCCTCCGGCATCTCGACGGGAACGGAGAAGCTGTTCTGGGACGGGCGGATGCCGCCCTTTCCCGGCATGGGCTATCCGCTGGTCCCGGGCTACGAGAGCGTCGGCGAGGTCGTCGAGGCGCGGCCCGGCTCGGGGGTCGCCCCGGGCGATCATGTCTTCGTCCCCGGTGCGGATTGCTATGCCGGGCTGCGCGGCCTCTTCGGTGGCGCCGCGCGACGGGTCGTCTCGAAGGGGTCGCGGCTGACACGGATCGATCCCGGCCACGGGGAGGCGGGCGTGCTTCTCGCCCTTGCGGCGACCGCGCGCCATGCCCTGGCCGGTCTGCGCACCGACCTGCCCGACCTGATCGTCGGGCACGGGACGCTCGGCCGGCTGCTCGCGCGCCTGACCGTCGCCGCCGGCGGCGCCCCGACCGTCTGGGAGGTCGCGGACGCGCGGATGGAGGGCGCGCTGGGCTACGAGGTCCTGCGCCCCGAGGCCGATCCGCGCCGCGATTATGCCGCCATCTTCGACGCTTCCGGCCGTGCCGAGCTCTTGCCGGACCTCATCGGGCGCATCGCCAAGGGCGGCGAGATCGTGCTGGCGGGGTTCTACGACCAGCCGATCAGCTTCGCCTTCCCGCCCGCCTTCATGAAGGAGGCGCGGCTTCGCATCGCCGCCGAATGGACCGCCGACGACATGCGCGTGACCCGGCAGCTGGTCGAATCCGGGACCCTGTCGCTCGACGGGCTCATCACCCATCGCCGGCCCGCCCAGGCGGCGGCGGAGGCCTATCGCACGGCCTTCGAGGATCCCGGCTGCCTCAAACTCATTCTCGACTGGAAGGACGTGGCATGAGCCTCGACGATGTCCCGAACCTCAAGGACTACGACGCGAAGCTGAAGGAGGAGGCGGCCGAGCCGCTTGCCGAACCGACGCTCGAAGTGCCGCAGGCCGAGCCCACGAAGCACACGCAGATCATCGCGATCTACGGCAAGGGCGGGATCGGCAAGTCGTTCACCCTGGCCAATCTCAGCCACATGATGGCCGAGCAGGGCAAGCGCGTGCTCTTGATCGGCTGCGACCCCAAATCCGACACGACGAGCCTTCTGTTCGGCGGCAAGGCCTGCCCGACGATCATCGAGACCTCGACGAAGAAAAAGCTTGCCGGAGAAGAGGTTGCCATCGGCGACGTCTGCTTCAAGCGGGGCGGCGTCTTCGCCATGGAGCTCGGCGGCCCCGAGGTCGGGCGCGGCTGCGGGGGGCGGGGGATCATTCATGGGTTCGAGCTTCTGGAGAAGCTCGGATTCCACGACTGGGACTTCGACTACGTGCTCCTGGACTTCCTTGGCGACGTGGTCTGCGGCGGGTTCGGTTTGCCCATCGCGCGGGACATGGCGCAGAAGGTGATTCTCGTCGGCTCGAACGACCTGCAGAGCCTCTATGTCGCCAACAACGTCTGCTCGGCGGTGGAGTATTTCCGCAAGATGGGCGGCAATGTCGGCGTCGCGGGCCTCGTCATCAACAAGGACGACGGCTCGGGCGAGGCGCAGGCATTCGCCAAGGCCGTGGACATTCCGGTCCTGGCGGCGATCCCCGCGGATGACGACCTTCGCAAGAAATCCGCCAATTACCAGATCGTCGGCACCAATGCCTCGCGCTGGGGCGACCTGTTCGCCGGTCTGGCGGAAGCGGTGGGCGTCGCGCCCCCGGTGCGTCCCGCGCCGCTCGACCAGGACGGGCTGCTGGCGCTGTTCGACAGCAAGGATACCGGCGGCGACGTGGTGCTGGAGCCCGCGACGGACGCCGACATGCGCGGCACGAAATCGGCGCCGAAGGCCTCGCTCGAAGTGATCTATGACGATGCGTGAGGGCGAGGTCGCATACGACGAGGCAGGCTCCGCTCCGGTGATCGAGGGCGAGGCAGTGCGCGGCAGCGATGCGCCCGACCTCGCCGCCGACCCGCGCGCCGGCGACGGAGTGGGATGCCATGCGGGCGCCGCCGAGATGGAGGCGGCCGCGCGGGCGGCGGGGCAGAGCGCGCTTCTCGACCGCTATGCCGCCGATTACCCGCAAGGCCCCCACGACAAGCCGCAGAGCATGTGCCCGGCCTTCGGATCCTTGCGCACCGGCCTCAGGATGCGGCGCGTGGCGACGGTGCTGTCGGGATCGGCCTGCTGCGTCTACGGGCTGACCTTCGTGAGCCATTTCTACGGGGCGCGACGGAGCGTGGGCTACGTGCCGTTCTCTTCGGAATCGCTCGTCACCGGCAAGCTCTTCGAGGACATCCGCGATTCGGTGCACGAGATGGCCGATCCGGCAAAATACGACGCGATCGTCGTGACCAATCTGTGCGTGCCCACCGCATCGGGCGTGCCGCTGAGGCTTTTGCCCAAGGAGATCAACGGCGTGCGGATCATCGGCATCGACGTGCCGGGATTCGGCGTGCCGACCCATGCCGAGGCGAAGGACGTGCTGGCGGCCGCCATGCTGGCCTATGCGCGCTCCGAGATCGAGGCGGGGCCGGTCGCCCGGCCGCTCGCCGGGGTCGAGGACCGGCCGAGCCTGACGCTTCTGGGCGAGATGTTTCCGGCCGATCCGATGCAGATCGGCGCGATGCTGGCGCCGATGGGGCTGGCGGCGGGGCCGGTGGTGCCGGCGCGGGAATGGCGCGAGCTCTACGCGGCGCTCGATTGCGGCGCGGTGGCGGCGATCCATCCGTTCTACACGGCGTCCTGCCGTGAGTTCGAGAAGGCCGGCCGGCCGATCCTCGGCTCCGCGCCGGTGGGCCATGACGGCACCGCGGCGTGGCTCTCGGCCGTGGGCGAGGCCTTCGGGATCCCTGCCGCAAAGGTGGGCGCGGCGAAGAACGCGTTCCTGCCGGCGATCAAGGGGGCGCTGGAGGGCGCGCGGATCGACGGAACGGTGACGCTCTCGGGCTACGAGGGCTCGGAACTCCTGGTCGCGCGGCTCCTGATCGAGAGCGGGGCGAAGGTTCCCTATGTCGGAACGGCCTGCCCGAAGACGCCGCATTCCGAGGCGGATCGGGACTGGCTCGAGGCGCACGGCGCCAAGGTGGTCTATCGGGCGAGCCTCGAGGAGGACCTCGCGGCGATGGAGGGGGTGCGCCCCGATCTCGCCATCGGCACGACGCCGGTGGTGCAGAAGGCCAAGGAGCTGGGGATCCCGGCGCTCTATTTCACCAACCTCATTTCGGCGCGGCCGCTGATGGGTCCGGCGGGGGCGGGGAGCCTGGCGCAGGTGGTCAACGCGGCGATCGGCAATGCCGGCCGGATGGCGCGGATGCGGGACTTCTACGAGGGCGTGGGCGCGGGCGAGACAGCCGGGGTCTGGGAAGGCGCGCCGAACCTGCGGGCCGAGTTCCGGGCGCAGAACCTGAAGAAGCTCGAGCGGCAGCGGAAGGCCGCGAAGGCGCAGGAGATGATATGAGCGGTCGTGGCGACAATCGCGGTCCTGCGGGCGCCATTGTGAGCGCACCGTGCGCAGCCGCAGGAGGTCCGCCGGATCGCCGAGGCGATGCGGTTTTGCCGCGTTCGGGGCGAATCGGGTTTCTATCGGACTTTCATCGGATTTCCATCGGACCGGGCCGGAGCGGCCGGGCGGTATCCGCGATACCGCGCGCAAGCGGTAAACGCCGCGGAGCGGAGGCCGGCCCATGCTGATCACCGATCACGACCGGGCCGGCGGCTATTGGGGCGCGGTCTATGCCTTCACCGCGATCAAGGGGTTGCAGGTGGTGATCGACGGGCCCGTGGGCTGCGAGAACCTGCCGGTCACGAGCGTCCTGCACTATACCGACGGCTTGCCGCCGCACGAATTGCCGATCGTCGTCACCGGGCTCGGTGAGGAGGAGATGGGAGCGGGGACGGAAGGCGCGATGAAGCGCGCCTGGGAGGTGCTCGACCCGGCCTTGCCGGCGGTGGTGGTCACGGGCTCCATCGCCGAGATGATCGGCGGCGGCGTGACGCCGCAGGGGACCAGCCTGCAGCGGTTCCTGCCGCGCACCATCGACGAGGACCAGTGGCAGGCGGCCGACCGCGCGATGACGTGGCTCTTCACCGAATGGGGCCAGACCAAGGGGCGGATGCCGCCCGAGAAGAAGCGCGAGCCGGGCGCGGCGCCGCGGGTCAACATCCTCGGCCCGATGTACGGCGTCTTCAACTCGGTCAGTGACCTGCACGAGATCCGGCGGCTCTGCGAGGGGATAGGCGCCGAGGTCAACATGGTGATGCCGCTCGGCGCCCATCTGGCCGAGATGCGCAACCTCGTGAACGCCGACGTCAATGTCTGCATGTACCGGGAGTTCGGCCGCGGGCTCGCGGAGGTGCTGGGCAAGCCCTATCTGCAGGCGCCGGTGGGCGTGGAGAGCACGACGAAGTTCCTGCGCATGCTGGGCGAGCTCGTGGACCTCGATCCCGAGCCGTTCATCCAGCGCGAGAAGCATTCGACGATCAAGCCCGTCTGGGACCTGTGGCGGTCGGTGACGCAGGACTTCTTCGCCACCGCCGAGTTCGGCATCGTGGCGAGCGAGACCTATGCGCGCGGCATCCGCCATTACCTGGAGGAGGAGCTCGGCTTTCCCTGCGCCTTCGCGGTGGCGCGGATGGCGGGGCGCAAGACCGACAACGACGAGGTGCGGCGGCTGGTGCACGAGACGCGGCCGCTGATCCTGATGGGGTCGATCAACGAGAAGATGTATCTGGCCGAGACCCGCGGCGGGCACGGGCCGCAGCCGGCCTTCATCCCGGCCGGGTTCCCGGGCGCCGCGATCCGGCGGGCCACGGGCACGCCCTTCATGGGCTATGCCGGCGCGACCTATCTGCTCCAGGAGATCTGCAACGGGCTCTTCGACGCGCTGTTCCACATCCTGCCCCTGGGCTCGGAGATGGACGATGCGGCGGCGACGCCCAGCCATCTGCGCCGCGACCTGCCCTGGGAGCCCGAGGCGCAGGCCGAGCTCGACCGGATCGTGGCCGAGCATCCGGTGCTGACCCGCATTTCCGCCGCCCGACAGCTTCGCGACGCCGCCGAGAGGGCGACGCTCGCCGGAGGCGAGAGCCGCGTGGCGAGAGAGACCGTGAGGGCGCTCGGCCCCTCGCGCACGATGTCCAACAAGGAGGACGACAGATGAGCGACATGACCAATACCGGCGGCTTTGCCGCGCCGGAGCGCCGCTCGGGGCTGAAGACCGAGTTCGCGATCTATTTCGCGATCATCTTCGCCGCCACGGTCCCGCTGGCCTGCCTGACCTGGGCGCTGACGCTCTTGCGGTCGGGACGGCTGCCGGAGCGGGGCCCCGTCGCGCGGGCCTGGAGCCAGGCGCGCATCATCACGCCGATGATCTTCTCGGCATGAGCTTTCCCGCTTCCGCTGGCGCGCCCGAGGGCCGCGGCGGGAGCGCACCGAATTCCTCCGGGGGTGTTCGATCCCCGGTCGAAGTCCGGCACAAGCCGGAACCCGGCCGCGGGGCCCCGCGGCGTCAGCTGACTCTGAGAGGAGAGTTCTATGGCTGATACAACCGACTCGACACGGACAACCGGGCAGACGCACCGGACTGACCTGTCCTTCACGGGTCTTACCGACGAGCAGGCGCAGGAACTGCACTCCGTCTACATGAGCGGGCTCTGGCTGTTCTCGGCCGTTGCGGTCCTCGCTCATCTGGCGGTGTTCATCTGGCGCCCGTGGCTCTGAGGGAGATCTGAAAAATGGCAAAGTTCTACAAGATCTGGCTGGTCTTCGACCCGCGTCGCGTTTTCGTGGCGCAGGGCGTGTTCCTGTTCCTGCTGGCGGCGATGATCCACCTCGTTCTGCTCAGCACGGACCGGTACAACTGGTTCGAGACCTCGGCCGCCAAATACGGCGTGCCGGGCGAAGTGAGCGCCATCGAGTGACCTGACGCGCCGGGCGGGGTTCCGCCCGATTGCAACAGCGCGCCGGGCGGGGGTTCCGCCCGACGACACCGAACGCGCCGGGCGGGCCCACCCGCCCGGCGCCACCCGATGACCTGACCGGCGGGCCGCCGCCGCGATTTATGGGAGCGTGAAGATGGCATTGCTCAGCTTCGAACGAAAATACCGCGTGCCGGGCGGCACGCTCATCGGCGGCGACCTGTTCGATTTCTGGGTCGGGCCGTTCTATGTGGGGTTCTTCGGTGTCACGACGATCTTCTTCGCCGGATTGGGCACCATCCTCATCTTCTACACCGCGGCGATCCAGGGCGTCTGGAACCCCTGGCTCATCTCGATCAATCCGCCGCCCATCTCCTACGGGCTCGGGGCGGCGCCGCTGCCCATGGGCGGGCTGTGGCAGATCATCACGATCTGCGCGCTGGGCGCGTTCAATTCCTGGGCGCTCAGGGAGGTCGAGATCTGCCGCAAGCTCGGCATCGGCTTCCACGTGCCCGTCGCCTTCTGGGCGGCGATCGCGGCCTATGTCACGCTGCAGGTGATCCGGCCGGTGCTGCTCGGCGCCTGGGGACACGCCTTCCCCTACGGCATCTTCAGCCATCTCGACTGGGTGAGCTATACCGGCTACCTCTACGGCAACTTCCACTACAACCCCGCGCACATGGTCGCCGTGTCGCTGTTCTTCACGACGACGCTGGCGCTGGCGCTGCACGGCTCGCTGATCCTGTCGGCGGCGAACCCGGAAGCGGGCACCACGATGAAGCAGCCCGATCACGAGGACACGTTCTTTCGCGACTTCATCGGCTATTCGATCGGCCCGATGGGCATTCACCGGCTGGGCTATCTGCTGGCGATCAATGCCGGGCTCTGGAGCGCGCTCTGCATCGTGATCTCGGGCACCGTGTGGTTCGACCAGTGGGTCGTGTGGTGGGACTGGTACCTGAACCTGCCCTGGTGGGCGGATCTGTAAGGAGGACCCGAGATGGCGCAATATCAGAACATCTTCAGCCAGGTGCAGGTGCAGGGGCCGCCCGAGACGGGCATGGTCGCCGAGGACATGGACCTGCGCGACCGCACCAACAGCGCGACGTTCAGCCAGCTTCTGGGCTGGCTGGGCAACGCCCAGCTCGGCCCGATCTATCTCGGGCCGTTCGGGGTGCTGTCGCTGATCACGGGGGGGATGTGGTTCTTCCTCGTCGGCATCAGCTTCTGGGTGCAGGTCGATTTCAGCCCGGCGCTGTTCCTGCGCGACCTGTTCTATCTGAGCCTCGAGCCGCCCAGCCCCGAATACGGGCTCGGCTTCGCGCCGCTCTGGGAGGGGGGCTTGTGGATCATCGCCTCGGCGCTGCTGCTCGTCGCGGTGATGTCGTGGCTGGCGCGGTCCTGGCAGCTGGCCCACCAGCTCAAGATGGGCAAGCACGTCTTCTGGGCGTTCTCCTCGGCGGTCTGGCTGTTCCTGGTGCTGGGCCTCATCCGGCCGATCCTGATGGGCTCCTGGGCCGAGGCGGTGCCCTACGGGATCTTTCCGCATCTCGACTGGACGAACCTCTTCTCGCTGACCTACGGGAACCTGTTCTACAATCCGTTCCACGCGCTCTCGATCGTGTTCCTCTACGGCTCGACGCTCTTGTTCGCGATGCATGGCGGCACGATCCTCGCGGTCAGCCGCTATGGCGGCGACCGGGAGCTGGACCAGATCCACGACCGCGGCACCGCCGCGGAGCGGGCGGGCCTCTTCTGGCGCTGGACCATGGGGTTCAACGCGACGATCGAGGGGATCCACCGCTGGGCCTGGTGGTTCGCCGTGCTGACGACGCTGACCGGCGGCATCGGCATCCTGCTGACCGGCACGGTCGTCGACAACTGGTTCGTCTGGGCGCAGGAGCATGGCTACGGTGCGGAGACCAACTATGTCCCGGCGCGCACGGTCGAGGAATTCATGATCTATAGCCCGCCCGTGGAGGAGACGCGATGAAACGCAACGAAACCTGGTATCTGGAGCACGAAACGCCCTCGCTCAGGATGTGGATCTTCACGCAGATGTCGCTGGGGGCGGTCTATGCGGCGCTCCTGTTCTTCGGCGTGATCGCCTTCGTCCTGGTGATCCGGGCGATCAGCTATCTGCTGCCCGAGGACCCCTATGCGCTTATCGAGCAGGGACGCGACATCGTCACGATGATCGGCTGAGAGATCGGCGGCGCGGGCGGACGACCCGCGCCGCCGCACGAGGTCGCGGCCCTTCTCGAAGGGGCGCGGCGGTCGGGGGCCGCGATGCAGGTGCCCCGGTTCCCTTCCTGTTGGCGACAGGAGACCTGCACCGCCCGGGCCCGCCCGGCGCGGTGCACTTTTCGTTCAGGCGGCGGGGGCGTCGTTGTGCGCCACCCGCGGGTGGAAGATCAGCGTCCATTCCATGCCGCCGCTGGTCTTCTGCACCAGCTCGCCGCGCATCTGCTCGGCCAGGGCATGGACGATGCGGGTGCCGCGGGTGTCTGATCGCGCCGGATCGGGCCGGTTCGGCGCCAGCCCCTTGCCGTCGTCGGCGATGCGCAGCTCCATCTTCTCGACGCCGTTGCGGCGGAACGCCAGGGTGATGCTTCCGGTGCGGTTGTCTGGGAAGGCGTGCTTCAGCGAATTGGTGACCAGTTCGTTGATGAGCAGGCACAGGCGCGTCGCGTCCTCGTTGTGCAGCGTCAGCGAATCGACCTCGCAATTCAGCTTCACCTGTTCGGGGACGATGGACTGGCTCATGAGCTTGCACAGCTCGGTGATCAGATCGCCGGCATTGATCACGTCGGTCGTGGTGTTGCGGTCGAGCAGGTCGTGGACCAGCGCGATCGAGCGCGTGCGCAGCTCGATCGCCTGGAGCGTCAGGCGGACCTGCGGGTCGTCCTGGCCGTCGCTGCGCATGCGGATCAGGCTGGCGAGGATCGAGAGGTTGTTCTTGACGCGGTGGATCAGCTCGCCGTGGAGGTGCTGCTCGCGCGCGAGGGCCGCGGCCAGCTCCTCCCGCATCTCGCGCTCCCGCGCCGCCTCGCGGTTCAGCCGGCGGATGAGGTCGGTCTGCAGGCCCATCGTCGAGGCGACATCGTCGCGCATCCAGATGAGCACGTGCGAGGTCGGATCCGGACGGCCCAGATAGAGGCCGCGGAGCGACAGCTGGACGCGCAGCCCGGTGAGCCCGCCGGTGCCGATGGTCGCCTCGCAGCACAGCCAGTCATTGGTGCCGACCGCGCGCTGCAGATCCTGCTCCAGACTGAAACCGGTGTCGGAGAACAGGTCCTGCAGGTGGCCGGGCGTCTCGCCCGCCGGCAGGTCGAGGCGTTCCCGCGCGGGGGGGTTGATGGCGAGGATGTTGCCGCGGTCGTCGGTGACCAGGCAGGGATAGGGACCAAGGTTGAACAATTGTTCGTACACGGGCAAGAAACCCTTCGTCCTGCGTGACAATATGGAGGCGCGCTGTCCCCGGCGCCGCCCGACCATACTCCGTTCGGCACGGCGCGTCGAGATGGGCGAGAGCGGAGACGCGGAGCCTGTCGGACCGCCGGGCGACGGGCAGGCGGGGGCGTCGCGCCAGATGGCGCGGGCGTGCTAGTAGGAGATGACGCGGGTGCCGATCTCGACCTTCGGGTAGAGCTCGATCACGTCGTCATTGGTCAGGCGGATGCAGCCGGAACTGACGGCGCGGCCGATCGTCCAGGGCTGCGGCGTGCCGTGGATGCGGTACATCGTGTCCTGCCCGTCGCGGTAGAGATAGAGGGCGCGGGCGCCGAGCGGGTTGTCGGGGCCGCCATCCATGCCGTCGGAATACTGGGCGTAGACCTCCGGCTCGCGGCGGATCATGTTGCGAGTCGGCGTCCAGGACGGCCAGACCTCCTTGCGCCTGACGATCGTGGTGCCGCGCATGTTGCGCCCCTCCTCGCCGACGGCGATGTGGTATTCGCGCGCGCGGCCCGGGGCCCTGACGTGGTAGAGCGCGAAATATTCGGGGAAGATGTGGATCGTTCCCACGTCGACATCGCGGCGGATGTCCACGTCGCGGGCCGCCATGGTGGCGAGCGAGGTATGCGGCAGCCCCGCATGGCCGAGCACCGCGGAGGGCGCGACGAGGGCGGCGCCGGTGGCGATGAAGTGGCGTCTGGTCAGCATGACGATTCTTTCCGTGGCAGCGGTCGAACGGACGGGATGATGCACTCCGTCAGGTTGCGCGCAATGTCCGGGAGGCGTGAGGACCGCCCTCTGTGACCCTGGCGCCTCTCAGGCGCGTTCGGTTGCGCCGAAGATGCTATCCGCGTGATCCCGCATGTAAATCCTGAGCCACGGTGTGTAGCGTTCGGGATGCATGTCGAGATCCTGCACGAGATCGTGAAGCCGGATCCAGCGCGTGCGGGCCACTTCGCGGGGGTCGGGGCTGAGCGCGAGATCGGCCGGGGCCGCGGCGGTGAAGAGCTCGACCACCTCGTGCTCGACGAGGCCCCCGCCCACATCGGCGCGGTATTCGATCCGGTCGCGCCAGGTGAGCGGCAGGCCGGCGAGGCCCAGCTCCTCGCCGAGGCGCCGGGCGGCGGTCGCGGCCGGATCCTCGCCCCAGGCGGGATGGGTGCAGCAGGCATTCGCCCAGAGGCCGGGGGTGTGATACTTGCCCGCGGCGCGTTCCTGGAGCAGCGTGCGGTCGCCGTCGATGACGAAGACCGAGACCGCCTGGTGACGGAGGCCGCGGCGGTGGACCTCCATCTTCTCGACCGGCTGCAGCCGGTCGTCGAGCCAGGCGGGGATGTGGATCATGCGTAGGTTTCCGGGACGAGGCGCAGGAGGTGGGCGACGTTCTTCACGCCGATCCTGAGATGGGCCATCGGCCGGGCATGGACAAGCCGCTTGTTCATGTAGGCCTCGAAGGTCAGGCGCTGCACGTCGATGTCGTGGCACAGCGACACGAACCGCTCGCGCCGCTCGTCGGAGCGGTAATAGGCGTCCTGCATGCTGCGCAGCACCTTGAAGACGGTCTTGTGCTCGCGCATGAAGAGCTTGCGGGCGAGCCGCAGGTCGCGGGCGCGGCCCGAGACCAGCGCCGCCTGCGCCGCTGTGGCGGCGACCCGGCCGCCGACCATGGCGTAGTAGATCCCCTCGCCGCTCGATGGGGCTACGACGCCGGCCGCGTCGCCCGCCAGCACCACGTCGCGGCCGTTGTCCCAGCGGTCGAGCGGCCTGAGCGGGATCGGCGCGCCCTCGCGGCGGATCGTCTCGCATTCGGCCAGGCCCGAGGCGGCGCGCAGGGCGCTCGTCGCGGCCTTGAGGTCGATGCCCTCGACGCCGGTGCCCATGCCGACGCTGGCCTGGTGGCCGTGGGGGAACACCCAGCCGTAGAAATCCGGGCTGACCTTGCCGTCGTAGATCACGTCGCAGCGGGCGGGGTCGTAGGCGCGCCCGCCCGCGACGCCGCCGCCCGGGGCGGCGACGACAGCGCCGCCGTCCGGGGCGGCGACGACAGCGCCGCCATCCGGGGCGGCGATGATCTCGTGATAGGCGATCACGTAGGGGATCTCGTCGCCGCCCGGCACCTCGGCGCGGGCGACGCGGGAGCGGGCGCCGTCGGCGCCGATGACGAGGCGGGTGGGCAGGTGGGTCTCCTCGCCCGTCACCTTGTCGCGGTAGACGACGGCGGTGGTGTCGCCGCGCAGGATGCGCAGGAACTGGCCGGTGCGGCGCTCCGCCCCGGCGGCGACGGCGCGGCCGCGCAGGTATTCGTCGAAGGGGCCGCGATCGACCATGCCGACGAAGCCGTTCTCGATGGGGATGTCGACGGCGCGACCGCTGGGCGAGATCATCCGGGCGGTGGAGATCCGGGCGACGATCTGGTCGTCGGGAATGTCGAAATCGGCGATCAGCCGGGGCGGGATGGCGCCGCCGCAGGGCTTGATGCGCCCGGCCTTGTCGAGGAGCGCGACGCGGCGGCCGGCGCGGGCCAGATCCTCCGCCGCGATCGCGCCCGAGGGGCCGCCGCCGATCACCACCACGTCATACATGCGCTTCACTCCCCAGGCGGGGCGCGCTGCGACCCGCATCCATGATCCGCACCGCCATCATGGCGGCAGCGACGAACAGCGCGGCCTCGGCCGCGAAGACGAGGCCAAAGGCCGGGCCCGCCTCGAGGGCCAAGCGCAGCAGGTCGACCGCCGCGGCGCCGGTGAGCCCGCCGAAGCCCGCGGCGATGGCCTGCGCCGCGCCCCAGAGGCCCATGCGGGTTCCCTCCCGCTCGGCGCGGCCTTCGCCGGCGAGCTGCATCATCGCGGCGATGGCGGCGACGGCGAACATGCCGTTGAAGAAGCCGAGCGCCACCGCGGCCGGAACCAGCGCCGGAAGGCCGGTCTGGCCGATCAGCGCGATGACGAGGAGCGAGGCGGCCGATCCGCCGCAGCCCGCGACGATCCAGTCGCGCAGGGACCCGCGGCGGAACCCGGTGGCGGCGATGCCGACGAGGGCCATGCCGAGGAACACGCCACCGTTCTGCGCGCCCGAGAGCTGCGTCGACTGGCCAGGGGTGAAGCCGAAGACGAGGCCCGCATAGGGCTCGAGGATCAGCTCCTGCATGAAATAGGCGGTCATCGAGAGCGCCACGAAGAGGGTGAAGGCGCGCGCCCTGGGCTCGGCCCAGATCTCCGCCAGCCCGTCGCGGAACGGCATGGTGGCCGGCGCGGGGCGGATGACGGCGCCGCGCTCGATCCCCCAGGTGGCGGCGACGCTGACGAGGAGCGCGCCGGTGCCGATGGCGGCGACGATGACGAGGAGGCGGGCATGGGTGTAGGGGTCGAGCAGGGCTCCGGCCACGCCGGCGGTCACGGCGATGCCGAGGATCATCATGAGCCATGTGATGGTGGCCGCGGCGGCGCGCCGGTCGGGCGCGGTGGCGGTGGCAAGGAGCGCCAGGAGCGTGGTGCCCGCGGCCCCGACGCCGAGGCCGATCAGCGCGTAGGAGAGGGCCGAGACGAGGAGGCCGAGGACGAGCGAGGTCTCGAGCACCAGGATGCCCAGCGCCGCGCCCAGCGCGCCCAAGGCCAGCGTCGCGACGCCGCCGATGATCCATCGGGTGCGCTCGCCGCCGGTATCGGAGAGAAACCCCCAGGAGGGGCGGGCGATCTGGATGCCGTAATGGAGCGCGACGAGGGCGCCCGGCAGCACCGCGGGAAGCGCCAGTTCGACCACCATCAGCCGGTTCAGCGTCGAGGTGGTCAGCACCACGATCGCGCCGAGGCAGGTCTGCACCAGCCCGAGCCGCAGGATCGAGATCCAGGACAGGCTCACAGCGTCAGGCTCCGGATGGCGAAGGCCGCGACCATCATGCCGGCCACGTAGAACGGCACGCCCGTCGCCGAATACCACAGCGCCCGCTCGGTCGGCGCCCGCAGGAACCGCCGCATCAGCGCGATCTGCGCGACGATCAGGAGCGCGATGATGGCGGCGTGGATCGGCCGGCCCCAGATGACCAGCGTCGGCACGACGAGGCTTTGCGGCAGGATCATCACCGCGCAGGCGATGCGGGCGGCGATGTCGGGCCCCTTCAGCACCACCATGGAGCGGATGCCGGTCGCCCGGTCCCCCTCCACCGCCTTGAAGTCGTTGAGCACCATGATGCCCTGCGCGCCGAGCGCATAGAGGACGGCCATGACGATCACGAAGAAGGAGGGCGCGCCCTGCGACAGGATCGCGGCGCCGGTGAACCAGGGCAGCCCCTCATAGGCGAAGGCCACCAGCATCGGCCCCCACCAGCCCGAGCGTTTGAGCCGGACCGGTTCGGCGGAATAGATCCAGGCGGCGGCGACGGCGAGGCAGGTCGCGCCGAAGCCCCAGGGTCCGAGCGCGGTGCCGACGAGGAGCGCCAGCGCCGACAGCGCCAGCGCCACCCAGAGGCCCCAGCGGCCCGGCACGCGGCCCGACGGGATCGGGCGGTCGGGCTCGTTGATCGCGTCGACGTGGCGGTCGCACCAGTCGTTCGCCGCCTGGCTCATGCCGCAGACGATGGGACCGGCGAGCAGCACGCCGAGGATCACCAGGGGCCAGGCGGCGCCGGGCCAGATGCCGGCCGAGACGATGCCGCACAGATAGGCCCACATGGGCGGGAACCACGTCACCGGCTTCAGAAGCGTCAGGAGGGCCTGAGGCTCGGGCAGGCGGCGGGGTTCGTGTAAGTCCAGATTGACACTCATCTGTCAAACGAACACCAAAACCGCGAGTCGGGCAAGGGGCATGGCTGTCGCGGACCGGCCGAAAATCGCGCGATGAAGCCTTGGGCGCCCGCCTCGCCCGCCGCCTCATCTGCGGGCAGACGGGCGCCGGGCAGACGGGCAGACGGGCGCCGGGCCTCGGGCGCGTCGCAAAAGATCTCGCGGTCCCGTGCGCAATGTCGTTGACAGACGCGGGATCCGGGGGCCTGATCCGATTTATGCGAATAAATGCACGGGAGACAGATGGCCCCGCCGCACCCAGCCAGACGTCAGAAGCTCGCCGACCTCATCGCGGAGGATCTGAAGCGGCGGATCGTTCTCGACAAGCTCGGGCCCGGTGACGGGCTGCCCAACGAGAAGGCGCTGATCGACGAGTATGGCTGCGCCAAGGCGACGCTGCGCGAGGCGCTGCGGATCCTCGAATTCGAGGGGCTGATCCGGCTGAAGACCGGCCCGAAGGGCGGCGCCGTCATCAGCGAGGTGACGATCGAGCCGGCCTGCCGCGCGCTCAGGAACTTCCTGCACTTCCAGCGCGTCGATGGCAGCCAGGTCTATCAGTTGCGCCGCCTCGTCGAGATCGAGGTCGCGGCCTCGGTCGTGGGCCGGCTGGACGAGGCCACCTTCGCCCGCCTGCGCGAGAACATCGCCGAGTGCCGGCAGCCGCACGAGGACGAGCAGAGCCAGCGGCAGCACCGCATGCTGGAGCTCGAGTTCCACAACATCCTGACCGAGTGCTGCCCGAACCCGCTGCTGCGCTTCATGAGCCACTTCGTCAACGACTTCCTGCGCGATCTCGTCATCCTGAAGAAGGCCTACAGGCCCGAGCGCCGGGCCTTCGACCGGGCCAATATCGACTATCACGTGGCGCTGCTGGAGGCGCTCGTGGACAGGGACCCGGAGCGCGTGCGCCTGCTGATGGACGAGCACATGCGCGATGCCGAGGCCCATCTGGTCGCGCTGGAAGGCGTGGTCTCGGAGCAGTTCCTGGTCAGCGACGCCCTGCGCGTCCCGAGCGGCTGAGAGGGTCGGATGCGAGGCACCCCCATGACGATCCCCCTTTCGCGCGAAGCCCTGCACCGGGCGGGAGCCGCGCTGGCCGGGGCCCGCGGGCGGGCGGTCATGGCCTGCGCGCGGGGCGGGGCGGGCTCCTCCGCGAAGGGAGGGGCGCTGTCCGGCGGCGGGCGGTCGGGGGGTGAGGATGACGATGTCTGATCCGTCCGCCAGCCCGCGGCCGCCGGTCGAGAGGGCGGCCACGCCCCTTGCCCGCGTGTCGGCGCAGGAGGCGCTGGCGCTGTTCCGGCGGCAGGAGCTGTCGCCCGTCGATCTCGTCGCGGACTGCCTTGAGCGGATCGAGGCCTGGAACCCCGTGCTCAACGCCTTCTGCCATGTCGATGCCGAGGGCGCGCTCGCCGCCGCGCGGGCGGCCGAGGCGCGCTGGCGGGCGGGCGCGCCCGCAGGCGCCCTCGACGGCATTCCGGTGACGATCAAGGACCTGACGCTGACCCGCGGCATGCCGACGCGGAAGGGCTCCGCCACCAGCTCGGCCGAGGGGCCCTGGGAGGTGGATGCGCCGATCACCGCCCGGATGCGCGCGGCCGGGGCCGTGATCCTCGGCAAGACCACCTCGCCCGAATTCGGCTGGAAGGGCGTCACCGACAATCCGCTTTACGGGGTCACCAGGAACCCCTGGAATTTCGACCTCACGCCCGGCGGCTCGTCTGGGGGCGCGGGGGTCGCCGCGGCGCTCAATCTCGGCCTGCTGCATCAGGGGAGCGATGCCGGCGGCTCGATCCGCATTCCGGCGAGCTTCACCGGCACGTTCGGGTTCAAGCCCACCTTCGGCCATGTGGCGCAATGGCCGCCGAGCGCGATGACCACCCTGTCGCATCTGGGGCCGATGACGCGGACGGTGGCCGATGCGCAGCTGATGATGGCGGTCATCACCGGGCCCGATGCCCGCGACGGCTATGCCGGACCGGCCTATCCGCCGGGGCCGGATCCGCGGTTCGAGACGCTGGCGGGGTGGCGCATCGCCTATAGCCGCGATCTGGGCCATGTGCGGGTCGCCCCGGACATCGCGGCCGTGATCGAGGCGGCGGTGGCCGGGCTCGCGGATCTCGGGGCCGAGGTGGTCGAGGTCGATCCGGGCTTTGCCGATCCGATCGCGGCCTTCGAGACCCTGTGGTTCGCCGGCGCGGCCCGCATCCTCGAGACGCTGAGCCCCGCGCAGCAGGAGCGGCTCGATCCCGGCTTCCGGGAAATCGCCGAGGCCGGGCGCGGGATCTCGCTGGCGCGGTATCAGGCAGCAGGCGACCGGCGCTTCGAGCTTGCGGCGCAGATGGCCGCCTTCCACGAGACATACGATCTTCTCGTGACGCCCGCCATGCCGATCGCGCCGTTCGCGGTCGGCCGCGACGTGCCGCCCGGCGGCCCCTACGACCGCTGGACCGACTGGACGCCCTTCACCTATCCCTTCAACCTCACCCAGCAGCCGGCCGCCTCGATCCCCTGCGGCCTCGACGCGGCGGGGCTTCCCGTGGGCCTGCAGCTCGTCGGCCCGCGCTACGGGGACCGCGCGGTCCTCGCGGCGGCGCGGCTCTTCGAGGAGGCCCGGGGCCGCCTCGAGTGTCCGGGGGCCGCGCCGTGACCGCCCCGGTTCCCCCCGCTCGCGCCCGCGAGACAGGAGCAAAGCCCATGTCCGTATCGTCCGGCCACGACGCCGTCCCGCCCGCACCGACCGATGAGCGCGAGCCGTGGTTCGCGATCCGCCAGCCCCTCGGAACGGGCCGCACGCTGTTTCTGGGCATCGCGGTCTGGGTGATCTTCTTCGCCCTGTGGGAGGGCATCGTCCTGGCGGAATGGGTATCGCCGCTCCTGCTGCCGGCGCCGCACCAGGTGCTGGTCGCGCTCTACGACCTGATCGCCAACGAGGGGTTCCTCTACGACATCGGCATCAGCATCCTTCGCATCGTCATCAGCTTCCTGATCGCCTGCGCCATCGCCGTGCCGCTCGGCATCCTGATGGGCACGTTCAAGGCGGTCGAGGCCTTCGCCAATCCCTTCGTGTCGGCCTGGCGCTATCTTCCCGCCCCGGCCTTCATCCCGATCCTGCTGATGTGGCTCGGGACCGGGGAGGCCCCGAAGATCGCGCTGCTGACGATCGGCGTGGTCTTCTTCCTGATCACCCTCATCATGGATCACACCCGCGGGGTGCGCAGAGAGCTGCTGGAGACGGCCCTGACGCTCGGGGGCGACAGGCGGCAGGTGCTCGGGACGGTCGTGGTTCCCGCCGTCATGCCCTCCGTCATGGCCGCGATGCGGCAGATGCTGGCGGTCAGCTGGACCTATCTGGTCATCGCCGAGATCGTCGCCTCGACCACCGGCATCGGGGCGATGATGATGCGCGCCAAGCGGTTCCTGCATACCGACGAGATCATGGCCGGGATCCTGGTCATCGGCATCCTCGGCCTCTTCTTCGACATCATGTTCCGCAAGGCGCATGGCGTGCTCTTTCCCTACGACACCTGACGATGCGAGGCGAAATGATGCCCCCCTCCGAGCAAAGTTCCCCTGGCCCCGCGGCGAAGCTGTCGATCCGCGGCGTCAGCAAGACCTTCACGGTCGGTCGCAACGAGACCATCCAGGCGCTCGACGACGTCAATTTCGACGTCCGGGAGAACGAGATGTGCGTGCTTCTGGGCCCCTCCGGCTGCGGCAAGTCGACCGTGCTGCGGATGATCGCGGGGCTCGAGAAGCCCACGACCGGGACGCTGACCCTCGACGGGCATCCGATCCGGGGGCCGCACCGCGAGCGCGGCATGATCTTTCAGACCTACACCTCCTTCGACTGGCTCAGCGTGCAGAAGAACGTCGAATACGGCATGAAGCTGAACGGCGTGCCCCGGTCGGAGCGGCGCGACCGGGCCGAGTACTTCATCGGCCTCGTCGGCCTGACCAAGTTCCGCGACGCCTATCCCAACCAGCTTTCGGGCGGCATGAAGCAGAGGGTGGCGATCGCGCGCACGCTGGCCAACGAGCCGTCGCTCATCCTGATGGACGAGCCCTTCGGCGCGCTCGACGCCGAGACGCGCTGGCAGATGCAGGAATTGATGCTGTCGATCCTCGAGGGCTCGCAGAGCACGGTCGTCATGGTCACCCACGACATCGAGGAGGGTCTGTTCCTGGGCGACCGCATCGTCTTCATGAGCCGTCACCCGGGCACCGTGGCCGAGAACATCGAGGCCGAGTTCAAGAAGGGCAGCAGGATCAGTTCGAAGGAAGAGCTCTATGCGCTTGACGGCTATGTCGATGTGGAGCGCCACATCATGCACCTGATGCGCCAGCAGACCATCGCCAGCGCCGCCTGACGGCCGCGCGGTGCGGCCCATCGGCCAAAGACCGGGACAACCCGGCAGCCCTCATCACCACCAACGGGAGATCGACACATGAAGACGCATACCGACATCGCCCTTCGGCTCAGCCGCGCGCTGGCCCTCGGGGCACCGCTCGCGGCGCTGGGCCTCGGCGCGGCCGCGCAGGCGGAGGAGACGGTAAGGGTGGGCATGATCCTGTCCTGGCCGGGATCGAGCTTCTATGCGCTGGCGGCCGCGAAGGACCTGGCGCCGGGCTACAATATCGAGGTCACGAATTTCGAGGATCCGCTGGCGGCGCAGAGCATGCTGGCGACCGGCCAGGTCGACATCATCGAGGGCACGATGGAATACGCGCCGATCGCGGTGGAGAACGGGCTACCGAACACGCTGGTGGCGCTCAACAACCCCTCCTACGGCGTCGACAAGGTGACCCTCGCCCCGGGCGTCGAGCCAGAGGATCTGACGGGCAAGAAGGTCTCGGCGCCCGAAGCCTATATCGGCCAGCTTCTGATGGGGATGTGGCTCGACAGCGTGGGCATCACGCCCGACGAGGTCGACTGGGTCAACCTCAACGCCGACGAGGCCGTCGGGCCGATGCTGTCGGGCGATCTGGCGGCCGCCTATCTCTACGAGCCGTGGGTGAGCAAGCTCACCGACAACATGGAGGGCGCCCGCAACGTCGCCTCCTCGGCCGATCCGGAATTCGTCTCGACGGGCATCCTCGCCGATGCGCTCTTCATGAACCAGAACTTCATCGAGAACCGCCCCGAGGTGGCGCTCGACATGCTGAAGGTCCGCTGGGACGCGCTGCAATACTGGCACGACCATACCGAGGAGACGAACCAGTTCTTCGCCGACTTCCTGCAATGGCCGGTCGAGGACGTGGAATCGGTCATCGGCACCAACGGCAAGTTCAAGGAAGGCGGCATGTACATGATGGATTTCGACGAATCCGCCCGGTTCTGCGGCGCGCTCGAGGGCGAGCCGCCGCTGGGCCTCGCCCATGACGGGATGCGGGAGGCCGGCCGGCTGGTGAACGAATGGTGGGTGAAGCTCGGCGTCGTCGACGAGATGTTCGACCCCGAGGAGATCAGCGACTGCTCGCTGATGCAGAAGCTCGCCGATACCGGCTACCGGCAGTCGATGGAGGCGCGCGACTAGGCCGCCCGCGACAGCCGGCGCGGCCCCATCGCGGGCGGCGCCCGACCCGCGCCCGCCCGGACCTGCCGGGCGGGCGGGCAAATGCCACAAGGAGATGCAGAGATGAACGCGACCCCGACACCGGCGGCACCGGTCACCTGGCCCCACGGCAAGACCGCCGCGGCGGCCTTCACCTTCGATGTCGACGGCGAGTCGCCGCTTCTGACCGCGGATGCGAAATTCGGCAAGCTGATGGGATTGATGTCGCACCAGGCCTACGGGCCCCTGGTGGGCGTGCCCCGCATCCTCGAGATCCTGCGCCAGACGGGCGTGCAGAGCACGTTCTACGTGCCGGGCTACATCGCGCTGCGCTATCCCGACCAGATCAGGCGGATCGTGGCGGACGGCCACGAGATCGGCCATCACGGGCATCTGCACGAACAGCTGCCGGGCCTGACGCGGGCGCAGGAACAGCAGATCCTCGAGCGCGGCCTCGCGGCGCTGCGCAAGGTGGCGGACGTGGAGCCCAAGGGCTACCGCGCGCCGCTCTGGGAGCTCAACTGGCACACGCCCGAGATCCTTGGCGAGGCGGGCTTTCTCTACGATTCGAGCCTCATGGACGCCGACTTCCCCTACGAGCTCGACACCGGGGCGGAAGGCAGGTCGATCGTCGAGTTGCCGATCAACTGGATCCTCGACGACTGGAACCA
Organism: uncultured Alphaproteobacteria bacterium; assembly: GCA_963739575.1. Lineage (GTDB taxonomy): Bacteria > Pseudomonadota > Alphaproteobacteria > Rhodobacterales > Rhodobacteraceae > Palleronia. Next base: position 721,428 of record CAVUAQ010000002.1, on the reverse strand, counting down.
GTACGCCTTCATCCCCGGCTTCTCCGGCTCGGGGCTGGTCGAGACGCCGCGGAAGGCGATCGAACTCTTCCGGGCGGAATTCGACGCGCTGCGCGCGGAGGGCGGCCTCTTCGTGCTGACCTGTCATCCATTCCTGTCGGGCCGGCCCGGTCGCGCGGCGGAATTGCGGAAATTCATCGAGTACGTGAAATCCTGCGACGACGTCTGGCTGGCGCCGATGGAGGAGATCGCGGCGCATGCGCGGGCGCAGAAGCTGGAGCCGCGCGCTCTGACCGAACCCGACGCGAGCCTCTGAGGCGCGGGGGTAGCGGTGACGAGGCGTCCCGCGGCATGACCTGAGACGGGGGGAACGAGGTGGACGAGAGGCTTTCGGGCAGGCGCGTTCTGGTGACGGGGGCGGGATCCGGCATCGGCGAGGCGAGCGCCCGGCTTTTCGCGGCGCGAGGGGCGCAAGTGGCCGTGACGGATCTCGACGGCGCGGCGGCCGGTCGCGTGGTGGAGGCGATCCGGCAGGCGGGCGGCCGCGCCGAGGCGATGGCGGCCGATGTCAGCATCGAGACCTCGATCGAGGCCGCGGCCGCAGAGGCGGTGGAGCGCTTCGGCGGTCTCGACATCGCCCATGTGAACGCCTCGACGATGATCCCCGGCGGCGACGTCCTGGAGATCTCGCTCGCGCAATGGGACCGCACCTTCGCCATCAACGCGCGGGGCGCGTTCCTGACGGCGCGGGCCTGCCTGCGGCACATGCTGGCCGGCGGGGGCGGCGTCTTGTGCTTCACGGGCTCGGATACCGCGCTTCGGACCAGCGCGGCCTATCCCGCCTATCTGTCGTCGAAACACGCGGTCCTCGGCATCGCGCGGTCGATCGCCGTGGATTTCGGCTCTCGGGGCATCCGCGCCAACGTGGTCTCGCCCGGCGTGACGGATACGCCGGGCCTGCGCCGGAACTACGCCTCGGGCGGACGGGACGTGGACGAGGTCATCGCCTTCAACGCGGGCCTCAGCGTTCTCGGCCGCATCGCGGAGCCCGAGGACATCGCGGAGGCGGTGCTCTTCGTGTGCTCCGGCCGGGCCGGCTACATCACCGGCGCCAACATCGTCGTCGATGGCGGCATGACCGTGAAATACGACGCGGAATAGCCGCGCCGATCAGGATCAGGAACGGACAGGAACGGACATGAGCGAGACAGGCACGGCAGACGGATCGGCGCGGCGGACCGCCTTCATCACCGGCGCGGGCCGCGGCATGGGCCGCGCCCACGCGGAGGTGCTGGCCGAGGCGGGCTACAATGTCGGGGTGACGGATGTGGACGAGGGGCTGGCGCGGGACGCCGCGCAGGCCATCACGGCACGGGGCGGCAGCGCGCTCGCCCTGAAGGTCGACGTCTCGAACCGCGCCGAGGTCGAGGAAGCCGTCGCCGCCGTGGCCGACTGGGCGGGCGGGATCGACGTTCTGGTGAGCAATGCCGGCCTGATCCACAGCAACGAGGGTCTGGCCGAGACCGACGACGATTTCTGGCACCAAACCTTCGCGGTTCATGTGGACGGCGCGCTGCATACCTCCCGCGCCTGCCTGCCGTGGCTGGAGCGGTCGGGGTCGGGGCGGATGATCTTCATCAGCTCGATCTGGGGCCAGTCGGGCATCGGCCATTCCTATGCCTATTGCGCCGCAAAGGGGGCGCTGATGGCCTTCGCGAAGAACGCGGCCAAGGAGCTCGGACCCAAGGGCATCTCGGTCAACGCCGTGGCGCCCGGCGGCGTCCATACGGCGATGACGGCCGAGCTCGACGACGAGGCGCTGGCCAGGGAATATCTCGACGTGCCGCTCCGGCGCTATGCCGAACCCGAGGAGATCGCCTATCTGGTGCGCTATCTCGCCTCGCCGGAGGCGGCCTTCATGACCGGGCAGACGCTGTCGATCAACGGCGGTCAGGTCATCGGCGGCTTCTGAGCGCGCCCACCCTTTCCCGAGGCGCGTGCCGCCCGCTTTTGCCAAGGAAGATGCCCGATGAGCGAGACAGGCGATGCTTTCGGTCTCGAGCCGCTGGCCGACAGGTCGGCGATGGTGTTTGCCGTTGCGGAATATCGCGCGCGGATCGGCAGGCTCGAGGCCACGCTGCGCGCCCAAGGGATCGACGCCTATCTCGGCTCGACGCCCGAGAACCTGAACTATTTCGCAGGCTTCGATCCGCTGGGCCTCTACTTTTACCAGCACCTCGTCTTTGCGCCGGGGATGGAGGCGCCGTCTCTTCTGACCCACAAATGCGAGAAGGAACTGGCGCGGACGCAATGCTGGATCGACGACATCCTCGTCTGGCAGCACGGCGACGACCCGCTCGCGATGACGGTCGAGAGGCTGCGGGCGCTGGGCATCGGCCCGGGCAGCCGGGTCGGGCTGGAGATGGACAACTGGTATCTGAAGGCCGCGACCTACAAGGGTCTCGTCGCGGCCATGCCCGGCGTCGAGTTCGTCGACGTGACCGAGGCGGTGCTGCGCCTGCGCACCATCAAGTCGCCGACCGAGATCGCCCACATGCGCGAGGCGGCGCGGTTCTCGGACATCGGCTTTGCCGCCGCGGTCGAGGCGCTGCGGCATCCGGGGGTCGCGGAGACGGAGGTTCTGGCCGCGGTGCAGCACGAGATGACGGTCGCGGGGTCGGAATATCCGACGCTGCCCTTCATCATCAATTCGGGGCCGCGTAGCGGTCTGTTCCATGGCGTGCCCACCGCCCGGCGCATCGAGGGGGGTGACCCGGTGATGATCGAGATCACCGGCTCGTGGAAGCGCTACAACAGCAACATCGTGCGCACCGTCACCGTCGGCCCGGCCGTGCCCGCGCTGAAGGAGCTGTGGAGGGTCGCGACCGAGGCGTTCTGGCGGCCCTTCGAGATGATCCGGCCCGGCACCCCGGTCGCCGACCTCGACCGGGTGAGCCGCGAGGTGCGGCGCGACTACGCGCGCTACATCCCGGCCCGCGCGGGCTTCGGCATGGGGCTGGCCTATCCGCCCGTCTGGGCCGGACGCCCCGACATCCTCATCGGCGACGAGGAGGTGCTCGAGGAGGGCATGATCTTCTCGCTCGAGCCGTCGATCGGCCAGTACCACGGCACCACCGTGATCTTCGGCTACAACATCCTCGTCACCGCGACCGGCGCGGAGATCCTGCAGAAGACCCCGGCGGATCTCTTCGAGATCGGGATCTGATGGGCCGACCGGGCGATCCCCGGCGCCGGCGGCGTCCGTGACCGGCGGCACGGCGGCATGGCTCTGCCTGGTGCTGGCGGGGCTTTTCGAGGTCGTCTGGGCCTATGCGATGAAGCGCTCGCTGGGTCTGACGCGGCCGGATTACGCCGTCGTCATGATCCTGGCGATGGTGGCGAGCTTCGCCCTGCTGTCGCTCGCCATGCGCAGCCTGCCCCTGGGGACCGCCTACGCGGTCTGGACGGGGATCGGCGCGGCGGGCGCCTTCGTCGTCGGGATCGCGGTTCTGGGCGAGCCGGTCAATCCGGTGCGTCTGGTGGCGGTGGGTCTGATCCTGGCGGGGCTGGCGATGCTGAAGCTGGGATAGATGCGTGCCCGCGGAGGCGGCGGCGCAGCGGGGGCGCTTGGCGGCGCTCGCCGGGAAAACGAGGGAGGAGAGAGAGCATGAGCGACGCGTATTTCCATCCGGTATCAGGTTTCGATCTGCCGCGCTTTGCGGGGATCCCCACCTTCATGCGCTTGCCGCATGTGGGGCTCGGGGACGAGCGGCTCGGCGCGGTGCAGATCGGGCTCGTGGGCACGCCCTGGGACAGCGGCACGACGAACCGCCCTGGCCCCCGCCACGGGCCGCGCCAGATGCGCGACATGTCGACGATGATCCGCGCCGAGCATGGCGCGACGGGCCTGCGCCCGTTCGAGGGGGCGAACTGCGCCGATCTGGGAGATGTCGCGCCGAACCCGGCCGACCTCTTCGACAGCATGGCGCGGATCACCGATTTCTTCGGCAAGGTGAAGGAAGCGGGCATCGTGCCCCTGACCGCCGGGGGCGATCACCTCTGTTCGCTGCCGATCCTGCGGGCGCTGGCGGCGCAGGAGCCGCTGGGGCTGATCCAGTTCGACAGCCACACCGACCTCTTTCACAGCTATTTCGGCGGCACGATGTACACCCACGGCACGCCGTTCCGGCGGGCGGTCGAGGAAGGCCTGCTCGACCCGCGCCGCATGGTCCAGATCGGCATCCGGGGGACGACCTATGACCGGGAGGACCGGGACTTCGCGAACGCCGAAGGCATCCGGGTGATCGAGATCGAGGAATTCCACGCCCGCGGCCCCGAGGAGGTGATGGCCGAGGCCCGCGCCATCGTCGGCAACCGGCCGACCTATGTCACCTACGACATCGACTTCGTCGATCCCGCCTTCGCGCCCGGGACCGGCACGCCCGAGATCGGCGGGCCGAGCTCGTTCCAGGCGCTTCTGGTGGCGCGGCTGCTGCGGGGCGTGGCCATCGCCGGCGCCGACGTGGTGGAGGTCTCGCCGCCCTTCGATCCGAGCGGCGCGACGGCCTATCTCGGCGTGTCGATCATGTTCGAGATGCTCTGCGTGATGGCCGAGACGGCCGCCGCCCGACCGACGTGACGGGGCGCTGGGCGCCATCACGGAGGGGCGCCCTGGGATCGATGGCGGGGTGTCGCCCGGGCCGCGCCGGGGGCACCGGCCAGCAGGCGGTCAGCCGAGGAGCAGGCCGAGGGCCGCGGCGACGAGGATCGTCCCGCCGAGGCCGAGGCGGCTGCCGAGCAGGATGGCGCTCAGGCCCGCGAGGAGGAGGACGCGCAGGTCGAGCGAGGCCGGATCGGGCCGCCAGAGGACGAGGGGCCCCAGCGTATCGCGGGTGACCGTCTGGAAGGCCACGTGGAGCGCGAACCACAGCGACAGGTTGGCGATGACGCCGACCACGGCGGCGGTGATGCCGGCGAGCGCGCCCGCAAGCCGCGGCGCGGCTGCGATCCGGTCGATATGGGGGGCGCCCGCGAAGATCCACAGATAGCAGGGCACGAAGGTCGCCCAGAGGGTGACCGCGGCGCCGGCGAGCGCCAGGGGCACGCCGCCCTCGCGGAAGCCCGCGAGGATGCCCACGAATTGCGTGACGAGGATCAGCGGGCCGGGCGTGGTCTCGGCAAGGCCCAGCCCGTCCATCATCTCGCCCGCCGTGAGCCAGCCCTGGGTCGCGACCGCGTCCTGGGCCATCCAGGCGAGGACGGCATAGGCGCCGCCGAAGGTGACGACGGCGAGCCGGGCGAAGAACAGCCCGATGTCGCGCAGGACGCCGTCAAGCAGCAGGAGCGGGCCGAGCCAGACGACGAGGCCGATGGCGAGCAGGGCGGCGCTCTGCCGCCGGGGCACGGCCGCGGCCGGGGCGTAGAGGCCGGCGGGGCCGCCCAGCGCGGCGCCCCAGAGCCCGGCCGCGAGCACGACCAGCGGATAGGGCAAAGCGAGGAAGAACAGCGCCGCGAAGGCCAAGGCCGCGATCAGCCAGTGCTGCGGCCGGCCGAGGGCGCGGTCCGCCACCTTGCGAAGGGCGGCGAGCACCACGACGAGGACCGCCGCCTTGATGCCGAGAAACGCCGCATCGACCGCCGGAACGGTGCCCCAGATCGCATAGCCGAGCCCCAGGCCCAGCATGACGAGGGCGCCCGGCAGCACGAAGAGCGCGCCCGCCGCGAGGCCGCCGGCGATGCCGCGCAGCCGCCAGCCGGCATAGGTGGCGAGCTGCATCGCCTCGGGGCCGGGCAGCATCATGCAGAACGACAGGGCGCGCAGGAAGCGGGCCTCGTCGAGCCAGCCGCGCTCCTCCACCAGGATGCGGTGCATGACGGCGATCTGCGCCGCCGGCCCGCCGAAGCTGAGGATGCCGATGCGCCCGAAGGCGGACAGGAAGGCGCGGCCGGTCGGTGGGGCGGCCGGGTGGTCGGGCGGTCGGTCGGGCATCGCGGCTCCGCTGCGGCTGGCTCGGCCATTGCCGGTCGGTGCCGGACCGTCAAGCGCGCAGAAGGTAGGTGTCCATGATCCAGCCGTGCCGGGCGCGGGCGGCGGCGCGGGTGGCGGCAATGCGCGGGCCGGCCTCGGCCAGGGGGCCGTGGTCGAGGATCTGCTCGACCATGCCGAGATAGGCCCCCCACCAGATGGTGAGGGCGGGATCGAGGGCGGTGAAGCTGCAGGCGGCGTCGAGCATGACGGCGACGGTGTCGGCGCCCGCCGGCCAGCCATCGGCACGCAGCCGGCGACCTGTGGTGACGGTGAGGACGCCGTCGAGGGCGGTCAGCGGGACCCCGTGGGCGGCGGCCAGGGCCTGCGGCGCGGTGATGCCGGGCACGACCCGGAGATCGGGGGCCGGATCGAGGCGCCGGGCGATGCGCAGGGTCGAATCGTAGAGCCCCGGATCGCCCCAGACCAGAAGCGCCACCGGGCCCGGATCCTCGCCCATCGCCGCCTGCCAGCGCGCCGCGATGGCGTCGTGCCAGCGCGCCACGCGCTCGGCATAGGGCAGGGCCGCGTCGCGGACCGGATAGGCGAAGGGGACGCGGCGCGCGGTGCTGCCCGAGGCGTCGAGGATGGCGTGGCGCAGATGCGCCAGATCCTCCTTGCCGGCGCCCTTGTCGGGGATCAGCACCGTGGCCGCCTCGCGCAGCGCGCGCAGCCCCATCAGCGTGACGTGTTCGGGATGGCCGGTGCCGATGCCGACGAGGGTGATCAGGGTCATGGCGTCTCGGCCAGGGGGCCGTAGAGGATGAGCGCGGGGTGTTCGGTGCGCTCGCCCGCGAGGCGGCGGGCCAGGGCCGCGACGGTGCTGCGGGCGATGCGTTGCGCAGGCGTCGAGACCGCCTCGGCCAGGATCGCCGGCTGGTCGGGCGGCAGGCCGCGGGCCAGAAGCGCCGCGGCGAGATCGGGGAAGGTGCGCTTGCCCATGAAGACCACGGTCGAGGCCGCCGGGTCGGCGAGCGCGGCGAGGTCGATATCGGCGGGCAGGCCGCCCTCTGCGTCGTGGCCGGTGACGAACTGCACCCGCCGCGCCGTCAGCCGGCGGGTCAGCGGGATGCCGGCCGCCGCGGCGGCGGCGGCGGCGGAGGGCACGCCCGGCACGATCTCGTGGGCGATGCCGGCGGCGCGCAGCGCCACGAGTTCCTCCTCGAGCCGCCCGAATAGGCCGGGATCACCGGATTTGAGCCGCACGATGCGGCCGCCCCCCCGCGCATAGTCGACGAGCAGGCGGCTGACATGGTCCTGGCGGGGCGAGGCGCGGCCGGCGCGCTTGCCCACTCCCACGAGATCGGCGCCGGGGCGGGCATGCGAGAGGATCGGCCCGGAGGACAGATCGTCGAAGAGCACCGCATCGGCGCGCCGCAGCCGGTCCACGGCCTTGAGGGTCAGAAGCTCCGGGTCGCCGGGCCCGGAGCCGACGATGCTGACGAAACCGGTCATGCGGGCGCTCCTCGTCTCGTCGGGTGGGGCTGTGTCGCACCGAACGCGCCCTGGCCGCAAGATGCTCCGGCCGGCGGCGCGGCCGGAACGGCCGGGCGTGATCCGCGTTGGGCGAAAGGACCAGTAGAGGGGGGAGATCCATGAGCCTGAAGCGTATTCTCGGAACCATGCTCGCAAGCCGGATGGCGGGGCGCGGCCGCCGCCGCGGCAGGCACGGATCCTCGTCGATGCTGGGGGGCTTCGGCCGCCACCGGCGCTCGGGACTGGGCGGCAAGATGGGCCTCGCCGCGCTCGGCTTCATGGCCTACCGGGCCTATCAGGACCACCAGTCGAAAGCGCAGGCGAGCGCGGGCGGTGGTGGCGCGACCTCCAGCTCCGGGACGCGGCCCGGTTCGGGTTCGGGTTCGGGTTCGGGTTCGGGTTCGGGTTCGGGTTCGGGAACCGGCTCCGGTGCGGGCGGCGGGATCGCGGGGATGGTCCAGGACGTGGTGAACCGCCTCACCGGCGACAAGGGGTCCGGGAGCGCGCGATCGGACGAAGCCGCGCGCCCCCGCGACCCGGCGGCCGGGCCCGCCGGCGGATCAGCGGGCGGATCAGCGGGCGGATCAGCGGGCGGTGCGGCGGCGGCCGGATCGACGGGCGGGATGGCCGCCTCCGGATCGACCGGCGAGGAGACGTTCGGCCCGGAGGAGGAGCGGGCGGCGGAAGCGATGAGCGAGGACACCGCGCTCCTTCTGATCCGGGCGATGATCACCGCCGCCTATGCCGACGGATCGCTCTCCAACGAGGAGCGCGAGCGCATCATGGGCCAGATCGAGGAGGCGGGCGGCGACGCCGAGGATCGGGCGGTGATGGAGCGGGAGATCGCCAACCCCAAGCCGCTCGACGCGCTGCTGTCGGAGGTGAACGACGAGGAGACGGCGGAGGAGTTCTATCTCGCCTCCCGCGCCGCCGTCGACGGCGAGACGGAAGCCAATCGGGCCTATCTCGCCGATCTGAAGCGCCGGCTCGGCCTGTCCGACGAGCAGGCGGCCGAGGTCGAGGAGATGGCGACCGACTGAGCCGCCGCGACGGGCTTTCCCGCGCGGACCCGGCGGCTCATTCGCCGGAGATCAGGTGGAAGAAGGTGCCGGTGACGGGTCCGCGGCGCGATCCGGTCTCGGGGACCGGCGCGCCGTCGGCATCGGTGACGGCGGCGAGCGCCGGATCGGGCATCTCGACGATCGTGGAGTAGTGGAACTCGTGGCCGCGAAGGGCCGCGCCGGCGGCGAAGCCCGGCATCGGCGCGAGGAGCGTGGCGCGGCGGTAGCCGAGGTGGAACTTGCGCGCCGCGTAGCTGGTGACGAGCCCCAGAAGGCCCGCCATTTGGTGAGTTCCGCCGTCCGCATCGGTCAGCGCCGCCCCGAGCGCCATGTAGCCGCCGCATTCGCCGTGAACGGGGCGGCTCTCCGCGTGCTGCGCGAGGGCCGCGCGGAAGCGGGAGGCGGCGGCGAGGCGGCCGGCGTGAAGCTCGGGGTAGCCGCCGGGCAGCCAGACGAGATCGGCCGTGGGGTCGGGCGGCTCGTCGGCCAAGGGCGAAAACGGCAGGATCTCCGCCCCGGCCTGCCGCCAGCCTTCGAGGAGATGCGGATAGGTGAAGGAGAAGGCCGCGTCGCGGGCGAGCGCGATGCGCTGCGCCGGCGGTGCGGGCAGGGCACCCCGGCTCGCGGAGGGACCGGTGCGGGCGGCGGCGCGGATCCGCCCCAGATCGACATGGGCGCGCAGGAAGGCCGCGTAGCCCGCGATCGCGGCCTCGAGATCGGGGTGTTCGGCCGCCTGGATGAGGCCCAGATGGCGTTCGGGCAGCGCCAGATCACCGCGCCGGGGCAGCACGCCCAGGACGTCGATGCCGGCATGGTCCATGCCGAGGCGGATCAGCCGCTCGTGGCGGGGCGAGGCGACGCGGTTCAGGATCACCCCGGCGATGGGCAGGTCGGGGCGGTAGGCGGCGAAGCCCAGCGCGGTGGCGGCGGCCGATTGCGCCTGGCCGCTGGCGTCGATCACCAGGATGACCGGCCAGCCCATGCGCGCCGCCGTCTCGGCCGAGGCGCCGAAGCCCGCGCGGCCGCGCGTGGCGACGCCGTCATGGAGGCCCATCGAGCCCTCGGCGATGCACAGATCGGCGCCCGCCGCCTGCCCGGCGATGGCGTCGAGGAGCGCGCCGTCCATCGCCCAGCTGTCGAGGTTGAAGGACGGCCGCCCGGCGGCGGCGCGGTGGAAGGCCGGGTCGATGTAGTCGGGGCCGGACTTGAAGGGCTGCACGGCAAGGCCGTCCTCGGCCAAGGCGCGCAGGAGGCCCAGCATCACGGTGGTCTTGCCGGTGCCGGAGGAGGGCGCGGAGACGAGAAGGCCGGGAGGCAGCATGGGCGGCGCTTTCGGATCGGGGAAAGGACGGGTCTCGGCGGTCAGTCGTCGTCGGGTTGCCAGCCGGCCCAGCGGCTCTCTGCCGATTGCGGGCGGTAGCGGCGGTCGTAATCGGCGGCGTAGAGGCGCGATTCGGCGAAGCCCTCCGCGGCGAGGGCGGGGCCGGCCAGGATCAGCGCGGTGCGGGTGATCGCCGGATCGAGCCGCGCCTCGACGGTGGCGAGGGTGGCGCGCAGGATGCGCTCGTCGGGCCAGGAGGCGCGGGTGACGATGGCGACCGGACAGTCGGGGCCGTAGGCGGGGGTCAGGTCCTCGACCACGCGGGCGAGGTTACCGATGGAGAGGTGGATGGCGAGCGTCGCGCCGGTGGCGGCGAAATTCGCGAGCGTCTCGCCCTCGGGCATCGATGAGGCGCGGCCGGGCGTGCGGGTCAGCACCACCGATTGCGCCACGCCCGGAAGGGTCAGCTCGGCGCCGAGTGCCGCGGCGGCGGCGGCGAAGGCCGGCACGCCAGGCGTGACGGTGCAGGCGATGCCCAGCGCGTCGAGGCGACGGATCTGCTCGCCCATCGCCGACCAGATCGACAGATCGCCCGAATGGAGCCGCGCGACGTCGCGACCGGCGGCGTCGGCCCGGGCGATCTCGGCGATGATCGCGTCGAGATCGAGCGGCGCGGTGTCGATGATGCGCGCGCCCGCCGGGCAATGGGCGAGCACGGCCTCGGGAACGAGCGAGCCCGCATAGAGGCAGACCGGGCAGGCGGCGATCAGGTCGCGGCCGCGCAGCGTCAGAAGGTCGGGGGCGCCGGGTCCGGCGCCGATGAAGTGGACGGTCATGGATCCTGTCCTTCGGCAAGGGCGCAGGTGGCGAGGCGGTCGGCGGAGACGGCGCGGGGGCCGACGAGCCGCGCGCCCGGTCCCGCGGCGGCGAGTGCGGCGGCCTCGGCGACGCTGCCGGTGCCGCGGGCGCGGCGGGAGGCGGCGGAGGCGGTCAGCGTCGGCTGGCGCGCGAGGCAGGCGGCCGCGACCGGGGCGACCGGCCGGTCGAGGACGCGGGCGAGGGCGCGGAACGCCGGGGCGGCGGCCTTGTCGGCGGCGGTGGCGATCATGTCGGGACGCCCGCCCGTCTGCCGCAGCGCGTCGCGCAGGCTGTCGAGCCCGGCGCCAGCGCGGAACCCGAACCCCGCGACGATCACAGCGTCACCCGCCATTGCAGGAGCGGCCGGGCACTGGCCCAGCCGTGAAGCCGGCCCAGCGGCTCGGAGCGGGCGATCTGCACGCGCAGGAGATCGCCGCCCTGCCGGGCGTGGCGCGAGAGGACCAGCGCCTCGGTCTCGATCGTGACGGCGTTGGCGACGAGCCGGGCGCCCGGGGCGAGCGCCGCCAGCCGGTCGAGGAGCGGCGCCGACAGGCCGCCGCCCACGAACACCGCGTCGGGCGGCGGCAGGTGGGCCAGCGCGTCCGGCGCCCGGCCCTCGATCACCACGAGCCGGTCCTGGCCCAGCGCCGCGGCGTTGCCGCGGATGCGGTCGGCGCGGTCGGCACGCGCCTCGATGGCGGTGGCCGAAAGCGAGGGATGCGTCAGCAGCCACTCGATCCCGACCGACCCCGACCCGCCGCCGATATCCCACAGATGCTCGCCCCAGCCGGGGGCGAGGGCCGAGAGGGTCAGGGCGCGGACCGGCCGCTTGGTGATCTGCCCGTCATGGTCGAAGAGCGCGTCCGGGCGGCCGGCGGCGAGCGGCACCGGCGCGGCCGCGCCCGCCACCTCGATGGCGGCGGCGACGGGCGCATCGAAGGGCCCGTCGTCCGGCCCGCAGAGCCGCTCGTGCGGGCCGCCGAGGCGTTCGAGCACGGTGATCCGGCTGGCGCCGAAGCCCGCGCCGTCGAGCCAGGTGGCGAGCTCGGCCACGGCGCCGCCGTCGCGCAAGGTGACGAGGAGTCGGGCGCCGGGGGCGAGGTGCGGGCGCAGGCGCGCCAGGGGCGCGGCGTGAAGGCCGAGGCAGGGCGTCGTCTCGAGCAGCCAGCCGAGCCGCGCGGCGGCGAGCGAGAACACCGGGAGGCCCGGGATGGCCCGCCATTCGCCGGGGTCGAGATGGCGGGCGATGACGCTGCCGGCGCCGAACCAGAACGGATCGCCCGATGCCAGCGCCACGGTGGGCCGGCCGCGCTCGGCCAGAAGGCGCGGCAGGCCGTCGGCGAAGGGCACCGGCCAGTCGAGGCGCTGCTGCCCGCCCGGCACGAGGGCGAGGTGGCGGGGCGGGCCGATCACCGTCTCGGCCGCCGCGAGCGCGGCGCGGGCGGCGCAACTGAGACCCTGCGCCCCATCCTCGCCGACGCCCAGGATGGTGAGCCAGGGCCCGCTCACGGGCGGCTTCCCTGGCGTGACGGGCGCGCGAGGTCGAGCGATGCCGGGTGGGGGCGCGCTAGGCGGGGCACCGACAGGAGCTTCGCGCCAGCCGCGCGGGCGGGGCCTGGTCTTCGGCGCCTGCGGGCGCGGCCGGGATCGGGTCGTGCAGGCTTGCCGGAGGGTGCACAGGCGCGGCGGACGGCCGGAGAGGCGGGCGCGATCGGAGGGGCGGGACGCGCCGGCGCGGACGGCGCGCGATCCGGCTTGCCGCGGACCGGCCTGGCGGTGCAGTCTCGGCGCCCATGAACCCAGTCCCGAACGTCCTGATCCTCGGCGGCACCACCGAGGCCTCGGCCCTTGCCGCGGCGCTGGCGGCGGTGGGGATCGGCGGCACCGTGTCGCTCGCGGGGCGGGTGGAGCGGCCGGCGCCGCAGCCCTTGCCCGTGCGGGTCGGCGGCTATGGCGGCGCGGAGGGGCTGGCGTGGCATCTGCGGCGCGCGGGCATCACGCATCTGGTGGATGCGACGCATCCCTTCGCCGCCGGGATGAGCCGCAATGCCGTCATTGCTGCAGCGGCAGCGGGGGTGCCGCTCGTCGCGCTGACCCGGCCGCCCTGGCGCCCGGGCGATGGCGACGAATGGCGGCGCGTGGCGGGCTGGGAGGCGGCCGCGGCGGCGCTGGCCGGGCCGCCGCGCCGGGTGTTCCTGGCGGTGGGACGGATGCATCTGGCGGCCTTCGCGGTGCAGCCGCAGCACCTCTATCTCCTGCGGTTGGTCGATCCGCCGGCGGCGGCGTTGCCGCTGCCCAGGGTCGAGATCGAGCTGTCGCGGGGTCCCTTCGACGTGGCCGCAGACCGGGCGCTGATGGTGCGCCACGGCATCGAGGTGGTGGTCTCGAAGAATGCCGGGGGGACGGGGGCGCGGGCGAAGATCGACGCGGCGCGCGCGCTGGGCCTGCCGGTGGTGATGATCGACCGGCCGGTCCTGCCGGCGCGGGCCGAACTGGCGGAGGTGGGCGCGGTTCTGGACTGGATCGCTCATCCCGCGAACCGGGGAGTATAGACGAACCGGCCGAAGCGGCGGGTGGTCGAGGAGCCTACCAGAACCACGGTGCGCATGTCGGCCATCTCGGGCGTGGCCTCGGGCAGCGACACGGTGCGGATCGCCTCGTCGGGGGTCGAGACGGCGCGGGCGAAGATCACCGGGCGGGCATCACCGCAGGCCTCGGTCAGCACGGCGAGCGCGCGGGCGAAGCCGTCGGGCCGCGCCCGGGAGCGGGGATTGTAGAAGGCCATGGCGAAATCGGCCTTCGCGGCGAGGCGCAGGCGCCGCTCGATCAGCGCCCAGGGCTTCAGGTTGTCGCTGAGATTGATGCAGCAGAAATCGTGGCCGAGCGGCGCGCCGGCGCGGGCGGCGGCGGCGAGCATGGCGGTGATGCCGGGCAGCACCTGAACGTCGAGGTCGTGGATGGTCGGATCGGCCTCCACCACCTCGAAGACGGCACTGGCCATGGCGAAGACGCCCGGATCGCCCGAGGAGACGATGGCGACGCGGTGCCCGGCGGCGGCGAGGCGCAGCGCGTGGGCGGCGCGGCCGCGCTCCGCGCCGTTGCCGCTCGCGTGCTTGACGATGCCGGGAAGGTCGGGGATGCGGGCGACGTAAGGATGATAGCCGACGATGTCGGTGGCCTCGGCCAGGGTGGCCTGGACCTCGGGGGTGACGAGCCCGTCGCAGCCCGGGCCGAGGCCGACGATGCGCAGCCAGCCTCTCATGGCCGCCGCCCCTGGCCGTGGACCAGCACGATGGAGAAATAGGGCGGCACGCGGTCCGGCACCTCGGCGAGCCGGGTCACCCGCTCTTCGGCCATGGCGGCGCATTCGACGAGCCAGGCGCGGCCGGTGAGCCCCGCGGCGTCGAGCGCCCGGCGCACCCGGCCCATGTTGCGGCCGATCTTCATCACCACGAGCGCGTCGGCCTCCTGCATCCGCCGGATCAGCATCGCTTCGGGCAGGGTCGCCATCAGCACCGTCAGCACGTCGTCGCCCCAGGTGATCGGCGCGCCGCTGGCGGTCCAGGCGGCGGACATGCCGGTGATGCCGGGCACCACCTCGACCGGGACGTCGTGGCGCAGCCGCTCGTAGAGATGCATGAACGAGCCGTAGAAGAACGGATCGCCCTCGCAGGGCACGACGACGCGGTGGCCCTCCCGGATCAGCGCCGCAAGCCTGGCGCGGCAGCGTTCGTAGAAGTCCGACAGGCAGGCATTGTAGGCCGGATCGTCCAGGGCGATCTCGGTGGTGACCGGGTATTCCATGGCGATCTCGGTCGCGCCGGGGGCGAGCATCCCGTCGATCAGGGTGCGGGCGCGGCCCGGCCGGCCGGCCTTGCGGAAATAGGCCACATGGCCCGCGCCGCGGATCAGCCGGTCGGCCCGGACGCTCATCAGCTCCGGATCGCCGGGGCCGAGGCCGACGCCGATCAGCCGACCGCTCATTCGGCGCGGCTCGCGATGGCGTTGATCGCCGCCACCGCGATGGCCGAGCCGCCGAGCCGGCCCTCGACCACGATCGCGGGGGCGGGGAGGTCGGCCCAGAGCGCGGCCTTCGATTCGGCGGCGCCGACGAATCCGACCGGGCAGCCGACGATGGCGGCGGGGCGCGGGCAGGCCGGATCGGCGAGCATGTTCAGCAAGTGAAAGAGTGCCGTCGGGGCATTGCCGATGGCGACCACCGCGCCGGCAAGATGCGGCCGCCACAATTCCAGCGCCGCCGCCGAGCGGGTATTGCCCATCCGTCGGGCCAGGTCGGGGACCTGCGGGTCGTGGAGCGTGCAGATCACCGCGTTGGCGGCGGGCAGCCGCGGGCGGGTGACGCCCTCGCTGACCATCCGCGCGTCGCACAGGATCGGCGCGCCGGCCTCGAGCGCGGCGCGGGCGGCGGCGACGGCACCGGGCGCGATGCGCACCTGCGCCTCGAGCCCGACCATGCCGGCGGCGTGGATCATCCGCACCACCACCTGCTCCTCATCGGAGTCGAATCGCGCGAGGTCGGCCTCCGCCCGGATCGTGGCGAAGGATTGCCGGTAGATGGCGGCGCCGTCCTTTTCGTAATCGTAGGGCATGGGGCTCACCCGATGAGATCGCTCAGATCGGCGGGTGTCAGGCCGCGCCGGACGGGTGTGTCGCCCGCCCGGCCGTCCCTGACAAGGTCGAACCGACCGTTCCGGCCGACAAGCGTCACGTCGGCGGCGCTCGAGCGGGCGCAGCCCTTGGCGCAGCCCGAGACGTGGAGCGAGCCTGCGACCCGGCCCGCGAGGTGCCGGGCCAGGTCGCGCGTCTCGACCGTGGCTGCGGCGCAGGCCGGCGCGCCGGGGCAGGCATCGGCGCCGAGAAGCGGGTCGGCGGCGGTGGCGATGAGGCCCGCGGGACACGTCGCCCGGCCCTCGAAGAGGACCATTCGCCAGGGCGTCAGGCGGATCGCCGCAGCGCCCGTCGCGGCGCGGGCCAGCGCCTCGGCGGCGATCCGGCCGAAGGCGATGCCGGCGAGCGCGCCGAGCGGCGTCGGGCCGGGATCCGGGCGCGGTGCCGCGGGGGCGGGCGCGGTGCCGCCGAAGCGCGCCGGCAAGGGCTCCCGGACGAGAAGCGGGGCCATGCGCCGCTCGTCCCCACGCGCCGCGGCGAACCAGCGGGCGAGGTCGATGACGGCCTCCACCGCCGCCGCCTCGGCGACCGCGCGGCCGGTAGCGGCGCCGTCGGCGCGAACGATGAGGCCCGCCGCGCAGCGCTCGATGCGGATATCGGCCGGCGCGTCGCGCAGATGCGGGACGGGGCCTGCATCGACGGCGAAGCCCACCTTGGCAGGCAGGTCCGGCAGGTCCGGCAGGGCGGCGAGAAGCGCCTGGGCGAGCCGGTCGGTCGGGCAGCCCGGCTGCCAGAACGGCTCCACGATCAGGTTGCGCCGGGCCTCGGCCGCCGGGTCGGGATCGAGAAGCCCGAGATCGGCGAGGCCGGACAGGAGCGCCGGATGATCGGCCTCGGCGATGCCGCGGATCTGCAGGTTGGCGCGGCGCGTCAGATCAAGGAGCCCCGAGCCGAAGCGGTGCGCCAGCGCGGCAAGCCCTGCGAGCTGCGCCCGCGTCAGCCGGCCGGCCACGGGCCGCACCCGGACGATGAGCCCGTCGCCCGCCAGCATCGGCCGCCAGGCGCCGGGGCACCAGCCGCGCACGGCGCCTGCTTCCGCCGGCGCGGGCAGGGGGCGACCTGCGGGCGCGGTCATGGCGCGCCCTCGATCGCGGCGCGGATCGAGTTGCGGCGGGTCTGCCAGAGGCCCGCCTCCATGAGCGCGGCGAAACGCTCCTCGAGCGCCGCCCGGGCGCCGGGATTGGCGCGGGCGAGGAACGCCGCCACCTCCGCGTCGCCGAGCGTGGCGTCGTGATAAGCGTCGAAGAGATGCGCCGGCACTGCATCGGCCAGATGCGCGAAGGCCGCCATATGGTCGAGCGTGGCGGCGATCTCGGCGGCGCCGCGGAAGCCGTGACGCATCATGCCCCGGATCCAGTCGGGATGGGTGGCGCGGCCGCGCACGACCCGCGCGATCTCCTCGCCAAGCGTGCGGGTCCGGGGGCGAGCGGGGTCGGTATTGTCGAGGTGATAGAGCCGGGCGCGGCCGCCGGCCACGGATTGCGCGGCGGCGAATCCGGCCTCGTGGGCGGCGTAGTCGGCGGCCAGCAGGAGATCCGATTCGGCAAGGTCCTGGGCGTGGAGGAATGCGTCGGCCGCGGCGACGCGGGCGGCGATGCCGGCCCCGTCGGCGACCGGCTCGGCGCCGTCATGGGCCCAGGACGAGGCGGCGAGCCAGGCCCGGCCGGCGGCCTCGCGGCCCTCTGTGGTGTAGTCATGCGCGTCGAGGCCGAGCCCGAAGCTGCCGGGCGCCGGCCCGAAGACGCGGGCGCCGGCCGCTTTCACGAACGGGTTCCAGTCCGGCGCCTCGTCGCGCGAGGCCAGCGCCCGGACCGCCTGGCCGTGCAGGCGGCAGAGCTGCGGGAAGGTGTCGCGGAACAGGCCCGACACGCGCAGCGTGACGTCGACGCGGGGCCGGTCGAGCTCGGCGATGGGCAGGATCTGGATCCCCGAGACGCGCTCGCTGCCGCCGTCCCAGACCGGCCGCACGCCCATCAGCGACAGGCCCATGGCGAAATCCTCGCCCGCCGTGCGCATGGTCGAGGAGCCCCAGAGGTCGAGGACCAGGGCGCGCGGCCAGTCGCCCTCGTCCTGCAGGTGGCGGCGGACGAGATCGGCGGCAAGGCGCCCGCCCTGCGCCCAGGCGCTGCGGGTCGGCACGGCGCGGGCGTCGATGGTGTAGAGGTTGCGCCCGGTGGGCAGCACGTCGGTGCGGCCGCGATGAGGCGAGCCCGAGGGGCCGGGCGCGATGCGGCGCCCGGAAAGCGCATCGAGAAGCGCCTGGCGCTCGGCAGCGCCGTCCCCGAGGGCGGAGGGGCGGCCCCAGACGTGAAGTCCGTCGCCGAACTGCCCCTCCTTCACGTCGCAGACGAAGCGGTCGATGCGGGTGACGGCGTCGGCGGCGCAGCCCGACCGGTCGAGGCCCAGATCGTCCTCGACGCCCAGCGCCTGCGCCTCGGCGCGGATGTCGCCGATCAGCCGGTCGCGGCGGCGCGGATCGAGCCCATCGGCGGTCGAGAACTCGTCGAGCAGCGCCTCGAGCGGCGCCAGCCGGCCGGGCGTGCCGGAGGGCCTGAGGGGCGGGGGCACGTGCCCGAGCGTGACGGCGCCGATCCGGCGCTTGGCCTGCGCCGCCTCGCCCGGATCGTTGACGATGAAGGGATAGATGACCGGCAGATCGCCGACGAGCGCCTCGGGCCAGCAGGTTTCCGACAGCGCCACGGCCTTGCCGGGCAGCCATTCGAGCGTGCCGTGGGCGCCGATATGGACGAGCGCGTCGGCCTGCTGCCGCAGCCACAGGTAGAAGGCCACATAGGCGTGGCGCGGCGTGCGGGAGAGGTCGTGATAGGCCTCGCCGCGGGTTTCGGGGTTGCCGCGCTCGGGCTGCAGCGCCACGAGGGCGGCGCCGCGGCGGATGGCGGCGAAGCGGAACCGGCCGTGGGCGACCAGCGGGTCGGCCTCGGGCGGCCCCCAGGCGGCCTCCAGATCGTCGCGAAGCGCGCGCGGCAGGCGGGCGAGGGCCGCCTCGTAATCGGCAAGCGGCCAGTCCGCGCCGGGCAGGCCGAGCGCCGCGGTGAGGTTGCCCGCGGGCGCAATGTCGTAGCCGGCAGCGGCCAGATCCGCGAGGATCGCCGCGGCCGAGGCGGGGGCGTCGAGGCCCACCGCATGCGCCATGTTCCAGTCGCGGCCGGGATAGGTGGAGAGCACGAGGGCCGGGCGGCGACTTGCGGCCGGCGTCGCGGCGAGGCGCGTCCAGGCGGCGACCCGGTCGGCGATGGCGGCGATGCGGCCGGCATCGGGGCGATGCTCGGCACGGGCGAATTCGAGGTCGGGGTCGCGGGCGCCCTCCTCCTTGAAACTCGCGACGCCGGCCAGGAGGCGGCCGTCGATCTCGGGCAGGACGACGTGCATCGCCAGATCGGCCGGCGACAGGCCGCGCGCCGCCCCCGCCCATGCGGCGCGGCTGGAGGTGGCAAGCGCCACCTGGAAGACCGGCACGCCGGCGGCGTCGAGCGGTGAGGTGCCATCCTGGCCGATCCCGGAGAAGGAGGTGGCGTTGACGATCGCGGCGGGGCGGAGGTGGCGCACCTGCCGCGACAGCCAGGAGGCGGCGTCGGGCGCCTTCAGCGACGGCGCGAAGAGGCCCATCGCGTCGAAGCCGCGGGCGCGGAAGGCGTCGATCAGGGCCGCCACCGGCGCGGTATCGGCGGCGGTGAGCCAGGAGCGATAGAAGGCTATGAGGATCAGCGGCGGCCGCCCGGCGGGGCCTCGGGCGGGCGCGGCTGCCCGCCGGGCGGGGGCCGGCGATGGTGCGGCCGCGTCCGCCGGGACGGGCGCCGGACGAGGGTCGGCGGCCGCGGCGGGTGGGTGGGGCGCGCCCGTGGGGGCGATGGCGAGGACGGGGCAGCAGGGGCCGTGCTCGGGCAGCCAGGCGCCGAGCGGGGGCAGCGTCTTCTGGCCGGGGACCGGCGGCGCGTAGAGCCCGGCGGCGAGCGCGAGCTGCTGCAGCGCGGCCTGCGCCGCAACGGCGCCGCCGGTGTCGCAAAGATGGGCGAGCCGGCGGAGCGTGGAGACGGGCAGCGTCGAGGCGGCGTCGAGCCGCGCGTCGGGGCGGCCGTCGGCGGGCAGGACCGCGAGCGCCATGCCGCGGCGGCGGGCCAGCGATTCGAGCTGCGCGAGCCCGTAGGACCAGTAGGGCGCGCCGCCGATCAGGCGCACGAGGATGCCCGAGGCGCCCGCCAGCGTGCGCTCCACATAGGTGTCGACGGAGAGCGGGTGGGTGAGCTGGCCGAGATTGGCGAGGCGCAGCGACGGCATGGCATCCCGCCCGCCGCCGCGGTGCCAGCCGGCGGCGAAGGCGCCGAGATCGGAATCGGAGAAGGAGAGAACAACGAGATCGGCCGGCGACTGGCCGAGATCGCGCGGGGGGTCGGCCTCGCCCAGATCGTGGCTTTCGCGGAAGATCACGTGCATGGCGGATCTCCCGCGCGGGGCCGGCCGCGCGGCGGGTGCACGGCGGCCGCCGGGACGCGCGGTCCGCCGGCGCGGTGACGCGTGCAGGACCGGCGCCCCGTCATGTCACTCCGCCGCTTCCAGGGCGCCGAGGGCGGCGCGAATGACGGCGGCGTCGATGTCGTCATGTTCGGCGATGACGACGAGGCGGCCGGTGCGCGGCTCGCCCGGCCCCCAG
This sequence comes from uncultured Alphaproteobacteria bacterium, assembly GCA_963739575.1. Classification (GTDB taxonomy): domain Bacteria; phylum Pseudomonadota; class Alphaproteobacteria; order Rhodobacterales; family Rhodobacteraceae; genus Palleronia. Next base: position 701,350 of record CAVUAQ010000002.1, on the reverse strand, counting down.
GGGCGGTCGAACTGGTGGCGGACGCGGGCGCCCACGGCCTGCACCAGAAGGCGCATCGGCTTGCCCGAGACCGCGGCGTAGCCCTTGACGCGGAGGATGTTGCGCTCGCTGGCCAGCGCCTCGATCGCGGCGACGAGGCGGGCCGGGCTGTCGATCTCGGGGATCTCGACGACGATGCTGTCGAAGTCGTCGTGGTCGTGATCGGCGGCGTCGTCGTGATGGGACGGCCGGGCGTCCATGTCGTCTTCGGCGGCGGCGCCGAGGCCGAGGATGACGCGGGGATCGACGGCGCCCTCGGCCACCTCCACCACCGGCAGCGGGCGGGGCGCCTCGGCGGCGATGACGGCGCGGGCGCGGGCGACACCCTCGGGGCCGGCGAGGTCGGGCTTCGTCAGGAGCACGATGTCGGCGCAGGCGATCTGGTCCTCGAAGACCTCCGAGAGCGGCGTCTCGTGGTCGAGGCTGTCATCGGCCAGGCGCTGGGCGTCAACGCGGGCCACGTCGGGGGCGAAGCGCCCCGCCGCCACCGCCTCGGCGTCGGCGAGCGCGATCACCCCGTCGACGGTGATGCGCGAGCGGATGTCGGGCCAGTCGAAGGCCTTGAGGAGCGGCTTCGGCAGCGCCAGCCCGCTGGTCTCGATCAGGATGTGGTCGGGGCGCGGGTCGAGGGCCATCAGCGCCTCGATCGTGGGGATGAAGTCGTCGGCCACGGTGCAGCAGATGCAGCCGTTGGCGAGTTCGACGATGTTCTCGGCCGGGCAGTCGGGGATGGCGCAGCCCTTCAGGATCTCGCCGTCGACGCCCACATCGCCGAACTCGTTGACGACGACCGCGAGGCGGCGCCCGCCCGGGTTCTGCATCAGGTGGCGGATGAGGGTGGTCTTGCCGGCGCCCAGGAAGCCTGTGACGACAGTGACGGGAAGTTTCGCGAGATCAGCCATGGGCGGCCTCCGGCAGGGGGGGAATGCGGGCGATGCAGTTGCGCTTGAAGTGCTCGGAGCGCTCGCGCCACGGCACGAGGCCGTCGGCGGCGTCGGCATAGCGCGCGGCGCCCTCGGTGACGATGTCGGCATCGGCCTCCGTGAGGTTGCCGTAGACGAAGGTCCAGCGGCCGGGGCCGCGCAGCGCCACCGAACAGCCGTGGTCGCAATTCGACATGCACTCCACCTCGGTCAGGCGCACGCCCTCGGGCAGCGCGGCGGCGATTCGGTCGGCCAGCACCTTGCCCGGGCGGCGCGGCTCGCCTGGCAGGTCGAGGCCGCGGCGGCATTTCACGCAGACCAGGAGTTCGGCCCCCGGATCGGGTGCGGCCATGGCGGATCCTTTCTCGGTCGGGATGCGCGGACGCAGGGGCGACGCCCCCGGGGTCCGACACCGGCACACCCCGTCCGGTTTCGTCAGTCTCGGGCTGGCAGGTCTCCCGGCTTGCGGATCCGGGCCTTCTCGGGCCCGCGGGCGCCCCGCCTTCCCGGCCCGGATGGGCCAGTGGCGTTCGGGCGACCTTTCCGGTCACGGTCGCGGGGGCGGCTGGAGTCTCCGGGCACCCGGATCCCCATTCCCTTTTCACCCGTTTGACACGGGCACCAGCATGGTGCGACTTGCCGTCAGGCACGCCCCCTTGTCAAGCGAGACCCCATGGACAGCGACGCAGAGCGCCACAAGGCGAAGATGGCGCGGATCAAGGCCGCCCGCGACCGGATGATGCAGACGCGGACCGAGGAGCGGGGTCTGATCATCGTCCATACCGGCAAGGGCAAGGGCAAGTCGTCGAGCGGGTTCGGCATGGTCATGCGCTGCGTCGGCTGGGGCATCCCCGCGGCTGTCGTGCAGTTCGTCAAGGGAGACTGGGAGACCGGCGAGAAGCGGGTCCTGCAGGAGCGATTCGCCGATGCGGTGCGCCTCGACGTGGCGGGGGAGGGCTTCACCTGGGAGACGCAGGACCGCGACCGCGACATCGCCGCCGCCGCGCGCGGCTGGGACATCGCCCGCGAACGCATCCGCGACCCGCAGATCGGCTTCGTGCTGCTCGACGAGATCAACATCGCGCTGCGCTACGGCTATCTCGACATCGACGAGGTGGTGGGCTTCCTGCAGACCGAGAAGCCGGCGATGACGCATGTGGTGCTGACCGGGCGCAACGCGAAGGAGGAGCTGATCGCGGCGGCCGATCTGGTGACCGATTTCGACCTGGTGAAGCACCCGTTCCGCGATGGCGTGAAGGCGCAGAAGGGCATCGAGTACTGATGCGCTACGAGCTGGCCGTGTGGGATTTCGACGGCGTGCTGAACGTCAATCCGGGCGGCGAGATCCTTCCCTGGGTCAAGCGGCTCGACGCCGAGACCGGGGTGCCGCCCGATTCGTTCCGCGACTTCATGCGCGAGCCGGGACAGGCGCGGCAGGTGCTGAAGGGCGACGCGGACCTGCTGGCGCGGCTCGGGGCGTGGATCGCGCGGGAGGGGCATGCGATCAGCGCCGAGGACTTCCTCGAGCACTGGCTGACCGCCGACGACCGGCCCGACGCGGAGGCCGTGGCCTGGTTCGCCGCCCAGCCCGGGCGGAAGGTCGTGGGCACCAACAACCCGCCCGCGCGGGCCCGCTACATCCGCGAGCGGACGCAGGTCGGGCGGCTGGCCGAGGCGATCTTCGCCAGCGGCGAGATCGGCGCGGCGAAGCCCGATCCGGGCTTCTTCCGCGCCATCGAGGACTGGTCGGGGCTGGCCCCCGGGCGGCTCCTGCTGATCGACGACGGGGCGGCGCATTGCGCGGCGGCGGTGCGCCGGGGCTGGAAGGTGTTCCGCTTTTCCCCTGCGACCCGCGGCCGCCTGCCGGAGGCGCTGGGCCTGTGAGCGCGCGGGTGGTGACCTACCGCATCGCGCCGCGCCGCGACGTGGCCGCGCCGCGGATCAGGATCGCGGTGGTGGCCGACATCCATGCCTGCCGCCCGATCATGGATGCCCGCCGGATCGGCCGCATCGTGGACGAGACGAACGCGCTCGGCGCCGACCTCATCTGCCTCCTCGGCGATTACGCGGGACATGCCTGGCTCACGTGGCGGCTCTCTCCCGACGAGGTGGTGCCGCAGCTTTGCCGGCTTTCCGCACCGCTGGGCGTGGTGGCGGTCATGGGCAATCACGACTGGAAGGACGATCCGGCGGCGCGGAAGGGCCGCGCGCCCGAGACGCTGTGGCACCGGGCATTCCGCGACGCGGGGCTCGCGATGCTGAACAACGATCTGCGCCGGATCGGGGCGCCGGGGGCGGCGGTCACGCTGGCCGGGATCGAGTCGCAGCGCGCCCACGGGCGGCGGCCGGATCGCCGGCGGGCCGACGATTTCGAGACGGTGGCGCGGCGGCTCGATCCGGACCGCTACACGATCCTGCTGGCGCACGAGCCCGACATCTTTCCCGGCCTCCCGGACCATGTGGACCTGACGCTGTCGGGGCATCTGCATGGCGGGCAGATCCGCGCCTTCGGGCGGGCCTGGGTGGCGCCCTCGGCCTATGGCACGCGCTTCGCCATGGGTCATTTCGCGGCCGGCTCGAAGCAGATGGTGGTCTCGGCCGGACTCGGCTGCTCGGGGCCGCCGTTCCGCATCGGGGTGCCGCCCGAGATCACGCTCGTCGAGATCGGATGAGCCGGGCGCTGATGATCCAGGGGACCGGCTCGAATGTCGGCAAGTCGATGCTGGTCGCGGGGCTGGCGCGGGCGGCGCGGCGGCGCGGCCTGTCGGTGGCGCCCTTCAAGCCGCAGAACATGTCGAACAACGCCGCGGTGACGGCCGATGGCGGCGAGATCGGCCGGGCGCAGGCGCTGCAGGCGCAGGCGGCGGGCGTGCCGCCGGTGACCGACATGAACCCGGTGCTGCTGAAGCCCGAGACGGATCTGGGCGCGCAGGTGGTGGTGCAGGGGCGGCGGGTGGCGACGGTCCTGGCGCGGGATTACGCGGCGCTGAAGCCGCGGCTGATGGCGCCGGTGCTCGAAAGCTTCGGGCGGCTCAGGGCGGCGCATGACCTGGTGCTGGTCGAGGGGGCGGGCAGCCCGGCGGAGGTGAACCTGCGCGCGGGCGACATCGCCAATATGGGGTTTGCCCGGGCGGCGGACGTGCCGGTGGTGCTGGTGGGCTGCATCGACCGGGGCGGCGTCATCGCGCAGATCGTCGGCACCCGGGCGGTGATCGAGGCGGGTGACGCGGCCATGGTGGCGGGGTTCGTGGTGAACCGGTTCCGGGGCGATCCGGCGCTCTTCGAGGACGGCTACCGGTTGATAGAGGCGCGGACCGGCTGGCGCGGCTTCGGCGTCTGCCCGTGGTTCGGCGAGGCTTGGCGGTTGCCGGCGGAGGACGCGCTCGACATCGCGGCGCCGCGGCGGGTGGCGGGGCTCAACGTGGTATGCCTGCGGCTCTCCCGGATCGCCAATTTCGACGACCTCGACCCCTTGGCGCAGGAACCGGGGGTGCGGCTGACGATGCTGGGCCCGGGAGAGGCGCTGCCCGCCGATGCCGATGCGGTGATCGTGCCGGGGTCGAAATCGACGCGCGGCGATCTGGCCTTCCTGCGCGCGCAGGGCTGGGACGTGGATCTGGCCGCGCATGTGCGGCGCGGCGGCCATGTCCTGGGCATCTGCGGCGGCTTCCAGATGCTCGGCCGGAGGGTGGCGGACCCCGAGGGGATCGAGGGGCCGCCGGGGGAGGATCCGGGCCTCGGGCTTCTCGACATCGCCACCGTGATGGGCGGCGACAAGCGGCTGACCGAGGTGACGGCCGTGCACGAGGCGACGGGGGCGCCGTTTCGCGGCTACGAGATCCATATCGGGCGCAGCGCCGGCGCCGACCTGGCGCGGCCCTTCGCGCGCGTGGCCGGCCGGCCCGAGGGCGCGACGAGCGCCGACGGGCGCGTGGCGGGCAGCTACCTGCACGGGATGTTCCGCGACGACGGCTTCCGCGCCGCGTGGCTCGCGGGGTTCGGGGCGGGATCGAGCCTGTCCTACGCGGCCGGCGTCGAGCGCGCGCTCGAGGCGCTGGCCGATCATCTGGAGGGGCATCTGGACGTGGCGGGCCTGCTGGCGGCGGCGCGCTGAAGCGCGGGTCAGGCGAGCGCCGCGGCGAGGCGGCGCCAGCCATCGGCCTTCCCCGGCAGGCCGAGCCGGATCCAGCGGGAGGAATAGGGGAAGATCCGCGACCAGATGCGGTGGCAGGCGAGCCGGTCCTGCGCGGCGGCGGCGTCGTCCGTGTCGTAGGTGCGAAAGAGCGTGGTGCCGCCGACCAGCGTCCAGCCGGCGGCGCCGGCCAGCGCGTCGAGCCGGGCGGCATCGGCGGCGAGACGCTCGGTGGTGGCGCGCTGCCAGGCGGTATCGGCGAGGGCCGCGGTGCCCGCCAGGATGGCGGGCCCCGAGACCGGCCAGGGGCCCGCCGCGGCGCGGAACCGGGCGGCGAGAGGCGGCGCGGCCAGAACGAAGCCCAGGCGCAGGCCCGCGAGCCCGTAGAACTTGCCGAAGGAGCGCAGCACCGCGACATTCGGAAGCCCGTCGAGCCGCGACGCCAGAGACAGGGCAGGATCGGCATCGGCGAAGCTTTCGTCGACGACGAGGAGCCCGACGCGCGGCGCCAGCCGCGCGATCTCGGCCGGATCATGGCGGCGTCCATCGGGGTTGTTGGGGTTGACGAGGATCGCCACGGCGGCGCCTGCCAGATCGGCGAGTTCGGCCGTCTCGGTGACCGCGCGGCCGGCGGCGCGGAGGCTGCCGGCATGTTCGTTGTAGGTGGGCGCCAGCACCAGGGCGCGTCCGGGCGGCGCCACATGCGGCACCGACTGGATCGCTGCCTGCGCCCCGGCGAAGGCCACCGCCTCGGCCGGCGTGGCGTAGGCGCGGCGCGCCGTCGCCTCGAGCGCCGCCATTTCCGCCCGGGTGGGCAGCGCCGCCCAGGCGCGGTCCGGCAGCGGCGGCAGCGGATAGGCGACCGGATTGATGCCGGTCGAGAGGTCGAGCCAGCCGCTGCCGCCGTGGCGGGCGATGGCGTCGTCGAGATTGCCGCCGTGATCGCGCATCAGAGCCAGGCCAGCGCCAGAAGCCCGCCCGCCAGCACGACGAGCGCGCGCCGGCAGAAGGACAGGGCGCGCGCGATGTCGGTGGCGCCGGGATCGGGGGCGCCGGCATTGAGCCAGGGCTCGTCGGCGAAGCCTTCGGCATAGAGGCGCGGGCCCGACAGGCGCCGGCCCAGCGCCGCGGCCATCGCCGCTTCGGGCCATCCGGCATTGGGCGAGCGGTGCCGCGGCGCGTCGCGGCGCATCAGCGCCAGGGCGGTGCGGGGCGCTGGCGCGACGAGGGCGATGAACGTGCCGGTCAGCCGGGCGGGGACGAGGTTCACGAGATCGTCGAGCCGGGCTGCGGCGTGGCCGAACTCCTGATGCCGGGGGGTGCGGTGGCCGATCATCGAATCCATGGTGTTGATCGCCTTGTAGCCGGCGAGCCCCGGCAGGCCCAGAGCCAGGCCCCAGACGAGCGGCGCGACGACGCCGTCCGAGGCGTTCTCGGCGAGGCTCTCGATGGCGGCGCGGGCGATGCCGGCCGCGTCGAGCCGATCGGGATCGCGCCCGACGATCCGGGCGACGGCGCTGCGCGCCGCGGCGATGTCGCCCCGGCCGAGCGGCCGGGCGACGGCGGCGACGTGGTCGTGGAGCGAACGGGCGGCCAGGAACGGCCAGGCCAGCGCCCCGAGGAGGAGCGGCGCGAGAGCTCCTTCGCCCAAGGCGCGCTCAAGGAGGTAAGCGGGCAGGATCGCTGCGAAAAGCACGGCAGCGACGGTGACGCGGCCCATGAGGCGGCGCCGTGCCGGCGGATCGGCCGCGCGGTTGAGGCGGCGGTCGAGGGCATCGATGAGCCGGCCGATCCAGGTGACCGGATGGCCGATCCGGGCGAAGAGCCGGTCGGGCCAGCCGATCGCCGTGTCGAGCGCCAGGGCGACGAGGAGCGCGGCGGTCACGGCGCCGCGCCGCTCTGGAACCGCACGATGCCGGTGAGCCCCGCCTCGGCGAGTTGCGCCGCCGCCCGGCCGGGGACGCTCTCCGGGGCGAAGACGAGGCCGCGGGCCGAGCCGGTATGGGCGCGGATCCGGCCCAGCGCCCCGAGATCGGCGGCAAGGGCGGGCGTCGGATCGCCCGCCGCGCCGCGCCGCGCGTCGGTGCGGCGGGCCGATTCGGTGGCGATCCGGGCGCGGGCCGTGGCGGTCGTGGCGCGGCACCAGGCGTCGGGCAGATCGGCAATGTCGGGGAAATCGGCGTCGCCGGGATCGGTGGGCGTGGGCGGCCCCCAGAAGCCGCCGACGATCTCGACCGCCGGCATGGGCGGCAGGCGGCGCAGGATGCGGGCCTCGCGCGGCGCCCAGAGAATCGCATCCGGATCCTCGAACATCAGCGGGTCCGTGGCGCCCTCGGCGGCGAGGCAGGCGCGGGCGAGCGTCTCGGGGTCCCGCGCGGCGCCCGCGGCGCGCGCCAGGGCCAGAAGCGCGGCGGTGGAGGCGCCGGCGCCGCCGCCCGGCGGCATGTCGGCAACGAGGCCCGTCTCGGGCAGGGACCGGCCGAGCGCGGCGGCGAAGCGGGCGCGGATCGCCGCCGGTAGGAGCGGATCGCGGCCGCCGGTCACGACGGCGAGGGCCGGGCAGGCGACGGTCACGAGGCAGATTGGCCCCTCGGGGCCGAGCCGGCCCTGGATCCATTCGCCGAAATGCCCGGCGATGCGGACCCTCACGACGCCGTCCGGTTGACGCAGACGATCGCCCAGCCCCCGGGGTGGCGGGCGAGACGGGTGAGCGACAGGGGCGCGATCTCGAAGGCGAGGCCGGCAGCGACCCGGCCCAGGGCGAATCCCAGGGCGGCGCGGACTGTGCCGGCATGGGCGACGAGCGCCACCTGTCCCGTCAGCGCCGCGATGACCGGGGCCACGCGGGCGGCCATATCGGCAAAGCTCTCGCCCCCGGGCCAGCGATGCGCGGCCAGCGCGTCGGTGTCGAGCGCGCCGAGATCGGGCAGGCTGTCGAGCCGGGCGCCGTCGTGGCGGCCGAAATCCTGCTCCCAGAGGCGCGGATCGGTCGCGACCGTCCGGCCGGGAAAGACCGCCCGGGCGGTGGCGGTGCAGCGCTGCGCGGGGCTCGCCAGGAGCCGGTCGGGCTCGAGGCTCGCACCCAGCGCCGCGGCGGCGCGCCGGTCGATGCGCGCCGCGGCATCGGTGCGGCCGGCGAGGCAGCCGGGCTCGGCCAGGGGGGCGTGGCGGATGAGGAGGAGATCGAGCGGGGCGGGCATCGGCGGCGGGCTTCTCGCGGGCGTGACTTTATGGTTTGTCAGCGACAGATGGGAAAGTCGATCCTCATAACCGGCGGCGCCCGGTCCGGAAAGTCGGCCCTTGCCGAGCGGTTGGCGCTGGGCCTCGGGCCGGCGCCCGTCTATGTCGCCACGGCGGAGGCCGGGGACGGCGAGATGGCCGACCGGATCGCCGCGCACCAAGCCCGCCGCGGCCCGCACTGGTCGCTGATCGAAGCGCCGCGCGATCTGTCGGCCGCGCTCGAGCACAGCGACCGCGCGCCGCGGCTGGTCGATTGCCTGACGCTGTGGGTGTCGAACCTGATGCTGGCCGATGCCGATTGCGAGGCGGCGGCGCACGGCCTCGCCGCGGCCTTGGCGCGGCAGCGCCATCCCGTGGTGCTGGTCACCAATGAGGTGGGATCGGGGATCGTGCCCGACAACGCCCTCGCCCGGCGGTTCCGCGACGCGGCCGGGCGGGTCAACCAGATCGTCGCCGAGGCGGCCGACGAGGTCTATCTCTGCGTCGCCGGACAACCCCTGAAAGTGAAGCCTGCTCATGCGCCTTGACGATATGACCGACCTCGACGCCCTGGCGGGCGCGCTCTCCGACCTGCCGGCATTCGACGCGGCCGCGGCGGGCGCCGCGCGGACGCGGCAGGCGGAGCTGGTCAAGCCGCCCGGATCGCTGGGCCGGCTCGAGGAGCTGGCGGTGTTCGTCGCCGGCTGGCGCGGCAATCCGCGGCCGCGGATCGAGCGGGCGCAGGCGCTGGTCTTTGCCGGCAATCACGGCGTCTGCGCGCAGGGCGTCAATCCGTTCCCGCAGGAGGTGACGGCGGCGATGGTCGCCACCTTCGAGGCGGGGGGCGCGGCGATCAACCAGCTCTGCCGCGTGGCGGGCGCCGATCTGAGCGTGGTGGCGCTGGATCTCGACCGGCCGACGGCGGATTTCACCCAAGCGCCGGCAATGGATGCGGCCGAGTGCCTTGCCGCCATCCGGACCGGATTCGACGCGGTCGATGCGGAGGCCGACATCCTGGTCCTGGGCGAGATGGGGATCGGCAACTCGACCGTCGCGGCGGCCCTGGCCTGCGCCTGTCTCGGCGGCACGCCGCGGGACTGGACCGGGCCCGGCGCCGGCGCCGACGAGGCGCAGGTCTGGACCAAGACCCAGGCGGTGCGGCAGGGGGTCGAGCGCCATGCCGGCCTGAAGCCGCTGGAGATCCTCGCGGCCCTGGGCGGGCGGGAGCAGGCGGCGATCGTCGGGGCGGTGCTGGCGGCGCGGGCGCACCGCCTGCCGGTGCTGCTCGACGGGTTCATCTGCACCGCCGCGGTGCTGCCGCTCTACCGACAGGAGGCGGAGCTTCTCGACCATTGCCTCGCCGCGCATCTGAGCGCCGAGCCCGGCCATGTGCGGATGCTGGAGCTGATCGGCAAGGAGCCGATCCTCGATCTCGGCATGGCTCTGGGCGAGGGCTCGGGCGCGGCTCTGGCTCTGGCGGTGCTGAAGGGGGCCGTCGCCTGCCATTCGGGCATGGCGACCTTCGCCGAGGCGGGGATCGCCGCCGGATGAGCCTTGCGGGGCGGCGCGACGAGCTGCGTCTGGCGGTGATCTTTCTGACCCGGCTGCCGGCGGGGCGGATCGCCGCGCCGCCGCCGCTCGCCGCGGCGGCCTGGGCGTTTCCGCTGGTGGGGCTGCTACCGGGGCTGGCGATGTGGGCGGTCGATGCCGCGCTTGGCGGCGCGCTCGGCGGTTGGGCGGCGTGCCTGGCCGGCGTGCTTCTGACCGGCGGGCTGCACCATGACGGTCTGGCCGATTTCGCCGACGGGATCGGCGGCGGCCGCGACCGGGCCCGCGCGCTCGAGATCATGCGCGACAGCCGCATCGGCAGCTATGGCGTCCTGGCGCTGATCCTGGCGGTGGCGCTGATGGCGGTGTCGATCGCCGAGGCGGAGGCGGGGCTCGGGGCGTTCCTCTTTGCGGGCGTCGCCAGCCGCTGGGCGATGAGCGTGGCGATGGCACGGCTGCGCCCGGCGCGGCCCGAGGGGCTTAGGCGCCGGGGTGGCGGGTGGCGGCGCGCTCTGGCCCGGCGCCGTCCTGACGCTGGTCCTGGCGCTCTGGGCGGGGCCGCTGGCGCTGCTGGCGCTGGGCGTCGCGGCGCTGGCCGTGGCGCGGCTCGCCCTGCGGCGCATCGGCGGCCAGACGGGCGACGTTCTGGGCGCGGTGCAGCTCGTCTCGGAGGTCGCGGTGTGGGTCACGCTCGCGACGACGCTCGCCGCGTGAGCACGAGGCGCCGGGCGAGGGCTGCGAGAAACAGCGCCGTCAGGATCAGCACGATGGTCGGCGCCGGCGCCGAATCGATCCAGAAGCTGAGATAGGCCCCGCCCCACATCGCCGCGAGGCAGGCAGCGACGGCGACGCCCAGCATGGCGCCGAAGCGGCGCACCGTCAGGAAGGCGATGGCGCCCGGCGCGATCAGCAGGCCCACCGCGAGGATGAGGCCGGTGGCCGAGAGCGTCGAGACGATGGTCAGCGACAGAAGCGCCAGAAGGCCGTAATGCAGCCAGTTGGTCCTGAGCCCGCTGGCCTGCGCCTGGGCCGGGTCGAAGGCGTGGAGCAGGAAGTCGCGCCACTTGACCAGAAGCACCCCGGTGACCACGGCCGAGACGGTTCCGGCGGTGCGCAGGTCGGCGGCGCCGACACCCAGCATGTTGCCGAAGAGGATGTGGTCGAGGTGAACGTCGGTGGGCGTTGCCACGAACAGCACGAGGCCCAGTGCGAACATGCCGGAGAAGACGACGCCCATCACCGTGTCCTCCTTCACCCGGCTGCCTTCGGCCAGATAGCCGGTGGCCAGGGCGCAGGTCATGCCGGCGGCGAAGGCCCCGAGGAGCAGCGGCACGCCCAGGATGTAGGCCAGCACCACCCCCGGCAGGATCGCGTGGCTGACCGCGTCGCCCATCAGCGCCCAGCCCTTGAGCACCAGAAAGCACGACAGGAGCGCGGTCGGCACCGCCACCAGAAGCCCGATGAGAAAGGCGTTCTGCATGAAGGGAAGCTGCAGCGGCAGGAGGGCGAGATCGAGGCTCATGACAGCGCCTGGGCCGCGCGGGCGCGCGCCGCGAGCCGGCCGTGCTTGGGGGCGAAGACGAAGGTCAAGAGGAAGACGAGCGTCTGCAGGCAGACGATGATGCCCCCCGTCGCGCCGTCGAGGAAGTAGGAGGCGTAGGCGCCGATGGCGCTCGTGGCCGTGCCGATGGCGACCGAGGTGGCGACGAGGCGCGGAAACCGGTCGCAGAGCAGATAGGCGGTGGCGCCGGGCGTCACCACCATGGCGACGACGAGAAAGGCGCCGACCGTCTGCATCGCGGCGACGACCGAGGCCGAGAGCAGCGCGAAGAACAGGATCTTGAGCGCACCGGGGCGCAGGCCCATCGTGCGGGCGTGGTTCTCGTCGAAGAAGACCACCATCAGGTCCTTCCAGACGACGGCGAGGATGGCGAGCGAGACGCCGCCGATGATCGCGAGCTGCAGCGTGTCGGCGGGCGAGATCGCCAGGATGTTGCCCATGGTGATGGTCTGGATCGACACCGAGACCGGGTTGATCGACACGAGAAACAGCCCGAGCCCGAAGAAGGCGGTGAAGATGAGGCCGATCACCACGTCGATCTTGAGGCCCGACCGCTCCGACAGGAGCAGCATGGCCGCCGCCGCCAGGCCGCCCGCGACGAAGGCGCCGAGCGCGAAGGGCAGGCCCAGCGTGTAGGCCACCGCGACGCCGGGCACCACCGAATGGGACAGCGCGTCGCCGATCAGGCTCCAGCCCTTCAGCATCAGATAGGACGACAGGAAGGCGCAGACGCCGCCGACCAGGGCCGACACCCAGATCGCGTTCACCATGTAGCCGTAGCCGAAGGGTTCGAGCGCCGTCACTCCGCGTCGCCCAGAAGGCGGGTCTTGCCGCCGTAGCGCACCAGCGGCCGCTCGTCGTCGGTCAGGATGGTGATGCGGCGGTCGTCGGCATCGTCATGGAGATCCCGGCCGCCCAGGGTGAAGTGCCGCAGCACGCCGCCGAACGCGGCCTCGAGATTGGTGCGGGTGAAGACCTCGGCGGTGGGGCCATGGGCCAGAACCGTGCCCTTGACGAGCACGGTGCGGTCGCAGAACTCGGGCACCGATCCCAGATCGTGGGTGGAGACCAGCATCACCCGCCCCTCGTCGCGCAGCTCGCGCAGCAGCGCGACGATCTGATCCTCGCTCGTCACGTCGACGCCGGTGAAGGGCTCGTCGAGCAGGATCACGCGGCCGTCCTGGGCCAGAGCGCGCGCAAGAAAGACGCGCTTGCGCTGCCCGCCCGACAGCTCGCCGATCTGGCGCTGCCGGAAATCCGTCATGCCGACGCGGGCCAGCGCCGCCTCGACGGCGGCGCGGTCGGCCGGCCGCGGCCGGCGCAGCAGGCCCATATGGCCGTAGCGGCCCATCATCACCACGTCCTCGACCAGGACCGGAAAGGACCAGTCGACCTCCTCCGATTGCGGGACATAGGCGATGAGGCTGCGCTTCAGCGCCTCGCGGACGCTGAGGCCCAGAAGCTCGACCGACCCGGCCGCGGCCGGAACGAAGCCCATCAGCGCCTTGAAGAGCGTCGACTTGCCGGCGCCGTTGACGCCGACGAGGCCGGTGATCGTGCCCTGCGGCACGCTGAAGGAGGCGTTGCGCAGCGCCGTGTGGCCGTTGCGGTAGGTGACGGTCAGGTCGCGGACCGTGATGCCCTCAGCCATCAGAGGCGCCAAGCCCGTCGGCGATGGTCTCGGAGGTGACCCGCAGCAGGTCGAGATAGGTCGGCACCGGCCCGTCCGGGGTGGAGAGCGAATCGACGTAGAGCGTGCCGCCGAAGGCGGCGCCGGTCTCGCGCGCGACCTGCCGGGCAGGATCGTCGGAAACGGTGCTTTCGCAGAACACCGCCGGCACGTCGTGCTCCCTCACCCCGTCGATGACGCGGCGCACCTGTTGCGGCGAGCCGGTCTGATCGGCGTTCATCGGCCAGAGATAGAGCTCGTTCATGCCGAAATCGCGCGCCAGATAGCTGAACGCCCCCTCGCAGGTCACGAGCCAGCGCCGATCCTCGGGGATGGCGGCGATCCGGTCGCGGAGCGGCCCGATGGTGGCGCGGATCCGCGCCTTGTAGGCCTCGGCATTGGCCTCGAAGGTGGCGGCGTTGGCCGGATCGGCCTCGGCCAGGGCGCGCGCAATGTTGTCGACATAGATCGTCGCGGTCTCGAGCCCCATCCAGGCATGGGGGTTCGACTGTCCCTCATAGGCGCCCTCGGAGATCGGGATCGGGTCGATGCCCTCGGTCAGGGTGGCGGAGGGCACGTCCTTGAGGTTCGACAGGAACTGCTCGAACCAACGCTCGAGATTCAGCCCGTTCCAGAGCACCAGATCGGCGTCGAGGGCGCGGACGATGTCCTGGGGGGTGGGCTCGTAGCCGTGGATCTCGGCGCCGGGCTTGGTCACCGACACCACGTCGGCAGCGTTGCCGGCGACGTTACGGGCCATGTCGGCCAGCACGGTGAAGGTGGTGACGACCTTCAGGCGGTCCTGCGCCAGCGCGTTCCACGGGAGGAGCGCGACGGCGACCGTCAGGGCGAGTAGGGTCGGGGAATGGCGGGGCATGGGTTTCCGGGCGTCGGGTCTGCGAAGGAGAAAATGCGTTGCAGTTGCAAAAGTAAACGCGAATGAGATCCATTCGCAATAACTTTCTTTTCCGCCGCCTCGCCATGCGGTATCGTCACAGGGCGGAACCGACCGGGCGCGGGTGATGACCGAATATACAGAGATCTTGCGGGGGGCCGGACTTAGGGTGACCCAGCAGCGCACGGCGATCGTGGCCGTCCTGGCGGCGGCGGAGGATCATCCGAGCGCCGACGAGGTGTTCTTCAAGCTGCGGGAGTTCGACGACAGCGTCTCCTCCGCCACGGTCTACCGCACGCTGTCCGCGCTGGAGGAGGCGGGGCTGATCCGCAAGCTGTCGTTCGAGGACGCGCCGGCGCGCTACGAGATGATGCCCCGGAGCGACCACGACCACCTCGTCGACGTGGAGACGGGCATGCTGGTCGAGATCCCGTCGGACGAGATCGCGGCGTTGCGCACAAGGCTGGCGGAGAAGCTCGGCTACGAGATCCTGAGCCAGCACACGGTGATCCGAGGCCGGCGGAAGCGCTGAACGCTCACACAAGGACCTCGCGCCGCTCCTGGTGGCCGACCTCGAAGACGCGGCGATAGCGTTCGACCTCGGCTTCGGGGCCTGTGGCCTTTTCGGGATTGTCGCTGAGCTTCACGGTCGGCCGGCCGTTGGCGGCGCGCGCCTTGCAGACAAGCGAGAACGGCGCCAGCGCGTCATCGGCCACGAGCCCGCGGAAATCGTTGGTCAGAAGCGTGCCCCAGCCGAAACTGACGCGGACGCGACCGTGGAACTGGCGGTAGAGTTCCTCGATCTTGCCGACATCGAGCCCGTCGGAGAAGATGACGAGCTTCTCGCTCGGATCCTCGCCGCGCTCCCGCCACCAGCGGATCGCCGCCTCGGCGCCTTCGACCGGATCGCCCGAATCGACGCGGATCCCGGTCCAGCCGGCCAGCCAGTCCGGGGCGTTGTCGAGGAATCCCGGAGTGCCGTAGGTATCGGGCAGGATGATCCTGAGATTGCCGTCATGCTCCTCGTGCCAGTCGGAGAGCACGTCGTAGGGGGCCTCGCGCAGCGCCTCGTCGGACTCCGCCAAGGCGGCATAGACCATCGGCAGTTCGTGGGCATTGGTGCCGATCGCCTCCAGATCGCGGTTCTTGGCGATGAGGCAGTTCGAGGTGCCGGTGAAGGCATCGCCCAGCCCCTCCTGCATGGCCTGGACGCACCAGTCCTGCCAGAGGAAGGAATGGCGGCGGCGGGTGCCGAAATCGGCGATCCGGAGCCGGTCGAGCCGCTGCAGCCGGCCGACCTTCTCCCACAGCTTGGTCATGGCGCGGGCATAGAGGACCTGAAGCTCGAAACGGCCCAGATCGTCGAGCACCGCGCGGCTGCGCAGTTCCATCAGCACGGCGAGGGCCGGGATCTCCCACAGCATGACCTCGGGCCAGGCGCCCTCGAAGGTCAGCTCGTACTGGTCGCCTTTGCGCTCGAGGTGATAGGGCGGCAGGCGCAGCCCCTCGAACCAGTCCATGAAGCCCGGCGTGAACATCTGCCGCTTGCCGTAGAAGGTGTTGCCGCGCATCCAGGTCGATTCGCCGCGGCTGATCGACAGCGAGCGGATGTGGTCGAGCTGTTCCCTGAGCTCGCCCTCGTCGACGAGCCGGGCCAGCGGCACCTCGGTCGAGCGATTGATGAGGCTGAAGGTCACGCGGATCTGCGGGTGGCGCCGGAACACCGTCTGGCACATCAGGAGCTTGTAGAAATCCGTGTCGATGAGCGAGCGGACGATCGGGTCGATCTTCCACTTGTGGTTCCAGACGCGGGTGGCGATGTCGACCATGGCTGTCTCCGAACTGTCATCCGTCGGCGCGGACAATTGTGCATCCAGGGGCGCCGGGGGCAAGCGATGCGCGGCGCCGCGCCATCGGGGGCGCCGCTCAGGTATCGGGATCGACCGGGCCGCGAAGCGACTTCACCTCGCCCCTGACCTTCTTCGACTTGAGGCGGCGCTGTTTCGAGCCGAGCGTCGGGCGGGTCGGCACCCGGCGCTTGGGCTTTTCCAGCGCCCGGCGGATCAGCTCGGCCAGCCGTTGCCGGGCGATGTCGCGGTTGCGCGCCTGGTGGCGGGTCTCGGCCACCTGGATCAGCACCGCCCCCTCCTTGGTCCAGCGGCGCCCGGCCAGCCGGCGCAGGCGGGCCTTGACCGCGGGCGGCAGGTGGGGCGAGCGCTCCGCCTCGAAGCGCAGCTCCACGGCGGTCGCGACCTTGTTGACGTTCTGCCCGCCCGGCCCGCCCGACTGGGTGAAGTGTTCGGTCATCTCCCAGTCCTCGAGGGTGATGCGGTCGGTGATCCTGAGGCTCATACGAACAGAAGGACCACCGACAGGCCGTAGAGTGCAAGCACCGTGACGCTTTCGAAGCCGATGAAGCCGGGACCCTGGCGGTCGCGCTTCAGCATACCGAGGAGCAGGATGCCGGTCATCAGGATCGCGATGATGGCGGTGCCGGCATTGGTGGGCGTGATCTCGGCATAGATCGAGGTCGGAAAGGCCAGGTCGGCGGCGGCCAGGAACATCACGTCGAAGGCGTTGCCGCCCAGGATGTTGCCGATCGCGAGGCTTACCGCGCCGGCGCGGACCGCCGCCACGGCGGTCACCAGTTCGGGCAGCGATGTCGCGACGCCGGAGAAGATCGTGCCGATCGGACCCGCGCCGAGATCGGTGGTCCGCACGAGGCCGATCGAGGCCTCGCCGATGACGTAGCCGGCCAGAGCGGTGACGAGGGCGAGGCCGGAGAAGCGGATCCAGAGCGCCGCCATCCGGCCCTCGATCTCCTCCACGTCGGAGATCTCCTCCTCCGTGTCGGAGGTGCGGACCGGATCCCACATCGGCGCCTGCTGGATCTGCCACAGCAGCCTCAGCCCCATGACGTAGGCGATCGGGATCGCGATCGTCGCCGGGTGGATGCGCCAGATCTCGACGCCGGGCACGGTCGCGGCCAGAAGCGGGATCGACAGGATCGCCATCATCAGCACGCCTTGGGCGAGGCCGGTGACGCTCGCCGCGGCGTGCTCGAGATTGACGCGGCGATAGAAGATGTCGGCGATGGCGACGAACATGGTCTGCGCGGTCAGGCTGCCGAAGGCGTTGCCGACCGAGAGCGCCGGGGCGCCCTGCAGCGCGGTCGAGACCGAGGTGATGGCGCCCGGCAGCGAGGTGGTGGCGCCGACGAAAAGCGCCCCCGCGATGACCTCGCCGAGCCCGGTGCGGTCGGCCAGTTCGTCGGCGATGTAGCTGAGGCGGACGCCGGCGACGCCGATCACGGCGGCGGTGGCGGCGAAGGTGACGATGAGCCCCCAGAGAGGGTAGTCGGCGATCTGCAGCAGCGGGGGCACGGGGTCTCCGGGACGGGGTCGGTCGGGTCTGTTGATTCGGGTCGTTCGGTTCGGGGCGCGAACGCCCGACAGAAGAAAAAGGGACCACCGGATGTCGGCGGCCCCTTCGAATGTTTCGGAGATGGGCCCGGTTAGAGCGGGTGCCCAATCATGGATGTTCCGCCCGAGGGGCTGCCCTCAGACGTCGGCCCCCATGACTGTTCCGACCTCATACTCCACCATCATTCTAGACACTGGACCACCTCCTTTCGCTGATTGCCGATGAGGGGACGGTGGCACGGATATGGTTTCTGTCAAATTAATTCACGCCGCATGCGGAATCATTTTGCCGGTGATGAGGCGAAACGGCGCCAAAGCGATCACTGCGAGGGCGAGCTTGACCAACCAATCGGCGGTCGCGAGAGACACCCAGAGCGGCACCACTGGCCCCGCGCCCAGGAGCGGCAGCGCTTCGTTCGCCCAGCTCACGTCCTCCGCCGGATGGAGGACGGCGAGCCGCGCCGAGAAGGCGATGGTGAAGAACAGCGCCGTGTCGAGCGCCGAGCCGAGGAGCGACGAGACGAGCGGCGCCGACCACCAGCGCCCGCCGCGGATCCGGTCGAAGACCGCGATGTCGACGAGCTGCGCCGCGAGGAAGGCCGTGCCGGAGGCCAGCGCCACGCGCAGCGTGACGAGCGGGCCGAATTCGCCCGCGATCTGCGTGCCGACGAGCGAGCAGGCGACGCCGGTCAGGAACCCGGCGAAGACCACCTTGCGCGCCGTGGCGGGCCCATGGACGCGGTTCATCACGTCGGTGACGAGGAAGGCGAAGGGATAGGTGAGCGCCCCCCAGGTCAGCCACTGGCCCAGAAGATGCTGCACGAGGATGTTGGAGGCCACGACGATGGCGGCCATGGCGAGGATGCCGGGAAGGAGGCGGGGCATGGATCTGCGGGTCCGTTTTGACAAGGTGGTCGGAGACTTGAGCGCGCCGCAGGCGCGGGACCCGCGGCCGATCCGCCGCCATACCGCCGCCGCACCGCGCTGGCAAGGCCGGGCCGGGCGATCCCGCGCGGCCCCGCGTGCCGCTCAGTCGGGCACAGCGTATTCGACGAGGCAGGTCTTCTGCAGGAAGAAGAAGTTGTCGTCGGAGATCATGGTGATGCGCAGCTCTCCGCTCGCGTTGCGCCAGACGGCGATGCCTTCGAGGTTGTCGTGGCGGTCGTCGTCGATCAGCCGTTCCGGCGGCCGATTGATCAGATCGCCCGGATCGAGACGCAGCACCCTCGTGTGGAAGCCGCCCACCGGATCGAAGCGCCGCTCGAGCACGTAGAGCCGGCCCCGATCGTCGAAATCGAGGCCGACGGGCACGAAGTCGTCGACCTCGGGCAGATAGCCCATGCGCTGCCAGGTCTCGGCGCCCCGCCGCCAGAGCGGGAACCCCGCGGCCTCGGGCGCCTCGGGCACCGTCCAGATCGCGCCGTCGAGGGCGATCGCCAGACCTTCGAGGGCGGTGTTGACGGACAGGCGGCGGAACGATGGGGGAATGGGCAGCGGCAGGGGCCGACGTTCGGTGCCGTCGAGGACGAGGATGCGCGCCGGCCCCTCGGTCGAGACCAGAAGGCTGCCATCGGCGCGGCGCGCCAGCCCCTCGCTGTCGACGCGGTCCGGAATGGCGCGGTCGCTCTCCACCCGGGCCGCCGCAATCCGCCCCTCGCCGTCCCGCTCGAGCCGGGCGGTGACGAGCCGGGCGCGGTCGGAGACCGTGGTGATGCGCAGGCCGTCGGCCGAGATCAGCAGCCCGGAATAGCCGCCGTGACGGGGGCTGTCGCGCAGCCATATCCAGCTTGCGAGGAAGCTGGCCGGATCCGCCGGGGCCGCCGCGGCGAGGGCGAGGATGACGGCGGCCGCGATCAGCGCGCCAGCACCGCCTGACAGGCCCGTGGCAGATCGGCCATGGTCAGTTCGCGCTTGGGCGGGGCGGCCGGGGCGTTCGGATCGGGGGGCGGCGGGTTCAGGATGTTGCGCACCCAGCGCTCCGCCTCGGCGCAGCCATCGCCCGGCGGCGGCGGCTCCTGATCGACGCAGCCGGGTGCGCCGGCGGGACAGGAAAGCCTGACATGCATGTGATAGTGATGTCCCCACCAGGGCCGGACCTTTCTGAGCCAGGATCTGTCGCCGGTCTCGTCCCGGCACATCTGCACCTTTGCGCCGGGAAAGATGAAGATGCGAGCGGTGCGCGGGTCGCGGGCGGCGGCCTTCACCAGTTCGTGCTGGTAGCGTGACCAGCGGGCATTGGTATAGGCGCCGCCGGCGCGGCGGAAGGACACGGCCGAAAGCCGTTCCCGCGCCGCCGGGTCGAGCCCGAGAGCGGCGGGCATCAGCCAGATGTCGGCGTCGAGACCGATCTGGTGGCTGGCGTGACCGGTCAGCATCGGCCCCCCCGAGGGCTGGCTCATGTCGCCCACATAGAGGCCGTTCGACTGGGGCAGCGCGGCGGCCCGGCGGCTCAGGTCGCGAATGAAGGCCACCGTCTGGGGATGGCCCCAGTTGCGGTTGCGGCTGAGCCGCATCGCCTGCCAGGTGGGGCCGGTCTCGGGCAGCTGCACGGCGCCGGCCAGACACCCCCGGGAATAGCTGCCATAGGGCGCCGAGGGCAGGTTCGCCGGGCGCGCCTTGCTGCCGAAGAGCCGCTTGGCCATGCCCGATTGCGTCACCTCGACGCCCGCAAGGTTCGGGGCGGGAACCTCGCGCGGGCCGCAGCCGGCGAGGGCCGCGAGGAGGGCCAGAGCGGCCAGCGGGCGGGATCGGGAGCAGAGGAACGTCATGCGGCGCGATCTCCGTCAGGTTTCACCCACACTAGCAGGATCAACCCAGCGGCGAAAAGCACGATGAGGGGCGCGATCCCCCAGTGTTGCGATCCGGTCGCCGCGGTCGCCGCGCCGATGGCGAGCGGCGCCACGAAGGAGGTGGCCTTGCCCGAGAGCGCATAGAGGCCGAACCCTTCGGTCATCCGCCCGGGATCGGCCTGCCGCACCATCATCGTGCGGCTCGCCGCCTGCAGCGCGCCGCCGGCCCCGCCGATGGTTGCGCCGATGCCGAGAAAGATCATGTCCGGCAATTGCGACCCCGCGCTCTGCGGCAGGCCCAGCACCGTCTCGCGCGACACCCCCATCGCCAGGAGCACGGCGAGGATCAGGCAGACGATCGACCAGACGATGACCGGCAGCGGCCCGAAGCGCGCATCGGCCCGGCCGCCGAGCCAGGCGAAGAGCGCGCCCGAGATCACCGCGATGATGCCGAACGTGCCGGTCTCCACCACCGACCAGTCCAGGATGCCGGCGGCAAAGATCGCGCCCAGCGCATAGGCCCCGGCAAGCCCGTCGCGGTAGAGCATGGAGGCCGCGAGGAACGCCAGCCGGCTCGGCGTCGCGGGCAGCCGGCGGATGGTGCGGCCCAGATCGGCCATGGCGGCGCCGATGGCCAGGGGGCGGCGCGGGCGGCGCGGCTCCTTCACCCAGAGCACGAAGGGCACCATGAAGAGCACGTACCAGAGCGCCGTGAACGGGCCCACGAACCGCGTCCCCTGCCGGGTGGCGGGATCGAGACCGAAGACCGGCTCGATGCCGATGAGGGTGGTGCCGGTGGCCGGATCCTCGGCGAGGAAGACGAGGACCAGGACGAGCGCGACGAGCCCGCCCAGATAGCCGAACGCCCATCCCGAGCCCGAGAGCCCGCCGATCCGGTCGCCGGGCGCCAGATCGGGCAGCATGGCATTGGTGAAGATCGTCGCGAATTCCATGCCGATCAGGCCGATGCCGAACAGGACGAGCGTGCGCACCAGGTCGAAATCGTCGGGACTTGCGAACCACAGCGCGGCCGAGCCCAAGACATAGAGGCACGAGAAGCCCCAGATCCACGGCAACCGCCGCCCCGACCGGTCGGCAATGGTGCCGAGAAGCGGCGCGAGCCCCGCCGTGACCACACCCGCCGCGCCGATGCCGAAGCCCCAGGCGGCCTGGGCGCGGGTGCCGTCGCCCAGAACCTGCGCCACGTAGGGGCCGAAGATGAAGGTGATGAGCAGCGTGTTGTAGGGCTGGCTCGCCCAGTCGAAGAAGTACCAGCCCCAGATCCGCCGTCGTGCGGTGATGTCGGCCATGCGCGCCCTCGTCCCGTCATCCCGGCATGAAGCAGGGGACGGCGCGCGCGGCAACCCCTCTCAGCCCATCGGCGGCCAGGGGCGCCGCGCATCGGCCGCAGCCCAGGCGGCGACCCAGTCGGGCAGCGGCGGGCTCTGATCCACATCGAGCGCGGCGGCGGCCTCGGCCGCCGGGATCATCCGCGTGCGGTCGGTCACCGCCATGCGGATCAGCAGGTGGCCGCAGCAGGCCGCGCCCCGGTACATCGCCTGCTCGACATAGAGGAACCGCGCGTCCCACCCGACGATGCGGCTCTGCATCTCGATCCGCTGGAAGACCTGCAGGCGGCGGCGGTAGCGGATCGAGGCGCCTGCGACGGTGCCCACCCAGCCGGCGCGGCGCATCGCCGCAACAAGGCCCGTGCGCGTCAGGAGCACGATCCGGCCGAGGTCGTAGAGCGTCAGCGTGCGGCCGTTGTTCAGCTCCATCCACAGGTCGATGTCGACGGGCCAGATGCGGTGGTGGCTGACATGGATGTCGAAGAGGCCAAGCGGCGGCGCGCGGCGGTGGCGCACCAGTTCCGTGGCGACGCGCAGGATGGGATACATGGGGCGGGCGTCCTTTCGCGCTGTCGCGGAGACCCGCGCCTGCCGCGCCGCGGCGACGCGGTCAAGCCTTGCCGGGCGCGGCGGCGGTGGTTACCTAGCGCCCTAGCCGCGACGGGGGCGCCGCGCGGCCCACAGGCGAGGGAGACGCTGCCGATGCTGTCGATCATCCAGATCATGCTGCTCATTCTCAACGTGATCTGGTTCATCATGATCGCGCACATCATCATGTCCTGGCTCATCAACTTCCAGGTGCTGAACCTGCGCCAGCCGCTCGTGGCGCAGATCTGGGACGGGCTGAACCGGCTTCTGGAGCCGCTCTACACGCCGATCCGGCGCATCCTGCCGCCGATGGGCGGGCTCGACCTCGCGCCGCTGGTGGCGCTGATCGCGGTCTACGCCATCCGGATCATCATCATCAACAACGCGGCCGCCCTGGTCTGACGCTGGCGGGAAACCGGTGCCGCCCCCGGCCGTTGAGCCCCGTAACCGGGTGGAGAGGCGGCATGGACTGGCAGGCAATGTTCTTCCAGAACTGGGCGGGGATCGTGCGGACGATCATCGTCGGCACCCTGGCCTATGCGGCGCTGGTGGCCTCGTTGCGGATATCCGGAAAGCGCACGCTCGCCAAGCTCAACGCCTTCGATCTGGTGGTCACCGTGGCGATCGGCTCGACCTTCGCGACGATCCTCCTGAGCGAGAGCGTGGCGCTGGCCGAGGGGGTGGCGGCGCTGCTGCTGCTGATCGCGCTGCAATACACGGTGGCGTTCCTGTCGGTCCATTCGAAGACCTTTGCAAGGGCGGTCCGCTCCGAGCCGACGCTGCTGGTCAGGGACGGGGAGGTCCTGGAGGGGGCGATGCGCCGGGCGCGGGTGACGCACGAGGAGCTCGAGACGGTGATCCGCACCGAAGGCAGCCGCGACCTCAATGGCATCGCGGCGGTGGTGCTGGAATTGGACGGCTCGTTCTCGGTCATCGACGGCGAGCGGAGCCCCGGCCGCGCGACAGGACGCGCGGGAACATAGATGGCGCGACAGGACGCGCGGGAACATAGATGGCGCGACAGGACGCGCGGGAACATAGATGGCGCGACAGGACGCGCGGGAACATAGATGGCGCGACAGGACGCGCGGGAACCTGAGCCGCGACAGGACGCGCGAGAGCCCGGGTCAGGCCGCGAGGCGCGCCGGGCGGCGGTTGCCCCGGGGCCTAGGGCGTGAGAGGTTGCGCCCATCCCGTCTCCATACGCCGAGTGCCGCATGACCGACCCCGAAACGCTGCTGCGTTCCGTCTTCGGATTCCCCAAGTTCCGCCCCGGTCAGGCCGAGATCATCGCCGCCGTGGCGGCAGGCGAGCCGGTTCTGGCGATCATGCCGACGGGCGGCGGCAAGTCGCTCTGCTTCCAGGTGCCGGCCCTCATGCGCGACGGCGTGACGCTGGTGATCTCGCCGCTCATCGCGCTGATGCGCGATCAGGTGCGGGCGCTGCGCGCCGCCGGGGTCCATGCCGCGGCGCTGACCAGCGCCAATAGCGAGGCGGAGACCGACGCCGCCCTCGCCGGCCTCGCCGACGGAACGCTCAAGCTTCTCTATCTCGCGCCCGAGCGGCTGGCGGCGGGCGGCACGGCGCGGATGCTGGCCGCCGCCCGCATCTCGCTCATCGCCGTCGACGAGGCGCATTGCGTGAGCCAGTGGGGCCACGATTTCCGGCCCGACTACCTGCGGATCGGGACGCTCCGGCGCGCCTTGGGCGCGCCGCTGGCGGCCTTCACCGCCACCGCCGACGCCGAGACGCGCGACGAGATCGTGGCGCGGCTCTTCGAGGACCGGGCGCCGCGGGTCTTCCTGCAGGGCTTCGACCGGCCCAACATCCACCTCGCCTTCCGCCCCAAGAACCAGCCGCGCCAGCAGATCCTGTCCTTCGTCGCAGCGCGCCGGGGCCAGCCCGGCATCGTCTATTGCGGCACGAGGGCCCGGACCGAGAGCCTCGCCCGGGCGCTCTGCGAGGCCGGGCATCCGGCCTGCGCCTATCACGGCGGCATGGAGGCCGAGGCGCGGCGCGAGGTCGAGACGCGCTTCGCCCTCGAGGACGATCTGGTGGTCTGCGCCACGGTGGCCTTCGGCATGGGCGTCGACAAGCCCGATATCCGCTGGGTGGTCCATGCCGACCTGCCGAAATCGATCGAGAGCTACTACCAGGAGATCGGCCGCGCCGGGCGCGACGGCGCGCCGGCCGAGACGCTGACGCTCTACGGCGCCGACGACATCCGCCTGCGCCGCGCCCAGATCGACGAGGGCGCGGCGCCGCCGGAGCGCAAGGCGGCCGATCACGGGCGGCTCAACGCGCTTCTGGGTCTGGCAGAGGCGCTGGGCTGCCGGCGGCGCCGGCTTCTGGCCTATTTCGGCGAGACCGCGCCCGAGGGGTCCTGCGGCGCCTGCGACCTCTGCCTCGCCCCGCCCGAGACCTTCGATGCCACCGAGCCCGTGCGCATGGCGCTGTCGGCGATCCTGCGGACCGAGGAGCGCTTCGGCACCGGCCACCTGATCGACATCCTGGTGGGCCGCGCCACCGAGAAGGTGCGGGCGCGGGGCCATGACGCGCTGCCGACCTTCGGGGTGGGCTCCGCCCATCCGGCGCGGCACTGGCAGGCGATCTTCCGGCAGATGATGGGCCACGACCTGGTGCGGCCCGATGCCGAGCGCCACGGCGCGCTGCGCCTGACCACGGAGGCGCGGCCGGTCCTGCGGGGCGAGACGCGCATCGCGCTGCGCCGCGACGCGCTGTCGGCGCCGGACCGGCCGGCGGCGAAGGCGCTGGTCGAGGAGGCGGACGCGCCGCTCCTGTCGGCGCTGAAGGCGCGGCGGCGCGCCCTGGCCGAAGCGGCGAAGGTGCCGGCCTATGTCGTCTTCACCGACCGCACGCTGATCGAGATGGCCGAGCGGCGGCCCGCGACGCTCGACGAGATGGCCAGGATCGGCGGCGTCGGCGCCACCAAGCTTGAACGCTACGGCGCCACCTTCCTCGAGGTCATCACCGGCGCTGCCGCGCCGCTGCCGCATCCCGCTCGCCGCAAGCTTGCGGGGAGCGCCGACGGGGCGGTCTTCGACCGGCTGGCCGAGGTGCAGGGGCGGCTGGCGCGCGGCGCCGACGGCACCGGCAAGCCGATGTCCTGCGGCGCCGCGACGCTGCGCTGGATCGCCGAGCGGCGGCCCGAGCGGATCGAGGATCTGGCGCGCGCGCCGGGGCTGAACGCGGCCCGGCTCGGCCGCTTCGGCACGGCCTTCCTCGAGGCCTGCCGGGAGGGTTGAGGCGGGGCGCCGGCGCGGCTATGGCGCGGGTCCCGGAACGGAGGTGTCTCATGCTCGTCGCGATCTCGCCCGCCAAGAAGCTCGACTGGACCGCGAGGGACGTGCAGGCGACCGCGCCGCGGCTGGGCCGCGAGGCGGCGATCCTGGCCGGGCATGTGCGGCAGCTGAGCCTTGCGGGGCTCAAGGACCTGATGGGGCTGAGCGACGCGCTGGCGCGGCTCAATCGCGACCGCTTCCGCGCCATGGCCGATGCGGACGACGCGGCGGCGCGGCCGGCCGCCTGGGCCTTCGCTGGAGACACCTATCAGGGGCTGGAGATGGCGACGCTCGACGCTCCGGCGCGGGATTTCGCCGACGATCACCTGCGCATCCTGTCGGGGCTTTACGGGCTGCTGCGGCCGCGCGACGCGATCCACGCCCACCGGCTGGAGATGGGCAGCCGACTCAGGACGCGGCGGGGCGGGACGCTCCATGCGTTCTGGGGCGAGCGGATCGCGCGGATGCTGGCCCAGGACGCGGCGGCCGCGGGGTCCGACGCGGTCCTGAACTGCGCGAGCCAGGAATATTTTGCCGCGGTGCCGCCCGAGGCGCTCGGTCTTCGCGTGGTGACGCCGCGCTTTCTCGACGAGAAGGACGGCGTGCCGAAGGTCGTCTCGTTTCACGCCAAGCGGGCGCGCGGCGCGATGGCGCGGTTCGTCTGCGAGAGGCGGCTGAGCGACCCGGAGGGGCTGCGCGATTTCGATGCGGGCGGCTATGCCTATGCGCCCGCGCTCTCCGCGCCGGATGCGCCGGCCTTTTTGCGCAGCGCTGCGGCTGCCGCCGCCTGACCGGCATCGCGGACGATCTCGATCCGGCGGGCCAGCGCCTCGCGGCTCAAGGGCTTGGTCAGCACGTCGTCGATGCCGGCGCGCCGGATCTCGGCGATGTCCTCGGCAAGCGCGTGGGCGGTCATCGCCACGATGGGAAGCGCCGGGCGATCGGCGGCCCGTTCCGCGGTGCGGATGAGGGCGGTCGCCTCCTTGCCATCCATGCCGGGCATCGAGATGTCCATCAGCACCAGGTCGGGCGGGTCCTCCGCCGCCATGCGCACCGCATCGGCGCCGGTCGCGGCCATGGCCAGGCTGACGCCGAGCGGCTCCAGGAGCTTCTTCAGGATCAGCCGGTTGGTGGCATTGTCGTCGGCCGCGAGGATGCGCAGCGGCACCGACGGGTCGATGCGCGTCGCCGCCGGCTCGAGCCGGCCCGCATCTGCGGGCGCGGCGATCTGCGCCAGGGCGAGGGGCAGCACCACGAAGAAGACCGAGCCGCCGCCGTCGCGGGGCCGGTAGCCGATCTCGCCCTCCATCAGCTCGACGAGGCGGCGGCAGATGGCGAGCCCCAGCCCCGATCCGTCATGGCTGCGGTCGTGGGAGGCCTCGGCCTGCACGAAGCCGCCGAAGATGTGCGGGGCGCGGTCGGGGGGCACGCCGATGCCGCTGTCCTCCACCTCGATCGTCAGGCGGACGCGGCCCGGCCCGTCCGGCCCGTCCGGCGCACCCGTCGCGCGAACGGTGACATGTCCCTGCCGGGTGAACTTCACCGCGTTGCCGATGAGGTTCATCAGGATCTGCCGCACCCGCCGCACATCGCCCTCGCAGGCGCGCGGCACGCCCTCGCAGACGAGCTCGAGGGCGAGGCCGCGCTGCCGGCACACGGCGCGGAACCCCTCGACCGCGTCATCGAGAAGCCGCACCGCGTCGAACGGCTCGACGCGGAGGTCCAGAAGACCCGATTCGGAGCGCGAGAAATCCAGAACGTCGTCGACGATGGTCAGGAGCGCCGTGGCCGAGCGGCGCAGGGTGCTGGCGAAGCCGCGCTGCTCTTCGCTCAGCGCGCCGTCGAGCAACACCTGCGACAGGCCGACGATGCCGTTGATCGGGGTGCGGATCTCGTGGCTCATGTTCGACAGGAACGCTGCCTTGGCGCGGCGCGCCGCCTCGGCGGCTTCGTTCATCCCGAGCAGGTCCTGCTGCTGGCGCTTGAGGTCGGTGATGTCGATGCGCAGCCCCGCCGTGCCGCCGTCGGGGGTCTTCTGTTCGAGGATCCGCAGCCAGCGCCCGTCCGCCAGTCGCTGCTCGGTCGACTCGCCGGTGGCCCGGTTGTGCTGGTCGAGCCGTTCCTCAAGCCAATCCTCCTCGCGCCCGGCGGCCTCGGCGTAATAGCCGAGCTCGAGGCCGTGGCGCAGCACGTCGATGAAGCTTACGCCGGGGCCCTCGGCAAGGCTGTCGAGCCGGTAGAGATCGCGGTACGTCTGGTTGCACATCACCAGCCGGTCGTCGCGGTCATAGAGCACGAAGCCGTCCGGAATGGCCTCGATCGCGGCCATGACACGCTGCATCTCGGTCTGGTTGACGGCGAGCGTCACGACGCCGCCATCGGGCAGGTGGCGCTCGATCAGCTTGATCATCTGCCCGTTCCAGAGTTCGAGCGTCGCCGAGGGGATCGGGTTCGTCGACCAGCGATCGACGCAGCGCTCGATCCATCCGCGCGGGTCGGGGCCGGGATCGGCGATGCCCTCCTCGACCAGGATCTCGCAGACCCGGCGGTGCGTCACCCCCGGGCGGATCTCGTTCAGCCCCTCGAAGACCGACAGATAGGCCCGGTTGGCCACCACCAGACGGTGATCGCGGTCATAGATGGCGAAGCCGTCGCGCAGGGTCTGGAGCGCCGCCCAGATGTTGCGCTCGCTCGACTGCGCCGCGGCCACCTCGCGCTCGGCATGGGCGCGCAGGACCTCGTGATCGAGGCGCAGCCGGTCGGTCTCCTGCCGCAGATCGAGCAGTTCCGCGCGCTTGGCGCGGATCTCGTCCAACAAGGCCTTCGAGCGGGCCTCCAGCCGCGCCGCCTCCTGGCCGAGCGTGCGCTCGCGCAGGGCCAGAAGACGCTCGGCGGCCAGCCGGGCCCGGCGTTCGCTGGTCGATGGCGGCGACATGGAGGGCAACATGGGGCGATCTGTTCGTTCGAGATACATCCCATAGTTGCGGCCTGCCGGTAAAGCCCGCGTTAAGCGGCGTCAGATCCGCTCGATCGCCAGCGCGATTCCCTGGCCGCCGCCGATGCACATGGTCACCAGTCCCATCCGCCCGCCGCTCCGTTCAAGCTCGTACATGGCCTTGACCGTCAGGATGGCGCCGGTGGCGCCCACCGGATGGCCGAGCGCGATGGCGCCGCCATTGGGGTTCACCTTCTCCGGGTCGAGGCCCAACTCGCGGTTGACCGCCACCGCCTGGGCGGCGAAGGCCTCGTTCAATTCGATCACGTCGAAATCGTCGATGGCGAGCCCCGTGCGCTCCAGGAGGTTGCGCACGGCGGGAACGGGGCCCAACCCCATGACCTCGGGCCGCACGCCCGAATGGCCGTAGCCATGGACGCGGAACTTCGGCGTCAGCCCGGCCTTCTCGGCCACGGCCCCGCGCGCCAGGACCAGCGCCGCGGCGCCGTCGTTGATGCCGCTCGCATTGCCGGCGGTCACCGTGCCGTCCTTGCGGAAGGCGGGCTTCAGGCTCGCCAGCTTCTCGGCGGAGGTGTCCTTGGGGTGCTCGTCCTTGTCGAAGGCGGCGGTCTCGCGCTTGCGCTTCACCTCCACGGCTACGATCTCGCGCTGGAAGCGGTCCTCTTCCATGGCGCGCTTGGTGCGCTTCTGCGAGGTCAGGGCGAACTCGTCCTGCGCCTCCCGGCCGATCTGGCGCTCCTCGGCGACGTTCTCGGCGGTGACGCCCATATGGCCGGTGCCGAACGGGCAGTTGAGCGCGCCCAGCATCATGTCGGCGGCCGCGACATCGCCCATCTTCTGGCCCCAGCGGGCCTGCGGCAGGATGAAGGGCGCGCGCGACATGTTCTCGGCGCCGCCGGTCAGGACGAAATCGGCGTCGCCCATGGCGAGCGACTGGATGGCGCTGACGATGGCCTGTGCGCCCGATCCGCAGAGCCGGTTCACGTTCATCGCCGGCACCGTCTCCGGCACCCCGGCCTGCATCGCGGCGACGCGGCTCAGGTACATGTCGCGCGGCTCGGTGTTGATGACGTGGCCGAAGGTCACGTGGCCGATGCGGTCGGCCTCGATCTCGGCCCGGCTCAGGGCCTCCCTGGCGACGGTGGCGGCAAGATCGATGGGCGGCGTGCCGGCCAGCGCGCCGCCGAAGGTGCCGACCGCGGTGCGGACGCCGGACAGGATGACGATATCGTCGAGCATGGGATCCTCCTCTTTGGTGCAGCATAGGCAGATGGCCGGGGGCGCGGCAATCGTCCCTGAACGCGCGCCGGCCGATCACGACCGCGGCACCGCCGCCTTTGAGCGGCGAAAAATCGCTTCTTTTCTAGCGGCTTCGGCGATAGAGTGCCGCCCGGAACGAGCAAGCCACGGAAAGTTTCATGTCGCGTCTCGCTGTCCTCTGCGCCGGCCTCACGCTCCTCGCCTCTCCGCTCTCCGCCTCCGCCCAGCAGGATCCCGCCCGGCCGATGCCGCGCGCGGGCGCGGCGAGCGCGCCGCCGCTCCTGCCGCCGGCGCTGCCGCGCGCCCGGCCGCCGGCAGACGAGCGCTACCGCGCCGAACAGGCCGGGCTCGAGGCCTGGCTCGCCCGGTTCCGGGGGCGGGCGCTGACCCAGGGCGTTCCGGCGGCGGTGGTCGACCGGGCGCTTGCGGATCTCAGCTACGATCCGGCGGTCATCCGCCGCGATCGCAACCAGGCCGAGTTCACCACGGCGATCTGGGACTATCTCGACGCGGCGGTCTCCGACAGCCGCATCGCCGCAGGCCAAACGGCGCTCGACCGCCACGCCGACCTGCTCGATGCGATCGAGCGGCGCTACGGCGTCGACCGGGAGATCGTGGTGGCGATCTGGGGCCTCGAATCGGCCTACGGAACGCATCGCGGCGCCACCGACATCGTCGAGGCGCTGGCCACGCTCGCCTATGACGGGCGGCGCGGGCGGTTCTTCGAATCGCAGCTGATCGCCGCGCTGAAGATCATCGAATTGGGCGATGTCGATCGCGCCCGCCTGACCGGCAGCTGGGCCGGCGCCATGGGCCACACGCAGTTCATCCCGACTTCCTACGTGGTGCACGCGGTCGATTTCACCGGCGACGGCCGGCGCGACATCTGGGGCGAGGATCCTGCCGACGCGCTGGCCTCGACCGCCGCCTATCTGGCGCGCTCGGGCTGGGAGAAGGATATGCCCTGGGGGGTCGAGGTGCGCCTGCCCGAGGGGTTCGACTTTACGCTGGCGCGGCGCGACGAGCGGCGGCTGCCGTCGGACTGGGCGCGGCTCGGGGTCACCGACATGGCCGGCCGCGCGGTGCCGGATCATGGCGAGGCGTCGATCCTGCTGCCGGCCGGCTCGCAGGGGGCGGCCTTCCTCGTCTTTCCCAATTTCCACGTCCTAGAGCGCTACAACAGCGCCGATGCCTATGTGATCGGCGTGGGCCGTCTGGCCGATCGGATCGCCGGGGGGCCGCCCCTGCAATCCCAGTGGCCCCGCGACGACCGCACGCTGACGCAGGGCGAGCGCGAGGAGCTGCAACGCCGCCTGACCGCCGCCGGCTTCGACACGCGCGGCGTCGACGGGCGCATCGGGCCGCTGACCGTCGCGGCCGTGCGCGCCTTCCAGAGCGAGGAGGGGATGGTGCCCGACGGCTTCGCCTCCCTGCGGGTGCTCGAGGCGCTGCGGAGCGGCTAGCCCGGGAAAAGGGCGCTCAGCCGATCCGGCCGCGCGGCCCGGCCCCCACCTGGCCGCGATGCAGCAAGAGGTGATCGAGCATCACCGCCGCCGCCATCGCCTCGGCGACCGGCACGGCGCGGATGCCGACGCAGGGGTCGTGGCGGCCCTTGGTCGCGATCTCCGCCGGACTGCCCGTCTTGGTGATGGTGCGCCGCGTCGTCAGGATCGAGCTGGTGGGTTTGACGGCGAAGCGCACGACGATGTCCTGCCCGGTGGAAATGCCGCCGAGGATGCCGCCCGCATGGTTCGAGCCATAGACCGGGCGACCCTTCTCGAAGCCGATCTCGTCGGCGTTCTCGCTGCCGGTCAGGGCGGCGGCGGCCATGCCCTCGCCGATCTCCACGCCCTTGACGGCGTTGATCGACATCATCGCCGCGGCGAGGTCGGTGTCGAGCTTGCCGTAGACCGGCGCGCCCAGCCCCGCCGGGGCGCCGGACACGACGAGTTCGATCACCGCGCCGACCGAATTGCCGGACTTGCGCAGCGTGTCGAGATAGGCGGCCCAGCATTCCGCGGCGGCGGCATCCGGGGTCCAGAACGGATTTTCCCCGATCTGGGCCATGTCCATGCGCGCCCGGTCGATCTGATAGGGCCCCATCTGCACCATGTAGCCGGTGACGACGAGATCAGGCGCGAGTTGGGCCAGAGCGGCACGGGCGACCCCGCCGGCGGCGACGCGCGCCGCCGTCTCGCGGGCGGAGGACCGGCCGCCGCCCCTGCGGGTCGCGGATCCCGTATTTCTGCCAGTAGGTGATGTCGGCGTGGCCGGGGCGGAACTTGTCGGCGATCTCGGAATAATCCTTCGACCGCTGGTCGGTGTTGCGGATCATCAGCTGGATCGGCGTGCCGGTGGTCTCGCCCTCGTAGACGCCCGACAGGATCTCCACCTGATCGGCCTCGCGGCGCTGGGTCGTGTACCTGTTCTGCCCGGGCTTGCGGCGGTCGAGCCAGACCTGGAGATCGGCTTCGCTGATCGGGATGCCGGGCGGGCAGCCATCGACCGTGGCGCCGAGCGCGGGGCCATGGCTTTCGCCCCAGGTGGTGACGCGAAAGAGATGGCCGTAGGTGTTGAGGCTCATGGTCGGGGGCTCTGGGGCTCGGGCGGTTGCCGCTGGTTAGGCCATGGCGGAGGGCGTCGCAATGGCGCGCGGCGACCGCTCGCCCCCGGGCGCCCGGCGTGGGCGGGCGTCAGCAAACGCGACAGAGGCCAAAAAAAAGGCGCGGACCCGGCGGGCCCGCGCCTTTTCCGGCGTCCGGCCGGACTTACTCCGCCGGCAGTTTCTTCGCCTTGCGCTTGTAGGGCGCCCAGATCCGCTTGTTGGTGAGGTAGAGCAGCACCGCCAGCACCGACAGCATCAGCACGCCCGCAAAGCCCGCCTGCTTGCGCGCCGCCAGCTTCGGCTCCGCGGTCCACATGAGGAAGGCCGCCACGTCCTTCGCCTCGGCCTCGATGGTGCTGGGCGCGCCGTCCGCGTAGGTCACGTCGTCGCCGTAGAGCGGCGGCGGCATGGCGATCCAGCCGCCGGGAAAGGCGGTGTTCTCGTAGAACACGGCGCCCGCCTGCTCGCGCTGCTCGCCGGTATAGGAGTTCAGAAGCGAGGCGATGTATTCCGGGCCGCCGATCCCCCGCAGGAACTGGTTGATGCCGAGCCCGAAGGGACCGTGGAAACCGGCCCGCGCCTTCGCCATCAGGCTCAGATCCGGCGCGTTCGACAGCGACGATTCCGGGAAATGGTCGACCGGCTTGGCCGGGCGGAAATCGCCCTGACCTTCCTGCAGGGTCTCGTCGAAGACCTCGTAATTGGCGGCATAGGCGCGAACCTGGTCCTCTGGCAGACCCGGCCCGCTCTCGTCGCCCAGCGTGCGGAAGGACACGTAGCGCAGCCCGTGGCAGGCCGAGCAGACCTCCGTGTAGACCTGCAGCCCGCGCTGGATCTGGAACTGGTCGTAGGTGCCGAACGGGCCCTCGAACGGGAAGGCGTAATCGGTGATGTGCGGCTCGGAATGGTCGGCGCTCTCGCCGCCGCCGCCGTGATCCTCGCCCTCCTCCTGGGCGAGAAGCGCGGTGGGCGCGAGCAGCAGCGCGGCGGCGCCGGCCTTGAGGATCGTGTCGAGCGTCATGTCTGTCTCTCTCACTCCGCCGGGCTCGCGACGGTCTGCGTGCCGCCGGTATTCGGCGCGTAGTGGCGGGCGTAATCGGCCTCGATCGTCTCGGGCTGCGGCAGCGGCTTCTCGATCACCCCCAGAAGCGGCAGGGCGACGAGGAAGTAGATGAACCAGTAGGCCGAGGCGACGAGCGAGATCGACGCGTAGGGTTCGGCCGCCGGCATGGCGCCGCACCACATCAGCACGAAGAAGTCGATGATGAAGAGCGCGTACCACCACTTGAAGATCGGCCGGTAGCGGCCCGAGCGCACGCTCGACGTGTCGAGCCAGGGCGCCAGCGCCATCACCACGATGGCCCCGAACATGGCCAGCACGCCGAAGAACTTGGCGTCGACGATGCCGCCGGTCAGGAAGCTCGCGATCTGCACGATCCAGACGTCGCCGGTGAAGGCCCGCAGGATGGCGTAGAACGGCAGGAAGTACCATTCCGGCACGATGTGGGCGGGGGTCTGCAGCGGGTTGGCCTCGACGTAGTTGTCGGGGTGGCCGAGATAGTTCGGCATGAAGCCCACGATGGCGAAGAACACCGCCAGGATCAGCGCCAGCGCGAACAGGTCCTTCAGCACGAAATACGGCCAGAACGGCAGCGTGTCCTTCTCGGCATCGGCCTTGGAACTGCGCCGCACCTCGACCCCGGTGGGGTTGTTGTTGCCGGTGGTGTGGAAGGCCCAGATATGCACGATGGTCAGGCCCGCGAGGATCATCGGCAGCAGGTAGTGCAGCGAGAAGAACCGCGTCAGGGTGTATTCGCCCACCGCCGGTCCGCCCAGAAGCCAGGTCTGGATCGATTCGCCCACGAACGGGATCGCGCCGAAGAGCCCGGTGATCACCGTCGCGCCCCAGAACGACATCTGCCCCCAGGGCAGAACGTAGCCCATGAAGGCGGTGCCCATCATCAGGAGATACATCAGGATGCCGATGATCCAGGTGACCTCCCGCGGTTCCTTGTAGGAGCCGTAATAGAGGTTGCGGAAGATGTGCAGATAGACCGCGACGAAGAACAGCGACGCGCCGTTGGCGTGCAGATAGCGCAGCATGAAGCCGCCGTTCACGTCGCGCATGATGTGCTCGACGGAGGCGAAGGCGGTCTCGGTCGACGGCACGTAATGCATGACGAGCACGACGCCCGTGGCGATCTGCAGGACCAGGGTGAAGGTCAGGACGATGCCCCAGATCCACATCCAGTTGAGGTTCTTGGGGGTCGGGATCATCACCGTGTCGTAGAGCACCCCCAGGATCGGCAGGCGCTTGTAGAGCCAGCGTTCGCCCCCCGTCTTCGGTTCGTAATGGTCGTGCGGAATTCCGGCCATGATCGCGCCTCCTTATCCCAGAACGATGGTGGTTTCGCTGTCGAAGGCCGCGACCGGCACCGGCAGGTTCTCGGGCGCCGGGCCGCGGCGGACGCGGCCGGCACTGTCGTAATGCGAGCCGTGGCAGGGGCAGAACCAGCCGCCGAAATCGCCGGCTCCGTCGCCGATCGGCACGCAGCCGAGATGGGTGCAGACGCCCATCATCACCAGCCACTCCTCGCCGCCGGTGCCCTCGGAGGATTGCAGCGCGCGATTCTCGTCGGTGGCGGGCGCCTGTCCGTCGATATTGGCGTTGCGTGCGATCGGGTCGGGCAGGCTGCTGACATCCACCGCCTTGGCCGCGTCGATCTCCTCCTGCGTGCGGCGGCGGAGGAAGACCGGCTTGCCGAGCCATTGCACGGTGATCTGCGTGCCGGGCTCCACCCCCGCCACGTCGACGCGGATCGAGGCCAGCGCCTGGACGTTGGCGGCGGGGTTCATCTGGTTGACGAGCGGCCAGACGGCCGCACCGGCGACCACGGTGCCGGCGCCGGCGGTGGCGTAGTAGAGGAAGTCGCGGCGCGTGCCGCCGTGATCGTCAGCATGGGACACGGGGTCTCTCTCCTTCTTCCTGGCCGGTCGGGGCGGGCGGGCGAGGATCAGGCCCGCGCAGGCATGCGGCACGTCCGGCGCGTTGCAAGGTGTCTAGCCGCGTTCCGCCAGCGGGTCCAGCGGTCATAGGCGCACAGGCAGGGCGCCGTCTCGCCGCGCCGGGCGCCAGGCCGTTGACATAGGCGGGCAATGGTGGGAGTGCGGGCATCCGAAGATCAGGATTCCCGCCCGGCCCCATGCAGCGCTTCGCCCTTTCGCTCTCGGACGGCCGGTGCCGGATCGCGGTCGCCGTGTTCCTGGTTGTGGCCCTGCTCTTCACGCGCCCCGACACCGAAGGCTACGGCGACAGGCTGCAGATCGCGCTGCCGCTTGCCGGGCTCGGCTGCGCCGTGGCGGGCGGCGGCGGCATCGCCTACGTGCAACGCTTTGCGGGCATGTGGGTGACGCTGCACGCAAGCAAGTTCGCGCTCGGCGACGCGCCGATCAACCGCAGGCCGGGCGGCGGCGGCAAGGGCTTTCCCTCCGGCCATACCGCCGCGGCGGTGTTCGGGACCTCGGCGCTCGTCCAGACCTGCCTCGTCAACGCGCCGCTCTTTCGCAGCGCGGTGATCCTCGCGGCCGGCTATGTCGGCGGCTCGCGCATCGACCGCCAGAGGCACGATGTCTGGCAGGTTCTGGCCGGCGCGGTGCTGGCGCTGCTCTTCGAGCGGGGATTTCGCTGCGGCAGCGCGTCCCGAAGGCTCTGGCGGCGCTTCCGTCTCCGGGTGTGGCGTGCCATGATCCGCGCCGAACCCGCCCATCCAGCATCGGAGTCCGATCGTGAGAGCACGACTCGCCTGCCTTCTTCTTCTTGCCGCGACCTCCACCGCCACGGCCCAGTCGTTCCAGATCAGCGCCTATCTGGGCGTCCAGGGCGCACTCGATAGCGGCGTTGAGGGGCACGATCCGGGCGGCGTCGGACCCTTCGACTTCGATCCGGGCTGGGACGGCAACTCGTTAGACAATCCGGTCTATTTCGGCTTCCGCGGCACCTGGTGGCGCGACGAGCGCTCGGGCATCGCGCTCGAGATCAACCACCAGAAGGTCTATGGCGACCCGGACACCATCGCCGCGCGGGGCTTCGAGCGGCTCGAATTCACCGACGGGCTGAACCTCGTGACCGTCAACTACATGCGCCGCTTTCCCCTTGGCGGCCGGATGACGCCCTATCTCGGGGCGGGTCTCGGCCTCGCCATCCCGCATGTGGAGGTCGAGACGGCGGGCGGGCGCACCTTCGAGTATCAGACGACGGGGCTTGCCGCCGTGGCGATCGCTGGGCTCGACTATGCGCTGAGCGATCGCTGGTCGGTCTTCGGCGAGGCCAAGCTCGCCCATGCCCGCGTCGATGCCGATCTCGACAATGGCGGCCGGCTCGAGACCTCGGTGACGACCGGCGCGCTCAACGCGGGTCTCAGCTATCACTTCTAGGCGGGCCGCGTCGCCTGCATCGAGGGGCGGTCGTCGAAGCGCGCGAACCACGCCGCGAGCGTTGCCCGCCCTTCCCGCCACGCCCGGTCCGGGTGGCGGAAATCGAGATACCCGAGCGCGCATCCGACCGCGATCTGGCCGATATCGAGCGGCCCGGCCAGATGGCTCGTCCAGCGCGCCTCGATCGCGTCGAGCGCCCGGCCGATCTTGGCCCATTGCGCCTCCACATAGTCGGGAAAGCGCTTGTCCTCGGGCCGCACGCGCATCTCGTAGACCATGAGCACCGCCGCATCGAGGATGCCGTCGGCCGTTGCCTCGAGCGTCAGCACCTCCCAGATGCGCTGTTCGGGATAGAGCCGGCCACCGGCCCGCGCGTCGAGATAGCGGCAGATCACCCGGCTGTCGTAGAGCGCGGACCCGTCGGGGCGGGTCAGCGTCGGCACCTTGCCGAGCGGGTTCTGCGTCACGTTGGAGGGATCGGCCTGGAGCGGTGTCTGTTGCGAGGTGACGAGCGTCACCGAATCGTCCTGGCCGGTCTCGTGGAGGGTGACGAGCACCTTGCGCACGTAGGGCGAGGCCGGGGAATAATAGAGATCCATCATGAGACGGGATCTAGCGGCGCCGGGCGCGAAGGCGAGGCGCCGCAGACCGGCTCGGCGGCGCGGAGCCGGCGGCCGTCATGGCCGGCGATGCGCGTCTCGACGATGCGCCCCTCAGGGGCGTCCCGGTCGAAGACGACCTCGGCGAACTGCTCGGTCCGGCCCATGCGGGGGCTTTCCATCAGCACCCGGTGCGACCGCCCGACCTGCGCGCCGAGATGCGCCGCCACCGCCGCGTCGCCCGCGGCCCGAAGCCGGGCGGCGCGCTCGCGGACGATCCGGCCGTCGAGCTGCGGCATCCGCGCCGCGGGCGTGCCGGGACGCGCCGAGAAGGGGAAGACATGCAGCCAGGTCAGGCCGCACTCTCGAACGAGGCGCAACGAGTTGGTGAATTGCGCCTCGGTCTCGGTCGGGAAGCCCGCGATGATGTCGGCGCCGAAGGTCATGTCGGGGCGCAGCCGCCGCGCCGCCTCGCAGAAGCGGATCGCGTCGTCCCTGAGATGGCGCCGCTTCATCCGCTTGAGGATCAGGTCGGCGCCGTGCTGGAGGCTCAGATGCAGGTGCGGCATCAGCCGCTCCTCCTCGGCGATGGCGCGCATCAGGCTGTCGTCGACCTCGATCGAATCGATCGACGAGATGCGCAGCCGCGCGAGCCCCGGCACCAGTTTCAGGATCCGCAGGACCAGATCGCCGAGCCGCGGCCGGCCCGGCAGGTCCGCCCCCCAGGAGGTCAGGTCCACCCCGGTCAGCACCACCTCCTCGAAGCCTTTGGCCGCCAGCCGCCGGATCTGTTCGACCACCACGCCCGCGGGAACGGAGCGGGAATTGCCCCGCCCGAAGGGGATGATGCAGAAGGTGCAGCGATGGTCGCAGCCGTTCTGCACCTGGACATAGGCGCGGCTCCGGGTGCCGAACCCGTCGATCAGGTGGCCTGCCGTCTCGGTCACCGACATGATGTCGTCGACCGCCACGGACTCCGTCGGCCCGGTGAAATCGGGCGCCAGCGCGGCCCAGGTCTCGGGCCGCATCTTCTCGGCGTTGCCGATGACGCGGTCGACCTCGGGCATGGCGGCGAACGTGCCGGGCTCGGTCTGCGCGGCGCAGCCGGTCGCGACGATGCGGCTGCCGGGATGTTCCCGCGCCAGCCGCCGAATGTCCTGCTTCGCCTTGCGCACCGCCTCCGCCGTCACCGCGCAGGTGTTGACGACGACGATGTCGCCGGCGCCCGCCGCGGCCGCGAGCGCGCGCATGGCCTCGGATTCGTAGGCGTTGAGCCGGCAGCCGTGATTGGAGAAGATGGGCGCGGTCACGACGCCACCCCCTCGAGGAACGCGGCGGTGAAGGCGCCCGAGGCCACATGCGCGGTCGGCCCCGCCATCCAGACGCCATCGTCGCGCCACTCGACATGGAGGCTGCCGCCGTCGAGCGTCACCGTGACGCGGCGTCCGGTCAGGCCGCGCCGCACCGCGGCCACCGCCACGGCGCAGGAGGACGAGCCGGAGGCGAGGGTGATGCCTGCACCGCGTTCCCAGACCCGCATCCGCAGGCGGTCGGGGCCGATCACCTGCGCCACCTGAACGTTGGTGCGCTCGGGAAAGAGCGGGTGGTGCTCGACGGCGGGGCCCAGCCGGGCCAGATCCACCGCCTCGGCATCGGCGACAAAGAAGGTGCAGTGCGGGTTGCCCATGCCGGTCGCGAGCGCCGGACCCTCCAGCGGCAGCGCCGCGACCTCCCCCTCGCGCGGCAGCGCCGCGACCTCCCCCTCGCGCGGCAGCGCCGCGACCTCCCCCTCGAGCGGCAGCGCGTCCACGTCGACATCGCGGGCGAGGGGGATGGCGCGCCAGTCGAGGATCGGGTGTCCCATATTGACCGCCACGCCACTCTCCGACATCCGCGCCGCGAGGATGCCGCGCTCGGTGCGGATGCGGACCGGGCGGCCGCCATTCTCGTCGATCAGCCGCGCGGCGATGCATCGGGTGGCGTTGCCGCAGGCAGCCGAACGCGAACCGTCGGCGTTCCAGAACGAGAGCCGCACCCCCACCTCGTCGGGCTCGATCTCGACCAGCTGGTCGAAGCCGATGCCGAAATGCCGATCGCCCATGGCGCGCGCCAAGGCCGCGGTGATCGGCGGCACGCCGGTGCGGCGGTCGATGACGACGAAGTCGTTGCCAAGGCCGTGCATCTTGTCGAACGGGTATGTTTCGGGCGCTGCGGGCATGACCGGGGCATATAGAGAGGCTGCGGCGAAGTGAAAAGCGCTCTCGGCACCGCGCCCGCTTTGCGCTTGACGCGTTCGGCCGGCGCCGTTACCTCCCCCGCCTGTGAGCCGGTAGCTCAGTTGGTAGAGCAACTGACTTTTAATCAGTAGGTCCAGGGTTCGAGCCCCTGCCGGCTCACCATCGACACCTCTGCGCCCCTCCATCGCGATCCGTCATGCCGTGGCGGCCGCGCGTGTTCAGGCCCGCGTGCGGCGGGGCGCCGCCGGGGCAGGGGCCTTGGCCAATTGCACCGCCAGGATACCGGCCATGATGATCGCGACGCCCAGAAGGTCGAGCGGACCCAGCCTTTCGCCCAGCACCAGCGCCGCGATGGCGACGCCGAGAAACGGGTTGAGGAAGTGGAACGTCGCCGCCCGGACCGGGCCGATCCGCCCGACCAGCACGAACCAGACGAAGGTGGCGAGCAGGCCGGGCACCAGCGTCGTGTAGAGGAAGGCCACGACCAGCGCCCGCGACCAGGTCACGTCCCACGGCTCGAGCACGAGGCCCGTCACCCCAAGGATCGCCGCGCCGACCAGCATCTGCAGGCCCACGACCATCAGCACGTTGCCCCCCGAGGAGGCGCCCCGCACCGAGAGCGTGGCAAGCGTCAGCGCCAGGACGCCCAGGATGCAGAGGACGAGCCCGGTGCCGTCGACGCCACCCGACAGGCGGCTGCCCATGATCACCGTGACGCCCGCGATGCCGGCGGCGAGGCCCGCGACACCTAAGGGAGACAGCCGCTCGCGCAGCACCGCCCAGCCCGCCAGCGCCAC
The DNA here is from genome assembly GCA_963739575.1 of uncultured Alphaproteobacteria bacterium. Classification (GTDB taxonomy): domain Bacteria; phylum Pseudomonadota; class Alphaproteobacteria; order Rhodobacterales; family Rhodobacteraceae; genus Palleronia. Next base: position 661,026 of record CAVUAQ010000002.1, on the reverse strand, counting down.
CAGAAGCGGCATGCTCGAGGCGATGATCGAGGCGAGACTCGCGTCGATCGTGCGCATGGCCATGAAGTTGAGGCCGAGATAGAGCGCGTTCTGGCAGAGGCCGAAGACGAACGTTGCGCGCCATTGCCGGCGGCTCAGCCGCCAGGACTGGCCCATCGCGCGGGCGATGGCGATGCCGAGCAGCCCCGAGATCAGGAAGCGGCAGGAGAGGGCCGTCAGCGGTGGCGCGTCGGCGACGATGAACTTGGCCGAGGTGAAGGCCGAGGACCACATAACCGCAAAAGCGATGCCCAGAAGAAGGCTGCGCAGGTCCATCACAGGCGCACGCCGGCCCGCTCCATGGCCTGCGCGGCGGCCGCCGCCGAGCCGTCGAGGTCGATGGCGCGGCTCAGGTCGCGGCGCACCGTCACCTCGAAGCCGAGCGCCGCCGCGTCGCGCGCCGAATAGTTCACGCAGAAATCGAAGGCGAGGCCGACGAGCGTCAGCCGCTCGATGCCGCGGCTGCGCAGATAGCCCTCGAGCCCGGTGGGTGTCGTGTGGTCGTTCTCGAAGAAGGCCGAATAGCTGTCGATGGCGGCGCGAAAGCCCTTGCGGATGATGAGATCGCCGTCGGTCCTGAGGCCCGGCACGAAGGCCGCGCCGTCCGTGTCCTGCACGCAATGGTCGGGCCAGAGGATCTGCGGGCCGTAGGGCATCTCGACCACGTCCATGGGCGCCCGGCCGGGGTGGTGGGAGGCGAAGGAGGAATGGTCGGCCGGGTGCCAGTCCTGCGTCAGGATTACCGCCCCGAAGGCGTCCATCAGGGCGTTGATGCCGGGGACGAGCGCATCGCCGCCCGGCACGGCCAGCGCTCCGCCGGGGCAGAAATCGTTCTGCATGTCGATGACGATCAGGGCGTCTTTGGCGTCACGCATGGGGCCCTCCGGACGTTGCGCTGCCTCTGGGTTGCACCGGCCGCCGGCGCGGTCAAGGCGCAAGCCATCGGTCCCGCCGCGACCGCGTCAGGTCCGGCGGGTGCGCTTGACCTTGCGCTCACGCGCCGCGGACTTGGCCTTGGCGCGCGCCTTCTTGCGTTTCGGCGGCGGCCCGCGGCGGGCGCGTGGCCGCGCCGGCGGCAGGCGGTCGCCCTCCACGTCGAGGAGGTCGAGGACCAGCCCGCCCGTCACCGGCACGGCCTCGGCGATGCGGACCGTGACCCGCTGGCCGAGGCCGATGACGCGCCCGGTCTCGGCGCCCATCAGCGTCTGCTGCTCGGCGTCGTAATGGAAGAACTCGCCGCCCAGGGCGCGCACCGGCACCAGCCCGTCGGCGCCGGTCTCGTCGAGCTTGACGAACAGGCCGAACCTCTGGACGCCCGAGATGCGGCCGCCGAGCTCGGTGCCGACGCGCTCGGAGAGATAGGCGGCGAGATAGCGGTCGGTGGTGTCGCGCTCGGCCACCATCGAGCGGCGCTCGGTCTCGGAGATCTGCTCGGCGGTCCGGTCGAGCCGCTCGATATCGGCGGGCGACAGACCGTCGGCGGCCGGATCGGGTCCCCAGCCATGCGCGGTGATCAGCGCCCGGTGGACGATCAGGTCGGCATAGCGGCGGATCGGCGAGGTGAAATGCGCGTAGCGCCGCAGAGCGAGGCCGAAATGCGCGAAGTTCTCGGGGCTGTAATAGGCCTGCGTCATGGCGCGCAGCGTCGACATGTTCACCAGATCGTCGAACTCGGTGCCCTCGGCCTGCGCCAGCAGCCGGTTCAGATGCGCCGTCTGCAGCACCTGGCCCTTCGCGAGAGTGAAGCCCGAGGCGTGCGCCACCTCGCGCAGCGCCTCGAGCTTCTCCGGCGCCGGCTCCTCGTGGACGCGGTAGAGAAGCGGCTGGCGCCGCGCCGCCAGCGTCTCGGCGGCGGCGACATTGGCCAGCACCATGAACTCCTCGATCAGCCGGTGCGCGTCGAGCCGGTCGTGGAAGGCGACGGAGGTGACGCGGCCCTCGGGCGACAGCGCGATGCGGCGCTCGGGCAGGTCGAGATCGAGCGGCTGGCGCCGCTGCCGCGCCGCCCTGAGCGCCCGGTAGGCGGCAAAGAGCGGCCGGATGACCGGCTCCGCGAGGGGCGCCGTCCGGGCGTTCGGCTGCCCGTCCTCGGCGGCCTGCGCCTCGTCGTAGCCGAGTGACGCGGGCGAGCGCATGAGGCCGCGGTGGAAGGCGTGGGAGATCTTGGCGCCCTCGGCGTCGAGCACCATGCGCACCGCGATGCAGGCGCGGTCCTCGCCCTCCACGAGCGAGCAGAGATCGGCCGACAGCGCCTCGGGCAGCATCGGCACGACCCGGTCGGGGAAATAGGTGGAATTGCCCCGCTTCCGCGCCTCGCGGTCGAGCGCCGATCCGGGGCGGACGTAATGCGCGACATCGGCGATCGCCACCCACAGGACATGGCCGCCCGGATTGGCGGGGTCGTCGTCGGGAGCCGCGCAGACCGCGTCGTCGTGGTCGCGGGCATCGGCGGGGTCGATGGTGACGAGGGCCAAGTCGCGCAGGTCGGTGCGGGTCCCGAGCGGCACCGGCCGCGCCGCCTCCGCCTCGGCGATGGCCTCGTCGGGGAAGACGTCGGGGATGCCGTGCTGGCGGATCGCGATGAGCGAGACGGAGCGCGGCGCCGCCGGATCGCCCAGCCGCTCGAGCACGCGGGCGCGTGGCAGGCCCGCGCGGTCCTTGGGGCCGGCGCGCTCGGCCTCGACCAGTTCGCCGTCCCGCGCCCCGTGGGCGTCGCCGGCGCGGATCTGCCACTCGGTGTCGGAGCCCTTGTCGATCGGCACGACACGGCCGCCCTCGGCCACGGCGCGGAAGATGCCCAGCATCCGCATCGCGACACGGTTCAGCTTGCGGATCAGGCGGCCCTCGTACTGGTGCGCCTCGCCCGCCACCTTCTGCAGCCGCAGGAGCACCCGGTCGCCCGGCCCGAGCGCCGCGTCGGCGCGCCGCTCGATCAGCAGGATGGCGGGTTCGGGCCCGCTGCCCTGCCATTCGAGCGGCTTGGCCAGCAGATCGCCGTCCGCGTCGGGCCCCACCACCTCGCAGACCGAGACCGGCGGCAGCGTCTCGGGGTCGCGGTAGGTCTTCTTGCGCTTTTCCAGATGCCCCTCGGCTTCCAGCTCCTTCAGAAGCCGCTTCAGCTCGATCCGGTCGCCGCCCTTGATCCCGAAGGCGCGGGCGATGTCGCGCTTCGCGCCCTGCGTCGGGTTGTCGGCGATCCATTGCAGGATCTCGGTCTTGGAGGGGATGTGCGCCATGATCCGCCCCTAGCATCCCTTCGGGTCAAGCGACAGGACCCTGCCGCGGCGGGCATGGCCCGCGGCCGCCCCGGCCGAACGGGCCCTCACGAAGGCTGTGGCGCCGCTGTCGTCGCGGCGCCGGGGACTCAGTTCCATGCGAGGACCTCCTCGATGATGCGGTCGTAGATCGCCTTCAGCTGGCGGATATGGGCGATCTCCACCCGCTCGTCGACCTGGTGCATGGTCCGGTTGACCAGCCCAACCTCGATCACCGGGCAATGGTCCTTGATGAAGCGCGCATCCGATGTGCCGCCGGTGGTCGACAGGACGGGGCGGCGCCCGGTCACCGCCGCCACCGCGGCTTCGACCGTGGCGCTCAGCCGGCCGGGCGGCGTGAGGAAGCTCTCGCCCGACACCTTGATGTCGAGATCGATGGCGACGCCGGTGCGCTCGCTTATCGCGGCGGCCTCGGCCGTCAGCCAGTCCGACAGGCCGCGCCCGGTCTGGGCATCGCCGAAGCGGATGTTGACCATCGCGCGGCATCCGCCGGGGATGACGTTGTTGGCGCTGTTGCCGGTGTCGAACCCGGTCACCTGAAGCGTCGAGGGATCGAAATGCGCGCTGCCGTCGTCGATCTCGGCCGCCGTCAGCCGGCCGAGATAGGCGATCATCGCATGGACCGGGTTGCGGGCGTTCTGCGGATAGGCGGAATGGCCCTGCACGCCCGTCGCGGTGACCCAGGCGGTCATCGACCCGCGCCGCCCGATCTTGACCATCTCGCCCATCTGCGACGGGCAGGTCGGCTCGCCGACGATGCAGCCATCGAGACGCTCCCCCCGCTGCGCCATCCAGTCGAGGATCGCCGCGGTGCCGTCGACGCCGTCGCCCTCCTCGTCGCCGGTGATCGCGAGGACAAGCGATCCGGGGCAGCGGGGGGCGGCGTCGAGCGCCGCGGCGACGAAGGCCGCGACTGCGGACTTCATGTCGCAGGCGCCGCGCCCGTAGAGCGTGCCGTCGCGGATCTCGGCCCCGAACGGATCGGCGGACCAGAGCGCTACGTCGCCCGGGGGCACCACGTCGACATGGCCGTTGAAGCCCAGGACCGGGCCGGTCGATCCGGTGCGCGCATGGAGATTGGCGATGCCGTTGCGGTCGGTACGCGTGCAGGCGAAGCCGTGCGCCGCCAGCAGATCCGCCAGCAGCGCGATCGGCGCGGCGGCGTCGGGGGTGACCGAGGGCTGCCGGATCAGCTGCTGGGCAAGATCGACCGGATCGACGGGCATGGGCGTCTCAGGGGCTCCTCGCCGGCGTGGCACGGCCCGGCGCGGTCCGGGCCGGCGGGGGCAGCGGCTCAGGGCGCGCGCTTGCCGTTCTCGGGATAGATGGGGGTCATCTGGGCGATGACGACGGCGTTCTCGTCGCGCGCCCGCGCCATCAGCGTCCGCTCCTCGGCATCGATCTCCTGGCCCTCGGCTTCCCGCTCCTCGATCGTGCCGTAGCCGGTGACGTCGAGCGGGGCGAGGTTCGCCTGCCTCAGCACGACCACGGTCTCGCGCACCGCCTCGGCCTCGTCGACGCCGGTGGCGTAGCACAGCAAGGCGGCGCCGGTCGCGCCGTCGGGAAGCCCGTCCCCTTCGGCTCGGCCCACCTCCACGAGAAGGGTGAAAACCTGCTGGGTCCGTGCCATTCCGTTACCTCTGTTCCGGCGCCATCCGCGGGACGATGCCGCGTCCGGCTCGGTGCCGCGCCGCTGGTCTGCGGGCGTTCGCGTGCGCCCCCGCCGCATGTCGCGCGGCGGACCGGGGCGGTTGGTCAAGACGTCGTCGGCTTCCATGATCCTCCCCGGTCAGAGACCCCGCTGCGCGATCCAAAAGAAAAGCGCCGCACGCCATGCGTGCGGCCGCTTGCGATTTGGATCCCGATACCTGTTGGGGTCAGGCGCGTCCACGGATCATTCGGGCGATCCAGATCAGCAAACAGGCGCCGATGAAGCCTGCGACCAGCGATCCGATCCAGCCCACCGCCTGCACGTCGAAGATCAGGCTGGCCAGGAAATTGAACACGATCGCCCCTATGATTCCGAGCAGGATGTTCATCAGGACGCCCATGTTGGACTTCATGAACTGTTCGGCGAGCCAGCCGGCCACGCCCCCGATGATGATAGCTGCAATCCAACCGACGCCGTTCATTTCGTTATCCTTTCACATGCAAAGGCCCGGAATCGCACCGAACCCTTTTCCTGCAAGCCAATCTGCCTCGACGCCTTTGGGTTCCGTTCTCCGACCCCGTACCTGCGACATTTTTTCAGCCCGTTGCCGGCCGCTCAGTCGCGCAGAAGCTCGTTGATGCCGGTCTTGGCGCGCGTCCTCTCGTCGACCCGCTTGACGATCACCGCGCAATAGAGATTGAGGTTGTTCTTCGTCGGCATCGAGCCCGAGACCACCACCGAATAGGGCGGCACCTCGCCCATGAACACCTCGCCCGTCTCGCGGTCGACGATCTTCGTCGACTTGCCGATATAGACGCCCATGCCGAGCACGGAGCCCTCGCGCACGATGCAGCCCTCGACCACCTCGGAGCGCGCGCCGATGAAGCAATTGTCCTCGATGATCGTCGGATCGGCCTGCAACGGCTCGAGCACGCCGCCGATGCCGACCCCGCCCGACAGATGCACCCCCTTGCCGATCTGCGCGCAGGACCCGACCGTGGCCCAGGTGTCGACCATCGTGCCCTCGCCCACATGGGCGCCGACATTGACGAAGGACGGCATCAGCACGACGCCCCCGGCGATGTAGGCCGAGCGGCGCACGACGCAGTTCGGCACCGCCCGGAACCCCGCCTCGCGCCAGCGGTCGGGTCCCCAGCCGGCGAACTTGCTGTCGACCTTGTCCCACCAGCCGCCACCCTGCGGGCCGCCGGGCTGGATCTCCATGTCGTGGATGCGGAAGCTCAGCAGAACCGCCTTCTTGGCCCATTGATTGACCGACCAGGCGCCGTCCGCGCCGCGCTGGGCGACGCGCAGTTCGCCCCGGTCGAGCGCGTCGAGCGTCGCCTCGATCGCCTCGCGCGCCCCGCCGCCGGTGCCGGGCCCGATCCTGTCCCTGTCCTCCCAGGCGGCGTCGATCGCCGTTTCGAGATCCTGCTGGCTCATCGGGGCCTCCCTCGCGACTGCGTCCCGAGGCGGGGCATAGACGGCCAGCGCGGCGCCCGCAATCGCCACCAGCGCCCGCGTCCGCGCAAGGGTTTGGCATCTCCCACATGCCAGTCCCGCCGCCGCCGGCTCCATCTTTCACGGGCCGGAAACAGATTAACCTTTTGTGAACCAGAAGTTTGCGGCGGACCAGGTGGAGAGGGAACAACCGGGGAACCAGACGGGTCCGGCATCCGGCCAGGCACCCGCGACCAACAGCAAGGGTTCACCATGTTCAGACTTCTCTGCGGCACCGTCGCCGCGATCTTCGCCCTTTCGGGCATGGCCGGCGCGGCCACCTTCTCGATCTTCGACGCGAGCGGCACCTGCGCCGGTTCGGCGGCGCTTGCCACCCGGCCCGCGGGCTGCACGGCCGATACCAGCCGCGATGACCTGTCGAGCGTCAATCTCGGCTTGGGCGACGGATCCTTCTATGCGCTGGGCCTCGGCGGGTCGGCGTCGTTCCACATCGCGCCCCTCTTCAACGGCCCGATCTCGGTGGTCGAGGTCACCTATGGCCGGAGCTACGCGCTCGAGGCCGTCGACGTCTATGTCGGCCGCGGCGGCATCGCCGACGTCTTCGCCGGGACGGTCACCAACCAGAACGATGGCGGCGTCGGCGGCACCCAAGCGCTGAGCTTCGGGGCCGGGCGCTACGACACGATCAGCTTCTTTGACAGGTCGAGCGCCAGGGGCCAGGACGGCTTCGATCTCGACGCCTTCTCGGTGGCCTCGCCCGCCCCGGTGCCGCTTCCGGCCTCGGCGCTCCTTCTCGCCGGCGCGCTCGCGGGCTTCGGCGCCTGGCGGCGGCGCAAGCCGGCCTGAGCGGGCCGCGACCGGGGCGCCTTCGGACGCCCCGTTTCGTTCCGGGGCGCGAGAGGCTATGGCGTGCGGGACACCGTTCCCCGGCGCCGTTGCCGGTCCATGGAGATGCCGATGACCGACCGCTTCGCCTCGCCCTTCCGCGACGCGCCCACCGATCGCGCCACCGCCGAACAGATCCCCGACACGCCCCAGACCCGCGCGCCATCCTACCGCCTGGCCTTTGCCGACGAGGAATTCCTGTGCCGCGAGGAGCTGCGCCCGGTGAGGCTGCAGCTCGAACTGCTGAAGCCCGAGATGGTGATGGCGGAGATGAACATCGCCTCGACCATCGTGCTGTTCGGCGGCGCCCGCATCCCCGAGCGGGCGGAGGGCGCGCGCACCGAGACGCTCGCGGGCCTGTCGCGCTATTACGAGGAGGCGCGGCGCTTCGCGCAGATCATGACCGAGCGGTCGATGCAGAGCTACGGGCGCGAGAACGTCATCGTGACCGGCGGCGGGCCCGGCGTGATGGAGGCGGGAAACCGTGGCGCGGCCGATGCGGGCGGCCAGTCCATCGGCCTCAACATCGTGTTGCCGCACGAGCAGGCCCCGAACCCGTACGTGACGCCGGGCCTGTGCTTCAACTTCCACTACTTCGCCGTCCGGAAGATGCATTTCCTGATGCGGGCCAAGGCGTTGTGCGTCTTTCCCGGCGGCTTCGGCACGCTCGACGAATTCTTCGAGGCGCTGACGCTGATCCAGACCGGCCGGATGCGCAAGATCCCGGTCCTGCTCTTCGGCCAATCGTTCTGGGATTCGATCATCGACTTCCGGGCGCTCGCCGATGCCGGCACCATCGCCGAGGAGGATCTCGACCTCTTCGCCTTCGTCGAGACCGCCGAGGACGCGGTCGAGGCGATCGAGACCTGGCCCGACGCCGAGGAGGTGCGGCGCACCGTGCCGGGCCGCTAGGCGCCGCGCCTCACCGTCGCGCCGCCCAGCTGAGCGAGGCGTGCCGGCGGGTATGGGACTGGGCGATCAGGCCGAGCATCAGCACCGTGAGCGTCACGCCCACCGGATAGGAAACGGTCGAGTTGTAGGGCACGTAGTTCAGGAACACGTAGCCTCGGGCCTGGTCGATGATGTGGAAGAGCGGGTTCCAGTCGAACCAGCCGAGCATGTAGGCCGGCAGCGCGTTGGCCACGAACATCTTGCCCGACACGATCATGCCGACGCGGTTGTAGACCGTGAGGAGGTTGGCGCCGAGGGTCGGGAACCACGGCTTGATGGCCAGCAGCACGAGACCCACCGCGATGCCCCAGAGCCAGGACAGGATCACCATGGCGAAGCCGCCCTGCCAGGTCTCGATCTCGATGGGCCCCCAGCCGGCGTGATAGACATAAAGGACCGAGACCATCGACAGGATCTGGATGTAGAGCGCGCCCAGCGCGGCCGAGGCGATGGCCACCGCAGGGGTCATCGGGCGATGCTTCATCGCCGGCGACGCGAACCCTTCGGAGGCGTAGAGCGCCTGCACCGTGCGGGTATGGACCATGTAGAGGAACACGCCGCTCATCACGAACAGCAGGTAATCGCCGCGGATCGCCGAGCCGCGCAGCCCCAGAACCCGGAACAGGATCACGAAGGATGCGACGAGGATCACCGTCTGCAGGATGTTGAGCAGGATCGCGGCCACGGCATTGGCATGGGTCCGCCGCACCGATCGCACCGTCCCGTGATAGATCAGTTCGAGCAGCGCGGCGGCGGCGCTGGCATGACTGGTCCGTCTGCGGATCTCGAACATGCGGACTCCCGCGGGCGGATGGCACCGGCGCACGAAAATCTTGTCGTTCCGCCGAGCCGGCACCATAAGGGCCCCGAGACGATCGGCCAAGCCCGATCACAGAATTCGGAAGGAGCCCCCTTGGATCATGCGACCCTCGTGCCCCTGATGCGACGCCTGGCGCTCGATGCCGGCGACGTCATCATGGACATCTATCGCCGCGACGACATGGACGTGCGCAGCAAGTCCGACGAGAGCCCGGTCACCGAGGCCGACGAGGCCGCCGACGCGCTGATCTCGGCGGGATTGCGAGCGGCGTTTCCCGACGTGCCGCTGGTCACCGAGGAACAGGCGGCGAGCCACGGCGAGGCGGCGCGCACCTTCCTGATCGTCGATCCGCTCGACGGGACCAAGGAGTTCGTGCAGCGGCGCGGCGACTTCACCGTGAACATCGCCTATGTCGAGGACGGCGTGCCGATCCGCGGCGTCGTCTATGCGCCGGCGCGCGAGCGGCTGTTCTATACCGATGCCGAGGGCCGCTCGGTTGAGGAGACCGGCCCGTTCGACAAGGAGCGGGCGGGGGAGACCACCGCGCTTGCCGTCCGGGAGCCCGATAACGGCGCGCTTCTGGTGGTCGCGTCGAAGTCGCACCGCGACCAGGCCACCGACGACTATATCGGCCGCTACGACGTGGCCGACATGAAGAGCGCCGGCTCGTCGCTCAAGTTCTGCCTCGTGGCCACCGGCGAGGCCGATCTCTATCCCCGGCTCGGGCGCACCATGGAATGGGACACCGCGGCCGGGCACGCCGTTCTGGCCGGTGCCGGCGGCCGGGTGGTGCGCTTCGACGACCTCGAGCCCTTGGCCTACGGCAAGGACGGCTTCGCCAACCCGTTCTTCATCGCCTACGCCCCCGGCGTCTCTTTGCAGGATGCGGCGCAGGGCTAGGTCACCATCCGATCTTTTTTCCGACGTTTCACTGGAGGGTTCATGCCCCGCAAAGTCACCAAGGCCGTCCTGCCCATCGCCGGGCTCGGCACCCGGTTCCTGCCGGCGACGAAATCCATGCCGAAGGAGATGATGACCCTCGTCGACCGGCCGCTCATCCAGTACGCGATGGACGAGGCGCGCGAGGCGGGCATCACCGACTTCATCTTCGTCACGGCGCGCGGCAAGTCCTCGCTCGTCGATTATTTCGACCGCGCGCCGGAGCTCGAGACGTCGCTGAAGGAAAAGGGCAAGACCGATCTTCTCGACGAACTCAGCCGCACCGACATGCCGTCGGGCGCGATCTCGACCATCCGCCAGCAGCAGGCCAGGGGGCTCGGCCATGCGGTCTGGTGCGCGCGGCGGCTCATCGGCGACGAACCCTTTGCGGTGATCCTGCCCGACGACGTGATCGCGGGCGAGGTGCCCTGCCTCAAGCAGATGGTCGATGCGCAGGCTGAATCGGGCGGCTGCATGGTCGCCGCGATGGAGGTCGAGCACGAGGAGACGTCGAAATACGGCATCCTCGACGTCGAGGCCGGTGACGGCCGGTCGCTGCGCGTCAACGGCATGGTCGAGAAGCCCGAGCCCTCGGAGGCGCCCTCCAATCTCGCGGTGATCGGCCGCTACATCCTGACGCCCGAAGTGATGGGCGTGCTCGACACCCAGGATCCGGGCAAGGGCGGCGAGATCCAGCTGACCGACGCCATCGCCAAGCAGATCGACAGCGAGGCCGGCGTCTGGGGGCTGAAATTCGACGGCAAGCGCTTCGATTGCGGCGCCAAGGCCGGATTCCTGCAGGCGACGGTCTATTTCGGCCTGCAGAGGCCGGGCCTGCGCGACGATCTGGCCGCGTTCCTCAAGACCCTCGATCTCGGCTGAGGGGGGCGTGCGGCGCCCCGTTGGGGAGGCCGCGCCGCCGCTTTGGCCCGACGATCCGGCGGCGGCCTACCGGCTGCGCTGGCGGCGGCGGCGGCTTCTGGCGCGGGCGCTGCGCCGGCGCGGCCAGATCGCGCCCCTCGCCGATCGAACCGACCGGATCAGGCCGGGCGCGGTGCTGTGCTTTGCCACCATGCGCAACGAGGCGGCCCGCCTGCCGTTCTTCCTCGACCATTACCGGGCGCTGGGCGTCGGCCATTTCCTGATCGTCTCGAACGACAGCGACGACGGCACCGACGAGTGCCTCGCAGGCCAGGGCGACGTGTCGCTGTGGCGCACCGGCCACGGCTACCGGCAGGCCCGGTTCGGGCTCGACTGGCTCACCTGGCTGATGATCCGGCACGCCCACGGGCATTGGTGCCTGACCGTCGATGCCGACGAGATCCTGGTCTATCCGCATTGGACGACGCGGCGGCTCGATGCGCTGACGGCCTGGCTCGGCGCCGCGGGCGAGGCGAGCTTCGGCGCGCTGATGCTCGACCTCTATCCCGAAGGCCGGCTCGGCGCCGGCTCCGCGCCCGTGCCCGGAGCGCCCCCCACCGACACCCTCACCCATTTCGACGCCGGCAACTACACGATGCGCGTGCAGGCGCCGCTAGGCGCGCTCTGGATTCAGGGCGGCCCGCGGGCGCGCACCTTCTTCGCCGCCGATCCGCGCCGCGCGCCCACCTTGCAGAAGGTGCCGCTGGTGCGCTGGAACCGGCGCTACGTCTATGTCAACTCGACCCATTCGGTCCTGCCGCGGCGGCTGAACGCGGTCTTCGGCGAGGGCGAGAAGCTGACCGGCGCGCTTCTGCACACCAAGTTCCTGCCCGACATCGTCGCCCGGGCGGGGATCGAGTTGCGCCGCGACCAGCATTTCGCCGACGCGGCGCCCTATCGCGACTATTACCGCAGGCTCGCGGCCGATCCGATCCTGTGGAGCCCCGCCTCGACGCGCTATGGCGGATGGCGGCACCTGGAGGCGCTGGGCCTCATCTCGCGCGGCGGCTGGACGTAAGGGTATTTGCGAATGCCCGCGAGCAGGCTAGAGATCGGATACAACCAGGACGGGAGAGGCATCGGGTGGGCGTCAGGCAGACCGTGCGGCTCGGGATCAGGCGCCGGAGGTGGTACTGGCGGGCCCTGCGCCGGCGGCGCGACCTCAGGGTGGTGGCCCGGCGCACCGACCGGATCCGGCGCGGCGACATCCTGCTGCTCTGCACGCTGCGCAACGAGGCGCCGCGGCTTGCGCATTTCCTCGACTATTACCGGGCCCTGGGCGTGGGCCATTTCCTCTTCGTCGACAACGACAGCGACGACGGATCGCGGGACCATCTGGCGGCGCAGCCCGACTGCTCGGTCTGGAGCACGCAAGCGAGCTATCGCCGGTCGCGGTTCGGCACCGACTGGATGAACTGGCTCGGCAGGCGCCATTGCTGCGGCCACTGGGTTCTCTGCGTCGATGCCGACGAGCTTCTGGTCTATCCGTTCTGCGACACCCGCCCGCTCCGGGCGCTGACCGACTGGCTCGACGCATCGCGGATCCGCTCCTTCGGGGCGATGCTGCTCGACCTCTATCCGCGCAAGCCGGGGGCCTCCGCCACCGGCCAGGATCCGGTCGCCGCGGCCCCATGGTTCGACGCGGGAAACTACACGATCAGCCGCAACTGGGACTATCACGCGCTCTGGATCCAGGGCGGCCCGCGCGCCCGCGCCTTCTTCGCCGACCGGCCCTACGAGGCGCCGGCGCTCAACAAGGTGCCGCTCGTCCGGTGGCGGCGCGGCACCGTCTTTGCCTCCTCCACCCACATGCTGCTGCCGCGCGGCCTGAACCTCGTCTACGACGAGGCGGGCGGCGAGACGACCTGCGGGGTGCTCTTGCACACGAAATTCCTGGGCGGCTTCTCCGACCGCGCTGCCGAGGAGGCGGTGCGGGCCGAGCACTATCGCGGCGGCCGCGAATACGCCGCCTATGCCGAGGGCCCCGCGGCCGATCTGTGGTGCGGCTGGTCCGAACGCTATGCCAACTGGCGCCAGCTCGAGGGGCTGGGCCTCCTGTCGCGGGGAAACTGGGCGTGAGGCTCGGCTTCGTCCTGCTGGTCCACGAGTCGCTCGACCGCGCCGCGCGCCTCGCCCGGCACTGGGCGGATCGCGGCTCTCCCGTCGTCATCCATGTCGATGCGCGCGTGACGCCGGCGCGGCACCGTCACTTCCGCGACAGCGTCGCGGGCCGGCCCAACGTCATCTTCTCGGAGCGCTTCCGCTGCGACTGGGGCGGCTGGTCGCTGGTGCGCGCGACGCAGGATGCCGCCGCGGCGATGCTGGCGCGGTTTCCCGAGGTCAGCCACGTCTTTCTCGCCTCGGGCGCCTGCCTGCCGCTGCGCCCGGTCGAGGAGCTGCAGCGCCCATCTGCGCGACCGCCCGGGCACCGACTTCATCGAAAGCGCCACGATCGAGGACGTGCCCTGGTCGATGGGCGGCTTCGACGCCGAGCGGTTCACGCTCCGCTTCCCGTTCTCCTGGAAGCGGCAGAGGCGGCTCTTCAACGCCTCGGTGGCGCTGCAGCGGCGGCTGAACTGGCGCCGCCGCATCCCCGAGGGGCTGGCGCCGCATATGGGCTCGCAATGGTGGTGCCTGACGCGCGAGACGCTCGCCGCGATCCTGTCGCATCCGCGCCGGGCGGCGTTCGAGCGGTATTTCGCCGGCGTCTGGATCCCCGACGAAAGCTATTTCCAGAGCCTCGCGCGGCTCGTCTCGACGCGCATCGAAAGCCGGTCCCTGACCCTGTCGAAGTTCGACTTCCAGGGCAAGCCGCACGTCTTCTACGACGATCACCTGCCGCTTCTGGCCTGTTCGGACTGCTTCGTCGCCCGCAAGATCTGGCCCGGCGCCGACCGGCTCTATGACGAGCTTCTGAGCGATGCCCCGAGCCGGTCGCGCCGAGCGGCGCCCGAGCCCGGCCGCATCGACCGGCTCTTCGCCGCCGCCGCCGAGCGCCGGGTGCGCGGGCGCGACGGGCTCTACATGGCCGGGCGCTTCCCCAGAGCGCACCGCCCCGCCGGCCTCACGGCGGCGCGCTACGTGGTGGTCGAGGGGGTGGGTGATCTGGTCGAGGGCTTCCCGGACTGGCTGTCGCGGGTCACGGAGCTGCGCGTCCACGGCCATCTCTACGCCCCCGAGGGCGCCGAATTCGCCGACGGAGCCACGACCTTTGCCGGTGCGCTCAGCGCCGAGGCGCGGCTGCGCGACTACAACCCCGTGGCGTTCCTGACCAACCTGATCTGGAACACGCGGGGCGAGACCCAGGCCTTTCTCTTCGGTCCGCGCGACAGTCAGGAGCCGGCGCGCGTGGTGGTGGGCGATCCGAACGCCGACATCCTGGTGATCACCGGCGCCTGGGCGGTGCCGCTCTACCGCTCCGGGCGCCCCTTCGCCGAGCTGCGCCGGGAGGCCGCACGGCTCCAGAAGATCGAGAGCGCGCATCTGGCCGATCTGCGCGCCGACTGGGCGCGCGCCCGGATCGAGATCCGCTCCACCGCCGAGTTCGTCGAGGCGCCCGCCGGGACGCTGCGCTGGCTGATCGCGGGTCAGGGCGAGCAGCGGGGCGGCGAGCCGGTGGAGATGCCGCGCCTCGTCGACCTGACCGGCTTCGCGGCGTTCCTGCAGGCGCTGCGCGATGACGGGATGCATCCGTATCTGGTCGGCGATCTGGGCGCCTTCGCCGCGCCCGCGGCCGCCGAGACGACGGCCGTCAGCCGGCCCTATGCCGTCAGGTAGGCGCGGCATGGGCGGCGCCTTCGACAGTTTCATCGTGCTGGCCGGGATGCGCACCGGCTCGAACTTCCTTGAGGAGAACCTGAACCGCATCGACGGGCTGCGCTGCTGGGGCGAGGCGTTCAATCCCTCGTTCATGGGCCATGAGGGACGCTGCGATCTGGCCGGGATCGGCTTTGCCGAGCGGCGCGCCGACCCCCACCGGTTGCTCGTGGCGATGCGGGCGCAGACCGACGGCCTCGCCGGGTTCCGCTTCTTCCGCGACCACGATCCCCGCATCCTCGCGCGCTGCCTGGCCGATCCGGCCTGTGCCAAGATCGTGCTGACGCGCAATCCGCTCGACAGCTATGTGAGCCTCAAGATCGCGCGGGCGACGAACCAGTGGCGACTCGGCCGCCGCGGCGTGGCGCAGACGGCGCGGATCCGCTTCGATCCGGCCGAGTTCCGCCGCCATCTGGACGAGACGCGGCGCTTCCAGTCCGACATCCGCCGCCACCTGCAATGCTCGGGCCAGACGGCCTTCGAGCTCGGCTACGACGATGTCGGCGCGCTCGACGTGCTGAACGGCCTGGCCGCCTGGCTCGGCGCTGCGGGCCGGCTTGCCGCCCCGGCGCGCCGCACCGTGGTGCAGAATCCCGACCCGGTGGAGGACAAGGTCGAGAACCCCGCCGAGATGGCGGCGGCCCTGGCCGATCTCGACCCGTTCGGCCTGTCGCGGGTGCCGGATTTCGAGCCGCGGCGCGGCCCGGCCCTGGCGACCTGGCTCGGGGGGGCGCGCGCGCCCTTCCTGTTCCTGCCGGTGGGCGGCGGCCCGCGCGCGAGCGTCGCCCGCTGGCTCGCCGCGCTCGATGGCGTGCCGGGCGAGGCGCTGGCGCGCCCCGCAAGCCGCAAGGAACTGCAGCGCTGGCGCCGCCGCCACCCCGACGGGCGCAGCTTCACCGTCCTGCGCCACCCGGTCGAGCGGCTGCACCGGGTCTTCTGCCGGCGCATCCTGGTGCCGGGGCCGGATTGCCTTCCCGCCATCCGCGACTGCCTGCGCCGCGACCACGCCGTGCCACTGCCCGAGGCTGGCCCCGGCCCCGACCACGCCGCCGCCGCGCACCGGGCGGCGTTTGTCGCCTTCATTCGCTTCGTGAAGGACAATCTCGCCGGCCGGACCGGGCTGCCGGTCCATGCCGACTGGGCGAGCCAGCTGTCGATCCTGCAGGGCCAGGCGAGCCTCGCGCCGCCGGATTTCGTGTGGCGCGAGGCGGAGGCGGCGGACCAGCTTACGGCCCTCGCGCAGCGCCACGGCCTCGTGGCGCCGCCGCTTGCGGCCGAACCCCCGCCGCAGCCGATGCCGCTCAGGGCGATCTACGACGCCGATCTCGAACGGCTGGTGCGGGAGACCTATCGCCGCGACTACCTGATGTTCGGCTTCGCCAACTGGGCCTGAGCGGTCAGGCCGCGTGGCTCGCGTTGCGCTGCGTCAGGAGGGCGTGGATCGTGGTGATGTCGTCATTGGCCCGCAGCGTCGCGCAGAGGTCGGAATCGCGCAGCGTGCGCGAGACCGAGGCCAGCGCCTTCAGGTGATCGACGCCGGCATCGTCGGGGGCGAACAGCGCGAAGATCAGGTCGACGGGCTGCCGGTCGGCGGCGCCGAAATCGAGCGGCCGCTCGAGCCTGAGGAAGACGCCGCGCACCCGGTCGAGACCGGGCATCCGCGCATGCGGAAGCGCCACGCCATGGCCCACGGCGGTCGGCCCCAGCCCCTCGCGTTCGAGAAGCGCCTCGCAGGCGCGATCCTGCACCAGCCCGTAGGCCTGGCTTGCGACGTCGGACAGCGTGTTGAACAGCCGCTTCTTGCTGCTGATCGACGGCAGCACCCGGATCGCCTCGGGCGCCAACAGATCTGACAGTATCATGCGGAACCCCTGATCTGGCACCGGCGATCCCCGATCGCCCTATCTCGTCGAATTCGGATCGATCCAGCCTATGTTGCCGTCGTCACGGCGATAGACCACGTTGACCCCGCTGGCCTGTTTCTCGTTGCGGAACACCAGGACCGGCGCCCCGGCGAGTTCCATCTGCATCACCGCCTCGCCGACGGACAGAGACGGGATGTGCGTCTCCATTTCGGCCACGATCATCGGCTGCAGCGTTTCGGGCTCGTCCCCATCATCGTCATCCGATGCGGCGAGGATATACGAGGCGGCCCCGGAAAGTTCAACGGGCTGGACGCGGTCTCTGTGGTGGTCTTTCAGCCTCCGCTTGTAGCGCCGCAACTGCTTCTCCATTTTCGCGATCGCCGCGTCGGCGGCGGCGTAGATGTCGTGTTCCTTGCCCTTCGCCTGCACGGTCAGACCGGTCGACAGATGCGCGGTGACCTCGCAGCAATAGGCCGATCCATCCTTCGAAAACACTACCAGCGCATCCGTCGGTCGGCCGGGATATTTTTCGACGACGGCGTCGATCTCGGTCTGCACATGGGTCTGCAGGGCCTCGCCGATATCAATCTGCTTGCCGCTGATCTGGTAGCGCATCGAAGTCTCCTCTGTCGGGGTGGGCAAGGCTCCGGCGGCGCCTGACGAGCGATGCTGCGCCGGCCGCCGACCGAACGAAGACCAAGCTGGACAGCACCCGTCCGGCGTCTGTCAAGTTCCTGTGGGGCCGGGATAATTTACGCCACCCGGGCAGGGGAACCTTGGGCTTCATCCGAGCCATTTGGCGCCATAAGATCGGCGGGTGTCAAGCCGGTTGCGGGCCGCCCCGCGATCAGGTCAGACGGAAGCTGCGGCCGAGATAGACGCGCTGCACCTGCTCGTCGGCGATGACCTCGGCGCTGCTGCCGCTCATCAGGACGGTGCCGTCGTGCAGGATATAGGCCCGGTCGACAATCGACAGCGTCTCGCGGACATTGTGGTCGGTCACCAGAACGCCGATGCCCCGGCCGGTCAGATTCGCGACGAGCCTGCGGATGTCGCCGACGGCGATCGGATCGACGCCCGCGAACGGCTCGTCGAGCAGCAAGAATTGCGGATCGGCGGCCAGACAACGGGCGATCTCGGCGCGCCGGCGCTCGCCGCCCGACAGCGCGACTGCCGGCGTGTGGCGCAGATGCGCGATCGAGAACTCGTCGAGCAGCGCGTCGAGCCGGTGCCGCCTGGCGCGCCGGTCGGGCTCTCTCAGCTCGAGGATGGCGAGGATGTTGGCCTCGACGCTGAGGCCGCGGAAGATCGACATCTCCTGCGGCAGATAGCCGATGCCAAGCCGCGCGCGGCGATACATCGGCAGCGACGTGACGTCGCGCCCGTCGATCAGCACCCGGCCGCCATCGGCGCCTACGAGCCCGGCGATGGCATAGAAGCACGTCGTCTTGCCCGATCCGTTCGGACCCAGAAGCGCCACGACCTCGCCCCGCTCGAGCGACAGGCTGACGTCGCGGATCACCGGACGGCGCTGGTAGCTCTTGGCAAGGTTCTCGACGACCAGACCCGATGCCGGTTCGCCGGTTCGACCGGTCCCGTTGCGCATCTAGCGGCCACTGTCGCGGAAGACGCTGCGCACCCGCCCCTGCATCTGGCCGGTGCCGGTTTCCAGGTCGATCGTCAGCCGGTCCCCCGACAGGACCATGTCGCCCTGCGTCAACAGCACCGCGCCGGTCATCAGCACGTCGCCGCTTGCCACCGTATAGGTCGCCTCGTCGGATTCCGCCGCCTCGGTGGGGGTGACGAGGGTGACGCCCCCGGTGGCGTGGACGCGTTCGATGCGGCCGGCTTCGCCCTCGCTGTAATCGACGGTCAGCCGCGGCGCCGTCAGGCTCATCTCGCCCTGCGTCACCAGCACGTTGCCGGTGAACACCGCGGTGCCGCCGGTCTGGTCGACCTGCAGCTCGTCCGACGTCACCTCCACCGGCTGATCGCTGTTGCGCGCCAGCCCGTCGAAGGCCACCCCGGCCTGCTGCGACTGCGCCGCCGCCGGGCCGGCCAGGAGCAGCGCCGCCGGTTGGGCGGCCAGGAGCAGCGCCGCCGGTTGGGCGGCCACGAGCAGCGCCGCCGGTTGCACGGTCATCAACAGCGCGGCCAGAAGGGCAGGGCGGATCGATCTCATGGCGGGGTCCCCTCGGCACTCGCCTGATCGTATATCACCTTCACGCCATCCGTGAAGGTGATCAGCGGTTGTGCATCCTGCTGCAGCACATCCATCGCGCCCGCCTCGATCCGCACCTGTGGCCCAGTGCCGGTGACCGGTCCGGGCGAGACCATCCGCCCGGCCTCCATGTCGATCTTCAGCTTCTCGCTCGTCAGCCGGTAGCCTGCGTCGCTGACGATCTCCACCTCTCCGGTCAGCACCGCGCTCGACCGGTCGGCGCCCACCACGCCCGCCACCGAGGAGGCGACGACGCGGCCGCCGCTGGTGCCTTCCCAGGTTCCGGTGAGATCGCTCGCGGTGATCTCGCCGCCGCTGCCGTCGGGCCAGGCATCCGCGGCGGTGAGCGTGACGCCGGCGCCGTTCTGCCCGATGCCGGTATAGTCCGGCCGCCCGACCCGGCCCGAGATCGCCTCGCCGTCATAGGTCCGCTCGCTGTAGCGGATCGCCCGCTCGCTGTCCTGCGGATCGGCGAGCAGGAACAGCGTCGACAGGATCGCCAGCGCGATCAGCGGCAACACCACCTTGAGCCACGCCACCCGGCTGGAATGACGGTCCGCCGACCGGCTCCGCCGCTGCTCTGAGATCCGCTCTGCCATCACCGCGATGTAGCCGTGCCGGGGAGCGCCGGGTAGACACTAATGCGCGAAAATCTCCGGCTCGTCCCATCCCAGAAGGTCGAGCTGCGCCCTGACCGGCAGGAACTCGAAGCAGCGCCGCGCAAGCTCCGTGCGCCCCTCGCGCGCCAGCCGCAGGTCGAGTTCCTCGCGCAGGCGGTGCAGGTAGAGCACGTCCGAGGCGGCATAGGCGATCTGGCCGTCGGTCAGCGTCTCGGCGCCCCAATCCGATTGCTGCTGCAATTTCGAGATGTCGATCTCGAGGATCTCCGTCAGAAGCTGCTTCAGCCCGTGCCGGTCGGTGAAGGTGCGCACCAGCTTGGAGGCGATCTTGGTGCAGTAGACGGGCTCGGCCAGCGCCCCGAAGGCGTGGTAAATCGCCGCAATGTCGAAGCGGCCGAAATGGAACAGCTTCAGCACCCCGCGATCGGTCAGCAGCCGTTCGAGATTGGGCGCCCTGCTCTGTCCCTTGGCGATCTGCACCAGATGCGCGTCGCCGTCTCCCGACGACATCTGCACGAGGCAGAGCCGGTCGCGATGGGGGTCGAGCCCCATCGTCTCGCAATCGATGGCCACCGCCGGACCGAGGTCGAGATCGTCGGGCAGGTCGCCGCGATGCAGATGATTGGTCATGCCGCCTCCATGCTCGGGCCCCTCCTAGCGCGGCGGCCGGGCGGCGTCCATCGCGCAGGCAGGCGGACCGCAGGGCGCCCCGCGGTCGGCGGATGCCGCCCCTGGCGGGCATTTGGGCTTGTGACCTTGGCCGATAGGAACGATTAATGGGGAAACATCCGATCCGCCGGGAGATCAATGTCGCTATTCCTGATCGTGCTCACCCCGTTTCTCGGCGCGCTGTTGCCGGGGGTGATGGTCGGGGCGGGGCGACGCACCTGTGCCCTGACGACGCTCGCCGTCTCGGTGGCGGCCCTCGTCGGGCTCCTCAGCCAGCTTCCGACGCTGCTTTCCGACGGGACGGTGACGGCGCGGCTCGACTGGATGCCCGATCTGGGGCTCAACGCCACGCTGATGCTCGACGGCCTCGGCTTCTTCTTCGCGGCGCTGATCCTCGGCATCGGCTGCCTCATCATCATCTACGCCCGCTACTACCTGGCGCGGAACGACAACATGGGCGAGTTCTTCGCCTATCTGCTGCTCTTCCAGGGCGCCATGGTCGGCATCGTGCTCAGCGACAACGTCCTGCTCCTGTTGGTCTTCTGGGAGCTCACATCGCTCTCGTCGTTCCTGCTGATCGGCTATTGGAAGCACCTGCCCGAGGGGCGGCAGGGCGCGCGGATGGCGCTCGCCGTGACCGGCTCGGGCGGGCTTGCGATGATCGCGGGCATGCTGCTCCTGGGGCGGATCGTCGGCAGCTATGATCTGTCGGTGATCCTCGAGAACCGGGCGGCGATCCAGGCCTCGCCGCTCTACCTGCCGGCGCTGATCCTGATCCTTCTGGGCTGCTTCACCAAGTCGGCGCAGTTCCCGTTCCACTTCTGGCTGCCGCACGCCATGTCCGCGCCGACGCCGGTCTCGGCCTACCTGCACTCGGCGACCATGGTGAAGGCCGGCATCTTCCTGATGGCGCGGCTCTGGCCGGTGATGTCGGGCACCCCCGAATGGTTCTGGATCGTCACCACCACCGGGCTCGTCACCATGGTGATCGGCGCGGTGGTGGCGCTCTTCAAGGATGACCTGAAGGCGCTCCTGGCCTTCTCGACGGTCTCGCATCTGGGGCTCATCACCTTCCTGCTCGGCACCGGCAGCGGCTATGCCGCGGTGGCCGCGGTGTTCCACATCCTCAACCACGCGACCTTCAAGGCGGCGCTCTTCATGACCGCGGGCATCGTCGATCACGCCGCCCATACCCGCAACATCCGCAAGCTCGGCGGGCTGCGCCACCTGATGCCCGCGACCTTCGCCATAGCCCTGGTGGCGGGGCTGTCGATGGCCGGCATCCCGCTCTTCAACGGCTTCCTGTCGAAGGAGATGATGCTCGAGGAGGCGGCGCACACGACGCTGTTCGGCTGGCCCTGGCTGGTGCCGGTCCTGGCGACGATCGGCGCGCTGTTCTCCGCCGCCTATTCGTTCCGCTTCATCGTCCACACCTTCATGGGCCCCGAGCGCGACGACTACCCCGGCCATCCGCACGATCCGGGCTTCGGCATGTGGGCGCCACCGGCCTTTCTCTGCCTCCTCGTCCTCGTCATCGGCATCCTGCCCTTCGTGGCGGAACCCGCGGTGTTCTTCGTCGCGACGCACGTGATCGGCGGGGCCGTGGCCTTCCCCGAGCATCTGCACTTCAAGATCTGGCACGGGCTGACGCCGGCGCTCCTCATGTCGGCCATCGCCGTCGGTGGCGGCGCGCTCCTTCTCGCGCTCTTCCGCCCCGCCGACGCCGTCTGGCGCGCGCTGCGCGTGCCGGCGGCCAAGGCGATCTTCGACGCGATCGTCGCCGGCGCGGTCGCACTGTCGCAGGCGGTGGTGCTGCGCTTCCACGACGGCGCCTTCAGCCGCTATGCGGGCGTCTTCACCGTCGCGGTGGTGGCGCTGGCCGGGCACGCCTGGCTGACCGGCGAGGTCGCGCCCCCGACCCGGGAGCCCCTGCCGGTGAACGCCGTCGCGGCGGCCGGATGGCTGATGGTCGCCGCGGCCTCGGCGGCCCTCGTCATCATGCACCGCAACCGGCTCTTCGCGCTGATCCTCCTCGGCATCGTCGGCACCATGGTGGCCCTGGGCTTCGCCATCTTCTCGGCACCCGATCTCGCCATGACGCAGATCTCGGTCGAGGTCGTGACCGTCATCCTGCTGCTTCTGGCGCTGAACTTCCTACCCAACGAGTCGCCGCGCGAAAGCACCACCTTCAAGCGCGTCCGGGACGGGGCCATCGCCGTGCTGGCTGGGCTTCTGACCTTCGGGCTCAGCCACCACCTGATGCGCGGCGACTTCGTCGAGCCGTCGATCGCCGGCTACTTCCTCGAGAACAGCTACAAGGGCGGCGGCGGCACCAACGTCGTCAACGTCATCCTCGTCGACTTCCGCGGCTTCGACACGTTCGGCGAGATCACCGTCCTCGGCATCGCCGCCCTGGTGATCTTCGCCCTGGCCGAGACGCTGCTGCGCGGGCCGGTCAGGGCGCGGCTGCTGAACCGGCGGCCGGACAAGGATCTGGCCGGCGACATGCATCCCTTGATGATGATCGTCCTGACCCGGGTGATCATGCCGGTCGTCCTCCTCGTCGGCGTGTTCGTCTTCCTCAGGGGGCACAACATGCCGGGCGGCGGCTTCATCGCCGGGCTGATCGTCGCGGTCGCGGTCGTCATGCAATACATGGCGAGCGGCTTCTACTGGACCGTCGAGCGGCAGCGCTATCCTTATCACGGCATCATCGGCGCCGGCATCCTGACCGCCGGGCTGACCGGGATCGGCGCCTGGTTCGCCGGCCATCCGTTCCTCACCAGCTCGTTCGGCTACGTCTCCATCCCGCTGCTCGAGGAGTTCGAGGTCGCCAGTGCCGCGGCCTTCGACCTCGGCGTCTTTCTCGTGGTGGTAGGCGCGGTGCTGCTGTCGCTCGAAAGCTTCGCGCGCCTGGCGCGCCGCGCCGATACCGGCGGGCAGGAGCAGGAGCCGCTGGTTCGTCCCATTGGCGGAGATCGCGGCTAGATGGAACTGCTCGTCTCCTCCGCCATCGGCATCCTGACCGCCGCCGGCATCTATCTGGTGCTGCGGCTCAGAACGTTTCCGGTCATCGTCGGCACCGCGATGCTGACCTACGCGGTCAACGTCTTCCTCTTCGCCTCCGGTCGGCTGGTGCTGAACCAGCCGCCGATCCTGCGCGACAGCGCCACCTCCTATACCGATCCCGTGCCGCAGGCGCTGGTGCTGACCGCCATCGTCATCTCGTTCGGCATGACGGCGGTCGTCGTCGTCATCGCGCTCGGCGCCTATCTCGCCGCCGACGAGGACATGGTCAACGATGTCGAGCCGCGGGCCGAGCGGCTGCGGAGGCGGCGCGACCCATGAGCCACTGGATCATCGCCCCCGTCGTCCTGCCGGCGCTGCTCGCCGCGTTCATCACGCTCGCCATCCGCCACCACCCGCCGCTGCAGCGGATCGCGTCGGTCGCGGGCACCGTGGCGCTTCTGGCCATCGCGCTGGGCCTCGCCTGGCGCGCCGGCGACGGCACCGTCACCGTCTATCTTCTGGGCGACTGGGCGGCGCCCTTCGGCATCGTGCTGGTGGCCGACCGGCTCTCGACCTACATGGTGCTCCTGACGGCGATCCTCGCCTGCCCGGTCCTGATGCACGCGATCGGCTCCGGCTGGGACCTGCGCGGCCGGCACTTCCACGCGCTCTACCACTTCCAGCTCATGGGCATCATGGGCGCGTTCCTGACCGGCGACATCTTCAACCTCTTCGTGTTCTTCGAAGTGCTGCTCATCGCCTCCTACGGTCTCGTCATCCATTCGGGCGGCGCCGTCCGGATGAAGGCCGGGGTGCAATACGTCCTCTACAACCTCCTCGGCTCGACGCTCTTCCTCTTCGCGCTCGGCACCCTCTATGCCGAGGCCGGCTCGCTCAACATGGCCGACCTCGCGAGCCGGGTCGCCGCCATCGACCCGGGCGGCACCGCGGCGATCCGGGTGGCGGCGGTGCTCCTGCTTCTGGTCTTCGCGGTGAAGGCGGCGCTGGTGCCGCTGCATTTCTGGCTGCCCGCCGCCTATGCCGAGGCGCCGGGACCCGTGGCCGCGCTCTTCGCGATCATGACCAAGGTGGGCGCCTATGCGATCATCCGCGTCTACACGCTGATCTTCCCGCCCGATCTCGCCGTGACGGCGGGGCTGCACGGCACCTGGCTCCTGCCGCTGGCGCTCGTGTCGCTGGCCGTCGGGATGGCGGGGGTGCTGGCGGCGCGGCGGCTCGACCGGCTCGTCGCCTTCGCGGTGATCGGCTCAATGGGCATGGTCCTGTCGGGGATCGGCCTTCTGAGCCCCGCAGGCATTGCCGCGGCGCTCTACTACATCGCCCATTCGACCTTCGCCGCGGCGGCGCTGTTCCTCATCGTCGACATCATCGAGAGGCGGCGCGGCGGGCACGGCGCCCGCATCGAGGCGGCGCCCTCCATCGCCGGCAGCCCGATGATCGCCGGGCTGTTCTTCGTCGCCGCCATCGCCATCACCGGCCTGCCGCCGCTCTCGGGCTTCATCGGCAAGCTGCTGCTGCTCGACGCGGCGCTCGGCGCGCCGCGCATGGCCTGGGTCTGGACGGTGGTGCTCGCAGCCTCGCTCGTCTCGATCGTCGGCTTCGCCCGCGCCGGTTCGACGGTCTTCTGGAAGGCGCTGCAGGTCGATGCGCCCGACACCCCCGACACCCAGGTCGACGACCCGGCGCCCGCCGACCATGTCGGCCCGCACGAGCCGCTGCCGGTCTGGCCGGTCGCCGCGATCCTGGTGCTCGTCGCGCTCCTCGTGGCGCAGACGGTCTTCGCCGGGCCGATGACCGGCTACATGCGGGCGATGACGGCGCAACTCTTCACCCCCGAGCCCTACATCTCCGCCGTCCTGAGCGCCGAGGGCAAGGCGATCTCCGAGCACCACGGCGGCGGCGAGGAGGACGCCTCCGGCCCCGGAGCCGCAGGTGGCGGTGACGGCGAGCCGGCCGGTCAGGAGGCGACCCACGGCTCCGGGGCGGAGGGCGGTTCGGCTGAGGCGGAGGGCGGTCACTGATGAAACGTCTCGTCAGACGGATCCTGCCCAATCCGCTCCTGTCGCTCCTGCTCGTCGTCGTCTGGTGCCTGCTCGTTGATTCCGTCAAGCCCGGCACCCTGGTCCTCGCGGCGATCCTCGGCCTCGTCATCCCGGTGATCATCGCGCCCTACTGGCCCGACCGTCCGCGCATGCCCCGCCTCGGCCGGCTGCTGGTCTACGGGCTGATCGCGGTCTGGGACATCGTCGTGGCGAACGTGGTGGTGGCCTGGCTCGTGCTCTTCCGGTCGAACCGGAACATGCGCACGCACTGGGTGGTCATCCCGCTCGACCTGACCGCGCCCGAGGCGATCACGATCCTCGCGGGCACCATCACCCTGACCCCCGGCACGGTCTCGGCCGATCTCTCCGACGACGGCCGGTGCCTGCTCGTCCACGCGCTCGACACCGCCGATGCCGAGGAGGAGGCGCGGGGCATCAAGGACCGCTACGAACGCCGCCTGAAGGAGATCTTCGAATGATGACCATCGCCCTCGTCGTCGCCTTCATCATGGTGAGCCTCGCCCAGGTGCTCGCGGCGGTGCGGCTGATCAAGGGGCCGTCCGTCGGCGACCGGATCCTGGCGCTCGACACCATGGTCGTGAACGCCATCGCGCTCATCGTGCTCCTGGGGATCTGGGGCGGCCTGCAGCTCTATTTCGAGGCGGCGCTGATCTTCGCGATGCTGGGCTTCGTCTCCACCGTCGCCTATTGCCGCTATGTCCTGCGGGGGGATGTCATCGAATGATCGACCAGCTGACCGGTCTTGTCGCCGATCTCGACCTGCTCAGGATCGCCGAGATCGCCACGGTCATCGCGCTGCTCAGCGGGGCGTTCTTCGCGCTGGTCGGGTCCATCGGCCTTCTGAAGCTCGACACGCCGATGAAGCGGCTGCACGCGCCCACCAAGGCTTCGACGCTCGGGGTCGGATCGCTGCTCCTGGCCTCGATGATCCACACCTTCGCGGAAGGGAACGGAACGCTCCACGAGGTGCTGATCATGGCCTTCCTGTTCGTCACGGCGCCGATCTCGGCCAATTTCATCTCCAAGGTGAACATGCATTGCGAGAATGTCGATCCGACGCCTCCGCCGCCGAGCGACCGCCGCTGGTCGACCTTCGACACCACCCCCGACGATGCGGGGCCGGCCCACCGGAGCTGATCCGCGCCGCAGCCCCCGCCCTCAACCCAGCAGCCGGTCGATCTCGTCGCGCGCGGGCATCGACGGGGCGGCGCCCGGCCGCGTCACCGACAGCGCCGCCGCGGCATTGGCGAAGGCCAGCGCCGCCGCGATCTCCCGCCCCTCGGCGAGCGCCACGGCGAGCGCGCCGTTGAAGGCGTCGCCCGCGCCGGTGGTCTCCACGACCGGTCCCGCCGACAGCCCCGCCACGTGCCGCGTCACGGCGCCGTCGTGATAAAGCGCGCCGGCCGCGCCCAAGGTCACCACCGCCGCGCCCGCGCCGCGGTCGCACAAGGCCGCGGCCGCGCTCCGCGCCGTCTCCGGGCCGTCGACCGCGATCCCGGTCAGCCGCGCCGCCTCGGTCTCGTTCGGTGTCACGAGGTCGCAGAGCGCCAGCATCGCGTCCGGAAGATCCATCGCCGGGGCGGGGTTGAGGATCGTCCGCACGCCGGTCTCCCGGGCGATGGCAAGCGCCCGCTGCGCGGCGTCGAGCGGCTGTTCGAGCTGCACGACGAAGACCTTGGCGGCGCGGATGGTCGCGGCCCAGCCGTCGATATCGGCGGGCGCGATGGTGCCCGCGGCGCCGGGGGCCACGATGATGGCGTTGTCGCCCGTCGCCTCGTCGACGAAGATGAACGCCGCCCCGGTCGCGGCCTCTGCCGTCTCGGCACCGGCGAACGTGACCCCGGCAGCCGCCCAGGTATCGCGCGCCAGCGCCCCGAACGTGTCGGCGCCGATCTTCGTCAGCATCGCCACCGACGCGCCGGCGCGCGCCGCCGCCACCGCCTGGTTCGAGCCCTTGCCCCCGGCATTGAGCGCGAAGCTGCGCCCGAGGATCGTCTCGCCCCGCTCCGGCAGCCGCTCGGCGCGATAGGCGGTGTCGGCGGCAAAGATCCCCAGGATCGCGATGTCGTGCGGCATGTCGGTCCCTCCCGCGGCCGAGCCTAGCGGCGGCAATTTGTGATCGCCAGCCGCATGACAGGTGCCGCAACGGAACTACACTGAACCGTTCACATGCGTTCGGAGGACAGGCAGCTCATGGCCATCAACTTCACCGTCAACGGCAGGGAGGTCTCTGTCGAGGTGGACCCCGAGACGCCGCTTCTCTGGGTGCTGCGCGACGAATTGCGCCTCACCGGCACCAAGTTCGGCTGCGGCGTGGCGCAATGCGGCGCCTGCACCGTGATGCTCGACGGCCGGACGCGCCGCTCCTGCGTGACGCCCGTGGGCACGCTCGAGGGCGCCCAGGTCACCACCATCGAGGCGATCGAGGGGCCCGAGGCCGAGGCGGTGCAGGCCGCCTGGACCGAGTTGAACGTGCCGCAATGCGGCTATTGCCAGTCCGGCCAGGTGATGACCGCGACGGCGCTTCTGCAGGTGCTGCGCAAGCCCACCGACGCGGAGATCGAGACGGCCATGGCCGGCAATATCTGCCGCTGCGCGACCTATGCCCGGATCAAGCGTGCCATCCGGCAGGCCTCGGACAGCCTGGAGGCCTGAGATGAACCAGATCACCGTTTCCCGCCGCGGCTTTCTCGCCCAGTCGGGCGGCCTCGTCCTCGCCCTGACGCTGCCGGTCCGCGGCCGGGCGCAGACCGCCGGCGCCGAACCCTTCGCGCCCAACGCCTTCATCCGCGTGGCGCCCGACAACACCGTCACCGTGATCGTCAAGCATGTCGAGATCGGCCAGGGCGCCAATACCGGCCTGCCGGTCATCGTCGCCGACGAGATGGACGCCGACTGGAGCCAGATCCGCGCCGAGACAGCGCCTGCCGATCCGGCCTACAAGAACCTTGCCTTCGGCGTGCAGGGCACCGGCGGCTCCACCGGCCTCTCGAACAGCTGGACGCAGATGCGCCAGGCCGGTGCCGCCGCCCGGCAGATGCTGATCGCCGCGGCCGCCGAGCGCTGGGGCGTGCGGCCCTCCGGGATCACCGTCTCGAAGGGCGTCGTCAGCCACGAAAGCTCCGGCCGCTCGGCGAGCTTCGGCGATCTGGCCGAGGCGGCGGCGGCGCAGCCGGTGCCGGTCGACGTGCCGCTCAAGGATCCCAAGGATTTCACCCTGATCGGCGGCGAGGGCGTGACCCGCACCGATTCGCTGGCGAAATCGACCGGAGCGGCGCAATTCGCCCTCGACATCTATCGCGACGGCATGGAGGTCGTGGCGATGGTGCATCCGCCGCAATTCGGCGCCACCCTGTCGGACTTCGACGACAGCGCCGCGCTGCAGGTGCCGGGCGTCACCGCCGTGCGCGAGGTCCCCTCGGGCATCGCCGTCTATGGCCGCAACACCTATGCCGCGCTGAAGGGCCGCGCGGCCATCACCGCCCGCTGGGACACGGCGGAGGCCGAGACGCGGTCCTCCGCCCAGATGGAGCAGGCCTGGCTCGAGGCGGCGCGCAGCCCCGCCTCGCCCAAGCTCATCGAGGAGAACGGCGATGTCGAGGCGGCGCTGTCGGATGCGGCGCAGACCGTCGAGGCGGACTACGTCTTTCCCTATCTCGCCCATGCGCCCCTCGAGCCCGAGGACGGCGTCATCGAGATCCGCGGCGACAGCGCCGAGGTGTGGCTCGGCTCGCAATTCCAGGGCGCCGACCATCCGACCCTCGCCGCGGTGACCGGCATCGCGCCGGCGAAGCTCGCGCTCCACACCACCTTCGCCGGCGGCTCCTTCGGGCGCCGGGCGACGCAGGCCTCCTATTTCGCCCAGGAACTCGGCCATGTCGCCAGGGCCGCAGGCCGCGACGGGGCGTGGAAGCTCATGTGGACGCGCGAGAACGACATCCGCGGCGGCCGCTACCGGCCGCTCACCGTGCACCGCCTGCGCGCCGGGATCGACGGCAACGGCACCATCACCGCCTGGGACAACGTCGTCGCCAACCAGTCGATCATGATGGGCACGCCGTTCGAGGACATGACGGTGAAGGACGGCATCGACCCGACTTCCTTCGAGGGCGCCAACGAGCTGCCCTATGGCTTCGCCGCGAGCCGCCTGCGCTGGCAGCGCATGGAGAGCCCCGTGCCGATCCTGTGGTGGCGCTCGGTCGGGCACACCCACACCGCCTATGCGGTGGAAACCTTCCTCGACCAAGTGCTGGCCGCCGCCGGCACCGACCCGGTCGAGGGCCGCCTCGCGCTGATCCGGGACGACCGCCCGCGCGACCGCGCCGTGCTCGAGCGGGTGGCGGAGATGGCGAACTGGTCCGGCCCCGGCACCGGCGATCGCCGCCTGGGCGTCGCCGTCGCCCGCAGCTTCGGCAGCTTCGTCGCGCAGATCGCCGAGGTCGAGGAGCAGAACGGAATGCCCAAGGTCACCCGCGTCTGGTGCGCCGTCGATTGCGGCATCGCCGTCACCCCCGACGTGATCCGCGCGCAGATGGAGGGCGGCATCGGCATGGGGCTCGGCACCGCGCTCTATTCGGCGATCACGCTCGGCGAGAACGGCATCGTCCAGCAATCGAACTACGACGGCTTCCGGGTGCCGCGCATCTCCGACATGCCGCAGGTCGAGGTGTCGATCATCGACAGTTCCGCCGATCCGACCGGCGTCGGCGAGCCGGGCCTGCCGCCCGCCGCGCCGGCGCTGGCCAATGCCTGGCGCGCCCTGACCGGCACCGTCACCCACCGACTGCCCTTCGCGGCCGCCACGAGCTGAGAGAGAGAATGAGACAGACACTTCTGCTGAGCCTGCTGCTGGCCGGGCCCGCCATCGCTCAGGACCTGCCCACCGATCTCGCTCCCGTCTCGAGCTTCGCCGGCATCGAGGATGACCGCGAGCGGGCCGCCGCCCTCTTCACCGAAATGGCCAAGGTGCTGCAGCATCCCCGCTGCCTCAATTGCCACCCGGTCGAGGGCGGCCCGCTCCAGGGCGACGCGATGGAGCCGCACCAGCCGCCGGTGGTGCGGGCCGAGGGCATGGGCGCGGTCGGCATGCAATGCTCGACCTGCCACGGCCGGGAGAACATGGCCTATGTGGGCGCCGAAGGCTCGATCCCGGGCCACGAGCCCTGGCAGCTCGCGCCGGTCTCGATGGGCTGGGTCGGTCTCTCTGCGGGCGAGATCTGCGAGGCGCTGAAGGACCCCGAGCGCAATGGCGGCCGCGACCTCGCCGCCATCCACGAGCACAACGCCACCGACGGGCTCGTCGGCTGGGGGTGGCATCCGGGCGCCGGGCGCACTCCCGCGCCCGGCAGCCAGGAAGCAGTTCGGCAAGCTGACCCAGGCCTGGATCGACGCCGGCGCCGCCTGTCCGGGCTGAGCCCATCCTGCCGTCGCCCCCGCAAGGGCGGCGACGGCCCTCCATTGCCCGCCACTGGAGGCGCCCGCCGCGAGTGACGCCCTCTGCGCAGCCCCTTCGTTGCCTGAAAGCGCCGAAGGGCGGGTGCCATCGCGCCCGCCCCTCCGCTCGAATGTCAGGGAAGCGGCCGCTTGGCCGCGCCCACCGCTCAGAGATGCGGGAAGATCCTGTCCGGCGTCGCCGGATAATCCCGCACCCGCACGCCGCAGGCATTGTAGATGGCGTTGGTGACCGCGGCGCCGGCCCCCGAGATGCCCAGCTCGCCGATCCCCTTCGCCTGGATCGGGTTGGCGTCGTCGTCGCGCTCGTCGATGAACGTCACCTCGAGATTCGGCACGTCGGCATTCACCGGCACATGATATTCCGCCAGATCGTTGTTGACCACGTGACCGGTGCGCGGGTCGTGCTCGACCGCTTCCGTCAGCGCCGTGCCGATGCCCCAGATCATCCCGCCATGCACCTGGCTGCGGGCGGTCTTCTCGTTCAGGATCCGGCCCGCCGCCATGGTCGAGAGCGTGCGGCGCACCCGCACCTCGCCCGTCACCGCGTTCACCGCGACCTCGGCGAAATGCGCGCCGAAGCTCGCCTGCTGCACGTCGTCGGATTTCGAGCCGGGCTCGATATGGCCCTCCTCGCTCAAGGGCCCGTCCATCAGCTCGGCGAGCGGCCGGCGTTTGTTGCCGCCCGTGGCCATGCCGTCCTGCAGGCGCAGCGCCGAGACCTCGCAGCCCAGCCGTTCGGCCAGCTTCGCGCGGATCGCCTTGGCGCCCAGGAACACCGAGGAGCCGGAGGAGGCCGCGCCCCAGGACCCGCCCGAGCCCGAGGCCGTGGGCAGGTCGGTATCGCCCAGCTCCACCGTCACCTTCGACGGGTCGATGCCCAGCATCTCGGCGGCGATCTGGCCGAGGATCGCATAGGTGCCGGTGCCGATATCGGTCATGTCGGTCTGGACCAGCGCGGTGCCGTCGGGATTGAGCGTCACCCGCGCCTTCGATTCCATCAAGATGTTGGTCCGCGCCGCCGTGGCGACGCCCATGCCGACATACCATTCGCCCTCGCGCCGCGCCTTGGGCTTCTGCCGCTGGTCCCAGCCGAAGGCGGCGGCGCCTTCCTCGAGACAGCGCGCCAGAGAGCGCGAGGAATACTGGATGCCGCTCTCGGGATGCACCTCGGGGATGTTGCGCAGGCGCAGCTCGACCGGGTCGAGACCGGCCGCCTCGGCAAGCTCGTCCATCGCGTTCTCGAGCGCCAGCATGCCCACCGCCTCGCCGGGCGCGCGCACCGAGCCGGAAGCGGTCCGGTTGACCCGCGCGATGGTCTGCTCGTAGCGCCGGTTCTCGCCGCCATAGAGGAAATGCGAGGCCGAGGTGACCGGCTCGGCAAAGGGCTCATCGGGCAGGTTCGACTGCCGGTTGTCGTGGCCGAGCCCGGTGAGGCGCCCCTCCGCATCGGCCGCGAGCCGCACCCGCTGCACCGTCTCGGTGCGCCGCACCACCATCTCGAACACGTTCTGCCTGGCCAGCACCACGCGCACCGGCCGCTTCAGCGCCCTTGCCGCGACGGCGGCGCCGATCGCCTCGGGCGAGATCCCGAGCTTCGAGCCGAAGCCGCCGCCGACATAGGGCGACAGGATGCGCACGTTCTTCGCGTCGATCCCGAGCGAATCCGCCAGCTCGTTACGGTTGAATCCGACCATCTGGTAGGAGCCGTGCAGCGTCAGCTTCTCGCCGTCCCATTCCGCCAGGGAGGCATGCGGCTCCATCGGCGCCGAATTGTGCGGCTTGGTGGTATAGGTCGCGTCAATACTGTGCGCCGCCTCGGCCATTGCCTTGTCGAGATCGCCCTGGTCGAGCGCCACCGAGCTCTCCGTGTCGCGCGCCGTCTCGGGATCCACGTCGCCCTCCTCGGGGCTGTACTCGACCTTGAGCGCGTTGGCGATGTGGCGCGCCTGCTCGAAGGTCTCGGCCGCGACCACCGCGACCGGCTGTCCGAAATACGCGATGCGGTGGTCGAGCTGCACGGGATTGGTGTTCAGCGTCCCCTGCGCCGCGTTGCGGATCATGTGGTCGGTCCAGACGCCGAGGAATCCGGGCATGTCTCTGACCGACACCTCGTCGATCCTGTAGCCGCCTTTGGTGATGGCGCCGCGCACCATGACGCCGTAGGCCATGTTCTGGGCCTTGTATTCGGCCGCATAGGGGGCGGTGCCGGTGACCTTGAGCGGGCCTTCGGGACGGTCGAGGGGCTTGGTGATCGCGCCCTGCCCGGTCTCGTCCAGAAGCCGCGGCTGCACGGCGTCCATCTTCAGGTGTTCGGTCATTGGGATGCTCCCGTCAGCTCGCCCAGAACCGCCTTCAGCACGCGGCGGGTCAGGGGTATCTTGAAATCGTTGGCACCATAGCCCTGCGCATCGGCCAGAAGCACGTCGGCGGCCTTGTCGAAAAGCGCCTCGGAGGGCGCCTCGCCCACCAGCACCGCCTCGACATCGCCGCTGCGCCACGGCCGCGGCGCGAGCCCGCCGAAGGCCAGCGCGGCGTCGGTGATCTTGCCGTCCTCGACCTCCACCGCGGCGCCGACCGAGACCAGCGCGAAGGCATAGGAGGCGCGGTCGCGCACCTTGCGGTAGGTCTGCCGCCCCTTCGGCGGCTCCGGCAGGTGCACGGCGGTGATCAGATCGCCCGGCTCCATCGCCGTCTCGACCGACGGGTCGTCGCCCGGCAGCACGTAGAACTCGTCGAGCGTCAGGAGCTTCGTCTCGCCCGACGGGCTCTCGATCTCCACCCGCGCGTCGAGCGTCCGCATCGCCACGGCCATGTCGCTCGGATGCGTGGCGATGCACTTCTCCGAGGTGCCGAGGATCGCGAGGATGCGGTTGAAGCCGCCCTGCGCCTGGCAGCCGCTGCCGGGCGCGCGCTTGTTGCAGGGCTGCGTGGTGTCGTAGAAATACGGACAGCGCGTGCGCTGCATCAGGTTGCCGCCGGTCGTGGCCTTGTTGCGAAGCTGGCCCGACGCGCCGGCCAGCAGGGCGCGGCTCAGGACCGGAT
Source organism: uncultured Alphaproteobacteria bacterium (assembly GCA_963739575.1). GTDB lineage: Bacteria > Pseudomonadota > Alphaproteobacteria > Rhodobacterales > Rhodobacteraceae > Palleronia. The sequence goes on along the minus strand of CAVUAQ010000002.1, from coordinate 627,304 downwards.
AGTCGCGCCGCACCGTCTCGTCGACCGCGAGGTCGGAATTGGTGACCAGCGCGCCGATGCGCAGCGAATTCTCCTGGCGCTCGATCTCGCGCAGGTCGAGCCGCGTCACGTCGATCAGCCGCTCCGGCGTCTCCACCTCGAGCTTCATCAGATCGAGCAGGTTGGTGCCGCCGGCGATGATCCGGCCGTCGGGGCGCATCGCCTCGTCGCGGCTTTCGGCTCTGACATAGTCGAAAGGTCTCATTCGGCGGCCTCCTTGCCCAGGCCCTCATCCGGCGCGGCCTCGCGGATCGCGGCGCAGATGCCCGGATAGGCCGAACAGCGGCACAGATTGCCGCTCATCCGCTCCTTGATCTCGGCTTCGGTGAAATCCGGCACCGCTTCCAGGTCTTCGGAGACGTAGGAAGGCCAGCCATGGGCGAACTCGTCGATCATCCCCTTGGCCGAGACGATCTGGCCCGGCGTGCAATAGCCGCACTGATACCCGTCATGGCGCACGAACGCCTTTTGCAGCGGCGACAGCGCGCCGGGCTGCCCCAGACCCTCGATTGTGGTGATCTCGGCATCCTCATGCATCACCGCGAGCGCCAGGCAGGCATTGATGCGCCGCCCGTCGACGAGGACGGTGCAGGCGCCGCATTGCCCGTGATCGCACCCCTTCTTCGAGCCGGTCATGTCCAGATGGTCGCGCAGCGCGTCGAGAAGCGTCGTCCTCGGGTCGAGATCGAGCGTATGGCGCTCTCCGTTCACGGAGAGTGTGATGTTCATGGCTAGCCCCATTGCTTGCTTGCTCCTGCAAAGCAGCCGGGCGCGGCGTTTGTTCCGCCCGGGTCAAAGGGCGAGATCATCCGTCGCACCGCTTTCCTCGAGCTGCCAGCTCGCCGACCACCGGCCGTCGCGGCGGTTGAGCACGAGATAGTTCCGCTCGGCCGTATAGGGGCGCGGCTGGCCGGGCAGCGGCTTCAGCCGGATCGGATGGCCGGCAAGCGGCGCCTCGCCCAGCCGCGCCAGCAGGCCGAGGCCGATCGGCAAGGCCCTGGGCGGCGGCGGATGGCTGATCCCCGAGGCAACGAGCTGGTGAAGCGGCCCGCTATCGGTCGCCATCTCGCCGCGCATCGCCAGATGGATCTCCCCCGACAGGACCGTCACCGCGTATCCGGCGCGGTCGTGCATGCCGATCAGCCGCCGCAGGAACCGCTGCCATTCGGCCCGGTGGGCGTAGCTCTGCCACTGGTCGCGCAGATCGTCCTCGTAATTCTCCATCCGGCGGGTCAGCTTCATCGCCCGCTCCACCAGCGACAGCCGCGGCCCGAGCGCCGGCACCGACGAGATCAGCAGCGTCCGGGGCTCCGGGTTGCGCAGCCCGTCCTCCAGATCGGCCCAGGTCTGCTCGCTCATCACCTGCCGCTTGGTGCGGGTGGTGCGCAGGTCCGGCGCCACCACGCTCAGCCCCGGCAGGTCCGCCCGCCACGACAGCGCCGCGCCGCTGCCGATGCAGATCTCCGGCCGCTCGTCGCCGCGGCAGCCGAACTGGAACAGCAGGAACGCCTCCCGCGCCGCGGCGAACAGGACATCGGCCACGTCGCTCGTCTGCGCCTTGCGCCTCAGCGATCCCCAGCCGTCGCAGATGTCGTGATCGTCCCACATGCACAGCGACGGCGCCCGCGCCACCGCCTCGGCATATCCGGTCTGCGCCCATTGCGCGGCATAGCGGCGAAAGAACGCCTCGTCGAGCGCGGCGCGCAGCTCGGCCGCCTCGCCCTCGCTCAGCGTCTGGGGAACGTCGTCGGGCCAATGCCGCGACAGCGGATGCGCCAGCGTCACCTCGTCGGCATAGATCTGGTCGCCGCCATGCAGGACGAGCTGGATCCGCTCCCGCGCGATCCGCTTGGCCAGATGCGACCAGAGCGCGTTGCGGTGCTCGGACGGGCGCTCGAGATCGCCCTCCTCCTGGCCGTTGCACGACACGAAGGCGATGGTCAGGTCGCCCGCCAGGTCGGTCGCCACCTCGTGCGCCTCCCCGTCGCAGGCATAGCGCGCGATGCCGGGGGCAAGCCGCATCTCCGCCCGCCACAGCGTCGCCCCGGCCCGCGTGAGAAGCGCCTCGGCCTCCCAGCGCCGGTCGGTCTCGATGACCGGGGCCGGGGCGCCTTCGGGGCGGATGCAGGTCAGCGCCACCCGCACACCGTCCGCCGCCGCCTGGCGCAGGAACAGCATCGGTCCGGTTCGCAAGGTGTCGTCGTTCATCGGTCTTACCTATGTGGGGCGGGCGACGGGGCAACGCGGCTTTGGTGTCGCGGTTGCCGCCGCGACCCGGATAAGGAGGGCGCATGCCGCCTCCCGCTCGAGATCTTCCTCGTCGCGCCGCCCGGGCTCGAACCGGTCCTTGCCGGCGAGGCGCGCGCGCTGGGCTTCGCCGATCCGCGGCCGGTGCCCGGCGGCGTCGTGACAGGCGGCGGCTGGCCGGACGTGTGGCGCGCCAATCTCGACCTGCGGGGCGCCTCCCGCGTGCTTGTCCGGGTGGCCGCGTTCCGCGCGCTGCATCTGGCGCAGCTCGACAAGCGCGCCCGCAAGGTGCCGTGGGGCGACATGCTGCGCTGGGACGTGGCGGTTCGGGTCGAGGCGAGCACCCGCAAGTCGCGCATCTACCATGCCGGCGCGGCGACGCAGCGCATCGAGCGCGCCATCCGAGACGGCTTCGGCACGCGCATCGCCGCCGATGCGCCGGTCACGGTGAAGGCCCGGATCGACGACGACCTTGTCACCATCAGCCTCGACACGACGGGCGAGGGGCTGCACAAGCGCGGCCACAAGGAATGGGTCGGCAAGGCGCCGATGCGCGAGACCCTGGCGGCGCTCATCCTGCGGGCGGCGGGGTTCGACGGCACCGAGCCGGTCGTCGATCCGATGTGCGGCTCGGGCACCTTCGTCATCGAGGCGGCCGGCATCGCCGCCGGCCTGCAGCCGGGCCGCGACCGCGGCTTCGCCTTCGAGCACCTGGCAAGCCACGACGCCGCCGCGGTGGCGGCGCTGCGCCGCACGGGCGGCCGCGCCACCGACCTGCGCTACATGGGCTCCGACCGCGACCAGGGCGCGATCCGCGGCGCCAGCGCCAATGCGGACCGAGCCGGGGTCGCGGGGCTCGCGCGGTTCGAGGTGCGCGCCATCTCCGACGCGGGCCCCGTGGAGGGTCCGCCCGGGCTGGTCGTCGTCAACCCGCCCTACGGCGCCCGGATCGGCAACCGCAAGCAGCTCTTCGCGCTCTACGGCGCCCTGGGCCGGACCCTGGCGAGCCGCTTCTCCGGCTGGCGCGTGGCACTCGTCACCGCCGATCCGGGCCTCGCCAGGGCCACCGCGCTGCCGTTCATCGACGGGCCGGGCTTCGCCCATGGCGGCCTGCGGCTCAGGCTCTACCAGACGCCGCCCCTGGCCTGACCGCCCGTTCAGGCCGCGAACGCCTCGCCGATCGCCCGGTCGATCGCCCGCCCGAGCCGGTCGACGATCTCGCCGATCTCGGCCTCGGTGACGATGTAGGGCGGCGCCAGAAGCACGTGATCGCCGCGCGCGCCGTCGACCGTGCCGCCCGCCGGATAGCAGATCAGCCCCTCCTCGAGCGCTGCGGCCTTGACGCGGGCATGAAGCTTCAGATCCGGGTCGAACGGCGTCTTGCCGTCGCGGTCGGCCACCAGTTCGAGCCCCCGGAACAGGCCGCGGCCGCGGATGTCGCCGACATGCGCGTGCTGTCCGAACCGCGCGCCCAGCGCCGCGGCCAGCGTCTCGCCCTGCCTCCGCACCCGGGCCAGCAGGTCGCGCTCGAGAATCGCGGCCAGCACCGCCCGCGCCCCGGCGGCGGCGAGCGGATGGGCGTGATAGGTGTGGCCGTGCTGGAAGCTGCCCGAGCCCGCCGCGATGGCGTCGTGGATGCGGCCCGAACAGAGCATGGCGCCGATCGGCACGTATCCGGCGCCGAGCCCCTTGGCGATGGTGACGATGTCGGGCGCCACGCCGTCCTGCTCGCAGGCAAAGAGCGTGCCGGTCCGGCCCATCCCGCACATCACCTCGTCGAGGATCAGCAGGATGCCGTACCGGTCGCAGATCTCGCGGATGCGGCGGAAATAGCCCGGCACCGGTGGCACCGCGCCGAGCGTGGCGCCCACCACCGGCTCGGCCATGAAGGCCATGACCGTCTCGGGGCCGAGACGCAGGATCTCCGCCTCCAGCTCGTCCGCCGCGCGCCGGCCGTATTCCTCGTCGCTCTCGCCCGGCGCCCGGTAGCGATAGGCGTGGCAGGGCGCCACGTGGGAGGTCTCGATCAGCAGCGGCCGGAACCGCGCCCGCCGCCCGGCGTTGCCACCGGCGGCCAGCGCCCCCAGCGTGTTGCCGTGATAGCTCTGCTGCCGCGCGATCAGGCGGTGCCGCCCGGGTTCGCCGGTCTCGATGGCGAATTGCCGCGCCAGCTTGATGGCCGCCTCCACCGCCTCCGATCCGCCCGACAGCGGATAGACCCGCTCGATCCCCGCCGGCGCATGGGCAATGAGCAGATCGGCCAAAGCCTCGGCGGGCTCCGAGGTGAAGAAGCCGGTATGGGCGAAGGCCAGCCGGTCGAGCTGGTCGTGGATCGCGGTGCGCACCTGCCGGTCCGAATGGCCGAGGCACGACACCGCAGCACCCCCCGATCCGTCGAGATAGCTGCGCCCGGCGCTGTCGTGGATGTAGCACCCCTCACCCCGCACGGCGGTGGCCAGGGGCGCGGCCGACCGGCCGAAGACGTGGCCGGTCATTTCCCCCGGACCACGAACACCGACTGGCGGGCGTGGCGCACGACGCGCGCCGCATTGGGGCCCAGAAGGTAGTCGGCCATGTCCGAGGGCGGCGCGCCGATCACCACCGTATCGACGCCCAGCCGGTCGGCGGCGTGGATGATCTCGTGATAGATGCGCCCGTGGACCACGTGCGGATGCACGTCCTGGCTTTCGGGGATGTGCGCGTTCACCCATTTCTCGAGTTCCCGGCCGACATCGTGCAGGGCGCGGTCGAGGAACTTGTCGTCGAAATAGTTGCCGACCACAGGCAGGCCGAAATTCGGGATCACCGTGATGACGTGAAGGGTGCCGCCCTTGGCCATCTCGAGCGCGCGCGGCAGCGCGTGCTCCCAGGTGTCGGGGCTGGCGAGGTCGAGCGGCAGGAGGATCGCATGGGCCATGTCAGAAGGCCGGCTTTGTCTGGCGGCGCTTCTGCAGGACGATCACCAGACCGAGAAGCAGGATGGCCGGAATGTAGAAGATCTGCGCCGGCCAGCGATGGTCGTTCGGCGCCAGAACCTCGCTGATATGGACGGGATCGTCGGAATAGAAGTCGAAGCTCGCCAGCTTCTCCTGCAATTCGGTGCCGAACATCGGCTCCTCCAGAATGGCGCCCTCGGTATTCGGACGCAGCGCGAGGCCGGTCTCGTTCATCCGCGCCGCCTCATCGCCTTCGGGCACGACGAGCGATATCGTGGTCTGGGTCTCGTTGCCGGTGTTGAAATCCGGCCCCGCCACCTTGATCCGCAGCCGCGAGTCGGGCGGCGCCTCGGCCAAGGCCTGGGCGAAGCTGTCGGGGTTTACCTGCATGAAGCGCGGCTGCACCTGATTCAGCCAGAAGTTCGGCACGAAGAAGGTGAAGGCCACGACCAGCAGAGCCGCGGATTCGAGGATGTTCGACTTCGCCAGGAAATAGCCCTGCGTCGCCGCCGCGAAGAGCAGCATGGCGAAGGTGGCGATGACGAAGACGATGACCGCATGCGCCACCCCGGCGAAGGTCGTCAGATCGACCCCGTAGAGGATGAGCGTCGGATTGTAGATGAACAGGAACGGCAGCGCGACGGTGCGCAGCGAATAGAAGAAGGCGATGAAGCCGGTCTTGATCGGATCGCCCCCCGACACGGCGGCGGCGGCGAAGGACGCGAGCCCCACCGGCGGCGTCACGTCCGCCATGATGCCGAAATAGAAGACGAAGAGGTGGGCGGCGATCAGCGGCACGATCAGCCCCTCCTGGGCGCCGAGCGACACCACGACCGACGCCATCAGCGAGGAGACGACGATATAGTTCGCGGTGGTCGGAAGCCCCATGCCGAGGACCAGCGAGAAGAGGCCGATCAGCACCAGCATGACGATGAGGATGCCGCCCGAGAGCTGCTCCACGAGGCCGGCGAGCTCGGTGCCGATGGGCGTCTTGGTGACGGTGGCGACGATGATGCCGGCAGCGGCGGTGGCGACGCCGATGCCGATCATGTTGCGCGCCCCCGCGATCAGCCCGTCGAGCAGGTCGGTGAAGCCCGCGCGGGTCTCCTCGGCGACGCTCTCGCCCTTGCGGAACATCGCCTTGAGCGGTCGCTGCGTGACGATGATGAACAGCATCAGCGCCGTGGCATAGAAGGCCGACTTGGCCGGCGATTGCTGTTCGACCATCAGGAACCAGACGAGCACCAGGATCGGCAAGATGTAGTGCAGCCCCGTCTTCCACACGTCCGCGACCTGCGGCAGCTTGATCTCCTCGCCTTCGCTGTCGAGCGCCTCGGGCGCGAGATCGGTCTGGTTCGCCGCGATCCAGACCAGCCAGACATAGACGGCGGCCAGGGCGATCATGCAGATCGGCCCTGCCAGGCCCGGAACCACCGCGTTGAGCCCGTTGATGGCGTAGATGAGCGCGGTGAAGCCGGCGCCGAAGACCGCGAAGCCGATGAAGAAGTTGAGCGCCATCCGTGGCAGGGACGCGCCCTCGCCGAGCGACTTCATGTCCTTCTTCAGCGCCTCGAGATGCACGATGTAGACGAGCGCGATATAGGAGATCACCGCCGGCACGAAGGCGTGCTTGATGACCTGCACGTAGGAGATGCCGATGAACTCGACCATCAGGAAGGCCGCCGCGCCCATGACCGGGGGCATGATCTGGCCGTTGACCGAGCTTGCGACCTCCACAGCGCCGGCCTGTTCGGAGGTGAAGCCCACCCGCTTCATCAGCGGAATGGTGAAGGTCCCGGTGGTCACCACGTTGGCGATCGAGGAGCCGGAGATGAGGCCGGTCATCGCCGATCCCACCACCGCCGCCTTGGCCGGACCGCCGCGCAGGTGGCCGAGCCCGGCAAAGGCCAGCTGAATGAAGTAGTTGCCGGCGCCCGCCTTGTCGAGGAGCGAGCCGAACAGCACGAAGAGGAACACGAAGGCGGTGGAGACGCCGAGCGGGATGCCGAAGACCCCGGCCGTGTCGAGCCATTGCGCGGTGATGAGCGAGGTGAAGGACAGCCCCTCGTGCGAGATCAGGTCGGGGATCAGCCAGCCCTGCCCGTAATAGGCATAGGCGAGGAAGATCGCGCCGACGATGGTCAGCGCCGGGCCGAGCGCCCGGCGCGAGGCCTCGAGCAGCAGCACGATGCCCAGCGCGCCGATCCAGACCTGGGTCTGCGTCGGCAGGCCCGAGCGGGCGGTCTGCGCCAGCGCGTCGGCGGCGAAGAAGACGTAGAGCGCGGTGCCGGTCGCCGCGAGGCACAACACCCAGTCGATCAGCGGCACCCGGTCGCGCGGCGACGACTTGGTGGCGGGATAGCAGAGATAGGCCAGGAAGATTGCGAAGGCGAGGTGCAGCGGCCGCGTCTCGGAGGAGTTCAGCACCGGCAGATAGGCGCCGAACCAGAGCATCGGCTGCGCGATCCAGAGCTGGAACAGCGACCACAGCAGCGCCACGCCGCCGATCAGCAGCGCCACCCAGCGCGTCTTCGGCGTTCGCGCGCCGGCATCGGAGGACGCGACGAGGTCCTGAAGCTCCTCGTCGGAGAACTGGCGTCCGGTCTCGGCGGTCTCTGCCATGGCGCTGCCCCTGTCATGGTCGTGTCACGTCTCAAAGCGTACCTTACGGCACCGGCTCCCAAAGCGAAGCATGAATCACAGCCGGCGGACAATTCTGCGCAGCCGGCGCTTCAATCGCCAGGTCGCTGTGCCGGTCTGCCGCAGAATGTTGCGAAGCCGGGCGCGGTCGACGACGCAGATCTCCTCGACCCGCCGCACCCGCGCCATGTCGAGGGGCGGCGCGGGCTCCGCTGCCGCGGCCTCGGCAAAGTCGAGACCGTAGCGCGCCTTCAGGGCCGGGAATTCGCTGGCGGCGGCCGTGACCGCCCGCTGCGCCGCCTCGGTCAGCCGCGGCTTGGTGAAACCCGCGACCTTCCGGTCCGCGGCTGCCACCCAGGCCCGCAGCACCTTCTGGCGGCGCAGGTGCGCGGCATCGTGCGACCGCTGCAACGGCCCCAGCCGCTGCAGCGCGGCCATCGCCTCGGCCGAGATCGAGGGCTTCGCGTCGGTCGGCCGCTGGGTCAGAAGATCCGCGGGAATGTCGGTCACCGCGCAAAAATCGCGCACCACGTCGCCGCCGGCCATCTGCGCGCGGTCGAACGGACGCACGCTCAGCGCTTCGCGGCCGAACGCCTCGGCATAGCTGTCGAGGATGGCGAGGTTGTCGCGCACGAAGAGCCCGGGATAGGCGGCGTAGCGCTTCAGCCGCTGCTGCAGCGTGGAGAGATAGGCGTCGGCGGGGGCTCGGACATAGGCCACCACGCGGACCGGGCCGCCGAGCCGCTCGAGCCGCGCCACCAGCCGCGCCTGTTCGAGGCGGCCCATCGGCAGGTAGAGGATCTCGCTGCTCAGGATCAGGTGGTCGATTCCGGGCGTCGCGGCGACGATCGCCGCGATCTCGTCCCAATAAGCCTCGGATCTGGCGCGCAGCGGGGCGCCGTCGCAGCCGGCGCGGTCGCGCGCCGTCGGCGAGCTGCGATCCCACACCGCGGGCTGCAGCATGTGGTGGTTGAAGAACCCGCCGATCGCCGGAAACAGCACCCCGTGGTCCGCGAGCGCCGGCGCATTGGCCAGAAGCGTCTGCTGGATCGACGTCGATCCGGTCTTCGAATGGCCGATATGAAGGGTGATGCGGATGACGCCGGCCCCCGGTCGGGAAACGCTGATCGAGACACGCTGATCGAGACGCGCCCGGACAGGAAAAAGGGCGGCGCCGGACCCGATCCGGCTGCCGCCCGGTGAACGCGGTCGGGGCCGCGGCGCGCGGCCCCCGCAAAAGGCGCTATTGCTGCGTCGTCTCGCCGCCCGAGGCGTCCTCCGACGCGCCGCTCTCGGAGGCATCGCCCTCCGACGCGCCGCCGCCTGAACCCTCGCCCTGCAACAGGCCGGCTTCCTCGTAATAGCGCCGTGCGCCGTCGTGGAGCGGCGCCGACAGCCCCTCGGTCGCCATCTCCTCCTTCTTCAGGTCGGCGAAGGCGGGATGCAGGCTCTTGAACTGGTCGAAGTTCTCGAACACCGCCTTGACGACCTGATAGACGGTCTCTTCCTCGACATCCGAGGAGGTCACCAGCGTGGCGCCGACGCCGAAGGTCGTGGTGTCCTCGTCATTGCCGCGATACATGCCGCCCGGGATGGTGGCCACGCGGTAATAGGGATTGTTCTCGACGAGGCTCTGCGCGGCCTCGTTGTCAACATCGACCAGCACCGAGTCGCAGGCGGTGGTGGCCTCCTGGATCGACCCGGACGGGTGGCCGACCGAATATACCATGGCGTCGATATTGTTGTCGCACAGCGCCTGCGACTGTTCGGCCGCCTGCAGCTCTGCAGCCAGCTGGAAGTCGGAGGTGGTCCAGCCCATCTCCTCCATCAGCCGCTCCATCAGCGCCCGCTGGCCGGAGCCCGGGTTGCCGATATTGACGCGCTTGCCCTTCAGGTCGTCGAAGGTCTCGATCCCGGCATCGGCGCGGGCGACGACGGTGAAGGGCTCGGGGTGGATCGAAAACACGGCGCGCAGCTTCTCGTCGGCGCCCTGATCGGCGAATTCGCCCTCGCCGTTATAGGCCTGGTACTGGATGTCGGACTGCGCGACGCCGAATTCGAGCTGTCCCTGCCGGATCGCGTTCACGTTATAGACCGATCCGCCGGTCGATTCGACCGAGCAGCGGATGCCGTGCTCCTGTCGGTTGCGGTTGACCAGCCGGCAGATCGCGCCGCCGGTCGGATAATAGACGCCGGTGACGCCGCCGGTGCCGATGGTGATGAATGTCTCTTCCTGAGCCGAGGCGCCCGCGGCGCCGGCCAGCATCGCTGCGGCGACGAGCGCGCCGGTGAGAGGTCTGGTCATGGCTGTGGTCTCCCTGATCGAATGTGGGCTGTTACGCGCCCCATGCCGCATGCTGGTCCGAGCCCGGAACAAAGGTCAAGCAGCCATTCCGGCCCGGGCCCGGCCGCCGCCAGGGCGGATGGCGCAGCACCCTTGCGCCGCGCGGCGCCGCGCCGCCTAATGCCGCGAGGGAGGACCGCCATGACCGACACCGCCGCCACCGCCGACACCGCCGGACGGTCCGCACCTGAGACGGGAAGCGAGACCGTGACCGAGCCGGCCGCCCCGCTTCTCGACGTGCGCAACGTCGAGGTGATCTACAATTCCGTCATCCTGGTGCTGAAGGGCGTGTCGCTCAGCGTGGCGAAGGGCGGCATCACCGCGCTTCTGGGCGGCAACGGCGCCGGCAAGACCACCACCCTCAAGGCGATCTCCAACCTGCTCAAGTCCGAGCGCGGCGAGGTGACCAAGGGTGCCATCCTCTATCGCGGCGAGCGCGTGCAGGACCTCGACCCGGCCAGCCTCGTCACCCGCGGCGTCGTGCAGGTGATGGAGGGGCGCCATTGCTTCGAGCATCTCACCATCGAGGAGAACCTCCTGACCGGCGCCTATTGCCGCTCCGACGGGCGGGCGAGGATCGAGGCGGATCTGGAGCGCGTCTACGCCTACTTCCCCCGCCTCAAGGAGCGCCGGCGCAGCCAGGCGGGCTACACCTCGGGCGGCGAGCAGCAGATGTGCGCCATCGGCCGGGCGCTGATGGCGAGCCCCGAGACGATCCTGCTCGACGAGCCGTCGATGGGGCTCGCGCCGCAGCTGGTGGAGGAGATCTTCGGCATCGTGAAGGACCTCAACGAGCGCGAGGGCGTCAGCTTCCTGCTGGCCGAGCAGAACACCAACGTGGCCCTGCGCTTCGCGCATCGCGGCTACATCCTCGAATCCGGGCGCGTGGTGATGGACGGGGCGGCGGCCGATCTGCGCGAGAATCCGGACGTCAAGGAATTCTACCTCGGCATGTCCGACGAGGGCCGCAAGAGCTTCCGCGACGTGCGCTCCTATCGCCGGCGCAAGCGCTGGCTGAGCTGAGCGGCGCGCGCGACGCCGGTGGCCGCCCGGTGAGGCGCGCGGTGGCTGTGCCGGGCCTCTGGAGCCGCGGCCGGTGGCGACGGAGCCGGTTCGGCAGGCCCGCGAAAACCGCTCGGGCAACGGATTGTTTCAAAAAGCTGCTGAAACATTTTGCATTGCTGCGCATTGAGCGGGCATGACCGACAGATCTGGCGTCGGTTCATTAGTTAAGGAGTAAAGATCATGAAATTCAGCCTTCTGGGATCGCTCGGCGCCCTCGCCCTGACCGTTGGCGCCCACGGTGCGTTCGCCCAGCAAGCCGGCGACGACATGACCACGGTGACCTGCGCGCAATTCCTGGCGCTGCCGTCGAGCGATCAGGAAACCCACGCCCAGGCGCTGAGCGCAGGCAGCGGTGGCGGGGCCTCCGGCTCCATGTCCTCCGATACCGGCGGCTCCATGTCCTCCGATACCGGCGGCTCCATGTCGTCCGACACCGGCAGCAGCATGGCCAGCGACTCGAGCGGCAGCATGTCGTCGGACACCGGCGGCGGCGCCTCTGACACGAGCGGATCGATGGCCTCCGACACGTCGGGCGGCGCCTCGGGCAGCTCGGGCATGTCCTCGGGCCAGCAATCGCCCACCGTCGTGGCGCTGGTGACGATCTGCGAGAACACCAGCGGCGCCATGGGGAGCGGCGCGATGGGCGGCTCGGACAGCGGCTCGATGAGCGGTTCGGACAGCGGCTCGACCGGCGGCGGCGCCACGGGCAGCGGCGCCGACAGCGGCTCGTCGAACTGACCGCCCGGCAGGACGGAAGGACCGGCGGCGCGGACCTCTCCGCGCCGCCTTTTTTGTCGCCGGGCCGCTGTCGCCCGCGATGTTATCCGATACCCTCTGCCCGTCATGGCCTGACCGGCGCGTCCGGCCGATAGGGGGAGGATGACGATGAACATGCCCACCGACGCCGAAAGCCGCTCGGCCGAGACCCGCGCGGCGGCCCTGGCCCAGGCGCTGCCGGCGCAGGTCGCCCGGGCGCAGCGGCTGGGCGGCCAGGCCGGTCTCGCCGATGTGGACGCGGCCGGGATCCGCGACCGCCAGGCGCTCGCCGCCCTGCCGGTGCTGCGCAAGTCCGATCTCGCCGAAGCGCAGGCATCGGCGCCGCCCTTCGGCGGCCTTGCAGGCCCCGTCGCGGGCTTCACCCATGTCTTCCAGTCGCCCGGACCGATCTACGAGCCCGGCCGCGTCGACGCGGACTGGTTCCGGCTGGGCGCGTTCCTGCGCGCCTGCGGCATCGGCGCCGGCGACGTGGTGCAGAACTGCTTCAGCTATCACCTGACGCCGGCGGGCATGATGTTCGAATTGGGCGCCCGCGCGGTCGGCGCCACCGTGCTGCCGGCCGGCACCGGCCAGACCGAGCTGCAGGCCCGCGCCGCCGCGCATCTGGGTGTCACCGCCTATGCCGGCACCCCCGATTTCCTCAAGACGATCATCGAGAAGGCCGACGCGCTGGGCCTCGCGCTCGCCATCACCCGGGCCGCCGTCTCGGGCGGCGCGCTCTTTCCCTCGCTTCGCGACTGGTACGCGGATCGCGGCATCGCCTGCCTGCAATGCTACGCCACCGCCGATCTGGGCAACATCGCCTACGAATTGGAGGTGATGGAGGGGCTGATCGTCGATGAGGGCGTGGTGGTCGAGATCGTCACCCCCGGAACCGGCGATCCGGTCGCGCCCGGCGAGGTGGGCGAAGTCGTGGTCACCACGCTCAATCCCGACTACCCGCTGATCCGCTTCGCCACCGGCGATCTGTCGGCGGAGCTGCCGGGAGAGAGCCCCTGCGGGCGCACCAACATGCGCCTCAAGGGCTGGATGGGCCGCGCCGATCAGACCGCCAAGATCAAGGGCATGTTCGTGCGCCCCGAACAGGTGGCGCAGCTCGTCGCCCGCCACCCCGAGATCGCCCGCGCCCGCGTCACGGTCACCCGGGAGGCCGAGGCCGACGCGATGAGTGTGGCGCTCGAGACCGACCGCCCCGCCGAGCCGGCCGCCTATGCCGACAGCGTGCGCGAGATCCTGCGCCTCGGCGGCCGGATCGAGATCGCTGCGCCGGGCACGCTGCCGCGCGACGGCAAGGTCATCGACGACCGGCGCGACTACGACACCTGACGGAGACCCGATGCGACGCTTCCTTTCCGCCCTTCCCCTGATCGTCCTTGCGGCGCCAGTGCCGGTTGCCGCCGCCGATGCGGCGCTGGTGATCGGCAACGACCGCTACCGGACCTTCGACCGCGTCGCCGCGGCCAGCGCCATGGACGACGCCGCCGCGGCGCTCGAGGCCGCCGGAGCGGAGGTCGTCGCGGCCCGCGACGTCGACCGCGCCGGCCTTCTCGACGCGCTGCGGCGGTTCTCGCAGGTCTCGGCGGGCAGCGACGCGCAGGCGGCGGTGCTGGTCGGGCGCTTCGCCCTCTTCGGCGGCGAGGCCTATTTCCTGCCGCTCGAGGCCGCCGGAAGCAGCGTCTTCGACGGGCTCGAGCTTGGCGTGCCGGTCTCCACCGTGGCGCAGATCCTGGCCGAGACGCCCGGCCCCGACACGCTGGTCCTCGGCATCGCCGGCGAGCCGAAGGCGCTGCTGCCCGAGATCGACCTGCCGCGGGGCGTGACGCTGGTGGCCGCGGACCCCGACCGGGCGCTGGCCTTCGTCGAGGACCGGATGGCGGCTCCCGGTGCGCCGCGCCTCGACGCGCTGGGGCCGGCCTACACCCTGCGCGGCGCCCCCGATCCCACGCCGTCGGATCCCGCCACGCCGGCGACCCGGACCCCGCCGGAGCCGGAGCCGCAGCCGGCCCCTCCCGCGGCCGAGCCCGACTTTGCCGCCGCCGCCGAGCGCGATTACTGGGCGCTCGCGCAATCGCGCGACGACGTGCCGGCCTATCGCAACTATCTCGACCGCTATCCCGATGGCCGCTTCGCCGAAGCGGCGACGGCGCGGATCGCGGAGCTGACCGACACGCCCGCAAGCCGCGCCGAGCGGGCCGAGGCGGCGCTCGGGCTCGATGCCGAGGCGCGGCGCGGGATCCAGCGCGACCTGTCGCTGATGGGCTACGACACCCGCGGCATCGACGGCATCTTCGGCTCCGGCACCCGCGCCGCCATCCGCGCCTGGCAGCAGGCCGCCGGCGAGCCCCCGACCGGCTTTCTGACCGAAGACCAGATCGCCGCGCTCGGTGCCCTGGGCGCGCGCCGCGCCGCCGAAGGGGCAGGGGAGCGCGCCCGCCGCCGCGCCGCCGACGAGTCCATGTGGGCCGAGATCGGTCCCCGGCCAAGCGCCCGCGACCTTGCCGCCTATCTCGACCGCTTTCCGGACGGCGCCTATGCCGACCGGGCGCGGCGCCGCCTCGCGGAGCGGCAGGCAGACGGGCAGGGCGCGCCGGTCTTCGAGCCCCCCCGCGCGGGCGCGACGGAGGACCGGCAGGCCACCGCCGAGGAGGCGGCGCTGGGCCTCACCCCGGTCACCGCCCGCGCGGTCGAGCAGCGCCTCGCGGCCATGGGCTTCGCCCCGGGCGAGGTGGACGGCCGCTTCGACCGCCGCACCCGCGCGGCGCTGCGCCGCTACCAGGACGCCGCCGGCCTGCCGGTGACGGGCTACGTGAACGAGATCACCGCGGTGCGGCTTCTGACCGACACCCTGCGCGGCCTCCTGCAATAGGCAGGCGCTCCCCAAGGGACTGGCGCGGGGCTGCCGTCCCCCGCCCAGGGCAGCCCGAGCGGCGCAGGGCGGGGTTTGCACCCGCCGCCGTTTGCGCTAAAACTCTGTGCCAGCCGGAGGAGAGCGCGATGAACGAACGCCCCATTCCACCGCGCCGCCCGATGACCCTCCGCGATGTCTCCGAGGCGTCGGGCGTCAGCGAGATGACCGTGAGCCGCGTGCTGCGCAGCCGCGGCGATGTCAGCGACGCGACGCGCGAGCGGGTGCTCGCCGCCGCCAAGGAGCTTGGCTACGTGCCCAACAAGATCGCCGGGGCGCTCGCCTCGTCCCGCGTCAACCTCGTCGCGGTCATCATCCCGTCCCTGTCGAACATGGTCTTCCCCGACGTGCTCGCGGGCATCACCGAGGTCCTCGACGAGACGCCGCTGCAACCGGTCGTGGGGGTCACGAACTACCGCCCCGACCGCGAGGAGAAGGCGATCTACGAGATGCTGTCCTGGCGGCCCTCGGGGGTGATCATCGCCGGCATCGAGCACAACGAGATCTGCCGCAAGATGCTGCGCGCCGCCGACGTGCCGGTGGTCGAGATCATGGACGTGGACGGCGAGCCGGTCGATTCCGTCGTCGGCATCTCGCAGCGTCGCGCCGGGCGGATGATGGCCGAGGCGATCGTCAAGCAGGGCTTCGAGCAGATCGCCTTCCTCGGCACCCAGATGCCCCTCGACCACCGCGCCCGCAAGCGCTTCGAGGGCTTCACCGAAACCCTCGCCAAGGCCGGCATGGAGGTCGCCGATCAGGAATTCTATTCCGGCGGCTCGGCGCTGAAGAAGGGCCGCGACATGACGAAGGCGCTCTTGTCGCGCAGCCCGGACATCGATTTCCTCTATTATTCCAACGATATGATCGGGGCTGGCGGGCTCATCCACTGTCTCGAGGAAGGCTACGACATCCCCGGCCGGATCGGGCTTGCGGGCTTCAACGGCACCGACCTGCTCGACGGGCTGCCGCGCAAGCTCGCCACCATGGATGCCGGCCGCGCGGCGACCGGCCGCGAGGCCGCCAAGATCATCGCCGCCCGCGCCGATGGCAGCCTGACCGAGCCGCGGCGCATCGAGATCGAGCCCAAGATCGCCTTCGGCGACACGCTGCGCCGCTACAAGCCCTAGCCGCGCAGCGCCGCCGTCTTCCGCCGCGCCCGGATCAGCGTGAAGATTCCCGCCGAGACGACGATCGCCGCGCCGATGGCGACGCGCGGCTCCAGCGTCTCGCCCAGCACGTAGACGCCGATGAACGAGGCGAAGACGAGCTGCAGATAGGCGAAGGGCTGTACGGCGCTCGCCTCGGCCACCTCGTAGGCCTTGATCAGGCAGAAATGCCCGGCCGCGCCGGTGACGCAGAGCGTCGCCATCCAGATCCAGTCTGGCGCCGCCATCGGCTCCCACAGCCACAGCCCCGGCGGGCTCAGCACCACCGCGCCGGCCACGCCGGTCCAGAAGAACGAGGTGGCGGCGCTGTCGCGGCGCGCCACGTACCGCGTCAGCAGGCCGTAGAGCGCGAAGCACAGCGCCGCGATCAGCGCCACCAGCGCGTCGGGGGAGAACACCCCGAAGCCGGGCTGCAGGATCACCAGGATGCCCGCGAAGCCGATGCCGATTGCCGCCCAGCGCCGCCAGCCGACCTCCTCGCCCAGAACCGGCCCCGACAGCGCCGCGACCAGAAGCGGATAGCAGGCGAAGACCGCATGGGCATGGACGAGGCCCAAAAGCACGAAGCCCACCACCATGATGCAGACCTCGGTGGCCAGAAGCACGCCGCGGAAGATCTGCACCGCCGGCTGCTCGGTGCGCGCCGCCGCGCGCAAGCCGCCGGGGGCGCGCGACGCCAGCGCGACGACGAAGGCCGCGAAGAACCAGTAGCGGATCATGATCACCATGATGACGTTGTATTCCGCCGCCAGATGGCGGGAGATCGCGTCCTGCACGGCGAAGATGAAGGTGGTCAGCACCATCAGGAGGATGCCCTGGCGGGTGTTCTGCTCGGTCATCTGAGGGATCCGCAGGTCATGTGTCTCTTGCGCCCGTAACCGGGCCGGCGCGCCACGTCGAAGCCCGCCGCCTCGAGCGCCCGGCGGACATGGCCCGCGGCGGTATAGGTCGCGAGCGTGCCGCCCGGCGCGGTGTGCCGCGCCACCTCGGCCATCAGCGCGGGCGTCCAGAGGCCGGGGTTGCGGGACGGGGCGAAGCCGTCGAGAAACCAGGCGTCGGCCTGGCCGGCCCAGCCGGGGAGGGTGGCCGCGGCCGGCCCGATGACGACGGTGAGCTCCAGGTCGGGCCGCCGGACGCTCTCGCCGGTCCAGGCGGCCAGAAGCTCCGCCGACAGCTCCGCCAGCGCCGGAAACCCCGCATGCGCGCGCGCCATTTCGTCGGGCTCGAGCGGATGCGCCTCGAAGGAGGTGAAGCGCAGCCGCCCCCGCGCCCCTGCGGCGCGGAACGCCTGCCATGCGGTCAGCAGGTTGAGCCCGGTGCCGAAGCCCAGTTCGGCGATGGCGAATCCCTCGCCCGACCCCTCGCCGAACCGCTCCGGCAGGCCGTTGCCCGCCAGGAACACGTGCCGCGTCTCGCCGAGCCCGTCCTCGAGCGAGTAATAGGGATCATCGAATCGCCGCGACACCGGCGCCGCGCCACGCCACTCGATCCCGTCGCACTGGTCAATCATCGCGATCCGTCCTAGCCCTCGCCGGGCAGAACCACGAGGCGGGGGCGATGGCAAGCGAAGTGACGATCCGCGGCGCCGGCATCTTCGGCCTGTCGATCGCCTGGGAATGCCTGCGCCGCGGCGCCACCGTCACCGTGATCGACCCCGCCGGCCCCGGCGCCGGCGCCTCGGGCGGGCCGGTGGGCGCGCTCGCCCCGCACGTTCCCGACGGGTGGAACCCGAAAAAGGCGTTCCAGCTCGACACCCTGCTCGCCGCGCCGGCCTTCTGGGCCGAGATCGCCGAGGCCGGCGGCGGCGCGCCCGGCTACGGGCGCACCGGGCGACTGCAACCGCTCTCCGACGCCGCCGCCGCCCGCCGCGCCAGCGCCCGCGCGGCCGAGGCGGCGGCGCGCTGGCGCGGCCAGGCGGAGTGGCGCGTCGTCTCCGACGCCGACCTCGGCTCCCGGGTGGGCATCGGCTGGAGCGCCGGTCTCGCCCATCGGGCTCCACGTCCTCGACACGCTCTCGGCGCGCCTGATCCGCCCGCCGCCGTGACGGCGCTCTCTGCCGCGATCCGCGCCCGGGGCGGGCGGATCGTCGCCGAGGCGCCGGATCGCGGCGCGGTCGTCTGGGCCACTGGCGCGGCCGGGCTCGAGGCGCTGTCCCAGGCGACGGGACAGCCGGTCGGCCGCGCCATCAAGGGCCAGGCGGCGCGCCTGCGCCACGACGCCGCCGACCGGCCGCAGATCTTTGCGGACGGCATCCACATCGTCCCCCACGCCGACGGCACCGTCGCCATCGGCTCGACCACCGAGGCCGACTTCACCGACCCCACCACCCCCGACGACCGGCTCGAGGCGCTGATCGGCCGCGCCCGGGCGCTGGTGCCCGCCCTGGAGAGGGCGCCGGTCGTCGCGCGATGGGCCGGCCTGCGGCCCCGGTCCCGCACCCGCGCGCCGATGCTCGGCCGCTGGCCCGGCCGGCCCGGTCACTTCCTTGCCAACGGGGGCTTCAAGATCGGCTTCGGTGTCGCCATATCCGCCGCCGTGGCGATGGCCGATCTGGTGATCGACGGCCGCGACGGCATTCCCGAGGGGCTGCGGGTGGAGGACAATCTGCGATGAGCGAGGCGGGGCCGATGGCCCGACCGCTCGGGCGACAAGCCCGGAACAATTCTACCTGAAAGAGATCGCTGCCTTTTTTTCCCTCACCTGTGCCAAAAGCCGTAGCGGAAATCCGACTTTCGACGGCTCGTCGGTTGAACTGGCGGGCAGGGGAGCGAAAATGCCACGGCACCAAAGTACGTTTGGAGACAGTCCCAGTATGACCGATCGGTCCAGACCATCGATCCTCCACGCCACCCGCCTGTCGATGACCCGGCGGCAGACGCTGGGCGGGTCCGCCGCGCTTCTCGCCCTGGCCGGCATCGGCCGCGCCGATGCGCAGGAGACCGCCGACGCGGCGCAGCCCTTCAGCTACGAATGGCTGGCCGAGCGGATGAAGAAGATCGCCAGCGAACCCTATGCCGATCCCCAGACGGTCGAGGGCGGGTTCGGCGAGCTCGACTACGACGATTACCGGCAGATCCAGTTCGACCCCGACAAGGCCCGCTGGGCCGGCGGCAGCAAGTTCGTCCTGCACGCCTATCCGCTCGGCTGGCTCTTCGACGTGCCGGTGACGCTCCACGAGATCGTCGATGGCAAGGCCGTGCCGCTCGACTTCACCACCGACGACTTTCTCTATCACAACGACCTCAAGGAGCGCGTGCCCGAACATGCCGAGCTGCCCGGCGTGGCCGGGTTCCGCCTGAACGCGCCGCTCAACACCCCCGATCTTCTGGACGAGGTCGTGTCGTTCCTGGGCGCCAGCTATTTCCGCGCCCTGGGCAAGGGCAACGTCTATGGCCTCAGCGCCCGGGGCCTCGCGGTCAACACCGCCACCGGCTCGGACGAGGAATTTCCCCGCTTCAGCGATTTCTGGCTCGAACGCCCGCCCCCGGGCGCCGAGCAGGTGGTGCTCTATGCCGCCCTCCAGAGCCGGTCGGTCACCGGCGCCTACCGCTTCGTCGTCGTCCCGGGCGAGACGACGCGGATCGACGTGACCGCGCGGCTCTACTTCCGCGAGGCGGTGAACCAGTTCGGCATCGCGCCCTTGACCTCGATGTTCCTCTTCGGGCCAAGCGATCCCGGCCCCTTCAACGATTATCGCCGCAGCGTCCATGACAGCGAGGCCCTGGTGCTGACCTCGGGCGGGCAGAGCTTTTTCCGCCCCCTCAACAACCCCGATCGCCTGGCCAATTCCTATATCGGCGTCGACGGTCTCGCCTCCTTCGGTCTGGTGCAGCGCGGCCGCGCCTTCGACGACTATCTCGACGCCCATGCGCTCTACCAGCGGCGCCCGTCGCTGACGGTGGAGCCCGTGGGCAACTGGGGCAAGGGCACGGTGCGGCTGATCGAGATCCCCTCCGATCTCGAGGCCAACGACAACATCGTGGCGTTCTGGGTGCCGCAGGCCGAGGTGGCGCCAGGCGACGCGCTCGAGTTCAACTACCGGCTCTACTGGGGCGACAATCCGCCCGGCTCGCGCCCCGATGTCGCCCAGGTCGTGCGCACGCTGGTGGGCGATGGAGGCGTCGGCGGCGTCGAGCCGGATCGCGACCGGCGGAAGTTCGTCGTCGACTTCGCCGGCGGCCCGCTGGCGGAACTAAAGGACGCCGACGAGGTTACGCCTCGCGTCACTGCGTCGAGCGGGGAGGTGACGCAGGCCGTCCTGGAACGCCTCGAGGCGGAGGGCATCTGGCGTCTGGTCATCGAGGTCAGCGCCCCGGCCGAGTCGGTCGTCGAAGTCCGCGCAGATCTTCTCCGCGACGACAATCGTCTGTCGGAGACGTGGTTGTATCAATGGGTAAAGTCATGAGCGAGACACCAGATTTCTCCGCGGCGGAGTATGGCCGCGACATGGATACCAGCGCCTTGGCGTTCAGCCTCGGGCACTGGGCGCCGAAGGCCGCGCCGCTCGAGGTGCCCCGCCAGATCGTCGAGCGGCGGTCGGCCAGCCGCAGGCCCTGGCTCGAGCTGATCGTGTCGCCGCATGCGTGACCGCCGCGCCGTCGCAATCCCGGTCCGGGCACTCGCCCTCGCCTTCTCGGCTCTGGCCGCGGCGGCGGCGGCGATCATGCTGGCCCAGGCGGGCTTTGCCGACGGCTTCGGCATCTGGGACGGGATCCGCGTCGCGCTGATCCTGTTCACCACGGCCTGGCTCGCCTGGGGCGCGGCGCAGGCCCTGGTCGGCCTGCCGCCGCACCGCTCGCGCGGCGCGCTGCCGCGGGCCAGCGCGCCGCACCCGCCGACCGTGGTGCTGCTGCCCATCTGCAACGAGGATCCGGTCGCGGCCTTCGCGCGCGTCGCGGCGATGGACGCCTCGATGCGGCACGCCGGTCTGTCGGTCGATGTCGCGATCCTGTCCGACACCCGCGACGGCGCGGCGCTCGAGCGCGAGCGCGCGGCCTTCCTGCGGCTGGTGCGCACCGTCGACGGCGAGGGCCGCCTCTACTACCGCAACCGGACCGACAATCGCGGCCGCAAGGCCGGCAACATCGAGGATTTCGTGCGCAAGTCCGGCGCCGCCTACGACTTCGCCGTGATCCTCGACGCCGACAGCCTGATGGAGGGCGACACCATCGCCATCCTGATCGCCCGGATGGCGGCCGAGCCCGATCTCGGCCTGTTGCAGACCCTGCCGCGGGTCGTCGGCGCCTCGTCGCTCTTCGGCCGCGCCATGCAATTCGCCGCCTCCTTCCACTCGCCGGTCTTCGCCCGCGGCCTGTCGCGGCTGCAGGGGCGGACGGGTCCCTTCTGGGGCCACAACGCCATCGTCCGGGTCCGCGCGCTCGCCGAATGCTGCGGCCTGCCGGAACTCGAAGGGCCGCCACCCTTCGGCGGCACCATCCTCAGCCACGACTATGTCGAGGCGGCGCTGCTCGCACGCGGCGGCTGGCGGGTGACGGTGGACGACCGGATCGGCGGCTCCTTCGAGGAAGGCCCCGACAACCTCATCTCCTATGCCCGCCGCGACCGCCGCTGGTGCCAGGGCAACCTGCAGCACATGCGCCTCGTCAACGCCCCCGGCCTGCTGGGCTGGAGCCGGTTCGTCTTCGTGCAGGGCATCGTCTCCTATCTCGTGTCGATCCTCTGGGGGGCGTTCCTCGTCGCCTCGATCCTCGCCACGGTGACCGCGCCGCCGCCCGACTACTTCCCCGAACCCTACCAGCTCTTTCCGGTCTTCCCCGACGACCGCACGCGCGAGATCGTGGCGCTCGCCATCGGCATCGGCGGGCTCCTCCTGGTGCCGAAATTCGCCGTCTGGGCAGAGGCGTCGCTGACCGGCCGGGTCCGCGGCTTCGGCGGCAGCCTGCGCGCCCTGGGCTCCGTCGTGGCCGAGATCTTGCTCTCCTCGCTGATCGCGCCGCTGATGCTCATGTACCAGTCCCGCGCCGTGATCGAGGTGTTCTCGGGGCGGGACGGCGGCTGGCCCGCCAACCAGCGCGGCGAGGGGCGCCTGAGCCTCGTCGAGGCGTGGCGGGCGGGGCTCTGGATCGCGATCTGGGGCGTCTCGCTTCTGGCCATCGTCGCCTGGTTCGCGCCCGACCTTCTGCTCTGGCTGGCGCCGGTGGGCGTGCCCATGCTGATCGCGCCGCTGCTCATCGCCTGGACGTCGCGACCGACCGTGCCCGGCCTCTTCACCGTGCCGGAGGAACGCCGCCCCTCTCCGGTCGTCGCGGCCTACCGCGCACAATTGGGGCGCTGGACCGAACAGAATGACCACCACGACGATACCGGGCGCACCGCAAAACCGGCCTGAGGGAACGCTCGTCTCGTTCCCGAAAGCGCCGCCGCCGGCGCGGCGCGCGCGCGATCCCCGGATCGACATGTTCCGCGGCCTGGCGCTCCTGATGATCCTCATCGATCACATGCCCGGCAATCCCTACGAGGCAGTGACGATCCGCAATTTCGGCTTCTCCGACGCGGCGGAGGCGTTCTTCGTGATGTCGGGCGTCGCCGCCGGCATCGCCTATTCCGGCGGGGTCGAACGCTGGCAACAGGGGCAGGGCGGCCTCTGGGCGGCGGTCTCGCCCATGTGGAACCGCGCCTGGACCCTCTATCTCGTGCAGATCCTGCTGACGGTGATCGCGCTCGGCCTCTTCGCGCTGGCGGCCGACATCTTCCTCGACGGCCGGTTCCGCACCATGCACAACCTCGCCAAGATCTACACCGAGACCGGCGACGCGCTCGTCGGCCTCGTCATCCTCGGCTACCAGATCGGCTACGTGAACATCCTGCCGACCTATATCGTGCTCCTCCTCGTGGCGCCGCTGGTCATCGCCGCGGGGCTGAAGGCGCCGCGCGCCACCCTTCTCGTGGCGCTTCTCGTCTGGTTCGTCGCCGGTTGGATGCGGCTCGACATGCCGAACCACCCCGGCAATGGCGGCTGGCCCTTCGCGCCCACCTCCTGGCAGGTGATCTTCGTCCTCGGCCTGCTGATCGGCATCCGCCATCGCAAGGATGCGCGGCTGGTGCCGGTCAACCGGCCGCTCCTGTGGCTCTCGGCGGGGTATCTCGTCCTCGCGCTCATCTGGATGAACGTGCCCGCCGTCGCCTCTGCGCTGAACCACAAGATGGCGCAGCTCGGCGCCTTGGGCGCGCCCTTCCACATCGTCTCGCACGACAAGATCTTCGTGGCGCTGCCACGGCTTTTGCACATCATGGCGGTGGTCTACGTGATCTCCTGCCTGCCCATGATCACCCGCGCCGCGGCGACGCGCTGGGCGGCGCCGCTGCGCCTTCTCGGGCGGCAGGGCCTTCTGGTCTTCGCGGTGGGCACGGTGCTGGCGCTGATGGGGCAGATCGTCCTCAGGGTCGAGCCCGACATCGCCTGGCTGCCCTGGGTTGTCCCCGCCGTCGCCGTCGCGATCAGCTACGCCGCCGCCTGGCTCAAGGACCGCAGCCGGCGCGGCCCGCATCCCCAGCCGGGCGTGCAGACCGTGTCGCGCGATTCGCCCATGGCCGCGACGGCGCGGCGCTGAGCTTGGGCCGCCGCGTCACTCGTAATGGCGCATGATCTCTGTCTGGTTGCGCTCGGCGAGGCCCGCCTCCGCGGCGGCCCGGAAGCTCTGCCGCACCGCCTGCGCCACCGGCACCTCTGCGCCGGTCCCTTGGGCGGTCGTGGCGACGAGGCCCAGATCCTTCAGGATGTGGCTGATCGGGAAGTTCACATTGTCGGTTCCCTCCACCATCATCTGCCCGTAATTCTTCAGCATCGGGCTCGCCACCGGTGTCTCGCACAGGATCTCGAAGGCACGGCCGTGATCGACGCCCAGCCGCTTGGCCATGCCCAGAAGCTCGGCCAGCGCCGCCTCCTGCGCCGCCAGCATGCCGTTGATCACGAGCTTTGTGGCCAGCGCCGCGCCGGCATCGCCGGCGTGATGGGTGGCCTTGCCCATCGCGTCGAAGGCCGGCTGGGCGCGCATCTCCGCCTCCTTGTCGCCGCCGACCACGATCACCAGGTCGCCGCTCTCGGCCGGCGGCAGCGTGCCGGCCACCGGCGCGCAGACGAAGGGGATCCCCATCCCTTGCGCGGTGCCGGCCAGACTGCGCGCCCAGTCGGGCGAGACGGTCGAGCATTCGACCGCTGCGGCCGCCTCGGTCATGCCATGGAGCGCGCCAGTCTCCTCGTCGGTCCAGACGGCGCGCGAGGCGTCGTCGTTCAGGACCATCGAGACCACGATCTCTGCGCCCTCGGCGGCGGCGCGCGGCGTCTCGGCCTCGCGGGCGCCGGCGTCTTTCAATTCGTCCGCCTTGCCGGGCGAGCGGTTCCAGACGGTGACCTCGTGTCCGGCGCGGACGATGGTCATGGCCATGCGCGCGCCCATCGCGCCGAGGCCCAGAAAAGCGATCTTCATGTTTAGCGCTCCGATAGACGTGTCTGCTCCACAACGCGTCCACCGCGCTCGGGTGCCGATCTTTTCCGGAGCCTGCGGGCTATTTCGTCAGGATGAGCTTGCCCTGCCGGGTGATCCGCAGCGTATAGACCATGCCGTTCAGCGCGATCTGTGCGGTCTGGCCGCCGCCGGTCAGCACCTCTGCGTCATGCGCCGGAACGGGCGGCTGAGGATGAAAGGACATGCGGAGGCTCCCTATTCCGACATCTTCGGTCAGGATAGAGCGCCATACCTGACAGAACAAGTCGGAAAAACCGCGGCCAGGCGACCGCGGGAAAAAATGCGGGACAACGGCAAATTGCGGGTCTAGCCTCGATCCGGGCGGCGCCGGAAGAGCGTCGTCCGGGAATGGGAGGATACCATGATCGTTCGTTTCGTCCGGCGCGCCGTGCTGCTCGCCGCCATCGCTCTGGGTCTGCCGCTTGCCGTCGCGGCCCAGGATTTCAGCCCCGAGAACCCCGAATGCATCGCGCCGGCCAATCCCGGCGGCGGCTGGGACTTCACCTGCCGGCAGGTCGGCAAGGTCATGCAGGACCTCGACCTCATCCCCTCGACCATGCAGGTGGTCAACCTGTCGGGCGGCGGCGGCGGCGTGGCCTATGCCGAGGTGGTGAACAAGCGCAACGACGACAACGACCTGATCGTCGCGGCCTCCTCGGCGACCGCGACGCGGCTGGCGCAGGGCGCGTTTCCCGGCAACACCATGGACCAGGTCCGCTGGCTCGGCGCCGTCGGCGCCGATTACGGCATCATCGCGGTCGCGGCCGACAGCGAGATCGAGGATCTGCCGGACCTGATGGACCGCATCAAGCAGAACCCGGCCTCCGTCGCCATCGGCGGCGGCTCCGCTGTCGGCGGCTGGGACCACCTGAAGGTGCTGATCGCGGCGCAGCAATCGGGCATCGAGGACGTGCGCAAGATCAAGTACATCGCCTTCGCCGGCGGCGGCGAGGCGGTGACCCAGCTGCTCGCCGGGTCGCTTCAGGCCTTCACCGGCGATCTCTCCGAGGCGCAGGGATTCGTCGATTCGGGCGACATCCGCATCCTCGCGGTGATGAGCCCCGAGCGTCTGCCCGGCAAGTTCGACAAGTACCCGACCGCCCGCGAACAGGGCATCGACGCGATCGGCGCCAACTGGCGCGGCTTCTATGCGCCGGGCGGCATGTCCGACGCCGCCTACGAGTGGTGGGTGGGCCAGCTCGAGCAGCTCTACGACAGCGACGAATGGCAGGCGGTGATGGAGCGCAACGGCCTCGCGCCGCTTGACCTCCAGGGCCCCGAATTCCAGGAATTCGTGTCCCAGTCGGTGGCGGCGATCACCGACCTGTCGAAGGAAATCGGCATCATCCAGTAGCGTCCCTCGCCGCGGCGGCCGGCCGCCGCCGCGCCCGGGCGTCCCACAATCCCGGCCCCCGGCCGGGCCCCCTGCGGGAGACCTCCCATGAGCGACCGGATCTTCGGCGGCATCGGCCTCGCCCTCTCGGCGTTCTACGCTTGGCAGGCGACGCTCATCCAGGAAAGCTTCCTGTCCGATCAGGTCGGACCCAAGGTCTTTCCCTGGGTGATCGCCGCGCTGATGGGGGTCTCCTCGCTCTATTTCGTGCTGCGGCCCGACCCGGCGCCGGACTGGCCCCGCGCCGGCCGGCTGGCCGAGATCGGCCTCGCCGCGCTGGTGATGATCGGCTACGCGCTGGCGCTCCCCGAGGCGGGCTTCGTCGCCGCCACGGCGGTCGCCAGCGCCTATCTCACCTGGCGCCTCGGCTCGAAGCCGCTTGAAAGCCTCGCCATCGGCATCGGCATCGCGGCCGGCATCTACGTCATCTTCCATCTCGCGCTCGGCCTGTCGCTGGCGCGCGGCCCCTGGGGCTTCTAGGCCATGGATGTCCTCTCCGACCTCGCCTCGGGCTTCGCCGTGGCGCTCACCTTCCAGAACCTCGCGCTGGCCGCGCTCGGCTGTTTCCTCGGCACCGTCATGGGGGCGCTGCCGGGCCTCGGGCCCTCGAACGGCGTCGCGATCCTCATTCCGCTGGCCTTCAGCCTCGGGCTCGGCGCCACGCCGTCGCTGATCCTTCTGACCTCGGTCTATTACGGCGCCATGTATGGCGGGCGCATCAGCTCGATCCTGCTCAACATCCCCGGCGACGAGCCGGCGATGATGACCTGTCTCGACGGCTATCCGATGGCGCAGCAGGGCCGCGCCGGCGAGGCGCTGGCGCTGTCGGGCATCGCCTCCTTCGTCGGGGCCTTCTTTGCCACCTGGGGCCTCGTCTTCCTCGCGCCGCAGCTCGTCAAGGTGGCGCTGCTCTTCGGCCCGGCGGAATATTTCGCGCTCTTCACGCTGGCCTTCGCCACCCTGGGCGGCATCGCGTCCAGGAACCAGGCCAAGGCCGCCTGGGCGGCGGCGCTGGGACTCGGCCTCGCCATGGTCGGCGTCGATACCCAGACCGGCGTGCCGCGCTTCACCTTCGGCGAGGTGCATCTCTACGACGGCATCGACTTCCTCGTCGCCATCGTCGGCCTCTTCGCGCTCTCGGAGGTGTTCGTCTTCCTCGAACATCGCGGCACCGCCAACGACATCTCGACCAAGCCGCCGACCTCGGTGGGGCAGATCCTTCCCGACTGGAAGGTGCTGCGTTCCTGCATCCCCACCATGGGCCGCACCACGATCCTGGGGTTTGTCGCGGGCGTGCTGCCCGGCGCGGGGGCCTCGCTCGGCTCCTTCATCTCCTATTCGATGGAAAAGAAGCTCGTGGACCGCAACGGCACCTTCGGCACCGGCGATCCGAGGGGGGTCGCCGCGCCCGAATGCGGCAATAACGCCGCCGCCGGCGGCGCTCTGGTGCCGATGCTGGCGCTGGGCGTACCGGGCTCGGGCACCACGGCCGTGCTCCTCGCGGTGCTCCTGTCGCTCAACATCACGCCGGGGCCGCTGCTCTTTCAGAACAATCCCGACGTCGTCTGGGGCCTGATCGCTGCGCTCTTCATCGGCAACGTCATGCTTCTGGCGATGAACATCCCCATGGTCGGGCTCTTTACGCGGGTGCTGCTGGTGCCCACCCGGATCCTCATGCCGGTCGTCGCCATGGTGTCCTTCGTCGGCATCTACGGCATTTCCGGGTCGAGCTTCGATCTGCTGGTGATGGTCGCCTTCGGCGTTCTCGGCTGGGTTTTGCGCAAGCTCGACGTGCCGCTCGTCCCGGTGATCCTCGGCACGCTTCTGGGCAACGAGATGGAGGTGAACCTGCGCCGCGCCGTCACCATCTCCGACGGCGACTATACCGTCCTTCTGGGCTCGCCGCTGGCCATCGGCCTCTGGACGGTGGCGCTCGTGGGCTTCGTCCTGCCGATCGTCGCCGGCCGCTTCATCCGCGGCGGCCTCGGCCGGGCCCGCAGCGACGCGCGGATCTCCGACTGATCAGGCCCGCGGGTCGAGCAGCCGGCGGATCAGCCCGTCCCGCGTCACCTGTCCGATGCACCTCTCCCCTTCGGTGACCGCCACCGGTCCGTCCGCCGCGATCAGCGCGCGCATCACCTCCTCGACGGTCGCGTCGTGGGCGATCGTGGTCTGCGGCATCGCCCCCTCCGTCTCCATCACGTCGCGCGCCGTCAGCACCCCCAGGGGGTTCATGTGCGCGACGAAATCGGCCACGTACTCGTTCGAGGGCTGCGAATAGATCTCCGGCGGCGTGCCGGATTGCACGATGCGACCGCCTTCCATGATGGCGATCCGGTTGCCGAGCTTGAACGCCTCGTCCAGATCGTGGCTGACGAAGACGATGGTCTTCCTGAGCCGCGTCTGCACCTCCAGAAGCTCGTCCTGCAGCTTGTTGCGGATCAGCGGGTCGAGCGCCGAGAAGGGCTCGTCCATCAACAGGATCGGCGCATCGGTGGCAAAGGCGCGGGCGAGCCCCACGCGCTGCTGCATGCCGCCAGACAATTCGCCCACCTTCCGGTCGCCCCAGCCGTCGAGACCCACCAGCGACAGCTGCCGGTCCACCGCCTCGTGCCGTTCGGCCTTGCCGGTGCCGCCGAGCTCCAGCCCGAGGCCCACGTTCTCGCGCACCGTCCGCCACGGCAGCAGGCCGAATTGCTGGAACACCATCGACACGGTGTCGAGCCGGATGCGCCGCAGCCGGTCGCGCCCGGCATGGGTGACGTCGACGAGCTCCTCTCCCGAGCGCACCGAGACGGCGCCGCGGGCCACCGGGTTGAGCCCGTTGATCGCCCTGAGCAGCGTCGATTTTCCCGATCCCGACAGGCCCATCAGCACCAGGATCTCGCCCTCCGCGACGCTCAGATCGCAATCGTGGACGCCCAGAACCTGCCCGGTCCGCTGCTCGATGGTGGTCCGGTCCAGCCCCTCGTCCATCAGCGGCAGCGCCTCGCCGGGCCGGTCGCCGAACACGATGGAGACGTTGTCGATCCTGACCGAGCAGCTCATTTGCGCGCGCCCACGTTCAGCATCCGGTCGAGGATGATCGCAACGACGACGATCACGAAGCCGCTCTCGAAGCCGAGCGCGGTGTTGACCGAGTTGAGCGCCCGCACCACCGGCACGCCGAGCCCGTCGGCGCCCACCAGCGCCGCGATCACCACCATCGACAGCGACAGCATGATCGTCTGGTTCAGGCCCGCCATGATCTGCGGGAACGCCGACGGCATCTCGACCTTCCACAGAAGCTGCCGCGGCGTGGCCCCGAAGGCCCGCGCCGCCTCGACGAGCGCCGTCGGCGTGTTGGAGATCCCCAGCGAGGTCAGCCGGATCGGCGCCGGCAGCACGAAGATCACCGTGGCGATCAGCCCCGGCACCATGCCGATGCCGAAGAACACGATGGCCGGGATCAGATAGACGAAGGTCGGCAGCGTCTGCATCAGGTCGAGCACCGGGCGCAGCGCCGCATAGAGCCGCGGCCGGTGCGCCGCGGCGATGCCGATCGGTACGCCCACCCCCATGCAGACGAGGCAGGCCGACAGGACCAGCGTCAGGCTCTCCATCGTCTCCTCCCAGTATCCCTGGTTGAGGATGAAGAGAAAGCCCAGCGCCACGAACAGGCAGATCTTCCACGACCGCTGCAGCACCCAGGTCAGCGCCACGAAGACGGCGACGATCACCAGCGGGTTCGGCGTCTGCAGCACCCACAGGATCGCGTCGATGAGCCAGCCCATCGCCGCCGACAGCCAGTCGAGCAGGATCTGGAGGTTGTCGTTCACCCAGTCGAAGACATCGGCGGCCCAGGCGCCGACGGGCAGCTTGTTCTCGGTCAGCCAGTTCATGTCACGTCCCTGCTCCTCTCTCTGGAGCGGCCCCGCCGGAGCGGCGCCGCCCGATCAGCTCTCGGCCCGTCCCTGTCTCAGGAGCCGATGTCGAGTTCCGATTGCACCGCCGGCAGCCCCGGCTCGCCATCGACCGTGGTGACGCCCTCGAGCCACGGCTCGATCACGTCGGGATGCGCGCGGAGCCATTCCGCCGTCGCCTCCGCCGGGTCCTGGCCGTCGTCGAGGATCTTGCCCATGATCTCGTTCTCCATGGGCAGCGTGAACTGCATCTGCGTGAGCAGCTTGCCCATGTTCGGGCATTCCTCGACATAGCCCTGCCGCGTCACCGTATGCACGACGCCCTCGCCGCCGAAGAAATCCTCGCCGCCCGACAGGTATTTCAGGTCGAAATTGGCGTTCATCGGGTGCGGCTCCCAGCCCAGGAACACGATGTCCTCCTGCTTGTCGTAGGCGCGGCGCACCTGGGCCAGCATGCCCTGCTCGGAGCTTTCCTTCACATCGAACTCGCCCAGCCCGTGCTTGTCCTTCCGGGTCAGCGAGATGAGATAGGCGTTGCCCTCGTTGCCGGGCTCGATGCCGTAGATCGTGCCGTCGAGTTCCGGCTCGAACGCCGCCAGGTCGTCGTAGGAATGGAGGCCCTTCTCGTAGGTATAGGCCGGCACGGCGAGGTTGTACTTGGTGCCCTCGAGATTGACCGCCACCTGCTCGATCTCGCCCGAATCGAGATAGGGCTGGATCGCCTGCGTCTGCGACGGCATCCAGTTGCCGAGGAACACGTCCACGTCGTCCTTCTCCAGCGAGGCGAAGGTCACGGGCACCGACAGCACCTTCACGTTCGGCGCGTAGCCCAGCCCCTCGAGCACGTGCTTGGCGATGGCGGTGGTGACGGTGATGTCGGTCCAGCCGACATCGGAGAGGACGACCTCGCGGCACGCGGCGCTCTCCTGGGCTGCGGCGGCGCCGGTGGCGGCCAGAAGCGCGAGCGCCGAGGCGGCAGTGATGCGGTGCATGGAATGTCCCTTTCGGTTCGTC
Organism: uncultured Alphaproteobacteria bacterium; assembly: GCA_963739575.1. GTDB lineage: Bacteria > Pseudomonadota > Alphaproteobacteria > Rhodobacterales > Rhodobacteraceae > Palleronia. Next base: position 596,390 of record CAVUAQ010000002.1, on the reverse strand, counting down.
TATTGATTGACGGATCAATTAGATGGTAAGACCCGCCCCATGGCAACATTGGACGCGAAAAAGCCCGCGCGTGGAAGGGTCGAACTGCGCCGTCGCGCGGATCTGATCGCCGCGACGGTGGCCGAGATCGGTGCCCGCGGCTCGCTCGACGTCACCGTGGGGCAGATCGCCCGCCGCGCCGGCATCTCCCCGGCTCTGGCCTTCCATTATTTCGGCGACAAGGACACGCTGTTTCTGACTTCGATGCGGCACGTGCTGCGGGCCTTCACCGCCGATCTGCGCGCAGCCCTCGCCCGGGCCGAGGCGGCGGCGGGCCCGGGCGCGCCCGACCGGGCGGTGGCGCGGGTCCGGGCGGTCGTCTCCGCGAGCTTCTCGCCCACCACGTTCCGGCGCGAGGACATCGCCGCCTGGCTCACCTTCTACGTGTTGGCGCAGCGCTCGCCCGAGGCGCGGCGGCTGCTGTCGGTCTATCGCCGGCGGCTGACCTCGACCCTCGCCCATGCGCTGCGGCCGCGGCTGGGCGACGCCGCCCGCCCCGCCGCCCTGCGCCTCGCCGGGCTGATCGACGGACTCTACCTGCACGCCGCGCTCGACGGAGACACCACCGCCGAGGAGGCCGCGGCCCATGTCCTCCTGGCGCTCGATCGCGAATTGGCGGCGGCGCGATGAGCCGCCGCCCGAACATCCTCGTGGTCATGGTCGACCAGCTGAACGGCACCTTCTTTCCCGATGGCCCCGCAGACTGGCTGCACGTGCCGAACCTGCGCCGCCTCGCCGCCCGCTCGGTGCGCTTCCGGAACGCCTATACGGCAAGTCCGCTCTGCGCCCCGGCGCGGGGCGCCTTCATGTCCGGCCGGCTGCCCTCCCGCACCGGCATCTACGACAACGCCGCCGAGTTTCCCTCCTCGATCCCGACCTACGCCCATCACCTGCGCCGCGCGGGCTATCTCACGGCGCTGTCGGGCAAGATGCACTTCGTCGGCCCCGACCAGCTCCACGGCTTCGAGACCCGGCTCACCACCGACATCTACCCGGCCGATTTCGGCTGGACCCCGGATTACCGCAAGCCAGGTGAGCGCATCGACTGGTGGTATCACAATCTGGGCTCCGTTACCGGGGCAGGGGTGGCCGAGATCACCAACCAGATGGAATACGACGACGAGGTCGCCTTCTTCGCCTGCCAGACGCTCTACGATCTCGCCCGCGGCCATGACGACCGGCCCTGGTGCCTGACGGCGAGCTTCACGCATCCGCACGACCCCTACGTCGCGCGGCGCGCCTTCTGGGACCTCTACGCCGATTGCGCGCATCTCGACCCGGTGATGGGCGCCATCCCCTACGAGGAACAGGACCCCCATTCGCGGCGCATCTTCGACGCCAACAACTGGCGCGACTTCACCATCACGCCCGAGGACGTGCGCCGCTCACGGCGCGCCTATTTCGCCAACATCACCTATCTCGACACGAAGCTGGGCGAGATCCTCGACGTGCTCGAACGCACCCGGCAGGAGGCGATCGTGGTCTTCGTCTCCGATCACGGCGACATGCTGGGCGAGCGCGGCCTGTGGTTCAAGATGTCCTTCTTCGAGGGCTCGGCGCGCGTGCCGCTGATGATCGCGGCGCCGGGTCTCGCGCCCGGCCGCGTCACGGCCCCGGTCTCCAGCATCGACATCTGCCCGACACTCTGCGACCTCGCCGGCATCTCCATGGACGAGGTGATGCCCTGGACCGAGGGCGAGAGCCTCGTGCCGGTCGCCGCCGGCGCCGAGCGCTCCGAGCCGGTGCGGATGGAATATGCCGCCGAGGCGAGCCAGGCGCCGATGGTGGCGCTGCGCGAGGGGCGCTGGAAATACACCCGCTGCGCCCTCGATCCCGACCAGATCTTCGATCTCGACGCCGACCCGCACGAGCGGACCAACCTTGCCGGCGATCCCGCCCTTGCCGACACGCTGTCGCGCTTCCGCGCCGAGGCCGAGGCGCGCTGGGATCTCGACCGCTTCGACGCCGAGGTGCGCGAAAGCCAGGCGCGGCGCTGGGTGGTCTACGAGGCGCTGAGCCAGGGCGGCCGCTTCCCCTGGGACTTCCAGCCGCTGCAGAAGGCCTCCGAGCGCTACATGCGCAACCACATGAACCTCAACGTCGTGGAGGAGCGCCAGCGCTTCCCCCGCGGGGGGTAGAGTCCAGATTTTTCATTGAAAAATCTGCCGCCCCGCCGCGAGGGCCACCCCCGATCCATCCGCCCGAGGACATCCCGATGACGCTCCAGCCCACCGCCAGCCACTATATCGACGGGGCCTATCACGAGGACGAGGAGGGCGAGCCGATCCCCGTCCTCTATCCCGCCACGGGGGAGGAGATCGCCCGCCTTCATGCCGCGACGCCCGCCGTGATCGACCGCGCGCTGTCGGCCGCCACCGCCGCGCAGCCCGCCTGGGCGGCGCTCTCGGGGACCGAGCGGGGCCGCGTGCTGCGCCGCGCCGCCGACATCCTGCGGGAGCGCAACCGCGAGATGTCGGAGCTCGAGACCCACGACACCGGCAAGCCGCTGTCCGAGACGCTCACCGCGGATGCCACCTCGGCCGCCGACGCGCTCGAATATTTCGGCGGGCTCGCCGGCGCGCTGACGGGCGAGCACATCCCGCTCCCGGGTGGCGACTTCGTCTATACAAGGCGCGAGGCGCTGGGCGTGGTCCTCGGGATCGGGGCCTGGAACTACCCGACCCAGATCGCCGCCTGGAAGGCCGCCCCCGCGCTCGCCTGCGGCAACACGATGGTGATGAAGCCCTCCGAGACGACGCCGCTCTGCACGCTGAAGCTCGCCGAGATCCTGACCGAGGCGGGCGCGCCTCCGGGCGTGTTCAACGTGGTGCAGGGCTACGGGCCGCAGGCGGCGGCGATGCTGGAGGATCCGCGGGTGGCCAAGGTGTCTCTGACGGGCTCGGTTCCCACGGGTCGCAAGGTCTATCAGGCCGCGGCGGCGGGGATGAAGCACGCCACGCTGGAGCTCGGCGGCAAGTCCCCGATCGTGATCTTCGACGATGCCGACCTCGAAAGCGCGGTCTCGGCGGCGATCAACGGCAACTTCTACTCGACCGGGCAGATCTGCTCCAACGGCACCCGCGTCTTCGTGCAGAAAGGCATCAAGTCGGCGTTCCTCGCGCGCCTCGCGGAGCGGATGCAGGGCGCGCGGCTGGGCGATCCGATGGACGAGGCGACGACGATCGGGCCCATGGTCTCCGAACGGCAGCTCGGCATCGTGCGGGGCTATATCGAGGCGGGCCGCGCGGAGGGCGCGCGCCTCGTCGCCGGGGGCGAGACCCTCGACCGCGATGGGTTCTGGATCACGCCCGCGCTCTTCGCCGACGTGACCGACGACATGACCATCGCGCGGGAGGAGATCTTCGGCCCCGTCATGTCCGTCCTCGACTTCGAGACCGAGGAGGAGGTGCTGGCCCGCGCCAACGGCACCGAGTTCGGCCTGGCCGCCGGGGTCTTCACCCGCGACCTTATGCGGGCGCACCGGATGGCCGCCGGGTTCCAGGCCGGCACCGCCTATATCAACACCTACAACCTGACGCCGGTGGAGGCGCCCTTCGGCGGCATGAAGATGTCGGGGCTCGGGCGCGAGAACTCCAAGGCGGCGATCGAGCACTACAGCCAGGTCAAGACCGTCTATGTCGCCATGAACCCCACCGAGGCGCCCTTCTGATGGAGGCCGATTACGTCATCGTCGGCGCGGGCTCCGCCGGTTGCGCCATGGCCTTCCGGCTGAGCGAGGCGGGCAGGTCGGTCATCGTCATCGAGCATGGCGGCTCCGATATCGGCCCCTTCATCAACATGCCCGGCGCGCTCAGCTACCCGATGAACATGAAGATGTACGATTGGGGCCTCGAGACCCTCCCCGAGCCGCATCTGGGCGGCCGCCGGATGGCGGTGCCCCGCGGCAAGGTCGTGGGCGGCTCGTCCTCGATCAACGGCATGATCTACGTGCGCGGCCATGCCTGCGACTTCGACCACTGGGCCGAGGCGGGCGCCGCGGGGTGGAGCTTCGCCGACGTGCTGCCCTACTACAAGCGGCTCGAGACCTGGCATGCCGGCGGCCATGGCGGCGATCCGTCCTGGCGCGGCACCGACGGGCCGCTCCACGTCACCCGCGGCAGCCGGACGAACCCCCTGACCCGCGCCTTCGTCGAGGCCGGCCACCAGGCGGGCTACGAGCTGACCGAGGATTACAACGGCGCCAAGCAGGAAGGCTTCGGCCCCTACGACGCGACGATCTGGAAGGGCCGCCGCTGGTCCGCCGCCTCGGCCTACCTGAAGCCCGCGCTCAGGCGCGAGACCTGCACGCTGGTGCGGGCTCTGGCCCGCAAGGTGGTGATCGAGGCCGGCCGCGCCACCGGCGTCGAGATCGCCCGCAAGGGCCGGGTCGAGACGGTCCGCGCCCGCGCCGAGGTGATCGTCGCCGCCTCGGCCATCAATTCGCCGAAGCTCCTGATGCTGTCGGGGATCGGCCCGGCGGCCCATCTGGCAAGCCACGGCATCGACGTCGGGGCCGACCGTCCCGGCGTGGGCCAGAACCTCCAGGACCATCTGGAACTCTACATCCAGCAGGCGGCGACCAAGCCCGTCAGCCTCTATTCCTACTGGTGGCTTCTGGGCAAGGCCTATGTGGGCGCCCGCTGGCTTCTGACCCGCACCGGCCCCGGCGCCTCCAACCAGTTCGAGAGCGCGGGCTTCATCCGCTCGGCGGCCGGCATCGCCTATCCCGACATGCAGTACCATTTCCTGCCCATCGCGGTGCGCTACGACGGGCGCACCGCCCTCCGCGGGCACGGCTTTCAGGCCCATGTCGGGCCGATGCGCTCGAAATCGCGCGGCCATGTCCGCCTCGCCGGCCCCGACCCCGAGGCTGCGCCCGAGATCCTCTTCAACTACATGAGCCACCCCGACGACTGGTCCGAGTTCCGCACCTGCATCCGCCTCACCCGCGAGATCTTCGCCCAGCCCGCCTTCGACGCGTTCCGCGGCAAGGAAATCAGCCCCGGCGCGGCGGCGCAGTGCGACGCCGATCTCGACGCCTTCATCCGCGACGAGGTCGAAAGCGCCTATCACCCCTGCGGCACCTGCAGGATGGGCGCGGCGGACGATCCGATGGCCGTGGTCGACCCCGAATGCCGCGTCATCGGCGTCGAGGGGCTGCGGGTCGCCGACAGCTCGATCTTCCCCCGCATCCCCAACGGCAACCTCAACGCGCCGTCGATCATGACCGGAGAGAAGGCGGCCGACCACATCCTCGGGCGGGGCATGCTGCCGCCCTCGAACGCCGAGCCCTGGATCCACCCCGACTGGCAGCGGGCGCAGCGATGAGGCAGATCGGCTACGAGAGCGCCGCGCGGCTCGACTGGGCGGGGGCCCTGGCGGCGCTCCGCGACGGCCACCGCCTGCCGCGCGCCGAGATCGGCGACCTGTTCCTCGGGCCCGCCGACGCCACGAGCCTGACCCGCGCGGCCATCATCGACGGGCTGGGAACCGGCGTCAAATCCGTGACCGTCTCGCCCGGCAATGCCGCCCGCGGCCTGCCGACGGTGCAGGGCGCCATGCTGCTCTTCGCCCCCACCACCGGGGAGCTGCGCGCGATCATCGACCAGCGGCTCGTCACCGAGTTCAAGACCGCCGCCGATTCGGTCCTCGCCGCGACCCTCCTCGCCCGGCCGGACGCGCGCCGGCTCTTGATCGTCGGGGCAGGGCGCGTCGCGTCGAGCCTCGTGCGCGCCTATCCGGCGGGCTTTCCCTCCCTCGAGCGGATCGAGGTCTGGGCCCGCCGGCCCGAGGCGGCGCGGCACTTCGCGGCGGAACATACAGGGCCCCTGCGCGTTGTTGCCGCGACAAATCTCGACGAGGCCGCGGCCGGCGCCGACATCATCGCCACGGCCACGCTGTCGCGGGACCCGATCCTGCGCGGCGACGCCGTGTCGCCCGGAACGCATGTTGACCTGATCGGCGCATTCCGCAAGGATATGCGCGAAGGCGACGACGCGCTTCTGTTGAGGGGCGCCCTCTATGTCGACAGCCGCGAGACGACGATCGGCCATATCGGCGAGATCGCCATCCCGATGGCGCGGGGGGTGATCGCCGCTGGCGACATCCGCGGCGATTTCTACGATCTCGTGGATGCCCGGCCCGAGCGTGCACCGGACGCCGTCACCGTCTGCAAGAACGGCGGGGGCGCGCATCTCGACCTCATGATCGCCGACTGGATCGCGCGCAGCGTCTGATCCGGCCGGCGGCCGACGATCCGGACCGGGGATCCGCCCCGGTTCGACTAGGAACAACTGAAAGGACTCTTCATGATCCGCATCGCCACCACCCCCGCCGTCTGGTCGAACGAGGACGACCGCACGCTCGGCGCCGACATCCCGCTCGAGACCTGCCTCTCCGAAGCCGCCGAGGCGGGCTTCGACGGCATCGAGGACGGCTACAAGTTCCCGCAGGACGCGGGCGAGCTGAAGACCGTCCTCGGCGCGCACAACCTCTCGCTCGCCGGGGTCCATCACGGCCTGCACCTGCTCGACCGCTCCGTCGAGGAGGAGCGCGACGCCATCCTGCCCGCCATCGAGCGGGCCAAGGCCGCCGGCACCGGCATGGTGATCGTCAAGGAAGTGTCGAACGCGATCTTCGACAAGCCCGACACGCCGCTCTCCAGAAAGCCCGAACTGACCGCCGAGGACTGGGACAGCTTCGGCCTGAAGCTCGAACAGATCGCCACCTTCTGTGCCGATCAGGGCGTCACCTGCGTCTATCACCATTACATGGGCACGGTGGTGCAGACCCCCGACGAGATCGACCGCCTGATGATGGAGACCGGCCCGAACCTCTATCTGCTGTTCGACACGGCGCAATGCTATTTCGGCGGCGGCGACCCGGTGCAGCTCCTGACCCGGCACATGCCCCGCGTGAAGCATTTCCACGCCGGCAATGTCCGCGTCAGCCCGATGGCCAAGGCGCGGATGAACGACGTCTCGCTGCCGCAGGCGGTGAAGATGGGCGTCTTCACGGTGCCGGGCGACCGCGACGGATCGGTCGACTTCAAGACCTGCCTCAACCTGCTCTCCGCCTCGAACTTCGACGGCTGGATCGTCTGCGCCGCCGGGCAGGACCCGGCCGAGCGCGAGCCCGCCAAGTACATGGCCATGGGCCACCGCACGCTCAGCGACCTGACCGGCGCCACCGGCGTCGCCGCCTGAGCCAAACCTCGGCGCCGTCCCGCGCCCTCGGGGCGCGGGATCCGTGCCCCGATTCTCGATCCGCGCGCCGCGCCGGTTTCTCCGGTGCGGCGCGATTTCGTTCGGAGGGATGGCACGGGTGGAAACGCGCTATGGTTGTGCACGACCCGCTTTTTGGGGTGCGACAGGAGGCAAGGTTGCCAGCGCACGAAATGTGAACGAAAAATGAGCAGTGAGGGGTTTCCACCACCGCCCCGCAGGTCATTATGAAACGAAGACAATGACAAGAACCAGCCAGTCTTCCCACAGCGAGGTCGTCCGGTCATGAGTGACACGCCACAGTTCTCCCGCCGCCAGATGCTGCTCGGCACGGCCGTTGCCGGCGCCGCCGCGGGCGCCGCCGGAGTGGCGGGCGCCGAGCCCTCCGGCTCCGACGGCCCCGCCGCCGCGGATCCCCGCCAGGTCGTGCTCCACGACACGCCCCATACCCGCACCTATTACGCGCTGGCGCGCGAGTGAGGAGACGCCCATGCTGAAGCGCACATCCACCCGCACCTCGAAGGCGCGGGGCACGTCCGTTCCCGCCGCCGCCACCGTCGCCCAGGGCCTCTCCCGCCGCGGCTTCCTGCAAAGTTCCGGCGTCGCGGGACTGGGCCTCGCCGCCTTCTCTGGCGCGCCGCGCACCGCCCGCGCCCAGGTCACCGCCGAGGAGGCCGCCGACCTTCCCGAATTCAAGAAGACGGTCTGCCAGTTCTGCTCCGTCGGCTGCTCGATCTGGGCCGAGGTCGAGAACGGCGTCTGGGTCGGCCAGGAACCGGCCTTCGAATCGCCCATCAACCAGGGCACCCATTGCGCCAAGGGCGCCGCCATGCGCGAGATCTCCATCGGCGAGCGGCGGCTCAAATATCCCATGAAGCGCGTCGCCGGCGAATGGACCCGCATCTCCTGGGACCAGGCCCTCGAGGAGATCAGCGGCAAGCTCAAGGACATCCGCGCCGAATACGGCCCCGACAGCGCCTACTGGCTGGGCTCGGCCAAGTTCTCCAACGAACAGGCCTACCTGTTCCGCAAGTTCGCCGCGTTCTGGGGCACCAACAACGTCGACCACCAGGCGCGGATCTGCCACTCGACCACCGTCGCGGGCGTCGCCAACAGCTTCGGCTACGGCGCCATGACCAACACCTTCAACGACATCCGCAACGCCAAGTCGATCATCATCATGGGCGGCAACCCCGCCGAGGCGCACCCGGTCTCGATGCTGCACGTGCTCGCGGGCCGCGAGAACGGCGCCAAGATGATCGTCGTCGATCCGCGCTTCACGCGCACCGCCGCGCATTCCGACGAATACGTGCGCATCCGCCCGGGCACCGATATCGGCTTCATGTGGGGGCTCACGCGCGAGATCTTCGCCAATGGCTGGGAGGACAAGGAATACCTCGACCAGCGCGTCTGGAACATCGAGGCGGTCCGCGAGGAGGTCGAGAAGTGGACGCCGGAGGAGGTCGAGCATGTCTGCGGCATCCCCGCCGAGCAGACCCGCCGCGTCGCGCGCATGCTGGCCGAGCACCGGCCCGGCACGCTCATCTGGTGCATGGGCCTCACGCAGCACACGATCGGCTCGTCGAATACCCGCGCCGCCTCGATCCTGCAGCTCGTGCTCGGCAATATCGGCAAGGAGGGCGGCGGCGCCAACATCTTCCGCGGCCACGACAACGTGCAGGGCGCGACCGATCTGGGCGTCGCGGTGGACAGCCTGCCGGCCTATTACGGGCTGGAGAAGGGCGCTTGGCAGCACTGGGCACGCGTCTGGGACGTTGACTACCAGTACCTTCTCGACCAGTTCGCCTCCAAGGAGCTGATGGAGGCGGCGGGCATGCCGCTCAGCCGCTACATGGACGCGATCACCGAGAATCCCGACGATCTCGACCAGCCCAACGCGGTCAAGGCGATGATGTTCTGGGGCCACGCGGCGAACTCCATCGCCCGCGGTCCCGACCAGATGAAGGCGCTCGACACGGTCGACCTGCTCTGCGTCATCGACCCGCACCCGACCCAGGTGGCGATCATGACGGGCAAGCAGGACAACGTGTACCTGCTGCCCGCCGCCACGACCGCCGAATGCGACGGATCGGTGACCAACTCGAACCGCTCGGTGCAATGGCGCGACAAGGTGTTCGAGCCGCTCTTCGAGGCCAAGACCGATTACGAGATCACCTACCGGCTGGCCGAGGCGCTGGGCTTCGCCGACGAGATGTTCAAGCACATCGAGGTCAAGGACAAGAACCCGCAGGCCGAATTGATCCTGCGCGAGATCAACCGCGGCACCTGGACAATCGGCTATACCGGGCAGAGCCCGGAACGGCTCAAGGCCCACATGAAGAACCAGGAGCTGTTCGACGGCAAGACGCTGATGGGCAAGCCCGGCACCGAGTTCGAGGGCCAGTATTTCTGCCTGCCCTGGCCCGCCTGGGGCACGCCCGAGTTCAACCATCCCGGCTCGCCCATCCTCTACGACACGTCGAAATCGGTGGCCGAGGGCGGCTTGCCGTTCCGCGCCCGCTGGGGCGTCGAGCACGAGGGATCGAACCTTCTGGCCGAGAACAGCTGGACCGAGGGCTCGGCGATCGAGGACGGCTATCCCGAGATCACCCTCGGCGTGATCGAGGCGCTGGGCTGGGAGAACGAGCTGACCGCCAAGGAGCGGCTGATCATTGCGTCGATCGGGGCCGAGGTGTTCACCTGGGACCTGTTCGAAATCTCCGAAGAAGCGGCGCAGAAGCGGATCAGCACGTTGACGCTCGAAGATCTGCGCGGAGCGGGCGAGTCCGACAATACGGACATTGACGGCTCGTGGCAGGGCGGGCAGGGCGGAGACGCCAAGCAGGCCGATCAGACCCTGTCGGCGGAGCTGCAGGATTATCCCGAGGATGCGCGACGGGCAATCCAAGCTTATCTCCGCAGTCAGAAGGAGGCGGAGGAAGGCAAATCCCTACCTCTGATCGAGCAAATTCGTCAGGTAAACTGGAAGACCGACCTGTCGGGCGGGCTGCAACGCGTCGCCATCGCCCACGGCCTCGCTCCCTATGGCAACGGCAAGGCCCGGGCGGTCGTGTGGAACTTCCCCGACCCGGTGCCGCTCCACCGCGAGCCGCTCTACACGCCCCGGCGCGATCTGCTGCCGAAATACGCGACCTACGACGACCGCCGCCTGTGGCGTCTGCCGGTCCTCTACGCCTCGATCCAGGAGAACAACTTCGCCGACGACTTCCCGATGGTGCTGACCTCCGGGCGGCTCGTGGAATACGAGGGCGGCGGCGACGAAACCCGCTCGAACAAGTGGCTCGCCGAGTTCCAGCAGGAGATGTTCGCCGAGGTGAACCCCGAGGATGCGGGCCCCGCCGGCATCTCGGACGGCGACATGATCTGGGTCGAGACGCCGGAGGCACGGGTCCGCGTCGCCGCTCTGGTGACGCCGCGGGTCGGCAAGGGCACGGTCTTCATGCCCTTCCACTTCGCCGGCTTCTTCCAGGGCGAGGACCTGACGCCCCGGTATCCGAGGGGGACCGAGCCCGTGGTCGCGGGCGAGGCGGCCAATACCGCCTGGACCTACGGCTACGACGTGGTGACCCAGATGCAGGAAACCAAAGCCACCCTCTGCCGCATCCAGACGGCATAAGGAGAGCCACATGGCACGAGTGAAATTTCTTTGTGACACGGACCGCTGCATCGAGTGCAACGCCTGTTCGACCTCCTGCAAGAACGAGCACGAGGTGCCCTGGGGCATGGTCCGCCGCCGCGTGGTGACCATCAATGACGGCCATCCCGGCGAGAAGTCGATCGCCATTTCCTGCATGCATTGCACCGATGCGCCCTGCGTCGCGGTCTGCCCGACCTCGACCCTCTACCAGACCGATATCGGGGTGGTGCTCCACGACAAGGACACCTGCATCGGCTGCGGCTACTGCTTCTACGCCTGTCCGTTCGGCGCGCCGCAATTCCCGCGTTCCACGCTCTTCGGCTCGCGCGGCATCATGGACAAGTGCACCTATTGCGCCGGCGGGCCCGAGGAGAACGGCTCGGAGGCGGAATACGAGAAATACGGCCGCAACCGCATCGCCGAAGGCAAGCTGCCGATCTGCGCCGAGGTCTGCTCGACCAGGGCGCTCCTCGCCGGCGACGGCGAGGTGATCGGCGAGATCTACCGCGAGCGTGTCCTGTCCCGCGGCTTCGGCTCCGGCGCCTGGGGCTGGAAGACGGCCTATTATCCCGAGGAGGCGTGAGATGACCGACGCGACCCATGGCACCGGCATGAGCGGCGGCTCCTCCCGCCCCTTCACCGCCTACCGGATCTGGGGCGCGGTCTGCGCGCTGATCCTGTTCATCCTCCTGGTCATCCAGGTCCTCACCATGTTCTTCGGCGACAGCCGCACGATCCCCGAAGTGAGCTGGGGGGTGCCGCCGGTCTCCACCGAACAGACCGGCGACAGTTCCGTCCTCGTCGACGACATCCTGCGCTTCCGCGCCACGCTGCAGGGGCCGCGCGACGTGTTCGGCCCGGCGCCGGGCGCCGACCGCACCTTCCAGGTGGGGAGCGAAACGCAGCTCCGCGAGGAGCAGATCGAGGATCCCGACCCGTTCCTGACCGAAAGCTGGTCGCGTCCTTCCGACGATACGCTGCCGATGGTCCGCGGCGTCGACCATGTCGAGGGCATCAGCTCGCTGCCTTATGTCGGAGCGCAGATCTTCGAGCGGCCCTTCGCCCGCGACTGGCGCTTCGGCCTCGCCGATTTCGCCACCCATCTGGGAGGCATCGCGATCCTCGGCTTCGCCTTCCTTCTGGCGCTGATGCTGGCCCTGCGCGGGCGGGTGCCGATCGTCAGCGGCAAGTCCGGCCGCAAGGTCGAGCGCTTCGGCTTCGCCGAGCGGATGACGCACTGGATGACCTCGTTCAGCTTCCTGATGCTGGCGCTTACCGGCATCGTCATCGCCTATGGCAAGACGCTGGTCCTGCCCTTCGGCGACGAGGTGCTGGGACAGCTCGGCTGGCTCTCGACCTGGGGCCACATGATGTTCTTCCCGCCCTTCGCCCTCGGCGTCCTGGCAATGTTCGTCTTCTGGGTGCGCTACAACCTGCCCTCGAAGCTCGACTGGACCTGGCTGAAGAAGGGCGGCGGCATGTTCCGCGATGAGGTCCATCCCTCGGCGACCAAGTTCAACGCCGGCCAGAAGCTGATCTTCTGGGCCGTGATCCTCGGCGGCGGGCTGATGATCGCCTCCGGCCTGCTTCTGATGTTCCCGTTTTGGATCCTGTCGATCAACGGCATGGGCTGGGCGATGCTCGGCCACGCCGTGGTCGGGGTCCTGATGATCGCCATCATCCTCGGCCACATCTATATCGGCACGGTCGGCATGCAGGGCGCCTTCTGGGCGATGTGGACCGGCCGCGTCGACCGCAATTGGGCGTCCGAGCACCACGACCTCTGGCTCGACGAGATCGAGGACAAGAAAGGATCTGCCAGATGACCAGCTTCCTCACCGGCGCCGCCATCGCCGTCCTCCTCTCGGTCGGCATGTACGTGGTGATGTCCACGCTCTACGTCCCGACTGAAGTCCGCTATGCGGCCGAGAACCTGCATCTCACTGAGCCGATGATCGAGGCCGAAGTCACCCCCGACCGCCCCATCAGCCAGTGATCGGCCAATGAGCCACCGGCCCGCCGCAGCGGCGGGCTGACCCCTCCCGGCTCTAGACCCGCTCCGCGATCCGGTCGAGCGCCGCCAGAAGGGCCGCGCATTCCTCGGTCGTGCCGACCGAGATCCTGAGCCAGTTGGCGATCCGCTCCCGCCGGAAATGCCGCACCAGGATGCCCTCCGCCCTGAGCGTCGCCAGAAGCGTCTCTGCGGCCATGCGCGGGTGCGAAGCGAAGACGAAATTCGCCGCCGATGGCAGCACCGCGAAGCCGCGCTCGCGCAGCCCCAGCGCCAGGCGCTCGCGGTCGGCCATGACCTGCCGCCGCGTCGTCTCGAGCCACGCCGGGTCCTGCCACGAGGCGAGCGCGCCCGCGAGGGCCAGCCGGCCCAGCGGATAGGAGTTGAAGCTGTCGCGCATCCGCCTCAGCCCCTCGATCAGCGGCGGCTGCCCGATGGCCAGCCCGACCCGCAGCCCGGCCAGCGCCCGTCCCTTGGAAAAGGTCCGCACGACCAGAAGGTTGTCGTGATCGGGCACCAGATCGACAGCGCTTCGGGCGCCGAAATCCACATAGGCCTCGTCGACGATGACCACCACGCCCGGATGCGCGTCGAGAAGCCGCTCGACCGCCTCCCGCGGCATCTCGATGCCCGTGGGAGCGTTCGGATTGGCGATGACGACGCCGCAGCAGGGGCCGGTGAACGCGTCCGGATCGCAGGTGAAATCCTCCTCGAGCGGGATCTCCCGGTGCGCCAGCCCGTAGAGCGCGCAGAAGCTCGCATAGAAGCTGTAGGTGATATCGGCGAAGAGGATCGGCGCGCCGCCGTCGAAGAACGCGCCGAAGGCATGGGCCAGAACCTCGTCCGAGCCGTTGCCGGCAAAGACATGCGCGGCGTCGAGCCCCAGCGAGGTCCCGACCGCCTCGCAAAGCTCGCTCGCGCCCGGGTCGGGATAGAGTCGCAGCGCCTCGCCCGTCGCCGCGGCGATCGCCTCCGTCACGCGCGGCGAGGGGCCATGCGGGTTCTCGTTCGTGTTGAGCTTCACGAACCGCGCGCCGCGCGGCTGTTCGCCCGGCACATACGGGACGAGCCGGCGCGCCGCAGCGCTCCAGAAGCGGCTCATGCGCACATCTCCTTCACCGCCTGCCCGTGCCCCTCGGGCGCCGCCAGCACCGCGGCCAGAAGCGCGTCCACCTCCGCCCCGAGATCCGCGGCGATGCGGTCCACGAGCCCCATCGCCAGCGCCTCCTCGGCGCCGATCTTCGCGCCCCCCAGAAGCACGAGCTTCGCCCGCGCCGGACCGACCAGCGCCGCCAGCCGCGCCGGATCCGAGGGCTGCGGCCGGTAGCCGAGCCGCACCACCGGATAAAAGAACGTGGCCGCGGGCACCGTCACCCGCAGATCCGCGGCCAGCATCATGCCCATCGCGCCGCCCGCGCAGCTGCCGTTCAGCGCCGCCACCGACAGGCCGGCAAAGCCCGCCACCGCGCCCGACACCTCTTCCCACAGGGGCGACGTGGCGAGCCCCGCCCGCGCCGCCTCCAGATCGGCTCCGGCCGAGAAGACCGAGCCCTCGCCGCTCAGCACCAGCGCCCGCGCCGCGCCGGCGCCCCGCACCGCGTCCCGCACCGTCTCGAGCATGCCCGCGGTCACCGCATTGGCCTTGTCGGGCCGCGCCAGCGTCACCCTGAGCACGCCCTCCCTCGTCTCGACCCGCACCGCGCCCGCCGCGCGGTCCGTCGTCCCGGCGCCGCTCACGCGCCAAGGCCCACGGCCTGCCGCACGGCGCTGTCGCGCAGCGACACTTCCTGGCCCAGCCAGTCGTCGCCGCCCGGCCCCGCGAGCCATACGAGCGCCTGCGCCACCCATTCGGGCGGGATGTGCTCGGACCAGTCGAGCTGGCTCACCGCGTTCACGCCCGAGGCCTTGATCTCCCGCTGCATCTCGGTCGCCACGGTGCCGGGCGAAAGCCCGATCGCCCGGATCCCCTGGGCGGCGGCCTCGGTATGGACCATGCCGGTCAGCATCGCCGCTCCGGCTTTTGCGGCGCAATATTGCGACCAGCCCTCGATCGGCCGCGATGCGGCGCCCGAGGAGAGCGTCAGGATGGTGCCGCCGCCGGCCTGCAGCATCTCCGGCATCGCCGCCCGCATCCCGTGGAAGACGCCCTTGAGGTTGATGTCGATGGCCTGTCCCCAGGCGTCGGGATCGGCGCGCGCCAGGGGCGCGATCGGCTCGATGACGCCCGCGTTGTTGACCAGCACGTCGAGCCGTCCGAACGCCTCGACGCAGGCATCGACCGCCGCGCGCACCTCCCAGTAGCGCGAGATGTCGCAGGGGATCGCCAGCGCCCGATCGGCGCCCAGTTCGCCGGCGATCTCGGCGATGTCGCCCCGGCTCCGCGCGATCAGCGCCACCTGCGCGCCCGCCGCGGCGAAGGCCCGCGCCGCCGCCGCGCCGATGCCGCGGCTCGCGCCCGTCACCAGAACCACCTTGTCCGTCATCTCGCCCATGCCGCGCATCCCCATGCCTGATCGCGACCCGCACCCTAGGGCGCCGACCCCGGCTCGCCAAGCGGTGCCATGGCCGCGGCCCTTACCACGCGCGGCGCTGCGCCCTTGACGCGCGCTCGGGGCTGACCCACCGTCCGCCTGCGCTCCAGCGAAAGGCCCTCCCATGCGCCTCCTTCCCGCCGCCATCGCCGCCCTTCTGGCGGTTGCCGCCCCCTGTGCCGCCGATATCGCCCCCGAGGCGCTCTGGGCGCGCTGGCAATCGGGCGCCGGCGCCATCGCGGCGCTCGCCGGCACGGCGCGACCCGACGGCGCGGTCGCTGGTCATCGACGGCGCCGAATTGCGGCTCGGCTCGGACCCTGCGGCGCCGCGGCTTCTGGCCGACGGTCTGCGCCTCGCGCCCGACGGCGACGCGACCATCGTCCGGCCGCCCGAGACCTGGCGGATCGCCGGCGACGGTCCCACCTCCGCCGAGGTCACCGCCGAGGATCTGGAGATCCGCGTGACCGGCGCCATCGACGCGCCGAGCTATGCCGTTGTCGATCCCGACCTCGCGGTCGAGGCCGTGGTCACCGGCTCGGAGGGCGCCGAGGCCCCCGTCGACGTGACGCTCCGGGCCGAAGCGCTCGACATGCGCGTGGCGCCGGACCGCCATGTGGAGCTGAGCGCCGGGCGCCTCGCGGCCACCGCGACGCCCCGCGCGCCGGATCAGGGCCGGCTGGCCTTTTCCTACGACGATTTCGGCCTCGCCCTCGACGGGCCGATCTCGGCCGCGGTCGCGCCGCTCGGCGACGCGCCGCAGCCCTTCAATCTGACCACCCGCGCCGCATCGAGCCGGCTCGCCGTCACCGCCCCGATGGAGGAGGGCGGCGCCCCGGTCACCGCGACCCTCTCGTCCGGCCCCGTGGAGAGCGCCGTGGAGAGCGCCGACGGGCGGCTCGACATCGCGCAGACCGCCTCGGCCATCGTCGCCACCGCAACGGGCGAGCCGGTCCCCTTGCCCGATGCCCGCGTCGAGATCGCGGCGTTGACGCTGCGCCTGTCGGTGCCCGCCGTCCCGGTGGACCGCCCGGCGCCGCTCTCGGTCGATCTGGGCGTGACCGGCCTCGCCCCGTCCGAGCAGATCTGGCAGCTTCTCGATCCGGGCGCGGCGCTGCCGCGCGCGCCGGGCGAGCTGCGGCTCTCCGCCTCCGGTCAGCTGTCGTGGCAGACCGACGCCGACCCGGCCGTGCCGGCGCTCGAGCGCCTCAGCCTCGACACGCTGCGCCTCTCGGCCCTGGGCGCCGAGGTGACGGGGCAGGGGGGTGTGCAGTTCACCCCGCCCGCCACGCCCGAGACGCCCGGCATGCCCCTCGGATCGCTCGTCTTCACGCTCGACGGCGTGCTGGGCCTCATCGACCGGCTCGCGCAGCTGGGCACCATCCCGCCGGGCGAGCTCATGGGCGCGCAGCTCGCGCTCGGCCTCTTTACCGAGGCCGGCGAGGGCGACGACACCCTCACCTCGCGCGTCGAGTTCGCCCCTGACGGCGCCATCGTGGTCAACGGCACCCCGATCGGCTCGCTGCGCTGAGCCCGACCCGCCCCCGGGCCGCGGCCCTCCCGATGCCGACCCGCGCCGGGCGCCGCCCCCCCCTTGCCGCCGGCGGAAGGCGCCCACCGCCGTTTTTGCCGCCGATCCCGGGGATAGGCGCCTGGCACGGCGTGCCGCGCGGCCTAGGTCACCCGCACGCCCAGCCGGAATCCCGCCCATGCCCGATGCGCTTTCGACCCTTTCCGCCCGGCTCCTCGACGCCGCCCGCACCGCCGGGGCCGAGGCCGCCGACGCCATCGCCATCCGCGACGCCGCCGTGTCGATCGACGTGCGGCAGGGCACGCTCGAACAGGCGGAGCGGTCCGAATCGGTGGAGATCGGCCTCAGGGTCCTGGTCGGCCGCCGCCAGGCCTGCGTGTCGGCCTCCGACCTCACCTCCCGCACCATGTCCGAGATGGCACTCCGCGCCGTCGCCATGGCCCGCGAGGCGCCCGAGGATCCGGGCGCGGGCCTCGCCGACCCGGCCGATCTCACCACCGAGACCGACGCCGCCCGGCTCGAGCTCGCCGATCCCGCACCCGAACCCGCGCCGCCGCGGCTCGAGGACATCGCCCGCGCCGCCGAGGCCGCGGCGCTCGCCGTTCCCGGCGTGACCCAGGTGCAGGGCAGCACCGCCTCCTGGGGCGCGCGCTCGGTCCATATCGCCGCCACCAACGGCTTCTCCGCCGGCTATGACCGCACCGGCTCGTCGATCTCCTGCGTGGCGATCTCGGGGGAGGGGACCGGCATGGAGCGCGACTACGCCGGCGAGTCGCGCGTCTTCGCCGCCGACCTGCCCGAGCCCGAGACGATCGGCCGCCTCGCCGGCGAGCGCGCCGCCGCCGCGCAGGGCGCCCGCAAGCCCCGCACCGGCGCCTATCCGGTGCTCTACGACGAGCGCATCGCGGCGGGGCTCATCGGCCACCTCCTGTCGGCGATCAACGGCACCGCCATCGCGCGGGGCGCCTCCTGGGCGCGGACGCTCCGCGGCGAGCGGGTGCTGCCCGAGAACCTCTCGCTCACCGAGGACCCGCACCGCCCCCGCATCTCCGGCTCGCGCCCCTTCGACGCCGAGGGGCTGGCGACGCGGCCGCGCACCCTCGTCGAGGGCGGCGTGCTGCAGGGCTGGGTGCTCGACCTCGCGACCGCCCGCAAGCTCGGCCTCGCGAGCACCGCCAATGCCGTGCGCGGGCCCTCCGCGCCGCCCTCGCCGGCCGTCACCAACGTCACCCTGACGCCGGGAGCGCGCAGCCGCGCCGATCTCGTGGCCGAGATGGGCACCGGCCTCATCGTCACCTCGCTGATCGGCGCCACGATCAACCCCAATACCGGCGATTATTCCCGCGGCGTCTCGGGCTTCTGGGTCGAGAACGGCGAGATCGTGCATCCGGTCAACGAGGTCACCATCGCCGGCAATCTGCGCGACATGCTGCTGAGCCTCGTCGCTGCCAATGATGCCCGCGACCACCTCTCGCGCCGCGTGCCCTCGCTGCTGGTGGAGGGGCTCACCCTTGCCGGCGGCTGACCTCGCGCTCCTGATCGACGCCGCGCTGACCGCCGGCCAGATCGCCTGCAGCCACTGGAAGACCGCGCCCCGCACCTGGACCAAGGCCGATGACAGCCCGGTCTCCGCCGCCGATCTGGAGGTCGACCGGGCGCTGCGCGACGCGCTTCTCGCGGCACGGCCGGGCTACGGCTGGCTCAGCGAGGAAAGCCCCGAGGATCTCGCCCGCCTGAAGCGCGAGCATTGCTTCATCCTCGATCCGATCGACGGCACCCGCGCCTATCTCCGGGGCGAGACGAGTTGGGCCGTCTCGCTCGCCGTGGCCGATGCCGGCCGCGTCACCGCGGCGGTCGTGCATCTGCCGGCGCGCGATCTGACCTATACCGCCGCCGCCGGGCAGGGGGCGTTCCTGAACGGCACGCCCCTCCGCGCCTCGGGCCGCGCCGATCCCGACGGCGCGCGCCTCCTCGCCTCCAAGGCCAGCTATGCGCCGCGGCACTGGGCGCGGCTGCCGGCCTTCGAGCGGATGTTCCGCCCGTCGCTGGCCTGGCGCATCGCCTGCGTGGGGGAGGGACGGGCCGACGCCACGCTGACCCTGCGCGCCGCCTGGGAATGGGACATCGCCGCCGGCGCGCTCATCGCCGGCGAGGCCGGCGCCGCCGTCACCGACCGGCGCGGCGCGGATCTGCGCTTCAACACGCCGGCGCGGCAATCGGCGGGGCTCCTCGTCGCCAACCCGACGCTCCACGCCGCGATTCGCGCCGCCCTGGCCTGAGCCTGGCCCGAGGCTCAGCCCATGCTCGTCCAGCGCGTGCCGCTCCGCGACCGCCGCCGGTCGCGCATCCAGCTCCAGAAGCCCAGGCCGGCGAGGCTCGAGCAATAGATCGCCCCGAGCCCCAGGATCATGCCGCCATGCACCGGCCCGATCCCGGCGCGGTCCACGATCTGCGACAGCGACGTCATCGGGTCCGGATGCACCGCCACCTTGCCCAGATAGGCCAGCGCCTGGATCAGCAGGATCCACAGATAGTTCCGCCGCACCCGCCGGCCCATCGCCATCAGGCGCGAGACGTGATAGCGGGGCGTCACGTAATCGTCGGCCAGCGTCTTCTGCCAGTCGGCGTCGCGATAGAGCGTGTCGCTGTGCAGCATGGGGGCGAAGAAATGCACCTCCATCCACCGGCACCGCGCGCGCCAGACGTTGAAATACCGATACCGCCGCGCCTCGAGCATCAGGAAGAAGAAGATCAGGATGCCCACCAGGATCAGCGGCAGAGGCGAGGCATTGGGCGAGGAAAAGGCGATCGACAGCGCGATCCCCAGCGTCACCACCGACCAGTTCGTCGTCGTGTCGAGCCGGGTGCGCCAGATCGTGGAGCGATAGTTCTCGCCCCGGTAAAGATGCGCGATGGCGCCGATCTCCGCCGATCCCAGCTCCGCGCGCTTGCCCTCCGTATCCTTCGGCATGGCCCGCCCCTCCCTGCCTCGAAGGCTCGCACGCGCCGAAGCGGCGGGCAAGCGCCACCGCGCCGCCCCGCCCCGCCCCGTCGGGGCCGGACCCGGTTCCCGCATCCGCCGCGCCCCCTTGCACGGTGCGCCCGAATGCCCATGTGACAGGGGCGGACCGGGCCCCTCTGGCGTTGCTCGACGGCGACGTGATGTCGGGACGCATCGAAATCGTGTTCGATGCCGGCCCGGCCCCTTTCGCTTCAAGGATCCCGGGCGTGCATCTCCAAAGGGAGGTCCGTCGTGGACGCCATCTTGCTCGCCGAGTTCCTCGGCACGCCGCTCTGGCTCTGGAGCGTCTTTCTGCTCATCGTCGCGGGGCTTCTCGCCTTCGATCTCGGCATCCTCAACCGGGAGGACCACGAGATCGGCGTGGCCGAGAGCCTGAAGCTCTCGGCCCTCTACATCGCCATCGGCGTCGCCTTCGCGGGCTTCGTCTGGTGGATGCTCGGCATGAACTCGGCCACCGAATACCTGACCGCCTTCGTCGTCGAAAAGACGCTGGCGCTCGACAACGTCTTCGTCATCGCCCTCATCTTCAGCTTCTTCGCGGTGCCGCGGATGTACCAGCACCGGGTGCTCTTCTGGGGCATTCTCGGCGTCATCGTGCTGCGCGGCATCATGATCGGCCTCGGCGCCACGCTGGTCTCCCAGTATGGCTGGGTGCTCTACATCTTCGCCGCGTTCCTGATCTTCACCGGGATCAAGATGCTCGCGACGACCGAGCACGAGATGGATCTCGAGAGCAACCCGATCCTGCGCTACATGCGCCGGCACTTCCGCGTCACCGACGAGATCGACGGCCACGACTTCTTCGTCAAGCGGCCCGACCCGAAGACCGGCAAGCTCGTGCGCTGGATGACGCCGCTGTTCCTGGCGCTCGTGCTCATCGAATTCGCCGACGTCGTCTTCGCGGTCGATTCGGTGCCGGCCGTTTTCGCCATCACCACCGACCCCTACATCGTCTATACCTCCAACATCTTCGCGATCCTCGGTCTGCGCGCACTCTACTTCGCCCTCGCCGCCGTGCTGCACCGTTTCGAATATCTCAAGCAGGCGCTGGCCGTGCTTCTGGTCTTCATCGGATCGAAGATCTTCGTCGCCGACCTGATGGGCTGGGAGAAGTTTCCCGCCACGTGGTCCCTCGCGACGACCTTCGCGATCCTCGGCGCCGGCGTCGCCTATTCGCTGTGGCGGACGCGGGGCCGCACCGTGAGCGCCGGCTAGGGCCGAAGCGGCGCGGATCGGGCCGGCGTCTTCCAGGGCGCGGGCGCGGCCGCGTCTCCTCCCCCTCCGGGCGGCGCGCGCCCCGCATCCGTCCGCCGCCGCTCCGGAGTCCGGCGCCGGTCGGTACAATTTCAGGCTGCAAAACGGTCGCCGATGTACGTCTCCCCTGCCGGATTGACCGGAGGCTGTACGATCCCGCCGCGAAAACGTACCGACCGGGATGCTTGACCCCTCCCGCACTCCCTCTAGTCTCGCCGCGAAACAGGAGGCCCCGCATGACCCAGCGCCTGCACCTCGTCTTCGGGGGCGAGCTCGTCGATCCCTCGAAGAACGTCTTCAAGAACGTCGACGACATCCACATCGTCGGCATGTATCCAGATTATGCGAGTGCCTACAGCGCCTGGAAGTCCGAGGCGCAGCGCACCGTCGACGAGGCACATACCCGCTACTACATCGCCCATCTGCACCGTCTGAGGGACGAGAAGTCCGCCGCCTCGCC
The DNA here is from genome assembly GCA_963739575.1 of uncultured Alphaproteobacteria bacterium. GTDB lineage: Bacteria > Pseudomonadota > Alphaproteobacteria > Rhodobacterales > Rhodobacteraceae > Palleronia. Next base: position 574,663 of record CAVUAQ010000002.1, on the reverse strand, counting down.
GACCGAGGAGCTGGGCTAGGCGCTTGAAACGAAAGTGGTTTTTTCGCTTTCCCTGCTCCGCCACCGGATCTCCCAGAGCCGCAGGCCGGTCGCCCCGGCCGAGCCTGCCGCCGAGGCCGTCCGGCCCGAGGGGCGGCTTCTCTGGGCGCATCTCGGGCGTGGTGCGGACGCCTCCGCAGCCCGCCTGGTGCTCGACCAGGTCGAGAAATCCGCAAACGATATCAGCATCCTGACGACCGGCCCGCGGGAGGGGCGCGGCGCTCCCGCCGATACCGGCGCGGCCGCCTCCGCCTTCCTCGATCTCTGGCGTCCCGATCTCTGCGTGTTCTTCGGCACCGACCTCTTTCCGGTGCTGTGGTCCGACGCGCTCCTCCGCGGCATCCCCCTCGTCGCGGCCGCCACCGCCACAGCCCGACACCCCTTTCCCCTCGTCCGCCCCCTCGCTCGCTTCGACGCCGTCATCGCCGCCGAGCCCGATCCCCGACTGGGTCCGGTCTGCGAGCCGCTTGGGCCGTTGTCCACGGTGCCGCCGCCGCCGCCCGCGCCGCCGCGGGATCTCGATCGGATGAAGGCGGCGCTGGCGACCCGCCCGGTCTGGCTGGCGCTCGACGTGCCGCCAAGCGAACTTGACGCCGTGCTGATTGCGCACGAGCGGGTCTCGCGCATGTCCCACAGGCTTCTGCTGATCCTCGTGCCGACGGATGCCGACCGGGCGCGCGCGCATCTGGAGGGCGCGGGCTGGCGCCTGGCCTCGCGGCGCGACGGCGTCATGCCGGCGCTCGAGGACCGCGTGCTTCTCGCCGACAGGCCCGAGGAAACGGGGATCTGGCTGCGGCTCGCGCCCGTCACCTTTCTCGGCGGAACCCTGGTGGAGGACGGACCCCGGACCTCGCCCTTCGCGCCGGCCTCGCTCGGCTCGGCGCTGATCCACGGCCCGTCGATGCAGGGCGCGGGCGCCGAGATCGCCGCGCTGCACAAGGCCCGGGCGGCGCGGCGGATCGGCGATGCCGACGAGCTGGCGGCGGAACTCGACCGCCTGCAGAGCCCCGAGAGCGCGGCGGATCTGGCGCGCAACGGCTGGGGCGTCACGAGCGAGGGCGCCGAGGCCTCGGCGCGGCTCGTCGACGTGATCGAGGACGTGCTGAGCGGGATCGATCGCTGATGCGCCCGCCGGCCTTCTGGACACGGCCGCCCGAGGCTCCGGGCTGGCAGGCCCGCGCCCTAGCGCCGCTCGGCGCGCTCTATGCGCAGGCGACGGCGCGGCGGGTGGCGCGCCCTGGAACCGGGGCCGGCGTGCCGGTGCTCTGCGTCGGGAACCTCCATGCTGGCGGCACGGGCAAGACCCCGACCGTCATGGCGCTGCTCGAGCGCCTGTCGAGCCGGGGCGTGGCCGCGCATGTGCTGAGCCGCGGCTATGGCGGCCGGGCGCGGGCGCCGCTCCGGGTCGATCCGGCGCGCCACGATGCCTCCCTGGTGGGCGACGAGCCGCTGCTCCTGTCGGCCTTCGCGCCCGTCTGGGTCTCGCCCGACCGGCTCGCCACAGCGCGGCAGGCGGTGAGGGCTGGCGCGCGGGCGCTCGTCATGGATGACGGCTTCCAGTCGCCCGACCTCGCCAAGGACCTGTCGCTTCTGGTGGTGGACGCCGCTGCCGGGTTCGGCAACGAGCGCACGGTGCCGGCCGGACCGCTGCGGGAGCCGGTGGCCGTGGGTCTTGCGCGCGCCGATCTGATCCTGTCGATCGGCCCGCCGGCCGAGCAGGCGGCCTTCGCCAGACGCCACGGCGCGCGGCTGGGCCTGCCGCATCTCACGGGCGCGCTCCGGACGCTGCCGACCGGGATGCCATGGCAGGGAGCGCGGGTCTTCGCCTTCGCCGGGATCGGCCGGCCGGAGAAGTTCTTCGCCACCCTGCGCGATCTCGGCGCCGAGGTGGTCGCGACGCAGGCGCTTGACGATCACCAGGCTCTGTCGCCGGCGCTGCTCATGCGACTGGAGCGGGAGGCCCGCGCCGCGAACGCCCAACTCGTCACCACCGAGAAGGACGCGGTGCGGTTGCCGTCCGCCTACCGGACCGCGGTGCTGACGCTTCCGGTCCGGCTGGCGATCGACGATTGGCGCCCGATCGACGCGTGGCTCGATCGGCTGGGGCTCTAGCTGTCGGTCTCGGCCAGCTTCCGGTCGAGCGTCGTGGCGAAGTCCTCGTAGCTCATGTTCGAGAACTTCTCTCCGTCGATGATGAAGCTCGGCGTCGAGTTGATATTGTCGGCCTCGGCATTCTTCTCGAAGGCCGCCACCAGCGCTTCGGCCTTGGCGCCGTCGGTCAGGCAGGCGTCGAGCTGCTCGTCGTTCAGGCCCGCGCTCTTGCCGATCTGACGGAGATTGCTGGCGATGTCGGCGGGCTCCCCCTGGGTCCAGTCCCGCTGGCGGTCATAGATCATGTCGCCGATGGCGAAGTATTTCTGCGCGTCGCCGCCGCAGCGCGCCAGCATCCCCGCCCAGAGGCCGTAGCGGTCGAAATAGACCTCGCGATAGGTGAAGCCGATCTTGCCCGTATCGACGTAGTTCTTCTTGATCCGGGGCCATATGGTCTCGTTGAAATTGGCGCAATGGGGGCAGGTGAAGGAGGCGTATTCGGTGACCTGCACCGCCGCGTCGGGATTGCCGAGCGTCATCTCCTGGACCGAAGCGGTTTCCGCCGCGGTCCCGGACGAGGATCCCGTGGCGGCCTGGCCCTGTCCTTCCTGCGCCATGGCGGCCAGCGGCAAGGCACGCTCCGTCGCCCGATCGGCGGTGAGATACCAGCCGGCGCCGGCGAGGGCTGCGGCGGCGAGGACAAGGGCGGGAAGCGGTTTCATGGATGGCCTTTCTTGCGAGTGTCGGTGGCGAGCACGTTCGTGCCCAGGCGTTCGAGCGCGGCGCGCAGGCCGGGATCCTCGACCGCCGCGGCGCTGGCCCGCGCCATGGCGACGGCACGGGGATCGGGATCCGGCGGGGCGGCATCGAGGGCCTTCGCGGGCGGATCAAAGCCGCTCGGCGCCGTCTGCGTCAGGCGGATCCGGCGGATCGCCTGATACCCGTAGCAGGCATTGACCTTCTCGCGCAGCCGCTCCTTCTGCATGTCGAGCATGGGGGCGTGGGCGCCGGTGGTCAGGATGGTCAGCGTCGCGCCCATGCCGCCCCGCGCGAACGAGACCTCGACGGGCCGGCAGGTCGACGCGGTCTCAGCCCCGACGATCTCGTCCCACCGGGTCAGCAGCCGCGACACCGCAAATCCGCGGCTCTCGCCGACCTCGCGGATGCGGCGCTCCACCAGTTCGGCGGCGTGCACGGCCCCCTTGCGGAAGCGGCGGCGATATGGCGTCTGCGTCGTGGCCATCGCGGGCAATCTAGACGCGCGGTCGCCGCGTGGAACCCGAAATCCGGCCGGGAGGCATAAAAGTTGCGTGACGCTCCGCTTTCGGGGATCCTGCTCGACTGGTACGACGTCCATGCCCGCGAGATGCCGTGGCGGGTCGGCCCGGCGGGGCGCAAGCGGGGAGAACGGCCCGACCCCTATCGCGTCTGGCTCTCCGAGGTGATGCTGCAGCAGACGACGGTGGCGGCGGTCCGCGGCCATTTCCACCGCTTCACGGAGCGCTGGCCGGATGTGGCGGCGCTGGCGGCGGCGGCGGATGCCGAGGTGATGGCGGAATGGGCGGGGCTCGGCTATTACGCGCGGGCGCGCAACCTGTTGAAATGCGCCCGCGCCGTCGCCGCGCAAGGCCGATTTCCCGACACGCGGGAGGGGCTTCTGGCGCTGCCGGGGATCGGCCCCTACACCGCCTCGGCCATCGCCGCGATCGCCTTCGACCGGCCGGAAACGGTGGTCGACGGCAATGTGGAGCGGGTGATGGCGCGGCTCCATGCGGTCGAGGCGCCGCTTCCCGGCGCGAAGCGGCAGCTGGCCCAGCTTGCCGCGGATCTGACGCCGCGGCGGCGACCGGGCGATTACGCGCAGGCGGTGATGGATCTGGGCGCCACGATCTGCACGCCGCGCCGCCCGGCCTGCGGCATCTGCCCCTGGAGCGAGGCCTGCGCCGGCCGGGCGGCGGGCCTTGCGGCGGATCTGCCGCGCAGGGCGCCCAGGGCCGCGAAATCGGTGCGGCGCGGCGCCGCCTATCTGGCGCGGCGCCCCGACGGCGCCTGGCTTCTGGAGACGCGCCCGGCGCGCGGGCTGCTCGGCGGCATGCTGGGCTGGCCCGGCTCGGACTGGGCCGAGGAGGTGCCGGATCATTGCCCGCCCGTCGCCGCGCCGTGGCGGGAGGCGGGCGAGATCCGCCACACCTTCACCCATTTCCATCTGATCCTGACGCTCTTCACCGCCGAGACGGATGCGATGCCCGAGCGCGGGCGGTTCGTCGCGCCCGAGGCGTTCCAGCCCGCCGACCTGCCCTCGCTGATGCGCAAGGCCCACGATCTTGTCGTGGCCGCGCGGTCGCATGACACGTAAAGGTTGAATATGGCGAGGCCGACTCCCTAGGATCCCGGCATGGTCTGCTGCCAACAGGGGGGCAAATTGCGATCGGCGCGGGCGCTGCCCTTCTGGCTCTCGCTGCTCCTCGTGCCGGTGATCCTGGTCTCGGTGGCGGGGGGCGGCTGGTGGCTGGCGCTGGTGCCGGCCTGCGGCTGGTGGATGTTCACCCTTCTCGACGCCCTCGCCGGGGCGGAGATGCGGAGCGAGGATCCGGCGACGCCCGATGCGGGGCTCTTCTGGTACCGGCTGCTGACGCTCGTCTGGGCGCCGATCCAGGTGATGCTGACCTTCGGGCTCATCCTTCATGTCGCCCACGCCGAACCGGGCTGGGGAGAGATCCTGGGCATCTTCTTCGGCCTCGGCGTCCTGTCGGGCACGATCGGCATCACCCATGCGCACGAACTCATGCATCAGCGCCGCCGCCGGGAGCGATGGCTCGCCGATCTGCTCTTGGCGCTGGTGCTCTATTCGCATTTCCGGTCCGAGCATCTGCTGGTGCATCACCCCCATGTGGGCACGCCGCGCGACCCGGTGACGGCGCGGTACAATGAGGGGTTTCACCGCTTTTTCGTCCGGGTCCTGCGGCAATGCCCGGTTTCGGCGTTCCGCGCCGAGGCGGCGCTGCTGGCGCGGCGGGGGCGTCCCTGGTGGGACCGGCGAAACCCGTTCTGGCGCTATGGGGCGTTGCAGGCGGCCTGGCTGGGCCTTGCCGGCCTTCTGGGCGGCGCCACGGGCGTGCTCTGCCTGCTCATTCAGGCGGCGGTCGCGATCTGGCAGCTGGAGCTCGTCAACTACGTCGAGCATTACGGGCTGAGCCGCCGGGCGCTCGGGCCCGGCCGCTACGAGCCGGTGCGTCCCCGCCACTCCTGGAACGGCAATCAGCGGGCGACGAACTGGCTTCTCATCAATCTGCAGCGCCATTCCGACCACCACGCCCGGCCCGATCGACGCTTTCCGCTGCTGCAGGGATATGGCGAGGACGAGGCGCCGCAGCTGCCCGCGGGCTATCCCGCCATGACCGCGCTCGCCATGGTGCCGCCGCTCTGGCGCCGGGTGATGAACCCCCGCGTCAGGGCGTGGCGGCGCCGGTTCTATCCCGACATCGCCGATTGGCGGGGGCGCATGCCGCCGCCGTCCGCCCGGACCGCGCCCTAATCCGCCATCTTCGTCTCGAAGCGCAGACCGGCCGCGCTGCGCGCCGGAAACCCGGCCCAGTAGCTGTGCCCGGGATTTTCCGTTCCGTCCTCGGCCACGTCATAGACACCCTCGGAGGATTGCTCGACCAGGTCGAGATATTCGGCCTTGGCCGCGTCCTCCTTGAGGTGCAGATCCATGAAGGCGGTGACGAAATGCTGCAGGACGTTGTTCATCCTCACGTTGTCCCACACCGCGTCGGCATAGTGGCCGAACACCGCCGGATCGGCCCAGGCCTCGGCCGGGGCGGGCATCGGCGCGGCGGCGTTGTGGTTGGCATTGGCGAAGGTCAGAAGGTGGCGGGTGGTGCCGGTCGTCTCGTCGAAGATCGTGCGGATCGCGTCGTATTCCGACACGTCGTCGACGCTTCCGGCGACGATCAGCAGGGGCTTGTCGATGCGCGACAGCCCGGCTTCGGACCAGAAGCCGCGATTGCGGCCCCAGGGGCCGATCGCGACCACCGCCTTCAACCGGTCGTCCTGGATGTCGGCCAGCACCTCGCCGCCCACGGCGAGGCCGGCCAGAAGGTCGCCGGGCGCGGTGTAGCGTTCCGGGCGGTCCTGCTGTTCGAGCCCGGCGCCGGCGAAGATCAGCGCGCCGTAGCCGCCCATGGAGTAGCCCACGAGGCCGGTGCGCTCGGCATCGACGAGGCCGCCGAGCTCGCCCTCGAGCTCCGCCATGCGGTCGAGCACGAAGGACTGGTCCTGCGGCCGGTTCCACAGCGTGGAGGAAAACGCGCCCAGATCGGAATAGGTGCTGTCGGGATGGTCGATGGAGACGGCGACATAGCCCTTCGAGGCGAGGTTCTCGCCCAGATGCGCCATCAGGAAGCGGTTGCCCGGATAGCCATGCGAGATGAGCACGAGGGGATAGCGCCCCTCGGCCGGCGCCGCGTCGCGGGCGGCGCGGCCGGTCAGCGTCACCTGCGTCTCGCCGTCCCTCAGAAAGGCGGTATAGGTGCCGCCGGGCACCGTCCCCTCGGCCGCGGGATAGAACATCTCGACGGTGATCTCGCGGTCGTAGCGCGGCAACTCGCCGCCATCGGCCCGGGCCACGTCGACCACGTCGGGACGCGTGAAGGTCAGCGTCGTGACGCCGATCTCCATGGGGCCGAAGGGGCTGAGGGCGGGCGCGTCGGGGCGGATCAGGTCGATCCGGTTCTCCTGCGCGGTCAGCGGACCGGCGCAGGGGATGACCACGAGAAACGCCGCGACGAGAAGATGAATCATGAGGGCTCCAGGATGACGGACGATCATGCGTCGGGCCCGACGCGCACCAGGGTCTTGCCGAAATTGCCGCCCTCGAGCATGGCCAGGAACGCCTCGGGCGCGTTCTCGAGCCCCTCGGTCACGTCCTCCCGGTAGTGCAGGTCGCCCGAGGCGACGCGCGGCGCGACCTCGTCGAGAAAGTCGTCGAACCGGTGCCAATGGTCCATGACGAGGAAACCCCGCACGTTCAGCCGCCGGGTCAGGATCGTCCGCCAGACCAGCGGCAGCGGCATCGCCTGATCGAGGTTGCGGCCGTTATACCACGCGACCATGCCGCAGATCGCGATGCGGCCGCCCTGGGCCATGTTGGGGATGATGCCGGCCAGCGTCTTGCCGCCGACATTCTCGAAATAGCCGTCGATCCCGTCCGGTGCGGCCCGGCCCAGAGCCGCGGCCATCGCCTTGCCGTCAGCATGGGCATGGTGGTCGATGCAGACGTCGAGACCCAGCGTCTCCTCGGCAAAACGGCACTTCTCGGGCCCGCCGGCGATGCCCACCACGCGGCAGCCGCGCGCCCGGGCGATCTGTCCCGCGACGCTGCCGACCGCGCCCGTCGCGGCCGAGATCGCCACCGTCTCGCCCTCGCGCGCGCCGATGATCTCGGTCAGGCCGGCCCAGGCAGTCATCCCCGGCATGCCCAGCACGCCGAGCGCCGTCTGCACCGGCGCGCGGTCCGGGTCGATCCGGCGCAGTTCGGCGGCCGGCATTATCGCGTGACTGGTCCAGCCGGTGCGGCCGGTGACGATGTCGCCCGGCGCAAACTCCGCCGCGCGGGAGGCCATCACCTCGCCCACCGTCTGCGCCTCCATGATGCCGCCCACCGGCACCGGATCGGCATAGGACGGGCCGTCATCCATGCGGCCGCGCATATAGGGGTCGAGCGACAGCCAGATCACCCGGACCAGCACCTCGCCGTCCTGCGGATCGGGAATGGCGGTTTCACGCAGATCGAAGTTGTCGGCGCTCGGCCGGCCCTCGGGACGGCTGGCGAGATGGATGGCGCGGCATGTGCCCGACATCGGATCCTCCCTGTGACTGGACCCGACAGGTGGGGCGACGGGCGCCCGCGTCCAGCCTCAGTCCTCGCGGGCGAGCAACCCGTACTTGCGCAGCTTCACGTAAAGGCTCTGCCGCGACAGGCCCAGCATCTCGGCGGCGGCCATGCGGTTGTTGCCGGTCAGCTCGACCGCCGTCTCGATGCACATCTTCTCGACCACGTCGGTCGTGTCGGCGACGATCTCCTTGAGGCTCGCGGCGCCGACCAGGTCGCGTGCGGGGCGCATGTCCTCGAGCCCCGTCCCGGCCGCCGGTCCGCGCAGGCTGTCGCCGCGGCCGGCGTCGCGCAGCGCGAAGCCAAAGGCCGGATGAGTCGGATCGTCGAGATAGGCCGCGGAAATCTCCACCGGGGTCTCGCCGCCAAATTCTGTCATGAGCCGCGTGGCATAGAGCTTCATCTGGCCGTTGCGCACGGCATTGTCGGTCAGGACCTTCAGGTCCACCCCGCCGCGCGCCAGAAAATCGCCGAACGACACGCCCTTGAGGGCCGTGGCGCTGTCGCGGTCGACGAGGTCGAGAAAGCTGTCATTGGCCGACAGGATGTGCCCGGTCCGGTCGGTGAAGACCAGCGCGTCGGGCGACAGATCGAAGAACCGGGCAAAGCGTGCCGCCTGCGACCGGGGCTCGGCCAACGGGTCGCCATCGCGTTCGAGCCGGCAGACCAGCATGCGCTCGCCCGCTGCCCGGAACGGGGTGACGCGCAGGCCGAGGGTCTTCGACGAGCCGCGCAGCGTGGCGCGGACCGGACCGGCATCATCGTTGTGCGCCCGCTCGGCCAGCCGCGCCAGGTCGAGCGGGCCGTTGGGGCCGGCGAGGCGGTCCCCCAGCGGCTTGCCCTGCAGCTCGTCGACCGTGCCGCCCAGCACCTGCGCGGCGCGGCCGTTCAGATCGGCGATCCGGCCGCTGGCCAGCATGGCGAAGACCACGGCGTCGCGGGTCGTCTCCATCAGCACCTTCATCCGGGTCGAGATCTCGCGCTGGTGCTCGTAGTCGCGTTCGAGCGCCATCTGCGCCTCGACGAGCTGCTGCTGCATCTGCGCGACCGGGCGCAGGTCGCGGCCCAGCATCAGGATGGCGCCGTCGGGCCCGATCGGATGGAAGCTGTAGCGGATCGGAAAGGACAGGCCGGCCGTTTCCACGTGGTTGAGCTCGATGCCGCGGCCCGCGGTCCGCCCGGCATTGATCTCGCCGAGCCTGCGCTCGAACTTTTCGACGCTCTCGATGGTCAGGACGTCGCGAATGTCGCGCCCGATCCAGTCGTCGAGCCGGCTGAACGTGCCGTGGTCGGGGTTGACGAGGACCGACAGGATCTCGCCCAGATCCGAAACCACGATCGACAGGTCGGAGGCATGGGCGATGATGTCGCCCAGGACGTCGGGGCCAATCAGGGGAATGGCGCCGTTCGACCAGTATTTCGTTCCGCGGCTTGTCAACTGACTCGCGCCTCCTCTCTAACTCTCCCGCTGGGGCGACATCTCGTGACCGATCAGCTTCAGCGCGACGAGCGCGTCGTTGGTCGCGTGGTCCGCTCCGGTTGCCGCGCGCACGGCCGCCTCGCCGATCTGCATCACGCCACCGCCCACGACGATCGGCACCTTGCCATTCGTGAGGTCGCGCAGATCGGTTACCATTCTCTTTACGCCCCCGAGTTCTTCCGCCATCGCGACCGAGATCATCACGACGTCGAACCCGCTTTCCGCGGCTATCTGTCCTATGTCGGCATCCGAACGCCCCAGCACAAGACGCACCGACGCGCCGAGTCGCCGAAGCTGCCCGGTCAGGACCATCGCGCCCAGCGAATGGTGCCTGTTGGCGAGAACCATGATCATCGCCTCGCAGGTCCTCTCGCCCGGGTCCTGCGCCGGATCGAGGGCGATGTCGCGCAGCAGCGACTGCAGGCGGGCCGTGCCGATGCTGACATCGGCGAAGCTCAGCACGTCGTTTTCCCATTCGACGCCGAGCTGGCGGGCGACGGCGGGGACGTAGAGGTCGCACATCTCGTCGGCGGTGACGCCCGCATCGAGCATGTCCGCGACGACCCCGTCGCGGGCCTCCGGATCGGTGCCGATGACGGCGGCGCGCAGCGCCGAGACCCAGCGCGCCTTCGCGACGAGGTGGCTCGACCGGCGGGTGGCCAGAAGTTCGAGCGCCCGCGCGGCCAGTTCGCTGACCCGGCCGTCGCCGGATTTGCGGACGGGCCTGTACTGGGCGGAATCGCGCAAGGTGTTCATCACGAGGTCCCGATCGGTGGGCGCCCGGCGGACCCTCCGCCAAACCTGAGAGACATGATTTCGGATCCTGCGGCGATGTCAACTGAAACTGACACCGGATCGGCCAGACTTCGTTCCGCGTGGCCATGAGTGTCAACTCTGGTGTGTAAGTTTCAGTTGACACATCCCCGGGCCGATGCTTGTCTCGCTCCCATGACAGAGGTTGCCATCTCCCCCGTCGGCACGGCCGCGCACCCCGCTCCGATCTACAGCCCGGCCGAGCGCGGCCGCCGCGACGCGACCCGCTGGACGCTGGTCCAGGGGGTGCTGGCGCCGGTGCAGTTCCTGGTGTTCCTGATCTCGCTGGCGCTGGTCCTGCGCTATCTCGCGACCGGCGCGGGCTATGCCGCCGCGACCTGGTCGGTGGTGGCCAAGACCCTGTGCCTCTACGCCATCATGGTGACCGGCGCGATCTGGGAGAAGGTGGTGTTCGGGCGATACCTGCTGGCGCGGTCCTTCTTCTGGGAGGACATGATGTCGTTCATCGTCATCGCGCTCCATACCGCCTATCTCTGGGCCCTCGTCACCGGAAGCCTCGGCGCCCGGCCGCTCATGGCCGTGGCGCTGGCCGCCTACGCCGCCTATGCGGTCAATGCCGCGCAATTCGTGCTGAAGCTGCGCCGGGCGCGGCTGGAGGCCCCGGCGTGACCGCGCGCCCGGCGATCCCCGCCCGCGGCTGCGGTCAGGCTCCCGTCCTCAAGGAGCGCGGCCAGCGCGAGGTGTTCTGCGGCCTGACGGGAATCATCTGGCTGCACCGCAAGATGCAGGACGCGTTCTTCCTCGTGGTGGGCTCGCGGACCTGCGCGCATCTTCTGCAATCGGCGGCCGGCGTGATGATCTTCGCCGAGCCGCGATTCGCCACCGCCATCCTCGAGGAGGGCGATCTGGCCGGCATGGCCGATGCGCAGGACGAGCTCGACCGCGAGGTGGCGCGCCTTCTCGCGCGCCGCCCCGACATCCGCCAGCTCTTCCTCGTCGGCTCCTGCCCGTCCGAGGTGATCAAGCTCGACCTCGCCAAGGCGGCGGAACGGCTGACGCGGGCGCACGCCCCGCATGTCCGGGTGCTGAACTATTCCGGGTCGGGCATCGAGACGACCTTCACCGAGGGCGAGGATGCCTGCCTCGCCGCCATGGTGCCGACGCTGGCCGAGACCGCGACGCGCGACCTGCTGCTGGTGGGGGCGTTGCCGGACGTGGTCGAGGATCAGGCGCTGTCTCTGCTGCACGAGATGGGGATCGAGCGGGTGCGGATGCTGCCCGCCCGGCGCGCCGACGACGCGCCCGCAATCGGGCCCAGCACCGTCTATGCGCTGACCCAGCCGTTCCTGGGCGAAACCCACGCCGCGCTGGCCCGCCGCGGCGCCCGTCACATCGCGGCGCCACTGCCCTTCGGCGAGGAGGGCACGACCGCCTGGCTTGCCGCCATCGCCCGCGAATTCGGCGTCGCGCCCGAGCGGTTCGAGGCGGTCACGGCCGCGCCCCGCGCCCGGGCCCGCAAGGCCGTCGCGGCCGCCACCGCCACGCTCTCGGGCAAGCGCGTCTTCTTCTTCCCCGACAGCCAGATGGAGATCCCGCTGGCGCGGTTCCTGACCCGGGAATGCGGCATGGAGGCGGTGGAGGTGGCGCAGCCCTTCATCCACCGCGACATCGTCGGGCCCGATCTCGACCTGCTGCCGGAAGGACCGGTCATCGCCGAGGGGCAGGATGTCGACCGGCAGCTCGACCGCGCCCGCGCCGCCCGCGCCGATCTGACCGTGTGTGGCCTCGGTCTTGCCAATCCGCTGGAGGCGGAGGGACTGACGACCAAATGGGCGATCGAGCTCGTCTTCACGCCCGTGCATTTCTATGAGCAGGCGGGCGATCTGGCCGAGCTCTTCGCGCGGCCGCTGCGCCGCAAGGCCCGGCTGCGGCTGGAGGCGGGTGAATGAAGCTCTCGGTCTGGACATATGAGGGGCCGCCGCATGTCGGCGCGATGCGGGTCGCCACCGGCATGCGCGGGCTGCACTACGTGCTCCATGCGCCGCAGGGCGACACCTATGCCGACCTGCTCTTCACCATGATCGAGCGCCGCGGCGAGCGCCCGCCGGTCACCTACACGACCTTTCAGGCGCGCGATCTGGGCGCCGACACCGCCGATCTGTTCCGCACCGCCTGTCTCGATGCGGTGCGCCGGTTCGCGCCGCAGGCGATCATCGTCGGCGCCTCCTGCACCGCCGAACTGATCCAGGACGATCCGGGCGGCATGGCGCAGGCGATGATGGCGGCAGAGGGGCTCGACATCCCGGTCATCCCGCTGGACCTGCCATCCTATCAGCGGAAGGAGAATTTCGGCGCCGACGAGACCTTTTACCAGATCGTCCGCCGATTGGCCCGGCCGGTGGAGCGCACGGCGCGGCCGACCTGCAACATTCTCGGGCCGACCGGCCTCGGCTACCGCCATCGCGACGACGTGGCCGAGATTACCTCGCTGCTGGCCGATATGGGCGTCGAGGTGAACGTCACCGCGCCGATGGGCGCCACGCCCGCCGATATCGCCCGGCTGGGGGCCGCGCATTTCAACGTCCTGCTCTATCCCGAGACCGGCGAGGCCGCGGCGCGGTGGTGCGAGGCGGAGCTGGGCCAGCCCGCCACCCGCACGGTGCCCATCGGCGTCGGCGCCACGCGCGACTTCGTCGCCGAGGTGCGGGCGCTGGCGCCGCAGGCGAGACAGCCCTCGGAGGCGGGGCTGCGCCTGCCGTGGTACGCGGCCTCGGTCGATTCGACCTACCTGACCGGCAAGCGCGTGTTCCTCTTCGGGGACGCGACGCATGTGATGGCGATGGCCCGCGTCGCCCGCGACGAGATCGGCTTCGAGGTCGTGGGCATGGGCTGCTACAACCGCGAATTCGCCCGGCCGCTGCGCCGTCTGGCGCGGGAATACGGCGTCGAGGCGCTCGTCACCGACGATTATCTCGAAGTGGAGCGCGCCATCGAGGCGGCGGTGCCCGAGATGATCATGGGCACCCAGATGGAGCGCCATATCGGCAAGCGCCTGGGCATCCCCTGCGCGGTGATCTCGGCGCCCGTCCATGTGCAGGATTACCCCGCCCGCTATTCCCCGGTGATGGGCTTCGAGGGCGCCAACGTCCTCTTCGACACGCTGGTCCACCCGCTGGTGATGGGGCTCGAGGAGCATCTGCTGCACATGTTCCGCGAGGATTTCGAGTTCCACGACGCCGCCGGCGCCAGCCATCACGGCGGCAAGGCGGTGCCGCCGGCAGCGCCCGAGGCGCCCGCGCCCGCGCTCGCTGGCAGCGATGTCGTCGTCTGGCTCGCGGCGGCGGAGCGCGAGCTGAAGAAGATCCCGTTCTTCGTGCGCGGCAAGGCGCGCCGGAACACCGAAGCCTTCGCGGCCGACCGGGGGCTGTCGGAGATCAGCGTCGATACCCTCTACGAGGCGAAGGCCCATTATGCGCGATGAACTCGGATACATGGCGTCCGGCTACCGGATCGCGATCGTCACGCTCGACGCCCACAGCGCCGGACCGGCCGAGCGGGTGCTGCCGCGGCTGGCGCGCGATTTTCCCGGGCTGAGCGTCTCGATCCATGCCGCCGCCGAATGGGGCGAGAACCCGGCGGCGCTCGATGCCGCGCGCGAGGCGGTCGACGGCGCCGACATCGTCGTCGCGTCGCTGCTGTTTCTCGAGGAGCACGTCGGCGCCATCCTGCCGCAGCTCGAGGCGGCACGGCACCGGTGCGACGCGGTCGTGGGCCTCATCGCCGACGCCGCCATCGTCAAGCTCACGCGGATGGGCGATCTCGACATGGCGGCGCCGCCCAGCGGCCTGTCGAAGCTGATGAAGCGGCTCAGGGGCTCCTCGGCGCCGGGTAAGGCCTCCGGCGCCCGCCAGATGCGCATGCTGCGCCGCCTGCCCAAGATCCTGCGCTACGTGCCCGGCAAGGCGCAGGACCTGCGCGCCTGGTTCCTGACCATGCAATACTGGCTCGGCGGGTCGGACGACAACATCGAGCAGATGATCCGCTTCCTGATCGGCCGCTATGCCTCGGAGACGCGGTGGCGCGGCGCCCAGGCGGCGGCGCCCATCGAATATCCCGAGGTCGGCCTCTATCATCCCGAGACCCGCATCGTCACGGACGCCGCGGATCTGCCGCGCCGCGACGACGCGGTGGGGACGGTCGGCATCCTGATGATGCGCAGCTACGTGCTGGCGGGCGACACGGCTCATTACGACGCGGTCATCCGCGCCTTCGAGGCGCGCGGCCTGAACGTCGTGCCGGCCTTCTCCGGCGGTCTCGACGGGCGCCCGGCGGTCGAGGCCTATTTCGCCGGCGGTCGCGTCGATGTGCTCGTGTCGCTGACCGGCTTCTCGCTGGTCGGCGGCCCGGCTTACAACGACAGCGCCGCGGCGGTGCGGATGCTGGCGGATCTCGACGTGCCCTATCTCGCCGCCCATCCGCTCGAATTCCAGACGCTCGGCCAGTGGGGCGCCTCGCGCCAGGGGCTTGGGCCGGTGGAGACCACGATGCTGGTGGCGCTGCCCGAGATCGACGGAGCGACCAATCCCACCATCTTCGCCGGCCGCCATGGCGAGGCTGGCTGCGACGGCTGCGCGCGGCGGTGCCGTCCGGCGCTGGCGGCGCGATCCATGCATCCCTGCCCGGAGCGGGTGGAGGTGCTGGCCGAGAAGACGCTGCGGCTGGCGCGCCTGCGCCGGTCGGCGGTGGCCGAGCGGCGGGCGGCCATCGTGCTCTTCGGCTTTCCGCCCAATGCCGGCGCCACCGGGACGGCCGCCTACCTGTCGGTCTTCGAGAGCCTGCACAACACGCTTCACCGGATGAAGGCCGAAGGCTACGACCTCGATCCGCCCGACAGCGTCGAGGCGCTGCGCGAGGCGGTGCTGGGCGGCTCGGCCGAGATCCACGGGCAGGACGCCAACGTGGCCGCGCATGTTCCGGCCGACGAGATGGTGCGCGACACGCCGTGGCTGCGCGAGGTCGAGGCCGCCTGGGGCCCGGCACCCGGGCGCGCGCAATCCGACGGACGCGGCGTCTTCGTGCTCGGCCGGCAGTTCGGCAACGTCTTCGTGGGCATCCAGCCGGCCTTCGGCTACGAAGGCGATCCGATGCGGCTTCTGTTCGAGAAGGGGTTCGCGCCGACGCATGCCTTCGTCACCTTCTATCGCTGGCTCAGGGACAGCTTCGGCGCCGACGTGCTGCTGCATTTCGGGATGCACGGGGCGCTCGAATTCATGCCCGGCCGGCAGGTCGGCCTCGGCGGCGGCGACTGGCCCGACCGGCTGATCGGCGCCATGCCCAACGTCTATCTCTATGCCGCCAACAATCCCTCGGAGGCGACGCTGGCGAAGCGCCGCGCGAACGCGGTCTGCGTGACGCATCTGACGCCACCCCTGGCTCAGGCCGGTCTCTACAAGGGTCTGGCCGAGTTGAAGGAAAGCCTGGCCCGCTGGCGCGGCACGGCGCCGGGCGAGGCGCGGGCGGACCTCGAGGCGCTGATCCGCGACCAGGCCGCGTCGGTGGATCTGGCCGACGCCGCTCCCGACGATCTGTGGCTGCGGCTGATCGAGACCGAGGAGGCGCTGATCACCGACGGGCTGCACGTCGTCGGGCGCGGCATGAATGCCGGGCGGCGCGCGCGGATGCTCGACGCGATGCCGGCGATGCCGGCGGAGCGGCGCGCCGAGCTCGACGCCGCCCTCACCGAGGAGACGGAGCTGCCGGCGCTGATGCGGGCGCTGGGCGGCCGCTTCATCGCGCCGGTTCCGGGCGGCGACCTGATCCGCTCGCCCGAGATCCTGCCGACCGGGCGCAATATCCACGCCTTCGACCCGTTCCGCATGCCCACCGCCTTCGCCATGGCCGACGGCGCGCGGCAGGCGCAGCTTCTGCTCGAGACCCATCGCGAGATGCCGCGCAGCGTGGCGCTGGTGCTCTGGGGGTCTGACAACATCAAGTCGGATGGCGGCCCGATCGCCCAGGCGCTGACGCTGATGGGGGCCCGGCCGCGATTCGACAGCTACGGCCGGCTGTCCGGCGCCGATCTGGTGCCGCTGGCCGAGCTCGGCCGGCCGCGAATCGACGTGGTGATGACGCTGTCGGGGATCTTCCGCGACCTCCTGCCGCTCCAGACGCGGATGCTGGCCGAGGCCGCATGGAAGGCCGCCACGGCGGAGGAGGATCCGGCGCAGAACTTCGTGCGCGCCAACGCGCTCGCCTACGCCGAAAGGATCGGCTGCGACATGGAGACGGCGAGCCTGCGGGTGTTCTCGAACGCCGAAGGTGCCTACGGGTCCAACGTGAACCAGCTGGTCGACGGGTCGGCCTTCGGCGACGAGGACGATCTGGCCGATGCCTATGAGGCGCGCAAGGGCTTCGCCTATGGCCGGTCGGGCAAGCCCGCGCCGCAGGCGGCGCTTCTGAAGGCGGCGCTCGGGACGGTCGATCTGGCCTATCAGAACCTCGAATCGGTCGAGCTGGGCGTGACCACGGTCGACCATTACTTCGACACGCTGGGCGGGATCAGCCGCGCCGTGCGCCGCGAGAAGGGCGCGGCCGCGCCGGTCTATATCGGCGATCAGACGCGCGGGCAGGGCAAGGTCCGGACGCTGCGCGAGCAGGTCGCGCTGGAGACCCGGTCGCGCAGCCTCAATCCCCGCTTCTACGAGCCGCTTCTCGATCACGGGCACGAGGGGGTGCGGCAGATCGAGGCACACATCACCAACACGATGGGCTGGTCGGCGACGACCGGCGAGGTGGAGCCGTGGGTCTATCAGCGGCTGAGCGAGACCTTCGTGCTCGACGAGGCGATGCGGCGGCGGCTGTCGGCCCTGAACCCGAAGGCCAGCGCCCGCATGGCAGGACGGCTTCTGGAGGCCTCGGACCGCAGCTATTGGCAGCCCGACGAGGCGACCATCGCGGCACTGCAGGGGGCGGCCGACGAATTGGAAGATCGTATGGAAGGAATCGCGGCCGAATGAACGAGTGGCGCGATTTCGACCTAAGGCCCCGTTTTCGCACGGAAAGCCGGGCCAGACACAGGAACGAGGGGGGCGCTCGATGAGCCCGAGAGACGAGATTTCGACCTTGAGGAAAGCCGCTGGCGTGCCGCGGCTCGGCGAGGACGGCGAAGGCTCGGTGCAGGTGCATCAGGACCCCTCGGCGCGGATCGAGGGGGCCAAGGTCTTTGCGGTCTACGGCAAGGGCGGGATCGGCAAGTCGACCACCTCGTCGAACCTGTCGGCGGCTTTTTCCAAGCTCGGTCACAGGGTTCTGCAGATCGGCTGCGACCCGAAGCACGATTCGACCTTCACGTTGACCGGGCGGTTGCAGCCGACGGTAATCGACATCCTGAAGGAGGTGGATTTTCACGCCGAGGAATTGCGGCCCGAGGACTTCGTCAGCGTGGGCTATGGCGGCGTGCAATGCGTGGAGGCCGGCGGGCCGCCCGCGGGCACCGGTTGCGGCGGCTACGTGGTCGGGCAGACGGTCAAGCTTCTCAAGCAGCATCATATGCTTGAGGAGACGGATGTGGTGATCTTCGACGTGCTGGGCGACGTCGTCTGCGGGGGCTTTGCGGCGCCGTTGCAGCATGCCGACCGGGCGGTGATCGTGACGGCGAATGATTTCGATTCGATTTATGCGATGAACCGGATCATCGCGGCGGTGCAGGCCAAGTCGAAGAACTATGCGGTGCGGCTCGCCGGCTGCGTGGCGAACCGCTCGACCGATACCGACGAGGTCGACCGCTATTGCCGCGAGGTCGGGTTCAAGCGCATCGCGCACATGCCCGATATCGACGCGATCCGGCGCAGCCGTTTGAAAAAGAAGACGCTTTTCGAGATGCCGGACGAGGAGGACATCGTCGCCGCGCGGGCGGAATACATCCGCCTGGCCGAGCGGCTCTATGCCGGGACCGACCCGTTGGCGCCGGCGCCGATGGCCGATCGCGACATCTTCGAACTTCTGGGCTTCGACTGAGGTGCGCGCCATGCCGTTAACCGAGGGCCGCGAGGGCGAGGGGGGCCGGATCGGAATTCCGTCGGAATTCCATCGGACTTCCATCGGACCGGGATATGCGGCGACGCGCAGGCGGGTGGAATCGTATTTCGACCGCACGGCGGCCGATGTCTGGACCCGGCTGACCTCGGACCTGCCGGTGAGCCGGATCCGCATGACCGTGCGGGCCGGCCGCGAGCGGATGCGGCAGGTGATGCTGTCGCGGCTGCCCGCGGACCTCTCGGGGTGCCGGGTGCTCGACGCCGGCTGCGGCGCCGGGCAGATGACGCAGGAGCTGGCGCGGCGCGGTGCGCGGGTCGTCGCGGTCGACATCTCGCCCTCGCTTCTCGACGTGGCGCGGCGGCGGCTTCCGGACGATCTGGCCGAGATGGTGCATTTCGAGGCCGGCGACATGCTCTCCCACGAATGGGGGCGGTTCGACCACGTCGTCGCCATGGACAGCCTGATCTATTACAGCGCCTCCGAGATCGGCGGCGCGCTCGCCGAGCTGGCGGAGCGCACCGATGGCCGCATCGTGTTCACCGCGCCGCCGCGCACGCCGCTTCTGATGGCGATGTGGGGGGCGGGCAGGCTCTTTCCGAAGGCCGACCGCTCGCCCGCCATGGTGCCGCATACCGCCGCCGGACTGGCCCGCGCGCTGCGCGCCGCGGGGTGCGAGCGGCCGCTTTCGGTGATCGAGCGGATCACCTCGGGTTTCTACATTTCCACCTGTCTGGAGGTCGCGCCATGAGCCTGTCGCGTCTGCCGCTCAAGTTCCTGCCCTTCGCCGATGCCGCCTCGGAGGGGCTGCCGATCGGCCAGCTTCTGAGGCTGTCGCTGTTCCAGGTGTCGGTGGGCATGGCGACCGTCATGCTTCTGGGCACGCTCAACCGGGTGATGATCGTCGAGCTGGGCCTCGGCGCCATGCTGGTCGCCGCGATGATCGCCCTGCCGGTGCTGGTGGCGCCGTTCCGGGCGCTTCTGGGCCATCGCAGCGACACCCATCGCAGCGCCATCGGCTGGAAGCGGGTTCCGTATCTGTGGTTCGGCTCGCTGTGGCAGATGGGCGGGCTGGCGGTGATGCCCTTCGCGCTTCTGGTGCTGGGCGGCGACGTGGTCCACGACATTCCCTTCGCCGGCGAGGCGCTGGCGGGGGCGGCGTTCCTGATGACCGGGCTCGGGCTGCACATGACGCAGACCGCGGGGCTCGCGCTGGCCTCGGACCGCGCGGACGAGGAGACGCGGCCGCGGGTGGTGGCGCTCCTCTACGTCATGTTCCTTCTCGGGATGGCGGTCTCGGCGGTGGTGATCGGCACGCTTCTGGCGAATTTCAGCCCGCTGAGGCTCGTGCGGGTGGTGCAGGGCGCCGCTCTGGCAACGCTTCTGCTCAACATCTTCGCGCTCTGGAAGCAGGAGAAGGTGCGGCCGATGAGCCAGGCCGAGCGCGCCGCGCCGCGGCCGCGCTTCGGCGCCGCCTGGCGGGATTTCGCACGCGGCGGCGATGCCGGGCGGCTTCTGGTCGTGGTCTTCGTGGGCACGACGGGCTTCACCATGCAGGACGTGCTGCTCGAGCCCTATGGCGGCGAGATCCTGGGCCTCAGCGTCGCGGCGACGACCTGGCTCTCGGCGCTCTGGGCGGGCGGCGCGCTTCTGGCCTTCGCGCTGGCGGCGCGGTGGCTGGGGCGCGGCATCGACCCCTTTCGCATGGCGGCGCGCGGCATCCTTCTGGGCGTCGCGGCCTTCTCGGCGGTGGTCTTCGCCGCGCCGATGGGATCGAGCGTGCTGTTCTTCGTGGGCGCCGTGGGCATCGGCATGGGCGGCGGGCTGTTCTCGGTGGCGACGCTGACGGCGGCGATGACGCTGCCGGCCCGCGGCATCGCCGGCCAGGGCCTGGCGCTCGGCGCCTGGGGCGCGGCGCAGGCGACGGCGGCCGGCCTGTCGATCGCCCTGGGCGGCGCGCTGTCGGACGGCATCGGCGCGCTTGCCACGTCGGGCGCGCTGGGCGAGGCGCTGGCGACGCCGGCGGTGGGCTACAGCACGGTCTATCACGTGGAGATCGCGCTCCTGTTCGTCACGCTGGCGGTGCTGGGCCCGCTGGTGCGGCTGTCATTCGTCAATCCGGTTCGCGAGAACCAAGAGGCCGGCAGGATCGGACTTGCCGACTTCCCAACCTGAGAGGAGGACATCATGGACGGTGTCGGATTATTCGATGGCCATATCGACCTCGCGCTGATCGCGATCTGGAGCTTCTGGCTGTTCTTCGCGCTGCTGGTCTATTACCTGCAGACCGAGAACATGCGCGAGGGCTATCCCCTCGAGAAGGAGGACGGATCGCTGGCGCCCAATCAGGGACCGTTCCCGGTCCCGCCGCCGAAGACCTTCCTCATGCCGTTCGGCAAGGCCAACGTCACGGTGCCCTCGGCCGAGAACGAGGAGGCGCACAAGCGCCACGACCTGGCGCTGGCGCGCACCTCGATCTCCGAAGGCTTCCCGCACAAGCCGGTGGGCGACCCGATGCTCGACGGCGTCGGGCCGGCCTCCTGGGTGCCGCGGTCGGACACCGTCGAGCTGACCGGCGACGGCGACCCGAAGATCCAGCCCATGTCGGCGCACGAGCACTTCTTCGTCTCGGCCGGCCACGACCCGCGCGGCATGCCGGTGGTGTGCAACGACGATCTGGTGGTGGGCCATGTCCGCGATCTGTGGATCGACGTGCCCGAGCAGATGATCCGCTATCTGGAGATCGAGCGCGACGCGGCGGCGGGGGGCGGGCGGTGCCTGGCGCCGATGCAGCTGGTCCGGGTCAGGCCGCGCTATGTCGACATCCGCACGCTCAACACGGCGCGCATGGCGCAGGTGCCGCAGATCGCGGCCAGTGACAAGATCACGCTTCTCGAGGAAGAGAAGATCGTGGCCTTCTATGGCGGCGGCGAGCTCTATTGCCGGCCCAAGGGTGACGTCGATGCCTCGTGATTTCCGCGACGATCCCGACATCACCGTCGAGCCGGTGGCAGGCCTTCCCGAGGCGCTGCCGCCGCGCGAGACGATCCTGTGGCAGGGCCGGCCGCGGTCGCTGGCGCTGGCGCGCTCGGCTCTGGCCCTCAACTGGGTGGCGGGATATTTCGTGCTGCTGGCGGTCTGGCGGGTGGTGTCGCTCGGGCCCAGCATGGGCTGGGCCGCGGCGCTGCCCATGGCGATCCCGTTCCTGGGGCTCGGCGCCGTGGCCTGCGGCATCCTCTATTTCATCGCCCGCGTCCAGTCGCGCGCGACGGTCTACACGATCACCACGGAACGGGTGGCGATGCGCATCGGCGCGGCGCTGACGCTGACGCTGAACCTGCCGTTCAAGCGGCTTGCGGCGGCGGATCTGGGCCGCGAGCCCGGCGGCTGCGGCACATTGGCGCTGCGCACGGTGGAGGAGACGCGGCTCTCCTACGCCGTGCTCTGGCCGCATGTGCGGCCCTGGCGGTTGCGGCATGTCGAGCCGGCCTTGCGCTGCGTGGCCGAGCCGGAGAAGGTCGCGGCGCTGCTGGCCGACGCCGTC
The DNA here is from genome assembly GCA_963739575.1 of uncultured Alphaproteobacteria bacterium. GTDB lineage: Bacteria > Pseudomonadota > Alphaproteobacteria > Rhodobacterales > Rhodobacteraceae > Palleronia. Next base: position 552,808 of record CAVUAQ010000002.1, on the reverse strand, counting down.
GAGGCGCGGCGGAGCATGCCGCAGGTATCGATGATGGCGGCGGAGTGAGGGAGATGGCGATGGCACGGGGATCGGGACTCTACTACAACGCCGAGCGGCGGGAGATGCAGGCGCGCGACCGCGAGATGATCCCGCGCAATCTGCTGCTCGCGATGGGGGCTTTGGTGCTGGGGGCGCTGGGGCTTGCGACCTACGCCTCGGTCACCGGGCAGCCCCTGGCCGGCGTGCCGCAGCCGGCGGCGGTGGTCGACAGCCGCACCTTCGTTCTCGAATCGGACACGGTGGCGGCGCGGGCCACGACGCCCGAGGGAGAGGTGCTCCTCGATACGGAGAACGGCGCGTTCATCGCGGTCGTGGGCGATGCCCTGCGGCGCGAGCGGATCGTGCACAAGATCGCGGGCAATCCGCCCGTGACGCTCGCTCGTCTCGCCAACGGGCGGCTGGTGCTGAGCGACCCGGCGACGGGCTGGTCGGCCGAGATGACCTCGTTCGGGGCCGGCAACGCCCGGCACTGGGAGGTCCTGTTCGAGTGACGCTCGGGCAGTAGCCATGAGGAAGGGAACAAGAAGATGGGATTGTTCACGAGGGAGACGGAGACCGCGCCCTGCACCGTCGAGGTCGTCCACAAGTTCGAGGAATTGTCGGCGCATGTGCGGCTCGATGACGGGTCGGTGATCCATCCGGGCGATAGCGTCAAGGTGCACGGCACGCCGGTCATGGCGCCGTTCGGCGCGGCGGTGAGCGAGAAGCGCACCGCGACGATCACCCGGGCGAGCCGCGTCGAGCGGCTCTGGACCCGGCTCACGGGCGATCTGGAGGTCATGGAGCTCTGCGAGTTCTCGTTCTCCGACGAGTTCCGGGCGACCGGGACGGGGGGCGAGGAGACGCGCCCGCGCGCCTCGGGCATGGGTGGCGCCCCGCGCGCCTCTGGCATGGACGATGATGGAGCGCGCGCCTCTGGCATGGACGATGATGGAGCGCGCGCCTCTGGCATGGACGATGATGGAGCGCGCGCCTCTGGCATGGACGATGATGGAGCGCGCGCCTCTGGCGCGACGGGCAAGGGAGAGGCGGCATGAACGTGCAGGCACGTCACACGGCGGACGCGACGACCGTGGAAGAGGGTCTGGCGATCCAGGAGGAGCGGGCGAAGTTCGACAGCCAGGCGGCGACCGACCTCGCGATGCAGAACACGCTTCTGACGCCGCGCTTCTATACGACCGATTTCGACGAGCTCGACGCCATCGACGTCTCGTCCGTGCGCGCCGACTGGGACCAGCTCATGGAGCGCATGCGGTCCGATCCCAACAAGGGGCATTTCAAGAAGAACGCCGACTGGGACCAGATCGACTGGGAGGGGATGGAGCCGGAGCTGAAGGCGGAGTTCCTGGACTTCCTGATCTCGTCCTGCACCGCGGAGTTCTCGGGCTGCGTGCTCTACAAGGAGATGAAGCGGCGCGGCACCAACGCCGACATCAAGGAGCTCTTCTCCTACATGAGCCGCGACGAGGCGCGCCATGCGGGCTTCATCAACGACGCGCTGCGGGAGGCAGGCGTGGCGGTCAACCTGGGGTTCCTGACGCGGGAGAAGAAATACACCTATTTCCGGCCCAAGTTCATCTACTACGCCACCTACCTGTCGGAAAAGATCGGCTATGCCCGCTACATCACGATCTACCGGCATCTCGAGGCGAACCCGGAGCAGCGCTTCCACCCGATCTTCAAGTGGTTCAAGGAGTGGTGCAACGACGAGTTCAGCCACGGCGAGGCCTTCGCGCTCCTGATGCGGACCGACCCGAAGATCACCGAAAGCTTCGCCAACCGGCTGTGGATCCGGTTCTTCCTGACGGCGGTCTATTCGACCATGTGGGTGCGCGACCACGCCCGGCCGCGGTTCCACGAGGCCCTCGGCGTCGATATCGACTGGTACGACATGGAGGTGTACCGCAAGACCAGCGTGATCGCGCGGCAGGTGTTTCCGGTCGAGCTCGACATCGACAATCCGCGCTTCGCCAGGGGCTGCCGGACGATCGAGCGGGCGCTGCGCGACATGGAGGCGGCCAAGGCCCAGGGCGGCGCGGGAGGCGCGCTGCGCCGGATCGCCGCGGGCGCGCGCGCCGGGGCGGCCTTCGTGTCGATCTACACGATGCCGGTCAAGCGCAACAAGGTGCCCCGGAACGTGCGGCTCGAACCCGCATTCTGACGTGACGCCCTGCCGGCGGACGACGTTTCGCCGGCAGAACCGAGGACGGCCAAGGAGAGGGCAGGAGAGTGGAGCATCCCGGGATCGCCGCGCTTGTCGCGTTGTTCATCTGGTGGTTTTCCACCGGGGCGATCCTGTGGGCGGTGAAGCGGGCCGACGGGCAGGGGCGGGGTGGCCACGGCCGCACGGTTCTGGCCGGTTTGCCGCTGCTGATCGCCGGGGTTGCGGGCGCCATCGTGACGGCGCAGGATCCGGGCGCGGTCTATGGCCCGTTCCTGTCGGCGCTGGCGATCTGGGGCTGGATCGAGCTGGCGTTCCTGACCGGCTGCGTCACGGGGCCGGCGCGCGGACCGATGCCGGTCTGCGTCACCGACGGGCAGCGGTTCCGCGCTGCCTGGGCGGCTCTGGCCTGGCACGAGCTGCTTCTGACGGCGGGGCTCGTGGGATTGTTCACGCTGACGCGGGGCGCGGCGAACGATCTGGTCTTCTGGACCTACGCCGTTCTGTGGGGGGCGCGGATCTCGGCGAAGCTCAACATCTTTCTCGGCGTGCCGCGGATCAACGTCGAGTTCCTGCCCCGCCCGCTCGCGCATCTGCCGAGCTATTTCCGGCAGGGGCCGGTCAGCTGGCTGTTCCCGGTCTCGATCCTGGTGCTGACGGCGGCCGTCTTCTGCTGGATCGAGCGGGTGGCGGTGACCGGCGAGACCGGATTCGCGCTTCTTGCGAGCCTGACCGGGCTTGCGCTTCTCGAACACTGGCTGATGGTGCTGCCTCTGCCGGATGCCAAATTGTGGCGCTGGGCTCTGCCCGCGCCCAAACCAACCTTGCCTGAAGGAGAGGGACGCCATGGATTTTGAAGCCAGGTTTCGCGCCCAGCTGACCGATTTGAAGACCGAAGGAAACTACCGGGTCTTCGCCGATCTGGAACGGATCTGTGGACGTTTCCCGAAGGTCAGGAACCACGGCAGCATCGGCCCCGAAGAGGTCACGGTCTGGTGTTCGAACGACTATCTCGGGATGGGCCAGCATCCCGACGTGGTGGCGGCGATGTGCGCCACCGCCGAGCGGTCCGGCACCGGCGCGGGCGGCACGCGCAACATCTCGGGGACCGCGCACCATCACATCACGCTCGAGCGCGAACTGGCCGATCTGCACGGCAAGGAGGACGCGCTCCTGTTCTCGTCGGGCTACGTGTCGAACTGGGCGGCTTTGTCGACGCTGGGATCGCGGCTGCCCGGTGCGGTGATCTTCTCGGACGCGCTGAACCACGCCTCGATGATCGAGGGGATGCGCCATTCCCGCGCCAAGCGCGAGATCTGGCGGCACAACGACGCGCGGGACCTCGATCGCAAGCTCTCGGCCTACGGCCCCGACGTGCCGAAGATCGTGGCCTTCGAGAGCGTCTATTCCATGGACGGCGACATCGCCCCCATCGCCGAGATCGTCGAGGTGGCCGAGAAGCACGGCGCGATGACCTATCTCGACGAGGTGCATGCGGTCGGCATGTACGGGCCGCGCGGCGGCGGCGTTGCCGAGCGCGAGGGCATGATGGACCGCATCACGCTGATCGAGGGCACGCTCGGCAAGGCGTTCGGCTGCTTCGGCGGCTATATCTCGGGCTCGGCGGCGCTGTGCGACTTCATCCGCTCCTTCGCTTCGGGGTTCATCTTCACCACCGCGATCCCGCCCGCGGTGGCGGCGGCGGCGACGGCGTCGATCCGGCACCTGAAGGGTTCGGAGATCGAGCGGCGCCGGCAGCGGCGGCAGGTCGACAGGCTGCGCGCCAGGTTCGACGCGCTGGGCATTCCGCACCTGCCCAACCCGTCGCACATCATTCCCGTCATGGTCGGCGATCCGGTCAAGTGCCGGATGATCGCCGACACGCTGATGGCCAACTGGGGCATCTACGTGCAGCCGATCAATTATCCGACCGTGCCGAAGGGCACCGAGCGGCTGCGCTTCACGCCGGGGCCGCTGCATTCGGACGGCGACATCGATCACCTGGTCACGGCGCTCAATTCCCTGTGGAAGCAGTGCGCCCTTTCGAGGCAGGTGGCCTGATCGGCGCGCATCCGGCTTGCCCCCGACGGCGGGGACGTTACCGTAGCGCACACAGCGTGCCGGCCCGGTTTGGCCGGATCAAATGGGAGAAACGCATGAAGACGACCACAAGGATCATCACGGCGCTGGCCGCGCTCGGCGCGTCCGCCGTACCGGCGCTGGCGCAGGAGGGCGATCCGGCCGCCGGCGAGCAGGTGTTCAACAAGTGCGCGGCCTGCCACGTGGCGGTGGACGAGGAGGGCAACACGCTCGCTGGCCGCAACGGCCGGGTCGGGCCGAACCTCTACGGGGTGGCGGGCCGTCAGGCCGGCACGGTCGAGGATTTCCGCTATTCCACCTCGATGGTCGAGGCGGGCGAGGCCGGGCTGGTCTGGGGGCCAGAGACGATCGTTCCCTATCTGCTGGGGCCGACGCCATACCTGCAGGAGTATCTCGACGACAAGAGCGCGCGGGGCAAGATGGCCTTCATGCTGCGTGACGAGCAGGAGGCGCGGGACGTCTTCGCCTATCTCGCCTCGCTGACCGAAGAGGGCTCGGGCACCGGACCGGGCGTGCATCCGGGCAGCTGATCGGGACGATGGAGGTCCGGCGGGCGACCGCCGGGCTCCCGTGGTCTCCTCCGAAAGATGCCGGCCGCTTGTGCGGCCGGCATCGTCGTTTCGGCGGCCGCACCGGGACCGGACGGGCCGGGGGAGGGCTGCGGGATTGTGGCTAGGGGTTCGTCGCGGGAGCCGCGTCTCGCGGCGGGTCGCGGAACCGGACGATGTCGAACCGCACGAGACCCCCGAGATAGCCGAACCTGTCGCGGCTCGCCGCCAGATCGGCGCGGGTGACGCCGTCCTTGCTGAAGATGCGGTTGCCGTCGGGATCGCGGCGGCCGGACTCCTCGAGGCCGAAATGGCGGATCAGGCGCTCGCCGGCTTGCGAGCCGCCGGAGGCGAAGATGAGCCAGCCGTCCTCGGGCTCGGCCTGCACCTCTTCGATGAGCCGGATCAGGCACCAGACGAGCAGCGCCGCCTCCTTGGCGCCGAAGGCGGAGCGGTCGGAGATGTGCTCGTAGCGGAAGACCGTGGAGACGTAGATCGCCCCGGCGCTGCGCGCCCGGGGGTGGGGCAGGTAGTAATCGGCGAAGAAGTCCCGCTTGGGAATGCGCCCGTCGATATAGTCTTGGGCGTCGCGGCGCCGGAAGGCGTAGTAATCGGCAAAGCCCACCTCGCGTCCCTTGTAGTCGCGCAAGGCCACCGTCGAATATTCGTCGGCCTCGATCGCCTGGGCGCCGTCGATCGGGTCGATGGCGCTGTCGCCGAACCAGATGCAGGCCTCGGCGATGCGGGCGGTCTGGCCCGGCGTGGGCGGGACCACGACCGAATAGCGCAGGTCGTCGGGGAAGGCCCGCTCGGCCGCACGGCCGGGATAGCGGACGATGAGGAACAGGTAGAGGGCGAGCACCGCGAGGCAAATGAGGGTGCCGGCGAGGACGCCGACCTGCGCCACAAGCTCGGTGATGGCCGTGGCGATGCCCAGGGCGCCCAGCGCGACGCCGAGGAGGCGCGGCGGCGACATGCGGATCATCTGGGCGTGGTAGCGCAGGTAGCCTGCGAGATAGCGGACGGCGCGGCGCGGGGTCATCGCGCACTCCCTGGAGCGGCCGGCGGGGCGCGGGCCGGCGCGTCCAGTCAATCAGGCCGGTGGCGACGGGGCAACGGCGCCGTGCCCCTGGCCGGGCTGTCACACGTAGCTGCGCACCAGGGCCGAGGAGATCAGCGTCCAGCCGTCGGCCACTGCGAAGAAGGCGAGCTTGAAGGGCAGCGACACGATGGCGGGCGGGACCATCATCATGCCCATCGACATCAGGATCGCAGAGACCACGAGGTCGATGATCAGGAACGGCAGGAACACCAGGAAGCCGATCTGGAAGGCGCGCTCGATCTCGGAGAGCAGGAAGGACGGGATCAGGATCGACACCGGCGAATCGGGCGCCACGGTGCCGGGATCGACATCGGGGCGCAGCGACACCAGCGCGTCGAAGGTGCCGGGGTCGATCCGCGCCGCCATGAAGGCGCGGAAGGGGGCGAGCGCCGCCAGAAGCCCCTCCTGCACCTCGACCTGGCCCTGGATCAGCGGGTCGATGCCGGCGGTCCAGGCCTCGCGGAAGACCGGCTCCATGACGAAATACGTGAGAAACAGCGCCAGCGTCACGATCAGCATGTTGGGGGGCGATTGCTGCAGCCCGATGCCCTGCCGCAGGATCGACAGGACGGTGACGATGAACGGAAAGCAGGTGATCATCACCAGAAGCCCGGGCACGAGGCTCAGGACGGTGACGAGGACCAGAAGCTGGATCGAGCGGCCGGCGAGGGTCGCGTCGCCGCCGCCCGCGCCGCCCAGATCGATCGAGATCTGCTGCGCGAGGGCCGCGTCGGCGAGACCGAGGATCAGCAGGGGCGCCAGGCAGAGCGCCAGGCGGTGGTTCAAAATCCGCTCTCCAGATCGGCCACCTGGGTCAGCCGCACGGCCAGTTGCCCGCCCTGCTCGCCCTCCATCTCCTGCAGCTCGCCGCGGGCGATCAGGCGGTCGCCCACATAGAGCTCGACCGGGTCGTCGATCCGCGAATCGAGCGTCAGCACGCTGCCCTGCTCGACCTTCAGCAGGTCGGCGAGCTTGGGGCGCGCCTTGCCGACGCAGATGACGATCTCCACCGGCACCTGCGTCAGGGGGTTGCGCGGCGGGCGCGGGGTCTCGGTCAGGGCGGGGACGTCATCCATGGCTTGTCTCCTCGAGTTCGGCGTCGAGCGCGGCGATCGCCTCGCGCAGCTTGTTTTCAAATCCGGTGAAGTCGAATTCGCGTTCGGTGGCATCGAGGCGCAGATGCAGGAGGCCCGGCGCCAGGCTGTCCTCCTCGCGCACCACGATGGGGAAGTTCACCCGCCCGTCGAGGGCGGCGTTGATCTCCTCGCCCTCGCCGGGCGCGACGAGCAGCTCGACCTCGGCGGTGGCCGCGTCGATGGCGGCGCGCTCGACGATCTCGACGAGCCGCGCGCCCAGCGTCTGGCGCAGGATCTGCGGCACCACCCGGTCGGCCAGCGCCTCGAGCAGCGGCAGGACGGAGCGCAGCACGTGGGCGCGCGCCTCGTGATAGGTGAAGGCCAGATCCTGAAGCCGGGCGAGCCCGGCCGCAGCGCCCTCGGCGGCGGCCTGTTCGGTGGCGGCGGCGGCGTCTTCCCAGCCGGCCGCATAGCCCTTGTCGAAGGATTCGAGCTTTTCCGCCTCGAGCCGGTCGCTGTCGACCATCTCGACCGGGACGGGACCGGCGAAGGCGCCGAAATCCTCGAGCGTCAGGGGGCGCGCGGTCATGCCTTTTCCTCGTCTTCCATCCAGGATTTCAGGATCTGCAGCAATTCCTCCTGCCGCTCGCCGATGAGCTGGCGCAGGCGCTGGACCGATTGCGACGTCTCGGCGGCGTCTAAGCCGAAGGCCGGGCCGCCGCGGCCGGCATCGACCGTCTGCGGCAGGAAGTGCGGCACGCCCTCGGGGTCGATCTCGCCCGTCAGCGGGCCAGTGCGGGCCGCGTCGCCATCGGGTCCGTCGAGCTGGGGCACGCCCTGGCCATCGGCGCGGCGCCCGAAGATCGGCCGGATCACGAAGAGCGCGATGACCAGCACGACGAGCGCCAGGATCGCGAGCTGGATCACCCGCATCGTGTCGATCGGGCCGATGAGGCCGGCGGCGATGGGTTCGGTTCCGTCGGTGGGCAGCGGCTCGAACTGCATGGTGCGCACCGAGATGCGGTCGCCGCGCGCCTCGTCGAGCCCCACCGCGGCGGAGACCAGCTCGCGCAGCGCCGCCATCTCCTCGTCGGGCCGCGGCGCCCAGGACACGGTCCCGTCGGCAGCGACGGTGCGCAGCCCGTCGATCAGCACCGCGGTCGTGATGCGGGCCACCGATCCCGGCGCCCGGGTAACGCGGCGGTTGGTCTCGGAGAGGTCGAAATTGGTGCGCTCGCGGCTCTCGCTCGACGAGGAGGTGGAGGTGCCGCCGCCCTGGCTGTTGGCCTCCCCGTCGGGCAGGTTCGAGGCCACGGTGACGTCGTCGCCGGCCGGATCGGTGGAGCTGTCCTTCGACTGGGTGCTGTCCTGGCTGATGGCGACGCGGCTCTCGGGGTCGATGCGGCGCTCGGTGATCTCCTCGGCCTCCGTCACGGTCTCGACATTGACCTCGACCACGGCCTTGCCGTAGCCGACCCGCGCCTCGAGCAGCCGCTCGACGTTGCGCTTCAGCGTCGTGGCGCGGTCCATGCCGCTTCGCACGGCGCCGGGGTCTTCCTCGCTCGACAGGATGACGCCGCCGGTCGAATCGATGACCGCGACGTTCTCGGGCTTGAGGCCCGGCACGGCGGAGGCGACAAGATAGCGCAGCGCCTTGGCCTGGGCGGCCGCGATGCCGCCGCCCGAGGGCGTGACGGTGACCGAGGCCGAGGGCGTCAGGTCGCGCTGGAACGGCTTGGTGCCGGAATTGGCGATGTAGACCCGCGCCGCCTGGATGTTGGGCGAGGTGACGATGGTGCGGGCGAGCTCGCCCTCCTTGGCGCGCCAGTAGGCGGCGTCGAACATCTGGGAGGTGGTGCCGAAGCCCGACATGGTGTCGAGCAGCTCGTAGCCCTGCATGGCGGTGGCGGGCAGCCCTTCGCTCGCCAGCGTCATCCGCAATTCGTCGCGGCGGGTGCTGTCGACGAAGATCGAATCGCCGCGGATCTCGTAGTCGACGCCGCGCGCCTCGAGCGCCGCGACGACCTCGCCGGCCGCGCCGGTCTCGAGCCCGGCATAGAGCAGCGACAGGCCGGGCGAGGTGGCGAGGCGGGTGATGCCGAGGACGAGGACGAACATCAGCGCGGTGGCGCCGAGCACGATGACGCGCCGCTGCATCGTCAGATTCTGCCAGACCGAAACCAGCTGCTGCAAGACGACCTCCTGTCATCCGGGACTTCTTCCGCTTCGAGGCGGACAATCCTCCACCGGACTTAATAATCGGTTAGCCCATTTGGGTTTATCTGCCGTCACACGAGGAAACGCGGAGTGGCGAGGACAGGATGGCCGAGACCGAGAAGACCGCAGAGGCCCCGCCCGCGAAGAAGGGCAAGACGGGCCTGCTGATCGGCGTGGCGGCGATGGCGCTTCTGGGCGGTGGCGGGTTCTACGCGACCTATACCGGACTGATCCTCGGCGCGCCCGCCGATCCGGCCGGCGCGGAGGTCGCGGCGGAGACGCACGAGGCGGATCACGCGGCGGGCGCCGGGGACCATGCGGCGGCCGATGATCACGGCGACACGGCGGCCGCGTCGGCCGGTGCGCCGATCATCGCGCCGGGCTCCGACGTTGCCTTCATCCCGGTGGCGCCGCTGGTCGTGTCGCTCGCCGGTTCGCAGGAGGTGCGGCATCTGCGCTTTGCCGCGCAGCTCGAAGTGCCGAGCGTGCACAGCCAGGCGGTGGCGCATCTGATGCCGCGGGTGGTCGACGTGATGAACGGCTATCTGCGCGCCGTCGATCCGGCCGATCTGGAGGCGCCGGGCGCGCTGGTGGCGCTGAGGGCGCAGATGCTGCGCCGGGTCGAGCTGGTGGTGGGGCCGGGGCAGGTCACCGACGTGCTGGTCATGGAATTCGTTCTGAGCTGAGGGGCTGCTGATGAGCTTGATTGCCGATATCCTTCTTGCCGGCGGCGCCATCGGCGTGGCCGTCTATTGCTTCGTCCTGTCGCGGCGGCTCACCCGGTTCACCGATCTCGAGCGCGGGGTCGGCGGGGCCGTGGCGGTGCTGTCGGCGCAGGTCGACGACCTGACCAAGGCGCTCGACGCGGCCAAGCACGCCGCCGACGGATCGGGCCGCACGCTCAGGGAGCTGACCGAGCGGGCCGAGGACGTGGCGCGGCGGCTGGAGCTGCACGTCGCCTCGCTGCACGATCTGGAGCCGGTCCCGCCGCAGCCCGCGCCGCGACGCGCGGCCGGCGAGGAGCCATCGTTCCGCTCGGTCTCCTCGGCGACGCCCAAGGTGCCGTCGTATTTCGCGCACCGGTCGGGCTCGGGATCGAAATGAGCCGGCGGATGTCCAGATCGCGACCGCGGCGGCGCCGCACCGGCGTGCTGCCGGTGCTGGCCGGGCTTCTCGTGGCCTCGGCGCTCCTGCGGATCGGGGAGGGCGACCGGATCGCGCAGATCCGCGGCCTGCTCGAGGCCGGCACGGCCTATGCCGCGGACGGGGTGCAGACCGCCACCGACGAGATCGGCGAGGTGCTGGCGGCGCTCAAGGACCGCGAGGCGCAGCTCGATGCCCGCGAGGCGCAGATCGAGGAGCGCAGCCGGGTCGTCGAGGCCGGCGAGACCGAACTGGCCAACCAGCTGGCCGAGATCGAGGCCGCCGAGGCGCGGCTGCGCGAGATGGTCAACAAGGCGGGCGCGGCCTCCGAGGAGGACGTCAATACGCTCGCCGCCGTCTACGAGAACATGAAGCCCGAGCAGGCCGGGCCGCTCTTCGAGAAGATGCCGCCCGAATTCGCCGCAGGCTTCCTGTCGATGATGAAGCCCGCCACAGCGGCGTCGATCATGGCGGCCGTCTCTCCCGACGCCGCGTATGCGATCAGCGTCGTCCTGGCCGGCCGGAACGCCGATCTTTCACAACCCGAATGACCCGAAGGTCACCACCCGGAGCACGTCCATGATCGCAGTCATCGGCATCGTCATCGTTTTCGTCATGGTGTTCGGCGGCTATCTCGCCGCCGGCGGCAAGATGGGAATCATCATGAAATCGCTGCCCTTCGAGATGACGATGATCCTCGGGGCGGCGGTGGGCGCGTTTCTTCTGTCGAATGCCGGGCACACGCTGAAGCAGACGGTCAAGGATATCGGCCGCGTCTTCAAGGGCGCCAAGTGGAAGGCCGACGATTACCGCGACCTTCTGTGCCTGCTCTTCGAGATGATCCGCATGGCCAAGACCGATCCGCTGGCGCTCGAGAGCCATATCGAGGGGCCCGCCGACAGCTCCATCTTCGGCCGCTATCCGAAGATCCAGGCCGATCGCGAGGCGGTCGAGCTGATCTGCGACACGCTGCGCTCGGCCAGCATGAACTACGACGACCCCCATCAGGTCGAGGAGGTCCTGGAGAAGCGGATGGAAGCCAAGCTGCACAGCGCGCTGCATCCGAGCCATGCCATGCAGAGCATGGCCGACGGGTTGCCGGCGCTCGGCATCGTGGCGGCCGTTCTGGGCGTCATCAAGACGATGGCGGCGATCGACCAGCCGCCCGAGGTTCTGGGCAAGATGATCGGCGGCGCGCTGGTCGGCACGTTCCTCGGGGTGTTCCTGGCCTATGGCTTCGTCGGCCCCTTCGCCGCCAAGATGAAGGCGGTGGTCGAGGAGGACGCGCAGTTCTACCAGCTGATCCGCGAGGTCCTGGTCGCCAACCTGCACCAGCACAGCCCCAACATCTGCATCGAGGTCGGCCGGCAGAGCACGCCCCATTCGATGCGGCCCGGTTTCGACGATCTGGAGCAGGCGCTGAAAGGGACCAAGGCGGCATGAGGACGCGAGCGCTCACCGCCATCGCGCTCGTGCTGCCGCTCGTCGCGGCGGCCGAGGGCGTTCCCGTGCGTACCGCCGAGCATGACGGCTTCACCCGCGTCGTCGTCGATTTCCGCGACCGGCCGGACTGGCGCCTGCTGCCCGGGCCCGAGCGGCTGACGCTCGAGACCGGCACCGATCTCAGCTTCGATCTGTCGGACGTGCATCGCCGGCTCGGCCCGGAGCGCGTCGAGGACGTCGTGCAGCCGGCGCCCGGCCGGCTCGACATCCTCCTGAACTGTCCCTGCGGGGCGGAGGCGATGGAGCTGACCAACGAATGGCTGGTGCTCGACATCCGGCCGGACCGGCTGGTGCGGATGACCTTGGCTGATGGGGCGCCGCGGCCGAAGGGCGCGGAGATCCAGCTGCGCGACGGCCTGCTGCCCGGTCTGCTGACCGAGCGGGCGGGAGCGGAGGCGCCCGGCGCCGCGACGGCGCCATCCACGGCCCTCGCGGCGCCGGTCGTGGACGAGGCCCGTCCCGCGACAGGGCAAGGCGCGCGCGAGACGGCGGCAGCGTCCGCGGAGCTGCGTCGCGGGCTGATCGAGGCGATCACCCGCTCGGCCGATGAGGGCATCGTGCGGCTCGACGGGCGGCTTCCCGGCATCGAGCCCGAGGCGGAGGAGGCGCCCGAGGAGGCGGTCGCCGCCGATCCGCCGGCGACGCTCCCGCCCGGCTCCAACATGCTGATCGAGACGCAATCCGAGCGCGACCGCCGCGGCCACGCGATGCTGCCCTCCGCGGCCGCCTGTCCGGCGGGGTTCGCCGGCGGCAAGGCCGACTGGCTCGCGGCCCTCGAGGCGCCCGAGCCCGGAGCACCGCCCGAGGTCGCGCTGCGCGCCGACGCGCTGCCGCTCATCGTCAACGGCTTCGGCGCCGAGGCCGCGTCGCTTCTGGCGGCGGATGTCGCCGACCCGGATCTGGCGATCCTTCGCGAGCTGGCGCGTCTGGTCGACGGGGCGGCGCCCGGACCGCTGGTCGCACAGGTGGCGGAATGCGGGCCGCTTCTGTCGCTCTTTGCGCTCGTCGCGGCGCCGCCGCTGGCGCCGCGACGCATCGAGCCGATCATCGAGGCGCTGGTCGGGCTCGACCCGGCACTTGCCGTGCAGCTTGGCCGCCGCGCCATCGCCGCGCTCAACGGGCTGGGCCAAGGGGAGAACGCCGCCCTGGTCAGGAACGCGCTGCTGCTGTCGGTTCCGGGCGCGACGCGCGACGATCTGGCGCCGCGGGTGTTCGGCCCGGGCGGGCAGATCCCCTCCGAGCAGGACGCGCTGCGCGAGCTGGCGGAGCGGACGCCCGAGGCGGCCGCGGCCCTGCGCGCGCTCATCGATTCGAAGCGGCGGCGCGGCGAGAGCGTGCCGAGCGAGATCATCGACCAGGCGGCGGCCTATATGCGCGAACTGGGCGAGCCCGAGCGCACCGACCTGTCGCGGTCGGTGATCCGCGCCGAGATCGCGCAGGCCGGGTTTCTGAGCGCGTCGCGGCGCATCGACGATCTGGCCCGGCGGGCACCGGGCATCGCCGGCGAGCTCGACCGGGCGCTGTTCGACGGGCTGATCGGCATCGAGAGCGACGCGACCTTCCTGCGGCAGGCGAGCCGGTTCGCCGGCGAGCCGGTGCCGACGCCCGAGCAGCGCGTGGCGATGGCCAGCCGCATCCTTGAGCTGCATGTGCCGGCGCTGGCGCTGGGCGTGCTGCAATCGGGGGCGGAGGCGAGCCGCGGCGAACGGCTTCTGCGGGCCCGGATCGGCATCGAGATGTCGGACTGGGCGGCGGCGGAGGCGGCGCTGTCGGGACTCGGCGGGGCAGATGTCGACGCGCTCGCCGCCGAGATCGCCCGAGGCACGGCGCCGGTGCGGGTCGCCGAGACGCCGCCCGGCCCGAGCGGGCCGGGCGCCGAGGGCCTGTCGGTGATCGAGCGCAGCGCGGCGCTGCGGGAGAAGTACCGCGCGCTTCTGACGGGCCAGGACTGAAGGGCGCGCAACGCTTTGGTAAGGCTCGCCGCGCTAGGGTCGGCGCGAGCCTGCAACAGGAGAATCCCAGAATGGGAGACGTGGCCCGGGCGTTCCGCCCCCATGCCGCGGCGTCCGCAGCGACGCCCGCCGACCCGATCCCCCGGGAGCCGCGGCCGTGAACCTGCGCGTGGTGTTCCAGCCCACCGTGCTTCTGGCGATGGCGCTGATGGCGGTGATCATCATGATGATCCTGCCGATGCCGGCCTGGGTGCTCGATATCGGGCTCGCCTGCTCGTTCGCCGTGGCGATCCTGATGTTCACCACGACGCTGTTCATCGAGCGGCCGCTCGACTTCTCGTCCTTTCCGACGGTCCTGCTGGCCTCGCTGATGCTGCGGCTGTCGCTCAACGTCTCCTCGACCAAGCTGATCATCGGGCAGGGCCACACCGGCCCGGGCGCCGCCGGCGACGTGATCGAGGGCTTCGCGATGTTCGTCATGGGCGGCAGCGTGTTTCTGGGCCTCGTGGTGTTCGGCGTGCTGATGATCGTGAACTTCATCGTCATCACCAAGGGGGCCGGACGGATGGCCGAGGTCGGCGCGCGCTTCGCGCTCGACGCGATGCCGGGCAAGCAGCTCGCCATCGACGCCGACATGAGCGCCGGCGCCATCGACCATGCCGAGGCGCGCACCCGCCGCGAGCGGGAGCAGCAGGAGACGACGTTCTTCGGCTCGCTCGACGGCGCGTCGAAATTCGTCAAGGGCGACGCGGTGGCGGGGCTTCTCATCACCATGCTGAACCTGGTCGTCGGACTCTGCATGGGCATCATCGTCCATGGGATGGCGGCGGGCGACGCGCTCAAGACCTATGCGATCCTGACCGTGGGCGACGGGCTGACGACGCAGATCCCGGCGGTCATCATCTCCATCGCCTCGGCCCTGCTGCTGTCGCGGGGGGGCACCACCGGCTCGACCGACATCGCGCTCTTCTCGCAGCTCGGCCGCTATCCGGCGGCGCTGGCCACGGTGGCGGTGCTGCTGGGGCTCTTCGCGCTGGTGCCGGGGCTTCCCTTCGTGCCGTTCATGGCCGGCGCCGTCGTGCTCGGCTATCTGGGCTGGAGGGCGCACAAGCGCAACGAGGCGATGGCGGCCGATCCCGGCGCGGCGCAGGCGGTGGAGGCGGAGACCCAGCGCTCCATGGGCGATGTTCTGGACCTCGACGACATCCATCTGGAATTCGCCTCCGATCTGGTGCCGCTGGTGCTCGATCCGGCGACCGGGCTCGACGCGCGGATCGGCAACATGCGCAACCATGTGGCGGCGCTTTACGGCCTGGTGCTGCCCGAGATGCGGCTCACTGACGATCCGTCGCTGCCCGAGGGCACCTATGTCATCCGCATCCAGGGGGTGGAGCAGGTGCGCAACCGGCTGATGCCCGATCACGTGCTGGCCCTGTCCGGCGACAATCTGGCGCTCTTGCCGCCGGGGCGGGACGTGGCCGAGCCGGTCTATGGCGCCCCGGCGCGCTGGATCGCGGCCAGCCAGCAGGAGGAGGCGGCGCTGATCGGGACGACCACGGTGTCGCCGGCGGAGGTTCTGGCGACGCATCTTCTGGAGACGATCAAGCGCAACTTCCACCGGCTGATGACGCTGAAGAGCCTGCGCCGGCTGCTCGACGAATATACTCGGCTGAGCGATCCCGACCGTGCCGCGGCCAATCGCCGGCTGATCGACGAGCTCATCCCCGACAAGGTGCCGGTGGAGCTGCTGCTGCACGTCCTGCGGCTGTTGCTGGAGGAGCGGGTGTCGATCCGCAACCTGCCGCTGATCCTCGAGACGGTGGCGGCGGCGCGGACCCAGGCCGGCACGCCCGAGGGCATCTGCGAGATCGTCCGGCAACGGCTGAGCTTCCAGCTGGTGGCGGCGCTGAAGCGCGATGACGGCACGGTGCCGCTGGTGCAGCTCGACCCGGCCTGGGAGAAGCTCTTTGCCGATCACCAGCTCTCGGGCGAGCCTGGCGAGGTCAACGTCGCGCTGCCGCCCGAGGATTTCAACCGGCTGGCCACCGGCGCCGCGGAGAGCCTCGGCGAGGCGGCCGAACAGGGGCTGTTCCCGGCGCTCATCACCTCGGCGCGGCGGCGGCGGTTCCTCAAGCTCGTGCTGTCGGCCAAGGGGCTGTCGAACCCGGTCCTGAGCTTCGAGGAGCTGGGCACCGAGGCGCGTCCGGCGCTGGTCGGCACCGTGGCGGCATGATCGGCGAGCTGACCTTCCTGTCCGACTGGGCGCGGGCGGAGATCGGCGCGGCCTTCCTGGTGTTCCTGCGCGTCGGCGCCGCGATGGCGCTGCTGCCGGCCTTCGGCGAGCAGATGGTGCCGGCGCGGGTGCGGCTGGGGCTGGCGCTGGTCTTCACCGCCATCGTGCTGCCGGCGGTGGCGGCGGACATGCCCGCCAGGCGGGCCGAGGACCTGATCGGGCTGCCCTTCGCCACCGAGATCATCGTCGGGCTGGCGCTTGGCGCGGCGCTGAGGCTCTTCGTCGTGGCGTTGCAGATCGCCGGCACCATCGCCGCGCAATCGGTTTCGCTGACGCAGATCTTCGGCGCCGGGCATGGCGCCGACCCGCAGCCGGCGATCGGGCACATCATGACCATCGCGGGGCTGGCGCTTGCCGTGATGATGAACCTGCACGTCAAGCTGGCCATGTACCTGATCCAGTCCTACGAGATGCTGCCACCCGGCACCTGGCCAGATCCGGGCGATTTCCTCATGTGGGGGGTGGAGCGGGCGGCGCAGGCCTTCAGCCTCGGCTTCGCGCTGGCGATGCCGTTCATCATCACCTCGCTCATCTACAACCTGACGCTCGGCATCATCAACCGGGCGATGCCGCAGCTCATGGTGTCGTTCATCGGGGCGCCGGCGATCACCGCCGGGGGCCTCGTGCTTTTGATGGTGTCGCTGCCCCTGGTGCTGCAGGTGTGGCTCGGGTCGATGGACGGGTTCCTGTCGGATCCGACCGGAGGCGCGCGGTGAGCGAGGAAGACGATTCCGAGAAGAGCCACGAGGCGAGCCAGAAGAAGCTCGACGACGCGCGCAAGAAGGGCGAGATCCCGCGCTCGGTCGATCTCAACACCGCGGCCGCCTATGCGGGCGTCCTGATCGTCATGCTGTCGCTCGGCGGCCGCACGCTGCTCTCCATGGGCCAGAGCCTGACGCAGCTTCTGTCGAGCCCCGACAGGCTGGCCGGGTTCCTGGGCGACAGCGGCGGCGCGGCGCTGACGGGCTCGCTCGTCGCGGGCATCGGCCCCGGCATGGCGCCCTGGATCATCCTGCCGATGGTGCTGGTCATCGCCTCGATCGCCGGGCAGCGGGCCTTCGTCTTCACCGGCTCGAAGCTGCAGCCGAAGCTGTCGCGCATCTCGCCGCTGTCGAACGCCAAGCAGAAATTCGGCGCGTCGGGGCTTTTCGAATTCGCCAAGAGCGCCGTCAAGCTGACCATCTATTCGGTGGTGCTGTTCGTGTTCCTGGCGCGGAGCCTGCGCGACATCGTGTCCCTGGTGACGCTCGATCCGGGCGTGGCGATGGCGGTGTCGCTGGGCCTCGTGGTGCGGTTCACGGCGCTGGTCCTCGGCGTCGCGCTCATCATCGGCGTCGTCGACTTCTTCTGGCAGAGGCACCACCACCTGCAGAAGAACCGCATGTCGCGAAAGCAGCTGGTCGACGAGCACAAGGATGCCGAGGGCGACCCGCACATCAAGCAGCAGCGCCGCCAGCGGGCGCAGGAGATCGCCATGAACCAGATGCTGGGCGACGTGCCCGAGGCGGCGGTGGTGATCGTGAACCCCACCCATTACGCCGTCGCACTGAAATGGACCCGGGGCGCGGAGGGGGCGCCGGTCTGCGTGGCGAAGGGCGTCGATCACGTCGCCGCACGGATCCGGGAGGTGGCGGGCGAGGCCGGTGTGCCCATTCATTCCGATCCGCCGACGGCGCGGGCGCTCCACGCGGTCGTGGGCATCGGCGAGGAGATCCGGGCCGAGCAATACGCCGCCGTGGCGGTGGCGATCCGCTTTGCCGAGGACATGCGCAGGAAGGCGCGGGCGCGATGAACATGGAGGGTCTGTCGGATCTGGCGGCGGTCTCGGCGATGATCCGCGACAGGGACCTGGCGGCGGTCGAGGAGATCGTGGCCGAGATCCGCCGGCTCGAGGGCGACGTGGCGCGGCTGAGGGCGGTGCGCGACGCGCGGCTCGCGGAGGGCGCGCTCGACGCCGCGCGGCTCGCGGGCGCGGATCCGGTCTGGCTGGCCTGGAGCGAGGAGAGGCTCATGCGCCTGTCGATGCAGATCGCGCATCTGCGCGCCCGCCACGACAGCGCGCTCGCGAAGGCGCGGAAATCCTTCGGCCGGGCCGAGGTGACGCGCGAGCTTCTGGAGGGGCGGGGCGGTCGGACCGGCGGCTGAGCCGGGAAGCGCGGCGAAGCGCGCCGCCCGGATCGCCCCCGCGCCGCGCGAGGCGGCAGCGGGGCCTTTCGGGCGCGGACGGCTTTGCCGCTCAGACGTCCTGGCGGCTGATGCTGAGCACGAGGACGTCGCGGACGACGTCGCCGAGGGTGGCGTTGCCGGCCTCGATCAGCAGCGCCTTGAGCTTGTCCATGGCGCCGTTCGAGGTGAAGGCGCCGTCGAAGCCGCCGCTATTGGCGTGATCGAGCAGCACCCGCAGGAAGCGGTCGCGCAGCAGCGGTTCGGCCTCGAGCGCCGTGTCGGCGCTGCCAGGCACGACGTTGAGGGTGAGCGACAGCGCCACCAGCGACGAGACGCGGCCCTGATCGAGGACCGGCACCACGAATTGCTGGTTGAGCCGGACGAAGGCGGCCTCGCCGCCGCCATGATCGCCACCATAGCCGCCGCCCTGATCGGCGGCATGGGCCTCGGCGGCGGCCTGCGGACCTTCGGCGCCGGTCGGGCGCAGCATGATGCCCGCGCCGAGACCGCCGCTGAGGCCCGCGGCCGCCAGAAGCACGGGGATGAGTTTCGTGAGCATGGCCTGTCCTCAGAACGGCGAGATCGTGTCGACGACCTGCTGGCCCCAGCGCGGCTGCTGGACCTCCATGATGCGGCCGCGGCCGCCATAGGAGATGCGCGCGGCGGCGATCCGGTCATAGGCGATCTCGTTCTTGCGCGAGATGTCCTCGGGGCGCACGATGCCGGTGACGATCAACTCGCGCAGCTCGTAGTTCAGGCGCAGCTCCTGGCGGCCCTCGATGGCGAAGCTGCCGTTGGGCAGCACCTCGGTCACCGTGGCGGCGACGCGCAGGGTGAGCTTCTCGTTTCGGCTGGTCGAGCCGTCGCCGCTGGTGGTGCTCGAGGCGTCGTAGCCGATGGCGGGATCGAGCGGCGCGCCGATCTTCTTCTCGATGCGCTGCGGGATGCCCACCAGGTTGGGGATGCCGAGCGAGCCCGAGGCGGAGCGCGAGCGGTCGGAGCTGCCGGAGAACTCGGCCTTGTCGTCGATCTCGATCACCACGGTGATGATGTCGCCGCGGGTTTCGGCGCGGCGCGTGCCGAGCAGCGACTGGCGCTCGCCCGACCAGAGCGAGGCGGCGTCGACGGGGCGGCTCGGGTCCATCGAGACGGGCGCGCCGGGGCTCTGCATCGCCATCAGCTCGGCGCTGTCCTGCACCGGGGTGAGGACCGGCGCGCGCGCGAAATCCTGGCGCCCGCCGCAGGCGGCGAGCGCGACGCAGACGAAAAGGGACAAGGCGGCAGGGCGGCTGGTCATCGATAGGTTCCGGATACGAGGATGGAGCCGTCGGCGGCGACGCGGCCGGTGACGACGTTGCGCGAGCCGAGATTCATGGCGCGGACCGTCTCGCCGGCGCCGGCGCGGTCGAGGGCGCGGCCGTCGGCGGTCATCGACAGGACGCCTTGGCGGAAGACCAGGGTGACGAGCTGGTTGCGGTCAACGAGCGCCGGGGCGCCGAGATCGGCGAGGCGGATCGGCCGGCCGGCATAGATCGTGACCCTGGCTTCCTTGCCGACGACATCGTCGGGGCTGGCCGCGAGACCCGCGGCCTCGCCCTTGGCGATGTCGATGTCGCCCGGCCCGATCAGCGACTGGGCGCGGATCGTCGTCGTGGCGAGGAGGATGTCGGCGCCGGCGGGCGGGGCGGCGACGATCAGAGCCAGAAGGAGCGCGCGCATCAGCGGATCTGGGTCGTGGCGCCGAGCATCTGGTCGGCAGCGGTGATGACCTTCGAGTTCAGCTCGTAGCCGCGCTGCGCCTCGATCAGCTTGGTGATCTCCTGCACCGGATCGACGGAACTGTCCTCCAGATAGCCCTGACGGAAGGTGCCGAGCCCGTCGGTGCCCGGAGCGCCCGCGAGCGCCGGACCGGAGGCCGGCGTCTCGACGAAGAGGTTGGAGCCGATCGCCTCGAGCCCCTTGGCGTTGGTGAAGTTCACGAGGTTCAGCTGGCCCAGCATCTGCGGCTCGACCTGGTCGATGAAATAGCCGTAGACCTCGCCGTCGGCGTTGATCGAGATCGACCGCACATCCTCGGGGATGGTGATGTCGGGCGCTACCGGATAGCCGTCGGAGGTCACCACCTGGCCGTCGGCATTGCGCTTCAGCGCGCCGTCGCGGGTATATCCCGGCTGGCCGGAGGGCAGTTCGACCTCGATGTAGCCGTTGCCCTCGATGGCGACGTCGAGATCGCCGCCGGTGCGCACCAGCGTGCCCTGCGCCACCTCGATGGTCACCGCGGCGGCCCGCACGCCCAGGCCCAGCTGCACGCCGGTGGGCAGGATGGTGCCGGTCGTCGAGGAGACGGTGCCGGCGCGGGTGGCCTGTTCGTAATGCAGGTCGGCGAATTCCGCGCGGCGGGCATTGTAGCCGGTGGTGCTCATGTTGGCGAGGTTGTGGGAGATCACCTCGACCCGCATCTGCTGGGCGGCCATGCCGGTCGCGGCGATGGAGAGTGCGCGCATGGGTTGGGGTCCTATCGTCCGAGGGTGGAGAGGACGGACGCGATGCGCTTGTCCTCCTTTTCGAGGAAGCTCTGGCCCAGCTCGTAGGCCCTCTGCACCTCGATCATGCGGGAGATCTCGCCGATCGGATTGACGTTCGACTTCTCCAGATGGCCCTGGAGGATGGTCGGCGTGTCGACCGGCTCGGCGGGGGTCTTGAGGTGGAAGAGCAGGCCGCTGCGCCGCTCCATGTCTTCGGGCGCGGCGACCCGCCAGAGGCCGAGCTGCGCGACCGGGACGTCGCCCGCGGAGATGGTGCCGTCGCGGGCGACGGCGACGGGACCGGCCTCGACGGGAAGCTGGATCGGCGCGCCGCCGGCATCGAGGACGCGCATCCCCTCGTTGGTGACGAGCTCGCCCATCTCGTTCGTCAGAAATGCGCCCGAACGGGTCAGCGCCTCGCCCTCCGGCGTCTCGATCAGGAAGTAGCCCTCGCCCTCGATGGCGAAGTCGAGGCTGCCGCCGGTGCGCTCGACGCCGCCCTGGAGCTCGGAGGTGAGCCGCACGCGGCCGGCGGCCATCGACAGGGAGGGGCCCCGATCGACCTTCTCGACGTATTCGGAGAAGATCACGCCTTCCTTGCGGAAGCCGTCGGTCGAGGCGTTGGCGATGTTGTTCGCGATCGACTGCATCTCGCGGTTGAGGCCCGAGAGGCGCGTGAGCGAGGTGTAGATGGCGTTGTCCATGGGCTCAAACTCCGGCGACGAGCGGCACGATGGTGGTCTCGAAGAACGACAGGAGGGTGCGGGTCATGAACCCCATGGTGATCCAGAAGACGGCGCCGATGCAGATGAGCTTGGGCACGAAGGTCAGCGTCATCTCCTGCACCGAGGTCAGCGCCTGGAACAGACCGATGACGAGGCCCGAGATGAGCGCCACCGCGAGGATCGGCGCCGAGATCTGGACCGCGATCCAGAGCCCGCTGCGCAGGGTGTCGAAGAAGACCGCCTCGCCCAGCATGGCTCAGACCGGCATCCGCAGGATTTCCTGGTAGGCCTCGACGACCTTGTCGCGGACCGTGACCGCGGCATCGACGGCGAACTTGGCCTTGCCGAGCGATTCGACCAGCGCCTGGGGGCTCGCCTCGCCGAGCATCGCGGCCTGGGCGGTGCCGTCGGCCCGGTCGAGCGTGGCTGCGAAGCTTTTCGCGGCCCCCATGGCCGCGTCGAGCAGCGGGTCGGCGGCGGTGGCGGGTTTCTGCGCGGCGTAGCGCTGCGCGGCGAAGGCGGCTGAGATGTCCATTCTGGACCTCCTGGAGTGAAAGAGGGTTAGCGGCGGAGAAGTTCGAGCAGGCCGGAAGCCATCTGCCGGGACTGGTCGAAGAGTTTGAGGTTGGCCTCGTAGCTGCGCTGGGCCTCGCGGGCGTCGGCGATCTCGATGATCAGGTCCACGTTGGAGCCCTGGTAATGGCCGGTCTCGTCGGCCATGGGATGGCCGGGATCGTAGATCTGGGGCAGTTCGCGGCGGTCGAGGCGGACCCGGCCGGCCTCCACCCCGCCATTGGCGATCTCGTGGAAGGACAGGGTCTTGCGGCGATAGCCGGGGGTGTCGGCATTGGCGATGTTCTCCGACAGGTGGCGCAGGCGCATGGCCTGCGCCTCCATGCCCGAGGCGGAAATGCCGAAGGTGCCGAGGATGTCGGTCATGGTCGGTTACCTGCTGCGGCCGAGGGAGGATCTGAGGATGTCGCGCGCGGTCGTGTAGACCGACATCGCCATGTCGTGCTGCTGGCGGATCCCGGCCGCGTGCATCATCTCGTTCTCGAGGGAGACGGTGTTGCCGTTGGGCGCGGCCTCGGCGTCGCGGTCGACGGGGCGGGCGGCGGCGGTGGCTTCGCCCCAGCCGAGATGGCCGGGCCGCGTGGCGCGCAGGTCGAAGCCGTCGTCCAGCGTCTCGGCGAAGCCCGGCAGGTCGGTGGCCCGGTAGCCCGGCGTGTCGGCGTTGGCGACGTTGCGGGAGATCATCGACTGGCGCGTCGCGGCGTGGGCCATGAGGTCGTGGGCCATCGATGTGATCGTGAGATCCGACATTCTGTCCGGGTCCTCGTTTCGTTCAAGGAAGGCTTAACCGGGAGTCCTTTAGAAAGCGTTTCGGTACACCCATCGGAGCGATTGCATGGCCCAGATCGGACTCGATTACCTGACCGCACTCGTGCGCGACGCCGCGATCGACCGGCCGCTCGGCCGGATCGAGGCGATCACCGGCGGCACCGTCCGCGTCGCGGGGCTGGAGACATCGGCGATCGGCGACCGGGTGCGGCTTGGGCCCGACGGTCCCGAGGGCGAGGTCGTGGCGATCGAGGCGCGCATCCGCATCGTCCTGGCCGACGGCGTGCTGACCGGGCTGACGCCCGGCCAGCCGGCGGTGGGGCTGGGGCCGCTCAGGCTGGCGCCGGACGATCTGTGGATCGGGCGCATCGTCGATCCGTCGGGGGCGCCGATGGACGGTCGGCCGATCCTGTCGGGCCTCTCGCCCCGGCCGCTCTACGCGCCGGCGCCGGAGCCCGCGACGCGGCGGCCGCTGGGCGCCCGGCTCGAGACGGGGCTTCGGGCATTCAACACGCTTCTGCCGATCGTGCGGGGCCAGCGGCTGGGGCTCTTTGCCGGGTCGGGCGTCGGCAAGTCGACGCTTCTGGCGGCGCTGGCCCGGCGGGTCGAGGCGGATGTCGTCGTGCTCGCCCTGATCGGCGAGCGCGGCCGGGAGATACGCGAATTCGTCGACCGGGTCCTGGGCCGCGAGGGCATGGCGCGCACCGTGGTCGTGGGCGCGGCCGCCGACCGTCCGGCGGCGCTCAGGGCGCGGTGCCTGCCGGCGGCGCTGGCCGTGGCCGAGCATTTCCGCGACCAGGGCAAGCATGTTCTGCTCCTTGCCGATTCTGTGACCCGCCACGCCGAGGCGCATCGTCAGGTCGCCGCGGCCCGGGGCGAGCCGGCGGTCTATGGCGGCTATCCGGCCTCGATGCCGCCCGAGATCATGGGTCTGTGCGAGCGCGCAGGCCCCGGGCCGGACGGGTCGGGCGACATCACGGCATTGTTCACCGTGCTGGTCGCCGGCGGCGACATGGACGGGCCGGTGGCCGACGTTCTGCGCGGCGTGCTCGACGGGCACGTGGTGCTGAGCCGGGCCATCGCCGAGCGCGGGCGGTTCCCGGCGATCGACCTGTCGCGGTCGGTGTCGCGGTCGCTGCCCGAGGCGGCGGATGCGCATGAGAACACGCTGATCTCGGAGGCGCGGCGGCTGATCGGCGCCTATGAGCGCTCGGAGATGATGATCCGCGCCGGTCTTTACGCGCCGGGCAGCGACCGGACGCTCGACATGGCGATCCAGGCCTGGCCGAAGCTCGACGCGCTTCTGGCGCAGAGCGAGCCGAAAACGGTGCGCGACAGTTTCGTGGCGCTGGCGCAGTGCCTGTCGCGGCGCGCCGAGCCCGCCGGCTGACGGCCGGAGGCCCGGCACCGCGAGGAGCGGGCCAGGCGCTCGGGATGGCGCGTGCGGGCTTAGCGGCCGGCTTGCAGGAGGCTCAGCGCGACGCTGGCGGGGGAGTAGCCGGCGGACATCGACTGCTCCATCTGCGAGCGGACGAGGAAGGCGCGGACCACCTTGTCCTGCAGGTCGGGGGCATTCAGCTTGCCGATGTCGGAGGTGCCGAACAGCCGTTCGGCCCGGTCGCGGAAATCGGCGAGCTGCCGGTCGAGGTCGAGTTGCCCGATCGAGCCGGGCAGGCCGAGCGCCTTTTCCATGATGGTGCGCAGCGACGGGGTGGCCATGATCGTGAACCACTTGGCGGTGTCGCTGGTGCCGTCGCGGGTGGCGATCTCGCCCAGGTCGCGGCCGAAGGCCAGCGCCAGGCGCATGTCGGGATCGACCTCGCCGGCGGCGATCTCGAACTGGCGGTCGGTGTAGCGCGCCGTGATCCGGTCGGCGAATCCGGCCGCGCCGGTCTTGGGCGCGGTGCCGAAGCCGAACGCGTCGGCCAGCGCTCGGTAGCGCTTGTCGGCGAAGCGCGACACGAGCGAGGTGCGGTCGGCGGGATCGGAGGTCAGCACCTTCTCGATCAGGTACTTGTTGTTGATGTCCTCGTCGAGGCCGAAGGCGCCGAGGGCGACGGCGAGAAGCTGGCGGTCCTTCACCAGCGCCTCGGCGCTGGTGATCTTGCCGATCCTCTCCCGGAAGGCCGCGACGTTGCGCTTGATCTCGGGGCTCATCTCCAGCGCCGCCTGCTGCTTGTCGCGGGTGCGCTGGAGATAGGCGAAGCCGCCCAGGCCGCCGGTGGGAATGACCGGCGCATAGCTCATGCCCGGGCCATCCCCAGAAGCGCGTTCTCGGTCTCGAGCAGGCGGCGGAGGAACTTCAGGACGTAATAGGGACGCCCCTCCTCGACCGAGTGGCGGGCCGCGGCGAGGATCGCGTGGCTTTCGGCGTCGCGCAGGATCGCCGAGAGCTCCTCGATCCCCTCGACGATGGCGGGGCCCACGTCGTCGAGCGAGGCGTCGCCCGACAGCGCCAGCTGCGCCTTGTAGCACAGCCGCCGGATCGGCGTGTTGGCCTCGTCGGGATGGATCGCGTCGCGCAGCCGCAGGATGTTGGCGTCGGCGGTCAGGATGTTGAGCCGGCCGCGCCGGTTGCCGTTCTCGATGACGGCGCCGTTGATCAGAAGCCGCTCGTTGGGGGCGAGCTTCAGGACGAGGCCGGTCATGCGGGTCGGCCCTGCTGCCTGAGGCCGGCCATGATGCTGGTGTTGATCTCGATCAGGACGTCGCTTTCGGCGTCGCCGCGGAGCACCTTGCTGGTGTGCTGGTTGGTGAAATCGGCGAGATAGAAGATCTGGGCGCGAAGCTGCTGCGGCAGGCCGTTGCCCTTGCCGGCCACATCGCTGGCAAGCAGGGTCCAGAGGCTGCGGTTCTGGGTCAGGGCCTGGACCTTCTCGGGGAAGGTGGCGGCCGCCTTGAGCGCGGAGGTGATCCGCGAGAAGGCGTCGTACTCGGCCGATTGCGCGGTCTTCACGGCGCGGGCGGAGGAACCGTAGGCATTCTGGGCAAGAAGCGTGGAATTCACGGCGAGTCCCTTTTTAGACATGCGTGCTGGGAAAGGCGTCTGCCCCCGGGGCAGAAAGGGGGGCGCCGTTCGGGCGCCCCCCAGAACTCGTTATCAGCGGAACAGCGACAGGATCGACTGCGGCGCCTGGTTGGCGATCGACAGCGACTGGATGCCGAGCTGCTGCTGCGTCTGCAGCGCCTGCAGGCGGGCCGAGGTTTCTTCCATGTTGGCGTCGACGAGCGTGCCGATGCCGGACTTCAGGGCGTCCGTCAGACTGGAGACGAACTCCGACTGCGTCGAGATCCGGCCCTGGGCCGAGCCGAAGGAGGCGGCGGCGTTGATCGAGTTCTGGATCAGACCCTCGACGGCCGCGAGAGCCGCGCCGGCGCCCTTTTCGGTGGTGGCGTCGAGTTCGGACAGGAGCCCAAGCTTGCCGCTTACCTTGCCGCCCGCATCGAGATCGAGGTCGGCGGCCGCACCGGCGGTCAGAGCGGTCGCGGTGTTGTTGGTGATGGTGATCTCGGCGCCGGAAACGGTGACCTTGATGCCGGTCACGCCCTGCTCGGCAAGACGGAAGTTCATCACGTCGGCCAGACCCTTGGCGACGTCGGCCTTCGTGTCGCCGTCATTGGCGACATAGAGGGCGCGGCCCTTGCCGGCACTGGCGGTCTGGGCGTTGGCGAAGGGCGCACCGGTCAGCGCGGCGTCGAACTTGCTCATGTCGAACTCGAAGCTGTCGCCGGCCATGACGGCCTGCGAGCGCCCCGAGGTCGTGGTCTCGCCGACGATCGTGACCTTCATGGTGCCGCCATTGGCGGTCGCCGTTCCGACGCTGGTCGCGGCCGTCGCGGCCAGGGCGAGCGTGCCCTTCGAACCCGCCGCCGTGCTGAGGTTGGTCTTGTTGACCGTGATGTCGCTGGCGGCCACGCCGCCTGTCGAGCGGTCGAGCGAGGACAGGACGTTGACCGATCCGGTTCCATCGACGTTGCCCGCCGCGGTATAGGCGGTGGTCGTCTTTTCGTTGCTCAGAAGGTTCAGGCCGTTGAACTGTGCGGCACCGACGACCGACTTGATCTGATCGGTCAGGGCCTTGATGTCGGTCTGGATCTTGGCGCGGTCGACGTTCGATTCCTGCGACGCGACGATCTTTTCCTTCATCTTCGTCAGCAGGTCGGTGACGGTCTCGGAGGCCTGGCGGGCGACGGAGACGGTGCTTTCGCCGAGCGACAGCGACGAGGAAATCGCCTTGAAGCCGGAGACGTCGGATTCCATGACCTTGGAGATCGCCCAGACCGCGGAATTGTCCTTGGCGGAGCCAACTTTCTTGCCCGTCGAGATCTGGTTCTGCGTCTCGGCGAGGTTGGCGTTGGTCTGGCGCAGGGTCTGCAGCGCGACCATCGCGCCGGTGTTGGTCAGAATGCTGGACATCGGGATATTCCTTGCAGTGGGAGTGCTTTTGCACCCGCAGGTTCGACCGCTTCATCCGCGATCAGGTCTGAGGCCGTTCTGACCTTGCCGACGCGCAGGCCCGGTCGGGTGCCGCTCGTCTGATGGGCACAATCTGCCGCCAAACAGCTAAGCAATGGCTAACGCGCGCCGCGGAAAGCTGGGGCGATTTTGTGGCGCACGCGGAGGATTTTAGCTTAACGGCCGGGGGCCGATGGCGGCGGCCGCGCCGGGTCAGATCCGGTCGGGCGGATCGGCGAAGATCCTGCGGGCGGCGAGGACGCGCAGCGCGCCGGTGGCGATGCAGAGGGCGGCGAAGATCGCCGCGAGAACCGGAAACGCGCCCGGAAAGACGCAGATCAGCACGAAGAACAGGATCGTCTCGGTGCCTTCGAGCAGGCCGTTCGAGAAATAGAGCGTCTTCTCGCCCTGCGCCTCGGTCGACATCTCCCGCCGCTCGGCGAGGATCGCGAAGCCGAGAAAGGTGGTGCCGTTGAAGTAGAAGCTGGCCAGGAGGGCGGCGCCGGGAATGGCGTTGCCTTGGGGATCGGCGATCACGAAGGCCAGCGGCACGGCGCCGTAGAAGAGAAAGTCGGCGGCGATGTCGAGATAGCCGCCGAAATCGGTCTTCCGCGTGGCCCGCGCCACCGCGCCGTCGAGCCCGTCGGCGAGCCTGGAGCCCAGAAGGAAGACCAAAGCCGCGCCCGTGGCCCCGATCGCGATCAACGCCGCAGAGACGAGCCCGAGCGCCAGGCCGATCAGCGTGACGCTGTCGGCCGAAAGGCCGCGCCGGGCGAGGGCCCGGCCGATCCGGTTCAGCGGCGGGTCGATGAGGCGGCGCGCGCGGGCGTCGAGCAAGGCAGGTCCTCCGGGTCGGGGACGTTGTCGCCCGAAACGCCCGGAGGCTGCAATCGCGGTGTCGCGGGCCCGCGGGCTTCGGTCAGGCCCGCCGCTCGAGCGTGCGGCGGCCGCTGTCGAGTGCGGTGGCCTGGCCTTGGGCGGAATAGGTCTGGGTCGTCACGCCGCCGAGGATCGCGGTGATCCTGAGGCGCGCGGCGGCGATCCCGTCTCGCGCCGATTGCAGGAGCGGGGCGTTGCGCTCGGCCTTCCGGCGGATCTCGTCGAGCAGACGGGCATCGGCGCCGTCGCGCTCGATCCGGTCGACGAGCTCGCTCTTGCGGGCGAGCAGGGCCGCCGCGCCGGCCGCGTCGCCCGCGCGCAGGAGCTCGCGCTCGCGGTCGAGCAGCCGGATGAGGTCACGCGCCGGTCTGGTCATCGTCTATCCTCATCATGTGCTGGAAGAGCTGTTGGGCGAGGCCGATGCCGCCGGCCTCGCCCATCATGCGGGCCTGTTCGTCGCGCATCAGCGAGGCGAACTGTTCCTCGCCCTGGCCGCCGCCGAAGGGACCGCTCATGGCGCCGAGGCCCGCGCCCTTCAGCATCTCGGACAGGAACGACGCCTCGAGCTTCTCGGCGGCGTCGCGCATCGCGGTCTGCCGCGGCGTGAGCGGGGATATGGTCTCGGAAATCTGCATCTGTGCCTCCTTCGGCGGCGACATTGCGCGATTCCCGTAAAGAATTGGTAAGCCTTGGCTGGTTCTCTCAGGGGCACGAATGACGGAGATTCGCCCATGCCCATTGCCGGTCTGGCTCCCCCACAGGATCCGCCGCGTCAGCCGCTGCCCGCCCCTGCCGCCCCCGGCCGCAGGGACGGCGCCGGCTTCGCGCGCCTGATCGAGGAGGCGCCGCCGCGGCCCGCCGCCGAGGCAACCCGCTCCGAAGCGGGTCTCGATGCGGATGCGGAGGCGCCGGGCGCGGAGGAGATTGCGGCGGAGACCGCCACGGAGACGGAGGCGGGCGGTGCCGCGGCGACGGCCGGTTCCGAGACCGGCAGCGCGGGCCCCGATGAGGCGGCCGGCGCGGCGCCTGGTCCCGAGGAACCGGATGCCTGGGACGAGGCCGTCGAGGCGGCCATGGCGCTGATCGCTCGGCCCGTCGCGGAGGGTGCGGCCGACCAGGCCGCGCGCCTGCCGGATGGCGAGGCGACGACCCGCGAGACCGGCGAGGCAACGGCCCTGGCCGAGGGGCCGCGGGCCGAGGCCGGCCGTCCGGGGCGGATCGCGGAGGGGGTTGCCGACCCGCGAAGCGGAGGACAGGCCGCGCCTGCCGCGGTCGAGACCGGGGCGCCCGCGGACGGAGCGGAAGCGAAGGGGGCCGCAGCGCCGCCCTCCGGCGCGCAGGCCGTGGCAGCGGCCGGCGCAGCCGAGAGGGCGACGATCGAGGCCAGGGCGGCAAAGGCCGGGGCCGGAGCGGCATCGGTTGAGGCCGGAGCGGCGCAGGCAGGGACCGAGGCAGCGCAGGCCGGGGCCGCGGCGGAAGCCGCGCCCCTCGACTGGATCGCCCGGCGAGCGGGGGCGGATGGTGCGCTGGGCGCCGCCGCGCCCTCGCGGCCGGCGGCCGCCCCTGAGGATCCGGAGCGGCGCGGCGCAGGCGCTGTTCCGGCCGCGGACCTTCCCGCGCCAGCGCCGCGCCCGGGAACTGCGGGGCAGGCAGCGGCCGCGGCGGAGAACGCCCCGGCCGCCGCCACGATGCAGGGGGATGAGGCCGCACAAGCGACGGCCGGACCGGCCCCGGCCGAGGCGCTGCAGGGCGCGGCCGAGGATCGCGCGGCCTCGCCGCTGTCGCTCGGCCACGCGGCCGGCTCGGCCCCGACAGAGGCCGTGCGGGCGGCGGCGGCGCATACCGCGGCCATGCCGCCGGCGATGCGCCAGGTGCTCGACGCGGTGGTGACCGCCGACGGCGACCGCATCGAGATCGCGCTGTCGCCCGAGGAGCTGGGCCGGGTCAGGATCACCATTTCGCACGGCGAGGGCGGCCTGTCGCTGACGCTTTCGGCGGAGCGGCAGGAGACCATGGGCCTTCTGCGGCGCCACGCCGAGGATCTGGCGCGGTCGCTGGCCCAGATGGGCCTCGGATCGGCCGATATCGGCTTTTCGGACGGCGCCTCGCGGCGCGGCACGGCGCCCCTCCGCCCCGGTCAGTCCGGCGGCGCGGCGGGCGAGCTTTCGCCCATGACCCCTGCACCGACGCGGCCGATGGCGGCCGCATCGGGCCGCATGGATCTCAGAATCTAGGAGAATCGGATGGACATTTCCCAGCCTGCCCCCAGCGTCGCGCGGCCGACGAGCCTCGGCTCCCCGGGCGGCGAGGCGGCCGCGGAGGACACCCGGAAGAAGGAGATCAGCTCCGACTTCCAGACCTTCCTCAAGCTGCTGACGACGCAGATCACCAACCAGGATCCGATGAACCCGATGAAGGCGGAGGAATTCGCGGTCCAGCTTGCCACCTTCTCGAGCGTCGAGCAGCAGGTGAAGACGAACGAGCTCCTGGCGCAGATGACGGGCGCCGGCGGCGGCGGGCTCGCCGCGGCCACAAGCTGGATCGGGCGCGACGTGCGCGCCGCCGGGGCGCTGCAATTCAACGGCGCCGGGATCTCTCTGGCGCCGGAGCCGGCGATCGCGGGACAGACGCACCAGCTGGTGGTGACCGACCGGTTCGGGGTCGAGGTCGACCGGCGGGCCCTGTCCGGCGATGGCACGTCCTTCGTCTATGACGGCAGGCGGGCCAACGGGTCGGTGCTGCCGAAGGGGACCTACACGTTCACCGTCGAGAGCTTCGAGGGCCGCGCGCTCGTCGCCACCGCGCCGGTCGAGGGGTATGCCCGGGTCGTGGAGGTGCGCAGCGGCGAGACCGAGCCGGATCTGGTTCTGGCAGGCGGCCAGACCGTGCCGATGAGCGCGGTGACGGCGGTGCGCGAGGCGGGCTGAGGGCTCAGAAGACCACGAAGGCGAGAACCACGACGGCGCTGGCCGCGGCGGCGCCCACGCCGCCGACCACGATCGGCAGGATCCAGTCGGTCGCGGTCTCGGAGATCTCGTCCCGCGCCTCCTGCATCAGCCGGTTCTCGGCGATCTGCGGCAGTCGCGGGCCGAACCGCGCCAACACCCGGAGCGTCTGCACCAGATCGCGCAGCACGGCCTTGGGGCCGATATTCTCCTTGATGTAATCCTCGACGATGGGCTGCGCGACCTGCCAGATGTTGATCTGGGGATAGAGCGAGCGGGATACGCCCTCGACCACCACCATGGTCCGTTGCAGCAGGATGAGCTCGGTCCGGGTCGGCATGCCGAACCGCTCGGTCACCTCGAAGAGGTAGCTCAGGAGCCGGCCCATGGAGATGCGCGTCGCGTCCATGCCGAAGATCGGCTCGCCCACCGAGCGCAGCGCCCGCGCGAATTCGTCCACGTCCTGCTCGGGCGGCACGTATCCCGCCTCGAAATGCACCTCGGCCACGCGCTTGTAATCCTTGCGGATGAAGCCGAACAGGATCTCGGCATAAACGCGGCGGGTATATTCGTCGAGCCGCCCCATGATGCCGAAATCGAGCGCGATGATGTCGCCGTTCCGGGCGATCTTGAGGTTTCCCTGGTGCATGTCGGCGTGGAAGAAACCGTCGCGGAGCGCGTGGCTCAGGAACAGGCGCAGCACCCGTTCGCCCAGCGCCCGGCGGTCGTGGCCGGCCGCGTCGATGGCCGCGAGGTCGTTGGCGGGAATGCCGTCCGCCCATTGGAGCGTCATCACCCGGCGCGAGGAGAGGAACCAGCGCACCGCCGGCACCCGGAAGCCCTCGTCGGCTTCGGTGTTGGCGGCGAATTCGGCCGAGGCGGAGGTTTCGAGCCGGAGGTCGAGCTCGCCGCGGACCACGCCGTCGAAATGCCGGATCACCTCCATCGGCCGGAGCCGCCGGGCGGAGGGGCCGAGGAGCGAGATCATCCGGGCGGCGAGGTAGAAGGCGTCGACGTCGCGGCGGAAGGCCCGCTCGATCCCGGGCCGCAGCACCTTGACGGCGACATCCTCGCCGGTCTCGGTCAGCTTCGCGCGGTGCACCTGCGCGATGGAGGCGGCGGCCACGGGTTCGGAGAATTCGGCGAAGATCGTGTCGGGATCGACGCCCAGCTCGTTGCGGATGGTCTCGAGCGCCTCCTCGCGGGGAAAGGGCGGCAGCCGGTCCTGCAGCATCCGCAGCTGCTCCGCCAGCTCGTCGCCGACCACATCGGGCCGGGTCGACAGGATCTGGCCGAACTTGATGTAGGCGGGTCCCAAGGCGGTGATCGCCCGCGTCGCGGGCGGCAGCGCCGGATCGCCCTTGTAGCCGAGCCAGGTGAACGGCCAGCCGAGCGTGCGGGCCGCGATGCGCAAGGAGCGCGGCGCCTCGAAGGCGTCGAGCACGACGTTCATCGCGCCCGTGCGTTCGAGCGTGGCCCCGGTGCGGACCAGGCGCCATATGTTGTGCGGCCCGCGCACGCGCTAGATCTTCCAGCCGGAATGCAGCGCGGCGATGCCCATCGAGAGATTGCGGTAGCGGACCTGGTCGAAGCCGGCCGTCTCGATCATGCCGGCGAAGGTGTCCTGATCGGGAAAGCGGCGGATCGATTCGACCAGATACTGATAGCTCGCCCGGTCGCGGGCGACGAGCTGGCCCAGGCGCGGGATGACGTTGAAGGAATAGAGGTCGTAGAGGCGCTGCATCAGATCGTTGGGGATCTGGGAGAATTCGAGGACCATGAGCCGGCCGCCCGGCTTGAGGACGCGGAACGCCTCGGCCAGGGCCTTCTCCGGGCGGGTGACGTTGCGGATGCCGAAGCTGATCGTGTAGGCGTCGAAGCTCCGGTCGGGGAAGGGCAGGTCCATCGCGTCGCCCACCACCCAGTCGAGCCGGCCGGCAAGGCTTTCGGCCTCGGCCCGCTCGCGCCCGGCGGCGAGCATCGATTCGGTCAGGTCGAGCACGGTGGCTCTGGCCGAGGGCGCGCGGGCGAGGAAGCGGAAGGCGATGTCGCCGGTGCCGCCGGCCACGTCGAGAAGGCGCTGTCCCGGCCGGGGCACCAGCCAGTCCATCATCGCGTCCTTCCATAGCCGGTGGACGCGCAGGCTCATGATGTCGTTCATCACGTCGTAGCGTGAGGCGACGGAGGTGAAGACGCCGTGAACGCGGCCCGACTTCTCGTCCTCGGGAACCGTGTCGAATCCGAAATGGGTGGTGCGATCGTCGCTGTCGGCCATGGGCACTTGCGTCCTGTTGATCTCGGACCTTCTTATAAGGGTCCGCCCTGCCGATACAATGCGACCGCAGCGCAAGGGGTCCATGCATGCCCGAACTCCCGGAGGTCGAGACCGTTCGCCGCGGCCTCGAACCCGCCATGACCGGCCGCGTCATCGCGCGCGCCGAGCTGCGCCGGCCCGACCTGCGCTGGCCGTTTCCCGAGCGCATGGCCGAGCGGCTGACCGGCGCGCGGGTCATCCATCTGGGGCGGCGATCAAAATACCTTCTGGTGGAGCTCGACCGGGGCGAGACGCTGATCGTGCATCTGGGCATGTCCGGCCGGATGCAGGTCGATGCCGCGCCGACGGCCCTCTACCGGCACGCGCAGGCGGACCTCGACCGGCACGACCACGTGGTGCTTCACATGGAGGGCGGCGGGCGCGTCACCTTCAACGATCCGCGACGATTTGGCGCCATGGATCTGGTGGCGACGGAGGCGCTCGAGTCGCACTGGCTTCTGGCCAAGCTCGGGCCCGAGCCGCTGGGCAACGGCTTTGACGAGGCGCATCTGGTGGAGGCGTTCCGCGGCCGGCAGATGCCGGTGAAATCGGCGCTTCTCGACCAGCGGATCGTCGCGGGGCTCGGCAACATCTATGTCTGCGAGGCGCTGCACCGGGCGGGCATCTCGCCGCGCCGCCGGGCCGGGCGGATCGCGGCGGCGCGGGTGCGGGCGCTGGTGCCGGTGATCCGCGCGACGCTCGACGATGCCATCGCGGCGGGCGGGTCGTCGCTGCGCGACTACCGTCAGGCGGATGGCGGGCTCGGCTATTTCCAGCACGCCTTCCGGGTCTATGGTCGCGAGAACATGGCCTGCGTCACCCGGGGCTGCAGCGGGATCGTGCGCCGCATCGTGCAGTCCGGACGGTCGAGCTTCTACTGCCCGCTGTGCCAAAGATAGCTTGATCGGCGGGCGGGGCTTGTTAAGGCTCGGACTTTGACGAAACACCCAAGGCAGGTTCGCATGGCATTCAAGACCATCGTAGTCGAGATCGACGAGCATGTCGCGCTGATCCGGCTCAACCGTCCCGAGGCGCTCAACGCGCTGAACGCCGCGCTTCTGGGCGAATTGTCGCAGGCGGTCGCGGAGGCGGAAAAGAACGACAAGGTGCGCTGCATCGTCATCACCGGCTCCGAGAAGGCCTTCGCCGCGGGGGCCGACATCAAGGAGATGTCGGAGAAGGGCTTCGTCGACGTGTTCGGCGCCGACCTCTTCGGCCGCCAGGTCGGCGTGATCGAGCGCTGCCGCAAGCCGATCGTGGCGGCGGTGTCGGGCTATGCACTGGGCGGCGGCTGCGAGCTCGCGCTGATGTGCGACTTCATCATTGCCGCCGACAGCGCCAAGTTCGGCCAGCCGGAGATCAATCTGGGGGTCATCGCCGGCATCGGCGGCACCCAGAGGCTGACGCGGCTGATCGGCAAGTCGAAATCGATGGAGATGCACCTGACCGGCCGCTTCATGGATGCCGAGGAGGCCGAGCGCTCAGGCCTCGTCAGCCGCGTGGTTCCCGCCAAGAAGCTCATGGACGAGACCATGGCGGTCGCCCAGAAGATCACCGAGAAGAGCCAGATCGCGGTGATGGCGGTGAAGGAGGCGGTCAACCGCTCCTACGAGACGACGCTGGCCGAGGGCATCCTGCACGAGCGGCGTCTCTTTCACGCGATGTTCGCGACCGAGGACCAGAAGGAGGGCATGGGCGCCTTTCTCGAGAAGCGCGAAGCGCAGTTCCGCGACCGCTAGGGCCGCGACCCCCCCTCCATTGTCGGGCTTCACAGCAGCGTGCTCCTCGTGTAGACGAGCGGGCTACATGCGCGTGAGGCCCGCTCGGCCGGACGACCCGGTTTGAACCCGGGCTGGCTTTTTCCCGTGCAAGTTGTATTTTGGACGAGACAAGAGGCCCAGATCCATGGCAAACACTGCCCAGTCGAAGAAGCGCGCACGCCAGAACCAGCGCAGCTACGAGGTCAACAAGGCGCGTCGGTCGCGCATCCGTACGCAGCTCCGGAAGGTCGAGGAGGCCATTGCATCGGGCGATCGGACCGCCGCGAAAGAGGCCCTGCGGGCGGCTCAGCCGGAGCTGATGCGGGGGGTCACGAAGGGCGTCTATCACAAGAATACGGCCGCCCGGAAAATGTCCCGCCTGAGCCATCGCGTGAAGGTATTGGGATAGCCTAAACCGTTGATATTGAAAGACTAAAGCGCGCCCTTTCGGGCGCGTTTCGCGTTTCTGGCGGCCGTGTGATGGGGGGTGTGCCCTCGAATCCGACATCGCCGGATTCGAGGGCCGTTAATGTGTGTCAATCGCTTTGATCTGTTGCGCCGCTCCAAACGCGCTTGCTACGTTCAATGGGCGATTCACGGGGGGACAAGGACAGTTCGACAAGACCTCGAGGACGACATCAGAGCGTCCCCATACGGATCCTGAGGCGGACACGTATGACGGGAGTAGAGGCCGCAGAACACTTTCCTGTCCAAAGCGAACGCACCCACCGGTGCCGGGACTGCCATCCCAGCCCGTCAGGGTGATTCGCATCGAGGCGCCGGCTGAGGCGCGATCAAACCGGCTTTTTGCCGGTCGGGTCGGCTTTTGCCTGCGATCAGGGTCACCGGCCTCTCCCCGAGGTGCGGATCGCAGCACCTTTGGGGTGTGATGACAACGCAGGCGTGGTGGGAAAAAGAATGACGAACGACACCTGGGGCAGAGTACGACAGGAGTTGAAGAAGAAGGTCGGCCACAACAATTACGTCACCTGGATCGAGCCGCTGGCATTCGAGGATCTGACCGACGGCGTGATGACCTTCGCCGTCCAGTCGCAGTTCATGGGCAACTGGGTCGCCCGGTATTTCGGCGATGCGATCATCGAAGGGGTCACCGCCGAGGGCGAGCAGGTGCGGCGGCTGGCCTTCGTGGTGCGCAAGGCGGCCAACGCCGTCGACCGCCCGGCGCCGAAGCTGATCCGTCCCGAGGGGCCGGCGGAGGCCGCGCCCGCGGCGGGCGGGCGGGCCGCAGCCGACGCGGCTCCCGCGGCGCCGGCGGCGCACCGCGAATTCGCCTCGGGCCTGCCGCTCGACCCGAACCACACCTTCGACACGTTCGTGGTCGGCAAGCCGAACGAGCTTGCCCATGCCGCGGCGCGCCGGGTGGGCGAGGGCGGTCAGGTCACGTTCAACCCGCTGTTCCTCTATGGCGGCGTCGGGCTCGGCAAGACGCATCTCATGCACGCCATCGCCTGGGAGCTGAGGGCGCGCGATCCGGGCGCGCGGGTGCTCTATCTGTCGGCCGAGCGGTTCATGTACCGCTTCGTGCAGGCGCTCAGGGAAAAGGACATGCTGGGCTTCAAGTCGCTGTTCCGCTCGGTCGACGTGCTGATGATCGACGACGTGAAGTTCATCGCCGGCAAGGACAGCACGCAAGAGGAATTCTTCCACACCTTCAACGCGCTGATCGAGCAGAAGAAGCAGATCGTCCTGTCCGCCGACACCGCGCCCGGCGACATCGACGGGCTGGAGCGGCGGATCGTGTCGCGCCTGAACTCGGGCCTCGTGGTCGACATCCACCCGACGAGTTACGAGCTGCGCCTCGGCATCCTGCAGAAGAAGATGGAGCTTTTTGCCGAGCAGTTCCCGGGCTCCGAGATCGGCGAGGGGGTGGTCGAGTTCCTCGCCCATCGCATCACCTCGAACGTGCGGGAACTGGAGGGCGCGCTGACCCGGCTTTATGCCCATTCCTCGTTTCTCGGCCGCGAAGTCGATGTGGACATGGCGCAGGAATATCTCCGCGACATGCTGAAGACCGCCGACCGCAAGGCGTCGATCGACGACATCCAGCGCCGCGTGGCCGATCACTACCACATCCGCCTGGCCGATCTGGTGGGGCCGAAGCGCAACCGCGAATTCGCCCGGCCCCGGCAGGTGGCAATGTTCCTGGCCAAGGAGCTGACCGAGCGCTCGCTGCCGGAGATCGCGCGCAAGTTCGGCGGCCGCGACCACACGACGATCATGTACGGCATCCGCAAGATCTCGACCCTGTCGGGAACGGATATGGGGATCGCCGAGGATCTGGAACTGCTTCGCAAGGCGCTGCGCACGGCCTGAGCGCGCAGCCGTCCTTGACCACAGCGCCCTGCCGGGTCCATTTCCGCCGCAAGGGATTGCGCGGAGGCGGAAACCGGCTAGCGTGACTTCCCCGGACATCCGATGGAGGACGACATGAAGATCAGCATCGAACGGGCCGCGCTGCTGCGCGCCGTGGCCCGGGCGCAGTCGGTGGTGGAGCGGCGCAACACGATCCCGATCCTCGCCAACGTGCTGATCGAGGCGGAGGGCGACGAGGTGAGCTTCCGCGCGACCGATCTCGACATCGAGGTGGTGGACCGCGCGCCCGCCAAGGTGGAGCGGGCCGGCGCGACCACGGTCAACGCGGTGATGTTCCACGAGATCGTGCGCAAGCTGCCGGACGGGGCGCTGGTCTCTCTGGCCGATGACGGCGCGTCGGGGCGGCTGACGGTGGAGGCGGGACGGTCGACCTTCGCCCTCGCCACGCTGCCGCGGCAGGACTTCCCGGTGATGGCGTCGAGCGAATACGGCTCGACCTTCACGGCGCCTGCGCCGGTGCTGCGGCGGCTGTTCGACAAGTCGAAATTCGCCATCTCGACCGAGGAGACGCGCTATTACCTGAACGGCGTCTACATGCACGTGGCCGAGGCCGAGGACGGCCGGGTGCTGCGCTGCGTGGCGACCGACGGGCACCGGCTGGCGCGGATCGATGCGGGTCTGCCCGAGGGCGCGGCCGAGATGCCAGGCGTGATCGTGCCGAGAAAGGCCGTGGGCGAGTTGCGCAAGCTTCTGGAAGACGACGAGACCCAGATCGACGTGTCGGTCAGCGACACCAAGGTGCGCTTCGCCACGCCCGAGATCACGCTGACCTCGAAGGTGATCGACGGGACGTTCCCGGATTACACGCGCGTCATTCCGATGAACAACACGCGCCGGCTCGAGGTCGACGCCGCCGATTTCGCCAAGGCGGTCGACCGGGTGGCGACGGTCTCGAGCGAGCGCAGCCGCGCGGTGAAGATGCAGATCGAGGACGATCGCCTGATCCTGTCGGTGAACGCCCCCGATGCGGGCAACGCCGAGGAGGAGCTGGTCGTCGCCTATTCCGACGAGAAGCTGGAGATCGGCTTCAACGCCAAATACCTCCTCGAGATCGCGAGCCAGGTCGACCGCGAGAACGCCGTGTTCCTGTTCAATTCTTCGGGCGATCCGACGCTGATGCGCGAGGGCACGGACACGACGGCGGTCTATGTGGTGATGCCGATGCGCGTCTGAGCGCGCCCCTTTCGCCCGCCCCCGGGATGGGTCAGGGAACGTCAT
Organism: uncultured Alphaproteobacteria bacterium; assembly: GCA_963739575.1. Lineage (GTDB taxonomy): Bacteria > Pseudomonadota > Alphaproteobacteria > Rhodobacterales > Rhodobacteraceae > Palleronia. The sequence goes on along the minus strand of CAVUAQ010000002.1, from coordinate 513,948 downwards.
GCACCTGTCCCGGCTCGAACTTTCGCATTTCCGCTCGCATCGGCGCACGCGCGTCGAGGCCGATGGCAGGCCGCTGGCGATCTTCGGGCCGAACGGGTCGGGCAAGACCAACCTGATCGAGGCGATCTCGCTCCTGTCGCCGGGGCGGGGTCTGCGGCGCGCGGCGGCAGAGGACCTGGCGCGGCGGCCGGAGGCGCTGGGCTGGCGGATCGGCGCGGAGCTCGCGGGCGCGGGCGCGCTCCACGAGATCGACATGCGAGTGGAGGGCGAGGCCGGTCGCAGCGTCAGGATCGACGGCAAGGCCGCGCCGCAGGCGGCCCTGGGCCGGATCGTCCGCATCCTGTGGCTGGTGCCGTCGATGGACCGGCTGTGGATCGAGGGCGCGGAGGGGCGGCGGCGGTTCCTCGACCGGATGACGCTGAGCTTCCTGCCGCAGCACGGCGAGGCGACGCTGACCTACGAGCGGGCGATGCGCGAGCGCAACCGCCTCTTGAAGGACCAGGTTCGCGACCCGGACTGGTTCCGGGCGCTCGAGAGGCGGATGGCGGAGGCGGGCGCGGAGATCGTCGCCGGCCGCGGCCTGGCGCTGAGACGGATCGGCGCGGCGCAGGCGGCGGCAGAGACGGTGTTTCCGGTCTCCGATCTGAGCCTCGTCGATCCCGAAGGGGCGCCGGCCCTGACGCCCGAGGCGCTGGAGGCGGGGCGGGCGCGCGACATGGCGGCGGGGCGCACGCTCGTCGGGCCCCACCGCGCCGATCTGAGGGCGGTTTTCCGCGCCAAGGGCGTGCCGGCGCAGGATTGCTCGACCGGCGAGCAGAAGGCGCTCCTGATCTCGCTGATCCTCGCCAATGCGCGTGCGCTCGCGGCCGAGATCGGCGAGCCGCCGGTGCTTCTGCTCGACGAGGTGGCCGCACATCTCGATGCGCACCGGCGCGCCGCGCTCTACGAGGAGATCGACGCGCTGGGCGCGCAGGCCTGGATGACCGGCACGGGGGCGGAGCTCTTCGACGCGCTGGGGGAGCGGGCGCAGCGGCTGCGCCTCATCGAGACGGACGGCGAGAGCCGGGTGGTGGCGGGCTGATCTTGTCAATCTCCGGGAGGCGGCGCCTAGTCGCGCCATGACGCTGTCGTTCCTCGATCTCGCGCTCTATGCGGCGGGGCTGTTCGCCCTTTTCCTGACGCCTGGCCCGGTCTGGGTGGCGCTGCTCGCCCGAACCCTGTCGGGCGGCTTCGCGGCGGCCTGGCCTCTGGCGGCCGGCGTGGTGGTGGGCGACGTGCTCTGGCCGCTTCTGGCGATCCTCGGCGTGTCCTGGGCGGTGTCGGTCTATGGCGGCTTCCTGACGGCGTTGCGCTGGGTCGCCTGTCTGGTGTTCGTCGGCATGGGGGCTGCGATCCTGTGGCACCGCGACGCCGCCATCGCCCGGGACGGCCGGCTGACACGGCCGGGCGGGGTCGCGGGGTTCACCGCGGGCCTTGCGGTCATCCTCGGCAACCCGAAGGCGATCCTGTTCTATGCCGGTATGCTGCCCGGCTTCTTCGATCTGGGGCGTCTGACGGCGGCGGATATCGCGCTCATCTGCCTGCTGTCAGCCGCCATTCCGCTGACCGGCAACCTCGTCCTCGCCGCCTCCGTCGGCCGGCTGAGGCGGCTTCTGTCGTCGCCCGTGGCGGTGCGGCGGACCAACACCGTGGCGGGGTGCCTGCTGATCGCAGTCGGTCTGGCCATACCGGCGCTGTGACCACCAAATCTTGTGGGGCTGCGTGACAAGGCCAACGAAAGCAAGTAGAAAGCCGCAGCAACGGAGACCACAGGCCGACATGACCGACAGCACGCTTCACCGGGAAGAATACGGCGCCGATTCCATCAGGGTTCTCAAGGGCCTGGAGGCGGTGCGCAAACGTCCGGGCATGTATATCGGGGATACCGACGACGGATCGGGTCTGCACCACATGGTCTATGAGGTGGTTGATAACGGCATCGACGAGGCGCTGGCCGGACATGCCGACCGGGTGGTGGTCACGCTTCATGCCGATGACAGCGTGTCGGTCAGGGATAACGGCCGCGGCATCCCCGTGGGGATCCACGAGGGCGAGGGTGTCTCGGCGGCCGAGGTCATCATGACCCAGCTTCATGCGGGGGGCAAATTCGACCAGAACAGCTACAAGGTGTCGGGCGGGCTTCACGGCGTCGGCGTGTCGGTCGTCAACGCGCTGTCGGACTGGCTGGAACTGACGATCTGGCGCGACGGGCGCGAGCACCGCGCCCGCTTCGAGGGCGGCGAGACCACCAAGCCCTTGAGCGTGGTGGGCGACGCCAATGGCGAGCGCGGCACGGAAGTGCGGTTCCTGGCCTCCACCAGAACGTTCTCGAACCTCGATTACAGCTTCAAGACGCTGGAGACGCGGCTTCGGGAACTGGCCTTCCTCAATTCCGGCGTCCGCATCATCATCCGCGACGAGCGGCCGGCCGAGCCTTTGCAAACCGACCTCTGCTACGAGGGCGGCGTGCGCGAATTCGTGCGCTATCTCGACCGCTCGAAGACGCCGATGATTGCCGAACCGGTCTTCATCCAGGGCGAGCGCGACGGCATCTCGGTCGAGGTCGCGATGTGGTGGAACGACAGCTACAACGAGATGGTGCTGCCGTTCACCAACAACATCCCGCAGCGCGACGGCGGCACGCATCTTGCGGGCTTTCGCGGCGCGCTGACGCGGACGCTCAACATCTATGCCGGGCAGTCGGGCATCGCGCGGAAGGAGAAGGTGAACTTCACCGGCGACGATGCCCGGGAGGGGCTGACCGCGGTCTTGTCGGTCAAGGTGCCCGATCCGAAATTCTCGAGCCAGACCAAGGACAAGCTCGTCTCCTCCGAGGTGCGTCCGGCGGTCGAGGGCCTGATGAACGAGAAGCTCGCCGAATGGTTCGAGGAGAACCCGAACGAGGCGCGCCACATCGTCACCAAGATCGTCGAGGCGGCGCTGGCGCGCGAGGCGGCGCGCAAGGCGCGGGAGATGACGCGCAAGAAATCCTCGCTCGACGTGGCCAACCTGCCCGGCAAGCTCGCCGATTGCCAGGTCAAGGACCCCGCCCAGCGCGAGGTCTTCCTGGTCGAGGGCGACAGCGCCGGCGGCTCCGCCAAGCAGGGACGGGCGCGGTTCAACCAGGCGGTGCTGCCGCTGCGGGGCAAGATCCTGAACGTCGAGCGGGCGCGGTTCGACCGGATGCTGTCGAGCCAGGAGATCGGCACGCTGATCACCGCCTTCGGCACCGGCATCGGGCGCGACGAGTTCGACATCTCGAAGCTCAGATACCACAAGATCATCATCATGACCGATGCGGACGTGGACGGCGCGCATATCCGCACGCTCCTGCTGACGTTCTTCTTCCGGCAGATGCCCGAGATCATCGAGGGGGGCTATCTCTATATCGCGCAGCCGCCGCTCTACAAGGTGATGCGGGGCAAGTCCGAGGTCTATCTCAAGGACGAGGCGAGCCTCGAGGATTACCTGATCCAGCAGGGGGTGGAGGGCGCCGTGCTGCGCCTGACCGACGGGTCGGAGATCGCCGGCAACGACCTTCTGCGCGTGGTCGAGGAGGCGCGGGCGGTCAGGCGCATCCTTCAGCAGTTTCCGACCCATTACCAGATCCGCATCCTCGAACAGGCGACCATTGCCGGCGCCTTCGCCGCCGGGCAGGCCGATCGCGACCTGCAGGGCGCGGCCGATGCCGTGGCGGCGCGGCTCGACCAGATCGCGGCGGAATACGAGACCGGATGGAGCGGCCGCATCACCCAGGATCACGGCATCCGCCTGGCCCGCATCCTGCGGGGCGTCGAGGAAATTCGCACGCTCGACGGCGCGGTGCTGCGCTCGGGCGAGGCGCGGCGGCTCGGCCAGAAGACCGAGGCGTTGCAGACGGTCTATGGCGAGCCGGCGCATCTGGTCCGCAAGGAGCGCGAGCAGGTGATCCACGGGCCGCTCGACTTGCTGGATGCGATCACCGACGAGGGCGAGCGTGGCCTGTCGCTCCAGCGCTACAAGGGTCTGGGCGAGATGAACCCCGACCAGCTCTGGGAGACGACGCTCGATCCCGAGGCGCGGTCGCTGTTGCAGGTCCGGGTCGCCGACGTGGCCGAGGCCGACGACATCTTCACCAAGCTGATGGGCGACGTGGTCGAGCCGCGCCGCGACTTCATCCGCGCCAACGCTCTGTCGGTGGAAAATCTCGACACGTGACCGCGCGGGCCACGTCGGGCCCGCGCCGCCCCGCCGGGCCCCCGCGGCTCAAATCGTCCTGACGAGCCTCAGGGCGTCGTAGATCGCGGCGTGGATGTTGCGGGGGGCGACGGCGTCGCCGATGCGGAAGAGCTGGTAGCGCCCGTCGGCGTTGCGGTGGACCCGCTGCGGCCGGCCCTCGACGAGCGCCTCGTGATCGATCTCGCCCAGATTGCTGGAGCCGGGACGCAGTTCGAAATAGAGTTCGTCGAGTGGTCGGGTGCCGTGGTTCACCACCACCTGATCGACGCGTCGTTCCCGCGCCGGGGCGGCAGGTTGGCCGGGACCGGTTCGCGGAGAGCGATCGTAATCGCTGCCGATGATGGCGCGCAGGGCGTTGCCGTCGCGGCGGACGGCGTTGAGCTTCCAGGTCACGGTGAAGGTGACGTCGCGCGTCTGCAGCTCTCGCAGCGACGGGGTCAGCGACATCGCCATGACGTCGGGGACGATCGTGCGGTCGCGGGTCATGACCTCGACCCTGGCGCCGGTCGCCGCGATCGCCTCGGCCGCCTGCAGCGCAGCGTAGTCGCCCGCATCGTCGTAGATCAGCACGTTGGCGCCGGGCTGGGCGTCGCCCGAGAGGATGTCCCAGGCGGAGACAACGAGCTCCTCGCCCGCGGCGATCGCGTCGGTGCGGGGCAGGCCGCCGGTGGCGATCACGACCACCTCGGGCGCGTCGGCCAGGACGGCGGCCGTGTCTGCGAGCGAGTTGAAGCGGAAGGTCACGCCCAGCCGCTCGCATTCGGCGACCCGCCAGGCGACGATCTGCATCATCTCGGACCGGCGCCGGGTCCGGGCGGCGAGGCGTATCTGGCCACCGGGTTCGTTCGCCGCCTCGTGGACGGTGACGGCGTGGCCGCGGCAGGCCGCCACGCGGGCCGCTTCGAGCCCGGCGGGACCGGCGCCGATCACGACCACGCGGCGCGGCGTGGCGGCGGCGGGCACTTCGTGGGGCTGGTCGAGCTCGCGCCCGGTGGCGGGATTGTGCACGCAGAGCGCCATGCCGCCCATGTAGATCCGGTCGAGGCAGTAATTCGCCCCGACGCAGGGACGGATCCGGTCCTCCTCGCCGCGCAGGATCTTGGCGGCGATATGCGGCTCGGCGATGTGGGCGCGCGTCATGCCGACCATGTCGAGCTTGCCGCTGGCGATGGCGTGACGGGCGGTGGCGACGTCCTGGATCCGGGCGGCATGGAAGGTCGGGAACTGCGTGGCGGCGCGGATCTCTCCTGCGAAATCCAGATGCGGCGCGCTGCGCATGCCCTGGACCGGGATCACGTCGGTCAGGCCGGCATCGGTGTCGATATGGCCCCTGACGATGTTGAGGAAGTCGACCATGCCGCTGTCCCTGAGCCGGCGCGAGATCTCGATCCCGTCGGCCTTCGTCAGGCCGCCCGCCAGATCCTCGTCGCCGGCATAGCGGACGCCGACGATGAAGTCCGCACCGACCCGGGCGCGGATCGCCCGGAGCGTCTCGAAGGTGAAGCGCAGGCGGTTGTCGAGGCTGCCGCCATAGGGCGGGTCGAGCTCGTTGGTGCGGGGCGACCAGAAGGAATCGATCAGGTGGCCGTAGGCCTCGATCTCGATCCCGTCGAGCCCGGCGGCCTTCATGCGTTCGGCGGCATCGGCATAATCCTCGACGATGCGGGCGATGTCCCAGTCCTCGATCTTCTTGGGGAAGGCGCGGTGGGCGGGTTCGCGGCCGTGACCGGCCGAGACCACGGGAAGCCAGTCGCCGGTATCCCACCGCGTGCGCCGGCCGAGATGGGTGAGCTGGATCATCACCGCGCATCCCTCCTCGTGGCAGGCATCGCTCAACTCCCGCATCCAGCCCACGACCTCGTCTTTCCAGGCAAGGATGTTGTTAAAGACCGGCGGGCTGTCCCGCGCCACCGTGGCCGAACCGGCGGTCATGGTGAGCGCCACGCCGCCCCGCGCCCGCTCCACGTGATAGGCGCGGTAGCGCGCCTTGGGCATGCCGTCCTCGGGATAGGCCGGTTCGTGGCTGGTGATCATCAGCCGGTTCTTGAGCGTCAGGTGCTTGAGCTGGAAGGGCTGGAAAAGCGGGTCGTGCGACATCGGCGGCTCCCACGTGTCGCCTCACCCTGGCGCAAATGTTCACTAGTGTCAATTTCGTGTTCACTAATGACTCACCGGTTGTCGGGCGGGGGTGCCGGACGTAGCGTCGCGCCATGCAGGGACGGGATGCACCACCCCAGGAGGCGGAGACGGGCTGGCGCGGGTCGCGGGAGCTGTGGCTCGACGCGGCGCGGGAGGCGTTTCTCGAGGCCGGTCTCGAGGCGGTGAAGATCCAGGTGCTGGCGGCGCGGCTGAACCTCTCGCGGACGAGCTTCTACTGGTTCTTCAGGGATCGCGCGGCGCTTCTCGACGCGCTTCTCGACAGCTGGGACAGGACCAACACGACCGCCTTGGTGGAGGCCGCAGACGCCTATGCCGAGACCATCGCCGAGGCAGTCCTGAACGTGATCGGCGTGTTCCTGGATGCGCGCCGGTTCGAGCCGCGCTTCGATCTGGCGGTGCGCGGCTGGGCGCACCGGTCGGAGGCAGTGATGGCCCGGATCTGCGCCGCCGACGCGCTACGTCTTCAGCGGATCACCGCGATGTTCGAGCGGTTCGGCGTCGCGCCCGAGGAGGCCGACGTGCGGGCGCGGACGGTGTATCTGGTGCAGATCGGCTACATCTCGATGCAGGTCGACGAGCCTCTGGAGACGCGGCTCGGGCGCATCCCGGCCTACGTCAAGACCTATTGCGATCAGGCGCCGACAGAGCGGGAGATGGCGCGGTTCCTGGCCCGGCTGGGCGCCCCGCAGGCGTGACGCGCGCGCCCCGGGCTGCCCCGGCGCCGGGCGGCCGACCGGAGGCGGTCGGGCGGGGCCGGCCGGCGGCCCCGCCTGCGGCGCGGATCAGTTGAGGGCCTTGTCGGTGATCTCGTGGGTGAAGGCGCCTTCGGGCTCCTTGGAGATGACCGGATTGGAGCCGCCGGCCAGGAGCGTGTCGACGGTGCGCTGGTAGTCGGCCTCGTCGAGCGCGCCGGTCGAGCCGGCCGAGAGCTTGGCCACCTCGCCCATCATGTAGACCTGATGCGCCTCGGTCTGGGCGCCGGTCGCGTCGTTCTCGAGCACGATCTCGGCTGCTTCCTCGGGGTGCTCCTCGGCGTATTTCCAGCCCTTCATCGAGGCGCGGACGAAGCGGACCATCTTGTCGACGAAGGCCGGATCCTCGAGATTCTGCTCGAGCACGTAGAGGCCGTCCTCGAGCGTGGCGACGCCCTGATCCTCGTACTTGAAGGTGACGAGCTCGTCCTCGCTCACGCCGGCATCGAGCACCTGGCCGTATTCGTTGTAGGTCATGGTCGAGATGCAATCGGCCTGCCGCTGCAGAAGAGGGTCGACGTTGAAGCCCTGCTTCAGCACGGTGATCCCGTCATCGGAGGCGTCGGTTGGGATCCCCTCCTGACTCATCCAGCTGAGAAAGGGGTATTCGTTGCCGAAGAACCACACGCCGATGGTGCGGCCGCGAAAATCCTCCGGCCCCTCGATCCCGGTATCCTTCCAGCAGGTCAGCATGAGACCCGACGCGTCGAAAGGCTGGGCGATGTTGACGAGGGGCAGGCCCTTTTCGCGCGCCGAGAGGGCGGAGGGCATCCAGTCGACCATGACGTCGGCGCCGCCCCCGGCCAGGACCTGCGGCGGCGCGATGTCGGGGCCGCCGGGCAGGATGGTGACGTCGAGATTCTCGTCCGCGTAATAGCCCTTCTCCTGAGCCACGTAGTAGCCCGCGAATTGCGCCTGCGTGACCCATTTCAGTTGCAGCGTCACGGCATCCTGCGCCTGCGCCGCGCCGGCCGATGCGAGCGCCCCCAGCGCGCCGATGATGAACCGTTTCATGGTCGTCTCCCTGTCCGTGTTGTCGGGGCTTGTGCCCGGTTTGACGGGTGCCAGAAGGTCACCCGCTTCTCGATCAGCGCGACCGCGCCGTAAAAGAGGCTGCCCGCGACGGCCGCCGCGACGATCTCGGCCCAGACCATGTCGAGCGCCAGCTGGCCCACGGAGGTGGAGATGCGGAACCCCATGCCGAGGGTCGGGCTGCCGAAGAATTCCGCGACGATGGCGCCGACGAGCGCCAGCGTGGTGGAGATCTTGAGGCCGTTGAAGATGAAGGGCAGGGCGGCGGGAAGGCGCAGCTTCAGAAGGCTGCTCCAGTAGCTGGCGCCATAGGTGCGCATCAGGTCGCGTTGCAGCGCGTCGGTATCGGCGAGCCCCGCCACGGTGTTCACCAGGATCGGGAAGAACACCATGACCACCACGACAGCGGCCTTCGATTGCCAGTCGAAGCCGAACCACATGACGAGGATGGGCGCGGTGCCGACGATCGGCAGCGCCGCCATGAAATTGCCCACCGGCAGCAGCCCGCGCCTCAGAAACGCCGAGCGATCGGCCAGAAGGGCCACGCCGAAGGCCGCGACGGCGCCGATGACATAGCCCGAGAGCGCCCCCTTCACGAAGGTCTGGATCACGTCGGCGCGCAGGACCGGGAGGTTGGCCGCGACGGCCCGGGCGATCATCGAGGGCGGCGGCAGGATGACCATCGGCACGTCGAGCCCGCGGACGATCAGCTCCCACAGAACGAGGATCGTGAGGCCGAAGATCGTCGGGACCGCGATCCGCGTCAGCCGGCTCGGGGCGGCGGCCAGCCGCAGGTTGAGGGCGACGGCCGCGATCCAGACGGCCAGGGCGAGGGCCACGAGGATCACCGGGCGAGCCCCATCCGCGCCAGGAGCAGCCGCTCGACGAGACCGATCACGCCGACGAGCATCGCCGCGAGAATCGCCGCGGCGAAGAGCGCCGACCAGATCTGCACCGTCTGGCCGTAATAGCTTCCGGCGAGGAGCCGGGCGCCGAGACCCGCCACCGCGCCGGTTGGCAATTCGCCCACGATGGCGCCGATGAGGCTCGCCGCGACGCCGATCTTGAGGGACGCGAAGAGGTAGGGAAGCGAGGCGGGCAGGCGCAGCTTCCAGAAGGTCTGCGACCGCGAGGCGCCGTAGGTGCGGAGCAGGTCGAAGCGCATCCGGTCAGGGCTGCGCAGCCCCTTCACCATGCCGACCACCACCGGAAAGAAGGACAGGTAGGCCGAGATCACGGCCTTGGGCACGATCCCCTGGACGCCGATGGAATAGAGGACGACGATGATCATCGGCGCGATGGCGATGATCGGGATGGTCTGGCTGACGATGGCCCAGGGCATGACGCTCATGTCCATCACCCGGCTGTGGACGATGCCGATGGCGAGCAGGATGCCGAGCCCGGTGCCGAAGGCGAAGCCCAGAAGCGTCGCCGAAAGCGTGATCCAGCCGTGATAGACGAGGCTGCGCTTTGAGGTGACGCTTTGGCCGATGGTGCTCGACCACAATTCGGCCGCCACCTGATGGGGCGCGGGCAGGCGCGGTCGGTCCTGCGCGAAGGCCCCCGAGGCAGCGATGGCGGGATTGCGCAGGCTCGAGCGCCAGGCCGGACATGCCGCGCCGCTCGGCCGGGCTGTCGGGGCTGACGGTCGCGCCGGCGCGCTCGGCCATCAGGACGGCGTTCTGGGCGTTCATCGGGATGCAGGCCAGATACCACAGCGCGACGAGGCCGATCAGCACGGCGAGGACCGGCAGCGCCGCGCCGCCGGCGCCGCGCAGCCCCCGCACGACGCGGCCCGACCGGCCGATGCCGGCGCTCGACGCGGAGTGGGGTGCGGCCTCGGTCATCCGGGGAGCGACCAGCGGCTGCCGCTGCGAAGAGGCTCGGCGGGCCCACGCATGGCGTGTTGGGGAAGCAGGTCCGCGGCCGCTCGCCCCGCGAACCGGAGCCGGATGCGTCCCGCGTCATCCGGCGCGGCGGAGCAGCCGCGAGCCCTCGCCATCCGGGGCGGGGGCGGACTCGCCTGATCGTGCCGAACGCTCATCACGCCGGCTCCATGCCGGCGCGCAGACCTTCGCGGACGCGGTGGGCGAGGTCGTTGAAGGCCTGGCCGTCGCGGATGTCGAGCGGGCGCTTGCGGGGCAGCGGGCTGTCGATCACGTCGGAAATGCGGCCGGGGCGGGGGCTCATGACGACGATGCGGGTCGACAGGAACACCGCTTCGGCGATCGAATGAGTGACGAACAGCATGGTCTTGCCGGTGCGGTCCCAGAGCCGCAGCAGCTCCTCGTTCAAGCGGTCGCGAACGATCTCGTCGAGCGCGCCGAACGGCTCGTCCATCAGCAGGATGTCGGCGTCGAAGCTGAGCGCGCGGGCGATCGAGGCGCGCTGCTGCATGCCGCCGGAGAGCTGCCAGGGAAACCTCTTCTCGAAGCCATCGAGATCGACGAGGGCCAGCGTCTCCCGCACCCGCCGTTCCCTTTCGGCGCGCGAGAAGCCCATGATCTCAAGCGGCAGGCGGACGTTGCCGGCGATCGTGCGCCACGGATAGAGGCCCGCCGCCTGAAAGACGTAGCCGTAGGCGCGCGCCCGGCGCGCCGCGTCGGGCGACATGCCGTTCACCGCGAGGGTGCCGCGGGTCGGCGTCTCCAGCCCCGCGACGCAGCGCAGGAAGGTGGTCTTGCCGCAGCCCGAGGGGCCGATGAAGCTGACGAAATCGCCGCGCGCGATCTCGAGGTTCACGTCCCTCAGGGCATGAACCGGGCCGTCGCCGGTCTCGAAGGTCAGGTCGAGATCGCTGGCCCGGATGACCGGAGCGGTGTCGGCGCCGCCCGCGCGGTGGCATGCACCCCCGCTCATACGCCGCTGGCGGGGATGCCCGACCGCTCGACCGGCCGCGGCGCCGTCAGCGCCTTCCACGAGGAGAGCGCCTGGTTCACCGCGCCCTTGGGCGGGCGCTTGACGAACTGGCCATGGCCTTCCCTGCCGGCAAACGCGCCGTCGCGCACCATGACCGTGCCCCGCGACAGGGTGAAGCGCGGCAGGCCCGTCACCCTCTGTCCTTCGAAGACGTTGTAATCGATCGCGGATTGCTGGGCGGCGGCGGTGATGGTCTTTTCGGCGGCGGGGTCCCAGACCACGATGTCGGCGTCGGATCCCTCGCGGATCGCGCCCTTTCGCGGATAGCAGTTCAGGATCTTGGCGATATTGGCCGAGGTCACGGCGACGAATTCGTTGGGGGTGAGCCGGCCGGTCGCGACGCCGTGGGTCCAGAGCATCGGCATCCGGTCCTCGAGCCCGCCGGTGCCGTTCGGAATCCTGGTGAAGTCGCCGAGGCCGGTGCGCTTCTGCTCGGTGGTGAAGGCGCAATGATCGGTGGCGACGACCGAGAGCGAGCCCGATTGCAGCCCGGCCCAGAGGCTTTCCTGATGGCGCTTGTTGCGGAATGGCGGCGACATGACGCGGCGCGCGGCATGGTCCCAGTCCTGGTTGAAGTATTCGCTTTCGTCGAGGGTCAGGTGCTGGATCAGCGGCTCGCCCCAGACCCGCTTGCCGGCCTGGCGGGCGCGGCGGATCGCCTCGTGGCTGTCCTCGCAGGAGGTGTGGACGACGTAGAGCGGCACGCCGGCCATGTCGGCGATCATGATGGCGCGGTTGGTGGCCTCGCCCTCGACCTGCGGGGGGCGGGAATAGGCGTGCCCTTCGGGACCGGTATTGCCCTCGGCCAGAAGCCGGGCGGAGAGATCGGCCACCACATCGCCGTTCTCCGCGTGGACGAGGGCGATGGCGCCGAGCTCGGCCAGCCGCTGGAAGGAGGCGTACATCTCGTCGTCCTGCACCATCAGGGCGCCCTTGTAGGCCATGAAGTGCTTGAACGTGTTGATGCCGCGATCCCGCACCACCGTTTCCATCTCGTCGAAGACCTGCTCGCCCCACCATGTCACCGCCATGTGGAAGGAATAGTCGCAATGGGCGCGGGTCGACTTGTTGTCCCACATCTTGAGCGCGTCGAGCAGGCCCTGACCCGGGGAGGGCAGCGCGAAGTCGACGATCATCGTGGTGCCGCCGGCCAGCGCGGCGCGGGTGCCCGACTCGAAGTCATCGGCCGAATAGGTGCCCATGAACGGCATCTCGAGATGGGTATGCGGGTCGATGCCTCCGGGCATCACGTAGCAGCCGGTGGCGTCGAGCGTTTCGTCGCCCGAGAGGTTCGGGCCGATCTCCACGATCTTGCCGCCCTCGATCAGGACATCGGCCTCGTAGGTCAGGTCGTGGGTGACGATCGTGCCGCCCTTGATGACGGTGGTCATGCGGGATGCTCCATACCTGCCTTCGTAGAAAATGCGCCGAGATTTCCGCAGATCTTGCGAATTTCCATCAAGACCGCCTCGTTGATTTCCGCAAACGCTTTCAACCGATAACGCGTGGTCGTGGTGTCCGATTGCCGCGACAGGTCGGGCGGCAGCATTCTTGGCCGGTCGTAATCGAGCGATGCCCCACGGATCAGCCAATTCAGCGGCTCGAAGGCAAGCCGAATTGCAAAAGCGGTTGAGGGAAGGGTGATGCGTGGAATGGCGGCGCCTCTAAGCACGGAAGATACCTACCTCACCACTCCCGCCGTCTCGACCACGGCGTGCAACAGGACGTCGGCGCCGGCGCGCGCCCAGTCCTTGGTGATTTCCTCCGCCTCGTTGTGCGACAACCCGTCGATGCAGGGGCACATGACCATCGCGGTCGGTGCCACGCGGTTGATCCAGCAGGCGTCGTGGCCGGCGCCCGAGACGAGATCGCGATGCGTGTAGCCGAGCCGGCGGGCGGCGTCGCGGATCGCGCCGACGCAGCCTTCGTCGAAGGTAACGGGATCGAAATGACCGGCCACCGCGATCTCGCAGCCGAGGCCGAGAGCGGCGGCGATCCGGGGCGCGGCCTCCTCGAGCGCGGCCTTCATGGCGTCGAGCTTGTCCCGGTCGGGCGAGCGGAAGTCGACGGTGAAGACCACCTTGCCGGGGATGACGTTGCGGGAATTGGGGTGGACGTCGATATGGCCCGCGGCGCCGACCGCGTCGGGCTGGCTCTGCATGGCGATCTCGTGCACCGTCTCGAGGATCCGCGCCATGCCAAGCCCGGCATTGCGGCGCATTCCCATGGGAGTCGAGCCGGTATGGGCCTCGCGGCCCGTCAGCGTGACCTCGAGCCACCAGAGGCCCTGGCCGTGAGTGACGACGCCGATTTCCGCACCCTCGGCCTCGAGAATCGGCCCCTGCTCGATGTGCAGCTCGAAGAAGGCGTGCATCCGGCGGGCGCCGACCTCTTCGCCGCCGCGCCAGCCGATCGCGTCGAGCGCGTCGCCGAAGCGGATGCCCCTGGCATCTATGCGGTCTTCCGCCCAGCTCTGCTCGTGGACGCCTGCGAAAACGCCCGAGGCCAGCATGGCCGGGGCGAAGCGGGTGCCTTCCTCGTTCGTCCAGTTGGTGACGACGATGGGATGGCGGGTGGTGACGTCGAGGTCGTTCAAGCTGCGCACGATCTCGAGCCCGCCCAGCACGCCCAGGACACCGTCGTACTTGCCGCCCGTGGGCTGGGTGTCGAGATGACTGCCGACATAGACCGGCAGCGCATCGGGGTCGGCGCCCTCGCGCCGTGCGAACATGTTGCCCATGGAATCGAGCCCCATCGTGCAGCCCGCCGCCTCGCACCACGACTTGAAGAGCGCGCGGCCCTCGCCATCGGCCTCGGTCAGGGTCTGGCGGTTGTTGCCGCCGGCGATGCCGGGGCCGATCTTCGCCATCTCCATGAGACTGTCCCAGAGCCGGTCGGCGTTGATCCGCATGTTCTCGCCGGGGGCCTTGGGCATGTTGTGTATCTCTCCAGATCGATTTGACCATACGGTCAAATCGACGCTATCAGAGGCCCCAGTCCAGTCAAGGCGGCGGCGTCGCCATCGCGCATCTGCCCGACATTCGGGCGGTGCGGCGGCGGTGCCCGACGACGATTTCAGCGGAGCGCGAACCAGCCATGGCGAGGACCCGGATCCAGGCGCGCAATCGCGCGGCGATCTGCGACGCGGCGCTCGAGGTCTTTTCGCGCCGCGGCTTCGCCGGCGCGACCCTTGATGCGATCGCGGCGGAGGCGGGCCTGTCGAAACCGAACCTGCTCTACTACTATCGCACCAAGGAGGCGATCTATATGGGGCTGGTGACCGGGATCCTCGACACCTGGCTCGAGCCCTTGCGCGCGGTCGATCCGGCCGGCGAGCCGGTGGGCGAGATCCTGGCCTATGTCCACCGCAAGCTCCACCTGTCGCGCACGAAGCCGCGGGAGAGCCGGCTTTTCGCCAACGAGATCCTGCGCGGCGCGCCGTTCGTCGAGCGGCATCTCGGCGGCGAGCTGCGGGCGCTGGTGGAGCAGAAGGCGCGGGTGATCGAGAACTGGGCCGAAGCCGGCCGGATCGCGCGGGTCGACGGCCGGCACCTGATCATCTCGGTCTGGGCGCTGACCCAGCATTACGCCGATTTCGACGTGCAGGTGCGCGCCGTGACCGGATGCGCGGATCCGCTCGATGGCGCGGCGGAGCATCTCGACGTCCTGTTCCGCCGGATGCTCGCGCCCTGACCGCCTATTCCGCCGCCGCCGCGGAGGGATTGTTCGGATGCGTGGTCCAGTTGGCGTAGCCCGCCTCCACCGTCCGTCCGGTGCGCGGATCGACCGTGCCGGGGGCGAGCGGGACCATCGAGATGCAGCCCGCGACCGGGCAGACATCGACGCAGAGATTGCAGGCCACGCATTCGGCGTCGATCACCGTGAAGGTGCGGTCGGGCGTCATGGCGATGGCCTGGTGCGAGGTATCCTCGCAGGCAGCAAAGCAGCGGCCGCACTTGATGCAGGCCTCCTGGTCGATCCGCGCCTTGGCGACGTAGTTGAGGTTGAGGTATTTCCAGTCGGTGACGTTCGGCACCGCCCGCCCGACGATGTCGGAAATCCGGGAATGGCCCTTCTCGTCCATCCAGCCCGAGAGACCGGCGGTCATCTCGGCGATGATTCGGAAGCCGTAGGTCATGGCGGCGGTGCAGACCTGCACATTGCCGCAGCCCAGCACCAGGAACTCGGCCGCGTCGCGCCAGGTGGTGACGCCGCCGATGCCCGAGATGGGCAGGCCGCGCGTCGCCGGCGCACGGGCGATCTCGGACACCATCGACAGCGCGATCGGCTTGACCGCCGGTCCGCAATAGCCGCCATGCGACCCCTTGCCGTCGATCGAGGGCAGGGGGCTCATCGTGTCGAGATCGACGGCGGTGATCGAGTTGATGGTGTTGATGAGGCTGACCGCGTCGGCGCCGCCGTTCCGCGCCGCCTCGGCGGGCTGGCGGATATCGGTGATGTTGGGCGTGAGCTTCACGATCACCGGGCGGTCGTAATGGCGCTTGCACCAGCGCGTCACCATCTCGATGTATTCGGGCACCTGTCCGACGGCGGAGCCCATGCCGCGCTCGCTCATGCCGTGCGGGCAGCCGAAATTGAGCTCGATCCCGTCGGCGCCGGTCTCGGCCACGCGGGGCAGGATGGCTTTCCAGGCGGCTTCCTCGCAGGGGACCATGATCGAGGCGACGAGCGCACGGTCGGGCCAGTCGGCCTTCACCCGCGCCATCTCCTCGAGATTGACCGCCAGCGGCCGGTCGGTGATGAGCTCGATGTTGTTGAGCCCCATGAGCCGCCGGTCGGCGCCGTAGATCGCGCCGTAACGGGGGCCGTTCACGTTGACCACCGGCGGCCCCTCGGCGCCGAGCGTCTTCCACACGACGCCGCCCCAGCCGGCCTCGAAGGCGCGGCGGACGTTGTATTCCTTGTCGGTGGGCGGGGCGGAGGCGAGCCAGAAGGGGTTGGGGCTGCGGATGCCCACAAAATCGGTGGTCAGGTCGGCCATCTGTACCTCTGGTTGTGCATGAGAGTGCCGGCCGGAGGTCCTTCTCCGTGCGGCGGGTGATAAAGCAAATCGATCCGCTCGCGGCAGGACGGGAAACGGCAGCCCCCGGCGGCGCTGGCGGGGCGCGTCCGTCGCGATCGCGCGGCTGCGGACCGGGAGGGAACGGCCCCGAACAAGCCCCGTGCGGCGCCTTTTGCGATCATGGCGGGGGCGCCGCGTGGCGGGCCGCCGCGCCGATCACCGCGCCGGTCGCGGCGGCCTCGATCCCGGTGAGGACGGCATGGATGTCCTCGGCCGCGTCGCGCCCCTCGGCCACGGCGACCACGGTGAGATCGGTGCCGGGGGTGCAGTCGCCGCCCGCCCAGACCCGGTCGATGCCGGTCCGGCCGGCGCCGGTGACGGCGATCTTGCCGCCCTCGAGGGCGAGGCCGCTCTCGAGTGTCAGGGTCTGGCCGATGGCCTTGAACACCTGATCGGCCGGCAGCCGCAGCCGCTCGCCGGTTCCTGTCACGCCATCGCGCCGCGCGGCCGTGTATTCGAGCTCGATCTCGGCGGCGCCGCCCGTGCCGTGGATGGCGACCGGCTGCGCGTTGCAGAGGATCCGGACGCCCCGCGACGCGGCCAGATCCTGCTCGTAGCGGGAGGCGCCCATCCGGTCGCGGGCGCGGCGATAGACGATCGTCACCGTCTCCGCCCCGAGGAGCTTCGACTGGATGGCGGCGTCGATGGCCGTCATGCCGCCGCCGATGACGACGACATGGCGGCCGACGGGGAGAGCCGAGAGGTCTTCTGCCTGCCGCAGCGCGGCGATGAAGCCCACCGCATCCTGAACGCCCGGCCGCTCGGCTCCCTCGACCGCGAGCGCGTTGACGCCGGAAAGGCCGACGCCGAGAAAGACCGCGTCGTAGTCGGCCCGCAGGTCATCGAGCGTCAGGTCGCGGCCGAGCACGCTGTCGCGGCGCAGTTCGATGCCGCCGATCTGCATCAGCCAGTCGATCTCGCGCGCCGCGAAATCGTCGGTCGCCTTGTAGGCGGCGATGCCGAACTCGTTGAGGCCGCCGGGCTTGGCCTTTGAGTCGTGCAGCACGACCGCGTGGCCGCGCATGGCGAGCCTGTGGGCGCAGGCGAGGCCGGCTGGTCCGGCGCCGATGACGGCGACGCGCTTGCCGGTCGGCGCCGCGCGGTCGAACGGGTGGCCCTGCCGCGCCATCAGCGCGTCGGTGGCGTGGCGTTGCAGCCGGCCGATCTCCACCGGCTTGCCCTCCGCCGCCTCGCGCACGCAGGCCCCTTCGCAGAGATCCTCGGTCGGACAGACCCGCGCGCACATGCCGCCCAGCACGTTCTGCTCGAAGATCGTGCGCGCTGCCTCCTCCGGGCGGCCGGTGGCGATGTGGCGGATGAAGAGCGGGATGTCGATGGCGGTGGGACAGGCGGCGACGCAGGGTGCGTCGTAGCAGAAATAGCACCGGTCCGCCGCGACTGCAGCCTCGTGCGGGTCGAGGGGCTCATGCAGATCGGCGAAGTTCAGGGCGATCTCGTCGCGGCTGAGGCGGCCGGCTGCGAGACCGGGCGTCGATGGATTGGCCATGGGGATCCTCTGCGTCGGCTCGGCCGCAGAGTGGCACGATTGATTTTTTTATCAAACGGTAAATTTCGGGTCCGCCGCCGCCGCTGTGCCCGGAATAGCGGCAGGGCCCGTCAGGATGCCGATCCGCGCGCCGCGAGCGCGGCCTCGCGCAGCCCGGTCAGGGTCTGGCGGGGCGCCACCGCCTCGGGCGAGACGACGAGGTCGAGAAGCGCACCGGTCGCCGAGGCGCGGGCGCGCGCGAAGGCCGCGGCGAAGTCGACGGTCCGCTCGACCCGCTCGCCATGGAGGCCATAGGCCCGGGCCAGCGCCACGAAGTCCGGATTCGTGATGTCGGTGCCCGAGATCCGGCAGGGATAATGCCGCTCCTGATGGGCGCGGATCGTGCCGTAGATGCCGTTGTTGACGACGAGCACGATCGGCTGCGCGCCGGCCTGCAGCGCGGTGCCGAGTTCGGCCGCGGTCATCTGCAGATCGCCGTCGCCGGCGAAGCAGACGACGGTGCGGTCGGGACAGGCGATCCGCGCGGCGACCGCCGCCGGCAGGCCGTAGCCCATGGCGCCCGATTGCGGCGCGAGAAAGCGGTGGCGCGGCCCGAAGGCGAAGAACTTTCCCGGCCAGATCGCGAAGTTACCCGCACCGTTCGTCAGGATCGCATCGGCGGGAAGAACCTCGCGCAGATGCGCCATGACCTGGCCCATGTCCACCGGCGACGGCAGGTCGGGCAGGGCAAAGCCGCCCTCGTAGGCGGCCCGGCCCTCGGCCCGCCAGGCCGCCCGATCGCCCCCGACCGGGCCGGCCGCCGCCAGAGCTTCGGCGAAGGCGCAGGGGTGGCTCAGGATGCCCGGATGCGGGCGGTAGACCTTGCCCAGTTCCAGATCCGACCGGTGCACGTGGACGAGACGTTGCGCGGGGGAGGGAACCGACAGGAGCGTATAGCCGCCGGTTACGCTTTCGCCGAGCCGGGTGTCGATGGCGAGGATCGCGTCCGCCTCGGCCATGAGCCGCGCCACGGACGGGATCATGCCCACGCCCGCCTCGCCGCAGAAGACCGGTGAGGTGTTGTCGAACCCGTCCTGGCGGCGGAAGGCCGAGACGACGGGAATGTCGGATCCTTCGGCGAAGCGGCGCAGCGCGTCGGACCCGGCGGCGCTCCAGCCCGATCCGCCGAGGACGATCAGCGGCCGCGCAGCCTCCGCCAGGATCGCGCGCGTCCGCTCGATCGCGCGAGGCGACGGCACCGGAGGCTCGATCTCGACCGGGCCGGCGAGGGGCGGGGCATCGGTGGGCGCCGCCAGAACGTCCTCCGGCAGCGCCATGACCACCGGGCCCGGCCGGCCGGCCAGCGCGGTCGTCCAGGCGCGCGACAGAAGCTCGGGGATGCGCTCCGCCCGCCCGACCTCCACCGCCCATTTGGCGAGCGGACCGAAGGCCGCCTCGTACTCGACCTCCTGGAATGCCTCGCGGCCGCGCATGGCGGTGCCCACCTGGCCCACGAACAGGATCATGGGCACGCTGTCCTGCCGCGCCGTGTGCACGCCGATGGCGGCGTTGGTGGCGCCGGGCCCGCGCGTCACCAGGGCAATGCCGGGAAGGCCCGTGAGCTTGCCCCAGGCGGCGGCCATGAAGGCCGCGCCGCCTTCGTGGCGGCAATTGACGAAGTCGAGCGCGCCGCGGGTGTCGTGGAGCGCGTCGAGAACCGCGAGATAGCTTTCCCCGGGCACGCCGAAGGCCTTGCGCGCGCCGAGCGCCATCAGGCTCTCGACCAGAACCTGACCGCCGGTTCGGACCATGGGGATCTCCTCTGCCTCAAGGGCGCTGCGCAGGTTCACGCCAGCATGGAGGCGCGCGGCGAGAGGCGCCGGGCGCGACCGGTGCCGTCATCGGCTCAGCCCGGGTCGGTGGCGAAGATCAGGCGTTCCTCGCAGGGCGCCACGCGCAGGATGTTGGTGGTGCCGGACTGGCCGAAGGGCACGCCTGCGGTCACCACGATCTGGTCCTTGGTGTCGGCAAAGCCCTCGGTGCGGGCGGCGCGGGCGGCGTTGATCACGGCTTCCTTGAAGCGGCCCACCTCGCCGGTGGTGACGCAATGCATCCCCCAGCTGAGACAGAGCCGGCGTGCCGTGCCGGTCATCGAGGTGAGCGCGAGGATCGGCACCTGCGGCCGCTCGCGGGCCACCAGCGCCGCCGTCGTGCCCGATTGCGTATAGCAGCAGATGGCCTTGATATTGGTCGTCTCGGCGATTTCGCGCGCCGCAGAGACGATGGCGTCGGCCACGGTCCGCTTGTCGCCGCCGCGGCTGGCATTGATGACGTCGCGATAGGTCGGATCGCTCTCGACCTCGATGGCGACGTTGTTCATGGTCTCGACCGCTTCGACGGGATAGGCGCCGGCCGCCGATTCGGCCGAGAGCATGACCGCATCGGCCCCCTCGTAGATGGCGTTGGCCACGTCGGAGACCTCGGCCCGGGTGGGCATCGGGCTCTCGATCATCGATTCGAGCATCTGGGTGGCGACGATCACCGGTTTCGCCGCCGCGCGGCACTTGCGGATCAGGCGCTTCTGGATCGGCGGCACGTTCTGCACCGGCAGTTCGACGCCCAGATCGCCACGCGCCACCATGATTCCGTCCGAGGCCTCGAGGATCGCGTCGAAGTTCTTGACCGCGGCGGGCTTCTCGATCTTCGACATAAGCGCCGCACGGCCCTGGCAGAGATCGCGCGCCTCCTCGACATCGCGGGGACGCTGCACGAAGGACAGGGCCAGCCAGTCGACGCCCAGCTTGCAGACGAAATCCAGATCCTTGCGGTCCTTCTCGGACAGCGCCGCCAGCGGCAGCTCCACGTCGGGCACGTTGACGCCCTTGCGGTTCGAGATGGTGCCGCCGACCGTCACCTCGCAATTGGCATAATCGCTGCCGTGATCCTTGACCTTGAGGCGAATCTTGCCGTCGTTCACGAGGAGCGACGCGCCCGGCTCGAGCGCGTCGAAGATCTCCTGGTGGGGAAGCTGGACGCGGGTGGAATTGCCCTCCTTGGGGTCCAGGTCGAGGCGGAAATCCTGACCCTCCTCGATCTCCTCCGAGCCGTTGGCAAAGACGCCGAGCCTGAGCTTGGGCCCCTGCAGGTCGGCGAGGATGGCGATGGGGCGGTCGAGATCCTTCTCGATCTGGCGGATGATGCGGTGGCGCTCGCCGATCTCGTCGTGGCTGCCATGGCTCATGTTCAGGCGAAACACGTCGGCACCGGCCTCGAACAGCTTGCGGATCGTGTCGTAATCGCTGGAGGCGGGCCCGAGGGTCGCCACGATCTTGATCTTGCGAAGACGGCGCATGAAAAGCTCCCCGTTAGCGTCGGTCACAGCTATGGGCGAAAGCCCGTGGCCTGACAACAGAGCGTGAGGCCGGCCGGTGTCAAAGGTTGATCTCGGACGCCGTGGCGCACAGCTAACGAGCAGATGCAAGGGAGCGCCCCATGGACGATCAGACCCGTATAGAACTTGAAGCCGCCGCATTCCGCCGGCTGCGCGACCATCTGCGGGAGCGGACCGACGTGCAGAACATCGACCTGATGACGCTGGCCGGGTTCTGCCGCAACTGCCTCAGCCGCTGGTACCAGGAGGCGGCGAACGAACGCGGCGTCGAGCTGTCCAAGGATGCGGCCCGCGAGATCGTCTACGGCATGCCCTACGACGAATGGCGGGAGCGGCACCAGACCGGGGCCTCGGCCGAGCAGACGGCCGCCTTGGAGGCGGCGCCCAAGGCGCACTGACCGCCGTGGCCGGACGCGCCGAGCTCGATCTCTTCGTCCGGGATGCGCTGGCGGTGGGCCGGGACCGGCAGGAGATCCGCGCGGCCCTGTCGCGGGCGGGCTGGACGGAGCGTCAGATCGCGCGGGCGCTTGGCAACTACGCCGATGACGGCTTCGTGCCGCCGGTGCCGCGACCGCGGCCATTCGTGTCGCCGCGAGAGGCGGCCTTCTATGCGCTGGGCTTCTTCGCGCTCGCCGTGGTGCTGGTCAACGTGGTGGCGGAACTGTTCACGCTGATCGAGCGGGTCGTGCGCTCGGACCCTGCGCCCTTCGATCAGGCGGAGGCCTGGCGGATTGCGGCGATCGTCGTCTTCGCGCCGCTCTTCGCGGCCATCGACTTTCGCGCCGAGCGCGACAATCCGGTCCGGAAGACCTGCGCCTATGC
Source organism: uncultured Alphaproteobacteria bacterium (assembly GCA_963739575.1). GTDB lineage: Bacteria > Pseudomonadota > Alphaproteobacteria > Rhodobacterales > Rhodobacteraceae > Palleronia. Next base: position 492,046 of record CAVUAQ010000002.1, on the reverse strand, counting down.
CGCGTTCTTCTTCGCCGCGCTGGTCCTGCTCTTCACCCTCGTGGGGCTCATCGCGATTTCCCTGACCGGGGGGCTCGGCCTCGAAGTGGGACTGAAGGCCGCGGCCATCGCGACTGCGGCGCTGGGCGTGCTGATCTATTATCGCAGCGACCTGCGGCAGGATGCCGACAGGCCATGACGGGAGACCAAGATGAAGAGAGTCGCGCTGATCCTCGCTATCCTCGCTTGGCCGGCTTTTGCCGCGCCCAGTCCGCAACTCACCCGGTTCGTGGCCAACGGGCTGGCCATGTACGGCGTGCCGGTCGCCGCCGATGACTTGACCACGCAACAGGCGGCCGCCCTGCACCATCTGCTGGTGACCGAGAAGGGATATCTGAACGTCCGGCGAAAGGCGCGCGCGATCCTGCGCAATCCGGACTTCCGGGACTGAACCGCCTTCCGGCCGCCTTGCGTCCCGACCGGGCCGGCCTCAGCGATAGACCATGTCGATCCTGTCGAAGGCGCCGACGTTGAAATCCTCGATGAAGTCGAGGTGATCCTGCTTCAGCCGGTCCGCGGTCTCGACGGTGAAGCGCAAGAGATCCTCGACGAACAATTCCCGCGGCTCGCAGGCGGCGACGATCGAGGGCTCCACGTCGTAATCGACCTGTCCCAGATCGTCCGACAGGGCGTGGGCCTGCGCCAGCGCCGAGCCGCAGACATTCGCATAGGCGCGCCAGGTCTTCTTGGACAATTCGTCGAGGTCGATGTCGTCGCGGAACGGCGCGCGCTCGCGGCTCATGTAGCTCTCGCCGTCGATCTCCACCGCGCCGAAGAAGACGTCGCCGTGGGCGAGTTGGACCTGCTGGCCGTGGGCGATGCGCTCGCCCTTCTCGCCCGCGTCGAAGTCGGTCGCGGGGGTGAGGCCGGCGAGCGCCGAGCGCCGGGCCTTCTTGAACTCGACGATGATGTCGTCGGTGGCGTTCTTCGAGGGCCCTTCGAGCAGAACGTAGTAGCGCGGCAGGCCGAGCGAGGCGGTGCCCTGGCCGTGGCGCACGCAGACATCCTTGACCTTCAGCTCCGGCGAGCGGTCGGGCACGTCGAGACCGTTGGCCTTGGCGAGGTCGTTCACCGCCTTCTGGAACTTGTCGATCTCGGCGGAGATCGGCTGCAGCTCGTCATCGGCGCGAAAGCCCCGGCCGGAGGGCTTGAGGTAGTCGTCCCACAGCCAGTCCTCCCGCTCCTCCCAAGCCTCCTGGAACAGACGGCGGATGACCTTGGGCGAATTGTCCATCCGGTAGGCATCGGATTTTTCCGTTTCGTGATCGGCGTAGCCCTGCATCGCATCCAGATAGCCATTGACGAAGGCGCGGACGATCTTGCGGCGCTGCTTGCGGCTCAGATCGCCTTCCTCCTGCGCGGCGACCCAGAAGCCCACGGCGGCGCGCTTCATGTCCCAGGTGAAGGGCGCGTAGATCGCCTCGTCGAAATCGTTGACGGAGAAGATCGGCACGCCGTCCTCGTTGGGCATCACGCCGAAATTCTCGGGATGCACGTCGCCCAGGGCGAGGACGGTCGGCATGTGCGCGTCGGTGCCGACCATGTCGCGATAGAACAGCAGGGCCGTGCCGCGGAAGAAGCTGAACCGCGAGTTTGCCAGCTTCTCGAACTTGTCGCCGGCGCCGTGGGCCTGTTCCTCGATGCGGGTCTGATGGTCCTCGCGCAGCGTCGAGCGGACATGGTTGCGCCGATCGACGCCGCTCAGGAGGCGCGGGGGCACGATCTGCGCGCCCGAGGCGATGCGCTCTGCGAGCTCGCGGAACGCCTCGACGCGGCCTTCCGACTTGGAGACCGGCTCGATGACCTCCGGGTCGGCCTTCCGCTTTGTCGAGCGGGTCTTCTTGTTCCCCGTCGACCCTGCGCCTGATTTCGTCTCGGCCATCGTGCGTCTCTCGTCCCGGGTTCATCAGAAAAGACAATAACGTGGCTCGCGGCGGGACGTTCCATCAGGCGAGCCGGGCCACCTCGTCGTGGCGGAAGCAGCCGGTCAGGTGATGGTTGAGCAGTCCGCAGGCCTCCATCCACGCCTGCACGATCGTGGGGCCGCAGAACGCGAAGCCTTCCTGCCGCAGCGCGCGCGCGAGGTCGCGGGACGCGTCGGATTTCGTCGGCACGTCGGCCTGCCGGACGTAGCGCGGGCGGACCGGGGCGTGGTCGACCCTCTGCCAGACGAAATCCGAGAAGCCTTCGCCCGCCTCGATGCGCAGGAAGGCGCGGGCATTGCCGATCGTCGCCTCGATCTTGCCCCGATGCCGGACGATACCCGGATCGGCCAGGCAGCGCGCGATGTCACGCTCGCCCCAGCCGGCGATGATCGCCGGATCGAAGCCGGCGAAGGTCGCGCGGAAGGCCTCCCGCTTTCGCAGGATCGTGAGCCAGGAGAGGCCGGCCTGGAAGCCGTCGAGCACGAGCTTCTCCCACAGCGCGCGGGGATCGCGCTCTGGCACCCCCCATTCCGTGTCGTGATAGGCGACGTAGAGCGGGTCGTCGCCACACCAGGGACATCTTTCAGCCACGCAATGACCGCTTCGGTTGCGCCGTGTCTTTACACGTTCTTAGCGCGGCGCGCGGACATTGTCCCCGGGGATGTCAGGAGACGACGATGCGGGACGAGCAGGGCAGCCGGGGGCACGATGACGACCGCTTCGACGACCCGCTGAGCTTCGCCGTGGCGGAACGGGATGCCGAGGTCGTGGCGATGGTCGAGGACGCCCTGCGGGCCGACCGGCTCGTCTTGGCCTATCAGCCGGTGGTCCGGGCGGCCTCGCCGCTGCGTCCGGCCTTCTACGAGGGCCTGATCAGGGTGCTCGATCCCACCGGCCGCGTCATCCCGGCCCGCGCGTTCATCAACGAGGTCGAGGATGGTGAGACCGGCCGCAAGCTCGACATCATGGCCTTGCGGCTCGGCTTCCGGGCGCTGCGGGAGCGGCCGCAACTGCGCCTGTCGATCAACCTCTCGGCGCGGTCGGTCGGCTATCCCCCGTGGATGGAGGAGCTCGAGCGCGGCATCGCGGCCGACGCCACCGCCGCCGAACGCCTGATCCTCGAGATCACCGAAAGCTCCGCGGTGGTGATGCCGCGGCTCGTCAGCGCGTTCATCGAGCGGCTGCAGCGGCGCAACGTGTCCTTCGCGGTGGACGATTTCGGCGCCGGCTACACCTCCATGCGCTATCTCAAGGAATTCTGCTTCGATCTACTGAAGATGGACGGCGAGATCTGCCGGAACGTCGCGCGCTCGCCCGACAATCGCGCGCTGGTTTCGGCCATCGTCTCGATTGCCCGCCATTTCGACATGGTGACGGTCGCCGAATGCGTGGAGACCCAGGAGGATGCGCGGGCGCTCGCCGCGCTCGGGGTCGACTGCCTTCAGGGCTATCTGTTCGGCGCCCCTTCGATCCGGCCGGCTTGGGCGGAATGCGCCGCCGATCTGACCGACACCGCCTGACATCCGCCGCGGCAGGGCTGCAGCGCTGGCAATGACCGGCATGCGGCTTATAGTCCCTCTCGACCGTGATCGCCCAAGGCAGTCCGTTGCCCTGGGGCGCGCGAAACAGGAGGGGAAACCATGACCAATGTCGTAATCGCATCCGCCGCCCGCACCGCGGTGGGGACCTTCGGCGGCGGCCTGGCCGATGTGCCGGCCCACGATCTCGGCGCCAAGGTGCTCGAGGCCGTGGTCGAGCGGGCGGGCGTCGACAAGTCCGAGGTCAGCGAGACGATCCTCGGACAGGTGCTGACCGCGGGCCAGGGACAGAACCCGGCGCGGCAGGCCCATATCAATGCCGGCCTGCCCATCGAATCGGCCGCCTGGGGCATCAACCAGGTCTGCGGGTCCGGGCTGCGTGCCGTGGCGCTCGGGGCCCAGCACATCCAGCTCGGCGACGCCAAGATCGTCGCCGCCGGCGGGCAGGAGAACATGTCGATGGCTCCGCACGTGGCCAATCTCCGCAAGGGCCACAAGATGGGCGACATGAAGTTCATCGATTCGATGATCCGGGATGGCCTCTGGGATGCCTTCAACGGCTATCACATGGGGCAGACGGCCGAGAACGTGGCCGAGAAGTGGCAGATCAGCCGGGAGGAGCAGGACAAGTTCGCCGCCCGTTCCCACAACAATGCCGAGAAGGCCCGCGCCGAGGGCCGGTTCCAGGACGAGATCGTCCCCTACACCTATTCGACCCGGAAGGGGGAGGTGACCGTCAACAAGGACGAGCACATCCGCGAGGGCGCAAGCGCCGAGGGGATGGGCAAGCTGCGGTCCGCCTTCACCAAGGACGGATCGGTAACGGCGGGCAACGCGTCCGGGATCAACGACGGGGCGGCGGCCGTGCTGCTGATGTCCGCCGACGAGGCCGAGAGGCGCGGCATCGAGCCCATGGCCCGGATCGTCAGCTACGCGACCGTGGGCGTCGATCCGTCGATCATGGGAACGGGTCCCATCGGAGCGAGCCGCAAGGCCCTCGAGAAAGCAGGCTGGAAGCCCGGCGATCTCGACCTCGTGGAGGCCAACGAGGCCTTTGCCGCACAGGCCTGCGCGGTCAACAAGGACATGGGCTGGGATCCGGACATCGTGAACGTGAACGGCGGCGCCATCGCCATCGGACACCCGATCGGGGCCTCGGGCGCCCGGATCTTCAACACGCTGCTCTTCGAGATGAAGAAGCGCGACGCGAAGAAGGGGCTCGCCACGCTCTGCATCGGCGGCGGCATGGGCGTGGCCATGTGCGTCGAGCGTCCCTGACGGACAGGGCCGCGCCCCGGGGCGCGGCCCGCTCGCCATGGCCGAGACCTATTTCGACCAGATCGTCTTTTCCGGCGGCGGCACGCGATGCATGTGGCAGGGCGGGTTCATGCATGTGCTCGACCAGGAAATTCCCGTCCACCCCAAGCGCATCACCGGCGTCTCCGGCGGCGCCTGCACCGGCTGCGGCTTCGTCACCCATCGGGGGACCCGCGTACGCGACATCTTCATCGAGAAGTTCGCCCGGCAAGACCGCAACCTGCCCCTGCACGAGCCGTTCGACGGGGAGCCCGGCAACTCGCCCCACCAGCTGATCTATCGCGACGTGATCGAGACCTGCTTTGGCGACGTGGAGGCACAAAAGGCCATCGCCGAGGGGCCGCAGATGCAGATCCTGATCGCGCGGCCGCCGCATCACGGCCTCGCCGCGCTGACCGGCGCGGCATCGACCATCCTTTACGTGGCCGATTGCGCCATCCGCTCGAGCCCGCATCTCGAATGGGCCGAGAAGGCGGGGCTTGAGGCAGAGTTCGTCAACGCCAACGAGGCGGCCGAAAGCGGCCGGCTGGTCGATCTCGTCTGCGCCGCGGCGACGATCCCGCCGGCTTTTGACCCGCCCGACCTCGACGGCGTACCGGCGGTCGATGCCGGGATGGCGAACCAGGCGCCGATGCCCACCCCCGACGAGGGCCGGAGCCTGATCCTGCTGACCAAGAGGTTTCGCAATATCCCGGACCTGCCGGGGCGGCGCTATGTCATGCCCTCCGAGGAGGTGCCCGCCGACAAGATCGACTTCACCGATCCCCAGAAACTGCGCGACACGTGGGTTCTGGGCGAAGACGATGCCCGCCGCTTTCTGGCGGACATCGACAACATCGCATCGAGCTAACAGGAGGAGACAGGATGGGACGCGTAGCAATCGTGACCGGAGGCAGCCGCGGCATCGGCGCCGCCATTTCCAGGGCGCTGAAGGAGCAGGGCCATCAGGTCGTCGCCACCTATGGCGGCAACGACGAGGCGGCGAAGAAATTCACCGACGAGACCGGCATCGAGACGATGAAGTGCGATGTCGGCGACTACGAGGCCTGTCACAAGGGCATCTCCGACATCGAGGAGAAGATGGGGCCGGTCGAGATCCTCATCAACAATGCCGGCATCACCAAGGACGCGCCGTTCCACAAGATGACCCCGGACCAGTGGAATGCGGTGATCAACACCAACCTGACCGGCGTCTTCAACATGACCCACAACGTCTGGAAGGGGATGCGCGAGCGCGGCTACGGGCGGATCGTGACGATCAGCTCGGTCAACGGGCAGAAGGGCCAGTTCGCCCAGGCGAACTATGCCGCTTCCAAGGCCGGCGATCTGGGCTTCACCAAAACGCTCGCGCAGGAGGGCGCGGGGAAGGGGATCACCGTCAACGCCGTCTGCCCGGGCTACATCGCGACCGAGATGGTCATGGCGGTGCCGGAGAAGGTGCGCGACCAGATCGTCGCGCAGATCCCGGTCGGTCGGTTGGGCGAGCCCGACGAGATCGCCCGCTGCGTCGCGTTCCTCGCCTCCGACGATGCGGGGTTCATCACCGGCGCGACGATCTCGGCGAATGGCGGCCAATACTTCGACTGAAGCCCTTAAACAAAATCGGCCGGCTCCTCGCGAGCCGGCCCTTGCATCTTCCCGATCCGGACCCGCCGGTCGGAAGCGGTCTAGTGAGTGAGGCGTTCAATCTGTTCCTTGAGCCGAAGCTTTTGCCGCTTCATCTGCTTGATCTCCAGATCGTCGCAGGACGGGCTGCGTTGCGCGGCCTCCACCTGCGCGGCCAGCGCCTGATGCTTCTTCCGCAGTTCCTGAACGTGCGAACTCACAGACATGCGTCACCTCCATGTTGCCGATCCTTCCAACTTAAGCGCGATCGAGGGGCTTGTCATCGTTGCGGTGGGAATAATGCCGAGGAACCCGTCACGGCTTGTCAAAAATTACGCAAATGCCGCGCTATCGCGCAGAATCGCTCGCGCCGCGGGGCTGTAATCATCGCCATCCGCGCGGTGGACGTCGCCCTCGTGCAGCACCAGGGGCGCCTCGATGCGGGCTGGCGCCCGGCCGCCCTTGATCCCCTGCACGATGACGAGCGAAGCCGGGCGCCCGATGCGCGGCTGGATCGGCCGGATCTTCAGGCTGCCCACGGTGGAGGCCATGGCGCCGAGCAGGTCGGGAAGGCGATCGGCCTTCTGGATCAGCGTCATGTGGCCGCGCGGCGCCAGCCGCTTCGCGCCGGCGGTGACCCACTCCGCGAGCGCCAGCGTCTCGCCCTTCGCCGATTCGCGTTCGGCATCGCGCGATGCGGTGCCGCCGCGCCGGTCGAAGAAGGGCGGGTTCGAGATGACGTGATCGAATCGCCGCGACCGCAGGACGGCCGGCATCGCCGCAACGTTCCCCGTCAGGATGTCGAGCGCGATGCCCGACCGCTGCGCGTTCAGGCGCGCGATCTCGGCATATCGCTCCTGAATTTCAACTCCAGATAGAAAAAGGCCGGTAACGCGCGTACCGAGGCACAGAAGCGCGGTTCCGACGCCGGTGCCGAGATCCAGAACGCTCTGACCCGCCTCGGCCGGCACCGCGGCGGCCAGAAGCACCGGATCGAGCCCCGCGCGGTAGCCACGACGCGGCTGGCAGAGGCGAAGCCGCCCGCCGAGGAAGGCGTCGCAGGTCAGATCAGCGTCCGGTATCGAGGTCATTGTCGCGCAAGACGGCCGAGGCGCGGAAATGATCCCTGCCCGCCACCATCAGACGCCGCGGCAAGATGCCGATGGAGCCCTCGATCACGCTCGTGTGGACGTCGAGTTCGAACACCTCTATCCCCTCGCCGGACAGGAGCATCTTGGCGAAGGCAAGGGTTGCAGGGTCGTTGGTGCGCAGGAGTTCTCGCATGACGTTCGAGATACCGGCTGGGGAAACGGCGCGAAAGGGGAAGCCGATGGATGAGGCGGAAAAACCGCACGACCGGTTGGCAAGAGCGGTGGCCGCCGATCTGGAGAGCGTCGACGCCACGATCCGGGCGCGGATGGCGTCGGAGAACGCGCCGCGCATTCCGGAGGTCACGGCGCATCTGGTCGGCGCCGGGGGCAAGCGGATCCGGCCGATGCTGACGCTCGCCAGCGCCCGGCTGATGGGCGACCGAAGCGGCCACGCCGTCGCGCTCGCTGCCACCGTCGAGTTCATCCACACCGCGACGCTGCTGCACGACGACGTGGTGGACGAGAGCGCCACACGCCGCGGCCGGCCAACCGCGAACCTGTTGTGGGACAACAAGTCGAGCGTGCTGGTGGGCGATTACCTCTTCGCACGGGCGTTCCAGCTGATGGTCGAGACCGGCTCGCTGCGCGTGCTCGGCATCCTCTCCGATGCCGCCGCCACGATTGCCGAGGGCGAGGTCCTGCAACTGGCCGCCGCCGGCAATCTTGCCACGACCGAAGATACCTATTTCCGGATCGTCCGCGGCAAGACGGCGGCGCTGTTCTCGGCGGCGACGGAGGTCGGCGGCGTCATTGCGGATGCGTCGGAGACCGAGATCCGCGCGCTCTGGACCTATGGCGATGCGCTGGGCGTCGCGTTTCAGATCGCCGACGACCTGATCGACTGGATGGAGGGGACCGGCAAGGGACTTGGCGACGATTTCCGCGAAGGCAAGATGACGCTTCCGATCATCCGCGCAGTGGCGCGCGGCACCGACGCGGACCGCGCCTTCTGGACCCGCACGATCGGCCAGCGCCAGATCCGCGACGACGATCTGGGCGAGGCCGCGGCGCGCCTCGCGGCGACGGGCGCGCTCGAATCGGTGCGGGAGACGGCGGTGGCATGGGCCGACACCGCGAAGGCGGCGCTGGAGCGGTTGCCCCAAGACCCGCTGCGCGAGATGCTGGCGGATCTGGCGGAGTTCGTGGTCGAGCGGATCAGGTGAGCACGCCGACGCGCACCCACCAGCCGGGACGCTCGGCCGCGATGGCATGGGCGGCGAAGCGGGCTTCCGGCCGGGTGTCGAACAGGCCAAAGCAGGTCGCTCCCGAGCCCGACATCCGCGCCAGGCGGCAGCCCAAGCTCGCCTGAAGGCGCGCAAGAACGGTGCCGATTGCGGGTTCGAGCGCACGCGCCGGCGCCTCCAGATCGTTGCGCTGCGCCGCGAGCCAGCTCGCTGCGGCGGCCGCATCGGCGAAGGCCGGAGGGTCGGGCAGAGGGGCATTGACGGGATCGGCGAGCGCCCCGAACACCGCCGGCGTCGCCACCTGACGGCCGGGATTGACGAGACAGAGGAAGAGCGGCGGCAGCGGCGGGATCTCGTCGAGCCGCTCGCCGATCCCGCGCAGCCGTGCGGTGCGCGCGGCAAGGCATGCCGGCACGTCCGCCCCGAGGCGGAGAACATCGTCGGGGATCGGCCGTCCGTCCATTTGGGCGAGCGCCCGCAGCGTCGCGGCCGCGTCGGCGGAGCCGCCGCCGATGCCGGAGGCGACCGGCAGACGCTTGCAGAGCGTCAGGGCCGCGGGCGGGCCAGCGGTGAGCCGCGCCGCCCGGAGCACCAGATTGTCGCCGTCGCCGGCAAGATCGCGGCCGAACGGGCCGGTCACTGTGAGCGACCATGCCGGCGCTGAGCGCGCCCGGACGCTGTCGCCGATATCGGCGAAGGCCACGATCGAATCGAGCTCGTGATAGCCGTCGTCGCGTCGCCCCACGACGTGCAGGCAGAGATTGATCTTCGCGGGCGCGAAGACTTCCGCGGCTTCAGCCGCCATCTGCCATGGTCAGCGGCGGCGCACCTTCTTCCTCGAGCACGGCGTCCAGGCCGATCTCGAGCTTGCGGCGGATCCGGTCGGGGTCGGCCTCGTCGTTCTGGTCGTTGTCCACGAAGCTCAGCGCGCGCTGCCACTGGAACCGTGCCTCGAGCTCCCGGCCGACCGCCCAGAGCACGTCGCCCAGGTGGTCGTTGACCACCGGATCGACCGGCATCAGCTCCACCGCCTTCTCCATCGGCGCCACCGCCTCGTCATAGCGGCCGAGCCGGTAGAGGCCCCAGCCCAGTGAATCGGCGATGTAGCCCGAATCGGGCGCGGCAGCGACCGCGCGCTCGATCATCTCGAGCGCCTCGTCGAGCCGCTCGTTGCGTTCGATCAGCGAATAGCCGAGATAGTTCAGGACTTGCGGTTGCCCCGGATTGAGGTCCAGCGCCTGCCGGAAATCCGCCTCCGCAGCGTCCCAGTCGCCAAGCCGTTCCTCGGTGATGGCCCGGGCGAAATAGACGATCCACTGGCCGGTCTGGGGCCGGTCGAAGAGCCCCACCGCGGCGTCATAGGCGGCGCGAGCCTCCGCAAAGCGGTTCGCCTCGCGTAGCGAGTCGCCGAGCGTGATGTGGACGAGGGCCTGGTCGGGATAGTCCTGCGCCAGATCCTGCATGGTCCGGATCGCCTCGTCCGGGTGGCCGGCGCCGACCTGCGCCTCGGCCCGGCCGAGCCGGGCGCTGACATAGGCGGGCGCCTCGGGCTCCACGCGATCATAGGTCGCCGTCGCGAGGTCGAACTGGCCCATCTCCTCGAACAGCGCCGCCGAAAGCAGCGTCGCCTCGACATGGTCGGCGCGCAGGTATTCCGCCGAGCGCGCATAGAGGAGCGCGTAGGACGGCGCGGTCTGTCCGACGATGGCGTTGGCGATGTCGAAGCCGACCTCGGCGATGCCGGCCCTGGCATCGGGGGCGACGCTGAACTTGAGCGTCTCGCCGGCCGCGAGCGCCCGGCGTGCATCCGCGAGGGTCGGGTCGAGGTTGCCCTCGGTCTCCTCGACCAGCAGGGCTGCGGCCTCGTCGTTGCGGCCGAGCTGCGACAGGATCTCGGCCCGCGCCAGCAGCCCCCGGCGCGTCAGGCGAAGGGTGTCCTCATCGGCCAGGACCGATTGCGCCTCCTCGAAGCGGCCGACGGAGGCGAGGGCCAAGGCTTTGTGATAGACGCCGTAGGCCGCGACCGAGGGATCCTCGCCGGTCCTGTCGAAGGCCGCGAGCGCCTCGTCCACCCGCCCCGCGCCGATCAGCGCCCAGCCCTCGACGAGCCCGTCATAGAGCGGCCCGACGCTGACGCCGTCCGCGAGCCGGGCGAGCAGACCGTCCCAGTCCTGCGCGCCGGCGGCATCCGTCAGCACCGCGAGCGCGGCGATCTGGCTGCTGCCGCCCGCGTCGAGCAGGCGGGCCGCGACGGTCTCGGCCTTCTCCACGTCCTTGAGGGAGAGATAGGCGCCGGTCAGCGCCTCCATCAGCGGCAGGCTCACCGGGTCCTGCGCCATCGCCTGGGCGAGATAGCGGGCCGAGGCATTGAAATCGTCGTCCATCTGGGCCGCGCGGCCGGCCAGATAGGCGCCGGCATTCTGCTGCGCCGCAAGCGGGGCGGCGGCGAGGATGAGGCCGCTGAGAACAAGGGGGCGGAACATGCCGGGACATCCTTTCCGTTGATCGCGTCAGCCTAGTTGCGGGCCGCGCCGAGCGCAATCGGCGCGCCGGGGGGCCGCCGCCGCTCACATATTCGGGTAGTTCGGGCCGTCGCCGCCCTGCGGCGTCGTCCAGACGATGTTCTGCGACGGGTCCTTGATGTCGCAGGTCTTGCAATGCACGCAGTTCTGGAAGTTGATGACGAAGCGGTCCTGGCCGGTCTCGTCGTCCTTGACGAACTCGTAGACGCCGGCGGGGCAGTAGCGGGTCGACAATCCCGCGTATTTCGGGAGGTTGACCTCGACCGGCACCCTCGGATCCTTGAGCTTGAGGTGCGGCGGCTGGTTCTCGGCATGGTTCGTGTTCGAGAAGCTCACATCCGTCAGTCGATCGAAGCTCAGCTTGCCGTCCGGCTTAGGATAGGCGATCTGGCGGTGCTTGAAGGCCTCCTCCGTCGCCTGCGCGTCGGTCTTGCCGTGCTTCATCGTCCCGAACAGCGAGAACCCCAGCGTGTTCGTCCACATGTCGAGCCCGCCCAGAGCCAGCGAGGCGTAGAGTCCGTATTTCGACCAGATCGGCTTGACGTTGCGCACGGGCTTCAGGTCCTGGCCGATGGCGCCGGACCGGACCTCGGCGTCATAGGCGTCGAGCACGTCGCGCGACCGGCCCGCCTCGATCGCGGCATGCGCCGCCTCGGCCGCGGCCTTGCCCGACAGCATCGCGTTGTGATTGCCCTTGATGCGGGGCACGTTGACCATGCCGGCCGCGCAGCCCAGAAGCGCGCCGCCCGGAAACGCGGTCTTCGGCAGCGATTGCCAGCCGCCCTCGGTGATGGCGCGGGCGCCGTAGCTCACCCGCTTGCCGCCCGTCAGAAGCTCCCGGACATGGGGGTGATGCTTGAACTGCTGGAAGGCCAGATAGGGGTTCACATACGGGTTGGCATAGCCCAGATGCACGACGAACCCGACATAGACCTGGTTGTTGTCGAGGTGATAGATGAACGATCCGCCCCCGGCGCTGGAGCCCAGCGGCCAGCCCATCGTGTGAACGACCGTGCCCGGCTTCGATTTCGCCGGGTCGATCTCCCACAATTCCTTCATGCCGAGCCCGTATTTCTGCACGTCGGCCTCTGCGTCGAGCTGGTATTTCTCGATGACCTGCTTCGACAGGGAGCCGCGCACCCCCTCGCCCAGGAAGACGTACTTGCCGTGAAGCTCCATGCCCGGCTCGTAGCTGCTGCCTTCGGTGCCGTCGGGGTTGCGCCCGAACTCGCCGGCGACGACGCCCTTGAGCCGGCCGTCCTCGTCATAGACGAGCTCGGAACAGGCCATGCCCGGAAAGATCTCGACACCCAGCTCCTCCGCCTGCGCCGCGAGCCAGCGGCAGACATTGCCCATCGACACGATGTAATTGCCGTGGTTGTCCATCAGGGGCGGCATCAGCTTCGTGGGGATCGAGACCTTGCCCGACTCGCCCAGGAAGAGGAACGTGTCGGATGTGACCGGCACGGTGACCGGCGCGTCCCGGTCCTTCCAGTCGGGGATCAGCGCGTCGAGGCCCACCGGGTCGAGCACCGCGCCTGACAGGATGTGCGCGCCGACCTCGGAGCCCTTTTCCAGCACCACGACCTGACGTTCCGGATCGAGCTGCTTGAGCCGGATCGCGGCGGAAAGTCCGGCCGGCCCGGCACCGACGATGACGACATCGTATTCCATCGCTTCGCGGATGGTCTCGGACATGGGGGTTCCTTCGCTTCGGCGGGGAGGGCAGATCTGGCACTCCATATCGGCGCCCCTCGCCGAGGGTCAATCGCGACGCCGCGTTGGCGCGGCTATCTCGGTCCGCGCGTGGGCGAAAACGACAAAAAGTCGCGTTCGGGGGGAACGCTTCGCCCGATCCGCCTTTCATCCTTCCATGGGGGGCTTTCTGTCCCCCGTCGCCCCGTGTAATTATCCCCGGATACGTTTTCGGGGGGAGACTGGCCCGCCGATCCCGGCCAAGGCAAGGACGCGATGGACAAGATACCGCTGACCCGTGCGGGACATGCCGCGCTGAACGACGAGCTGAAGCGCCTGAAGTCGAAAGATCGCCCGGAAATCATCCAGGCGATCGCCGAGGCCCGTGCGCATGGCGATCTCTCCGAGAATGCCGAATACCATTCGGCCAAGGAGAAGCAGTCCTTCATCGAGGGGCGCATCAAGGAGATCGAGGGGTTCCTGGCCCGCGCCGACGTGATCGACACGGCGAAGCTGTCGGGCGCCATCAAGTTCGGCGCGACGGTGAAGCTGGTGGACGAGAACACCGACGAGGAGAAGGTCTATCAGATCGTCGGCGAGCCGGAGGCCAATCTCGAGAGGGGCAAGCTCAACGTCAAGTCGCCGCTGGCCCGGGCGCTCATCGGCAAGGAGGAAGGCGACTCGATCGAGGTCCGCACGCCGGGGGGCGAGAAGTCCTACGAAATCCTCTCCGTCGACTACGTCTGAGGCGTCATGGCAGGACCAGTCCTTACCGGCCGCACCCCGGATCGCGCGCGCCTGGCGGTCATCGCCTGGGTGGCCACGGTGCTGTGGCTCCTGGTCTGCGCGTTGGGCTTCTTCGGCATGGCCGGCGGCGAGGCGGATCTCGACCCGCTCAGGATCATGATGGTGCCGGTCGCGATCTTCGGGCCGATCGCCCTCGTCTGGATGGCGGCCCTCAACGCCATGAGGCTGGCGGAGATCCGCCGCGCCCTCGCGGCGCTGACGCGGGAGGCGCCGGGGGGCGCCGAGGGTCTTGCGGCACGGATCGATGCGCTCGCGCGGGTGCAGCAGGACATCCTCGCGGTGCTGGACCGAGACGGACGGTCCGAGGCGGAGCCGACGCCCGCCCCCGGGTCTCCATCGGCGGCGGCCGCGCCGCCCGCGCCCGCCGAAGAGGCGCCGGCGCTTCCGGGCGTCGAGCGGGCCGAGACGACGCTTGACATCGCGACGCTGATCCGCGCCCTCGACTTTCCTTCAGATGCCGATGACAGGGCCGGATTCCGCGCCCTGCGCCGCGCCATGGACGATCATCGCGGCCGGCAGGTCGTCAGCGCGGCGCAGGACCTTCTGACGCTTCTGAGCGAGAGCGGGCTCTATATGGACGAGTTCGACGCGGCGCCGGCCGCGCCCGAGGTTTGGCGCCGCTTCGCCGCCGGCGCGCGCGGCCCTGCGGTCGCGGCGCTCGACGGGGTAGGCGACGAGGCGGCCGAAGAGCGCGTCGCCGAGCGGCTGCGCGCCGACGCGGTATTCCGGGATTGCACCCACCATTTCATGCGGATGTTCGACCGGGTGCTGGGAGAGGTCGAGCCGCGGATCACCGATGCCGAGCTCGCCGATCTGGCGCGGACGCGCTCGGCGCGGGCCTTCATGCTGCTCGGCCGGGCGCTCGGCTCCTTCGACTGAGGCGCAGGTCGGGCAGCGACCGGGCGGCATCCGCGACGACACGGGAGGGGCCATCCCTTTAGACCTGTCGCGCCTAATCCTGCGACAGTCTGTGAAGCACGCCTTTTCGGAGAGAAGGGTGCAAGCCCTACCGGACGATGGCCGGTAGATCGTCACACGGTCGGGCGGCCGCTTTCCCGAGCGGGGCTTTGAACCTGGAGAGGGTCCTCCCGCCCTCTTGACCATGGTCGTGTTCACCGGCCCCTGCCATCGGGCTCGACCTGTGGCGCCGCGTTGGCTCTCCGTCGACGAGGGCCAGCCCTTCCGCAGCGGTGCGCATGAAGGGCTGGCCCTCGCATTCCGGACGGAACCTGCGCCGCAAGGCCGGGCCGCGTCCGCCCGGCCGCGAGCGAAGCTTTTGCTGAGGCCTGCAACCCGAGCCGGTTCAGGAGCCGGGGAGCGGTGAAGGCGCAGGCCATGACGCGCCTCCGGGCAGGCGGTCAGCGCGGCGAGGGTGGGCGGAGGCCCACATCCTCTCCCTCCTCTGACGCCTCCCGCGGCCGGGCCGGTCCTGACGCCTCGGGCCGAGCGCCCCGGTCCCCGCGCGCGAGTTGGATTCTGGCGCCGACGAGCGTGATCGGCCTCCGGAACCGGCGCGTCGTCGCGCTGCGGGCAGCGCCACGCGCGCTCTCGAAGAGCCACGGGATGTGGCGTTCCCGGTCCTCGGCAACAGGGCATCACGACCTTCTCGCGAAGGGACCTCCCGTCCGATCCAAATCGACACGCTCTAGAAGCGGTCGAGCAGGCGGCGGAGATAGTCGAGTTCCTGCTCGGGGCGGCTCTGGTCGCCGGAGCGGCGGCGGATCTCGTCGAGCAGCTCTTCGGCGCGACGGTGCACCTCCGCGCCTCCGAGCATCTGCTGGTCCGACCCCATCTGACCGTTCCGGCCGGATTCCCGGCCGAGCGGGTCGCGGTTCAGGCCGCTCGGGTCGCCCTGCGCCTGGCTCTGCCCCTGGCCGCCCTGCTGCTCCTGCGCCAGCGCCTCGCCAAGATTGCGCAGACCGTCGCGCAGCGCGTCCATCGCCTCGGCCTGCCGGTCGAGCGCGCGCGGCGTGTCGTCGTCGCGCAGCGCATCCTCGGCCCCCTCCATCGCTCGCTCGGCACGGTCGAGCGATTCGCGCGCGGCATCGCCCTCCTCGGTGCCGGCGCCGGGCAGGGTGCCGCGCTGCCGGTTCAACTCGTTGCGGAGCGCCTGCTGCCGGTCCGCGAGGCTCTGGCCCTCTCCGGAGGGGGTCTGCTGGCCCTGTCCGGGCTGGCCCTGTCCCGGCTGGCCCTGGCCCGACTGGCCCTGTTGACCCTGCTGGCCCGGCTGTCGGCCGTCCTGCATGCCGCGAAAGGCTTCGTCGCTAAGGCCCTGCTGATCGCGCAGGGTCTCCTGCAGGTCCTGCACGGCCTGGGCGCCGGGGCTCTGCCCCTGCTGGCCCTGGCCTTGGGTCACCTGCATGTTCTCGAGCATCCGGTTCAGCTGCTCCATGAGCGCCTGCGCCTCGGCCATCCGGCCCTCCTCCATGAGGCGCTGGATCTCGTCCATCATCTCCTGCAGCTGGTCGCCGGTGATCTGCTGCATCTCGCCCTGGGCCTGCTGCTGACCGTCCTGCTGGCTCTGCTCGGCGAGCTGGCGGATATAGTCGTTCATCGCCTCCCGCAATTCCTGCATCAGCTCGGCGACCTCCGAAGGGTCGGCGCCGTTCTCCATCGCCTCGCTCAACCGCTCCTGCGCGCGCTTCAGCCGCTCGCGCGCGTCGTCGAGATCGCCGAACTCGATCTCGGTGGCGATGGCCCAGAGCTCGGCGGCGATCTCGTCCTGCCGCTCGACCGACAGATCGGCGATGCCGAGCCCCGCCTCGAGACGCCGGATCGCCACGCGCAATCTCAGATAGAGGGTCTCGGAGGCGAAGAGCTCCTCCGGACGCCACGAGATGGCGCGAAGCATCTGCGCCACCCGCGCCGCGTTGGTGCGGCTCCACAGCAGGTCGCGACGCTGTTCGACGATCGCCTGGGCCAGCGGATCGAAGAAGCGCTGCCCGGCGAGGTCGGCCTCGATCGGGCCGGTCGATCCGGTCTGGCCGGTCTCGTCGGCGACCTCGTAGGTCATCCTGACCGGCATGTTGGCCCAGGGATGTTCGGAGAAGGTCTCGACCAGGGTGCCGGTGAAATCGGTGCGATCGCCGCTGATCGGCAGCGACAGGTCTACCACCAGCGGCGCGCGCGGATCGGGCTCGACCGCGAGCCCGTAGCGACGATCGAGGCGATCCCTATCCAGCTCGATGCGGACCTGGCCCGAGACGACGCCGAAATCGTCCTGCGCGGCGAAGCTCTGGCGAAACTCGCCGCCCATGGCGCGCTCAGGCGTTCCGGTCACCTCGACCGAGGGCGGCGCGTCGGGGGTCATGGCGATCTGCCAGTCCCGGCCGCCCCGTCCCTCGAGCGAAATGCGCCCGGAGCGGGTGATCTCGAAGGTCTGCTGGGGATCCGCGACCAACTCCGTGCCGGCCTCGGAGGAAACGGTCTCGGTGACGCCGAGCGCCCCTGCCGGGCCGTAGAGCCGGATCGTCACGCTGCTTCCCTGCGGCACCGCGACCGCGCGTTCGGGCAGATCGGCGAGGTAGAGCGACGGCCGGCCGGTATAGGCGGGGGGCTCGATCCAGCCTTCCCAGGCCGGGCCGCCGGCGGCGGCCTGGCCGCCCCCGGGGGCGATCTGCGCCACCGATCCCACCTGCCAGACGGAGCCGAAGAGCAGCGCGATGGCGAAGGCGACGAGCGCCACATAGCGCAACGCGAAGGGATCGCGGGCGGCCATGCGCAGGTCCGGGCGGACCGCCCGGACGCCGCGGATCCGCTCGGCCATGCGCGTCACATGCGCGTCCCAGATCGCCTGGGACAGGCTGTCGCCGGCGCCGATCGCCTGTTCATCCGACAGCGCCGCGATGGGCCGCCCGGGAAGGGTGCGGTCCAGCCGGTCGAGCGCGTCCGCCTCGGCGGGCCAGCGGAACTGGCGGATGCCCCGCACGAGCGCCACGACGCCGCCGACGATCACCGCGACGCTCGCCAGCCACACCGCTTCGAGCGGCAGGATGTTGGGGAGATCCAGCATCAGGCTCGCCAAGGCGGCGAGCAGGATCGACCACAAGGGCCAGAAGGCGCGCAGCGCACG
This sequence comes from uncultured Alphaproteobacteria bacterium, assembly GCA_963739575.1. Taxonomy (GTDB): domain Bacteria; phylum Pseudomonadota; class Alphaproteobacteria; order Rhodobacterales; family Rhodobacteraceae; genus Palleronia. The sequence goes on along the minus strand of CAVUAQ010000002.1, from coordinate 474,191 downwards.
CTCCGCCGCGATGCCCGCGCGGGTCAGTCTGAGCGACGTGCCGAGACCGGCACGCGCCGCGGGAGGAAGGGGTCGTCTCGGGGTCATGGACCTCCGGGCGCGGGCCCGATCAACCGGCCCGATGCGGAGGATGCCGCGTTAGAGCCATTCAGGGATCCTATCGCGGGCCAGCATCTCGTCAATCGAGGGCCGCGCGCGGATGACGGCGAAGTGATCGTTCCTGACGAGCACTTCCGGCACCAGCGGACGGGAATTGTATTCCGACGCCATCACCGCGCCATAGGCGCCGGCGGAGCGGATGGCGACGAGATCGCCGGCCTGCAGCGGCGGCAGGGCCCGGCCCCTCGCGAAGGCGTCGCTCGATTCGCAGACCGGCCCCACGACGTCGATCTCGGCCATCTCGACGCCCGGCTCCGGCTCCGCCAGCGGCACGATGTCGTGGTGGGCGTCGTACATGGCCGGGCGCATCAGATCGTTCATGCCGGCATCGACGATCAGCCACCGGCGATCGGCCTCGATCTTCAGATAGACCACCTCGGTCACCAGAACGCCTGCATTGCCGGCGATCAGGCGGCCGGGCTCGATCTCGATCTCGCAGCCCAGATCGCCCAGATTGCGGCGGATCAGGGCGCCGTAGGCGCTGGGCAGCGGCGGCGCGTCGTTGGTGCGGATATAGGGAATGCCAAGGCCGCCGCCGAGGTCGAGCCGCCGGATGTCGTGCCCCTGCCGGCGCAGCAGCCGCGTCAGGTGGGCGATCTTGCCATAGGCGCGCTCGAACGGTTCGAGACTGGTCAGCTGGGAGCCGATATGGACATCGATGCCCACGACCTCGATGCCCGGCAGCGCACCGGCGCGGGCATAAACCTCCTCGGCGCGCTCGATCGGGATGCCGAACTTGTCCTGCTTGCGGCCGGTGGCGATCTTCTCGTGGGTCCGGGCGTCGACATCGGGATTGACGCGCAGCGCGACGGGCGCCGTCAGGCCGAGTCCGGTCGCGACCTCCGACAGCGCCACGAGCTCGGGTTCGGATTCGACGTTGAACTGGCGGATGCCGGCCTTCAGCGTCTCGGACATCTCGACGCGGGTCTTGCCGACGCCCGAGAACACGATCCGGTCGGCCGGCACGCCGGCGGCGCGGGCGCGGGCATATTCGCCGAGCGACACCACGTCCATCCCGGCGCCGAGATCGCCGAGCAGCTTCAGCACCGCGATGTTCGACAGCGACTTCATCGCAAAGCAGATGAGATGGTCCATCCCGTCGAGAGCGCGCTCGAAAAGCTGGAAGTGGCGCGTCAGCGTGGCGGCCGAGTAGCAGTAGAAGGGCGTGCCGACGGACGCCGCGATATGGGCCAGATCGACATCCTCGGCCATCAGCCGGCCGTTCCTGTAGAGAAAATGGTCCATGCCGCCTCCTGTCGGACGGAGCGGCTGGCGCCGCAAATGACGGTCGCGCCCACCCTCCGGCGGGCGCGGCGTAGGCCCGGCGCCGCCTTGGCGCAAGGTCCAAACCCCCAACGAAAAACCCCCGAACGAGGGTCCGGGGGTTCGGCGGCTCGACATCGACCGGCTGGGCCTAGAGGAGACCTTCGCGCTGAGCTTTCTTCCGGGCGAGCTTGCGCTGCCGGCGGATCGCCTCGGCCTTTTCGCGCGCCTTCTTCTCCGAGGGCTTCTCGAAATGCTGCTTGAGCTTCATCTCGCGAAAGACTCCCTCACGCTGGAGCTTCTTCTTGAGGGCACGGAGCGCCTGATCGACATTGTTGTCGCGAACGCTGACCTGCATGTGGTTTTCACCACCTTTCTAAGTCTGGAGTTGCGGATAATCTGCAGGAAGTGGCCTTTTATCAGCTCTCGTCCTACCTGTCCACAGACAGAACGCAGGAGGCTCCGAGATGGATGATCCAAGAGAGAAGGTGCTCGACGCGGCACTCGCACATGTCCCGTTCGACGGCTGGTCTCACGACACGCTGAAACGCGCGGCGAAGGATGCCGACATGCCGCTGGCCGAGGCGCGGGCCCTGTTTCCCCGCGGCGCGGTCGACCTGGCCATGGCCTATCATCGCCGCAAGGACGCGGAGATGGCCGACCGGCTGCGCGAGCAGGACCTCGCCGACATGCGCTATCGCGACAAGGTGACCCGCGCCATCCGGCTGCGGCTCGACGTGGCCGACAAGGAGGTCGTCCGCCGCGGCGCGACGCTCTTTGCGCTGCCCATGCATGCCGGCGACGGCGCCAGGGCGCTCTGGGAGACGGCGGATGCGATCTGGACCGCGCTCGGCGACACGTCGACGGACGGCAACTGGTATTCGAAGCGCGCCACGCTCTCGGGCGTCTACGCGAGCGTCGTGCTCTACTGGCTGGGCGACGATTCGCTCGATCATCAGGACACGAGCGCCTTCATCGACCGGCGCATCGACAACGTCATGTGGGTGGAGCGGACCAAGACGACGCTGGCCTCCAATCCCGTCGGCCGGGCGATGATGGCCGGCCCGAACTTCGTCCTGTCGCGGCTGCGCAAGCCCAAGGGGCTCGGCGGGTTTCCGGGCTCGATGCGGGGCCGTCCATGAGCCTTCCCGCCGAGATGGACGCGGTCGAGATCTCCGAGCCCGGCGGACCGGAGGTGCTGAGGCCCGTTCGCCGGCCGGTGCCCGAGCCCGGCGCCGGCGAGGTTCTGATCCGCATCGCCTGGGCGGGGGTGAACCGCCCCGACGCGCTGCAGCGGGCGGGTGTCTACGATCCGCCGCCCGACGCCTCCGATCTTCCCGGACTCGAATGTTCGGGCACGATCGTCGCTGCCGGGGAGGGGGCGCAGCACCGCGTGGGCGAGAGCGTCTGCGCGCTTCTGCCCGGCGGCGGCTATGCCCAGTACGCCGTGGCGCCGGCCGCCCATTGCCTGGCCGTGCCCGAGGGTCTGACGCTTCAGGCCGCGGCCTGCCTGCCGGAGACCTATTTCACCGTCTGGTCCAACGTCATCGAGCGCGGCCGGCTCGATGGCGGCGAGGTGTTTCTGGTCCATGGCGGCTCCTCCGGCATCGGCACCACCGCGATCCAGCTGGCTCAGGCCTGGGGCGCGCGGGTCTTCGCCACGGCCGGCACGGCGGAGAAATGCCGCGCCTGCGAGGATCTGGGCGCCGAGCGGGCGATCAATTACCGCGAGGAGGATTTCGTCGCCGCGATGAAGGAGGCGGGCGGCGCCGACCTGATCCTCGACATGGTCGGCGGGGACTACATCCCGAGAAACCTCGCCTGCCTGCGGACCGAGGGGCGGCTCGTCATGATCGCCTTTCTCGGCGGCGCGAAGGCGGAAGTGAACTTTGCCCCGGTCATGGTGAAGCGGCTGACCGTCACCGGCTCCACCCTGCGGCCGCAATCGGTGCAGGCCAAGGCGCGCATCGCGGCCGGACTTGCCGAGCATGTCTGGCCGCTCATCGAGTCGGGCCGGATCGGGCCGATCCTCGACTCGCACTTTGCGCTCGCCAGTGCGGCCAAGGCCCATGCCCGGATGGAGCGCTCCGACCATATCGGGAAGATCGTCCTCGAGGTTGCCGGCGGCTGAGCGGTTCACGTTCCGGCGACCGGCCCCTTTTCCCGCCGGCTGGCGGCGCCACCTTGCGCCGCATGACCACCAGACGCGCCTTCATTGCGGGGACCGCGGCGGGCTTCGCAGCCCCGGCCCTGCATGCCGCCGAGCCCGATGGCTGGGAGGCGATCGGGATGCGGGCCGAGGATTTCCCGCAGCTTCACGCCATCGCCGTCTGGGTCGACGGCGCCGAGACGCTGCGGCGGCGCGTCCGGGGGCCGGGGCTCGATCAGGTCGTCAATGTCAAGTCGGTGGCGAAGTCGTGGGTCGTCGCCTGCCTCGGCGCGGCGCTCGACCGGGGCGAGATCGGCGGACTCGACGCCACGATTGGGGAGCTCGCACCGCGCCTCGTGCCCGGGGGCGCCAATCCGCGCGTCGCCGACATCACCGTCGAGAACCTCGCCGCGATGCAGGCCGGGCTGGAGCGGACCTCGGGCGGGAATTACGGCGCCTGGATCTCGTCCGGCAACTGGGTGGCCGACGCGCTCGGCCGCGAGATGGTGGCCGATCCGGGCGGGCGGATGCTCTATTCGACGGGCTCCACGCATGTTCTGGGGGCCGTTCTGGCCGAGGTCACCGGTCTCACGCTCCGCGAGCAGATGCAGCGGCGGCTCGGCCGGCCGCTCGGGATCGAGATCCCGCCCTGGGCGCGCGACCCGCAGGGCCGGTATCTCGGCGGCAACCAGATGGGGCTGACGCTCACCGCCATGCTCCGCTTCGGCGAGATGCACCGGCAGGGCGGCGCCTGGAACGGCACGCGGGTGCTCTCCGAGGCCTGGGTGAGCGAGGCCTGGCGGCCCCGCACGCGCTCGCCCTGGTCGGGTCTCGGCTATGGCCTCGGCTGGTTTCTGGGGCGAGAGGGGGGCCGCGACTTCGCCCTCGCCCGCGGGTATGGCGGACAGGTCATCGCGGTCGGGCCGCGGATGGTCATGGCGATCACCTCCGATCCGACCCTGCCGGCGCGATCGGCCGGCTATTTCGGCGATCTGATGGATCTGGTGCGGGACGGGCTGCGGCTCACGGCGGCGGCGTGAAGGCCAGAAGCGCCGGCAGCAGGCCCGCGGTCGCGATCCACGACAGCGAGCCGAAGAGCAGGCCCGAGACGAGCGTGAGCATCATGCAGAGCAGCGCCCAGGGACGTGCCGCGGCCGGACCCGTCATCCGCGCGTTGAGCAGGAGCAGAAGGGCGAGCGCCGCGAGATAGGCCGCCCCGCGGGCAGGCCGGGGAACGAGGCCGACAAGCGGGGCCAACAGCCAGGGCAGCGCGACGTTGATCGCGAGGAGCGCGAGCCGCCAGTCGCGGGGCTTCTCAGCGAGGGTCGAGTAGCGCATCGCCGAGCCTGCAATCCTCGATCACGTCGTCGCCGCAGCGGCGGTAGGCCAGATCGTCGCGGTCGAGGCAGATCCGCGCCTCGGCGATGCGGCCGTCGCGGCAGGTGACGGTGATCGCGTCCGCGAACAGGGTGTCGTTCGCGTCGAGGAACGCCTCCTCGACGACGCGCGCCGGCAGCCGCACCGGCTGCGCCAGGCGCTCCAGCACCTCGGGCTGCGCCACCGCCTCGAAGGCCCGCCGCGACAGCGCGAGATAGGCGTCGCCGCTCAGCCCGCTGCACCGGCCGTGCCGGGCCCATTCGTGGCGGGCGAGACCGACCGATCCCATGATGTCGGCCATGCCGGCCATGGCCGGAGCGCTCGGATCACGGCGGATCGTCTCGCAATCCTCGGGATAGCCGCGCTCGTGCTGCGGCCAGAGGCCGTGCAGGGTCCAGCCCAGATCGCCGTCGCATTGGGGCGAGCCGCGGCGCTCGCCGTCGAGCGCGCACCAGGTCGGCGACCAGCTGAGCGCCAGGATCCAGTAGTCGAACCGGCCGGCCTCGTCCGCCGAAACGGGAAGCGCCATGGCCAGCAGGATCCCCAGAACGCGGCGCATTTGTCCCTTTTCACATCGGCCAAGGGCGACTATACCCCTTGCAGGTTCCCCGACAATGCGAACTTGGCTCCGATCCCGGGGCCGGCCCCGAAACCGGGCCACGGGCAAGCCTTGTCCCGAGACGATGCCAGGAAGGAGACTCGAATGGCTGACAAACCGATCATGGCCAAGGCCACCGCGGTCTGGCTGGTGGACAACACCACGCTGACCTTCAGGCAGGTGGCGGATTTCTGCGGCTTGCACGAACTGGAGGTGCAGGGCATCGCCGACGGCGACGTCGCAACCGGGGTGAAGGGCTTCGATCCGATCGCCAACAACCAGCTGACGCAGGACGAGATCCGCGCCGGCGAGGCCGACCCGGCGCGCAGGCTGAAGCTGAAGTTCAACCCTGCCTCGGTCGGCGAGGAAAAACGGCGCGGGCCGCGCTACACGCCGCTGTCGAAGCGGCAGGATCGCCCGGCGGCGATCCTGTGGCTGGTGAAGTTCCACCCTGAACTGGCCGACAGCCAGATCTCGAAGCTGGTGGGCACGACGAAGCCGACGATCCAGTCGATCCGCGACCGCACGCACTGGAACATGTCGCAGCTCGAGCCGGTGGACCCGGTGGCGCTTGGCCTCTGCAAGCAGTCCGAACTGGACCTCGCCGTGCAGAAGGCCGCGCAGAAGCGCGCGCGCGAAGGGCAGGTCATGTCGGACGACGAGCGGCGCAAGCTCGTCTCGACCGAGCAGAGCCTGGCGGGCGAGCCGGAACCGAGGATGCCCTCGGCGATCTCGGGCCTCGAGACCTTCACGCTGTCGAACAGCGGCGAGGAGCTTGAGGAGAAGGATGACCGCGACGTCTCCGACGCCGACAGCTTCTTCAACCTGCCGGACGACGCGGACGACGACGAGGACCGGTGAGAGGGGAGGCGGCGCGGGGCCGGCTGCGCCGGGCGGCGCCTCAGCTCGCGGGGATCGGCGCGTCGGGATGGATCAGCCCCTCGGCACGCAGATCGTCCCAGAACCCCGGCGCCACCGCCTTGTCGGCGGCCAGGAACGTCGTCGATCACCTCGTCCGGGCGGCCGCAGCCGATCGCCACCGCATCCGCGACGTCGGGAGCCATGGCGAAGCGGATCGCGGCGGTCATCAGGTCCGATCCGTGGTCGTAGGCGATGGCGCGGATGCGATCGCGCTTGCGCAGCACGGCGGGGTCGATGACGGTATTGTCGTCGGCATACATGTACTGCGCCTTGCCGGCGAGGAAGCCGTTGCCGAGCGCCGTGCCGATCACCACGCCGTTGCCATGCGCCCGCAGCGCCGGAAACACCGTCTCGACCGCGTTGTCGTGGTCGATCAGCGAATACTGACTGGCCATCAGGTGGAGATCGGGATCGGAATCTTCCATGCATCTGAGGATCGGCTCGGGACGGTTCACGCCCATGCCCCATGCCTTGATCACGCCCTCCGCCCGAAGATCGCAGAGCGCGCGGAACGCGCCCTCGACGGCGCCGGGCCAGAGCGCCGTCCAGTCCTGGGGCAGGGCGGCGTTATCGGGCGACAGGTCGTGAACGAAGACCACGTCGATCGAGTCGATCCCCATCCGTTGCAGGCTGTCCTCGATCGACCGCCGCGCCCCATCGGCGCTGTAATCGTAGATCTCGGTATTGGGCGAGGGGGAATGGGGAAAGAGCGTCTGGTGGCGGTGTTCGCGCCCGGCCTTCAGGAGCCGGCCGACCTTGGTCGACAGGACATAGCTGTCGCGCGGCTGGCGATGGAGAAACTGGCCGTAGCGCCGCTCCGAAAGGCCGAGGCCGTAGAAGGGGGCGACGTCGAAATATCGCACCCCGGCCTCCCAGGCGGCGCCAAGCGTGTCCTGCGCCTGCGCATCGGTGGTGACGGTGAACTGGTTGCCGATGGGCACGCCGCCCAAGCCGAACCGGTGGGGGATGCGGTAGCGCTCGCTGCAGGGCATGGCGGTCTCCATCTGGGCGGTCTCGGGTTCGAGGCGGTGGAACGGCCGCGGCTGGCGCCGGTTCCGCAGGCAGGGCCATGGCGGGCCCGCGACGGACGGGCGGCGGCTGGCAGGCGCGGTGTCGCCAGACCCGGCTCCGCGGCGCTGCGGCCGCGACGCGGGGGCCGGGCATGATCCTCGGCATCGGCACCGATCTCGCCAACATCGAGCGCGTCGAGCGGGTCCTCGACCGGTTCGGCGACCGTTTCCGCCAGCGCGTCTTCACCGAGACCGAACAGCGGAAGGCCGAGCGGCGCCAGGACGTCGCGGGCACCTACGCCAAGCGCTGGGCGGCGAAAGAAGCCTGCTCGAAGGCGCTTGGCACCGGGCTGCGGATGGGGATCGCCTGGAAGGACATGGCGGTGTCGAACCTCGCGACCGGTCAGCCGGTCATGGCGGTGACCGGCTGGGCCGCTGACCGGCTGGCCGAGATGACGCCTCCGGGCCACGTGGCCATCATCCATGTGACGCTGACGGACGACCACCCCTGGGCGCAGGCCTTCGTGGTGATAGAGGCGCGCCCCGAGGAAGGTCCGACAGCCGGCTGACCGCGCCATGCGGCGAGGGCGAGCGGCGCTCCGCCCGCCGGCAGGGGATCCGCGCGGCGCAGATCCCCCGGAGGGCGTCAGGCGAAGAGCCGCGGGCCGACGAGGCCCGACCGGGCGAGCCCATGGACGGATTTCGCCCCGGCCAGGACCGCCAGATCAACGAGGGGCTCCAGCAGGACCACCATCATGTAGGCGGCGCCGAAGGACGCGATGGCGGCGAGGTTGGCGGCCTCGACGCCGTGGCCGTAGAGTGCCCAGAACGCCACCCAGACGACCACGCCGCCCTGGTAGGCGGTGGAGAGCAGCAGGGTCTGACGATAGCTCAGATCGACATAGGCGCAGCGCTCGGGCACGATGCGGCGGGCCAGCGTGGCCACGGCGAAGAGCGGCACGAGCAGCGTCGTGACGTTCATGCCGTATTGCGGCAGGTCGAGCGGCGCGAAGAACAGGCCCTGCAGCAACAGGCCGAACGCGAGGCCCAGGGCCGCGGGGGCCGCTCCGAAGATCAGGAACAGCGTCGAGCCGAGGATGAAGTGCACCTCCGACACGCCGACCGGATGGTGCGGCAGGATCTGGAAGAACGCGAACACGGCGGCCGTGGCCATGCCGGCCCTCGCCATGAGCGAGGCCGCCCCGGCCTCCCGCAGCGCCCGGGCGCCAAGCTTCAGGGCGCAGGTCGCGGCGCCAGCGGCTGTGGCATAGCTCAGGACGATCTTGGCGCCCGTCACGACACCCGGCTCGATATGCATGTCTCGTCTCCTTGCCCGTCACACCCGACGGGCGGCTGGTGTTTCGCGGCGCACGGCAGGTCTCCTGGCTCGCGGGTCGCAGCGCCCTCCGCCTTCCCGGGACTGCGCCCAGTGGCATTCGGACGGGCGCTCGCCGCTTACAGTCGCGGGGGCGGCTGCGGCTGTCGGCAGGCGCCGATCCGCATTCCCTGTTGGTCCCGTTCGGGAACCGTGCCGGGGGACAGGACCAGACCGGCCGCGCCGCGTCAATCGCCGATCGCGCTGGACCCGGCCCGAAGTCCGCCAGGGCCGGCACAAACGCGATCTATAGGGGCCGCGGACGGGATGCTTTCGCGGCGCGCCGGCCTAGCTTCGGAGCGCGCGCGCGGGACGGCGGCTGCATCAGAGAGGGCGAGCATGGACAGAGATCGGCCGACCGGGGCAGGGCGGAGGCAGCACTGGCGGCTCCGCATGGAATTCGGGCTGCTCTTCGTGGCGGCGCCGGTGGCGATCGCGGTGTTCCTGCCGCCCGCCCAGATGTTCGGGGCGCTCTTCGCCGTCACCGCCCTCGGGCTCGCGCTTCTCACCGTCACGCCGGGATTCCGATGGCAGACGCTGTGGATCGGGTGGCAACGGATCGACGCGCGGGCGGTGCTGGGCCTCGGCGCCCTGAGCTCCGGGATAGGGTTTCTCGTGTTGGGCCTCGTCGCGCCTCAGGACGTCTTCGGGCTCTACCGGCTCGATCTGCGCCTCTTCGTGCTGGTCATGCTGCTCTATCCGTTTCTCTCGGCGCTGCCGCAGGAGCTCGTGTTCCGGCTCCTGTTCTTCGTGCGCTATCGGCGCATCCTGCCCGCGGGCCGCGCCGCGCTCATCCTCAATGCGGCGCTCTTCTCGCTGGCGCACCTGATGTACTGGAGCTGGATCGTCGCGGCGTTGACCTTCGCCGGCGGCCTCGTCTTCGCCGCGACCTATGAGGCGCGCGGCCTGCCCGCAGCCTGGGTCATGCACGCGGTCGCCGGCAACACGCTCTTTACGGTGGGGATGGGCGCCTTCTTCTTTTCCGGCAATGTCGTGCGCCCGTTCTAGGACCAGGCATCGAGCAGCGGCCCGGCGCCGCCGGTGGTGGGATCGGTCGAGGGGCGCGCGACGGCCGCGATGCGGTCCGCGACGTTGCCCCCTGCCGCACCCCGGCGCAGCGTCTCGAAGTCCTCCTGACCTGGCGGATACGCGCCGCAGACGCGGAAATCCTCGCTCGACCGGAGGAGCTTGTGCCCGGTTCCGGCCGGAAGGATGATGCAGTCGCCCCGCGCGATGGCGACGGTGCTGCCTTCGGGGCCGCCAAGCGCCAGATCCGCCTCTCCCGCCGTCGCGACCAGCGCCTCGTGCGCGTTCGGATGGAAGTGGTGATAGTCGAACACCGTCCAGATCCAGGTGCCGCCCCAGCCATTGGCCTCGATCCGGTCGCGGATCGCCTCGCCGTCCGCCCCGTCGAAGGCGCCGCGGATCAGCACGACCGGAAGCGCCGGGTTGTTGGGCACCCCGTCGGCGGCCGTGAAGGTGAAGGTTTCGATCGACATGGCGCACTCCCATCCAAAACCCCGTCAAGACGCGAGGCGGCCTCGCGGTTCCGGAGGGCTTGCCGGGCTCGGCCGCCGGCCGATCTTCGCATCATGAGCGAACCCGATCCGATCTGTGGCCTCTGCGGACGTCCAATTCCGCCCGACGTGCCGCAAAGCCTGCACCACCTCGTCCCGAAGCTGCGAGGCGGAAAGGGCGGGCCCACCGTGCTGTTGCACCAGATCTGCCATTCGGAGATCCATGCCACGCTGACCGAGACCGAACTGGCGCGCAGCTTCAGCACGCTTGAGGCGCTGCGCACCCATCCGCGGCTCGAAAAGTTCATCCGGTGGGTGTCGCGCCGGCCGCCCGGACTGCGCTCCAGAACCCCGACCGGCCCGCGAAAGAGCCGCGCCGGGCGGAGGCGATGAGGGTCTGGCCGCGCGACGCGGCCGCTCCGTTGTTCCGGTTGCCGCCGCCGCGCCGGGGCGGCCCGGGTCGCGGCGATGCGCCGGCGGGGCTTGCGCCCGGGCGCCGGGCGGCGTTCCCTGCGTTCGGTCTGAGCCGGAGGTGACATGCCCGACCCCCTGATCTTCGACGGTCACAACGATCTGCTGACCCGGTTGTACCTCTCCGGAACCACGAGGCCCGCCCGTTGCCTTACCCGACCGGGCGGCGGCGCCATCGACATGCCCGGCGCGCGGGCGGGCGGGTTCGGCGGCGGGTTCTTCGCCGTCTGGGTGCCCTCGCCGGTCGACACGTCGAAACGCATCGCGGCGATGCAGGGCGACAGCTACGACATGCCGCTGCCGGCCCTTGTCGCCCAGGCCGAGGCCGCGGCCGTGGTGGAACGGCAGATGGCGATCCTGGGGGAGCTGGAGCAGGCCGGCCATGTCGTCGTCTGTCGCGACGGGGAGGGCCTGCGGGCGGCGTTCGGCAGCGGCCCGCTGGCCGCGATCCTCCATGTCGAGGGGGCGGAGGCGATCGGGCCCGACCTGGCCGAACTCGACGGCCTTCATGCCGCAGGCCTCAGATCGCTCGGGCCGGTCTGGAGTTGCGAGACGATCTTCGGCCACGGCGTGCCGTTCCGGTTCCCATCGGGCCCCGATATCGGGCCCGGCCTCACCGATGCCGGCGCCCGGCTGGTCGCGCGGTGCGATGCGCTGGGCATCATGCTCGACCTGTCGCACCTGAACGAGGCGGGGTTCTGGGACGTGGCGCGGCTGTCCTCGCGGCCGCTCGTCGCCACCCATTCGGGCGCCCATGCGATCAGCCCGCACGCGCGGAACCTGACCGACCGGCAGCTCGATGCCATCGCCGAAAGCGACGGCATGGTCGGCTTGAACTTCGCCTGCGCCTTCCTGCGGCCCGACGGGCGGATGCGGGACGATGTCGGTCTCGATCTGGTGCTGCGCCACCTTGATCATCTGATCGGCCGGCTTGGCGAGGACCGGGTCGGGCTGGGATCGGATTACGACGGGGCGCTGATGCCGCGCAGCCTGAAGACGGTGGCCGAGCTTCCGGCGCTGCGCCGCGCCATGCGCGAACACGGATACGACGACGCGCTGATGACCCGGATCTGCCACGAGAACTGGTTCCGGGTGCTGGCCCGGAGCTGGGCCTAGCGCAGCCGGCCGTCGAGCCGTTCGAGCATCCGCACGCAGGTGGCGATCTGGTCGCGGGCGACGAACTCGTCGGGCTTGTGCGCCTGCTCGATGGAGCCGGGACCGCAGACCACTGCCGAGCAGCCCATGGACTGGAACAGGCCCGCCTCGGTGCCGAAGGGCACGGTCCCCACCGTGAAATCCCCGGTCAGGCCCGTGACGATGTCGCGGGCCTCGTTGTCGGAGACCGGCTCCAGCCCCACCACGTCGCCCACCGTCGTGGTCTCGATCGCCGCCTCGGCGCCGACCGACCGCATCTGCGGCAGCAGCACCTCGTTGCAGTAGTCCCGCAGGGTGCGGACCACATGGTCCTTGTCGGCGGCGTTGATCGGGCGCAGCTCCCAGTCTACATGCGCGAGCCGTGCGATGACGTTGCGCGCCACCCCGCCCTCGATCCGCCCCACCTGCACCGTGCTGTGGGGCGGCGAGAAGGGGCTCGAGGCGGGCGCGCGCGCCTTTAGTTCCTCGCGCATTTCCAGAAGCCGCATCATGAACCGCGCGGCGTATTCCGTGGCCGAGACGCCGCGCTCGGGCGCCGATCCGTGGCCCTCGAGGCCGTGGAAGCTGGTGGTGTATTCGCAGCAGCCCTTGTGCCCGTCGATGGCGCGCATCGAGGTCGGCTCGCCGATGATCACCGCCGAGGGACGCAGCCGCTCCTCCTTCAGGAGCCGCACGAGGTCTTGGGCGCCGAAGCAGCCCACCTCCTCGTCGTAGGTGAAGGCGAAATGCAGCGGCCGCTTCAGGGTGCCGGCCGCGTAGATCGGGGCGCAGGCCAGCGCGCAGGCGATGAAACCCTTCATGTCGCAGGTGCCGCGCCCGTAATAGAGGCCGTGCTCCTCGCGCATCTCGAACGGGTCGGAGGTCCAGTCGGCCTCGTCCACCGGCACCACGTCGGTATGGCCCGACAGGACGATGCCGCCGTCCCCCTCGGGCCCAAGGGTGGCGAAGACGTTGGCCTTGCGGCCCTCCTCGGCCTCCTGGATTCGCACGCGGGCGCCCAGATCATCCAGCCGTTCGGCGGCATAGGTCGCCAGGTCGCGGTTCGGGTCCGACGAGACCGTGGGAAAGGCCACCAGCTCGGACAGAAGCGCGACGGCGTCGTCGGTGCGGCTCATGGCTTGACGACCAGCTTTCTCGGATAGTCGCAGAGGCATTCGGCCGGGCCCGTGTCGCGGATCACGATGCTTTCGGTGATCTCGAGCCCCCAATCCTCCATCCACAGGGCCGGCATGAAGTGAAAGGTCATGCCGGGCTTCAGCTCGGTCCGGTCGCGCTCGCGGATCGACACGGTGTGCTCCCCCCAGTCGGGCGGATAGGACAAGCCCACCGCATAGCCCACGCGCCCCTGCCGCTCGATCCCGTGGGCGCGCAGCACGTCCTTCAGGGCGCGGGCGATGTCGCCCGCGACATTGCCCGCGCGCGCCGCGTCGAGCCCGGCCTCGATCCCCTCCACGAGCGCCCTCTCCGTGTCGATCACCTCCTGCGGCGGCTGCCCGAGATAGACCGTCCGGCAGAACGGCGCGTGGTAGCGGCGATGGCAGCCGGCCAGCTCGAAGAACGTGGCCTCGCCCGACTTGAACGGCCGCCCGTCCCAGGTGAGGTGCGCGGCCGAGGCGTCGGGGCCCGAGGGCACCAAGGGCACGATCGCCGGATAGTCGCCCCAGGCCTCGTCGGTCCCCTCGATGCCGTCGCGGAAGATCTCGGCGACGAGCCTGTTCTTGGCCATCCCCGGCTCGATCCGTTCCATCAGGTTGTGGATCATCTTCGACGAGATCGTGCCCGCCTTGAACATCACGTCCAGTTCCTCGTCGGACTTCACGAGGCGCTGCCAGTTCACCGTGTTGGTGGCGTCGAGGAAGGTCGCCTCCGGCATCTCCTCCGACAGCACCTCCATCGCCTTCGCGGTGAAGTAGTAGTTTTCCTTCTCGACCCCGATGCGGGCGCGGTCGAGCCCGCGCTCCTTCAGCAGTTCCGCCAGGGTCTGCATCGGGTGCAGGTCGTCGGCCTGGATGTAGTCGTCGGTATAGTCGCGGATATTCTCGCGGTTCATCCAGACGGTGCGCCGCGCGCCAAAGCTGTCCATGCGCCGCCCCCACCAGACCGGATCGGCATCGGGCAGGATCAGAACCCCCTGATGCACGTAGAAGGACCAGCCGTCATAGCCCGTCAGCCAGTTCATGTTGGACGGGTTGGTGACGAAGAGCGCATCGAGGCCTTCGCCCTCCATGGCCTTGCGGGCCAGCCGCAGCCGGCGGGCGAATTCGGCGTCGGAAAAGCTCTGAACCATGCGGAGGTCTCCAAGGGATTTGTCCGAGGGAGAGGGGAAATCGGCCGCGCGGTCAAGGGGCGCGGGCCTCCAGTCTTGGAACGGCGCCCCCGGGCGCGTATTGCTGCGACCTGAACGGATCGAAGGACAGGCCGATGACATCCCCCACGCCGCGCCAGGGACGACCGATCCGCCCATGATCGCCCTCGACGCCCGCGACCTTGCCATCCTCGACGCCCTGTCCCGCGACGGGCGGATCTCCAAGACGGCCCTCGCGGAGCGCGTGGGCCTGTCGCCGACCCCCGCCTGGAACCGTCTGAAGCGGCTCGAGGATGCGGGCCTGATCGAGAGCTACCACGCCCGTGTCGACCTCAAGAAGGTCGCGCCCCACGTCACCGTCTTCCTCGCCGTCGAGCTGCGCGACCACACGGCCGAGCGAGTGCAGGCCTTCGAGCGCGCCGTGCGCGATTACGAGGAGGTGACGGCGGCCTGGGCGCTGGGCGGTGGCTTCGACTACATCCTGCAGATCGTGACCCGCGACATCGACGCCTATCAGCGGCTCGTGGACGACATGCTGGATGCGCGGATCGGGCTCGCGCGCTACTACACCTACATCGTCACCAAGGCGGTGAAGGCCCCCGCCGCGCCGCCCTTCGCGCTCCTGACCCGTCAGGACGACTGAGGAGAGGATTCCTCTCCGCATCGGCCCGGCGCGAGAGGAATCCTGTCGAATCGCGCGCCGAAACGGCCTAGCCCTCTCTCGGATCCCGGCATCATGGCACCGATCCAGACACCGGAGGTGCATCGCATGACCGAGACCGAACTCTCGGCCCGGAAGGGCATCGAGGACAAGCGCCTCGTCCGCTCCTTCTCCTATATCGGCGGCAAGTGGACCGGCGCCACGAGCGGCGAGACCTTCGCCGTCATCGATCCCGCCACCGGCGACCGGCTGGGCGACGTGGCGAGCCTTTCGGCCGAGGACAGCGCCGCGGCGGTGGACGCCGCCCACGCGGCCTTTCCCGGCTGGTCCGACCGCCTGCCGCAGGAACGCTCCGCGATCCTGCGCCGCTGGTTCGACCTGATGATCGCGCACAAGGAGGACCTGGCGCGGATCATGGTCCTCGAGCAGGGCAAGCCCGTCTCCGAGGCCCGGGGCGAGATCGACTATGCCGCCTCCTTCGTCGAATACTACGCCGAGGAGGCCAAGCGCCCCAATATCGAGGGCGTGACCTCGCACCTCCACGACGCCGAGGTGGAGCTCTGGCTGGAGCCCATGGGCGTGGCCGCCCTCATCACGCCTTGGAACTTCCCCGCCGCCATGCTGACGCGCAAGGCCGCAGCGGCCATCGCCGCGGGCTGCACCGTCGTCGCGCATCCGAGCCACGAGACGCCGTTCTCCGCGCTGGCGCTGGCCGAGCTGGCCGAGCGGGCGGGGATTCCCGCGGGCGTCTTCAACGTGGTGACGGGGCGCGCCTCGACCGTGGTGCCGCCCTGGACCGCGGATGCCCGCGTCCGTGCGGTGAGCTTCACCGGATCGACCGAGGTCGGGCGGCTCCTCTACCGCGACAGCGCACAGACCGTGAAGAAGCTCGTCATGGAACTTGGCGGCCACGCCCCCGTCATCGTCTTCCCCAACTGCGACCTCGACGAGGCGGTGGCCGAGACGATCAAGGCCAAGTTCGCCACCTCGGGGCAGGACTGCCTGGGCGCCAACCGCATCTACGTCCATCGCGACGTCTACGACGCCTTCTGCGAGAAGTTCACGGACGCGGCGAAGGCGCTCACCGTCGGCACCGGCATGGACGACCCCGATATCGGCCCGCTGATGAACGAGAAGGCGGTGGCCAAGCAGGAGGAGCACGTGGCCGACGCGCTCGAAAAGGGCGCGACCCTCCTCTGCGGCGGCGAGCGCATGGATCTCGGGCCGCTCTTCTACGCGCCCACGGTCCTCAAGGACGTGACCGACGAGGCCGCGATCATGGCCGAGGAGACTTTCGGCCCCGTGGCGCCCATCACCCCCTTCGACAGCGAGGAGGAGGTGATTGCGCGCGCCAATGCCACCGAGTACGGGCTGGTGGCCTATCTGCACTCGCTCGATCCGCGCCGGATCTACCGCGTCAGCCGGGCCCTGCAATTCGGGATGGTGGCGGTCAATCGCACCAAGGTCACCGGCCCCCCGATCCCCTTCGGCGGCGTCAAGCAGTCGGGCCTGGGGCGCGAGGGCGCGAGGCTCGGCATGCAGGAATTCATGGAAATCAAGTATGTTTGCCGGGACTGGGCCTGAGCGACGGAAAGGACGAAGACGATGAACGAACTTCTGAGGAACGACCAGCTCGACCAGTGGGACCGGGAAACCTTCCTGCACCCTTCGACGCACCTGGCCCAGCATGCCCGCGGCGAATCGACCGCGCGCATCATCAAGACCGCCGAGGGCGTCCATATCGAGGACCGCGAGGGCCAGCGCTGGCTCGACGGCTTCGCCGGGCTCTACTGCGTCAATGTGGGCTACGGCCGCCGCGAGATCGCCGACGCCATCTCGAAGCAGGCCCATGAGCTGGCCTATTACCACGCCTATGTGGGCCACGGCACCGAGGCCTCGATCACCCTGTCGAAGATGATCCTCGACCGCGCGCCGTCGCACATGTCCAAGGTCTATTACGGCCTCGGCGGATCGGACGCGAACGAGACCAACATCAAGCTCGTCTGGTACTACAACAACGTGCGCGGGAAGCCCGAGAAGAAGAAGATCATCTCGCGCTGGCGCGGCTATCACGGCTCGGGGATCATGACCGGCTCGCTCACCGGCCTGCCGCTCTTCCACCAGAAGTTCGACCTGCCCATGGCGCCGATCATGCACACGACCGCGCCCTACTACTACCGCCGCGACGACCTCTCCCAGACCGAGGAGGAGTTCACCGGGCAATGCGCCCGCGACCTCGAGGAGATGATCGAGCGCGAGGGCGCCGACACCATCGCCGCCTTCTGGGCCGAGCCGCTCCTCGGCACCGGCGGCATCGTGCCCCCGCCCGAGGGCTACTGGGAGGCGATCCAGCCGATCCTCGAGAAGCACGACATCCTGCTCGTGGCCGACGAGGTCGTGACCGGCTTCGGGCGCCTGGGCACCATGTTCGGCTCCGAGCATTACGGGCTGAAGCCCGACCTCATCACCATCGCCAAGGGCCTGACCTCGGCCTATGCGCCGCTCTCGGGCTCGATCGTGAGCGACAAGATGTGGAAGGTGCTGGAGCAGGGCGCCGACGAGTTCGGCGTGCTCGGCCATGGCTGGACCTATTCCGCCCACCCGATCGGGGCCGCGGCGGGCGTTGCCAACCTCACGCTCATCGACGACCTCGGTCTCGTCGAGAACGCAGGGAGCGTCGGCGCCTACCTCACCGCGCAGATGCGGGACGCGCTGGGCGACCACCCGCATGTGGGCGAGGTCCGCGGCGAGGGGATGCTCTGCGCCGTGGAATTCGTCGAGGACAAGGACGACCGGCGCTTCTACGACCCGTCGAGGAAGATCGGCGCCAAGGTGGTGGGGGAGCTTGCCAAGCACCACGTCATCGGCCGCGCCATGCCGGGCGGCGACATCCTGGGCTTCGCGCCTCCCTTCAGCCTCACGAAGGAGGATGCCGACCGCATCGTCGAGGCGACGGCCAAGGCTGTCCAGGCCGCCGATCTCTAGCGGGCGGCCAGGCTCTAGCCCGTCCTCGGGCGCATCCGCTTGCGGCCGAGGAACACCACGAGGCACAGGCCCATCAGTGTCATCGAGACGAGGAACGGCGCGCCCGGCAGGTAGAAGCTCGTGGTGTCGGCGGTGGCGAACCAGAAGACCTGGCTCATCATCGCCGGCGACACGATCATCGCGAGCGCCCCGGCGCTGGTCAGCAGACCTTGCAGCCGGCCCTGGGAATCGTCGGGAATGGCGCGCGACATCATCCCCTGCAGGGCCGGCGGCACGACAGCGCCGAGCGCGGCCAGGGGGGCGAGGATCAGCGCCAGCGTGCCCGAGGTGACGAGGGCCAAAGCGAGGAAGGCGCAGGCATTGAAGACCAGCCCCCAGGTTACCGCGCCGCGATCGCCGAGCATCCTGAGCGCCGGCCGGATCAGGGCGCCTTGGACGACGGCCAGCGAGATCCCGAAGAGGCCGAGCGAGATGCCGATCATCCGCGGCCCCCACTGGAACCGCTCCTCGGCGAAATAGGCCCAGATCGCCGGATAGACGAAGAATGCCGTCTGGTAGAGAAAGAAGAGAAGCGTCAATCGCCCCACCCGTTCCTGCCGACCGAGGTCCAGAAGCGTGCGGAGCGGGTTGGCGCGGCGCCACGAGAACGGCCGCCTGATCCTGTCGGTCACCGTCTCGGGCAGGATGAAGAACCCCAAGACGAGATTGGCGGCGGCAAGTCCGCCCGCTGCCCAGAACGGAGCGCGGGTGCCAAGTTCGGCCAGGACGCCGCCGAGCAGCGGGCCGAGCACGAAGCCCACGCCGAAGGCGGCGCCGACGAGGCCGAACCGCTCCGCCTTCTGTTCCGCCGTCGAGATGTCCGCGATGAAGGCGGTGGCCACGGACCGCGTCGAGGCGGCGATGCCGCCGATGATCCGGCCCACGAGCAGGATCCAGACATTGCCGGCCAGCGCGATGACGACATAGTCAAGCGCCATGATGGTCAGCGTAACCAGCAGCACGGGACGGCGCCCGTAGCGGTCCGACAGCGAGCCGAGAAGCGGGCCGCAGAGGAATTGCATGATCGCATAGGCGGTGGTGAAGATGCCGCCCCACAGCGCCGCCTGCGCGATGGTGCCCGCCTCGACCTCCTGGATGAGCCTCGGCATGACCGGGATGACCAGCCCGATCCCCATCGAATTGATCATCAGGGTGACGAGGATGAACAGCAGGGGAAGGCGATGCGACATGCGATCTCCGGTATGCGGGCGGGACTGACCGGGGTCAACGTGGCCGGCCCGATTTGCGGGCAGGCCGGGGACGATAGGACGCGCCGGTGCGGGCATCGGCGGATGAGCGCCTGAAACCGGTCCCGCGCGGCGGCCGGTCCCCGGTTCAGTCGGGCGATCCCAGGGCGCGGACGAACATGGCGGGATCGACATTGCCGCCGGTCGCCACGACGCAGACGGCGGGCCCCTCGATGTCCCGGCCCCGGAAGAGGGCGGCGGCGAGGGCCACGGCGCCGCCCGGTTCGCAGACGAGCTTGAGGCGCAGGAACGCCAGGGCGACGGCGCGCAGGGCCTCGCCGTCCGAAACCGCAAGTCCCGGACCGCAGAGCCGGTTCAGGACCGGAAAGGTCAGGGTGCCGGGGCTCGGGGTGACGATGGCGTCGCAGACCGATCCGGACGTCTGCGCGTTCCGCTCGATGCGGCCGGCGGCAAGCGAGCGGGCGACGTCGTCGAATCCCAGGGGCTCCACCGGCCTCACCCGCAGGTCCGGCCGCCGGGCCTCGAGCGCCAGCGCCACTCCGGCGCTCAAGCCGCCGCCGCCGCAGCAGACCAGCACGTCGCCGGCGAAACCGGCCGGAAGCTGGTCGGCGAGTTCCAGCCCGACGCTGCCCTGACCGGCGATCACCTCCGGGTCGTCATAGGGACGGATCAGGCTGAGGCCGCGACCGTCGGCTAGGGCCGCGCCGATCTCCTCGCGGCTCTCGCCGCCCCGGCGGTCGTAAATCACCACCTCGGCGCCCAGGGCGCGGGTATTGGCGAGCTTCAGCGCAGGCGCGTCGTCGGGCATGACGATGACCGCCGGAATGCCGTGCAACCGCGCCGCCATCGCCACGCCTTGGGCGTGATTGCCCGAGGAATAGGCGAGAACGCCGCGTGCGCGCGCGGCGGAATCGAGCGCGCTGATCGCGGCCCAGGCGCCGCGGAACTTGAAGCTGCCTGTCAATTGCAGCGGCTCGGCCTTCACGTGAAGGGTGCGCCCGGCGATCTCGTCGAGGAAGGGCGATCCGAGCAGCGGGGTGAGGCGGGCATGACCGGCCAGCCGCCGCGCCGCCGCCTCGATCCGGCCGATGTTCAAAGACGCGCCCGCCAGGCGGCGATCGCCTGCAGCGCTTCGGGCTCGTCGAGAAAGGGGATGTGCCCGCGGCCGGGCACCTCGACGGCGATCATGTCGGGACGCTCGTCCTTCATGCGCGCGAAGGTGGCCGGCGCCAGCAGGTCGCTGTTGGCCCCCCGGATGCAGGCGAGCGGCAGGCCCTCCATCGCGTGAAACCAGGGCCAGAGATCGGGGGCGGGCTCCGCGCCGCCCGCCTCGACCGCCTGGCGCAGGGCCGGGTCGTAGTTGATCGCGAGCCCGTCCTCCGTCTCGACGTAGTGTTTCTCCACCTCCTCGCGCCAGCGGTTTTCCGGCACTCCCTCGAAGCCCGCCATCAGACCGGCGCGGGCGGCGATGGCCTCCTCGAAGGTCCGCTGGCCGGGGGCGCGCCCGACATAGCCCGCGATCACCGCGAGACCGGCCGGGTCGATGTCGGGCCCGATGTCGTTGAGGCAGACCCCGGCGAGGCGGTCCTTCACCGTCGCCGCCAGCAGCATCGCGATCAGCCCGCCGCGCGAGGTGCCGATGACCGCCACCCGCTCGAGCCCCAGATGATCGAGAAGCTCGACCACGTCGCGCGCCTCGACCGGCACCGTATAGGTCGCGGGATCGGCCCAGTCGGACCGGCCCCTGCCGCGATAGTCGAGCGCGATCAGGCGGGCATCGTCGAGATGCGGGCGCAGATAGTCGAAATCGGTCGAGTTGCGCGTCAGCCCGGAGAGGCACAGAAGCGGCTGGCCGGTGCCGTCATCCTCGAAATGGAGGCGGAGGCCGTCGGAGGTCGTGAAGTCGGGCACGGGCGATCCTCGGTTCGTGGTCGGGACATACATCATGGATGGGGGGCGGTGTGCCGGCGCGACAAGGCCGGCGGCCGGCGCAGAGGAGGTCGACGGACAGGGGCACTCCCGTTTGTCGCGGTCGAGGGCCACGGTGTCACGGCGCGCCCGGGGCCACAAGAGCCGCCGCGGCCGGGACGGGGTCTGCGCAAAGTTGCGCCAGATGCGAGCGTTTTCGCGGGAGATTGCTCAAAAAGAGGGGCATCCGGGCCCCCACCGGTTTACATCGCGGCGTCGTGGCCCCACCTTGGAGGATATCGTTTCGAGAACCCGCCGAGACTGGCGGCCTCGCCAAACCCAGCCAAACGAAAAGGGGATCCCCATGAGCCAGGCGAAGCCAGGCGATACCGTCCGCATGCATTATTCGGGAAGTCTGTCCGACGGAACCCAATTCAACTCATCGAAGGGCCGCGATCCGCTCGAGTTCACCCTCGGCAGCGGCCAGATCATCCCCGGCCTCGACCAGGCGATGACCGGCATGGAGGTCGGCGAGACCAAGCAGGTGGTCGTCGAGCCGGCCGAAGGATACGGCGACCGCGATCCGGCCCGCGTCCAGGCGGTGCCGCGCGACCAGATCCCTGATCACATTCCGACCGATCCGGGCACGCAGCTGCAGATGCAAACCCCCGAGGGCCAGACCATGCCGGTCATGGTCGCCGAGGCCACGGACACCGAGGTGACGCTCGACGCCAACCATCCGCTCGCCGGTCAGCGACTGACCTTCGACGTGGAACTGGTCGAGATCGTCTGAATAGACCCGCTCGACAGGCGGCGCGCCCAGGCGCGCCGCACGATGCGGGGCCCGACGCCGTCGAGCCCTGCAAGCCGCGTGCCGAAGGTCGCACGCGTCGAATCCGCTCGCCACACCCTGAAGATCGTCTGATATGGAATGGCCTCGGGCGTTCATGCGCGCGGGTCGCATCCGGCGTGCGCGAAGCGAGGGGGAGGGTCGACCATTGGACCTGTCGGATGATGTGTCGAGACCCGCTGCCGGCCAACCGGGGCGTGACGCGCCGGGGCCGGTGACCGGCTCTTTGGAGACGGACAGGCGGGAGACGGATCCAGGCGCGCTTCACGCGGCCTTCGAGGCCCTGCGGGAGAGCGGAGAGGCCCCTCTCGAGCGGCGGGTCGACCATCTCGCCGCGCTTGCCCGCGACATCCGCGCGGCCTCCGAGGATCTCGCGGCCGCCATCGACGCCGATTTCGGCGGGCGGCCGCGCGTTGAGACCATGCTCGCCGAGGTGGGGGTGGTGCTGGAGAACATCCGCTGGACGCGGCGGCGGCTCAAGGGCTGGCTGCGCCCCGAGCGGGTGCGCCTTTCGCCCGAGTTCTGGCCCTCGAAGGCGCGGATCCATCGCGTGCCGCTGGGCGTGGTGGGCATCCTCTCCCCCTGGAACTATCCGGTGCAACTGGCCCTCGTGCCGTTGATCGCGGCCCTGGCGGGCGGAAACAGGGTCATCCTCCGCCCGTCGGAATTCACCCCGCGAACGGCAGGGTTGCTGGCCGATCTCCTGCACCGGTCGGTGGGGGACCGCGTGCGCGTGGTCGAGGGCGGCGCGGAGGTTGCGGCGGCGCTGACGCGGCTTCCGCTCGACGGGCTGTTCTATACCGGATCCGCCGAGACGGGACGCCGGGTTTTGGAGGCCGCGGCGGGCAACCTCACGCCCGTGACGCTGGAACTTGGCGGCAAGTCCCCGGCCATCGTGCTGGCCGACGCCGACCCGGAGCGGGTGGCGCGGTCGGTCATGGCGGGCAAGCTCCTCAATGCGGGTCAGACCTGCGTGGCGCCCGACTACCTTCTGGTGCCGCGGGAAATCGTGCCCGACCTTCTGGCCGCGCTCAAGGCGGCGACGGCCGAGCTCTACCCTGAGGGCGGAGGGACGGATTATGCCGCCATCGCGCGGCCTCGGGACCGGGAACGCCTCGCGGCGCTCATCGCGGGAGAGAAGGCGATCCCGCTGATGGACGGGGCGCCGGCGCCGGGGCGGCTTGCCGCGCAGGCCTTCGTGGATCCCGACCCCGACGGCCCCCTGATGCGGGAGGAGATCTTCGGCCCGCTCCTGCCGATCCTGCCCTATGACGCGCCGGAGGACGCCGCCCAATTCGTGACGGCGCGCCCGACGCCCCTGGCGCTCTACGTCTATGGAGGCGACATCGACGCCTGCGAGCGGATCGTCGCCGCCATCCCCTCGGGGGGCGCGATGATCAACGACTGCGTGCTGCACGTGGCGGCCCACGCCCTGCCGTTCGGCGGCGCGGGCGCCTCCGGCATGGGGGCCTATCACGGCATCGAGGGGTTTCGGACCTTCACCCGGCCGCGCAGCGTCCTCATCCGGTCCCGCATCGCGCCGATCGGTCTCTCCCGGCCGCCCTACGGCGCGGCGGTCGAGCGCGTCATCCGGTTCCTGCTGCGCTGATCTGCCCGTAGGCGGCGAAGTCGTCGGGCCAGCGGCGGCAGAGCGCGGCGCGCTCTGCGGCGGGCAGCGGCGGCGATTGCGGGCGGTAGGCGGACATGCGCGCGCAATAGGCGATGGCCGAGGCGCAGGCTGCGCTCCCCCCGGAAGGTCGAGATCCGCCCAGAGCCGGCGGAGGGTCGGTTCGGGTGCCGAGACGAGATCCTCGAAGGCCAGCTCCGCCACCCTGTCGGACGGCACGGTGTCGCGCGCCGCGCGCAGGCCCGCCATCACCTTCGGGTAGGTTGACAGGATCGCCGCGTCGAGATCGACCTCTGCGCCGCCCTGCAGCGACATCTCGTTGAGGGCGATGCGGAGCGCGCGGCGGGCCGAGACGAAGACCGCCGCCGGATCGCGGTGGATGTGGATGATGCGCGAGCCGGGAAACAGGCAGGCCAGCAGATCGATCCGGGCCGTGTAGGCCGGGTTCTTGAGCAGGAGCGGCCCGGTCGAGCGGGCGCTCATGGTGCGGACGTAGCGCCTGACGGCGCGTTCGCGGCGCCGCCGGCGCGCCAGCGAGCCCTGGTGCAGCAATCCGTCCCGGTAATCCTGGGCGAAGCGGCGGGGAAAGTAGAGCGCGTGGAAATAGGAGAGCGGACCGGCATTGGCGAGGCCGATCTCGTCCTCGGTGGGATCGTCGGCGTTGATCTCGACCCCGTCGATGAGGCGGTTCGCGGGAAGTCGGGGCTCGACCAGCGGACGCATGAGGGGGCCGATCGTGCGCCGCTCCCAGGGCAGGGCGGCGATGACCGGCGGAACGGTTCCGAAGACGCCCGAGGCGGCGAGGACGTTATGGAGGTGGGTGGTCCCGCTTCGCGGATGGCCGACCACGAAGATCGGCGGATGGGCCGGCGGCGCCGCGAAGGCGTCGAGACCGAGTTCCGCCAGGGTGAACGGCAGCCGCACCAGCGAGCTTGCGAGCGCGATCGCGTAGGTGGGCAGCCGCACGGGCGAGGGCGGGCCGCGCCGCGCGACGAGGCTGAGCAGCGTCAGCGGATCGGCCCCGCAGAGGGGATGGAAGACGCGGTGCCAGGGAAAGGCGGTGTCACCCGGCATTGTAGCTTCGCCCGCGCCAGCTTCGCTGCCGGCCGCGACCGGCGCCGACGAGAGCGGTCCACTGGATCACGAGGACGATGCAGACGCCCACGGGATGCAGGAGGACGGAGACGAGCGGCTGGCTCACCTTGAGGGCGACGGCGAGCCGCGCCACAAGAAGCAGCGCAAGGGCGGCGAGGCCCGCGAGCAGGGCCTGGCCGTTGCCGGCGAGACCCGCCGCCGGCACGATCAGGTAAGGCAGGACGTGGCCGCCGCCGAGCAGCACCGTCCAGACCGGCAGGGCGACCGGCTTGGCCATGCCTTCGGTCGCGTTCTTGCTGAAGCCCGACCAGATCTCGGGCCATGTCTCGTACATCCGGCAGGTGGCGAGGGGCGTTGCGTCCACGAGATCGGTCCGGGCGCCGGCCTTGCGCAGGAGGCGGGGCAGGAGCAGGCCGTCATGCATCGTGAAGCGGATCGCCTTGTGGCCGCCCGCCCGGTGATAGGCCTCGCGGCGCACCATCATCAGCTGGCCGCACCCGGCGGCGAAGCCCGGGCTGGAGGAGCGCCGTGCGAAGAGCAGCGGCAGATAGCCCAGAAGCAGAACGAAGATCTGCGGGATGATCAGCTTCTCGGCCAGCGTCTCCGTCCGCTGCCGCGGAAAGCCGCTGAGCAGGTCGAGGCCGTGATCCTCGAGATGGCCGGTCATGCGCGACAGGCAATCGGGTGCGAGCCGGACATCGGCATCGACGAAAAGAAGCACAGGGTGGCGGGCCGCGCGGGCGAGCGTCCAGCAGGCGAACTGCTTGCCGCTCCATCGTGGCGGAAGTTCCTCGCCCGCAAGAAGCCTGACGCGGGGATCCGCTGCGGCGCGTTCGCAGACGATGCGGCCCGTATCGTCGGTCGAGCCGTCGTCGAGGATGATCACCTCCAGCTCCACGCCCCTGTTGGCGAGGATCGCGTCGAGCGCCGGGCCGATATTCGCCTCCTCGTCGCGCGCCGGAACCAGCACCGACACCGCGGGCAGGCGCCCCTCCCGGCGCGGATGCCGGGGGCTGCGGAAGATCGCCAGGTTGGCGAAGGTCGCCCCCGCATAGAGGGCGGCGAGGCCGAGGCAGAGGATCGACAGGGCGAGCAGGGTCAGGTTTCCTCCATGTGGTCCGGGACATAGCGGCGACCTGACGCCGCGGCGCGCAGCCGGCTCCAGGCTCCGTAGATGCCGCCGATGCCGGACGTGCCGGCCGCCACGCGCATGAAGGCCGCCGTGTCGCGGGTGATGGCGAGGTCCGCAAGGGCTCCCATGGCGTCATCGAGCCCCTGGGTCAACCGGGCGTTCAGCGCCTCCGTCGGTTCGTCAGGATCGCGGGTGATGGGCGTTCCGAAGAGACCGAGCGCTTCGGGGCGCTTCTCGCTCCAGAACGGGTACTCGACCGCCAGCGGCAGGGCGACGATCTCGGGTCGCCGGGCCATCAGCCGGGCGACGCCGCCGCGCACCGCCGGCGGCCGCAGGCGAGGATCGGCGAATTCCCCCTGAACCGTGACCCACAGCATGCGCCGCGGATCGGAGAGAAGCCGCTCGCCCATGCGCAGGAAGTCCGCCGCGCCGCGCCGCGGGTCCGCTGCCACGCCGAAGAGGCCGATGCGGCGCATGAAGGCGTATTTCTCCAGCATGTCGGCGTCGATCGCGCCGTAGCTCTCCCACCGCAAGAAGTCCCGCGCAGCGAGGACGATGAAGAAGGCGGGGTCCCACCACGACGGGTGGTTGGCGTAGACGACGAGCGGGCGGTCGGGCGGCAGCTCGGGCAGGCCGGGGCGGGCGAGGCGCACGGCGCGGAACGCGGAGCGCATCTGCCGGCGCATGACGCCGGCAAAGAAGCGGCACAGGGCCGGCGAGCGGAGCGCGACGGGATCGCCGTCGCGCCCGTCACTCCGCGGCGACACCGCCGAGGGCGCCGCGCGCCACGTCGGAATGGAGGGCATCGGCCGCGATCCAGCCCGACATCAGGGCCATTGGCATGCCGGGACCAGGATGCGCCGAACCGCCGGCGAGATAGAGACCCGGCACCTGCCGCGAACGGTTACCCGGCTTGAAGGCGCCATTGACCTTGCCGTGGCTGACAAGCCCGTAGATCGCGCCGTCGAGCACCTTGTAGCGGTCGTGGATGTCCTGCGGCGTCAGCACGTCCTCGGTCGCGATCCGCTCCTCGAGATCGGTCATGCCGGCGGTCCGCTTCAGCTTCTCGAGGATCGTGCGGCGGTACTCGGGCAGCATCCGGGACCAGTCGTGCCCCTCGCGGAGATAGGGCGTGTGCACGAGGACGTAGAGCGCCTCGCCTCCCGTGGGCGCGACGCCGGCTTCGGTGCGTGCGGGCGCGGCGACATAGGCGGTCGGGTCGGGCGCGGGACGGCCCTCGTCGTAGATGGCGCGGAACTCCTCCTCGGGATCGCGGGAGAAGACGAAATTGTGGTGCGCCAGGTGCTCGTAGGCCCGGTCGAGCCCGAGATAGAGGACGACGCCGGAACAGGCGGCCTCGCGCTTGCGCCCCTTCTGGAAGTTCGCCCACGCCTCGCCGCCGACGAGCTCGCGGTAGGTGCGCACGCTGTCCATGTTCGAGACGATGTGATCGAACGCCATGCGCTCGCCCGAGGCGGTGACGACGGCCGCGGCGCGGCCGCTCTCGGTCTCGATGCGGTCGACATCCACGCCCGTGCGGAAATCGACGCCCAGCTCGCCCGCGAGGCGTGAGAGCGCCGCGGGGACGGCGCGGGTTCCGCCCCTCGGATACCAGACCCCCTCGCCCACCTGCATCTGCGCGATCCCGCACAGGACCGCGGGCGAGGCCAGCGGGGAGGAGCCCACATACTGGATGAAGTGCTCGAGCATCTGCGCCAGGCGCCTGTCGCGGACGTTGCGCTTCACCTGTCCCGCCACAGTCCGGTGCATCCTGAGCGACAGCACGTCGGTCAGCGTCGCCCAGGACATCGACGTCTTCATGTCCATCGTGTCGCGCAGATCCTCGACCGACTTCCAGAAGAAGAAGCGGTCGGAGACATCCGACAGCCGCCGCGCGACCTTCAGGAAATCCTCGTATCCCTGCACGTCGTTCGGCGCGAAGTCCTGAAGGGTGCGGCGCATTGCGGCGGGATCGTCGGCGAGATCGAGTACCGATCCGTCCTCGTAGAAGCACCGCCATTGCGGATCGAGGCGCACGAGGTCGAGATAATCCGACAGATCGCGGCCCGCCTCGGCGAAGATGCGCTCGAGGACGCGGGGCATGGTCAGGATGGTCGGTCCCATGTCGAAGCGGAACCCGTCGCGTTCCAGCACGGCGGCCTTGCCCCCGAGCCAGGCATTGCGTTCGAACAGCGTCACCCGGTGGCCGCGCGCGGCCAGCGTGCACGCGGCCGCAAGCCCGCCGAGGCCCCCGCCGATAATTCCAGTATCGCTCATTCTGCCGCCTCCTTCTCCGCTTCCGTCATGGGGATCGACGATGTCGGCAGCCCCATATCCTCTGCCGCGAGCTTGCTCGCAATCCGCGCGCTTTCAAAGATCGTGGGAAGCCCCGATCCCGGATGCGTTCCTCCACCCGTCAGATAGACGCCGTCCACGTCCTCGAACCGGTTGCGCGGCCGCCAGTGAAGCATCTGTCCGAGGTTGTGAGCGAGATTGAACGTCGCCCCGCGATAGACGCCGAGCTGGGCCTGCCAATCCTCGGGGGTGAACATGATCTCGGTCCTGATATGGGGGCGGATGTCGTGCCCGCAGAGCCGCTCGAGGCGGGTGAGGATCTTCTCGCGGTAGATCGGCGCGAGCGTCTGCCAGTCGACGCCTCCCGACAGGTTGCCTACGGGCACGAGGACATAGAGCGCCGAATGGCCCTCCGGCGCCAGGGTCGGATCGGTCACCGACGCGTTCTGGACGTAGATCGTCGGGTCGTCCGGGGCCTGGCCCGCGTCGATCTCGCGGATGTTGGTCAGGTAGTCCGAGGACAGGAAGATCGTGTGGTGGTGCATGTCGCGGAACGTGCCCTCCAAGCCCAGATATAGCATGAAGGTGGAGCAGGAATACTTCTTCGACGCGATCTTGCGGTCGGTCCAGCGGCGGCGAAGGCGGTCGGGGATGATCCTTTGCACCGTCGTGGCAAAATCGCCGTTCACGACGACCGCATCGGCGGGATAGCTGCCATGGTCCGTGACCGCGCCCGTGGCGCGCCGTCCCTCGAAGGTCAGGTGCCTGACCGGCTCGGCGAGGCGAATGTCCACCCCCATCTCCCGGGCGACGCGCGCCATGGCCCGCGGGATCGCGTTCACGCCGCCCGTGGGGTGGTACACGCCGAAGCCGTATTCCACATGCGCCACGATGGTGAAGAGCGACGGGCACTTGAAGGGCGACATGCCGAGGTACTTCGACTGGAAGGAGAAGGCGAGGCGCACGTCGGGGTTCTTGAACCAGCGGCGGAGATCCTGGTCGACGGTCAGCCAGGGTCGAAAGAGGGGCAGGGCGCGCGCCATGTCGCTCTTCACCATGGACGCCATGTTGTGGAAGGGACGCTGGAGGATCGGCCGGAACACGTTGAACTTGGCGGCATTCTCGGCAAGGTAGGCGGCCACGTTGCGCGCGTCCTGCGCGTCGATGCGGGCGACCTGCGCGGTCAGCCTCTCCACGTCCGGCGTGGCCTCGACGATGGTGCCGTCGTCGAATTGCAGGCGGTACATCGGGTCGAGGCGGGTCATCTCCACCTCGGCGTCGAAGGACCGCCCGCAGGCGCCAAAGATCTCGCGCAGGATGTCGGGATAGAGGAAGAAGGTCGGCCCGATATCGAACGTGAAGCCGTCCTGACGAATGGCGCCGGTGCGCCCGCCAACCTGATCGCCGCTCTCGAGGACCGTGACGCGGGCACCGGCTGCGCGCAGGAGCATGGCCGCGGCGAGCCCGCCGGGCCCCGCGCCCACCACGACGACGCTCCGACCCTCGTATCCGCCCTGGGCGTTCATTGAAAATACCTCATCTTCATCGTCAGATCCGCGTCGTTTTCGGGCACGATCACGGCCGCCTCGGAATAGGAGGGCGGCCCGAACCGCATCCTCGCATCGCGGCTGAACGCCATGCCCTCGCGCGGGCGGCCGAGCGCGGACCGGTCGAGCGCGCCGTTGGCGTTCTCGTCGTGGAAGGCTTGAACGGCATATCGGCCAGACGGCACGTCGGGCACGAGAACGAGGCCTCGGGAGGCGGGGGCGGACGCGCTGTGGGCGCAGGTCGATTGCAGGAAGCTTGCCTCTTCGCAGACCGCGACGCGCAGCGCGCCGTCCGTGTTCCGAAGTCCCTCCATGCGAACCCGCACATCACCGGCGGTGGCGGCCGGGGCGATACAAATCGCCGCAACGATACTTAGACCAGTGGCATGGCTTTTTTTCGCCGGGTCGTGGATTAGTCCTCGTACCATGGCAAACTACCTTCCTGTCAACGCCGCGCGAAACGGCACAGGCAGAAGTTAATGCGTGTACGGGCGAAAGCATGCGGCGATTTGGTGCACCCACGGACGATGCAAGGCGGCAAGAGAACTTTCCCGTCGCGTCCCTTCTCGTGCGCCGCTCGGCCCGCGACCTGATGCACGCATTCTATGCCTTCGCCCGGGCCGCCGACGACGTTGCCGACGATCCGGACCTGACGGGCGCGCAGAAGCTCGCCGGTCTCGACCGGTTCGAAGCAGGCCTCGATCTTGCCCGTGACGGCGCGCCCGAGGGGCGGGCGCTTGCCCAGGCCCTGGGGACCGCGGGGCGCAGCGATGCCATCGCCCATGCCCGGAGGCTTCTCACCGCCTTCCGGCAGGACGCGACCAAGACGCGCTACGAAGACTGGGAGGAGCTTCTGGCCTATTGTCGCAGCTCGGCCGATCCGGTCGGCCGCTTCATCCTCGACATCCACGACGAGGGGCCCGGGACCCACGTGCCCGCGGACGCGCTCTGCACCGCGTTGCAGATCCTCAACCACCTTCAGGATCTGGGCGTCGATTACCGGAGGCTCGACCGGATCTACCTGCCGCAGGACCTGCTGAGCCGCGCCGGGGCGCGCATTGACGAGGTGGGCGCGACCCGGGCGGGCCCGGCGCTTCGGCGCGCCATCGACGCGGCCCTCGCCGAGACCTCCCTGCTCTTGCGTGTCGCCGGCGATCTGCCCCGCCGCCTGCGGTCGCGGCGCCTTGCGGGCGAGGTGCGGGCGATCCTCTTTCTCGCCCGGAGGCTCCAGGCGCGGCTCGCGGGCGCCGATCCCCTGGCCGGCCGTGTCAAGCCGCGCCGGCTCGACGTGGCGCAGGCGGGCCTTGCGGGTCTGAGCGGGCTTCTTCTCCATGTCCCCGTCCGCGCCGCGCCGGGATTTCGGCCATGAACGGTGCGCCCGATCAGGGCGGAACCCTGTCGCAGATCGTGGCTGCCTCCGGCTCGTCCTTCATCTACGGGATGAAGGTGCTGCCGGCGCGTCGGCGCAAGGCCATCTTTTCGCTCTACGCGTTCTGCCGCGTCGTCGACGACATCGTCGACAAGCCCGGCGATCCGGATCAGAAGGCCCGCAACCTGCGCTTCTGGGAGGACGAGATTGCCGCCGTCTATTCCGGCACGCCGCGAACCGAAATCGGGCGGGAACTCGCGCGGGCGGCGGAGACCTACGACCTGCCGCAGAGGGAGTTCCTGCTTCTGATCGAGGGGATGCGGATGGATATCCGTCCCATCGTCGCCCCGCGGAAGGCGGTTCTGGAGAAATACGTGCGCCGCGCGGCCGGCACGGTGGGGCTTCTGAGCATGCGCGTCTTCGGCGCGTGGCGGGGCGAGCCCTCCCGCCGCTTCGCCCTCGCCCTCGCCGAGGGCATGCAGCTGACGAACATCCTGCGCGACGTGGAGGAGGACGCCGCGATGGGGCGCATCTATCTTCCTGCCGAGATCCTCGCCGGAGCGGGCATCGCCGCCGATCCGGCCACCATCGCCGGCGAGCCGCATCTGCCCCAGGCCCGCCGGGCGCTCGGTTGCCACGCCCGGGCAGCCTTCGGGCGGGCCCTGAGCGAAGTACCGACGCATGGCCGGCGGCCGCTCATCCCGGCCCTTCTGATGATGGGCCCCTACGAGCGTTTGCTGAGCCAGATGGAGAGCGACTGGACGCTGCCGCATTCGCGGCCGAAATGGCGCAAGGCCATAGACGGGATCCGGTGCGTCGCGCTGGGCGGCGGCCGGGCGTGATCTCCCATATCCACGTGGTCGGCGCGGGCATGTCCGGGCTGGCCGCCGCCGTCCGGCTGAGCGACAGGCCGGATCTCGGGATCACGATCTGGGAGGCGACGCAGCGGGCGGGGGGGCGCTGCTGGAGCTTTCACGATTCCGTCCTCGACCGGACGATCGATAACGGCAACCACCTGGTCCTGTCGGGCAATATGTCCGTCCTCGACTATGCACGCCGCATCGGCGCGAAGGACCGCCTCGCTGTCGCCGCGGAGGCCGCCTTTCCGTTCGTCGACATCGCCAGGAGCGAGAGGTGGACCGTTCGCATCCCCGCCCGTCTGGGCGAGGTCCTGCGCGAGGGCACCGGCTTGCCCGGCCCCTTCGCCCCCGCGATCCTCGACCTCCTCCGCCTGCTGCGCGCCGATGGGCGGAAGACGGTCGCCGAGACCATCCGGCGACGGGGCGCCTTGTGGCACCGCTTCTGGGACCCCATGACGCGCGCCGTTCTGAACGAACCGCCCGAACGGGGAGCGGCGGCGGTGCTGGCCCGCGTCTTGCGGGAAACGGTCCTGCGCGGTGCAGCCTCGAGCCGGCCTGTCTTCGCGCCGTACGGGCTCGGCCCCGCTCTCGTGGACCCCGCCGTCGATCTCCTGCAGCGGCGGGGCGCCACCTTCAGGTGGCGCTCTCCCTTGCGGTCGGTCGAGCGTCGGGAAGGCCGTCTGCGGACGTTGCGGTTCCGCGACGGGGATGTCGAGCTCGGGAAAGGGGACATCGTGATCGTCGCCGCGGCGCAGGCCGCGGAGATCGCCACCGCGCGGCCGGGCCCCCAGGCCGGGCAAACCATCCTCAACGCGCATTTCCGGGTGCCCCCAGAGGATGCCGCGCGCTTTCCCCCGGCTCTCGGCGTGATCGCGGGCACGGCGCAGTGGATCTTTCGCCGCGACGACGTGCTCTCGGTCACGATCTCCGCCGCGCAGGCGGCAAGGGAGCTGCCGCGCGACGACGTGCTGGACCGGATCTGGCACGACGTCAGGCGGGTCGCCGGCAATCGGGGCCTCCCCTGTCTGGCATCGCGCCTGATCAGCGTGCCGAACGCGACCTGGGACCAGTCTCCCGACGGGATCGCGCACCGGCATCCGGGCGCGGCGAGCCTCGCCAATCTCGATCTCGCCGGCGATTACCTGGCTGGCGATCTTCCATGCTCGATCGAGATGGCCGTCCGCTCGGGGGAGGAAGCGGCCTCCCGCATCGCGGCCCGTCTGGCCGCCCCCTGACCTTGACACTGGCCGCCCGGCAGGTCACCCGGCCGGATCCTGCGACACGTCGCGGGAGAGCAGCATCCCGAGGCAGGGATGCGGAAAGGTGCGTCTTGCGGTCAGCGCGTAGAACCCCTCGACGATGTCGAGCTCGACGGCGGCGCGGCGCAGCTGCCCGCTGGCGATCTCGTCCGCCAGCACGACGGCCGGCGCGAGCGCCAGCCCCACATCCTCCCGCGCCAGCAGCCGCACCATCGCCATGTCGTCGACGATCGCCGCGATCCTGGGCGCGATGCCCAGCCGCGCGACGAGGCTGTCGAAGCCGGTGCGGATCGTGCTCTCCGCCGGCAGGATGATCGGCTCGGAGGCCAGGAGCGGGCCGAGCGCGCCGTGGTGCCTCAGGCGCGCCGGCGTGCCGAAGAGGCCCACCGGCTGCGCGGCGATCCTGTGGGCGACGAGCGTGGGAAACGCCTCCCGCGGAGGCGGCTCGGTCGAGAGCACCACGTCGAGCGCCAGGGCCTCGAGATCGGTGTGGAGACGGGACTGGTTGCCCGAGGTGAGGACCAGGTCGATGGTGCCGGCCTCCAGCACCGGCCTCAGGAAGCGAAGCTGGAAATTGCGCGACAGGGTGGAGAGCGCGCCGACCTTCAGGGGCGGCACCGGCCGGTCGCTCTGACCCAGCGCCCGCACCAGATCCTCGCCCACATCGAAGATCCGGTCGGCGTGATCGAGCGCGATGCGGCCAGCCTCGGTCAGCTCCAGCCGGCGCCCGGTGCGCCGGAAGAGCGCCTGGCCGAGCCGGTCCTCGAGCTGGCGGATCTGGGTCGAGAGCGCCGATTGCGACAGGTTCAGCCGATTGGCGGCACGCGTCAGGTTCCCCTCATGCGCGACCTCCCGGAAATAGCGCAGGTGGTGATAGTTCAGCCGGCTCATCGTTCCATTAAATGGAACGAAGCGATCTGAACAATGTATTTTTCATGATTTGGCGGCGCGTCTAAGCGGTCCAGAGCGAATGACTGGAGATCCGCGATGACCCTGTTGCCTCTGCTCAGCCCGATCTTCCTTCTGGCCGCCGGCCTCAACCTCCTGCAGCACCCGCCGGAGCGCGGTGATCGGCGCCTGCGCCTGCCGGAACTGGCCGCGCTCGCGGCGCTCGCCATCGGTGCGGCGGCCGCGGCGCTGCTCTGGGCCTCGGGGCCGGTCACCAGCCCGACGCTCGGGATCGGCTCGGTGGGCCTCGTGGTGCGGATCGACATCGTCAGCGTCGCCATGACGCTGACGGTGGCCTTCGTCGGCTGGGTCGTGCTGCGGTTTTCCCGCACCGCGCTCGACGGCGAGCCGCGGCAAGGGGCCTTCATGGTGTGGATGTCGGTGACCATCGCCTGCGTGCTGCTGCTGGTCTCGGCCGGCAGCCTCGTTCAGCTGGTCCTGGCCTGGATCGCCACCGGGATCGGGCTGCGCCGGCTCCTGCTCTTCTATCCCGAACGGGAGAAGGCCCGGCGCGCGGCGCGCAAGAAGACCGTGAGCAGCCTCATCGCCAGCACTGCGCTGGTCGTCGCCTGCGCCGTCCTGGTGGTCGGGTTCGGCACCGCCGACATCGCCGCGATCAACGCCGCCGCCCGTGTCGACGCATTCACGGGTCCGGTCTGGATCGCCGCCCTTCTCCTTGCCGTGGCGGCCGTCTTCAAGTCGGCGCTGATCCCGACGCATGGCTGGCTGACCGAGGTGATGGAGGCGCCGACGCCGGTCTCGGCGCTCCTCCACGCCGGGGTGGTCAATGCCGGCGGCTTTCTGCTGATCCGCTTCGCCGACGTGCTGCTGACCGCGCCGGGCGTGCTCGCCGTGCTCGCCCTGATCGGCGGGTTCAGCGCCCTTGTCGGCGCGGCCGTGGCGCTGACCCAGCCGGCGGTCAAGACGGCGCTCGCCTGGTCGACCTGCGCGCAGATGGGGTTCATGGTGCTGCAATGCGGGCTGGCGCTGTTTCCCCTGGCGCTTCTGCATATCGTCGCGCATTCGCTCTACAAGGCGCATGCCTTCCTCGCCTCGGGCGGCGCCATCGGCGAGGTCTCGGCGATCCGGCGGCCGGGCCCGATCGCGGTACCCGATCTCGCCGCGGTCGCGCGCGCCTTCGGCCTCGCGCTCGTTCTCTACGTCGTGGTCGGCATGGCCTTCGGCTTGCCGGACAAGCCGCCACAGACCGTCGCTCTCGGCGCCATCCTGATCTTCGGCGTGGTCTACCTGATCGCGCAGGGGCTGGCCGATCTCGCGCCGCGGGCGTTGAGCCTGCGCACCGTGGCCATGTCGGCCGCCGCGACGGTCGCCTACTTCGCGCTGCAGGAGGGCGCCGCGGCGCTCTCGGCGACGAGCCTGCCGCCGCCGCCGGCGCCCGACGGGCTGACCTGGGCCGCGATCGTCCTGGCGCTCGCGAGCTTCGCCATCGCCGCGGTCGCGCAGACGACCTTTCCGCTCTGGGCCGGGCATCCGGCCGCGCGGGGCCTGCGCGTCCATCTTCTGAACGGATTGTATCTCAATGCGGTGACCGACCGGCTGACCGGGCGGTGGACGCCGGCGAAGGGAGGAACATCATGAGCATCGCCGAACCGGCCTTCTCCGGCCACACCCTCGAGCTTTTCGCCACGGCCGAAGAGGCCATGGCGCAGATCCCGCCGGCCTTTCCGCTGGCTGCCACCGTCGCGGTCAATCCCTGGCTGGGGCAGACCCGCGAGGCGCGCGCCGCCGCCGCGGCCCGGCTGGCCCGCATCGGCGGCGGCCGCATGTTCATGGCGCGCGCCGAGGTCGCCGCGATGATCGCGGACGGACGCGTGGAGGAGGTGGATCTCGCCGCGGCCGCCGCGGCGCACGGCCTCTCCGTCCGGCGGCTGCGCCCGGCCGCGGCGGAGCCCTCCGAGGCCCGGGTTCCGCTGCCCTGCCTCGCCGATCTCGCCGCCACGACGACGGGGATCGACTGGCCGGGCCTCGTCGAGGATCGCATCGGACTCTGGGCGGCGGCGCATCTCGACCAGGGTCAGGCGTTCTGGCCGGCGCCCGACAGCCCCGCCTTTCCCTCCTGGCGCGGCTTCGCGGCGCGGGACCTGACGCCGGGGCTCGCGGGGCTTTCGGGCTTCGCCGCCCGGGCGGAGGCGCTGCCGCTCGATGCGCGCCTGGCCTTCGCGGAGGCCTGCGCGAGGCTGGAACTGACCGCTAAGGAGGCGCCGCTCTATTTCCACCGTCTGCTGACGACGCTCTCGGGCTGGGCCCAATTCGCCCGGCATCTCGACTGGATCGCCGCGCGCGACGGCGGCCGCGACACGACCCTGTTCGACCTGCTGACGATCCGGCTGATCTGGGAGGTGGCGCTTCTCGAGCGCGGCGATGGCACGCTGCGGGAGGCGTGGGCGGAAACGCGCGCCGAGTTCGCGAGTCCCATCGTCGTGGACGACGACCTGCGCCTCGACGCGGCCCTTCAGGAGGCCGCGGACCGGGCGGCGGAGCGCCGGCTCGTGGAGCGCCTGGCCGAGCCGGGCCGCGCCGGCGGATCCCGCGTGCCCGATATGCAGGCCGCCTTCTGCATCGACGTGCGGTCGGAGATCTTCCGCCGGGCGCTCGAGGCGCGCGACCCGGGCATCCAGACGATCGGCTTTGCGGGCTTTTTCGGCCTGCCGGTCGCCCATCACGGCTACGCCTCCGACATCGTAGAGGCGCGCGCCCCGATCCTGCTGCGGCCGGCGCTGGAGACGCGCAGCGCCGCATCGCCCGAGGCCGATCATGCCGACCGGGTGCGCCTGCGGGCGATCCGTGCCTGGGGGCGGTTCAAGCGCGCCTCGGTCTCGGCCTTCGCCTTCGTCGAGGCGGCAGGGCCGTTCTATGTGGCGAAGCTGCTGCGCGACGCGCTCGCCGGCCGCGGGGCGCAGGCCCCCGCCCCCGCGCCGCGGCTCGATCTGGCCGCGGAGGAGCGGGTGGCGGTTGCGGCCCAGGTCCTGGGCGCGATGTCGCTGTCGCGCAACTTCGCCCGGCTGGTCCTGATCGCCGGGCACGGGGCGCGGGTCACCAACATGCCGCATGCCAGCGCCCTGCAATGCGGGGCCTGCGGCGGCCATGCCGGCGACGTGAACGCCCGGCTGCTGGCGTCTCTGCTGAACGAGCGCGCGGTCCGCGAGGGGCTCGCGGCGTCCGGCATCGACATCCCCGCCGAGACCCATTTCGTCGCCGGCCTGCACGATACCGTGTCCGACGAGGTCACCGTCTTCGATGCGGATGCGCCGGCGACGCACAGGGCCGATCTGGCCCGGCTTCGCGCGGCTCTCGACGCGGCCGCCGCGGCGGCCCGGACCGAGCGCGCCGCGCAGCTGCCGCGCGGGACGCCCGCCGGTCTCGCCGCGCGGGGCCGCGACTGGTCGGAGATCCGCCCGGAATGGGGCCTCGCCGGCTGCGCCGCCTTCATCGCGGCGCCGCGGCACCGCAGCGCCGGGCGCAATCTGGGCGCAGGGGCGTTCCTGCACGACTACGACTGGCGCGAGGACCAGGATACCGCGACGCTCGCCCTGATCCTGAGCGCCCCGGTCGTCGTCGCAAGCTGGATCGCGCTGCAATATCACGGCTCGAGCGTCGCGCCCGAAACCTTCGGCGCCGGCAACAAGCTTTTGCACAACGTGGTCGGGGGCATCGGCGTTCTGGAAGGCAATGGCGGCCCGCTGCGCACCGGTCTTCCGTGGCAATCGGTGCATGACGGCGCGCGGCTGCGCCACGATCCAACGCGCCTGACGGTGGTGGTCGAGGCGCCGGCGGAGATGATCAGCGACGCGCTGTCGCGGCTGCCGGAGGTGCGGGCGCTCTTCGACAACGGCTGGCTGGCGCTCATGGCCATGGACGATCGGGGGCGGGTGAGGCGGCGCGACGCGGCCGGCGACTGGCAGCCCTGCGACGCCGGAACGCTCGCCGACCGGCGGGTGGCGTGACCGGCGGCGACCCCCTCCGCCCGGTGAGGCATCGACGGTAACGAAGAGAGGCTCGCGCGGTGACGTGGCGGGCCGTCTTCTAGCGGGGCGTCATGGTCGGCTCCAGCGGCCAGGGTCATTCCGCCGCCCGGCCGAAGACGACGATCGGGACCGCCAGCAGGGTCGCGGCGCCGAAGAGCACGGTCCGGCCCCGCGCGCCGTTTCGCCAGGCGCCGAGCGTGGCGATGGCCGCCTGCAGCGCGTAATAGAGCGCGAAGGCGCGCGAGGCATAGCTGATGATCTGGAAGACGTCGGTGGTCCACGTCATCGTGAGGCCCAGCGCCACCAGGACCGCGTAGCCCTGGCGCGGGGTGATCCGCCCGCGCGTCAGTTCGGCGATGAGCCCGCCCGAGCCGCCGGTATCGGCGACCGCGGCGCTAAGCTGCGCGCTCAGCGCCGCGGCGACCAGCAGGATGGGCAGGATGGGCGCGACGATCCGCATCGCGTCGATGATCGCCGTCTCGTCGAGCGCCATGGCGCTCCGGGGCAGCGCCTAGCTCAGAAGCGTGATGTAGACCATGTAGATGGCCGTGGAGATGCTCTGCGCCAGCCGCATCGAGCGGATCCGCAGGCCGGTCTCGTAGGTCTCGCCCAGATAGCGCGAGGTCTCGAAGCCCTGCACCGTGACGATGAGGCCGAAGGCCAGCGCCAGACCCGCCCCGCCGGTCACTGTGGCATCGCCCGCGACAAGCTCGTGCGAGGCCGCCTGCCGCGCGAAATAGAGCGCGAGGCCGGCCAGCAGACCGGCGATGATCGCAAGCTTCAGCCCGACCGAGACCTGCTCCAGCCGTTCGAGGGCCCCGAAGCCGCGCAGCCAGCCCACGAGCAGGATCAGCGCGAAGATGCCGCTCGACAGGACGCGCGCGTGGAACTGGTCGTCGACCGGCGTGAGGCTGACCCCGAACGCCCCGAAGAGGTTCAGGTAATAGGCGACGGAGACGACGTAGGCGAAGGCCAGCGACCACGACGACAGCGTCTCGAGCCGCAGCTCGAGCCGGGGCCGGGGCCCGCTTGCCGCGGCGATGGTGCGCATGTTGTCGCGGATGGTGGCGCCGAAGAGGTAGGCGCCGCCGCAGAGCCCCAGCATGATCCCCGGCGCGTAGCGGCCGTAGCTGTCCTCGAGGATCGGCCCGAGCACCAGAAATCCGCTTCCGATGATCGAG
The DNA here is from genome assembly GCA_963739575.1 of uncultured Alphaproteobacteria bacterium. Classification (GTDB taxonomy): domain Bacteria; phylum Pseudomonadota; class Alphaproteobacteria; order Rhodobacterales; family Rhodobacteraceae; genus Palleronia. Next base: position 434,941 of record CAVUAQ010000002.1, on the reverse strand, counting down.
GCGAGGGGCGTGATCGTCGCCAGCCAGAGCGGCGCGTTGGCGAGCCGCGGATGCACCAGCAGCGCCGCCACGGCGACGGCGGTCACAAGGACCAGGGCGCCTTGCACGGATCCCCGTCGATCTCCGGCACAGCGCAATCACGGTGCATCGGCGCTGCCGGGGTCCCGGCGCCGCTCAATGCGCCATGAGGACCGGCAGGTCCCTTTGCGCGATCAGCCTGCGCGTGGTGCCGCCGAAGACCGCCTGGCGGAGCCGGGAGTGACCGTAGGCGCCCATCACCACGAGTTCGGCGCCGATCTCCGCCGCGCGCCTCAGGATGCACGTTCCGATCTCCTCGCCGCCGCTCGGATATTGCTGCACCGTGACATGGCATCCGTGATGGCTGAGCCAGCGCGCCACGTCCGATCCGGGGTTGTCCCCGTCGCGGCCCGGCGCCGCGACCGGATCGAAGAGACCGATCGTGACCTCGTTGGACCCGGTCAGGAGCGGCAGGGCGGCATGGGCGGCGCGGGCCGCGGGAAGGCCCGCATCCCAGGCGACGAAGACATGAGCGGGGCTGAGGGTCGCGTCCCCGCCCGTGGCGTTCAGGAGGGTCGCGGCCGGCGCATGGAAGAGCGCGCCGTGCAGCGACTGGTGGAACAGGTCCTCGTCGTCGCGCAGGGCGTCGTCCAGCAGGATCGCGTCGCAGGTCGCCGCGCGCCGGGCGATGGCGGCGGGCAGGGCGGCGGGTTCGCAGCCAAGAACGGCCACGTCGCCGCTGGTGTCGCTGGCCCGCAGGAGCGCGTCGATCGCCCGCGCCGTCTCCGACAGGTCGGTCTGCGCCGTCTCCATCCGGTCCTGCCAGTCCTCGGGCACCGCAGGAAGCATGTAGGGCTCGGACCCGTAGGCGAAGATCGGCGCGGGAGGCAGGGTGCCCAGAACCAGAACCGACAGATGCGCCTGCACCGCATCGGCGGCCTCGAGAAGCGGCTTCAGGTCGCGGGCGTCGGTCCAGGCGGCGACCAGGACGAGGAGGGTGGCGTTTTTCATGGCGTGGACCTCAGGCGGGGCGGATGAACAGGGGCGGGGACGAGCCCTCGCTTGTCGAGGCGCAGGGCGTGCCGGGCAGCGCGGCCCAGGACCGGAAGACCGACGGGCGGAGCGATGACGCGCGGTCGACGAGGACTGGCGCCCGCCGGATCGCGAGACCGCACGAGATGTCGCGCCCTGCGGTGAGACTGGTGCCGCGACAGCCGGCGGAGCGGCGGGGGGGCGGCGCGGTGCGCGCCCTGCGACGGCGGGCCGGCGGGCTCCGGTCGTCCCGGGCGGACATGCTCGCACAGGATCTTCATCGCCTTGCCTCCGGTCCGGCGGCGCGGATCCGCGCCGGACAGTCGTCTCCCTGACATGGCACAAGGAGGGCCGATTTGATGCAGGTCAAGGATCCGGGCGATCGTGCTGCTAGCCCTCGATCACGACCACCGGGACGAGGGGAGGGGATGATCCATGCACGGGCCAACAGCCTTCCCCCCCGACAGCTCCGGCGTCGCCAGACGCTTCGGCGCCTGCATCGACCGGCAGATCGAGCTCAGCCTGGCGCTCGAATCGCTCGCCGACAGCCTGCCCTCCCGCATCGACACCTATGCCGCCATGCGGCTCGCGGATCAGCTGACCGAGACGCTCAGACGCTGCCACCGGTGGGAGGAGGCCCGCGTGTTTCCGGTCCTGCTGCTGCCCGGCGAGGATGTCGGTCCGATGCTCGAGCGGTTGCGCTACGAACATGTCGAGGACGAGGACCACGCCGCCGATCTGGGCGAGGCGCTGGCGGCCTTCGTGACGCGGCAGCGCGACCCCGCGGGCGGCGAGGTCGGCTACATGCTGCGCGGCCTCTTCACGGCGCTGCGGCGGCACGCGGCCTTCGACCGGGACCATGTCCTGCCGCTCTATCTCCGGCGCTGCACGCGCCCCGCGCTCAGAGCCCCGCCGCGGCCTCGAGCGCGGCGAGATCGGCGATCGTGACGTGCCGGTTCGCCTCGATGGAGATGATGCCGGTCTTGCGCAGGCGGGTCAGCTGGCGGCTGACGGTCTCGATCGTCAGCCCGAGAAAGTCGGCGATATCGGCGCGCTTCAGCGGAATGTCGAAGGCGGTGGCGTAGCGGTCCCCGATCGGATCGACATGCCGGCTCAGCAGAAGGAGGAACGAGGCGACCTTCTCGGCGGCGGATTTCTGCCCCAGCGTCATCATCCAGTCGCGCGCATCGTCGAGCTCGCGCAGGGCCTGACGGTGCAGCCGGTGTTCGAGCGCCGGCGCGCGGCGCACCATGTCCTCGAGCGCCGCGCGGGGGAAGGTGCACAGACGCACGGTGCTGGCCGCCTCGGCGCCCACGTCGCTGCTCGTCGAGAAGGGGCGGCCGAGGAAATCGGGCGCGAACTGCAACCCGACGATCTGCTGGCGCCCGTCGGGCATGAGCTTGGTCAGCTTCACCACCCCGCTCAGGATGTTGGCATAGCTGTCGACGGGCATGCCGGGCGCCACGAGCTCGGTTCCGGGCTCGACCTCGCGCCGCCCCGTGCGGCGGCCGAGCCGCACGAGTTCGGCGGGCTCGAGCGCCCCGCAGATCCCCTTGTGGCGCGCCTCGCAGGCGCGGCAGAGCACGGGCATCTCCGAGTTGTGGATGTCCAGTCGCATGGTCGCGGCCCTCGCGCCGGTCGGTCTCATGGGTGCCTCCGAGAGGCGCGGCACGGACCCCCGAAGGCGCGGTCTGTCGGTATCTGCCCGCCCGGGGAGGCGCCGCCCCTCTATGCCTGCTTCGAGCGGCTGATGAAAGGTGCCGGTCGCGGCGGGCCTGCCTTTCCTCGCTCGACCGGAAGCCGTCCGGCGCGCGCGGCCGCGGGGCAAGGGCGGCTTGATCAAGATCAAGGCGCGGCCGCCGGTGCCGGTGCATGGCTGGGGCCACGCGCGGCACGCCCGCCACGCCCTCGCAGGAGCCGTCGATGATCCGCACTCTCGCTTTCGCCTGTGGCGTCCTGTCGATCGCGGCGGCCTGCGGTTCCACGGGCGGGCGCGATGCGGTGCCCTCCGGGCGCGCGCTCTATCTCGCGCATTGCGCGTCCTGCCACGGCACGACCGGCCGTGGCGACGGGCCGCTGGCCGCGACCCTGAGCCGCCCGCCCGCCGATCTCACCCAGCGGCCGGATCTCGACGAGCCGGTCTCCGTCGCCCAGGTCATGGCCCAGGCGCACGGATATTACAGGCGGGATGCGCCCGACGAGGTGATGCCCGTCTTCGCCGACATCCTCGACGGGCCGACGGTCCTCTACGACATCGGCGACGGCATCGCGACGCCGACGCCGCTGCCGCTCGTCAAGGTGGCGGAATACGTCCGCAGCCTGCAGGTCCGCGACGGAGGCCCCGGTGGTCGTGGCCAAGGGACGAGAGCGGCAACCGACCCGTCTGGCGGCAGGTGAAGAGAGAGCGGCTCCGGCTTCGACACGAACACACCAGGAGGTGACCCATGTACCACAAGATTCTGATCCCCATCGCCCCCGACCATATCGACGCGATGGGCGACTCGACCGCCGTCGCGCACGCCCTTGCGGCCGAAGGCGCGTCGATCCGGGTGCTCTCGGTCCTCGAGGTGATCCCGAATTACGTCGCCGCCGAGATCCCCTACGAGGTCTACGAGCGCTCCTGCATGGAGGTGCAGAAGAGGCTGGAGACCGCCTGCCGCGACCTGCCGGGTCTGGAGATCCGGACGGTGACCGGCCATCCGCCGTCGAAGATCGTCGACGTGGCGAAGGAGGACGGCTTCGACCTCATCGTGATCCGCTCGCACAAGCCGGGTCTGCAGGACTGGTTCCTGGGCTCGACGGCCGGACGGGTGCTGCGCCACGCGCCCTGTTCGGTGCATGTGGTGCGATAGCCCGGACCGGTGCCGCCCGCGGCCGTGGAGGGGCTCTGCGCGCAGGGGCTTCCGGGGGACAGGCGCCAGAGCGCCGGTCAGGGGATGATTCCGGCGGGGAATCGCGGTCGCGCGGGCGGCCGCGCCGCGGCTCCGGGCAGGAGCGGGCGGGCCGGCCACGACCGCGGAAGCGCCGGGGGCATTGCCACGGTGGCCATCGCCGCCAGCAGGGCCCGGCGCTCCGCGAGGCCCCTTGCGTCCCGCAGCCGGGCCACGCAGTCGCGCAGCGCCGGCAGGTCGCGCAGCGCCTCGGTCGACGTCATCTGGCGCGGCCGCGCGATCCCGCCCAGATGCCGCGCGAGCATCGCGTCGAAGGGGGCGAGGGCGGTGTCGATCCGGCAGGCGGCGGCGCCCATCCGTTCGGCGATCGCGGCGGCCATGCCTCCCGGCGCGCGGCCGGTGGCGCGCATCGAGGCGACGACGACCGCGCCCGGAACCCGGATCGGCGCGTGCCCGGCGCGGATGATGCGGTCCACGAGGTCGCGATCCTCGCCGCAGGGCAACGCGCGAAACCCGCCCACGTGCGAGTAGATCCGGGCATCGACGCCGAGATTGGCGCCGCCCGCGGTGTTGAGCCCGATGGCGGCTCGGCTGGGCTCCGCCATCAGGCGCTCGAACTCCATCGAGAGCTTCAGATAGGCCGCCTCGATGGCCGCCTGCGCGTGAAATCTCGGGGGAAGCGCGTCCAGTTCGGCGGCCGCGACGTCGATCCGGCCGAGAACGGCCGGCGCGGTCCGGAGCCCGTTCTCCATGGCGCGCACCCAGCCCGGATCGGCCACGCAATCGGCATCCGTCGACAGGATCGCCCGGACCTTCGGGCTGATCCGGCGGATCAGGCGATGCCCGATCCGCCGCGCCCGGCCGACGCCCCCGGCGGTGATCGTCGTGTCGAGACAGACGAGGGCAAGCCCCGCCCGCCGCGCGACCTCGAGCGCGATGGCGGCGGTCCGGTCGACGGTATTGTTGACGCAAAGACAGACGACTGGCCGCGTATCGGTGTCCTGCGCAGCGAGGCTTTCGAGGCAGGCGGCGATCCGCCGCGCCTCGTTGCGCGCCGGCACGACGATGGCCGTGCGCGCCGCGGCCACGGCGGCGGGCGCGACGACCGAGATCCTGCCGCGGCTCACGCGGCGCCCCGGGCGACGTCGATCCGGTAGAGGTCGGTCGAGGCGACGCTGTGCAAGGCGCGCGGCAGGGCATCCCGAAAGACGCCCAGCGCCTCGTCGCCCTCGAGCGGGTTGCCGCTCGGCCCGAGCCAGGTGACGCAGACGAGGTCGGCCGCGGGCCAGCGCTCCTCGATCTGCGCGGCCAGGGCCACGATGCCCGGCGCGTCGAGAAAATAGAGGATCTCCGACAGGACGATCAGATCGTGAGGCCCGTCGGGCAGCGGCGCCGGCAGGACAAGGTGATGGAACGCGCCGCCCGGCACCGCCCGCCGCGCCGCGGCAAGCGCCCGTTCCACCGCGTCGACGCCGTGATAGCGCGCGCATCGGGGCGCGAGATGGCGCGCCAACTCGCCATTGCCGCAGCCGATCTCGAGCGCCGAGCCGTAGTGCTGCCTGGGCAGCGCGTCGCGCGTGGCGACGAACTTGGCCTGCTCGTAGGCGCTGGTGCGGAAGCGCCAGGGATCGTCGGTCTCGGCATAGATCTGCTGCAGCCGGTCGAGCCCGACGCCGCTCATGGCGCGCCGCATTCGAAGAACATCTCGTCCTCGTCGAGAAACATCGACACGAAGGCCTCAGGCAGGACGAACCCCGCGGGATCGTCTTGGATGACGCCGCCGAGCTGGCTTCGATGGGCCGCCACGGCGCGGCGCTTCCGGTCCCGCACCCTGCGGGTGTCGAGCCGGAATTCCGCCCGCGCACCCAGCGCGCCGCGGAAGGCCGGATCCGCCCAGCGCGACCAGATCGGGTATGACAGGCAGCGCAGGCCGGCGAGACGTGCGGCGCGCCAGCCGATCTCGGCGGTGGCCAGATGATCGCAATGGGGATCGGTCGCGGCGGTGGTCAGCACGACGCCCGCCCCGATCCGGGCCGCGATCGCGGCGATCTGCCCGCTGATGCAGTCGTAATGCGCGGCAAGTCCCGGCAGGCCCGCATCGGGAAGATAGAGCCGGGTGATGTCGCCCGCCCCGCCGCCCAGCGCCGCCACCGCCGCGTCAAGCTCCGCGGCGCGGCAGGCGGCGAGCCGGGCCGGCGGATAGGCCCGGGATCCCGGATGCGACCCCGCCCCGTCGGTGATGCAGACGACATGGCCGCCACGCCCCGCGAAGGCCTGCGCCAGAAGGCCGCCGCAGCCGAGCGATTCGTCGTCGGGATGCGGCGCCAGCACCAGAACCGGCCGGCCGCCGGAAAGATCCTCGAGCGAGGCCATATTGATCTCAGCCATCGAGCCAGTCCCCGAGGCTCGGGCCGCCGAGAAAGGCGCGCCCGGTCCGCAGGCTGAAGGCGTCGCGGCCGGCCTGGCGCAGATAGCAGGCGAGATCGCGGGCCGCCCGGCCCACCGGATCGTCGGCCGCGAACATCGCGAGACCCACCGACCGCTCGGCGGCGGCGATGGCATCCTGTCCCAGATCCTCGGTCAGAAGCCGCATCGCGACCGAGAGCGTCGCCGCCCGCTCCGGGTCCGCCGCGCCGGCCGGACCCGTGGCAACCGCCGCGGCCCTGAGGATCGCCGGCCACGCCGCCACGACGCGGCCCGCGACCGGCGCCAGCCGCAGAAGCTGCGCATCGCTGTCGAGATGGCCGCGCGCCCGCAGCGCCGTGGCCGCCCGGTCGAGAAGCCCTTGGATGGCGCCGAGGCTCACCGCGGCGATGCGCCAGGTGCCGCCGACGAAATGTGGCTCGCGGGTGTAGATCCCCGGGCCGCCGAGCGGCCGGCCGACGAGACCGGCGCAGTCGAACCGGCCCGAGGCGCTGTCCTGCATGCCGGCCATGCGCCAGACGCGCAGATCCTGCCGCGCGGGGTCGTCGGTCTTGACGACGAAGAGCCTCTGTCCCTCGGGGGCGCGGGCCGAGACGATGGCGCGACTTACCGAGCCGAGCCCCGAGGCGTAGCGCTTGGCGCCCGCCAGACGCTCGCCTGCGACCTCCACGGGTTGATCGTCATCGGCACCCCAGACGCCGAAGAGATGCCCTTCCTCCGCCGCACGCAGGCAGGCGGATTGCAGCGCCTCGTCGCCCCACACGCGGATCAGCGAGAGCGCGTTCACATGGCCTTCCAGAAGCCGGGCCAGGGACAGATCGATCGATGCGGTCTGGCGCAGGAGCCGCGCGGGCGCCCCGCTCGCCTCGGGATGAAGACACCCCGCCCGACCGAGCAGCACATGCGGCGGCGCCTCGGGAAAATCCTTCATCGCCAGCCGCAGGCGGGCCAGGCACTCGGGATGGCCCGCCTCGACGGGGCCAGAGCGGGAAAGCGCCCGGACGGGGGCGCGGCCGGCAAACTCGTTCATTGAGAGCAACCAGATACATCGTACATGTCGGCAACGGCCCTCGCGCACCCCCGGTTCCCGCCGTGCGGCGCGGCTAGGCGGGATAGGCGAGGGTGCTCAGAAGGGCGTTTTCCGACTGCCGGGAATCGAGGCGCGTCTGCTGCACGACGACCGGGGCATCGGCGTCAAGGACGCAGGCATAGCCCTGTCCCCGCGGCACCGGTTCGGGATCCTCAAGATCGTTGAACCGCTGGTGCAGGGTGCGCAGCGGGCCCACTTCCAGCCGGTAGGGGCCGACCGGGTCCCGATCCTCGAAATAGAGCAGCAGCGTGACATGCACCGGCCGGGTCCCGGTATTCAGGATGCAGACCGCCTCGTGGCTCAGCATCTCGGGAGGCGCGCCGGTACTGTCCTCCGGGATGTAGCCATCGGCCAGAACCCAGCGGCGCGATCCGAGCGCGCCGGCCGTCACGGCTCCGCTCCCATGCGGTGGATGCGCGCCAGCACGCTTTCCGGAACGAGCCCGGTCAGCATCGTGATGGCGTAGTTGTGGAGCCCGGGCACGGCGCCCCGCTGGCCTGTCATCACCGCCTTGTAGCCGCGCTCTGCGACCTCGACCGGATCGTCCTTCTTCTGGTCCGCGATGGGGGCATCGGAGAGCTCGTTTTCCTCGCGGTGGAAGATCGGCGTGTCGGTGGGCCCCGGCATCAGGCAGGTCAGGGTGACGGGCCCCCCCGACCATTCGTCCTGCAGCGCATAGCACAGGCTGTTCAGATAGGCCTTGGTAGCGTCGTAGACCGCATCATAGGGGCCCGGAACGTAGCCGCCGATGGAGCCGGTCACGAGGATCCGGCCCGACCCGCGGGCGTGCATCCGCTGCCCCATCCGGTGCAGCACCGAAGTGGTCTGCAGGATGTTGAGGTCGATGAGCCGCTTGACGTCGGCCCAGTCCTGTTCGGCGAAGGCGTGGCCCAGCGTCCGCCCGGCATTGGCGCAGAAGAGATCCACATCGCGCCCCGCGAGGGCCGCGAACAGCGTCTCCACGCCATCGCGGCCCGACAGGTCGACGACCAGCGCCTCGACCTCGGCCCCGAGCGAGCGCAGCTTGTCGGCGGCCTCGTGGATCTTGTCCTCGTCGGCGCAGATGACCAGATCGTGGCCGTCCTGCACGGCGAATCGGGCCAGCTGGTAGCCGAGGCCGGTCGAGGCCCCGGTGACGACGGCGAGTTTAGCGGCCATGCGCTTGGTCCTCCGGCTCTGCCATGCCCCGGTGCATCCGCGCGAGGACGCTGTCGGGAACGATGCCGCTCAGGGCGTTCTGCATCCGGGTCATGAACGAGCCCGAAATGCCCGACTGACCCGCCATCATCGCCTCGTAGCCGCGACGCGCCACGCGGGACGGGTTCTCCTTCGATTCGCTCTGCCCGACGGGGGTGTCCTCCATGTCGGCGCGGCGGAAGAACTCGGTGTCCATCGGCCCCGGCAGCAGGCAGGTGACGGTGACGCCGCTGTCCTTCAGCTCGTTGCGGATGCCCCAGCTCAGCGTGTCGAGATAGGCCTTGGTGGCATTGTAGACTGCCTGATAGCTGCCCGGGAGGTTGCCGGCGAGCGAGCCTGTGATCAGGATCCGCCCGGTGCCCTGCCGGGCCATGGCCCGCGCGGCGCGCTGCACGACGGCGGTGGTGCCGGTGACGTTGAGGTGCACGATCTCCTCGATCCGGTCCCAGTCCTGATCGAGGAACGCGCCCCCCAGGCCGCGCCCGGCATTGGCCATCATGTAGTCGACCGGCCGGTCGCCGATCGCCTCCCAGAGCCGGGCGACACCGCGCGCGGTGGCAAGGTCGGCCTCGATGGTGCGGATGTCGCCGTCGCCGAGCGCAGCGACGTCGTGGATCGCGGCCTCGTCCGCCGCAACCACCAGGTCGTGGCCGTCCTGCGCGGCGAGCCGCGCCAGCTCCAGCCCGATCCCGGTCGAGGCGCCGGTCACCACGGCGAGATGTCTCTGCGCCATCTCAGTTCACCTGCGTGCCGGGCTTCAGGACGACCTTGGTCCAGTCGTTCTGGTTGTAGCGGAAGTTCTCGTAACCCTTCACCGCCTCCTCGAGCGGCAATCTGTGCGAGATCAGGAACTGGGTGTCGATCTCGCCCTCGCCGATGCGGCGCAGCAGGTCGTCGAGATAGCGCTGGACGTGGGTCTGCCCGGAGCGGACCTGCACTCCCTTCTCCATCAGCGCCCCGAGCGGGAACTTGTCGAGCATGCCGCCATAGACGCCCGGGATCGACACCGTGCCGCCCTTGCGCACGCACAGGATCGCCTCGCGCAGTGCATGGGCGCTGTCGGCGCCGATGCCGATATTCTGCTTGATGTTGTCCATCACCGTGTCGGGGGCGAAGCCGTGGCTTTCCATGCCGACCGCGTCGATCACCGCATCCGGGCCGAGGCCGCCCGACATCTCGGTCAGCGCCTCGATGACGTTGGTCTGCTTGAAGTCGATGACCTCGGCGCCGAGCCGCTTGGCGAGCGCCAGGCGGTTCGGGTATTCGTCGATGGCGATGACCCGGCCCGCGCCCATGACCAGCGCCGACTGCACGGCAAAGAGCCCGACCGGCCCGCAGCCCCAGACCGCGACCGTGTCGCCCTCGGTGATGCCGGCATTCTCGGCGCCCTGCCAGCCGGTGGGCAGGATGTCCGACAGGAACAGCACGTCGTCGTCCTCCATGCCGTCCGGGATCACGATGGGGCCGACATTGGAGAAGGGGACGCGGACATATTCCGCCTGTCCGCCCGGATAGCCGCCGGTCAGGTGCGAGTAGCCGAAGAGCGAAGAGAGGGCATGGCCGTAGAGCGGCTCGGTCAGGTCCTGCTTCTCGGCGGGGTTGGTGTTGTCGCAGGCCGAATAGAGCTGCTTCTGGCAGAAGAAGCACTTCCCGCAGGAGATGGTGAAGGGCACCACCACCCGCTGGCCCTTCTTCAGGGTGCTCTCGGGCCCCACATCGACGACGCGGCCCATGAATTCGTGGCCCAGGATGTCGCCCGACAGCATGCCCGGGATCACCCCGTCATAGAGGTGCAGGTCCGATCCGCAGATCGCCGTCGAGGTGACTTCGAGGATCGCGTCGTGCGGGTTGACGATCTCGGGATCGGGGACGGTCTCGACGCGGACGTCGTGCTTGCCGTGCCATGTCAATGCGCGCATCTCGTGTCCTCCCTCAGGCCGCCGCGCGGCGGTTGGCGTTGGTGGCGATCTCGCCCGTTTCCATCAGCATCTTCAGGCGCTTCAGGTCGCGCCGCGCCTGCAGATGGGGTTCGGCCTGCAGCACCTTGGCGACGAACCGTCCGAGCTCGCCGCCGGGCGAGAGGTATTCGAGTTCGAGCACCACCTCGGTGCCACGACCCGCCGGCGCATCGCGGAAGCTGACGCTGCCGCTGTGCTCGATGTCGGAGGCATCGGTGGAGGTCCAGGCAATCTGCTCGCCCTCGCGATCCTCGACCACCCTGGTCACCACCGTCACGTCGCGTCCGGCTGGACCGGCGATCGTCCACCGCGTGAGATCGCCCTCGACCGTCACCTCGCGGACGTTCTCCATCACCCGCGGCAGGTTGGTGAAGTCGCGCCAGAAGGCGTAGAGGTCGGAGCGGGGGCGGTCGATGGTGATCGTGCGCCCGGTGATCGTCTGCCGGCCCGACCGGCGGCGCGACACCCGCGCCGGCGCGCTGTCCGGGGGACGGTACTCGACCCGGTTGCGTCCCCTGGCCTGGAGGTAGGTGAGGGCGGCGATCCCGAGAAGGGCGCCGACGCCCCCCGCGAGCCAGAGGGTGGCGGGATCGGGATCCCGGATCGTCCGCCGAGTGGGTAGGTAATCACGGTACATGGGATACACCATCAGTAAGGGTAGGCGACGGGGGGCGGGCCGTGCGCCGCCTCAGGACGCTAATCGCCGCTCCCCGCGCCGGGTTCCCTCCCCGATCGCGGCCGGCTCCGGATCCGGGCGCCCGCCCGACCGCCCGCAGGGACCCCGATGCCCGATCCGGGCATTGGGAGGATGCGGCGGCGCTCCCGGCCGGCGCAGCCCCGTCGAGCCGGCCTTCGGCGCGACGGGGCGAGCGACACCCCAAGGCGCGCCCGTGGTCACGCCGCCCGGCGGACGCTATGGCAGGGGCGGGACGCGCAAGGCGGGAGCAGCATCGGCATGGATCGCAAGACGTCTTCGGAGAGTTTGCTCGCGATCATCACCGTGATCCTGAGCATCTGGGCGATCCGGGTCGGATACCCCGTCCTGATGCCGATCATCGTCGCCGTCTTCGTCATCGCGACCGCCTGGCCGGTGCGGGACTGGTTCTATGACCGGCTGCCCCACGCGCTCAGCTATGTGTGCACGATCGCGGCGCTGTTCCTGATGGTCGGCGGCTTCTTCGTGATCGTCGGCTATGCCTTCGACAAGGTCCTGCAGACCTTTCTCGATCAGCAGGATCGGCTTCGCGACCTCTACAATTCCTACGAGGATGTCGCCCGCGATTTCGGTCTTCCCACGCCGCTCAGCAGCGGCGCCGATGGCGCGTCGAATTTCGACCGGATCCTCGCTGTGGGCCAGATCCTCGTCGCCGAGGTCTATACCGCCGCGAGCTATACCGGGATCGTCGCCGTCATCGTGATCCTGGGCTTTCCCGAAGTGCCGGCCGTCGCTAACCGCTACCGCCACGAATTCGGGCACGGGCGCGACGGCCCGCCTTCGCGCACGATCGAGATGTTCGACGAGATCGCCGACGGCTTTCGCAGCTACCTCGCGATGACGGCGCTTGCGAGCCTGATCACCGGCGTCGCTTCGGGCGTCTGGGCCTACGCGATCGGCCTCGACCTGGCGCTCATATGGGGGCTCCTGAACTTCCTTTTGAACTTCATCCCTCTGATCGGCAACATCGTCGGGATCGTGCCACCGACGCTCTATGCCGTGATGCAGTTCGACGGCTGGACCATGCCGGCGATCACCTTCGCGGGGTTCTGCGCCCTGCAGGTCATCATCTCGAACTTCGTCTATCCCCTGCTCCAGTCGCGCGGCTTGGCGATGGCGCCCGTCACTGTGATCCTCGCCCTGCTGTTCTGGGGCTGGGCCTGGGGCTTCGTGGGCGCGCTCTTCGCCGTTCCACTGACGGCGGCGATGCTCACCGCCATGCAGAAGTTCGAGCGCACGAAACCGCTGGCCGCCGTGCTGAAATCATCCGAGATGAGCGACAGGACGGGGTAGCGGAGCCTGCGGGGCGCTGGGCGCGGCACGGCTCAGCGATGTGCCGGGGTGAGTTCGAGATAATCCGGGCTGAACGCCGCCAGATCGGCCAGCGCGTCCGGATCGGGAAGCCGCACCGTTCCCTGCGACCAGTGCAGAAGGTCCTTTGCCCGCAGCGTCTGCACCGCGCGGTTGACGTGGACGGCCGAGTAACCCAGCACATCGGCCAGCCGGCGCTGGTCGATCGGGCAGGCGAAGCCGTTATCCTCCACGAGCCCGACCACCGAAAGACGGGCGTGCAGTTCGCACATGAGATGCCCGATCCGTTCCGCCGCGTTCAACCGCGCCCGAGCGGCGATCCAGACCCGGTGCAGCTTGGCGTCGATCAGCGTGTGAAGCCACAGGAGCCGGGTCAGGTGGGGATGCTCGCGCGAGATCGCCTCGAGCACGGCCCGGTCGACGAATTCCACCTGGCAGGGGCCCTCCGCGATCACGTCGTGGTCGATCTCGGTCAGCAGGAAGGCATGCAGATCAACGAAGTCTCCCGGAACGTGCAGGGCGCTGGTGACCTTGCCGCGGCCGGCGAAACGATGCTCCCGCGTCGCCATCCCCTTGACGAGCAGGCAGCTGCGGTCGGCCGCCGCGCCCTGATGGATGATCGTCTCGCCGTCATCATAGCTCGCCGGTTCGACCTCGATGGCGCGAAGCACCTCACGCTCGACCCCCGACACCGTGTCCCTGCGGCAGAGCGCGTATTCGAGGTAGCGCGAGATCGCCATGGGCGCGGTCCTCCTGACTCGCCGCCCGCCCGGAACCGGCCGGGCGGAAGATTGACAAATGTTAAGCGCGCGGGACCATCTTCACGCGAAGCGGAACTCACGAGGCGGTGACACGCTGACTTCTCCGTAAACAGTGTGTCACTGAAGGACCATTTCCATGCTTAGGAACAACCTGCTTCTCGGGACGGCGCTTTGCCTGCCGCTCGCCGCCCCCGCCTTCGGCCAGTCCCTGGTCGACATCAGCGAAGAGGAGCTTTCCGGCAAGAGCCAGGCCTGCCAGTCGCTGGCCGAGGATTACAAGGGCGCGGATGATCCGACAGTCGTGCCCGAAGACGCTGTCATCCTCGCGATCAACGACGACGTGACGGAGGATTGCACGCGGTTGCAGGAGCAGCTCGCGCAGTCGAGCCAGAGCGGCTCGAGCGACAGCCAGTCGACGCAGTCGAGCGAGTCTTCGCAGTCGAGCGAGTCTTCGCAATCCGAAAGCGAGACCGAGACCACCAGCGAAACCGTCGATCTCACCGATCAGGCGACGATCCAGGGAGAGGCGGAAGTCAGCATCCCCGATCCCAATGTCGACGTCGACGTGCCGGCGCCGAACGTTCAGGTCACCCAGCAACCGCCGCAGGTGACCGTCACGCAGCAGCCGACGGATCTTCAGGTCGAACAGGAGCGGCCGCAGATCACCGTCGAGATCCCGCAGGTGGTGGTGCGCGTCAAGATCCCGGCGCCGAAGTTCTACGCGCTGCGGACCGACCCGAACGTCGATGTCACCGTCCCCGATCCGCAGGTCCAGGTGGAGCAGGGCGATCCGACGGTGGACGTTTCGCGCGCCGATCCCGAACTCGACGTGGATCTCGAGAATACCGGCTCCTCGGACAACGCCAACGCCAATGCTCAGCAATCGCAGGGTGCTGACGCTCAAGACGGCTCCGGCAGCTCGGGCGACCAGATCGATGCCGATGTGAACGCGTCGAGCGGCGATGCCCAGGTCGACATCACCGACGCCGAGGGCCAGCCCGAGGTCTCCGTCGAGGGCGGCGAGCCCACCGTCGCGTTCCAGAGCCCCGACCCCGAGGTGAGGGTCATGATGGCCGAGGAGCCGAAGGTCGAGGTCGAGCAGACCGGCGAGGCCACGATCACGCTCGAGACCCAGCAGGAGCGCGAGCAGCGCCTGCAACAGCAGGAGCAGCAGCAGAGCGATCAGCAGGCCTCCGGCGGCGATCAGCAATCCGGCCAGTCGAGCCAGTCCGCTCAATCGGGCCAGTCAGGTCAGTCGGGCCAGTCCGGTCAGTCGAGCGATCAGTCCTCGAGCGAGACGCAGCAGGCGGCCGAGACGACCGGAAGCGGGTCGTCGATGACCGTGGGCGAACTGATGAGCATGGACGTGGTCACCGCCAACGATGAGGATCTGGGCTCGCCGGAAGCCTTCGTGGAGATCAACGGCGAGACCAACCTTGTGCTGAGCAGTGGCGGCTTTCTGGGCCTTGGCGCCAAGCAGGTGCCGGTGCCGATGTCGCGCGTCTCGCTGCAGAACGATCGCCTTGTCGTGGAGTCCCTGACCCAGGACGAGATCGATGCGGCCGACAACTTCGAGTACGACAGCTCCGCCGAACTTCCCGAGGATCAGCAGGTTTCCCTCAGCGGCGGCTGAGCCGGCCCATATTGCGGGCCCGCCTCGGGGAACCGGGGCGGGCCCGTGCGCTTGATACGAGACAGATAGTCACACCCGCAAGGGGGGATCCCCATGAACTCTCTCATCTACCTGGTCGGCCTCGTGGTCGTCATCCTTGTCGTCATCAACGTCGTCGCGTGAAGGAGGCCCTGACATGACCGATCACAACACCAACAATCCCGGCCGCGAGGCCGGCGAGGATGTCAGACGCTCCGCGGAGCGGCTGACCGAGGATGCCCGCTCGACCGCCGAGGATCTGGGCTCGCGCGCGCGAGACGAGGCCTGGTCGCAGGCCGACCGCGCCCGCAGCGGCGTCGCAAGCGAGGTGTCGGGCATCGCAGACGCGCTGCGCAAGGCGGCGCAGGACATGCGCAGCGGCTCGCCGCAGGAGCGGACCTTCGGACAGATCGCCGAAAGCCTCGCCGATGTCTCGGACACGATCCGCGACCGCGACGTGGGCGAGCTTGCCGCCGATGTGAGCCGCTTCGCGCGGCGCAACCCGGTGGCCTTTCTGGGCGGCGCGGCCCTTGCCGGTTTCGCCGTGACCCGGTTCGCCAAGGCCTCCTCGAGCACGCCGCGGCACAGCGGCGGCGACACCCGCGAACACGACAGGCCGGAGGGCGCCACCCGCCAGCTCGGCACCGCAGCGGGCGGCAGCCACCAGCCCGGCGCCGCGCAAGGCGGCAGCTACCAGCCCGGCGCCGCGCAAGGCGGCAGCTACCAGCCCGGTGGGGCGCAGGGCGGCAGCGGCGGGTCGTCGGAACACCTGCACGGCGGCGCGCCGGATCGCAGCGCGATCCCCGCGTCCGGCACGACCCCGGTAAGCCAGAGGCCCGGCACCGGCACTCCCGCCACGGCGACGCCGTCGCCCACCGCAACCAAGACATCGGGAGAATGACCATGTCGCAGACGGAACCAGAGACCACCAACGGCGCCCGCCGGAACATCCGCGACACTGGCAGCCTTCTGGGCGACGCCCTGCAGCAGATCCTCGCGCTCGTCCGCGGCGAGATGGACCTGTTCCGCGCCGAGATGGACCAGAACGTCAAGCGCGCCGGCGCCGCGATCGGCATGATCGTGGCCGGCATCGTGATCATGCTGACGGCGCTGAACGTGTTGGCCAGCGCGCTCGTCGCGGCCATCACCGAGCTCGGCCTCGACGCGGGCTGGGCCGCCCTGATTGTCGGCGTGGCCTTCGCCGTGATCGCCGCGATCCTGGCGATGAAGGGCACCAACGATCTGAAACTGACGTCCCTCGCGCCGACGCGCACCACGAAGAACGTGGAACGCGACAGCGAGACCGTGAAAAAGGCATTGTGAGATGAGTGACACCAGAACACCCGACGAGATCGAGAGGGATCTCGAACAGAACCGCGAGGGGCTGCACCAGACGCTCGTCGCGCTGCAGGAGACGTTCACGCCGGACGCCATCTTCCGCAGCATCACCGACAATCTGGGCCGCCATGGCGGCGACTTCGGCAAATCGGTGGGCGACGCGGCCAAGGGCAATCCCCTGGCGCTCGCCGTCACCGGCATCGGCCTCGGCTGGCTGATCTTCGGCCGCGGGCCGAGCGCCGACCGGATCGAGGACGGCGCGCGCCGCACCGGCGGCGGCAGCGGCAGCGGCATGTTCGGCGGCCGGGACAGGGATCCCACGAGCACCTATGCCGGGCGCAAGACCGAGTATGGCGAGGATGCCGACGCCCATATCGGCGCCCGCGGTCCGGTTCCCGAGGGGCAGGGCCCGAACTGGTATTCGGACGATCACGGGCCGAGCCGCGGCCAGCGGATGCGGGCCGGCCTGCACAATGCGCGGAGCGACGCGCAACGCCGCACCAGCGATGCCCGGCGCCGCACCGGCGAGGCCGCGGGGCGGGTGCGCGACCGCTCCTCCGGGATGGCGCGGCGCCTCTCGGAAGGCACCGAGAGCATGTCCGAGCAGGCCCGCGAGCGCATCATCTCGGCTCGCGAACGGGCGATCATGGCGAGCGAGGACGCCAATCGCGGCCTGCGCGAGGGAGCCGACCGCGCCGGCGACTTCTTCGAGGAGCATCCGCTGGTGGTGGGCGCTCTGGCCTTCGCCGTCGGCGCCGCGATCGCCGGCGGCCTGCCGCGCTCGCGCTACGAAGACGAGCATTTCGGCGCCGAGAGCGACCGGCTCTACGACGAGGCGGAACGCATCTTCGCCGAGGAGCGGGCCAAGGCCGAGCGCGTCGCCGGCGCAGCACTCGACGAAGCCAAATCGGTGGGCCAGGAAGTGCGCAGCGAGGCCCATGATAAGGCCCGTGAAGCCAAGGACAAGGCCGACAGCGAGACGCAAGGCGAGGGCTCGGCCGCCGATGCCGCGGTGGAGCGCGCGGAAGGCGCTGCGCGGCGCGTCGCAACGGCCGCCGAGGACCAGGCCAAGAAGGAAGATCTCGGCCGCTCGCGCGGCTGACCGGAGCCTGCCGGTCCTGCCGTGACCGGAGGCCTGAACGAAAGACCGCCCGTGTCCTTCGGACGCGGGCGGTGTCGTGTCAACCCGACGGGTTCACCAAGTCGGCGTGCCGCCGGAACTGCAGCCTCGGGACGGAAGGCGGCCTTACGGCGAGCGGCCCACCTCGTCGGCCTTGACGGCGCCTCTCTTGCCCTTGGGTTGGCGCTCACCCGTTGTCGTGTCGCGTTTGGTCTGGTGCTCCATCTCGGAATTGATCTCGGCCCCGAGAAGGACGATGTAGGCCGACAGCCACAGCCAGGTGAGCAGGATGATGACGCCGCCGAGCGCGCCATAGGATTCGCTGTAGCTGCCGAAATTGCGGACATAGATCGAGAAGGCGATCGATCCGATGACCCACAGGCCGGTCGCTACCACCGACCCCCAGCTGACCCAGCGCCAGGTCGGATCCTCGCGCGACGGGCCGAAACGGTAGAGGACCGCGAGGCCCAGAACCGTCAGGACGGCGAGAAGCGGCCAGCGCCCCCATTCCACCAGCGTCACGATCTGGTCGGGCAGCCCGAGGGAGCCCAGAAGCGCCGGCACGACGACGGTGAAGGCCAAGGCGATCAGCACGCCCAGGATGAGGAACAGCGTCAGCACCATGGAGAGGGCGTACTGGGCGACGAAGCCGCGCGTCTCCTCCTCGTCATAGGCGATGTTCATGCCCTCCATCAGCGTGCGCATGCCCTTCGAGGCGCCATAGAGCGACAGGATCACGCCGAAGATCGCCGCAAGCCCGAGACCGGTTCCGGAATTCGAGGCGACGGAGCGCGCCTGCTCCTGAAGGATGGTGGCCGCGTTCTGCGGCAGGACCGAGGCGGTGCTCTCGATTTGCGCCTCGATGGTGGCGGGATCCATGACGAGTCCGGCGATGGAGATGAGCGCGCCGATCGCGGGAAAGATGGCGAGAAGACCGAAGAAGGCGACCCCCGCCGACACCACCGTGACATGGTCGACCGTCAGTTCCGTCCAGACCCGCAGGGCGATGTCGCGCCAGCCCTTCGCGGGGATCTCGCTCGGTCGCCGGGCGCTGCGGCCGCGGGAGGTTTGGTCGGTCATGAGGCATCGCCATTGTTGGTGCATCCGCAACAGTGAACCGGCGGTCCCGACCCCGGTTCCGCTCCCGGCGCAGACACACATTTGTTTAGGGCAAGAGGGGGGGAGGCCGCCGCGGGCCGCGCCCGGCGACACCTCCTCGCCGAGGGGCGGTCGCGGCGCTCAGGCGAGCACCATCTCTTGACCCAGGTTGCGCAGGCGGCGGCTTGCGCCGGATCTTCAAGGGGTCCGCGCGCGTTCCTGCCGCATCGGTGCTCGTCAGAGGGAGACCCGCGACATGACATGGCCCACCCGGCCCGCAAGACCCCGATCGGGCGTCCCGCGCCGCCCCGGCCTGCCGAGGCCGCGCCATGCGGTCTCGGACCCGCCTTGGACCGGGGGGCAGCGATGAGCATCGCCGTCGTCGTCCCGAGCTACGACCGCCCCGACAAGCTCCGCGGCTGTCTCTCGGCCCTGGCCGCGCTCGACCCGGCACCCGACGAGATCGTCGTGGTCGATGATGGCAGTCCCCGCCCGCTGGCGCCCGTCTGCGCGGAATTCGGCCCGCAGGTGCGGTGTATCCGGCAGGAGAATGCCGGTCCCGCGGCCGCCCGCAACCGCGGCGTCCGCGCCAGCAGGGCCAGGTTCATCGCGCTGACCGACGACGATTGCCGACCGGCGCCCGACTGGCTCGGCGCGCTCGTGGCCGCCCATCGCCGCGACCCGGACGCGCTGCTCGGCGGGCGCGTGGTCAACCGGCTGACCGAGGACGTCTTCGCCGCCGCGAGCCAGAGCCTGCACGACTATCTCTATGCCGCGGGCGGCGCGGAGGAGGGCCGGGCGGAGTTCTTCACCACCAACAACGCCGCCTTCGCGCGCGACACCTTCCTCGCGCTCGGTGGCTTCGACCAGAGCTTTCCGCGCGCGGCCGGCGAGGACCGCGATCTGGGCCAGCGCTGGCGCGCCGCGGGCAAGACGCTGACCTACGTGCCCGACGCCGTAATCGCGCATCACCACGACATGACGTTCGGCGCCTTCTGGCGGCAGCATGCCGAATATGGCCGCGGCGCGCGGATCCTGCACCAGCGCATGTCCGCCCGGCCGGGCGGCGACCGGCGGTTCCAGCGGCTCGGCTTCTACGGCCGGCTCCTCTCCCACCCGCTGCGCGACGGGGCGGCGCGGCCCTGGACCCGTGCGGCGCTTCTGGGCATCTCGCAGCTCGCCACCACGGCAGGCTATCTCGACGAGGCCCGCCGCGGCCGCCACCGCGATGCCGGCCCGGCGCTGTCCTAGCGCCGGGGCCGCGCCCCTGCGGACGGCAACTTGCGCCCGCATCGCGCTTGGGCCATGGGAAGAGGGGCCACGGGGTCTGCAATGATTTGGACGTACCGGACGATCTTCAAGCTCCTGAACCCCGAGCAGAAGCGGCGCTTCCTGCTGCTCGTCGCGCTGATGCTGGCGATGGGGGTGCTCGATCTCTGCGGGGTGGCCATGATCCTGCCCTTCCTCGCGGTGCTGGCGAACCCCGAGATCATCGCCGACAACGCGGTCCTGTCCTTCGGCTACGAGGCCCTGGGGATGCAGTCGACCTACGCCTTTCTCGAGGTTCTCGGGCTGGCGACGTTCGTTCTGGTGATGTCGGGGATCACCGTCCGGGCGCTGTCCTTCTACCTGTCGAACCTCTTTGCCCGCCATACCAGCATGACCCTCGGCATGGCGCGGCTGATGGCCTACATCTCGCAGCCCTACGAATGGTTCCTGCAGCAGCATTCCGCCGATCTCGCCAAGTCGGTGCTGCAGGAGATGAACGAGATCGTCAGCGGCACCGTGACCCCGGCGCTGCGGCTGGTGGGCAACCTGTTCCTGATGGTCGCGCTCGTTGGGTTGCTCCTCGTCATCGAGCCGGTGGGCGCCATCGGCGTCGGGCTTCTGTTCGGCGCGAGCTTCTGGCTGGTGGACCGCGCGGTGCGCACCCGCATCCACGAGATGGGCATCGACCGGCGGCGCGCCAATCGCGAGCGCCAGCAGGTCACCGGCGAGGTCCTGTCGGGGATCCGCGAGGTCAAGATGATGGGCCTCGAATCGATGTACCGGCAACGCTTCTTCGATCCCTCGAAGCGACTCGCGAGCTATCAGGCGCGGCTGCAATTCATCGGCGAGATGCCGCGCTTCGCGCTCGAGGCGATGACCTTCGGCGGCATGCTGCTGTTCACCCTGTGGCTGCTCTGGACCTCGCAAGGGACGCTCGACGGCATCGTGCCGGTCCTCGGCGCCTTCGCCTTCGCCGGATTGCGGCTGATGCCGACCGTCCAGGTGCTGTTTCGCGACATCGCCATGATGCGCTTCGGCAAGGCCGCGCTCGAGGCGTTGCGGGTCGATCTGATGGAATTGCCGGCCTCCTCCTCCGAAGAGGCCGCCGCGGGCGGCGCGCCCATCGGGTTCACGCGCGAGCTGCGCCTCGAACATGTGAGCTATGCCTATCCCGAAAGCCGGGTGCCGGCGGTCACCGATCTCAACCTGACGATCCGGGCGGGCACGGCGATCGGCTTCGTCGGCGCCACGGGGGCGGGCAAGTCCACGGTGATCGACCTCATCCTCGGCCTCGTGCCGCCGCGCGAGGGGCGGCTGGTGGTCGACGGCGTCGCGATCGGCGACGACAACCGCCAAGCCTGGCGGCACGGCGTGGGCTTCGTGCCGCAGAGCATCCATCTGGTCGATGACAGCGTCGCGGCCAACATCGCCTATGGCATCCCCTTCGACCAGATCGACCCCGACCGGGTGCGGCAGGCAGCGCGGATGGCCAGCGTCCACGACACGGTGGAGGCGCTGCCCGAAGGCTACGACACCTTCATCGGCGAGCGCGGGGTGCGGCTCTCGGGCGGGCAGCGGCAGCGCATCGGCATCGCCCGGGCGCTCTATCGCGGCTCCGACCTGCTGGTTCTCGACGAGGCGACGAGCGCGCTCGACACCGTCACCGAGACCGAGGTGATGTCCTCCGTGCGCCACCTTCACGGCGAGACGACGCTGATCCTGGTCTCGCACCGTCTCAGCACGCTGGCGCATTGCGACCGGATCTACGTGCTCGACCGGGGCCGGATCGTGGCGAGCGGCAGCTACGAGGAGATGCGGCGCGGCAACACCGCCTTCCAAGCCATGCTGGAAGCGGCCACATGAGCCTTGGACCCGCTCTTCCGCCGATCCCAGCGCTCCGCGGGGGCCGCCGATGAGCCGGTCCGTGTTCATGCCGCGCGCCATGGCGGGGCGGAGCGGGCTTCTGGCGCGGCTCGACTGGCGGCTCGACCGGCTGGGTCAGGCCGCGGCGTCGCGGGGCGTGCCGCCAGGGCTCCTCCTGCAGCGCTGGCGCCGCCACATCCCGGCCGGGCGCGGGGGCAGCACCGAACTCGTCCATCCCGCCCGGATCGTCGCCGTCGCCCTGCCGCTCAATGTCGAGCGCCGCGCCGACCTGCCGGACGAGCCCGGCTGGTGGGGCTTTTCCATGCGCGACGTGCCGGAGCGGCGGGCGGCGGCGACGCGGCTCACGAGCCTGCGCCGGGCGCGGGTGCTGACGGCCGAGCGGCCCGATGCCAGCCGCGACTTCACCCCCGCGATCCTCGACGCCGCCGGCCGCAGCCGCGATCTGCGCGAGATCCGCTACCGCCCCTTCCACGCCGACCGGCTGCGCCGGCCGGCCGATCTAGTGCGCGACCGGGCCGTCTGGGTGGCCGAGCGCGTGTTCGACAATTACGCCCACTGGTTCACCGCGCATCTGCCGAAGCTCGTGCTCCTGCGCGACATGGGCGAGATCCGCGATCTGGTCCTGCCGGCGCCGCGACCGGCCTGGCTCGACGAGAGCCTGAGCCGGATCGGCATCGACCCCGCGGCGATCACGGCGCTGCCCCGCGGCGCGACGTTGGCGGCCGAGACGCTGGTTCTGGCCGAGACGGACCGCTTCCGCCCCGAACTTCTCTGCGCGGCGCGCGAGGCGGTGGCCGACCAGCTGACGGTACGGCCGTCGGGCCGGGTCTTCATCAGCCGCCGCGGCGCCCACGGCCGGCGGCTTCTCGACGAGGCGCGGATCCTGCCGCTTCTCGAGCGGCACGGTTTCGAGACCGTCGAGATGGAGCGGCTCGACCTCGCCCAGCAGATCGCGCTGATGGCGCGGACGAAGGTCATGCTGGCGCCGCACGGAGCGGGGCTCACCAACATGCTGTTCTGTCCGGCCGGTGCGCGGATCATCGAGATCGGCGATCCGGCCTATCCGAACCCGAACTTCTACGCCATGGCCGCAGCCCTCGGCCACGACTACGTCTGGCTTGCCGGCCAGGGGATCGGGCAGGGCCATCCGCTCGACCATGATCTGGCCGTCGACCCCGACCGGCTCGCCGCCGCGCTCGAGGCCGTGGCATGAGCCGCGTCTCCGTCGTCATCCCCTGCCGGAACGGCGCCCAATGGCTCGCCCAGACGCTGCGCTCGGTGCTGAACCAGACCGCCTGCCCGGAGGAGATCATCGTGGTCGATGACGGCTCGACCGATGGCAGCGCCGCCATCGCGCGCCGCTTCGGCCCCCCGGTCACGGTGATCGAGGGCGAGCAAGCCGGCGCCGCCGCCGCCCGCACCCGCGGCGCGGCCGATGCGCGGGGCGAGAGGCTGATGTTTCTCGATGCCGACGACCTTCTGACGCCGGACACGCTGGCGGCGCTGGGCCGACGCCTCGATGGCGGGCCTGAGGCGGCCTTCGCGCTCTGTCCCTGGGACCGCTACGCGTGGCGCGACGGCGTCTGGATCGCGAGCTCGCCCACGGCGCGGCTGCCGCGGCCGGGGCGGGACATTCTTGCCGGCTGGCTGGAGGGAAGCTGGTCGCCCCCCTGCACGATCCTGTGGACGCGGGAGGGCTACGAGCGCGCCGGCGGCTGGGGGACGCGCTGGAGCGTGGAGGATGACGGCGCCCTCGTCCGGCGCGCCCTGGCGCGCGGCGTCGTGCCCCTGAAGACCGGCGCCGGGCTCGGCCTCTACCGCCGGCTGCCGGAGGGGCAGGTCTCGCTCAGCGGCCGGCGCCACGGCACGCGAGGGCTCCAATCGCGGCTCGAGGGCATCGCCGAGACGCGCGACGAGCTTGCCCGGGCCGGCATGCTGCCGCGCTACCGCTCCGCCCTGGCCCGGGCTTTCGGAGAGATCGCCCGGGACGCGGCTCCGGGGTCGGAGGTCGCGCGCTCGGCCAGGACGGCGGCGCGGCGGCTGCGCCGGCTGCCGCGGCTGCGCCCGGCGGCGGAGATCGAGGCGCGGCTCGCGGCGCGGATCGGCGAATGGCGGCGCCCCCCCGGGCTGCCACCGCCACCGCCACGGGCCATTCCGCGCAGCGCCGCCGCGCCGCTGACCGACGGGCCGCCCGTCAGCGTCGTCGTCCCGACCTTCGAGCGGCGCGAGGCGGCCCTCCGCGCGGTGGCAAGCGTCCTCGCCCAGAGCTATTCCCGCTTCGAGGTCATCGTCGTCGATGACGGCTCGACCGACGGCACCGCCGAGCGTCTCGCCGCTC
The DNA here is from genome assembly GCA_963739575.1 of uncultured Alphaproteobacteria bacterium. Taxonomy (GTDB): domain Bacteria; phylum Pseudomonadota; class Alphaproteobacteria; order Rhodobacterales; family Rhodobacteraceae; genus Palleronia. The sequence continues at coordinate 410,846 of CAVUAQ010000002.1, read as the reverse complement.
TCGGCGACCCGCGCCTCAGCATCCTGCGGCAGCCGAATGGCGGCGTCGCGCGCGCCCGCAATCGGGGTCTCGCCGCCGCGCGGGGCGCCTACATCGCGTTTCTGGACGATGACGATGCCTGGCATCCCGAAAAGCTCGGCCACCAGGTCGCGGCGCTCGAGGCGGCGCCCGCCCGCACCGGCTTCTGCCACACCGCCATCGAGCTCCGGGACGAGGGCGCGCTCGTCGAGACGCGCCGGGCCTTGGCGCAGGGCGACGTCTTCCTGCCGCTCCTGCTGACGAACCAGGTCCACGCGCCGACGAGCAGCGGCATGATCCGGCGCGAGGTCTACGAGGCGGTGGGCGGCTTCGACCCAAACTTTCCGGCGATCGAGGACTGGGAGTGGCTGCTGCGCGTCGCGCGGCTCTATCACTTCGTGGCCGTCGACCGGCCGCTCTGTCGCTACGACATGACCGACATCCGCACGGCGCCGCGGCGCTCGCAGCGGTTTCGCGCCAACATGGCGGCGCGCGAGATGTTCTGGGCCCGCAACGCCCACGCGCTGCGCCATGCAGGCCTCGCGCATCTGTTTCTGATCGAGAGCGCCCGGCGCGAGCTGCGCGATCCGTCGGGCGACCCGCGCAGCGGCCGGCGTCTCGTCCTGCGCGCCTTGGCCGAGCGGCCGCAGCACCGGGCGCACTGGTCGTGGCTGCCCTACATGGCGACGCCCGCCGGGGTGCGGCGCTGGCTGCGGCGCCTCGATGCGCCGCGCCACGCCCGGCGCCTCGAGGCCGAGGAGGCCGGCTGATGGCGGACGCGCCCGGACTTCTGCATCCGATGCGACCGCGGACGCATGACGGCCGGCTCCGGCGCGACCGCAGCTTCGTCCTGCGCTGGCTGACGGCGCCTTGGCGGGCGACGCCGGATTTCCTCGTGGCCGGCGCCATGAAGGCCGGGACCAGCAGCCTCTTCTACTATCTGAGCCACAATCCCCGGATCGTGCCGCCGCTGCGCAAGGAGGTGCACTATTTCACCGCCGGCCAGCGGGCCGGCAAGGATGCGCGGTGGTATCGCGCGCACTTTCCGCTCCGGCAGCATCTCGGCGCGCGGTGCCTGACCGGCGAGGCGACGCCAGGCTACATGTTCGAGACCGAGGCGCCCCGGCGCATCGCCCGGGCGCTGCCCGACATCCGCATCATCGTCGTGCTGCGCGATCCCGTCGCCCGCGCGGTCTCGCACTATCGCCACGAGGTCGCGATGGGCCGGGAATACCTGCCCTTCGAGGAAGCGATCGCCATCGAGGAGGAGCGTCGCGCGCGGGCCGCCGCGGCCGGGCCTCCGGGCCGCGAGACCTGGCTGCATGCGAGCTACAAGGCGCGCGGCCTCTATCTCGAGCAGTTGCAGCGGCTCGAGGCGGTGATCCCGCGGGAGCGGATCCTCGTTCTGGGGAGTGGCGCTCTCCTGCGCGATCCCGCGTCCACGGTCGCCACCGCGCTCGACTTCCTCGGCCTCGAGATGGAGGGCGCCTACGACTTCGCCCGCAAGAACCGCAGCTGCGCCAGCGCCAGCGAGCCCATTCCCGCCGCGACCCTCGAAGCGCTTTCGGCTTCTTTCGCCCCGCACAACGCCCGGCTCTTCGAGCATCTGGGCTTTGCGCCTGAATGGTAATCCCGCCCGGCCGCCCGGATGACGGCCCGGGCCCCGACCGGCCGCTGAGCCATGCGACCTTCGAGGACGCGCTCGTCGTGCCGACGCGGTCGCGCGCGCTGATGCGGGTCGATGCCTGCGCCTTCGACGCGGCGGGACGCCCCATCGCCGACAGCCTCCTGAGCCGCACGTGGCGAAAGAGCGTCGGCACGCCGCCCGACATCGTGCGGATCGACCTGTCGAGGGTCGAGACGATCGAGGCGCCGCATCTCTATGGCGGTCCCTTCTTCGATCATTTCGGCCATTTCCTGCTCGAAAGCCTGGCCCGCGCCTGGGCCGTCGAGGAGGTCGGCGCGCTGCCCATGGTCTGGGTCTCGGGCGGCCCGCCGCGTCCCTATCAGGCGGAGGTCCTGGCCATGCTCGGGCTGACCGGCGGGCAAGTCTTCCCCGAAAGCCCTGTCCGGTTCCGGCGCCTCGTCGTGCCGATGGGGGGCTTTCGCATCCAGGGACAGTTCCATCCCCGCCACGCACGGTTCCTCGCCCGCCACGAGACGGCGGCGCGGGGTGGCGGGCGCGTCTGGCTGTCGCGGGCAGGCATCGCGCCGGAGCGGCAGAGCGGCGGCGAGGCTGCGCTGCAGGCGGCGCTGGCGGCGCGGGGCTGGCGCGTCGTGGCGCCCGAAACGCTGTCGCTCACCGCGCAGCTCGACCTGCTCGCCGGCGCCGAGGTCGTCGCCGGGCTCGAGGGATCGGCCTTTCACGCCGCGGTGCTGCTGGCGCGTCCCGCGGCGCCCCTGATCGTCCTGCGCCGCAGCGTCAGCGCCAATTACCGCGCCATCGCCGCGGCGCGCGGGATTCTCGAAATCGACCTCTACGGTGCCTTCGAGATCTCCCACCGCCGGCATTTCGGGTTGCACCGGCCCCTCGACTGGGCGGCGATCGTCGCGGATCTGGCCGACCGGCTGGCGCTCTGCCGGGACGCGGCCGCTCGAGAGGCCTTGCGCGCCGAGGCGGAGGCGCGCCACGGCCGCGACCTCTGGCTGCGTCAGCAGCGCCTGCGCCTCGGCACGCGCGCCGGCGCCGCGCTGCGCCACGATCTGATCCCCGGCGCGCGGACGTCCCTGCGGCGGCTCCTAGGCCGGTCGCGCCGCTAGGCGGAGGACGCGCCGAAATAGCCCCACGTCGCGAGCGGCAGCCGCTCGGTCGCGGCCAGGCGGCGATTGCCGGAACCGTAGGCGGCGAGGATGGCGGCCGTGACCTCGGAGGGAAGCGTGATCGTGCCGCGCCGCCGGGCCGGTCGCGGCAGCCGCCGGCCAAGGCCCGGCACCCGCAGGGTGGGCGCCCGCAGCCGCCAGGCCGCATCCTGCGCGCGCACATTGGCCGGGCGGTCGAGCGCCGCGGCGAGCACCCTCCGGGCGGTGTCCTCCGGCGCGTCGAGCCAGTCGAGGATCCGGCCGAGCGTCGCCTCGGGCGCATCGCGCAGCGCCTCGAGCGGCAGGATCAGAAGCGCCTCGGGCCCGACCGCGCCGGCCAGCGCGTCGCGCAGGAGGTGGAAGTCGAGAAGCGCGCCGAATCCGTGGCGCGCGCGGGCGGGGTCGAGCACCTCGGCCACCATTGCCTCGAAGCCGGCCTGTCCGGCCCGCGGCAGGCGGTCGGAGATCTGCGCGTAATGCGACGCCAGCCAGTGATCCTGCCGCCGGATCACGCAGAGCACCCGCACGCGGCCGAGCCCCCAGCGCGCCGCCGTCGCGGCGATGCCCGCCACATGCGCCGCCAGAAGCGCCGGGCGGCTGCCGGCCCGGCCGATCGTCTCGTCGGTCACCAGAAGATCCCGCCCCTCCGCGCGCCAGGCCTCAAGGGGGCCCAGCATCTCGGCAAAGAGCGCGTCGCCATAGCTGTCCCACAGCGTCGCGGAGCGGCGCATCGCGCCCTCGAACACGGCAGGCCCCGCCGCCGCGTCCGCGGGCATGCGGAAGAGCCGGGTGCGCGGCTTGCTGACCACGCGCAGCCTGCCAAGCCGCGAGAACACCTCGTCCTGCAGCCAAGTCGAGGCGGTCTTGGGCAGACCGACATGAAGATAGAGCGTGCGCGGCCGCGCCGCATCCGCCGCATCCCGCATCAGCCGGCCGTCCGCCAGCCTCTGGCGCGCGCCATCAGCTGGCGGAGCCGGTCTTCGGCCAGCCCGGCGCCGAGCAGGGCGCGCCCGGCCAGAGAGCGCAGGCCGCGCGGCATTTCCGGGCGGTAGCCGTGGCGGATCATCGCCGGGCCGCAGATCGCCTCGATGAGCGCCGCCTCCGCGGGCGACAGCCGCTCGCGCCAGCGCCCGACGCTGCCGGAGGAGACCGGGGCGCTGGCGCGGGCGTGATGCGTGCCGGTCCACTCGCCCCATTTTGCGCGCGTCCGCGCCGTCTTGAGCAGCGGATCGCCGGTGCGGGGCGCCAGCACCCCGGGCTCGAACGTCTCGCCGAGAAAGGCGCAGACGCGGCGCATCTCCGTTTCGGGGCGCGCCACGAGGCTTTCATAGACCACCACGTGCATCCGCGGATCGGCCGCCGCGCCGTCGAGGATCTCGCCGTTGGCCTCGCGCCACAGAAGCGCCCGTTCGGCCACGTGGAAGGCGCGCAGCCGGCGGACGAAGGGCGCGCCAAGCCGCCCCGGCGCCATCTGGTCGGTCACCCAGGGCGCGGCGAGATGCGAGGCGACCACATCGCGCGGATCGCGCCGCACCGCCAGGATGCGGGTTCCTGGGAACCATTCGAAGAGCCGGTCGAGATAGCGGTAATGGCCCGGCGTCTTCTCGCCGATGCGCGGCTTGCCCATCGCCGCGCCGTAGCTGTCGAGCATCGCCGCGAAGACCGTGCGGAAATCCCGCCGCCCCGCCGCATCGATGCGCGCCAGAACGTCCTCGGGCGCGAGGCCCGTGTCGCGGAAGCGCGACCAGCGGACGAGATCGCGCCAGAAGCCGTCGAAATCGTCCGGTGCGGGTCCCTCGAGCGCGCCGTCGCGGTCGGCGCGCTTCATGAAATGGGTCTCGGGCGTCACCGCGAGGCGCGAATGCGCCGCCAGCAGCGAGCGCAGCAGGGTGGTTCCCGACCGACCCGATCCGACGATGAAGAAGGGGGTGTTGTCGGGCTGCTCCGGGGGGCTCGTGGGCTCGCTCATCAATCCCTCCGCCGTGCCGAGGGGCGCATCCGCGATTGACGCGGGGCCCCTCGGGGATCAGGTGCATCGCGACTGCCTTACTGAAGGACCAAGCCCGTTGCCACCCTCGTTCGAGCCGACGCCGCCCGATCCCCGCCTCGCTCTGGTCGGCCCGTGGATCCTGAACAAGGGCGACGACCTGATGCTGCGGTCGGTCCTGGCCCGCTACGGAGACCGGCCGATCGGCGCGCCGCGCGAATTGTGGCCGACGGGCGTGCCGGACCCGCTCCGGCCGCTGATGCTGCCGCCCCCCTTCGGCGAGGTCCGCTCTGCCTTGGCGGCGAAGCGACCGGGCCTCGCCGCACGGCTCGGCACGAAGCGGGCGCTGCTGGCGGCGGCCCAGCGTCGGGCGCCGCGCTGGTTCGGCACGGCGCCCGCGCACCGGCTGGGCGCGCTTCTCGACTGTTCGGGCTTCGCCTATGGCGACGCCTGGTCGCCCGCCCGGATGGTGCAGCGTCACGGCTATTACGCCGCGCTGCGCCGGCGCGGCGTCCGCATCGTCTTCCTGCCGCAGGCCTTCGGCCCCTTCGAGGTGCCGCAGGTGCGCGCGGCGGCGCGGCGGCTCTTCGCCCTGGGCGATCTGATCTATGCCCGCGATGCCGACAGCCTCGCGCATCTGCAGTCTCTCGACCTGCCGGGGCGGGTGCGGCTCGGGCGCGCGCCCGACATCTCGCATCTTCTGCCCGGCGATCCGCCGGAAGAGGCGGAGTGGGCAGGGCGCGTCGCCATCGTGCCCAATGCCCGGATGATCGACCGCGCGCCCCCCGACCGGGGCGCCGCCTATCTTGATTTCCTCGCCCGCGCGGCCGAGATCGCCCGCGCCGAGGGGTGCGATCCGCACGTCCTCGTCCACGAGAGCAACGACGCGGCGATCGTGGCGGCGCTGAACGACCGGCTCGACCGGCCGCTTCCCGTCCACGACCTCGATGCCGGCCTCACCAAGGGCATCCTCGGCGCCTGCCGCGCCGTCATCGCCTCGCGCTACCATGCGCTCGTCAGCAGCCTGTCGCAGGGGATGCCGGCGCTCGGCACCTCTTGGTCGCACAAATACGACCGGCTGTTCGAGGAATACGGGCACGAGGACGCGCTGCTGCGGCCCGAGCGCGATGCGGACCGTCTCGAGGCGCATCTGCAGGCCGCGATCCGCGACCCGGACCGGGCCGCGCGCCGCGACCGGATCGCCGCCGCCGCGGCAGCGCAGAAGGACCGCGTCCGCGCCATGTGGGAGGAGGTCGACGCGCTTTTGCAGGCCGCCGATGCCCGCTAGGATAGCCTCCGGGCCGCGCCGCCGCCGCCGCCGGCGCCCCGCCGCCATTACGTTACGAGGAGACGAACCTTCTTGCCCCATCGCCGTTATGCCTCCATGCCGCTCGTCTCCGTCGTCGTGCCCACCTGCCAGCGCCCCGACCTCGTCACGCGGGCGGTGAACTCCGTCCTGCGCCAGAGCGTCGAGGATCTCGAGGTCATCGTCGTGGTCGATGGCCGCGACGCGGAGACCTGCGCGGCGCTCGATGATCTGGACGATGCGCGCATCCGCACCGAGGTCCCGGCGCGCAATCTCGGCAATGCCGGCGCGCGGAACCTGGGCATCGCCGCGGCGCGCGGCCGCTGGGTGGCGCTCCTCGACGACGACGATCTGTGGTATCCCGAAAAGCTCGAGCGGCAACTGGCCTGCGCCGCGGAATGCAGGGCGCCGCTGCCCCTCATCTGCTGCCGGTTCGAGGCGGTGAGCGGCCATGCCCGCTACGTCTGGCCCCGAACCTTCCCCGCCGCGGGCCAGCCGGTCAGCGAATACGTCTTCACCCGCCGCCGCCCCGCCGTCGAGGGGGCGGTGCAGACCTCGACCTTCCTCGCGCCGCGCGCGCTCTTCGAGGCGGTGCCCTTCGACGCGGATCTGAACCGCTACGTCGATCTCGACTGGCTCCTGCGGGCGGCGCAGGTCGAGGGCTTCGCGCTGCGCTTCGCGCCCGGCGCACCGCTGTCGCTCTATTCCATCGACGAAGACCGCGTGCGCATCAGCAACGAGACGAACTGGCGCCGCGACGTGGACTGGATCCGGGCGAGGCGGCATCTGGTCACCCGGCGAGCCTATGGCGGCTATCTGCTGACCCAGGCCAGCATCCGCGCCGAGCGCAGCCGCGACCGCGGCGCCTTCCTGCCGCTGCTCTTCGGCGCGCTGCGCCACGGCCGCGTCTCCCCGGGCGAGGTGGTGTTCCACGTCGCCAACAGCTTCCTGCCCCGGCCCGTGCGGCGCCGGCTCACCTCGCGGCGGGCGGAGGGCGGCTGAGTTGGGCCGGCCGCTCCGCATCCTGCTCTTCAGCGCGGCGCCCAAGGCGGACGCGGCAGGCGTGCAGGCGGTGGTTCTTGATCTCGCCCGCCACCTGCGGGGCAGGGGCCACCGCGTCGTTACTGCCTGGCCCGACGGCGACGGCACCGTGGAGGATTGGCGGCTGCCGCTTGAAGCGGGCGTCGACCCGTCCGGCCGCCCCGGCCCGGCCGAGATGGCGCGCGGGGTGCGGGACGGTCTGCGGCTCGCCGCTCGGCTGGCGCGGTTCCGTCCCGACGTGGTCAACCTGCATTATCCGCGGGGCCAGACGCTCTATTTCATGGGGCTGCGCCAGGCGCTCGGCTACCGCGTCGTGCTGTCGTTCCACAACAGCGATCTGGTCGAGGCGAGCGATGCGGTGCTGGCGCGCCTGCCGGGCTGGCTGTCCGCCGCCGCCGCCGTCACCGCCGTCTCGGAGGATCTGGCCCGCGCCACGGAACACCACGCGCAGGGGGTGCGGGTCGAGGTCATCCCGAACGGCATCGACACGCGCTGGTGGACGCCCGGCACGAGCGCCCCGGAGCCGGATCTGGCCGTGGCGGCGGGACGTCTCATCGACATGAAGGGCTTCGACCTCCTGCTGCGCGCCTTCGCAGCCGGAGCGCCGGCCGATGCCGCGCTCGCCCTCGCCGGGACGGGAGAGCGGGGCGCCGCGCTCGCGGCCCTGGCGCGCGATCTCGGCATCGCCCACCGTGTGCGCTTCACCGGCCGGCTCGACCGGGCGGGATTGCGGGATCTCTTCCGCCGCGCCGGCCTCTTCGTCCTGCCCTCCCGCCGCGAAGGCATGCCGCTCGTCCTACTGGAGGCGATGGCCTGCGGCTGTCCGGCGGTGGCAACGGCGGTCAACGGCGTGCCGCAGATCATGACGACCGCCTGCGGAGAGATGGTCGCGACCGAGGATCCGGGTGCCCTCGCCGCGGCGCTCGCCGCCCGGCTCGGCCGGCCCGACCGGCTGCGCGCCGAGGCCGCCGCCGCCCGCCGCCGCGCCGAGGCCTTCGACGCGGAGGCGAGCCACGCCGCCTACGAGGAGGTGTTCGTCCGCGTGACCCAAGGGCGATCCGCCCGGCCAGCAGCGGCGCCGACCGCCTGACGGCAGGCCGTCGCTCAGTCGAAACCCCTCGCTCAACCGCCACGGCGCCGGGCGGCATCGCGCCCGTGCGAACCGGTCGGTGATGTTCTGCAACGCCGATCTGGTGCGCGCCGCCTGCGGCGATCCGGAGGCCATGCCCGCGACCTGGGACGAGACCATCGCCCTCGGCGGGCGAATCGACGCGCTGGGGCCTTATGTGATGGGGATGTACTACGCGGCCGGCGACGACGACTGGATGGCCCGGAACCTTCTCGCCAACGACGGCCTGGCGCCGATCACGGAGACGGGCGAGATCGCCTTCGCGACCGATCCGGGCGCCGCGGCGCTCGGCCTCTTCGCGCGGTTCCACGACGAGGGAGGTCAGCAGGCGATTCCCAACGATGCCGCCCGCCAGCAGATGTATGCCGGCGGGCTCGGGCTCTACTTCAACTCGACCGCCGCGGTGCGCGCCTTCGACCGCGAGATCGGCGACCGGTTCGACCGGGGCACCGTGCCGATGCCGGTGATGGTCGAGGGCGGCGGCGTCGCCTCAGGCGGCATGGCGACGGTGATCCTGACCGATGATCCCGCCGTCGCTTTTCCGCGGCGCCCCGCGGTCTAGTCGACCGGCTTGTAGCCGCGGCGGATCTTCTCGTCGAGCTTGGCGCGGGCCAGGGCGCGCGCCTCGTCCTCGGTCTCGACGGTGCGGCGCAACGACTGGCAGGCGCCGCCGATGCGCCCCCATTCGCGGTGCACCAGCCATTCGCCGAAGAGCGTCGGCAAAACCTCCACCGTATAGAACCGGGCCATGTGCCGGGCATGGTCGATCTTGCGGAGCAGCATCGCAATCCCTCCTCGTCGCGGCGGCCGCCGGCCGGCCCCCATGGCAGCGGGGGGCGCTATCGCCGCCACTGTCGCGACCCATCGCTTGAGGAATGGTAGAGGCGCCGCGCGGCGCGGAAAAGGGCCTGTCCGGCCCCTGATGCTTCGCGCGCGCGCGCCCCGAGACGAGTTGACGGCCCCGGCGCCACCGCGCACACCGTCTGCGAGGAGGAGCGGACATGCGGCGCGACGATCTGGGGGCCCGGCCCGACTGGCAGGAGAAGGCCGAGGCCGCGGGCTTCGCCTTTCACCACATGGACGGGGCGCTCTACTGGGACGAAGCCAAGGCCTACGCCTTCACGCTCGAGGAGATCGAGCAGGAGCTCGAACGCCCGGCCGAGGAGCTGCACGCCATGTGCCGCGAGGCCGTCGATCACATCACCGGCTCCGAGGAGCTGATGGAGCGGCTGGCGATCCCCGAGGCGCACCGCGATCTGGTGGTCGAGAGCTGGCGCGCGGGCGAGCCCGAGCTCTACGGCCGGATGGACCTGGCCTATGGGAGCGGGGGGCCGGCGCGGCTTCTGGAATACAACGCCGACACGCCCACCACGCTCTACGAGACGAGCGGCTTCCAATGGCACTGGCTCGAGGACATGATCGCCTCGGGCCGGCTGCCCGAAGGCGCCGACCAGTTCAACGGGCTGCACGAGGCGCTGTCGGCGCGGTTCACCGCGCTCTTTGACCCCGGCACCGACATCCATTTCGCCGCCTTCGAGGATGCCGTGGAGGACTACGCGACGGTCGAGACCATGGCCTGGGCGGCGCGCGAGGCGGGGATGGGCGCGCATTTCACCGACATCCGCAAGATCGGCCTGACCGAGACGGGTCAGTTCACCGACGCCGAGGACCGGATCATCGCCGTGCTCTTCAAGCTCTATCCGTGGGAAGACATGCTGCGCGACGATTTCGCCGACGCGCTTCAGGGCGCGCGCTGCCGCGTCCTCGAGCCGGCCTGGAAGGCGCTGGTCTCCAACAAGGGCATCCTGCCGGTGCTCTGGCGCCTGTTTCCGGACCACCCGAACCTCCTGCCGGCGGTGTTCTCCGACGAGGCGGCCGACGCGCTCGGCCCGGACGTGGTGGAGAAGCCCATCTTCTCGCGCGAGGGCGCGGGCGTCCGGATCCGCGCCGGCGGCGCCGAGGAGGCCTCCCCCGACCGAAGCTACGACGCCCATCCGACGATCCTCCAGGCCTATGCGCCGCTGCCCCGGTTCGGCGACGACCACGCCGTCTGCGGCGTCTGGATGGTGGGCGAGGAGGCGCAGGGACTGGGCTTGCGCGAGGATGTGTCGCGGATCACCCAGGATACGAGCCGGTTCCGGCCGCACTATATTTTGCCGTGAGAAATGGATCCCCATATCCTGCCGAGAAAGAAGGATCCCCGATGCCCCAGACCCGCAAACGCTCCCGCCGCGCCCGGTTCGTGCTTCTGGGTACCGCCGCCTTCGGGCTCGCCGCCTGCCAGCAGGACGACACTGTCGAGGCGGAGGTGTTCCCCTCGCTCGAGGAATGCCAGGCGGTGGCGCAGCTCGAGAGCAGCGAGTTCACGCCCGAGGATTGCGCCACCGGTCTGGCCGAGGCGCAGGCGATCCACGAGGAAAGCGCGCCGCGCTACGCCGATCGCGCCGTCTGCGAGGCCGAACATGACGGCGCCTGCACCGTCGAGCAGCGCCCGGATGGCACCTCGATCTTCCTGCCGCTCCTGGCGGGCTACATGATCGGCAACATGATGGGCGGGCGCGGCCTTGCCGCCAAGCCGCTTTACCGCACCAGCGCCGGCCGCTACGCGACGCCCGGCGGCTCGACCATTCTGTCGGGGCTGCGCGGCAAGGCCAACCTGCGCCCGTCCTCCTTCGGCGCGGCCCCCAACACCCGCACCGCGGCGCCGCTCAGCCGCCAGGCGGTGCAGAGCCGCGGCGGCTTCGGCGCGGCCCGCACGTCGGGCGGCTTCGGGGCGCGCGGTTTCGGCGGCTGATCTCCGCCCGGCTCAGCGCTCGTCGCTCGGGCCCAGCGATTTCGACGATTGCCGGAACAGCACGTCGTTGGTGTCGACCCGGTGGCGGCCGCGATTCTGGTCGTCCTTCTTCAGGTCGATGGCGCGGCGCACCGCGGGGCGCGACTTGATCCGCTGCCGCCATGCGGCGACGCGCGGAAACCCGTCAAGGGAGGCACCCAAGGGCTTGGCGATGAACGCCCAGGGAAATGCGATCATGTCGGCGATGGAATACTCTCCGAGGATGTAGTGGCGCTCCGCCAGACGCCGCTCGAGGACGCCGAGATTGCGGTCATATTCGCCGAGATAGCGGTCGAAGCCATAGGCCCGGTCTGCCTCGGGCGCGTAATTGCGGAAATGGCTGAGCTGGCCGCCCATCGGTCCCTGGTTGCCGACCTGCCAGAACAGCCATTCGTCCATTTCCTTGCGCGCCCGCGGATCGTCGCAGGGGCCGAAGCGGCCGCTCTTCTCGGCCAGATAGCGCAGGATCGCGCCCGATTCGAAGACCGGGACCGGCGCCTCGTTCCACCCGGCGCCGGGGGCATGGTCGAGGATGGCCGGCATCTTGGCGTTGGGGCTGATCTTCAGGAAGGCCGGGTCGAACTGGTCGCCGTCCGAGAGGCTCATCTGCACCAGCCGGTAGTCGAGCCCGGTCTCCTCGAGCATGATCGCGACCTTCCAGCCATTGGGCGTCGGCGCGTAGTAGAAATCGATCATGTCTCGCCCTCCTGTGGTCCCGTCGCCACCCCGGCCTCGATCAGCGCCTCGATCTCGGCCGGGTCGAGACCGGCCCGGCCGAGCGCCCAGCGCGTATCCTCGCCAAGCCGCGGCGCCGGACGCGGCTCGTCGGCCGGGCCCGCGCCGAACCGCGCCGGGTGCCGGGGCTGACGGATGCGGCCGGCCTGCGGGTGATGCCGTTCGGTCAGGATGCCGTTCGCCACGATCTGCGGGTGGCGGATCATCTCGGCGCGCGACAGGGCCGGCGCGCAGGGCACGTCCTCGGCCACGAGCCGCGCCATCCATTCGTCGGTCGTGTCCTGCAACAGCGCCTCCTGCGTCAGCGCGAGCCGGGCCGCCTTGTGGGTCTCGCGCCCCGCGACGGTGGCGAAGCGCGGATCTTCCAGCCAATCCGGCCGCCCGGCGGCGCGCGCCAGGCCCGCCCAGGTCTTGTCGGTATGGGCCGAGACCGCCATGAACCCGTCGCCGGTCCGATAGATGAGCTCGATGTAGTCCTGCGCCGGCACGTCGGGATCGAGCGGACGGCCCGCCTCCTCGTCGCCGACGAAGGTCTGCCCCGCCATGTCCGACGACCACAGGAACGCCACCACCGTGTCGAGCATCGACAGCCGCACGTGGCTGCCCTCCCCGGTGCGGGCGCGCCCCAGAAGCGCCGCGGTGATGGCCTGGCTCGCCTGGATGGCCGTCACCTTGTCGGGCAGGATCGTGCGCACCAGCCGGGGCCGGCCGCTCTCGCCGCCCTGCACCGCGGCGAGCCCCGACAGCGCCTGTACCAGCGGATCGTAGACCGGTCGCGCCGCCCAGTCGCCCTCGAAGCCGAAGCCCGCGATCGAGACATAGACGACGGCGGCGTTGGTCTCGCGCACCGCCGCCTCCCCGAGACCCAGCCGGTCGGCGGCGCCGGGGCGGAAGTTCTGCACCACCACGTCGGCGTCGCGGCAGAGCGCGCGCGCCGCATCCCGACCGCGCGGATCCTTGAGATCGAGCGTCACCGACCGCTTGCCGCGATTGTTGTTCAGAAACGATGCCGTCATGCCGCCCCGGCTGCCGGCGACCTGGCGGCTGTGATCGCCGCCCCTCGGCCGCTCGATCTTGACGACCTCGGCGCCCTGCTCGGCCAGGATCATGGTCGCCAAGGGCCCTGAGATCATCGTGGTGAAATCGACGATGCGAATGCCGTCGAGCGGTCCGCCCATGCTGCCTCCGGTCCTGCCTTGCCGCGTCAACCTAGTCCGGTCGCGGCAACGATCCGCTCTGCCGGTTAGCCGGGCCGGAGGGTCCGCGATCGTCGTCCGGCGCTGTCTGGTGACCCCGGCAGGACTTGAACCTGCGGCCTCCAGATTAGGAATTTGCTGCTCTATCCAGCTGAGCTACGGGGCCATGCCGCCCCCTCTAGGCCGGCTCGCCAGCCACGTCCAGCCCCGCCGCGGCGAGTTCCGCCCCGGCGCCCTCGAAGCTCGGGCGGTGCAGCACGGTCAGGCCCAGCTCCTCCATCGCCGCGATGTCGGCCAGCGCGGCGGGATCGGCGCCGGGCGCGGGCTCGCGCAGGATCACCGCCCGGACCCGGGCGCCGTGGCGGCGGCGGGCGGCGAGATAGATCCGCGCATCGTGCTGTCCGGTATCGCCGATCAGCACGAAGGGCAGGCCGGGATTGGCGGCCATGATCCGGTCGATGGCGCGCCCCTTGTGCTCGCCGTGGCCGCGGGTGATGAACTGGTCCCTGCCGATCCCGTAATCGCGCAGGAAGATCGGCCCGGCCGCGAGCCCGGCGCGGTCGAACACCCGTTCGAGAAAGGCGTGCAGGTTCCACGGGCTCGAACTGACGTAATAGACCGGATTGCGCCCATGCGCCGACAGCCGGTCGATGAGCGCCACGGCGTCGGGAAAGATGCGGCGCGAGTGGTGAGAGCCCGTGAACGTCGTCCAGAGGTTGCGGCGCAGCGAATAGGCGCCGGTCTCCATCATCGTGTCGTCGATATCCGTGACGATGCCGATGGCGGCGCGCTCAGAAGGAACCAGCGCCCGCGCCGCCGCGCGGCTGCCCGGCACCCCCTCGATCTCGAGCGCGATCTGGTGCCAGCCGGGCGCGAAGCGCCCCTCGATCTCGATCGTGACATAGCCCTCCTCGTCCGACACCGCCGCCGCGCCGCTCTCCACGGCGACGACGCGGAGGCCCGCGACCTCCCGCGTCAGGAACAGAGAGGCCATCTGCCGGACATTCTGCCAGCGGCTCTGCCCCGGCTCGGGCGTGGTGCGGCGCAGCGCCGCCAGGACCCGCGCGCGCAGCACGATACCGCCCGGCACGCCATAGCCGCGATAGGTGTCGAGAACCGGCGCCTCCGGCGCGTCGCGGCGCCAGAGCGCGTCGATGCCGCGCTCGGCGGCGTGGGCGGCGCTGTGCAGGATGCGCTTCAGCGGCACCGATCCCCTCCATCCGAGCCGGCCAGCCGGCGCCGCGCCCAGGCCGCCGCGTCGGCCACGGCCGGGTCCGCATCCGCCGTGAGCCCCGCCACCGCCTCCGACAGCGCCCGCAGCCCGGAATTTCCGATCGCATAGCAGACGTTCCGCACGAAGCGGTCGCGCCCGATCCGCTTGATGGGCGAGCCCGAGAACCGCGCCCGGAAGCCCGCATCGTCGAGCCCGGCCATCCGGGCCAGCTCCGGCGCCCGCCGCCCCGGTTGCGGCGCCAGCCGCATGTCCTTCGCCCGCACCGCGAACTTGTTCCAGGGACAGACCGCCAGGCAATCGTCGCAGCCATAGATCCGGTTGCCGATCCCGGGCCTCAGCGCGGGGTCCACCGGCCCTTCATGCTCGATCGTGAGGTAACTGATGCAGCGCCGCGCGTCGAGCTGGAACGGCGCCGGGAAAGCGTCGGTCGGGCAGATGTCGAGGCAGCGGGTGCAACTCCCGCAATGCTCGCCTTCGGGCGCGTCGGGGGGCAGGTCGAGCGTCGTGAAGATCGCGCCCAGGAACACCCAGTTGCCCAGGTCCCGGCCCAGGAGGTTCGTGTGCTTGCCCTGCCAGCCGAGCCCCGCCGCCTGCGCCAAGGGCTTCTCCATCACCGGCGCTGTGTCGACGAAGACCTTGATCTCCGCATCGGGCCTCTGCCCGATCAGCCAGCGCCCGACCCGCTTCAGGCGCTTCTTGACCACGTCGTGGTAATCCCGCCCCTGGGCATAGACGCTGACCGCGCCGCGATCCGGCAGGCCGGTATCCTCGAGCGGATCGTGACCGGGTGTATAGCTCTCGGCCAGCATCACCACGGACCGCGCCTCGGGCCACAGGACCTGCGGATCGCCCCGCCAGCTCGCGCGGTCCGCCATCCAGCCCATCTGCCCGTGCCGCCCCTGCCGCAGGAACGCCGCAAGGTGCTCCGCCGCCTCGGGGATCGCGCCCGGCCGGCAGACGCCCATCTTGGCGAAACCCGCCGCCAGCGCCTCCCGCTCGAGTTCCGCCTTCAGGGCGCCGTCCCCGGTCACGACGCCCTCACCGGCCCGACCGCCAGAGCGCCCAGCCGCCGGCCACCATCGCCGCCCCCCAGGCCAGGAACCCCAGGTCCCACCAGATCCACTGCGCCCGGGGCGCCGTCTCGTTGACGTGGTGGAGGCCCAGGATCTGGTGATCGACCAGCCCCTCCACGAGGTTGAAGAGGCCGAAGCCCACCAGGAGCGTGCCCGCCACGACCCGCGGCCGCCAGCCGAGCGGCGCCTGCCGCCCCGCCCGCCACAGCACCACGAGCCCCGCGGCCACGAAGAGATAGGCGGCGGCGTGAAAGAGCCCGTCGAAGAAGGTGTTGATCCTGAGGTTCTCGACAGTGGTGGGCGGATACCCCGCGCTCGTCACCATGTGGTGCCATTGCAGGATCTGGTGCAGCACGATCCCGTCGAAGAACCCGCCGAATCCCAGCCCGAAGAGAATCCCCGCCGCCGCCGGGAAACGTCGCGCCTCTCTCGTCTCCGCCATCGTCGCCCTCCGCGTCCCTGTGCCCGTCCGACGGCCGGGGCCGGGTAATGGTTCCGCTCAGAAGTCGAGATCGGCGTAATGGGCGGGGGGCGGAAAGCCCGGTACCGCATCGGCGAGGATGCCCCGGAAGGCGGGGCGCGACTTGATCTTGGCGTACCAGTCCTTGACGCTCTCGTTGCGCGTCCAGTCGACGTCGGAGGTGTAGTCGAGCGAGGACAGATGCGCGGCGGCGGCGAAATCCGCCAGCGTCATCTCGTCCCCCGCGAGCCAACGGCGCTTTTCCAGAAGCCAGGCCATGTAGTCGAGGTGGAACCGCGCCGCGCGCGCCCCGGCCTTCACCTTGGTCGAATCCGGATAGCCCGCGCCCTGGATCTTCTTCGTCACCCGCTCGTAGAGCAGGTTCTGCGTCACGTCGCGAAAGAAGCTGTCGTCGAACCAGGCGCAGATGCGCCTGACCTCGTAGCGCTCGCCGGCGCGGGCGGGCATCAGGGGCGGCTCGGGATGCGTCTCCTCGAGATATTCGCAGATCGCCATGCTCTCGGGATAGCTGCGCCCGTCGATCCTCAGCACCGGCACCTTGCCGGCCGGGTTGCGGCGCAGGAAATCGGCATCCCGCTCCCAGTAGCGTTCCTCGACCAGGTCGACCTCGATGCGCTTCTCGGCGAGCGCCAGACGCACCTTCCGGCAGAAGGGCGACAGCGGCATGTGGTACAGGCGATAGATCGGCAACCGGCTCACTCCGTCATGGCACGTGCCTGTCTGCCGCGTTGGGCGGGGGCCTTCAACCCGCCTGGAAGCATGTGTCGCGTCCGTCGCGCGCGATCACCGCCGCGCCGTCGCGGATCTGCCGCGCGCGCCGCGCGACGTAATCGGAGGGCCGTGCCGCCGACCAGTCCTTCGGATCGGGCAGGATCGCGGCCAGCCGCGCGGCCTGCGCGCCGTTCAGATCGCGCGCCGGCACGCCGAACACCTGCCGCGCCGCGGCATCGACACCGAAGAGGCCCGGCCCGAACTCGGCCACGTTGAGATAGACCTCGAGGATCCGCCGCTTCGACCAGAACAGCTCGACCAGCGGCGTCAACACCGCCTCGATCGCCTTGCGGGGCCAGCTCCGCCCTTGCCAGAGGAACACGTTCTTCACCACCTGCTGGGTGATCGTCGAGGCGCCGCGCTCGCCGCCGGCATCGATCGCCTGCCGGATCGCGGCCACGTCGAACCCCCAGTGCTGGCAGAACCGGGCATCCTCGGCGGCGACGGCGGCGCGCGCCATCACCGGCGCGATCCGCTCCATCGGCACCCAGTCCTGCTCGACGCCGCCGAGCCGGCGCGCCTCGGCGGCCATGTAGGGGGTGGTCGGCGGGTTCACCACCGCGCCGAGTGCCACGATCCCGATGACGAGGAGGCCGATCCCCGCCGCCACGCGCACCCCCCAGAGCCGCAGCGCCGGGGCCGCGGCGCGGCGCTTCGCTCCGCCCTTGCTCTTCTGCCGCGCCGCCTTCTTCGCCATCCGTTCCCCCTAGCGACACCCGGGCGCGGAGAAAAGCCTCGCGCCAGAACATCGGCACCATCGCGTGAAACCGGCATCGGCCGGGCGCGTTGGCCGGGCGTCTGTTTCCGGAACGTGCAAAAAAGGTAGCCCCTCTTATGGCCGAACTCCACGACCACGCCATCCGCCGCGCGCCCCTCTCGGCGCTCATCATCGGCACGATCATCGCGCTTGCGCTCATGTCCTTCTTTGCCATCCTCGGCCTGTCGCTCGGGATCGCCACGTTGTCGTCGCTGGGAGAGGGGCTCGGGGTCGGCGCGGCGATCTACCTGGTCGTCACCCAGATGATCTCCCTCGGCATCGGCGGCTTCGCGGCCAGCCGGCTCGCCGGCGAGGGCGACCTGCTCGCGGCCTTCCTGCAGGGCGCCGGCGTCTGGGCGCTCTCGACGCTGCTGATCGGCTTCGCCGCGTTCTCTGGCGCCACCAGCGCGCTGACCGCCTCGGCCAATGCCGTCAGCGCCATCGCCAGAAGCGGCGCCAACGCCGTCGAGGCGCTGCTTCCCGAGAACCTGTCGCTGCCCGACATCTCCGACATCGGCGGCAACATCGCCCTCTCCGATCTGCCGCCCGAGATCCAGGACGCCCTCGAGGAGCAGAACATGACCCTGTCGCAGCTCCGCGAGATCCTGCGCGAGGCGTTCCGCAACGTCATCAGCCAGCAGGAGCAGCAGCGCGCCCGCACCGTCCTGACCTCCACCGCCGCCGACATGATCCGCAACCCGCGGCAATTCGGCGAGGAGCTGAACGCCGCCATCGACCGGCTGGTCGAGGGCGAGGACGCGGTGATCAGCGAAGAGGACGTGCAGGAGGCCGAACGGGTCCTGCAGCAGCGGCTCGAACTGAGCGACGAGCAGGTCGCGCAGATCGTCGATACGGTGCAGCAGAAGTTCCAGACCGCGGTGGAGACGCTGCGCCAGACCATCAACGACCTGCAGACCCGCATCACCGAGGCGCTCGACACGCTGCAATCGCGCGCCGCCGCCGCGGCGGGGTGGCTGTCGCTCGCCTCGATCCTGGGCTTTCTGGCCGCGACCGCGTCGGGCGCCGCCGGCCGCCGCGAGGTCTGAGCGGCAAAGGCGCCTCCGCGGCGCCGCCGCGCATGGGGCCTTGCCCGCATCGCAGGAGGGGCGCGACCGGTGACGGCCGCGCCCCTTGTCTTGTCGGGCCAACCGGGGCCGGACCGCCGCCCGCGCCACGCGCCTCCGGGCGGCGATCTGCCACGGAACCGCGCCCTGCCGGCCCCGTTTCGCCCCAGTCGGGACAAGGAGACGGACATGGCGGACACCCAGCAGATCGAGCCGACGGAGGCCGAACTCGGCGCGCTCGGACACGCCATCCGGCGGGCCTTCGAGATTTCCGAGGCCCATGACGACCGCGCCCCCATCGTTGCCGCGGTGCTCATCGACGACACGGTCGTGGCCTGGGGCGACAACGAGGTCCATGTCGCCGGCGACCCGTCGCGCCACGCCGAGATCGTGGCGCTCGCCGCCGCCGCGGGCGATCGGCCCGAGGGCTTCGAGGGCGCCGCGCTCGTCACCACGCTTCAACCCTGCGAGATGTGCCTCGGCGCGATCGGCATGGCCGGCGTCTCGCGGGTGATCTTCGCCGCCGGCCGCGCCGCCGTGGCGGAGCGCTATTTCGCCTATCCGGGCCTCCGGATGGACGATTTCGCCGCGGCGGCGCGGCGGCCGCTCGGCGTTGCCGGCCCGGTGATGGAGGCCGACGTGCTGCGGCTCTACGCGCCCGGGGCGCAGGATTGACACCGCCGGATGCGAGGCCCATGGAGGCTCGGGATTTTCGGGGCTCGAAGGGCGGCGCATGGCCAGGGACACGGACAAGGGCGGGATTCTCGAGACGGTCAAGACGGTCGTCTCGGCGCTCCTGATCGCGGGCGTCTTCCGCACGCTGTTCTTCCAGCCGTTCTGGATCCCCTCGGGATCCATGAAGGACACCCTGCTCGTCGGCGATTTCCTGTTCGTCAACAAGATGGCCTATGGCTATTCGCAATATTCCTGCCCGTTCTCGATGTGCACCTTCATCGATGGCCGCTGGCTGGCGCGCCAGCCCGAGCGCGGCGACGTCGTCGTCTTCCGCCATCCGGTCACCGGCTCGGATTTCATCAAGCGGCTGATCGGCCTGCCCGGCGACCGCATCCAGGTCCGGGACGGCGTTCTCTACATCAACGGCGAGCCGGCGCCGCAGGAACCGGCCGGCACCTTCGCGGAGACCTACGACCGGCAGGGGCCGGTGGGCAACCTGCCGCAATGCGAGAATGCCGGCGTGCCGCTCGGCGGCGAGTGCCTCAAGTCGCGCTTCACCGAGACGCTGCCGAACGGGGTCAGCCACGACATCCTCAACATCCGCACCTCGCCGCTCGACGACACTCCGGTCTCTACCGTGCCCGAAGGATATTATTTCTTCATGGGCGACAATCGCGACAATTCCACCGACAGTCGCGTCAGCCAGTCGGCGATGGGGGTGGGCTTCGTGCCGTTCGAGAACCTGATCGGCCGCGCCGACATGGTGATCTTCTCCTCCGCCGGCTCGTCCATGCTGTTCTTCTGGACCTGGCGTCCGGACCGCTTCTTCGAGAGTATCAAGTGAAGCTGTCGGCGGAGCAGAGCGCCTTCGCCGAACGGCTCGGGCACGCCTTCCGCCGCCCCGAACTCTTGGTCAACGCGCTGACCCACGGCTCCATCGCCACGCCCAGCCGGCCCGACAACCAGAGGCTCGAATTTCTGGGCGACCGGGTGCT
This sequence comes from uncultured Alphaproteobacteria bacterium, assembly GCA_963739575.1. Taxonomy (GTDB): domain Bacteria; phylum Pseudomonadota; class Alphaproteobacteria; order Rhodobacterales; family Rhodobacteraceae; genus Palleronia. The sequence goes on along the minus strand of CAVUAQ010000002.1, from coordinate 390,752 downwards.
GGGTCTCGTCGTGGCCGAGGCGCTGCTCCGCGCCGATGCCGGCGCCGCCGAGGGACAGCTGGCGCCGCGCTACAATGCGCTGGTGCGCAAGGAAGCCTGCGCCGAGGTCGCCCGCGAGGTGGGCTTGGGCGAGGTGCTGCGCCTCGGGCGGTCCGAGACGATGACCGGCGGGCGGCGCAAGGAGGCGCTTCTGGGCGACGCCATGGAAGCGGTGATCGCCGCCATCTATGCCGATGCCGGCATCGAGGCGGCGCGGGCCGTCATCCTGCGCCTCTGGGGCGACCGGATCGACACGGTGGAGGACGATGCCCGCGACCCCAAGACCGCGCTGCAGGAATGGGCGCAGGCGCGCCGGCAGCCGCCGCCCGCCTATGCCGAGATCGACCGCTCGGGCCCCGATCACGCGCCACAATTCACGGTCGAGGTGCGCCTGACCTCCGGCGAGACCGCCCGCGCCACGGCCCGCGCCAAGCGGCAGGCCGAACAGAAGGCCGCCCGCACCCTTCTCGACAGGCTGGAGAACGGCACATGACCACGCGCGCGGGCTTCGTCGCCCTGATCGGAGAGCCCAATGCGGGCAAGTCCACCCTTCTGAACCGGATGGTCGGCGCCAAGGTCTCGATCGTCACCCACAAGGTCCAGACCACCCGCGCCCGGATCCGCGGCGTGGCCATCGAGGGCGAGGCGCAGATCGTCTTCGTCGACACGCCCGGCCTCTTCGCCCCCCGCCGCCGGCTCGACCGCGCCATGGTCGCCGCCGCCTGGTCGGGCGCGGCCGACGCCGATGTCGTGGTGCTCCTGGTCGAGGCGCATCGCGGCCTGACCGAGGGGGTCGAGACGATCCTCGCCACGCTCGAGACGCGCGGCATCGCGGCGCCGGTGATCCTGGCCATCAACAAGATCGACCGGGTGGACCCGAAGGTGCTCCTGGGGCTGTCGAAGCAGCTGAACGACCGCTTCGCCTTCGCCGAGACCTTCATGATCTCGGCCGAGAAGGACCGCGGCGTGGCCGATCTGCGCCGGCATCTGGCGAGCCGCCTGCCCGAGGGCCCCTGGCTCTATCCCGAGGATCAGATCGCCGACCTGCCGATGCGCATGATCGCCGCCGAGATCACCCGCGAGAAGCTGACGCTCAGGCTCCACCAGGAGCTGCCCTACCAGCTGACCGTCGAGAGCGAGACCTGGGAGGAGCGCAAGGATGGCAGCGCCCGGATCGACCAGGTGATCTACGTCCTGCGCGACGGGCACAAGGGCATCGTCCTGGGCAAGGGGGGCGAGACCATCAAGGGCGTGAGCCAGGCGGCGCGGGCCGAGCTGTCGGAGATGCTCGGGCGCCCCGTGCACCTGTTCTTGCAGGTCAAGGTGCGGCCCGGCTGGCTCGACGAGGCGGCGCGCTATTCCGAGATCGGCCTCGATTTCGACGATGGCGGCTGAGCGCGCCCGCCCCGCGCCGGCCTGATGGCCCGGCTCGCCACCCATATCTGGGTCTCGGCCTATCTCCGCCGGCTCCAGGCGGCGACGATCCCGGCCTATGTGGTGGCGCGCGGCGACGCGGTGGCGGGCGCCGTCCTCGTGAAGGTCGCGACCCTCGATGGCCAGGCGGTGGCGTTCCAGCGCCGCTACGACATGGACCGCGACGCCCGCGTCTGGATGGATCTCATCAGCGGCGCGGAGGCCGATGTCGACCGGGTCCTGGCCGCGCAGCGCCGCTCCGATCCCGATCTTTGGGTGATCGAGATCGAGGATCGGCAGGGCCGCCACCTGCTGGACGAGCCGGGGCTCGCATGAGGGGCCGCGCGGGCCGGGCTGATGGCCGCCAACGGCCCCGGCCGGCGGCCGCAGGAAGCGGATCTCGCAGCCGGGCGGGCCGGGCGGGCGCGCCGTGATCGAGTGGCGGGAGGAAGGGCTGGTGCTGGGCGTGCGCCGGCTCGGAGAGGCCGATGCGATCGTCGAGGCGCTGACGCGCGGCCATGGCCGCCATGCCGGCATCGTCAGGGGCGGCGGCGGGCGGCGGCTGGCGCCCCTCATGCAGCCCGGCGCGCAGCTCATGCTGACCTGGCGGGCGCGGCTCGAGGCGCATCTGGGCCATTTCGCCGCCGAGCCGGTGCGGAGCCGCGCGGGTCTTCTCGCCGATCCCCTGGCGCTGTCGGGCCTCGCCGCGATGACCGCGCTCCTGAGCTTCACCCTGCCGGAGCGCGACGCGGTCCCGGGCCTCTTCGAGGCGACCATCGCCGTCCTCGACCTCATGGAGACCGATGCCGGCTGGCCGCTCGCCTATCTGCGCTGGGAAATGGCGCTGCTCGACGTGCTGGGCTTCGGCCTCGACCTGTCGCGCTGCGCGGTCACCGGCGCCCGGTCGGGCCTCACCTTCGTCTCGCCGCGCTCGGGGCGCGCCGTCTCGGCCGCCGGCGCCGGGGACTGGGCCGACAGGCTGCTGCCGCTGCCGCCCTGTCTTCTGGCCGAGGGTCCGGCGCGCCCGCGCGACGTGGTGCAGGGGCTGCGCATCACCGGTCACTTCCTCGACCGGCGGGTGGCGCCGGCCCTGGGTGACCGGCCGCTGCCGGCGGCGCGCGACCGCTTCGTGTCCCGCCTGGCGCAGCTCGATTGAGCTGAAGAGGGGCGGCGGCCCGGCCGGCGCCGCTCCCCGGCCGGCGCCTGACCCTCTTCAGGCGGCGATGAGGCCCATGCTTTCGAGCTTGAGGAGGACCTGGTGGGCGCAATGGTCGACATCGACATTGGTGGTGTCGAGGCGCAGTTCGGGGTTCTGGGGCTCGTCATAGGGGTCCGAGATGCCGGTGAATTCGGGGATCTTGCCCTGCCGCGCCAGCCGGTAGAGGCCCTTGCGGTCGCGCGCCTCGCATTCCTCGATGGGGGTGGCGACGTGGATCTCGCAGAAGGCGCCGTATTGCTCGATCTCCTCGCGCACCGCGCGGCGCGTGGTGGCATAGGGGGCGATCGGCGCGCAGATGGCGATGCCGCCATTCTTGGTGATCTCGGAGGCGACATAGCCGATGCGGCGGATGTTGAGGTCGCGGTGCTCCTTGGAGAAGCCGAGCTCGGAGGAGAGGTTCTTCCTGACGATGTCGCCGTCCAAGAGCGTCACCGGCCGGCCGCCCATTTCCATGAGCTTGGTCATCAGCGCGTTGGCGATGGTCGACTTGCCGCTCCCCGAGAAGCCGGTGAAGAACACCGTGAAGCCCTGTTTCGAGCGCGGCGGCCGGGTGCGGCGCAGCTCCTCCACCACTTCGGGGAAGGAGAACCAGTCGGGGATCTCGAGCCCCTCGGCGAGGCGGCGGCGCAGCTCGGTGCCCGAGATGTTGAGGACGGTCACGCCCTCCTCGATCTCGTCGGCCGGCTCGTACTGGGCGCGCTCCTGCACGTAGACCATGTGCTTGAAGGGCACCATCTCGATGCCCATCTCGTCCTGGTGCTGGCGGAACAGCTCCTGCGCGTCGTAGGGGCCGTAGAAATCCTCGCCTTGGCTGGTCTTGCCGGGTCCGGCATGGTCGCGCCCGACGATGAAATGCGTCACCCCGTGGTTCTTGCGGATGAGCCCGTGCCACAGCGCCTCGCGCGGGCCGGCCATGCGCATGGCGAGGTTCAGAAGCGACATGTGGGTGGTGGCGGCGGGGTACTTGTCGAGCACCGCCTCGTAGCAGCGCACGCGGGTGAAGTGGTCGACATCGCCCGGCTTGGTCATGCCGACCACCGGATGGATCAGCAGGTTGGCCTGGGTCTCCTTGGCGGCGCGGAAGGTCAGTTCCTGATGCGCGCGGTGCAGCGGGTTGCGGGTCTGGAACGCCACCACCCGGCGCCAGCCCATCTTGCGGAAGAACGCCCGCAGCTCGTTCGGGGTGTCGCGCCGGGCGCGGAAATCGTAGCGCACGGGGGGCTGGATGCCGGTCACCGGGCCGCCGAGATAGACCGCGCCGGCCTGGTTGTGCAGGTAGTTGACCGCCGGATGCGCCGTGTCGTCGGCGCCGAACACCCGCTCCGCCTCGCGCGCCTTGTCGGGCACCCACTTGTCGGTGACCGTCATGGTGGCGAGGATCACCCCCTCCTGGTCGCGCAGCGCCACGTCCTGGCCCGTCTCGATCCCCTCGGCCACCGCCTCGGAGACGTCGAGCGTGATCGGCATCGGCCAGAGCGCCCCGTCCGCGAGGCGCATCGTCTCCACCACGCTGTCGTAATCCTCGCGGCCCAGGAACCCCTTCAGCGGCGCGAACCCGCCGTTCATCAGAAGCTCCAGATCGCAGATCTGCCGCGGCGTCAGATCAAGGCTCGCCAGATCGCCCGCCTCCGCCTTCAGCTTCTGCGCGCTCTCGTAGGACACGTAAAGCTCCGGCACCGGAGCGAAGTTCTGCTGCATCTCGTCTCGCCTTCTCGTCACAAACCCGCCCCGCGGGGGCCTTATCCCGGCGCGGGTCAGGATCGCAAGCCCCCGCCCTGCGCGGGTTGCTCGCCTGGCCCGAGGGCAAAAGGACGACCGCAGGACGGCGCGCCCGAGACGCTTCTCGAAGGTCTGTGACCATCCCCGCCGGGCGGCAGCGATCCGCGCGGGCGCGCGGCCCCTGGGCGGTCCGCCGCCGTCTCCTTCCGCGTCGCCCGCCGGCAGGGGCTATTCGGCCGCGTCCACCGCGTCCACCGCGTCGACCGGCGCGCCGTAGCCCAGGGGCTCGCGCTGGTCGCGCCCTTCGTCCACGCCGATCTCGGAGAGGTACCGCTCCGCCTCGAGCGCCGCCATGCAGCCCATGCCGGCGCTGGTCACGGCCTGCCGATAGACGTGATCGGTCAGATCGCCGGCGGCGAAGACGCCCGGCACCGAGGTCGCGGTCGAATAGCCCCGGGTGACCACGTAGCCGCCCAGATGCGTCTCCACCTGATCGCGGACGAGCTCCGAGGCCGGCACGTGACCGATCGCGACGAAGACCCCCTTGACCGGCAGCTCCACGGTCTCGCCGGTCTCCACGTGGCTCGCGCGCACCGCCTCCACCCCCTTCGGGGAGTCGGTGCCGGTGATCTCCTCGACCCGGTGGTTCCAGAGCACCTCGATCTTGGGATGCTCCATCAGCCGCTTCTGCAGGATCTTCTCGGCGCGCAGCGTGTCGCGCCGGTGGATCAGCGTGACCTTCGAGGCGAAGTTCGTCAGGAACAGCGCCTCCTCGACGGCGGTGTTGCCGCCGCCGATCACCGCGACCTCCTGACCGCGATAGAAGAAGCCGTCGCAGGTGGCGCAGGCCGAGACGCCGAAGCCCTTGAACGCCTCCTCCGAGGGCAGGCCCAGCCATTTCGCCTGCGCTCCGGTGGCGAGGATCACCGCATCGGCGGTGAACACGGTGCCGCTGTCGGCGCGGGCGGTGAACGGCCGCGCCGACAGGTCGAGCGACGCAATCATGTCCGACACGATCTCGGCCCCCATGCTGCGGGCGTGGCTTTCCATCCGCGCCATCAGGTCGGGGCCGAGGATCGAGGTTTCGCCCGGCCAGTTCTCGACATCGGTGGTGATGGTGAGCTGCCCGCCGGGCTGGATGCCCTGGATCAGGACGGGGTCGAGCATCGCCCGCGCGGCATAGACGGCTGCGGTATATCCGGCCGGTCCGGAGCCGATGATCAGGAGCTTGACGTGGCGGTTGCCGGGCATGTCGGGCCTCCGATGGATGTGGTCAGGCGGCCGGTCGGCGGCCGGAACGAGACTAGGCATTCGCGCAAAGCATTTTTAGGGTCGAATGGCAATGACGGCGCTCATGCCCGACCCTCCCCGTCGCGGCGGTCGATGCGCGCGACGGGGCGCCGCATGTCAAGGCCCCGAGGACCTCCCTCCCGCCGAGGCCTGTCGGCGGGTCCGCATCATCCGCCGGCCTCGTCGAGGACGCCGCCCGCTGCGCCGCCAAAAAAATCCTGTTGCGCATCGTTGAAATAATATTAGGCATGACCCTGTCGCAGAGACATGAATTGTCCGGGATCCCCATGCCGTCACAAAAGCTCGACGCCATCGACCGCAAGATCCTTGCCGAGCTTCAGGCCGACGGGCGCATGACCAACGTCGAGCTGGCGCGCCGCGTCGGCATCTCGGCACCGCCCTGCCTCAGGCGGGTGCGCACGCTCGAAGAGGCCGGCTTCATCCGCGGCTATCACGCCCGGGTCGATGTCCGGCAGCTGGGCTTCGAGGTGCAGGTCTTCGCCATGGTCGGCCTGCGGAGCCAGGCGGAGGCCGATCTCTCGGCCTTCGAGGAGCGCTGCCGCGCTTGGCCGCTGGTGCGCGAATGCCACATGCTGAACGGCGAGGTCGACTTCATCCTGAAATGCGTGGCCCCCGATCTCTCGACCTTCCAGGCTTTCCTGACGGGCGAGCTGCTGACCGCGCGGAACGTCGCCTCGGTCAAGACCTCGCTCGTCATCCGCGCGGCCAAGGACCGGCCGGGCGTGCCGTTCGACATCCTCGAATCGCGGCTGGCGCAATCCGCCTGAGGCTCAGACGATGCGCATGATCCGCTCGAGGATCTCGCCGTTCAGCCGCTGCAGGGCCAGCGCGCCGAAGCTCTCGCTCTCGTCGAGATGCGGAAACATCGCCATGAACCGGGCGCGCATCTGCGGTCCGATCGCCGGGTCGATCGTGCCGGGATGGACGCTCTCGACCTCCACGCCGTTGGCCGCGAAGGTGGTGTGGCTGCGAAATGCCAGATGGAACACCTGCACCGCCGAGACCGGGCGCACCTGCACCACGGCCTCGCCGTCGGCGAGCGCGCCGATGGGCATGAGCGCCGCCTCGGCGCCGATCAGCCGCCGGAGCGCCGTGCGCCGCGACACGATCCGCGCCGCCGGGCCGAGGAGCAGGTCGGGCATCGGCCGCCCCGGACCCAGCGCCTCGGCGGCGATGCGGTAGAGCGGCAGCGACCGGTGCTGCGGCGCCACGATGCGGCTGCCCTTCCAGAGCAGCGTGCGGATGCCGCGCATGGTCACCACCGGATCGCCGGGGACCAGATCCTCGACCGCGACCGGGCCGCTTGGGGTCTGGATCAGCGCGCCGCGGGCGAGCGAGGCGAAGGCATTGGTGAACAGCGCGCTCGACGGACCCATCCGCGCGCTCTCCTCCACCCTGCCGCCGGCGCCGAGCCAGCTGATCGCGTAGCGTGTATCGGCGACGATCTCGGTTTCGACCGAGGTCGCGGGTGGCGTCCGGCGGACCGTCCAGGGCCGCGCCGCGGCCGATGCGGCGGGGGGCGCCAGACGCGTCGCCGCGGCATCGTCGCGCTCGCCCGGGCGAGCCTCGTCGCCGCTCGTCTGGGGCAGGGAGATCGGCCGGCGGATCGTCATGGGGGGCTCCTTTCTCCACCGCGGACAAGCTGCGGTTGCGCAGAAGGTGCCGTGCAATTGAGACAATTCATTGTCCGGTCGCAGGCGTTTCGGGGATTGCGCCGCTAGTCGACCCGGATGGTCGAGATCAGCCGGCCGTAATCCGCCTCGCGGCGGTGCACGGAGCGGCGGTAGGAGAAGAACCGCGCCGGATCCTCATAGGTGCAGTGCCAGATCCATTCCGCCGCCGCCACGCCGGCCGCCCGCAGCCGCTCGAGCCCGTAGCCCGGCAGGTCGAGATGCAGCCGGTCGCCCATGCCCGGCGCGAAGAACCGTCCCGACCCGCCGTCGATCTCCAGAAACGTGCCGAGAAGCTCTGGCCCGACCTCGTAGGCCGATTGCGAGATCGCCGGTCCGATCGCCGCGACGATGCGCGAACGCTCCGCGCCCCGCGTCTCCATCCCCTCGACCGTGGCCTCGATGACGCCGCTCAGCGCGCCGCGCCAGCCGGCATGGGCGGCGCCCACGACGCCGGCTTCGGGGTCGGCGAACAGGATCGGCAGGCAATCGGCGCTGAGGATGCCGAGCGCGATGCCCGGCACCGCAGTCACCAGCGCGTCGGCCGGCGACTCGATCGTCGCGTCGGCCGAGTCGACCACCGCCACGATCCGAGAATGGACCTGCGGCACCGTCTTGAGGCCACTCGGCGCGACCTCCATCGTCGCGGCCACGCGGGCGCGGTTGATCCGCACGATGTCGGTCTGGTCGGACGAGCCGTGCCCGCAATTCAGCGCCGCGAACACGCCTGACGAGGCGCCGCCGCACCGGGTGAAGAACCCGTGCCGCACCGGCGCCAGCACGTCCGCGGTCAGGTAGGGTAGGCTCATCGACTGCTCTCCAGCCCAGGCGGCGGCCCCCTGTCATCGTGGAGCGACATCACCTTGAAAAGATCCCCCATCTCGGCGGGGTGGGTCAAGCGCCGGTGGGCGGCGACATGCGCCTCGAGCGGCGCGCCCGAAAGCCTCCCCGCGAGCGTGCGGGCGCGCGCCGTGATCCCCAGCCGTTCGAGCCACACCCCCTGCGGCGCGAGGCGGCTCGCGGCACAGGGCGCGGCCCGGGCGAGGGCTGCGAAATCCACATGCGCGGTCAGATCGGCCTCGCCCGGATGCTTGAGCGGCCCTTCCTTGCGGTGGCGGCGCACCGCCTGGAACGTGTCGCCGCGCGAGCCCTCGGCGCCGTAATCGACGATGAGCGCGACGCCGCCCGGCGCCGCGATGCGGGTGCCGATCTCGGCGGCGATGGCCTCCGCCGGCGCGGCCGTCTCGACGAGGTCGCCCTCCTCGGTATCGGCGAGCCGCGGCGCCAGCCGGTCGAGGCGCGTCGCGGCCCCCAGCGCGAAGATCAAGCCGCTCTCGTCCGCCCCCACCAGCCGCTCGCGCCAGCCCTCGCCCTGACGCAGGAATTGCCGGATCGGCAGCGCGTCGAAGAACTCGTTGGCGATCAGGAACAGCGGCAGGTCCGGCAGTTCGGCGACGCTGTCCACCCAGCGCGCCGGCATCTCGCCCAGGGCCTGGCGCTGCCGCGCGCGAAAATGCGGCGCCGCCTCGATCAGCACGAGCCGCATGGCCGCGTGAAAGCCCGGAACCTGCGCGCTCGCCCGCAGCATGTCGGCCATCAGCGTGCCGCGTCCCGGCCCCAGCTCCACCAGCGCGAAGGGCGCGGGGCGATCGCGGTCGATCCAGGCCTGCGCCAGCGCCAGCCCCGCAAGCTCGCCGAACATCTGGCTGATCTCCGGCGCGGTGACGAAATCCCCGCCTGCGCCCAGCGGATCGCGCGTCGCGTAATAGCCGTGGCGCGGATGGTGCAGGCAGGCGGTCATGTAATCGGCCACGGTCATCGGGCCGGTGGCGCGGATCTGGCGGATCAGGATCTCGGCGAGCGGCGTCATCGGGCGCGGCTGGCCGCCAGGATGAGCGCCGCGCCGATGCCCAGCATCGGCAGCGACAGAAGCTGCCCCATGCTGAGCCCGGCCGCGCCGATCTGCACCACATGGCCCAGCGGATTGTCGGGGGTGATGAACTGCCCGTCCGCCTGGCGCACCAGTTCGACCAGCAGGCGCGACACCGCATAGCCCATCAGGAAGAGCCCGGTGATCCGCCCCGGCCGCTTCAGCCAGCCAGCGCGGAAGGCCAGCACGACGAGGAGCAGGCCCAGCATGAGCCCCTCGAGTGCCGCCTCGTAGAGCTGCGAGGGGTGGCGCGCGCAGAGCCCGGTGACGCCCGGGCAATCCTGCGCGGCCGCGCCCGGAAACACGACGCCCCAGGGCAGCTCGGTCGGTCGCCCCCAGAGTTCGGCGTTGATGAAGTTGGCGATCCGGCCGAGCAGCAGCCCGGGCGGCGTCGCCAGCGCCATCAGGTCGAGCAGGCTCAGGATCCGCACCCGGCGCCTCGCGGCGAAGATCAGCCCGCCGGTCGTCACCCCCAGCATGCCGCCGTGAAACGACATCCCCCCCTGCCAGATCGCCGGGATCTGCAGCGGATGGGAGAGGTAATAGCCCGGCTGGTAGAACAGCACGAAGCCCAGCCTTCCGCCCACCAGGATGCCGAGGATGATCGCCGTCATCAGCTCCTCGACATCGGCGGCGCTCATCGGGGGGCGGTCATCGGGCCACAGCGCCGGCCGGCGGACCGCCGCGACCGCCAGCCGCCAGCCGAGCAGGATGCCGACGATATAGGCCAGGGCGTACCATCTGAGCGACAGCGTCACCCCGCCGAGGCTGACGGAAAAGATCTCGGGCGAGATGTCGGGAAAGGGCAGGGCGAGGATCATGGCGGGAGAAAGCGAGGGCGGGGCAGGGAAGTCAACCTTGAGAACGCCGCCCCCGGACGCCATATCCGACGACAGACGACCCGCCCATCGAAGGAATGACGGATGCAGACGCGCAACAAGATGTTCGACGACCTGTCGCAGCTCATGACCAACGCCATGGGCGTCGCGCAAGGCGCGCGGACCGAGGCGGAAACGGCCATGAAGGGCATGATCGACCGCTGGCTCGCGGATCGCGACTTCGTGACCCGGGAGGAATTCGACGCCGTCCGCGCCATGGCGCAGAAGGCCCGCGAGGAGAACGAGGCGCTGAAGGCCCGCATCACCCAGCTCGAATCGAAGGGCTGAGCGCCGGGACCCAGCCGACGATGCCGCTCGCCGGGCGGCCGAGGGGCGCGCGCGAAGGGTCTGGCGCCCGGGCGCGCCCGGTGGTTCACTGGACGAAAATCCAGGAGAGCGAGCCGATGACGACCTGCGTCTTCGTCCAGATCCGGTGCCGGCCCGGAACCACCTATGACGTGGCCGAGCGGATCGTCCTGAAGGAGATCCACTCGGAGCTCTATTCGACCTCCGGCGACTACGATCTCCTGCTGAAGCTCTACATCCCCGCCGAGGCGGATATCGGCAAGTATATCAACGACCACCTGCTCGACATCGACGGGATCGAGCGCAGCCTGACGACCCTGACCTTCCGGGCGTTCTGATGGCGCCCCTCGACTGCCTGGTCGCGGTGGCGCGCGGCGACGCGCCCGCCGATCTGGTGCTGTCGGGGGCCGCCGTTCTCGATGTCGCGACCGGGACCACCATCGCCGGCGACGTGGCCCTCGTGGGCGACACCATAGCCGCGATCGGCGGCCGCTGCGACGGGCCGCGGCGCGATCTTGACGGCTGCACGCTGGTGCCGGGCTTCATCGACACGCATCTCCACATCGAGAGCGCCCTCGTCACGCCCGAGGAATTCGGCCGCTGCGTCGGGCCGCGCGGCGTCACCACCGCGATCTGGGACCCGCACGAGATCGCCAACGTGCTGGGCGTGCCGGCGCTCGACTGGGCGCTCGACGCGGCAGACCGCGGCCTCATCGACCTGCGGGTGATGCTGTCCTCCTGCGTGCCCTCGACCGAGATGGAGACCTCGGGCGCGCGCATCGGCGCCGCCGAGCTGGCGCGTCTGGCCCGTCACCCGAAGGCGCTGGGCCTTGCGGAGATGATGAACTATCCGGGCGTCGTGGCCGGCGAGGCGGAATGCCTGGCCAAGCTCGACGCCTTCCGCGGCCGGCCCGTCGACGGACACGCGCCGCTGCTGACCGGGCGGCGGCTCGACGCCTATGTCGCCACCGGCATCCGCACCGAGCACGAGGCGACGAGCGTTGCCGAGGCGCGCGAAAAGCTCTCCCGCGGCCTGCGCATCCTGATCCGCGAAGGCTCGGTCTCGAAGGATCTGGAGGCGCTGCTGCCGCTCCTGACCGAGCGGCTCTCGCCCTATCTCGGCTTCTGCACCGACGACCGCAATCCGCTCGACATCGGCGAGGAGGGGCATCTCGACCACATGATCCGCACCGCCATCGCCGGCGGCGTCGATCCGCTGGTGGCCTACAGGGTGGCCTCGCTCTCGGCGGCGGAGGCCTTCGGTCTCAAGGATCGCGGCCAGATCGCGCCGGGCAAGCGCGCCGACATCGTGGCTCTGGGCGCGCTCGAGGCCTGCGACGCGCAGGCGGTATGGGCGGGCGGCGTGGAGCTGACGCCCGCGGCCTTCCGCGGGCGCCCGGCCGGCGAGGCGATCGGCCGCCGCTCGGTTCGCGCGCCCGCAATCGACGCCGCGACCTTCGCCGCGCCCGGGCCATCGGCCGGGATGCCGGTGATCGGCATCCAGCCCGGCCGCATCCTGACCGATCATCTGGTCGAGAGGGTGGAGGCCGTGGCGGGCGACCGCCCTCCCGATCCGTCGCGCGATCTGGCCCGCGTCACGGTGATCGAGCGGCACGGGCGGAACGGCAACGTCGCGAGCGGCTTCGTCCGCGGCTTCGGGCTGGCGCGCGGCGCCATCGCCTCGACCGTGTGCCACGACCACCACAACCTCATCGCGGTGGGCGCCGATTATGACGCCATGGCGCTGGCGGCGCGGCGCCTGACCGAGATCGAGGGCGGCTTCTGCGTCGCGGCGGAGGGCCGGATCCTGGCCGAGCTGGCGCTTCCCGTGGCCGGGCTGATGAGCCCCGCGCCCTTCGAGGAGGTGCGGGCAGGGCTCGTGGACCTGCGCGCCGCGGCGCGCTCGCTCGGCGTGACGCTGGCCGAGCCGTTCCTGCAACTGGCCTTCCTCGCCCTGCCGGTCATCCCGCACCTCAAGATCACCGATCGCGGCATGGTCGATGTCGACCGGTTCGTCGTCCTGGCCTGAAGCGTGGGGCCGGCCCGGGGGGGAGGGCTGCGGCGGATGGAGCGGGCGATGAGATTCGAACTCACGACCCTTACCTTGGCAAGGTAATGCTCTACCCCTGAGCTACGCCCGCATGCCATCCGGTCGGACCAATGGAGCGGGCGATGAGATTCGAACTCACGACCCTTACCTTGGCAAGGTAATGCTCTACCCCTGAGCTACGCCCGCATGCGCCATTGGTGGAGCGGGACTTAGACAACAAGGCGGCGGGCCGCAAGCGGAAACTCGGCGGAAAACCCGCCGGGACGGCACCGCGCGCCGAGGCCCGCTGCGGGCGCTAGCGCCGGGCGGTCGCGGCGCCCACCGTGCCGCCCACCACGGCGCCGGCGGGTCCGGCCACCAGCGCGCCGCCGATCCCGCCGGTCGCGGCGCGTCCCGTCGCGGTCTCGCCGCAGGCGGCCAGGCTCAACAGGGCTGCGGCACATGCCAGCCCACGCATGATGGTCATCAGATCTCTCCTCCCCAATGCGGCGTTGCTTCGCCGTCCGTCTCGATCATCGCGCCAGCGGGGCCTCCGGTTCCGGGGTCCCCGGTTGACCCCCGGTGACGGCCGCTCATTCGTATTCCACCAGCAGATCCTTGGCGTCGATCTGCGCGCCGGCCGCGACATGCACCGCCTTCACCGTCGCGTCGCGGTCGGCATGAAGCCCCGATTCCATCTTCATCGCCTCGATCGTCAGCAGCAGGTCGCCCTTCTTCACCGGCTTGCCGGCCTCCGCGGCGATCGAGGCCACGACCCCCGGCATCGGCGCGCCCACATGGTGGGGATTGCCGAGTTCGGCCTTGGGCTTCGCCGTCACCGCACCCACCAGCTTGCGGTTCGGCACCCGGGCGGAGCGCGGCTGCCCGTTCAGCTCGAAGAACACCTTGGCCTGGCCCTCGTCGTTGGTCTCGCCCCGCGCCTGGCAACGGATTTCCAGCGTCTTGCCGGGGTCGATCTCGGCCGAGATCTGCTCGCCCGGCTCCATCCCGTAGAAGAAGGTGCGCGTCGGCAACGTGCGAACCGGGCCGTATTCCTCGTGCCGCAGCCGGTATTCGACGAACACCTTGGGATACATCAGATAGCCGAACAGGTCCTCGTCGTCGATCTCGACGCCGCCCGCCTTCTCCGACGCCTCGGCCCGCGCCGCCTCCAGATCGACGGGCTTCATGTGCCGGCCGGGCCGGTCGGTGAAGGGCGTCTCCGTCTTCAGGATCTTCTTCTGCAGCGCCCTGGGCCAGCCGCCTGGCGGCTGACCGAGACTGCCCCGCATCATCTCGACGACCGAATCGGGAAAGCTCACATCGACCTCGGGATCCTCGACCTCGGCGCGGGTGAGGTTCTGCGCCACCATCATCAGCGCCATGTCGCCCACCACCTTCGAGGATGGCGTGACCTTGACGATGTCGCCGAACATCCGGTTCACCTCCGCATAGGTATGGGCGACCTCGTGCCAGCGCTCCTCGAGCCCCATGGCGCGCGCCTGGGCCTTGAGGTTGGTGAACTGCCCGCCCGGCATCTCGTGCAGATAGACCTCCGAGGCCGGCGCCTGCATGCCGCTCTCGAAGGCCGCGTAATTGCCGCGCACCGCCTCCCAGTAATTCGAGATCTCGCGGATCGCGTCGATGTCGAGGCCGGTATCGCGCTCGGAACGGGCCAGCGCCTCGACCACGGTGCCGAGCGTCGCCTGGCTCGTATTGCCCGACAGCGAATCCATCGCGCAATCGACCGCGTCGACACCCGCATCGGCGGCCGCGAGGATGGTGCCGCAGGCGATGCCCGCCGTGTCGTGGGTGTGGAAGTGGATCGGCAGGCCGACCTCCTCCTTCAGCGCCTTGAAGAGCACGCGCGCCGCGGCGGGCTTCATCAGGCCCGCCATGTCCTTGACGCCGAGGATATGGGCGCCCGCCGCCTTCAGCTCGGTAGCCGTCTTCACGTAATAGCCGAGGTCGTATTTCGACCGCTCGGGGTCGAGCAGGTTGCCGGTATAGCACACCGTGCCCTCGCAGATCCGGTCGGCCTCGATCACCGCATCCATCGCCACGCGCATGTTCTCGACCCAGTTCAGGCTGTCGAAGACGCGGAACAGGTCGATCCCCGATGTCGCCGCCTGCGCCACGAAGCCCTGCACCACATTGTCGGGATAGTTCGTGTAGCCCACCCCGTTCGACCCGCGCAGCAGCATCTGCGTCATCAGGTTCGGCATCGCCGCGCGCAGGTCCCGCAGCCGCTGCCAGGGACATTCCTGCAGGAAGCGGTAGGCGACGTCGAAGGTGGCGCCGCCCCAGCACTCGACCGAGAAAAGCTCGGGCAGGTTGTGGGCATAGGCCGGCGCCGCCCGGATCATGTCGATCGAGCGCATCCGCGTCGCCAGAAGCGACTGGTGGCCGTCCCGCATGGTCGTGTCGGTGATCATCAGCTGCGTCTGCTCGGCCAGCCAGTCGGCCACCGCCTGCGGCCCGAACTCCTCGAGGATCTGCCGCGTGCCGGGCCGCGGATGCGCGGCGCGCAGCGCCGGCGGCACCGGCGACTTGCTGTCGGCGCGGGGCTTGTTGCGGCCCTCCGTCTCGGGATGGCCGTTGATCGTCACATCGGCGATATAGGTCAGGATCTTCGTCGCCCGGTCGCGGCGCGGCTTGAAGTCGAACAGCTCCGGCGTCTGGTCGATGAACTTGGTGTGGTACTCGTTCGACAGGAAGGTCGGGTGGCGCAGCAGGTTGATGACGAAGTCGATATTGGTGCTGACGCCGCGGATGCGGAATTCCCTGAGCGCCCGGTCCATCCGCGCGATGGCCGCCTCCGGCGTCGGCGCCCAGGCGGTGACCTTCTCGAGGAGCGAATCGTAGAAGCGGGTGATGACCGCGCCCGAATAGGCGGTGCCGCCGTCGAGCCGGATGCCCATGCCGGTGGCGCCGCGATAGGCCGTGATGCGGCCGTAATCGGGGATGAAATTGTTGGTCGGGTCTTCGCTGGTGATCCGGCACTGGATGGCGTGGCCGGACAGTTCGACATCGTATTGCGACGCCGTGCCCGTCGCCTCCATCAGGCTCTTGCCCTCGGCGATCAGGATCTGGGCGCGGACGATGTCGATGCCGGTGACCTCCTCGGTCACGGTATGCTCCACCTGGACGCGCGGGTTCACCTCGATGAAGAAGAACTCGCCGGTCTCCATGTCCATCAGGAACTCGATCGTGCCGGCGCATTCATAGCCGACATGGGCGGCGATCTTCTTGCCCAGATTGCACAGCCGCTCGCGCTGCGCGCCCGAGAGATACGGCGCCGGCGCCCGCTCCACGACCTTCTGGTTGCGCCGCTGCACCGAACAATCGCGCTCCCACAGGTGATAGATGTTGCCCTGCTTGTCGCCGAGGATCTGCACCTCCACATGCCGGGCGCGGGTGATCATCTTCTCGAGATACCCCTCGCCGTTGCCGAAGGCGGCCTCGGCCTCGCGGCGCCCCTCGCGCACCTTCTCCTCGAGCTCCTCGGGCCCCATGATCGGCCGCATGCCCGCTCCCGCCGCCGCCCCAGGACGCCTTCAGCATGAGCGGATAGCCGATCTCCTCGGCGGCCCGGCGCGCCGCATCCATGTCGTCGGTCAGAACCTCCGAGGCCGGCACCACCGGCACGCCTGCCGCGATCGCCACGCGCCGCGCCGAGGCCTTGTCGCCCAGAAGCCGCATGGTCTCGGCCGAGGGTCCGATGAAGGCGATCCCGGTCTCGGTGCAGGCATCGACGAAGCGGGGGTTCTCGCTCAGGAGCCCATACCCTGGATGGATCGCGTCGGCGCCGCAGGCCCGCGCTACCCGGATGATCTCCTCGATCGACAGATAGGCCTGCACCGGCCCCAGACCGGCGCCGATCCGGTAGGCCTCGTCGGACTTGAAGCGGTGCAGCGACAGCTTGTCTTCCTCGGCATAGACGGCGACCGTGCGCTTGCCCATCTCGTTGGCGGCGCGCATCACCCGAATGGCGATCTCGCCGCGATTGGCGATCAGGATCTTCTTGAATTCGGTCATGTCGCTCGTCCCGCTATGCAGTCGCAGAAAACGCTAATCCGCTGGCGGGGGCGCTGGCAATGGCGCCGCTAGGCCAGCCGGTCGCGCGCCTCCACGGGCCGGGCGAGGGCGAGCTGGCCCATATCCGCGACAAGACCCGCGCGCAGGATATGGATGGCGTGGTCGACGCCGGCCCGCCCGCGCGCCGCGAGCCCGTGGTGAAAGGCGCGCCCCAGCATGACGAAATCCGCCCCGAGCGCCAGAAGGCGAAGGATGTCGGTAGCCGATCGCACGCCGCCATCGGCGATCAGCGGCACGTCCGGGCCCAGTTCGGCGCGGATCGCGGACAGCACGGCCGCCGCCGCCGGGGCCGCCTCGAACTGCCGGCCGCCATGGTTCGACACCCAGACCGCATCGGCGATGCCCGCGACGCGGGCCGCGTCGGCCACATCGAGGATGCCCTTGACGACCAGCGGACCCTCCCATTCCTGCCGGCAGGCGCGCAGATAATCGAGATCGGGCGCCGTCCGGAGCGCATAGCCGATATGGGAAGTGGTGCCGCCTTCGGCGTCGCCTGCATATTTCTCGAGCGTCCTGAGGCGCGGGATCCCCGCTCTCAGAGTCGCCACCGACCAGGCCGGCGCCAGCGCCGCCTCGGCCAGGATCCGCGGCGTCAGCCGCATCGGGTTCGTGAGCCGCGCCCGCCTCTGCCGCTCGCGCCGCGACGGCGTGCCCACATCGGCGGTCAGCACCAGCGTCTCGAAGCCCGAGGCGCGGGCGCGCTCGAGCATGTCGCGGCGGATCGCCGGGTCGCGCGGCGGATAGAGCTGGAACCAGCCGCGCCCGACCGTGGCGGGACCGACCGCCTCGGGCGTCGCCGCCGCCACCGTCGAGAGCGCATAGGGGATGCCCGCCGCCGCGGCGGCCTCGGCCAGGATGCGCTCGGCCCCGGGCCAGACGAGGCCCGACATGCCGACCGGCGCCATGCCGAAGGGCGCCGACCAGGCCTGGCCGAGAAACGGTGTCACGAGATCGGCCGCGACCGGCGCCAGCACCCGCGGCACCAGCCCCACCCGGTCGAGCGCCGCGGCATTGGCCCGCGTGCCCGTTTCGTTGCCGGTGCCGCTGTCGAGATATTCCCAGACGAATCGCGGCAGCCGCCGCCGCGCCACGCGCGCCAGGTCCGACAGCGCCGGATAGCGGTCGTCGAGATCGCTCATCCCGCCCCCCCGCGCAGGAGGATGTGGCCGGCGAGCCCGAGGCCGAACCCCGCCACCGCCCCGAGCGGCGGCAGCACCGAGCCCTTCGCGGGGGCGCCCGGCGCCACGTCCTCGAACACCAGATAGAGGATGCCGCCGGCGGCGAAGAGCATGATGAGGCCGAGCGGACCCTCCCGGTCGGCCAGCGCCACGTGGCCGATCGCCGCCATGACCGGCCCGAGCAGCGCGATCGCCCCGAAGATTGCGAGAAGCCGGTGGGAAGGCAGTCCCGCGCCCCGCGCCTCGCCGAAGGCATTGTAGCTCTCGGGCAGGTTCTGGAGCGCGATCAGTCCCGCGAGCAGGGGCCCGCCGGGATCGCCCGCGGCGAAGAGCGCGCCGAGCGCGACCGACTCGGGCAAAAAGTCCGACAGCATGGCGACGAGCTGGCCGTGCGGGCCGCCCGACCGCGCGAGCCACGCGTCGAGCCCCGCAAAGGCGAGCCCGCCCGCGCCGAAGGACAGGAGGGCCGCGGCGGGACCGACGGCGCGGAGGCCCTCGGGCACCAGCACCAGCGCGACGGCCGAGATCAGCGCGCCGCCGCCGAAGGCCACGACACCGTGCGCCCACGGTCCCCGCGCGCCGGCGCCCCGGTCGAGCCGGAGCGCGGCCGCACCCCCGGCCGGGATGGCAAGACCGGCCAGACCGGCATAGAGAAGCGCCTCGATCATCGCCCGTCCCTAGCGCGGCGCGCCCGGGAAGAACAGCTCGGAACGGAGCGGGAACGCGCGGCTTCCGTTTCCGGCCCCGACCCGGTATCGTCCCGGCATGGATGATCACGACGAGTCCCGCGCCTTCGAGAGCGCCGTGTCGTTGTCGGCCCGCGCCGCCGCGGCCCGGCCCGCGCCCTATCTCGACGATCTCAATCCCGCCCAGCGCGCGGCGGTGGAGGCGCTCGACGGCCCGGTGCTGATGCTCGCCGGCGCGGGCACCGGCAAGACCAAGGCGCTGACGGCGCGAATCGCGCATCTGATGGTGCAGGGCCGGGCCCGGCCGAACGAGATCCTCGCCGTCACCTTCACCAACAAGGCGGCGCGCGAGATGAAGGCGCGGGTCGGCCGGCTCCTGGGCGAGACGGTGGAGGGCATGCCGTGGCTCGGCACCTTCCACGCGATCTGCGTGAAGCTGCTGCGCCGCCACGCCGAGCTCGTGGGCCTCAAGTCGAACTTCACCATCCTCGACAGCGACGACCAGCAGCGCCTCCTGAAGCAGCTCATCGTCGCGGGCAACATCGACGAGAAACGCTGGACGCCGCGGCAGCTCGCCGGGCTCATCGACCACTGGAAGAACCGCGCCTGGACGCCCGACAAGGTGCCCGCCTCGGAGGCCGCGGCCTTCAACCACCGCGGCACCGAGCTCTACGACTATTACCAGGAGCGGCTCAGGACCCTCAACGCCGTCGATTTCGGCGACCTGCTGCTGCACATGCTCACCATCTTCCAGACCCGCGAGGACGTTCTGGCGCAGTACCGCCGCTGGTTCCGCTACATCCTCGTGGACGAATACCAGGACACCAACGTCGCGCAGTATCTGTGGCTGCGGCTCCTGGCGCAGGGGCACCGCAACATCTGCTGCGTCGGCGACGACGACCAGTCGATCTACGGCTGGCGCGGCGCCGAGGTCGGCAACATCCTGCGCTTCGAGACGGATTTTCCGGGCGCCCGGGTGGTGCGGCTCGAACAGAACTACCGCTCCACGCCGCACATCCTCGCCGCGGCAAGCCGGGTGATCGACGCCAACGAGGGCCGGCTCGGCAAGACCCTCTGGACCGCCGAGGAGGAGGGCCACAAGGTCCGCCTCATCGGCCATTGGGATGGCGACGAGGAGGCGCGCTGGATCGGCGAGGAGATCGACGCGCTGGGGCAGGGCGCCCGCGGCCTGCGGCCGATCGACCTCGACGGGATCGCGATCCTGGTGCGCGCCAGCCACCAGATGCGCGCCTTCGAGGACCGGTTCCTGACCATCGGCCTGCCCTACCGGGTGATCGGCGGCCCGCGCTTCTACGAGCGCCAGGAGATCCGCGACGCGATGGCCTATTTCCGCCTGGCCGTCAGCCCCGACGACGACCTGGCCTTCGAGCGCGTCGTCAACACGCCCAAGCGCGGCCTCGGCGACAAGGCGCAGCAGAAGATCCAGATGGCGGCGCGCGACAACGGCGTGAGCCTCGTCGACGGCGCCCGGCTCCTGCTGCAGGACGGTGGTCTGGGCGGCAAGGGGGCGGCCGAGCTGCGCGTCCTCGTCGACGCCGTCGCCCGCTGGCATCACGCCACCCGCGACCAGGAGCAGGACCATATCGAACTCGCCGAGCGGATCCTCGACGAATTGGGCTATACCGGCATGTGGCAGCAGGACAAGACGCCCGAGGCGCCGGGCCGGCTCGACAACCTCAAGGAACTCGTCAAGGCGCTCGAAGGGTTCGAGAACCTGCAGGGCTTCCTCGAGCACGTCGCGCTCATCATGGACAACGAGACCGAGACCGGCGGCCCGAAAGTGTCGATCATGACGCTGCACGCCGCCAAGGGGCTGGAATTTCCGGCGGTGTTCCTGCCCGGCTGGGAGGACGGGCTGTTTCCCAGCCAGCGGTCGATGGACGAGAGCGGTCTCAAGGGACTCGAGGAGGAGCGCCGCCTCGCCTATGTCGGCCTGACCCGCGCCGAGGAGATCGCGACGATCAGCTTCGCGGCCAACCGGCGGGTCTACGGCCAGTGGCAGTCGGCGCTGCCGTCGCGGTTCATCGACGAGTTGCCCGAGGCGCATGTCGACGTGCTGACGCCGCCCGGCCTCTATGGCGGCGGCTACGGCGCGGCGGGCATGGCGGCCAGCGCCTCGCCGCACATCATGGCGAGCCAGGCCTCCGACCTGCACGACCGCGCGAGCCGTGCCGACGTCTACAATTCGCCGGGCTGGAAGCGGCTGCAGGCGCGCGCCCAGTCCCGGCCGCTAAGCCAGCCGCGGGAATCGCGCACCATGGCGGTCGATGCCGAGGCGATCTCCGCCCATCAGACCGGCGAGCGGGTGTTCCACACCAAGTTCGGCTACGGCACCGTCACGGCGATCGAGGGCGACAAGCTCGACATCGCCTTCGACAAGGCCGGATCGAAGAAGGTCGTGGGCCGCTTCGTCGTCGCCGCCGAACGGGCCGACGACGTGCCGTTCTGAAGCCCGCCGGTCTCCTGCCAGAGGCCGGGCCGGGACACGGCTTTCCCACGAAGTCGCGGCGGCACCGGGGAGGAGGTCGGTGCCGCCGCTGGAACGCGGTCGCCCAAGGGGAGGAGCGGGCGCCGCGTGTCTCGGTGTTTCGGGTGACGACGGCGCCCGGGAGGAGATAGGCGCCGCCGCCGGTTCACGTGCGCCCCGGGGAGGAGGAGGGACGCCCGCAACTCGTGTCTCTGTCGCGGCGGCACCGGGGAGGAGGCCGGTGCCGCCGCTGGAACGCGGTCGCCCAAGGGGAGGAGCGGGCGCCGCGTGTCTCGGTGTTTCGGGTGACGACGGCGCCCGGGAGGAGGTAGGCGCCGCCGCCGGTTCACGTGCTCCCCGGGGAGGAGGAGGGACGCCCGCAACTTGTGTCCCTGTCGCGGCGGCACCGGGGAGGAGGTCGGTGCCGCCGCAGGGACGGATCGCCCGGAGGGAGGAGGTCCGAGCGATCCGATCCGGGTGTCAGATGCCGTAGGCGGCCGCGCGGGCCACCTTGGCGATGTCCGAGCGCCGCAGGCCGAGATCGACAAGCTCGCGGTCGGACAGGTTTTCCAGCTCGCGCCGGGTGGCGCGGAAGACCTTCCAGGCGTCGTAGCGCGTCCTCATGGAGCTGCGCAGCGTGTCGAGGCGCCCGTAGGTGTGTGTCGTCGCATAGTTCGAACCAAGCAGGGCCATGGTCATCTCCTTCGATGGCGAAGTCTGTTCGCCGGCGTTGGCCCAGAGATAGCCCCTCGCTGCGAGTGCACAATCCGCCCTGTGCTCAATGCTGCTATGCAGCGAGCGCAACCATCGCTGCGCCGGATCGGCCGGATCGGAGGGCGCGCGCCGCGCCGGCATGGGATTTCATGGAGGCCATGGGATTTGGTGGGATCGCCGCGGGATTCTCTGGCGATTCCCGATCCGATTGCGTCGACCTGCCCAAAGATCCGCCGGAGGCGAAAAAAAGTGAAAAAATCTCTCTCAGGTTGTGCGACCTGCCGGAAGAAACAGTTTTCTATATCTTGCGGCAGTTTGAATGACTTACCACAACATCTGATCTGAAAACGCCGACATTTTCACGCCGCTGCGTACCGGACGACATACAGAACGCCGCCGAACCGCCTGCGTTAACCGATTTTTGCTTGCCGCCCACGATTTCCCATGGCATCCCTAATGCATCGAAGGGCAGCGGCCAGATGGGCACCAAGACCCGCAAGGTCAACCATAAAAAACAGAGGCTTAGGTAACATACAGGCACCTCCTTCTGCATCTTCGAAGTAAGGCCCGGTGCACGCGCAAAACGACATCCCCCCAGGTGACGCGCGTGCGGGGGCCGGCCCGGAAACGGGGACAAAGGCGGCGATCCGGACGGTGGCAGCGGTTCGGGTCGCCGCTTGCATTTCATAACACGTGAATCCTGCGGGGGCGGAAAGGTCAAGAGGGGTTTTCGGTGTTCGACGTCTTCATCGGACGACACGAAAACAAGATCGACACCAAGGGACGGATGTCGATCCCGGCCGATTTCCGGAAGGTGCTCGATGGCGGCGATCAGACCCGCGAGCCCGGCAGCTTTCCCCGCCTGCACCTGATCCTGGGCGACGAGCGCCGCGGCTATCTCGAAGGCATGACGATGCAGCGCGTCGCGACCATCCGGCGCCAGATCATGCGCATGAAGCCCCGCGATCCGCGCCGCATCGATCTCGAGGAACTGTTCTACATCAACTCGGTACAGCTCGCAGTTGACGAGACCGGCCGAATCGTCGTGCCGCCCGCCGCGCGCCGGAAGCTCGACCTGGGCGAGCGGGCGCTGGTGCTGGGCCGGGGCGAATCGTTCGAGATCTGGGACCCCGACACGCGCGAGGCCAGCTACCGCCGCCCTGCCGCCGATCCCGAGATCGGCTACGACCCGGATGACGACCCGATGGTCTATCTCGACAGCGAACTGGAGTCGGAGTGACCGCCGCGCCGACAGGTCCCGCGGCGGCGCCGCACGTGCCCGTCCTGCTGAACCCGATCCTGCGCCATTGCGCGCCGATCGACGGGCTCTGGATCGACGGCACCTTCGGCGCGGGCGGCTATGCGCGCGGCCTCCTCGCCGCCGGGGCGGAGCGCGTCATCGGCATCGACCGCGACCCGTCGGTCTTCGCGCTTGCGGCGCATTGGGCCGATGAGTGCGGACCGGCCCTGCATCTGGTCCAGGGCACCTTCTCCGATCTCGACGTCCATGCGGACGGCCCGGTGCAGGGGGTGGTCCTCGATCTCGGCGTGTCGTCGATGCAGCTCGACCAGCCGGCGCGCGGCTTCTCGTTCCTGCGCGACGGGCCGCTCGACATGCGGATGGGCGCGCACGGCCCGCGCGCCGCCGATATCGTCGCCGAGGCCTCCGAGGCGCATCTGGCCGACATCCTCTACAGATACGGCGAGGAGCGCGCCTCCCGGCGGATCGCGCGGGCCATCGTCGCGGCGCGGGCGGAGGCGCCG
Organism: uncultured Alphaproteobacteria bacterium; assembly: GCA_963739575.1. GTDB lineage: Bacteria > Pseudomonadota > Alphaproteobacteria > Rhodobacterales > Rhodobacteraceae > Palleronia. The sequence goes on along the minus strand of CAVUAQ010000002.1, from coordinate 367,310 downwards.
ATCCTGACCACCGGCCATCTGGCGCGCATCATCGAAAGCGTGCTGCCGCGCCCGAGGCCCGGCCAGAGCCACCCGGCGACGCGCAGCTTCCAGGCGCTCCGCATCGCCGTCAACGACGAGTTCGGACAACTCGTCGCGGGCCTCGAGGCGGCCGAGCGGGCGCTGGCGCCGGGCGGCTGGCTGGCGGTCGTCAGCTTCCACTCGATGGAGGACCGCGTGGTCAAGCGCTTCCTGCAGCAGCGCGCCGGCAAGGCGGCCGGCGGCAGCCGCTTCCAGCCGCCGGCGGCCCCGCCCGAGCCGCGCTTCGAGGCGGTGAGCAAGGGCATCGCGGCCGATGCCGAGGAACTCGACCGCAACCCCCGCGCCCGCTCGGCGCGGCTGCGGATGGCGCGGCGCACCACGGCGCCGGCCGGGCCGGCCGATCATGCGACGCTCGGCCTGCCCGATCTCGACCTGACGAAGGGGATCTGAAATGCGCACGCTGCTCTATGTCCTGCCCGGCCTGTCGGTCATCGCCCTGGCCTTCTGGGCCTATTCGGAGAATTACGAGACGCAGAAATCGCTGTCGCGGGTGCGCGACCTGCGCGCCGCGATCGGCGCCGAGTACGAGACGCTGGCCATCCTCAAGGCGGAATGGGCCTATCTGAACCGCCCCGAGCGGTTGCGCGACCTGGCCGGGCTGAACTTCGACCTGCTGGGCCTGCTGCCGCTCATGCCGGAGGACTTCGCCGATATCAACCAGATCGCCTATCCCGCGCCGCCAGAGGCGGCGCTGGGCGTCCCCATCTCCCTGACCCGCGAGGTGACGCAGTGACCCGCACGCCGCTCCGCCCGCTCGCCCGCATCCTCAGCGCCCGCGCCAGGGGGGAAAGCCCCGACGCCATCGAGCGCGAGAACCTGCGCCTGCGCCACGAGGAGATGCGCGACCGCGCCCGCCGCCGCGCCGAGGGCCGGCTCGTCCTTCTCGCCGCCTGCTTCTTCGCCGCCTTCGCGCTGATCGGCGGGCGCATGGGCCTCACCGCAGCCTCGGTGCCCACCGAGCCGCGCGCCGAGCGGGGCGGCGCGCCGATCGCGGCGCAGCGCGCCGACATCACCGACCGCAACGGCCGCATCCTCGCCACCAACCTGTCGACCTACGCGCTCTACGCGCAGCCGCCGCAGATGGTCGACCGGAAGGGCGCCGCGCACGAGCTCGCCCGGATCTTCTCCGATCTCGACGAGGCGCAGTTGCTGCGCGACTTCACCGGCCCCCGCAAGTTCGTCTGGGTCAAGAAGAAGGTCAGCCCCGAGCAGCGCCAGGCGGTGCACGACATCGGCGATCCGGGCCTGCTGTTCGGCCCGCGCGAGATGCGCCTCTATCCGAACGGCCGGCTCGCCGCGCACGTGCTGGGCGGCGCCGGCTTCGGCCGCGAAGGCGTCAGCTCGGCCGAACTGATCGGCGTGGCGGGCATCGAGAAGGCCATGGATGCCGAGCTGCGCGATCCCGACCGCAACGGCGCGCCGCTGACCCTCAGCCTCGATCTGACGGTGCAGAGCGCCATGCGCGAGGTGCTGGACGGCGGGATGCGGCTGATGAACGCCAAGGGCGCCGCCGGCATCCTGATGGACGTTCATACCGGCGAGATCCTGTCGATGGTCTCGCTCCCCGATTTCGACCCCAACGACCGGCCGGTGCCCCCGAGCGGCGGTGACGCGGCCCAGAGCCCGCTCTTCAACCGCGCCGTGCAGGGGGTCTACGAGCTCGGCTCGACCTTCAAGATCTTCACCGTCGCCCAGGCGATGCAGCTCGGCCACGTCACCCCCTCGACGCTGGTCGATGCCGATGCGCCGCTCCGATGGGGCCGCTACACGATCCGCGAGTTCCAGAACAAGAATTACGGCCCGCTCCTGTCGGTCAGCGATGTCATCGTCAAAAGCTCGAATGTCGGCACCGCCAACATGGCGCTGAAGATCGGCGGCGCCCGGCAGCAGGAGTTCCTGCGCGCCTTCGGGGTCTTCGATCCAAGCCCCGTCGAGCTCGTCGAGGCGCCCTGGGCCAAGCCGCTCCTGCCGCCCAAGTGGTCCGACATCGTCACCATCACCGCCTCCTACGGGCACGGCTTCTCGGCCTCGCCGCTGCATCTCGCCACCGCCTACGCGTCGCTGCTGAATGGCGGCACCAAGGTGACGCCCACGCTTCTGAAGCGCGACCACGTGACGCCCGGACCCCGCCTCGTCAGCCCCGAGATCAGCCGCGCGGCGGCGAAGATGCTGCGCCAGGTGGTGCTGCACGGCACGGCGACCTTCGGCGCGGTGCCGGGCTACGAGGTCGGCGGCAAGACCGGCACCGCCAACAAGCCGCTGAAGACCGGCCGGGGCTATTTCAAGGACAAGAACATCAACACCTTCGCCAGCGTCTTTCCGGCCAGCGACCCGAAATACGTTCTCGTCGTCTCCCTCGACGAGGCCAGCGACCAGAGCGGCACCGAGCCGCGCCGCACCGCCGGCTGGACGGCGGTGCCGGTGGCGGCGGAGGTCATCCGGCGGACCGCGCCGCTCTTGGGATTGCGGCCGATGATTGAACACCGCGAGGCATCCGGGCTAACACTGACCTCGAATTGAAGGGGGTGCCATGCCCGACGAGATCAGAACCCTTGCCGGTCTGGGCCTCGCTGCCCGCGGCGGGCGCACCGCCCGGATCACCGGCATCGCCGTCGACAGCCGCGAGGTCGCGCCCGGCTACCTCTTCGCCGCCTTGCCGGGCCGCCGCCTGCACGGCGCCGACCATGCCGCCGCGGCGCTTGCCGCGGGCGCCGTGGCGCTCCTGACCGACCCCGAAGGCGCGCGCCGCGCCGCCCGTGCCATCGCCCGGCACGATCCGGTTCTCGTCGTCACCGAAGAGCCGCGCCAGGCCCTGGCCTTTGCCGCCGCGCTGTGGTTCGGCGAGGCGCCGCGCATCGTCGCGGCGATCACCGGCACCAACGGCAAGACGTCGGTCGCGACCTTCACCCGGCAGATCTGGCAGGCCATGGGCGAGCCGTCGATCAATCTCGGCACCACCGGGGTCGAGGGCGACTGGGAGGCGGCGTTGCAGCATACCACACCCGAGCCCATCACCCTGCACCGGACGCTGGCCGAGGCCGCCCGCGCGGGCATCACCCACGCCGCGATGGAGGCCTCCTCGCACGGGCTCGACCAGCGCCGCCTCGACGGGGTGTCCCTGACCGCGGCGGGCTTCACCAATTTCAGTCAGGACCATCTCGACTACCACCTCGATTTCGAAACCTATTTCGCCGCCAAGGCCGGTCTCTTCGACCGGGTTCTGCCCGAGGACGGCACCGCCGTCATCAATGTCGAGGATCCGCGCGGCGACGACATCCGCCGCATCGCCGAGGCGCGCGGCCAGGACGTGCTGACCGTCGGGCGGCGCAGCGACGCGGCGCTGCGCATCGCCGGCCAGCGCTTCGACGCCACCGGCCAGGATCTGCGCTTCACCTGGAACGGCGCGGCGCGGCAGGTCCGGCTGAAACTGATCGGCGGCTTCCAGGCCGAGAACGCGCTTCTCGCCGCCGGTCTCGCCATCGCCTGCGGCGCGGATCCGGCGCAGGTCTTCGCGGTCCTGGGCGATCTGAGGACCGTCCGGGGCCGGATGCAGCTCGCCGCGGCGCGCGGCACCGGCGCGCCGGTCTTCGTCGACTACGCCCATACCCCCGCCGCGCTCGAGACGGCGCTCAGGGCGCTGCGCCCGCACGTCCTCGGCCGCCTCGTCGTCGTCTACGGCGCCGGCGGCGACCGCGACCGCGGCAAGCGGCCGCTGATGGGCGCCGCGGCCCGCGCCCATGCCGACCTCCGCATCGTGACCGACGACAATCCGCGCGGCGAGGATCCCGCGGCGATCCGCGCCGCGATCCGCGCCAGCGACCCCGACGCGATCGATATCGGCGACCGCGCCGAGGCGATCCTCAGGGGCGTCGACGCGCTCGAGGCCGGCGATGCGCTGCTGATCGCCGGCAAGGGCCACGAGACCGGCCAGATCGTGGGCGAGACCGTCTATCCCTTCGACGATGCCGAACAGGCCAGCCTCGCCGTCGCGGCGCTCGACGGGCGCGTGGCGTGAGCCTCTGGAGCGCTGCCGAGGCGGCCCGCGCCACCGGCGGCGCGGCGCGGGGCGACTGGACGGCGAGCGGCGTCTCGATCGACACCCGCACCCTCGCGCCGGGCGATCTCTTCGTGGCGCTCGCCGCCGCCCGCGACGGCCACGACTTCGTCTCGGCGGCCCTCGCCGGGGGCGCCGCCGCGGCGCTCGTCTCGCGTATGCCCAGTGACGTGGCCGCGGACGCGCCGCTCCTCCTCGTCGACGACGTGCAGGCGGCGCTCGAGGCGCTTGGCCGCGCCGGGCGGGCGCGCTTCGGGGGCCGGGTCCTCGCCATCACCGGATCGGTCGGCAAGACCACCGCCAAGGAGATGGCGCGGACGGCCTTCGGCGCGCAGATGCGCGTCCATGCCGCCGAGGCCAGCTACAACAACCACTGGGGGGTGCCGCTGACCCTGGCGCGGATGCCGCCCGACACCGATCTCGCCGTCATCGAGATCGGCATGAACCGGCCGGGCGAGATCGCGCCGCTGTCGCGGCTGGCGCGGCCCCATGCCGCCATCGTCACCACCGTCGCCGCCGCGCATCTCGAGGCCTTCGACGATCTCGACGGCATCGCGCGGGAGAAGGCGTCGATCTTCGAGGGGCTCGAGCCCGACGGCACGGCGATCCTCAACGCCGATCTCGCCACCACCCCGATCCTGCGCGCCGCCGCACCGGGACCGGTCCTGGCCTTCGGCGAAAGCGCCGGGGCCGATCTGCGGGTCGAGCGGGTCGAGCTGCTCGACGAGACGACGGTGGTCCATGCGCGCCAGGGCGGCACGGCCCTCCTCTTCAAGATCGGCGGCGCCGGCCGGCATCTGGCGCTCAACGCCGCGGCGATCGTCGCCGCCGCCACGCCGCTCGGCGCCGATCCCGACGTCACCGCCCAGGCGCTTGCCGGCTGGTCTCCGGCGCCCGGGCGCGGCACCCGCGAGCGCATCGTCCTCGACGCGGTGGAAGACCACCACATCGACCTCATCGACGACGCCTTCAACGCCAACCCGGCCTCGATGGCGGCGGCGCTCGAGCGGCTCGCGGCAATCGCGGTCGCGCCCGGCGGCCGCCGCGTCGCGGTGCTGGGCGACATGCTGGAACTCGGTCCCGACGAGATCCGCCTCCACGCCGCGCTGGCCGCGCATCCGGGCATGGGCGCCATCGACACGGTCCATGCCGCCGGGCCGCGGATCCGCGCCGCCTTCGAGGCGCTGCCGCCCGCCCGGCGCGGCGAGTGGCACGAGACGGCCGAGGACCTCGCCGCCCGGATCGGCCATCTGCTGCGGCCCGGCGACGTGGTGCTGGTCAAGGGATCCAAGAGCGCGCGGACCGCGCGGGTCGTTGACGCCATCCGCAAACTGGGCCATCGCAGCCGTCCACCCGCTCTGAAGGACGCCTGAGGCATGCTCTACTGGCTGACCGAACTCTCCGATGGGGGCGGGGTGTTCAACCTCTTCCAGTACATCACCTTCCGCTCGGGCGGCGCGTTCTTCACCGCGCTCGTCTTCGGCTTCCTGTTCGGCCGGCCGCTGATCAACCTGCTCCGCAAGCGGCAGCGCTACGGCCAGCCGATCCGCACCGACGGCCCGGAAAGCCACGTCGTCACCAAGGCCGGTACGCCGACGATGGGGGGCGTGCTGATCCTCGGCGCGCTGCTCGTCTCCTCGCTGCTCTGGGCGCGGCTCGACAACCCGTATGTGTGGATGCTGCTCTTCGTGACGGGCGCCTTCGGCGCGATCGGCTTCATGGACGATTACGCCAAGGTCACCCGCAATTCCCATGCCGGCCTCTCGGGCCGGGCGCGGCTCGCGCTGGGCTTCTCCATCGCCGCGATCTCGGCGTTCTGGGCGACGTGGTTCCACCCGGTCGATCTGACCAACGAGCTCGCCGTGCCGGTCTTCAAGAACGTGCTCGTCAATCTCGGCTGGCTGTTCATCCCCTTCGCCATGCTGGTGATCGTCGGCGCCGCCAACGCGGTCAACCTCACCGACGGGCTCGACGGCCTCGCCATCATGCCGGTGATGATCGCCGCCGGCACGCTCGGCATCATCGCCTACACGGTCGGCCGCATCGACTTCAGCACCTATCTCGACGTCCATTACGTGCCCGGCACCGGCGAGATCCTGATCTTCACCGCGGCGCTGATCGGCGGCGGCCTCGGCTTTCTGTGGTACAACGCGCCGCCCGCCGCGGTCTTCATGGGCGATACCGGCAGCCTGGCGCTCGGCGGCGCGCTCGGCGCCATCGCCGTGGCGATCAAGCACGAGCTGGTGCTCGGCATCGTCGGCGGCCTCTTCGTGGTCGAGGCGCTGTCGGTCATCATCCAGGTCGCCTATTTCAAGCGCACCGGCAAGCGGGTCTTCCTGATGGCGCCGATCCACCACCATTTCGAGAAGCGCGGCTGGGCGGAGCCGCAGATCGTCATCCGCTTCTGGATCATCTCGCTGATCCTCGCGTTGATCGGTCTCGCGACCCTGAAGCTGCGGTGATGGCATGTGGCGGAACCTGATCTACAGCGCGCGCGACCTCAGCAACGGCGATACCGGGCCGGGCAAGGTGGCGCAGATCGTGCGGGCCACCGGCACGCTGACGCTCTATGCCTCGCTCACGCACTACTTCTACCGCACCGCCAATGCCTGGTGGAACTGGGGCGCGGTGCTGCTCTTTGCGCTGGGTACGATCATAACCGCCCTCTATGTGGCCGATGCCGGGCTCAATCTCGCCGCGCCCGAGCAGGCGGGCGAGCGCGGCTACTGGTCCCGCGGCGGCGCGTTCGTGGTGCTGCTGGCGCTGGGCGGGCTCGTGAGCTTTCTCGTCATCGCCCGCGTCGAGAAGGGCGGATGATCCCCGTCACCGGCGTCTCGGGGCGGCGCGTCGCCGTCCTCGGCCTCGGCCGCTCGGGGCTCTCCGCGGCGCGGGCGCTGCGCGCCGGCGGCGCCCTTCCGCTCTGCTGGGACGACGGCGCCGAGGGCCGGGCACGGGCCGAGGCGGAGGGCTTCGAGATCGCCGATCCGAGCCGCGCGGACGCCTTCGAGGCGGTGGCGGCGCTGATCGTCTCGCCCGGCATCCCGCATCTCTATCCCCGCCCGCATCAGGCGGTGGCCGCCGCCCTCGCCGCGGGCGTGCCCGTCGACAACGATATCGGCCTGTTCTTCCGCTCGGTCGGCGCCGAACAGGACGCGCCGCCCAAGGTCGTCGCGGTGACCGGGTCGAACGGCAAGTCGACGACCGCGGCGCTCATCCACCACGTGCTCCATACCGCCGGCCGCCGGGTGCAGCTCGCCGGCAATATCGGCCGCGGCGTGCTCGACATCGACCCGCCCGGCGAGGACGACGTGGTGGTGCTCGAGCTCTCCTCCTACCAGACCGAGCTGGCCCGCGCCCTGACCCCCGACATCGCGGTCTTCACCAATCTCAGCCCCGATCATCTCGACCGCCACGGCGGCATGGGCGGCTATTTCGCCGCCAAGCGCCGGCTCTTCGCCGAGGGCGGTCCCGACCGGGCGGTGATCGGCGTCGACGAGGTCGAGGGGCGGTTCCTCGCCGGGCAGCTTGCCGAGGGGCTGGGCGACGACCGGGTGATCCGCGTCTCCGTCGACCGCCGGCTGCCCGGGCCCGGCTGGTCGGTGACGGCCCCCGACGGGCGCCTCGCCGAATGGCGCAAGGCGCGCCAGATCGGCGCCATCGACCTGCGGCAGATGAAGGGCCTGCCGGGCGGCCACAACCACCAGAACGCCTGCGCCGCCTATGCCGCAATCCGCGCGCTGGGCCTGTCGCCGCGCGCCGTCGAGGCGGGATTTGCGAGCTTCACCGGCCTGCCGCACCGCTCGCAGCTCGTCGCCGAGCGCGGCGGCGTGCGCTTCGTCAACGATTCGAAGGCCACCAACGTCGATGCCGCCGCCAAGGCGCTGCAGGCCTTCTCCCGCATCCGCTGGATCGCCGGGGGGCTCGGCAAGGACGGCGGCATCGCCGCGCTCGAGCCGCATCTGGGCAGCGTCGCCAAGGCCTATCTGATCGGCCATTCCGCCCGCGCCTTCGCGGTGCAGCTGACGAGCGTGCCGGTGGAGATCTGCGAGACGATGGAGGTGGCCGTGGCCCGCGCCGCCGCCGAGGCGCAGCCGGGCGAGGTGGTGCTCCTCGCGCCCGCCGCCGCCTCCTTCGACCAGTATCCGAACTTCGAGCGGCGCGGCGAGGATTTCGTCCGGCTGGTCGGCGCGCTGGGCTAGCGCGCGCGGATCTCCTGCCCCGCCGCCCAGCCCGACGACCACGCCCACTGGAAATTGTAGCCGCCGAGCCAGCCCGTCACGTCCACGGCCTCGCCGATGACGAAAAGCCCCGGCATCAGCCGGCTCTCCATCGTCTTCGAGCTGAGCCCACCGGTCTCGACGCCGCCCACCGTCACCTCGGCGGTCCGGTAGCCCTCGGTGCCGTCCGGCACGACCCGCCAGTCGCGGAGCGCGCCGACGATCCGCTCGAGCACCGGGTCCGCGCAATCGGCAAGCCGCGCCGGCAGATCCCGCGGCAGCGCCTGGGCCACCAGCCGCTGCGGCAGGTGCCGCGCCACGCAGGAGGCCGGCGCCTTGCGCCCCTCGCGGGCCCGCGCCGCCTTCAGTGCCGGCAGCACCTCCGCCGCCGGGTCGAGATCGAGCGTGACCGCCTCGCCCTCCTGCCAGTAGGAGCTGACCTGCAGGATCGCCGGCCCGGAGAGGCCGCGATGGGTGAAGAGCACCGCCTCCTCGAAGCCTTGCGACGCCACGCTCACCCGCGCCGGCGCCGCCACGCCCGCCAGCGCGCCGCAGCGCTCACGCATCGGCCCGTCGAAGGTCAGGGGCACGAGGCCCGGGCGCGGCGACGCGAGGCCGTGCCCGAAGCGGCGCGCCACCCGATAGGCGAGGTCCGTCGCGCCCATCTTCGGGATCGACAGCCCGCCCGTCGCCAGAACCAGCATCTGGGCCACGACCTCGACCCGCTCCCCCTCCCGGTCGAGCGTCACGCGGTAGCCGCCGCCGTCATGGCCGATCTCGCCCACCTCGCTCGACAGCCACATCTCCGCCCCCGCCCGCTCGACCCCGGCGCGGAGCATCTCGACGATCTGCGTGGCCCGCCCGTCGCAGAAGAGCTGTCCCAGCGTCTTCTCGTGCCAGGCGATGCCATGCGCTTCGACCAGCGCGATGAAGTCCCACTGGCTGTAGCGGCTGAGCGCCGACTTGGCGAAATGCGGATTGGCCGACAGGAACCGCTCCGGCGCCACGCCCAGATTGGTGAAGTTGCACCGCCCGCCGCCCGAGATGCGGATCTTCTCCCCCGGCTTGCGCGCATGATCGACGACGAGCGTGCCGGGTCCGGACTCGGCGGCGCACATCATGCCGGCCGCGCCGGCGCCCAGAATCAGCGTCTTCACCCGTCTGACCGTCATGCGGCCCCCCTCGCGCGCCCGGCCGGCGGGGGCAAGATGCGAAACATCTGGCCAAGTGCGCCGCTTTCGCGATAGCATCGCGCTCACGAGACCCGGCAAACGGGCGGTCGAGAGGCAAAGGCAGTGTTCCATGACCGAAATGGTCCATGGCAGCGTTCCGCTGACGGCGGGCGAGCCGATCTTTCCGAAATGGTGGCGCACCGTCGACAAGCTGTCGCTGGCCTGCGTCCTGGCGCTGTTCGGCATCGGGCTGCTGCTGGGGCTCGCCGCCTCGCCGCCGCTCGCCGCCCGCAACGGCTTCGAGCCGTTCTACTACGTCACCCGCCAGGCGCTGTTCGGCGGGCTGGCGCTCCTCGTCATGGCGATCACCACGATGCTGTCGCCGGTGCTGGTGCGGCGCCTGGCCGTAATCGGCTTTGCGGTCACCTTCGTCGCGCTGATCGGCCTGCCCTTCGCCGGCACCGATTTCGGCAAGGGCGCGGTGCGGTGGTATTCGCTGGGCTTTGCGAGCGTGCAGCCCTCCGAGTTCCTCAAGCCCGGCTTCGTCGTCGTCACCGCCTGGATGATCGCCGCGAGCCAGGATCTGGGCGGCCCGCCCGGCAAGTCGATGAGCCTCGCCCTGGCGCTGGTGATCGTGGGCTTTCTGGCGCTGCAGCCCGATTTCGGCCAGGCCTGCCTCGTCCTCTTCGCCTGGGGGGTGATGTATTTCGTCGCCGGCGCCCCGGTCGCGCTTCTGGTCTTCATGGCCGGCGGCGTGGTCATGGCGGGCACCGTCGCCTATTCCAGGTCCGAACATTTCGCCCGCCGCATCGACGGCTTCCTGACCCCCGACCTCGATCCCAGGACCCAGCTCGGCTACGCCACCAACGCCATCCAGGAGGGCGGCTTCTTCGGCGTCGGGCTGGGCGAGGGACAGGTGAAATGGTCGCTCCCCGACGCCCATACCGATTTCATCATCGCGGTCGCGGCCGAGGAATACGGGCTCGTCCTGGTGCTCTGCGTCATCGCGCTCTACGCGGTGATCGTGGTCCGCTCGCTGGCCCGGCTGATGCGCGAGCGCGACCCGTTCATCCGCCTCGCCGGCGCCGGTCTCGCCTGCATGTTCGGCGTCCAGGCGATCATCAACATGGGCGTCGCGGTGCGGCTCCTGCCCGCCAAGGGCATGACGCTGCCCTTCGTCAGCTACGGCGGCTCCTCGATCATCGCGACCGGCATCGCCATGGGCATGCTCCTGGCCTTCACCCGCGCCCGCCCCCAGGGCGGGATCGGCGACATCCTGATCCGGCGGCGGCCGCGGTGAGCCGATGCCGACTCTCCGCCGCGCCCCGGCCGGCCGCGCCGTGACCGCGCCGCTCTTCCTGATCGCCGCCGGCGGCACCGGCGGGCACATGTTCCCCGCCCAGGCGCTGGCCGAGACGCTCATCGCCCGCGGCTGGCGGGTGCACCTGTCGACCGACGCGCGCGGTGCCCGCTACAGCGGCGGCTTTCCCGCCGAGGTGCCGGTCGTCGAGCTGGCCTCGGCCACCTTCGCGCGGGGCGGGGCGCTGGCGCGCGCCCTGGTGCCGGCGCGGATCGCCGCCGGCGTGGCGCAGGCGGTCTGGGCGATGCGGCGCGACCGGCCGGCGCTGGTCGCGGGCTTCGGCGGCTATCCGTCGATCCCGGCGATGAGCGCGGCGACCCTCCTGAAGCGGCCGAGCCTCATCCACGAGCAGAACGGCGTTCTGGGCCGCGTCAACCGCCGCTTCGCCACCCGCGTCGATGCGGTCGCCTGCGGCACCTGGCCCACCGAGCTGCCCGAGGGCGTGGTGGGCCTCGCCGTCGGCAATCCGGTGCGCGCCGCGATCCGCGCCCGCGCCGGGGCGGCCTACATCCCGCCCGGCGACTATCCGATGTCGGTCCTCGTGATCGGCGGCAGCCAGGGCGCGCGGATCCTCTCCGACATCGTGCCCCGGGCCCTCGACGCGCTGCCCGAGCCGCTGCGCGGCAACCTGCGCGTCGCCCATCAGGCGCGGGGCGAGGACGAGGCGCGCGTCGCGGCCTTCTACGCCGATCGCGGCATCGCCGCCGAGGTAGCGCCGTTCTTCGAGGACGTGCCGCGCCGGATGAGCGAGGCGCAGCTGGTGATCAGCCGCGCCGGCGCCTCGAGCGTCGCCGACATCACGACCATCGGCCGCCCTTCGGTCCTCATCCCCTTCGCCGCCGCCGCCGCCGACCATCAGAGCGCCAATGCCCGCGGCCTCGCGGAGGCCGAGGCCGCCGTCGTCATCCCCGAGCGCAAGCTGAGCGTCGCGGCGCTCGCCGCCAATGTCGAGGCGATCCTGTCGCAGCCGCAGGCGGCCGAGCACATGGCGCGGCGGGCGCTGGGCCTCGGACGACCCGACGCCGCCGAGCGCTTGGCGGACCTCGCCGAAAGGCTGGCGGGGCTGGACAAATATCGAGCAGAGGATGACAGGCCGTGAAACACCAGAAAATCGACCGGACCCACGCCATGAATGCCGCACGGGCAACCAAGCTGCCGACCGAGATCGGCCCGATCCACTTCGTCGGCATCGGCGGCATCGGCATGTCCGGCATCGCCGAGGTGCTGCTGAACCACGGCTATACGGTCCAGGGCTCCGATCTCAAGGCCTCGAAGATCACCGAGCGGCTCGCGAGCCTCGGCGCCACCGTCTTCGAGGGACAGCGCCCCGCCAACCTCGACGGCGCCGAGGTGGTCGTCATCTCCTCGGCGATCAAGCCCGGCAATCCCGAACTCGACGCGGCGCGCGCCCGCGGCCTGCCGGTGGTGCGCCGCGCCGAGATGCTGGCCGAGCTGATGCGGATGAAATCGAACATCGCCGTCGCCGGCACCCACGGCAAGACCACCACCACCACCATGGTCGCGGCGCTGCTCGACGAGGGCGGCGTCGATCCGACCGTCATCAACGGCGGCATCATCCACGCCTACGGATCGAATGCGCGCATGGGGCAGGGGGAGTGGATGGTGGTCGAGGCCGACGAGAGCGACGGCACCTTCAACCGCCTGCCCGCCACCATCGCCATCGTCACCAATATCGACCCCGAGCACATGGAGCACTGGGGCGATTTCGAGCGGCTGAAGCAGGGTTTCGACAATTTCGTCTCCAACATCCCGTTCTACGGCCTCGCCGTGTGCTGCACCGATCATCCCGAGGTGCAGGCGCTGGTGGGCCGCATCACCGACCGTCGCGTCGTGACCTTCGGCTTCAACCCGCAGGCCGACGTGCGCGCCGTCAACCTGCGCTACGAGCAGGGCGTGGCGCATTTCGACGTGCACCTGCAGGCCGAGGACGCGATGATCGAGGGCTGCGCGCTGCCGATGCCCGGCGACCACAACGTCTCGAACGCGCTCGCCGCGGTGGCGGTGGCCCGCCATCTCGGCCTGACGCGCGACGAGATCCGCCGCGCCCTGACCGGCTTCGGCGGCGTCAACCGCCGCTTCACCCGCGTGGGCGAGGTGAACGGCGTCGCCATCATCGACGATTACGGCCACCACCCGGTGGAGATCGCGGCCGTCCTCAAGGCGGCGCGCCACGCCACCCAGGGCCGGGTCATCGCCGTGCACCAGCCGCACCGCTATTCGCGCCTCCACGCGCTCTTCGACGAGTTCTGCGGCTGCTTCAACGAGGCCGACGTGGTCGCCATCGCCGATGTCTATGCCGCCGGCGAGGAGCCCATCGCCGGCGCCGGGCGCGACGATCTGGTCGCCGGCCTGATCCGCCACGGCCACCGCCACGCCCGCGCCATCCTCGACGAGGACGACCTCGTGCGGCTGGTGCGCGAACAGGCGAAGCCCGGCGACATGGTCGTCTGCCTCGGCGCCGGCACGATCAGCCAGTGGGCCAACGACCTGCCCGGCCGCCTGAAATAGCGAAGGCAGGGCGCCCGGGCAGGTCGCAAAATCCGGTCCGGGCGTCGCAGGCCGCCAAGCGGCGGCCTGTCGCCATGTGATCCGTGGCGCGACACCGCCCCCAAGGATCCGGCCCATGGACACCATCGCGCTCACCGTCACCTGTCCTTCGACCCGCGGCATCGTCGCGGCGATTTCGGCCTGCCTGGCGGACAAGGGCTGCAACATCGTCGATTCGGCGCAGTTCGACGACCTGCTGACCGGCAACTTCTTCATGCGCCTGTCGTTCAGGCCCGAGACCGGCGCGACGGTCGCCGATCTGGGCGAGGCCTTCGCCCCCCTTGCCGAGCGATTCGCGATGGACTTCGCCGTCCATGACGAGGCGCGCAAGATGCGCGTGATGATCATGGTCTCGCGCTTCGGCCATTGCCTGAACGACCTGCTCTACCGGTGGCGGATCGGCGCCCTGCCGGTGGAAATCGCCGGCGTCATCTCCAACCACCACGACTACCAGAAGCTGGTGGTGAACCACGACATCCCCTTCCACCACATCAAGGTGACGAAGGACAACAAGGCCCAGGCCGAGGACCGGCAGATGGAGATCATCGCCGATTCGGGCGCCGAGCTGGTCGTTCTGGCGCGCTACATGCAGGTCCTGTCGGACCGGATGTGCCGCGAGATGTCGGGCCGGATCATCAACATCCACCATTCCTTCCTGCCCTCCTTCAAGGGCGCCAACCCCTACCGCCAGGCCTTCGAGCGCGGCGTCAAGCTGATCGGCGCGACCTCGCACTACGTCACCTCCGATCTCGACGAGGGGCCGATCATCGAGCAGGACACGGTGCGCGTCACCCACGCGCAGTCGAACGAGGACTACGTCTCGCTCGGCCGCGACGTCGAGGCGCAGGTCCTGGCCCGGGCCGTCCACGCCCACGCCAACCACCGCGTCTTCATCAACGGCAACAAGACCGTGGTCTTCCCCGCCTCCCCGGGCTCCTACACCTCCGAGCGGATGGGGTGATCGACCGGACCCGCCAAGGGCGGGCGGACGCTCCGGTGGAGCGGCCGGGTCGATCACGAGAGCGCCCGGACATCGCTCCGGTGGAGCGATGTCAGCGACGAACGGGCACAGCCCCGACCGGACCCGCCAGGGGCGGGCGGACGCTCCGGTGGAGCGGCCGGGTCGATCACGAGAGCGCCCGCCCGTCGCTCCGGCGGTGCGCTGGCGGCGACGAGCGGGTCCGCCAGAAGCGGCCGACCGCTCCGGTCGCGCGCCCGGGGCGGGACGCGAGAGGCCCGGACAGCGCCCGGTGGGGCCCGCGCCGGCTTGGATCCCGCCGCCGCGCCGGCTAGACCGCTGCCATGTCGATCGAGCTTCCCGCGATCCGCGGCCGCATCACGCCGGGCCGCGACCTCTCCGGCCTCACCTGGCTGCGCGTCGGCGGCCCGGCCGAACAGTTCGTGCAGCCCGCCGACCCGGCGGATCTGGCCGCCTTCCTGGCCGCCCTCGATCCCGCCGTCCCGGTCTTCCCGATGGGCGTGGGCTCGAACCTCATCGTCCGCGACGGCGGCATCGACGGCGTGGTGATCCGCCTCGGGCGCGGCTTCAACGGCATCGAGATCGACGGCGACCGGGTCATCGCCGGCGCCGCCGCGCTCGACAAACACGTGGCGATCAAGGCCGCCGCGGCCGGCCGCGACCTCACCTTCCTGCGCACCATTCCGGGCGCCATCGGCGGCGCCGTGCGGATGAACGCGGGCTGCTACGGCGCCTACGTGGCCGACCACCTGATCGAGGTGGAGGCGGTGAGGCGCGACGGCCGCACCGTCACCATCCCGGCCGCCGATCTGGCCCTCGCCTACCGCGCCAGCGCCCTTCCCGACGGCGCCGTCATCACCCGCGCCACCTTCCGCGCCGATGCGGGCGATCCAGACCGTCTCGCGGCGCGCATGGACGAGCAGGTCGCGCGCCGGGACGCGAGCCAGCCCACCGCCGAGCTGAGCGCCGGCTCGACCTTCCGCAACCCGGCCGGCCACAGCTCCACCGGGCGGCCCGAGGACACGCATGAGTTGAAGGCCTGGTTCCTGATCGACCGCGCCGGGATGCGCGGCCACAGGCTCGGCGGCGCCCGGATGTCCGCCAAGCATCCGAACTTCCTCCTCAACGCGGACGGGGCGAGCGCCGCCGATCTCGAGGATCTGGGCGAGCTGGTGCGAGAAAAGGTCTTCCAAGACAGCGGCATTCGTCTAGAGTGGGAAATACGGCGCGTGGGAAAGACTGCGGCCGACACCGCGTGACGGCACGAACGCCGCACGCGGAACGCAGAGGATCCGGTCACAAGGATCCCGTAAGAACGAGTGGTGGGCATGTCGAGCAGGGCATCCCCCAATGTGGCGGTGGTGATGGGCGGCCCCTCGGCTGAACGCGAGGTGTCCCTGTCGTCGGGGCGCGAATGCGCCGCCGCCCTGCGGGGCGAAGGGTTCGGGACGATCGAGCTGGACGCCGGTCCTGACCTTCCCGCGCGGCTGGTCGAGACCGCGCCCGACATCGTCTTCAACGCCCTGCACGGCCGCTGGGGCGAGGATGGCTGCGTGCAGGGCCTGCTCGAATGGATGCGCCTGCCCTATACCCATTCGGGCGTTCTGCCCTCCGCCCTCGCCATGGACAAGGAACGCGCCAAGGCGGTGTTCCGCGCCCACGGCCTGCCGGTCGTGGCCTCCCGCCTCGCCGCCGCCGCCGATGTCCGCGCGCGTCACGTCATGGATCCCCCCTATGTCGTGAAGCCCTACAACGAAGGCTCCTCGGTCGGCGTCTATCTCGTCCACAGCGCCGCCAACGGGCCGCCGCAGCTCGCCAATGACATGCCCGACACGGTCATGGTCGAGCGCTTCGCCCCGGGCCGGGAGCTGACCGCGACGGTGATGGGCGACCGGGCCCTGGGCCTGACCGACATCCGCACCGACGGCTGGTACGATTACGACGCCAAGTACCGCCCCGGCGGCTCGCGCCACGTGATCCCCGCCGAGGTGCCCGCCGAGATCACGGATGCCTGCCTCGACTATGCCCTCCGCGCCCACCGGGCGCTGGGCTGCCGCGGCATCAGCCGCACGGATTTCCGCTGGGACGAGGCGCGCGGCCTCGACGGTCTCGTGCTGCTCGAGATCAACACCCAACCGGGCATGACGCCCACCTCGCTCGCGCCCGAGCAGGCCCGCCATGCCGGGCTGGGCTTCGGCGCGTTCTGCCGCTGGATTGTGGAGGATGCCTCGTGCGACCGCTGAGCCCGTTCCGACCGCAGACCGCCCGCCGGCCCGATCCGGCGCCGTCCCGCCTCGCCTACCGGCTCCAGCGGCTGGCGCTCAGCCACGGCCTCAGGCGCGCCTTCGTGCTGGGCATGCCGGCGCTCGCCATCGCGGTGATCGGCGGGCTGACGCTGGCCAGCCCCGACCGCCGCGCCGCGCTTCACGCGCGCATCGACGCGGTGCGCCTCGCCATCGCATCGCGCGACGAGTTCATGGTGCGCACCGTGGCGATCGACGGGGCGAGCCCGGGCGTGGCGAGCGGCATCACCCGGATCCTGTCCCTCGATCTGCCCGTCAGTTCCTTCGATCTCGACCTCGCCGCCATGCAGGACCGGGTCCTGAGCCTCGACGCGGTCGAACGCGCCGATCTGCGGGTCAAGCCCGGCGGCCTCCTCGACATCCGCGTGCGCGAGCGGGTGCCGGCGCTCGTCTGGCGCGGCCCCGATGGCCTCGACCTGCTCGACGCCTCCGGCAACCGGGTCGCGGCGCTCGCGGCGCGCGCCGACCGCGCCGACCTGCCGCTGATCTCGGGGCTGGCCGCCGACCGCGCCGCCGCCGAGGCCCTGGCGCTGGTGGAGGCGGCCTCGCCCCTCGCGCCGCGGCTGCGCGGCCTCGTCCGCGTCGGCGAGCGGCGCTGGGACCTGGTCCTGTCGGGCGGCCAGAAGATCAAGCTGCCTGAGACCGATCCGGTCGCGGCGCTCGCGCGGGTCATCGCGGTCGATGCGGCCGACGATCTCTTCGCCCGCGAGGTGGTGCTCGTCGACATGCGGCTGCCGCACCGGCCGACGGTGCGGCTGAAACCGGCCGCGGCGCAGATGCTGCGGCAGGTGAAACTGACCGAACTGGGAGACGAGTAAGCATGTTCGACCTCTACCAGTCCCAGCGCGCCATGCGCGCCATGCGGCAGTCGGCGATGCAGCGCGGGGTGATCGCCATCCTCGATGTGGGCACCTCCAAGGTCACCTGCCTGGTCCTGCGGGTCGATGCCGCGACCCCCTCGGCCGGCGGGGCGGGCCCCATGGCGGGCCAGTCCGCCTTCCGCATCGTCGGCGCCGCCACCACCCGCTCGCGCGGCGTCCGCTTCGGCGAGATCGACGGCATGCACGAGGCCGAGCGGGCCATCCGCACCGTCGTCCAGGCGGCGCAGAAGATGGCGCAGGTCCGCGTCGATCACGTCATCGCCGCCGTCTCGGGCGGCGCCCCGCGCAGCTACGGGCTCGACGGCGAGGTGGAGATCGGCGGCGAGGCGGTGGCCGAGCGCGACGTGGCGCGCGTGCTGGCCGCCTGCGAGGTGCCCGATTACGGCGAGGGGCGCGAGGTGCTGCACGCCCAGCCGGTGAACTTCGCGCTCGACCACCGCACCGGCATGGCCGATCCGCGCGGCCAGGTGGGCCAGAGGCTCGCCTGCGACATGCACATGCTGACCGTCGAATCGCACGTCGTGGCCAACCTCATCCGCTGCATCAGGCGCTGCGATCTGGATCTCGCGGGGCTCGCCTCCTCGGCCTATGTCTCGGGGCTCGCAAGCCTCGTCGAGGACGAGCAGGAGCTCGGCGCCGCCTGCATCGACATGGGCGGCGGGGCGACCGGCGTGTCGATCTTCTGGAAGAAGCACCTGATCTACGCCGACGCCGTGGCGATGGGCGGCGACCAGATCACCTCCGACATCTCCAAGGGGCTGCAGATCCCGCTCGCCACCGCCGAGCGGCTGAAGACCCTCCATGGCGGCGCCGTGCCGACCTCGATGGACGACCGCGAGATGATCCGCCTCGGCGGCGCCTCGGGCGACTGGGAGCGCGACCGCCGCACGGCGAGCCGCGCCGAGCTGATCGGCATCATGCGGCCGCGCATCGAGGAGATCCTCGACGAGGTGCGGCTGCGGCTCGACGCCGCCGGGTTCGAGGCGCTGCCCTCCCAGCAGATCGTGCTGACCGGCGGCGGCAGCCAGATCCCCGGCCTGGACACGCTGGCGCCGCGCTTCTTCGGCCAGCAGGTCCGGGTGGGCCGGCCGGTGCGCGTCGCGGGCCTGCCCGACAACGCCACCGGCGCCGCCTTCGCGAGCGCCGTGGGCCTGTGCCTCTTTGCCGCGAGCCCGCAGGACGAGTGGTGGGATTTCGAGATCCCGCCCGACGCCTATCCGGCCCGATCCCTGCGGCGGGCGGTGCGATGGTTCAAGGACAACTGGTGACACGAGATCTTGCTGATTCGGCGAAATGCCGCTGGTCGGCCGATGCCGTCGGTCTCATTTTGTATGAGTCGACTTGATTTTCGAGTGACGCGACCGAAGCCCCTCGCTAGGGTCGTGCAAAAATGGGCGTAAACCCGCAGCCGGAAATCGCGGGGCAACACAGGCGGAATCGAACATGACCCTCACACTCACTCCCCCCTCCCATGACGAACTGAAGCCGCGCATCACCGTCTTCGGTGTCGGTGGCGCCGGCGGCAACGCCGTCAACAACATGATCGAGAAGCAGCTCGACGGCTGCGAATTCGTCGTGGCGAATACCGACGCCCAGGCGCTCGCGCAATCGGCCGCGCAGAATCGGGTGCAGATGGGCATCAAGGTGACCGAGGGGCTGGGCGCCGGCGCCCGCGCCTCGATCGGCGCCGCCGCGGCCGAGGAATCGATCGAGGAGATCGTCGATCACCTGGCCGGCGCCCATATGTGCTTCATCACCGCCGGCATGGGCGGCGGAACGGGGACCGGCGCCACGCCGATCATCGCGCAGGCCGCGCGCGAGCTGGGCGTGCTGACCGTGGGCGTCGTCACGAAGCCCTTCCAGTTCGAGGGCACGCGCCGCATGCGCCAGGCCGAGGAGGGGATCGAGACCCTGCAGAAGATGGTCGACACGCTGATCATCATCCCCAACCAGAACCTCTTCCGGCTCGCCAACGAGAAGACCACCTGCACCGACGCCTTCGGCATGGCCGACGACGTGCTCTACCAGGGCGTGAAGGGCGTCACCGACCTGATGGTGCGCCCGGGCCTCATCAACCTCGACTTCGCCGACGTGCGCGCGGTGATGGACGAGATGGGCAAGGCGATGATGGGCACCGGCGAGGCCGAGGGCGAGGACCGCGCCATGCAGGCCGCCGAGAAGGCGATCGCCAACCCGCTCCTCGACGAGATCAGCCTCAACGGCGCCAAGGGCGTTCTGATCAACGTCACCGGCGGCAGCGACCTGACGCTCTACGAGCTCGACGAGGCCGCCAACGTCATCCGCGAGAAGGTCGATCCCGACGCCAACATCATCGTCGGCTCCACGCTCGACGAATCGATGGCGGGCCGGATGCGCGTCAGCGTCGTCGCCACCGGCATCGACGCCCTCGCGCCGTCGAAGGACGCGCCGGTGGCGCGCCGCAGGCTCTCCGAGCCGGCCGCCCAGCCCGCCGAGGCGGCGGAGCCCGAGGCCGCGCCCGAGCCGGTCTATCAGCCCGCCGCCGAGCCCGCGGCCGCCGAGGCCGGCGAGCCCGACTTCTTCGCCGACTGGGAAGCCCGCCGCGCCGGCGACGACCGCCAGGCCGCCGCCGAGGCGCGCCAGCCGGTCGCGGCCCAGCGCCGCGGCGAGCCCAGCCGCGAGGTGATGGAGCGGCTGGAGAAGGCGATGCGCAACAGCCCCGAAGGCGGGGCCGCCGCGCCGCAGGCCACCGCGCCCGCCGGGCCGCAGCCGCGTCCGGTGGCCGCCCCCCGCGCCCAGCCCGAGCGGCCGCGCTTCGCGATCAACAGCCTGATCAACCGCATGACCGGAGAGCCGAAGCCGCAGGCCGCCGCCGAGCGGCCCGCGGCGCCCGAGCAGCGGGTCGCGCCGGCCGAGCGTGCCGCCGCCGAGCGCCCCGCCGCGCCGGAGCGCATCGCCGCGGCCCCGCAGCCGCAACGCCGCGCCGCGCCGATGCCCGACTACGAGGACGAGGACGAGATGTCGGGCGAGAACCGGATCGAGATCCCCGCCTTCCTGCGGCGCCAGGCAAACTGAGCAAACTGAACAGTCACGTTTAGCATCCTGAAGGGCCGGCCCCGCGCCGGCCCTTTTTCGTTTCCGATGAGTGCCTTATGGACCCTGGCGGTGGATCGCGCAAGAACCGGCCGTCCAGCGGACGGTACTGTTACAGACCGTTGCAATCGTTGATTTGTATGGCGCCGCGTCTTTTCTTAACTGGTCGTGAGCAGCACGAGACCGGATCAACCGGCGCGGACGAAAAAGGTCATCCCATGCAAACAACTCTGGCGCACCCTGTCGCATTCGACGGTATCGGCCTCCATTCGGGGCGCAAGGCGGCCTTGCGCATCCTGCCGGCGCGTGTGGATCACGGCCTGTGGTTCCGCCGCACCGACCGGCCCGCCGACCGCGCCATGATCCCCGCCCATTGGAGCGCGGTGGAGCAGGTCGAGCTCTGCACCCGTCTCGTGAACGCCGCCGGCACCCGCGTCTCCACGGTCGAGCACGTCATGGCGGCGCTCGCCGGCTGCGGCATCCAAAACGCCCTGGTGGAGATCGACGGGCCGGAAGTACCGATCCTCGACGGCTCGGCCGCGCCGTTCGTTGCGGGCATCCTCGCGGCCGGTATCGAGCCGCAGGAGGGCCGCCTGCGCGCCATCCGCATCCTCGACGTGGTCGAGGTGCGCAACGGCCCGGCGCTGGCGCGGATCGAGCCCGCCGACACGCTGGAGATCGACTTTTCCATCGACTTCTCCGATGCCGCCATCGGCCGGCAGGCCAAGCGCCTCAGCCTCGCCAACGGCACCTTCGTGCGCGAATTGTGCGACAGCCGCACCTTCTGCCGGCAGGCCGATGTGGACGCCATGCGCCGCCGCGGCCTGGCGCTGGGCGGCACGCTCGAGAATGCCGTCGTGGTCGACGGCGCCGAGGTGCTGAGCCCCGGCGGCCTGCGCCACGCAGACGAGGCGGTGCGCCACAAGATGCTCGACGCGCTGGGCGACCTCGCACTCGCCGGCGCGCCGATCCTCGGCCGCTATACCGGCGTGCGCGCCGGCCACGCGCTGACCAACGCGCTGCTGCGGGCGCTCTTTGCGCGCCCCGAGGCCTGCCGTCTGGTCGAGGCCGATCCGCAGCTGCTGGCGCGCCTGCCGGGCGCGGGCCTGCGTCGCACCGACGCACCGCGCCTCGCTGCGTGATCCGTCAGGCGTTTTGCCCCGCAATTTTCTGTGCTAGGACCGCGCCGAACGGGGCGCGGGCTGCGCCGCACGCCCGGGGCAGGACAGGGATCGAGGCTGTGACATGACTGGGATCGCAAGGCGTCTGATCGGCCTGTCGTTCATCGGGCTGGTGATGTCGGGCTGCGGCGGCGGTCCCTTCGCGTCGCGCAACGTGCCGCTCGAGGATCTCGACGCCGCCTCGATCTACGAGCGCGCCGAACTGGAGCTCGAATCCGACGATCCCGAGACGGCGGCCGAATATTTCGGCGAGGTCGAGCGGCTCTATCCCTACAGCGAATGGGGCAAGCGGGCGCTCGTCATGCAGGCCCTGGCCTATCACCGCGACCGCGACTACGAGAGCGCGCGCGGCGCCGCCCAGCGCTATCTCGACTTCTATCCCGGCGGCGAGGACGCGGCCTATGCGCAATATCTCCTGGCGCTCAGCTATTACGACCAGATCGACGATGTCGGCCGCGACCAGGGCCTGACCTTCCAGGCCCTGCAGGCGCTGCGCGAGGTGATCGAGGTCTATCCCGAGAGCGAGTACGCGCGCTCGGCGGTGCTGAAGTTCGACCTGGCCTTCGACCACCTGGCCGGCAAGGAGATGGAGATCGGCCGCTATTACCTCAAGCGCGGCAACTACGCCGCCGCCGTCCGCCGGTTCCGCGTCGTGGTCGAGGATTACCAGACCACCACCCACACGCCCGAGGCGCTGCTGCGGCTGGTCGAATCCTATCTCGCGCTCGGTCTCGACGCCGAGGCGCAGACCGCCGGCGCCATCCTTGGATACAATTACCAGTCGACCGACTGGTATGCGCGGGCCTACAGGCTCCTGACCGCGCGCGGTCTGACGGTCGAGGCGGCCGGCGACAACTGGTTGTCCAGTCTCTACCGCCAGACGATACGAGGAGAATGGCTCTAGCGCCGCGCCGCCTCCGCGAGGGGCCTCCACATCTTTGGGTCGCAATTTAAAGTTGAGTTACCTCCATAGTTGAATAGACTGTTCTCGTGTCCCGCTCCATGCCCCGGTCCAAGCAAATCGCCGCCCTGCCGATCCGCTTCTCCCGCAAGGGCAGGATCGAGATCCTTCTGGTGACCTCCCGCGATACCGGGCGCTGGGTGCCGCCGAAGGGCTGGCCGATGGACGGCCGCAAGCCCTGGGCCGCCGCGGCGATCGAGGCGCTGGAGGAGGCCGGCGCCATCGGCACCGTCCACAGCACGCCGCTCGGCAGCTATCGCTACGACAAGCAGATGGGCGACGGCACCGCCATCCGCTGCGAGGTCACGCTCTTTCCGATGGTCGTCAGCAAGCTCAAGAAGCGCTGGAAGGAGCGCGAGCAGCGCAAGCGCCACTGGTTCTCGGTCACCAAGGCCGCCGCGTCGGTCGACGAGAAGGACCTGCGGGCGCTGATCCTGGCGCTCGGCGACGGCGTCCCGCTGCCGAAGAAGCTGCTGAAGGCCGGCTGACCGGCCCCGCCGCCGCCCGCATCTGGCACCTCCCCGCGCCCCATGCGATACCGGCCGCGATCCTTGGACGGGGGCGGTCCATGCTGCGGGCCTTGAGCATAAGGGACATGCTGCTGATCGACCGGCTGGAGCTCGATTTCCGGCCCGGCCTCAACGTCCTGACGGGCGAGACCGGAGCGGGCAAGTCGATCCTGCTGGACGCGCTGGGCTTCGTCCTCGGCTGGCGCGGCCGCGCCGAGCTGGTGCGCGCC
Source organism: uncultured Alphaproteobacteria bacterium (assembly GCA_963739575.1). Classification (GTDB taxonomy): domain Bacteria; phylum Pseudomonadota; class Alphaproteobacteria; order Rhodobacterales; family Rhodobacteraceae; genus Palleronia. The sequence goes on along the minus strand of CAVUAQ010000002.1, from coordinate 343,742 downwards.
GGCGCCGAGCGCGGCGAGGTCGCGGCGGCCTTCGACCTGCCCGCCGGTCACCCGGCCCGCGAGGTTCTGGCCGAGGCCGGGCTCGCGGAGGGCGACGAGCTGCTGCTGCGCCGCGTCAACACCCCCGACGGCCGCAAGACCGCCTGGATCAACGACCGCCGCGTCTCGGGCGAGGTGCTGCGCCGGGTCTCCGAGACGCTGGTCGAGCTGCATGGCCAGCACGACGATCGCGGCCTGCTCGACGCGCGCGGTCACCGCGCGCTCCTCGACGCCTTCGCCGGCACCGCGCCCGATCTCGCCGCCACCCGCGCCGCCTGGACCGGGCGCAGCCGCGCCGCCCGCCGGCTGGCCGAGGCCGAGCGGGCGCTGGCCGAGGCGCGGGCCGAGGAGGACTTCCTGCGCCATGCCGTGGCCGAACTCGACACGCTCGATCCCGCCCCCGGCGAGGACGCGGATCTCGACACGGCGCGGCGCCGCATGCAGGCCGCCGAGCGGGTGCGCGAGGACATGCTGCGCGCCCACCAGGCGCTGGGTCCCGATGGCGCCGAGGCGCTTCTGGCCGATGCCGCGCGCCGCCTCGACGCCGCCGCGGAGGCGGCCGAGGGTGCGCTCGACGCGCCGATCGAGGCGCTGGCGCGGGCGCTGAACGAGCTGGCCGACGCCGAGCAGGGGGTGGGGCGCGCCCTCGATGCGCTCGACGCCGATCCCGCCGAACTCGAACGGATCGAGGAGCGGCTCTTCGCCATCCGCGGCCTCGCCCGCAAGCACGACGTCCTGCCCGACGCGCTGGGCGAGCACGCCGCGGCGCTGCGCGAGCGGCTCGCCGCCCTCGATGCCGGCGCCGGCGACATCGCCGACCTGCGCACGGGCCTCGCCGAGGCGGAGGCCGCCTTTGATGCCGCCGCCGCGCGGCTCTCGGCCACCCGGCACGCGGCGGCCTCGCGGCTCGACGCCGCCATGGCCGGCGAGCTTGCGCCCCTCAGGATGGAGCGCGCGGTCTTCACCACCCGGATGGAGCCGGCGCCGCCGGGCCCCGACGGACGCGACGCGGTGGAGTTCACCGTCGCCACCAATCCCGGCGCCCCGGCGGGGCCCCTCGGCCGCATCGCGTCGGGCGGTGAGTTGTCGCGGTTCCTCCTGGCGCTCAAGGTCTGCCTGACCGGCGAGGCGGCGGGCCTGACGCTGATCTTCGACGAGATCGACCGCGGCGTCGGCGGCGCCACGGCCGATGCGGTGGGCCGCCGTCTCGCCCGGCTGGCCGAAGGTGCGCAGGTTCTCGTCGTCACCCATTCGCCGCAGGTCGCGGCCCAGGGCGCGCATCACTGGCGGGTGGAGAAGCGCGTCGCGGCCGACACCACCACCTCCACCGTCATTCCGCTCGACCGCGCCCAGCGGGTGGACGAGGTGGCGCGGATGCTGGCCGGCGACACCGTCACCGACGAGGCCCGCGCCGCCGCCCGCGCGCTTCTGGGGGGCTGACCGCCCGCGGCTCCGCTCAACGCATCCTGAAGCCGGCCGCCCGCCTCAGCCGTCCCGCCGCGCCAGGATCGCCTCGGCGGCGCGCTGGTGCGGCCGGTCGAGCATCCGGCCGTCGAGCTGCGCCACCCCGCCGCCGGCCGCCTCAAGGGCCGAGATGACCCGCCGCGCCCAGTCGATCTGCGTTCCCGAGGGCGCGAGCCCGGCATGGATCGGGTCCACCTGGGCCGGGTGGATGGCGAGCTTGCCGTCAAAGCCCATCGCCGCCGCCGCCCGCGCCTCGGCCTCGAGGCCGGCCGGATCGCGGAAATCGGTGAAGATGCCGTCGATCGCCGCGACGCGCGCCGCCTTCGCCGCGAACAGCATGGCGTCGCGGGCCAGCCGGAACGGCGACAGATAGCCGCCCTCCGCGTTGCGCGGCGCCAGGGCGCCCAGATCGGCCGACAGATCCTCCGCGCCCCAGGCGAGCCCGGCCAGACGCGGATGCGCCCAGTCGGCCGCCATCAGCGCCCGCACCGCCCGCGCCGTCTCGGTGGCGATGGCGACGATGCCGGCCTCGGTCTCGCCGATCATCTCCGACAGCGCGTCGAGATCGTCCCGCCCCTCGCATTTCGGCAGGACGTAGCCCTTGGGCCGACCGGGCAGGGTGGCCGCCACATCGGCCTCCGTTTCCCCGGTCGAGAGCGCGTTGACCCGCACCCAGAGTGCAGGTCCGTCCCCTCCGGCCTGCTCCAGATGCGCCGCGATCTCGGCGCGGGCGCCCGCCTTGGCGTCCTCGGCCACCGAATCCTCCAGATCGAGGATCAGCGCGTCGGCCCTCGACCGCATCGCCTTCTCCATCTTCCTGGGCGAATCGCCCGGAACGAACAGCCATGTCCGGTGTGCCATCGTGATCCCGCCCCCCTTGGGTTCCGCCCGCGCCCCGTCGCGCTCCCGGCCAACGCCGCCGCCCGCGACCCGGTTGCGCGTCCCGCCGCGGCCCCGGCGGCGACGCTCTCCGGCGCGCACAGGTCCTGTTCGCCGGCAGGGCAATGGCCTGGGGCGCGTGATCTGCTAGATCGCGGTCGAACCGCTCCCCCCCCACCCTCGGCCGAAGGACACCCGCATGACCTCCTCTCCCCTCGACACCGTCTGGGCGCCGCGCATGCTGAGCGTGCTGCGCATCGTCTCCGCCCTCGTCTTCTTCGTCCACGGCACGCAGAAGATCCTGGGCTTTCCCGCCTCCGACATGAACCCGGCGGCGTTCTCGCTTCCCTGGATCGCCGGCACGCTGGAACTCGTCGGCGGCGCGCTCCTGATCGTCGGCTTGTTCTCGCGCCCCGTGGCCTTCGTGCTCTCTGGCCTGATGGCTGTGGCCTACTGGATTGCGCACGCGCCGCAGGGGCTCTATCCGGCGCTGAACGGCGGCGACGCCGCGATCCTCTACTGCTTCGTCTTCCTCTACGTCTCGGTCGCGGGTCCGGGGCCGTGGAGCCTCGACGCGCTGCGCCGCGCGGGCGGTACGCAACCGGCCCGCGCCTGAAGCGCGACACGAGATCATCCCGGTGCGCGCGCCGCGGGCACCGGGCCTCTTGCCGTCAGAGCCGCTTTGCGACCTCCTCCAGCATCACCTCGGTGGCGCCGCCGCCGATCGACTGGACCCGGGCGTCGCGCGCCATCCGCTCGATCGCGCTTTCGCGCATGACGCCCATGCCGCCGTGGAACTGCACGCAGGCATACATCACCTCGTTGACGAGCTCGCCCGCCAGCGCCTTGATCATCGACACCTCGCGCACCACGTCGCCGCCCGCCGCCGCCCGCGCCGCGGTGGCGCCGATAAAGGCGCGGCAGGCCTCCACCCGCGCCGCGAGATGCGCCAGCCGCTGCCGGATCGCGCCCTTCTCCCAGAGCGGGGCGCCGAAGGCCCGCCGCTCCTTCAGATGCGCCACCGTCAGCTCGAGCGCCGCCTGCGCCTCGCCCATCGCCATGGCGCCAAGCACCAGCCGCTCGTTCTGGAAGTTCTTCATGATCTCGGCGAAGCCGCTCCCCTCGCGTCCGAGCACATGGGCCGCCGGCACCCGCGCCTCGTCGAAGATCAGTTCGGCCGTGTCCGACGAGCGCCAGCCATGCTTGTCGAGCGCCCGGCCGACGCTCAGGCCGGGCGTGCCCTTCTCGACCACGAACATCGTCACCGCCCGCGACGGCCGCGCCTCGGGATCGGTCTTGGCGGCGACGCAACAGAGATCGGCATGGACCCCGTTGGTGATGAACATCTTGGTGCCGGTCAGCAGGTAGTCGTCGCCGTCGCGCCGCGCCCGGGTGGTGATCGCCTTCACGTCCGATCCCGCCCCCGGCTCGGTCACCGCGACGGCGCTGATCGTCTCGCCCGAGACGCAGCCGGGCAGCCAGCGGGCGCGCTGCGCCTCGGTGCCGGCGTTGAAGATGTGGACCGAGGCCATGTCGGTATGAACGAGCGCCGTGATCGCCACGCCCGAATAGGTCGAGCGCCCCAGCTCCTCGGCGAAGACCATCGTCGCCCGCACGTCCATGTCCGCGCCGCCATGGGCCGCCGGATAGCGGATGCCGAAGAATCCCAGCGCGCCCATCCGCCGCAGCACCGCGCGCGGCACCATCCCGGCCTCCTCCCAGGCGTCGGCATGGGGCTTGATCTCCGTCTCGACGAAGCGGCGCACCTGGTCGCGCAACAGATCGAGCGTGCCGTCCTCCTCGAGCGACGCGTCGAGGCTCATGGGCCGCCGCCATCGGGGCGCTTGCGCATCAGCCCCGAGCGCTCGCAGGTCCCGCAGAGCACGCCGTCCTGGTTGAAGCCCTCGTGGCGAAAGCGCACGATGCCGTCTCCGGGGCGCGACGTGCTTTCGCGCTTGCCGAGGATCGTCGTCCTCACCCGGATCGTGTCGCCCTCGAAGAGCGGATGCGGGAACCGCACGTCGGTCATGCCGAGATTGGCGACCGTGGTGCCGAGCGTCGTGTCGTTGACGCTCATCCCCACCATGCAGCCGAGCGTGAAGAGCGAATTGACGATCGGCCGCCCGAAGGCCGTCCGCTTCGCCGCATGCGCGTCGATATGCAGGGGTTGCGGGTTCATCGTCAGAAGCGAGAACCAGCGGTTGTCCGTCTCGGTGATCGTCCGTGTCCAGGGGTGCTCGATCACCATCCCCTCCTCGAACTCCTCGAACCACATCCCGGCCATGGCGTCTCCTCCCCGCGCTCACCCTGACGGCTTTCCGGGCGAAGGGGAAGTCCGCGGAAGGTCTGGCCATCGGGGCCAAGCGCACCGATGCTGCGCCCCATGACCCAAAGCGGCCCCCTGAGCGATCTCAGCCTCGTCGAGATGACCGGCATCGGCCCGGTTCCCTATGCCTGCATGATCCTCGCCGATCTGGGCGCCCGGGTGATCCGCATCGACCGGCCCGGCGGCTATCCGGCGATCGATCCCGATCTCGACTTTGCCGCGATGGGGCCCGCGGGCTTCGTCCACCGCTCCCGCCCGGCGATCCGCGTCGATCTGAAATCGCCCGCGGGCCGCGCGCTCGTCCACCGCCTCGCGGCCCGCGCCGACGGGATTGTCGAGGGCTACCGCCCCGGCACGATGGAGCGGCTGGGCCTCGGTCCCGAGGCGCTCCTCGCCGCCAATCCGGCGCTCGCCGTCGTGCGCGTCACCGGCTGGGGACAGACGGGGCCGATGGCCGGCATGGCCGGGCACGACCTGAACTATATCGGCCTGTCGGGCGCGCTGTCGCTCTTCGGCCGGGCCGGCACGCCGCCGCAAGCGATCCCGCCGCTCATCGGCGACATGGCGGGCGGCGCGCTCTTTGCCGTCATCGGCACGCTCGCGGCGATCCTGTCGGCCCGCGCCACCGGGCAGGGGCAGGTGGTCGACGCCGCCATGCTCGACGGCTCGGCCAATCTCTACACCCTCCTGGCGAGCCTCGCCGCCGCCGGCCGCCACGACCCGGACGGCGGGCAAAGCCCGCTCGACGGCGGCCGCCACTTCTATCGCACCTATGCCTGCTCGGACGGCCGACACGTCGCGGTGGGCGCCATCGAGCCCGCCTTCCGCCGCGTCCTCCTCGACCGGCTGGGCCTCGCCGGGGATCCGCGCTTCGCCACCGCCGCGCCCGAGGACGAGCCGGGCCGCCAGGCCGCCCTCGCCGCCATCTTCGCCACCGCCCCGCGCGATCACTGGGCGGCGCTCTTTGCCGGCACCGACGGCTGCGTCACCCCGGTCCTCGCGCCCCACGAGGCCGCCCGCCATCCCCATGCCGGCCGCGCCTTCACCCGCATCGACGGCCTCGACCAGCCGGCCCCGGCGCCGCGATTCGCCGCCACGCCGGCCGCGATCTCCCGCAGCCCCGCCGCGGCCCAGGCGAAAGATCCGGGCGCGCTCGCCGAATGGGGCCTCTCGCCCGACGAGATCGCCAGCCTGACGGCCGCCGGCACGCTCTCCTGATCCAGAGGGCCGCTCAGGCGACCCGGTGGGCCACCTCACGACCCGCGAAGAACGCGTCGAGCGCGTCGGCCACCATCATCCCCATCGCCTCGCGCGTCTCCGCCGTGGCGCTGCCCAGATGCGGCAGCAGCGCCACGTTCCGCATCTCCCGCAACAGCCCCGGCACCTCGGGCTCGCGCGCGAAGACGTCGAGCCCGGCGCCGGCGATCGTGCCCTGCCGCAGCGCCTCGATCAGCGCCGCCTCGTCGACCACGCTGCCGCGCGCGGTGTTGACGAGGATGCCGCGGGGTCCCAGCGCCTCGAGCATCTCCATGTCGACGATGCCGCGCGTCCCGGCCGTTCCGGGCAGGTGCAGCGACACGATGTCCGACATCTCCATGAGCGCCCGGAGCGTCTCGGCGCGGATGCCCGCGGCGCCGGTGTCGGAGCGGTTCCACCAGGCGATCTTCATGCCGAAGGCCCGGGCCCGGTCGGCGGTCGCCTGGCCGATCCGGCCCATCCCGGCGATCCCCAGCGTCTTGCCGCGAAGCCCCGTGCCCATCAGATGCGTCGGCCGCCAGCCCGTCCAGCCGCCGGCCCGCACCTCGCGCTCCCCCTCGCCGGCGCGCCGCGCCACCATCAGGATCAGCGTCATGGCGATCTCGGCGGTGGCATCGGTCAGAACGCCCGGCGTGTTGACCACCGCGACGCCCGCGGCCCGCGCCGCGTCGAGCGCGATGTGATCGACGCCCACGCCGAAATTGCCGACGATCCGCGCCCGCGCGCCGTCGAACGCGGCCCTGCCCATCTTGTCGGTGACGGTGCACAGCACCGCGTCCTGCCCGGCCATGGCCGCGGCGATCTCCGCCTCGCTCATCGGCTGGTCGTTTACGTTCAGCGTCACCTCGTAATCCCCCGCCAGCCGCGCCTCGCAGGCCGAGGGCCATTTCCGGGTCAGCAGGATGCGGGGTCTGGACATGGGCTCGATCCTTCGTGACGGTGCGGGTTTCAGTTGCGTCGCACCTAGCCCATCGGCGGACTCCGTCGCATGGGACACGCGAAAAACCCAGAAAGGGACCGCCGCCGCCATGCCGTCGGATATCGAGATCGCGCGGGCGGCGAGGCCCCGTCCCATCGCCGAGATCGGCGAGGCCTTGGGCATTCCGGCCGCGGCTCTGCTGCCCTACGGCACCGACAAGGCCAAGATCTCCCAGGATTTCGTCGAAGGCCTCGCCGACCGGCCCGACGGCCGGCTGGTCCTTGTCACCGCCGTCAGCCCGACGCCCGCGGGCGAAGGCAAGACCACGACGACGGTGGGGCTCGGCGACGCGCTGTCGCGGATCGGCGCGCGCGCCGCGATCTGCATCCGCGAGGCCTCGATCGGCCCCAATTTCGGCATGAAGGGCGGTGCCGCCGGCGGCGGCTACGCCCAGGTCGTGCCGATGGAGAGCATGAACCTGCACTTCACCGGCGACATCCACGCGGTGGGCGCCGCCCATAACCTGCTCGCCGCGATGCTCGACAACCACATCCACTGGGGCAACGAGCTCAAGATCGACATCCGCCGCATCGTCTGGCGCCGGGTGCTCGACATGAACGACCGTGCCCTGCGGCAGATCACCAGCGCGCTCGGCGGCCCGGCCAACGGCTTCCCGCGCGAGACCGGCTTCGACATCACCGTGGCCTCCGAGGTCATGGCGATCCTCTGCCTCGCCCGCGACCTCGCCGATCTCGAGGACCGGCTCGGCGCCATGATCGTCGCCTATCGCCGCGACCGCTCGCCGGTCTTCGCTCGCGACCTGAAGGCCGAGGGCGCCATGGCCGCGCTCCTGAGGGACGCGATGCAGCCCAACCTCGTGCAGACGCTCGAACACACGCCGGCCTTCGTGCATGGCGGCCCCTTCGCCAATATCGCCCATGGCTGCAACTCGGTGATCGCCACCCGCACGGCGCTGAAGCTTGCCGATTACGTGGTCACCGAGGCCGGCTTCGGCGCCGATCTGGGCGCCGAGAAGTTCTTCGACATCAAGTGCCGCAAGGCCGGCCTCGCGCCCGCCGCCGCCGTGCTCGTCGCCACCGTCCGGTCGATGAAGATGAACGGCGGCGTGGCGCGCGCCGATCTCGGCGCCGAGGATGTCGAGGCGGTGCGCCGCGGCTGCGCCAATCTCGGCCGCCACATCGAGAACATCCGCACCTTCGGCGTGCCGCTCGTCGTGGCGATCAACCATTTCGGCGGCGATACCGAGGCCGAGATCCGCGCGCTCGCGGCCTATGCCGAGGAGCGCGGCGTCGCGGCGATCCTCTGCCGCCACTGGGCCGAGGGCGGCGCCGGCGCCGAGGCGCTGGCGCGGGCCGTCGTCGATCTGGCCGGCGACGGCGCGGCCTTCCGCCCGCTCTATCCCGACGCGATGGACCTCTTCTCCAAGATCGAGACCGTGGCCCGCCGCATCTACCGCGCCGACAGCGTCGTCGCCGCGCCGCGCATCCGCGACCAGCTCGCCCGGTGGGAGGAGGCCGGCTACGGTCACCTGCCGGTCTGCCTCGCCAAGACCCAGTATTCCTTCTCGACCGATCCCGCGCGTCGCGGCGCGCCGGAAGGGTTCGACCTGCCGGTGCGCGAGGTCCGGCTGTCGGCCGGGGCGGGCTTCGTCGTGGTGATCTGCGGCGACATCATGACCATGCCCGGGCTGCCCCGCCGCCCGGCCGCCGAGACGATCCGCGTCGATGCGCGGGGCCGCATCGAGGGATTGTTCTGAAGATGTACAAAACCGCCCCGTCCGGCGACAAGGCGCGTACAAGACGCCTCCTCGACTGTCCCACCGGCGTACATCCGGGGACCGCGACAACACGATGACAGACGGATATCCGCTTCCATGACCGCACAGATCCTCGACGGCCGCGCCTTCGCGGCCACCATCCGCGGCCGCGTCGCCGACCATGTCGCCCGCCTCGGCGCCGATCACGGCCTGACCCCCGGCCTTGCCGTGGTGCTGGTAGGCGACGATCCCGCGAGCCAGGTCTATGTCCGCTCCAAGCACCGCCAGACGGTCGAGGCGGGCATGCGGAGCTTCGAGCACCGGCTGCCGGCCGAGAGCCCCGAACGGGTTCTGACGGATCTGGTCGCGGATCTGAACGCCGACCCGCAGGTCCATGGAATCCTTGTGCAACTTCCGCTGCCCGCTCACATGGATCCGGCCGCTGTCATCGACGCGATCTCGCCCGATAAGGATGTCGACGGCTTCCATGTCCTGAATGTCGGCCGCCTCGGCGCCGGGCAGAAGGCGATGGTGCCCTGCACCCCGCTCGGCTGCCTGATGCTGCTGCGCGACCATCTGGGCGATCTTGCCGGGCTCGAGGCGGTGGTGCTCGGCCGCTCGAACATCGTCGGCAAGCCCATGGCGCAGCTTCTGCTGGGCGAAAGCTGCACCGTCACCATCGCCCATTCCCGCACCCGTAATCTAGATGAAGTCATTGGCCGCGCTGACATTTTTGTGGCCGCCGTCGGCCGGCCCGGGATGATCCCCGGGGCCTGGCTGAAGCCCGGCGCGACGGTGATCGACGTCGGCATCAACCGCGTTCCCGGCGAGGGCGACAGGACCCGCCTCACGGGCGACGTCGATTTCGACAGCGCCCGGCAGGTCGCCGGCGCCATCACCCCGGTTCCGGGCGGCGTGGGTCCGATGACGATCGCCTGCCTGCTCGCCAACACCGTCACCGCCTGCTGCCGGATCAACGGGTTGGCCCCGCCCGAGGGGCTGACGGCCTGACCTCCGGGCGGCTAGATGAAGATCGAGATCAGCAGCGGCGCCAGGATCGCCGTCAGGATCGCGTTCAGCCCCATGCCGATGCCCGAGAACGCCCCGGCCGTGGAATTGACCCGGAAGGCATGCGCCGTGCCGATGCCATGCGCCGCGATCCCCACCGCGAAGCCGCGCGCCCGCCAGTCCCTGATGCCGCAGGCATTGAGCAGAGGCGTCGCGATCACCGCGCCGATGATGCCGGTCAGGATCACCAGGACCGCCGTCAGGCTCGGCAGCCCGCCGATCTGTTCCGAGACGCCGAGCGCCACCGGCGCCGTCGCCGATTTCGGCGCGATCGACAGCAGCGTCTGGCCTCGAACCCCCAGAAGATAGGCCACCGCCACTGCCGTTCCGATCGCCGTGACCGAGCCTGCGAAGAGCGCGGCGATCATCGGCAGCGCGGTCTTGCGCAGGCGCGGCAGGTTCTCGTTGAGCGGAAAGGCGAGGGCAACGGTCGCCGGCCCCAGCATGAAGTGGACGAATTGCGCCCCCTCGAAATAGCGCGCATAGGGCGTTCCGGTCATGAGCAGCACCGCGCCGATCAGGATGACGGCGATCAGCACCGGGTTGGCGAGGGGATGGCGCAGCCGCTCGGCCGCCGCATCGGCCGCCAGATAGGCGACGAGCGTCAGGGTCAGCCACAAGAGCGGCTCCTGCGCCAGATAGGTCCACAGATCGGCAGGATCACTCATCGTCGGCTCCCGTGAGCCGCGCCACGGCGCGGAAGGCGAAGACGGCGGCGAGGATCGCGGCGCCGGTGCTGACCGTGAGCGCCGCAAGAAGCGCCGGACCCTCTCGGCCGAACGTGTCGAGATGGGCGATGACGCCGACGCCCGCCGGTACGAAGAGCAGCGAGAGATGCTTGAGGATGGTGCCCGCGGTCGCCTCGACCTGCACCCGCAGCGCCGGCCTGAGGACGAGCGCGGCGAACATCGCGGCAAGACCGATGACGGGTCCCGGCACCGGGAGGCCGAGGCCGCGGGCGATGACCTCGCCGCCGAGCTGGAACAGCAACAGGATGGCGGCAGCGCGGATCATGCCGGCGCCCTCAGGCCGTAATCGGCGAATTTCACCAGCGTCTCCTCGATCTCGGTCTCGCTCAGGATGTGCGGCTCGCCCACCTGCCGCGCCAGGATGTAGCCGCGGGCGAGCGTTTCCAGCTCCTCGAGGCGCCAGAGCGCCCGGCTCAGGCTGTCGCCCACGACCGTGGCGCCGTGATTGGCCATCAGGCAGGCGCTGCGCCCCTCCATCGCGCGGATCACGGCATCCGACAGCGCCGCGCTGCCGAAGGTGGCGTATTGGGCGACGGGCACGTCATGGCCGCCGAACGCGGCGACCATGTAGTGACAGGCCGGGATCGGCTGCCGCGTCATGGCGATCGCGGTGCCATGGACGGGGTGGGCGTGGATGACCGCCCGGGCGTCGGGCCGGGCGCGATGGAGCGCGCGGTGCAGATGCCACTCGGTCGAGGGCGCGCAGGGTCCCTCCGCCGGGCCGTCCTCGATCGGCAGGCGGGCGATCATCGACGGCTCCATCGCCGCGTAGGGGATGGCGGAGGGGGTGATGAGGATCGCGCCCTCAGTCCGGACCGAGATGTTGCCCGACGTGCCCTGATTTAGCCCGCGGGCCTCCATGGCGCGGGCGGTGTCGATCACCCTCTGCCTCAGCGCGACGGTATCGGCCGGCAGGTCAGTCATCGGAACGCGCCCTCGAAGCGCGCGCGCAGCGCCGCCTTCTGCACCTTGCCCATGGCGTTGCGCGGCAACTCGTCCACCAGCTCGTAGCGCTTCGGGCGCTTGTAATCGGCGAGCTGCTGCGCCGCTGCCAGACCGAGCGCGTCGAGGTCGACGCGGCCCTCGGGCACCACGACCGCCATGACGGCCTCGCCGAAATCGGGATGCGGCACGCCGATCACCGCCGTCTCCCGCACGCCCGGCGCCGCGTCGAGCACCTGCTCGACCTCCTTCGGATAGACGTTGTAGCCGCCGGTGATCACCAGATCCTTGTTCCGCCCGACGATCGTGACGTAGCCGTCCGCATCGACGAGCCCCAGATCGCCGGTGATGAACCAGCCGTCCGGGCGCAGCTCCTCCGCGGTCTTCTCGGGCATCCGCCAGTAGCCGCGGAAGACGTTGGGGCCGCGGACCTCGATCATGCCGATCTCCCCCCCGGGCAGCTCCCTGTCGCCGTCCATGATGCGGATCTCGGTGCCGGGGAGGGGAAAGCCCACAGTGCCGGCGCGGCGCTCGCCGTCATAGGGGTTCGAGCTGTTCATGCCGGTCTCCGTCATGCCGTAGCGCTCGAGGATGCGGTGGCCCGTGCGCTCCTCGAACTTCTGGTGCGTCTCGGCCAGAAGCGGTGCCGAGCCCGAGATGAAGAGCCGCATGTGCCGGGTCCGGTCGCGGTCGAAATGGGGCGCGGACAGAAGCCGGGCATAGTAGGTCGGCACGCCCATCATCGTGGTGGCGCGGGGCAGGTGGTTCAGGACCGCCTCGACATCGAACTTCGGCAGGAAGATCATCGACGCGCCCGCGAGGAGCGTGGTGTCGATCGCCACGAAGAGGCCGTGGGCGTGAAAGACCGGCAGGGCATGGAGCAACACGTCATCCGCCGTGATCCGCCACGTCTCGACCAGCGCCCGGGCGTTCGACAGAAGGTTCTCGTGGGTCAGCATGGCGCCCTTCGAGCGCCCCGTGGTGCCGGAGGTATAGAGGAACGCGGCCAGGTCGTCCGGCGCCCGGTCCATCGCCTCGAGGGGCGCCGGCGGCTGGGCCGCCACCGCTTCGGCGAAGCTGCCCTCCCCGGTCGCCGTGAGGGTCAGGCACGGCGCCGCGACATCGGCGAGCCGGGTCGGATCGCAGACGACGAGCGCCGGTTCGGCATCGGTCACGAAATAGTCGAGCTCGACCGCCGTATAGGCGGTGTTGAGCGGCACGAAGATCACGCCGCGGGCGAGACAGGCGGCGTAGATCGCAAGAGCCTCAAGCGACTTCTCGACCTGGCAGACCAGCCGATCACCGGGAGCGAGGCCGTGATCGGCGAACACCCCCGCGGCGCGGCCGGCCATCCCCAGGAAGGCGGCGTAGCTGACGGTGCGGCCATCGGGAAGGTTGGCGAAGGGCGCCGCGCTGTCCCGGTGGGGCGCGCAGAATGCATCGTGGAGAGGGTTCGGCATCGGCTGCTCAAATCTTGGGCATCATCTGCGGGGGAAACTAGCCCGCGGGGCCGGGCAAGGCGAGACGGCTTGCAGCCTTGCGGGCAAGCTGCCTTGATGAAGGCCAAGATGCAGGCCGTCCACCCCGTATCCCCATCGGTCCAGCCGCGCGCCCGGGGTGAGGTGCGCGTGGGCGTGGGGCCGCGGGGCCTGAGGCCTTGCGGCAATAGGGGGCACTGAAGCTGCTGTTTCCGGGGCAGCGCACGGACGAGGCCGTTCTCGTCAACACCGCCGGCGGGATCACCGGGGGCGACCGGTTTCTCGTGCAGGCCGAGGTCGGGCGCGGCGCGGCGCTGACGCTGACGACGCAGGCCTGCGAGCGCGCCTATGCCGCGCATGGATCGGAATGCGCCCGGCTCGACGTGGCGCTCGACGTGGCGGGTCATCTGGCATGGCTGCCGCAGGAGACGATCCTCTTCGAGCGCTGCCGCGCGGTGCGGCGGATGCGCGTCGATCTGGCGCCCGGTGCCTCGCTCCTCATGTGCGAGGCGGTGCTGTTCGGCCGGCTGGCGCGCGGCGAATGTCTGCGCGACGCCTCGTTCCGCGACCGGGTCGAGATCCGGCGCGCCGGCCGGCAGATCCATCTCGACGGGCTCGATCTGGCGGGCGACGTGACGGCGACGCTCGACCGTCCCGCGCCAGGAGATCCCCATGCGCTCAGCCATCATCCTCGCCGCAAGCGCCGCGCCGGCCTTCGCCCATTCCGGCGCGCATCTGCACCCTCATGGCGGCGGCTCGTGGTTGGCCGTCCTTCTGGGACTGGGCGCGATCGGGCTGGCGGTCATCCTGCGGATGCGCGGATGATCCCCGGCGAGCTCCTCCCCGCGGCGGGCGACATCACCCTGAACGAGGGGCGGGAGGCCTTGACGCTGATGGTGGCCGATACCGGCGATCGCCCGGTCCAGGTCGGCAGCCATTATCACTTCGCCGAGACCAACCCGGCACTCGACTTCGACCGGGCGGCAGCGCGCGGCTGCCGGCTCGATATTCCCGCAGGCTCGGCCGTGCGCTTCGACCCGGGTCAGCCGCGCGAGGTGCGGCTCATCGCCTTTGCCGGCGACCGGCGGGTCTTCGGCTTCGGGGGCGAGGTCATGGGGCCGCTGTGACGGCCGGGGCCCGAGGCCGCGACAGAGGCCGGCGAGGAGAGGGTTCGGGCATGGGGCGATAGGCAGGATGGGTTGCGGCCTGGCCCTGGTGCCGCTTGCCGGGCAGGCGCAGGATTGCGGCGCGACCACCCAGATCGAGGCCAATATCTGCGCCAGGGACCGCTGGCAGGCGGCGGACGACGCGCTCAATGCCATTTGGGCGGAGGCCAAGCCCGCCGCGGATGCGCAAGGCGCGGGCGCCGAACTTCTGGCGGAGCAGCGCGCCTGGACCGGGCGCCGCGACGCGCTTTGCGAGCGCGAGTTGCAGGGCGGCGGGTCCGCCGCCGCGATGTTCTACTGGTCCTGCATGGAGGAGATGACGCAGGCCCGGACCCGCGAGCTGCGTGACCTGATCTCCTGATTGCCTGTTCTCTATCGCTTGTCTTTTGCAGATGCAGCATTAATTTCTGCACCTGCAAATGATGAGGAGAGAAACATGTCGGATCGCGGCTATATCGACAACATGATCGGGACCACCCGGATGCTGTCCGAGGCTCAGGCGGTCATCGCCTATCGGATGCTCGGCATGGCGGGGCTGTGGCCGGTCGCGCCGACCGAGACGATGCGGATGGTGATGGAGAAGCTGCCGGCCTTCGCCGCGGCGCAGATGGCCGCCTGGCAGGCGCTGGCGACGGGCCGCTCGCCCGACCGGATCCTGGCGGCGTGGCTGAAGCCCATCGGCAAGGAGACCCGGGCCAACCAGAGGCGGCTGTCGCGGCGCAGATAGCGGCGCGTGCCTCAAATCGGGCAGCCGGCGCGATCACGGCCGCGCCGGTCTTGCGTCCGCCATGCGGCGCTCGTCAGATGGGCCGCAGCCAGGGAGCCCGCCCATGCCCGTCACCATGTCCCGCCGCGACTATGCCGAGATGTTCGGGCCGACCGCCGGCGACCGCCTTCGCCTGGCCGATACGGACCTGATCGTCGAGGTCGAGCGCGACCTGACCATCTACGGCGAGGAGGTGAAGTTCGGCGGCAAGGTGATCCGCGACGGCATGGGACAGAGCCAGGCGACGCGTGCCGAAGGCGCCGTCGACCCGGTCATCACCAACGCGCTGATCGTCGATCATTCGGGGATCTACAAGTCCGATCTCGGCCTGAAGGACGGCCGCATCCTGAAGATCGGCAAGGCCGGCAATCCCGACACCCAGCCCGGCATCGACATCGTCGTGGGCCCGGGCACGGAGGCCGTCGCCGCCGAGGGGCGGATCCTGACCGCCGGCGGGTTCGACAGCCACATCCACTTCATCTGCCCGCAGCAGATCGACGAGGCCCTCCATTCCGGCAACACGACGATGCTGGGCGGCGGCACCGGGCCCGCTCACGGCACCCTCGCCACGACCTGCGCGCCGGGGCCGTGGCATCTGGGGCGGATGCTGCAGGCGGTGGACGGGGTGCCGATGAATGTGGGCTTCGCCGGCAAGGGCAACGCCTCGCGCCCCGCCGCCCTGGTCGAGATGGTCGAGGGCGGCGCCTGCGCGCTGAAGCTCCACGAGGACTGGGGCACGACGCCTGCGGCGATCGATTGCTGCCTGTCGGTCGCCGACGACATGGACGTGCAGGTGATGATCCACACCGACACGCTGAACGAGAGCGGCTTCGTCGAATCGAGCGTCCCGGCGATGAAGGGGCGCACGATCCACGCCTTTCACACCGAGGGGGCGGGGGGCGGCCACGCCCCCGACATCATCAAGATCTGCGGCGACGCGAACGTCCTGCCCTCGTCCACGAACCCCACGCGGCCCTTCACCGTGAAGACGATCGACGAGCATCTCGACATGCTGATGGTCTGCCATCACCTGTCGAAGTCGATCCCCGAGGACATCGCCTTCGCCGAGAGCCGCATCAGGGCCGAGACCATCGCCGCGGAGGACATCCTGCACGACATGGGCGCCTTCTCGATCATCGCCTCCGACAGCCAGGCCATGGGCGGGTGGGGGAGGTCATCATCCGCACCTGGCAGACCGCCGACAAGATGAAGAAGCAGCGCGGCCGGCTCGACGGCGAGACCGGCGAGAACGACAACCTGCGCGTCCGCCGCTATGTCGCGAAATACACGATCAACCCCGCCATCGCCCACGGCATCAGCGGCGAGATCGGCTCCGAGGAGGGCAAGCGCGCCGATCTGGTGCTCTGGTCCCCGGCCTTCTTCGGGGTGAAGCCCGAGATGGTGCTGGTCGGCGGCTCCATCGCCATGGCGCAGATGGGTGATCCGAACGCCTCCATCCCGACGCCGCAGCCGGTCCGGTCCCGGCCGATGTTCGGCGCCATGGGCCGGGCGGTGGAGCGGGCCCCGGTCCTCTTCGTGAGCCAGGCGGCCGAGGCGGCGGGCATCCGCGCGAGGCTCGGATTGTCGAAGGACGTGGTCGCGGTGCGACACACCCGCGGCATCGGCAAGCGCGATCTGATCCTGAACGATGCGCCGCCCGAGATGGAGGTGAACCCCGAGACCTACGAGGTCCGGGCCGATGGCGAGCTTCTGACCTGCGAGCCCGCCGAAGTGCTGCCGATGGCGCAGCGCTGTTTCCTGTTCTAGGGGGTTGAGCGTGACGCAAGGCGGGACTGACATGACGGCCGTAGCCTGCGGCAGCGCAGCCCCCTATCTGATGTGCCGAGGGAGGAAACCGACAGAAACGAGGGTTTCCAATGGCATCGACGACACATTTCGAGACGGACACGCAACCGGGCGCGCTGCGCCGCTTCTTCCGCGGCATCGGCAACGGGATGGTGACCTACATGGAGCGGCAGAGCCGCGCCGGTCAGATCCAGCGGCTGCAGGCCAAGAGCGACGCGGAACTGGCCCGTATGGGCCTCAACCGCGACCAGATCGTGCGGCACGTCTTCCGCGACCGCTTCTTCATCTGAGGCGCCATGTTTCCGGGAGAGGGCGGCGATGAGCGTCGCCCTGGCCCGCGCGGCGGCGGTCGTCCATGAAGGGGTCGCCACGGACACGGTCACGCTCGACTATGCCGGCCGGTTCCTGCGCCGCAGGCGGCTCGTGAGCGATGGCGGCCGGCTGTTCCTGGTCGATCTGGCGCAGATGGTGGCGCTCGACGACGGCGATCTGCTGCGGCTGGACGATGGTACGCTGATCGCCGTCCGCGCCGCGCCCGAGGCGCTTCTTGCGGTGACGGGCGACCTGACCCGGGCGGCCTGGCACGTGGGCAACCGCCATGCGCCGTGCCAGATCGAGCCGGACAGGATCCTGATCCAGCGCGATCCGGTCATGGAAGACATGCTGGTCCGGCTCGGCGCCGCCGTCGCGCCCGTGACCGCGCCGTTCTTTCCCGAGCGCGGCGCCTATGGCCAGGGGCGCACGCACGGCCACGACCATTCCCACAGCCATGGATGACGCCGTGCTGACGTTGCAGCAATGGCTGTCGCCGTCCTATCCGGCCGGCGCCTTCGCCTATGCGCATGGGCTGGAACAGGCGGTGGCCGACGGACGGCTCGACGACGCGCCGACGCTGGAGGGCTGGCTCGCCGACGTAATCGAGTTCGGCGCGGGGTGGTCGGACGCGATCCTGCTGCACCGGTCCTCGGCCGGCGATGCCGGCGCGAACGAGGCGGCCATCGCCTTCGCGACCTCCGCCGGGCGGCTCAGGGAGACGCGCGAGCAGGGCCGGGCCTTCGCGCGCGTGACCAGCGCGGTCTGGGGGACAAACGGCGACGCTCTCGCCTATCCGGTGGCGGTGGGAGCGGCGGCGCGGGCGCTGTCGGTGCCGCCCCGGCTCGCCTGCGCGATGTATCTGCACGCCTTCGCCGGCAATCTCGTCGCGGCCGCGCAGCGTCTGGCGCCGATCGGGCAGACCGAGGCGATGGCGGTCCTGGCGCGCCTGGCGCCGCGGTGCCGCGAGGTTGCCGCAGAGACCGAGGACATCTCGCTCGACGCTCTTGCAGGCGCCGCGTTCCTGTCCGACATCTCGGCGATGCGACACGAGATGAAACGCGTGAAGGTGTTTCGGACATGAGCCCGAACGGCCCCCTGAGGATCGGCATCGGCGGCCCGGTCGGCGCCGGCAAGACGACCCTGACCGGCGCGCTGGCGCGACTGTGGCACCCGGCGCGGTCGGTCGCGGTCATCACCAACGATATCTACACGCAGGAGGATGCCGAGGCGCTGATGCGGCTGCAGATCCTGCCGGCGACCGGATCATCGGGGTCGAGACCGGCGGCTGCCCCTATACCGCGATCCGCGAGGACGCCTCGATCAACCTCGCGGCGGTCGACGAGATGCGCCGCCGGCACCCGCATCTCGACGTGGTGCTGATCGAATCGGGCGGCGACAACCTGTCGGCGACGTTCAGTCCGGAACTGGCCGACATCACCGTCTATGTGATCGACGTGGCCGCGGGTGAAGAGATCCCCCGCAAGGGCGGCCCGGCGATCACGCGGTCGGATGTCCTGGTCATCAACAAGGTCGACCTGGCGCCGCATGTGGGCGCCTCGCTCGAGATGATGGCGCAGGACGCGGCGCGGATGCGGGGCGATCTGCCGGTGGTGTTCGCCGATCTGCGCCGCGGCGCCGGCGCGCGGGAGATCGCCCGCCATCTCGAGAGCCTAGGCGGTCTCTAGTCGACATCGCAGCGCGGATCGCCGATCCTCGGGGCCGCGACGAGGGAGGATGCGATGCCCGATACCAGCCACGCCGCCAGCCGCGCGACGCGCAATCCCGGCATGGCGCTCGACCGGGCGATGTTCGAGAGCGTGCGCGTGAACCGCGCGGCGGCGGAGCGGCGCGCGGCGGCCTTCGGCGCTCGCCGCTCGGTCAAGAAGGACCACCAGGCCGCCTGGCTCGTCAACGCGGTGCGTCTGATCGATCTGACCACGCTCGCGGGCGACGACACGGCCGGGCGGGTGCGGCGGCTCTGCGCCAAGGCGCGGCGCCCGCTCGCGGCGCACGTCCTCGACGGGCTGGGGATCGGCGAGATGGGGCTGACGGTCGGCGCCGTCTGCGTCTATCCGACCATGGTTCCCCACGCCGTCGAGGCGCTGGCCGGATCGGGCATTCCCGTGGCCTCCGTCGCCACCGGGTTCCCGGCCGGGTTGATGCCCCTCGACCTGCGGCTGCGGGAGATCGAATGGGCGGTCGGGCAGGGCGCCGCGGAGATCGACATCGTCATCACCCGCGCCCATGTGCTGAGCGGCGACTGGGCGGCGCTGCACGACGAGGTGAGCGCGATGCGCGCCGCCTGCGGGCCGGCCCACATGAAGGCGATCCTGGCGACGGGCGAGCTCGGCACGCTCGGCCGCGTCTATGCGGCATCCATGGTGGCGATGCAGGCGGGTGCGGATTTCATCAAGACCTCGACCGGCAAGGAGGGCGTGAACGCGACGCTGCCCGTGTCGCTGACCATGGCGCGGGCGCTGCGGGATCACGGCGCGGCCACGGGCGTGCAGGTGGGATTCAAGCCGGCGGGCGGGATCAGGTCGGCGAAGGACGCGCTCACGTGGCAGGTGCTGATGAAGGAGGAGCTCGGCCGCGACTGGCTGGAGCCGCGCCTGTTCAGGTTCGGGGCCTCGTCGATGCTGGGCGATCTCGAGCGGCAACTCGAGCACCATGTGACCGGGCGCTATGCGGCGGCCCACCGCCACGCCCTGGCCTGAGGCGCAGATGGAGATCCGGGAGATCCTGAAGAGCATGGCATACGGCCCCGCACCCGAGGATGCGACGGCTGTCCGGGAGTGGCTTATGCGCCACGAGGGCGGCTTCGGCCATTTCATCGACGGCGCCTTTACCGCGCCGGGCGAGACCTTCGACACCCGCGATCCGGCCCGGGGCGCGGTGCTGGCGCGGGTGTCGCAGGGCCGGGGGCCGGATGTGGACGCCGCCGTCGCCGCGGCGCGCCGGGCGCAGGAGGGATGGGCGGCGCTCGACGGCCATGACCGGGCGCGGCACCTCTATGCGCTGGCCCGCCACGTCCAGCAGCATGCGCGCTTCCTCGCCGTGCTCGAGACGCTCGACACGGGCAAGCCGATCCGCGAATCGCGCGACATCGACGTGCCGCTCGTGGCGCGGCATTTCTATCACCATGCAGGCTGGGCCGAATTGCTGGCCGACGAGTTTCCGGGCGAGCGGCCCTGGGGCGTCTGCGGCCAGGTCATCCCGTGGAACTTTCCGCTTCTGATGCTGGCGTGGAAGGTCGCCCCGGCCCTCGCCGCCGGCAATACGGTGGTGCTGAAGCCTGCGGAATACACGCCGCTGACCGCGCTCGCCTTTGCCGAGATCTGCGTCGAGGTCGGATTGCCGAAGGGCGTGGTCAACATCGTCACCGGCGACGGCGAGACGGGGGCCGCGGTCGTGGCCCACGGCGGCGTGGACAAGGTCGCCTTCACCGGCTCGACCGAGGTCGGCCGCGCGATCCGGCGCGTCACCGCCGGCACGGGCAAGGGCCTGACGCTGGAGCTTGGCGGCAAGTCGCCCTTCATCGTGTTTGAGGATGCCGATCTCGATGCGGCGGTCGAGGGCGTCGTCGATGCGATCTGGTTCAATCAGGGGCAGGTCTGTTGCGCGGGGGCGCGGGTCCTCGTGGCCGAAGCGGTCGAGGCGCGCTTCACCGCGAGGCTGAAGGCCAGGATGGCGACGCTGATCGTGGGCGACCCGCTCGACAAGAACACCGACATGGGGGCCATCGTCGATCCGGTGCAGCTCGAGCGGATCCGGGCCCTGGTGGCGCAGGGCCGTGCCGAGGGCGCCGCCATCCATGAGGGGCAGGCCCCCGAGGGATGCTATCATCCGCCGATCATCGCGACCGGGGTGGGGCCCGCGAACGTCCTGTCGACGGAGGAGATCTTCGGTCCGGTGGTGACGCTGACGTCGTTTCGCACGCCGGCCGAGGCGGTCGAGCTGGCCAACAACACCCGCTACGGCCTCGCCGCCTCGCTCTGGTCGGAGAACGTCAGCCTCTGCCTCGATGTCGCCGGTCAGGTGAAGGCCGGGATCGTCTGGATCAACTGCACCAACGTCTTCGACGCGGGCGCGGCGTTCGGCGGCTACCGGGAGAGCGGCTTTGGGCGCGAAGGCGGCCGCGAAGGGATGAAGGCTTATCTGCGCCCGCCGGAGCGCACCGGCGTTCCGTCCGATCTGCCATCGCCGCAGCCGCAGCCGCAGCCGCAGCCGGCCGCCGCCGGGCCGACCGGCGGCATCGACCGGACGGCGAAGCTTCATATCGGCGGCAGGCAGGCGCGGCCCGATTCGGGCTATGCCTATGCCGTCGAGGGTGCCGGCGGCGTGGTGGGGCTCGCCGCTCTCGGGAACTGCAAGGATATTCGCAACGCGGTCGAGGCCGCGGCCAAGGCCGGGGCGTGGAGCGCCACGACGGGCCATGGCCGGGCGCAGATCCTCTATTACCTGGGGGAGAACCTCGCGGCGCGGAAATCCGACTTCGCCCTCAGGCTCAGAGCCTTCGGGCAGACGCCCGAGGACGCCGAACGCGAGGTCGGGACCGCCATCCGCCGGATCTTCTGGTATGCCGCCTGGGCCGACAAGGTGGACGGCGCGGTCCACGCCACGACCGCTCTGCATCTGACGCTGGCGCTGAGCGAGCCTCTGGGCGTCATGGGCCTCGTCTGTCCGACCGAGCGGCCGCTTCTGGGCCTCGTGTCGCTGATGCTGCCGGCGCTGGCGATGGGCAACCGCGTCGTCGCGGTGCCCTCGCAGGTGCATCCCCTGGTGGCGACGGATCTGTGTCAGGTCATCGACACCTCGGACGTGCCGGCGGGCGTCTTCAGCCTGGTGAGCGGGCCGCGCGACGATCTGGCCCGGACATTGGCGCAGCATGACGGCGTCGACGCGGTCTGGTACGTGGGCGCGGCCGCGCGGATGATCGAGACCGAGAGCGCGGGCAATCTCAAGCAGACCTGGACGGAGATGGACGGCGCCCGCGACTGGATGGCGCCCGAGGGGCAGGGGCGCGCGTTCCTCGACCGGGCGCGGCAGACCAAGACGGTCTGGGTGCCCTACGGCGCCTGAGCGGCACGGATCCGGCGGCTGCGGGCGATCAGGATCGGCACGAAGAGCGTCAGGAACACGATCCGGCTGACATGGTGGATGGCGATGAAGGCCGGATCGTAGCCCAGGGCCAGCCCGATCGCCGCCATCGCCTCGACGCCGCCCGGCGCGAAGGCGATCCAGCTCGCTCCGGGGTCGAGGCCGGTCAGCCAGGCGGCGGCCATGGCGAAGACGAGCGAGATCGCCACGGCGTTCGTCAGGAGAAGCGCGGTCGCGCGGCCGAGCCGCGCGATGTCGGCGAGGCCGAGCCCCGTCAGCCGGCTGCCGAGGCCGATCCCGGCCAGGGCGAAGCTCGCGAAGACCATCGCCGGCGGCGGCCGGCCGTCGATGAGGCCGAGCCCGTGCGCGGTGCCAGACAGGACCATCGCGATGAGGAGCGTCGCGGCCGGCATGCCGCGTCTGCCGCCCCAGCGCCCCAGGGGATAGGCCATGGCGATCAGCACCAGGAACGCGGCCCAGCCCATCGGCGGGCCGGCCGCGGCGGCGACCGGCGGCGACAGGAGGAAGGCCAAGGGCGGCGTCAGCGTCACCAGGACGAAGATGCGCATCACCTGAAGGACGAGGACGGGCGCAGCCTCGCCCCTGCCCTCGAGGGCCAAGGCGATCGCGGTGGAGATGCCGCCGGGGCTCGCCGACAGGAGCGCCGTCTCGCGATCGAGCCCGGCCCGCCGGGAGAGGAGCCGGGCGCCGGACAGGATCGTCGCCACCTGGGCAACGAGCAGCAGGATCAGGCTCGGCGCCCACCGCCACAGATCCGACAGGAAGCCCGGATGAATGCCGGCGCCGAGCGTCAGGCCGATCGCCGCGAAGCCCAGATCGCGCAACCGCGCCGGCAGGTGCAACCGTGCGCCCGCGCTCGCGGCCGCAGCGGTGGCGAGCGCCGCGCCCACGAGCGCGCCGGCCGGCAGATGCGCCGCGCTGGCAAGCCCGGCGCCCAGGGCGCCGAGCCCGAGGGCGGCGAGGGTCGGGATCGGCGCGCGGGCTGTCATCCCGGGCGATCTGCTGCGCGGGGTGCGGGCGTCAAGCGGGACGGTTGATCATGGGTCCACCCCGCTAGATTGAGCCGCACGGACGGGATCGAAAGGCCATGCGATGACAGAGACACGACAGACGCCCTGGTGGCAGAAGGCCGTCGGCTATCAGATCTGGCCGCGCAGCTTTTG
The DNA here is from genome assembly GCA_963739575.1 of uncultured Alphaproteobacteria bacterium. GTDB lineage: Bacteria > Pseudomonadota > Alphaproteobacteria > Rhodobacterales > Rhodobacteraceae > Palleronia. The sequence goes on along the minus strand of CAVUAQ010000002.1, from coordinate 320,507 downwards.
CGATTCGAACGGCGACGGCATCGGCGACATTCCGGGCATCATCTCGAAGCTCGATCACCTGGCGGATCTCGGGATCGGGTTCATCTGGCTGTCGCCCGTCTATGCCTCACCGCAGCGGGACATGGGTTATGACATCTCGGATTACCGCGACGTCGCGCCGGAATACGGCACGCTGGCCGATCTCGACCGCCTGATCGGCGAGGCCGGGGAACGCGGCATCGGCATCGTCATGGATCTGGTGGTCAACCATTCCTCGAACGAGCACGCCTGGTTCAAGGCCGCCAGCGCCTCGCGCGAGGCGCCGGAGCACGACCTCTATGTCTGGCGCGATCCGGGCCCCGATGGCGGGCCGCCCTCGGATCTGCGGGCCTGCTTCGGCGGACCGGCATGGAACTGGAGCGACGCGGTCGGGCGGTATTACCTCGGCTACTTCTCGCCCTACCAGCCCGACCTCAACTGGCAGAACCCCGCGCTCCGGCGCGCCATCTGGGACATGATGAACTGGTGGTTCGACCGCGGCATCGCCGGCTTCCGGATGGACGTGATCAGCCTGATCGGCAAGGACGTCGATGCCGGCCGCTTCGAGGAGGGGCCGTATCTGCACGAGTATCTTCAGGAGATGCACCGCGAGACGCTGGCCGGGCGCGATGTCGTGACGATCGGCGAAAGCTGGTCCGTCAGCCGCGAGACCGCGCCGCTCTATTGCGGGCGGGATCGCGGCGAACTCGACATGGTGTTCCAGTTCAACCACATCACCGCCCAATGGGACCCCGTCCACGGCAAGTGGAAACCGAGGCCGTTCGACCTCACGGCCTTCAAGCGCGAGCTCTTCGGCTGGCAGCGGGCGCTTGAGAGCGACGGGTGGAACGCGCTGTTCCTGTCCAACCACGACCTGCCACGACAGGTGTCGAAATACGGCGATGACGGCGCCTGGCGCGTCCGGTCGGCCACGTGCCTCGCCACCGCGATCCACCTGATGAAGGGAACGCCCTTCGTCTATCAGGGCGAGGAGATCGGCATGACGAATATCCCCTTCACCCGTCTTGACCAGTTCCGCGATCTCGAGACCATCGGCCTTTACGAGGCCGCGATCGCCCGCGGCGTGACGCCCGGGGACTTCATCGCCGGCGCCAATGTCAATGGCCGGGACAATTCGCGCACGCCGGTCCAGTGGACGGGCGGGCCCAATGCCGGCTTCACCAGCGGCACGCCGTGGATCGACGTGAACGCGAACTATACCGAGGTGAACGTCGCCGCCGATCGCGCCAGCGCCGACAGCATCATCTCGCATTACCGCCGCCTCATCGCGCTGCGGCGGGATCTGGAGATTGTAAGCCACGGCGTCTTTGCCGGCCATGCCGAGGACCATCCCGCCATCGTCGCCTATTCGCGGCATCTGGGCGAGCAGCGGCTGGCGGTGCTTGCCAACATGAGCGGCGAGGAGGTGGCCTTCGACGTCCCCCAGGAGATGGCGATCGACGGCGAGTGCCTGATCCACAATGCCGGGCCACGGACATCGATCAGGGCCAGCCTGACGCTCAAACCCTGGGAGGCCATGGCCGTCCTCGGCTGAGACCCGGACGCCTCCACCCGGAGGCGCCCCGGTCGCCGCGGCTCAGTTCTGGGCGTAGTATTCGATGACGAGGTTCGGCTCCATCTGCACCGGATAGGGCACGTCGCCCAGGGCCGGCACGCGGGCGAAATTCGCCGTCATCTTGGAATGGTCGACCTCGAGATAATCCGGCACATCGCGCTCGGCCAGCTGCACGGCTTCGAGGACGCTGACGAGTTGCTTCGACTTCTGCCGCACCTCGATCACGTCGCCCTCCTTCACGCGGTAGGAGGGGATGTTGACCCGCTTGCCGTTCACCAGCACGTGGCCGTGGTTCACGAATTGACGGGCAGCGAAGACCGTCGCCACGAATTTCGCGCGGTAGACCACGGCGTCGAGCCGCTGCTCGAGAAGGCCGATCAGGATCTCGCCGGTGTCGCCACGGCGCCGCTCGGCCTCGGCATAGATGCGGCGGAACTGCTTTTCGGTCAGATCGCCGTAATAGCCCTTCAGCTTCTGCTTGGCGCGCAGCTGGAGGCCGAAATCGGACATCTTGCCCTTGCGGCGCTGGCCGTGCTGGCCGGGACCGTATTCGCGGCGATTGACCGGGGATTTCGGGCGGCCCCAGATGTTTTCGCCCATGCGGCGGTCGATCTTGTACTTGGCAGAGGTGCGTTTGGTCACCGTCTGATCTCCTTCGCGATGTGGAAGGGCGTTGTCCTTTGCCTTGGGACTCGATCCCCGCGGCCGACAGGCCTCCCCTTGCGGGGGCCGCCAACACCAATGAGCCGCGCCTTATACGCCGGCCGTCCCGCCTGTCAACCGGCACCGGTTGCCGTCGGACGCGGCCGCGGATAGGAGGGCGCGACAGACGGGAGGTGGCGGAATGGAGATCTGCCGGACGAAGCAGGAGATGCGCGCACTGCGCGCCCGGCTCGGCCAGCACGGCGCCCGGGTGGGCCTCGTGCCGACCATGGGGTTCCTGCACCAAGGGCATCTGAGCCTGATCGACCGTGCCCGCGACATCTCCGACCGCGTGGTCGTGTCGATCTTCGTCAATCCGACCCAGTTCGGCCCCGGCGAGGATTTCGACGCCTATCCGCGCGATACCGACCGCGATCTCGACCTGCTGCGCCAGGCGGGGGTGGACGCGGTCTTCCTGCCGGATGCCGCGGCGATGTACGGTGAGGGCGCCGAGACCGTGGTGGAGGCTGCGCGGCTGTCGCGCATCCTGATCGGGCGTCTGCGCCCCGGTCATTTCGCCGGGGTGGCCACGATCGTCACCAAGCTTCTGAACATCGTGACGCCTGACGTCGCGCTCTTCGGCCAGAAGGATTACCAGCAGTTTTGCGTGATCCGGGCCGTGGTGCGCGATCTTGACCTCGCGGTGGAGATCGAGGGTGTCGGCATCGTGCGCGAGCGCGACGGGCTGGCGATGTCGTCGCGCAACGTGCGCCTGTCGCCGGAGGATCGCCAGGCGGCGCCGGTGCTCCATGCCGCGCTGGTCGCAGGCCGGGCGTCGATCGAGGCCGGAGACAGCGTCACCGTCGCCGGGGAAAAGATCCGCGCGCGTCTGGCCGAGGCCGGCCGCGGCGAGATCGCCAGCGTCGATCTGCGCGATGCGGCGAACCTGCGTCCCCTGCGGGGGCTGCCGAAGGCGCCCGTTGTCATCCTGCTGGCGGTCCGTTTCGGCGACGTGCTACTGATCGACAACATCGTCGCGACACCCGAGGATCCCCGATGAGCACCCAGAAGCCTGTTCGCCGCGTGACCGTGCCGCAGATCGCGGCGCGCAAGGGCGGCGAGCCGATCGTGTCGCTGACCTCGTACCACGCCCATACCGCCGCCATCGTCGACCGCTATGCGGATTTCATCCTCGTCGGCGACAGTCTCGGGATGGTCATGCACGGGATGGAAACCACGGTGGGCGTGCCGCTCGATCTGATGATCATGCACGGCCGGGCCGTGGTGCGCGGCACCGAGCGCGCCCTCGTCGTCGTCGACATGCCCTTCGGCAGCTATGAGGAAAGTCCGGCCGTGGCGTTCCGCAACGCCGCGACGATCATGAAGGAGACCCAGTGCGGCGCGGTGAAGCTCGAAGGCGGCACGCGCATGGCCGAGACCATCCGGTTCCTGACCGACCGCGGCGTGCCGGTCATGGCGCATATCGGCCTGACGCCGCAATCGAGCCACGTCATGGGCGGGTTCCGCACCCAGGGCCGCGAGGAGGACACCTGGCCGCTGCACATCGCCGACGCGAAGGCCGTGGCCGACGCCGGCGCCTTCGCGGTGGTGGTCGAGGGTGTGGTCGAGCCCCTGGCGCGGGAGATCACCAGAGCGGTCCCGATCCCGACCATCGGCATCGGCGCGTCGCCGGCCTGCGACGGACAGATCCTCGTTCTCGAGGACATGCTGGGGCTGGGCGGGCGGCCGCCCAGATTCGTCAAGGTCTATGGCCGGCTTGGCAACGAGATCGACCGGGCGGTCCGGGAATATGCCGAGGAGGTCAAGGCGCGGACCTTTCCGGCCGAGGATCACGTCTATCGCTGAGCGCACGGGGCGCGCGAATCTGTCCTCTCGTGGACGCCGCGCCGTCCTGCGGTCGTGACAGTCGAGGTCGCCCGGGCTGACTGATGCCGGGCGCGAAACCGCGCCTGGACGCAACTTCCAGACGATTGTCGCCTTGCCGGACCCAATGCCTGGCCTGCGCGCGCCAATTTGCCGAATTGTTTCGGAATCCGGCAAAATTGTTAATGAAATATAAAGCATTAGCTTGTCGATGCGGGGGGACGGGGCGACACCGGGCAGGCCCCGAATTTCATTGATTGATAGATCCAGATGCCGCTCACCACTCCCGCCACGGAACTCGTGGCCGCCTTCCGGCTCTGCGAAGCGCAGTTGAAGGCGGCCCTCTACCACAAGAAGTCCACGCGTCTTCACGCCGCCCTCTTCCGGAAGTCCAACGATCTTCTGTCGCAGATCGAGCGCCGCGCTCCGGAGAGCCGGAACGAGTTCGACGACCTGCTGAACTTCCATGCCCGCCGGCAGATGGAATTGCCGGCCGGCGCCACGATCAACCTCGACAGTCTCGCCGCGCTGCTGCGGATCGACCGGGAGGGGCTCCCTCGGCTCGACGCACCGGCCTTCCGCCTCAAGCCCGCGCCCGCGAGCCTGCCCGATGCGGCCGAGATCGACGATCTGGCGCGGTTCGTGACGCGCAGCGCGTCGCGGCTCGCCGCTCTGAGCTATGACCGCAGGTTTCTGGCGGTGAGCGGCGCGATGGCGGCTCTCCACCGATCGACGCCGGGCAAGATGATGGGCCAACACGTCATGGAGGTCATGGGCGGCGAGGCGTTCCACGACATCGACGGCGAGCGCCTGCAGCGCGCCTTCGGCGGTGAGCCCCAGGACCACGTCTGGCGCCCCGAGGAGGGCGCGCCGGGCGGCCGGGCGAGCCGCTCGCAGATGCGCCGGGTCGAGAACTCGAGCGGTGTTCCCTATGCGCTCCTGTGGCTTGTCACCGACGACACTGCGGAGGCAGGCGCTGCGGCCTGACGCGCTAGAGATCGGCGGGCACGACCTGGTCGGGCGGCCGGTGGCCGTCGGCGAAGGTCTTGATGTTGATGATGACCTTCTCGCCCATCTCGGCGCGTCCCTCGACCGTGGCCGATCCCATATGGGGCAGCAGGACCACGTTCGGCAATTCGCGCAGCTTCGGGCTGATCTCGGTGCCGTGTTCGAAGACGTCGAGCCCCGCCCCGGCGATCTTGCCCTGTTCGAGGGCACGGGCGAGGGCGTTTTCGTCGATCACCTCGCCGCGCGAGGTGTTCACGATCACGGCGCTCGGCTTCATCAGGGCGATGCGCCGGGCATTCATCAGGTGGAAGGTCGAGGGGGTATGGGGGCAGTTGACCGAGACCACGTCCATCCGCGCGACCATGTGGTCGAGGCTTTCGTGATAGGTCGCCTCCAGCGTCTCCTCGATCTGCCGCCGGACCGGCCGGCGGTTGTGGTAGTGCACCTGCATGCCGAAGGCGCGCGCCCGCCGTGCGACGGCCTGTCCGATCCGGCCCATGCCGAGGATGCCGATGCGGCGGCCGGTGATGCGGCCGCCGAGAAAGGCGGTGGGCGACCAGCCCGTCCAGACGCCGGTCTGCATCGTCGCCAGCCCCTCCGGGATGCGGCGCGTCACCGCCAGCATCAGGGCGATCGTCATGTCGGCGGTGTCGTCGACCGTGACCCCCGGCGTGTTCGACACGAGAATGCCGTGCTGCCGGGCGGTCGCCACGTCGATGTTGTCGACGCCCGAACCATACTGGGCGATGAGCTTCAGCCGGTCTCCGGCGCGGGCCAGAAGACTGGCGTCGATCCGGTCCGTCACGGTCGGCACCAGGACATCGGCGCGACCCACCGCATCGATCAGGTCCTCGCGGCTCATGCGGGCGTCGGTGGTCCGCAATTCCGCGTCGAACAACTCGCTCAGACGCGCCTCGACCGACGCGGGCAGGCGTCGCGTGACGACCACACTCAGGCGATCAACCGGCATCGGATCCTCCTCGGCAATTTTCTTCTGGCGCCGTCCGGCGCAAGGTGACGGGGATCGGGACGCGGCACAAGCCGGCCCCGACAGGCCCGCGCAGACGGGCGGCATAACAACGGGCAGTCCGAGCGGAAAGATGACGAAAACATTGGGTCTCGCGGCGCTGGTGGGCGCCATGTTTCTTGCCGGTGCCGCCTTTGCCGCCGACGCTCAGCGCGGCTCCATGACCAACCTGCCGCTGCCGCGCTTCGTCTCGATGAAGGCGGCGACGGCGAATGTCCGGCGCGGCCCCTCCCTGGGTCACCGGATCGACTGGGTCTATCGGCGCCATGACCTGCCGCTCAAGGTCGTGGCCGAGCACGGCCATTGGCGCCGGGTCGAGGATCGGGACGGGCAGGGCGGCTGGGTCCATTACGCGCTCCTGTCGGGCGTCCGCACGGCCCTCGTCGAGGGCGACGAGGTCCCGTTCCGCTCGAAGCCCGATCCGCACGCGCCCGTCGTGGCCGTCGCCCGGAAGGGCGTGATCGCCCGCATCGACGAATGCAGCCGTGACTGGTGCCGCCTGAAGAAGGACGGATATCGCGGCTGGGTCGAGAAGACATCGCTCTGGGGCGTGGGGCCGGAGGAGATCATCGACTAGGTCGGCGACCTCAATTCGCCGGCCCGAGCAGCCGCCGGGCGATGACCTGGGCCTGGATCTCGGCGGCGCCCTCGAAGATGTTGAGGATCCGCGCGTCGCACAGAATGCGGCTGATCGCGTATTCCGTCGCGAAGCCGTTGCCGCCGTGGATCTGCAGCCCGTTATCGGCGCAGGCCCAGGCCACCCGCGCGCCGAGCAGCTTGGCCATGCCCGCCTCCACGTCGCAGCGGCGGCCGTTATCCTTCTGGAGGGCCGAGAAATAGGTGAGCTGGCGCGCCACCATGATCTCGACCGCCATCATCGCAAGCTTGCCCGAGACCCGGGGGAAGGCGATCAGGGGCTTGCCGAACTGCTTGCGGTCGAGCGCGTAGCGCATCGCCACGTCGAGCGCCGACTGGGCCACGCCGATCGCCCGCGCCGCGGTCTGGATCCGCGCCGATTCGAAGGTCTCCATCAGCTGCTTGAAGCCGCGCCCCTCCTCGCCGCCGAGCAGGTTCTCGCCCTTCACGGCGAACCCGTCGAAGGCCAGTTCGTATTCCTTCATGCCGCGATAGCCCAGCACGCCGATCTCGCCGCCGGTGATGCCGTCATCGGGAAACGGGGCGTCGTCGGCGCCCGGGGTCTTCTCGGCCAGGAACATGCTGAGCCCGGCGTAATTGCTCGTCGCCGGATCGGTGCGCGCCAGCAGCGTCATCACGTGGGTCCGCGCCGCATGGGTGATCCAGGTCTTGTTGCCGGTGATCTTCCAGCCGTCCCCGTCCCTGACCGCCCGCGTCCGCAGCGCGCCGAGGTCCGAGCCGGTATTGGGTTCGGTGAAGACGGCGGTGGGCAGGATCTCGCCGGAGGCGAGGCCGGGCAGCCATTTCTGCTTCTGCTCCTCGGTGCCGCCGCAGAGGATGAGCTCCGCCGCGATCTCCGACCGGGTGCCGAGCGAGCCGACCCCGATATATCCCCGCGACAATTCCTCGGAGACGACGCACATCGCCGCCTTGGACAGGCCGAAGCCGCCATATTCCTCCGGGATGGTCAGGCCGAACACCCCCAGATCCGCCATCTCGCGGATCACGTCCATCGGGATCAGCTCGTCCTTCAGGTGCCATTCATGGGCGTGCGGCTCCACCTTCTCAACGGCGAAGCGGCGGAACTGGTCGCGGATCATCTCGAGCTCGTCGTCAAGTCCGCTGCGCCCCACCGTGACCTCGGCCGACCGCTCCTGCATCAGCTCGACGAGCCGCTCGCGCGCCGTCTGGCTGTTGCCCACCGTCACCAGCCGTTCGGTCGCATCGCTCCAGAACCCCGCACAATCCTCGTCGGTCAAGCCGAGATCGTGGAGGCGCAGGATCTCGGTCTGGCTCATCGGGATGCCGCCGGCGATCTGGCCCAGATATTCACCGAAGCCGATCTGCAGCAGCAGCATCTCGAGCTCGGTCAGCCGCCCTTGGGCCTCCAGCCTCTCGACCCAGCCGCGCATCTGCCGCAACGCCTCGACATAGGTGGCGAGCCAGGCGAGGCCGTGGGCCGCGACTTGGTGGGTTTCCAGCGCCTCGCCCGACACGCGCCCCCCCGACACCACCCGGGCACGGAGTTTCTCGATCGCCTTGTCCTGTAGCGCCTCGGCCGCCGGGACGGCCATCGCCGTCAGCGACAGGAGATCGGCAAGAAGACCGGTTTCGGGGCGCTCAAGGGTGACGTCCTGTCCGTCATGGGGCATCGGAACCTCGCTTGCTGCATCTGCAAAGGCGGGCCTATCCAATGGCCGGATGAGACGCAAGATGATTCCGGAAAAGCGCTTTTGGGTGCATGAAAGTGACGCGGCGGCTTTTCGGATGCGGCCGATCGGCCGGTGGTCTAGGCCCTGCGCATGACCATCGACATCCTTTCGCCCGGTCTTCTGCTGTTCGCCTGCGCCGTCACCCTCGGCGCGGGCTTCGTCAAGGGCGCGGTCGGCTTCGCGATGCCGCTGATCATGGTGTCGGGCCTGTCGGCGCTGATCGACCCCCAGCTCGCCATCGCGGCGCTGATCGTGCCGACCTTCGCGTCGAACCTGCTGCAGATCGCGCGGGCGGGGCGTGCGGAGAGCCTGGCCGCGGCCTGGGATTTCCGCCGGTTCGTCCTCGCCGCCTGCGTGATGATCTTCGTGGTCACCCAGCTTCTGGTCATGGTGCCGTCGGGCCTGCTGTTCCTGGCGGTGGGGGTTCCGGTCCTGGCCATGGCGATGACGCAGCTCGCGGGTCTGCGCTTTGCGGTCCGGCCCAGTGCGCGGCCCGTCTCCGACCTGGTCGTCGGTGCGATCGCCGGGGGCATCGGCGGGATCGCCGGCACCTGGGGGCCGCCGACGGTGCTCTATCTTCTGGCGCTGGGCGTCGACCGGGCGCGCCAGATGGCGGTGCAGGGGGTGGTCTACTTTCTCGGGTCCGTCATGCTGCTGGCCGGGCACCTGACCTCGGGCCTTCTCGACCGCGAGACGCTTCCCCTGTCGCTTGTCCTGCTTGTTCCGGCGGGTTTCGGCATGTGGGCCGGGTTCCGGTTCGGCGACCGTCTCGATGCCGCCAGGTTCCGGCGGTTGACGCTCATCGTCCTGATCGTGGCGGCGCTGAACCTGATCCGGCGGGGTCTTCTGGGATAGTCAGGGGCGCGACCTTGCGGGCGCGCCCCGATATTCCGGCGCTATTGCCCGACCTGGACCTCCTGATCCTCGGGCAGGGCGGCATTGCTGTCATAGCTGAAGCCCTCCGCCGCCTCGATTTCCTCGTTAGTCAAATCGCCGAGGGTCAGCTGGTCGTCGCTGACGGTGACGTTCGACAGGTTCACCGGGACCTGCTTGTCGCCGATCCCGAGAAAGCCGCCGCCCGACACGACGAGCGACGGAGACCCGTTCAGATCGATGACCGCCTCGGGCGTGCCAAGCTCGTCGCCGCCGGAGGTCACCACGGTCATGCCAAGGATGTCGCCCACCGTCATCGACTGGGCGCCGCCGGCCGAGCCGGCCTCGTCCTGCGCGGCCTCGCCTTCCGGCTGCGAGCCGCTCTGACCCCCGGCCTGACCGCCCGTCGCGGATTGCGACTGGCCGCTGGCGCCGGACTGCTCCGAGGAGCCGCCCTCGCCGGACTGGTCCGACTGGTCCCCACCGGACTGACCCGATTGGTCGCCCTCGGCGGGCTGACCCGACTGGCCCTGCTCGCCGGACTGAGCCGATGAACCGCCCTCGGCGGATCCGCTGTCCTGCGCCGGAGCCTCGCCCGAGGATTGCGCCTCGGACTGATCGCCGCCGCTCGAGGATTGCTGGTCCGCCGGCTGCGCGGCCTGATCGTCGCTCGCCCCCGGCGCCGTCGCATCCGATCCGGACCCCGCGCCCTGCTGGGCCCGGCGCTGCTCGCGCTCCTCGGGGGTCTCGTAGGTCACGGTCGGCTCGCCCGACCGGGTCACCTCGACGCTGGGCTGCTGCGGCATCGTGATCGAAACCTCGGGCTTTGCCTCCTCATAGTTGAGGCTCGGCTCGCCTCGCGTGATGTCGACCGAAGGCTCGCCCTCAGGCTCAACGATCTCGACGGATGGCTCGCCCTGGTCGATCGTCACGTTCGCGTCGGTCGGCTCTGACCCGCCACCATCGCCCGAGGATCCGGCCGCCTGATCGGATGCGCCGCCGGTATCGGTTGCCGCGTCCCCGGACTGGTCGCCTTCGCCGGCGCCCTCGAGAGAGAGATCGAGCTCCGGCTCTCCTTGGGTCACGCTTACGGTCGGATCCCCTTGTTGCACCTCCACATCGGGCTCGCCGGACGTGACCGCCACCTCGGGGTCGCTGGCGAGCACATACACGGTCGGCGCCGGAATCTCGACATGCACGACGACCTCGGGGATCTCGACCCTCACGATCGGCTGCGCCTGCTGAACCTCGATATCGGGTGCGATGTTCTCGATGGCGATCTCGGGCTGCGCGGGCGTGACCTGAACGGTCGGCCCGGGCACCTCGACATCGACATCGGGCGGGGGCACGTTGGCGTCGGCCTCGAGCGTCACCGTCTCGCTGATCTCGGCCTCTTCGGCCGATATCTCGGTGTCGCTCTCCTGCTCGGTCTGCTGCGCCTCGTCGGTTGCTTGCGCTTCCGTCGTATCCTGCGATTCTGTGGAGGATGGCTCGGACGACTGCGCCTGCTGATCCTGTGGCTGCTGTTCAGTCTGAGCCTGGTCCTGAGCCTGCTGATCCTGTGGCTGCTGGTCGGCCTGGGCCTGGTCCGGGGATTGCGTCGCCTCTTCCGGCGCGCTCTGCGCTTCGGCCTCCGCGCCCTGCTGCGTCTCGGGCGGCTGATCCGCACTCGCCTGCTCGTCGGCCGGCTGCGGCGGCTCCTCGGAGGCTTGCGCCTGCTCGGCCTCTGGCGAGGCGCCTTGATCCTCGGACGACCCGGCGCCCGCGGCTCCGCCCTCATCGGGTGGCGTGGCGCCTGCCTGCTGCGCGTCTTCCGCCGGTTGCGCCTCGGCCTCCTGGGAAGAGGCCTCGCCGGCAGAGGCGCTCGCATCATCCGCTTCTTCGGATTGCGCCTCGGCGTCTTCGGACGGGGCCTCGCTTGCGCCGCCGGCCGCCTGCGTCAGTTGTTCCTCGTAGGAGGTGCAATCCTCCGCCACGTCCTGATTGATCGCGGTGACGATGTCGCGCGGCGGCACCACCTCGATCGGCTGCTGGGCCGCCATGACGGCCTGGCCGAGCGCCTGGCATTCCGCGTTCTTGCTGGCCAGCTGCTCCTCGTTGATCTCGATCGTTTGCGCATGCACGGCGCCGGCAAGCGGCAAGGACAGCGTGGTCGACAGCAAGAGCCGCCGTGTCGTCGCGGTGAGTTTCATCGCAGTGCTTCCCTCAGTAATTGGCGGGCACAGTATGCCTTCAACACCAAGCCGAGGTCACTGGGAATGTTCCGGAAAAAGCTGATGGCCGCACGAATTCCCGATATTTTGCGGCCGCCCGCCTATCCCAGCGCGATCGCCCGCACGTCGTCGTCGATGTGACTCTCGTATTGCGCGAAGTTTTCGGAGAACATGCCGACGAGCTTCCGCGCCTGCGCGTCATAGGCGCTGGGGTCGTTCCAGGTGCGCCTCGGGGTCAGCAGCAGGTCGGGAACACCCGAGACCGAGATCGGCACTTCGAAGCCGAAATTCGGATCCTTGCGGAAGTTCGCCCGGTCGAGCGAGCCGTCGAGCGCCGCCGACAAAAGCGCGCGGGTGGCCTTGATCGGCATCCGGCTTCCCTCGCCGAACGCCCCGCCGGTCCAGCCGGTATTGACCAGCCAGCAGGTCGAGCCGTGATTGGCGATCTTCTGCTTCAGAAGCTCGCCGTAGACTTCAGGCCGACGCGGCATGAAGGGCGCCCCGAAACAGGTCGAGAAGGTCGGCTGCGGCTCGGTCACGCCGCGCTCGGTGCCCGCCACCTTGGCGGTAAACCCCGACAGGAAGTGATACATGGCCTGGGCCGGCGTCAGCCGCGCGATCGGGGGCAGGACCCCGAACGCGTCGCAGGTCAGCATGATGACGTTCTTCGGATGCCCGCCGAGCCCGGTCTCGCTCGCGTTCGAGATGTAGTGCAGCGGGTAGGCGCAGCGCATGTTCGCCGTCAGGCTGTCATCGTCGAAATCGAGCTCCCGCGTCGTCTCATCGTAGATCATGTTCTCGATGATCGTGGCGAAGCGTTCCGTGGTTGCGAAGATCTCCGGCTCGGCTCTGGGGTCGAGGCCGATGGTCTTGGCATAGCAGCCGCCCTCGAAGTTGAAGGTGCCGCGCTCCGACCAGCCGTGCTCGTCGTCGCCGATGAGCACCCGGGCGGGATCGGCCGAGAGCGTCGTCTTGCCGGTGCCCGAAAGGCCGAAGAACACGGCGGTGTCGACGGGGTTGCCGGGCGCGTGGTTGGCCGAGCAGTGCATCGGCATGATGTTCTTCTCCGGCAGCAGGTAGTTCAGCACGGTGAAGACGGATTTCTTGTTCTCGCCCGCATATTCGGTGCCGCCGATCAGGATGAGCTTCTGGTCGAAATTGAGCGCGATGACGGTGTCGGACCGGCAGCCGTGACGGTCGGGATCGGCCTTGAAGCTCGGGCAGTTGATGACGGTGAAATCGGGGGTGAATTCCTGCAGCGCCGCGGCGTCGGGCCGGCGCAGCAGGTGGCGGATGAACAGCGAATGCCAGGCCAGTTCGGTCACGACGCGCACGTCGATGCGATGCGCGGGATCGGCGCCGCCATAGAGGTCCTGGACGAAATAGTCGCCGCCCTGCATGTGCGCCAGCATGTCGGCCTTCAGCCGGTCGAACGCGTCGGGGTCCATGGGCGGATTGTTGTCCCACCAGATGGCGTCCTCGACGGAGGGCGTGCGGACGACGAACTTGTCCTTCGGAGACCGGCCGGTATGCTGACCGGTCGAGACCAGCAGCGTGCCGCCGCGGCCGAGCCGGCCCTCGCCCCGGGCCAGCGCCGCCTCCATCAACTGCGGATCGGTCAGATTGTAGCGGACGGATCCCAGCCCCGCCATGCCCTGATGGTCCAAGGTGTGATCGGGGTTGACGCGTCCGTCGGTCATGTCTCGTCGTCCTGTAAGAGATCCGCTGCTGGCTCAGCCGAGGGCTGACATGCCTTGCTATCATGGCCCGACGGGCGCCGCCCAGCACGTTTAGCGCAACCGACCCGGTTTAACGCAATCACCGCTGCGAACGGTGCCATCTTTAATCTGGCGGAAGGTATTCGGCGCTACACGGGTCGTGAATGATCTACCCGATCGGACCACTCTGTTTCCAGAAGGAATACCGGTAGAAACCGGCTGGAGTGCCCTTGGGGGCCGCCCTCGGTGCCCCGCTTTATCGAGGACTCCTCGCATGTCAAGAATTGCTTTAGTCGACGACGACAGAAACATCCTCACCTCGGTGGCCATGACGCTCGAATCCGAAGGATTCGAAGTCGAGACGTTCCACGACGGGCAGCAGGCGCTCGACGCGTTCAGCCGAAGGATGCCCGACATGGCGGTCTTCGACATCAAGATGCCGCGGATGGACGGCATGGACCTGTTGCAGCGGGTCCGGCAGACCTCCCGCCTGCCGGTGATCTTCCTGACGTCGAAGGACGACGAGATCGACGAGGTCCTGGGCCTCAGAATGGGCGCCGACGACTACGTCAAGAAGCCGTTCTCGCAACGGCTTCTGGTCGAGCGGATCCGCGCGCTCCTGCGCCGGCAGGACGTTCTGTCGGGAGCGCAGCCGACTGCGGCCGAGGCGAGCCAGATGATGACGCGGGGCCATCTGGTCATGGACCCCGCCCGTCATGCGGTGATCTGGAAGGGGCGGCCGGTCTCGCTGACCGTGACCGAGTTCCTGCTGCTTCAGGCGCTGGCGCAGCGGCCGGGCTTCGTCAAGAGCCGCGACCAGCTGATGGACGTGGCCTATGACGATCAGGTCTATGTCGACGACCGGACCATCGACAGCCACATCAAGCGCCTGCGCAAGAAGATGCGCGCCGTCGACGAGGGCTTCTCGGAGATCGAGACGCTCTACGGCATCGGCTACCGCTACAACGAAGCGTAGAGGCCGCGGATGGCCGGCGGGATCCATTCCTCGTCCGTCCGCGCCGGCGCTCTTCCGCCTGACGAGTGGGCGGGCGGCGGTGGCGAGGCGCGCAGGCGCGCGGCCGGCATGCGCGCGGTCGGCGGGATCGTCGTGCGCCGCTCGCCGCTGTCGCGCAAGATCATCGTCTTCAATGTCGTGGCGCTGCTGTCGCTCGCCGTCGGCGTCATCGCCCTCGACCCGTTCCGCGCCTCGCTCCTGCTGCAGCGCGAGATGGGCCTCGTCACCGAGGCCGAACTCGTTGCCGACGTGTTCGAGGCGCAACTGGAGCGCGAGCCAGGCTCTCGGCTGGGCCAGGAGATCGACCCGGCCGCCATCCTCGCGGGGCTGGATCTGCCGGAAGCCTCCGTGGCCTTCGTCTTCGACCTCGACCGCAACCTCCTCGCGACCACGCGGGGGCGCGGCCGCAGCGCCGGCGATGCCGGCTTCGAGCCGCATCGCGGCGTCACGCTGATCACCGGCATCCTCGACGCGATCCGGGCCGGCCTCGACCCGCTTCTGGGCGCGGCCCCGCCGCCCGACCCGGCCGAGACGCAGCGGCTCGCTGACCAGCTGGTCGCGCGCAGCCTCCGCGGCGGCACCCACGTGGAGACGAATCTCGTGGGCGACGGCGGCACGATCTTCGCGGTCGCGACGCCGATCCGGCGCGGCTCCGACGTCGCGGGGGCGGTCGCGATGACCTCCGGAGCGGGGGAGATCGACGCCCTGGTGCATGCCAAGCGGGAGCAGGTGATGCAGGTGGTCGTCGCCGCGGTGATCGTGTCGATCATGCTCAGCCACGTCCTGGCCGCGACCATCGTCAATCCGCTGTCGGAACTGGCGGCGGCGGCCGAGCTGCGGGGCGATCGCGCCCGGTCGGCCCGGCCCGAGCGGGTGCGCATTCCCGATCTCAGCGACAGGACCGACGAGATCGGCCGGCTCTCGACGGCGCTTGGCGGCATGGTCGCGGCGCTCTACGACCGGATCGACGCCAACGAACAATTCGCAGCCGACGTGGCCCACGAGATCAAGAATCCCCTGGCCTCGCTCGGATCCGCGATCGGCTCGCTTCGCCGCGCGACGCGGCCCGAGCAATGCGCGACGCTGCTCGACGTGATCGAACACGACGTGCGTCGTCTCGACAGGCTGGTCAGCGACATCTCGAACGCTTCGCGGCTCGACAGCGAACTGGTGCGGGAGGATGAAAAGCCCTTCGATCTGGTGGCGATGCTGGCGCGGCTTGCCGGTCACCTCTCCGTCGCGGCGCAGGAGAAGGGCATCGAGGTCATCCTCGACCTGCCGCCTGAGCCGATCGTGATCGAGGGTCTGGAGAGCCGGCTGGCGCAGGTCGTCGTCAATCTCATCGCCAACGCGACCTCGTTCTGTGGCGAGGGGGACGCGATCCGCATCTGGGTGCGGCGGCGGCGCAACCGCATCCTCGTGGTGGTCGAGGATACCGGGCCGGGCATTCCCGAGGCCGCGCTGGGCAAGATCTTCGAGCGGTTCTACTCCGAGCGCCCGGCGGGCCAGTTCGGCCACAATTCGGGCCTGGGCCTCGCCATCTCGAAGCAGATCGTCGAGGCGCATGGCGGCGTCATCTGGGCCGAGAACATCGTCCCGACGCGGGCCGATCCGACATCCGAGCCGCTCGGCGCGCGTTTCGTGGTGGGGTTGCCGGCATGACCGGGCCTGCGACCGCGGTGCCGCTGACGCTGCATGCGAGCACCGTGGCCATCGCGGGGCGCGGCGTGCTGATCCGCGGCGCGTCGGGCAGCGGCAAGTCGGCGCTGGCGCTGGCGCTTCTCGCGCGGGGCGCGGCCCTCGTCGCCGACGACCGGACCCGGCTCGCCCGCCGCGCCGGCGGGGTCCTGGCGTGGGCGCCCCGGGGGCTTCTGGGGCTGGTGGAGGCGCGGGGCGTGGGCCTGCTGCGCGCCGATCCGGCGGCGCCCGCGCATCTGGCGGTGGTGGTGGATCTCGACCAGGCCGAGCCGCACCGGCTGCCGCCGGCGCGGCACTGCGACATCCTGGGCGTGGCTCTGCCCCTCGTTCCGGCGGCCAGCACTCCCCACATTGCCGATGCGCTGTTGCAATGGATGAAGACAGGCGACAGAGCCGAGCCATGACCATCCCGGATCCCGATCAGGTGCGTGTCGTTCTGGTCACCGGCCCCTCCGGGGCCGGTCGGACGACGGCCATCCGCTGTCTCGAAGACATGGGCTTCGAGGCGATCGACAACCTGCCGCTGTCGCTCATCGAAGAGGTCGTTGCAGAGGGCCGGTCGGGCGGTCTCGCGCTGGGGATCGATGCCCGCAACCGTGATTTCTCCGTGACCGCCGTGCTGCACCTCGCGGACCGGCTGGAGGCCGAGCCGTCGGTCGATCTCGATCTTCTCTATCTGGATGCGCGGCCTGACATCCTGATCAACCGCTACTCGGAGACCCGCCGCCGCCACCCGCTCGCTCCCGCCGCGCCGCCCTGCGACGGCATCGCGCGCGAGATGGACCTTCTGCAGCCGATCCGCGACCGCGCCACGATGCTGCTCGAGACCTCGGCGCTGACGCCGCACGACCTCAGGGACGAGCTGGGCCGGCTCTTCGGCGGCGACGACGGGCCCGGCATGGTTGTTTCCGTCGAGTCGTTTTCCTATAAGCGCGGGGTGCCGGCGGGCGCCGACATGGTGTTCGACATGCGGTTCCTGCGCAATCCGCACTGGTCGGCGGCGTTGCGCGACCGCGACGGCCGCGATCCCGAGGTGGCGCGATTCGTGCGGGCCGATCCGCGGTTCGCGGACATCGCTGAAAAGTTGCGCGACCTGCTCTGCCTGCTCCTGCCGGCGTTTCGCGAGGAGGGAAAATCCTCCCTCACTTTGGCCTTCGGGTGCACAGGAGGGCAACACCGTTCGGTTGTCGTGACGGAATACATGGCGAATGCACTTGCAGCGAAGGGATGGCGGGTGTCAATTCGACACAGGGAGGTCTTGCGGCGCGGCGAGGGGGCGCTGCGACCGAGCGGGGGTACACAGCCGTGATCGGCATCGTCATCGTCGCCCATGGAGGTCTGGCTCGCGAGTTCCTCGCGGCCGTGGAGCACGTGGTCGGACATCAATCCGGCATCCGCGCCGTCTCCATAGAGCCGGATTGCAACAGGGCCATGAAACAGGCCGAAATCTGTGCTGCGGCCGATGCCGTGGACCAGGGAGACGGTGTGATCGTTGCCACGGACATGTTCGGCGGCTCGCCCTCCAATCTCAGCCTCTGGGCCTGCGATCCCGAGGACCGGCGCATCGTCTTCGGCACCAATCTGCCCTGCCTCATCAAGCTCGCCAAGTCGCGCCACCTTCTGCTGGGCGATGCCGTCACGGCGGGATTGATGGCGGGCCGGAAGTATCTCGACACCATGACGAAGCTTGCACCCGAGCTGAAGGTCGCGGGCGGACAGCGCTGACCCATGACGGTGCGGAAGCTGGAGATCGTGAACGAAAAGGGCCTGCACGCCCGCGCCTCCGCCAAGTTCGTCGAGACGGTCGAGGCGCACGATGCCCGCGCCGTGATCCGCCATGACGGCGAAGCGGCGTCGGGAGACAGCATCATGGGGCTTCTGATGCTGGCGGCGCACAGGGGCTGTGTCATCGAGGTCGAGACATCGGGGCCCGAAGCCGACCGGCTGGCCGAGGCGCTGGAAAGGCTCGTTGCGGGCCGGTTCGGCGAAGACATCTGACGCGAGGGTCGGCGCCCGCTGGCCGGGTGTATCGGAACGAATCGCGCCTCGCGCCGTTTGAGGCGCAAGGAGTTTCGCCGTGTTCGACTGGATATCAGGAATACTGGATCAGCTGGGGTATCCCGGAATCGCGTTCCTGATGTTCGCCGAGAACGTCTTTCCGCCGATCCCCTCCGAACTGATCATGCCGCTCGCGGGGTTCAACGCCGCGACCGGCGACATGTCCTTCTGGGGCGTGATGGTTGCCGGAACGCTGGGTTCGCTCGCGGGCGCGGTGCTCTGGTACTGGATCGGACTGAAGGTCGGCGCCCGGCGGATCCGCAGGCTCGCGGCGCGACACGGCCGGTGGCTCACCGTCAGCCCCGACGAGTTCGACCTTGCCCAGGGCTGGTTCGACCGCCACGGAGGCGCGGCGGTGTTCTTCGGGCGGCTCATCCCCACGGTGCGGACTTTCATCTCGGTGCCGGCTGGGCTGCTGCCGATGGGGTGGGGCCGGTTTCTCGCCTTCTCGACTGCCGGCACGGCGCTCTGGAACCTCATCCTGACCGGCGCCGGCTACGTGCTGGAAAGCCAGTATGACCGCGTCGAGACCTATCTCAACCCGATCTCAACGGCGGTGGTCGTGGCGCTCGTGGCCTTCTACCTTTGGCGCGTCGCCACCTATCGGCGGCGCGTGCCCGAACCGCCCGAGGCGCCCGAGGATCAGCGGGTGGGCACCGGCTCGTCGCCGCGGTAATCGTAGAATCCGCGCCCCGTCTTGCGGCCGAGCCAGCCGGCCTCGACATATTTCGTCAGAAGCGGGCAGGGGCGGTACTTGGTGTCGGCCAACCCGTCATGCAGGACGTTCATGATCGCAAGACAGGTGTCGAGACCGATGAAATCGGCCAGTTCGAGCGGCCCCATCGGGTGGTTCGTGCCGAGCCGCATGGCCTTGTCGATGGACTTCACGTTGCCGACCCCCTCGTAGAGGACATAGACGGCCTCGTTGATCATCGGCATGAGGATGCGGTTGACGATGAAGGCCGGGAAATCCTCGGCGGTGGCGGCGGTCTTGTTCAGCCGCTCCACCACGCTCATGCAGGCCTCGAACGTCTCCTCGTCCGTGGCGATGCCGCGGATCAGTTCCACGAGACTCATCACCGGCACCGGGTTCATGAAATGGAAGCCCATGAACTTCTCCGGCCGGTCGGTCTTGGACGCGAGCCGGGTGATCGAGATCGACGAGGTGTTGGAGGTCAGGATCGTCTCCGGCCCGAGCGACGGCAGCAATTCCTTGAAGATCGCGTCCTTGACCTGCTCGCGCTCGGTCGCGGCCTCGATCACCAGGTCGGACCGGCCCAGATCCGTCAACGTGCCCGTGGTCCGGATCCGCGCCAGGGCCTGGTCGCGCTCGTCGTCGGTGATCCTGTCGCGGGAGACCTGGCGGCCCATGTTCGCGGCGATCTTCTCCACGGCCTGTTCGAGCGTGTCGCCGTCGACGTCGTTCAGAAGGACGTCGTAGCCCGCCAGGGCGCAGACATGGGCGATGCCGCTGCCCATCTGGCCGGCTCCGATGATGCCGATCGTCTTGATGTCCACCGCGCAGCTCCCTGTCCCCCTGGATCGCCGCGCAGATATGACGACCTCGCCGGAGCGATGCAAGGCGGCGGAATTTCCGAAGCTTTTTCGCGGTTAGTCATTCGGGAAGCTCGGCCTGCCATGGTGCCCCCTGGGGTCATCGGCGGGACGGGGCATGGAGCGGGGCGGAACGACCGGCGCGGCGGAAGCGGAGAGGACGTTCGCGCGGCGTCTCTCTCGGCGGCCGCTCGGTGAGCCTCACGGGCCCTATGTCGCATTTTTGGGCGGCTGCGAGACGTTCGCCCGGCACGTTCCGGTGCCCTTCAGCGCGCGGGTGGAGGCGCGGATCGACCTGCCCTGCCTCAATCTGGCCTCTCCCCATGCCGGACCGGAGGCGTTTCTGGCCGATCGGGGGCTGATGGCGCTCGCCTCGGGCGCCAGGGCGGTGGTGCTGACCGTGCCGGGCGCGCATGCGATCCGGAACCCCTATTACGACGTGCACCGGCTGAGGAACGACCGGGTTGTCCGCGCGAGCGCGGCCTTGCACGGGCTCTTTCCCGATCTTGACCTCTTTCAGCACAATTACGTGCGCCACCTTCTGGGCGATCTGCACCGCACGTCGCCGCAGCGCTTCGCGACCGTCCGCGACGCGCTGCGCGCCGCTTGGCTCGACCGGATGAGCGCGCTTGTCGCGGCGCTCGACGCGCCGGTCCTGCTTCTGTGGTTCGGGGCGCGCGCGCCCGGGGCCCTGGCGCTCGGCATCGAGGACGAGGCGCCGTCCTTCGTCACCGTGGACATGCTCGACCGGCTTGCGCCGAGGGTCGCGGGCCTCGTCCAGAGCATTCATCCGCCGAGCGCAAGGCGCCCAGGCCCGCATTACGGCGGCGGATGCGCCGCCCCTGTCCTTCCCGGCAGCGTGGCCCACGAGCAGGCCGGCGCCCGCATCGCTCGAGCCCTCGCCCCGATCCTCGGCGCGTGCAGCGCGACGCGCACTACACGGTCCGCCGGTCCTCCAGCCTGAGCGGTCTGGTGCCGCGATCAGACCTTCTCGGTCAGTTCCGGCACCGCTTCGAACAGGTCCGCGACGAGGCCGTAATCCGCGACCTGGAAGATCGGCGCCTCCTCGTCCTTGTTGATCGCGACGATAACCTTCGAATCCTTCATCCCGGCCAGGTGCTGGATCGCGCCGGAGATGCCGCAGGCGATGTAGAGGTCGGGGGCCACGACCTTGCCCGTCTGGCCGACCTGCCAGTCGTTCGGAGCAAAGCCCGAAATCGACCGCCGCGCGGCTCGCGCCGATGGCCGCGCCGAGCTTGTCGGCGAGGTTCGCGATGATCTTGAAATCCTCTTCGGACCCGACGCCGCGGCCGCCCGACACGACGATGCCGGCCGAGGTCAGCTCGGGCCTGTCGCTTTCGGCCACGTGATCCTCGACCCATTCCGAAAGTCCAGGCGCCGCGCCCGGCTCGATCGTCTCGACCGGGGCCTCGCCGCCGGTCCCGGCCGCGTCGAAGGTCGAGGTGCGGATCGACAGGACCTTCTTGGCGTCGCTCGACCGGACCGTCTGGACGGCGTTGCCGGCGTAGATGGGCCGTTCGAAGGTATCGGCGTCGACGATGCCCGACACGTCCGTCAGGATCATCACGTCGAGAAGCGCTGCCACCCGGGGCAGGATGTTCTTGGCATCCGTGGTGGCGGGCGCTGCGATGTGGTCGTAGTCCTCGGCCAGCGCCGCGATCAGTGCGGCGGTGGGCTCGGCCAGCCGGTGGCCGTAGAGCGCATCCTCCGCCACCAGCACCCGCGCGACGCCGGTGATCGTCGCGGCCTCCTTGGCGGCCTCCGCAACGTTTGCCCCGGCGCAGAGGATCGTGACCTCGCCCAGATCCTTGAGCGCCGTGACGGACTTCGCCGTGGCATCCATGCTGAGCGCGCCGTCATTGACTTCGGCCAGAAGAAGAACCGCCATCAGATCACCCCCGCTTCGTTCTTGAGCTTGTCCACCAACTCGTCGACGGAGCCCACCATGATGCCGGCCTTGCGCTCCGGCGGCTCACTGGTCTTGACGACCTCGAGCCGCGGGCTGACATCGACGCCGTAATCGGTGGCGGTCTTCTCGTCGAGCGGCTTCTTCTTGGCCTTCATGATGTTGGGCAGCGAGGCGTAGCGCGGCTCGTTCAGCCGCAGGTCGACCGAGACCACCGCCGGCATCTTGACCTTGATCGACTGCATGCCGCCATCGACCTCGCGCTTGACCACCGCGTGCTCGCCGTCGATCTCGATCTTCGACGCGAAGGTGGCCTGGCTCCAGCCCAGAAGCGCCGCCAGCATCTGCGCGGTGGCGTTCATGTCGTTGTCGATGGCCTGCTTGCCGCAGAGCACCAGCCCCGGCTCTTCCTCGTCGACCACCGCCTTCAGAAGCTTGGCCACGGCGAGGGGCTCGATGTCCTGGTGAACGTCGTCCGCGGCGACGATCAGGATCGCCCGGTCGGCGCCCATGGCGAGCGCCGTGCGCAGCGTTTCCTGCGCCTGCTTGACGCCGATCGAGACCGCCACGACCTCATCGGCCGTCCCGGCCTCCTTGAGACGGATGGCCTCCTCGACGGCGATCTCGTCGAAGGGATTCATCGACATCTTGACGTTCGCAAGATCGACACCCGATCCGTCCGCCTTGACGCGAACCTTCACGTTGTAGTCGATCACCCGCTTGACGGGGACCAGTACCTTCATGGTTTTGCCTCCTCGATCTTCGCATCCGGCTTTGCATCCCGCCTAGCGCAGCCGTCGGCGCGGCAACAGGCCCAAAACGTCACGTCACGGTGCGCCTGACGTCCAGATCATGGAGCGCGATTGGCGCCGGGCGTCCAGAGGATGTCGGCCTGGCCGTCGTCATTGGCGAGCCGCGCCGCGCAGAAACACCAATCCGAGAGGCGGTTCACGTAGGTCAGCGCGGCCGCATTGACCTCATCCGCTTCGGCAAGGGCCTGGATGCGGCGCTCGGCGCGGCGGACGACGGTGCGGCAGAGATGCAGCGACGCGGCGAGCGGCGACCCCCCCGGCAGGATGAAGGAGCGCAGCGTCTCGAGCCGGGCGTTCATCGCGTCGATCTCCCGTTCGAGCCGTTCGGTCTGTTCGGCCACCATGCGCAGCGGCGGGTGCTGGGCCTCGGCATCGGCGTCGATGTCGGGCCTGCAGAGATCCGCCCCGAGATCGAAGAGGTCGTTCTGGATCCGCGCGATCTGTGCGGCCGTCTCGCCCTCGGCATGGAGCCGCGCCATCCCGAAGGCGGCATTCGCCTCGTCGACCGTGCCGTAGGCCTCGACGCGGATGTCGGTTTTCGAGACCCGCGCGCCATTGCCGAGCGCGGTCTCGCCCGCGTCGCCGGTGCGGGTATAGATCTTGGACAAGACGACCATGCTCAGCCCCCTGTGCGGCGGAAGAAGACGAAGATCAGGATGCACACGATGGCGATCGCCTGGGCGTAGATGCGCCAACGCATGAACGTGTTGGACCGCTTCGGGGCCGCGTCACCGCCCTTGCCGAAGCCCGAGATGCCCATAAGCAGGATCACCGCCACGGCGAGGCACGCGACGAGAACGAGAAGGAACAGGGGATCTGCTAGCATGTCCGGGCGGCTCTGTCAGGCGGCTCTCGGCGCGACCTAGGCCTTTTTCGGTCAAAGGCGAAGACTTCAGCCGAGGGGGGAGAGGAACCGGCCGAAGATCCAGGCCTCGAGCCCGCTCTCGAAGACATGGATCCGGGTCCAGCCATCCTCGGTGGTCTCCAGGACCTCGACCCTCTGGTCGCGCACCACCTGATCGAGAACCTGGTTGGCGGTAGACGGCCCCGCCCGCAAGTTGACCCGGTCGGCATTGACGCGGGCGGCGGCGCCCTGCGCGCCCGAAACCGCATCGGCGCCTTCGGGTGCGGCCGTGGTCGTCTGCCACAGGCGCGGCGCGTCCCGCGTGCCCGTCGCCGCGCGCTCGGCGGTGCTGGCCGACAGGGCGCGCGCGATGGCGCCTGCCTCGTCCTCGAGCGCCAGACCGGCCGGACGCGCATCGGTCAGATCGGTCTCGGCGCGCGCCACGTCAGGATCCTGCGCCGTCTCCGTCGCGGCGATGTCGCGCCCGGCGATGGACAGGGTCACGACGATGCCGGCAAGCAGAATGAGCGTCAGTCGAATCATGGTCGCGTCCCGGTTGGCGGGGTGATTATATACCCGCCCGAACGCCAAACTTTGCGAAAGGTTCTCTTGACATGCGGATTGGGCGTTTACGGATCCCGTTCAGGGCGATAATTGCCCGGAGATGACCGATGAGAGCACCAATGACGCGCGAGGGGCGGAATTGTCCGAATCCCTGAGCCGGGCCATCGGCGAGCGCTATCTGACCTACGCCCTCAGCACGATCATGAACCGGGCGCTGCCCGATGCCCGGGACGGGCTGAAGCCGGTGCACCGCCGCATCCTCTACGCGATGCGCGAATTGCGGCTCGGCTCGAACGGCGGTTTCCGGAAGTCGGCCAAGATCTCGGGCGACGTCATGGGCAATTACCACCCCCATGGCGACGCCGCCATTTACGACGCCATGGCGCGTCTCGCGCAGGATTTCATCATCCGCTATCCGCTGGTGGACGGGCAGGGCAATTTCGGCAATATCGACGGCGACAACCCGGCCGCCTCTCGCTATACCGAGGCGCGCATGACCGTCGCCGCCGAGGCGCTGCTCGCCGGTCTCGACGAGGACGCGGTCGCCTTCCGCCCCAATTACGACGGCACGCTGAGCGAGCCCGAAGTGTTGCCGGCGGCCTTCCCGAACCTGCTGGCGAACGGCTCCTCCGGCATCGCCGTCGGCATGGCCACCAACATCCCGCCCCACAACATCGTGGAGCTGATCGATGCCTGCCTGCACATGATCCGCTCTCCCGAGGCGCGCGACGACACGCTTCTGAACTACGTGCAGGGGCCCGACTTTCCGACCGGCGGCGTCATCGTCGAGAGCCGCGAGAGCATGGCCGAGGCCTACCGCACGGGGCGCGGCGGCTTTCGGGTCCGCGCGAAGTGGCACAGGGAGGATCTGGGCCGCGGGCAATGGCAGGTCGTCGTCACCGAGATCCCCTATCAGGTGCAGAAGTCGAAGCTCGTCGAGCGCGTGGCCGAGCTGATCCAGTCGCGCAAGCTGCCGATCGTCGCCGACGTGCGCGACGAGAGCGCCGACGACATCCGTCTGGTGCTGGAACCGCGGTCGCGGACCGTCGATCCGGACCTGCTGATGGGCGCGCTCTTCAAGCAGTCGGACCTGGAGACGCGGTTCGCGCTCAACATGAACGTGCTGATCGACGGCCGCACGCCGCGGGTCTGTTCGCTCAAGGAGGTGCTGCGCGCCTTTCTCGACCACCGGCAGGATGTGCTGGTCCGGCGCAAGCGCCATCGGCTGGGCAAGATCGACCACCGGCTCGAAGTGCTCGACGGGTTCATCATCGCCTTCCTCAACCTCGACCGCGTGATCGAGATCATCCGCTACGACGAGGCGCCGAAGGCGGCGCTGATGCGGCAGGACTGGTCGGCGGTGCCGCCGCGGGCCGAGAACGAGGCTGCCTATGTCGCGCCGCCGGCGGGGGCTGCGGACGGGCTGTCGGAGGTGCAGGCCGAGGCGATCCTGAACATGCGCCTGCGCGCGCTGCGCCGGCTGGAGGAGCTGGAGCTGCGCCGCGAGCGCGACGATCTGCGCGCCGAACACTCGGCGGTCGAGGCGCTGCTGGCCGATCGGGATCTGCAATGGGCGGCGATCGCCGAGGAGCTGAAGGAGACGAAGCGCCGGTTCGGCAAGGACTATGGTCGCGGCGCCCGCCTCACCCGGTTCGCGGAGGCGGGCCCGGTCGAGGACGTGCCGCTCGAGGCGATGATCGACCGCGAACCCGTCACCGTCGTCTGCTCGCAGATGGGGTGGATCCGGGCGATGAAGGGGCATAACGACCTCGGTGCCGAACTGAAGTTCAAGGACGGCGACGGCCCGGCCTTCGCCCTGCACGCCGAGACCACGGACCGGCTTCTGCTGATGGGCTCGACGGGCCGGTTTTATACCCTGCCGGTCGCCAGCCTGCCGGGAGGACGGGGCATGGGCGAGCCGGTGCGGCTGATGGTCGACCTACCGAACGAGGCGCGCATCGTGTCGCTGGCCCTCCACCGCCCGGGCGGCACTCTGCTCGTCGCCTCCGATGCCGGCGACGGGTTCCTGCTGCCCGAGGACGAAGCGGTGGCGCAGACCCGGACCGGCAAGCAGGCGCTGAACGTCCGGTCGCCCGCAGCAGCGCGTGTCGCGCGGCGGGTCGAGCCCGGGCACGACCACGTCGCCACCGTCGGCGAGAATCGCAAGCTTCTGATCTTTCCGCTGGTCGATCTGCCCGGCATGGCGCGAGGCAAGGGCGTCCGGCTGCAGAAGTTCAAGGATGGCGGCCTCTCGGACGCGATGACCTTCCGGCTTGCGGACGGTCTGTCCTGGCGCGACCCCGCGGGCCGGACCCGCAGCGTCTCGGCGCAGGATCTTGCCGAATGGATCGCGCGGCGGGCCAGCGCGGGCCGCATGGCGCCGCGCGGCTTTCCGCGCGACAACCGCTTCCCGTGAGGCGCGCGGTGGCGGCGACGGCACCGGGGCGACTGCCGCTCCGCCGGCGCGGGAAGCCTCTGCGGTGTCACCGCGCGCGGGGGATCGCGCGGATGACCCGCCGTCTCGCGGTCTGCGCCAGCCTGCTCGTCCTGGCCTGCTGCGGCCTCTCGCCCGGCGCCGATGCGCCCAAGGCGCTGGGCGATTTCCGTCTCGGCTACAATGTCGTGCAGGCGAACGACGTGCAGGCGGGCCCGTTCTCCCGCCAGGTCGCGCCCGAGGACCTAACGGCGGCGCTGGAGCAGGCGGTCGAGGCGCGGCTTTCGCGCTATGACGGCGACGGGCTTTATCATCTGGGGATCGCCATCGGCGGCTACGTGCTGGCGCAGCCCGGCCTGCCGGTCGTCTACACGCCGAAATCGGTCCTGATCTTCGAGGTCAACGTCTACGACAACGCGACCGGGCGGCGGCTCAACGACACGCCGAAGCGGATCATCGCCTTCGAGGGCGCGCGCAACGTCACGCCCGTGCTGGGCTCGGGGATCGTCCGCACGGGACCCGAGCAGCTCGCCAACCTCGCCGCCGAGGGCGCACGGCTCGTGGAGCTGTGGCTCGCCCAGAACCCGGACTGGTTCGCTCCCACGCCCGGCGCGGTGCGTGTCGCCTTCGACCGCGATGCCGCCCGGCAGCGGGTCGAAAGCGCCATCGCCGCCTCCCGCGGGACGGGGCCGCGATAGCCTTGCCTTTCCGCCGGGGCGCCGCTAGAGAGCCCGCGTTGTTGAACCGGGCCTGCCCGCGCAGGTGCTTTGGCCCCCAGACGAACGAGGCTGAGACGCCATGGCGAAGGCGAAATTCGAACGTAACAAGCCGCACGTGAACATCGGCACGATCGGTCACGTGGACCACGGCAAGACGACGCTGACGGCGGCGATCACGAAGTATTTCGGCGATTTCCGGGCGTATGACCAGATCGACGGGGCGCCGGAGGAGAAGGCGCGGGGGATCACGATCTCGACGGCGCATGTGGAATACGAGACCGATGCGCGGCACTACGCGCATGTGGACTGCCCGGGCCACGCCGACTACGTGAAGAACATGATCACGGGCGCGGCGCAGATGGACGGCGCGATCCTGGTGGTGAACGCCGCGGACGGGCCGATGCCGCAGACCCGCGAGCACATCCTTCTGGGCCGTCAGGTCGGCATCCCGTCGCTGGTGGTCTATCTCAACAAGGTCGACCAGGTGGACGACGAGGAGCTTCTGGAGCTTGTCGAGATGGAAGTGCGGGAGCTTCTGTCGTCCTACGAGTATCCGGGCGACGACATCCCGATCGTCAAGGGCTCGGCGCTGGCGGCGATGAACGGCACCGATCCCGAGATCGGCGAGACCTCGATCCGCGAGCTGATGGCGGCGGTGGACGAGTACATCCCGACGCCCGAGCGGGCGATCGACCAGCCGTTCCTGATGCCGGTCGAGGACGTGTTCTCGATCTCGGGGCGCGGCACGGTGGTGACGGGGCGCGTGGAGCGCGGCGTGATCAATGTGGGTGACGAGATCGAGATCGTCGGCATCCGGGCGACGAAGAAGACGACCTGCACGGGCGTCGAGATGTTCCGCAAGCTTCTCGACCGGGGCGAGGCGGGCGACAATATCGGCGCGCTTCTGCGCGGCATCGACCGCGAGGGGGTGCAGCGGGGCCAGGTGCTCTGCAAGCCGGGTTCGGTCAAGCCGCACACCAAGTTCGAGGCGGAGGCCTATATCCTGACGAAGGAGGAGGGCGGGCGGCACACGCCGTTCTTCGCCAATTACCGGCCGCAATTCTACTTCCGCACGACCGACGTGACCGGCACGGTGCAGTTGGCCGAGGGCACCGAGATGGTGATGCCGGGCGACAACGTGTCCTTCGGCGTCGAGCTGATCGCGCCGATCGCCATGGAGGAGAAGCTGCGCTTCGCCATCCGCGAGGGCGGCCGCACCGTCGGCGCCGGCGTCGTCTCCAAGATCATCGAGTGATCAAGGGGACGAGCGAGTGATCGTCGGACGGGCGGCCCTGGGGCCGCCCGTCTGCGTCTCTGGCGCGGCGGCAGGCGCGTGCGGCCCGTCGCCCCCCTCCCCATCCTGAGGGTCCGACATGACCACAGGCGAGCCCGTGTCCTTCGCCTACGCCCTGTCCGGTCCGCTGGCCGGCCGGCCGCTCGAGACGGACGGGGAGACCGCCGCCGCGCTCGAGGCCGAGGATCTGGCATGGCTGCACCTCAAGGCCGATCATCCCGCGGCCGACGAGTGGATCGACGGGCATCTGGGGTATCTCGATCCGTCCATCCGCGACGCCCTGACCGAGACGCAGACCCGGCCCCGGGCGCTGAAGATCGGCGGCGGGCTTCTGGTCATCCTGCGCGGCATCAATCTCAACGAGGGCGCCGATCCCGAAGACATGGTGTCCTTGCGCCTCTATCTCGATCCCGCCCGGATCGTGTCGCTGTCGCGACGACCGCTCCAGTCCATCGAGCTTCTGGCAGAGCGCGTGCGCGCGGGTGGCGGTCCCACCCGCGCCGGAAGCTTCCTGGCGGATCTGGTCGAATTGCTGACCGACAGGATCGAGGCGCAGGTCACCGATCTCGAGGAGCGCAGCGACCAACTCGAAGCGGCCACGATCGAGAATCCGGAAGGCGATCTGCGTCCGGCCATCGCCGACCAGCGGCTCGAACTGACGGAGCTCAGGCGCTTTCTTGGCCCGCAGCGCGAGGCCGTGCGCGAGATGGCGCGCGGGTCGATCCGCTGGCTGACGGAGGCCGACGAGCGCAAGCTCGACGAGCAGCTCGACCAGCTGACGCGGGTCACCGAGACCCTCGAGGCGCTCCGCGAGCAGCTCCACACGATCCGCGACGAGATCGAGGGCGCTCGGGCGGACCGGCTGAACCGCAACCTCTACGTGCTGAGCGTCATCTCGGCCGTGTTCCTGCCCCTGAGCTTTCTGACCGGGCTAATGGGCATCAATATCGGTGGAATGCCCGGCGTGGACAATGCCGACGCATTCTGGATCTTCACCTTCGGTCTCATCGGCGTCGGCATCGGGGTTCTGGCGATCCTGCGCTATTTCCGCATCCTGTGAGCAGAACGCGGACGGGGCCCCGCCCGATCTGGACGAGGCCCCGGATCATGAGGGCGGGAAAACCCTCAGGAACTCAAGCGGCGGCGGCGTTGACGCCTTCCGTCGCGATCTTCGACATGTGTTCGTCGCCTTCGCGGGTCTGGTCAAGACACTCTTTCAGGAGCGCCGCGTCGCCGTCGAGGCCCAGCCGGTTCGCGAAGGCCAGGCAGCAGCCATAGCCCGCGATCGCGTAGTGCGTCAGCCGCTGATACTGGGTGATGATCATCGCGTCGCGCACGTCATCTGCGCCGAACTCCTCGTCCAGCGCGTGGGCATGGGCTTCCTTGACGAGACCCTCCATGCCCTTGCAGAACTCGCCGTTGGGATCGACGCCGTGATCGCCGCAGATCTGCTCGAGCTTGTTCATGCCTTCCGCGATGCCCGAACTGCCGGCAGCAAGCGCCTTGCCCAGCTCGTCGTCGCTCGCCGCCTGGCCGAGCTTGGTCGTCACGTCGATGGACTGCTTGCAGGCGCTGTAGAGGTCCTGGATCTGATCAAGATAGAGATCCTTGAGATCGTTGATGGCCATGAGCCGATGTCCTCCGAATAGTCCTGTTTGTTGCGACCGGAACGTCGCTGCCGGGCGCTTGTTCCACGCCCGATCCGGGCTTGACCGCATGGCGCCGCTGCACTACCCGAAAGGCCGGCCTAGGGGTATAGCTCAGTTGGTAGAGCATCGGTCTCCAAAACCGAGGGTCGTGGGTTCGAGTCCCTCTGCCCCTGCCAGCCTGCCTCTCTAGCCGCGACATTCGGTCCCGGAGCGCCGCGGCACGTGGCCCTCCCGCGGCCCTGTTCGTCGCCCCCATCGCTTCGCGCTTTGGTGCGGCAAAGTGTCCCCGAGTATCCGGCCGCCATGCCTGTGACCGGCGCGGCCGGGGCCGTTCAGGGGGCCCCGTCCGGCGCCCATTCCCACGGCCGCGTGAACTGGCCCAGCACGCCGGCAACGGCCGTCTCGTCCTCCGGCGTCCGGGTGATGCGCGCCACAAGGCCGCGCTTCTGGTCCTCGACGACGCTCTCGACGCGCGCCGCAAGCCCCGCATCCGCGAGCGCCGCATTATAGACGCGGGTGATCGCCCGCCGGCGCAGCTCCGGCTTGAAGACCTTGCCGACAGCCGTCATCGGCAGCTCCTCGAGGATCTCGATCCGCTTCGGCCAGGCCGGGCGCTCGCTGATCCGCGAACGGGCGAAGTCGATCAGCTCGTCTTCCGTCGCGGTGCAGCCTTCGCAGAGGGATACGTAGGCGCAGGGCAGTTCGCCGGAATGGGTGTCGGGCTGGCCGATGGCCCCGACCATGGCCACGGCGTCGTGACCGGCCAGCGCCTCCTCGATCTCGGCGGGATCGATGTTGTGGCCGCCCCGGATGATCAGATCCTTGGCGCGACCGGTGATGAACACATACCCGTCCGCGTCGATGCGGCCCAGATCGCCGGTCCGCAGATAGGCGCCGTGATAGAGATTGCGATTCTTCGCCTCGTCGGAATAGGTGTGGCCCAGTTTGACCCCGGGGCTCGCGATGCAGATCTCGCCCACCGTGTCGGTGGCGCATTCCGCGGCATCACCGGCGCGGTTCTGGAAGATCTTCACGTCGGTATAGGGGAAGGCCAGCCCGACCGAGCCGATCTTCTTGGTGCCGTCGGGCGGGTTGATGGAGACGAGGCAGGTGGCCTCGGTCAGCCCGTAGCCCTCGCAGATCGTCACGCCGGCGGCGCTCTCGAACCGGCGGTAGAGCTCGACGGGCAAGGGCGAGGAGCCGCAGAACGCCACCTGCAGGGACGAGATGTCGGCATCGACCTTGCGCTGCATAAGGGCCGACATCGCCGTCGGCACGGTGATCATGAACGTCACGCGGTAGCGGGCGCAGAGCTTCCAGAAATTGTCGAAGACGCCGTCGCCGCGGTAGCCCTGCGGCGTCGGAAAGACCACGCGGGCGCCCGACGCGATGGAGGCGCCGACCACGACCACCGCGGCGAAAACGTGGAACATCGGCAGCGGGCAGATGAGCGTGTCTTCCTCGTCGAACAGCAGCCGGTCACCGAGCCAGCCGTTATAGATGATCCCCGATGCCATGTGCTGCACGACCTTGGGCATGCCGGTTGTGCCGCCGGTGTGGAAGTTCGTGCAGATGCGGTCGGCCGGCGGATCGTCGAATGTGAGCTTCGTCGGCTGCGCGGCGATGGCCTGCGCGAAGCTCTGCACGCGGGCGGCATGGGCGGCTTTGACCTTCGGGCGCAGGAACGGCACCAGGTACTTCTTCACGCCCGTGAGATAGCGCCGCAGATCCACCTCCAGCAGGTGCTTCACCTCCGGCGCCTCGGCCAGGGCTAGGGCGGCCTTCTGCGCCAAGTCCGATTTCGGAAAGGGGCGCAGCGTCACCAGCACCCGCGCCTCGGTGCGGCGCAGGATCGCCGCGATCTGCGGCGGCTCGAGCAGCGGATTGATCGGGGCGACGATCCCGGCCACCATCCCGGCGAGATAGGTCACCACCGCCTCGGTGCAGTTCGGCAGCAGATAGGCGACCTTGTTCTCGGGCCCGATGCCGAGCGAGCGCAGCAGATTGGCGGTCTGGGCGACCTGCGCCTTGAGATCGGCCCAGCTCAGGGTCTCGTCCGGATCGGTCGGGCCGGAGAAGAACTGGAAGGTGAGGGCAGGGCGGTCGGGGACGCGATCGGCCGTCCGCTCGATCTGCTGCCAGACGGTTTTTGCCACGTCGCGCCCGTCCCAGGGGCCTTCGGCCTCGATTGCGCGGCGGTCCGCGGGCGTCGCGTATCCCATATGTCCTCCCGGCTATCCGTCCGCCCGTTCGTCGCGCGGAGGCGGAGCGCTGACAAGTCTGACGCAGCGGCCGCGGGAAACAAGTGGGTTCGGCTATTCGGCGGCGAGGCCGGCCGTGAATTGCAGGCGCGCCAGGCGGGCATAGAGCCCGCCTTCCGCGACGAGGTCCTCGTGGGTGCCCTGCGCGACGATGCGGCCGCTGTCGAAGACCAGGATGCGATCGGCCTTCTTGACCGTCGCCAGGCGGTGGGCCACGACCAGCGTCGTGCGGTCGCGCGCCAGCCGCTCCACGGCCCGCTGCACCAGCACCTCGCTTTCGGCGTCGAGCGCCGAGGTCGCCTCGTCGAGGAGAAGCACCGCGGCATCGCGCAGGATCGCCCGGGCGATGGCGATCCGCTGCTTCTGACCCCCCGACAGCATCACGCCGCGCTCGCCCACATAGGTGTCGTAGCCGTCGGGCAGCGCCATCAGGAAGTCGTGCGCGGCGGCGGCGCGCGCGGCCGCCTCGACCTCGTCATCGGTGGCCTCGGGCCGGCCGAAGCGGATGTTCTCGCGCGCCGAGGCGGCGAAGATCACCGGGTCCTGCGGCACGAGCGCGATGTGCCGCCGGAAATCGGCGCGCGCCAGCGTCGTCAGGTCGTGGCCGTCGAGGCGCACCACTCCGGACTGCGGGTCGTAGAAGCGCAGGAGAAGCTGGATGATCGTGGTCTTGCCGGCCCCGGACGGTCCCACCAGCGCCACCGTCTCGCCGGGCTTTACGGTGAACGACACGTCGTGGAGCGCCGGCGAGCCCGGCCGCGCCGGATAGGCGAAGCTGACGCTCTCGAAGCCGATCTGCCCCCGCGGCGCCGCGAGCGTCGCCGGCCGCACCGGGTCGGAGACGCTGTCGGCGGCGCCCAGCAGATCGACCAGCCGCTCCGTCGCGCCGGCCGCCCGCTGCAGCTCGCCCCAGATCTCCGACAGCGCGCCGACCGCGCCGGCGACCATCACCGAATAGATCACGAACTGCACCAGTTCGCCCACCGACATCGCGCCGGCGCGCACGTCCCGCGCGCCGATCCACAACACGCCCACGATGCCGACGAAGACGAGAAGGATGACGAGGACGGTCATCGCCGCGCGCACGCCGATCCGGGTTCTGGCGGAGCGGAAGGCGCTCTCGGTCACCTCGCCGAATTGTGTCCGCGAGCGGCCCTCATGGGTGAAGGCCTGAAGCGTCTGCACCGCGCCCAGCGCCTCGGAGGCGTTGCCCGACGACGCCGCGATCCAGTCCTGGTTCTGTCGCCCGAGCAGCCGCAGCCGCCGGCCGAGCACCACGATGGGCACGATCACCATCGGCACCAGAAGCAGCACGAGCAGCGTCAGCTTGCCCGAGGTGAAGAGCATCAGGGCCATGCCGCCGATGAGGATCAGCACGTTGCGAAGCGCGACCGAGACCGACGAGCCGATGACCGACAGGATCAGCGTCGTGTCGGTGGTGATCCGGCTCAGCACCTCGCCGGTCATGATCCGCTCGTAGAAGGCCGGCGACATGCCGATCACCCGGTCGAACACCGCCTTGCGGATATCGGCCACGACCCGCTCGCCAAGCCGCGTTACCAGATAATACCGCAGTCCCGTGCCCACCGCCATCAGGGCGGCGATGCCGAGGGCGGCGAGGAAATAGCTGTCAAGAAGCCGCTCGGCCGAGGTCTCGAAGGCATCGACGACGCGGCGCACGGCGATGGGCAGGATGAGCGCCACCGCGGCGGTGAGGATGAGCGCGGCAAGCGCCGATGCGAGCATGGCGCGGTAGCGGCTTAGAAACGGCCAGAGCGCGGCGAGGGCGCCGACGCGTTTAGACCGGGGGCGGTCATCGGATTGGCTGGATTGCGGCACAGGCACGCTCCGGGCTACAGGACCATGCCGGTTGTTCACCGCCATCTCTCGGGATGCAACCCGCCAAAGCGTCTCGGCCGGGGTGCAGGGAGAGCGACCAAACCGCTTGTCCACCGGTGCTGGTCCGGAGCGGCCACGTTCCCCGACCGGGCGGCAAATGGGCGGATGGTGGAGCGGGCGACGGGAATCGAACCCGTATCATCAGCTTGGAAGGCTGAGGTCTTACCATTACACAACGCCCGCCTGGAGGAACGAGTAGCGCGCTGTGGCCCCGGGTGCAAGCGGGTCTCAACCATCGAGCCAGATCGTGACGGGCCCGTCATTGACCAGCGCGACCTGCATGTCCGCGCCGAAGCGGCCGGTTTCGACCGGCACGCCGAGATCGGCGAGAGCGGCTGCGAAGCGTTCGTAAAGCCGCCGCCCCTCCTCAGGCGCCGCCGCTGCCGAGAAGCCCGGGCGATTGCCGCGCGAGGTGTCGGCGGCCAGTGTGAACTGGCTGACGACCAGTGCGCCGCCCGCGACGTCCCTGAGCGAGCGGTTCATCCGCCCCTCCGCGTCGCGAAAGATCCGCAGGGAGGCCACCTTGCGGGCCAGCGCCACGATGCGGGTCTCGTCGTCGTCGCGCATCGCGCAGACAAAGACGAGAAGGCCGGCGCCGATCGCGCCGACGGTCTCGCCGTCGATCCGCACCGCCGCGCTCTCGACCCGCTGAACCAGGACCCGCATGTCGATCTCCCGCCCCCGTGCTGCAGCCGCCGCCCTCGACGGGCAGCCCGGCCTCAGGCGCTCCGGGCGCGCCGCCGCCCGCCCGATTTTGCCTTGGGTCTGGCGCCGGCCGGCGCGCCGCCCGTCTTCGGCCGGCCGCCGCGCGATCCGCCCCCGCCGCGCTTGCGGCCGGTGCCCTGCGGCTTCGGCGGCGCCATGTCGGCCCAGGACGCGTTCAGCGCCACCGGCAGCGTCGTGCCGAGCATCTTCTCGATGTCGCGCAGATAGGCCAGCTCGTCGGGCTGGCAGAGCGCCACCGCCTGACCGGTCCGACCGGCGCGCGCTGTCCGTCCGATCCGGTGCACATAGGTCTCCGCCACGTTGGGCAGGTCGTAATTGTAGACGTATTCGACCTCGGGGATGTCAATCCCCCGCGCCGCCACGTCGGTTGCGACCAGCACGTCAATCTCGCCCGACTGGAACGCCTTCAGCGCCCGGCCGCGCTGGTTCTGGCTGCGGTTGCCGTGCAACGCCGCGCCGGGGAAGCCGGCCCTGTCGAGCTGTCGCATCAACCGGTCGGCGCCGTGCTTGGTGCGCACGAAGATCAGCGCGCGCTCGCCCCGGTGGCGCCCCAGAAGCTCGCCCATATGGTCCGTCTTGGCCTCCTTGGCCACGAAGCGGACCTCCTGCGTCACCTTGTCGACGGGCTTGCCCGGCGGCGCAACCTCGACCCGGACGGGATCGGAGAGGAAGGTCTGCGCCATCTCGTTCATGTCCTTCGACATGGTGGCCGAAAACAGAAGCGTCTGGCGCTCCTCGCGCAGTTTCGGCGCGATCTTCCGCAGCGCGTGGATGAAGCCCATGTCGAGCATCTGGTCGGCCTCGTCGAGCACCAGGAACCGCGTCTCGCCGAGCTTTACCGCGCCGCGATCCATCAGGTCGATGAGCCGGCCCGGCGTCGCGATGAGCAGGTCGACGCCGCGCTCCATCCGCCCGATCTGGCGGTTGATCGAGGTGCCGCCGGTCACCACCGCGATGCCGATCCCGGCGCCGCCCGAGAGCGGCCGCAGGTTGTCGGCGATCTGGTTGGCCAGTTCGCGAGTTGGCGCCAGGACGAGGGCGCGCGCGGTCTTCGGCGCCGGCCGGCCCGGTTCCTGGATCAGCGCGTCCAGAAGCGGCAGACCGAAGGCCACGGTCTTACCGGTGCCGGTCTGCGCGAGGCCCATCACGTCGCGGCCCTCCATCGCGTGGGGGATGGCCTTCGCCTGGATCGGCGTCGGCTTTTCCAGGCCGGCCTCGGCAAGGCGGTCGAGTAGTACGGGCGCGAGGCCCAGCATGTCGA
The DNA here is from genome assembly GCA_963739575.1 of uncultured Alphaproteobacteria bacterium. Taxonomy (GTDB): domain Bacteria; phylum Pseudomonadota; class Alphaproteobacteria; order Rhodobacterales; family Rhodobacteraceae; genus Palleronia. Next base: position 284,485 of record CAVUAQ010000002.1, on the reverse strand, counting down.
AATCCATCAATATCCTTGGTGCGGGCACACGTGCCCGTCATTCAGCGTCGGGGCGCAGAAATCTGACCCGCGGACCGCATCGTCCCCGTGCCGTTCCGGCGCTGCGTCCCCGCGTGATCTGGGAAGCGTGCGTCCGATCCGTGGGGGCCTTGGCGGCCCGTCTGCTCACGCGGCAGGGATCGACGTCTTCGCGCTTCATATCGGGCCATCCGGTCCAACTGTCAATCGCGCCGTGCTATTGCAGATCGGCGAAGGCCTGGCGCAGCCGGTCGCAGGCCATCTCGATCTGGGCCCGGGGCATGGCGATGTTGAACCGCAGGAAGCTCTCGCCGCCGCTGCCGAAGGCGGTCCCGTGACTGACCGCCAACCTTGCGTCCCGCTCCACCCGGCGCGTGAAATTCTCGGGCGCCATGCCGGTTCCGGCAAAGTCCACCCAAGCCAGATACGTCGCCTCGAGCGGCATCGACCGCAGGCCCGGGATCGACGCGATGACGCCGTCGAAGAGCGCCCGGTTGTCGTCGAGATAGACGACGAGGTCGTCGACCCAGGCGGCGCCCTCGGGCGAATAGGCGGCGCGCGCCATCTCCAGGCCGAAGGAATTGGGTGACAGGCCCAGCGCCGCCAGCCGCCCGCCAAAGGCACGGCGCAGCGTGTCGTCGGCGATGATGACGTTGCCGGTGTGACTTCCCGCGATATTGAAGGTCTTGGTGGTGGCGCTCATCATCACCAGCCGGTCGGCGATGCCGTCGAGCGTTGCCATGGGCGTGTGCCGGTGGCCCGGCAGGACGAGATCGTGGTGGATCTCGTCCGAGACCAGGATCAGGTCGTGGCGCCGGGCGAACTCCGCCACGCCCTCGAGTTCCTCCCGCGTCCAGACCCGGCCGCCGGGATTGTGCGGCGAGCAGAAGATCAGAAGCTTCTCCCTTCCGGTCATCCGGGCGTCGAAGGCGTCGAAATCAAGCCTGTAGGTGCCGTCCCGGACGGGCATCTGCAACTCGCGCACCTCGCGCCCCGCCGCCCGAATGATCCGGCCGAAGGCGTGGTAGACCGGCGTGAAGAGGACCACCGCGTCGCCCGGATCGGTCCAGGTGTCGACACAGAGCGCGGTGCCGTTGACCAGCCCGTGCGTCGTCAGGACATGGTCGGGATCAACCTCCCAGCCATGCCGCGTCCGCATCCACCAGCGGATCGCCGCGAGATAGTCGCTGTCGTCGCCGTGATAGCCGTAAAGCCCGTGCTCGAGCATCGCGCGGACCGCGTCCTGCACCACCTCGGGCGGCCGGAACTCCATGTCCGCGACCCACATCGCGAGCCCGTCATCGGGAGAGACGCCGTAGACCGCCTCCATCTTGTCCCATTTGGCCGAATGCGTGCCGCGCCGGTCGATGATCTCGTCGAAACTCATCGCGTCTCCTGGTACAATGCCCGGCGCAAGCTAACCTTCGGTGCGTCACCGGCAAGACGATTGCGAAAGCGGCGGGTTGCCCCTACATCCCCGGCATGACGATCCGGCCCATCATCCTCCATCCCGATCCCCGGCTGAAGACCGCGGCCGCGCCGATCGGAGCGCCCAGCGACGACATCCGCGCGCTCGCCGCCGACATGCTGCAGACGATGTATGACGCCCCCGGCATCGGCCTCGCGGCGCCGCAGGTCGGCGTGCTGAAGCGGCTGATCGTGATGGACTGCATCAAGGACGAGGACGCCGATCCCCGGCCGATGGCGCTGATCGACCCGGTCGTCGAGTGGCGCTCGGAGGAGTGTTCGAGCTACGAAGAGGGTTGCCTGTCGATCCCCGAGCACTTCGCCGAGATCGAGCGGCCCGTCGAGGTCGACGTCAGCTGGACCGGTCTCGACGGCACCCGCCGGAGCGACCGCTTCGCCGGCCTCTGGTCGATCTGCGTCCAGCACGAGATCGACCATCTGAATGGTAGGCTCTTCATCGACTACCTGAAGCCGATGAAGCGGCAGATGATCACCCGCAAGATGCAGAAGCGGAAACGCGAAAGCGCGCGGGCCTAGAGCGTCATCGTGGCGGGCCCGGTGCCGGACGCGCGCCGTCCGGCTGATCGGGTCACGGCGGGAGCCCCGATTTACCGCCCGCCGAGGAGGCCGCCCGATCTTGCGCCGCAAGGTCCCCTGCCTTAGGTCGCGAGCCGACCGGCGGAGGCGCGGATGCGACTGATCTTCATGGGAACCCCCGACTTTTCCGTGTCGGCGCTCGAGGCGCTCGCGGCCGCTGGACACCAGATCGTCTGCGCCTACACCCAGCCGCCGCGTCCGGCGGGGCGGGGCCGGGAGGCGCGTCCGGCGCCGGTCGCCCGCGCCGCGGCCGATCTGGGGATTGAGGTGCGCCATCCGCGCTCGCTTCGCGACGCCGAGGCGCAGCGTGCCTTCGCCGCGCTCGATGCGGATCTGGCGGTGGTCGTCGCCTACGGCCTGATCCTGCCCGGCGCGGTGCTCGACGCGCCCCGCCGCGGCTGCCTCAACATCCACGCCTCGCTGCTGCCGCGCTGGCGGGGTGCTGCGCCGATCCAGCGCGCCATCATGGCCGGCGATGCCGAAACCGGGATCTGCGTGATGCGGATGGGGCCGGGGCTCGATACCGGTCCCGTCCTCCTGCGCGCGCCGATCCCGATCGGCGCCGGCGACACGGCGGGCGATCTCCACGACCGTCTGGCGCGACTGGGGGCGGAGACCGTCGTCACCGCCCTCGATCGGCTCGGCGCGCTTGCCGAAATGCCCCAGCCCGAGACCGGCGCCACCTATGCCGAGAAGATCGACAAGACGGAGGCGCGGATCGACTGGTCCCGACCGGCGGTCGAGATCGACCGGCAGATCCGCGGCCTCTCGCCGTTCCCCGGCGCCTGGTGTCTCGCCGGCGCGGAGCGGCTCAAGCTGCTCCGCTCCCGGCCGGTCGCAGGTGCGGGCCGCCCTGGCGAGGTTCTGGACGCAAGCCACCCCGGCGCGGTCCAAGACGCGCTCCGCATCGCCTGCGGCGAGGGCGCCGTCGAGATCACCGAATTGCAGCGCGAGGGGCGGCGCGCGCAACCGGCGGCCGAGGCGCTGCGCGGGATGGACCTGCCCGGTCGGATCGACTGAGCGGCGCCTGTCCACTCGCGCCCCGCGATCCTCTGGCTGCGCGGCGGCGAAGCGGCTAGGCTGCCGGCGATTCCCGCCATCGAGGTGCCATGATCGACGACCCCTATCAGGTGCTCGCCCGGAAATACCGGCCGCAAACCTTCGCCGACCTGATCGGACAGGATGCCATGGTGCGGATCCTCAGGAACGCCTTCGAGGCCGACCGGATCGCCCAGGCCTTCATCCTTACCGGCATCCGCGGCACCGGCAAGACGACCACCGCGCGGATCGTCGCGAAGGGGCTGAACTGCATCGGGCCCGACGGTCGCGGCGGCCCCACCGTGAGCCCTTGCGGAAAGTGCGAGCCGTGCCGGGCCATCGCCGAGGGGCGGCATGTCGACGTGCTCGAGATGGACGGCGCGAGCCAGACCGGCGTCAACGACATCCGCGACAGCATCCTCACCTCGGTGCAATACGCGCCCGCCTCGGCGCGCTACAAGATCTACATCATCGACGAGGTCCACATGCTGTCGACGAGCGCCTTCAACGCGCTCCTGAAGACGCTGGAGGAACCTCCCGCGCATGTGAAATTCATCTTCGCCACGACCGAGATTCGCAAGGTGCCGGTCACCGTCCTGTCGCGGTGCCAGCGGTTCGACCTGCGCCGCATCGAACCCGAGATCATGCTCGCCCATCTGAAGGCGATCGCGGACCGGGAGGGGGCGCGGATCTCTGAGGACGCGCTCGCGCTCGTGACGCGGGCGGCCGAAGGGTCGGTGCGCGATGCCCTGTCGCTTCTTGACCAGGCAGTGGTCCATGGCGCGGGCGAGACGGATGCCGGTCAGGTCCGCGCCATGCTGGGTCTTGCCGATCGCGGCCGGGTGCTCGACCTCTTCGACGCGATCATGCGCGGCGATGCGGCTGGCGCGCTGACCGAGCTTGCCGGGCAATACGCCGACGGGGCCGATCCCCTGGCGGTGCTGCGCGATCTGGCCGAGGTCACGCACTGGATCAGCGTCGTCAAGATCACGCCTGCGGCCGCCGAGGATCCCACGGTGGGTCCCGACGAGCGCAGCCGCGGCAAGGACATGGCCGGGCGCCTGGCGATGCGCAGCCTGACCCGGATGTGGCAGATGCTTCTGAAGGCGCTCGAAGAGGTCGCGGCCGCGCCGAACGCGATGATGGCGGCGGAGATGGCGGTCATCCGCCTGACCCATGTGGCCGAGCTGCCGCCGCCCGGCGATCTCGTGCGGAAGCTGAAGGACGAGCCCGAGCCGTCCGGTCGCGCCAATGCGCCCGCTCCCGCTCCCGCTCCCGCTCCGCAGCCGGGTCCGCGGGGCGCGGCGGGCACGTCCGGCATCGCCCCCTCTGGCGCCGCGACCGCCGTCGCGCGGCAGCCGGACGAGGCGCTCGCGCGCTTCCGCACGTTCGAGCAGGTCGTCGATCTGATCCGGGCGAACCGCGATGCGAAGCTCTTGATCGATGTCGAGACGGGCGTCATGCTGGCCCGGTACGTGCCGGGCCGGATCGAGTTCGAGCCGAGCGGCGCGGCGCCACCCGACCTTGCCGCGCGACTGTCGGGGGCGCTGCAGCGCTGGACGGGGGTGCGCTGGGCGGTCTCGGTGGTGGGCGAGGGCGGCAGGCCGACCATCGCCGAAGACCGCGACGCGGCCGAGACGGCCCTGCGGCGCCAGGCGATGGACCACCCGATGATGCAGGCCGTCATCGCCGCCTTTCCCGAGGCCCGCATCGTCGGGATCCGCACTCCCGACCAGATCGCGGCCGAAGCCGCCGAGGGCGCGCTTCCGGAGCACGACGAGGAATGGGATCCCTTCGCCGAAGACTGAGCCGCTGCTCCCTCCCATGTGGCCGCCATCGCGAATAAAGATGGCCGCGCCCCTTTTCTCCGCCGTCCGGCGGTCAAGTTCATGTGAATGACGATCGTGTCACGGAGGAAATCAATGAATCGCATCATCTATCTCGTCGGCCTTGTGGTGGTCGTCATCATCATCCTGTCGCTGCTCGGAATCACCTGAGCGGCAAGGTCTGCTGCGGCGGCACCTTGCGCCGCGGCGGAGCCGTCCGTATCTCGAAGGCAACGCGAGACAGGAGAGACGGCGATGTTCAAGGGATTGGGCGGCCTCGGTGACATGGGCAAGATGATGAAGGTCGCGCAGGAGATGCAGGGCAAGATGGAGGCCCTGCAGGACGAGTTGCGCACCATCACCGTGACCGGGGAATCCGGGGCCGGCATGGTCAGGGCGACCTCGACCGCGAAGGGCGAACTCGTCGGGCTCGACATCGACCCCTCGATCTTCAATCCCGAGGAAAAGGAAGTCGTCGAGGACCTGATCATGGCGGCGATCAAGGATGCCCAGCAGAAGGCCTCCGACCGCTCGCAGGAGGAGATGAAGAAGCTGACCGACGGCCTCGGCCTGCCGCCGGGGATGAAGCTGCCGTTCTGAGCGCTCCGTGGCCGGCGACCACAGCGAGATCCAGGCCCTGATCGACCTGTTGGCGCGGCTTCCGGGCCTCGGTCCGCGCTCGGCCCGCCGCGCCGTCCTGCATCTTTTGAGCAAACGCGCGCAGACCATGCTGCCCTTGGCGGAGGCGCTGCGCGAGGTGGCCGAGAACGCGCGCGAATGCCTCGTCTGCGCCAATGTCGGAACCGAGGACGTCTGCGCCATCTGCCGGGCGGACAAGCGGGCCACGGGGGAGATCTGCGTCGTCGAGGATGTCGCGGATCTCTGGGCGATGGAGCGGTCGGGCGTGTTCCGCGGGCGCTACCACGTCCTTGGCGGCACGCTCTCGGCCCTCGACGCGATCGGGCCCGAGGATCTGCGCATCCCGCGGCTCGAGGCGCGGCTGGCCGAGGAGGGCGTGTCGGAGGTGATCCTCGCCCTGTCCCAGACCGTCGACGGGCAGATCACCGCCCACTACATCGCCGACCGGCTGGCCGGACGCCCCGGTGTGCGCGTCACCTCCCTCGCGCAGGGTGTGCCGGTCGGGGGCGAGCTCGACTATCTCGACGACGGGACCATCGGTGCGGCGCTGCGGGCGCGCAGGGCGATCTGAGACCTGTCACAGAAGTTTCGGAAGCCCGTCGCAGATGTGGTGGTGGGGCGTCCATTCTCCACAACTTAGTGGAGGGGTCTCCCAAATCTTCTCTTTACACGTGTTTTCCCACCCCACACCATGTTTGACAGGGACGGAGTGGTCTGACCCTCCCCCTGGAACAGGCACCGAGCCCGCCGGCGATCGCCGATCGTGCCGCCGGGACAAGCAAAGAGGGCGCCATGTCGCTGAGCGAGCCGTATTTCGAATCCGACGAAGTGGATCCGATCGACATCGTCGAGGATCTGGCCGAGTTCCACGACTGGGAGGTCGACCGGATCGCCGACAACCAGATAGCCATGTCGGTTCAGGGCCAATGGCGCGCCTATTCGCTGACGCTCGCCTGGGCGCCGCGGGACGAGACGCTGCGGCTCGTCTGCACGTTCGACATGGACCCGCCGGCCGAGCGTCTGGCGGCCCTGTTCGAGGTGCTGAACGCCGCCAACGATCAGTGCTGGCTCGGCGCCTTCACCTGGTGGGCGGAACCGAAGCTGATGGTGTATCGCTACGGGCTGGCGCTGTCGGGCAACCAGATCGCCGCGCCGGAACAGATCGACCGGATGATCGACGCCGCGATCCGCAACGCCGAGCGCTTCTATCCGGCCTTCCAGCTGGTCTGCTGGGGCGACCGGACGCCCGAGGACGCCATGCAGGTCGCCATCGCCGAAGCCTACGGCCGCGCCTGACCCGGCCGATCCCGGCGCCCTTCTCCGTCACCGCGGCGGCGGCGCCGGACGAGGCGCGGCCGCCGCGCCGTGCATCCGGACGTTGAACCGCTCGCCCGAACATGGTCCCATCGGGACAAACGACGGGGGAAGACCGGATGGACATGGACACGCTCAAGCGCCGCGGCCTGGTGATGCTCGGATGCGGCAAGATGGGTTCGGCGATGCTCGAAGGCTGGCTGCGGGGCGCCCTCGATCCCGGCGACGTCTGGGTGATCGACCCGCAGCCGTCGGACTGGCTGAAGGGCCTTGAGGGTCTGCATCTCAACGAGGATCTGCCCGACGCGCCCGGCATCGTCCTCGTCGCCGTCAAGCCGCAGATGATGGCCGACGCGCTGCCGCAGGTCACCGAGCTGGGCGGTGGCGACACCGTCATCCTGTCGATCGCCGCCGGCGTCACCATCGGCCATTACGAGGCGACGTTCGGCGAGGACACGCCGGTGATCCGCGCGATGCCGAACACCCCGGCCGCGATCGGCCGCGGCGTGACCGCGCTTGCCGCCAACGCGAAGGGCGCGCCGTCGCTCGATCTGGCCGAGAGATTGCTGAACGCCGTCGGCCAGACCGTCCGGCTCGACGACGAGGCGCAGATGGATGCGGTGACCGCGATCTCGGGCTCGGGACCGGGCTATGTCTTTCACATGATCGAGTGCCTGGCCCAGGCGGCTGAGGCCCAGGGGCTATCTTCCGAGCTGGCCCTGACGCTCGCCCGGGCCACGGTGGGCGGCGCCGGCCAGCTGGCCGAGGAGAGCGGGCGCAAGCCCAGCGACCTGCGCCGGGATGTGACGTCGCCGGAGGGCACGACCGAGGCAGGGCTCGACGTGCTGATGGCCGAACTGCCCGATCTGATGCGCCGCACGGTGGCGGCCGCGGCGGAGCGCTCGCGCGAACTTGGCCGATGACGGCCAGTATCGAGGATTTCCTGAAGCTCGACATCCGCGTCGGCCGCATCGTCGCCGCCGAGCCCTTTCCCGAGGCGCGCAAGCCCGCGATCAGGTTGCGCATCGATTTCGGCGGGGACCTGAGCGTCAGGCGCAGTTCGGCGCAGATCACCCGGCATTACCGGCCCGAGGCGCTGGTCGGGCGACAGGTTCTCGCGGTGGTCAACTTTCCGCCGCGCCAGATCGGCCCGGTCCTGTCGGAGGTGCTGGTTCTCGGCGTGCCGGACGAGGCGGGGGAGGTGGTGTTGATCCGGCCGGATCTCGATGTGCCGCTGGGTGGCCGGCTCTACTGACCCATCTCCTGGCGCCAGTGGCGGCGGCAGAGCGCGGAATAGGTCTCGTTGCCCCCCACCTGCACCTGCGCGCCCTCGCGCACCGCGCGCCCGTAGGCGTCCCGGCGGACCACCATCGTGGCCTTGCGCCCGCAATGACAGATCGTGCGGACCTCGCGCATCTCGTCGGCCAGGGCCAGCAGCGTGGCGGAGCCGGGAAACAGCTGCCCCAGAAAGTCGACCCGCAGGCCATAGCACATCACCGGCAGGTCCAGGTCGTCGACCACGCGCGCCAGTTGCCACACCTGATCGACGGTCAGGAACTGCGCCTCGTCCACGAAGAGGCACGCCACCGGTCCCTCGGCCAGCCAGCCCCGGGCCAAGGCGAAGAGATCGTCTTCGGCGCCATAGGTGTCGGCGGGCGCGCCGATGCCGATGCGGCTGCCGATTCGTCCCGGGCCGGCGCGTTCGTCGATCCGTGCCGTCAGAAGCCGCGTGGCCATGCCGCGCTCGTTGTAATTGTGCGACGCCTGCAACAGCAGGGTCGATTTGCCGGCATTCATCGTCGAGTAGTGGAAACGGAGCTTCGCCATGGCCGGCCCCTACCGTGCCCGAAGCGGCCTGCCAAGCCGCGGTGCCGTCCTCCGCGCCGCAGCGGGGCCTTCGCCGCGCTTCCGCGACGAAGGTTCGGCGCGCGCGGGGATCAGGCCGCGTCGTAGAGGGGCTCTGAGTAGCAACGGAGCAGAAAACCGGCACAAGCCGGCTCAAGGATCATCGGGTCCGACGGCGCGCGGGTTGCGCAGCGGCCTGAGCTCGCCGCGGGCGACGGTGTCAGGCAGGGTGAAGGCGTAGCGGCCAGGCATGTTGACGTGGGTATACCCAAACGGGGAAAGGTGGGCGACGTCCTCAAGCCGCACCTCGTACCCTTCGGCCCGGAGCTGCTCGAGCGCCGCATCCATGTAGATGGTGTTCCACAGCACCACGATGTTGACCACGAGGCCGAGGGTAGCGTCCGTGAAGGTGGTGGAATTTCGCACCGCTCTGGCGGTGTAGGGCGAGGTGGCCATCGAGGTGTAAGACGGCGGTGGAGTTTGGCGACTTCCCCTACCATCGAACGGAGCCGCCGATGACCAAGACCACCATGGACCTGTCCGAGCTTCTGGAGAAGCACGACGAAGGCGACTTCCTGCGAACCGTTGCCGAGGCGGTTTTGCAGCTGATCATGGAGACGGACGTGGAGGGCGTGATCGGCGCCGGGCGCCACGAGCGGGCCGAGGGCCGCGTCACCTACCGCAACGGGTACCCGCGACCGTCCTCTCGACACCCGGCTGGGCACGCTGAACCTGCGCGTGCCCAAGCTGCGGCAGGGTTCCTATTTCCCGGGCTTCCTCGAGCCGCGCCGCACGTCCGAGAAGGCCCTCGTCGCTGTCATACAGGAAGCTTGGATCGGCGGCGTCTCGACGCGGCGCGTCGATGACCTGGTGCAGGCCATGGGCCTGTCGGGGATCTCGAAGAGCACCGTCTCGAAGCTGTGCAAGGACATCGACGACCGCGTCGGCGAGTTCCTGAACCGGCCGCTCGTCGGCGACTGGCCCTGTCTCTGGCTCGACGCCACCTACCTGAAGGTTCGGCAAGGCGGGCGCATCGTCTCCATCGCGGCCATAATCGCCGTGGCCGTGAACACCGACGGTCGCCGCGAGATCATCGGCCTGGGTACCGGGCCGTCCGAGGCGGAAACCTTCTGGACGGAGTTCCTGCGGGCCTCAAGGCCCGCGGCCTCGACGGCGTGAAGCTGGTGATCTCTGATGCTCATACCGGCCTGAAGGCGGCGATCGCGCGCGTCTTTGATGGTGAGGCCCAAAGCCGATCCGGGGGATCGGCGACGGCAGAACGGGCAGCGGTGCCGCGTTCACTGGATGCGCAACGCTCTCGCGCATGTACCCAAGGGCCAGCACACCGTCGTGGCCGCCACCATCCGGCAAGCCTTCGGTCAGCCCGACCGCACCCAGGCCGGCGAGACCTGGCGCCACGTCGCCGATCAGGTCCGCGGCCGCTGGCCCAAGCTCGCAACCCTCATGGAAGAGGCCGGGCATGACGTCCTCGCCTACATGAGCTTCCCCGCCCAGCACCGAACGAAGCTGCACTCGACCAACCCCATCGAGCGGTTGAACAAGGAGGTGAAGCGGCGCGCGGATGCCGTGGGCATCTTCCCCAACGAGGCCTCCGTCACCCGCCTGATCGGCGCCGTGCTCCTCGAACAGAACGACGAGTGGCAGACCCAGAACCGCTACATGCAGGTCGAAGCCTTCGAGCGCATCGACGCCGTGGAGCAAGACCCCATCCTCAGCATCTCAACAGAAGCCGCCTGATCATGACACCAGGCCATCTCCCAATTTCCACCAGCTTGACGGACGTGACCTGTTCGGAGCGCGCCGAGCTGGTCCTCCTGTCCCTCGCGGTAGCGCTGTGTGAGCTCACCACGTTTGCCGTGGAAGACCGTGCGCGCGAGCCGGTGGCGGCCCTCGTTGCGGTTGAGTTGAATGAGGATGCGGCGGCGATAGGCCTCGTCGTCGACGTAGCGCAGCAGGTAGAGCGTCTTCACCAGTCGTCCGAGCTCTTGGAGCGCGCGGGCGAGCTTGGTCGGCCGATCGTTCGTCTGCAGCGTGCGGGTGAGCCCCGCGGCGCGCACGACGCCGAGCTTCAGGGATCCGGCCAAGCGCAGCAGGTCGTCCCAGTGCTCGGCGACGAGGCGGACGTTGATCTTGTTGGCCGCCAACCCGTCGAGGACGCCGTGGTCGGCCTTCGCCTCGACCCGCCAGAACCGGGCACCGCCGAGGTCGGCGATGCGGGGCGAGAACCGGTAGCCCAGCAGGTGGAAGACGCCGAAGATCGCGTCGGTGCAGCCGGCGGTATCCGACATGATCTCGACGGGCGAGAGGTCCGTTTCCTGCTCGAGCACGAGGGCCAAAAGGTTCAGGCTGTCGCGCAGCGTGCCCGGCACCGTGATCGCGTTCAGCCCCCTGTACTGGTCCGAGGCGAGGTTGTACCGGGTCACGCCTCGCTCGCGCCCGAAATAGCGCGGGTTGGGTCCCGCGTGGATAGTCCTGACCGGCACGACGAAGCGCAGGCCGTCGGCCGAGGCGACCTCGCCTCCGCCCCATTCGCACGCCAGCGCCACGCTGTTCTGTGCGGCCACGAGTGCGGCGTTGGCGGCCGTCAGCGTCTCAGCGCGGACGAAGTTCTGCTTTACCCAGCTCAGCCGCGAGCGCCGCAGTGCTGGCGCGTCGAGGCGGATGAACGGCTCGAAGCCGGTGTTGGTCGCCTCGGCTACAAGTACGGCGCAGACGCTGGTGGCGACGTCGGCGGCCCGCGCGTCGCCCTCGCTGGCGTGGGTGAACCCGTCCGCGAAGCCGGTGCGCGCGTGGACCTCGAGGACCAGCTCGGGCAGGTCCAGCCGCGGCAGGCGCGCCTCGACGGCCGCCCGGAGCGCCATCAGGCTCGGCGGCTCCTCGATCTTGTCGAGCGCCTCGATCGAGAGGTCCGGCCCGCCGGGTATCGAAACGATCGTCAGGGATGGATTGGTCGATGCGCGCTCGGCCGTCTCGCGCCAGGCCAGGTCGAGGCGCGTCGACAAGCGGCCGATCTCCTCGTCGGCCGAGGGCGAGATGTCGAGTGTGCGGCACACCGCCGGGCGCGCGGCCTCCCACGCGGCGCCGGCGAGCAGGCCCTTCCCGGGATCGGCGTAGCGCAACGAGCGAACCGGGAACACGTCGCGGCGGCGGATCGCGCGCCGGAGCCCGTCGAGCACCGCGAGCCGGTAGCCGGCCAGGTCGAGCTGGCCGTCGGCGGTCTTGAGCTGCGCGGTCCATCCCTTCGGGGCGAACGCGGTCGGTGGCGGCCCGGGTCGCTTGCCGCCGCCCTGCACGGTGCGGAGGCGCTCGACCGCGTCGAGCAAAGCGCGGCCCGCGGGCGCCGTCTCGATCTCGAGCCCCCGCAGCAGAGCGGGACGTAGCGCAACCTGCCGGGGCTCTTCCTGAGTTCGGTGAAGAAGGTATCGTCCTCTGGCTCGGCGAGCCGACTCACCCGCTCGACAGCCTCGGCGAACGCGTCGCGGTGCACGAGCGCGAACACGGCGGCGCGCAGCTCGGTGTCCGGCGTTGTCTCGTCGAGGATTACCAGGCCGGCATCTCGCAGCCTCAGCGCCGCCGCATCGAGATCTCGCAGGGATCGGAGCCGCGCTTCCTTCGCCGCGGCCAAAGCCCCGGCGAACATTGACGTGGACACCGCGTCGAACAGATCGATCACGTCGTCGGTGGCCGAGGCTTCCAGCGTGCGCACAAAGGCCAGCAACGTCGCCGCGCGACGATCGTCGGGCAGTCGCGCCACCGCCTGTGCCCGGGCAGCCGAGGCGAAGCGCGCAAGCGCTGTCACCTTGGCCGGCGGCAGCCGGTCCACCTCTGGAAAGCCGCTGCCGAGCGCACGGATCTCCTCCAGTCTCCCGACCGCACGGCCGATCTCGGGCCCGCTCTCGGATGAAGGGGCCGTCGCGCAGCCGGTCGAGCGGGCTTGAGCGTGCGCCCTCCGGCACCACGACGAGCGCGTCCAGACGCGCGCGCTGCTCAAGCGTCAGATTGGTCGTGAGCCGCCGGAACAAGTGAGCGGCGGCACGCGCGCGCACTCGGGCGACGGCGCGTTCAAGGATGGACAGACCCGGCAGCAGCACCTTGGCAGCGATGAGCCACGCGACCGCGCGGTCGAACAGTACCGACGGGCGGTTGGTGCCGGTCCAGCACAGCGCGTAAAGGAAGCGGTGGAGTCGAAAGGCGATACCGCCGTCTGCGAACCGCTGGTAGCCGTAGCGCCGACGGATCCGTGGCCCGTGCCGCCAGCGGCCCTCGCTCGCGGCGTAGGCCGCGATGGCCTCCGTGCAGTCCTCGATCGCGAGCTGGGCGGCCGCATAGCGCACGGCCGACGTCGGAGCCTCAGCAGGGTCGTCGAGGAAGGTCCCGAGCAGGCGCACGGAGCCGAGCTGGATCGCGACGCCGAGCCGGTTGGGCTCGCCGCGGTGCTCGGCGACGAAGGCGCGATCGGCGTCATCGAGGTGGAAGTGGCGAGCGAGTTGGTCGGGGGTGGGCTCGCCAACGAAGCACCCATATCGGCGCGCCTGATCGTCGGTGACGAAGCCCGTCGGCACCGTCGTCGGGTCTCAGGGCGCCTTGGCGCGGGACGAGCGTCGCGCCTTCTGTTCCAGCAGCGCACGGGCGCGCTCACGTGGCTCCCCCGTGGCATCGACGTAGGCGTAGAGGGTGGAGAGCGACATGCCGAGCTGGCTCGCCACGTCGCGCGCGGCGTTGTCGCGGTCGGCCATCAGCGCCATCGCGGCGCGGAGCTTCTGGCGCGTCATCACCCGTGGCCGTCCGCCCTTGCGCCCCCGAGCGCGGGCGGCGACGAGCCCCGCCATCGTGCGCTCGTGGATCAGGTCGCGTTCAAACTCGGCCAGGGTGGCGAAGATCCCGAACACGAGCCGCCCGTCGCCGTCGCCGTGTCGACGTCGCCGGTGAGCACCTTGAGGCCCACGCCACGCTTCTGGAGATCGCTCACGAGGCCCACGACGTGGGGCAGGGACCGTCCGATGCGATCGAGCTTCCAAACCACGAGCGCATCGCCGTCGCGGGCGACGTCGAGGGAACGGGCGAGGCCGGGCCGCTCGACCGCCCGGCCCGAGCAGACGTCGTGGTAGACGCGGTCCTCCGCGACCCCGGCGGCGAGCAGCGCGTCGCGCTGCAGGTCAAGGCTCTGGTCAGGCGTCGACACCCGCATGTAGCCGATCATCATGGCCCTGCCCCCGTCACGCAGGACAATAGCCCAAGGGGGTTTGCAGGCCACAGGTTGATGGACGAGTAGATGCGAGATCAGGACCCTCCGGCGGGCACCTCCAGCACGCCACCTCGACATCCCATCAATCCCAGGTTTTCTGTCGACCCGATCGACCCGTGCCGGACCCTCGCGGCCCTTGTGTAGGTTTCTGCTCCGTTGCTACTCAAGGCCCTAGAGGTCGCCGGCGACATCCTCGGGCAGCGCGTCGCGGACCTTCTGCATGATGCCCGAGCCGCATTGCGCCTTGAGCAGCCAGAACACGGTCCGTGCCGCGGCCATCGCGTCGGGGTCGGCCCCGTCCGTCAGATGCCGACGCAATTCCTCGGCATACTGGTCGGTGGTGCGGGTCTTCACCGGAACGTCGGCCGGCCGCCAGTTCTCGTAATAGATGCCGCGCACCAGATGCGGCAATTGCGCCCCGAGCGCTGCGGCCTCGTTCACGGGCAGACGGTCGCGCAGCGTGTGCAGGCCAGCGCGCAAGGCGTGATAGGCATGCTGGCGCTCGACCCCCAGCCGGTCGCCCAGAAGATTGAGCCAGTGGTTGGTTTCGTTCACCGTCTCGTCGATGATCGACAATCCGAGATCGGACATGGAATCCCTCCGTGCAAGTTCTCCGTTGCCGAGGAAACGGGCAGGGGACGGCCGCGGTTTCAAGGCGCGAGGACATCGCCTCTCGACCGGGCGGCTGGCTTGGGGATCCAAGAAGCGGATCGGCCGGTTGATCGCATCGACGCCGTAGCGATCGGATATCAGGAAGCTGCCGACAAGATGGGTCTGCATCGCGCCTGTCTCCCTCCTGTCGCCAGGCCCTGTTGCGCCGGATCATCCGCGATCTGGCGCGCCGCGAGCCCCGTCAGGACGCCGCGGAAGCTGGCGTCGAGATCGCGGCCGCATTCTGGACAGAGCGATCGGTCGTCGTCTGCCGCTAGATGGCCGAGATCCCGTGCAAGGTCGCGGGCTTGGCCTGCCGAATGGCTTTACGCGCGGGCAGCCCCTCGACCTCGCGACGATCCTGCGACAGGACCTCGGATGTCTCCTGCACGTCAGGACGATCCGGCGATCCCGCCGGGCGGGTTAAGAGCCTGACATCGACGAACGTCATCGCCGCCCGGCCGAAGCATCACGGCGCGGTCGCCGCGAAGTCCGCGAGGAACAGGGACAAGGCCAGGCCGAACGGCGGCTCGGTGCGGAAGACGGCGATCCGCGCCAGCCCCGCGAAGCCCGCCGCGGAAGGACAGGGCGGCGAGGGATCCGGTAATCGCCTCGGTCCGCGGCCGTTCCGCCAGATCGAGGGTGCGATACTGCCCGGTCTCGAAGCGGAGCTTGTCCTCCCCCGTCATCGCTATCCCTGCAGGCTGCGCACCTCGATCTCCCCGGTCCGGCGGGCCTTCATGGCGAGCGCCGCGGCATGGGCGGCGGCCAGCGTGGTGAAGTAGGGGATCTTGTCGGACAGCGCGACGGCCCGCATCGACCGGCTGTCCTCCACCGCCTGGGCCCCTTCGGTGGTGTTCATCACCAGATCGATGCCGCCATCCTTCATGATGTCGACGATGGTGCGGCCCCCCTCGTAGACCTTGTTGACCTTGCCGCTGGCGATGCCGTGGCTCGCCAGGAACCGGTGGGTGCCGTCGGTGGCGCGGATCGACAGCCCTAGATCCGTCAGGAGCGCCGCGAGTTCGATCAGCTGCGGCGTCTTGTCGGTCTCCTTGATCGACAGGAACACCGCGCCGCCGGTCGGCAGATCGACGCCGGCGCCCATCTGCGCCTTCAGGAAGGCCGTCGCGAAGTCGCGGTCCCAGCCCATCACCTCGCCGGTGGAGCGCATCTCGGGGCCCAGCAGCGTGTCGACGCCCGGAAACCGGGCAAAGGGCAGAACCGATTCCTTGACCGAGAACCAGGGCATGTCCGGATCGGCCAGCGTCATCGGGTCGGCGATGGGCACCGTCTCGCCCGGTCCGGTGCCCTCGGGATAGGGGGTGCGGATCGGGAAATCGGCAAGCTTCTCGCCCGCCATCAGCCGCGCCGCGATTGAGGCAATGGCGCTGTCGGTGGCCTTGGCGACGAAGGGCACGGTGCGGCTTGCGCGCGGATTGACCTCGAGCACGTAGATCTCGCCGTCCTTTATGGCGAACTGCACGTTCATCAGCCCGACCACGCCCAGTTCCAGCGCCATCGCGGCGGTCTGCCGCTTCATCTCCTCGACCAGATCGCGGGACAGCGTGTAGGGCGGCAGCGAACAGGCGCTGTCGCCGGAATGGACGCCCGCCTCCTCGATATGCTGCATGACGCCGGCCACGTGCACGTCCGTGCCGTCGCAGAGCGCGTCCACATCGACCTCCACCGCGCCCGCGAGGTAGCTGTCGAGCAGCACCGGGTTCTTGCCCGACACGTCCACCGCATCGCGGATATAGCGCCTGAGGTGGTCCTCGTCGCGCACGATCTCCATCGCCCGGCCCCCCAGCACGTAGGAGGGGCGGATGACCAGCGGGAAGCCCACTTCGCGCGCCATCCGCGTCGCCTCGGCATCCGATCGCGCCAGCGCGTTCTTCGGCTGCCGAAGCCTCAGCTTGCGCAGCATCGCCTGGAACCGCTCGCGGTCCTCGGCCAGATCGATCGCATCGGGCGAGGTTCCGAGGATCGGGATGCCGGCCGCCTCGAGATCGCGAGCGAGCTTCAGCGGCGTCTGTCCGCCGAACTGCACGATCACGCCCTTGAGCGTCCCCTCCTGCTGCTCGACGCGCAGGATCTCCATCACGTGCTCGAATGTCAGCGGCTCGAAATAGAGCCGGTCGGATGTGTCGTAATCGGTCGAGACGGTCTCGGGGTTGCAATTGACCATGATCGTCTCGTAGCCCGCCGCGCTCAACGCATAGCAGGCATGGCAGCAGCAATAGTCGAACTCGATCCCCTGGCCGATCCGGTTGGGGCCGCCGCCGAGAATGACGATCTTCTCGCGGGATGTGGGGCGCGCCTCGTCCTCCACATCGCCCATCATCGGCGCTTCGTAGGTCGAGTACATGTAGGGCGTCTGCGCCTCGAACTCGGCGGCGCAGGTGTCGATCCGCTTGAAGACGGCGGTGACGCCCAGATTGGTCCGCGCCCGGCGCACATTGGCCTCGTCGCGGCCGCTCAGAACGGCGAGGCGCGCATCGGTGAAGCCCAGCATCTTCAGCTCGCGCAAACCCTCCTCGTCCATGGGGAGGCCGCCGCGGCGCACGGCGGTCTCGGCGGCGACGATCTCCCCGATCCGCGCCAGGAACCACGGATCGTAGCGGGTCACTGCCTGGATGTCGTCGAGGCCGAGGCCAAGCCGGATCGCCTGGGCCACGGTGCGCAGCCGGTCGGGCGTCTGCCGCGCCAGGGCCTTGGTGATCGCCGCGCGCGCCTCGGGCGCGGCCGGGTCGGCGCCGGCTGCGAGCCCGGGAATGGCGATCTCGTCGAAGCCCGACAGCCCCGTCTCGAGCGAGGCCAGCGCCTTCTGCATCGATTCGTGGATGGTCCGTCCGATCGCCATCACCTCGCCCACCGATTTCATCGCCGTGGTGAGGTCGGGTTGGGCGCCCGGAAACTTCTCGAAGGCGAAGCGGGGGATCTTGGTCACGACGTAGTCGATCGAGGGCTCGAATGCCGCGGGCGTGACGCCGGTGATGTCGTTGTCGAGCTCGTCGAGCGTATAGCCCACGGCGAGCTTCGCGGCGATCTTGGCGATCGGGAAGCCCGTGGCCTTCGACGCCAGGGCCGAGGAGCGCGAGACGCGGGGGTTCATCTCGATCACCACCATGCGACCGGTCTCGGGATCGACGGCCCATTGCACGTTCGATCCGCCGGTCTCCACGCCGATCTCGCGCAGCACCGCAATCGACGCGGCGCGCATCTGCTGGTATTCGCGGTCGGTCAGCGTCAGCGTGGGCGCCACGGTGATCGAATCGCCGGTATGCACCCCCATCGGATCGACGTTCTCGATGGCGCAGACGATGATCGCGTTGTCCGCGCGGTCGCGGACCACCTCCATCTCGAATTCCTTCCAGCCGAGCAGGCTCTCGTCGACGAGGATCTGCGCCACCGGCGAGGCCTCCATGCCGCTCCGGCAGTAGCGCGCGTAATCCTCGCGGTTATAGGCCACGCCGCCGCCGGTGCCG
This sequence comes from uncultured Alphaproteobacteria bacterium, assembly GCA_963739575.1. Classification (GTDB taxonomy): domain Bacteria; phylum Pseudomonadota; class Alphaproteobacteria; order Rhodobacterales; family Rhodobacteraceae; genus Palleronia. Next base: position 266,336 of record CAVUAQ010000002.1, on the reverse strand, counting down.
CCCAGCGTATAGGCGGGCCGGATGATCGCCGGCAGGCCGATATCCTCGAGCGCATCCATGGCCTGCGCCAGACCCGCCTTGATGTCGTAGCCCTTGGCGCCCTTCGGTGCCGAAACGATGGTGGCGCGCGGGTTCTCGAGCCCGATCCGCGTCATCGCCTCACGGAAGAGGCCCCGGTCCTCGGCCATCTCGATGGCTTCGCGCCGCGCGCCGATCATCTCGACACCGTATTCGGCCAGAACGCCCATCTCCTCGAGCTTCAGCGCGGTGTTGAGGCCGGTCTGCCCGCCCATGGTCGGCAACAGCGCGTCGGGCCGTTCCTTGGCGATGATCTTGGCCACCACGTCGGGCGTGATCGGCTCGATATAGGTGGCGTCGGCCAGGCCCGGATCGGTCATGATCGTCGCCGGGTTCGAGTTCACCAGGATGACGCGATACCCTTCCTCGCGGAGCGCCTTGCAGGCCTGGGCGCCGGAATAGTCGAACTCGCAGGCCTGCCCGATGATGATCGGGCCGGCGCCGATGATCATGATCGAACTGATATCCGTCCGTTTCGGCATGGCTTCCTGTCCCCGGGCAAATCGCCGGGGTTTATACGCAGCCCCTCATCCTGCGCAAGGTCGGTATAGAGATAGTCCCGGGTGATCGGAACCGCGTCGTTGGCCCGCGACAGCTGCGCCTGGAACACCACTTGCTGCCCGTGCACGAAGCTCATCTCCGACGCGATGAGGTAATACCGCCACATCCGGCAGAACCGGTCGTCGTAGAGCGCGCGCGCTTTCTCGATCCCCGCGTCGAACCGGTCGCACCAGGCGCGCAGCGTCTTGGCGTAGTGCAGCCGCAGCACCTCGAGATCATCGATGACCAGGTTCTGGCGCTCGATCGAGGCCGACATCTCCGACAGTGCCGGGATGTAGCCGCCCGGAAAGATGTACTTGTCGATGAATTGAGAGGTGATGCCCGGCGGATTCGACCGGCCGATCGTGTGGACGAGCGCGATCCCGTCCGGCGACAGCATCTCGCGGCACTTGCTGAAATAGGTGTCGTATTGCGGCTGGCCGACATGCTCGAACATGCCGACCGAGACGATGCGGTCGAAGCTTTCGGGGATCTCCCGGTAATCCTGGATCCGGATGTCGATGTGGTCTGACAATCCCGCCTCCGCGGCCCGGCGCGTGGCGAGGCGATGCTGCTCTTCGGAGAGGGTCACCCCCACCACCGACGCGCCGAAGTCGCGCGCCAGCGTCAGCGCCATGCCGCCCCAGCCGCAGCCGATGTCGAGAACCCGCATGCCCGGCTCGATCAGGAGCTTGCGCGCGATATGGCGCTTCTTCTGCTCCTGCGCCTCTTCCAGCGTGTCGTCGTCGCTGACGAAATAGGCGCAGCTGTATTGCCGGTCGGTGTCGAGAAAGATGTCGTAGAGTTCCGCCGAGAGATCGTAGTGATGCGCCACGTTCCTGCGGGCGCTGGGGGCGGTGTTGAACTGCGTGATCGGCCGCAGCCGCCGGCCGACCTCCACCTGCAGGTTCTGCAACCAGTGGACGTGCCCGTCCCGCATGTTGCGCAGCACGAGGCCCAGAAATCCCCTCAGGTCGTCGTTGTCGATCGTCAGCGCGCCGTCCATGTAGCTCTCGCCGACGCCCAGGTCAGGATTGCGCACGATCTGCCGCAACCGTTTCTCGTCATGCAGTTGCGCCCGGATTTCGGGCCCGCCCGAGCCGGCATCGACCGTCCGCCCGGACGGCAATGTCAGGATCAGCGTCCCGTTCTTGACAATGGATTGAATCAGTCTTTCGACAAGCTTTTCCCACATGACATACCCTCACACCGCGGTGGCGTATACTTGAGCGCCCCGCAAACCCATCCTCCGAAACGGAAAACTGAAACGTTTGTGGGCGAGGTCAAGCGCCGGAGCCGCGCTTGACTTCCCAAGGCGCGGCATGTGTATCGCGCGGGCAACCGACCAAGGAGAGCGCCGATGCACGCCTATCGCAGCCAGACCTGTGCCGAGCTCGATCGCGGCAATGTCGGCCAGACCGTGCGCCTTGCCGGGTGGGTGCACCGGGTGCGCGATCACGGCGGCGTCCTCTTTATAGACCTGCGCGACCATTTCGGCATCACCCAGGCGATCTGCGATCCCGATTCACCGGTCTTCTCCGAGGTCGAGACCCTGCGCTCGGAATGGTGCATCCGCATCGACGGAACCGTCAAGGCGCGCGACGAGGGGCTGGTGAACCCCCGCATCCCGACCGGCGAGATCGAGGTCTATATCCGCGACGTGGAGGTGCTGGGCCGGGCGGGCGAGCTGCCGCTGCCGGTCTTCGGCGAACCCGACTATCCCGAGGAGACGCGGCTCAGATACCGCTTCCTCGATCTGCGCCGCGAAACGCTGCACGCCAACATGGTTCTGCGCTCCGACGTGGTGCGCGACCTGCGCGAGCGGATGTGGGGGCAGGGGTTCCGCGAGTACCAGACGCCGATCCTGACCGCCTCTTCGCCCGAGGGCGCGCGCGACTTCCTCGTGCCGTCGCGGCTGCATCCGGGCAAGTTCTACGCGCTGCCGCAGGCGCCGCAGCAGTTCAAGCAGCTGATCATGGTGTCGGGCTTCGACAGGTACTTCCAGATCGCGCCCTGCTTTCGCGACGAGGATCCGCGCGCCGACCGCTCGCCCACCGATTTCTACCAGCTCGACATGGAGATGTCCTTCGTCACCCAGGAGGACGTCTTCGCCGCCATCGAACCCGTCGTGCGCGGCTGCTTCGAGCGTTTCGGAGGCGGCCGCGCCGTCGATCAGGTCTTCCCGCGGATCACCTTCGCCGACGCGATGCTCAAATACGGCATCGACAAGCCCGACCTCAGGAACCCGATCGAGATGCAGGTGGTCTCCGAGCATTTCGCCGGCTCCGGCTTCAAGATCTTCGCCGACCTTCTGGAGAAGGACGGCACCGAGATCCGGGCCATCCCGGCGCCCACGGGCGGCAGCCGCAAGTTCTGCGACCGGATGAACGCGTTCGCTCAAGGTGAGGGCCTGCCGGGGATGGGGTATATCTTCTGGCGCGACGGCGAGAGCGGCATCGAGGCCGCCGGCCCTCTGGCAAAGAATATCGGCCCCGAGCGCACCGAGGCGATCCGCCAGCAGCTCGGCCTCGGCAAGGGCGACGCCGCCTTCTTCCTCGGTGGCAAGCCCGCCGACTTCGAGGGCGTGGCGGGCCGCGCGCGCACCGTCATCGGCGAGGAGTTGGGCCTCACCGACAAGAACCGTTTCGCCTTCGCCTGGATCGTCGATTTCCCCATGTACGAGACCGACGACGAGGGGCGCGTGGACTTCTCCCACAACCCCTTCTCCATGCCGCAGGGGGGGATGGAGGCGCTCGAGGGCGATGCGCTCGCCGTGAAGGGCTTCCAGTACGACCTCGCCTGCAACGGCTATGAGCTGGTTTCCGGCGCGATCCGCAACCACCGCCCGGAGATCATGTTCAAGGCCTTCGCGCTTGCGGGCTATTCCGAGGCGGAGGTCCGGTCGCGCTTCGGCGGCATGGTCACGGCCTTCCAGTACGGCGCGCCGCCGCACGGGGGCTGCGCCGCCGGGATCGACCGGATGGTGATGCTCTTGGCGGACGAGCAGAACATCCGCGAGGTGATCATGTTCCCGATGAACCAGCAGGCGCAGGACCTGATGATGGGCGCGCCCTCCGAGCCCACGGGTGCGCAGCTGCGCGAGCTCGGATTGCGGGTCCTGCCACAGGAGGGATGATCGACTTCGCAGGGGCCACCGCCCTCCGCGTGCTCGACCTCATCGAGGCACTGCCCGGATCGGCGTGGCACTGGACTGTCGACGGAAGTGGCGCCGTTCGCAGGCCAGATCGCCATGGCGGCGGGATCTGCGCTGCGGTCGGTTCTTACGTTTGTCGGAGTAAAGGTGCCGCAGGACGGCGCCCGCGCCGCGACACCGCAGTTCACGGCCGGATCACCGCGGCGCGATGCGCTTTCCACGCTCCAAGGCGTACCCATTTAGCAAGTCGCTTGCCGAGCCGGCGAGGCGGAACTGTCGCAGCCGGCGGCAGACCATCTTGCCGCCTTTGCACGGCCCCACCTGGGGCTCCGCACCGCCACCGCCCATGCGAATCCGGGAAGCCGCGGCGCCCCGGGCGGCAAGGCCGGTCTCGACGGGCTCCGCGGCTATCGGCGCCCTGCCTGAGCCGGTCCCGGCGCCTCAATCCTCCAGGCTGTCGTCCTGCTTCTGCTTCACCAGATCGCGCTCCTCGTCCTTCCGGGCGAGGAACCTCTCGCCATAGCCGTCGATCTCGGCCTCGTCGATGACCTCGCGGGCGCGGGCGAACACCTCGTCCTCTTCCTCGTCGATATGGTGGCGATAATCGTGATCGAGATGCTTGAACTTCTCCAGCCAGTCGGGCGACGACATCTCCATCCCGTGCAGCTCTTCCATCAGATCGTCGAGCTGCTTGTGCTCGTGCACGGAATGGCGCGCCGCATCCTGACCCCAGGTCTTGGAGATGAGCTTCGAATAGAACGTCTCCTCCTCGGCCGCTGCATGGCTCTTGACCTCGTGGTAGAATTTCGACCACGCCTTCTGCCGCTCGTCGCTGGTGCCTTCGGTGTCGCCGATGGTCTCGAGCAGCGCGCGGTGCTCGTCGTGATCCGTCTTGATCGCGTCGTAGATATTGGTCATTGGAAATCTCCTCGGCCGTGTCTTTTCCTCAACGAACCCGACAGCCCGCGCCGGGTTCCGGCCGGCGCGGCGAGGAGGGCCGATGTGGGGGAGCGGCGCGCGATGCCGTCCCGCGCGACGAGCCGCCGCGACAAGTTCCGCAGCCTAGGACTCGCTCCGGAGGGAACGCCCCCGCGATCCGGCCCGAAGTTGGCACGCGACGCGGCGACCGATGACGGCCGCGCTTCGGTGCACCTAGACGGCCAACTAGACGGCCAGCCGCGACCCGGTCAAACGGCTGCGCACGGTGGCGGCCAGCGTGGAGATCTCGGGCGCCGTCGACATGCCGGCCGTGAAGGCGGCTTCGGCCCGGCCGACAACGGCCAGCAAGTCGCCGTCGCCGATCGCACGCGCCAGTCCGCGCGCGAAGTTCAGCGCATAGGCCACGGTCGGGCGGTCCCGCTCCCGGTCGAGAAGATCCGCAACGAGGGTCAGGTCATCGCGCAGCGCCGTCTCGTCCGCGCTGATCCGCTCGTCGGTGACGAGCCGCGGCCCGCGCGGGCGCTCCTCGTCGGGCAGCCGCGCCAGGATCGCGGTGTGGAAGGCACTGACCGAGCCGAACGGCTTGGAGAGGAAATCATCCGCGCCCGCCTCGATCGCGTCGGCCTGCAGCGACGGATCGCCGGAGACCGCCAGCAGCACGGGAACGCGATGCGCGCCCTGGCGCAGTCGCTGGATCAGCCCCAGCCCGTCGCCGTCCGGAAGGCCGAGATCCACGATCACGATCGACGGGAGATAGACGGTCAGGTGGCGCTCGGCGGCGCGCAGGGAATCGGCGCGGCGCACGCGGGCGCCGCCCTTGAGGCACATCAGGCGCATGGTCTCGCCCGCGTGGCGGCTGTCCTCCACCACCAGCACGGTCTGCCCGAGCAGCGGCCGCTCCGCCGTCGGTCGTCGGATGATTGCGAAATCGTCGGTCAGGTCTTGCATCTGCCATACCCTCGTTGCCTGGCTCGCCCAGATTGCGCCAGGAAGGTGAACACGCAGTTAATCGAGAATTGTCTGCATCTTGTGGTCGGCACGCGGGCGGGGTAGGACCCCGGCGACGCGACGGAGCAGCCCATGATCGGACGATTGAACCACGTGGCCATAGCCGTGCCCGACCTCGACGCGGCGGCGGCGCAGTATCGCGGCACCCTCGGCGCCGATGTCGGCCCGCCCCTCGAGCAGCCGGATCACGGCGTCAGCGTGGTGTTCATCACGCTGCCGAACACCAAGATCGAGCTTCTGCACCCCTTGGGCGACGGCTCGCCCATCGCCGCCTTCCTCGACCGCAACCCTGCCGGTGGCATCCATCACATGTGCTACGAGGTGGCCGACATCGAGGCCGCACGCCAGCGTCTGACGGGCGAGGGCGCGCGCGTGCTGGGCGACGGGTCGCCCAAGATCGGCGCCCACGGCAAGCCCGTGCTGTTCCTGCACCCCAAGGATTTCAACGGCTGTCTCATCGAGCTGGAGGAGGTCTGATGGCGATCACCTCCGCCATCGTGCTCTATGCCGTGACATGGTTCATGGTCTTCTTCGTGATCCTGCCCATCGGCCTGTCGACGCAGGGTGACGAGGGCAAGATCGTCCCCGGCACCCACGCTTCGAGCCCGGCGCGGTTCCCGCTCAAGCGCAAGATGGTGCAGACGACGCTCTGGGGCACGGCGATCTGGGCGGTGCTGGCGACGATCATCCTGTCGGGCTGGATCAGCGTGCGCGATATCGACGTGTTCCATCGGATGTCGCCGCCGATTTCGGCAGGCGGTGATAGAGATGGGTGAAGGCCGCCGCCCCGAATAGCGGCACCGTCAGGTTCACCACCGGGATCGTCAGCGGCAGCGCCATGACGCAGCCCGCCGCCCAGATCCGCACGGCGTGGCGGCGGCGCATAGAGGCGGCGCCCGCCCGGCCGAGCCGCCGCGCCGCGATCAGCGTGAAATATTCCCGCCCGAGAAGAAATCCGTTCATCGCATAGAAGATGACGGGCGCAAACGGCGCCAGCACCAGATAGGCCGCGAAGGCCACGATGTTGGCCAGCACCAGAACCCCGAAGAAGCCGAGCCCGTCGCGGATCGTGTCGCCCAGCGACAGGCTCGGAGCAGGCGGCAGGCGCGGATAGTGCCGGGCCTCCACCGCATCGGTCACCGTGTCGAGAAAGAGCCCGATCACCGCGGAGGCGACGGGCACCATCAGGACGACCGACAGCAGCAGAAGTCCCACGACCGAGGCGCCCGAGGCCAGATCATCGATCCAGCGAACCTCCCCCAGTCCCGGCACGGCGACGGCATTCGGGAGGATCCGGTTTAGCACCCACAGGACCGCGTAGGAGAAGGCCAGAAAGATCCCCAGCGTCAGCGCGATCCCCGACCACAGCACCTTCTGGAAGGCCGGATCGCGAAGCTGCGCCACCGCTTTCGCGATGTCGCCCAGAAACCTCATTCCGCGAGCCAGGTGATCTTTCGCGCCGAGTTGGGTCGCGGCCGGTCGACCGGCGCCGCCGTGCCGGTGCCGACATGGATCAACCCGGCGATGCGCTCGTGGTCCTGCAGGCCCAGCCCCTCGCTCACGAAGACGCGGTTCCGCGACGCCCAGCCGGTCACCCAGGAGGCGCCCCACCCGGCCGCCAGCGCCGCGTTGAGGATCTGCATGCAGACCGCGCCGGCCGACAGAAGCTGTTCCTCCTCGGGGATCTTGGCGCTCTCCACCGGCGCGAAGACCACCGCGATGACCAGCCCCGCTTCCCTGTAGCTCATCTGCTGCTTGTCGATCTCCTCGGGCGGCCGGCGCGCCTCGGGCCCGCATCGGCGCACCAGATCGGCCAGCCGGGTAAGCGCCGGACGCTCCAGCACGATGAGCCGCCAGGGCTCCAGTGCGCCGTGATCGGGGCTTCGCAAGCCGGCGCGGAGCACCGGGTCGAGCGCCGCGCGGCCGGGGACCGGTCCGCGCAGGGTCTTCGCGGGCTGCGAGCGGCGCGCGAGCAGGAAGGCGAGGGCGGGCGGGCAGGGGTCTGGCATGGATGTCTCCTGAAGCGCCTCCCCTGTCGGCTGCGCCGCGCGCCGCGTCAAGCCTCGGCGCGGAGGGCGAGGATGCGCCGCCCGTCCCGCCGCAGGCGAAGGCTTCTGCCTCCCCGAAGCTGCCCGCGGAGCGGCGGGCGGCCCGCAGCCTGCGCGAAGGCGGCGACACCTCTAGCGGTGGGCCTCCACCTCGGCCGCGTGCACCGCGATGGCGCCGAGCAGCGCGCACGCCACCTGCCGGTCGTCCGGCCCGAGCGCTGCGGCAGGCCTTCGATCTGCCGCGCGAGCCCGCGATCGCTCGTATCGGCCACAAGCCCCTGCCGCACCAGCGGCTCGGTCAGCGCTCCGAATTTCCTCTGAAGCCCGACGCAGCGGGCATAGGGCAGCGACTTGTCCGCCACGGCGCCTGCCGCACCGCCGAGCTTGCTGCCGCCATAGCCGCCGGCCAGGGCGCCCAGAACGGGATGATCGCCGCCGAGGTTGAGCCCGACAATGCCGCCCGTCACGCCCCCGAGGACCGTGTCCACGATCGCGCCGGCATTCGCGCCCGGCTCCTCGACCTCGGCTTCCTTCGACAGGACGAAGAAGAAGTCCTCTCCCGTCCCTCCGGCCCTCATGCTGTTGGTCAGCGCCGTCACGGCCAGATCGAAATAGGCCTTGGTGCAGAAATGCTGCGCCGTCGCCAGCGCGCAATCCGCCGATCCGCCCGGGCGCGACATCGCGGGCAGCAGGCTCTTGCGCCGCTCCGCGTCGGTCGAGAGAAGACCGGTCGCTGCGGCGTACCGCGCCTCCGCGTGGGTAGGCACGTTGCCGATGGAGCAGGCCCTGTAGAGCGCGGCGGCGGGCGAGAATGGCTGCGCCCGCGCAAGGCCGGCGCCGAGGCCGAGCAGCGCGCAGGCGGCCAGAAGGACGGTAAACCGTGCTGCGACCATGGGGAGGCTCTGGAGCAAATGCTTGTCGAAAAATGCACGCGGCTTCCCGTCGCGGGGCGCCCAGAAAACGCCGAACCCCGGCGATCCTAGCCCGGTGATCGGGCGCGAGCCGACGGTTTCCGGGGGCGCCCTGCCCGATCCGTCACTGGGTCGACGGCCTGAGCTTGTAGGCTCCCTCCGGCAGGTCGAGCGCCGCCGCCAGGTCGCGGATCTGCGCCGGCGAGAGGGTCACCTTCATGACCCGGTCGGTGCGCGGGTCAAGCTGCTCCACCGTGATGCAATCCTCGAAGGCGTGCACGGTCACGTCCTCCTGCCGATGCCCGGCGGCCTCGTCGATCAGGGTGATGGTGGTTGCGTCGAATTCGTGCTCAATGGTGAACATGCGGGTCCTCCGGCTGGTCTCGACCGGACCCTAAGCTTCCCGGGCGCACCTGCAATCGCTGGCGGTCGCCGCCGCAGGGCCTACTCTTCGCGGCGACCGCCCTTCCGTCCGGAACCGCCATGCGCGCCTTTCTCGCAAGCCTTGTCCTTCTCGCGCTGTCGGCCTGCGCCACGCCGGTGATCGTCGCGACGCCGGCACCGCCCTCGCCCGCGCCCGCGGCGCGGCCCGCGCCGTCGGTCGCGGCGCGCAACTTCATCGAGGTCGTCGACCGGGTGATGCCCGTCGCCCGCGCCGCCTGCCGCGAGCGCACCCGCAACGTGCGCTGCGACTACGCCATCGTGGTCGACGACCGGCGCGGGGTCGAGCCCAATGCCTTCCAGACGCTCGCGCCAGACGGGCAGCCGGTGGTGGGCTTCACGCTGCCCCTGATCCTTCTGGCGCGGAATTCCGACGAGCTGGCCTTCATTCTCAGCCACGAGGCGGCTCACCACATCGCCGGCCACATCGCGCGGGGCCGCGACAATGCGCGCTCGAATGCCGTGCTGGCGGGGGCGCTCGTCGCGCTGAACGGCGGCGATCCGGTGGCGATCCGCCGGGCGCAGGAATTCGGCGCCTTCTACGGCGCCCGCCGCTACGCCAAGGCGTTCGAGTTGGAGGCCGATGCGCTGGGCGCGCTCCTCGCCGCACGCGCCGGCTACGATCCGCGGCGCGGCGTGCTGTTCTTCCAGGACGCCCCCGATCCCGGCAATCGGTTCCTGGGCACCCATCCGCCGAACGCCGACCGCATCGATACCGTCCGCCGCGTCCTCACCGGCCGCTGAGCGGCTGCCATTGCGAGCGGAACTCCGTGGGCGACCATACGTGGCCCGATCCGGCATCGGCCAGACCGGCGCCGCCACGGCGTCGGAAGGGGCTAGGACCTGAGCGATCCCCACAGATCATAGGCGCCGGCCTCGTCCACCTCGACCGTGACGAGATCGCCGGGCGCCAGCCTCTCGTGGCCTTCGTCGATATAGAGATGCCCGTCGATCTCCGGCGCGTCGCCCCGCGTGCGGCAGGTTGCGGCGTCCTCCTCGACAAGATCGACCAGAACCTCCATCCGCCGGCCGACCTTGGCGGCGAGCTTCTCCTCCGAGATTGCCTGCGCCTTGGCCATGAAGCGGTCCCATCGCTCCTGCTTCACCTCGGCGGGCACATGATCGGGCAGCACGTTCGATCGGGCGCCGGAGACGTTCTCGTACTGGAAGCACCCGACCCGGTCGAGCCGCGCCTCGTCGAGCCAGTCGAGAAGATACTCGAACTCCGCCTCCGTCTCGCCGGGGTAGCCCACGATGAACGTCGATCTGAGGGTCAGGTCCGGACAGGCGGTCCGCCATGCGGCGATCTCGTCGAGCGTCCGGGCGCTGGCTGCCGGCCGCGCCATGCGCCGCAACACGTCGGGATGCGCGTGCTGGAACGGAATGTCGAGATAGGGCAAGAGGCCGGTCGCCTTGTCGGCCATCACCGGCACCAGATCGCGCACATGCGGATAGGGATAGACGTAATGCAGCCGGATCCAGGCCCCGAGCGTTCCCAGATCCCGCGCCAGATCGAGGATCGGCGCCTTCACGGGACGGTTCGGCCAGTCGGTGCCATAGGCGGAGGTGTCCTGGCTGATGACCAGCACCTCGCGCACCCCGGCCTCCACCAGCCGTTCTGCCTCGCGCAGCACCGCCGCGGCGGGACGCGACGTCAGCCGCCCGCGCATGTCGGGAATGACGCAGAATCGGCAGGCGTGATTGCAGCCCTCGGAGATCTTCAGATAGCTGTAATGCCGCGGCGTCAGGCTCACGCCGCGCGCCGGCACGAGGTCCACGAAGGGGTCCGGATCGGGCGGCACGGCGGCATGCACCGCGTCGAGCACCCGCTCGTATTGCTGCGGACCGGTCACCGCCAGGACCTTGGGATGCGCGCCAGTGATGTAGTCGGGCTCGGCGCCGAGGCAGCCCGTGACGATCACCCGCCCGTTCTCGGTCAGCGCCTCGCCGATGGCCTGCAGGCTCTCCGCCTTGGCCGAGTCGAGAAAACCGCAGGTATTGACGATCACCGCGTCGGCGCCGGCGTAATCGGGGGAGATGCCGTAGCCTTCGGCCCTGAGCCGCGTCAGGATGCGCTCGCTGTCGACGAGCGCCTTGGGGCAGCCGAGCGAGACCATGCCGATGGTCGGTCCGCCCGCGCGCCCCGCCGGCCGGCGCGTGTCGAGATCGCGGTCGAGGCGGGCCGGCCCGTCCTGCGGAAGGCGGGCATGGGCGATATCGGGGCGCAGGTCTGGCGGGTTTTGGGACATGCGCGCCTCATAGCGCAGCCATTCCCGGCCGGGAAGAGGTCGGCGATCCGGCTTCGCAAGCCGGATCGCCCCTGGCTCAGCCGCGCCGCGCGCGGAGCGCGCCCAGCCCGCCCATCGCCGCGATCAGCAAAAACGCTGCGCCCGGCAGCGGCACGACATTGGGAGCGGGATCGGTCTCGGTGCTCACCTGCGCCGATAGCGTGAACGCGCCGGTGTTGTTGTACCAGCCGAACCCGTCCATCACCCCGAGAAAGAGGCGCGATGCGCCGTCGGGCACGACGAAGTCCTGCACGTCATCGGCATCGGTCCGGCCGTCCCCGATGAAGAAGATCTGCGCCACCGCCGGCGACAGGCTGGCGAAGTTGCGCGCCTCCACGGACCCGAAATCGAGCGCTGCCGGCGGCGCCGCCGGATCGGGCAGGGCATCGCCGACAAAGACGCCGAGCAGCGACTCGATGGGCGCGGTGATGTCGGAAAAGCCGTTCTGGGCACCGGGGAAGTGGGTGAAGATGCTCGCTCCTTCCGGCCCCGGTCCGCTGCCGGCTCCGCGGCTGACGGCGCCGCTGACCTGCGGAAACCGGATCACGTTGCCCGAAGCGATCGGCACGCCCGACAACAGGACGGGCGATTCATCGGGCGCCACATCGCCCGAACTCGCCGTCGTGCCGTCGGGCTGCCCGGACAGGTAGGGATTGGACGTGCCGGGGATCGTGACGCCCGTCGCGTCGAATGTTGCAGCCGAGGCGACGGAGACAGAAGCACCAAGGAAAAACAGGGTCGCGAGACCGAAAATGGGCCGTTTCATGGGCTCTCCAAAACGTGATTTAACAATGCGGCAAGACTAAGGCGCTGATCCGGGCCGGCAAGGTCTTGCCTGCCCGCAGCCCATTCGCCCTTTCCGGGATGGCGCGGCATCATCGCCCGCAGCATTGGTGCGCGCGCGGTGCAATCTCGTCCGCTCGGCCGCGCGGATCCGACAGTCGGTCGGGCGAAAATCGCACCTTTCAACCAGGTAAAGGTGCGAAAGCGCATGGCAGATGCGTTTTAGGATGGCTTCTGTGCGTATCCTGCCTGACGACAAGACCCTCCGCGGCTCCGCCTTGGGCGCGGCCATTGTCGTCCGTTGCGAAACAGAGAAATTCTCAGATCCAGGATCCCGAAGGCCCGAGGCCGCGCCGCTAACCGCCGGGAGGAGCCCCGCGCGGGCCCCCCACGCCCGCCGCCCGCCGCCGTTCATCCGCTGACTGTCGAGCAGACAGGCCGCCGCGAGTGGCATCCCTGGCGCGAAGCGGGGAGCGCAACCGGCCGCGCCGCCGCCTCTGCGGCGCCGGAGCTGGGGCCGGAATGCGAGGAAAGAGGGCGAGGGCGGTTCACCCCTGCGCCTGCTGATCCTCCGCCTATCAGACGAATTGACGATGAGGGCACCGGCCGCTCGCATGTCGGTGTATCTGCCGGAGATCTGGATGATGAAACTCTCCTCCCTCTGCGCCGCCGCGGTCACTGCATCGGTCACCATCGCCACGTCATCGGCCGCAGCGGTTCTCAGCTATTCCGAGACAGAGAAGCTTTACGTCCTACCCGATGAGTTTGACTCCTTGACCGACCTGTTCCCAGCTTTCGACCCGAGGCTCGGATTGCTTCAGAGCGTTGTCCTAGGTCTTGAACTCAACGGTTACCTGCAAACCGACTGGTCTTTCGAGCCTCGCCGATATCAACAACTGGGGTATTTTGGCAGATCGACGCTGGAGGGTCGGATCGCGTTCGCAACCGCCCCTGAAATCGACCTTACGCCGTTGATCGACGGAAAGTATCTTCACTACCGCGGCGCCGTCATCGCGACCGTTGAGGCTGAGGCGTATTCCGATCAACCTCCCTGCAGCCAGTTCTGCACCGGAACGGTGCGGGACGATATCGACATCGACCAGTCGATCACCTTCGCTTCGGCAGAACATCTCGCCGCCTTCTCCTCGGAGGCCCCCACGATCGGATTGCACGCATGGTTCGATGAAGACGGCGGCTTGGTTGAGGCTGAAAATCCCAAGCCCGGCCGCAAGACGACACGGTCCTTCTCGGAGAGCCTCTCGGCGACCGTGACCCTAGACTACGTCTACGAACCCGCCGTGGTCCCGCTGCCCGCGACCGCGCTTTCCCTGATCGGCGCGCTTGGGGGCTTCACGCTGCTCGGCGCCTCCAGACGGCGGCGCCTGCTGCGATAGGATGGCCTGACCGGGCCGCGCTCCCACCCTCCCGCGCCATTCATCCGCTGCCTGTCGAGCGAGCAGGCCGCTGCAACGGGCATCCCTTGGCGCCAAGCAACTCGCGACCGCGCCGCCGATCCTGCGGGTCCGGCGTTGCGTCGCGGCGGGATCCCCGTCAGGAGGTTGCGGCAGGAATCCGGTCAGGAGGCGGTCATGACCCTGCGCAACATCCTCGCCAGCGACGCGCTTCAGGTGGCGATCTTCGTCGCGATCCTTGCCATCGCGATCCTGCTCTACCGCGGCTTCTGGCGGCTGCTCTCGCGCTGGCTGGGCGGCCATGAGGGGCTCCTGTGGCGGATGGCGGCGCAGCTGCGCCGCCCGGTCCGGCTGACGCTTCTGGTCCTGCTCGCGGCTGTCTGCGTCAGGATCCTGTCGCTGCCGCCGGGCTTCGAGCGCTGGCTCGCCCCGGTGGCCCGCGCCGCTCTGGTCGTGGCGGCCGGCTGGGTGGTCCTGGTCCTCGCCAACTACCTGACCGAGCGGTCGATCTCGCGCGTGTCGCTCGAAGAGGAGGATTACGGCGCGCGCAGCCACGCGACGCAGCTGCGGGTGCTGCAGAAGGTGGCGCAGATCCTGATCGTCCTGCTGACCGGCGGTCTGGTCCTGTCGACCTTCGAAAGCGTGCGGACTTTCGGCCTGTCGCTTTTCGCCTCGGCCGGGGCTGCAGGCCTGGTGCTGGGCTTCGCCGCCCGCCCGGTTCTGGCCAACCTCATCGCCGGCATCCAGATCGCGCTCACCCAGCCGATCCGCCTCAACGACGTCGTCATCGTCGAGGACGAATGGGGCTGGATCGAGGAGATCCGGGCGACCTACGTCATCATCCGGATCTGGGACCTGCGACGGCTCGTCGTGCCGCTCAGCTATTTCATCGAACAGCCGTTCCAGAACTGGACCCGCGATTTCGAGCTCCATCATCGGCGCCGTCATCTGGCATCTGGACTGGACGGTGCCGGTCGCGGAGATGCGCGCGCAGCTGACCGAGCTGCTCGAGGGATCAGCGGACTGGGACCGCAAGACAGCCGTTCTCCAGGTGGTAGAGACCTCCCCCGACACGGTGCAGGTCCGCGGCCTGATGAGCGCGCGCAACGCCCCTCGCGCGTGGGATCTGCGCTGCGAAATCCGCGAAAAGATGATCGACTGGCTGCAGCGCACCCATCCAGAATGCCTGCCGCGCACTCGCGCGGAGATCACCGGCGGCGGGCCGGCGGCGGAGGTGCCGTCGCGGGACGCCGAGGACTAGGCCCGCGCCCTCCGCACGGTCGTCGAAAGATCCATTAAGCCGAAAAATGTACGGATTTCTCCTCAATTCGGCTCCGATCGGGCCGGATCTTGAGGAGCCCTCATCTTTTCCGGCGGCCCGCGATGACAACCGATCTCGATCTTCTGCCAAGGCCACCCTGCCCGTGGACCTTTCCCGGCGCGCTGCTCGACTGCACCACGCTGAACGCGCCCACGATCTACCGCGCGCGCTACGACTTCCACCCGCACGGGATCGACGCCTACAAGCTGGTCTGCATCAAGGTTCTGGGCGGCGATCTGCCGGGAAAGGTGCACAGCCTGCCGCTCTGCTCGGATCTCGACGCGGCCGTGGCGCGCGGCCTTGATCTTGTGGGCTGGCCCGGCGTCGCGGCCTGGGTCTCGCCGGGCGATCCGGGAGCGGCGGGTCCGCTGGGCGCCACCGCACCGGCCGCGCCCGGGGGCTGGGGTCTCGGATCGCCGACGGGGCTTGCGGCGATGATCGGGGCGCCAGACGGCCTCATTGATGCCGGCGGATCAGGCGCAACCCATGAGCAGACCGGCCCGTCGCGGCCGACCGGGCCCGATCACGAGGGCTCCGCCCCCATCGAGGCACCGCTGCCCATGCCGCTGCCGGAGGCGGCGCCGTCGTTGCTGGCGGCGCTGGCGCTTCTGGCGGTCGTCGCGCTGTGCCGCCGGGCGCGGGCGGCAAGAACCTGAGGATTGGGATAGAAGGGATGGTAGCGTGGGGCGGACTTGAACCGCCGACCCCAGCATTATGAGTGCTGTGCTCTAACCAGCTGAGCTACCACGCCGCACATCCGGAGCCGCAGATAGCCGGGGCGGCGCGGGCCGTCAAGCGGCCGGGCACGCTGATCTGCACGACCGACCAGAGGCGCCCCCGCCGATCCGGCTAGTCCTGATCGCCGTGAACCGCGAACTGGCTCAGATCGGCCTCGGGGGCGGGGATCGAGCGGAACGTCTCTCGCACGCCCGCCTCACTCATCTCCCTGCTGACGGCGAGAAGCGTGTTCTGGTCGTGATCGGCGCAGAGATCCGCCATGTCCTTGATCTGCTCCTGCGCCACGGGCCGCGCGCTCTCGATGTCGGGCGCGCCGAAGACCTCGACGAAATGGCGCGCCAGCGCGTCGACGAGGCGCGCAACCTCCCCCGTCTCGATCCGCGCCACCGCCACCAGACTGACCCGGCCGAAGGTCTCGACCCCGAGCCAGCCGTTCGAGAACGCCTGCCGCGCCTTGCCCTGCAGCCGGTCGGGCCCCCAATCGGCGAAGGCGAAGCCGCCCGGGATGCACCATTCGCCGGTCCGCGCCGGCCGCTCGAAGACCAGCGTGTCCGATTCGTCGAGATGCACCGCCCGCGCCAGCTGCATCAGGCGTGTCCCTGCGCCACCAGGTTCCGCGCGATCTCCCGGAACGCCTGTGCCTGCGGGCTGTCGGGCTTCGACACGACGATCGGCGCGCCGCCATCCGCGGCGCGGCGGATGTCGATATGGAGCGGGATCTCGCCCAAGAGCGGCACACCGATCTTCCGCGCCTCCTCCGCGACCCCGCCATGGCCGAAGAGGTGCTCCTCATGCCCGCAATTGGAGCAGATATGGGTGCTCATGTTCTCGATCATGCCGAGGATCGGCGTCCGCAGCTGGTTGAACATGTCGATGCCCTTGCGCGCGTCGAGAAGCGCCACGTCCTGCGGCGTCGAAACGATGATCGCGCCGTCGACCTCTGCCTTCTGCGCCAGCGTCAGCGTTACGTCGCCGGTGCCCGGCGGCAGATCGACGATGAGCGCGTCGAGCGCGCCCCATTGGACCTGCAGAAGCATCTGCTGAAGCGCGCCCATCAGCATCGGTCCGCGCCACACCACCGCCTGTCCCTCGCCGACCATCAGGCCGATGGACATCATCGTGACGCCGTGATTGCGCATCGGCAGGATCGTCTTCCCATCGGGCGAGGCCGGCCGCCCCGACACGCCCAGCATGCGCGGCTGAGAGGGGCCGTAGACATCGGCGTCGAGGAGCCCCACGCGCCGCCCCTCGGCGGCAAGCGCGCAGGCGAGATTGGCCGAGACCGTGGACTTGCCGACGCCCCCCTTGCCGGAGGCCACGGCGATGATCCGGTCGACGCCCGGCACCTTCTGCGGCGGCGCGGGCGCGGCGCGCGCCTTGCCGGCGCCCTTCAGGTCCGGCGGCGCCTTCTCCGCATGGGCGGTCATCACCGCCGACACGGTGGTCGCTCCCAGCGTCTTGACGCGCGCCTCGGCCTCGGCGCGGATCCGCTCGTAGGCCTTGCTCATCTCGCCCGGCACCTCGAGCACGAAGCGCACCGCCGCGCCCTCGACGTTCAGCGCCTTGACCCGGCCCGCCGAGACGATGTCGCCGCCGGTGCCCGGGTCCGGAATGCCGGCCAGCGCCGTCTCGACTTCTTCGCGCGACAGGCTCATTCCGGCGTCCGGCCCTTGATGGTGCCGTCGATCTCGTGGCGCAGGTCCAGCTCGTCGATGGTCAGCACGACCTTTGCGCCATAGCGTTTGCCGGCCGTCTCGTCACCGGCCGCGCGCATCGCCTCCTCGATGGCCTGCTGCGAGGTGACGCCCACCTGCTTCAGGAACTTTCGCATCGACATGTTGAACTCGTCATCCATGGCATTCTCCCCTCGGGTTTCACCAGCGCACCTAGAGGCGGAGGCGCACGGTGACAACGCCCGCCGCCGGCTCAGGTCTTGCGCTTGCCGCGCTTGCGGCGCTCCGGCAGCACCACCGCGTCGGCCGGCTGGCCGTAATCCATCGAGGTTCGCGGCACGGGCTTCGGCGGCCCCGACAGCATGCCGTCGTGCATCTGGCTCTTGACGCGGCAATCGTCGCACATCTGGATCAGCCGCAGGGCGCGCGGATTGGCGAACATGGCGTGACGGCCGGCGAGCTTCTCGGTGATCCGGTCGATGGTCGACTTGACGCCGAAAGGCGTGCCGCATTCGACGCAGCAGAACGGTTCCTCCTCGTGCAGCACCCGCTGCGACAGGGCGGCGTCGGCGACGTTCATGCGCGGCTGCAGCGTGATCGCATCCTCCGGACAGATCGTGGCGCAGATCCCGCATTGCAGGCACGCCTCCTCCTGGAACAGAAGCTGCGGCTTGTCGGGATTGGCGCCGAGCGCTCCCGACGGACAAAGCGGCACGCAGGACATGCAGAGCGTGCAGGCCTCGGGATCGACCAGAACCGCGCCGTAGGGCGCATCGTCCGGCAGCGGCGTGACCTCCTCGAGCGCCAGGGCGCGGGCCGCCATCCGCGCGATCTGCCGCCGGGATCCCATGGTCAGCATCGGCTCCGGAGCGGTGTCGGGCGCCGGACCGAGCGCTTCGGGCAGCGCGTCCGGATCGGCGATGTCGAGGAGCCTCAGCGCCTCCGGCCCGTCAATGGCCGCGGCGAGCCGGGCCTCCTGCTCCAGCGTCGCCCGGTCCGATCGCGGCGACAGCAGGAGCGCCACATCGGCGAAGCCCGCCGCCCGGGCCGCCAGACCCTCGGCATGGCCGAAGGCCGCCAGCGCCGGCACCGCCATCGGGATCACGTCGGCGGCAAGGCCCGCGCGATGGCGCGCCAGAAGCTCGATCATCTCACGCCCGTGGGTCTCGTCGTGGACGAGCAGGCGGGGCCTTGCGCCACCGGCCGTCCGATAGGCCGCGGCGAGGGTCGAGATCCGCCGCATCGTGTGCGCCACCGGCGGCGCGTCGTAGCTGATCGCGCCCGACGGGCAAAGCGCCGAGCAGGCCCCGCACCCCGCGCAGACATGCGGATCGACCGAGACATGGTCGCCGTCAGGCAAGATGGCGCCGGTCGGACAGGCGTCGAGGCAGCGGGTGCAGCCGGTCTGCTGCACCCGGGAATGGGCGCAGATCTCGGGCGCGAGCGCGACGAAGACCGGCTGCTCGAACGTGCCCACAAGCTGTCGAGCCTGCCAGAGTGCGTCGAACACCGCTTCGGGGCGACCGGGATCGGCGCGCAGATAGCCCTCGCGCTTCTCCGGCGCCGGGAACATCGGGGCGGATCCGCTGAGATCGACGATCACGTCGCAGAGGCTCTGCGCGCCGTCCTGGGGCGCGGTCAGGTCGAAGCCGCCGCGGCCGCCGGGGATCAGCTGCCGCAGCCCGTCGATGACGAGCTCGAACCGCCCCAGCGCTCCCGTCGCGCGCCGGATGCGCCCGTGGATCGTGTCGAAATCGCGCCGGTCGGGCGGTGCCGCGCCGTCGCTCAGAAGACAGGTGACGGCGAGCGTCTCCGACAGCCGCTCCGCCGCCAGAACGGCGACCGACGCCGGGCCGATGACGAGGCAGGTGCCGGCGCTTTCCACGTCGATGATGCGCGGCTCCGGCGCCACCAGCGCCGCATCGGCCAGAAGAGCCGCCTGTTTCGGCGTGACGTCGCGGCGGTCGTCGGTCCATCCGGCCCGGTCCCGCAGGTCGACGAAGCCCGGCGTCGCCACGCCCAGATCCTCCGCCAGCGCCTCGAAGGTCGCGCGCTCCTGCTCGCAGGCCACGGTAATGGCCCCGCCGGTCTTCAGAGCCTCGGCCACCGTGCCGATCTGCCGGCCGCAGAGAAAGCTGTGAACGCCGGAGCAGGTCCGTCCGGTGGCGGCCTCGATCCCGTCGCGATCGAGCCTCTGGCTGCCGAGGCAATCGCAGAGCAACACGGTGTCGGTCATTGTTTCTCCCTTGTCCGGAGGCGCAGGCTAGGCCCTTGCCGCCGCCGCCGCCAGTGGCCGCGGCGCACTTTCCCGTGCGCTCGGGGTTTTCCAGGGCGGCCGCCACGCCCATCATAGGACGAGGAGGAGTTTCATGCCCGACCGACCCGATTTCTGGTCTCGCCGCCGCCGCGCCGTCGCCGCCGAGGACGCGCCCGCCAAAGCCGACGTCCCCGCGGCGGAGCCGCCCGGGCCCCAAGGCGAAGCCCCTGCCTTCGAGGGGCGGAGCGATGACGACATCCTCGCGCTCCTGGGCCTGCCGTCGCCCGAGACGCTGACGCCCGCCGATGCCGCGCGCTTCCTCGCCCGCGAGATCCCGGCGCATCTGCGCCGCCGCGCGTTCCGCAGCCTTTTTCGCAATCATGCCCATCTGTCGATGCCGGACGGGCTGCAGGATTACGACCACGACTTCACCGACGCGGCGGTCAACATCCGGCCCGAGCGGCAGATCTGGAACGCCGGCGACCGGCTCGCCACGCTCACGCGGGACGCCGCGGCGGCGGCCGACCGGATGCCCGAGCCGCCGCACGAAGGCCCCCTCGATCCCGCACCGGACGCCGCCCTTGCCGCTCACGACGCGGCGGCCATGCCCGCTCAGGAGGGCGCCGGGGATCCCGGCCGCGACGCACGCACCGAGGATGTCCCGACCGACGATGCTGGCATCGGCGACGAGCCCGCAGAAGATCCCCATGCCGAGGATGCCGAGCCGCCCCGCCCGCGCCGCATGACCTTCCGCTTCGAGGAGACAGGCCCATGACGGACACCGGCCGAGACCTCGACATCGCGCCCGAAGATGCCGCGCGCGCCGAGCTTTATTCCTATCTGGCGGTGATGCTCGCCGGCCCGCCGGGCGAGGCGCTCCTCGATCAGAGCGCGGCGCTGTCGGGCGATCCGGAGACGCCCCCCGGCCGCGCCATCGCGCTCATCGCGGAAGCCGCGAGCGGGCTCGACCCCGCTGCCGCGGAGCGGGAATACACCCGCCTCTTCATCGGTCTCGGCCGCGGCGAGCTGCTGCCCTATGCGAGCCATTACCTGACCGGCAACCTCAACGACAAGCCGCTCGCCCGCCTGCGCTCCGACATGCGCCGGATCGGGATCAGCCGGGCGGAGGGCGTCAGCGATCCCGAGGATCACATCGCCTCGCTGTTCGAGATGATGGCCGGCCAGATCCTCGGCCGCTACGGTCGCCTGGTGCCCGTGAAGGAGCAGAGGGCGTTCTTCGCGACACATCTGGCGCCCTGGGTGCGGCGGTTCTTCATCGACCTGCAAGAGGCCGAGAACGCGCATCTCTATGCCGGGATCGGTGATCTGGGCGTCGCCTTCCTCGACATCGAGACCCGGGCCTTCGACCTCATCTGAGGCTTCAGGCGGGACCGATCTCCGCCCAGACCGGCAGGTGATCGGAGGCGTGGCGCGACAGGGCGGAGCGCACCACGCCGGTCGCGTCGCATCGCCAGCGCCGGCCCAGGGCGATGCGGTCGAGGCAGGCGACGGGGCGGGCGGCGTGAAAGCTCGGACCCGGCGCCACGAGGTTGAGCCCCGCGTTGAGCGGCGCAACGCCCTGGCTCGGCGACCATTCGTTGAAATCGCCCAGCACGATGGCGCGCGGCAGCCGCTCGGGCCCGATCGCGGCGAGGATCGCGCGGAGCTGGCGCTGGCGCGAGCGCCGGTCGAGTCCCAGATGCGTCGCGGCGACGATCGCGGGTCCGAGCGGCGTGTTGATCTCCGCCAGCACCGCGCCGCGCGGCTCGAGGCCCGGAAGATCGAGCCGCTGCACGCTGCGACAGGTCCAGTCCGGCCGGATCAGAAGCGCGTTGCCGTGCCAGCCGAGGCTGGGGCCGTTCCCCATGTCGACGGGGATGAGCCCCGTCTCCGATACCGCCTCGCTCGGCAGCGCCGCCGGCCGCGCCCCGAGCCGCTTGTCGGCCTCCTGAAGGGCGACGATGTCGGCGCGCAGATCCTCCACCACGCGGGCGATGCGGAACGGATCGCGCCGCCAGTCGAGCCCCACCGCCTTGCGGATGTTGTAGGACGCGACCCGCATCAGAGCTGCGGCGCCATCAGCCGCGACACACGCGCGAGCACGCGTCGCCAGGGGGGCTGCTCGGCCAGGCTGCGCTCGAGCAGGAAGGCGTTCGAGAAGTCGCGCCGCAGCATCGTCTCGACCTGGCGCGCCGCGTCGGTGCTTTCGGTCACGACGGTAAGTTCGAAATTGAGAAGGCCGGAGCGCACGTCGAGATTGACCGAGCCGACCGAGCAGAGATCGTCGTCGACCAGCGCGACCTTCTGGTGCATGAAGGCCGGCTCATAGCGCCAGATCTCGCCGCCGACCTCCCGGATATCGTCGAAATAGGCGTAGGCCGCCCAGTAGGGCGCCCAGTGATCGACCCGGTGGGGCACCAGGATCTTCAGGTCGACGCCGCGCAGCGCGGCGAGCTGCAACGCCGACATCACGTCCGCGTCGGGCACGAAATACGGGGTGGTGATCCAGAGCCGGTGACGCGCCCGCTGCGCGAGCGCCACGAAATAGAGGTTGCCGGTGTTGATCTGGTCGGTGGGCCCCATGGGGATCGTCACCGCGCGCATCTCCCCCGCCGGGCTCGCCTCGCGGAAGATGCCGCGGATGTCGTCGCCGGTGGCCCAGGCCCAGTCGGCGGCGAAGCTGCGCTCGAGCTGGTTGACCACCGGGCCCCGGAAGGACGCGAAGGTATCGCGCCACGGGCCGAGCTGCGACTTGCCGATATAGGTCTTCGAGCAGTTCAGCCCGCCGGTATAGCCCTCGGTGCCGTCGATCACGATCAGCTTGCGATGGTTGCGGTAGTTCCACTGGAACGGTCCCAGCAGGCGGGTCGGCCCCTTGGGGCGCGCGCAGCTCACGCCCGCCGTCTCGACGCACTTCCAGTAGCGCCGGGGCAGGCCGATCAGCGGCAATTCGTCGTGCAGCAGATAGACGGCGATCCCCGCCTGGGCCCGCTCGACCAGCACATCCTGAAGACGCTGCCCGATCTCGTCGTCCATGATCGTGTAGTACTGGACGAGCACGTAGTGCCGGGCGCGGGAGATCGCCTCGAACACGGTGTCGAACGTCTCCTCCCCGTCGATCAGAAGCCGCATGTCGCAGCCTTCGGTGACGCGGTTCCCCGACAGGTGCGAGAAGACGGCAAGGCGGTTTTCGGGCTCCGGCGGGGGGCATTCGTCGATCCCGTCCTCGCCGATCCGGGCGTCCGATCTGCGCCGCTCGCGGGCGAACTTGGCGTAGTTCGCATAGCCGAAGACCGCATAGACCGGCACGCCCACATAAGGGTAGGCGAGGATCAGCACGATCCAGCCCACCGCCCCCTGCGGCGATCGGGAGGTCTTGAGCGACAGATACGCGGCGACCAGCGCCGGCAGGGTGGCGATGGCGCGGATCACCAGATCCCGCAATTCGAAAAAGAGCATCGCGCCTCCGTTGGTCGTCGCCTCTCTCTAGGCAATCCGGCGCACCCTGACACCCTCCTGCGGCTTGATCTGGGCGCCAAGGCCCCGTAACTGCACCTCAGCACATCGGAGATCCGCCATGGCCTCGCTCACCAAGCCGTTCCAGTTCATCCAGCAGACCCGCGCCGAGATCGCCAAGGTCGTCTGGCCGTCGCGGCGCGAGGTGCTGCTGACGACGGTGATGGTCTTCATCATGGCGACGCTCACCGCAATCTTCTTCTTCTTCGTGGATCTCGCGATCCGCACCGGGCTGGAACTGCTCCTGCAGAGCGTAAACTGAGCCAGGGTTGCGCGCCGCGCGGCCTGCCGCTAAAAGACGCGAACTTTCCCGAACAGTGGCGTGCATCGATTCGGTTGCGCGCCGATTTTTTGTCCGGGAGCGACATCATACGATCCGACCGAGGCGAGGCGAACCCGAGATGGCGAAGCGGTGGTATTCTGTCAGCGTCCTGTCCAACTTCGAGAAGAAGATCGCCGAGCAGATCCGCTCCGACGTGGCCGACAAGGGACTTGAGGACCAGATCGACGAGGTTCTCGTGCCCACCGAGGAGGTGATCGAGGTGCGGCGCGGCAAGAAGGTGACGACCGAGCGGCGCTTCATGCCGGGCTACGTGCTCGTGCACATGGAGATGTCGGATGCCGGCTACCACCTCATCACCTCGATCAACCGCGTGACCGGCTTCCTCGGCCCCCAGGGGCGGCCGATGCCCATGCGCGACGCCGAGGTCGAGGCGATCCTCGGCCGCGTCCAGGAGGGCGAGGAGACGCCCCGGATCGAGATCAGCTTCGACACGGGCGAGAAGGTAAAGGTTACCGACGGCCCGTTCGAGGGCTTCGACGGCATGGTCGAGGACGTGGACGAGGACAACCAGCGCCTGAAGGTGTCGGTGTCGATCTTCGGCCGCGCGACGCCGGTGGAGCTGGAATACACTCAGGTCTCCAAGGAGATCTGAGCGTTCGACGCGGGAGGGTCGCGCCCTGCGGGGGCGGGTCCGAACCGCGGCATTGCCCCCAAGGGGGCGCATGTAGGGGCGGCGGTGCCGCCCGCGAACCGTAAAGGAGGCCCCGGATGGCCAAGAAGAAGATCGGCAGCATGAAGCTGCAGGTGAAGGCGGGGCAGGCCAACCCCTCGCCGCCCGTGGGACCGGCGCTCGGTCAGCGGGGCATCAACATCATGGAGTTCTGCAAGGCGTTCAACGCCAAGACGCAGGACATGGAGCAGGGCGCGCCGTGTCCCACGGTGATCACCTACTACCAGGACAAGTCCTTCACGATGGAGATCAAGACGCCGCCCGCGTCCTACTACCTGAAGAAGGCCGCGAAGGTGACGTCGGGCGCCAAGACCCCGTCGCGCGAGACGGTGGGCACCGTCACCGTCAAGCAGGTCCGCGAGATCGCCGAGGCGAAGATGCGCGACCTCAACGCGAACACGGTCGAGGACGCGATGAAGATCATCCTGGGCTCGGCCTCCTCCATGGGAATCGAGGTGAAGTGATGGCCAGGCTGACCAAACGCCAGAAGACCCAGAACGCCGCCACCGCCGGCAAGCACGACCTCAGCGTCGAGGAGGCGATCGCGCTGGTGAAGTCGAACGCCACGTCGAAATTCGACGAGACGATCGAGATCGCGATGAACCTGGGCGTCGATCCGCGCCACGCCGACCAGATGGTCCGCGGCTCCGTGACGCTGCCCTCGGGCACCGGCAAGACCGTCCGCGTGGCCGTCTTCGCCCGCGGCGCCAAGGCCGAGGAGGCCGAGGCCGCCGGCGCCGACATCGTTGGTGCCGAAGACCTGATGGAGCAGGTGCAGGCCGGTCAGATCAACTTCGACCGCTGCATCGCCACGCCCGACATGATGCCGGTCGTCGGCCGTCTGGGCAAGATCCTGGGCCCGCGCAACCTGATGCCGAACCCCAAGGTCGGCACCGTGACCATGGACGTGAAGGAGGCCGTGGAGGCCGCCAAGGGCGGCCAGGTCCAGTTCCGCGCCGAGAAGGCGGGGGTCATCCATGCCGGGATCGGCAAGGCCTCCTTCGAGGACGCGGCCCTGGCGAAGAACGTCCGCGCCTTCGTCGATGCCGTCTCGAAGGCCAAGCCCACTGGGGCCAAGGGCACCTACATGAAGCAGGTCGCGCTCAGCTCGACGATGGGCCCCGGCGTGACGGTGAACGTGGCCTCGGCCACCGCCAGCCAGTAGGCGCGGCGGCCTGCGCCGCCATGGCCGCCCGGCGTGCCGAAAGTGCGGGGGCGTCGGCGGTCGGCCCTTGGCTTTTGCCGCGACGGCCGTTAGTCACGCTATCCGCGGCACCCCGTGCGATTCGCTCAGGGTGCCGCGATCGTCCGAGACGGTGGGTGGGGTCGCGCAGGCGACGCCCGTAATTCCTGCCCGAGACGGGAAGAGACATTCTGTTCGGTGCCGGCTCTCCGGTTCCTGCGGCGATGCGACGACCCGTTCGGACCGAATGGCCGGGATCCTCCCGGTCGGACTGAGCCGGAGGGGTCGCCCTCCAGAACTTGGAGTGAAACTGTGGATAGAGCCCAGAAAGAGAAAGTGGTCGAGGAACTCGGCCAGATCTTCGAAAGCTCGGGCGTCGTGGTGGTCGCGCACTACCAGGGCCTCACGGTTGCCGAGATGCAGGATCTGCGCGCGCGCATGCGCGAGGCGGGCGGATCCGTGCGCGTGGCCAAGAACAGGCTCGCCCGGATCGCCCTGAAGGACTCGCCGATGGCCGACATCAGCGAGCTCTTCCTGGGCCAGACCGTCCTGTCCTATTCCGAAGACCCCGTGGCCGCGGCCAAGGTGGCGGACGAATACGCCAAGCAGAATCAGAAGTTCGTGATTCTGGGCGGCGCCATGGGCGCGACGAGGCTGGACACTGCCGGCGTGACGTCGGTCGCCAAGCTGCCGAGCCGCGAGGAGCTCATTGCTCAAGTGGTCTCGTGCATCGGTGCGCCCGCGTCGAACATTGCCGGCGCGATCGGCGCTCCTGCTTCGAACATCGCAGGCATCCTGTCGACCATCGAGGAACGGGCGGAAGCCGCCTGATCCGCGTGAGGCGCGGCCTTGCAGCCGCGACGCAGAGACACATCTAGACGAACGGAACAGAGAACATGGCTGACCTTAAAGCACTCGCCGAACAAATCGTGGGCCTGACGCTGCTCGAAGCGCAGGAACTCAAGCAGATCCTCAAGGACGAATACGGCATCGAGCCCGCCGCCGGCGGCGCCGTGATGATGGCCGGTCCCGCCGACGCGGGCGCCGCTGAAGCCGCCGAGGAGCAGACCGAATTCGACGTGATCCTGAAGAGCGCTGGCGCTCAGAAGATCAACGTAATCAAGGAGGTTCGCGCCATTACCGGGCTCGGCCTCAAGGAGGCCAAGGAACTGGTCGAGGCCGGCGGCAAGGCCGTCAAGGAAGGCGTCGACAAGGCCGAGGCCGAGACGATCAAGGGCAAGCTCGAAGCGGCTGGCGCCGAAGTCGAGCTGAAGTAAGTCAATCGCGCGCCCGGATCTCGGGCAGCGCCATGCGACACGTCAGGACCGATCCCGGATCTCCGGGGTCGGTCGCCGCGTCTCGGAAAGGACCCACTCGCGGCTTCGTGAGCGCGGTCCTTCCCCAGGGGCGGTTTCCGGATCGGGCGGCCGTCTGTGGGAAGACGGCCAGGGATAGATCCGGCCCCCGATTTCGCCCGGGCCCGCTTCCCTTCCCACGGGGGGCGGACCTGCGAAAAGAAAGGTGCATGTCTCCATGGCGACCAGTTACCTCGGCCAGAAGCGGCTTCGGAAGTATTACGGCAAGATCAAGGAAGTTCTGGAGATGCCGAACCTCATCGAGGTTCAGAAATCCAGCTACGACCTGTTTCTGAACTCGGGCGACCGGCCCGAGCCGCTGGACGGCGAGGGCATCAAGGGCGTCTTCCAGTCGGTCTTCCCGATCAAGGACTTCAACGAGACGGCGGTGCTGGAATTCGTGGGCTACGAGCTCGAGAAGCCCAAATACGACGTGGAGGAATGCCAGCAGCGCGACATGACCTATTCGGCGCCGCTGAAGGTGACGCTGCGGCTCATCGTCTTCGACATGGACGAGGATACCGGCGCGAAGTCGGTGAAGGACATCAAGGAGCAGGACGTGTTCATGGGCGACATGCCCCTGATGACGCCCAACGGCACCTTCATCGTCAACGGCACCGAGCGGGTCATCGTCAGCCAGATGCACCGCAGCCCGGGCGTGTTCTTCGACCACGACAAGGGCAAGACCCATTCCTCCGGCAAGCTCCTTTTCGCCTGCCGCATCATTCCCTATCGCGGCTCCTGGCTCGACTTCGAGTTCGACGCCAAGGATCTGGTCTACGCTCGCATCGACCGGCGTCGCAAGCTGCCGGTGACGACGCTGCTCTACGCCCTGGGCCTCGGCCAGGAAGAGATCATGCAGTCGTATTACGACGAAGTGTCTTTCCGGATGGTGAAGAACAAGGGCTGGGCTACCAAGTTCTTCCCCGACAGGGTGCGCGGCACGCGGCCGGCGTATGATCTTGTCGACGCCGCCACCGGCGAGGTGATCGCCGAGGCCGGACAGAAGGTCACCCCGCGCACCGTCAAGCAACTTAAGGACGAGGGCAAGGTTAAGGATCTGTTGCTGCCCTTCGACCAGATCGTCGGCCGCTACGTCTCCCGCGACATCATCGACGAGGAGACCGGTGCCATCTTCGTCGAGGCCGGCGACGAGCTGACCTGGGAGACCGACAAGGACGGCGAGGTGTCGGGCGGCACGCTCAAGGAGCTTCTGGACAACGGCATCACCGAGATCCCGGTGCTCGACATCGACAACATCACGGTCGGCCCGTACATGCGCAACACCATGGCGCAGGACAAGAACGTCAACCGCGACAGCGCCCTCATGGACATCTACCGGGTCATGCGCCCGGGCGAGCCGCCCACTGTCGAGGCGGCCTCGACTCTGTTCGACTCGCTGTTCTTCGATCCGGAGCGCTACGACCTCTCCGCTGTCGGGCGGGTCAAGATGAACATGCGTCTCGACCTCGATGCCGAGGACACGGTGCGCACGCTGCGCAAGGCCGACATCGTGGCTTGCATCGGCGCGCTCGTCGACCTGCGGGACGGCCGGGGCGAGATCGACGACATCGACCATCTCGGCAATCGCCGGGTGCGCTCGGTGGGCGAGCTGATGGAGAACCAGTACCGCGTCGGTCTCTTGCGCATGGAGCGCGCCATCAAGGAGCGGATGTCGTCGGTCGAGATCGACACGGTGATGCCGCAGGACCTGATCAACGCCAAGCCCGCGGCGGCGGCGGTCAGGGAGTTCTTCGGCTCCTCGCAGCTCTCGCAATTCATGGACCAGACCAACCCGCTCTCCGAGGTCACCCACAAGCGGCGCCTGTCGGCGCTGGGGCCGGGCGGCCTGACGCGCGAGCGCGCCGGCTTCGAGGTGCGCGACGTGCACCCGACGCACTACGGCCGGATGTGCCCGATCGAGACGCCGGAAGGTCCGAATATCGGCCTCATCAACAGCCTCGCGACCTTCGCGCGGGTCAACAAGTACGGCTTCATCGAGACCCCCTACCGGGTGGTCAAGGACGGACAGGTGACCGAAGAGGTGCACTACATGTCCGCCACCGAGGAGATGCGCCACACCGTGGCGCAGGCCAACGCCAGGCTCGACGAGACCGGCCGGTTCATCCAGGAATTCGTCTCGACCCGCCAGTCGGGCGACTACACCCTGGCGCCGAACGAAAGCGTCGATCTGATCGACGTGTCGCCGAAGCAGTTGGTCTCCGTCGCCGCGTCGCTCATTCCGTTCCTCGAGAATGACGACGCGAACCGGGCGCTCATGGGCTCGAACATGCAGCGCCAGGCGGTGCCGCTTCTGCGCGCCGAGGCGCCGCTCGTCGGCACCGGCATGGAGGAGCGCGTGGCCCGCGATTCGGGCGCCGCGATCACCGCGCGGCGCGCCGGCATCATCGACCAGGTCGACGCCACCCGGATCGTCATCCGCGCCACCGAGGATCTGGAGCTGGGCGATGCGGGCGTCGACATCTACCGCCTGCGCAAGTTCCAGCGCTCGAACCAGAACACCTGCATCAATCAGCGCCCGCTGGTGAAGGTGGGCGACACGGTCGAGAAGGGCGAGGTCGTGGCCGACGGTCCCTCGACCGACATGGGCGAGCTGGCGCTCGGCAAGAACGTGGTCGTCGCCTTCATGCCGTGGAACGGCTACAACTACGAGGACTCGATCCTGATCTCCGAGCGGATCACCCGCGACGACGTCTTCACCTCGATCCACATCGAGGAGTTCGAGGTTGCCGCCCGCGACACCAAGCTCGGGCCCGAGGAGATCACCCGCGACATTCCGAACGTGGGCGAGGAGGCTCTGCGCAACCTCGACGAAGCGGGCATCGTCTATATCGGCGCCGAGGTCGGCCCAGCCGACATCCTGGTGGGCAAGATCACCCCCAAGGGCGAGAGCCCGATGACGCCGGAGGAGAAGCTGCTGCGCGCGATCTTCGGCGAGAAGGCCTCGGACGTGCGCGACACGTCGCTGCGCCTGCCGCCGGGCGATTACGGCACGGTGGTCGAGGTGCGCGTCTTCAACCGCCACGGCGTCGAGAAGGACGAGCGCGCGCTGCAGATCGAGCGCGAGGAGGTCGAGCGGCTGTCGCGCGACCGCACCGACGAACTCGCCATCCTCGACCGCAACATCTATGCCCGCCTGCGCGAGCTGATCCTGGGCAAGGTCGCGGTGAAGGGGCCGAAGGGCGTCAAGCCCAACACCCAGATCACCGAGGAGCTGCTCGACGGCCAGCTCAGCCGCGGCCAGTGGTGGCAGCTCGCCCTTGGTGACGAGGACGACGCCAAGATCATGGAGGCCCTGAACGAGCAGTACGAGGCGCAGAAACGCGCGCTCGACGCCCGCTTCGAGGACAAGGTCGAGAAGGTCCGCCGCGGCGACGACCTGCCGCCGGGCGTCATGAAGATGGTCAAGGTCTTCGTCGCGGTGAAGCGCAAGCTGCAGCCCGGCGACAAGATGGCCGGCCGTCACGGCAACAAGGGCGTCATCTCCCGCGTCGTGCCCATGGAGGACATGCCGTTCCTCGAGGACGGCACGCCGGTCGACTTCGTTCTGAACCCGCTGGGCGTGCCCAGCCGGATGAACGTGGGCCAGATCCTCGAAACCCATATGGGCTGGGCGTCGCGCGGGCTCGGGATCAAGATCGACGACGCGCTCGGTGACTACCGGCGCGGCGGCGACCTGACGCCGGTGAAGGAGGCGATGAAGATCGCCTATGGCGATCAGGCCTTCGAGGAGGGCATCGACGCGATGGAGGAAAGCGCGCTGATCGAGGCCGCGTCCAACGTCACCCGCGGCGTGCCGATCGCCACGCCGGTCTTCGACGGCGCCAAGGAGCCCGACGTCAACGATTCGCTCAGGCGCGCCGGCTTCGACGAGTCGGGCCAGTCGCGGCTGTTCGACGGTCGCACCGGCGAGGAGTTCTCGCGCCGGGTCACCGTGGGGGTCAAGTACCTGCTGAAGCTGCACCACCTGGTCGATGACAAGATCCACGCCCGCTCGACGGGGCCCTACTCGCTCGTCACCCAGCAACCGCTGGGCGGCAAGGCGCAGTTCGGCGGCCAGCGTTTCGGCGAGATGGAAGTCTGGGCGCTCGAGGCCTACGGCGCCGCCTACACCCTGCAGGAGATGCTGACGGTGAAGTCCGACGACGTGGCGGGCCGCACCAAGGTCTACGAGTTGATCGTCAAGGGCGAGGACAATTTCGAGGCCGGCGTGCCGGAATCGTTCAACGTTCTCGTCAAGGAGGTCCGCGGCCTGGGCCTCAACATGGAACTCCTGGATGCCGAGGAGGAGGAGGAAGGCGAGGACGCCGAGTGATCCCGCGCCCCGGGCGCGCCGGCAGCGGCGCGCCCGACCTCCGACGGCACCCTTACGTTTAAGGACGAATGATGAACCAGGAACTCACCCACAACCCGTTCTCGCCGCTCGCCGCGCCGAAGACCTTCGACGAGATCAAGGTCTCACTGGCCTCCCCCGAGCGGATCCTCAGCTGGTCCTTCGGCGAGATCAAGAAGCCCGAGACCATCAACTACCGGACCTTCAAGCCCGAGCGCGACGGGCTGTTCTGCGCCCGCATCTTCGGGCCGGTGAAGGATTACGAATGCCTCTGCGGCAAGTACAAGCGGATGAAGTATCGCGGCATCGTCTGCGAGAAATGCGGCGTCGAGGTGACGCTGCAGAAGGTGCGCCGCGAGCGGATGGGCCATATCGAGCTCGCCGCCCCCTGCGCCCATATCTGGTTCCTGAAATCGCTGCCCTCGCGCATCGGGCTCATGCTCGACATGACGCTGCGTGACCTCGAGCGGGTCCTCTATTTCGAGAACTACGTGGTCATCGAGCCGGGCCTCACGGACCTCACCTACGGTCAGATGCTGACCGAGGAGGAGTTCATGGATGCCCAGGATTCCTACGGCATGGACGCCTTCACCGCCAATATCGGCGCCGAGGCGATCCGCGAGATGCTGTCGATGATCGACCTCGAGGCCGAGGCCGAGCGGCTGCGCGAGGAGCTGAAGGAGGCCACGGGGAAGCTCAAGCCCAAGAAGATCATCAAGCGGCTGAAGATCGTCGAGAACTTCCTCGAGAGCGGCAACCGTCCCGAATGGATGGTGATGACCGTGATCCCGGTGATCCCGCCCGAGCTGCGCCCGCTGGTGCCGCTCGATGGCGGCCGCTTCGCGACCTCCGACCTCAACGACCTCTACCGCCGGGTCATCAACCGCAACAACCGCCTGAAGCGGCTGATCGAGCTGCGCGCCCCCGACATCATCATCCGCAACGAGAAGCGGATGCTGCAGGAATCCGTCGACGCGCTCTTCGACAACGGCCGTCGCGGCCGCGTCATCACGGGGGCCAACAAGCGCCCGCTGAAGTCGCTCTCCGACATGCTGAAGGGCAAGCAAGGCCGCTTCCGGCAGAACCTCCTGGGCAAGCGCGTCGATTTCTCCGGCCGCTCCGTCATCGTGACGGGGCCGGAGCTCAAGCTGCACCAGTGCGGGTTGCCCAAGAAGATGGCGCTCGAGCTCTTCAAGCCGTTCATCTATAGCCGGCTTGAGGCGAAGGGGCTCTCCTCGACGGTCAAGCAGGCCAAGAAACTGGTCGAGAAGGAGCGCCCGGAGGTCTGGGACATCCTCGACGAGGTGATCCGCGAGCACCCCGTGCTCCTGAACCGCGCGCCGACCCTGCACCGTCTGGGCATCCAGGCCTTCGAGCCGATCCTCATCGAGGGCAAGGCGATCCAGCTGCATCCGCTCGTCTGCTCGGCCTTCAACGCCGATTTCGACGGCGACCAGATGGCCGTGCACGTGCCGCTCTCCCTCGAGGCGCAGCTCGAGGCGCGGGTGCTGATGATGAGCACCAACAACGTGCTCAGCCCCGCGAACGGTGCGCCGATCATCGTGCCCTCGCAGGACATGATCCTCGGCCTCTACTACATCACCATGATGCGCCAGGGCATGAAGGGCGAGGGGATGGTCTTCTCCTCGGTCGACGAGGTGCAGCACGCGCTCGACGCGGGCGTCGTGCACATGCACGCCCGGATCGAGGCGCGCCTGAAGCAGATCGACGCCGAGACCGGCGACGAGATCACCCTGCGGTTCGAGACGACGCCGGGCCGCGTGCGGCTCGGCGCGCTCCTGCCGCTCAACGCCAAGGCGCCCTATGACCTCGTGAACCGGCTGCTGCGCAAGAAGGAGGTGCAGCAGGTCATCGACACCGTCTACCGCTATTGCGGCCAGAAGGAATTGGTCATCTTCTGCGACCAGATCATGAGCATGGGCTTCCGCGAGGCGTTCAAGGCCGGCATCTCCTTCGGCAAGGACGACATGGTGATCCCGGACTCGAAATGGCCGATCGTGGAGGATACCCGCGAGCAGGTGAAGGATTTCGAGCAGCAATACATGGATGGCCTGATCACCCAGGGCGAGAAGTACAACAAGGTCGTCGACGCCTGGTCGAAGTGCAACGACAAGGTGACCGAGGCGATGATGTCGACCATCTCGACCCCCGGCACCGATGCCGAAGGCGCCGAGAACGAGCCGAACTCGGTCTACATGATGGCTCATTCCGGCGCCCGCGGCTCGGTCACCCAGATGAAGCAGCTGGGCGGGATGCGCGGCCTGATGGCCAAGCCCTCCGGCGAGATCATCGAGACGCCGATCATCTCGAACTTCAAGGAAGGCCTGACCGTGCTGGAGTACTTCAACTCCACCCACGGGGCGCGGAAGGGCCTCAGCGACACGGCGCTGAAGACGGCGAACTCGGGCTACCTGACCCGCCGTCTCGTCGACGTGGCGCAGGATTGCATCGTGCGTCAGCACGATTGCGGCACCGACCGGGCCGTGACCGCGCGCGCCGCGATCAATGATGGCGAGGTGGTGGCCTCGCTTTCCGAGCGCGTTCTCGGGCGCGTCGCGGCCGAGGACATCCTGAAGCCCGGCACCGACGAGGTGGTCGCCAAGGAGGGCGAGCTGATCGACGAGCGCAAGGCCGACCTGCTCGACGAGCTGAAGCTCGCCGAGGTGCGCATCCGCTCGCCCCTGACCTGCGAGGCCGAGGAGGGCGTCTGCGCCATGTGCTACGGCCGCGACCTGGCGCGCGGCACGATGGTCAACCAGGGCGAGGCCGTGGGCATCATCGCGGCGCAGTCGATCGGCGAGCCGGGCACCCAGCTGACGATGCGGACCTTCCATATCGGCGGCGTGGCCCAGGGCGGCCAGCAATCGTTCCAGGAATCGGGTCACGAGGGCGCGATCGAGTACCGCAACGCGCAGATCCTGCAGAACGAGGCGGGCGACCGCATCGTCATGGGGCGCAACATGACCCTTGCGGTCATGGACGAGAACGGCGTGGAGCGGGCCTCCTACAAGCTCGGATACGGCACGCTCGTCCATGTCGCCGATGGCGCGCGGATCGAGCGCGGCACGCGGCTCTTCGAGTGGGATCCCTACACCCTGCCGATCATCGCCGAGCAGTCCGGCCGGGCCCGTCTCGTCGATCTCATCACCGGCATCTCGGTGCGGGACGAGACCGACGACGCCACCGGCATGACCCAGAAGATCGTCTCCGACTGGCGCTCGGCGCCCAAGGGCTCGGATCTGAAGCCCGAGATCGTCATCGTCGACACGAACGGCGAGCCGGTCAGGAACGACCAGGGCAATCCGGTCACCTACCCGATGTCGGTGGACGCGATCCTGTCGGTCGAGGACGGCGTGGACATCAAGGCCGGCGACGTGCTGGCCCGGATCCCGCGCGAGGGCGCCAAGACCAAGGACATCACCGGCGGTCTGCCGCGGGTAGCCGAGCTCTTCGAGGCGCGGCGTCCCAAGGACCACGCCATCATCGCCGAGGCCGACGGTCACGTGAGGTTCGGGCGCGACTACAAGAACAAGCGCCGGATCGCCATCGTGCCGACCGAGGAAGGCCGCGAGCCCATCGAGTACATGGTGCCCAAGGGCAAGCACATCCCGGTGCAGGAAGGCGACTTCATCCAGAAGGGCGACTACATCATGGACGGCAATCCCGCCCCCCATGACATCCTGTCGATCCTGGGCGTGGAGGCCCTGGCCGAGTACATGATCGACGAGGTGCAGGACGTCTACCGGCTGCAGGGCGTGAAGATCAACGACAAGCATATCGAGGTGATCGTCCGCCAGATGCTCCAGAAGTGGGAGATCCAGGACAGCGGCGACACCACGCTCCTGAAGGGCGAGCATGTCGACAAGGTCGAGTTCGACGAGGCCAACGAGAAGGCGATGAAGAAGGGCGGCCGCCCCGCCCAGGGCGAACCGATCCTGCTCGGCATCACCAAGGCGTCGCTACAGACCCGGTCCTTCATCTCCGCCGCCTCCTTCCAGGAGACGACGCGGGTGCTGACCGAAGCCTCCGTTCAGGGCAAGCGCGACAAGCTCGTCGGCCTGAAGGAGAACGTCATCGTCGGCCGGCTGATCCCGGCCGGGACCGGCGGGGCCACGCAGCGCGTGCGCCGCATCGCCGCCGAGCGGGACCTGAAGGTGCTGAAGGCCGCCCAGGCGGAGGCCGAGCAGGCCGCCGCCCTGGCCGCGCCGCAGGGTCTCGACGACGACCTGATCGGCGCCGACATGGTCGACGTGCCGGAAAGCCGCGACGAGTAGGACCGTCGCCCGGGTCCCTTCGGAGGCCCGGGCCAACGGCTGCCGCGACGGGACCCCGCCTCTGGCGGGGTCCTTGTCGTTTCAGGCCTTCCGTCCGGCCACAGGCTCCTCGATCGCGGCGTGATCGACCAGATTCCACGGCAGCCCGGCGGCGCGGTAGAGGCGCTTGCCGAGCCGCGGATAGTCGCCCACATCATGGCGGGCGCGCTCGCCCACCACGAGGCAGCGCAGCGTCTCCGTTCCGCTGTTGCGGATCGAATGCGCCGCGCCGCCCTTGCGGTATCCCAGAAAGTCGCCCGGCCCGATTGGGGTCTCGGTCTCGCCGATGCGCGCCATCCCGGTGCCCGACAGCACGAAGACCGCCTCGTCCTCGTGATGGTGGACATGGTGTTCGGTCGTCTCGTGACCCGGCGCCACCTCGATCAGATGCACGCCGATCCCCGTCAGCCCGGTCGCATCCCCGAGCGACTTGTTGACGCGGCGCGCGTTCGGGTTGAGGAAATGCGTCTTGTCGAGCCCCGCCATGGCGGCGATCTCTGTCGCGCGGATCAGGTACCGTTCATCCTCGGGCCCGCTCACTGGAAGCACCGCACGAAGACTTGTCCGTGAGCGTCCACGGTCACCGCGCCGAACGTCGCCGTGACGCCGGGCGCGGCAATCACCGCCATCTCGCCCGCGCCGCGCCGTTCGAGCCCGAAGCTGTGGCGCGTCGCCTCGAAGCTCATCGAGGTGGTGTCGCCGGAAAACGCGACCCGTCCTTCCTGCGGCGCGCCGTCGAGTTCGGCCGACACCGTCACCACCTCGTCGTGCTGCTCCATCGCGAAGGCCGGCTGCCGACAATCGCCGCCCTTCGGCACCCATGGCCCGACAAGGTCGTCCGGATTCGGGGCGGTCGTGGCGCGGGGCAGGTTCCCCGGCGCCCGGATCTCGTTCATCGCCGCCGCGTCGATCGTCGCGATCCCCTGGCCGCAGGCCGCGACCGGCCCGCGCCGCCCCTCGATGCGCACGTAATCGTCCGGCACGAAGCGCAGCCGTTCCGAGGTGAGCGAGAAGAGCTCGCCCTCGGGCGTGGTCAGCGTCGGGCATTTCTCGCCCCGCCGGATCCAGCCTTCCACCGTCGCCGCGGCCTCGGAAGACAGGGTGCCGTCCAGCACGTCGAAATCCGCCGATTTGAGCGTGGCGCCCCGGTCGGTGTCGACAAAGATCGTGAGGATGTCGCCGGGCCGGGCGCTTGCCGGGATCGCGACGCTCGCCTCCAGCACGCCGTTTGCCGCCACCATCGCCGAGCCGATCGGCGTCCAGGCGGCGGCGGAGCTGCCCGCGCCGATGGTGACGCTGTCGCCGGGGCGCAGGCTGCCGGCCCGGAGCGTGATCCGGGCGCCGGGCGGGCCGGCCAGCGGCGAGACCGAGACCGCGGCGCCGCGGCCATCGGCCGGGATGTCGAGGACCTCGCCCACCTCGAGCGCCGCCGGGTCGAGATCCTCGTTGCGGTGCAGGAGCTCGACGAGGGGGATGCCGAATCGATCGGCAATCGACAGCGCGCTGTCCCCCTCGGCGACGCGGTAGGTCGCAGGCTGATCCGAGTCCGGCGGCCTCTCACCGCGCCGGGGGGCGAGCCGGATCTCCGTCCCCGCTTCCGGCTCGTCGCTATCGGCGAGATCGGGGTTGAGCCTGTGGATCCGGGTGAGCGCGATGCGGCAGGTCTGCGAAACGCCGAACAGCGTCTGGCCGGGTTCCAGCGCGTGCACATCGCCGCAGCGGCTCTGCGCTTCGGCCGGCAGACCCAAAAGGGCCACAAAGGCGATCAGAGCCAAGGGGATTATGCGCATGTCGGGGGGCTCCGTCACCAATTTGGTGCCACGATACGTCGGCTTCCGGCCCGTTTCCACCGTTCCGCTGCGGCGCCGGCGGGCGGTAGCCGGAGGCTTGAACGGCGCCGCTCGGGGCGCCATTTCGGTCCTGCGGACCATCCGTGACGGCCGCCGGACGGTGTGTTGACACCTCCCGACTCGCCCTTTATACGGCCCGGACCTGCGACCGGCTGCGGCCTTGGTCGAGCGGGACAAAATCGATGGAAGTGGTCACGATCCAGGCCTTGGCGCCTCGATCCTCTGGATACCCGCCGCGTGGGCCGAAGGGTCCGATGCGGTGTTTGCGTTTGGCGGACGCGCGAGGCGCAGCGACGACTGAACGGGGCGCGCGCGCGCCTGGATGAAACCGATGTTGCAACACGGGGAATGAAACCGGAATGCCAACGATCCAGCAGCTGATCCGCAAGCCGCGGCAGCCGAAAGTGAAACGCTCGAAGTCCCTGCACCTCGAGAGCTGCCCGCAGAAGCGCGGCGTCTGCACGCGCGTCTACACCACAACGCCGAAGAAGCCGAACTCGGCGATGCGGAAGGTGGCGAAGGTGCGGCTGACCAATGGCTACGAGGTGATCAGCTACATCCCCGGCGAGAGCCATAACCTTCAGGAGCACTCGGTGGTCCTGATCCGGGGCGGCCGGGTGAAGGACCTTCCGGGCGTCCGCTATCACATCCTGCGCGGCGTGCTCGACACGCAGGGCGTCAAGAACCGCAAGCAGCGCCGCTCCAAGTATGGCGCCAAGCGCCCGAAGTAAGAGGATCAACAGATGTCCCGCCGTCACGCAGCCGAGAAGCGCGAGATCCTGCCCGACGCCAAATACGGCGACAAGGTGGTCACCAAGTTCATGAACAACCTGATGGCCGACGGCAAGAAATCCGTCGCCGAGACCATCGTCTACAACGCGTTCGACCGCGTCGAGGGCAAGCTGAAGAAGTCGCCGATCGAGGTCTTCCACGAGAGCCTCGACAACATCAAGCCGTCGGTCGAGGTCCGCTCTCGCCGGGTGGGTGGCGCGACCTATCAGGTGCCTGTCGAGGTGCGCCCCGAGCGCCGCGAGGCGCTGGCGATCCGCTGGCTGATCGACGCCTGCCGCAAGCGCAACGAGAACACCATGGAAGAGCGTCTCGCCGCCGAACTGGTCGACGCCGTCCAGGGCCGCGGCACCGCCGTCAAGAAGCGCGAAGACACCCACAAGATGGCCGACGCCAACAAGGCGTTCAGCCATTACCGCTGGTAACCCTACTCTAGCCTGAGGATCTGTCCAAATGGCCCGCGAATACTCGCTCGACCGCTACCGCAATTTCGGCATCATGGCGCATATCGATGCCGGCAAGACCACCTGCACCGAGCGCATCCTGTTCTATACCGGCAAGTCGCACAAGCTCGGCGAGGTCCATGACGGCGCCGCCACGATGGACTGGATGGAGCAGGAGCAGGAGCGGGGCATCACCATCACCTCGGCGGCGACCACGACCTTCTGGTTCCGCACCGAGGACGGCAAGACCTCGACCGGTCTCTACGGCGACACGCCCGAGGAGGCGCGGTTCCGCTTCAACATCATCGACACGCCCGGACACGTGGACTTCACCATCGAGGTCGAGCGGTCTCTCGCCGTGCTCGACGGCGCCGTCTGCGTGCTCGACGCCAATGCGGGCGTAGAGCCCCAGACCGAGACGGTCTGGCGCCAGGCCGACCGTTACAAGGTTCCGCGCATCGTGTTCGTCAACAAGATGGACAAGATCGGCGCCGACTTCTGGAACTGCGTGCGGATGATCAAGGACCGCACCGGCGCCATTCCCGCGCCGATCCAGATGCCGATCGGCTCCGAGGACAATCTTGAGGGGATCGTCGACCTCGTCACCATGAAGGAATGGGTCTGGCGGGGCGAGGACCTGGGCGCGTCCTGGGTCGTCGAGGACGTGCGTCCCGAGCTGCGCGACCGCGCCGAGGAAATGCGTCAGGAGCTCATCGAGATCGCCGTCGAGCAGGACGACGGCGCGATGGAGAAGTATCTCGAGGGCGAGGAGCCCGACGAGGCGACGTTGCGCGGGCTGATCCGCAAGGGCACCCTCAATCTCAGCTTCGTTCCGGTGCTCTGCGGCTCGGCCTTCAAGAACAAGGGCGTGCAGCCGCTTCTGAACGCGGTCATCGACTATCTTCCCGGTCCGCTCGACGTGCCGCCCTATATGGGCTTCTCGCCCGACGACGAGACCGAGACCCGCAACATCGAGCGGCGCCCCGGCGACGACCAGCCCTTCGCGGGCCTCGCCTTCAAGATCATGAACGACCCGTTCGTGGGCTCGCTGACCTTCACCCGCATCTATTCGGGGCTGCTCGAGAAGGGCGGCAACGTCATGAACTCGACGAAGGGCAAGCGCGAGCGCATCGGGCGCATGATGATGATGCATTCGAACTCCCGCGAAGAGATCGACTGGGCTGGATCGGGCGACATCATCGCGCTGGCCGGCCTGAAGGAGACGACGACCGGCGACACGCTCTGCGACGCGCAGAAGCAGGTCGTGCTCGAGACCATGACCTTCCCCGACCCGGTCATCGAGATCGCCGTCGAGCCGAAGACCAAGGCCGACCAGGAGAAGATGTCGGCCGGCCTGCAGCGCCTCGCGGCCGAGGACCCGTCCTTCCGCGTCGAGACCGACATCGAGTCGGGCCAGACGATCATGAAGGGGATGGGCGAGCTGCATCTCGACATCCTGGTCGACCGCCTGAAGCGGGAGTTCAAGGTCGAGGCCAATATCGGTGCGCCGCAGGTGGCTTACCGCGAGACGATCCGGAAGCAGATCCTGCACACCTACACCCACAAGAAGCAGTCGGGTGGCTCGGGGCAGTTCGCCGAGGTGCAGCTCGAGATCGCGCCCACCGAGCCCGGCGAGGGCTATTCCTTCGAGAGCCGCATCGTCGGCGGCTCGGTCCCGAAGGAATACGTGCCGGGCGTCGAGAAGGGCATCAAGTCGGTGATGGATTCGGGGCCGATTGCGGGCTTCCCGGTGATCGACTTCAAGGTGGCGCTGGTCGACGGCAAGTTCCACGACGTGGACTCGTCGGTTCTGGCCTTCGAGATCGCCAGCCGGATGTGCATGCGCGAGGGTCTGAGGAAGGCCGGCGCCCAGCTTCTGGAGCCGATCATGAAGGTGGAGGTCGTCACGCCCGAGGAATATACCGGCAACGTGATCGGCGATCTGACGTCGCGGCGCGGCCAGATGCAGGGGCAGGAGCCGCGCGGCAACGCCATCGTCATCGACGCCTTCGTGCCGCTCGCCAACATGTTCGGCTACATCAACAACCTGCGCTCGATGTCTTCGGGCCGCGCGCAGTTCACGATGCAGTTCGACCATTACGAGCCGGTGCCGCAGAACATCTCCGAGGAGATCCAGGCGAAATACGCCTGACGGGACGGCGGGGTGAACCCCGCCCTACCCACAATCCGTAGGGCGGGGCCCACCCCGCCGCCCACTCGAACAAGGAGCCAGAAGAATGGCGAAGGCGAAATTCGAACGTAACAAGCCGCACGTGAACATCGGCACGATCGGTCACGTGGACCACGGCAAGACGACGCTGACGGCGGCGATCACGAAGTATTTCGGCGATTTCCGGGCCTACGACCAGATCGACGGGGCGCCGGAGGAGAAGGCGCGGGGGATCACGATCTCGACGGCGCATGTGGAATACGAGACCGATGCGCGGCACTACGCGCATGTGGACTGCCCGGGCCACGCCGACTACGTGAAGAACATGATCACGGGTGCTGCTCAGATGGACGGCGCGATCCTGGTGGTGAACGCCGCGGACGGGCCGATGCCGCAGACGCGCGAGCACATCCTTCTGGGCCGTCAGGTCGGCATCCCGTCGCTGGTGGTCTATCTCAACAAGGTCGACCAGGTGGACGACGAGGAGCTTCTGGAGCTTGTCGAGATGGAAGTGCGGGAGCTTCTGTCGTCCTACGAGTATCCGGGCGACGACATCCCGATCGTCAAGGGCTCGGCGCTGGCGGCGATGAACGGCACCGATCCCGAGATCGGCGAGACCTCGATCCGCGAGCTGATGGCGGCGGTGGACGAGTACATCCCGACGCCCGAGCGGGCGATCGACCAGCCGTTCCTGATGCCGGTCGAGGACGTGTTCTCGATCTCGGGGCGCGGCACGGTGGTGACGGGGCGCGTGGAGCGCGGCGTGATCAATGTGGGT
This sequence comes from uncultured Alphaproteobacteria bacterium, assembly GCA_963739575.1. Lineage (GTDB taxonomy): Bacteria > Pseudomonadota > Alphaproteobacteria > Rhodobacterales > Rhodobacteraceae > Palleronia. The sequence goes on along the minus strand of CAVUAQ010000002.1, from coordinate 224,960 downwards.
GACGAGATCGAGATCGTCGGCATCCGGGCGACGAAGAAGACGACCTGCACGGGCGTCGAGATGTTCCGCAAGCTTCTCGACCGGGGCGAGGCGGGCGACAATATCGGCGCGCTTCTGCGCGGCATCGACCGCGAGGGGGTGCAGCGGGGCCAGGTGCTCTGCAAGCCGGGTTCGGTCAAGCCGCACACCAAGTTCGAGGCGGAGGCCTATATCCTGACGAAGGAGGAGGGCGGGCGGCACACGCCGTTCTTCGCCAATTACCGGCCGCAATTCTACTTCCGCACGACCGACGTGACCGGCACGGTGCAGTTGGCCGAGGGCACCGAGATGGTGATGCCGGGCGACAACGTGTCCTTCGGCGTCGAGCTGATCGCGCCGATCGCCATGGAGGAGAAGCTGCGCTTCGCCATCCGCGAGGGCGGCCGCACCGTCGGCGCCGGCGTCGTCTCCAAGATCATCGAGTGATCAAGGGGACCCCGCGCGCCGGGTGCGCCGCCGCGGTGCACCGACCTTCGACAACCGGTCCGATGTGGGGCGGAGAATGAACTCCGCTCCACCTCTCGACTGAAACCCGCAAGGGAAAGACCAACATGGCAGCCAGCCAAAATATCCGCATCCGCCTCAAGGCGTTCGATTACCGGGTGCTCGACAGCTCCACCCAGGAGATCGTGTCGACCGCGAAGCGCACCGGCGCCTCCGTGCGCGGTCCGATTCCGATGCCCAACAAGATCGAGAAGTTCACCGTCCTCCGGGGCCCCCACGTGGACAAGAAATCTCGCGACCAGTTCGAGATCCGCACCCACAAGCGGATGCTCGACATCGTCGATCCGACGCCGCAGACCGTCGACGCGCTGATGAAGCTCGACCTCGCCGCCGGCGTCGCCGTCGACATCAAGGTGATGGGAGGCTGACATGCTGCGCTCGGGCGTTATCGCGAAGAAGGTCGGCATGACGCGGATCTTCCAGGAAGATGGACGGCAGGTGCCCGTCACCGTCCTGCAGCTCGACAAGCTGCAGGTGGTGGCGCAGCGCACCCCGGAAACGCATGGCTATGCGGCCGTGCAGCTCGGCGCGGGCAGCGCCAAGCCGAAGAACGTGACGAAGCCGCTGCGCGGGCATTTCGCCGTGGCCAAGGTCGAGCCGAAGCGCAAGATCGCCGAGTTCCGGGTGGCGCCCGAGAACCTCATCAATGTCGGCGAGGAGATCACCGCGAACCACTATTTCGCGGGCCAGTTCGTCGACGTGAGCGGCACCTCGATCGGCAAGGGCTTTGCCGGCGCGATGAAGCGGCACAATTTCGCCGGTCTGCGCGCCTCCCACGGCGTGTCGATCAGCCACCGCTCGCACGGTTCGACCGGCCAGTGCCAGGACCCCGGCAAGGTGTTCAAGGGCAAGAAGATGGCCGGCCACATGGGCGCTGCCCGCGTGACCACGCAGAACCTGCAGGTCGTCAAGACCGACGCCGACCGGGGCCTCATCATGGTCAAGGGCGCGGTGCCGGGCTCGAAGGGCGGCTGGGTCACCATCAAGGACGCGGTGAAGAAGCCGGTCCTCGAGGGCACGATCTATCCGGCGGCGCTCAAGTCGGCGGCCGAGGAAGCCGAGCGCGCCGCGCGCGAGGCGGCCGAGGCGGCCGAGCAGGAGCGCATCGAGGCCGAGCGCGCCGAGCAGGAGCGCCTCGCCGCCGAGCAGGAGGCGGCGCTGAAGGAGGCCGAGGCCGACATCTCGAGCGAGGACGCCGAGACCGACAATTCGGACGCGCAGCCCGAAAAGAAGGAAGGTGACGAATGAAGACCGACGTTCTGACCCTCGACGGGGCGACCTCGGGCTCGGTGGATCTCGACGACGAGATCTTCGGGCTCGAGCCGCGCGCCGACATCCTCCACCGCGTCGTCCGCTGGCAGCGCAACAAGGCGCAGGCCGGCACGCACAGCGTCAAGACCCGCAGCGAGACCAGCTACTCGACGAAGAAGATCTATCGCCAGAAGGGGACCGGCGGCGCCCGCCACGGCGACCGCAACGCGCCGATCTTCCGCAAGGGCGGCGTCTACAAGGGTCCGACGCCGCGCAGCCACGGCCACGACCTGCCGAAGAAGTTCCGCAAGCTCGGGCTCAAGCACGCGCTGTCCTCGAAGGCGCGCGAGGGCAACCTCATCGTGATCGAGGCCGCGCAGCTCGCCGAGGCCAAGACGAAGACGCTGTCCTCGAAGGTCAAGGAGCTCGGCTGGAAGCGCGTGCTGGTCATCGACGGCGCCGATCTCGACGACAACTTCGCCAGGGCGGCGCGCAACATCGACGGCCTCGATGTGCTGCCGTCGATGGGCGCCAATGTCTACGACATCCTCAAGCGTGACACGCTGGTGATCACCAAGGCGGGGATCGAAGCCCTGGAGGCCCGACTGAAATGAGCGTGAAGACAGACCATTACGACGTGATCCGCAAGCCCGTCATCACCGAGAAGGCGACCATGGCCTCCGAGCAGGGGGCGGTCGTCTTCGAGGTGGCGCGCCACGCCACCAAGCCCGCGATCCGCGAGGCGGTCGAGAGCCTCTTCGGGGTCAAGGTCAAGGCGGTGAACACCGTCGTCGCCAAGGGCAAGGAAAAGCGGTTCCGCGGTGTCCTCGGGCGCCGCAACACGGTCAAGAAGGCCTATGTGACCCTCGAGGAGGGGAACACGATTGACGTGACGACGGGCCTGTAATAGCAGGCCTGACCGTGCCGGCCCCGGGATCGCTTCCGGGGCCGGCCCGTTTCGGAGACGACCGGGACCTCAGGGGCCCTTCATTCGCGGCGGCGCATGACGCGTCCGTCGCCACAAGCAACGGAAGACAGAAAGCATGGCACTCAAGTCGTACAATCCGACGACGCCGGGCCAGCGCGGGCTGGTGCTGATCGACCGTTCGGAGCTGTGGAAAGGCCGTCCGGTCAAGTCCCTCACCGAGGGCCTGACCAAGCATGGCGGGCGCAACAACACCGGACGTATCACCCAGCGCCGTCGCGGCGGCGGGGCGAAGCGGCTCTACCGCATCGTCGACTTCAAGCGGACCAAGCACAACATGGACGCCGTGGTGGCGCGGATCGAGTACGACCCGAACCGCACAGCCTTCATCGCGCTCATCCAGTACGAGGATGGCGAACAGCGCTACATCCTGGCCCCGCAGCGCGTCGCCATCGGCGACAAGATCGTCTCGGGCGACAGGGTCGACGTGAAGCCCGGCAACGCGATGCCGTTCCAGGGCATGCCGATCGGCACGATCGTCCACAACATCGAGCTGAAGCCCGGCAAGGGCGGCCAGATCGCGCGCGCCGCCGGCACCTACGCCCAGTTCGTCGGCCGCGACGGCGGCTACGCCCAGATCCGGCTCTCCTCGGGCGAGCTGCGCCTGGTGCGCCAGGAATGCATGGCGACGGTGGGTGCGGTGTCGAACCCCGACAACTCGAACCAGAACTACGGCAAGGCCGGCCGGACGCGCCATCAGGGCAAGCGCCCCTCGGTCCGCGGTGTCGCCATGAACCCGATCGACCACCCCCATGGCGGCGGCGAGGGCCGCACCTCGGGCGGCCGCACGCCGGTCACCCCCTGGGGCAAGGACACCAAGGGCTCGCGCACCCGCAACACGAACAAGGCGTCGCAGAAGCTGATCCTCCGCTCGCGTCACGCCCGCAAGAAAGGCCGGTAAGCCATGGCACGTTCCGTTTGGAAAGGGCCTTTTGTCGACAGCTATGTCCTCAAGAAGGCCGAGAAATCCCGTGAATCGGGGCGCAACGAGGTCATCAAGATCTGGTCGCGCCGCTCCACCATCCTGCCGCAATTCGTCGGCCTCACCTTCGGTGTCTACAACGGCAAGAAGCACGTGCCGGTCAACGTCTCCGAGGACATGATCGGCCAGAAGTTCGGTGAATACGCGCCCACGCGGACCTATTACGGTCACGCGGCGGACAAGAAAGCCAAGAGGAAGTAAGCCATGGGTCAGGAGAAAAACCCCCGCCGCGTGGCCGAAAACGAGGCGATGGCGAAAACCCGGATGCTCCGGACATCGCCGCAGAAGCTGAACCTCGTGGCCGGTCTCATCCGCGGCAAGAAGGTCGAGAAAGCCATGGCTGACCTCGCCTTCTCGAAGAAGCGCATCTCGCAGGACGTGCGCAAATGTCTGCAATCGGCGATCGCCAACGCCGAGAACAACCACAATCTCGACGTCGACGAGCTGATCGTCGCCGAGGCCTATGTGGGCAAGAACCTGGTGATGAAGCGTGGCCGGCCGCGCGCCCGCGGCCGCTTCGGTCGCATCGTCAAGCCGTTCTCGGAAATCACGATCAAGGTCCGCCAAGTCGAGGAGCAAGCCTGATGGGTAACAAGGTCAACCCGATCGGCATGCGGCTCCAGGTCAACCGGACCTGGGACAGCCGCTGGTATGCCGACACCAAGGATTACGGCGACCTCCTCCTCGAGGATGTCGCGATGCGCGAGTTCATCAAGACCGAGTGCAAGGCCGCCGGCGTCAGCCGGGTCATCATCGAGCGGCCGCACCGCAAGTGCCGCGTCACCATCCACACGGCGCGCCCCGGCGTCATCATCGGCAAGAAGGGCGCCGATATCGACACGCTCCGCAAGAAGCTGTCGGCGATGACCGACAGCGATCTGCACCTGAACGTGGTCGAGGTCAGGAAGCCCGAGCTCGATGCCGCGCTCGTGGGCGAGTCGATCGCCCAGCAGCTCGAGCGCCGGGTGTCGTTCCGCCGCGCCATGAAGCGGTCGGTTCAGAACGCCATGCGCATGGGCGCGCTCGGCATCCGGGTGAACCTGTCGGGCCGTCTGGGCGGCGCCGAGATCGCCCGCACCGAATGGTATCGCGAGGGCCGCGTGCCGCTGCACACGCTCCGCGCCGATATCGACTTCGCCAATGTCGAGGCCAAGACCGCCTACGGCATCATCGGGATCAAGGTCTGGATCTTCAAGGGCGAGATCCTTGAGCACGATCCGTCCGCCCGCGACCGCCGCGCCCAGGAATTGCAGGATGGCCCGACGCCGCGCGGCGCCGGCGGCCGTCGCTAAGGGGAGTTTGAACCATGCTTCAACCGAAGCGCACGAAATTCCGCAAGCAGCACAAGGGCCGCATCCACGGCGAGGCGAAGGGCGGCACCGACCTGAACTTCGGCACCTGGGGATTGAAGGCCGCCGAGCCGGAGCGCATCACCGCGCGCCAGATCGAGGCCGCGCGCCGCGCCATGACGCGCCACATGAAGCGCCAGGGCCGGGTCTGGATCCGCATCTTCCCCGACCTGCCGATCACCGCCAAGCCGATCGAGGTGCGGATGGGCAAGGGCAAGGGCTCGGTGGACCGCTGGGCCGCCAAGGTCGCCCCCGGCCGCGTCATGTTCGAGCTCGACGGCGTCACCGACGCCGTGGCGCAGGAGGCGCTGCGCCTCGCGGCCATGAAGCTGCCGATCAAGACCCGCGTCGTCGCCCGGGAGGACTGGTAGGTCCGCGGGCGCGCGCCGCGGCGCAGGAGACGAGGCGGCGCTCCGGCGCCGCCTTTTTTTTAGACCCTTCCACGAGGCAGCCATGGCCGACATATCCTCCCTCTTCGTGACCCGCCTCTACCGGGCGCCGCTCTCGGCCCATGGCAGCATCGATGCCCGGGAGCTCGAGGCCTCCTGCCTCTCGATCGCCGAGGACGACACGGCCGGCCAGCTCTGGTGCGACGAGAACGACTTTCCCGGCTATACGAGCTACGCCTCGCTCACCGATCTCGGCTGGCGCTTCCCGATCTTCGCCGATCTGGTGACGATCCTCGACGCCCATGTGGCAGCCTTCGCCGAGGATCTGGCCTTCGATCTGGGCGAGGGCCGGCTGGCGCTGGAGGACATCTGGATCAACATCCTGCCCGAAGGCGGCAGCCATTCGGGCCATATTCATCCCCATTCGGTGATCTCCGGGACCACCTATGTCGCGATGCCCGAGGGTGCTTCGGCGATCCGCTTCGAGGATCCCCGCTCGGCGCGGATGATGGCCGCGCCGCCGCGCCGCAAGGACGCCCCGAAGGATCGCCAAAGCTTCAGCTACGTGACGCCGCTCGGGGGCGACGTGCTGCTCTGGGAAAGCTGGCTGCGCCACGAGGTGCCGCTCAACACCGCCGAGGCGGACCGGATCTCGGTCAGCTTCAACTACGCCTGGAAGTGAACGGCGCCGGCGGCGCTGCGACAGGGGTTGCCAGCCTGCTCCATCGGGCCTATACGGCCCGCTCATCCATCTCCACCGGGAATCAGGGTGACCCCGCGCTCTCCGCTGACAGGGGCCCTCCGGTGACGTTGACGAAGGAGAGACGACATGGCGCTCGACGCCACCGATCTGCGTGAGAAGACACCGGACGAGTTGCGCGACCAGCTGGCCGCGCTGAAGAAGGAGCAGTTCAACCTGCGCTTCCAGCAGGCGACAAGCCAGCTCGAGAACACCGCGCGCATGCGGATCGTCCGCCGCGACGTGGCGCGGGTGAAGACGATCCTGAACGAAAAGGCGGCCGTGAGCGAAAAGCCCGCCGCCGCGGCCGCACCGGCCGGCACCGAAACCGGCTCGGAGGCCTGAACATGCCCAAGCGTATCCTTCAAGGCGTCGTCACCTCGAGCCAGAATGCGCAGACCGTCACCGTGTCGGTCGAACGCCGCTTCACCCATCCGGTGCTGCGCAAGACGATCCGGAAATCGAAGAAATACCGCGCCCACGACGCCAGCGATGCGGCGAATGTGGGCGATGTGGTGCGTATCCAGGAATGCGCGCCCAAATCGAAGAGCAAGCGCTGGGAAGTCGTCGTCTCGTCAGAGGCCGATGCCGCGAACGCGGCGGGCTGACAGCCCGGTTTGAACGAAACCCTGGGGGCGAGACCAAGAACACCCCCCAAAGGTCGGGAGTAACCCCATGATCCAGATGCAGACCAATCTGGATGTCGCTGACAATTCCGGTGCCCGGAAGGTTCAGTGCATCAAGGTGCTGGGCGGGTCGAAGCGGAAATACGCCTCGGTGGGCGACGTGATCGTCGTCTCCGTCAAGGAGGCCATTCCGCGCGGCCGCGTCAAGAAGGGCGACGTGCGCAAGGCCGTCGTGGTGCGCACCGCCAAGGAGGTCCGCCGCGACGACGGCACCGCGATCCGCTTCGACCGCAACGCCGCGGTGATCCTCAACAATGCGGGCGAGCCGATCGGCACGCGGATCTTCGGACCCGTGGTGCGCGAGCTGCGCGCCAAGAACTACATGAAGATCATCTCGCTCGCTCCGGAGGTGCTGTGATGGCCGCGAAACTCCGCAAGGGCGACAAGGTCGTCGTGCTGGCCGGCAAGGACAAGGGCCGCGAGGGCGAGATCACCCAGGTCCTGCCGAAGGCCAACAAGGCCGTGGTGGACGGGATCAACATCTCCATTCGCCACCAGCGCCAGAGCCAGACGAGTCAGGGCGGCCGCGTGCCGAAGGCGATGCCCGTCGACCTGTCGAACCTCGCCCTTCTCGACAAGAACGGCAAGGCGACCCGCGTCGGCTTCCGCGAGGAAGACGGCAAGAAGGTGCGCTTCGCCAAGACCACGGGAGACGCGATCTGATGCTTGACGCGACGACCTACACCCCGCGCCTGCGCACCCACTTCGCCGAGACGGTCCGTCCCGCGCTGAAGGAGGAGTTCTCCTACAAGAACGACATGCAGATCCCGCGCCTCGACAAGATCGTGCTGAACATCGGCGCCGGCGCCGAGGCGGTGCGGGACTCGAAGAAGGCCAAGTCGGCCGCCGACGACCTGACCCGGATCTCCGGGCAGAAGGCGGTGATCACCAAGGCCAAGCGCTCGATCGCCGGCTTCCGGGTGCGCGAGGACATGCCGCTCGGTGCCAAGGTGACCTTGCGCGGCGACCGGATGTACGATTTCCTCGACCGGCTGATCACCATCGCGATGCCGCGGATCCGCGACTTCCGCGGCGTCAAGCCGAGCTTCGACGGCCGTGGCAACTTCGCCATGGGCATCAAGGAGCACATCGTCTTCCCCGAGATCAACTTCGACCAGGTCGACGAGGTCTGGGGCATGGACGTGGTCATTACAACGACTGCCGCGACCGATGCGGAAGCCAAGGCGCTGTTGAAGCATTTCAACATGCCGTTCAGCAGCTGAAAGGATTTCAATCATGGCCAAGAAAGCAATGATCGAGCGCGAGAAGAAGCGGCAGAAGCTGGTGGATCAGTACGCCGCCAAGCGGACCGAGCTGAAGAGCGTCGCGCGGGACGAATTGAAGCCGATGGAAGAGCGGTTCAAGGCCCAGCTGAAGCTGGCCAAGCTGCCGCGCAATTCCTCGGCGACCCGGCTGCACAACCGCTGCCAGCTGACGGGCCGCCCCCACGGCTATTACCGCAAGCTGAAGATGAGCCGGATCGCGTTGCGCGATCTCGGATCCCAGGGCCAGGTGCCCGGCATGGTCAAGTCGAGCTGGTAAGGAGGACATGAGATGAACGATCCTCTCGGCGATATGCTGACCCGGATCCGCAACGCGGGCATGCGCCACAAGTCGTCCGTCCGCACCCCGGCCTCCAAGCTGCGCGTCTGGGTGCTCGACGTGCTGCTCGAGGAAGGCTACATCCGCGGCTACGAGAAGGTGGAGGATGACCGCGGTCATCCGCAGCTCGAGATCGCGCTCAAGTATTACGAGGGCCAGCCGGTCATCAAGGAGCTGAAGCGTGTGTCGAAGCCCGGCCGTCGCGTCTACATGAGCGTGGGCGACCTGCCCTCGGTCAGGCAGGGACTGGGCGTCTCCATCGTGTCGACCTCGCATGGCGTGATGTCCGACCAATCCGCTCGCCACGCCAATGTCGGCGGCGAAGTGCTCTGCACCGTATTCTAGAGGAGGGAGAGATGTCTCGTATCGGAAAACGTCCCGTCGAGCTGCCCTCGGGTGTCGAGGCGAAGCTTGCCGGTCAGACCATCGAGGTGAAGGGCCCGAAGGGCACCCGTTCCTTCACCGCCACGGATGACGTGACGCTTGCCGTTGCCGATGATTCGGTGACGGTGACGCCGCGCGGGTCCTCGAAGCGGGCCCGGCAGCAATGGGGCATGGCGCGCACCCTGGTCGCGAACTGCGTCCAGGGCGTCACTCTCGGCTTCAAGAAGGAGCTGGAGATCACCGGCGTGGGCTACCGCGCGCAGATGCAGGGCCAGATCCTGAGGCTCAATCTCGGCCTCAGCCACGATGTCGATTTCCCGGTGCCGGAGGGGGTGACCATCACCGTCCCGAAGCCCACCGACATCGTCGTCGAGGGCATCGACGAGCAGCATGTGGGCCAAGTGGCCTCCAACATCCGCGACTGGCGGCGGCCGGAACCCTACAAGGGCAAGGGCATCCGCTACAAGGGCGAGTTCATCTTCCGCAAGGAAGGCAAGAAGAAGTAAGGGAGGCGAGAAATGGCGAATAGCAAGCTCGAGCTGTTCCAGAAGCGCCGCCTGCGCGTCCGGAACAAGCTTCGCAAGGTGAATGACGGCAAGCTGCGGCTGTCCGTGCATCGCTCCAACAAGAACATCCACGTCCAGCTCATCGACGATGCCAAGGGCGAGACGCTCGCCCATGCCTCATCGCTCGAGAAGGATCTGGGCATCGCCGGCAAGAACAATGCCGAGGCCGCCGCCAAGGTCGGTTCGGCGATCGCCGAGCGGGCCCGGGCCAAGGGCGTGGAGGAGGCCTATTTCGACCGGGGCGGGTTTCTCTACCACGGCACGGTCAAGGCGCTCGCCGATGCCGCCCGGGAGGGCGGGCTGAAGCTCTGACGACGCAGGCGGCGGGACCTCCCGCCGCCTCGATGATCCGGGAGCCGTCGGCTCACCAGGATTGGAGATGACGGGCCGCGCGCCCAACCAGAAGGAGCCTTGTATGGCCAGAGAGGACCGCAGGGGCGGCCGTCGCGACCGCGACGAGAACCCCGAATTCGCCGATCGCCTCGTCGCGATCAACCGTGTGTCGAAGACCGTGAAGGGCGGCAAGCGCTTCGGCTTTGCCGCGCTCGTGGTCGTGGGCGACCAGCGCGGCCGCGTGGGCTTCGGCAAGGGCAAGGCCAAGGAGGTCCCGGAGGCCATCCGCAAGGCCACCGAGAGCGCCAAGCGCAACATGATCCGCGTGCCCCTGCGCGACGGGCGCACGCTGCACCACGACGTCAACGGCCGCCACGGCGCCGGCCGCGTGGTCATGCGTACCGCCTCGCAGGGTACCGGGATCATCGCCGGCGGCCCGATGCGCGCCGTCTTCGAGATGCTGGGCGTGCACGATGTCGTCGCCAAGTCCAACGGTTCGCAGAACCCCTACAACATGATCCGCGCGACGCTCGACGGGCTGCAGAACCAGTCCTCCCCCCGGTCCGTGGCGCAGCGCCGCGGCAAGAAGGTCGCCGAGATCCTGCCCCGCCGCGACGAGCAGCCCGACGCCTCCACACAAGTCGCAGAGGAGGCGTGAGCATGGCAAAGACGATCGTGGTTCAGCAGATCGGCTCGCCGATCCGCCGCCCCGCCGAACAGCGCCGCACGCTGATCGGCCTCGGGCTCAACAAGATGCACCGCACCCGCGAGCTGGAGGACACCCCCTCGATCCGCGGCATGGTCGCCAAGATCCCGCATCTCGTGCGCATCCTCGAGGAGCGCGGCTGACCCGGGCGGTCTGTCACGAACAGACGCCCGTTTCGAGACCCCGCCGGTTTATGCCGGCGGGTTTTCGTATTCAACCACCGCATTGCCGCGTCGTTTGACCATGTAGCACGCGCTTTCCGACCGCATCCGGCACGATGCGCCACACGACAGCGATGCGCAAACCGCGCCGTTACAAGCGGAAGCCTCATGCTGATCAGCTACGACCATCGGTTCATCTTCGTCAAGACGCGCAAGGCCGCGGGTACATCGGTCGAGATCGAATTGGCGAAAGTGATGGGGGAGCGGGACGTCGTCACGCCAATTCTGCCGGTCCACGCGGGTCACCGACCCCGGAATTTCGAACGCTCCGGTGAGCTTTCAGCAATCACATGCCTGCGGTGAAGATACGCGAGGCTGTGGGACCGGAAATCTTCAATTCCTATTTCAAGTTCACCATCGAGCGCGAACCAGTGGACAAATGCATCTCGCATTATTCCATGCTCCGAAACAGTCCCGACCACAACGAACACACTCGAGACATGACGTGGAGCGATTATGTCGCCCGCGGGATCTTTCCGCTTGACCATAACAAGTATCTGGACCGCCAAGGCAGGCTGATCGTCGATCGCGTGCTGAAATACGAACGCTTGGAAGAAGAACTCGCCACTCTTGCGGCTCAACTCGGCTTCGTCTTCGACGGCCTCCGGGCCCGGGCGAAGGCGGGATTCCGAGAGAGGCCGACTGTGACCCCTGCAGACAGGACGAAAATCTACAACGCGTTCTCCCGGTCATGCGCCGCGACCGGCTATCGGCGAGATAAGCCTGTTGGACCCCAATCCGGGGGTCATCTTCGGTGAATTCTCGTCTGCCCCTTGATGTCGTCCCGATGCGGCGCTAATCGCGACCATCCATTCGCTAGGCCGTGTCCCTCCCATCTGCTTCCCGGGGAGGTCGTCCGGCAAGACAGGAGAAGCGACCATGAAACTGAACGAACTGCGCGACAACGAGGGCGCGGCCCGCAAGGCGAAGCGCGTCGGCCGCGGCCCGGGATCGGGCAAGGGCAAGACCGCCGGCCGTGGCATCAAGGGCCAGAAGTCGCGCTCGGGCGTGGCGATCAACGGCTATGAGGGCGGCCAGATGCCGCTCTATCAGCGCCTGCCCAAACGCGGCTTCACCAAGCCCAACCGCAAGACCTACGCCATCGTCAATCTCGGCGCGATCCAGCGGTTCATCGACGCGGGCAAGCTCGGCCACGAGATCACCGAGACCGAGCTCGTCGATTCGGGCCTCGTGCGCCGCAAGCGCGACGGCGTGCGGCTTCTGGCGAAGGGCGAGTTGAGCCAGGCGGTCCAGATCACCGTCTCGGGCGCCTCGAAGGGCGCGGTCGAGGCGGTGGAAAAGGCCGGCGGATCGGTCACCGTGACCGGCAGCGCTTGCGCGGCCGAGGCGGCCTCCGCCGAGGCCTGAGGGGGCCGCAACGGCCTCCTGCCGATGGCCGTGCCCCGCAGGGCGCGGCCGTGACCCCTTTGCCCGCGCGGACCGCCGGGCTGCGCCGCACCTCCCTTCTCCCGCGCCATGAACGACCCCCGCATCGACCTGTGGTTCAACGACTGGGCGCGGGTCGCCTCCGTCGGGATCGGCGCCGTGTCCTTCTTCGTCTTCGCCGTCCTCCTGATGCGGGCGCTCGGCAGGCGGAGCACGTCGCAGATGAACAATTTCGACTGGATCATCACGTGGCGGTCGGCAGCCTCGCCTCCTCCGGCATCCTGCTCAAGGACGTGGCGATCGGCGACGCGGCCTTCGCCATGGTGGTGCTGGGCCTCTGCCAGTGGGGCACGACCCGGGCGGTGATCCAGGCGCCCTGGATCGCGCGGGCGATCAAGCCCACCCCGCAGCTTCTCGTGCATCGCGGCGAGATGCTGAAGCCCGCGCTCCGGCGCGAACGGATCTCCACCGACGAGCTCTATGGCCGGCTCCGCGAGCACGGCTTCTCCGATCTCGCCGCCGTGAAATGGGTGGTGCTCGAGACCGACGGGCGGATGACGGTGATCCCCGAGGGCGGCGACAAGGACCTGACGATCGACCCGGCCGAGCTTCCGGGCAATGTCCGCGGCACCGACGGCATGCAGGCCCCCCAGGAGAGGATCCCCGGACCACGACCGAGGAGGCGTGAGCGTCCTCGCGCGCCCCGGGCGCCTGCGGCATCGGGGAACGAGGTTGCGCCGCCTGTCGCGCGCCTTTACATCAACCTAGATTTTTCGCGCGATCCGCCCGGGATCGGACCCCGCATCATCCAGTGAGGCCCCCATGGCATCAGCAGCCGAACAGATGGCCGCCAACATGAGCTGGTCCGCCTTCGGCAAGGCGACCGAACTCCGCGCCCGCATCCTCTACGCGCTGGCGCTGCTTTGCGTCTATCGTCTGGGCACCTACATCCCCGTTCCCGGCATCGACGGCAGTGCGCTCAGGGACTTCATCGACCAGGCCTCCGCCGGGCTCGGCGGCATCCTCAACATGTTCACCGGCGGCGCCATCGGGCGCATGGGGATCTTTGCCTTGGGCATCATGCCCTACATCTCCGCCTCGATCATCGTGCAGCTGATGACCTCGATGGTGCCGCAGCTCGAGCAGCTGAAGAAGGAGGGGGATGCGGGCCGCAAGAAGATCAACCAGTATACCCGCTACGGCACCGTCTTTCTCGCCACCTTCCAGGCCTACGGCCTCGCCGTCAGCCTCGAGGCAGGGGGCCTCGTCACCGATCCCGGCTGGTTCTTCCGCATCGCCTGCGTCATCACCCTTGTGGGCGGCACCATGTTCCTGATGTGGCTGGGCGAGCAGATCACCAATCGCGGCATCGGCAACGGCATCTCGCTCATCATCTTCGTCGGCATCATCGCCGAGGTGCCGGCGGCCCTGGCGCAGTTCTTCGCCTCCGGTCGCTCGGGCGCCCTCAGCCCGGCGCTCATCATCGGCATCTTGGTGATGGTCGTCGCGGTGATCGCCTTCGTGGTCTTCATGGAGCGCAGCCTGCGCAAGATCCACATCCAGTATCCGCGCCGCCAGGTCGGCATGAAGGTCTATGACGGCGGCTCGAGCCACCTGCCGATCAAGGTCAACCCAGCGGGCGTCATCCCGGCGATCTTCGCCTCGTCGCTGCTCCTGCTGCCGACCACGCTCGCGACCTTCTCGGGCAACCAGACCGGCGCTGTGATGTCGACGATCCTGGCCTATTTCGGCCCCGGTCAGCCGCTCTACCTGCTGTTCTTCGGCGGCATGATCGTCTTCTTCACCTATTTCTACACCGCCAACGTCGCCTTCAAGTCCGACGACGTGGCCGAGAACCTCAGGAACCAGTCGGGCTTCATTCCCGGCATCCGCCCCGGCAAGCGGACCGAGCAATATCTCGACTACGTGGTGGCGCGGATCCTGGTGCTGGGCTCCGGCTATCTGGCGCTGGTCTGCCTGCTGCCCGAGATCATCCGTCACCAGGCGGCGATCCCGTTCTATTTCGGCGGCACCAGCGTGCTGATCGTCGTCTCGGTGACGATGGACACGATCCAGCAGATCCAGAGCCACATGCTGGCCCATCAATACGAAGGGCTGATCGAGAAATCGCAGCTTCGCGGCAAGAAGCGGGGCGGCAAGGCACGGACCAAGGGACAGGCTCGGGGGGGAGCGCGCAGATGACGACCAATATCATTCTTCTGGGGCCGCCGGGCTCGGGCAAGGGAACCCAGGCCCGCCGCCTGGTGGACGAGCGGGACATGACCCAGCTCTCGACCGGCGACATGCTGCGCGAGGCGCGCAATTCCGAAACCGAGATCGGCCGCCGTGTCGCCGAGGTGATGGATCGCGGCGAGCTGGTCACCGACGACATCGTCATCGGCCTCATCGAGGAGCACATGGAGAAGGACCGCACCCAGGGCTTCATCTTCGACGGCTTTCCGCGGACGCTGGCGCAGGCCGACGCGCTCGACGCGCTGCTCGAGCGGCATGGCGAGCGTCTGGCGGCGGTGATCGAGATGCAGGTCGACGACGCGGCGCTGGTCCGGCGGATCACGCAGCGCGCCACCTGCGCCAATTGCGGCGCCGTCTACAATGACGAGACGCGGCCGATCCCCCCGGATGGCCGGTGCGAGAATTGCGGCTCGACCTCGTTCAAGCGCCGCGAGGACGACAACGAGGAAAGCCTCAAGCAGCGCCTGCTCGAATATTACAAGAAGACCTCGCCGCTCATCGGCTATTACTATGCCAAGGGCGACCTGCGGCGGGTCGATGGTCTGGGCGAGATCGACGAGGTCGCGGCCGAGATCGGCAAGCAGCTGGACGACTGAACGGGCGCCGCGCCGATCCGGAAACACTGCGTTGCAGGTCTAGGCCGAAAGTTCGGGTTCCCTCGGAACGCCACATTGCTATGGTTGTGGAAAAACACAAAACCAGAGCGGATGAGGCACGGCATGGACCACCTGACAACAGCGGCCGTTTTGATCGGCGTCACCATCGCGGCGTTCGGCGCCTGCGGCATCGGATTGCTGATCGCGGTGGTGCGATCCGAGCGCCGCGGCGACGATTGACAGGAGGACGGGGCAGGCCGCGCCGATCCGGCACGCCACCGGCGCCGGCGCGACCTTGGTCGCCCCGGCCCTTGACGCCGCCGCGAATCCCGACTAAGGCGCACCATCCTTAACGGACCGACCTGTTCCGACGGCTCCGCCGCGCCGCTCGGAGATTCCATATGACATGAGCCTGCGGTTCCTGCCGCGGGCTTGCGTTGTGAAAAAAGGGCCTGGGGCTACGGGCTCGCAACGAAAGGAAGATCAGACTTGGCACGAATCGCCGGGGTCAACATCCCCACCGCCAAACGGGTGCCGATCGCGCTCACCTATGTCACCGGCATCGGCCGCTCCTCCGCGGAAGCGATCTGCGAGGCCGTGGGCATCGAGCTGTCGCGTCGCGTCAACGAGCTCTCGGATTCCCAGGTGCTGAAGCTGCGCGAGCATATCGACGAGAACTACGTCGTCGAGGGCGACCTGCGCCGTGAAACCCAGATGAACATCAAGCGCCTGATGGATCTCGGCGCCTATCGTGGCCTGCGCCACAGGCGCAACCTCCCCGTGCGCGGTCAGCGCACCCATACCAATGCACGCACGCGCAAGGGCCCCGCGAAGGCCATTGCCGGCAAGAAGAAGTAAGGGGAGGTCCAGGACATGGCACGCGATCGTCGCGCTACCGCGAAGAAGAAGGTTTCCAAGAACATCGCCGCCGGCGTTGCTCACGTGAACTCGTCGTTCAACAACACCAAGATCCTGATCTCGGACGTGCAGGGCAACGCCATCGCCTGGTCGTCGGCCGGCACGATGGGCTTCAAGGGTTCGCGCAAGTCGACCCCCTACGCCGCGCAGATGGCCGCCGAGGATGCCGGTCGCAAGGCGCAGGAACACGGCGTGCGCACCATCGAGGTCGAGGTGCAGGGGCCTGGCTCCGGCCGCGAAAGCGCGCTGCGCGCGCTGGCCGCCGTGGGCTTCAACATCACGTCGATCCGCGACGTGACGCCGATGGCCCATAACGGGTGCCGGCCGCCGAAGCGTCGCCGGGTCTGATCTCGTCCGGAAAGATCTGCAGGCCGTGCCGCGTGCGCGCGGCCTGTCACTGTCGTTTCAACCTCGGGGTGTCGGGGGCAGCCGCATGGGCCGCCGACGGGAATTGAGGAGACATACATGCTTCACAAGAACTGGCAGGAACTGATCAAGCCGCAGCAGCTCGAGATCAAGCCCGGCAACGACCGCCAGCGCCAGGCCACCGTGATCGCCGAACCGCTGGAGCGCGGCTTCGGCCTGACGCTCGGCAACGCCTTGCGCCGGGTGCTGATGTCCTCGCTCCAGGGCGCGGCCATCTCCACGGTGCAGATCGACAACGTCCTGCACGAGTTCAGCTCCATCGCCGGCGTCCGGGAGGACGTGACCGACGTCGTGCTGAACCTCAAAGGTGTGGCGCTGAAGATGGAAGTCGAAGGGCCGAAGCGCGTCTCGATCCAGGCCAAGGGGCCGAAGGTGGTCACCGCCGGCGACATCTCCGTCAGCCAGGGCATCGAGATCCTGAACCGCGACCACGTTATCTGCCATCTCGACGACGGCGCCGAGCTGTTCATCGAGATGACTGTCAACACCGGCAAGGGCTATGTCTCCGCCGACAAGAACCGCCCCGAGGACGCGCCGATCGGCCTCATGCCCATCGACGCGATCTACTCGCCGGTCCGCCGGGTCAGCTACGACGTGCAGCCGACCCGCGAGGGCCAGGTGCTCGATTACGACAAGCTGACGCTGAAGCTCGAGACCGACGGCTCGATCAGCGCCGAGGACGCGGTGGCCTATGCCGCGCGCATCCTTCAGGACCAGCTGCAGATCTTCGTCAACTTCGACGAGCCGGATCATGGCGGCCGCGCCGACGAGGATGACGGGCTCGAATTCAATCCGCTTCTGCTGAAGAAGGTGGACGAACTCGAATTGTCCGTGCGTTCGGCAAATTGCCTCAAGAACGACAACATTGTCTATATCGGCGACCTTATCCAGAAGACCGAGGCGGAGATGCTGCGCACCCCCAATTTCGGCCGCAAGTCGCTCAACGAGATCAAGGAGGTTCTCTCCGGCATGGGTCTGCATCTCGGCATGGATGTCGAGGAATGGCCGCCCGAGAACATCGAGGATCTGGCCAAGCGCTTCGAGGACAATTTCTAGGGGTAACGGGACACCCAGCGCGTCGGAATCCGGGTCCGATGGACATCCGATGGAATTCCGACGCAATTCCGATCCGGGCATTCTGCCCCAAGGTGAGCCGGCGCAACGCATTGCCGGCCTGACAAAGCAAAACCGAACGGAGTAAGACCATGCGCCACGCCCGCGGCTATCGCCGCCTCAACCGCACCCACGAGCACCGCAAGGCCCTGTTTTCCAACATGGCCGGCTCCCTGATCGAGCACGAGCAGATCAAGACGACGCTGCCCAAGGCGAAGGAGCTGCGGCCCATCGTCGAGAAGCTCGTGACCCTCGCCAAGCGCGGCGATCTCCACGCTCGCCGCCAAGCCGCCGCGCAGCTCAAGCAAGACGCCCACACCGCCAAGCTTTTTGACGTCCTGGGCCCGCGCTATGCCCAGCGCCAGGGCGGCTATGTGCGCGTTCTGAAAGCCGGATTCCGCTACGGCGACATGGCCCCGATGGCCATCATCGAGTTCGTGGACCGCGACCGCGATGCCAAGGGTGCCGCCGACAGGGAACGGCTTGCGGCAGAAGACGCGGAGTGAGATGAGATGGCCATGTCCCGCTTCGGCGGGACATGGCCGCTTTGCGTAGCGTAATCCTTTCAGCCTGTCCGATCTCCGCTATCATCCATGCGATTGTGCCCTAGCACGGCCCGAAAGGCGGCGATGTTCGACCGGTCGAAATTCGACAGAGACCTGAAGAAGCTGGATCCGTACGCCCAAGCCGGATATTACTTGGCCTTCCACATCCGCTTCAGCTCGCCCCTTCTCTTCTTTCATACCTACGATCCGGTCTGGGTCCGGCACTACACCGAGAAGGGGTATGTTCTCCGCGATCCCGTCGTCGCCTGGGCCTTCGCCAAGAGCGGCACGACGCGCTGGTCGGACCAGAAGATCCCGGACCCGTTCGGTATCTTCGAGGAGGCGCGCAGCTACGGGCTGAAATACGGCCTCACGGTCTCGCACGGCCCCCTGGTCTCGCGCACCGTGGCCAATCTGGCCCGGTCCGACCGGGAATTCACCGACAAGGAATTGGACGAGGTCAGCACGCTCATTGCCCGCCTCCACGACATGTGCGAGCCGCAGACCCAGCTGACGCAGGCGCAGCTCGAGGCATTGCGGTGCATCGCCGACGGGATGCGCCACGCGGCCGCCGCCAACAAGCTCGGCATCTCCGAAAGCGCCCTCAAGCTTCGCCTTTCCTCGGCCCGTGAAAAGCTGATGGCGCGCACCACGGCCGAGGCGATACAACGTGCCAAAGATACGAATATTCTATGAAATGACCGAGCGGTGTCGGCAAATGCTCGCATGAACGTCGCCTTTAAGTAGATTTGCTGTAGGGAGATTCCCGTTATAGCACCAAAGGTGAAATATGTACGCGACCACCCTCTCTTTCGAGAATATGCACGAGCACGGAGCGCTCTTCGTGAACATGCTTCGCGCCCGGCACGAACTGTTCATCCAGCGCAATCACTGGCAGCTGCCCGAAGCGCTGGGCATGGAATACGACCAGTACGACACCCCGGCGAGCCGTTGGGTCGTTGTCCACGATGACGACGGGATGATCCTCGCGGGCAATCGCCTGACCCCCACCACGGCGCGATGCGGCATCTACAGCTACATGATCCGCGACGCCCAGAGGGGGCTGCTCGACACGATCCCCACCGACATTCTCTGGGACGAGGCGCCGGTCAGCGACGAGATCTGGGAAAGCAGCCGCATCTTCGTGTCGCAGAAGGTCTGCGCGGCGAAGCGCGGGCGCGTCCACGCGGCGCTCTGGGCCGAAGTCTCCAAGGCCGCGCATCATCTGGGCGCGACCGCCTTCATCGGCATCCTCAACGCCAACTGGCCGCGATGGGCCCCCCGCATCGGCATGGACATCCGCGCGATCGGCCCGGTCATGCACATCGACGGCGAAAAGACCCAAGCCATCTCGATCAATTTCGGACGGCGCCCCAGCTGAGCCGCGCCATCCTTGACCCGCGATTGCGCCCGCCGCGTCGCGGGTCTAGATCCGGTCCATGCCCGATCTCTTTGACAGGGAACCCGCTCCGGCAGCGCCGAAAGGCCGCGGACAGGCGCCGCGGCCCCTGGCCGACCTGCTGCGCCCGACCGCCCTCGACCAGGTGATCGGCCAGGAGCGGGTGCTGGGCGCCGATGCGCCGCTCGGGGTGATGCTGGCCTCGGGCATCCTGTCGTCGATCATCTTCTGGGGGCCGCCCGGCGTCGGCAAGACCACCATCGCGCGGCTTCTGGCGCACGAGACCGACCTCGCCTTCGTCCAGATCAGCGCGATCTTCACCGGCGTTCCGGATCTCAGGAAGGTCTTCGAGGCGGCGCGCCACCGCCGCGCCAACGGGCACGGCACGCTGCTCTTCGTCGACGAGATCCACCGGTTCAACAAGGCCCAGCAGGACAGCTTCCTGCCGCACATGGAGGACGGCACGATCCTCCTCGTCGGCGCGACGACCGAGAACCCGTCCTTCGAGCTGAACGCCGCGCTGCTGTCGCGGGCGCAGGTTCTAGTTCTCGATCGCCTGTCCGACGCCGATCTCGAGCGGCTTCTCGAGCGCGCCGAGACGGCGATCGGTCGTCCCCTGCCGCTCGACGCAGGTGCGCGGGTCGCGCTCCGCGGCATGGCCGACGGCGACGGCCGCGCGCTTCTGAACCTCGTCGAGCAGATCGCGTCGTGGCCGGCCGAGGGCGCGCTCGATGCGGCCGGCCTGGCGCTGCGGCTGCAGCGGCGGGCGGCGCAATACGACAAGTCGGGCGACGCCCATTACAACCTGATCTCGGCCCTGCACAAATCGGTGCGCGGCTCCGATCCCGACGCGGCGCTCTACTGGCTGGCACGGATGCTGGCGGGGGGCGAGGATCCACGCTATCTCGCGCGCCGCATCACCCGCATGGCGGTGGAGGATATCGGCCTCGCGGAACCGCAGGCGCAGCGCGTTTGCCTCGACGCGTGGGAGACCTTCGAGCGACTGGGCTCCCCCGAGGGCGAGCTGGCTCTGGGCCAGGCGGTGACCTATCTGGCGCTCGCGCCGAAATCGAATGCCGGCTACGTCGCCTTCAAGGCGGCGATGAAGGCCGCGAGATCGAGCGGGTCCGAGCCGCCGCCCAAGATCATCCGCAACGCGCCGACCCGGTTGATGAAGGAGGAGGGCTACGGCGTCGGATACGCCTACGATCACGATGCCGAGGACGGCTTTTCCGGACAGAACTATTTCCCCGACGGCATGGCGCGCGGCGTCTATTACGCGCCCGGCGCCCGCGGCTTCGAACGCGAGCTGAAAAAGCGGCTCGACTGGTTCGCCGGCCTGCGCGAGAAGCGGCGGCAGGAGGGCGATTGACTCCTTCCCTCGGGACCTGAAGAACGGCGCCATGACTGCACACCTCCTGCAAGTCGCGCTCGGTGGCGCGCTCGGCGCGGCGCTGCGCTACCTCACGGGGGTCGCCGTCGCGCGCCTTGCGGGGCCGGGCATGCCGCTCGGCGTGCTGACCGCGAATGTCCTCGGCTGCCTCCTGATGGGCGTCTTCATTGGGCTCGCCGGCCAGCGCGGCCTCGCTTGGCTCAACCCTTTCGTCGCCACCGGCCTCCTCGGCGGCTTCACCACCTTCTCGTCCTTCTCCCTCGAAGCGATCAACCTCATGCAGGAAGGGCGGGGCGGCCAGGCCGTGGTCTATGTCGGTCTGTCGGTCGGGGCCGGGCTCGGGGCCCTCTATCTCGGCCTCCTGGTGACGCGGAGCGTCGCGTGAGCGGGGTGCACACGCGGCGGGTGGCGCCCGGCGACGGCGATCAGAGGCTCGACCGCTGGTTCCGCAAGCACTATCCGCACGTGCCGCAGGGCCGCATCGAGAAGCTCTGCCGGCGGGGCGAGATCCGCGTCGACGGCGGCCGCGCCAAGGCCGCCACGCGCGTCGCGGAGGGTCAGGAGATCCGCGTGCCGCCGCTGCCGGACGACGCCGCCCCGGTGCCGCATCGCAGCCGGATCGAGGTCAGCGACGCCGATGCCCAGATGATCCGCCGCGCGGTGATCTTTCGCGACGACCACATCATCGCGCTGAACAAGCCGCCGGGGCTGCCGACCCAGGGCGGCAGCGGCCAGACCCGCCATGTCGACCAGCTCTCCGAGGCGCTGCGCTTCGGTCTGGAGGATCGTGCGAAGCTCGTCCACCGGCTCGACAAGGACACGTCCGGCATCCTGCTCCTCGCCCGCACCCGTCTTGCGGCCAAGGGCCTGAGCGACGCGCTGCGCCACAAGGCCACGCGCAAGATCTACTGGGCGGCCGTCGCCGGCGTGCCGTCGCCCCGCAAGGGCGCGATCCGGTTCGCGCTCGTCAAGGCGGGCGGGCGCGGCGCCGAGGGGCAGGGCGAGAAGATGCGCTGCCTGCATCCCGACGCGGCGCGCGACACGCCCGGCGCGAAGCGCGCCGAGACGCATTTCGCGGTTCTCTCGGCGCTGGGCGGGCGGGTGTCGTGGTGCGCGCTCGAGCCGATCACCGGCCGCACGCATCAGCTTCGCGCGCACATGGCCGAGCTGGGCCACCCGATCGTCGGCGACGGCAAGTATGGCGGCTCGGGACAGGAGAATGCCGGCGACGGCTGGGGCGCGCAGCTTGGCGGCGAGCTGAGCCGCAAGCTTCATCTTCACGCCCGCTCGCTCAGCTTCGAGCATCCCGTCACCGGCGCCAGCCTGGCGCTGACGGCGCCGCTGCCCGAGCACATGGCGCGCACCTGGGCCGCGCTCGAATGGGCGGCGCAGGACGCGCCCGACGACCCCTTCGACGACCGAAGCTGACATGCGCCTCGCGCTCTTCGATCTCGACGGCACGCTCGTCGACAGCCAGAGGCATATCGTCGCGGCGATGACGGCGGCCTTCTCGGCCGTGGGGCGGCCGCCGCCCGCGCGGGTCGCGATCCTAGCGCAGGTGGGCCTGTCGCTGCCGCTGGTCTTCGAGCGGCTGGCGCCCGATCTGATGGCGCTTGAGCGCGAGCGCATGCGCGCCGCCTACATGCAGGCCTATCAGGCGGAGCGGGCGCGGCAACCGGCGCCGCTCTTTCCCGGCATCGGTGCGGCTCTGGCGCAGATCGCGGCGCGCGGGCCGGTGCTGATCGGCCTCGCGACCGGCGCCTCGCGCCGCGGCATGGAGGCGGCCATCGCCGCGCACGGATTGCTGCCCGCGACGGCGCAATGCGCCGACGACCACCCCTCGAAGCCCGACCCGGCGATGATCCGCGCCGCGCTCGCGGAAACCGGCGTCGCCGCCGGCGACGCCGTGATGATCGGCGACAGCAGCTTCGACATGCAGATGGCCCGCGCCGCCGGCATCTTTGCGCTGGGCGTCGAGTGGGGGTATCAAGCCGCCGGTGCCCTCGCCGCCGCGGGCGCCGACGCGGTGGTGCGGCGCCCCGCCGATCTCGTCGCGGCGCTGGACCGACATTGGGGGAAGAGCGATGGCTGAATGGGCCGCCAAGCGATTCTGGACCGAGGCCCGGATCGAGTGGGTCGAGGGCGGCATATGGGTCCTGCTCGACGGGCGGCCGATCCGCTCGCCGGCGGGGCGCCCGCTGGTCCTGCCGACGGCCGGTCTCGCCGGAACGATCGCCGCCGAATGGGACGCCCAGAGCGACCTGATCGACCCCCACACGATGCCGTTCACGCGCACCGCGAATTCGGCGCTCGACAAGGTGGCGCCGGATCCCGAGGCGGTGGCCGCGCATCTGGCGGGCTATGCCGAAACCGATCTGCTCTGCTACCGCGCCGATCAGCCGCAGGAGCTCGTCCGGCGGCAGGACGCCGCCTGGACGCCGCTCCTCGACTGGGCGGCCGAGCGGTTCGGCGCGCGCCTCAACGTGACCGCGGGCGTCATGCCCATAGCCCAGGATCCCGCCGCGCTTGCGCGGCTGACGCGCCCGGTCCGGGATCTGTCGCCGTTCCGGCTCGCCCCCTTCCACGATCTGGTGGTGCTGACCGGATCCTTCGTGATCGCCTTCGCGGTGACCGAGGGTCGCCTCGACGCGCCCGACGCCTGGGAGCGATCGCGGCTCGACGAGGAGTGGCAGATCGGGCAATGGGGCCGCGACGAGGAGGCCGAGATGGTCGCGGCGCGGCGGCGGCGCGACTTCTTCGATGCCGTCCGGTTCTGGGAACTCGCACAATAAGGCAATCACGCGGCGATCTTGCCTGTATTCCGACAATTTGATCCGTCGGCACCGGCCATTCCTCATGTTCCGTGATCAGCGGCTTGACCCTCGGCGGCGATTGCTCGCACACTCGGCCGCGCTTCGGCCTTTCGGCCGGTTTTCGCCAATCGCCGGTCCCGAATCGGCCAAAAGACGCCTGCCCGTCAGGGTCGGACTGCTCAACAAGAGGTACACATGAAATCGACCGTCTTTCTCGGCGCCCTCATGACCGCCGCGCTGTCAGCCGGGATCGCCTCCGCGGCGACGCTTGACGACGTGCGCGAGCGCGGAACGCTCAATTGCGGCGTCAATACCGGGCTCGTCGGGTTCGCTGCGCCGGATGTGAACGGCACCTGGCAGGGATTTGACGTCGCGCTCTGCCGCGCCGTGGCCGGCGCCGTGCTCGGCGATCCGGAGGCGGTGGAGTTCATCCCGACCACCGGCAAGACACGCTTCACGTCGCTTTCCTCGGGCGAGATCGACATGCTGTCGCGCAACACGACCTGGACCTTCAGCCGTGACGTCGACCTGAAATTCGAGTTCACCGGCGTCAACTACTACGACGGCCAGGGCTTCATCGTTCCCAAGGCTCTGGGCGTGACTTCGGCCAAGGAGCTCGACGGCGCCACCATCTGCGTCCAGACCGGCACGACGACCGAGCTGAACCTCGCCGACTTCTTCCGCAAGAACAACATCAGCTATGAGCCGGTGCCGATCGAGACCAATGCCGAGGCTCTGCAGCAATACAATGCCGGCGCCTGCGATGCCTACACGACCGATGCGAGCGGGCTCGCCGCGAGCCGCGCGACGTTCGAGAACCCGGAGGATCACGTCATCCTGCCCGAGATCATCTCCAAGGAGCCGCTGGGCCCGCTCGTCCGCCACGGCGACAACGAATGGGGCGACATCGTGCGCTGGACCCTGAACGCGCTGATCGCCGCCGAGGAATACGGCGTCACCTCGGCCAACGTGCAGGACATGGCCGCGGCGCCCACCGACAGCCCCGAGATCAACCGCCTGCTCGGCACGGAGGGCGATCTGGGCGAGATGATGGGGCTGTCGAAGGACTGGGCGGTCAACGCCATCTCCGCTAGCGGCAATTACGGCGAGATCTTCGCCAAGAATATCGGCGAGGACACGCCGATCGGTCTGGCCCGCGGCCTCAACGCGCAATGGACCGAAGGCGGCCTTCTCTACGCGCCGCCGTTCCGCTGAGACCGGGCGCGGGGGCGGCGCGCGGCGACCGCCCCCGTCACGCCTCCGTGGCCCGGCCGCAGCGCCGGCGCCGGCGCCGAGCCTACGCCGCCCATGCGCGCCACGACAGGAACCCATCGCATGTCCTCGATCTCCGACGGTGATGCGGCAGGACGGGCCGGCTTCCGGCCGGCGATTCTGCTCAACGACACCCGCTATCGCGGCCTGACCTTCCAGTTCGTGGCACTGGTGCTGCTCATCGCGCTGATGGCGTGGCTGGGCGTCAACCTGGCGCGGAACCTGGCGGCGGCGGGGCTGAGCCTCGGCTTCGGCTTCCTGGGCGATCCGGCCGGCTACGACATCAATCAGACGCTCATCGCCTATTCGAGCCGGTCGACACATCTGCGCGCGGCCGTCGTGGGCGTGCTCAACACCCTCCTCGTGGCGCTTCTGGGATGCGCGACCGCGACTCTCATCGGGGTGACCGCCGGGGTGCTGCGGCTGTCGAAGAACTGGCTCGTGGCGCGGCTGATGTCGGTCTATGTGGAGGCGTTCCGCAACGTCCCGGTGCTGATCTGGATTCTGATCATCGGCGCCATCGTGACGATCAGCGGCGCCAATCCGCGCGCCTTTCTGGGCGAGGAGCCCGAGCGCGGCATGTTGCTCGGCGCCTTCGCCTTCACCAATCGCGGCCTCTACGCCCCGGCCATCGAGCTCGGGCCGGGGGCGGCCATCGTGATCGCGGCGGCCGTGCTGGGGCTTTCCAGCGCGATCCTCTGGCGCATCCACGTGCGGCGCAGCCTCTATGCCCGCGGGCGCCTGCTGCCGGTCTGGCCCGCCTGGCTCATTCTCGTCGCTCCGGCGCTTCTGGCGCAGGTCCTCGCCGGTGCGCCGATCGGCCTGTCGATGCCCGACACGCTGGCCAACCGCTTCAACATCCAGGGCGGCGTCCTGATCGGCAAGCCGCTGGTGGCGCTCTGGCTCGCCCTGTCGATCTATACCGGCGCGTTCATCGCCGAGAATGTCCGCGCCGGCATCCTGTCGGTCTCGACCGGCCAATCCGAGGCCGCCGCGGCGCTCGGGCTGCGGCCCCGCCGGATCATGAACCTCGTCGTCCTGCCGCAGGCGCTCCGCGTCATCGTGCCGCCGGTCATCTCGCAATACCTGAACCTCACCAAGAACAGCTCGCTCGCCATCGCGGTCGGATATGCCGACATCACCGCGACGCTCGGCGGCATCACTCTGAACCAGACCGGCCGCGCCATCGAATGCGTGCTGCTGCTCATGCTGTTCTACCTGATGATCTCCCTGGCGATCTCGGGGGTGATGAACGCTTACAATTCCTCCGTGGCGCTGAAGGAGCGCTAGGCCATGTCCGACACCCACGCCCGGTCCGTCGCGTATGTGCGCGGCGAGTTCATTCCCGAACGGCCGGCCCCCGTGCGGGAGACGGGCGCGGTCAGGTGGCTGCGCCGGAACCTCTTCTCCTCGGTGCCCTACGCGCTTCTGACCCTTGCCACGCTGTGGGTGATCTGGGCGCTCGTTTCCGCCATCCTGCCCTGGATCGTGAACGGGGTCTGGACCGCATCCTCGATCCGGCAATGCCGCGAGATGATGGACGGCGCGGGCGGCGGCTGCTTTGCGGTGCTGACCGAACGCTGGAACCAGCTTCTCTTCGGGTTCTCCTATCCGTCCGACGCCTATTGGCGACCCTTCACCGCCTTCGTGCTCCTCTTCGTCTGCGCCGCGCCCGTGCTGTTTCCCGACCTGCCGCGCCGGTCGCTGGTCCTCACCCTGATCTACCCCTTCGTTGCCTACTGGCTGATCTGGGGCGGCACCGCCCTCGCCCCTGCCATGGGGCTCGTGGGCCTAGTCGCGGGCTATGGCGCGGCGCCGGCGGCCGGGGGCAGGGGGCTCGCCCTCCGGCTTGTCGCCGCCACGGCCGCCGCCTTTGCAATCTGGCGCCTGGGAGGCTGGATGGCCGCGGAGGAGCCCCGCTTCCTTGCTCTGCCGCCGGTCGAGTCGCGCAACATCGGCGGCTTCATGCTCAACATGATTCTCGGCACGGTCTGCGTTTCGCTGTCGCTGCCCTTCGGCATCCTGCTGGCGCTCGGCCGCCAATCCCGCCTGCCGATCATCAAGATGCTCTGCATCGGGTTCATCGAATTCATCCGGGGCGTGCCGCTGATCACCCTGCTCTTCGTCGCCAACGTCGTTCTGGCCTATTTCCTGCCGCCCGGCACCACCTTCGACCTGATCCTGCGGGTGATCATCATGATCACCATGTTCGCCTCCGCCTATATCGCCGAGGTCGTCCGTGGCGGGCTCGCGGCCCTGCCGCGGGGTCAGTACGAGGGCGCCGAGTCGCTCGGTCTCGACTACTGGCAGTCGATGCGGCTGATCATCCTGCCGCAGGCGCTCAAGATCTCGATTCCGGGCATCGTCAACGTCGCCGTCGGCCTCTTCAAGGACACCACCCTCGTCTCGATCATCTCGATGTTCGACATCGTCGGCATGATCCGCGGGCCGATCCTGGCATCGACCGACTGGAACGGCGTCTACTGGGAGCTCTACGGCTTCGCCGCCCTCCTGTTCTTCGCCGTCTGCTATTCGATCTCGCAATATTCCCAGTGGCTGGAGCGCAAGCTCGCCACCGACAGCCGCTGAGGAGCGCGCCCATGTCGAGCCCCGACGCCCCCCGCACCACTGATGCCCGCGCCGTCGACCGCAGCCAGATGACGGTCACCGACACGGTCGCCGTACGACTCGTCTCCATGAACAAGTGGTTCGGCAGCTTCCACGTGCTCAGGGACATCGACCTGACCGTCCAAAAGGGCGAGCGCATCGTCATCTGCGGGCCCTCGGGGTCGGGCAAGTCGACGCTCATCCGCTGCATCAACGCGCTCGAGGAGCATCAGACCGGCGAGGTCGAGGTGGACGGCACCACGATCGGATCGGACCTGAAGAACATCGACCGGATCCGCTCCGAGGTCGGCATGGTGTTCCAGCACTTCAACCTGTTTCCGCACCTCACCATCCTCGAGAACTGCACGCTGGCGCCGATCTGGGTGCGCCGGACGCCGCGGCGGGAGGCCGAGGAGACGGCCATGCACTATCTGGCCAAGGTGAAGATCCCCGAACAGGCCGACAAGTATCCCGGCCAGCTCTCGGGTGGCCAGCAGCAGCGCGTGGCGATCGCCCGCTCGCTCTGCATGCGGCCGAAGATCATGCTCTTCGACGAGCCGACATCGGCCCTCGATCCCGAGATGATCAAGGAGGTGCTCGACACGATGATCGAGCTCGCCGAGGAGGGGATGACGATGATCTGCGTGACCCACGAGATGGGCTTCGCCCGTTCGGTCGCCAATCGCGTGATCTTCATGGACCAGGGGCAGATCGTCGAGCAGAACGAGCCGGAGGCGTTCTTCAACAACCCGCAGAGCGACCGCACCAAGCTGTTTCTGAGCCAGATCCTGGGCCACTGAGCGCGCGCTAAGCGGCCTACTCCGTCAGGTCGCGCGGCACGACGAAGTCGACGACGTGCCCCGTCAGCGGCTCGATCGAGGCCCAGTCGTCGACGTCGAAATCGATCACCAGCGTCGCGCAGGTCGGAAACCGCTCGAATTCCGCCCGTTGCGGCGGGTCGAGCGCCAGCCATTGCGCCAGCGACGCCATGCCGGGATTGTGCGCGATCAGGATGACGCGCGTCTCCCTCTGCCCGTGCAGCGCCCGGATCATCTGCTCGGGGCTCGACAGATAGAGGCTGTCGTCCCATGTCGCCGGCACCTCCCGCCCGAAGCTCGGGCAGAGCCGCTCCCAGGTCTGCCGCACCCGCAGCGCCGTCGAGAGAAGCGCCGCCTCCGGCACGTGGTCGCGCCGAGCGATCCAGCGCCCGACGGCATCGGCCGCGGCGCGGCCGCGGCGGTTGAGCGGCCGGTCATGATCAGGAAGACCCTCGCCCCAGTCCGATTTCGCGTGGCGCGTCAGGACGAGGCGGCGGGTCACCGTCTGCCCCGGATCAGCGTGCCCGCGCCGACCTGCGTATAGAGCTCCAGCAGACAGGCATGGGGCGCGCGGCCGTCGAGGATGACCACCGCCCTGACGCCGCCCTCGATCGCCGCGAGCGCCGTCTCGGTCTTGGGGATCATGCCGTCGGCGATGGTTCCGTCCTCGGTCAGCGTGTGGATGGCCTCCGGCGTGATTTCGGAGATCACCTCGCCATCGGCGCCCTTTACCCCTGCCACATCGGTCAGCAGAAGCAGCCGGTCGGCCTTCAGCGAGGCCGCGATCGCGCCGGCCGCGATATCGCCGTTGACGTTGAAGGTCTCGCCCTGCCGGCCCATGCCAATGGGCGCGATCACCGGAATCGTCCTGCTGTCCTTCAGGCGCAGCAGGAAGCCCGGATTGCACTCGACCGGCGTGCCGACGAAGCCCAGCGCCGGGTCGGTCTGCTCGCAGATCATGAGCCGGGCATCCTTGCCCGAGATGCCCACCGCCTCGCCGCCCTCGGCCTGGATCGCCTGCACGATCCGCTTGCCGACCAGCCCCGACAGCACCATCTCCACGACCTCGATCGTGGCGGCGTCGGTGACGCGCTTGCCCTTGACGAACTGGCTCTCGACGCCCTGGGCGCGCAGCATGGCGTTGATCATCGGGCCGCCGCCATGGACGATCACCGGATTGACGCCGACATGGCTCATCAGCACCACGTCGCGGGCAAAGCTGCGCATCGCCTCGTCCGAGCCCATGGCGTGACCGCCGAGCTTGATGACGACGGTGGCCCCGGCATAGCGCTGGAAGAACGGCAGCGCCTGGCTCAGCGTGTGGGCGGTGGCCGCCCAATCCTCGGAGGCGGGATGGGGGTCGGTCATGGAGCTCCGGGCCGGTCAGAAACGCGAAACGCGCGGCCCCGGTGGGGGACCGCGCGTCATCGTCCTAGCGAAGCTTTCAGTTCTTCGCCAGAGGCAGCTGGGCGGAGAACCAGGCCGCCACGGCCTCCCGCTGTTCGCCGGTCATGCGGGTGGCGATGCGGGGCATCGGGCTCAGGTCATAGATATCCTCGCCCGTCAGGCCGGCGAACTGGTCGAGCCGCTTCTGAAGATAGGCGCGGTTCTGACCCAGAAGCCGCGGGATGATGGCGATCTCCGAGGTGGGCTGGGCGCCGTGACAGGACAGGCAGGCCGGCACGTCCTCATCCGGGATGCCGTTCTGCGCGATGTCCTCGCCCGCCGCCACCAGGTCCGGATCGACCTCGCGGGTGACCGTGATGGGCTCCGCGGCGCCGAAATAGGCGGCGGCGTTGGCCATGTCTTCCTCGCTGATCTGCTTGGTGGTCTGGCTCATGCGCGAGTTCGGACGGATGTCCTCGCGGAACTTCCACAATTGCTGGTGGAGGTATTGCGGGTTCTGCAGCGTCAGGTTCGGCACGTCGCCCGCCTGGCTGCCGATGCCGAGCCGGGTGTGACATTCGTCGCAGACCCGGATCACCACCTCCTCGCCCGCGGCGAGATCGGCATTGGCAAGAAGATCTTGGCGCTCGATCTCGGCGCCTGGCTCTTGGGCGCTGAACCAGCCGGCCAGCGCCTCCATCTCGGCGTCGTCGAGCTGGGAGGCGATATACCCCATGGGCTTCCACCTGGCGCCGCCTTCGCGCACCCCGGCCGCGAAGAATTCGAGCTGCTGCTTGATGTAGATCGGGCTCTGACCGGCCAGATCGGGCGGGTTGATGCCCGCGACCCCGTCGCTGGTGACCGTGGCGTTGTTGTGACAGGTCACGCAGGCCGGGACCGCAGCGACGATCTTGCCTTCCGTCGCGATCCGCTCGCCCACCTCCATGTTGCGCCCGCCGATGACCGGGGGCGGCTGGTCGGCGAGCGAGGCGTAGTACTGGCCGATCTCCTCGCGCTGCTGCGCCGAGAGGTTTGAGGCGACGATCTGCATGATGCCGGACTTGCGCTCGCCCGAGGCGAAATCCCGCAGCGACGCGGTGATGTACTCGCCGTCCAGAACGGTGAGGTTGGGCGCCCGGCCGAGCGTCGCCTCGCCGGTTCCCTCCGAGCCGTGGCACGCGGCGCAGCGCTGGATCACGTCGCCCTGGATCGCGAAGTCGCGCCATTCGGTGGCCGGCGACTGATAGGCGTATTCCTCGGCCGGGAAGCGTTCCTGGAACGGCGCGTCGTCGATGCCGTTGTCGATGAGCGGCCCCCGCTCGCCGTAGGGCACGCTCGGCGTCGCCGCGAGCGTCCGGTCCTCCAGCCAGCTGACATATTGCTCGGAGGTCATGTCCGGAAGCTGGCGGATGAACGCCACGACGTTCCAGATCTCGTCCTCGCGCCCCCAGGTCGGCCAGCCGGGCATCGCCGACATGCGCACGCCCGAATCGAGGATGTAGTGCAGTTCTCCGTCGGTGAACTGATCGACCACCTCGGCCAGGTGCT
Source organism: uncultured Alphaproteobacteria bacterium (assembly GCA_963739575.1). GTDB lineage: Bacteria > Pseudomonadota > Alphaproteobacteria > Rhodobacterales > Rhodobacteraceae > Palleronia. The sequence continues at coordinate 193,751 of CAVUAQ010000002.1, read as the reverse complement.
GCGGGCGCGGCCGCATCGCCAGCGCCTGCGGATTCTGCCCGAGGCCCGGGCCGCCATGGCACTTGGCGCAGGCATTGGCGTAGTGCTGCGCGCCGAGCCGGATGCGCCCCTCGTCGTCCAGATCGTCGGGCACATCCTCGGTGGCGCGCCACCAGACGGAGTTCTTGAACGTGTGGTGCAGCGTCCAGTAGACGGGCTTCGGATCGGCCCAGGTCGCCGCCAGGTTCAGCCCGCCCAGGATGACGAACAGGAACACCAGCACGCCTCCCACGATCGCCAGACAGACCGCGGCGACGAAGCCGGGAACCAGTCTGCCCAAGGAATAGCCGAAAATTCTCATATGTGCTCCGCGCTCCCGGGTCATTGACCTACGAGAGCAAAGGTAAGGCCCGGGTCGGGAAGGCAAGTCATTGCGAACGAAGCCTTCAGCGCAGCGCCGCGATGACCCCTCGCAGCGCCTCGAGCCCCGCGCCCTTTTCCGACGACGTGACGACGAGTTCGGGAAAGGCTGCGGGATGCGTCGCCAGGACGCGCCGCACCCGGTCGAGGACCAGCGGGCGGTCGCTTTCCTTGACCTTGTCGGCCTTGGTCAGCACCACCTGGAACGGCACGGCGGCGCCGTCGAGAAGCCCCATGATCTCCTCGTCCACGGGTTTGGCGCCGTGCCGATGGTCGATCAGAAGGAAGGCGCGGCGCAACGTCGCGCGACCGCCGAGATAGGCGCGCATCAGGCGCTGCCAGCGTTCGACGACCCCCACCGGCGCCTGCGCGAAGCCGTAGCCCGGCAGGTCGACGAGATAGAGGTCGCCCAGCGCGAAATAGTTGATCTCCTGCGTCCGGCCCGGAGTGTTGGAGGCGCGCGCCAGCCCCTTGCGACCCGTCAGGGCGTTGATGAGGCTCGACTTGCCCACGTTCGACCGGCCGGCGAAGCAAATCTCCGGCCGATCGGCGGGCGGCAGACCGTCCATCCCGACGACGCCCTTGACGAAGCGCGTCTCGCCGGAAAACAGCCGCTGGCCCGCCTCGAGCGCCGCCGCGTCCGGCGCCGCCGTCGGAAACGGCAGCGCGGCGCTCACTTCACGTCCGACTTCTGCCGCCGGAACGATTTCAGGATGTTGCCGAGCACGTCCGGCCGGTAGCCTTGGCTGCGCATGATCGCGTATTGCTGGGTGAAGGTGATCGTGTTGTTGGCGATCCAGTAGAGCACCAGCCCGCTGGCGAAGCGGCCGAGCATGAACATGAACACCCACGGCATCCAGGCGAAGATCATCGCCTGGGTCGCGTCGGCGGGTGCCGGATTGAGCTTCTGCTGCAGCCACATGGAGATCCCGAGCAGGATCGGCAGCACCCCGAGCGACAGGATGGCCAGGAACGAGGTCGGATCGGGGGGCGGGTAGGGCAGCAGGCCGAAGAGGTTCAGGATCGAGGACGGGTCGGGCGCCGACAGGTCGTTGATCCACCCGAGCCAGGGTGCGTGCCGCAACTCGATGGTGACGAAGATCACCTTGTAGAGCGAGAAGAAGATCGGGATCTGCAGCAGGATCGGCAGACAGCCCGCCGCCGGGTTCACCTTGTTCTTCTTGTAGAGCTCCATCATCCCCTGCTGGAGCTTCTGGCGGTCGTCGCCGGCCTGCTCCTTCAGCTTTTCCATCTCGGGCTGCAATTCCTTCATCTTCGCCATGGAGACGTAGGACTTGTAGGCGAGCGGCAGCACCAGCGCCTTGATGAAGAGGGTCAGCACGATGATCGACCAGCCCATGTTGCCGATGATCCCGTTCAGCCAGTGCAGGACGACGAAGATCGGCTTCGTCAGGAAGAAGAACCAGCCCCAGTCGATCGAGTCGACGAAGCCGTCGATCCCGTCCTTCTGATAGGCGAGGATCGTCTCCCATTCCTTGGCCCCGGCGAAGAGGCGCATGGAGGTCGAGGCGCTCTCGCCAGGCGCGATCTCCTGCGTTGGCAGGCGCACCTCGGTCTGGTAGATATCGGCCCCCGGCACGTATTTCGCCACCGAGACGAAGGGGGTCCCCGGATCGGGGATCAGCGTGGTCATCCAGTACTTGTCGGTAAAGCCGATCCAGCCGTCGCTCTGGACCTCGATGACGTCGGCCGGGCCGCTCTCGCGCGCCACCTCGTCGAGATCGGGGAGATCCTTGTAGCCGATCTCCTGCAGCGCGCCGTCCGACATCCGCACTACGCCCTCGTGCAGGATGAAGAAGCCCGCGAGGTCGAGATCGCCCTGCCGCGCCACGGTGCCGTAGGGGGCGAGCCGGGCGGGGGCCTCGCCCGTGTTCGCGACCGTCTGGTCGATCGTGAACATGTAGTCCTCGTCGACCGAGATCGTCCGCCGGAACTCGAGGCCGCTGCCATTGTCCCAGCTGAGGGTCACCGGCGTGTCGACGCTCAGCGTGTCGCCGCTCTCGATCTGCCAGGGCGTGTCGGGACCGGGCACATCGGCATAATCGAGCGTGCCGCCGGGCGCCCAGCCGAAGAGCGCGTAATAGGGATGCGCGCTGCCCACCGGATTGAGCAGCTCGACGGTTGGCGAGGACGGATCGACCTCGGTGTGGTACTTCTTCAGCGACAGCTCGTCGATCCGCCCTCCGGCCAGCGCGATCGAGCCCGACAGAGCCGGCGTGTCGATCGTCAGGCGCGGCGTCTCGGCGGTGGTTGCCTCCGGTTCCTGACCGCCCGAGGCGGCGGCCGGGGTCTCGGCGGTGGGGCTGCCCGGTGCCTCATCCTGCTGCTGGGCCTGTTCGGTGGGCGGCGGGGCGGGGGCCTCGTCCTGCGGCGGGAACAGCACCATCCAACCGAGGATGACGAGAAAGCTCAGAACCGTCGCGATGATCAGGTTCTTGTTCTGGTCGTCCATGTCCTTCGACGCCTCCGGGCCAGCCGCACATCCGCGCGTGTTGAACAGGGGGCCTTGGCGGAGGTCAAGCCGTTTCGCCGGGATGTGACCGGGCACGCGGATCAGCGTCCCGCAGCCCGATCGGGCGGGCGCGCGGGCGCCCGGCGCCCCTCCGCGGCGATGAATGCGGCGAGGTCCGCGCCGCGCATCGGCGCCGCGATCGCCGGCCCCTGCAGGTGCCCGACCCCCAGCCGCGCGAGGCAGGCCGCGTCGGCGGGGCAGGCGACGGCGAGCGCGACGGTCTTGCGCCCGCAGCCGATGAGGGCGCGGCAGCGCTCCTGCAGCCGGTCGGACCCGGCGATGCCTCTTACCTGCTCGGCCGCGAGGATCGTGGTGCCGACCGGATCGCGCAGCGCCGCAAGCCCGGTGCCGCCCGACGCCGCGCCCGCGATGCGGCAGCCGATCCGGCTGAGGCCTGCAAGGACGGCCTCGGCCACCGGCGCGCGGAGCCGGACCTCCAGCCGGTCGGGGGCGACATCCTCCCGGTCGAGCGCGAAGGCGATCCGCGCCGCCAAGCCGGACGTCGCGGCGGCGCCCGCCTCGAGGTCGAGCGACAGGAGCGGCACGGCAAGCCCCGCCGCCTCGAGCCTGCGCAGCACCGCCAGCCCCTCGTCGAGAAGCCCGAGCGTCCGCGCCGCGGCTTCGTCGGGGTAAAGGGGACGGGGGCGGACATCCTCGGCGTCGAGGAGGCCCAGCACCGGGTGGCGCCACCGCGGCACCGGCGAGAGCGCGCTGACCGCGCCGGTCCGGGTCGAGATCCGCGGCTCCATCCACGCCTCGAGACGCGGTGGCGGCCCGCTCTCATGGATCCGGTCGAGGGCCTCGCTGCCGCCCGCCTCGTCCGCTGCGACCATCTCGAGCTCGCCGGGCCCGCGCGCCTGCGCCACCTCGAGCGCTCGCCCGGCCGCCGCGAAGATCGTGGCGGCAGGCATTCCGGCCCGGCCCGTGGCCAGCCCGGCCGACAGGCTCGATCCCTCCCCATCCCCGGCCGCATCCTCGACCGCCGCCTGGCAGCGGCAGGCGAGGGCCGCGAGGTCGACCCGGCGCCCGGCCGCGGCGGCGATCAGCGCGATCCGGCCCCCGTCGAGCACGCTGACGAGGCTGGCGGCGGGCGCCGCGCTGCGAATCAGCTTCGCGAGCGAAAGATCGGGGGTGGAAGCCGCCGCGCGATCCTCCGGACCGCCGCCGCACGGCGCTCCGGCGGCAAAGAGGATGCAGACGGTCGGCAGGCCGCGCCCCGACAGGCCGTCGATCGCGCCCAGCGCCGCGGCCCGACCGGCCTCCCCTCCGGCTTGCGGTCCGGCGCGCATCCTCGCCGCGGCGAGGATGGTGAGCGCAAGCAGGATCGCGGCTGTCGGTGACGGCACCGCGAGCGCGACCGCCAGAACGCCCGTCAGGCCGGCCCACGCCCCGCTCCGCGATTGTGCCATCCGCTCGATGCCCTTCGATGATGGGTCGCGGTATAGGCAAAAGCCCTTAGCCGAGCGTTAAGTGGGGCGGCGCGGCGCGTCTCCTGTCGGCAGATCGAGCCTGGCGAAGTCGAAGAGGGCGCCGTCCAGAAGGTGCGAGGGCCGCGCGTTCATCAGCGCGCGGAACATGACCTGCCGCCGGCCGGGGCTCGTCCGCTCCCAGCCGTCGAGGATCTGCTTGACCTGCTGGCGCTGCAGCCCCTCCTGGCTGCCGCAGAGGTCGCAGGGGATGATCGGATAGCCCATCGCCCGGGCGAAGCGGTCGCAATCGGCCTCGGCGACATGGGCAAGCGGGCGCAGCACGAACAGGTCGCTCTCCTCGTTGACGAGCTTCGGCGGCATGGTCGCCATCCGCCCGCCATGGAAGAGGTTCATGAAGAAGGTCTCGAGGATGTCGTCCCGATGATGGCCGAGCACCACGGCCGCGCAGCCTTCCTCCCGCGCGATCCGGTAGAGATGTCCGCGCCGCAGCCGCGAGCAGAGCGCGCAGAAGGTGCGCCCCTGCGGGATCTTGTCGATCACCACCGAATAGGTGTCCTGGTACTCGATCCGGTGCGGCACCCCCATCCGCTCCAGGAAGTCGGGAAGCACCGTGGCCGGAAAGCCGGGCTGACCCTGATCGAGATTGCAGGCCAGGATGTCGACCGGCAGAAGCCCGCGCCAGCGAAGCTCCGTCAGCGCCGCCAGAAGCGTATAGCTGTCCTTGCCGCCCGACAGGCAGACGAGCCACCGGTCCCCCGGCCGCACCATGCCGTAGCGCTCGACCGCCTCGCGGGTCTCGCGGACGATGCGCTTGCGCAGCTTGCGGAACTCGGTGGTACCGGGCGCGCCGTGAAACAGGGGGTGGATGTCGTCATCATGGTCGAGCATGGCCGTCGATTACGGTATTCTGCCGGGCGAGCATAGAGCCGCTGCGAGGCCGACGAGACGATGCGCACGCTGACCAATCCCTATCCCGCCGAATGGCAGGACCTGTCGGACTTCACCTATCTGTCGGCTCTGCGCCTCGTGCGGCCGGTCAACAGGGTCCGCGACCGCATCGGCACCAACAACAACTACATCCTCGACCGCGACTTCGACGTCGCCATCTCCATCGACGGCGAGCGGCGGGTCATCACCGCGCCGCGCGGGCTCGTCACCGATCTGACCTCGGTGCCCGAGCCGTTCCGCATCTTCATCGGGCGCGTCGGCCCGTGGCTGGAGGCGGCGATCGTGCACGACTGGCTCTATGTCGCCTGGCAGGTGGTCGACGCGTCGGCCTCGGCGCGCAACCGCCTCTTCGCCGACCGGGTGATGCTTCTGGCGATGCGCGCGGCCGAGGTCGGGGTGGTGCGGCGCTGGGCGATCTATCTCGCGCTGCGGGCGTTCGGGACGAGGGGCTTCGAGCGGCGGGAGGAGCCGGTCTTCGCCGATCTCAAGGATCCGGCGATGGAGACGCCCATGGTCATCCCGGTCTCCTGATCGACCCTTCGGGCTGTCTCACCGGCGCGGCGGCACGTTGTCGACGCCCGAGCCGCCCAGCGGATGGCACCGGGCGATCCGCCGCAGCGCCAGCCATCCGCCCCGCACCGCGCCATGGATCTCGAGCGCCTCGAGCGCATAGGCCGAGCAGGTCGGGTGATAGCGGCAGTTGAAGCCGATCCAGGGCGAGAAGAGGGCGCGGTAGGCATGTACCGGCAGCGCCAGGATCGCCGCCGCGACGCTCATCGGTGCAGCCTGTCGAGCGCGGCGCGGAACTCGGACCGCATCAGCGCGAAGTCGCGCCGGCCCGTGACCTCGCGCCGCCCGATGAGGACGTAATCCCATCCGCGATGACCGTGCTGGGGAAGCTCGAGGCGCGCGATCTCGCGCAGCCGCCGCTTGGCGCGATTGCGCACCACCGCATTGCCCACCTTCTTCGAGCAGGTGATCCCGATCCGCGGCGCCTCCGCGTCGCGCCGGCACCGCCCCTGCAGCACGAATCCGGGCATCCGCGCCACCTGGGCGCGGGCGGCGCGCAGGAAATCCGCCCGCTTCGTCAGGCGAGCCGGCGCGTCCTGCCCGCGCGCGCCGGACGCGGCAGACAGCGGCGCCGTCACCGGGTGGGCCTCAGGCGCTGAGGGTCTTGCGGCCGCGCGCCCGGCGGGCGTTCAGGATCTTGCGTCCGGCCTTCGTCGCCATGCGGGCCCGAAAGCCGTGGCGGCGCTTGCGAACGAGGTTCGAGGGCTGGAACGTGCGCTTCATCGGTCTCTCCGTCGGATCGCGGGGGCGCGCGGCGGTGGCGCCACCCCGCGCGGCATGCAATAGGATCGCTCCGATAAGCGCCGCGCCCCCGCCTGTCAACAGCCCCGCAATGTTTCACTCCGGCGCTCTTCGCGGCCGGTCCGGTCAATCGCGCGTGAGGCCTCTCGCCGCAGGCGCTGGAACCCGTCACCGTGGCGACGACGTTCCGGCTGCGAAAGGGAGACCCCGTGACGAACTCCACCGACACCGACACCGACGCCCCGCCCTGGCTCAGGCGGGTGCCCCTCATCCTGATCGCCCTCGTGGCCGTCATCGGTGCCGCAGCCTTCCGCGACTACCTGACCTTCGACGCGCTGGCGCGCAACCGCGAGCGGCTGCTGGCCTTCCGCGACGCGCATTACATCCTGGCCGTCCTCGCCTTCGTGGCGGCCTATACCCTGATCGTCGCCTTCTCGCTCCCGGGCGCGGCGGTGGCGACGCTGACGGGCGGCTTTCTCTTCGCCACCTTTCCCGGCGTGCTCTACAACGTCACCGCCGCGACGCTCGGCGCCATCGCCATCTTCCTCGCGGCGAAATGGGGGCTGGGGCAGCGTCTGGCGCAGCGGATGAACGCCAGCGACGGCCTCGTGCGGCGCATCAAGACCGGGCTCGACGAGAACCAGTGGTCGATGCTGTTCCTCATCCGGCTGATCCCTGCGGTGCCGTTCTTCGTCGCCAATCTGGTGCCGGCCTTCGTCGGCGTGCCGCTCTGGCGCTATGGGGTCACGACGCTTCTCGGCATCGTTCCGGGCACGCTCGTCTACACCTCCGTGGGCGCGGGGCTGGGCGAGGTCTTCGCCCGCGGCGACACTCCCGATCTCGGCATCATCTTCGCGCCCCAGGTCCTGCTGCCGATCCTCGGCCTCTGTCTGCTGGCGGCGCTGCCGATGATGCTCAGGGCCGTGCGCGGCCGGAAAGGTCTCTGATGGAAAAGATCTCCTGCGATGTCTGCATCATCGGCGCCGGATCGGGCGGCCTGTCGGTGGCGGCCGGGGCGGCGCAACTCGGCGCCTCGGTGGTCCTGATCGAGGGGCACAAGATGGGCGGCGATTGCCTGAACTACGGCTGCATCCCGTCGAAATCGCTCATCGCCAGTGCCGACGCCGCCCATCTTGTGGCGCATCCGGGCGCCCTCGGGATCGCGCCGGCCGAGCCGGGGATCGACTACGCCGCCGTGAAGGACCATGTGGGCCGCGTGGTGCGCACCATCGCGCCCGCCGACAGCCAGGAGCGGTTCGAGGGCCTGGGCGTCCGGGTGATCCGCGACTGGGCACGGTTTGCCGACGAGCGGACCGTCATCGCGGGCGACGCCTCGATCACCGCCCGCCGCATCGTCATCGCCACCGGCTCGCGGCCCTTCGTGCCGCCGATCGAGGGCATCGACCAGGTCGCCTACCTGACCAACGAGACGATCTTCGATCTGCGCGAACGGCCGCGGCACCTCCTGATCATCGGCGGCGGCAATATCGGGCTCGAGATGGCGCAGGCGCATCGCCGCCTGGGCTCGGAGGTGACGGTGATCGAGGGCGCCACGCCGCTCGGCCGCGACGACGAGGATGCGCGCGCCATCGTGCTCGACCAGATCAGGTCCGAGGGCGTGCGCATCGTGGCGGGCGAGCAGGCCAGCCGGGTCGCGGCGCGGGACGGCGCGATCACCGTCGAGACGGCGGATGGCAGCCATACCGGCAGCCACCTGCTGGTGGCCGTGGGACGCCGGGTCAACCTCGACCGGCTCGATCTCGACCGCGCCGGCGTGGCGCATGACCGGGCCGTCACCGTGGGGGACGATCTGCGCTCCACGACGAACCGGCGCGTCTACGCGGTGGGCGACGCCGCGGGGCGGCTGCAATTCACCCACGTGGCGGGCTATCACGCCGGCATCGTCGTGCGGCGGATCCTCTTCGGCTGGCCCGCCAGGGCCAGGCAGGAGCACATCCCCTGGTGCACCTATACCGACCCCGAACTCGCGCAGGTCGGCCCCACCGCGGCCGAGGCGCGCGAAAGATACGGCGACAAGGTCGAGGTGATCCGCGTCAACTACGACGAGAACGACCGCGCCCACGCCACCGGCCGGACGGTCGGCTTCGTCAAGGTCTCGGTGGTCCGCGGCAAGCCGGTCGGGGCCACGATCGTGGGCGCCGAGGCGGGCGAACTCATCTCGACATGGTCGCTGGCCATCGCCAACGGGCTGAAGATGAGGGCGCTGTCGGAGACGGTGCTGCCCTATCCGACGCTTGCGGAACTGAACAAGAAGGCGGCCAGCGCCTACTTCTCGCCAAAGTTGTTCGAGAGCGGTATGGTGAAGCGCGTGGTCGGAACGGTGCAGAGGCTGCTCCCCTGAAGATGGACGGCGCAACGAGATGCTGAACAGCCTGACCGGCCGGTTCCTGATCCTCACCATCTGCTTCGTCATGCTGGCCGAGGTCCTGATCTTCGTGCCGTCGGTGGCGCGGTTCCGCGAGGATTACCTCCTGTCGCGGCTCGAGCGCGCCCAGATCGCCTCTCTCGCGCTTCTTGCCGACGACATGATCGACCCGACCCTCGAGCGCGAGCTCCTGCAGAACGCCGAGGTCTACAACGTCGTCCTGGCCCGCGACCAGGTGCGCCAGCTCGTCCTGTCCTCGCCGATCCCCGAACCGATCTCGGCGACCTACGACCTGCGCGATCCGGGCTCCTGGGATCTGGTCTCGGGTGCGCTGCACGCCCTCTTCACGCCGGGCGACCGCGTCATCCGGGTGATCGGCGAGCCGGTCCGCGAGGGCGGCCAGCTCATCGAGATCACCATGCCCGCAAGCCCCCTGCGCACCGCGATGATCGATTACGGCCTGAGGATCCTGGCGCTGTCCCTGGTGCTGTCGGCGCTCACCGGGGGGCTGCTGTTTCTCGCCGTGCGCCGGCTCATCGTGCGGCCGATCCGCGGTGTGGTCGACGCGATGGAAAGCTACGCGGCGGCGCCCGAGGATTCGCGGCGGATCATCTCGCCATCCGCCGGGGTGCGCGAGCTGCGTGCCGCCGAGACGGCGCTCCACGACCTGCAGACCCAGCTGACCGCGGCGCTCCGGCAGAAGGACAGGCTGGCGCAGCTCGGCGGCGGCGTCGCCAAGATCAGCCACGATCTGCGCAACGTGCTGACCACGGCGCAGCTCTTCGCCGACCGGATCGAGGAATCGACCGATCCGACCGTGGCGCGGCTGGCGCCGAAGCTTCTGAACTCGATCGCCCGGGCCATCTCGATCTGCGAGGCGACGCTGGCCTTCGGCCGGGCGGAGGAGCCGCCGCCGCAGCTGGCGCGCGTGCCCCTGGTCGATCTCGTCAACGACGTCCTCGAGGGAGAGCGGCTGGCGGCGGGCGAGGCCGAGATCTCCTTCGCCGAGGACGTGCCGGGCGGCATGATCGTCCGGGCCGATCCCGAGCAGCTCTACCGCGTTCTGGGCAATCTGGTGCGCAATGCCCGCCAGGCGATGGTGGCGACCGGCGCGGGCGGCGAGATCGCGGTCGCGGGGGACGAAACCGAGACGGAGTGGACGATCCGCGTCACCGATACCGGCCCCGGCCTGCCGAAGCGGACGCAGGATCACCTGTTCCAGCCGTTCCAGTCCGCCTCCAAGCGCGGCGGCACCGGCCTCGGCCTCACCATCGCCAGCGAACTGGTGCGCGGCCATGGCGGCCGGCTGCGGCTCGTCTCCACCGGCCCCAAGGGCACCTGTTTCGAGATCGTGTTGCCCAAGGCGGTGGTCGATCTCGACGCCGCCGAATAGACCGGCAGGGCGGCCCGCCCGCGGATCCGCGCCTCCGCTGGGCGCGCAGCTCCACCTCATCGACCCCTCCCAGCCGATCATTTCGCGGGGAGATCTGCTCGCTGTCTTGTCCCCATCGGGCGGGCCTCTACCCTTGTGCTGCAACCGGCGGAGGAGCGGTACGGGGGATGGCGGGATATCTGACGATCCACGGTCTCGGCGCGGACCGCGCGCGGCCGGCCGCCGGGCCGCGCACCCGGCTCTGCCGCATCGACGGCGCCGCGCGGCGGGCCCTGGCGCGCGCCGTCACTGCCGGCAGGCGGACCCGCGCGCCGATCCGGCCCGAGGCGGACGCCGCCACCGGCATCTCCGGGCTCCTCTCCGCCGCGGGCGCTTCGCTGCGCGGCGCTGCGAAGGGCGGCGGTGCCGATAGCCGGCCGCCCGCCTTCCTCGGCGAGACCCCGATCCGCTGCGTGGGCGCGCCGGTCCACGACCACGTGCCGCTGCCCCGCTACGCCACCTGCCGGGGATCGTGACATGGACGATGCAGTCGCCGCGGCCCTGATCGACGCCGTGCGCGCCGCGGCGCGCGCCGAGATCCTGCCGCGGTTCCGCGACCTCTCGCCCACCGACATCCGCACCAAGACGGGCCCCGAGGATCTCGTCACCGTGGCCGACCGCGCCGCCGAGGCGGCGCTGGCCACGAGCATCGACCGCATCCTGCCCGACGCCGCCATCGTCGGAGAGGAGGCGGCGTCGGAGGATCCGACCGTGATCGACGCCCTGGCCGGCGACGGTCCGGTGGCGGTGATCGACCCGATCGACGGCACCTGGAACTTCGCCCGGGGCCTTGCCACGTTCGGCGTCATCCTCGCCGTGCAGGAGGCCGGAGAGACCGTCTTCGGCCTGCTCTACGACCCGGTTCTCGACGACTGGATGGTGGCGCGGCCCGGGCGCGGCGCGGTCTACGGGCGCCCGGGCATCGCGCCCCGGCCGCTCGCCGTGGCGCCGCCGCGCCCGCCGGAGGAGGAGGTGGGCTACATGTCCCTCGGCCTCTTCGACGGACCGGGCGGCGCGGCCCCGGCGGCGCTCGTGCCGCGTCTCGAGCGGGTGCACACGCTGCATTGCTCGTGCCACGAATACCGGATGTTGGCGTCGGGCCACGCCGACTGGCAGTTCGTCCCGGCCTCGAAGCCGTGGGACCACTTGGCCGGCCGCCTCGTCTTTGCCGAGGCCGGCGGCGCGATCGGGTCGCTCAATGGTGCGCCCTACGATCCGACCGATCCGACCACGGCGCTGATCTCGGCATCCTCGGCGGCGCGTCGGGACGAGCTCGCGGCGCGGTTCGGGAAATATCTTGCCGATCGGGCAGACCCGGTTGCCGATCGCTGATCCACCTGCTACGTTCCATGAAGCGAAACAAAATTCCATAGAGTGGAATTATCCGGGTGGAAGTGATGTGAGGGAGGATCCGATGACACGATTTCTGACCAGCGGCCTGCTGGCCGCCGGCCTGTGCGCCGCCGCCGCCGCGGCCGGCGCGCAGACGACGCTCTTCTTCGGCGAGGCGGGGCCGAACCGCGGCGCCCGCGCCGAGGCGATCCAGTTCTTCGTCGATCGGGTCGAGGAGGAAAGCGAGGGCGAGCTCACCTTCGACGTCCAGTGGGGCGGGGCGCTGTTCAAGGCCGGCGCCGCGCGGTCGAGCATCGCCGACGGCGTCGCCGATGCGGGCACCATCATCGCCGTCTACTTCCCGCAGGAGATGGCGGGCTACGGCATCGCCGACCTGCCGATCCTGAACCCCGATCCGTGGATCGGCATGAAGGCCACCGACGAGCTGATGCGCAGCAACGAAGACCTCCAGCAGAACCTGGCTGAGCAGAACCTCGTCTATATCGGCACCTTCACCACCTCGGCGGTCAATATCGGCTGCACCGGCGCCACCATCTCGAGCGTCGACGACATTTCCGGCCTCAAGGTCCGCGGCGTCGGCGCCTATGGCCAGACCTTCGCCGACAAGGGGGCGAACCTCGTCTCCATGTCGATCTACGACGCCTATCAGGGGCTCGACAGCGGCCTCATCGATTGCAGCCAGGGCTACAGCTACGTGGTCCCGGCGCTGCAATGGCAGGAGGTGATCGACAGCTACACCATCCTCGACTGGGGCCAGGTCGGCGCGCTGGGCGTCTTCATGAACCGCGACATGTTCAATTCGCTTACGCCCGAGCAGCAGGAGGCGCTGATGGAAGCGGGCCGCGCGATCCCCGACGAGCTGGGCCGCATCCTCGCCACCGAGAACGACGCGGCGGTGCAGATGATGAAGGACCAGGGCATCGAGGTGGTAAGCCTGCCCGAGGCCGAGCGCGAGAAGCTCGTCGAGGCCGGCGCGGCCTATGTCGACGACTGGAAGCAGACCGCCGCCGCGGCCGGTCTCGACGGCGAGGCGCTGCTCGAGCAATATCGCGGGCTCATCGACAAGTACACGCAGGAGCGCGACGCCCAGGGCTACCCTTGGGAGCGCTGAGCGCCGCGGCCGCGGCCACCGGTCCGCGGCCCCAGAACGGGAGGACGCCATGCTGCGCCGCATCGAAACGCTGCTGCTCGATCTCGCCGCAGCGGCCATCGTCGCCCTGGGCTTTCTGATCACGCTCAGCGTCGTGTTGCGCGTCACCCTCAATTCGGGCGTGCCCGACACCGTGGTGATGGTCAGCGAGCTGATGGTCGCGGCGATCCTGCTGCCCCTTGCCGCCACCGTCGCGGCGCGGGCGAACATCGTCGTCGAGGTGCTGTCGCAGACCTTCCCGGCCCGCGTCCAGGACTGGCTGGTCGTCTTCGGCGGCGTGGTCTCGCTTCTGGCGCTGGTGCCGCTCCTCTGGGCGGGCTGGCGGGAGGCGGCGGCGGCCGTCACCGGCGGCGGCTTCTATTTCGGCGAACTCTCCCTGCCGAAATGGCCGGGCCGGGTGCTCTTCCTGTTCGGCATCGCCGTCTGCTGGGTGCGGCTGGCGCTGCAGGTCGCGCAGGATGTCGCGACGATCCGGTCGGGCGCGCATATCGACACCGATGGCGGCAGCCTGATGCAGGAGGACGCCTGAGATGGACGGCACCCTTCTCGGCATCGTGGCCTTCGCGGCGGTGATCGGGCTTCTCGCCATCCGCGTCCCCATCGCCTTTGCGCTGGCCGGCGTAGCGGCGGTCGGCACCTTCGTGTTCTTCGCCTTCCGCACCGGCGCCTTCGCCCCCGAGCGGGCGATGCGCCCGACCGCGAGCCTCGTCTTCTCGAACTCCTTCGACCTCATCCACAGCTACGATCTGTCAATGATCCCGCTCTTCGTGGCGCTCGGCCACATCGCCTACCGGGCCGACATCACCACGGCGATCTACCACGCCGCCCGGGTCTGGCTCGCCCGCATCCCGGGCGGCGTCGCCATGGCTTCGGTGGTGGGCTGCGGCGGCTTCTCGGCGATCTCCGGCTCCTCCATCGCCTGCGCCTCGACCATGGGCCGGATCTGCTCGCCGGAAATGCTGGCGATGGGCTACGACAAGCGCCTCGCCACGGCCTCGGTGGCCGCCGGCGGCACGCTCGGCTCGCTGATCCCGCCCTCCGTCCTCTTCATCATCTACGGCATCTTCACCGAGACCTCGATCTCGTCGCTGTTTCTCGCCGGGATCCTGCCGGGGCTCCTCAGCCTCGCAGGCTTCCTCTTGGTGATCTGGATCTGGGTGCGCCGCGCCCCCGGCGACGCGCCGCGCTACGAGGGGAGGGTGGACGCGGCCGAGCGGCGCCGCGCCGCGCTCGCCGCCTGGCCCGCCGCCCTGCTTTTCGCGATCATCGTCGGCGGCATCTATGGCGGCTTCTTCACCGCCACCGAGGCCGCCGCCATCTCCGCCGCGCTGGTCACGCTGATCGGCTTCGCCCAGCGCCGCCTGACGCTTGCGGGCTTCTGGGCGGCGCTGCGCGAGACCGGCATCCAGACCACCTCGATCTTCTTCATCGCCGCCGGCGCCAAGATCTTCGTGGCCTTCATCGCCCTGACCGGCGTGGCGCCCCAGATCGTCGGCGCCGTCACCGGCGCCGAGCCGAACGTCGTCGTGCTGATGGCGGCGATCGCGGCAATCTATCTCCTTCTCGGCATGTTCCTCGATCCGATCGGCATCATGGTGCTGACCCTGCCGCTGATGGTGCCGGTGATCGAAAGCTACGGCCTCGATCTCATCTGGTTCGGCGTCGTCGTCATCAAGCTCCTGGAGATCGGCCTCATCACGCCGCCGGTGGGCCTCAACGTCTTCGTCATCTCCTCCGTGGTCGGCCGCGACGTGCCGATCGACCGCATCTTCTCCGGCATCCTGCGCTTCCTCTCCGTCGACATCCTCGTCCTGGTCATCATCATGGCGGTCCCGGCGCTCAGCCTCCTCATTCCCTATTCGATGCAATGAAACACACGACCGAAACCGATCCCCGATTCGCCACCACCCTGGCCCGCGGCCTGAGCGTGCTGCGCGCCTTCCGGCCCTCCGATGACGGTCTCGGCAACGCCGACATCGCGGCGCGGACCGGGCTGCCGAAATCCACCGTCTCGCGCCTGACCTACACGCTCCAGGCGCTGGGCTATCTGTCCCATGCCCGGCACGGCGAGCGCTATCGCCCCGGACCCGCGCTCCTGGCGCTCGGCACCATCGCCGCCGCCTCGATCTCCTTCGTCGAGATCGCCGGCCAGATCATGCAGCGTCTCGCCGACGAGACCGGAACGCTGTCGCTTCTTGCGGTGCGCGACCGCGGCCGGCTCCTGCTGACCCGCACCTGGCGGCCGTCCGGCGTCAGCTCGATCTGGCTCGATGTCGGCCATCCGCTGCCGCTCAAGGGGTCGTCCTCGGGGCACTGCTTTCTCGCCGCGCTCTCCGACGAGGCCGCCGCCGCCATCCTCGCCGAGGCGGAGGGGCATCGCGGCCTCGGCGCCGAGGAGCTCGAGCGGATCCGCCGCGAGGCCTACGGCCAGCTTCTGGCGCGCGGCTTCGCGATCGCCGATCCGGCCGAATACTTCACCGCCAACATCCACGCCGTCTCGACGCCCTTCTTTCCGCGCGATCTGGCCGAGCCGGTGGTTTTCAGCTGCGGCGCCACTCCCGCCGATCTGTCGCTCGAGCGGATGGAGCGCGAGGTCGGCCCGAAGCTGCGCCAGGCGGTGCGCGACCTCGAGTTGGCGCTTGGCCAGACGCCGGCTCCGCTGCGACGCTGACGGGGGGCCGCCGAACGACGGGACGCGCTGAACGATCCGGGGCGGAAAGCCGTTCGCCCACCTAACCAGTCTACGGGAGACAAGACGTGACAGATACCGTGCACTACGACCGCGAGGGACAGATCGCCGTCATCACCGTCGACAACCCGCCGGTGAACGCGCTGGGCCACGCCGTCCGCGAGGGGCTCGTCGCCGCCTTCGAGCGGTTCGAGGCCGACGATGCCGAGATTGCCGTCCTGATAGGGGCCGGCCGCCTCTTCCTCGGCGGCGCCGACGTGGCGGAATTCGGCGCGCCGCCCAAGGATCCCTGGCTGCCCGAGGTGATCGACAGGATCGAGGCCAGTTCGAAGCCGGTGGTGGCGGCGATCCACGGCGCGGCGCTCGGCGGCGGCCTCGAAGTGGCGCTCGGCTGTCACTACCGCGTGGCGCTGAAAGGCGCCCGGATCGGCCTGCCGGAGGTGACGCTCGGCATCCTGCCCGGCGCTGGCGGCACGCAGCGCACGCCGCGCCTGACCGGCACCGACGCGGCGCTCGACCTCATCACCGGCGGCGCCCCGGTCGACGCCACCCGCGCGCAGGTCATCGGCCTCGTCGACCGGCTGGTCGAGGGCGACGACCCGCGCCTCGCCGGCATCGCCTATGCGGGCGAGCTTCTCGAACAGGGCGCCGTGGCGCGTCCGACCTCGGCGCTGCCGCGGCCCGAGGCGCCGAATGGCGGCTGGGAGGCGCGCGACCGCGCCCTGCAGGAGGCATATCATGGCCAGGTGGCGCAGCGGCATGCCGCCCATGCCGTCCGCGCCGCCTGCGAGGCGGCGAGCTTTGCCGACGGCATGGCGGAGGAGCGCCGCCTCTTCGACGAATTGATGCAGACCCATCAGCGCGAGGCGTTGATCCACGCCTTCTTCCTCGAACGCCGGGTCTCGAAGCTGCCGGAGCTGAAGGGCGTCGAGCCGCGCCCGGTCGAGGCCCTGGGCGTCGTCGGCGGCGGCACGATGGGCGCGGGCATCGCCACCGCGGCGCTTCTGGCCGGTCTGCCCGTCACCCTCGTCGAGCAGACGCCCGAGGCCGCCGCCAAGGCGCGGCTCGCCATCGAGGGCAATCTCGACGGCGCGGTCCGGCGCGGCAAGCTCGCGGCTGAGGCGCGCGACCGCATCGACCTCACCACCACCACCGATCACGAGGCGCTCTCCGAGGCCGGCCTCGTCATCGAGGCGGTCTTCGAATCGATGGACGTGAAGCGCCAGGTCTTCGATGAGCTCGACCGGGTGATGAAGCAGGGCGCCGTGCTGGCGACCAACACCTCCTATCTCGACGTGGCCGAGATCGCCGCGACCACGCGGCGGCCGGCCGACGTGATCGGCATGCACTTCTTCTCGCCCGCCCATGTCATGAAGCTTCTCGAGGTGGTGGTGCCCGAGACCACCGCCGCCGAGGTGACGGCGACCGCCTTCGCGCTCGGCAAGCGGCTCGGCAAGATCGCGGTGCGCGCCGGCGTCTGCGACGGCTTCATCGGCAACCGCATCCTCAGCCATTACCGGGCCGCGGCCAACGAGATGGTGCTGAAGGGCGCCTCGCCCTACCGGATCGACGCGGCGCTCGAGGCGTTCGGCTTCGCCATGGGACCCTTCAAGGTCGCCGATCTCGCCGGCCTCGACATCGGCCACATGACCCGCGCGCGCAAGGGCCCGCAGCCGGGCGAGGTCAATCCCGACTGGGACGACCGGCTGAACGAGATGGGCCGGCTCGGCCGCAAGACCGGGCGCGGCTACTACATCTATGACGAGGAGAGCCCGAAGGGCCGGCCCGACGACGAGCTCGACGGCATCATCGAGACGGTGCGCGCCGAGCGGGGCGCCGAGCCGGTGCAGGTCTCCGACAACGAGATCGTCGAGCGCTACCTCGCGGCGATGGTCAACGAGGCGGCGCGGGTCGTGGGCGAGGGCATCGCGCGCCGCCCGCTCGACGTCGATGCGGTGCTGCTCTTCGGCTACGGCTTCCCGCGCTGGCGCGGCGGGCCGATGATGTATGCCGATCACGTGGGCCTCGCCACGATCCGTGACCGGATCGGCCGCTACGGCGAGGCCAATCCCGACTTCTGGCGCGTCGCCCCGCTGATCGACGAGCTGGCCGGAAGCGGACGCAAGTTCCAGGAGCTGAACCAATGACCGAGGACGCCGTCATCGTCTCCATCGCGCGCACGCCCATCGGCAAGGCGCATCGCGGAGCCTTCAACATCACCCACGGCGCCGAGATGGCGGGTCACGCGGCGCGCCACGCCGTCGAGCGCGCCGGCATCGACCCCGTCCTCATCGAGGATTCGATCTGGGGCTGCGGCTATCCGCAGGGCGCCACCGGGCGCAACATCGCCCGCCAGGCGGTCGTCCGTGCCGGCCTGCCGGTCTCCATCGCCGGAACCACGGTGAACCGCTTCTGCGCCAGCGGCCTGCAGGCCATCGCCATGGGCGGTCACCTGATCCGCGAGGAGGGGGCGAGGGCGGTCCTCGTCGGCGGCGTCGAATCGATTTCCCGGGTGCAGCCGCCGCCCGACGAGGCCCCGAACGACTGGATCATGGCGCACAAGCCCGACCTCTATCTGCCGATGATCGACACCGCCGACATCGTGGCCGAGCGCTACGGCATCTCCCGCGAAGCGCAGGACGAGCTGGGCTACCAGTCCCAGATGCGCACCGCCGCGGCGCAGGAAGCCGGCCGCTTCGATGCCGAGCTTGCGCCGATGCAGGTGACCCAGGCGGTGAAGAACAAGGCCTCGGGCGAGATCACCCACGAGACACGGACGATCTCTCAGGACGAGTGCAACCGGCCCTCGACCACGCTCGCGGCGCTCGAGGCGCTCGAGCCGGTCCGCGGCGCCGGCAAGTTCGTCACCGCGGGCAACGCGAGCCAACTCTCGGACGGCGCCGGAGCGCTGGTAATGATGAGCGCCGGCGCCGCCGAGGCGGCGGGCATCGAGCCCTTGGGCGCCTTCCGCGGCTTCGCCGTCGCGGGCTGCGAGCCCGACGAGATGGGCATCGGCCCGGTCTTCGCCGTGCCCCGCGTGATGGAGCGCCACGGCGTCGCGATGGACGACATCGACCTCTGGGAGCTGAACGAGGCCTTCGCCGCGCAGCTCCTCTATTGCCGCGACCGGCTCGGCATCCCCAACGACATCCTGAACGTCGATGGCGGATCCATCGCGGTCGGCCATCCGTTCGGCATGACGGGGGCGCGGATGACCGGACACCTCCTTGTCGAGGGCCGGAGGCGCAAGGCGCGGCGCGGGATCGTGACGATGTGCATCGGCGGCGGCCAGGGCGCGGCCGGGCTTTTCGACATCTATTGACGGGAGGATCAGATGGACCTGACCTATACGGACGACGAGACCGCCTTCCGCGACGACCTGCGGGCCTTCCTCGGCGACAGGCTGCCGAAGCGGCTCGCCGACAAGGTGCGGCTGGGCCAGCGCCTGTCGAAGACCGACATCGAGGAATGGCACGCCATCCTGCAGGAGCGCAACTGGCTCGCCGGCCACTGGCCCGAGGCGCATGGCGGCGCCGGCTGGGACCCGGTCGAGCGCCACATCTTCGAGGAGGAGACGACGCGCGCGCACGCCCCCCGCATCCTGCCCTTCGGGATCATGATGCTGGGGCCGGTGCTGATGAAGTTCGGCAGCGACGCGCAGAAGGCGCACTGGCTGCCGCGCATCCTCGACGGCACCGACTGGTGGTGCCAGGGCTATTCCGAGCCGGGTGCCGGCTCCGACCTCGCCAGCCTCAAGACCACCGCCGAGCGCGATGGCGATACGTATGTCGTCAACGGCCAAAAGACCTGGACGACGCTGGCGCAGTTCGCCGACCACATTTTCTGCCTCGTGCGCACCAGGAAGGACGGCAAGCCGCAGGAGGGGATCAGCTTCCTCTTGATCGACATGGACGATCCGGGCGTCGAGGTGCGCCCGATCGTGCTGATCGACGGCGAGGCCGAGGTGAACGAGGTCTGGTTCAAGGACGTGCGCGTTCCCGCCCAGAACCTCGTGGGCGAGGAGAACAAGGGCTGGACCATCGCCAAGTACCTCCTGACCCACGAGCGCACCAACATCGCCGGGGTGGGCTTCGCCAATCAGGCGCTGGCGAACCTCAAGCGCATCGCCGGGCTCGAGATGCAGCACGGCCGCCCGCTGATCGAGGATCCGCTCTTCGCCGCCGAGATCGGCAAGCTCGAGATCGCGCTGATGGCCCTCGCGACCACCAACCTGCGCGTCGTCTCGGCCGCCGCCGACGGCGCCGCGCCGGGCGTGGAAAGCTCGATGCTCAAGGTCAAGGGCACCGTCATCCGGCAGGAGATCAACAACCTCGCCCGCGCCGCCTGCGGCCCCTACGCGATGCCCTTCGTGTCGGAGGCGCTCGAATCGGGCTCCAATGTCGAGCCGGTCGGCCCCGATTACGCGATGCCCGCCACCGCCGAGTATTTCAACAACCGCAAGCTGTCGATCTACGGCGGCTCGAACGAGGTGCAGAAATCGATCATCGCCAAGACGATGCTGGAGGTCTGAGATGAATTTCGACCTGACCGACGAGCGGCAGATGCTGCAGGACGGCCTGCGCCGGCTGCTGGCCGACAAGACCGACCTCAAGGCCATCGGCGCGGGACGCATCGCCTGGTCGGCCGAGAGCTGGGCGGCGCTGGCCGAGATGGGCGTCATCGGCGCGCTCTTCACCGAAGACCAGGGCGGCTTCGGCGGCGCCGGCTTCGACCTCATGGTGGTCTTCGAGGAGATGGGCCGCGCCGGCGCCCCCGAACCGCTCCTCGAGATCGTCCTCGCCGGCGGGCTCATCGCCGATCTCGGATCGGAGGCGCAGGTCGCGCATCTCGAGGAGGTGATCGCCGGCACCACCCACCTGGCCTTCGCCCATGGCGAGCCGGGTTCGCGCTACGATCTGGAGCGCGTCGCCACCGAGGCCCGCCAGGACGGCGACGGCTGGGTGCTGACGGGGCGCAAGTCGGTGGTGACGAATGGCGGCGACGCCGATTATCTCGTCGTCTCGGCCCGCACGGCCGGCGATGTCGCGGACCGCGACGGCCTGTCGCTGTTCCTCGTGCCCGCCGACACGGCCGGCCTCGGCATCCGCGACTACCCGCTGGCCGGCGGCGGCCGCGGCGCCGAGATCGAGATGACCGACATGGGCCTGCCCGGCGCGGCGCTTCTCGGTCCCGCCGGCGGCGCCTTCGACGCGATCGAGCGCCAGACCGCCCGCGCCACCTGCGCGCTCTCGGCCGAGGCGCTGGGCCTGATGGAGCGCGCCAAGTCGCTCACCATCGACTATCTGTCGCAGCGCAAGCAGTTCGGCCAGCCGATCGGCAAGTTCCAGGCGTTGCAGCACCGCGCAGCCGAGCTGATCATCGAGGTGGAGCAGGCGCGCTCGGCGGTCATCAACCTCGCCGGCCATCTCGATGTCGGCCGCGACGAGCGCGAACTGCACGTCTCGGCGACCAAGCAGCTCGTCGGGCAGACCGCCAAGCTGGTGGTCGAGGAATCGATCCAGATGCATGGCGGCATCGGCATGACCATGGAATACGATCTGGGCCATTTCGCCCGCCGCCTCACCATGACCGAGCACCGGCTGGGCGACGCGCTCTACCACCTCGGCCGCTTCACCCGGCTCAGCGCGGCATGAGCGAGACCGGCATCATCCGCGACGAGACCGGCACCCAGCGGACGCTGGGCTACGTGCTCGACCTCTCGGGCCGCGACGGCCGGGCGCGCTGCCACCTGACCATCGACGCGCGGCACGCGAACCGCCACGGCCGCCTGCACGGCGGCATCATCGCCTGCCTGCTCGACAACGCGATGGGCGCCACCGGCTCCCTCGCCGTCGACGACAGCGGCCTCTGGCCGATGCTCACCCTGTCGATGACGACGAACTTCCTCGCATCCGCGCAGCAGGGCGACGCGGTGACCGCCACCGGACGGCTGACGGGCGGCGGCCGCAAGATCAAGTTCGTCGACGGAGTCCTGACGCGGCAGGACGGCGCCGTCATTGCCACCGCCACCGGCACCTTCAAGCCGCTGCCGAAGGAGCGCAGGACATGACCGGCCGCATCGAGCGCGATGCGCGCTGCCTCACCGTCTGGAACACCAACACCGCGACCCGCAACGCGCTGAGCCCGGCCTATTGCGACCGTCTCGCCGAAGCGCTGGACGAGCCCGGCCGCGACGGCGCCATCGGCGCGGTGGTGCTGGCGGGCGAGGGCGGATATTTCTGCTCGGGTGGCGATCTGCGGGCGCTCGCCACCCGCGCCGACCTCCCCAAGCGCGAGCGCGCCGCCCGGATCGAGACGCTGCACGACCTCATCCGCGCGATCCGCCGCTGCCCGGCGCCGGTCATCGCCGCCATCGAGGGCGGCGCGGCGGGCGCGGGCTTCGCGATCGCGATGGCCTGCGACATCGTCCTCGCCGCCCGCGGCGCGCGCTTCAGCGCCGCCTATGTCAAGGCGGGGCTCACCCCCGATGGCGGCCTCACCCATACGCTCGCCGCGCATCTGCCGCCGGCGACGCTGCTGCCGCTCCTGCTGACCGGCGACCCGGTCACGGCCGAACGGCTGCATGCGCTGGGCGCGGTCTCGGACCTGACGCCGCCGGGCGCCGCCCTCGAGCGCGCCACGGCCCTCGCCCATCGCCTGGCCGAGGGCCCGCGCGAGGCGCAGGTTCGCATCAAGCGGCTGGCCCACGGTGCCCGGCAGAGCTCGATGGAGGACCAGCTCGACGCCGAACGCGACGCCATGGCCCGCGCCCAGGGCGCGCCCGAGGCCGGGGAGGGAATCGCGGCCTTTCTCGAGAAACGCCCGCCCCGGTTCGGGAGGCTGCGCACGTGACCGACGGCATCCGCATCCACGATCATGTCGACGGCCACGCCACGGCGCGGGGCGGGGCGCCGGCGCTTGCCGACAGCACCGGCATCGCGCTCGACTGGGCCGGCTACCGCGAGGCCACGGAAGCGGTCGCGCGGCTTCTGGCCGGGCGCGGCGTCGGGCCCGGCGACCGGGTCCTCCTCGTGGCCGAGAACTGCGCGGCCACCGCCGCCGCGATCTTCGGCTGCAGCCGGCTCGGCGCCTGGGTCGTGCCGGTCAATGCCCGCATGAAACCCGCCGAGCTCGCCCGCATCGCCGCCCATTGCCGTCCCCGCGCGACGCTCTACACCTCGGGCGCCTCGGCCGATGCGGAGGCGCACGGCAGGGCGGCCGAGGCGATGGCGACGGGTTTCGGCGCGCTCCGCCTCGTGACGCATGAGGCGCCGCCGCCCGAGGCCGACCGCGACGTGGCGGTGATCCTCTACACCACCGGCACCACGGGCGACCCGAAGGGCGTGATGCTGACCCACGACAATCTCGACTTCGCCGGCACCGCCTCGGCGCGGCTGCGCGGCATGACCCTCGCCGACCGCCTCTACGGCGCGCTGCCGCTCACCCATGTCTTCGGCCTCGCCTCGATGCTGACCGCCGGCGCGGTCGCCGGCGCCGAGGTGCAGCTCGAGGCCCGGTTCGGCGCCGACAAGCTGCTGGCGGCGCTCGAGGACGGCGCCACGATCTTCCCGGGCGTGCCGCAGATGCACGCGCTCCTGATGAAGCACGCCGCCGAGCGGGGCATGGACAGGCTGCAGGGCGCGCGGCTGCGCTACGTCTCCTCCGGCGCCGCGCCGCTCGATCCCGCCTGGAAGCGCAAGGCCGAGGCGTTCTACGGCCTGCCCTTGCAGAACGGCTACGGCATGACCGAATCGACCGCCGGCATCTGCGGCACCCGGAACGCGATCGGCGATCCCGACATCTCGGTCGGGCCGCCGCTGCCCGGCTGCGAGGTCGAGATCGCGGCGCCCGACGCGGCCCGGGTGGGCGAGATCCTGACCCGCGGCCCGCACGTGAT
Source organism: uncultured Alphaproteobacteria bacterium (assembly GCA_963739575.1). Lineage (GTDB taxonomy): Bacteria > Pseudomonadota > Alphaproteobacteria > Rhodobacterales > Rhodobacteraceae > Palleronia. The sequence continues at coordinate 170,223 of CAVUAQ010000002.1, read as the reverse complement.
GAAGGGCTATTACCGCGCCCCCGATGCCACCGCCGCGGTGCTCTCCGAGGCCGGCTGGCTCGCCACCGGCGATCTGGGGCGCATCGACGAGGCCGGCCGCCTCCACGTCGTCGGCCGCAAGAAGGAGCTGATCATCCGCGGCGGCTTCAACGTCTATCCGCCCGAGGTGGAGGCGGCGCTGAATGACCATCCCGACGTCGTCCAGTCCGCCGTCATCGGCCGCGCCCGGGCGGGCAACGAGGACGTCCTGGCCTTCGTCGAGCCTGCTCGCCCGGGCGTCGATCCGCGCGCCCTGTCGGATTTCGTCGCCGACAGGCTCTCGGCCTACAAGCGCCCCTCGGCCATCTTCGTCGTCGACGCGCTGCCGGCGGCGGCCACCGGCAAGATCCTGAAGCACGCGCTTCTCGACACGTTCGCCGAGCGCATCTCGGCTCATGACAAGGGAGACTGACATGCCCAAGGACACCCAGGGCCACGGCCCCGAACTCGGACAGTTCGACTGGAGCGATCCGATGCTGCTCGAACGACAGCTGAGCGAGGACGAGCGCATGCTGCGCGACGCCGCGCGCCAGTTCGCCGAGACGACGTTGCAGCCGCGCGTCGCCAGCGCCTATGCCGACGAGAAGGCCGATCCCGACCTCTTTCCGCTGATGGGCGAGGCCGGGCTGCTCGGCGTCACCGTCTCGGAGGAATATGGCGGGCTCGGCTCGAACTACGTGACCTACGGGCTCGTCGCGCGCGAGGTCGAACGGGTCGATTCCGGCTACCGCTCGATGATGTCGGTGCAGTCTTCTCTGGTGATGTACCCGATCGAGGCCTACGGCTCGGAGGCGCAGAAGTCGAAATACCTGCCAAGGCTCGCCTCGGGCGAGCTGATCGGCTGCTTCGGCCTGACCGAGCCCGATGCCGGATCCGATCCCGGCGGCATGAAGACCGTGGCGAAGAAGACCGCGGACGGCTACGTGCTGAACGGCGCCAAGATGTGGATTTCGAACTCGCCCTTCGCCGACGTCTTCGTGGTCTGGGCCAGATCCGAGGCGCATGACGGCAAGTTCCGCGGCTTCGTGCTCGAGAAGGGCATGGAGGGGCTGTCGGCGCCCAAGATCGGCGGCAAGCTCTCCTTGCGCGCCTCGACCACGGGCGAGATCGTGATGAAGGACGTCGAGGTGGGCGAGGACGCGCTCCTGCCCAACGTGCAGGGGCTCAAGGGGCCGTTCGGCTGCCTCAACCGCGCCCGCTACGGCATCTCCTGGGGCGTGATGGGCGCCGCCGAGGCCTGCTGGCACGCCGCGCGCGCCTACGGGCTCGAGCGCAAGCAGTTCGACAAGCCGATCGCCGGGACCCAGCTCTTCCAGAAGAAGCTCGCCGACATGCAGACCGAGATCGCGCTCGGCCTGCAGGGCTCGTTGCGCCTCGGCCGGATGATCGACGAGGGCAGTGCCGCGCCGGAACTCGTCAGCCTGATGAAGCGCAACAATTGCGGCAAGGCGCTCGACGTGGCGCGGCTCGCGCGCGACATGCACGGCGGCAACGGCATCTCCGAGGAATACGGCGTCATGCGCCACATGATCAACCTCGAGACCGTCAATACCTACGAGGGCACCCACGACGTCCACGCACTGATCCTCGGCCGCGCCCAGACCGGGATCCAGGCCTTCTTCTGATGCCCGAGACCCGCGCCGCCTACCGGTTGCTCCTGCCGATGCCGACGCGGTGGCGCGACGTCGACATCTACGGCCACATGAACAACACCGTTCACTACCAGCTTTTCGACACGGCGGTGAACGCGCATCTGATGGAGCAGGGCGTCCTCGACCCGCTGGGAGGGCAGACGGTTTTCCTCGTGGTCGAGTCGGGCTGCCGCTATTTCGCGCCGCTGGCCTTCCCCGAGGAGGTCACCGCCGGGCTGCGCGTCGCCCATCTCGGCACCAGTTCGGTGCGCTACGAGATCGGCCTCTTCGGCGCCGCCGAGACGGCGGCCGCCGAGGGTGTCTTCGTCCATGTGAGCGTCGACCGCCGCTCGCGCGCCGCGACTCCGATCCCGGACGCGGCGCGCGCCGTTCTCGACGCCCTCAGGCGCTGATCCGGCCGCTCATTCCGCCGGTTTCTCGCGCACGGTCCTGCGGGAGCCCTCGGGCAGATCCGGATCGGCGATGTCGACCCTGTCGATCCCCTCGTTGCGGAAGGCGACGATCATCGACACGACCATCATCGAGACCATGATGAAGATCGGAAGCCCGACCACCGTGATCACCTGCTGCAGCGCGTTGAGTGCCTGATCGCCCGCCATGATCATCAGGATGGCGGCGACCAGCCCCTCCGACACGCCCCAGAACACCCGCTGATGCACCGGCCCGGGATCCGGCGAGCCCGAACACAGCATGTCGACCACCAGCGATGCCGAATCCGACGAGGTGGCGAAGAAGATCGCCACGATCACCACGCCGAAGCCCTGGACCAGCTGCGTCGCCGGGAAGCTCTCGAAGAAGGCGAACATTGCGAGCGGCACCGAGTTCGACACCGCTTCCGAGATGCGCCCGGCCTCGCCGCCCATCTGCGTGCGCATCGCGTCGCCGATGCCGTCGATCGCCATCGCCGACCAGCCGAAGATCGCGAACCACACGAGCGTGAAGAGCGACGGCGCGAACAGCACGCCGAGGACGAATTCGCGGATCGTGCGGCCATAGGAGATGCGCGCCACGAAGAGCCCGATGAAGGGCGACCAGGTCACCGTCCAGGCCCAGTAGAACACCGTCCAGGATCCCTGCCAGCCCCAGCCGTCGGTATCGGGCAGATAGCTCGCCATCATGTCGTTCCAGAACGCCAGGCGCGGCAGATTCGCGAAATAGAGGCCGAAGGTCTGCACGATGCCCCTGAGCAGGAACAGCGTCGAGCCGGTCAGCAGCACGAAGATCAGCAGCGCCACGGCCATGCCGATATTGATGTTCGACAACAGCTTCACGCCGCTGTCGAGCCCCGCGACGATGGAGCTGACCGCCACCACGGTCAGGACCGCCAGGATCGCCAGCCTGAGCGGCACCCCGTCTGGCCAGCCGAACAGCGCCTCGAGCCCGGCGCCGATCTGGCTGGTGCCGAGTCCCAGCGACACCGCGACGCCGAACAGCGTGCCGAGGATGCCGAAGATGTCGATGGTCTTGCCGATCGGCCCGTAGATGCGCTCGCCCAGAAGCGGCCAGAACACCGAACTCACCCGCACCGGCAGATTGTAGCGATAGATGAAATACGCGAAGGCCAGCCCCGGCAGCGCGAAGATCGTCCAGGTGTGGAGGCCCAGGTGATAGATGGCGATGGAGATCGCCCAGTTCGCCGCTTCCTCCGAATAGGGCTCGACGCCGGCGATCGGCGGCGAGGAGAAGTGCGAGATCGGCTCTGCCACGCCCCAGAACATCAGGACCGTGCCGATGCCGCCGGCGAACAGCATGGTGAACCACGACAGGCTGTTATATTCCGGCCGCGCCTTCGGGCCGCCGAGCCGGATATGCCCGTAGCTCGAGAACGCCGCGAACAGCAGGAATCCGAGCCAGATATTCACGCCGAGGATGAAGAACCAGCCCAGCCGCCGGACGATCCAGCTGCGGGCCGCGGCGAAGGCGTCGCCGATGGTTTCCGGCGCAACGGCCAGCGCGATGACGAAGATGATCATACACCCGGCCGAGACGAAAAAGATCGTCGGATCGGTGTTGAGACGCAGTCTTTCGGCTAAGGCACGCATGAGGCCCCCCTCGCTTTCCCCAGGTCCAGTCAGACTTACCGTAAAGGAAAGCGCCCGGATTGCGAGGGGCAGCAGCAGCAGAGACCGAAATTGCCGTCACTGCGCCCGAAAAAGCGCCAGCCCGCAAAGCGATAGATCAGCCCGAAAGGCCCGACCGATGGCCACGAGGCCCAGCCGGCGCAGCCGCGCGGCATCGAAATCCGCGCTGATCCGGTGTGGCTCGAACTCTGCGAAGCGCAGCCGCAGGGTGCGCCATGCAGGACTCGCGCGGAAGCTCGCGCGAAAGCTTTGCCACGGCTTCTCCATATCGGTGGTCCGCAAATGGAGGTTATAGACCTCGTCGTTGCCGAACACCGCGATCTCCACGCCGTCCCAGCCCGGCGCGGGATCGAGATCGCGCGCCATCTGCAGGAACCCGCCGTCATTCCCGAGCGAGACGTCGCCCGTCAGCCGCAGCGCCGCTCGCCCGCCGACCGTCTCGAGCGCCAGGACCCCCGCGCTCCGGCCGCCCATCACCCGGTCGGAGACCAGAGACCATCTCCCCGCGCCGTCGCGCTCCGCGTCGTAGAGGATCATTCAGCCGCCTGCGGCGCGCCCTCGCGCCGGTTCTCGCGCACAGACGACCAGAGCGCCGCGCCGATCAGCGCCACGCCGATCAGGCCGGTGACCACCTCCGGCACGTGGACGACGGGTTGCAGGAACATGATGACCGACAGCACCAGGATCGCATAGAACGCCCCGTGCTCGAGATAGGCATAGCGCGCCAGGGTGCCCTTCTCGACCAGCATGATCGTCAGCGAGCGCACGTACATCGCCCCGATCCCGAGCCCGATGGCGATGACGAAGAGGTTCTGCGTCAGCGCGAAGGCGCCGATCACCCCGTCGAAGGAAAAGCTCGCATCGAGCATCTCGAGATAGAGGAAGGCGCCGAGTCCCCCTTGGGCTGCCACGCGATCCGGCCCGCCGCTGTCGAGCACGTCGCCCGCCACATGCACGACGAGATAGCCCAGAAGCCCCCACATCCCCATGGTCACGAAGCGGTAGCCCTCGGTGCCCGGAAAGAATTGCGAGACCCCCAGAAGCGCCACCGCGACGATCGCCACAGCGATGCCCTGGTGCTGGCCGTGGCGCGCTACCCAGCCCTCGGGGCGGCCCAGCCAGTGCGCCTCCTTCTCGGGATCGAGAAAGAACGACAGCGCGACCATCATCAGGAACGTGCCGCCGAAGGCCGCGATGTCGGCATGCGCGTTGTCCATGATCTCGGCATAGCGGCCCGGATCCTTGGCCGCGATCATCAGCGCCGAGATCGGCCCTGTGCCCGCCGCGACGGCCACGATCGCCAGCGGAAAGATGATCCGCATGCCGAACACCGCGATGATGATGCCCCAGGTCAGGAAGCGGTGCTGCCATTTCGGGTCCATCCGCTTCAGCACGTTGGCATTGACGATGGCGTTGTCGAAGCTGAGCGAGATCTCCAGCGCGGCCAGCACCAGCGTGATGAAGAAGAGGCTCAGGGTGCCCTGGATCGTGCCGGTATAGATCCAGCCCACCCAGACCGCCAGCACGAGGCCCAGCGCCGTGACCCCGAAGGCCAGCGTGAAGTAACGGAATGCGGATCGCGGCATGGGGGCTGGCTCCTTCGGATAGTGCGCCTCAGATAGGCCGAGTCGGCGGCAAGTGCACCCGACGGGCCGGCGAATTCGAATCGGCTGCCGTGACGCTGTCGGCCGTCCGGTGCAGGGCGGCCCCGTCGCGGACGGCGCCGATCGCGCCGATGCGGCTCCGCCCGATCCGGCGCCCCCGGCCGCAAGCGCGGGGCAGGGGGGCACGCCGCGGCCAAATCGGGCGCCGGATCGGGCGCTTCTCCCTCCGGCCGCTGACAGGCTCCGCCGATCGCGCTAGACGGGCGCGACGACCCCTGCCGGAGAGATCCATGTCCGACCCCGCCCCGACCGCGCTCGTCACCGGCTCCGCCGGCTTCATCGGCGCGGCGGTCTGCCGGCGGCTGATCGACGACGGCTACCGCGTCATCGGCATCGACTGCCACAGCGCCTATTACGACGTGGCCCTGAAGCGGCGGCGCGAGGCGATGCTGCTGCAATCAGCGCAGTTCCGCGCGGTCTGCGACCGGATCGAGGCGCCGCGCGTCCTGCACGACCTCTTCGCCGCCGAGCGCCCCGACATCGTCGTCCATCTCGCCGCGCAGGCCGGGGTGCGCCGGTCGATCGACGATCCGCGCGCCTATCTCGACAGCAACATCGCCGGCACGTTCGAGCTTCTGGAGGCGGCGCGCGCCCATCCGCCGCGCCACATGCTGCTCGCCTCCACCTCCTCGGTCTACGGCGCCAGCGACCGCATGCCCTATGTCGAAAGCGACCGTGCCGACCATCCGATGTCGTTTTACGCGGCCTCCAAGAAGGCGACGGAGGCGATGGCCCACAGCTACGCGCATCTCTACGACCTGCCGACCACGATGTTCCGCTTCTTCACCGTCTACGGGCCCTGGGGGCGGCCCGACATGGCGCTCTTCATGTTCACCCGCGCCATCCTCGAGGAGCGCCCCATCGACGTCTTCAACCGCGGCGAGATGAGCCGGGACTTCACCTATATCGACGATCTGGTGACCGCCGTGCGGCTCCTGATCGACACGCCGCCGGTGCGACCCGAGGATGGCCTTGTGCCCGAGGGCGACAGCCTCTCGCCGGTGGCGCCCTGGCGGGTGGTCAATATCGGCAATTCGACCGCCGTGCCGCTCGACGAGTTCATCGCCGCGATCGAACGCGCAACCGGCCGCACGGCCACCCGTAACCTGCTGCCGATGCAGCCCGGCGACGTGCCCTCGACCTGGGCCGATGCCGGCCTCCTGCGCCGTCTGACCGGCTACGCCCCGGCGACGCCGGTGGCCGATGGCGTGGCCCGTTTCGTTTCGTGGTACCGCGACTATTACCGGATCTGACGGCGCGCCTCGGGCCTCGCACCGCGGCCCGCGTTAACTTTCCCACTGGCCAGCGCCGCCCCGCCCGCTACCCTTGCCGCATCGAGGCAAGAGACCAGCGCCGCCCCGCCCGCTACCCTTGCCGCATCGAGGCAAGAGAAACGAGCGGCGGCGATCTTCAGGGGGACGATGGGACGATCTGCAATCGGGCTGTGGACAGCGGCCCTCATCCTGGCTTGCGCGGCGCCGGCCCTCGCCGACACGCGCAGCTTTCTCAGCCCGATCGGGCCGATCGCCGAGCTTCAGCGCACCGAGATCATCTGGGCGACGGCGCTGATCCTCGTGGCGATCCTGCCCGTCCTGATCGGCGCGCCGCTCATCCTCTGGCGCTACCGCCGCGCCAATACCGCCGCCTCCTACCGCCCGATGTGGGAGTTCAACACCAAGCTCGAGATCCTGATGTGGGCGGGCCCGGCGCTGATCGTCCTCTTGCTGTCGGTCTGGCTGGCGCAGGCGACGTTCCGCATCGCGCCCCATCGCGGCATCGACACCGACATGGCCGAGGGGTTCGAAATCGACCTCGCCGGCCCGCCGCTGCGCGTCGACGTGATCGGGCTCGACTGGAAATGGCTGTTCCTCTATCCCGACGACGGCGTCGCCAGCGTCGGTGAGCTGGTCCTGCCGGTGGGCCGCCCGGTGAGCATGCGGCTCACGAGCGACACGGTGATGCAGAGCTTCATGGCGACCGGGCTCGCCGGCCAGATCTACGCCATGCCCAGCATGACCACGCGGCTGAACCTCATCGCCGACAGGCCGGGCGAGACGCTGGCCGAGAACACCCAGTATAACGGCCCGGGCTTCCCGTCGCAGCGCGCGCCGATCCGCGCCGTCTCCTTCGACGCCTACGAGGACTGGATCGAGACCGCCCTCGACAGCCCGCCGCTCGACGACCGGACCTACAGCGTGCTGGCGCAGACCGGCGATCTGGAAAAGGCCCGCGCCGATCTGGGCCGCGAGGGGGAGGGGCCGCTGCATTTCCGCCTCGACGGGCTCGGCCTCTTCGAGCGGGTGGTCTTCCGCTACACCGCGCCCAACCCCGTGCCGCCCGAGGCGCAGCCAGGCTCTCCCGCCTACGACCCCGCCGAGAGCCTGCTGCCGTCGCTGGCCGGCGTCTTTCCGGGCGCGTTCTGCGGCCCCGGTGCCACCCGGCTCGCCGCCGTCTCACTGCCGGAGCGATAGGATGTTCTCCCTGTTTGGCCGTCTCGAATTGCAGGACTTCAAGCTCGTCGAGATCTTCCACGACCAGAGCCTCAACACCATCGTCGCCTCCGGCGCCGCCTGGATGGTGGTGATCGGCGCCGTCGTGGTCGCCGCCTGGCTGACCTGGGCGCGGCTCTGGGGGGTGCTCTGGCGCGACTGGCTGACCTCGGTCGATCACAAGAAGATCGGCATCATGTATATCGTCGTGGGCTTCGTGATGATGGCGCGCGGCATCGCCGAGGGCATGGTCATGCGCGGCCATCAGGCCACGGCGCTCGATGGCGGCGTCCTGTCGAACGAGCACTGGGCGGAGCTCTTCTCGACGCACGGCACGATCATGATCTTCTTCGTGGCGATGCCGTTCATCACCGGGTTCATGAACTATCTCATCCCGCTGCAGATCGGCACGCGGGACATGGCTTTCCCGATGATGAACCAGATGAGCCTCGGGCTCACCGCCACCGGCGCCGCGCTGACCATGATCAGCCTCGTCGTCGGCGTCTTCGAGACCGGCGGCTGGACCGCCTATCCGCCCTTCACCGGCGCCGATTTCGACCCCGGCCCCGGCCCCGACTACTGGATCTGGGCGATCGGGATCTCGGGCATCGGGTCGATGCTGTCGGGGCTGAACTTCGCCGTGACGATCTACAAGATGCGGGCGCCGGGCATGACCTACATGCGCATGCCGGTCTTCTGCTGGACGGCGCTCTGCACCTCGATCCTGCTCGTCTTCGCGCTGCCGCCGCTCACCGTCGCCTGCCTGATGCAGGCCCTCGACCGCTATCTCGGCTTCCACTTCTTCACCAACGACCTCGGCGGCAACATGATGAACTACGCCAACCTCTTCTGGATGTTCGGCCATCCCGAGGTCTACGTGCTCGTGCTGCCCGCCTACGGCATCTTCTCCGAACTGACCGCCACCTTCGCCGCCAAGAAGCTCTACGGCTACGAAAGCCTGGTGCTTGCCACCATGTCGATCGCGGTCATCAGCTTCTGCGTCTGGCTGCACCACTTCTTCACCATGGGCAATTCCGCGACCGTGAACGTCGCCTTCGGCATCGCCACCATGATCATCGCGGTGCCGACGGGCGTGAAGGTCTATGTCTGGATGGCGACTCTGTGGCGCGGCCGCATCCGCTTCACCACGCCGATGGTCTACATGACGGGCTTCTTCATCCTTTTCGTCATCGGCGGGCTCTCGGGCATCATCCTCGCCAACCCCGCGATCAACTGGCAGGTCCACAACACCCAGTTCATCGTCGCCCATTTCCACAACGTGCTGCTGCCGGGCCTGATCTTCGGCAGCTTCGCGGGCATCCACATCTGGTTTCCCAAGGCCTTCGGCTTCCGCCTCGACGAGCGGGCGGGACAGATCACCGCCTGGCTCTGGATCGTCGGGTTCTCCTTCACCTTCCTGCCGCTCTACGTGCTGGGGCTTCTGGGCTATCCGCGTCGCTCGGCCGCCTTCGATGACCCGACCTTCCAGCCCTACATGTATGTCACCGCCTTCGGCGCGCTCCTTCTCGGATGCGCCTTCCTGGGGCTCGTCGTCACCCTCGTCGTGTCGATCCGCAACCGCGAGAGCCTGGCCTGCCCCCTCGGCGATCCCTGGGACGGGCGCACCCTCGAATGGGCGACGCCGGCGCCGCCGCCGCCCTGGAACTTCCCGATCATCCCGAAGATCTCCGAGCGCGACGCATTCGCCCGCGAGAAGGCCGAGGGGCGGCCCTTCGTGCTGCCCTCCGAATACCGCGACATCCATCTGCCGGCGCCGACCGTGGCGGGAGTCGTGGTGTTTCTCACCACCACGGCATTCGGCTTCGCCATGACGTGGTGGATCTGGTGGCTCGCCATTCTCGCGGTTCTGGCGCTCGTCTCCTGGAGCTTCGCGCGTTCGTTCTTTCACCAGTCCGAGGTGACGATCCCGGCCGCTGAGGCGCGCCGCGTCAACGAGGCCTGGATCGAGGCGATCGAGCTCAGCGACGGCATCACCCGCGACGACGAGGCAACGCCCCACAATCGCGGCTACGCGACCACCGACATGGTCATCGCCTCATGAGCGACGAAAACGTCAACATCCATCCGGGAATGAACCTCGGATACGAGGGCGGCGAGCACGAGGCAGAGGTCACGGTCTTCGGCTTCTGGACGTTCCTCATGTCCGATCTGGTGACGTTCGGGATCGTCTTCGCGATCTTCGGCACCATGACCGGCGCCACCGCCGGCGGTCCCGGCCCGGCCGACGTCACCGACCTCACGAGCGTGGCGATCCAGACCGGGCTGCTGCTCGGCTCCTCCTTCGGCTTCAGCTGGGCCAGCCTCGCCATGAAGTACGATCGCGGCGTCTGGCCGACCTTGGGCTGGCTCGCCGTCGCGGCCACCTCGGCGCTTCTGTTCCTGGTCTTCGAGTTTCTGGATTTCCGTCACCTGATCGAGATCGGCGCGACGCCGGACCGGTCGGGCTATCTCTCGGCACTCTGGGCGCTTGTGGGTCTTCACGGCCTGCATGTCAGCGGCGGGCTCATCTGGATGGCCGCGATGACCGGCCAGATCCTGTTCTTCGGCCTCACCGACCGGGTCAAGAGCCGGGTGACGCGGATGGGCCTCTACTGGCACTTCCTCGACATCGTCTGGGTCGGGATCTTCTCTGTCGTCTATCTCTCGGGGGTCGCATGACACGCAACGTCACCGAAGACGAGCGCGACGAGCGCAAGACCTACACGCTGGGCCTGGTGCTGTCGGTGGGGATGACCGTGCTGTCCTTCGGCATGGTCATGTCGCAGGCGGTGCCGCGCACCGTCGCCATCCCGGCCATCATCGTGCTGGCGCTGGCGCAGATCGTCGTGCATCTGCGGATCTTCCTCCACATCAACCTCTCCCGGCAGCGGCGCGAGGATCTCCAGCTTCTGCTGTTCACCGTGCTGCTGCTGGCGATCATGGCGCTCGGCACGCTGTGGATCATGAACGACCTGTCGCAGCGCATGATCTAGCGGGAGGCGCGAAGCGGGCGGCGCCCGGCCGCCCGCGTAATCTCTCGCCGGGGCTGCGCGCCCTTAGATCTCCGCGCCTGCCACCTCGCGGCGCATCCTCTGGCGCTGCTGGTCCGGTCCGATCTGCGCCTGCGCCCAGGCCCAGAACCCGAGCCCCGCCAGCGACCAGATCCCGACGATCAGCCATTCGGCCGGCCAGACCAGCGCCGAGGGCATCCCCGGCAGGTACAAGACCGCCAGAGCGCCGCCGAGAATGACCGCGGCCCAGCCGACCCGCTCGCCCTGCGGCACGACATAGGGGCGCGGCATGTCGGGCTCGGTGCGGCGCAGCACCAGAAACGACACGGCCACGAGCACATAGGCGATGACGATGCCGAAGCCGCCGGCATCGACGAACCACACCAGCGCCGAGCGGCCAAGAAACGGCGCCAGCGCCGCCAACCCACCGATCAGCAGGATCGCGTTCGTGGGCGTGCGGTATTCCGGGTGCATCTTCGCCAGGAACGCCGGCAGCATCCCCGAATGGGCCATCGCATAGACCGCCCGGCTGCCGCCGATGAAGAACGCGTTCCAGCTCGTCAGGATGCCGCAGAGCCCCGCGAAGACCAAGAGGTTGCCGCCCCAGCCGCCGCCCACCACCGCCGCCAGCGCATCCGCCGGGGCGAGCTCGGTCGCCTCGAGGGCCGGCGCGTCGAGCATCAGCGACACCGCGATGATGATCAGGATGTACCACACCACCGCCATCGCCACGGACAGGAGCAGCACCTTGCCGATCGCCTTGTGCGGCAGGTCGATCTCCTCGGCGGCCTGCGGGATCACGTCGAAGCCCACCAGAAGGAACGGCGTCATCACCAGAACCGACATCCAGCCGCCGAAGCCGTCGACGAATTGCGGCGTCGTGTTGGCGACCTCGCCAGCGAAGAAGCTGCCGATGATCAGCATGATGCCGACGAGCGCCAGCGCGAAGACGAAGATCTTCTGCAACGCCGCCGAGAACGAGATGCCGCGATAGTTGATCCAGGTCATGAACACCGCGCCGGCGCTTCCCGTCAGCGCCCAGCTCGCCGTCACGTCCCAGCCCGCCACCGTCCACAGATGGCCGATCTGGTAGTTCGGCACGATGTATTCGAGCACCGTGGGCAGCGCCACCGCCTCGAAGGCCGTCACCGCTACATAGCCCAGAATCACCGCCCAGGTGCAGATGAACGACCCGCCGAGCCCCAGCGCCCGGAACGAATAGACGTGCTCGCCCCCGGTCTTGGGCATCGCCGCGCAGAGCTCGGCATAGGTCAGCGAAATGAGGAAGATGGCGAAGCCGCCGACCGCGAAGGCCAGGATCGCGCCCAGCGTGCCGCCTTGGGTGATCTGCGTGCCTGCGAGCACCACCCAGCCCCAGCCGACCATCGCGCCGAAGGCCAGCGCCAGGACGTCCCAGCGCCCCAGGACCCGCTTGAACGTCGTCTCTTCGGTCATGTCGTCCGTCGTCCGGTCCGCCATGTTCTGGCCCCCCTCATGATCCCACCGCCGGCTCAGCCTATGGGGGTGCGGCGCAAAGATCCACAGACAGGGTGGGGCGGGCCGCCATTGCGGCAGGTCTGCCTATTTGGTGGGCAGCGCCGCGCAATGCGCGCCCGAGGCCTCGGCGCCCGAGCCGAGCGCGATCAGCGCCGGCTGGTCGTGGATGTCGGGCGTTCCCGTGGCGGCGAGGTCGAAGGCCAGAAGCGCCCCGATCAGGGCCGAGACGATCGCGGCGGTGAGCTTGCGGGTCATCCTCAGCCCCCGAGCCCCAGCGCCGGGCGCATCCTGATCCCCACCGCCGATCCGGCGAAGCCGGCCGCGAACCACGCCCAGCCATGGAGCGATCCGGTGGAGATCCCCGAGAAGAATGCCCCGACATTGCAACCGAAGGCCAGCCGCGAGGAATAGCCGAGCAGGAACCCGGCCACCACGGTCGTGGCCCAGGCCTTGGCCGGCAGGCGCGGCAGCTTCGCCGACAGCCCGCCGCGCCAGGCCGTGACCAGAAGCGCGCCGCCGATCAGGCCGAGATTGGTCAGCGAGGTGACGTCTGTGAGAAGGCTCTGGGCGATCCGCTCCTGATTGGAGGGCAAGCCCCAGAACGCCGAGGGCTCGGTCGGCACGCCCAGCGCCGCGGCGCCCTTGGCGGCCCAGAGCCCCAGCCCGTAGACGACGCCCCAGGGCTGCCCGGCGACGACGATGTTGAGGATCGCCAGCACCGCCAGCGCGACGGCGGCCAGCACGTAGCGGCGCGGGATGCGGCGCAGATCGGCCGGCGCGAGCCACAGGAGCAGCGCCGCGACCGCCGCGAGCCCGCCGAGCGTGATCGCGAGCCCCGACAGGCCCTCGAAGACGACGAGCGGCAAGGCCCCGAACGAGCTCCACCAGACCAGGTTGTAGGCGCCGAGGAACGAGCCGATCGCGAAGAACGGCAGCGCCAGCACGCCCACCGGATTGCCCGATCCGGCATTGACGAGGGAGCCCGATCCGCAGCCCATGACGAGCTGCATCGCCAGCCCGAAGACGAAGGCGCCGCCGACCATGGCAACGCCCACGGGCGCCTGCGCGCCAATGAGCTCGCCGCCCGAGGCGGCCAGAAGCGGGATCGCCACCACCGCCACCAGCGCGATGGCCAGCAGATGCCCGAGCACGCCGCTCGGATCGCGCTCGGTGATCATCCGCCGCCACGGCCCCGCGAACCCGAAGCGGAACCCTTCGAGGGTGATGCCGAAGCCGAGCCCGATCAGGATCAGAAGCCCGTAGCGCGCCCCCACGAACAGCGCCACGGCGAGCGCGAAGGCCAGCGCGGCGGCGACGAGCCCGGCGCGGGCGAGCCCCGAGGGCGCCGCGGGCGTGTCGGACATGTCGGGGGCGCTCGCCGCGGCATGGACCATGGCCGGTCTCCTTCGGGGTCAGGCCGGCTCAGAAGGCCGACTTGATCTGGTACCACAGGGTGCGGATCGGCCCCGGCACGTTGGCCATCGCGTAGCCCGCATTCGACCAGCCGACGACGCTTTCGGGATAGAGCTTGACGTTGTCGATGCCGGCGAGCTCCGACAGGGCGAACCAGTTCGTCGCCGCCCAGTGCCCGGTATTGCAGAACGAGATGATCTCGGCCGCGCCGGTGAAATCCTGCTCTTCGGCCAGCTGCCGCGCCGCCCCGGCGTCGACGATTGCCGGCCCGTCCGAGAACCAGCCCGCATGCTCGAAATACTGCGATTGCGGGATCGTGCCGGGCTGCGCGGCGGCCCGGTGAAACTCCTCGCCGTTCCAGAAGCTCTCGGGACGCGCATCGAGCAACAGCGCCTCCTCGCCGCCATCGACGACCCTCTGCACCTCCTCGGCGGTGGCCGTCCAGCGATCGTTCCAGGTGACCTCGATCTGCGAGGGCTCGGGATCGACGGGCTTGGAGGAGAGGCCGAGGCCCGCCTCCTGCCACGCAGTGACTCCGCCGTTCAGGATCGAGAGATGCTCGAAACCGCTCGATTTCAGCGTCCAGTAGACCCGTGCGGCGGAGCCGAAATCGGTCACGTCGGCGCCCTGATAGGCGATCACGACGCGGTCGTCCGTCTCGAGCCCCAGATCCGACAGAATGCGGCTCAACTCCCCTGGCTCGGGCACCCGGCCCGGATTGTCGGACGGTCCGCGGAAGAGCGCGTAGGGCGCGTTGACGGCGCCCTCGATATGACCGCCGCCATAGCCGTCCTCGCCCTCGGGGCGGATGTCGACCACCTCGACCTGCCCAAGCGCCGATTGCAGCGCCTGCGCATCGACCAGCGGGCCGAGGCCGGCGGACTGGGCGAGAGCCGACGTGCCCGCGACGAGCGTTGCGGCCAAGGGCAGGGCGGTGCGGAATATCGTCGTCATCATCTGTCTCTCATGCTCGGATGCGCGCAATGTGGCGTGTCGCGCCGCCGCTGCAAGGGCGCCCGCCGCGGCCTCCCTGGAACGCGCGTTCGCGGCACCGGGTGCTGTGCCGAACGCCGTGCCGCGCGCCCGGCCCGCGGCCCCTCCAGCGTTCCGCGCCGCACCCCTTGCCGCGGCGGAGCGTCCCTGATCGCGGGCCTCCCGCGCCCGCGAGCCGGCGCGGGACCAGCAGGGCAGGGGCACCGGCCCGATCTGCCCGCCCCGTTCTCGCGGCGAGCCGGCGGCGGGCCTCCCCGTCGCCGCCCCGGACTGGCGACCGGCCTGCGGTCCGGCTCAGGCGGCCGCGGCCTCCGGCTCCTTGGCGCCGGTCATGAAGGCCACGGCGTCCGACATGCTGTGCTCGTTCGGATCGAGGACGCAGAGCCTCTTGCCCAGCCGGTGCACGTGGATGCGGTCGGCCACCTCGAAGACATGCGGCATGTTGTGGCTGATCAGCACGATCGGGATGCCGCGCGAGCGCACGTCCTGGATCAGCTCCAGCACCCGGCGGCTCTCCTTGACGCCCAGCGCCGCGGTCGGCTCGTCCATGATGATGACCTTCGATCCGAAGGCCGCGGCGCGCGCCACCGCGACCCCCTGCCGCTGTCCGCCCGACAGGGTCTCGACCGTCTGGTTGATCGACTGGATGGTCATCAGGCCGAGATCGTTCAGCTTCTCGCGCGCGAACTCGCTCCATCTCCTTGTGGTCGAGCATCTTGAGGTACTTGCCCATGAATCCCTTGGCGCGGATCTCGCGGCCGACGAACAGGTTGTCGGTGATCGACAGGGCGGGCGACAGCGCCAGCGTCTGATAGACGCATTCGATGCCGTTGTTGCGCGCCTCCATGGGCGAAGCGAAACGCACCGGCTCGCCGTTGAGCAGGATCTCGCCCTCGTCCGGCTGCACCGCGCCCGACAGCACCTTGATGAGCGACGACTTGCCGGCGCCGTTGTCGCCGATCACCGCCAGGACCTCGCCCGGCATCAGGTCGAAATCGGCGTCGTCGAGCGCCGTCACGCGGCCGTATCGCTTGACCAGGCCGCGGGCCTGCAACATCGGTTCCGTGCTCATGCCGATACCTTCCTGATCCACTGGTCGATGGCGACCGCGATGATGATGAGCCAGCCGATGGCGAAGACCTGCCAGAGCACGTCGACGCCGGCGAGGCGCAGCCCCGACTGGAACACGCCGACGATGAGCGCCCCGAACAGCGCCCCCAGGATCGAGCCCCGCCCGCCGAACAGAGAGATGCCGCCGATCACCACCGCGGTGATCGATTGCAGGTTGCCCTCGTAGAAGGCCTGCGGGCTAATCGAGCCGACCCGGCCGATCGACGCCCAGGCTGCGATCGCGCAGACGAAGCCCGCGAGGCCATAGACCGACAGCAGCGTGCGGTCGGTGCGGATCCCGGCCAGTTCCGCCGCCTCCTTGTCGTCGCCGATCATGTAGACGTGGCGGCCCCAGGCGGTCTTGTTCAAGAGATACCACAGCGCCAGGAACACCAGCACCATCAGGATCGAGCCGAGCGTGATGCGGGCGTTGCCGATGTCGAGCGGGATGCCGAAGAACTTGAGGAACGGCGCCAACTCGTCGATGTCCTGGCTGCGGATCGACTGCGCTCCCGACAGCCACAGGTTCAGCGCATAGAAGATCGACCAGGTGCCGAGCGTGGTGATGAAGGGCGGCAGCTTCACCTTGGTGACGAGAAGCCCGTTCATCAGCCCGGCGGCGGTGCCGCCCGCGAACGCGACGAGCAGCGCGATGATCGACGGCACCCCCATATAGACGGCGAGGTTGCCGGCGATGACGCTCATCAGCACCATGATCGCCGCGACGCTGAGGTCGATGCCGGCGGTCAGGATGATCAGGCTCTGCGCCGCCGCAAGGATGCCGATGATCGACACCTGTTGCAGGATCAGGCTGAGGTTGAAGGCAGAAAAGAACCGGCCGCCGGCGATCAGCCCGAAGATGAGGATCGAGGCGACGAGAACGATGATGGGAACGAGAGTCGGATTGCCGTGCAGCACGTGCTGCACCCGGTCCATCGGGCCTTTCCGTTTGCGGGTGAAGGCCGCGACCTTTTTGTCGCTCTTGTCGAGCGAATCCTCGTATTCCTGCCGCCGCCGACCGCTCGGGGGTGCGTCAGACATGATATTCTCCTCCCGCCGGGGAGCCCGACGATGACAGATTGGAACGATGAGACGTTTATGGGAAGGAAAATGAACGGGGGGCCGCGCAACCGGCGCCCCCCCCCGCGGGCTAGATCAGCCCCAGCACTTCTTCAGCGCTTCTTCCGAGGTGATCGAGGGCAGCCCCTCGACCGGGTTGTCGGTGACGAGCTCGACGCCGGTATTGGTGAAGTTCAGCCCCTCGGAAGTCTCGGGCTTCTCGCCGGTCTCCGCATAGGACTTGATCGCCTCGATGCCGAGCGCCGCCATCTGCAGCGGGAACTGCATGGACGTGGCGCCGATCACGCCTTCCTGCACGTTCTGCACGCCGGGACATCCGCCGTCGATGGACACGATCAGCGCCTGATCCTCGAGGCCGACCGAGCGCAGCGCCTCGTAGGCGCCGGCGGCGGCCGGCTCGTTGATCGTGTAGACGACGTTGACGCCCGGATCGAGCTGCAGGAGGTTCTCCATCGCCCGCTGGCCGCCCTGCTCGTTGCCGGCGGTGACGTCGTGGCCGACGATGCGGGGATCGTCCTCGTCACCGATATTGGTGGGGTCCTTCACGTCGATGCCGAAGCCCTCGAGGAAGCCCTGATCGCGCAGGTAATCGACCGAGACCTGGCTCGGGTTGAGGTCGAGAAGCGCGATCTTGGCCTCGTCGGGGTTCTCGACACGGGCCTTGGCCCATTTGCCGATCAGCACGCCCGCCTGGTGATTGTCGGTGGCGAAGGTCGCGTCGGCGGCGTCGACCGGCTCGAACGGCGTGTCGAGCGCGATGACGAGGATGCCGTTGTTGCGCGCCTGCTCGATCACCGGCACGAGCGAACGGCTGTCGGAGGGCGTGATGAGGATCCCCTCGGCGCCGCCGGCGATGCAGCTCTCGACCGCCGCGATCTGGGTCTCCACGTCGCCGTCGAGCTTGCCGGCATAGGTGTTGAGCTCCATGCCCGCCTCCTGGGCGGCCTGGGTCGCGCCTTCGCGCATCTTGACGAAGAACGGGTTGGTGTCCGTCTTGGTGATCAGGCAGGCGTTCAGGTCGCCCTGCACCTGCTGGGCGTTGGCGAGCCCGGCAAGGGCGATGATGGCGGTGGCGCCCAAAAGGGCGGTCTTGGTAAGCGTCATGGTGTTCCTCCCTCGGATACGTGCCGTCGGCGGCCCGATCCACGATATGTTCGAGTCGACCTCTCGACCTGCATCCAGGCTACCAGATGCAAGAAGGAAGTCAATTAATAATTCAGAGTGATTTATTTTTGTTGACGCAGAATTCTCTATCCCATATCAAGGCGGAGGCGGAGGCAATGTCCACACTTATCGCGGAGGGGCGGGCGGAGCGGTCATGTTGGGAAGCAATCAGAGCGGCGTCCGCGCCCATAACGAGCGTCTCGTCCTGTCGATCCTGCGGCGCGACGGGCCCATGGCGAAGGCCCAGATCGCCCGCCTCACCGGGCTCAGCGCGCAGACCGTGTCGGTCATCGTCCGCGCCCTCGAGGAAGACGGCATGCTGCTGCGCGACGCGCCGCGGCGGGGCAAGGTCGGGCAGCCCTCCGTGCCCATGCGCATCGATCCCGACGGGGCGTTCTTCTTCGGCCTGACGGTCGGCCGGCGCTACGCCGATCTCGTGCTCGTCGACATGGCCGGGCGGATCCGCGCCCGCGACCGGCAGACCTACGACTATCCCGATTACGACCGGGTCGTGGCCTTCGCCCGCTCCGGCGTCGCTGCGATCAAGGAGGATCTCTCCGCCGACCGGGTGCGGCGCATCTCGGGTCTGGGCGTCGCCATGCCGTTCCAGCTCTGGGACTGGGCGGAGACGCTGGGCGTGAGCCAGGAGGATCTCGCGCCCTGGCGCCACCGCGATATCGGCGCCGACCTGACGCGGCATCTGGACCTCGCCGTGGCGGTCCAGAACGATGCCTCCGCGGCCTGCGGCGCAGAGCTCGTCTTCGGCACCATTCCCGACCTGCCGCAGGCCTTCCTGCACATCTACATCGCCTTCTTCGTCGGCGGCGGGCTGGTGCTCGACGGGCGGCTCTTCACCGGCGTCACCGGCAATGCCTGCGCGCTGGGCTCGATGCCGGTGCCGCTCGAGGCCGGCCGGATGGGACAGCTCGTCGACATCGCCTCCCTCATCAGGCTCAGCCAGGCCGTCGTCGCCGCCGGCAAGGACCCCGCGCCGCTCTGGCACTTCCCGCTCGAATGGGACTACGCCGCTCCCGAGGTCGAGGCCTGGATCGAGACGATGGCGCCGGCCCTCGCCCATGCGATCGTCTCCACCGCCGCCGTCATCGACATCGAGACGGTGGTGATCGACGGCCACCTGCCGCCCGACATCCGCACCCGCATCACCGCGGCCGTGAACCGGTCGCTCGACGGCTGCGAATTCGCCGGGCTCGCCCGCCCGGATCTGCGCGAAGGCACGGTCGGCCCCGATGCCCGCTCGCTCGGCGCCGCAAGCCTGCCGCTCGCCGCGCGCTTCATCCACTGAAGGCCGGCCGCCTGCCGCCGGAGCGCGGGCTCTAGCGCTTGCGGTCCCGCCGCGACGACATCGGCTGGAACGCCACGCCCACATGCGCCTCGCAATAGGGTTTGCCGGCCTGGACGGGCAGGCCGCAGAACCAGAAATTCTCCGTCGCCGGATCGCCGATCGGCCATTTGCAGGTGCGCTCGGTCAGCTGCATCAGGCTCAGCCGCTTCGACGACTTCTCCACCTCGCGCACCGTCTCGAGCGCCTCCGAACTGATCTCGTTGGCCGAGGGCTGCGGCGGCAGCGGCTGCCCCGCCGGCACGATCTGCCGCGCGAGGGACGGCGCCGGCGCCGGTTCGGGCGCGCTGTCCTCCTCCTCTTCCTCGGCTGCGGGCGCCGGTTCGGCCACATGCACCTCGGCTGCCGCCGGTCCGGCTTCCTCGGCCGCCGGTACCGGCTCGGCATCGATGGGCGGGCCGCCGACGCGGTTCGACAGGCCCAGCCGGTGCACCTTGCCGATCACCGCGTTCCGGGTGACGCCGCCCAGTTCCTTGGCGATGGCGCTGGCCGACTGTCCCTCGTTCCACATCTGCTTCAGCTTCTCGACGCGCTCGTCGGTCCAGGACATGCATTCCTCGCTTGGTGGGGCAGGGCCGCCCGATCGTCCGGGCGCGCCATTTGGAGAATTCCGTAAGGCCCCTATTCTAGTCACCCGATTGCACGAGACAAGACGAACCCGAACAAGGAAGCCGGCAGATGACCGACACGACCTCGCAGGAAATGGGCGTCCGCCGCTTCGGCCGCTGGAACTGGATGGGCCTCTATACGCTGGCCGAGCGCGAATGCCGCCGGTTCCTGTCGATCTGGGCGCAGACGGTGATGGGCCCCTTGATCAATGCCGGGCTGTTCCTCGCCGTCTTCGCCATCGCCATCGGCCCGACCCGCGGCGACGTGATGGGGGTGCACTACGTCGATTTCATGGCGCCGGGGCTGATGATGATGACCGTCATCCAGAACGCCTTCGCCAACACCTCTTCCTCGCTCCTCGCTGCCAAGGTGCAGGGCAACATCGTCGACACGCTGATGCCGCCGCTCTCGCCCTCCGAGATGCTGGTGGGCTATCTCTGCGGCGGCGTGGCGCGCGGCGGGCTCGTGGCGGTGGTCATCGGCGCGGTGATGGTGGTGGTGCTCGGCACCGGCCTCGCCCATCCGCTGGTGGCCCTGGTCTTCGTGCTCCTGGGCGCGGCGATGATGGGCGCGCTCGGGATCCTCGCGGGGATCTACGCGTCGAAATTCGACCAGATGTCGGCGATCACCAACTTCATCATCACGCCGCTGTCGTTCCTGTCGGGCACCTTCTACTCGATCGAGGCGCTGCCGCCGGCGCTCACCGCCGCCTCGCACCTGAACCCGTTCTTCTACCTGATCGACGGGGCGCGCTACGGCGTCCTGGGCGTCTCCGACGCCTCCCCGCTCCTGGGCTTCGCCGTCTGCCTCGCGGTGACGCTGGCGCTCTCCGCGCTGGCCTTGCGCTGGTTCCGCCGTGGTTACCGGCTGAAATCCTGAGCACCGGCGACTCGGCGCGCGCGACGGGCCTTGCCTGACGCTGCGACGGGTGCGATGGTCGCCCGCAGGGAGATGCACCATGGCCAAGACGATCCGCGACAGCAACAGCGTCCGCGATACCAAGACCATCCGGGATCCCGCGACCTACCTCGTCGCCACGCTGGGCGAGACGTTCGGGCTCATGCCGCGCCTGCTCGGCCGCATCGGCGGCAGCATCGAGGCGCCGGAGGTTCGCGCGATCACCGTCGCCGATCTGCGCGCCGCCCTGCGGGCCGGGCTCGACGATCTCGCCGCCTTCCGCAGCGACGTCATCTTCGTCTGCCTGCTCTATCCCGCCATCGGCCTTGTGCTGGCCTGGTTCACCTTCAACCAGGACCTGCTGCCGCTGTTCTTCCCGATGCTCGCGGGCTTCACCATCCTCGGCCCGATCTGCGCCGTCGGCCTCTACGAGATGAGCCGGAGGCGGGACGCCGGACGGGACGCCAACTGGTCGAACGGTCTGGCGCTGCTCGGATCGGCCTCGGTGGGGCCGATCGCGCTGGTGGGCGGGCTCTTGCTGCTGATCTTCATCGTCTGGATCCTCGTCGCCTGGCTCATCTATGCCGTCACGCTGGGGCCCGAGCCGCCGGCCGGCATCTTCGAGCTCGTTCTGCAATCGCTCGGCACCGGCACGGGCTGGGTCATGATCATCGTGGGCTTCGCCGTGGGCGCGGTCTTCGCCGCCGCGGCGCTCTGCGTCAGCTTCGTCTCCCTGCCGCTGCTCGTCGACCGCGACGTGGGCTTCCGCGCCGCCATCGCCACCTCGGTCGCCGCCGCGCGGGCGAGCCCCGGCCCGGTGGCGCTCTGGGGCCTGTTCGTGGCGCTCTCGCTGGCGGTCGCCGCGATCCCGGCGCTTCTGGGGCTCATCGTCGTGTTCCCGCTCCTCGGTCACGCCACCTGGCACCTCTACCGCCGCGCCGTGGTCGACTGAGCCGCCACCCCGCGCTCCTGCCGCGCGACCGTGATCCCCGCCGGAGCGGTCGCGCCTGCGGCCTCCTCACGTTGACACCTCCGTGCCGCTTTGGCACCTCTGGGCCTTCGTGTCACCCGAGGACTGCGCCATGATCCCCGCCATCCTTCCCACCTATAGCCGCGCGCCGCTCGCCTTCGAGCGCGGCGAGGGCTCGTGGCTCTGGACCGAGGACGGCACCCGGTACCTCGATCTCGGCGCCGGCATCGCCGTCAACGCGCTGGGCCACGCGCACCCGGCGCTGGTCGAGACGCTGAGCGCCCAGGCGGCGAAGCTCTGGCACGTCTCGAACCTCTACGAGATCCCGCACCAGCGCCGGCTCGCGGAGATGCTGGTCGACGCGACCTTCGCCGAAACCTGCTTCTTCACCAATTCCGGCACCGAGGCCTGCGAGCTGGCGGTGAAGATGGCGCGCAAGCATTTCGCCGCCCAGGGCGCCGGCCGGCACCGCATCGTCACGGTCGAGGGGGCGTTCCACGGCCGCTCGATGGCGGCGATCTCGGCGGCGGGATCGGAGAAGATGACCGCCGGGTTCGGCCCGCTCCTGCCCGGCTTCACCCAGATCCGCTGGGGCGATCACGATGCGCTCGAGGCGACGATGGGCGACGACGTCGCCGCCATCCTGGTCGAGACGATCCAGGGCGAGGGCGGCATCCGGCCGCTGCCCGATCCCTGCCTGATGGGCCTGCGCGATCTCTGCGACCGGCACGGCGCGCTCCTGATCCTCGACGAGGTGCAATGCGGCATGGGCCGGACGGGGCGGCTCTTCGCCCATGAATGGGCGAACGTCGCGCCCGACATCATGATGGTCGCCAAGGGCATCGGCGGCGGCTTCCCGCTGGGCGCCCTCCTGGCCACGGGAAACGCCGCCTCCGGCATGACCGCCGGCACCCACGGCTCCACCTATGGCGGCAATCCCCTGGCCTGCGCTGTCGGGGCGAAGGTGATGGAGGTGATCACCGCCCCGGGCTTCCTCGACCGCGTTTGCGCCGTGTCGGGCCGCTTCCGGCAGGGGCTCGAGGGGCTCGTCGCCGACCACCCGCAGATTTTCGGCGAGGTGCGCGGCCAGGGCCTGATGCTGGGCCTCAAGGCGCGCGTCCCCAATACCGAGATCGTGGCGCAGGGCTACGCCCAGCATCTCCTGACCGTGCCGGCGGGCGACAACGTGGTGCGCATCCTGCCCGCCCTCACCATCGGCGACGGGGAGGTGGGCGAGGCGCTGGCCCGTCTCGACGCCGCCGCCTGCGCCCTCGAACGGGCCGCCTGAACCGGCTCCACCTTCCTTTGGGGGGCGCCGCCGCCCGATCGTCCGAAAGAGCGCCGATGACGCATTTCCTCGACATCCACAAGACCGATCCCGCCGATCTGCGCCGGATCATCGACACCGCCCGCGCCATGAAGGACGGGCGCAACGGCCGCCCCAAGGCCGCGCCGGACGACGACGAGCCGCTTGCCGGCATGATGGTGGCGCTGATCTTCGAGAAGCCCTCGACCCGCACCCGCGTCTCCTTCGATGTGGGCGTGCGGCAGATGGGCGGCGAGACCATGGTGCTCTCGGGCGCCGACATGCAGCTCGGCCATGGCGAGACCATCGCCGACACCGCCCGCGTGATGTCGCGCTACGTCGATCTCATCATGATCCGCACCTTCGAGGAGGCGACGCTTCTGGAGATGGCCGATCACGCCACGGTGCCGGTGATCAACGGGCTCACCAACCGCTCGCATCCCTGCCAGATCATGGCCGACGTGATGACCTACGAGGAGCATCGCGGCCCGATCGCCGGCAAGAAGGTCGTCTGGTCGGGGGACGGCAACAACGTCTTCGCCTCCTTTGCCCATGCCAGCCGCCAGTTCGGCTTCGATCTGGTCTTCACCGGCCCCGAGCCGCTCGACCCCGAACCGGCCCTGCGCGACTTCATCACCATCGAGCGCGACCCGGCGAGGGCGGTGGCGGGCGCCGATCTCGTCGTCACCGACACCTGGGTGTCGATGCACGACCCGCAATCGGCGCGCGAGCGCCGCCACAACCAGCTGCGCGGCTACCAGGTCAACGCCGCGCTGATGGCCTTGGCCCGGCCCGACGCGCTCTTCATGCACTGCCTGCCGGCGCACCGGGAGGACGAGGTCACCTCCGAGGTGATGGACGGCCCGCGCTCGGTCATCTGGGACGAGGCCGAGAACCGCCTCCACGCGCAGAAGGCGATCCTGCGCCACTGCCTCGGCCGCTAGGCGAGCCGCCTCCTGCCGCTGCCCGCGACGCGGCATCGCCGCCGTCGCCATGCCCGCCAGGCAGGCAGGGCGCGCGCCCGCGTTAACCATCCGCGCCGACGCGCCTTGGGGCTTGGCGCCCGCCGCGGCACACTCCCCGCGTCTGCCGGTCATGATTCACCATGGCGGTGACGTGTCCCCGGCGGCGAAGTCACAGGTGCCGACCGGGGACACATTGCTCTCGGGGGCCGGCGGCGAACATTCCGCCGCCTGGCGCGTTGCGGCAGCGTCCCATTCAGGAGCGCACATGCAGACCCGACAGCTTGGCCTGACCGGCATCGAGATCGCCCCCATCGTCTTCGGCGGCAACGTCTTCGGCTGGACCGCCGATACCGCCACCTCGCACGACCTGATCGACCGCTTCCTCGATCGCGGCTTCGACTGCATCGACAGCGCCGATGTCTATTCTGCCTGGGCCCAAGGCAATTCGGGCGGCGACTCGGAGACCGTCATCGGCGAGTGGATCGGCAGGACCGGCCGCCGCCACGACATCACGCTCATGTCGAAGGTCGGCATGTGGAGCGAGCAGCCCGGCCTGTCGGAGAGAAACATCATGGCCGCCTGCGAGGCATCGCTGCGTCGCCTCCGCACCGATCACATCGACGTCTATTTCGCCCATCGCGACGATCCCGACACGCCGCTCGAGGAAACCATGGCGGCCTTCGCCAAGCTGAAGGAGCAGGGCAAGATCCGCCATGTCGGCGCCTCGAACTACAGTGCGGAGCGGCTCGACGAGGCGATGGGCATAGCGTCGGGCGCGGGCCTCGGCGGGTTCGAGGTGTTCCAGCCCGAATACAATCTCGTCTCCCGCGCGTATGAAGGCGCGCTCAAGGAAACGGCGATCGGCCACGGCATGGGCGTCGTGACCTATTTCTCCCTCGCTTCGGGGTTCCTGACCGGCAAGTACCGCTCGCCCGAGGACATCGCCGGCACCGAGCGCGAGGCGATGCTCGGCGGCTTCTTCGAGGGCAGCGGCCCCGCGGTGCTCGACGCACTCATCGGCGTCGCCGAGGCGCGGGGGGCGAGCCCGGCGCAGGTGGCGCTCGCCTGGCTCATCGGCAAGAACGGCGTCACCGCGCCCATCGCCAGCGCCCGCAGCCTCGCGCAGCTCGACGAGACGCTGGGCGCCGCCGATCTGACCCTCACCGACGACGAGATGGCCCGGCTCGACGCCGCGGGCGCCTGAGCGTCGCCGCGGGGCAGGGGCGGCGTGCCGCCCTCAGCCGCGCCGCTTGGCGCGCAGGGTCGGATCGGCCGCCATCGGATCGTCGGGCCAGGGATGCCGGGGATAGCGGGCGCGCATGTCCTTGGCCACATCGGCATAGCTTCCCGCCCAGAACCCCGGCAGGTCCATGGTGACCTGCACCGGCCGCCCGGCCGGCGACAGCAGCGTCAGCTTCAGCGGCCGGCCGGCGACGCTCGGATGCTCCCGCATCCCGTAAAGCTCCTGCACCCGCACCGCGACCTCCGGCGCCGCGCCGCCGTAATCGATCGGCACGCGCCGGCCGAGCGGCGTCTCGAGCGCCGCCGGCGCCTCCCGGTCGAGCCGCTCCTGCGCCGCCCAGTCGAGCCGCGCCCTGAGCGCCGGCAGAAGGTCGAACCCCTTCCACGCGCCGGCGCTGCGCACCCCGCCCAGAAACGGCAGAAGCCATTCCTCCGCACTCCCCAGAAGCGCCGCCTCCGACGTGCCGAAGAGACGCAGAAGCGCCACCCGCGCGAGGAACCGGCGCGCCGCGTCCGACGGGTTCAGGCCCAGCTCCCGCACGCCCTCGAGCATCGCCCGCGCCACCGCCTCGGGCGGCGCGTCGGGCCAGAGCCGGTCGTCGAGCGCGATGGCGCCGAACCGTTCCTGCCGCCGCGCCACCACGCGCCCCTCGCGCCGCGACCAGGCGCAGATCTCGACCCAGCCGATCCGCGCCCCGTGAACGGCGCGCAGCTCCGCCTCCGAAAGCGCCGCGGCCTGCCGGATCGTGGCCTCCCGCGGATGCCCGTCGGTGTCGGTCACGACGATGAGCCGCGCCGCCGCGAGCGCCTCGCCCTCGGCCATCCGCGCCCCCTTGCCGCCCGACAGGAGCCACCGGGGCAGGGCGCCCGGCCGCCGCAGCCCCACCCGGTCGGGATAGGCGAGCGCCGCCTGCTGCCCAAGGCTCAGCCCGCCGCCGCGTCCCGCCTGCCGCTTGAGCCGCGCCGCCTCCTGCGCGATGCGCGCCGCCGCGGCGCGGGCCACGCCGAACTCGCCCGGCGCCCTGAGCGCCCTGAGCCGCAGCGCCAGATCGACGCCCCGGTCGCGCAGGATGTCGCGCCCCGACAGGAGCGCCGCCAGATCGGCGGCCTCAGGGCCTGCGAGTTCCAGCATGTGCGCCAGCCGCGGATGCAGCGGCACCGCCGCCAGCCGCCGGCCATGCGCCGTCACCCCGCCATCCGCCAACGCCCCGAGCCGGTCCAGAAGATCCCGCGCCGCCGTCAGCGCGCCCTCGGGCGGCGGCGTCAGGAACGACAGCGCCCGGGCCTCGGGATCGCCCCAGAGCGCGAGGTCCAGCGCCAGCCCGGTCAGGTCCGCCGCCTCGATCTCGGCCGGCGGCTGCGCCGGCAGCGCGCCGTCCTCGCCGCGGCTCCAGAGCTTCCAGGCTGTGCCCGGCGCCACCCGTCCGGCGCGGCCGGCGCGTTGCGCCGCCTCCGCGCGGCTGACCCGCTCCGTCACCAGCCGCGTCATGCCCGAGCCCGGGTCATAGCGCGCCCGCCGCGCCCGCCCGCCATCGACCACGACCCGCACGTCCTCGATGGTGAGCGACGTCTCGGCGATGGCGGTGGCCAGCACCACCTTGCGCGCCTTCGCGGGCGCGATCGCGGCGCGTTGCTCGGCGAAGGGCAGCGCGCCATAGAGCGGCCGGATCTCCACCCCCGGCAGGTCGAGCCGCCGCATCACCCGCCGGATCTCGCCCTCGCCGGGCAGGAAGGCGAGGATGCCCCCCGCCGTCTCGGCCACGGCGCGGCCGATGAGGCCGGCCATGGCGTCGTCGAACCGCTGCCCCTTCGCCATCGGCCGGTCGAGCCAGCGCGCCTCGACCGGATGCGCCCGCCCCTCGCTCGTCACCACCGGCGCGCCGTCCAGAAGGGCGGCGACCGGCTCGGCGTCGAGCGTCGCCGACATCACCACCACCATCAGGTCCTCGCGCAGCGCCTGGCGCACCTCCCAGACCAGCGCCAGGCCCAGATCGGCATTGAGCGAGCGCTCGTGGAATTCGTCGAAGATCACGCAGCCGATGCCCCGCAGGTCCGGGTCGCGCTGGATCCGCCGCGTCAGGATGCCTTCGGTCACCACCTCGATGCGGGTCGCCTCCGACACCACCCGCTCGCCGCGCATCGCATAGCCGACGGTGAGGCCCACCGGCTCGCCCAGCGTCTCGGCCATGCGCTCGGCGGCGGCCCGCGCCGCCAGCCGCCGCGGCTCCAGCATGACGATGCGGCCCGCCACCCGGTCGAGCAGGGCGAGCGGCACCCGCGTCGTCTTGCCGGCCCCCGGCGGCGCCTGCAGCACGACGCGCCCCTCGGCCGCCAGCGCCGCCCGCAGATCCTCCAGCACCTCGTCGATCGGCAAGTCCATGGCCTTCCGACTACCCGCTTCGCGCCGCCCTGCCCAGCCCGCCGCGACCGGGCCTCTCTGGACAAGCGCGGGGCGGCGTTTCAAGACGGGCGGCATGGATCTCGACACCCTCGCCCAGCGCCTGATCAAGGGCGACCGCCGCGCCCTCTCCCGGGCCATCACCCTCGTCGAATCGCGCCGCGCCGATCATCGCCGCAACGCGGTGGCGCTTCTCGAACGCACCGCCGACCCCGACCGCCGCTCGCTCAGGATCGGCCTTTCGGGAACGCCCGGCGTCGGCAAGTCCACCTTCATCGAAAGCTTCGGGCGGATGCTGACGGGGCAGGGGCGGCGTGTCGCGGTGCTCGCCGTCGATCCCTCCTCGGCCCGCTCCGGCGGCTCGATCCTCGGCGACAAGACGCGGATGGAGGAGCTGTCCCGCGACCCGCGCGCCTTCATCCGCCCCTCCCCGGCGCAGGGCGAGCTGGGCGGCGTCGCCCGCCGCACGCGGGAGGCGATCCGGCTCTGCGAGGCGGCGGGCTTCGACATCGTGCTGGTCGAGACGGTGGGCGTCGGCCAGTCCGAGACGCTGGTGGCGCGGATGACCGACCTCTTCGTCCTGCTCCTGGCGCCCGGCGGCGGCGACGAGCTGCAGGGCGTCAAGCGCGGCATCATGGAGATCGCCGACATCATCCTCGTCAACAAGGCCGATGGCGAGATGAAGCGCCAGGCCGAGGCGACGCGCGCCGATTATGCCGGCGCGCTGCGCCTGATGCGCCGCCGCGAGGGCGATCCCGAGGATTTCCCCAAGGCGCTCGCCGTCTCGGCGGTGGCCCGCGAGGGGCTCGACCGGACCTGGTCCGAGATCTGCGCGCTGGAGCGGTTCCGCCGCGACAGCGGCCATTTCGACCGCAACCGCGCCGAGCAGAACCGCCACTGGTTCGAGGAGGCGGTGCGCCACGGCCTCATGCACCACCTGCGCACCGATCCGGCCACGCGCCAGCGGATGGAGGCGCTGGGCGAGGCGGTGGCCAGCGGCCAGACGCCCCCCGCCGCCGCCGCCGAGCGGATGCTGGCGCTCCTTCTCGACCGCGACTGCCCCCGGCTCGACCGCGACTGACCCCGGGAAAGCCGCCGCCGAACGGATGCTGGCGCTCCTTCTCGATCGCGACCGACCGTGGCGCCGGGGCGGCAAGGCTCCTCGCCAACCGCCCCCGCTCCTGAACCGCCCCCGCTACTGAACCGCCCCCGCCCGTGCGGCCTGCATCGCCTCGCTTCCCGCGCTTCGCGGCCCTGCTTCGGCCCGCCGCCGCAACCGGCGCCACCGCCCGTCCGGTGACCGACCGTCCTGCCGCTCGTCCCGCCTGCAACGCTTCGGCTGTCGCGCCTCCGCCAGGGCGCACCGCTCGGCGCGGCCATCCGTCCGGCGCCGCCTTGCCGTTCGTCCGCCTGCGCCGCCTGCAACGCTTCGGCTGTGCGCGCCCGACACGCCGCCACGACCGGCGCCGCTCTCCACCCCCGGCGACCGTCCTGCCACTTGCTCCGCCTGCAACGCCCCGCCTCTCGCGCCTCCGACACGACGTCGCAACCCACGCCGCTCCTCGCCCCCGGCGACCGCCCTGCCGCTCGCTCCGCCCGCGACGCCTCGCCCGTCGCGCTCCGGCACGCCGCTCCAGCCGGCGCCGCTCTCCGTTGCCGCCGCCCGGACGATGACCCATCCGACCCCGCCGGCCCGGCATGCGCACCGCGCCCCTCGCACTTGCCGAACCCGGCGCCGGACCTATCCTCTTGCCCCTGTTGTAACGAGGTGCCGCATGACCCGTCCCGCCGCCGCTCCCGCCGCCGCCAGCGACATCGCCGGTCTCTTCGACGCGACCCGCGCCCGGACCGGCGCGCTCGCCGCGCCCCTGGCGCCCGAGGACACCGTGCTCCAGTCCATGGAGGATGCGAGCCCGGTGAAATGGCATCTGGCCCACACCACCTGGTTCTTCGAGGAATTCGTCCTCCGACCCCATGCCCCCGGCTACCGCAGCCCCGACGACCGCTTCGCCTTCCTCTTCAACTCCTATTACGTACAGGCCGGGCCGCGCCATGCGCGCGACCGGCGGGGCCTCGTCTCGCGGCCGGGCCTCGACGCGGTGCGGGCCTACCGCGCGCATGTGGACGATGCCGTCGCCCGGCTTCTCGGGCGGGGCGATGCGGCGGTCCTCGATCTGGTGGAACTCGGCTGCCACCACGAGATGCAGCATCAGGAACTGCTCGTCACCGACCTGCTGCACGGCCTGTCCTACAACCCGCTCCTGCCGGCCTACCGCGACCCCGAGCCGATGGCCCTCGCCGCCGAGACGGCGCAGGGCTTCACCGCCCATCCGGGCGGCAAGACCGAGATCGGCCATGACGGCCAGGGCTTCGCCTATGATTGCGAGGGGCCGCGCCACACGACCTGGCTCCACCCGTTCGAGATGGCCGACCGCCCGGTCAGCAACCGCGACTGGATCGCCTTCATCGAGGACGGGGGCTATGACCGGCAGCCGCTCTGGCTGATGGACGGCTGGGCGGCGCGGCAGCGGGAAGGCTGGGAGGCGCCGCTCTACTGGTGGCGGCAGGACGACGCCTGGTGGACCTACACGCTGCGCGGGCCCCAGCCCGTCAATCTCGACGCGCCGGTGGTCCATGTCTCCTATTACGAGGCCGACGCCTATGCCCGCTGGGCCGGCGCCCGGCTTCCCACCGAGGCCGAGCACGAGGTGGCGTTCCGCGACCGTCCCATCGCCGGCAACTTCCTCGACGACGGCCCGCTCCGGCCGCTGCCCGGCGGCGGCCCCTGGGGCGATGTCTGGGAATGGACCGCGTCGCCCTTCACGCCCTATCCGGGCTTCCGCCCGCCCGAGGGCGCGATCGGCGAATACAACGGCAAGTTCATGGTCAACCAGATCGTCCTGCGCGGCGGCTCCTGCGCCACGCCCCGCGCGCAGATGCGGCCGACCTACCGCACCTTCTTCTATCCCCACCAGCGCTGGCAGATGCTGGGCCTGCGGCTGGCGCGCGAGGCGGCCTGAGGCGCCGCCCTTCGCGCTTGACGGAGCCCCGGCGATCCCCTATGGCCCCTCAACTCACATCCATTCGACGTCCGAGGGCTCCCCGCCCGGACCGCAAAACGAGGACAGCACCATGTCGCGCGTCTGCGAACTGACCGGCAAGGGCCCCGCCGTGGGCAACAATGTCAGCCACGCCAACAACAAGACCCGCCGCCGCTTCCTGCCCAACCTCAACGACGTCACCCTGATGTCCGAGACGCTGGGCCGCACCGTGAAGCTCCGGATCTCGGCCTCCGCGCTGCGGACCGTCGACCATCGCGGCGGCCTCGACAGCTTTCTCGACAAGGCGCGGGACGACGAGTTGTCCTCCCGGGCGCTGAAGATCAAGAAGGACATCGCCAAGGCCCGCGC
Organism: uncultured Alphaproteobacteria bacterium; assembly: GCA_963739575.1. GTDB lineage: Bacteria > Pseudomonadota > Alphaproteobacteria > Rhodobacterales > Rhodobacteraceae > Palleronia. Next base: position 138,873 of record CAVUAQ010000002.1, on the reverse strand, counting down.
CGCGGTCTGACGCGCCCCCGCCTCGCCGCCGGGGATCCGCGCACCGCCGCTCAGGCCGCGCCCAGCACCTCGTCCACCCAGCCCGGCACCACGACGCTCGCCGGCCCGTAGCGGCCGGCATCGAACCGCCCGCCCGTCGGCTCGAGGTTCAGCTCCAGCGTCGGGATGCCCGCATCCTCCGCCGCCTCGACGAAGCCCGCGGCCGGATAGACGGTGCCGCTCGTGCCCAGCGCCACGACCAGATCGGCCGCGTAGAGCGCGTCCTCGATCTCGTCGAGGTGATAGGGCATCTCGCCGAACCACACCACGTCGGGGCGCACCTTCATCGCGCCGCAATGGGCGCAGGTGTCGAACGGGTCCATCACCGGCGGCGCCGGCCAGGTCGCGCCGCACTTGTCGCATTTCGCCCGGTCGAGCCGGCCGTGCATGTGCAACACCTCCCGCGCCCCCGCCGCCTCGAGAAGCGTGTCGACGTTCTGCGTGACGAGCCGCGCGTCGCCCTCCCGCTCGAGCCGCACCAGCGCCCGGTGCGCGGCGTTGGGCCGGGCCTCGGCGGCATGCGCCCGCCGCGCGTTGTAGAAGTCGAGCACCTTGGCGGGGTTGGCCCGATACCCGGCCGGCGTCGCGACCTCGTTCAGGTCGTGACGCGTCCAGATGCCGCCCTGGTCGCGGAACGTGCCGAGCCCGCTTTCGGCGCTGAGCCCGGCGCCCGTCAGAACGAAGATCATCGCGCAGCCCCCCTCCCGGCCCGTTCTGCCGGGCGGGCCGCGCCCGCGCAAGGGGTGCCAGGCGGCCGCTTCGCCCTAGCTTCCGCCCATGAGCACACGCATCCTTGTCGTCTGTCTCGGCAATATCTGCCGATCGCCCACCGCCGAGGCGGTGATCCGCGCCAAGTCCCGGGCCGCCGGTCTCGCGGTCGAGGTCGACAGCGCCGGCACCGGGGACTGGCATGTGGGCGAGCCGCCGCACCCGCCGATGATCCGCGCCGCCGCCGGCGCCGGATACGACCTGTCGACCCTGCGCGCCCGGCAGATCCGGCCGGGCGATTTCGACCGTTTCGACCTGATCCTCGTCGCCGACGAGACGAACCTCGCCGATGTCGAGGCTCTGCGCCCCGAGAGCAGCACCACGCCGGTCCGCCTCTTCGCCCCCTATGCGGGCTGCGGCACGCAGGCCATTCCCGACCCCTGGTTCACCGGCGATTTCGCAGGCGCGCTCGATCTGGTCGAACGCGCCGCCGACGGCCTCGTGGTCCGGCTGTCCGAAAACGCCATCCCCTGACCGGGCGGCCGGGCGCCGCTCCCCGAAGCGCCGTCGCTCAGCTGCAATAGCTTTCGGCGGCCGATCCGAAGGCGATGTACTTGCGCCAGAACACCTCGTCGCTCTGCCGGCTCGACTGGCGCACCTCCTGGCTCATATGCGGGTCGCGGAAGAATTGCGCCGCGAGCCGCTGGTCGCGGCTGTCGAGCGTCACGTTCGCGACCTGCTGGATGCAGCTGCACAAAGCCTGATTGCTGGCGCCGCGATCCGATCGCGCGCAGGCCTGTTCGATGGGGCCCGCCGCGGCGGCCCCCGCGAGAAGGACGCCCGCCAGGGCGATCGCCATGCATCCGGTCGTCATGAGTCCGGTCGTCGTTGCTCTGCTCATTGTCTTGCCTCGATGTCTACGGGTGCCGGATTGGTCCGGTCTTTCCCACTGCCAGGGGTCGAGGCTAGCACGCCCTCCTCTGCACGGACAATCGCCGAAAATGGGGAGGGGAGAGCCCCCTCAGGCACGTATCTCGAAATCCACAGCGCCCTGCGGCTCGGCGGCCTCCGCGGTGATGTCGTCGATCCGGCCCGCCGAGGGTCCGGTGCTCATCCGGTCGATCATCCGCGTGATGGCCGCGCCCTCGCCTTCGAGATGCGCCTCGACCGTGCCGTCGGGCCGGTTGCGGACCCAGCCGGTCACGCCCGTCTCCGCCGCCAGGTCCTGGGTCCAGGCGCGAAAGCCCACGCCCTGCACCGCGCCGGTGATCCTGATCTTGCGCGCCTGGTCCATGTCCTGTCCTTTCCGTCTCGGCTCCGCTCCTGCGGGACAATAGGCCGCGGCCCGGCCGGGTCATCCCGTCGCGCCGCACTGGTCGCCGGCCTCCTCGCCCTATCTTCCTCTCCGAGCCAACGGAGTGTCGCCATGACCGACCTGGAATCCGATCGCAGCCGCGTCCTCGCCTTCGCCGCCCAGATCGGCAGCGCCGAGACGCAGCCCGAAGACACCGCGCGCGACCGCGGCTGGATCGGCGCGGACGGCGCCGTCACCGATGACGGCCGCGCGCTCCTCAGGAGCCTCGGCGATCAGGCTGGAACCCGCAGCGTCTTTCGCTGAAGCGCCGGCGCGGCACTTCACGGACCCGTGCCGCAGCGGCCCCAGCGGCCGCCGCGCCTGTCCTCCGGCGTGAGGGCGAGCGACGGACCGTGATCCGGGGCGCATGGACAAGCCCGTCAAAGCGCCGCATATCCTCCGCATGACCGAGCTCAGCCATATCCGCAACTTCTCCATCGTCGCCCATATCGACCACGGCAAGTCGACCCTGGCCGACCGTCTGATCCAGATGACCGGCACCGTCGCCGAGCGCGACATGAAGGACCAGCTCCTCGACGCCATGGATATCGAGCGCGAGCGCGGCATCACCATCAAGGCCAACACCGTCCGCATCGAATACCCCGCGAAGGACGGCGTGACCTACATTCTCAACCTCATCGACACGCCGGGCCACGTGGACTTCGCCTACGAGGTCTCCCGTTCGATGCAGGCGGTCGAGGGCTCGCTTCTGGTCGTCGATGCGAGCCAGGGCGTCGAGGCGCAGACGCTGGCCAACGTCTATACCGCCATCGAGGCCGACCACGAGATCGTGCCGGTGCTCAACAAGGTCGACCTGCCGGCGGCCGACGTGCCCCGCGTCAAGACCCAGATCGAGGACGTCATCGGCATCGAGGCCCAGGACGCGGTGGAGATTTCCGCCAAGACCGGGCAGGGCATCCCCGACGTGCTCGAGGCCATCGTCCGCCGCCTGCCGCCGCCCCCCGCGGGCGACCGCGATGCGCCGCTGAAGGCCATGCTGGTCGATTCGAAATATGACCAGTATCTCGGCGTCATCGTCATCGTCCGCATCATCGACGGCGTCCTGAAGAAGGGCGACCGCATCCGCATGATGAAGACCGGGGGCACCTACGACGTGGACGACGTGGGCATCTACCGCCCCGCCATGACCCCGGTCGAGGCGCTGGGCCCGGGCGAGATCGGCTATCTCAACGCCTCCATCAAGCAGGTCCGCGACACCCGCGTCGGCGACACGATCACCCACGAGAAGCGCCCCTGCGCCCAGGCGCTTCCCGGCTTCAAGCCCTCCGTCCCGGTCGTCTTCTGCGGCCTCTTTCCCGTCGACACCAACGATTTCGACGACATGCGCGACGCCATCGAGAAGCTCGGCCTGAACGACGCCTCCTTCACCTCCGAGATGGAGACCTCCGCCGCGTTGGGCTTCGGCTTCCGCTGCGGCTTCCTGGGGCTCCTCCATCTCGAGGTCATCCGCGACCGGCTGGAGCGCGAATACGACATCGACCTGATCACCACCGCGCCCTCGGTCATCTACCACGTCCACCTGCGCGACGGCACCGGGATCGACCTGCACAACCCCGCCGACATGCCCGACATGACCCATGTGGAGCGGATCGAGGAGCCGCGCATCAAGGCCACGATCCTCGTGCCCGACGACTATCTGGGCGACGTGCTCAAGCTCTGCCAGGAACGCCGCGGCATCCAGCTCGACCTCACCTATGCCGGCACCCGCGCCATGGTCGTCTACGACCTGCCGCTCAACGAGGTGGTGTTCGACTTCTACGACCGGCTGAAATCGGTGACCAAGGGCTATGCCTCCTTCGACTACCAGATGATCGGCTACCGCGAGGACGCGCTCGTCAAGATGCAGATCCTCGTCAACGACGAGCCGGTGGACGCGCTCGCCATGATGGTCCACCGCGACCGCGCCGAGGGGCGGGGCCGCGCCATGTGCGAGAAGCTCAAGGAGCTCATCCCCCGCCACATGTTCAAGATCCCGATCCAGGCCGCCATCGGCGGCCGGGTCATCGCGCGGGAGACCCTCTCGGCCATGCGCAAGGACGTGACGGCGAAATGCTACGGCGGCGACGCCACCCGCAAGCGCAAGCTCCTCGACAAGCAGAAGGCCGGCAAGAAGAAGATGCGCCAGTTCGGCAAGGTCGAGATCCCGCAGGAGGCGTTCATTAACGCTTTGAAGATGGATGGGTAGGTGGTAAATTTTGCGAAACCGCTACATTCACGGAGTAAAATCAAATCCGCCGGTAAGAGAATTGTTAAGGACCGGGCTACCCCTGAGGATATTGCGGTTCTAGAAAATTTCCGAGCAAGTCATGCGTACGTCCTTAACACATTTCAGATGAACGCGCGACGGCATAGCCAAGATGTTGAACGCACGGTCGGCCAAAGGCTCAAGCGCAGAAATACAATTATAGATAAACTAGTTCGAGAACCCTCGATGCCGCTCTACGCGATGCAGGATATCGCGGGATGCCGGATTATCTTTGACTCAGAGGATGATCTTTATCGAGTGCAAAGCAGCATGAGGGACGCAAAATTCTCGCACGTGCGTGTTAATGAGGCGGAGCGATACGACTACATTAGGAGGCCAGAAGATACTGGCTACCGAGGCATTCACGATATCTATGGCTACAATGTTTATAAACTGCCTGGAAGCCAGTGGAACGGATTGAAAGTTGAGATTCAATACAGAACGAGAGTTCAACACGCTTGGGCTACAGCTGTCGAAGTTGCCGATCTGATTACGTCTTCTCGGATCAAGTTCAACGAGGCAAACAATAGCTATCTTCGATATTTTCAACTTGCCAGCGAAATTCTTGCGCGTGCGCACGAGAACCGTCGGTCGTGCTGTGGAAATTTAACAAAAAGTGAGCTGAGAGAAGAATTTATTTCAGCGGATAAGAAGCTCGGCTTGCTATTGACGCTTGATCGCCTAAGGAATACCTCTGACAAATCCAAATCTTTCCGTAAGAATACTCTTCTGATATTTAAGTTTGAAGCTGAGAATGAAAGTGATAGATTAGAGGTCCGCACTTTTGATAATGTAAACAGGGCGATTGAAGAATACGACGCTCTAGAAAAGAAACTCGGCACTAAGGCCGATATTGTTTTAGTTCACGGAGATACCGAAGAAAACATTCGTGATGCATTCAGGAACTATTTCTCTGATGCACGAGCGTTTGTTGATCTTATGCAAGAAGGGTTTAAGATTTTAGCCTCATAATGAGCAGCAACCGCAGGGCGGGGTTCACCCCGCCCCGGCCGCGTCTCTCGCGCTAACGCCGCCGCGACTTGCCCTGCTGCGCCCAGGGCATCATCATGGCCATCCAGGCCTCGATCCACATCTTCTGCCAGTCCTGCATCATCTGCGTCTGGGCCTTGCTCATCTCGGCCGACATCTGACCGCGCGCGGCGCCGGTCATGCTGTTGGCGGCCGACAGCCACGCGCTCATCCAGGGGTTCTTCATGGGCATTCTCCCGCCGCAAAGGGTGATCATTCGAAGGTGATGTCCTCGACCGAGCCGAGCTCGTCGAGCTTGCAGGTCGCGGGCGTGCCGCCCGCGTTGAGAAGCACGACCGGCCCGGTCGCCGTGGCCGTGGCGTCGAGGACCTGAACGTCGCGCTTTGCCAGACCCCGCGCGCGCGCCGCAGCGCCGGCGCAGGCGGCCTGCTGCTCGGGCGTCACGCTCGCGACGATGGTGGTGGAGGTCACCTCGCGCTCGACCGCGCAGGCGGCGAGCGGCAGGACGAGGGAGATGGTGAGAAAACGCTTCACGGGGTGGGCCTCGCGATAGGGAACGGCGCGGCCGGATCCTCTCCGCCCGCTCGGCGAGGCAACGCCGCCCGCCGTCGGGCGGTTCCTAGCGCCGCGCCGCATAGCTCTCGCGCTCGATGGCGCGGCCGGCGCTCTGCAGGTCGCGGCCGGCGCCGCCGATGGTCGCGCAGGCGGCAAGGCCCAGAAGGCCCAGAAGGGCGAGGCGGCGGAGGGTCATGGGCCAAGGCTCCGGGTTCGAGTGTCGCTGCGAGCCATAAGGCCGCTCCGGCATCTGCTCAAGACCCCGCCGCGCGCCCCGGCAGACCGGCTCAATAGGCCGGCGGGTCGCTCGCCGGGAAGGACTCGTCCGCTTCCTCGTCGACGCGGTCCCAGGTCCGCGGTTGGTCGCGCATGGTCGTGGGCCCGGCCTCGCGGACCGGGTTGGCGTCGCGGCGGGGCGCCTGGTCGATGTCCTGGGCATAGGCCGGCCGCTCCCGGCCCTCCATGAGCCAGCGCACGAACAGGACGCCGCCGAGGATGAGGACCGGTTTCGAGGTCAGAAGACGCAGCATGGGAACCTCCGTCGTTGGTTTGCGGGTCAACGCCGGGCCCGACCGCGACGTTCCGCCACCCGATGCGGTTGAACGCAAGCCCATGTCGCGCGTTGTCCCGCCGTCGAAATCCAGGAGGATCCTTCATGAGCAGACCGGACCGCTACGCCACCCTCCAGATCGGCCTGCACTGGCTGGTGGTCGGGCTCGTCGCCTTCCAGTTCTTCACCGGGGAGGGCATGGCCGCCGCCTTCGAGCGCGACTTTGCGCTCGAGACCGGCGCCACCGGCACCGCCATCGTCCACGGCGTCATCGGCTCCTCGATCCTGATCGCCATGATCGTCCGGGCGGTGGTGCGCCGCCGCTTCGGCGCGCCGCCGCCGCCGCAGACCGAGCCCTCGATGGTGCAGAAGATCTCGCGCGCCAACCACGCGCTGTTCTACGTCGTGCTGATCGCCATGCCGCTCGCCGGCCTTCTTGCCGTGCTGACCGGCTCCGAGATCGTCGCCGAGGCGCATGCCCTGACGTCGACGGTGCTCCTTGTCCTGATCGCCGCGCATGTCGCCGGCGCGGTCTGGCACCTCTTCAAGGGCGACGGCGTCGTGCGGCGGATGGTGCCGAAACGCGCCGCCTGAGGGTCCGGCGGGTCAGGCCTTGCGCTTGGCCCCCGACATGTCCCGGGGCAGCCACGGGAACATGGCCGCCATCCAGGCATCCATCCACACCTTGACCAGATCGGCCTGCTGCCGGCCGATCTCCGAGGTAAGGTTGACGCGACCGGTGGAGGTCGCCTGGGTCGCGGCTTGCAGCCACGCGGTCATCAACGGGTTCGGCATGATATTCTCCCTGATGTCTGGCACGTCTTGGCCGAATTGGCGCGCCCGTTGCGCGTCAGGGAAAAGTCTGCCCGATCACGTTCCGTCTGTCGTTCCTTTTTTCTATCGGCAGTTGCATATTCGCCATGATCCGCCGAGGGCGGCTAATCGGCGTATCCCGCGTTGTGGCGCATCTGGCTCCACGCCTCGAGCGCTCGTTCCTGCCGCTCGCGCATCTCCCTGACCGTCCAGGCTTCCACGTCGGCCAGAAGCTTCGCGTGCCAGATCGGCACCAGAGCCGCAAGGTGCCGCCCATGCGTCGACACGAAAAGCTGCCCGCCGGTGTCGTGCACCCAGGCCACCTCCCGGGCGATGTCGCGCCGCAGCGCGGTCACCGTCGTCTGTCGAAATTCGGGAAACATGCCGCCTCCGTCGCAACCAGGGAGGGGACAGGATCGCAGCCGATCGTCACTAGGCCGTTGCGGCACCGTGCGCTGGCTGTGGGTCATGTACGAAAGAGCCGCCGGGGACCGGCGGCTCTGTACGATCTCTGCTCCGTTTCGGTCACGGGGCGTACAAAACGCCGCCCCGATCGGACCGACCGGCTCGGGCGCGGGTCAGTACTGGACGTCGTTGCTTTCGCTTTCGATCGCCTGCCCGGCGCTCTGCAGGTCCTGTCCGGCGCCGGCCACGGTCTCGCAGGCGCCAAGCGCCACGAGCCCCAGAACGGCAAGAAGTCTTACGCTGAGTGTCATCGGGTCTCTCCGTTTCGATCCCGGCATCACAACGCCGCGCCGCCGCCGCTGTTCCGGCGCCCCGCGACATAGACCGCCGTCGCGGCAAGCGCGTAAATCAGGTTGAGAAACAGGACCATACCCCATCCGGCCCCGGCCGCGAAGACGAGCTTGGCGAGCAGGGAGGGGATGATCGTCAGCGCCACGAGCGCCGTGGCCCAGGCCGCTCCCCCGGACATCCGTGCAAAGATCGGCACGAGGAGCAGAGCGACGAGGATCGCCACCACCTCCCGCCCGAACGAGAAGATCAACGGCATCACCGGCGCCCCCAGCACCACGCCGATGGCGATGGAATTGGCGATGGTCCCGACGATCCCCGCAATGACCGCAATGACAACATTTCGTGCCGTGAACATGGACTCTCCAGAATTCCTCGAAAAATCTAGGCGTTGGCCGTCTCGTCGCGGTCGAGGAAGGCGCGCACGGCGGCTTCGACCTCTCTTGGCTTTTCCGCGTGCAGCCAGTGCCCCGCCCCGGGGATGGAGGCGAAGCGGGCCCGCGGAAAGAGCCGGCGCGCCGCCTCCTTGCCCTCATCGGTCACGTAGTCGCTTTCGGACCCGGACAGGAACAGGACCGGCCCGTCGAAGACCGCGTCCGTCTCGGGCCAATCGACGATCCCGTCCATCTCCCGGGCGAGGACATCGAGATTGAGGGACCATTTTCCTTCCCTCACATCAAGACTTTGCAAGAGAAACGCGCGAACCTCCGGGGTGTCCACATGACGGCTCAGCTGCTCGTCGGCGTCGCGCCGCGTCTCGATCCGCGACAGGTCGAGCGCCCGCATCGCCTCGATCAGATGCGCCTGGCTGTGGCGATAGGCTATGGGCGCGATATCCGCCACGACGAGCCGCCGCACCTTGTCCGGATGCGTGAGCGCCAGCATCATCGCCGCCTTGCCGCCCATCGAATGGCCCAGAACGTCCCAACCGGTGCCGATGGTGCCGGCCAGATCTTCGGCCAATCCCTTGTAATCGTGGGTATCGATCTGCGGCGAGCCGCCATGGTTGCGCATGTCCACGGCCCGCACCCGCCGATCCGAGGCCAACCGCTTCGACAGGACCCCCCAGTTCCGCGCCGAACCGAACAAGCCGTGCGCGATCAGGAGCGGCGGCCGATCCCCGTCCGCTCCCTGCTCGGAATGGGTGAGTTCGACCACCTAGAGCCCCGGATAGATGGGGAATTTCTGGCACAGGGACGCGACCTCGTCGCGCACCTCCGCCTCGATCCCGGCATTGCCGTCCGGGCCGTTGGCGGCAAGCCCGTCGACGACCCGGACGATCCAGTCGCCGATCTGCCGGAACTCCGGCTCGCCGAAGCCGCGGGTGGTGCCCGCCGGGGTCCCGAGACGGATGCCGCTCGTCACCGTCGGCTTCTCGTCGTCGAAGGGGATGGCGTTCTTGTTGCAGGTGATGCGTGCCCGGCCGAGCGCCTTTTCGGTCTCGTTGCCCTTGGCGCCCTTGGGCCGCAGATCGACGAGCATCACATGGCTGTCTGTGCCGTTGGTGACGATGTCGAGCCCGCCCCGCATGAGCTGATCGGCCAGCGCCTGGGCGTTCTTGATGACGTTCTGCTGGTAGGTCGTGAAGCCCGGCTCCAGCGCCTCCTTGAAGGCCACGGCCTTGGCGGCGATGACGTGCATCAGCGGGCCGCCCTGGAGGCCGGGGAAGATCGCCGAATTGACCTTCTTGGCGATCGCCTCGTCATTGGTCAGGATCATGCCGCCGCGCGGGCCGCGCAGCGTCTTGTGCGTCGTGGTGGTCGCGACATGGGCGTGCGGAAACGGCGACGGGTATTCGCCCGCCGCAACCAGACCGGCGAAATGCGCCATGTCCACCAGAAGATAGGCGCCGACCTCGTCGGCGATCTCGCGCATCCGGGCGAAATCGAGGATCCGCGGGATCGCCGAGCCGCCGGCGATGATCATCTTCGGCTGATGCTCGCGCGCCAGCGCCGCGACCTGATCGTAATCGGGCAGCATCTCTTGCCGCGTCACCCCGTACTGGACGGCGTTGAACCATTTGCCGGAAAGGTTGGGACGAGCGCCATGGGTGAGGTGGCCGCCGGCATCGAGGCTCATGCCGAGGATCGTGTCGCCGGGATTGAGCAGCGCCAGGAACACGCCCTGATTGGCCTGGCTGCCGGAATTCGGCTGCACGTTGGCGAAGCCGCAGTCGAACAGCTTCGTCGCCCGCTCGATGGCCAGCGTCTCGGCCACGTCCACATGCTGGCAGCCGCCGTAATAGCGCCGCCCCGGATAGCCTTCGGCGTATTTGTTCGTCAGAACCGAACCCTGCGCCTCGAGCACGGCGCGCGAGACGATGTTCTCCGACGCGATCAGCTCGATCTCGTCGCGTTGCCGGCCGAGCTCGGCGGCGACGGCATCGCTGAGCTCCGGGTCGATGGCGGAAAGACTCTTGGTGAAGAAGCCTTCGTCGCGATGCGGTGCGTTCATGGGGCAGCTCCTTTCGCACGGGCGCGGGATCGGGATGGGCACCCTTACCGCATGACCCGGGAGGGCGAAAGGTCTCCGACCGACGCACGTCTTGTCATTCGCGGCAGGCCGGGGCAATCGTCGGCGCGAGGAGGCCTGCCGATGGTTCGAAGGATCGCGTTCGCAGCCAGCCGCGACAGCGTCGCGCAGCAGGCCCTGGCGGCGCTCACCCGGCGCTACGGGCAGATGAAGCCGGAAGACGCGGAGGTCATCGTCGCGCTGGGCGGCGACGGCCACATGCTGCGCACGCTCCATGACACGCAGACCCTGCCGGCGCCGGTCTACGGGATGAATTGCGGGACCATCGGGTTCTTGATGAACGAATACGCCGAGGACGGGCTGATCGAGCGGCTGGAAGCCGCCGAGCGGGAGACGATCAAGCCGTTGTCGATGACCGCCACGCGCGCCGACGGATCGCTGGAGCGCCATCTCGCGATCAACGAGGTCTCGCTCCTGCGGCAGGGGCCGCAGGCGGCGAAGCTGTCGATCAAGGTCGACGGCCGGACGCGGATGCCGGAGCTCGTCTGCGACGGCGCGCTGGTGGCAACGCCGGCAGGCTCGACCGCCTACAATTATTCCGCGCACGGGCCGATCCTGCCGATCGGCGCGGACGTGCTGGCGCTGACGGCGATGGCGGCGTTCCGGCCACGCCGCTGGCCCGGTGCGCTTCTGCCGGAGACGTCGACCGTCAGGTTCGAGGTCCTCGAAAGCGAGAAACGCCCGGTCATGGCCGATGCCGACGGCCATTCGGTGCGCGATGTCGTCGTGGTCGAGGTGCAGAGCGAGCCCTCCGTGGTCCACACCATCCTGTTCGATCCAGGCCACGGGCTGCAGGAGCGGCTGATCCGCGAGCAGTTCGTCTAGAGCCGGGGAGCGGGGCCGAGCGGCACCGGGCCGAGATAGATCCACCCGCCGCGGAACGACAGCGGCGCCGTCAGCCGGTCGGGCCGGCTCGACAGGGCGGAGAGCGCCGAGAGGCCCTGCTCGGCCATCTGCCGCTGCGCGGCAGGCAGCAGCCCGGTGCGCGTGGCGATCTCGATGGCCCGCTGCCAGTTCGTCAGGGTGAGCTCGATCTCGCCGCTCAGCATCCCGTCGGGCGCCACGTCGAGCGCACCGCTCGCGCCGAGCGCGACCTCCCCCCAAACCATGTCGAGCCGGGAGACCTCGATCCGCGTGACCGAGAGATCGCCCCCAGCGAGGGACTTGCGGCTGACGGGCGCCGAGAGATCGAGGAAAGCGTCGAGCGTCAGGCCGTCGATCCGCCCGGCGCCCCCGCCGCCCAGCCGTCCGGCGAGGGTGGCGGGCAGATCGACGTCGTCGAGGGTCAGACCGATGTTCTGCCTGTCGGCCTCCGCCCCCTCCGGCACCCGCGTCGCGGCCAGCACCCGCGCCGCGGACACCTCCTTGCCGCCGCTCGCGATGCGCACGTCCTCGGCCACCAGATTGGCGTGATCGAGGACAAGCGCGGGGCCCGGCCTGAAGAGCGCCGAGGCGCGGGCGCGCGCCGTCTCGACGATGGCCGTGCCGAACGGACCCGAGACCGTCTGCGTCTCGGGAAAGGCCGCAATGATCTGGTTCGGCCGGTAGCTCAGCGCGAAGACCTGCAGGAAGGGGGCCGACCAGCCCACGCCGTTCGGCCAGGCGATCCGCGGCGCGTCGACGATCGTGTCGAAGCGGTTGGGAAAGCCCGTCACGGAGATGTCGGCGGTCTCGACCTGCACTCCCCGATCCCGCAGATCCGCGATCCCGGCGCGGATCGCCCGGTCGAGCGCCCGCGCGCCCACGAGCCAGTATCCCGACCAGGCGGCCGCCGCGATCACGACCAGGGCGATGAGAATCCGCATGGGGCCACCTTTCCGAATTGCAATCGTGGGGATATAGCCCCCGCCATGGAACAGCCAGAGACAGCGGATGCGATGTGGGTTTTCGGATACGGCTCGCTCGTCTGGAATCCCGAATTTCCGGTGATCGAGCGCATCGTCGCCCGGGTGGAGGGCTATGCGCGCACCTTCTGCATGAGCTCGATCCACCATCGCGGCACCCCCGAGGCGCCGGGCCTGGTCCTGGCGCTCGACGCGCGGCCGGAGGCGCGCTGCACCGGGCTGGCGCTCCGGGTCGCGGCGGGGCACGAGACAGCGACGCTCGCTGCGCTGCGCGAACGCGAACTCGTTTCGGCCGCTTATGTCGAGCGCCGCTTGTCCGTCGATCTGGTCGACGGCCGGCGCGTCGAGGCCGTGGCCTTCGTCGTCGATCAGGACCACGACCAGTATCGCGGCGCCCTGCCGCTCGAGGACCAGGCGCGGATCATCGCCGGCGCGACCGGCGGGCGCGGACCCAACGACGAGTATCTCTACAACACAAGCGCGCATCTCGCGGATCTTGGCATCTCGGACCCCGATCTCGACTGGCTGGCCACGCGCGTGCGTGCCATCAGGGGCGGGGGAGGCTGACGGTCTTGGCGGATCAGACGGTCTTTCCCCCTCTTCGCGGAACCCGCAGCGGCAGGACAGACGACATGTATCCGCAGGCCGAGGGCGAGACGCGCCCGCTCTTCACCCAGCCGGTTCGGCAGATCGTGTCGATGCTGCTGGTCCTGGTCCTGACCGGCATCGGCACGTTCCTGGCCTGGCCCACCGTGGCGCCGGTCTTTCTCGCCAATCCGCTCCTCAACGGCTTCATCTTTTGCGTGTTCTTGATCGGCGTCGCCGCTTGTTTCCTGCAGGTGGCGCAGCTGGTGCAGTCGGTGCGGTGGATCGAGGGCTTCGTCCGCGAGGCCCCCGATCACCGTCTCTCCGCCGCGCCGCGGCTTCTGGCGCCCCTTGCGACGCTGATGCGGTCGCGCGGCCAGCGGATGCAGATCAGCGCCACGTCGACCCGCTCGATCCTCGATTCCGTGGCGACCCGGATCGACGAGGCGCGCGACATCACTCGCTATATCGTCAATCTGCTGATCTTTCTCGGCCTGCTCGGGACGTTCTACGGCCTCGCCACCACCGTTCCGGCGATCGTCGACACGATCCGGGCGCTGGCGCCAGTGGCGGGCGAGGATGGCATGGCGATCTTCGGGCGGCTGATGGACGGTCTCGAGGCGCAGCTGGGCGGCATGGGCGTGGCCTTCGCCTCGTCGCTTCTGGGGCTAGCCGGGTCGCTGGTGGTGGGGCTTCTCGAACTCTTCGCGAGCCACGGCCAGAACCGGTTCTACCGCGAGCTGGAAGAATGGCTGAGCTCGATCACCCGGCTCGGATTCGCCACCGGCGACAGCGAGGGTGCGGGCGAGGCCTCTGGCACCGCCCTCATCGTCGAGCACATGGCGGGCCAGATCGACCGGATCGAGGAGATCTTCGCCCGGAGCGAGGCCCGTCGGAGCGAGAGCGAGCGGCGCATCGCCGAGCTCGTCGAGGCGATCGGGCACCGGGAGACCTCGGGCGCCACCCGGCGGCTCGAAGACGTGCTGGCCCGCCTCGCCGCCGGGCAGGAGCGCCTGGCCGACGCGCTCGGAGAGGAGGCCGGGGGCGGGCTCGACGCCGAGAGCCGGCTCAGGCTTCGCTCCATCGACGTGCAGATGCTGCGCCTTCTGGAGGAAATCTCCGCCGGCCGGCACGAGACGACAGCGGAACTGCGCCAGGAGCTGCGGCAGATCGCCCGCGCCCTGAGCCATGTCCGCTCGGCCTGAGGGAGGCTGCCCGTGCCGCTCAGCCGCCGCGCGACCAGCCGCCTCACCGCGAATATCTGGCCGGGTTTCGTCGATGCGGTGACGTCGCTCCTGATGGTGATGACGTTCCTGCTGACGATCTTCATCGTCGTGCAATACGTGCTGCGCGAGGAAATCTCGGGCCAGCGGTCCGAACTCGAGACGCTGGCCGGCGAGGTCGAGGATCTCGAGAAGCTCGCTGGGCCTGGCGCGCCGCCGCGCCGCCGCACTCGAGGGAGAGCGCGACGCGCTGAGCGCCGAGGCGGGCGCGCAATCGGCGCGGATCGCCGAGCTGGAAGCCCGGATCGTGGAGCAGCGGGACCGCATCGTCTTGGCCGAGCGGGACATCGGGGATCTGACGGCCGCGCGCGATGCGGCGAACCGGAGCGCCGCGGAACTCGCCGCCGAACAGGCCGCGCTCTCCCGCGCCCTCGCCGCGGCGCGGGACGAGATCGACGAACAGGCCGAGGCGGCGCGGCTCGCGGCGGCGCGCCGGGAGGCACTCGAGGCGCTGACCGAGCGACTGCGCTCCGAGGCGGGCGAACAGACAGGCCGGATCGCGGCGCTCGAGAGCGACCTGTCGGCGGCCGAGGCCGCGCGTCAGACGGAGGCCGCCGCCGCCGAGGGGCTTCGCCGCCGCTTGCAGGATGCCGACGCCGATCTGTCGGTGCTGTCGCTCGCCATGGAGGAGGAGCGTCGGCAGGCGGAGGCGACGCTGCTTCTGCTGGCGGGGGCCGAGGCTGCGAACCGCGACCTGACGGACCGTCTGGCCGAGGCCGTCGCCGCACGGGAGGCCGCGGGTCAGGACCGCGACGCGGCCCAGGCGGGGCTTGAGACGGCGCTCTCGCAGCAGGAGGCCCAGAGCCGCGAACTGGCCGCGATTTCCGATGCGCTCGACGCGGCCAAGGCCGCGCGGCTGCGCGCCGAGGCGGAGGCCGAGGCGCTGAGGGCGTCGGCGGGCGAGGAGCAGGATGACCTGCGCCAGCAGCTTGAGAAGGCGTTGGCGCTGAGGCTTGCAGCCGAAGCCCAGGCCGCGCAGGCGCTCGACCAGGCCGAGCGAGAGGCGATCCTGTTGCAGACGGCGCGCCGGGAACTGGCCGGGCGGGAAGTGGCCGGCGCGGAGGACCGGGACCGTATGGCGGCGCTCACAGCACAAGTGAGGGCGCTGCGGCGCGATGTCTCGACGCTGCGCTCGCTTCTCGACGTGGCGCAGGAAGACGCGCAGCAGGGCGACGAGGAGATCGCGGCGCTGGGCCAGAAGCTGAACGCCGCCTTGCTCCGCGAGGCGCAGGAACAAAAGCGCCGCGCCGAACTGGAAGCGGCCGAACGCGCACGTCTGGAGAATTACCAGTCGGAGTTCTTCGGCCGGATGCGCGAGGTTCTGGGCGACCGGGAGGGTGTCGAGATCGTGGGTGACCGCTTCGTCTTCGACAGCGAGGTGCTGTTCCCCTCGGGCTCGGCGCAATTGTCGGAGGAAGGCCGGCAGCAGGTAAGGCGAGTGGCGGCGCTCCTCGACGAGGTCTCGAGCGAGATCCCGGAGGGCATCGATTGGGTGATCCGTGTCGACGGACATACCGACGACGTGCCGATTTCGGCTGGCAGCCCCTTCGCCGACAACTGGGAGTTGAGCCAAGCCCGCGCGCTGTCGGTGGTGCGGTTCATGTCGGAGGATCTGGGATTTCCGGCTCGACGTCTGGCGCCGACCGGGTTCGGTCAATTCCGGCCCGTGGATCCGGGCCAGACGCCCGAGGCCCGCGCGCGCAACCGCCGCATCGAGATGAAGGTGACCGAACGCTGAAGCGCCCGCGCGGGCGGGCGATCACCGAAGCAGGCCGTGTGCCGTCGATCGAGGCGCTTGTGTCGTCGGCGAAAGAAGGCCCGCCAGAAACCGCCGAGCCCGTACGCGGATCGGTCGGGACCGGGGCGAGGGGCGGGCAACGAGATTACCCTGGCCGGCGGGCGGTGGGCGCGCGCGTGCCCGCAAGGGACCCGTGCGCGCCAGCGATCATTCGGCCGTCAGCAGGGGCGGCCGCTTGGCGCTCAGCCGCCGCGTCTCCGGCGGATTGATCCGCAGATCGACCTTGCCGTCCGCGACGCCGACCTGCACGAGGCCGCCCTTGGCCAGCCGGCCGAAGAGCAGTTCCTCGGCCAAGGGCTTCTTGATGTGCTCCTGGATGACGCGGCCCAGCGGCCGGGCGCCCATCTTGTCGTCATAGCCCTTGTCGGCAAGCCATTCGGCCGCCTCGGAGGTCAGCTCGATCGACACGTTGCGATCCATGAGCTGCGCCTCGAGCTGCAGGACGAACTTCTCGACCACCTTGAGGATGACCTCCTTCGGCAGCGGCCCGAAGCTGATCACCGCATCCAGACGGTTGCGGAATTCCGGGCTGAAGGTCCGCTCGATGGCGGCAGTATCCTCGCCTTCCCGCCGGTCGCGGCCGAAACCGATCGCTTCCTTGGCCATGTCCGACGCTCCGGCATTCGACGTCATGATCAGGATCACGTTGCGAAAATCGACCGCCCGACCGTTGTGATCGGTGAGCTTGCCGTGATCCATGACCTGCAGAAGGATGTTGAACACGTCCGGGTGCGCCTTCTCGATCTCGTCGAGCAGGAGCACGCAATGCGGGTGCTGGTCGACGCCGTCGGTGAGCATGCCGCCCTGGTCGAAGCCCACATAGCCCGGCGGCGCGCCGATCAGGCGGCTGACCGCGTGCTTCTCCATGTATTCCGACATGTCGAAGCGCAGAAGCTCGACGCCCAGCGTGTCGGCAAGCTGCTTGGCGACCTCGGTCTTGCCGACGCCGGTAGGGCCTGCGAAGAGGTAGTTGCCGATTGGCTTCTCCGGCTCGCGAAGGCCCGCACGGCTCAGCTTGATGGCGCTCGACAGCGCGGTGATCGCCGCGTCCTGCCCGAAGACCACGCGCTTCAGCGTCGCTTCGAGATCCTTCAGAACCGCCGCGTCGTTCTTCGAGACGTTCTTCGGCGGGATCCGGGCGATCTTGGCCACCACGGCCTCGATCTCCTTGGTGCCGATGGTCTTGCGCCGCTTCGATTCCGCCACGAGATGCTGCGCCGCGCCGGCCTCGTCGATCACGTCGATGGCCTTGTCGGGCAGCTTGCGGTCGTTGATGTAGCGCGCCGAAAGCTCGACCGCGATGCGGATCGCGTCGTGGGTATAGCGGATGTCGTGGTGATCCTCGAAATAGGGCTTGAGGCCCTGGAGGATCTTCACGCTGTCCTCGACCGAGGGCTCGTTCACGTCGATCTTCTGGAACCGGCGGCTGAGCGCACGGTCCTTCTCGAAGTGCTGGCGAAACTCCTTGTAGGTGGTCGAGCCCATGCAGCGCAGCTTGCCGCCCTGAAGCGCGGGCTTCAGCAGGTTCGAGGCGTCCATCGCGCCTCCGGACGTGGCGCCGGCGCCGATCACGGTATGGATCTCGTCGATGAAGAGCACCGCGTTGTCGTGCTCCTCCATCTCCTGCATGACGGCCTTCAGCCGCTCCTCGAAATCGCCGCGATAGCGCGTTCCGGCCAGCAGCGCGCCCATGTCGAGCGAATAGATCGTCGTGCCGGACAGAACCTCGGGCGTCTCGCCCTCGACGATCTTCTTGGCCAGACCCTCCGCGATGGCGGTTTTGCCGACGCCCGGATCACCGACCAGCAGCGGGTTGTTCTTGCGCCGCCGGCAGAGCACCTGGATGCAGCGCTCCACCTCGTGCTCGCGGCCGATCAGCGGGTCCACGTCGCCCTTCTGGCTCTTGGCGTTGAGATCGACGCAGTATTTCGCGAGCGCGGAATCCTTTGCGTCGCCTTCCTCGATTTGCGTGGTGTCGTCCTCCTCGGACTCGGGGGCGCCTGCCACGGGGCGGGGCTCGGCCTGGTTGGGATCCTTGGCAACGCCGTGGGCGATGAAGTTGACCGCATCGTAGCGGGTCATCTCCTGCTCCTGCAGGAAATAGGCCGCGTTCGATTCCCGCTCCGCAAAGATCGCGACGAGGACGTTGGCGCCGGTCACCTCGGTGCGCCCGGAGCTCTGGACATGGATCGCGGCCCGCTGGATCACGCGCTGGAACGCGGCTGTGGGCACCGCCTCGTTGCCCTCGATCTCCGTCACCAGGGTCGAGAGGTCGTCGTCGATGAACTCCACGAGGGTCTGCTTCAACTCCTCCAGGTCGACCGAACAGGCCTTCATCACCTTGGCGGCATCGGGTTCGTCGGTCAGCGCGAGGAGCAGGTGTTCAAGCGTGGCCAGTTCGTGCCGGCGCGTGTTGGCCAATGCCAGCGCCTGGTGAATGGCTTGCTCGAGCGTATTGGAAAACGACGGCACGGGCGTGCTCCTTCTTCTCTGGCCAGGCGGCTCAGCGAGATCCCGCCCTACCTTGGCCTCTTACCCTTAAAGCTTGGTTGTTGCGACGTAGGCTTCAAGCAATTTCTGGACGTCCGCGGTCACAATAACCGTGATTGCGGAAAGCATGTCCCGCGGCCGATGAAATTTTCCGCCCCCTCAGAACGCGTCCTTTCGTGCGCGCACTTCCGAGAAAACGGCGACATCGTCCGCTCCGCCCATATCTATGGCCTCTTTGACCGGTCTCAAGGAGGCGCGCAGAAACGGGTTCGTGGCCTTTTCCTCGGCCAGTGTCGAAGGCACCGTGAAGCCGCCGGCCTCGCGCGTCTTGCGGACCTCGTCCATGCGGCGCTTCAATGCTTCGTTTTCAGGATCGATCGTCAGCGCGAAGCGGCCATTGTTGAGCGTGTATTCGTGGCCCGAATAGATCACCGTGTCGTCGGGCAGCGCGGCGATCCGCGACAGCGAGTTCCACATCATCTCGGGCGTCCCCTCGAAGATCCTCCCGCATCCGAGCGCCATCAGGCTGTCGGCGGTGAAGGCCGCCTCGGCATCGGGGAGGTGGAAGGCGAGGTGGCCGATCGTGTGTCCCGACACATCCATCACCCGAACCTCGTGACCGGCGAACTGGAAGCTGTCGCCGTCGCCCACGGCGCGGTCGAGCGCCGGCAGGCGATAGGCGTCCTCGCGGCAGCCGGTCACCGTGATGTCGGCGAAGGCGCGTCTGAGCCCGTCCAGCCCCTCGACGTGATCTGTGTGATGATGGGTGAGCCAGACCTCGTCGAGCGACCAGCCGCGGCTTTCGAGCGCATCGAGGATCGGTTGCGCCTCGGGCGCGTCGACCAGCGCCGTGACCTCACCGGCGCGAACCAGGAAGGCATAGTTGTCGCTGCGACAGGCGACGGTCACGATTTCGATGCTCATTTTACTTTCCTGCCGATTGGATATGGTCTCAGGCATAGGACGGTAAGCCGAGCGGGGGAGCCGGCAATGCATCTCGACGTGCGGGATCTGCGACACTTCTATTACCGCACCAAGCTCGGCCGCGCCGCGCAGAAGGCGGTGCGGGACCAGGCGCGCGCCTTCTGGCCCGACGTGACGTCGGAGACCGTGGTCGGGGCGGGCTTCGCGGTGCCGCTTCTGCGCCCGTTCGCGGCCGAGGCGCGGCGCACCATCGCGCTCATGCCCGGCGCGCAGGGGGTGATGCACTGGCCGCCCTCGGGGCCCAACGTCTCCGTCCTGTGCGAGGAGACGCTCTGGCCGGTCCAGACCGGCCATGTCGACCGCCTGATCCTGCTCCACGGGCTCGAGACGTCGGACACGCCGGGGCGGTTGCTGCAGGAATGCTACCGGACGCTCGGCCCGGGCGGGCGGGCGCTTTTCGTCGTGCCGAACCGGGCCGGGCTCTGGGCGCGCAACGACAAGACCCCGTTCGGGTTCGGCCGGCCCTATTCGCTGTCGCAACTCGAGACGCAGCTCAGGAGCTACGATTTCGTCCCGCAGCGCCACGCCGCCGCACTCTTCCAGCCGGTCTCGGAGCAGCGCTTCTGGATGCGGGCCGGCCAGCTGATGGAGCGGGCCGGCAAATCCATCGCCGGCCGTCTCGCCGGCGGCGTGCTGCTCGTCGAGGCGACCAAGCAGGTGCCGGCGCGAGCTGGCGGCCTCGGGATGCGCGAGCGCCGCCCCCTGCGGGTGCTCGAAGGGGCGGGACGGCCGGTGCCGAGCGGTCTGTCGGCATGAGGGGCCCGGCGCAGTCACGGGGCCGCCCTCGAATTTCCTAACGCAGTTGCGGCCCTCCCAACCCTCTGCTAGATGACACGCGATTTCGACAACGGCCTCGCTTCGGGCCTTCAGAACCGGCACCCTGTTCCGAGCGTCCCGGCGGCGCGCGTTCGGGGTGTGAGCAACATCGAAAGGGTGGATGTGTCCGAACCGGCATCGATCTCATCTGGCATCGCGGGCCGCTATGCCACCGCGCTTTTCGAACTGGCCAGGGACGAGCAATCCCTCGATCACATCGCGAGCGACGCCGAGGCGCTGACGGCCGCGGTGACCGAAAGCGCGGATTTCCGCAGCCTCCTCCAGTCGCCGATCTATTCGCGCGACGAGCAGGAGGCCGCGATCGGCGCCCTGGCCGAGCGGATGGGACTGCAACCGATCACCGCCAACACGCTCCGGCTGATGGCGCAAAAGCGGCGCCTCTTCGTGGTCCGCGATTTTGCCCGGCAGGTCCGCGAGATGGTCGCGCGCGAGCGGGGCGAGGTCACGGCCGAGGTGACCGCGGCGGCCGAACTCTCCGACGAGCAGCGCGCCGATCTCGCCGAGGCGCTGAAGAAGGCCGTGGGCCGCGACGTGAACATCAACCTGTCCGTGGACGAGAGCCTGATCGGCGGCCTCGTCGTCAAGGTGGGCTCCAAGATGATCGACACCTCGATCCGGTCGAAGCTCGACTCCCTGAAGAACAGCATGAAAGAGGTCGGATAATGGGCATCCAAGCTTCCGAGATTTCCGCGATCCTCAAGGATCAGATCAAGAATTTCGGACAGGAAGCGGAGGTCGCCGAAGTGGGCCGGGTTCTGTCGGTGGGCGACGGGATCGCGCGCGTCCACGGCCTCGACAGCTGCCAGGCCGGGGAGATGGTCGAGTTTCCGGGCGGCATCCTCGGGATGGCGCTGAACCTCGAATCCGACAATGTAGGCGTGGTGATCTTCGGCACAGACCGCGACATCAAGGAAGGCGATACGGTCAAGCGGACCAACTCCATCGTCGATGTCGGCGTCGGCGACGGCCTGCTTGGGCGGGTGGTCGACGGGCTCGGCAAGGCGATCGACGGCAAGGGCGACATCCACTATGCCGAGCGTCGCGTCGCCGACGTGAAGGCGCCGGGCATCATGCCGCGCAAGTCCGTGCACGAGCCGATGGCCACGGGGCTGAAGGCGATCGACGCCATGATCCCCATCGGCCGCGGTCAGCGCGAGCTGGTCATCGGCGACCGGCAGACCGGCAAGACCGCCGTCGTGCTCGACACGATCCTGAACCAGAAGAGCTACAACGACGCCGCCGGCGACGATGAATCGAAGAAGCTATACTGCATCTACGTCGCCATCGGTCAGAAGCGCTCGACCGTCGCCCAGCTCGTCAAGAAGCTCGAGGCGACGGGTGCCATCGAGTACACGACGATCGTCTCGGCCACCGCGTCCGAGCCCGCGCCGCTCCAGTACCTCGCACCCTATACTGCCACCGCGATGGCCGAGTATTTCCGCGACAACGGCCGCCACGCGCTCATCGTCTATGACGATCTCTCCAAGCAGGCGGTGGCCTATCGTCAGATGTCGCTGCTGCTGCGCCGGCCGCCCGGTCGCGAAGCCTATCCGGGCGACGTGTTCTATCTGCATTCGCGCCTGCTCGAGCGCTCGGCGAAGCTCAACGAGGACTATGGCGGCGGCTCGCTGACCGCGCTGCCGCTGATCGAGACCCAGGGCGGCGACGTGTCGGCCTTCATCCCCACCAACGTGATCTCGATCACCGACGGCCAGATCTTTCTCGAGACCGACCTCTTCTACAAGGGCATCCGCCCGGCCGTGAATACCGGCCTGTCGGTCAGCCGCGTCGGATCCTCGGCGCAGACCAACGCGATGAAATCGGTCGCCGGACCGGTGAAGCTCGAACTGGCGCAGTACCGCGAGATGGAGAGCTTCGCGCAGTTCGGCTCCGATCTCGATGCCGCCACGCAGCGCCAGCTGAACCGCGGCAGGCGCCTGACCGAGCTGATGAAGCAGCCGCAATATTCGCCGCTGACCAATGCCGAGATCGTCTGCGTGATCTTCGCCGGCACGCAGGGCTATCTCGACGACGTCGCGATCGACGATATCGACCGCTTCGAGGAGGGGCTCCTGAGCTATCTGCGCAACAAGAAGAGCGAGACGCTCGACTGGCTGACCAGGGAGGACCCCAAGATCAAGGGCGACGCCGCCGACCGGCTGAAGAAGGTGATCGACGAATACGCCAAGGATTTCAAGTGATCCCGGGAGATCGATGGAGGAGGGCTGAATGGCCAACCTAAAGGACCTCAAGAACCGGATCGCTTCGGTCAAGTCGACGCGAAAGATCACCAAGGCGATGCAGATGGTCGCCGCGGCGAAGCTGCGCCGCGCGCAGGAGGCGGCCGAGAACGCGCGGCCCTATGCGCGCCAGTTCGACGAGGTGATGGGCCAGCTTGCCCAGAGCGTCGGCGACAGCGAGACCGCGCCCCGGCTGCTGCGCGGCACGGGCCAACAGGAGACGTATCTGCTGATCGTGATGACGTCCGAGAAGGGGCTCTGCGGCGGCTTCAACGCGAACATCGCCAAGCGGGCCATGGCCCGCCTGCGCGAGTTGAAGGACAACGGCAAGACGGTGAAGATCATCACCGTCGGCAAGAAAGGCCGGGCGTTGCTGCGCCGCACCTTCGGCGACATGCTGATCGACCATGTGGACATGTCCGAGGTGAAGCGGGTCGGATACGGCGACGCGCAGGACATCGCCAAGGGTATCCTCGAGCGTTTCGACGCGGGCGAGTTCGACGTCGCCTTCCTCTATTACGGCGCCTTCGAGAACGCGATGACGCAGGTCCCGACGGAGCAGCAGATCATCCCGGCGACCTTCGATGCCGAGGAGGGCGAGACGAAGGGCGCGAACACCGTCTACGAGTACGAGCCCTCCGAAGAGGAGATCCTGCGCGACCTGCTGCCCAAGGGCGTCACGACGCAGATCTTCGCCGCGCTCCTGGAGAACGCGGCCTCCGAACAGGGGGCGCGGATGACGGCGATGGACAACGCGACGCGCAACGCCGAAGACATGATCGACGAGCTGAACCGCGAGTACAACCGCACGCGCCAGTCGGTCATCACCAACGAGCTGATCGAGATCATCTCGGGCGCCGAGGCGCTGAAGGATTGACGGCGATCGCGGTCCGCCCGACGCCAGCACCAGACAGGGCCGCCGTGCCCGCGAAGAACCGGAGAGACGAGAATGGCTGAAGCCAAAGGCAGAGTGACGCAGGTCATCGGCGCCGTGGTCGACGTTCAGTTCGACGACCACCTGCCCGCGATCCTGAACGCGCTGGAAACCGACAACCACGGCAACCGGCTGGTGCTCGAGGTCGCCCAGCATCTGGGCGAGAACACGGTGCGCGCCATCGCCATGGACGGCACCGACGGGCTCGTGCGCGGACAGAGCGTCACCGATACCGGGTCCTCGATCCAGATGCCGGTCGGCAAGGCCACGCTCGGCCGCATCCTCAACGTGATCGGCGAGCCGGTCGACGAGGGCGAGCCGGTCAAGACCGACGATTACCGCGCGATCCACCAGAGCGCGCCCGAATTCGCGCAGCAGGCGACCTCGTCCGAGATCCTCGTCACCGGCATCAAGGTCATCGACCTGCTGGCGCCTTATTCGCGGGGCGGCAAGGTGGGCCTCTTCGGCGGCGCCGGGGTCGGCAAGACGGTTCTGATCCAGGAGCTGATCAACAACGTCGCCAAGGTGCATTCCGGCTATTCGGTCTTCGCCGGCGTCGGCGAGCGCACCCGCGAAGGCAACGACCTCTTCCACGAGATGATCGAGGCGGGCGTCATCAAGCCTGACAATCTCGAGGAATCCCAGGTGGCGCTGGTCTTCGGCCAGATGAACGAGCCGCCGGGGGCGCGGATGCGCGTGGCGCTGTCGGGCCTGACCATCGCCGAGCATTTCCGCGACCAGTCGGGATCCGACATCCTGTTCTTCGTCGACAACATCTTCCGCTTCACCCAGGCGGGCTCCGAAGTGTCGGCGCTTCTGGGCCGCATCCCCTCGGCGGTGGGCTACCAGCCGACGCTCGCCACCGACATGGGCACCATGCAGGAACGGATCACCTCGACGAACAACGGCTCGATCACCTCGATCCAGGCCGTCTACGTGCCCGCCGACGACCTCACCGACCCCGCCCCCGCCACCACCTTCGCCCACCTCGACGCGACGACGGTGCTGTCGCGGGCGATCTCCGAACAGGGGATCTATCCGGCCGTCGATCCGCTCGATTCCACCTCGCGCCTCCTCGACCCGCAGGTCGTGGGCGAGGAGCATTACCAGGTGGCGCGCGACGTTCAGGGCATCCTGCAGCGCTACAAGGAACTGCAGGACATCATCGCCATCCTCGGCATGGACGAGCTTTCCGAGGACGACAAGATGACCGTGAGCCGGGCCCGCAAGATCCAGCGGTTCCTGAGCCAGCCCTTCGACGTGGCCAAGGTCTTCACTGGCGTCGATGGCGTGCAGGTCCCGCTCGAGGAGACGGTCTCGTCCTTCAAGGCGGTGGTCGCGGGCGAGTACGACCATCTGCCGGAGGGTGCCTTCTACATGGTCGGCGGCATCGACGACGTGAAGGCGAAGGCCGAGAAGATGGGCGAGAACGCCTGATCCGACCCTGTTCCAAGGGGCTGCGGCCGGTGCCGGCGCGCCCCGCTGATCGCGGAGAGTATCCATGGCCGAGATGATGCAGTTCGACCTTGTCAGCCCAGAGCGCCGCGTCGCCTCCTACGCGGCGCGCGCCGTCAGGGTGCCGGGCGTCGACGGGGAGCTGACCGCGATGCCGAACCACGCGCCCCTGATCACCACCCTGCGGCCCGGCATCCTGCATGTCGACGGCGAGCAGGGGAGCGAGGAGTTCATCGTCACCGGGGGCTTCGCGCAGATCACAGCAGACCGCATTTCGGTCCTGGCCGAGGAAAGCTACCACCGCGACGAGATGAGCCAGGAGATCCTCGACCGGATGATCAGCGAGGCGGGCGAGCGTCAGCGCAG
This sequence comes from uncultured Alphaproteobacteria bacterium, assembly GCA_963739575.1. Classification (GTDB taxonomy): domain Bacteria; phylum Pseudomonadota; class Alphaproteobacteria; order Rhodobacterales; family Rhodobacteraceae; genus Palleronia. The sequence goes on along the minus strand of CAVUAQ010000002.1, from coordinate 113,497 downwards.
GGCGGTCGAGGCCTCGCACAACGAGCCCGGCCCGGTGGACGACGCGGCGAAACTGCTGGCCGACATGATGGCGATGGGATCGCATATCGGTCTCTCGCCCACCCAGTCCAACCTCTAAGACACCGGCCTGACCGGCCCGCGCCGCCGGGCGGGCCGGACCCGGCTGATTGCCAGACACGGCGAGTTCCCCCTCGCCAATGTGATGCGGAAGCCGATCCTCAGACGATCGGAGAACTCGCTTGTCGCGGCGGCATATCAGCGCGTTCGTCGATAGCCGATGGCGCTGGGAATGGCCTGAGCAGCGCGGATGGCGGCGACCACGAGGTCCCGCGGCTCGACCTCCAGCGATTGCGCAAGGCCAATTACCACCCGCGCCGTTACCACGACCACCACGCTGCCTGTCACGAGTTCGGGCGTGGATGGAGACGGTCAGGCCGACCGCCAGGAGCGGCCGGAGATCGAGCGAGCGCCGCCCGCAACGTCTCGACCGAGAGCGCGAAGCCGGCCCGGACATCCATGGCCCGGTGCCGCTCCGGTGACAGACGCCAGCTTCGGGCAGAGGTCCGCCCCGATCTGTCCGTTGGGTCCAAAACGACAAGCGCCGCCCCGAAAGGCGGCGCTCGCGGATAGCGTCAGGACCAGCGGTTCAGAAGCCAAGACCCTTGTACTTGTTCTTGAATTTCGACACGCGGCCGCCGGTATCCATGAGGCGGGTTGAGCCGCCGGTCCAGGCGGGGTGCACCGAGGGGTCGATGTCGAGCGACATCTGATCGCCCTCCTTGCCCCAAGTGCTGCGCATCTGCACGACGTCACCGTTCACCAGCTTGACGTCGACCATGTGATAATCGGGATGGGTGTTCTTCTTCATGGCTCTCGTCCTCAGCTCTCGGGAGTGGCGCGAGGATCCTTGCCCTCGGGCGCGGAATTGTCGCCGGCGCGCGACGTGACATGGGCGTGGGGGGCGCCCTTCTTCGGCGCCCGGTAATTCGCCTGTTCGGCGATCCGGGCCGACTTGCCGCGGCGCTGGCGCAGGAAGTAGAGCTTTGAGCGGCGGACCTTGCCGCGCCGGATCACGGTGATGGCGTCTACATTGGTGGAATAGAGCGGAAAGACGCGCTCGACGCCTTCGCCGAAGCTGATCTTGCGCACGGTGAAGCTGCCGGCGATGCCATCGCCGTTCTTGCGGCTGATGCAGACGCCCTCGTAATTCTGCACGCGGCTGCGGGTGCCCTCCGTCACCTTATAGCCGACGCGGATCGTGTCGCCTGCCTTGAAGTCCGGGATCTGGGTGCCGAGCTCACGGATCTGCTCGGCCTCGAGTTCTGCGATCAGGTCCATGCCTGTCACTCCTTCTGGTGTCGTCCGCGGTTGATCCGCGGCATGTCCTGCCACCTCAGAGCTCTCGGTCTTCGTCGGTGTTCCCGCCATGCGCCGCACGATGGGCCCGCCAGAGATCAGGTCGCCGTTCCTTGGTCAGCCTCTCGGCCTCGGCCCGCCGCCACTCCGATATCTGGCCGTGATGGCCCGACAGAAGAATGTCGGGGATGTCGCGGCCGGACCAGCGGGCGGGTCTGGTATAGTGCGGGTGCTCCAGCAGATTGTCGGAAAAGGATTCCTCCTCCGTGCTGGCGCGATTCCCGAGCACGCGGGGTATAAGGCGGACCGTCGCGTCGATCAAGGCCTGCGCCGCGATCTCGCCGCCCGTGAGGATATAATCGCCGAGGCTCACTTCCTCGACGGCATGCGCGTCCAGAACGCGCTGGTCCACCCCCTCGAATCGGCCACAGAGCAGCGTGAGGCCCTGGCTGCGGCTCAGGCGCTGGGCCATGGCCTGATCGAAGCGGCGACCGCGCGGCGACAGATAGAGCACCGGCCAGTCCTCCCGCGCCGCCGCTATGCCCTCGGCTGCGTGGCGGAGCGCCCGGTCGACAACATCGGCGCGCAGCACCATGCCCGCCCCGCCGCCGGCGGGCGTGTCGTCGACGGAGCGGTGTCGGCCCTCGCCGAAGGCCCGAAGGTCAATGGTGCGGAGACGCCACAACCCGTCCTGTAGCGCCTTGCCGGTCAGGCTGAGCCCCAGGACCCCCGGAAAAGTCTCTGGAAACAGGCTGATGACGCGCGCTTCCCAAGCGCCCCTGATGGCCGGGATCTCGCCCACCAGATCGCGCGGACGGTCGCTCGGCGCGATCGTCAGCCGACCATGGGACTTGCCGCTGCGCTCAGCCATGGCGAGGGTCGCGCTGCGGCAGAGAGGTCCGGGTGATCAAGCGGCGAGACCGATCACCCCGATCGCGATGAGAAGAAGGACCAGCAGGGCAATGAAGATCAGGATCTTCGCGCCGGTCAAGGCGAGGCCGGAGATGCGGCCGAAGCCCAGCAGGGCGGCGATCGCCGCCACAGCCAGGAGGATCAGAATGAGTTCGAGCATGACGGATATCCTTTGGGGCGACCGCGATGCGGTTGTCCCCTGAACGGTGGCGCGCGGCCACCTGTTCCGTCACTCGGGCAGCGCGCCGTCCGGCGCGTCCACGACGAGACGCCCCGCGGCCAGATCGACGGCTGGCACCACGGCGCGCGTGAAGGGAAGAAGAACGGCCTCGGCCTGGCCAGGCAAGGCGATCTCCAGAAGATCACCGGCGCCGTGCTCGAAGACGGATCTGACGGTGCCGATCCGGCGGCCGCCGGTATCGACGGCCTCGAGGCCGATCAGGTCGACGTGATAGAACTCGTCCTCCGCCGTCGCTGGCAGCCTGTTGCGGGGCACGTAGAGGCGCAGGCCGCGCAGCGCGTCGGCCTCCTCCTTGGTGCGGATCCCCGACAGGCGCGCGGCGAATCCCGCCTTGATGGGGGCGCCGAGGGCGATCTCGAACGACCGGCCGTCCTCGGTCTCGACCGGCCCGTAGGCGGCGACGTCCTCGGGCCGGGCGCAGAAGCTCTTGATCCGGACCTCGCCCGAGACGCCGAACGCGCCGGCGATCGCACCCACGCAGGTCGCCGTCATCGAACCGCGCCTCGCGTATGGCTGCCAAGGCCGCTCGCCGCGACCTCGACAGGCGCCATCATATCGAAACGAAAGACGCATTCCGGAAAGGCCGGCCCCCCGGCGCAGGACGGACCGGACCGGGCGGCGGGACCAAGGAGGCGGGTCCCGAACCTGACCGAGGGAGCCGTCACGGCCGGATCATTCGCCGGCCGTCGCCTCGTCGGCCGAGGCGCTGGCGGTGGCGGGGCGGCCTTGTCGGCCTTTTCCTTGGCGCGCTCCTGGGCGGCCTTGCCGGGCTGGGACTTCTTCATGTTGGCGCGCGTCTTCTTGGCGAGGATGCCGGCGTTTTCGAGGAACCGCGCGACGCGGTCGGTGGGCTGGGCGCCATGGCCGAGCCAGTATTGCACGCGCTCGAGGTTCATCCGCACCCGGTCCTCATTGTCCTTCGGCAGGAGCGGGCTGTAGGTGCCGAGCTTCTCGACGAAGCGGCCGTCGCGGGCATAGCGGCTGTCGGCGGCGACGATGGAATAGTGCGGCCGCTTCTTCGAGCCACCGCGGGCGAGCCGGATTTTCATGGACATGTCATTGATCTCCTGATATTTTTATGTGATTGTCTTTGACCCGATCAACGATCAGGCCGAGGATGTCGCGACCGATCTGCGGGTCGAGCCCCGCTTCGGCCGCCAGCGTTCCGAGGCGTTCCATCTGCGCCGCCTCCCGCTCGGGATCGAGCGCCGGGAGGGCCTCGGCAGCCTTGAAGCGGCCGACGCGGTCGGTCAGGCGGAAGCGCTCGGCCAGAACGTGCACGAGGATTGCGTCGAGCGTATCGATGCGGTCGCGCAGCTCGGCGAGGGTGGGTGCGGGCGATGCGGTCATGCAGGCCGCCGGGTGCAGAATCCGCCATCGGAATGGCATCGGATTTCCATCGGATTTCCGTCGGACCCCCTGGCGGTGGAGGCGCCGGTTAACGGCAGGGGGCTCGAGACGGCGCTCATCCCTTCTTCTTTCCGAAGCCCGAGAGGCCCGGCGGCAGGCTGCCGCCGCCGAACGGGGAGCCTGCGCCGGGAAAGCCGCCGCCCGGCATGCCGGCGCCCATGCGGCCCATCTGCGACTGCGCGGCGGCGAGGTCGGCCTCGGAGGGGCCGCCCTTGCCGAACATGCTTCCCATCATCTTCTTCAGCATGCCGCCCTTGCCCATCTTCTTCATCATGTCGGCCATCTGGCGGTGCATCTTGAGGAGCTTGTTGAGGTCCTGCACCTCGAGGCCTGCGCCTGCCGCGATGCGCTTCTTGCGGGAGGCCTGGAGGATCTGCGGATTGGCGCGCTCCTTCTTCGTCATCGACTGGATGAGCGCGATCTGGCGGCCGAGCACGCTGTCGTCGAAGCCCGCCTCCTTCACCTGCTTCGACATCTTTCCCATGCCCGGCATCATGCCCATCATGCCTTCCATGCCACCCATCTTGATCATCTGCTCGAGCTGGGTGCGCAGGTCGTTCATGTTGAACTGACCCTTCTGGAAGCGCTTCATCATGCGCTCGGCCTGTTCGGCCTCGAGCGTCTGTTGCGCCTTCTCCACCAGGGCCACGATATCGCCCATGCCGAGGATGCGGCCGGCGATGCGCTCGGGCTCGAAGGTCTCGAGCGCGTCCATCTTCTCGCCCAGGCCGACGAACTTGATGGGCTTGCCGGTCACCGCGCGCATGGACAGGGCCGCGCCGCCGCGGCCGTCGCCGTCCATCCGGGTGAGGACCACGCCCGAGACGCCGATCTTGTCGTCGAACTCGGTAGCGACGTTGACCGCGTCCTGGCCCGTGAGGCCATCGACGACGAGGAGGGTCTCGCGCGGGTTCGCGACGTCGCGGACCTCGGCGGCCTGTTGGATCAGCTCCTGGTCGATGTGGAGGCGACCGGCGGTGTCGAGCATGTAGACGTCGTAGCCGCCGAGCGAGGCCTGCTGCTTGGCGCGCCTGGCGATCTGCACCGGCGTCTCGCCCTTGACGATCGGCAGCGTGTCGACGCCGATCTGGGTGCCGAGGATCTGCAGCTGCTCCATCGCGGCGGGGCGGTTGGTGTCGAGCGAGGCCATGAGGACGCGCTTGTTGTCGCGGTCCTTGAGGCGCTTGGCGAGCTTCGCCGTGGTCGTGGTCTTGCCCGAGCCTTGCAGGCCCACCATCAGGATCGGCGCGGGGATCTGGTCGATGCGGAGCCGGCCCGGCTCGGCATCGTCGCCGGCCAGAACGTGGACAAGCTCGTCATGGACGATCTTGACGACCTGCTGACCCGGCGTGATGGATTTCGTCACCGCCTGGCCCGTGGCCTTTTCCTGCACCGCCTTGACGAAGTTGCGGGCCACCGGCAGCGACACGTCAGCCTCGAGAAGCGCCACGCGAACCTCGCGCAGCGCGGTCCTCACATCGTCGTCGCTGAGCGCGCCCTGCTTGGTCAGTCGGTCGAAGACGCCGCCAAGGCGTTCTGACAGGTTCTCGAACATCGGGCCGCCCCCTTTTCGTACGACGAACGCCCCCGTGGGCGAAACCTCGCTGACGGGGGGCGATCCCGGCCGGGTGCCGGGACCGAGAGCCTGACACCCTCGGAATTGCGTCGCGCCTTATCGAAGGGCGGCGGGGCTGTCAAGACGGGGAGGACCGGATCAGGCGGCCAGCCGGTCGATCCGGTCGGTCAGAGCGGGAGGTCGCGCCGGTGCCGCCGCGCCGGCGGCGTCGAGGCGCCGGAGGCTCTGCCGGCTCGTCGCCCCATCCCGCCCCGGCGCGAACGCCCGCGATCGGCTGTGGCTCTCACCGGCGCGATGTCCGCCGGGCGTCGAGGCCGATAAGGATCAGCACCAGGAGGGCGAGGAGCGCCAGATGCCAGACCGGGGGGCCGACGAGGACGAGCTTGGCGGTGAACCCGACGGCCATGGTGGCGAGGAGCGCCAGCCCGGCCCAGAAGGCGAAGGGCGTCAGCAGCGCCAGAGCCGACAGCGTCTCCACCGTGCCGGTGACGTAGCGGGGCCATTGCCCGAAGCCCAGCCGGTCGTAGAGCGCGACCGCCCCGGGCAGGCCCAGCAGCTTTTCGAGTTCGAAATAGAGGAAGGCCAGGACGAGGGCCGCCCGAAGTGCCGGGCGGACCCGCTCAATCATCCCGGGCGGCTCGCGTGACGGCGTCGAAATTGCTGTCGCGCTGCTTCTCGATGTCGGCGGTCAGCTCGTCGAGGCGGCTCGAGAGGCCCGACAGCTCGTCCCCGACGTCGTCGTGATCGCTCCAGTAGCCCATCGCCGCGTCGCGGGCCTCGCGGAGCCGGTGCGGCGCGAAGATCGCGGTGAGGGCGGTGGGGATGACCACGAGCGCGGCGAGGCCGGCGGCGATGGCGGCGCCCGGCGAGACGTCGCGGGCGCGGTCCATGAAGCTGTCGTGGCGGTCGAGGCGGTGGGTCAGCGCGTCGAGACGGGCGACGAGGCGGCGGACGGTGGCCTCGACGTCGTCGTCGTCCTCGAAGATGTCGCGGACGCGGTCGCCGACCCGGCCCGGCAACGCGCGGGCGCGCTCCGGATAGAAGGCGGCCGCGGCGATGGCCGGGATCAGGGTCACGGCGGCGGCGATGGCGGCATTGCGCGCGGTGGGCGTCATGGCGAACTCCTTGGGACGGTGTCTTGGAAAATGCCGGCCGCGGCGCCGCGGTTCCGGCCGGCGGCCTGCCGGAATGCCGCGCTTCGCAAGGGATGGCTGCGGCGGGCAGGCGGCGCGACAGATCGGGCTCTGGACATGCAAACGGAGCGATCTTAGGCAGCGGATATCTGTTCGGGAGTGCACACAAGCCATGGCGATCGCCACCTGGGACGAGATCCGCACGGCCTTTCACGTGGCCCGCGTCGGCACGGTCAGCGGCGCCGCAGAGGCGCTGGGCGTCCACCACGCGACGGTGATCCGGCATATCGACGCGCTCGAGGCGCAGCTCGGCGTGAAGCTCTTCCAGCGCCATGCGCGCGGCTATACGGCGACCGAGGCCGGGCAGGACCTCTTGCAGGTGGCGCAGGCCACCGACGACCAGTTCGCGCAGCTGGCCGGGCGGCTGCGCGGCCGGGGCGAGGGGGTGACGGGGGAGCTGGTGGTGACCTCGCTCGACGCGCTGTCGCCGCTCCTGACGCCGGCCCTGGCGGCGTTCCGCGCCGAGCATCCCGATCTCATCGTGCGCTCGACCACGAGCCCGCGGGTCCTGCGGCTGGAATACGGCGAGGCGCATGTGGCGATCCGCGCCGGCGCCGCGCCGCAGGAGCCCGACAACGTGGTCCAGGCCTTCGGGCGGCTGGAGATGGTGCTGTGCGGCGCGCCGGCCTATCTGGAGCGGCGCGGCCGGCCCGCCGGCGACGCCGATCTGGCGGCGCACGATTTCGTCGGGCCGGAGGATCTGGCCCACCGGGCGCCGTTCAGCCGCTGGCTGGTGGCAACGGTGCCGCCCGAGCGCATCGTCTTTCGGGTGCGCGACGAGCGGGTGGGCCACGACGCGGTGCGCGCCGGGGCGGGGCTCGGCTTCATGTCGGCGGCCCATGCGGCGGCCGATCCGGGGGTGGAGGTGGTGATGGCGCCGCGGGACGCCTGGTGCGCGCCGCTCTGGCTCGTCACGCATGTCGACCTGCACCGCACCGCCAAGGTGCAGAGCTTCCTCACCTTTCTCAAGCGCGTCTCCCGCAGTTGGCCCGGCGCCGGCGCCTGACCGGGTCACTCGTCCGGTTCCTCGGGCGGCGGGATGAGCCGCTCGGCGCGCAGGAACCGCTCGTAGGCGTCGAGATGGACCGGGTCGAACTGGCCGAAGCCCTGCATCCAGACGCTGGCGGCGCGGAGCGCCGCGGGGTCGAGCTTGCACCACACGACCCGTCCGCGCCGTTCCTGCGCAACGAGGCCGGCGCGGGCGAGGATGCCGAGATGCTTGGAGATGGCGGCGAGCGACATGGCGAAGGGCTGGGCCACGTCGGTCACCGTCATGTCGTCCTCGAGCAGCAGCGCCAGGATCGCCCGGCGGGTCGGATCGGCCAAGGCGTGAAAGACGTTATCGAGATCGCGGGACATGGGGGCGAAATGGGTTGTTCAACCGATCCGTTGAATATGAAGGCTCAGCCCACTCGAGGCCAGAAGTTTTCAACCCGTTGAATTACAAAGGGTATTGCAATATTGACCATTCCCGCCCCCCCGCCTAGGGTCCGCTCGACCGCTGGGGGGTCGCGTCACATGGTCGATGACGATACGCGCGCCCGGATGGAGGCGCTGGAGAAACGGCTGGCGGCGCGCCGCCGGGTGGAGGCGCCGGCCCCGTCAAGGGGACAGGGCTATTCGGGGGCGGAGCTCGCCTGGCGGATGGTGATAGAGCTTGTGGTCGGTCTGGCGATCGGCTTCGGCATCGGATACGGCCTCGACACCCTTCTGGGCACGATGCCGATCTTTCTGGTGCTGTTCATATTCCTCGGCCTCGCGGCCGGCATCAAGGTGATGATGCGCACCGCGAAAGAGGTCGACCTTGGTGGAACGCCGCCCGCGGCGGAGGAGAAGAGGGACGACGATGGCGCAGCATGAGGCAGCCACGCTGGTGGAAGAGGGCGGCGCGCACGGCGCCGAAGCGGCAGGCGCCGCGCATGGCGCCGATGGCGCGAGCGGGCTCAACATCCACCCGATGGACCAGTTCGTCATCCAGCCGCTGTTCCATGACGGCCCGGTCGGCATCTTCACGGTGACGAACGCGACGCTGTGGATGGCGCTGGCGGTGCTCTGCACGCTGCTGCTGCTGGTGATCGGGACGCGGGGCCGCAACATCGTGCCGTCCCGCGCCCAGTCGGTGGCGGAACTGGCCTATGGCTTCGTCTACAAGATGGTCGAGGACGTCGCCGGCAAGGACGGGGTGAAGTACTTCCCCTACATCATGACACTGTTCATGTTCATCGTGCTGGCGAACGGGCTGGCGCTGCTGCCGATGTCCTTCGCGACGACTTCGCAGTTCGCCGTCACCGTGCCACTGGCGCTGGCCGTCTTCATCGGCGTGACCGCGCTCGGCTTCATCAAGCACGGAGTCGGTTTCCTTGGGCTCTTCTGGGTGACCTCGGCGCCGCTGGCGTTGCGGCCGATCCTGGCGGTGATCGAGTTGATCTCCTATTTCGTGCGCCCCGTAAGCCACTCGGTCCGACTTGCCGGCAACATCATGGCCGGGCACGCGGTTCTGAAGGTGTTCGCGGGCTTTGCCGGCGCGCTGGGGGTCGTGGCGGTGGTGCCGGTGCTGGCGATCTCGCTGTTCTACGCGCTGGAATTGCTGGTGGCCTTCATCCAGGCCTACATCTTCACCATCCTGACCTGCGTCTATCTGAAGGACGCGCTGCATCCCGCCCACTGACGGCAGGGCAAGGAAACGCGGATGCGCGAGACGCGCGCATCCTGACGAGGCGACGGTGCGCGACGCGCGCGCACCATTCGACAAACTTCCAGAACAGAAACTTCCAGAACAGTCCAAGGAGAGAGATCATGGAAGGCGATATCGCGAATATGGGGCAATATATCGGTGCCGGCCTTGCGGGCATCGGCTCGGGCGCCTCGGCCATCGGCGTCGGCCACGTGGCCGGCAACTTCCTGTCGGGAGCGCTCCGCAACCCCTCGGCCGCGGCCGGGCAGACCGCGACGCTGTTCATCGGCATCGCCTTCGCCGAGGCGCTGGGGATCTTCTCGTTCCTCATCGGCCTGCTTCTGATGTTCGCCGTCTGATCCGGCGGACCCTCACGACGTTGCCGGGCCGGCGCCGCGAGGCGCCACCCGGCTGACCCCCCTGCAGGAGGACGCGGATGGCGACCGATCCGAGAGAAGCCGTTGTGGGCGCCGGCGACGCGTCGGCGAGCGGCATGCCGCAGCTCGATTTCGGCACGTACCCGAACCAGATCTTCTGGTTGGTGCTGGCGCTCGGGGCGATCTACTACATCCTGACGCGGGTGGCGCTGCCGAGGATCGGCGGCGTGCTGGCCGAGCGGCAGGGCACCATCACCAACGACATCGCCGCGGCCGAGGAGCTGAAGCTGAAGGCCGCGGAGGCCGAGAGGGCCTACGAGAAGTCGCTCGGCGATGCCCGCGCCGAGGCGCAGCGCATCGCCGACGAGAACCGCGCCGAGGTGCAGGCCCGGCTTGACGAGAAGATGGCGGAGGCCGACGAGCAGATCGCCGAGCAACAGGCGGAAAGCGAACGCCGCATCGCCGAGATCCGCGACAGCGCCATGGCCGACGTGCGGCAGGTGGCGCGGGAGACCGCCGAGGCGCTGGTCGACGCTCTGGGCGGGACGGCCGATGGCGGCCGGATTTCCGATGTCGTGGATCGCAGGATGGAGGACCGCGCATGAGACGATCGATTGCCCTGATGGCGGCGCTGGCCCCGGTGCCGGCGCTGGCCGCGACCGGGCCGTTCCTGTCGCTCAACAACACCAACTTCGTGGTGAGTCTGGGCTTCCTGCTGTTCGTGGCGGTGCTGATCTACTACAAGGTGCCGCGCATAATGGGCGGGCTTCTGGACAAGCGGGCCGAGGGGATCAAGGCGGATCTGGCCGAGGCGCGCGAGCTGCGCGAGGAGGCGCAGACGCTTCTCGCGTCCTACGAGCGCAAGCAGAAGGAAGTGCGGGACCAGGCCGATCGCATCATCGCCTCGGCGCGCGAGGAAGCGAAGGCGCAGGCCGAGCAGGCGCGGAAGGACATGGAGCGTTCGGTCGAGCGCCGGGTGCAGGCGGCGAAGGACCAGATCGGTCAGGCCGAGGCCGATGCCCGGCGCCGGGTGCGCAACGAGGCCGTCGACGTGGCGGTGGCGGCGGCCCGGCAGGTGCTGCAGGAGCAGATGGACGGGCAGCGGAACGACCGGCTCATCGCCCAGTCGATCGAGACGGTGGGCAACCGGCTGCACTGATCCCCGCGCGTGAGCGCTGGCAGGGGCCCGCGCCTGGCGCGGGCCTTCTTGCGTTGGAACGGCGGGATCGGCCCGGCTCGCACGGCGCACAGAAACGCCGCCCGTGCGGGTGCGGCCCGGCCCGCGGGAAGGCGGGCCGGGACAGGCGGAGGCGCTATTGCTGGGTCGGGCGGATCACGACCTGGACGCGGCGGTTCTGCGCCCGGCCCTCGGGGGAGAGGTTCGAGGCCAGGGGCTGGGACTCGCCATAGCCCGCGGCGCGCAGGCGGGCCGGGCTGACGCCGTTCTGGATCAGCACCTGCGTCACCGCCTGGGCCCGGCGCTCGCTCAACTCCTGATTGTAGGCGGCGGTGCCGGTATTGTCGGTATGGCCCTGGATCTCGATCCGCGAGGCGGAATACTGGTTGAGGCTGGAGGCGAGGATCCGCAGGTCGCCATAGATCGAGGGCGCCAGCGTGGCGCTGTCGGTGGCGAAGAGGATGTCCTGCGGCATCCGCACGATCAGTGCGTCGCCGGTATTCTGGATGATGATCCCCTCGCCCAGCTGGGCGCGCAGCTCCTGCGCCTGACGCTCGAGGAAGGCGCCGGCGGTGGCGCCGGTGCCGCCGCCCAGCGCGGCGCCGAGCGCGGCGTTGCGGAAGCGGTCGTTGGCGTCGTCCCCTTGGGTGGCGCCGGCCAGCGCGCCGACGGTGGCGCCGATCAGGGCGCCGTTGCGCACCCGGTTCGGGTTGCCGGGGCCGGTGCCCGTGGCGGTCGACTGGACGCAGGCGGTGAGCGCCAGCGTGCCCGCGGTGGCCAGGAGAATCGGATATCTGACGGAGATCATTCTTGTCCTCGATCGATGGGAGACGCACATCTCTGGGCGCCACCTATAGCTGAGTGCGGCGCCCGGTCCTCGGGGGCGGGCGGCGATCAGCGGAAATCCGCCGATGGCTGGGGCGCGGTCCGCGCCGCCTCGGTGGCGAGCATCGCGCGCTTGACCGGCAGGCCCCAGTGATAGCCGCCGAGCCCCCCCGAGGCGCGCAGCGCCCGGTGGCAGGGCACGAGCCAGGAGATCGGGTTGCGGCCGACCGCTGTGCCGACGGCGCGGTGCGCCTTCGGGTGGCCGATGGCGCGGGCGATGTCGGCATAGGTGGTGACGTGGCCATCGGGGATCCGCAGCAGCGCCTCCCAGACCTTGATCTGGAACGGACCGCCCATGAGGTGCAGCCGCGCCGGGCGCGCCGGCTTGGTACGGTCGGCCGCGAGCGCGTCGAGATGCGGAGCGAGCGCGTCGGGGTCGCGGACGAAGCGGGCCAGGGGCCAGCGGGCGCAGAGGTCGGCCAGGGCCGCCGCCTCGCCGGTCTCGGCGGTGAAGGCGAGGCCGCAGAGGCCGCGGTCGGTGGCCATGGCGAGCATCGGGCCGAACGGGCCCTCCTCGGGCGCCCAGCGGATCGTGAGGTCGGCGCCGCGGCGGGCATAGTCGCCGGGCGTCATCGCCTCCCAGCGCAGGAAGAGGTCGTGAAGCCGGCCGCTGCCGGTCAGGCCCACCGCGTCGGCGGTGGCGAGCGTGGTGTGGCGCGTCTCCAGCAGGTGCTTGGCGTGGCCGAGCGTCAGGTATTGCTGGAACCGCTTGGGGCTGATGCCGGCCCAGCGCGAGAACAGGCGCTGGAAATGCGCGGGGCTGAGGCCCAGGTCGCCGGCGATCTCGTCCAGCGTCAGGTCGCGGCCCTGGTCGAGCCGGTCGATGGCGCGGCGGATGAGCTGCCAGTGGTAGTGCGCTTCGAGATCGGGTGTCATGTCCATGCCGCCACATTATGGCGGCGCGGCCGCCGCCGCGACCCGATCCTTGCGCAATCGCGCCGGTCGCTCTCAGTTCTCGGGGAAGAAGCACGCCGCCGGGTGCGGCTTGCCCTCCATCCGCGGACGCTCGGCGCGGCACTTGTCCTGGGCCTTCCAGCAGCGCGGCGCGAACGGGCAGCCGGGCGGCACGGCGAGGGGCGAGGGGATCTCGCCCACGAGCTTGATGCGCTCGCGCCGGTTCGCCGGATCCGCCGAGGGCGTCGCGGAGATGAGCGCCTTGGCATAGGGATGGCGGGGCGCGTCGAAGATCTCGTCCTTCGGGCCGAACTCGACCGGGCGGCCGAGATACATCACGAGGATGTCGTCCGCGACGTGTCGCACCACCGACAGGTCGTGGGAGATGAACAGATAGGCGAGCTGCATCCGCTCCTGCAGGTCGTTCAGAAGGTTCAGGATCTGGCTCTGGATCGACAGGTCGAGGGCGGAAACCGGCTCGTCCAGCACCAGAAGCTTCGGCTCGAGCATCAGCGCCCGGCCGACCGCGATGCGCTGTCTCTGGCCGCCGGAGAACATGTGCGGATAACGGTCGTAATGTTCCTCGCGAAGATTGACGAGGCGCATCATCTCGAGCGCACGGGCGCGCCGATCGGCGGCCTTGAGGTCGGGACGGTTGATCTTCAGCGGCTCCTCGAGGATCTGGCCGACGCGCTGGCGCAGGTTGAGCGAGCCGTAGGGGTCCTGGAAGACGATCTGCACGTCGGCCCGAAGCGATGCCCAGCGGTCGGGCGTGACCGTCTGGCCGGCGATGGAGAAGGAGCCGGAGGTCGGCTCCTCGATCATGGTGACGAGGCGGGCGAGGGTGGACTTGCCGCAGCCCGATTCGCCGACCACCGCGAGGGTGCGGCCGGCCTCCACCGAGAAGGAGGTGTCGGCGACGGCGCGGACGATGCCGGGCTTCGAGAACAGGCCGCCGCCGACCTCGTAGTCGCGGCCGAGATCGCGGGCTTCGATGATCGCGGTCATGGGGCGCCGCCGGCAGGGTCGGGGATCATGCCTGGGCCTCCTCGGGGGCGTGGAGGGGATAGTGGCAGCGCGCCAGGCCCAGCGCCGGAGGCTGCACCGGCGGGTCGATCTGCCGGCAGCGGTCGTCGGCATAGGCGCAGCGAGGCGAGAAGAGGCAACCGGCGGGGCGGTCGTGCTGTCCCGGCACGACGCCCGGGATGGTCGGCAGATGCGCCTCCGTCGCGCGTTCGGGCAGCGCGGCGAGCAGCGCCGCGGTATAGGGATGGTGCGGCGTGTCGAAGAGCGGGCGGACCTTCTGGTCCTCGACCTTCTGGCCGGCATACTGCACCGCGACACGCTCCGCCGTCTCGGCCACCACGCCCATGTCGTGGGTGATGAGGATGAGCCCCATGCCGGTGTCCTTCTGCAGGCCCACGAGCAGGTCGAGGATCTGCGCCTGGATGGTCACGTCGAGCGCGGTGGTGGGCTCGTCGGCGATCAGCAGGCGGGGCCGGCAGGCGATCGCCATGGCGATCATCACCCGCTGGTTCATGCCGCCCGAGAGCTGGTGCGGGAAGGCCTTGAGCCGCTGTTCGGGGGCGGGGATGCCCACCATCTCGAAGAGCTCGATGCAGCGGCGGTGCCGCGCCCGGCGGTCGAGATCGGTGTGCTTCCTGAGCGCCTCGCGGATCTGGAAGCCGACGGTGAAGCAGGGATTGAGCGACGACATCGGCTCCTGGAAGATCATCGAGAGCTGGTTGCCGATCAGCCGGCGGCGGGCGCGGCCCGAGATCGTCCGCAGGTCGCGCCCGTCGAAGCGCATCTCGTCGGCGGTTATGGTGGCGTTCCAGGGCAGCAGGCCCATCGTCGCCAGCATCGAGACCGACTTGCCGGACCCGCTTTCGCCGACGATGGCCAGAAGCTCGCCGGCGCGCAGGTCGAGATCGACCCGGTCGACGGCGCGGAAGGCGCCGCCGGCGGTGGCGAAGGTGACCGACAGGTTGCGGATCGAGAGCAGGCTCATAGCAGCGTCAGCCCGAGCACGATGATGACGCCGCCGATCAGCAGGTGGACGACGCAGAAGCCCATCATGTCGCGCGCCCTGAGCCCGGCGATGCCCAGAAGCGGCAGCGCCCAGAACGGCTGGATCATGTTGGTCCAGGCGTCGCCCCAGGCGACCGCCATGGCGGCGCGGGCCTGATCGACGCCGATCGCCTCGGCGGCGGGCATGACGACGGGGGCCTGAACCGCCCATTGGCCGCCGCCCGAGGGCACGAAGAAGTTGACGATGCCGGCCGACAGGAAGGTCCAGAACGGGAAGGTGAACTCGTTGGCGAGCGAGACGAGGCCCTGGGACATCGAGGCGGCGAGGCCGGAGGCGGTCATCACCCCCATGATGCCGGCGTAGAAGGGGAACTGGATGACGATGCCGGCGCCGCCGCGGATCCCTTCGTCGAGGCTGGCGAGCAGGCGGCGCGGCGTGCCGTGGAGCAGGATGGCGAGGGTCAGGAAGGTGAAGTTGACGATGTCGAGCGACAGCCCGCCGCCGCCGCCGAAATGGATCACCAGGAAGACGACGCCGATGAGGCCGACGATCCAGGTGAGGATCGGCGAGGTTTCCAGCCGGTCGGCGGGGGTCGCCTCGCCTCGCCCGGTCTCGGGCTCCTCGTGGAGGAGGTCGGGATCGACGGTCACCATCTTGTCCTCGGGCGGCAGCATGGCGCGGTTGACGAGGGGGATGACGACGACGAGCGCCGCGACGATGGCGAGGTTGGAGAGCGAGAAGATCGTCTGCGAGGTCGGAATGATGCCGATCTGGTCGACGAAGGGATGTCCTTCGGTGGCGATGGAGAGCGGGATCGAGCCCGAGATGCCGCCGTGCCAGATCAGGAAGCCGGAATAGGCCGAGGCGATGAGCAGGCGGTAATCGACGCGGATCTGGCGCGCCATCTCCTTGGCGAAGAGGGCGCCGACGACGAGGCCGAAGCCCCAGTTGAGCCAGCTCGCCGCGAGCGAGACGAGGCTGACGATCAGGATCGCGCCGCCGGCCGAGCTGGCGCGGGAGGCGAGTGCGGCCAGGATCTTACGCACCGGCGGCGTCGAGGCCATCATGAAGCCCGAGACCAGCACGAACAGCATCTGCATCGAGAAGGACAGCAGCGACCAGAAGCCGTCGCCCCACATCGCCACCACCTCGGCCGGGCCGGTGCCCTGCACGAGGATCGCCGCGCCCATGGTGATGAGCGTGAGCACGATGACGAGGACGAAGGGGTCGGGCAGGTATTTCTCGACAAGTCCGGTCAGGGGCCGGGCCAGGGCACGCAACATCGGGTCAGCTCCGCTTCAGCTTCGGATCGAGGGCATCGCGCAGACCGTCGCCCATGAGGTTGATGGCGAGCACCGTGATCAGGATCGCGATGCCCGGAAAGGTCACGACCCACCAGGCCCGCAGCACGAATTCGCGCGCATCGGCCAGCATCGTGCCCCATTCGGGCGTGGGCGGCTGGGCGCCCATGCCGAGAAAGCCGAGCGCCGCGGCGTCGAGGATCGCGGTGGAGAAGCTGAGCGCCGCCTGCACGATGATCGGCGCGAGGCAATTGGGCAGGACGGTGATGAACATCAGCCGCATCCGCCCGGCGCCGGCGACGCGGGAGGCGATGACGTAGTCCTTGGAGCGCTCGCCCAGCACCGAGGCGCGGGTCAGGCGGACGTAATGCGGCTGCAGCACCAGCGCGATGGCGATCATCGCGTTGAGAAGCGTTGGCCCCAGCACCGCGACGAGGACGAGCGCCAGAAGCAGCGAGGGAAAGGCGAGGATGATGTCCATCAGCCGCATGATGAGCGCGTCGAGCCAAGGGGGCGCGAAGCCCGCGACGAGGCCGATGATGATGCCGCCGGTGGCGGCGACGAGCACCACGACGATGCCCACGAAGAACGAGAAGCGGGCGCCGTGGATGAGCCGCGAGAGCATGTCGCGGCCGACCGCGTCGGTGCCCAGCGGAAATTGCCAGCTGCCGCCCGACTGCCAGGCGGGCGGCTGGAGGATATGACCGCGGAACTGCGTCGACGGGTCGTAGGGCGCAAGGAGCGGCGCGAAGACCGCGACGAACAGGAAGGCCAGGAAGACGTAGAGGCCGATGACGGCGCCGCGGTTCTCCTGGAAGTACGACCAGAATTCCCGCAGCCGGCCGGGGCGGGTGTCGGAGGCGGCGACCGACTTGCCGGTCTGGGCGGAGGCGTCGGCCATGTCAGCGTTTCCGGATCTTGGGGTTGATGAAGCCATAGGTCAGATCGACCAGCAGGTTCACGATCATCACGATGACGGCGATCATCAGGAGCCCGCCCTGCACCACCGGATAGTCGCGGCGGAAGATCGAGTCGACCATCCACTTGCCGATGCCGGGCCAGGAGAAGATCGTCTCGGTCAGGATCGCGCCCGCGAGCAGGGTGCCGACCGACAGGCCGATGACGGTGATGACCGGGATCATCGCGTTCCTCAGCGCGTGGATGCCGTTGACGCGCGACGGCGAGAGTCCCTTGGCGCGGGCGGTGCGGATATAGTCTTCAGACAGCACCTCGAGCATCGCCGACCGGGTCTGCCGCGCGATGACGGCGAGCGGGATGGTGGCGAGCGCGATGGAGGGCAGGATCAGGTGGCTGACGGCGGAGGCGAAGGCGCCGTCCTGCCCCGAGAGGAGCGAATCGATGAGCATGAAGCCCGTCACGTCGGGGAAGTAGTAGAGCAGGCCGATCCGGCCCGAGACCGGCGTCCAGCCGAGATTGCCGGAGAAGACGATGATGAGCAGCAGCGCCCACCAGAAGATCGGCATCGAATAGCCGATGAGCGCGGTCGACATCAGCGCCCGGTCGAAGAACTTGCCGCGATTGACCGCGGCGATGACGCCGGCCGGGATGCCGAGCGCTATGGCGATGAGGATGGCGCAGAGCGACAACTCGACGGTGGCGGGAAAGAGCGAGAAGAACTCGTCCCAGACCGGACGGTTGGTGACGAAGGACTGGCCCAGATCGCCGTGCAGGATGCCCCACAGATAGTCCCAGAACTGCACCCAGATCGGGTCGTTGAAGCCGTACTGCTCCTGCAACTCGTTGTAGCGCTCCTCCGACAGGCCGCGCTCGCCGGCCATGACGATGATCGGATCGCCCGGCAGGACGCGGATGAAGGCGAAGGAGATCAGCGTGACGCCGAGAAAGGTCGGCACGAAGGTGCCCAGCCGGGACAGCGCGAACTTGAGCATCAAGTCACCCTCAGCTCGATGGGGAACGGGGCCGGCGGGCGGCCGCCGGTCCCGGGAATGTCGGTCCCGATCCTGACACCGAAGCCGCCGGGGCGATAGGGTCGGTCCGCGATGCGCGCTGTGGCGCCGGCACCGGGCATGACATGCCTGCAGCGCCTCGCGAGGCGCAGCCGGCCTGCGCCGCGGCCGCGCCCGGTGCGGGCGGTCGCGAGCGCCGCCTGGCGCCATGCGGTGCCGGGACCGGAGTGGGTCGTGGCGCGTCGGAAGGCCGCCCGGACGCGCCGCGTATCGCCGCTGCGGATCCGGGGGCCGCCCGGGGGCCGGTGGGATGCGGGCGGCGCGCGGCCGGTTCCGCGCGCCCCGGCCGTCACGGCTGGTTCAGCTCGACGGTGTGGAAGATGTGGCCGCCGAGCGGGTGCACGATATAGCCCTCGACCTCCGAGCGGATCGGCATGAACACGGTCGAATGCGCGATGGTGGCCCAGGGCGCCTGATCCTTGAAGACGACCTGTGCCTGCTCGTAGAGCTTGGCGCGCTCGGACTGGTCGGAGAGGGTCTTGGCCTCCTGCACCAGACTGTCGAACTCGTCGTTGCACCATTGCGCGCGGTTCGAGTTGCCGACCGCGTCGCAGCCCAGAAGCACCGCGAGGAAGTTGTCCGGGTCGCCGTTGTCTCCGGTCCAGCCCAGAAGCACGGCGCCGTCGCGATCCTCGGCGCGGGAGCGCTCGAGATACTCGCCCCATTCGTAGGAGACGATCTCCACGTCGACGCCGATCTCGGAGAAGTCCTCCTGAATGAGCTCGGCCATGCGGCGCGCATTGGGGTTGTAGGGGCGCTGCACCGGCATCGCCCAGATCTTCATCGACAGGTCGCTGACGCCCGCATCCTCGAGCGTCTGGCGCGCCTGCTCCGGGTCGTAGGGATCGTCCTCGATGGCGTCGTTGTAGGACCACATGGTGGGCGGGATCGGGTTCTTCGCGGCCTCGGCCTGGCCCTGGAAGATCACGTCGATGATCGCCTGCTTGTCGATGGCCATGTTGAGGGCCTTGCGCACCTGCGGATCGTCGAACGGCTCCTGCTGGGTATTGTAGGCCAGATAGCCGACATTGAGGCCGGCCTGGTCGAGAAGCTCCAGATCGGTGTTGGAGCGGATCGAGTCGATGTCGGCGGGGTTCGGATAGGGCATGATGTGGCACTCGCCGGCCTGCAGTCGCTGCAGGCGCACCGAGGCGTCGGGCGTGATCGCGAAGACCAGGTTATCGACCTTCGGGATGTTCTCGCGCCAGTAGTTCTCGTTCTTGCGGTAGCGGATCACCGCGTCGGTCTGGTAGTCCTCGAACACGAATGGGCCGGTGCCGATCGGACGCTGGTTCAGCATCTCGGGCGTGCCGGCTTCCTCCATCGCGTCGGCGTATTCCTTCGACATGACCGAGGCGAAATCCATCGCCATGTCGGCGATGAACGGCGCCTCCGGACGGGTCAGGTTGAAGCGCACGGTCATGTCGTCGACCTTCTCGATCGACTCGATCAGGTCGGGCATCGACATGGAGTTGAAGTATTCCCAGCTGCCCTCGCCGTTCTGCCGCTCGAAGCTGTAGATCACGTCGTCGGCGTTCATCTCGCGCGTGGGCGTGAAGAGATCGTTCGAGTGGAACTGGATGCCGGGGCGCAGGGTGAAGGTGACGCTGGTGCCGTCGTCGCTGATCTCCCAGCTCTCGGCGAGGCCGGGCACGACGTTGGTGGTGCCGGTCTCGAACTCGGTCAGGTGGTCGTAGACGGTGTGCGAGGAGGCGTCGAAGGTGGTGCCGGAGGTGTAGAGCGCCGGGTCGAAGCCCTCGGGGCTGCCTTCGGAGCAATAGACGAGGGTCTGCTGCGCGTGCGCGGCCGTGGCGAGGCCCAGCGCCAGCGCAGACACGGCGAGGGTGGAGCGAAGGGTCATGCGGAATCTCCCGTTGGTGGATCGCCGGATCGTGATGCCCGGCTGTCACGGCGCAAGTGTTGCAGGGGATCGGGGGATGGTCCAGTCCCGGCAGCGGCGGCTGTGCGGTGGTGATTGACGGGGCCGCCCCGGAGGCGCAAGGCTCGGGCGTTGCCAGTGCTACGGAGCCGATCCATGCGACCCCTGCCCAATGATCTCAGCGCCTTCTGGATGCCGTTCACCGCGAACCGTCAGTTCAAGGGCAACCCCAGGATGCTGGTCGCCGCGGAGGGCATGTATTACCGCGATGCCGGCGGCCGCCGGATCCTCGACGGCACGGCGGGGCTGTGGTGCTGCAATGCCGGGCATGCGCGGCCGCGGATCGTCGAGGCGGTGCGCGCCCAGGTGGGCGAGCTGGATTACGCGCCGGCCTTCCAGATGGGCCATCCCAAGGCGTTCGAGCTGGCGACCGGCCTCGCCGCGCTGGCGCCCGAGGGACTCGATCACGTCTTCTACACCAATTCCGGCTCGGAATCGGTGGAGACGGCGCTGAAGATCGCGCTGGCCTATCACAAGGCGCGGGGGGAGGGCGGCCGCACCCGGCTGATCGGCCGCGAGCGCGGCTATCACGGGGTCAATTTCGGCGGCATCTCGGTCGGCGGCATCGTCAACAACCGCCGCGTCTTCGGGCCTCTGGTGCCGGGGGTCGACCACCTGCCGCACACCCATATCCCCGAGAACGCCTTCACCAAGGGCCAGCCCGCCCATGGCGCGCATCTGGCCGAGGAACTGGAGCGGATCGTGGCGCTGCACGGGGCGGAGACGATCGCCGCCGTGATCGTCGAGCCGATGGCCGGATCGACCGGGGTGCTGCTGCCGCCGGCGGGCTATCTGGAGCGGCTGCGGGAGATCACCCGCAAGCACGGCATCCTTCTCATCTTCGACGAGGTGATCACCGGCTTCGGGCGGCTCGGCGCCGCCTTTGCCGCCGAGCGCTTCGGCGTCGTGCCGGATCTGATCACCTGCGCCAAGGGGCTGACCAACGGCGTCATCCCGATGGGCGCGGTGATCGCGTCGGCCGAGATCCACGACGCCTTCATGCACGGGCCGGATCATCTGATCGAACTGTTCCACGGATATACCTATTCGGGCAATCCGGTCGCGTGCGCGGCAGCCCTCGCGACGCTCGAGACCTATGCCGAGGAGGGGCTCTTCGAGCGCGCCCGCACGCTCGAGCCTTACTGGCAGGAGATGCTGCACGCCCTGAGGGGGACGCGGCACGTGATCGATATCCGCAACATGGGCCTGATCGGCGCGGTGGAGCTGGAGCCGATGGCCGGGCATCCGACGAAGCGCGCCTTCCAGGCGTTCCTCGACGCCTTCGAGCGGGGCGTGATGATCCGCACCACCGGCGACATCATCGCGCTGTCACCGCCGCTGATCGTCGAGAAGGCCGAGATCGACCGGATCGGCGAGACGCTGCAGGAGGTGCTGGAGGCGCTCGACTGACGGCCCACAGGGCCGGGCCGACCGGCGCCACGGGCGGCAAGGCCCGTCGCATCGACAGGCTCGGCCCCGGGGGGTCGCCTTGGGCTTCCCCCGCGGGCCCGGCGCGATAGGTGTCGGGCGACCCGAGCGAGGAGCCGAGATGACCGACACGCCCCTTCTGATCTGCGGCGCGGGATTTTCCGAAGCCGAGCGCGCCGCGCTCGGCGCGATCCGCGCGGCGCAGGCCGTGCCGGGGCCGCACGCCATCGCCGATCTCGCGCCCGGGATGCGGCAGCAGGTCCGCGCGGTGGCGCTGAAGGGCCATGCCGCATTCGGCGCGGCGCAGATGGACCTGCTTCCGGGGCTGGGTCTGGTGGCGAATTACGGGGTGGGGGTCGATGCCATCGACCTCGACGCGGCGCGGATGCGGGACGTGGCGGTGAGCAACACGCCGGACGTCCTGAACGACGACGTGGCGGATCTGGCCGTGGGGCTTCTCATCGCGCAGTTCCGCGACCTCGTGGCGGGCGACGGCTGGGTGCGGTCGGGGCGCTGGGCGGCGGAGGGCGCGCCGCCGCTGGCGCGGACGCTGACGGGCGCGCGCGTGGGGATCGTCGGGCTCGGGCGGATCGGTCGCGAAATCGCCGATCGGCTGGCGGCGATGAAGATGGAGGTCCGGTATTTCTCGCGGCGCGAGAAGGCGACGCCGGGCTGGCCCTGTCACGCCCGGATCGTGGATCTGGCGCGGGCGGTCGACGTGCTGGTGGTGAGCCTCGTCGGCGGCGAGGCGACGCGCGGCGCCGTCTCGGCCGAGGTGCTCGACGGGCTGGGTCAAGGGGGCGTCGTCGTCAACATCTCGCGCGGCAGCACCATCGACGAGGAGGCGCTGATCGCGCGGCTCGCCGACGGGCGGCTGGCCGGCGCGGCGCTCGACGTCTTCGCTTCGGAGCCGGATGTGGACCCCCGCCTCGCCGCCCTCGACGGCGTGGTGCTGCAGCCGCATAGAGGGTCGGCGACCGTCGCCACGCGCCAGGCCATGGCGGATCTGCAGGTTGCCAATCTCCGCGCCTTCTTCGACGGCCGGACGCTGCCGAGCCCGGTCAGCTGAAGAGATCGCGGGCGAGCGCGCCGCGATGCCCGATGACCCGCCCCGAGAGCCGCATGGCCTGCCGGACGGCCTCCTCGAGCCCGTCGCCCGCGGCCTCGGCGGCGAGGAACGCGGCGGCAAAGCTGTCGCCGGCCGCCGTCGTGTCGACCACCTCGGCGACGGGCTCGGGGGTGAGGGTGATGCGCTCGTCTCCGGCGGCGGCCTCGATCGCCTCGGCGCCGTTCTTGACCACCACGACCTCCGCACCGGCGGCGCGGTAGCGGTCGATGGTGGCCGCGGGCGTGGCATCGCCGAAGGCCGCCTGTTCCTCGTCGAAGGAGGGCAGGATCACGTCGGCGATGGCCGCGCCGGCGCGCAGCCCGTCGCAGAGGGCCGCCGTGCTCTCCCACAAGGCGGGACGGACATTGGTGTCGAAGACGATGCGGGTGCCGCGCGCCCGCGCCGCCCGCAGCGCCTCGCAGAGCCGCTCGCGGCCATGGGGCGGCAGGATCGCAAGCGTGATGCCGGAGAAATGCGCCAGATCGGCGTCCCGCAGCACGCCGGCCAGCCATTCGGGGTCGTCGGCCAGAAGCCGCGCCGCCGACTGGCCGCGCCAGTAGGAGAAGCTGCGCTCGCCCTCCTTCAGCTGGATGAGATAGAGCCCCACGGTGCGGTCCGGCGTGCGGGCGAGCGCGCCGGTGCCGATCCCCTCCCGCTCCATCGCCGCCACCATCTCGTCCGAGACGCTGTCGGTGCCGACCATGGTGGCGTACTCGACGTGCCACGCCTCCGGCAGGCAGCGCCGCGCGTACCAGGCGGTGTTGAAGGTGTCGCCGGCGAAGCCCAGCCGGTAGAGGCCGTCACCGGCCGGGGCCAGCTCGACCATGCATTCGCCGATGGACAGGAAGCGGCTCATGACGGGCACCCGGTCACCGGGCGGCGAAGATGGTGGGGCATGGCTGATCCTCTGCTCGGACGCGGTGCTTCCCTGCATCGCGCACAAGCCGCCGATTGCCAAGATCCGGGGCTTGCGGGGCGGCCCGGTGCCGCTAGGTCGCCTGGCCATGGAGATGTTCGATCTGACCGGCCGCACCGCCCTTGTCACCGGATCCTCGCGCGGGATCGGCCTCGCCCTGGCGCGGGGTCTCGCCGCGGCCGGAGCGGAGGTGATCGTGAACGGGCGCGATGCGGAGCGGCTGGCGGCGACGGCGGACGGGCTCGCGGCCGAGGGCCACGCGGTGCGTCAGGCGGTCTTCGACGTGACCGATGCGGAGGCGGTGCGGACGGCCATCGACGGGATCGAGGCGGAGGGCCGGGCCATCGACATCCTCGTCAACAATGCCGGCATGCAGCATCGCGGACCGCTCGAGGAGTTTCCGCCCGAGGCATTCGAGCGGCTGATGCGGACCAACGTGACGTCGGTGTTCCTGGTGGCCCAGGCCGCGGCAAGGCACATGATCGCCCGGCGGCGCGGCCGGATCGTCAACATCGCCAGCATCCAGGCGGCGCTGGCGCGGCGCGGGATCGCGCCCTACACCGCCTCCAAGGGCGCGGTGGCGAACCTCACCAAGGGGATGGCGGTCGACTGGGCAGAGCACGGGCTTTGCTGCAACGCCATCGCGCCGGGCTATTTCGCCACCGAGATGAACGCCGCGCTGACCCGGGACCGGGACTTCTCCGACTGGCTGGCGCACCGCACGCCGGCCGGCCGGTGGGGGCAGGTCGAGGAACTGGTGGGCGTGTGCGTGTTCCTGTCTTCGGACGCGGCGAGCTTCGTCACCGGACAGACGATCTTCGTCGACGGCGGCATGTCGATCAGCGTCTGAACGCGGGGGCGGCAGCCCCGAGGCAGGCGACCGGCGAAGACGCCCCTCGGGCCGGGCGCGGAGGACGGAGGCCCGACCGCCTTGCATCCGGTCGGTCGAGGCGGAAGACTTGCGACAGAGATGCGACCGGAGGGAGAGACCCATGAGCGACACCCGCGCCAACCGCCGTTTCCGCTCGCAGGAATGGTTCGACAATCCGAACAATCCGGGCATGACCGCGCTCTATCTCGAGCGCTACCAGAACTCGACCTTCACGCGCGAGGAATTGCAGGGCGACCGGCCGATCATCGGCATCGCCAATTCCGGCTCGGACCTCGCGCCCTGCAACAAGATCCACGTCTTCCTGATGGACCGAATCAAGGCCGGCATCCGCGAGGCGGGTGGCGTGCCGATGGAGTTTCCGGTGCATCCGATCCAGGAGACCGGCAAGCGGCCGACCGCGGCGCTCGACCGCAACCTGACATATCTGGGGCTCGTCGAGGTGCTGCACGGCTATCCGATCGACGGGGTGGTGCTGACGACGGGTTGCGACAAGACCACGCCGGCCATGCTGATGGGCGCGGCGACGACCGATCTGCCGGCCATCGCGCTCAATGGCGGGCCGATGCTGGACGGCTGGTGGAAGGGCAAGCGCGCGGGCTCGGGCACGGTCATCTGGGAGAGCCGGCGGCTTCTGGCCGAGGGCAAGATCGATTACGACGAGTTCATGGAGCGGGCCTGTCACTCGGCGCCGTCGCTCGGGCATTGCAACACGATGGGAACCGCCTCGACGATGAACGCGCTGGCCGAGGCGCTCGGCATGACGCTGACCGGCTCGGCGGCGATCCCCGCACCCTTCCGCGAACGGATGAGCATGGCCTACGAGACCGGCAAGCGGATCGTCGGCATGGTGCTCGATGACCTGCGGCCGAGCCAGATCATGACGCGGGAGGCGTTCGAGAACGCCATCGTGGTCAATTCCGCCATCGGCGGGTCGACCAACGCGCCGCCGCATCTCGTCGCCATCGCGCGCCATGCGGGGGTGCCCCTCGAGACCCATGAGTGGGAGACGCTGGGCTTCGACGTGCCGCTCATGGTCAACATGCAGCCGGCCGGCGCCTATCTGGGCGAGAGCTTCTTCCGCGCCGGCGCCGTGCCGGCGGTGATGGCCGAATTGCGCAAGGCGGGCCGGATTCACGAGGCGCCGATGACCGCGACGGGGCGCAGCATGGGCGACAATCTCGAGGGCTGGGAAAGCCGCGATCTGGACGTCATCACCACCTATGACGCGCCGCTCCGGGTCAACGCCGGATTCAAGGTGCTCTCCGGCAACCTGTTCGATTCGGCGCTGATGAAGTCCTCGGTGATCTCGGACGACTTCCGGCGGCGGTTCCTGACCGACGGCGTCTATGAAGGGCGCGCCGTCGTCTTCGAGGGGCCCGCCGATTACCACGACCGGATCAACGATCCGGATCTCGGGATCGACGAGCACACGATCCTGTTTATCCGCGGGGTCGGCTGCGTCGGCTATCCGGGCTCGGCCGAAGTGGTCAACATGCAGCCGCCCGATGCGCTGCTGCGCGAGGGGGTGACGCATCTGCCGACGGCCGGCGACGGGCGGCAATCGGGCACTTCGGAGAGCCCCTCGATCCTCAACGCCTCGCCCGAATCGGTGGTGGGTGGCGAGCTGGCCTTCATCCAGACTGGCGACCGGGTGCGGCTCGACCTCGGCGCCTCACGGATGGACGCGCTCGTCGACGCGGAGGAGTGGCAGGCGCGCAAGGACGCCTGGAGCCCGCCCATGATCGTCAACGAGACGCCGTGGCAGGAGATCTATCGCACCCATGTGGGCCAGCTCGGCACCGGCGGATGCCTGGAGCTCGCCACCGCCTATCACAAGACGTCGCGCATCCTGCCGCGCGACAACCATTGATGCCATCGGTGATCGTCACCGGCGCGGGGCGGGGGATCGGCCGGGCCTGCGCCGAGGCGTTCCTCGACGCGGGCTGGCAGGTGGGGCTGATCGGCCGCACGCCCGAGCCACTCGAGGAGCTGGCCGAGAGCCATCCGCATGCGCTGCCGCTTCCCTGCGACGTCACCGACGAGGACGGGGTCGAGGATGCCTTCGACCTGGCGGCGGACCGGTGGGGGCGGATCGACGCGCTCTTCAACAATGCCGGCGTGTCGCTCTTTGGCGGCATGCCCGACGAGATCGACGTGGCGGATTGGCGGCGGCTCATCGACATCAACCTGACCGGCAGCTTCATCTGCGCCCGAGCGGCCTTCGCCCGGATGCGGGCGCAGGCCCCGCAGGGGGGCCGGATCATCAACAACGGCTCGATCTCGGCGTATGTGCCGCGCCCCGGGTCGGCGGCCTATACGGCGTCGAAACACGCCATCACCGGGCTGACGCGGGCGCTGGCGCTCGACGGGCGGGACTTCGGCATCGCCTGCGGGCAGATCGACATCGGCAACGCGCTGACCGACATGGTCGAGAAGATGCCCACCGGCATGCCGCAGGCCACAGGCGAGACGGCGCCGGAGCCGGTGATGGAGGTGCGCCATGTCGCCGCCTCGGTCCTGCACATGGCCTCGCTGCCGCTCGACGCCAACGTGCTCTTCATGACGGTGATGGCGACGGGCATGCCCTATATCGGCCGCGGCTGAGCGGCGGGCGCCGACGGCCCCGCGGCAGCCGGCCGATCTGCGGCGAGGTTTTCCTTCGGGCCGCGACGTCCTAGAGAGGGCGCATCCGAGGGAGGACCCCGATGGCCGCGCCCAAGGCCGCAGAGGACTGGACCTATATCGATGCCGCACTGGCGCGCGGACGGACCGGCTGGACCGTGCTGCGGGAGCAGGGGCCGGGGCAGATCCAGTTCTGGTTCCTGGCGCTCTTGATCGGGGTCGCCTCGGGATTTGCGGCGCTGTTCTTCCGGCTCGGCATCGACTGGTTGCAGGCCTTTCTCTACCGCACCGCCGACGTCACGCATCTGGCCTCCTCGGCGCGCAACCTGCCGTGGTACCTGTTCATCCTGTGGCCCAGCCTCGGCGGTCTGGTGGTGGGGCTGATCCTCTACCGCCTGTCGCCCGGCGGCCGGGTCCGGTCGGTGGCGGAGGTGATCGAGGGCGCCGCCCTGCGCGACGGGCGGGTGGAGATCCGCGCCGGGTTCGGCTCGGCGGCGGCATCGCTCATCACGCTCGGATCGGGCGGATCCTCGGGGCGGGAGGGGCCGGTCGTGCATCTCGCCGCGGTGATCGCGAGCTGGGTCAACAACCTCATCAACGCGCGGGGCATCACCGCGCGCGACCTTCTGGGCTGCGCCGTGGCGGCGGCGGTGTCGGCCTCGTTCAACGCGCCGATCGCCGGCGCGCTCTTCGCGCTCGAGGTGGTGCTGCGGCATTTCGCCATGCATGCCTTCGCCCCCATCGTCATCGCCTCGGCGGTCGGCACGGTGATCAACCGTTGGCAGTTCGGCGGCGTCACCGAGTTCGACCTCGGCCAGGAAAACGCCCTGGCGCTCTATATCGAGCTGCCCGCCTTCCTGATCCTCGGCCTCGTCTGCGGGATCGTGGCGGTGGTGCTGATGCGGTCGATCTTCTGGACCGAGGATCTGGCCGAGCGCTGGCGCGCCCGGCTGGGCATCGCGCCGTATCTGAAGCCCGCCATCGCCGGGATGCTGCTCGGGGTCATCGCCATCCGGTTCCCGCAGATCATCGGCGTCGGCTACGAGACGACCTCCCTGGCGCTGACCGGGGCGCTGGCGCTGCGCGAGGCGATGGTGCTTGCGGTGGTCAAGGTGGCCGCCGTCGCGATCACCATGGGCGGGCGGATGGGGGGGGGGATATTCTCGCCGTCCTTGATGCTGGGCGCGCTCGCGGGGCTGTGCTTCGGGCTCATCGCCATCTCGGTCTTTCCCGGCGTCTCGGGCACCGAGACGCTCTATGCGCTGGCCGGCATGGGCGCGGTGGCGGCGGCGGTGCTGGGCGCGCCGATCTCGACGACGCTCATCGTCTTCGAGCTGACCGGCGACTGGCAGACCGGGCTTGTCGTGATGGTCGCCGTCTCGACCTCCACCGCGCTCGCCTCGCGGCTCGTCGACCGCAGCTTCTTTCTGACGCAGCTCGAGCGGCGGGGGGTGCAGCTCTCCAAGGGGCCGCAGGCCTATCTCCTGTCGATGTTCCGGGTCGCCAACGTGCTGCGCCGGCCCGATCACGCGCGCGCGGTGCCGACCGACGAGGTGTGGGAGGCGCTGGAGGCCGGCATCTACATCGACCCGAACGCGACGCTGGAGATGGCGATGCCGATGTTTCGCGACACGGCGCGGATGTGGCTTCCGGTGGTGCGGATGGGAGAGGCCGGCGAGGCGCCGCAGATCCTCGGCACGCTGCACCATGTCGACGCGCTGCAGCGCTACAACCAGGCGCTGGCCGCGACGGCGGCCGAGGAGCATTCCTGAGGCTCAGACCTGCTCGACGGTGATCTCGTCGCCGGCGTAGAAGGCCATGTGGCCAGCGATCTCGGCGACCTCCTCGTGGGGCTTCTCATAGACCCAGGCGGCGTTGCCGATGGTCTTGGACTTGGTCTGGATCGAGTAATAGCTGGCCTCGCCCTTGTGCGGGCAGGTCGTGGTCTTGTCCGAGGCGTCGAGAAACGCCGTCGCGACGTCGCCTTGCGGGAAATAGACCACGTCGTCGTAGCCGTCCTCGTGCAGAATCAGGGCGTTCTGCGACTCGCCCAGGACCGCGCCTCCGGCGCGGACTACCCAGGTTCCGGCCGACTTCTCGATGGTGATGTTGCCTGACATGCCGTTCCCCTCGCTCTCGATGCCGGCGTGACCTTAGCAGCTTGGCCGTGACAGGCAAATGTCACCATGGCAACGTCTCAGATGGGCGCGCAGACCTCGCCCAGCCAATGCGCGACATCCGCGTCGAGGCGGCCGGTCATGCGGGCGACGAGGCCCGCGTGATAGGCGTTGAGCCAGGCCCGCTCGCCCGGGGACAGCGCCGAGACGTCGATCAGCCGCCGGTCGATCGGCGCCCAGGTCAGCGTGTCGAAGACCAGCATCTCCCGGTCGGGATCGGCGCCGGGCAGGTCGGGCGCGTTCTCCACCACGACGAGGTTCTCGAGGCGCACGCCGAAGGCGCCCTCCCGGTAATAGCCCGGCTCGTTCGACAGGATCATCCCCGGCTCGAGCGGCACGTCGGAGGTCCGGCTCAGCCGCTGCGGCCCCTCATGCACCGAGAGCGCCACGCCGACGCCGTGGCCGGTGCCGTGGTCGTAGTCGCGCCCGGCCATCCAGAGGCTCGCCCGGGCCAGCGCGTCGAGGTCGCGTCCGGCGAGGCCCTTGGGCCAGCGGGCGCGGGCGACGGCGATCATGCCCTTGAGGACGCGGGTGAAGGCGTCGATCTGCTGGTCGTCGGGCGGGCCGATGGCGATCGTGCGGGTGATGTCGGTGGTGCCGTCGGGATATTGGCCGCCCGAATCGACCAGCACCAGCTCGCCCGGCGCCAGTGCTCGGTCGGTGGCCCGGGTGACGCGGTAATGCACGATGGCGCCGTGCGGGCCGCTGCCGGCGATGGTGTCGAAGGCGATGTCGAGCAGGTCGCCCGGCGCCGCGCGGATCCGCTCGAGCTCGGTGACGAGGTCGATCTCGGTGACCCTCCCGCCTGCGAGGACACGCGCCTCGGCGTCGGCGAGCCAGTGCAGGAAGGTGCAGACGGCCGCCCCGTCGCGCAGATGCGCGGCGCGGGTCGCGGCGATCTCGGTCGGTGTCTTGCGGGCCTTGGGCAGCAGGCACGGATCGGCCGCCCAGACGATCGGGGTGCCGGCCTCTTCGAGGAGGTGGCCGAAGAGATAGGGCGCGCTGTCGCGGTCGAGCCGCACGGGGCCGGAGAGATGCGACAGCGCCTGGACGATCGCTCCGGGCGGCAGCACCGGCAGGCCCAGATCGAGGCCAGCGAGCTTTGCCTCGTCGATGAAGAGCCGCAGGCCGCCGGTCGCCGCCTCGAGGATGGCGAAGGCGTGGACGACGGGATTGCGCGGGATGTCGGAGCCGCGGACGTTCAGCAGCCAGGCGATCGAATCGGGCAGGGACAGGACCGCGAAGGCCTGGCCCGCCTGCGTCAGCCGGGCGGCGATGTCGGCGATCTTCTCGGCGCGGCTGCGGCCGGCGATGGCGTCGGGAAAGATGCGCACCGGACCCGCGGGCGGCGCCGGCTGGTCGGCCCAGACGGTGTCGACGGGGTTCGGCGTGACGGGAATGACGCCGATGCCGGTGCCGAGCGCCGCGACCAGCGCGTCGATCTCGG
Organism: uncultured Alphaproteobacteria bacterium; assembly: GCA_963739575.1. Lineage (GTDB taxonomy): Bacteria > Pseudomonadota > Alphaproteobacteria > Rhodobacterales > Rhodobacteraceae > Palleronia. The sequence goes on along the minus strand of CAVUAQ010000002.1, from coordinate 82,952 downwards.
CGCGGGTATGGAGCCAGGGATCGAATCCCAGCCGCGCGCCGGTGGCGAGCCGGTCCTTCAGCCACGGGCCGGGCTTGGACTCTGGCCAGGCAACCGGCTGGAAGGCCGGGTCGACCTCGGCGCGCACCTGCACGCGGTAGCGGCCATCGACGAAGATCGCCGCCTCGTCCGCGGTCACCACGGCGAATCCGGCCGATCCGCTGAAGCCCGTGAGCCATCTGAGCCGGGCGTCGCGGGGGGCGACATATTCGCCCTGGTGGGCGTCGGCGCGCGGCACGAGGAGCGCGTCGAGCCCGGCCTCGGCCATCGCACGGCGCAGCGCCGCCAGCCGGTCGGGCCCGGCCGGGGCCTCGGTCTCGAAGCTCTGGAACATGGTGGTGCGCCTTCGTTTCCCGCATCTGCCGCCGAGGAACCCGAACGGCGCCGCGATTGCAAGGCGGGTGGTGGCGGTCCGGCGCGGCCGGTTCAGGCCACCCGGCGGCGGCCGAGCCAGCGGTCGCGCTTGCGCTTGTCGATGTCGAACAGGCTCGCCAGCTGGTCGGTGATGGCGCCCGCGAGCTGATCGGCGTCGGTGATCGTCACCGCCCGGTCGTAATAGCGGGTGACGTCGTGGCCGATGCCGATGGCGCAGAGCTCGACCGCGCGCCGGCGCTCGATCATGGCGATGACGTCGCGGAGGTGCTTCTCGAGATAGTTCGCCGGGTTCACCGACAGGGTCGAATCGTCGACCGGTGCGCCATCGGAGATCACCATCAGGATCTTGCGCCGCTCGACGCGCCCCACCAGCCGGCGGTGCGCCCATTCGAGAGCCTCGCCGTCGATGTTCTCCTTCAGCAACCCCTCCTTCATCATCAGCCCAAGATTGGGCCGGGCACGGCGCCAGGGCACGTCCGCCGCCTTGTAGATGATGTGGCGCAGGTCGTTGAGCCGCCCCGGCAATTGCGGCCGGCCCTCGGCCAGCCAGCGCTCGCGGGACTGGCCGCCCTTCCAGGTACGGGTGGTGAAGCCCAGGATCTCGGTCTTGACGTTGCAGCGCTCGAGCGTCTGCGACAGCACGTCGGCGCAGATCGCGGCGATGGAGATCGGCCGGCCGCGCATCGAGCCGGAATTGTCCAGGAGCAGCGTCACCACCGTGTCGCGGAATTCGGTGTCCTTCTCCGTCTTGTAGCTGAGCGGCGTGGTGGGCGAGGCGACAACGCGGGCGAGGCGGCCGGCATCGAGGATGCCTTCCTCGCGGTCGAATTCCCACGACCGGTTCTGCTTCGCCTGGAGGCGCCTCTGCAACTTGTTGGCGAGCCGCGACACCGCGCCCTTGAGCGGGTCGAGCTGCTTGTCGAGATAGGCGCGCAGGCGTTCGAGTTCGGCGGGCTCGGCCAGATCCTCGGCGCGGATGATCTCGTCAAAGACCTGCGAGAAGACGCGGTAGTTGATGTCGGCATCGCTCACGGGGGGCGGTGGCGGCGGCTCGTGGCTCGCATCGCCATCGGGCGTGTCCGTCTCCTCGCCCTCGGCGCCCTGGGCCATCTCGTCCATGGAGACCTGCGCCTCGGCCGCGTCTGGCGTCTGCTCCTGGCTCTGGTCGGGCGCGCCCTCCTGCTCCTCCCCGTCCTCCTGCTCGCCGGCAGAGCCGTCGGGCGCGTCCTGCTCCTCGGGCTCGGCCTCGGCGTCGTCGCCCTCCGCGTCCTCCTCGACGCCATCGGGGTCTTCGCCCAGCTGGTCGCCATAGCCCAGATCGTCGATCACCTGCCGCGCCATGCGCGCGAATCGCGACTGGTCGGAGAGCGCCTCGTGCAGTTCGTCGAGCGTCGGGCCGGCCTGGTCCTCGAAATGCGCGCGCCAGAGCCGGGCGACATTCTCCGCCCCTTCGGGCAGGGGCCGGCCGGTGGCCATCTGCCGGATCAGGTAACCCGCGGCCACCGCGAGCGGCGCCTCTTCCTTGGCGATCAGGGACTTGTAGCCCTTGCGCGCAGCCTCCGCCTCGATCTTGGTGTCGATGTTGACGGCGGTGCCGGGCATGGCGCGGGCGCCCATCGCCTCGCAGCGGGCATGTTCCATCGCCTCGAAGATCTCGCGCGCCATGTCGCCCGGCGGCGCGTAGCGGTTGAACGTCTTCTGGTCGTGGAAGCGGCGGCGGAGCGCGAAGCTGTCGGCGGTGCCGCGGGCAAGCATCACCTCGTCGCGGGTCATGCGGCGGCTGACCTGCGGCAGGCGCAGCCCGTCATTCGAGATGCCGGGCGGATCGACGGAATAGGTCACGCCCATCTCGGCGTCGTTGGCGAGCGTGCGCGTGGCCTCGGCCAAGGCCTTCTTGAACGGGTCGGCAGGATTGTCGCTGGGCTTGCTCATGCCGTTAATCTAGTCGCCCGCCGCCCGCGCACAATCCGCAATCGGCAGATGGACGGTCGCCGCAGAGCACCCGGCGCGGCCCGGGGCTCAGCCGAGGCTGATGCTGGCCGCGCTTTCGGGGAGTTCGTCGTTGAAGCAGCGCTGGTAGAACTCGGCGACCGTCTCGCGCTCGAGCTCGTCGCACTTGTTGAGGAACGACAGGCGGAAGGCATAGCCGACATTGCCGAAGATGCTGGCGTTCTGCGCCCAGGAGATGACCGTCCGCGGGCTCATCACGGTCGACAATTCGCCGTTCATGAAGGCCGTCCGCGTCAGGTCGGCCACCGTCACCATCTGGCTCAGCGTGCGGCGCCCGCTCTCGCTATCGTATTCGGGCAGTTTCGACAGCACGATGAGGACCTCGGCGTCGTGCTCGAGATAGTTGAGGGTCGCCACGAGGCTCCAGCGGTCCATCTGGCCCTGATTGATCTGCTGGGTGCCGTGATAGAGGCCGGTCGTGTCGCCGAGGCCCACCGTGTTCGAGGTGGCGAAGATGCGGAAGAAGGGATGCGGGTGGATCACCTCGTTCTGGTCGAGGAGCGTGAGCTTTCCGTCGACCTCGAGCACGCGCTGGATCACGAACATCACGTCGGCGCGACCGGCATCGTATTCGTCGAAGACGATAGCGGTGGGGTTCCTGAGCGCCCAGGGCAGGATGCCTTCCTGGAATTCGGTGACCTGCACGCCGTTCTTCAGCTTGATCGCGTCCTTGCCGATCAGGTCGATACGGGAGATGTGGCTGTCGAGATTGACGCGCACGCAGGGCCAGTTGAGCCGCGCCGCGACCTGTTCGATATGGGTCGACTTGCCGGTGCCGTGATAGCCTTGGATCATTACCCGGCGGTTGTGCTCGAATCCGGCGAGGATGGCGAGCGTGGTGTCGGGATCGAAGCGATAGGTGGTGTCGACGGCGGGGACGCGGTCGGAGGCGTGCTTGAAGCCATGCACCGTCATGTCGCTGTCGATCCCGAAGGTGTCGCGGACCGAGACGGTCTCGGTCGGGGTCGCGTTGGTGTCGATGCTGCCGTCGGCCATGGGGGTCGGTCCTCGTAGCCCGGGTGGGGTGGGGCGGTCTGCGCTGCGGGGCGTCCTGCAACATATGCCCTCGACCTGCAAGGGGAACCCCCCTTGGCCTCTGGCCAGCGCCCGCGGGCTTTGGTCTAAGCGCGTCAGGTACCGACCGGAGTTCCGAGGCTGTGGCCCCCACGCGCGACGAGATCGAGGCGCTGATCGCGCGGATCGCCCGGCAGGACAGGGACGCGTTCCTGGCGCTCTATGACGCGACATCGGCGAAACTTTACGGCGTGTGCCTGCGTGTCCTTGGGGACCGCCCGGACGCCGAGGAGGTGCTGCAGGAGGTCTTCGTGAAGGTCTGGCGCCACGCCGACCGGTACCGTGTGAACGGGCTGAGCCCGATGACCTGGCTGATCACGGTGGCCCGCAACACGGCGATCGACCGGCTGAGGGCCCGGCGGAGCGAGGGGGCAGGAGAGACGGCGCTCGAGCGGCTGCGCGACGACGCGCCGGATCCCGAGGCGCTGGCGGTGGCCGCCTCCGAGGCGCGGGCGATCGCGCGCTGCATGGCCGAGCTTGACCGAGACCGCGCCGCCGCGGTGCGCGGCGCCTATCTCGAGGGGCAGAGCTATGCCGATCTGGCGCGCCGGTTCGACGTGCCGCTGAACACGATGCGGACCTGGCTGCGCCGGAGCCTCATCAAGTTGAAAGAGTGCCTGGGCGCATGAGCGAGCCGACCGACAGGGGGAACGAGGAAGCCGACGATGTGATCGCGGCAGAATACGTGCTGCGTCTGCTGCCGGAGGACGCTCACCAGAGGGCGGAGGCGCGAATCGCCGTCGACGGCCGCTTTCGGGCGCGGGTGGCGGGGTGGGCGGAGCACTTCGCGAGCCTTGCCGACACCGTCGCGCCGGTCGCGCCCCCGGCGCCGGTGCGCCGGTCGCTCGACCGCTTTGCCACCGCCGAGGCGGCGCGGCGCCCGCGGCCGCGACCGCGCCCGCGCGGGTTCGGCCACGCCCTCGGATGGATCGCGGGCGGGCTGGTGGCGGCGGCTGCGTCGCTCGTCATCCTGTCGGTGGCGTTGCCGCGCGTCGAGCCGCCCTATGGCGGGCCGTTCTACCAGACGACGCTGAGCGGGCCGGGCGCCGATCTGGTCGTCGAGGCGCTGTTCGATCCCCGCGCCAACCTGCTTTCGGTGGAGCGGCAGACGGGGGAGGCGCGGGCGGACCGCGTGCTGCAGCTGTGGCTGATCCCCGAAGGCGCCGAGGCGCCGGTGTCGCTGGGCGTGCTGCCCGAGACGCGGCTGTCGCAGACGACCCTGTCGCCGGATCTGGCCGCGGCGCTGCCGGGGGGGACGCTCGCGATCTCAGACGAACCGCCTGGCGGCTCGCCCACCGGAGCGCCCACCGGCGACGTGGTGGCGACCGGCCGCATCGGCACGATCTGATCTCACCGGGCGATATGTCACGGGGCAATATCTCACGGGCAATCACGATCGCGCCAAGGCGGTGGTCGGCGATCGGGCGCCTCCGCAAATGTGTTACTACTGGCTCCTGAAAGCTTCAGCCCGGTCCCGTCGCAAAGGAGAGATCATGAACCGCCGCACCCTTCTGTCGAGCAGTGCCGCCCTCTGGGCCCTGTCCTCCGTCGGCCTCGCCGCCGCCGAGAGCGAGTTCGAGGTGACCCGCAGCGCCGAGGCCTGGCGCGAGATCCTGAGCGACTTCGAATACCGGGTGATGCGCAAGGAGGGCACCGAGCGCGCCTTCAGCTCGCCCCTGAACGCGGTCAAGGCCGAGGGGATCTACCGGTGCAAGGGGTGCGAGCAGGACCTCTATTCCTCGGAGACGAAGTTCGAATCGGGCACCGGCTGGCCGTCCTTCTGGGCGCCGATCGAGGACGCCGTGGCCACGAAGCCCGATCCGGGCCTGTTCGGCACCCGCACGGAGGTTCATTGCGACCGCTGTGGCAGCCATCTCGGCCACGTCTTCGACGACGGGCCGCAGCCCACCGGCAAGCGGCATTGCATCAACGGCATCTGCCTCGTCTTCGTGCCGGCCGCGGGCGGGGCGCCGGTCGTCGGCTGAGCGAAAAACCGGATGAGGGCGCCGCGGCGGCACCCCGTCGCACCCGCCGCCCACAGGTTCAGCCACTGAAGTTGCGGCTGTCCTTGATCTGGTCCCAGGCCCAGACGACCTCCGAGAGCTGATCCTCGTGACCGCGGTCGCCGCCGTTCATGTCGGGATGCAGCACCTTGATCAGCGCCTTGTAGGCCTTGCGGATCTCGGTCTTGGTCCAGTGATCCCGGGCGTCGAGGATCTCGATGGCGCGCCGCTCCGTCGGCGGCAGGCGCCGGGTGGTGCCTCCGGTCTCGGACTTGCCGGGATTGCGGGTGGCGTTACGACCCAGAACCTGGTGCGGATCGTCGACGCCGAGCCGCGCCCAGGCCCGCTGCTCCTCGGACCGCCACGGCTTCGTGTCGCGCCCCCAGACCTTGTCCTTGGCGATCTGGTCGTCGAACTCCTCCTCGGTGGTGCCGTGAAAGAAGTTCCACTTGAGGTTGTATTCGCGAACATGATCCCTGCAGAACCACAGATACTCGTCGAGGTGGTCGGGCGAGCGGGGCGCGCGATAGAGTCCCTTCTCCTGGCAGCCCGGATGTTCGCACAGCTTGGTCGAGGTCTCGAAGGCGCCGGACATGCCGCGCTTGCCCCGGGGATTCTTCTTCTTGGCGGAAGTGACGCGCATATCGAACCCGAAGGGATCGCTCTTCGACATGGGGTGCTCCTTTCCGAGTTTGCGGCGAGAGTTTAGAGATCAGGCCCGAGAGGTGAAGAGGGAGTTGCGTCTAATGAGCGTCGCCGACGAGATCAAATCACGGTTGGAGCAGCGCTTCGCGCCGCGCGAACTGGCGGTCGAGGACGAATTGGCGCTGCATGCCGGCCATGCCGGGGCGCCGGCAGGGGGAGAGAGCCATTTCGCGATCCGCATCAGGGCCGACGAACTCGCCCAACTGTCGCGCGTGGCGCGCCACCGCGCCGTGCACGAAGCCTTGGGGCCGGCTCTGATGGGCCGGATCCACGCCCTGGCGATCGATGCGGCCTGACGTCGCGGAACCCGTCAGGTGCGGCCGTGTTCTAACCAGAGAAACGAAAGGAGGGGACATGACCCGGATTGCATTGCTGATCGTCCTGGCGGGCGGTTTGGCGGCCTGCATGAGCAACGATCGCGTGCCCGTGAACGATGGCGACACGGTGCCGATCAACGACGAGTTGAACACGCCCACGCAAGGTTTCGAAGTCAACAACTGAGCGGATGCCCGTGTGAGCCGGATGCCCCGTGCCGCGCTAGCGCCGATCGGCGGCTCCCAGCGGGCGCAGGACCGGCTCGGCGTCGGGCCTCGTGGCGATCCCGGGCGATGGGGAGCGGCGCTGCCGGGCCTCGGGATCGGCGGTGGCGGCAGGATCCGCCCGGTCCGCCTCCACCAGACGACGGAACACCATCACCGAGAAGGTTTCCGGGCGCGACCGGCTCAGAAAGCCGCGCCGGATCTCGGTCGTCACCGTCTCCACGCGCTGAAACTCCCAGCCCTGCCGCCCCTCGTCGTTGAGCGCTTGCTCGAGCGTCAGACCGAGGCGCATGTCGGGGTCACGGACCCCCTTGGCGCGCACCAGCGATTTCGGCGTCGGAACGACACGGTATTCGTAGTGAGGCATGACTGACTTCCGGCGATGCGATCTGCCACGTCTATGCGCTTCCAATGCCACAGGGGCAAGACGTCGCGCGGCGACGCGATTTTTTCGCTGGAACATCTCGCCAGAATCCCAGTTAACACCCGGACTTCCATAATGGAGATCAACATGACAAGACTAATTCTTCTTCTCGCCGCCACCGGATTTGCGTCGGCCTGCATGTCGAATGGCCCGGCCATGGATCCGTCGCCGCAGGCGACCACGCAGCAATCGCTGAACGAGCCGACCGACGGTCTCGACAACGAGACGACCGGCGGAATCAACCAGTCGAACTAACGCCTCGCGAGCCCAGAGCGGCGCCGACGCGACGTGACCGGGTGCAGGCGAGGCGATAAGTTTGTTTCGAGTAGGAGAGACGAGATGTTCCGTTTCATCCTGATCAGTTTTCTCGCCTGTCTCGGAGTGTCGGCCTGCCAGGGCAACCAGGCAGTCTTCGAGCCCTCAGAGGTTCCGGACTCCGACTATCGGGAGCCGACAAGCGGCATGTGACCAGACCGGATCCGATCATCTGACGGGAGGGGCGCGCCTCATTGGGGCGCCCCTTTTCGTGTCAAAGACCCAGCTTTTTCTGCACGATCTGATTGACGGCGGCCGGGTTGGCCTTGCCGCCGGTCGATTTCATGACCTGGCCGACGAACCAGCCGGCGAGCTTGGGATTGGCGCTGGCCTTCTCGACCTGGGCCGGATTGGCGGCGATGACCGCGTCCACCGCTGCCTCGATGGCGCCGGTATCGGTGAGCTGACGCATGCCCCGCGCCTCGACGATGGCCACCGGGTCGCCGCCTTCGGTATAGACGATCTCGAACAGGTCCTTGGCGATCTTGCCGGAGATGTCGCCCGAGGTGATGAGGCCGACGATCCGGGCGAGTTGCGGCGCCGAGACGGGGCTCTCGGTGATGTCGCGGTCGTCCTTCTTCAGCCGGCCGAACAGCTCGTTGATGACCCAGTTCGCAGCAAGCTTGCCGTCGGCTCCCGCGGCCACCACCGCCTCGAAATAGGCGGCGTTCTCGACCTCGGCGGTCAGCACCCCGGCATCGTATTCGGTGAGCGAGAAGTCGCGCACCAGGCGCGCCTTCTTGGCGTCGGGCAGTTCGGGCAGGGCTGCGGCGATGGCGTCGACCCAGGCCTGATCGATCTCGAGCGGCAGCAGGTCGGGATCGGGGAAGTAGCGGTAATCGTGCGCCTCCTCCTTCGAGCGCATGGGCCGCGTCTCGCCCCTGTCGGGGTCGAAGAGCCGCGTTTCCTGCACCACCGGGCGGCCATCCTCGACAAGCGCGATCTGCCGCCGCGCCTCGGCCTCGATGGCGGCCTGGATGAAGCGCATGGAGTTCATGTTCTTGATCTCGCAGCGGGTGCCCAGATGCGAGACGTCGCCCGTCTCCTGGAACCGCTCGTAGTCGCCGGGCCGGCAGACGGAGACGTTGACGTCGGCGCGCAGGTTGCCGTTCTGCATGTCGCCGTTGCAGGTGCCGAGATAGCGCATGATCTGGCGCAGCTTGGCCACGTAGGCCGCGGCCTCCTCGGGGCCGCGAATGTCGGGTCGCGAGACGATCTCCATCAGCGCGACGCCGGTGCGATTGAGATCGACGAAGGAGAGGGCAGGGTCCATGTCGTGGATCGACTTGCCCGCGTCCTGCTCCACGTGGATGCGCTCGATCCGCACCCGGCGGGCGAGACCGGGGGCCATGTCCACGAGCACCTCGCCCTCGCCCACGAGGGGCGCGTAGAGTTGGCTGATCTGGTAGCCCTGCGGCAGGTCGGGATAGAAATAGTTCTTGCGGTCGAAGGCGGAGCGCAGGTTGATCCGCGCGTTGAGCCCGAGCCCGGTCCTGACCGCCAGCGCGATGCAGCCCTCGTTGACAACCGGCAGCATGCCGGGCATCCCGGCATCCACGAAGGCCACGTTGGCATTGGGCTCGGCCCCGAACTCGGTCGAGGCGCCGGAAAACAGCTTGGCGGCGCTGGCGATCTGCGCATGGACCTCGAGGCCGATCACCATCTCCCAGTCGTCGGTGGCGCCGCGGATCACCTTCGGGGCAGGGGAGTCGTGGGTCAGATCGAGCATCGCGGATCTCCGTCTCGGGCTTCGCCCGGGTGTTAGACCCGGGCGCCGATGAGCGCAACGCCGCCGATCGCCGGAGGGGTGGCTCGAATCCGCCGATACCCTCGCGTTAAGAGGTGCGCGCCGGTCGCGACGAGGGCCGGTGCCAGAACCGGGACGTACCATGCGCGCCATTCTCTGCCTCCTCACGCTCTGCGGATTGTCCGCCTGCGCCGGCCTCGATGCCTCCTCCGATGCTGCAGTCGAACCGCCCGCCATGCGGTGGGATTTCCGCCCCGATTCGGGACCCTGGACCGAGGGCACGCTCGACGCGCTCGCGACCCACGGTGCGGCCCTGCCGGCGCTGGTGCCCGCCGATTACGAGGAATGGTGCCCGGGATATCCCGAGCAGACGGCGGAGAACCGCGCCGCGTTCTGGGCCGGCCTCTTTTCCGCCCTGGCCGAACACGAAAGCACCTGGCGGCCCGAGGCCGTCGGCGGCGGCGGGCTCTGGTACGGCCTCGTGCAGATCCTGCCGTCGACCGCGCGCCTCTACGGCTGCGACGCGACGACGGGCGCGGAGCTGAAGGATCCGGTGGCGAACCTGCGATGCGGCGTCCGGATCGCAGCGCATCAGGTGGCCGATCGCGGCACGGTGAGCCGCGGCATGCTCGACTGGGGGCCGTTCCATTCGTCGTCGAAGCGGGCAGAGATGGCGGCCTGGACGCGCTCGCAGCCCTATTGCCGCGCCTCGGACGGCTGATCCCGGCCGGTCGGCCGCAGGCTGGTCTTGCCTCGGGAGGGGCAGGCCATTAACTTTTGGCGATGCGCCTGCTTCTGACGATAACCTGCCTCGTCGCGGCGACCGCCGCGGCCGCGCAATCCGCCGATCCGATCCCGACCGCGCGCTGGGACCATCGCGAGGAAAGCGATGAATGGAGCCGCGCCGCCATTGCGGCGCTCAAGGATCACGGCGAGGATCTGGTCGAGGAGACACCCCGCGACATCGGCGCGTGGTGTCCCGGCTACGCCACCGCCGACGACGTCCAGCGCCGGGCGTTCTGGGTCGGCTTCCTGTCCGCGCTGGCGAAATTCGAGAGCACCTGGAAGCCGCAGGCGGTGGGCGGCGGCGGCCAGTGGTACGGGCTGTTGCAGATCCTGCCGGCAACGGCGCGGGAATACGGGTGTCGGGCGCGAACCGGCAACGCGTTGCTCGACGGCGCCTCGAATCTTTCCTGCGCGATCCGCATCATGGCCGACACGGTCCCACGCGATGGCGCCATCTCGGGCGACGGCTCGGAAGGGGTCTCGGCCGATTGGGGGCCGTTGAAATCGCCCGCCAAGCGCGCCGACATGCGCGCCTGGCTGCTGAGCCAGGACTATTGCCGGATGAACGACAGTCCGCGGCCGCGCCCGCGTCCCGACGAGGCTGGCGCGGGCTTCGTCTCAGAGGCGCGAGCGGAGGAGGTGGGGAGCACCGATGTGGCGAGACGCACCCTCCCGGAGCCCCGGCGGAAAATCGCCGATTAGGGGAGCCGCGTCGCCCAGCTCGGCCGGCGGGTCATGTCGACCAGCGACACGTCGGGCGCGTGCCGCCCGCCGAGCGCCAGCGTGGCGCGCCGCATGATCTCGATGCTGTGTTCGGCGCTGCCGGAGAACGCCTTGGGCGAGATCGGCTCGCCCACCGCGACGCGGAACGGCTGTCGCGCCTTGTTTAGCGTCTCGTGGAAGAGGGTGATGTCCCTGAGCGACGGGTCGATGAAGTCGAACAGGTAGAACAGCGCCGAATTGCGGGCGCGGATGTTCACCGGGATCACCGGCACGTTGAATTTCCTGGCGATCATCGCGGCCGAGGTCATCCACGGCCGCTCGTGCAGCCTGAGGCCGCCGCGCTTGGCCAGACGGCCGGAGGGGAAAATGATGCCGAGCCTCTCCTCCTCCATGGCCTTGCGCGTGAAGGCCATCGTTTCGCGGGTCTTCGAATGGCTGCGCTTGTCCTGCCGCCACTCGACCGGCGCGATCATGCAGTCGAGTTGCGGCACGACGCGCAGGATATCGGAATTGGCGTAGAAGTAGAGGTCGGGACGGATCCGCGACAGCAGGTGATAGAGCACGATGCCGTCGGCGATGCCGGTCGGATGGTTGCAGACGATAAGCGCGGCGCCGCGGCGCGGGATCCGGTCGCGGCCGGTGAACGTCACTTCCCGCGCCAGCATCTCTCCCATCCGGGTCATGATCGCGTCGCCTGACCATGTCTCCATCTCGTTGGCAAGCGCCACCGTCCGGTCGTAGCTCAGGATCCGGTTGAGGACAGCCCTGATGCCGCGCACCGCCAGATTGGGGCGTTCCAGCCACGCCGCCCGTTCGACGATCTGCTCGTCGATGCGCTCTCTCATACCCATGACGCCACCATCCGCCCACCCGGTTTCCAGACATTTGGCGCGGTGCCGGGCGAAAGGCAAGGAAGCGGCCCACGGGGACGCGCCCGCTGTTGCAGCGCGTCCCCGAAGCGTCTCATGCGGCGTTCCGCGCATCGCGGTCGCGCGCCACCGCGTCGACGATCGCGTCGACGAAGGCCGGCAAGTCGTCGGGATTGCGGCTGGTGATGAGGTTGCCGTCGATGGCCACCTCCTCGTCGACCGCCTCGGCGCCCGCATTTTTCAGGTCGGTGCGGATCGAGTTGAACGAGGTCAGCCGCTTGCCGGCGACGAGGCCCGCCTCGATCAGCAGCCACGGCGCGTGGCAGATGGCGGCGAGCGGCTTGCCGGTGGCGGCAAAGTCCTTGATCTTGCTGACGGCCTCCGGCTTGGTGCGCAGGACGTCGGGGTTGATCTGGCCGCCGGGCAGGACCATCGCGTCGTAGGAGGCGACGTCCACGTCGGCGATCTTCATGTCGACCTTGGTCTCGTCGCCCCATTTATCGAAATACCAGCCGGCGATGTTCTCCCCATCGGGGCTGGCGACATGGATCTCGGCGCCGGCCTCGCGCAACTTCTCCTGAGGCGTGGTCAATTCGACCTGCTCGAACCCGTCGGTGGCGAGGATGATGATCTTCGCGTTGTCGATCTTGGTCATGGATGACTCCGTTTGTGTTGGCGTCTTCCTTTGGGAAACTTGCGCCCCCCGGGGGCGGTTCCGAGCGAGTCAGGGAGCGGTGCCGAGGATCCGGTCGACCATCTCGGCGGTGTCGCGCGACAGGGCGGGGGTGCGCCGGATGCGCTGCAGCGCGTCGCGCATCATCGCCTGCCGGTCTGCATCGTAGCGCCGCCAGGTCTCGAACATGGTCGTCATCCGCGCCGTGGTCTGCGGATTGAGCGGGTCGAGCCGGATCAGCCAGTCCGCGACGAGCGCATAGCCGGCGCCGGTTGCGTCGTGGAAGGCCGCATGGTTGGTTCCGAGCGTGCCGATGACGACGCGGAAGCGGTTCGGGTTGCGCCAGTCGAAGGCCGGATGCGCGGTCAGGTCGCGGGCGATGGCGGCGCCGGTCTCGCCCGGCGCGTTCGCGACCTGCAGCGCGAACCACTTGTCCATCACCAGCCGGTCATGCTGCCAGCGGTCATGGAAGGCTTGGGTTTCGGGGTCGCCGGCGCCGATCCGCTGCAGCGCCGACAGGGCGGCGACCAGATCGGTCATGTTGTCGGCCGCCTCGAACTGCGCGCGGGCGCGCGCGCCATCATCGATGCGGCTCAGAAGCGCGAGCGCGGCGTTGCGGAGCGCCCGCCGCCCGGCATCCGCCGCGTCGGGGAAGTAGGGTCCCGGCACCGCCATCTCGCCGTAGACCGCGTCGAGCCCGGCCTCGAGCCGCGTGGCGAGCGCCCGCGCCATGGTGCGGCGGGCGGTGGCGATGGCGGCGGGATCGGGCACGTTGCCGGCCTCGGCCAGCGTCTGGGCCATGTCGTCGTCGGAGGGCAGGCCGAGCAGAAGCGCCCGGAAGGCCGGATCGTGGGCCGCATCGGCGACGACCGGCGCCAGCGCGTCGAGATAGGCCGGATCGGGGGCGGCGCCGTCGACCACCATCCGCACCAGCGCCTCCTTGGCGAGGCTGCGGCCGGCCTCCCACTTGTTGAACGGATCCGTGTCGTGGGCCAGAAGGAGCGCGCGGTCGGCGCCCGGGAGCGAATGCCTGAGGATCACCGGCGCCGAGAAGTCGCGCAGGAGCGAGGGCACGGCATCGGCCATGCCCACGGAAAAGCTCGCGACCTGCCGGCTCTCGGTCAGCTCGACCATCTGCGTCGGGAGCACCTCGGTTCCGTCGCGGCCGATGGCGCCGACGGCCAAGGGGATGACCTGCGGCCGCTTGTCGGGCTGGCCGGGGGTCGGCGGCACCGACTGGGCCAGATCGAGCGTCAGGGTGCCGTTCTCGACGCGCGATTCCACCATGACGGTCGGGGTTCCGGCCTGGTGGTACCAGAGGGCGAATTGCGTCAGGTCGCGGCCCGTGGCGTCGGCGAAGACGCGAAGCCAGTCCTCGATGGTGCAGGCTTGGCCGTCATGGCGCTCGAAATAGAGCTCGAGCGCGGCGCGGTAGGCCTCGTCTCCGACAAGGCGCTTCAGCATGCCGATGATCTCGGCGCCCTTCTCGTAGACGGTCGCCGTATAGAAGTTGTTGATCTCGATGTAGCTTTCGGGACGGACCGGATGCGCCAGCGGCCCCGCATCCTCGCGGAACTGCCGCGCGCGAAGCATCTGCACGTCCTCGATCCGCTTTACCCCGTGGCTGCGCTCGTCGCCCGAGAAGGACTGATCGCGGAACACCGTCAGCCCTTCCTTGAGGCAGAGCTGGAACCAGTCGCGGCAGGTGATGCGGTTGCCGGTCCAGTTGTGGAAGTATTCGTGCGCGATGATCGCCTCGATGCGGGCGTAATCGGCATCCGTCGCGGTCTCGGGCGAGGCCAGCACATAGCGGGCGTTGAAGATGTTGAGCCCCTTGTTCTCCATCGCGCCCATGTTGAAATCGTCGACCGCGACGATGTTGAACACATCGAGGTCGTACGCGCGCCCATAGGTCTCCTCGTCCCAGCGCATGGAGCGCTTGAGCGCATCCATCGCATAGGCGCAGCGGTCCTCGTCGCCCGGCCGCACCCAGATGTTGAGCGCCACGTCGCGCCCCTCCATCGTGGTGAAACGGTCGGAATGCGCCACGAGATCGCCGGCGACGAGGGCGAAGAGATAGGAGGGCTTCTTCCACGGATCGCGCCAGATCGCGTAGCCGTCGCCCCGCTCCACCGGATCACCGTTCGACAGGAGCACCGGCAGGTCGCTCTCGATCCGGACCTCGAAGGGCGCCATGACGTCGGGACGGTCGGGATAGTAGGTGATCTTGCGGAAGCCCTCCGCCTCGCATTGGGTGCAGTACATGCCGCGGGACATGTAGAGCCCCTCGAGCGCGGTGTTGGCGTCGGGCGCGATCTCGATCTCGCATTCCCAGACGAAGGTGTCCGGCGTCTCCACCTCGAGCCCGTCGGGGAGCACCTTGGGCGTGACCTCGCGCCCGTCGATCCGCGCCCAGATGAGCCGCAGGTTCTCGCCGTCGAGCCACAGCCGACCGGCGCCGCCGGCGGGATTGCGCCGCATCGCGATGCGCGAGATGACCCGCGTGGCCGCCGGATCGAGCCGGAAGACCAGCGACACCTCGTCGATCAGGAAGGCGGGCGGGCGGTAATCGGCAAGCCGGATGGCGCGCGGAGCGGCGTCTTTCATGGGGACCTCTCGAAATCGTGGCGAACTTCTGGCCGTCTCCTAGGTTTCAGCGCAACGGAGGTCGCGCGACCGCGGACGCCCAGGCACGGAAGGAAATGGCATGTCGGCACCAGAGACGAATGTGAAGAAGCAGGAAAAGGAGCACAAGACCCCGCTCGCCGGGATGAAGCTGGTGGTCGGCTTCGCCCTTGTCCTGCTGGTGATCCTGATCGTGATCCTCAGCTTCATGGGCAACGAGCCGGCCGACGACGAGCCGATCGGCGGCAGCGCCGAGACGCAGGCCGTCGAGTGACGGCCGCCCGGCGGCGGAAGGCGGACCTGCCGTCGCGAACCTGCGCGACGTGCGGGCGCCCCTTCGTCTGGCGCCGGAAATGGAAGGGCGTCTGGGACGAGGTGAAATATTGCTTGCGCAGATGCAGGTCCGGCCGCGCCGGACGGCAAGAACAGTGAATTGTCAGGAGGACGAGGAATGACGGAGCGGGTTGATCGGCACGGGTTGCAGGTTGCGGCGGAACTGGCGGCGTTTGTCGACGAGGAGGCGCTGAGCGGCGTCGACGTCTCGGCGCGCGCCTTCTGGTCGGGCTTCTCGGAGATCGTCCACGAGATGGGGCCGGAAAACCGCCGGCTGGTCGAGGCCCGGCGCGAGATGCAGGAGAAGATCGACGCCTGGCACCGCGACAATCCCGGCCCGGTCCAGGACCGGGAGGCCTATACGGGCTTCCTGCGCGAGATCGGCTACCTGGTGGAGGAGGGTGGCGACTTCACCATCGACACGCCCGAGACCGATCCCGAGATCGCCACCGTGGCAGGCCCGCAACTCGTCGTGCCGATCATGAACGCGCGCTATGCGCTCAATGCCGCCAATGCGCGCTGGGGCTCGCTCTACGACGCGCTCTACGGCACCGATGCGATGGGCGACGCGCCCGAGGGGTCGGACTACGACCCCGAGCGGGGCGACCGGGTGATCGCCTGGGCGAAGGGTCTTCTGGACGAGCTGTTCCCGCTCGCCGCCGGATCCCACCGGGAGGTGACCGCCTACCAGATCGGCCCCCACGGCCTCGTGGCCCGCACCGAGGACGGCGACCGGCAGCTGGCCGAGCCCACTGCCTTCGTCGGCCATGCCGGGCCCTCGGACGCGCCCACCTCGATCGTGCTCAGGAACAACCGGCTGCACATGATCCTCCACGTGGACCGCGACAACCAGATCGGGTCGCAGGACAGGGCGGGCCTGTCGGACATAGAGATGGAGAGCGCCGTCTCGGCCATCATGGACTGCGAGGATTCAGTCGCCGCCGTGGACGCCGAGGACAAGGTCCTAGCCTATTCCAACTGGCTGGGCCTGATGAAGGGCGATCTGACGACGGAGGTCACCAAGGGCGGCGAGACCTTCGCCCGGCGCCTCGCGGAGGACCGCATCTACACCGCGCCGGATGGCGAGGCGCTGCGGCTCAGGGGCCGGGCGCTGATGCTGATCCGCAACGTCGGCCACCTGATGACCAACCCCGCGATTCTCGACCGGGACGGGAACGAGGTCTTCGAGGGCCTGATGGACGCCATGATGACCTCGCTCATCGCGCTTCACGACCTCAAGCGCGACGGCGGCAATTCCGAGACCGGCTCGATCTACGTGGTCAAGCCCAAGATGCACGGACCCGAGGAGGTCGCCTTCACCGACCGGCTCTTCGGACGGGTCGAGGAGATCCTGGGCGTGCCCGCAAACACGGTGAAGATCGGCATCATGGACGAGGAGCGCCGCACCTCCGCGAACCTCAAGGAGTGCATTCGCGCCGCCAAGAGCCGGGTCGCGTTCATCAACACTGGCTTCCTCGACCGTACGGGCGACGAGATCCACACCTCGATGGAGGCGGGGCCGATGGTTCGGAAGGGGGAGATGAAGAACTCCGACTGGATCCAGGCCTACGAGGACGGCAACGTGGATGTGGGGCTTGCCTGCGGCTTTCGCGGCAAGGCGCAGATCGGCAAGGGCATGTGGGCCGAGCCCGCGCTGATGGAGGCGATGCTAGAGGAGAAGATCGGCCATCCGCAGGCGGGCGCCAACTGCGCCTGGGTGCCGTCGCCCACCGCCGCGACGCTGCACGCGATCCACTACCACCGCGTGGACGTGGCCGAGGTGCAGGAGGAGATCGCGAAGGGAGGCCGCCGCGCCTCGCTCGACAACCTGCTGACCCTGCCGCTGGCCTCGGGCAGGAACTATTCCGACGAGGAGATCACCGCCGAGATCGAGAACAATGCCCAAGGCATCCTCGGCTATGTCGTGCGCTGGGTGGACCAGGGGGTGGGATGCTCCACGGTCCCTGACATCCACGACATCGGCAAGATGGAGGACCGGGCGACCTGCCGGATCTCTTCTCAGGCCCTGGCCAACTGGCTCCATCACGGGGTCGTGAGCGAGGAGCGGGTGATGGAGACGATGAAGAAGATGGCCGAGGTGGTGGACCGCCAGAACCAGGGCGACCCGAACTATAGCCCGATGGCGCCCGGCTATGACGGCCCGGCCTTCAAGGCGGCCTGCGATCTGGTCTTCAAGGGCCGCGAGCAGCCCTCGGGCTATACCGAGCCGGTGCTGCACGAGCGCCGGCGGGAAAAGAAGGCCGGCTGGGGCGCCTAGCCCCTTGCCTGCAGCGCATCCGCCCATCCCGAGAGACAGAAGGAAACGCCCATGACCCTCACGCTCGACCAGGCCCGCACGGCGATCCGTGCCACCTTCGATGCCGGCGCGGAGGCCGGCCTGAAGCCGCTCTCGGCCATCGTGCTCGATGCCGGCGGGCACGTCCTCGCCTTCGAGCGGCAGGACGGGTCCGCACCGGGCCGCTTTGCCGTGGCCCACGGCAAGGCCTATGGCGCGGTGATGCTCGGCATGCCGGGCTCGGCGCAGATGCAGCGGGCGGAGGATCAGCACTACTTCATGACCGCGATGAACGGCACCTTCGGCGGGGCCGTCGTGCCGGTGCCGGGCGGCATCCTCGTCAAGGACGGGGACGCGGTGATCGGGGCGCTGGGCGTGAGCGGCGACACCTCCGACAATGACGCGGCCGCGGGCCTCAAGGGTCTGGAGGCGGCAGGTCTCACCGGCGCCGCCTAAGGCGGGAGCTGTCCGGATTCAGGACGCCCAGCGTCGGATGCAGGCCTGACCTGGCGGCTGTGCGGTCGCGCAGGGGCCATACTGTTGTCCGGACCGGGGCGGATGGCCTATATCTTGTCCGTCCCGCTCAGGAGGTTTCCATGGTCCGCCCCGTCGTCGGCATCGTCGGCAATCATCATCTGATCAACGACAGCTACGAGATCCACGGCGGCGGCAAGATGAATTCGGAGGCCGTCTCGCAGGTCTCGGACGCGACGCCGCTGATCGTGCCGAGCGATCCGGACCTGGTGACGGTCGCCGATCTTCTGGAGACCTGCGACGGCTTTCTCTTCACCGGCGGCCGGCCGAACGTGCATCCCGAGGAATACGGCCACGAGGCCACCGAGGCGCACGGCGCCTTCGACCGGCCCCGCGACCGGATCTCGCTGCCTCTGATCCGTGCCCTCGTCGAACGGGGGCAGCCGTTCTTCGCGATCTGTCGCGGCTATCAGGAGGTGGCGGTGGCGATGGACGGCACGCTGCACCCCGAGATCCGCGACCTGCCGGGCCGGCTCAACCACCGGATGCCGCCGGACGGAACCATCGAGGAGAAGTTCGCGCTGCGCCACGAGGTCACATTCACCGAGGGCGGCCCGTTCCACCGGCTGCTGGGCGCGACGACGGTGATGACGAACACGCTGCATGGGCAGGGGGTGGAAGTGCCGGGGCCGCGCTTCGTCGTCGATGGCCGCGCGCCGGACGGCACGCCCGAGGCGTCCTATATCAGGGATGCGCCGGGCTTCACCCTGTCGGTCCAGTGGCATCCCGAATACAATGCCGGCGTGGATCCGGTGTCGCGCGTGTTGTTCACCGCCTTCGGCGACGCCGTGCGGCAATGGCACCGGGCGGCGCGACCGGCGCCGATCCGCGCCATCGCCTGAGCGCCGGGTGCTGCTCAGTCGCGTGGCGGCTCGGGGCGGGGACGGGGGCGCGGCGCATGCTCGAGCGTGAGGCCCTCGTCGGCGCCATCCGGGTCCGCCTCCGTCGCCAGTGGCCCGCCCTGTGCGGGCGCGGCGAAGATCTTCTGGGCCACGCTCCGCACCGCCTCGGCCACGATCATGTCCGGAGCCTGCCGGCAGCGGATGGCGATGGCGGTGACGACATCGCCGGCGCGGGCCGGAGACAAGGCCGCGCCGGCGACCGGGCTCTGTCCGGCATCGATGCGGCCGGCCATGTAGCCCAGCGCCCAATCCCCCACCTGGGCGAGATAGGGAGCCTGCGCCGCGCCCGTTACATCGGCGCAGCTCAGAAGCCCGACCCCGCCGATCGGCGGCCGCTCCTGCGCCGCCGCCGGCAGGACCCCGAATGGGGCGAGAACCGTCAGGAGCAGGAGCGTCCCGCCGCGGCTCCGCCGGTGCGGCCCCGAGCCGGGCGCGGCCATGGGCGACCCGCGGCTCAGTGCAGCTTCAGGGCGGGGCGGGTGGCCTTGGAGATCTCGGAGGCGACGATCTGGACCGGGCCGCGCACCCAGCCATGCACCGACACGAGGTGCATCCGGTAGAGCGACATGTAGGCCAGCCGGGCGATGCGCCCCTGGATCGCCATCTGGCCGCCGACCAGATTGCCCATCAGCGAGCCCAGGGTGGCGAACCGGCTGAGCGACACCAGCGAGCCCTTGTCGCGATAGACGAAATTGGTCAGCTCCTTGCCCTTCTGCGCCCGGTCGATCTGTCCGACCATGTGATCGGCCATCTGCTGCGCCGACTGGGCGCGCGGCGGCACCGGGCGGTCCTCGCCGGGCAGGACGCAACTGGCGCAATCCCCGATAGCGAAGATACGCTCGTCTTGCGGCGTTTTGAGCGTCGGCTCGACCACCACGCGCCCCTGGTTCGACAGTTCGAGATCGGTGATCTCGGCGATCTTGTGATCGCCGCGCACGCCCGCCGCCCAGAGGATCAGCTCCGCCTCGATGGTGCCGCCGTCTCGCGTCTCGACCCGGCCGGGGGCGACTTGCGTCACCATGGTGTCGGTCTGCACCGCCACACCGAGATTGCGCAACTCGTCGGCGACCTTCTCCGACACCTCCTCCGGCAGCGCCGGCAGAAGCCGCGGCCCCGCCTCGAGAAGGGTGATGCGGATGGCGCTGTCGTCGAACACCTCGAGCCCGTAGGAGCGCAGCGTCTTGGCCGAATTGACCAGCTCGGCCGAGAGCTCGACGCCGGTCGCGCCACCGCCGACGATGCAAATCGGCAGGATTGCCTCGGTGCCCTCGCGCTGGCGCTTCTCGTTGACCCGCAGACACGCGTTCAGCAGCTTCTGGCGGAACCGGTCGGCCTGCCGCCGGTCCTCGAGGAACATGGCGTGTTCGCGCACGCCGGGAATGCCGAAATCGTTGGCGACGCCGCCAATCGCCAGGATCAGCCAGTCGTAGCGGATCTCGTGGCGGTCGATGATGACGTCGCCGTCCTCGTCATGGAGCGGCGCGGTGATCACCTTGCGCCGCGTCCGGTCGATCCGTTCGAGCGTGCCGTTGAAGAAGCGGTACCCCCAGCGCACCGCATGCCCGCCATAGCCGATCTCGTCGACATTGGGATCGAGCGATCCGGCGGCCACCTCGTGCAGCAGCGGCTTCCAGACATGCGTGCGGTTCTTCTCGATCAGGATGATGTCGTGGGTGTCGCGCGAATATTTCGCGCCGAGCTTGCGCACCAGGCCGAGACCCGCAGCGCCTCCACCGACAACGACGATCTGCGTCTTCTTCTTGGCCATGACCCGAGATCCCCGGCGAATGTGGATGCTGCTTTCGCGTGCTACCTCTTTGGGGCCGCCTTGTCAGGCCCCGTTCACGCGCCGTGTGCGCCTTGTGCCAGAGAGCGCACGAAGGACAGCACCTCCTCGATGGGCTTGCCCGACGCGTTCTCGCCGACGATCGCCGAGCCGACGACGCATCCGTCCGCGACGGCGGCGATCTCGGCCGCCGCCTCGGGCGTGCGGATGCCGAAGCCCACCACGACCGGCAATCCGGAGGCGGACTGGATCCGCGCCACCTCCGGGCCGACCTCGGCCGCCTCGGCGCTGGCGGCGCCGGTGATGCCGGTAATCGAGACGTAATAGACGAAACCCGACGTGTTCCTGAGCACGCTCGGCAGGCGCTCCGCGTCGGTGGTGGGCGTTGCGAGCCGGATGAAGTCGATGCCCTTGTCGCGCGCCGGCAGGCAGAGCTCGTCATCCTCCTCGGGGGGCAGGTCGACGACGATCAGACCGTCGACACCGGCATCGACCGCGTCGGCCAGGAACCGCTCCACGCCACGCGAATAGATCGGGTTGTAATAGCCCATCATCACCACCGGCGTGTCACCGTCGGTCTCGCGGAACGCGCGCACCAGCGCCAGGGTCTTCTCCAGCGTCTGACCACCTGCCAGAGCGCGTTGTCCGGCCTGCTGGATGGTGTGGCCGTCGGCCATCGGATCGGTGAAGGGCATGCCCAGTTCGACGATGTCGACGCCCGCATCGGGAAGACCCCGCATCAGCGACAGCGAGCGGTCGTAATCCGGATCGCCGCCCATGATGTAGGCGACAAAGGCCTTGCGGTTGTCGGCCTTCAGCGCGTCGAAGCGGCGTGCGATGCGGTTCATGCGATCTCCCCGGACGGTCGTCACCGATCTGTGACGGAGCGGCGGGCATTGTGCAATGGCGCAGCGATTCCTATCTTTCGGGCATGAATTACGTTCTTGCCCTGTTGCTGCCGCCGCTGTCGATCCTGCTTCTGGGTCGGCTCTTCCTGTCGATCATCGTGCTCGTCATCTGGATCCCGGCGATCCTGATCTCGGGCGGGCTCACCCATCCGATGTTCGTGATCCTCGCCTGGATCCTGATCTACCAGGACCATGCCGATCGCAGGTCGCGCTACTGAGGAAGGCGCCGACGGTGATGCCCACCTATCCGCCGGGCCTCTCGCGCGGGCCGCGGTTGCCTCGCTGTCACGTTGCCCCTAGAAGATCGCCGGCTTTCCCCACAGGACGGAGCGAGAGATGGGCTTCAAGATGGGCATTGTCGGCCTGCCGAATGTCGGCAAGTCGACGCTTTTCAACGCGCTGACCCGGACCGCTGCGGCGCAGGCGGCGAACTTTCCGTTCTGCACGATCGAGCCCAATGTGGGCGAGGTGGCGGTGCCCGATGCCCGGCTCGCCCGGCTCGCCGATATCGCCCGATCAAAGCAGGTGGTGCCGACCCGCATGACCTTCGTCGACATTGCCGGGCTGGTGAAGGGCGCCGCGCAGGGCGAGGGGCTGGGCAACCAGTTCCTGGCCAATATCCGCGAATGCGATGCCATCGCCCATGTGCTGCGCTGCTTCGAGGATGACGACGTGACCCATGTGGAGGGGCGCGTCGATCCGGTGGCCGACGCGCAGACGATCGAGACCGAGCTGATGCTGGCGGATCTCGAATCGGTCGAGCGGCGCTTGCAGAACCTGTCGCGCAAGGTGCGCGGCGGCGACCGGGAGGCGGTGCAGCAGGAGCGTCTTCTGAAGACGGCGCAGGCATTGCTCGAGGAGGGGCGCCCGGCCCGCGCGGCCGAGATTGCCGAAGACGACGCGAAGGCATGGTCCATGCTGCAGCTTCTGACCTCGAAGCCGATCCTCTATGTGTGCAATGTCGCCGAGGACGAGGCCGCGACCGGCAACGCGCAGTCCGCGCGCGTCGCGCGGGTGGCCGCCGAGGAGGGCGCCGGCGCGGTTGTCATCTCGGCCCGAATCGAAGAGGAGATCGCGCAGCTCGACGCCGGCGAGGCGGCCGAGTTCCTGGACGAGCTGGGGCTGAAGGAGCCCGGTCTCGATCGCCTCATCAAGGCCGGCTATGAGCTTCTGGGGCTGCAGACCTATTTCACCGTCGGCCCGAAGGAGGCGCGCGCCTGGACGATCCGGCGCGGTACCCTGGCGCCGCAGGCCGCGGGCGTCATCCACGGCGATTTCGAGCGCGGCTTCATCCGCGCCGAGACCACCGCCTACGACGATTATGTCGAGCTCGGCGGCGAGGCCGGTGCCAAGGATGCAGGCAAGATGCGCGTCGAGGGGAAGGCCTACGAGGTGCGCGACGGCGACGTCATGCACTTCCTGTTCAACGCCTGACCTCGGCCGCGCCGCCTCATTCGATGGCGGCGGCGAGGGTCCGTTGTGCCTCGGAGAGATCGTCGGGGCGCAGTTCGGGCGCTTCGAGCCCACCGGGCCGAGCGCAGAGCGTGACCTCGATCGGGTAATGGTCGGAGCCGAAGCCCGGCAGAACCTCCATCGAGACGACCGACATGCCGTCCTGATAGAGGACCTGGTCGAGCGGCCAGGCCATCCACCACGATTGCGCGTCGTAGGTCGGCAGGAAGCCCTCGATGCGCCGCGGGTCGATCAGCCCGCCGATCCGCTGCAGCCGCTCGATGCTGCGCTCCCACGGGACCGCGTTCAGATCGCCGGCCAGCACCACCGGCTGGGCGCTGTCGCGGGCGCGAAAGGCGCCCCACATGAGTTCGGCGTCGCGGCCGAGCGAGGACTGGCCGGGATGCGGCGGGCGCGGATGCAGGCCGATCACCTGCACGTCCTGCCCCGAGGGCAGGGCCACGGTCGCGAGGATGGCGGGCGCATCCTGATCCGCGGGAAATACCGTGCGGGTCTCGGCGAGCGGCAGCCGCGAGCGCAGATGCATGCCGAAATAGCTTCCGGTGATCTGCGCGACCGAATGGGGCATGGTGTCGTCGAGCTGCGCGAGCCTCTCGTCCCACCAGGCATTGGTCTCGAGCGCCACGAGCACGTCGGGATCGCGGTTCCGCACGATGTCGAGGAGCGCCTCGGCCCTGTTGTTCCTGAGCTGCACGTTCGCCACCATGACCGAGAGCGTGTCCTCCGGCGTGCAGCTGGCGGCCTTGGCGGAGCCGATGGGCGCATAGGGCATGAGCTGCACGGCGTTCCAGATGATCGCGGCGGCGATGATGGCGGCCAGCGACAGGCGCAGGCGCCCCGTGACTGGCCGCGCGAGCGCCAGGCAGACCGCGAGACCCGCGAGCGCCACGAGATATTGCAGGCGCGGGAAATCGGTCATCCTGATCCACCAGACGTTCGATTCCGACAACGCCAGGAAGGTTACGACCGCGAGCACCAGCGTCGCCGCCGTGAGGAGGGTGGTCAGGATTATGCGCATGGGGAGGGGCCTTCGTCGGATCAGATCTGCTCGGAGCGGGTCGTCGGAAACAAAAGTAGTTTTGGTGCCGATCGTTCCGGTGCGCGCGGAGGCGGAGCCGCCGCTTCAGGCGGCGTGCGCGTCGAGCCACCGCGCCGCGGCCGTCAAATCGGAGCGAAAATCGCGCTCCGCCGCCGCCCGGGCCGTCGCGTCAGGCACCCGCAGCAGGAACGAGGGGTGCAGTGTCAGCAGGACCGGCGTGCCGTCACCAGTGGCCTCGATGCTGCCGCGGCGCTTCATGATGCCCTGGCCGCGCCCGGTCAGGCTGGCCGCGGCAGTCGCCCCCATCGCCAGAATCAGCTTGGGGCGCAGCAGATCCCGCTCCATGTCGAGCCAGAAGCGGCAGGCCTCGATCTCGCCGGCGCTCGGTTTCTGGTGGATGCGGCGCTTGCCGCGCGGCTGGAACTTGAAATGCTTGACGGCATTCGTGACGAAGGCGCGGGACCGGTCGAGCCCCGCCTCCTGCGCCAGCCGGTCGAAGAGCTGGCCGGCCGGGCCGACAAAGGGACGCCCGGCCAGATCCTCCTGGTCGCCGGGCTGTTCGCCCACCACCATCAGCGGCGCGTCGCTCGGCCCCTCGCCCACGACCACCTGGGTCGCGTCGCGATAGAGCGGACAGCGGGTGCAGGCCGCGGCAGACTGGCGCAATGCCTCGAGATCGGTCATGGCTGGCGGCTCGTGCGTCATTTTCGTCCTTTCCTGGATCCGCGCGGCCCGCGCCGGCGCAGGGGTCGGGGGGGCCGCCTGCATCTGGCGCGCGCGGCTCTCGGCCGAGGCGACGAGCGCCGGGATCGCCTGCGTTTCGGGTAGGTTCTTCCAGTACTTCTTCGGCATCTCCGCCTGCATCGCCTTCACCTTCAGGCGCGCAGGATTGAAGATGTTCCGGAAATAGGTCGACCACAGCGCTTCGGTCGCATCCTCGGGCAGCGGCGGCCGGGGCTGGCCCGGTCCGAAGCTGATGGCGCCCGCGCTGAAGGTGGCGGTTAGGTCGGGCGTGACGATCGCCCAGTCCATGTCGCCGAACCGGCGCATGAAGAACGGCGCGGCCGGTTCGAGGATGTGGTGGTCGGGCTCGAACCACGCGGCGAAGCGGCGCCTGTCGCCCGGCGCGTCGATTTCGCGGAAGCGCAGGAACGCCCTCATCTTGTGATTGTCGCGGCGGACGGACTTCTCCATCGCAAGGAGGTGCGCCAGTGCCGGATCGGCCCGATCCTGCATCAGCCCGAGCGTGTCGCGGAGCCGCCAGAGCAGCGCGTAGAGCCGCGCGAAGCGTTCCGGATCGGCGTGCCAGCACACCGTCTCGGCCAGGGCCACGAAGCTTCGGGGCACCGTCGCCGCGCCCTGGGGAGCGGGCGGCGCGGCCGGCCCGGCGAAGAGGTCGCGGGAGCCTTCCTCGCCGTAATGCCAGACCACCGCCTCGGGCGGCGTGCCGGCGGCGAGCAGGCCGCGCGCCGCGAGGCGCCAGGCGCTCGCCGTGCCCAGGGTGGGAAGCGCCACGGTGGGCATCAGAAGAGCGCGAGCTGTTCTGGCGGGGGCGCGAAGCGGGCGCGCAGGTCGGCGCTGTCGGTCAGCGCACCGGGGGACCAGCCGCCCGCGGTCAGGAACGGCCGCGCCCGTGTCATTGCCGCGCCCATGCGCATCAGGTCGTCGTAGCGCAGGCAGCGGTAGCGCCGCGCCGCGATGATCCGCGCCACGGTTTTGGTTCCGAACCCCGGCACGCGCAGCAGCATGTCGCGCGGCGCGCGGTTCACGTCGATGGGGAAATGCTGCCGGTTGGCCAGCGCCCATGCGAGCTTCGGGTCGATGGCGAGGTCGAGGTTGCCGTCCGCCGTCGCGCCGGTGATCTCGGCCAACTCGAACCCGTAGAACCGCAGCAGCCAGTCGGCCTGATAGAGCCGATGCTCGCGCTCGAGCGGTGGCCGGATCAGCGGCAGCGCGGCGGTTGCGTCGGGAATGGGCGAAAAGGCCGAGTAATAGACCCGCTTCAACTTGTAGGAGGCATAGAGCCGCGTCGATTGCCCGAGGATGGTGGCGTCGGTGGCCCCGTCGGCGCCGACGATCATCTGCGTCGACTGGCCGGCCGGGGCGAATGGCGGCGGCCGGCGGCCGGTATGGCTGCGCTCGCCCGCCGCCTCCTTCCTGAGCCGCACATCGGCCATGGCGCGGCGGATGGTGCCGGGGTTCTTTTCCGGGGCATAGGTGCGGACGCTCGCATCCGTCGGCAGTTCCACGTTGATCGACAGCCGGTCGGCATGCAGGCCCGCCGCCTCGATCAGCGCGGGGTCCGCGTCGGGAATGGTCTTGAGGTGGATGTAGCCGCGAAAGCGATGCTCCACCCGCAGGATGCGCGCGATCTCGACCATCTCGCCCATCGTGTCGTCGGGCGAGCGCACGATGCCCGAGGACAGGAACAGCCCCTCGATGTAGTTGCGGCGGTAGAATTCCAGCGTCAGCGTCACGACCTCGTCGATGGTGAACCGGGCGCGGGCGACGTTGGAGCTGACCCGGTTCACGCAATAGGCGCAATCGTAGATGCAGAAATTGGTCAGCAGGATCTTCAGCAGGCTGATGCAGCGCCCGTCCGGCGCATAGGCGTGGCAGATCCCCGACCCTTCGGTGGAGCCGAGCCCGTCGCCCTTGCGCGACGAGCGTTTCGCCGTGCCCGACGAGGCACAGGAGGCGTCGTACTTGGCAGCATCGGAGAGGATCGCGAGCTTGTCCTGAAGAGAGAGTCGGGCCATTTGTTCACCCTACGTTCTCTCCCGGTCAGCGCCAAGGGGGGTGCGACACTCAAGCCTCCGAGCCCGATCGGGGCACAGGAGCAGAGTCTCGACGCTCGATCGGGCCCGCAAAGGAGGACAATACCGGCCGCGCCTCCGGCGAAGGGGAGGGACTCCGCGCGAGCCTTCAGTCCCGGTCAGGTCACGCGATCGGCCCCGCCCGGCGGGAGATCAGAGCGGCCCATCGGCGCTCGAGAAGCCGGCCATCTGCGACTCTGCCCAGGCGCGGATGTCGTATTTGCGGATCGTGTCGCGCATGTGGCGCATGCGGTTTTCCTGTTCGTCCTCCGGCATCTCCAGCGCCTGAAGGATGGCGCGGTCCATCGACTTGTGGCTGAACGGATTGGCGACGATGGCCGATCCCATCTCGACCGCCGCGCCGGCAAATTCCGACAGAACCAGCACCCCGCGCTCGTCGTCGCGGCAGGCGGCGAATTCCTTGGCCACCAGGTTCATCCCGTCGGCCAAGGGGGTGATCCACGCGACGTCGGCGGCGCGGTAATAGGCGACCAGCTCGTCGAAGGGGATCGCCCGGCTCATCAACGTCACCGGCGTCCAGTCGAAGGTGCCGAAGCGGCCGTTGATGCGTCCCGCGGTGCGCTCGATGTCGTTCTGGATGCCCTCGTAGACGCTCATGTTGCGGTTGGCGCTGACCGAGACGTGCATCAGCCGGACCTTGCCGTGCAGCTCCGGCTGGTTGTCGAGGATGCGCTCGAAGCTCAGAAGCTGATCGGTGCCACCCTTCGTGTAGTCGGTGCGACCCACCGACAGGATCATCGACACGTCGCCCAGATCCTTGCGGATCTGCCGGGCCGTGGCGCGGGTCTCGTCGGTGCCGGCCTTCTTCTCGATGTAGTCCACGTCGACGCCCACCGGCGAGGCCTGGACCTGCACCCGGCGGCCCATATAGGTAATCTCGCGCGCCACCCGGCGCTCGCTCAGCGCGACGTATTCCTTGATGAAATCCGGGTTCACGTCCTCTCGGGGTCCGGTCTCGACCTCGAACAGGCTCTCCGCGACGCCGACGAAATTCGCCGCGTAGCGCGGGATGTGAAAGCCCACCACGTCGCAGCTCAGCAGCGATTCCACGATCTCGCGCCGCC
This sequence comes from uncultured Alphaproteobacteria bacterium, assembly GCA_963739575.1. Lineage (GTDB taxonomy): Bacteria > Pseudomonadota > Alphaproteobacteria > Rhodobacterales > Rhodobacteraceae > Palleronia. The sequence continues at coordinate 54,873 of CAVUAQ010000002.1, read as the reverse complement.
AGGGCAGCACGTTGAACATGTCGGCCGAGGGAAACGGCGTGTGGTGGAAGAAGCTGATGCGGACATCGGGGCGCAGCTTGCGCAGGTAGCCAGGCACGAGCCACAGGTTGTAGTCGTGGATCCACACCACGGCACCTTCGGCGGCCTCACTCGCGGCAGCTTCGGCGAAGGCCCAATTCACCTCGCGGAAGGTGGGCCAGTCGACGGGGTCGTAATCGTACTTTTCCTTGAACGAATGCAGGATCGGCCAGAACGCCTCCTTCGAGGTGACGTGGTAGAAGGACTTCACCTGCGCCTCGGTCAGCGGCAGGCGCGAGACGGAATACTTCCCGTAGCTGTCCTCGATTTCGATGACCCGCTCGAAATTGGGATTGGCGGGATCGTCGGCCAGCTTCCAGGCGACCCAGGCGCCCTTGTCGACGCGCCCGAAGAATCCCTTGAGCGTCGGTACGATGCCGTTCGGGCTCTGGTTCTCCTTGAAGATGATCTTGCCGTTCTCCTCCACCTCCTCGTAGGGCTGGCGGTGGTAGACGATCACGAGGTCGGACGACATGGAAACTCCTTCGGGCGTGGCGGTCGGTCAGGCCGGTGTGACCGGGGGTGGTCGATCAGGCCGGCGTGACCGGGGGTGGTCGTCAGGCCGGCACCTTTGCCAACACGCGGCAAGGTCGGCAACCCCGAGGTACCGGCGGGCGTCAGGCATCCTCGCCAGGGGTCTCGTGGAGGCCGAATTCCCGCACTGCCTCGAGGATGCCGGCGGCGCCGACGCCGCTGGCGACATGGACGTGGTGCAACGGCTCGACCCGGTCGACGAGGCAGATCTCGGAGCCCCCGACGGCGACCGCGGGCAGGCCACATTCGAGCATCGACAGGTCGTTCAGCGTGTCGCCGGCGCAGAGCACGAGGTTCGGCGGGATCCCCAGATACGACACCAGCCGCTTGATCGACGGCCCCTTCGACACGCCCTTGGGCAGGACGTCGAAATACCGGGCATCCGACGCGATCCAGTCGAACCCCATCTCCTCGACCCGCGCGATCACCGACTTGTCGAAATGGTCGGGATCCATGTCGTAGCTGACCCGGTAGCGAAACTCGGTCGGCTGCAGGGTGAGCCCTGCCGTCTCGGCCAGAGCCTCGCGGATCCGGTCGCCGGCATCCTTCCACCGCGCCGCGATGTCGTCCTCGAGCGTGGCGATGGGCTGCAGCTCGCGGCCCTCGACCCGGGCGATGGTGGTGCCCACGTCGCCGACCACGTATTCCGGCCAGGGCACGCCGCCGTCGCAGAGATCGACGATGAAGCGCGGGTCGCGACCGGTTACGAAGATCAGCCCGATCGTGTCGCGGTTCTCCTCGATCCAGTCGTAAAGCGTGCGGCGGTCCTCTTCCGAGCCCCCGAGGAAGGTGCCGTCGAGATCGGTGGCCAGCACGAACTTGCAGCCCCCGATGTCCCGGCTCGGTCGTCCAGTGGTGCTCATGCGGTCTCTCCGAACGGATGCTTGAACAGGAAGCCCATGAACTTGGGCTCTGCCTCGATGGGCCGCGACCAGAGATCGCGGAACGTGCGGGTGATGTCGGCGCCGTCGTGCAGAACCGCGTAGACCGCCTCGCAGATCGGCAGCGTCACGTTGATCCGCTTGGCCAGGTCGATCACCGAGACCGAGTTGACCTCCCCCTCGACCACCACGTCCTGTCCGTCGAAACACTCCGCCCGGCTGAGCCCGCGGCCGAGCTGGGTGCCGAGCGACATGTTGCGCGAGGTGGTCGAGGAACAGGTCAGCGTCAGATCGCCCGCGCCCGACAATCCGGTGACGGTCTCGCGGCGGCCGCCCAGGTTCTCGGCCAGGGTCTTCATCTCGTCCATGCCGCGGGTGATCAGCGCGGCGCGGGTATTCTCGGCGAAGCCGGCGCCGCTCATCATCCCGCAGGCGATGGCGATGACGTTCTTGACCGCGCCGCCGATCTCGACGCCCACCAGATCGTCCGAGATATAGGGGCGGAAGCTTTCCGAACTCAGCGACAGCGCCAGCCGCGTCGCCGGGCTCAGATGCGGATCGAGCCGGTCGCGAAAGCTGAAGTCGAAGGCGATGGTGGCGGCCGTCGGATGCGCCAGCACCGTCTCCTTGGCGAAGGTCGGCCCCGAGAGCGCGCCGATCGGGTGGCCGGGCAGCTCGCTGGCCGCCACCTCGCCCAGAAGCAGACCGGTCCTGGCCTCGATCCCCTTGGCGCAAAGCGCCACCGGCACGCCCTCGGGCAGGTGCGGGCGCATCAGCGCGCAGACGTCGCGCAGGGTCTTCGAGGGCGTCACGATCAGCACCGCGTCCGCCCCCGAGAGAGCCTCGGCCATATCGGTCGTCGCCTCGATGCCGGCGGGAAGCGCCACATCGGGGAGGTATTTCGGGTTCTCGTGCCGCTCGCGAATCGCCGACACGGTGGCCTCGTCGCGGCCCCAGATCACCACCTCGCGTCCGGCCCGCCGCGCGACGGTGGCCAGCGCGGTGCCCCAGGCCCCGCTGCCGATGACGGCGATCCGGCAAAAGGGTTCGGCGAGCGCTCCGACCGCGCGGGCTTCGGTCTTGCTGAGGCTCATGGGCCTGGCTGGTCTCCACTGGGTTCGCGACACCTTGGTAATGTAGCGTCTGGCGCCGGGTGCCAAGGGGGGCCGGAGCCACCAGCGTAGCCGCAGAAAGACCAGTCGAGCCCCCGACCGGTCATTGTTGCGCCCCTGACGGACCGCCGAAGCGACGCGCCGTTCTTTGCCAAATTGGCGCAGTAGCGATTTCGTGACAGTTGAGAAGATGTTAGATCAAAGTCGCGTGCGACCCGCCCGGCACCTCGGAACCGGACGGTGAGGCGGGACTTTTTCGTCCCGCGGTCGACCCTAGAAAGGTGCAGCCATTGCCGCCGAATTGTCCCCAAGGAGCCGATGCATGACTTTGTCCCCCGTTCGTACCGCGATCTTTCCCGTAGCCGGCCTGGGAACCCGATTTCTGCCCGCCACCAAGGCGGTGCCCAAGGAGCTGCTGCCGGTTCTCGACACGCCGCTCATCCAGTTCGCGCTCGACGAGGCCCGGGCCGCCGGCATCCAGCGATTCGTCTTCGTCAGCCATCCCTCGAAAGCGGCGATCGAGCGGCATGTGCGCCACGATGCCGACCTGTCGCGGCATCTGCGCGGCAAGGGCAAGACCGCGCTCGCCCACAGGCTCGAGACCGCCGCGCTCGACGAGGCCGGTCACGATGTCGTCTTCGTGATGCAGGATGAGCCGCTCGGCCTCGGCCATGCGGTCGCGCAGGCCGCGCCGCACGTGCTTCCGGGCGCCGTGGCGGTGATCCTGCCCGACGATCTGATCCTCGACCAACCCTGCCTGCCCGAGATGATCGCGGCCTATCACCGCACCGGGGCGCGCCATCTCGTGGCCACGATGGAAGTGCCGGCGGAGGCGGTGTCGTCCTACGGCATCCTGGTGCCCTCGCGGATCGACGGCGCGCTCGTCCATGCCACCGGCATGGTCGAGAAGCCCGCGCCCGCCGCGGCGCCGTCGCGACACGCCGTGGTCGGCCGCTACGTGCTCGACGCGTCGATCTTCGCCGATCTGGCGGCGCTCGAACCCGGCGCCGGCGGCGAGTACCAGCTGACCGACGCCATCGCAAAGGGCGCCCCCCGGGTGGGCCTCGCAGGCTTCGCCTTCTCCGGGCGGCGGTTCGATTGCGGGTCGAAGGCGGGAATGCTGGCGGCCACCCTGCACCGCGCCGAACGCGATCCCGAGGTCGCCGACACGCTGCGCCGCTTCCGTGGCGGCGGCCAGGGCGCACCGGTCGAGGCGATCGCCTGACCGGACCCGCGGCGGCCGGTGCCGGTCAGAGGAACACGCGCTCGACGAACCAGTAGGCGCCGACGAGCGCGATCAGGATGGAGGCAGGATCGGCCACCGCGCGCTGATAGCGCTGCGGCCCCTCGGCGGCGAGCGCCGCGCCGCTGAGGCCGAGCAGCACGGCGGCCGCGGCCACCACCGGCAGAAGATCGAGATCGAGCGACAGCACTGACAGCGCCGCCATCAGTCCCGGCGCCGCGCCGAAGGCCAGGATCATGAAGGCCGCCGCCTTGCCGCGGTCGGCGTCCTGCCGGTCGCTGTCGTGCAAGGCGGCGAAGACCAGGATGAACGCCACCGCGATGACCGAGAGCTGCCCCAGCTCCACCCCGACGTTGAACCCGATGAGCTTGGCGACGAAATTCGCCTCGCCGAGTCCGTATTCGCTGAGCACGCCGGCAAATCCGAGACCGTGCAGCAGCCCGAAGCCCAGCACGATCAGCGGTCGCCATGGCGAGAGCCCGCGCGACAGCACGTTCTCGACGCCGACATAGACGATCGAGGCCGCGATCAGCGGCTCGACCACGGCCGCCGGAACCGACACCACGCCGAGTCCTGCCAGCGCCAGCGTCACCGTATGCGCCGCGGTGAAGGCGGTGATCTGCGACAGCAGCGGCCCGGCCCGCGGCGCGAGGAAGAACAGGCCCAGCACGAACAGGATATGGTCGAGCCCGAGCGGCACGATATGCGCGTATCCGACCGGCACGTAGGTCATGAACGCGGCGCCCCAGCCCTGCGGCTCGGTGCCCTCGCGGGGGATCGGGTCGCTCTTGCCGCCCTGCGGCAGATAGCCGGTATAGCCGTCCTGCCCGGCGCCCATCTGCCGGATCGCGACGGCGCCCAGCCGCGCATCCCACGACACCACCACCGGCGCGTCGCCCGGCGGCAGATCCGCCGTCGCGGTGAAGGTCGAGATCCGTGGCAGGTCGGGATTGCCGACCTCCGGCACCTCGACGGCGGCGAGATCGAGCGGCACGGCGCTGTCGCCCACCAAGAGCCGCAGGTCGCGGCTGAGCTCCGGCCAGCCTGATCGCAGCGCCTGCTCCAGATCCGCAGGGGGCAGGCGGCGCAGCCTGTCGTTCTCGGCGGAGCGGGCGCTGTCGTTGGTGTTGCCGAGCCCATCGAGGTCGACCCCCGCCAGAAACGGCTCGAGCGTCGCCTCGACCTCCAGGGTGGCGGTGCCGTCCTCGAGCGTCAGGTTCAGGACCGAGGGCTGGACCTCGTGGGCCCATGCCTGCGTGAGCAGCGCGGCGAGGGCGAGCCCGGTGGCCGCGATCCTTGACAGCCACCGCCACGGGTCCACCCTGCGGCGCATATCGGGTGAAGGAAGGGTCACGGATGAAGGTCCTCGCTGTCGTTGCCGCCGCTGCATCTAGCGCGATCTGCGCGCTCCCCAGCGGTGCGCACGAATTCTGGATCGAGCCGGAGGCGTACATGATCGCGCCGGGCGACACGCTGCGCGCCGCGCTGATGGTGGGGGTGGAGTTCGAGGGCACGTCCGCGGCCTATGTGCCGGCGAACTTCTCTCGCTTCGATCTGGCGACCAGGGGGAGCGACAGCGCCGTCGCCGTCGCCGTTGCCGTTGCCGGCCGGATCGGTGATCGGCCGGCGCTTCAGGTCGAGATCGACGAGCCTGGTCTCGCGACGATCCTGCACGTGACGCGGACCTACGAGCTCTCCTGGGACAGCTGGGAGAACTTCGCGGCCTTCGTGCGGCACAAGGACGCTGCCAGGGTGCTCGATGCCCACCGCGCGCGGGGTCTGCCCGAGGCGGCCGGGGTGAGGGAGGGCTATACCCGCTTCGCCAAGTCGCTCGTGGCGGTGGGCGATGCGGCCGGCGACGATCGCGCTTGGGGTCTTGCGACCGAAATCGTGGCGCTTGAGAACCCCTACACGGGGAAAACAGAGGACGGGCTCGACGTGGCCGTGCTCTACGAGGGCGCGCCGCGCGCCGACGCGCAGGTCGAGATCTTCGCCCGCGCGCCGGGCGGCGCGGTCGAGATCACCACCGCCGAGACCGACGCCGAGGGCGTCGCCACGATCCCAGTGGCGCCGGGCGTCGAGTACCTGCTCGACGCGGTGGTCATCCGCGAACCCGCCGAGAACCTGGTCGCGGCCTTCGGCGCGGAATGGGAAAGCCTCTGGGCGAGCCTGACCTTCCGGGTGCCCGAGTGATCCGCTGGGGCATCATCGGCTGCGGCGATGTCTGCGAACGCAAGAGCGGCCCGGCGTTGCGCGATGCGGTTGGATCGGCGCTCAGCATGGTGATGCGGCGCGATGGCGCCAAGGCGGCCGATTTTGCCCGGCGCCACGCCGTGCCGGAATGGACGGACGACGCCGACCGGCTGATCGCGAGCGAGAGGGTCGACGCGGTCTATGTCGCGACGCCGCCCGACAGTCACGAACGCTTCGCCCGGCTGGCGGCGGTGGCCGGCAAGCCCGTCCTGGTCGAAAAGCCGCTCGCCCACACGCTTGAATCGGCCGAGGCGCTGGCCCGGGCCTGCGCCCACGTGCCGTGGTTCTGCGCCTATTACCGCCGGCACATGCCGCGATTTGCGAGGGTGGGCGAGGCGCTGGACCGGATCGCGCCGCTTGATCGCGTCGAGATCTGCGAACGCAAGCGCGCCATCCGCAACCCGGAGGGCTGGCGGCACCAGCCCGGCCCGGGCGAGGGGGGCCTGTTCATGGATACCGGCAGCCACATGATCGACATCGTCGCGCATCTGGTGGGCGAGATCGATCTCGCGAGCGTCGCGGGGCGCGCCGAGAGCGGCCGGGCGCCCCTGCGCGTCACCGCCCGCTTCGCCGCCGGCGGCGTGCCGGTCGAGGGGGTGTGGGATTATGCCGCCGCCGGGCGTGAGGACCGGATCAGCTTCTTCGGCGCTGGCGGCGAAGTGCATACCGCCTGTTTCACGCCGACGCCCATCCTGCTGAAAATGCCGGGCCGCACCGTCGAGATCGGCGGGGCCTATCCCGACCCGGTGCACCGGCCGATGGTCGAAGCGGTCGTCGCCGATCTGGAAGGCGGACCGCCTGCCTCGGTCCGGGGGTCCGCGGCGCTGGCCACGGCCCGCGTCATGGGGCGGATCCTGGCCTGAACGCGGCTCAGGCGCCGTCTTTTCCGCGCGTCGCAGGGGCCGGTGCTGGCGCGGTCCGTTCGGCGCGCTTGCGCACCAGCACCTGACGCAGGTCGTGCATCGCCAGGAGAAGCGGGTCGGTCACCGCCTCGATCTCTTCGGGCGCGGCCTTTGATTGCGCCCAATGGGTTACCTCGTGCAGGCGATCGACGGTGCGCAGGATGTCGTCGGCCTGCCGGTGCGCCAGGACCCGTCGTCGCGCCTCGATCCATTCGGCGATCGCGGTGCGGTCGGCGTCGTCGAGCGTCCGTGCGCCATTCGCGCGCACCTCGCCGTTGCGGATGTTGACGACCGCGATCTGGTCCATCTCCAGCCGCCCGTCGCGGCCGGCGGGCTCGATCCGGAAGACGAAGGCGCCGGTCTCGCGCGTCCGGAAATAGTAGCGGGGCAGATCCATGGCCGGGTCGTCCTATCTGCGCGGCCGAAGGAACCGGCGCGCCTTTTGGACGCCCGGCAGTGGTCAGCGCCGCCCGAACGGGTTACCTTGGCACCCAGTGGGCCACAAGTCGCGCGGGAGGGAGCACGATGATCGCCGAAGAGGCAGAGCACGATTGGTACTCGAACGAGACCGCCACCTTCGGTGATCGGCTGGCGGATGCGCGCCAGGCCGTGGGCCTCAGCCAGGAGGATCTGGCGCGCCGTCTGGGCGTGAAGCTCAGCACGCTGCAGGGCTGGGAGGACGACGTGTCCGAACCGCGCGCCAATCGTCTGCAGATGGTGGCCGGGCTTCTGAACGTGTCGCTGCGCTGGCTTCTGACCGGCGAGGGCGAAGGGCTGCCGGCGCCGGCCGCCGACGAGATGTCGGCGGAGACGACGGAGATCCTGTCCGACCTGCGCCAGTTGCAGGCCGAGATGGCGCGCTGCGCCGAGCGGCTCGGCCATATCGAGAAGCGGCTGAGACGCACCGTGGCCTCGACATGATCGACGAGCGGGACATCGCGATCAGACGGCTCAGGATGCGCTCCATGCGCCGTGGCATCAAGGAGATGGACCTCATCCTGTCGACCTATGCCGAGGCGCGGCTCGCCGCCCTCGGGCCCGACGATCTGGCGCTCTACGAGGCGCTCCTGTTCGAGAACGACCAGGACCTCTATCGCTGGGTCGGCGGCCGGACTGTGCCGCCGGAGCGTTTCAGGGTGCTGATCGACGATATCGCCGTGACCATGGCGCGCAGCGCGCGAGCGGACGCACCTTGACGAAATATTAGGATTTTTCGCGGAATCCTTTGGTCGACCACCTGATCGGCGGAGACCGCGATGACCTTGCACCTGAAAACCATCCCGGCCGTCGAGCGCGGCTTTGCCGGCGAGTACCTCGACAGCCTCGCCCTCGTCGAACGGCTGCACCGCCTGCTCCTCGACGTGGTGAAGGACGAGTTCGAGCGCGTCGGCGTCATCGACATCAACCCGGTGCAGGCGCTGCTGCTCTATAATGTGGGCGACAACGAGGTGACGGCCGGCGAGCTGAAGACCCGCGGCTACTACCAGGGCTCGAACGTCTCCTACAACCTCAAGAAGCTGGTCGAGATGGGCTACATGCACCACAACCGGTGCGACGTCGATCGTCGCGCCGTTCGCGTGCGCCTGACCGACAAGGGCCGCGCCATCCACACGGCGGTGGGGGCGCTGTTCGCCCGTCATGCTCAGGGCCTGCAGGACCGCGATGTGCTGGATTTCGACACGATCTCGCAGATCAACGCCAATCTGCGGCGCGTCGAGCGTTACTGGGCCGACCAGATCCGCTACATCTATTGAGAGCCTCTGCGCCGTCGCGAAGCCTGGCCACGCCACGCGCGGCTCTGCCCGAGGCGTCTGTCGCGCCTCATTCGGCGAAGCCGAGCGTGCTGACGCCCATCTCCCGTTCGAGCTTGCGCCGCATGGCCCGCTCGAAATCGGCGAAGTCGTCGGCGATCTCGATGAAGGCGCCGGGCCCGTGCCGGACCTCGTTGCGATAGAACACGGTGACTGCGTCGTCATGCCCGGTGATCGGCAGGCCGTTGACGGTGATGTCGGAGAAGTCGAAGTTCTTGTAGGCGAGGGCGGGCGCGAAGCCGTCATTGTTGACGCCGTCGCCCGACAGGTCGAGCGTCCGGAAGAGACAGGTCGGGCCGTCCCGGAACATCGTGACGGCGTGCCCCAGCGCATAGCCGGCCGCGGTCGGAAACTCCGCGGTGCCGCGCACCGAGCCGGCGATCCGGTCCGATGCCGCGGCGATGGCCGCGCGATCGGTCAGAGGCGTCCAGTCGAGCAGGGTGCGGTGCTGCCACCGCCCCGACCATTCATAGACCGACAGAGCCACCCATTCCCCCGGCACGCCGAGCGCCGCGGCCTGCACCTCGGGCGCCAAGAGCGCCCGCGCCAGCCCGCGCCGCTGCAGCAGGTCCTCCCGCGCATCGACGGAGGAGGAGACGTCGAGCCCCAGAAGCAGCGCCAGGCGGCACTCGGCCGCCGCCGGACCGGCGAGCCCGCAGGCCAGCGCCGCCGCCAGCCTCACCAATGGCCGGTATTCTCCATGCTCGCCCACGGCTCCTGCGGCTCCTTCGCCTCGCCCTTCTGCAAAAGCTCGACCGAGATGTTGTCGGGAGAGCGGACGAAGGCCATGTGCCCGTCACGGGGCGGCCGGTTGATCGTGACGCCATTCGACTGCAGCTTCTCGCAGAGCGCGTAGATGTCGTCGACGCGATAGGCCAGATGGCCGAAGTGCCGGCTGTCGTCCGGCAGCTTGTCGTCGCCGTCCCAGTTATACGTGATCTCCACGTCATTGTGGCCGTCCATCTGATCGGGCGGCGCCATGAAGACGAGGGTAAAGCGGCCCTGCTCGCTCTCCTTCCGCTGGCGCTCCTTCAGGCCCAGCATCTCGAAGAAGGCCATGGTTTTCTCCAGGTCCTTCGAACGCACCATCGTGTGCAGGTATTCGATACCCATATCGGTCCTCCGTTTGCGGTTTTCCGGTGACCTAGGCGCGGCGCGCTCGTGGTCCATGTTTCGCCCGTTGCGTGGGGCGGGTAAGGGTGCGGGGACACGCAACCGACAGGACCGCGACCCATGCCGCTGACCCCCGAGCAACAGGCCGAGATCGACGCCCAGAGGGCCGAGACGAACCAGACCCTGCGCGCCACGGCCCCGGGCATGGAGCGCCACCTCTATGCCGCGCGGTCCTGCCTCGACCACGGATTCGTGCGGGTGATCGACTACATGGGCGACGACGCGGCCATCGTGCAGGCGGCGCGGGTCTCCTACGGGCGTGGGACGAAGGCGGTCTCCAACGACGCCGGCCTCATCAACTACCTGATGCGCCACTGGCACTCCACGCCGTTCGAGATGTGCGAGATCAAGCTCCACGTGAAGCTGCCGGTCTTCGTCGCGCGGCAATGGATCCGGCACCGCACGGCGAACGTGAACGAGTATTCCGCCCGCTACTCCGTCCTCGACCGTGAATTCTACATCCCCGCGCCCGAGCACCTCGCCGCCCAGTCCACCCAGAACAACCAGGGCCGGGGCGACACGCTGGAGGGGGAGGAGGCGCAGCGCGTCCTGGATACGCTCCGCACCGATGCCGACCGCGCCTACGACCACTACGAGGAGATGCTGTCACAGGACGGCCAGCAGGGCCTCGCGCGGGAACTTGCGCGCATGAACCTGCCCATGAACGTCTACACGCAATGGTACTGGAAGACGGACCTGCACAACCTCTTCCACTTCCTGCGCCTGCGCGCCGACCCCCACGCGCAATACGAGATCCGCATCTATGCCGACGCCATCGCCGAGGCCGTCCGCGACTGGGTCCCCCTGGCCTTCACCGCCTTCGAGGAGCACCGCCTGGGCGGCGCGCATCTCTCGAAGGGCGCGCTCGCGGTGGTGAAGCGGATGCTCGGCGGGGAAGAGGTGACGCAGGAGGATAGCGGGTTGAGCAAGCGGGAATGGGGGGAGGTTATGGGGGTAATTGACTCTTAAGGGCACCTCGATCTTTCGCCGTTTTCCGCTGTTCGGGGCCGGTTCGGGGGGCCTGAAGCGTTCATGGAGCGGCTTGGCGGGGTAATCCGCGCCGTGATTGGGGGCCGTTCCGCCTAGCCGGGCTTGGTTCGTCCCCTTCGGCCTGACTTCCACGCCCCGGATCATGCCGGGTCGGGGTTGAGGCGCCGGAGCTGGACGAGGCGGCGCATGTTGTAGGCGAGGTTCTTCATCCCGATCTTCGCCTTCGCACGCACCAGGCCGATGGTGCGCACGAGCGCCCCGCCCATGTCGTTGGCCTGCGCGCCGAAGACGTGCTCGACCCGTGAGCGCACGGTCGATTTGGTCCGATTGCTGGACTTGCCCTGTTCGCTTAGCGGCTTGCCCGCACGCCCTTGCGGTGGACGTGGCTCTTGAGGCCGCGGGCGCGCAGCTTGGCCTCGATCTCCTCGGAGCGGTAGGCCGCGTCCGCCCAGACGTTCGCGCCGGTATTGCCCCGCATCAGCAGGTGGTCCACCGCCTGGCTGTCGTGCAGGGCCGCGTCGCTGACGTGGTAGCGTCGGACCAGCTTGTGCCTGCGGTCCACGTTGACGTGGTTCTTGTAGCCGTAGTGGCTGCGCCCGTGCTTCTTCGTCCAGCGTGCGTCGGTGTCCTTCTGGCTGCGCTTGGCAGGCTCGTCCGCCCAGCCCGCGGGCTCCTCGCCCCGCTTGATGGCCTCGTTCTCCTCGCGCGTGTTGCGGTTCCTCGGCACCGGCACGATGGACGCGTCCAGGATCTGCCCGCCCCGCGCGATGTAGCCCTGCCGCGCCAGGTAGCCGTCGAACTGGTCGAACAGCGCCTCGACCAGCCCCGCCCGCGCCAGCCGCTCGCGATAGAGCCAGACGGTCTTCGCATCGGGCACCCGGTCCTCCAGCCCCAGGCCGAGGAACCTCATGAACGAGAGCCGGTCGCGGACCTGATACTCGATCTGGTCGTCCGACAGGTTGTAGAGCGCCCCCAGCACCAGCGTCTTGAACATCACCACCGCGTCCATCGGCTTGCGCCCCGCGGGTGACTTGCGCTCCGCCGCGGGTTTGCGCCAGACCCGCTCGAGCGCCGGGCGGAACTCCTCCCACGGCACGACGGCGTCGATCTCGACCAGCGGATCGCGCTTGGCGTCCAGGCTCGCGTAGCGGTCCGAAAGATCGAAGAAACCCATCTGCGCCATCGTCATGCCCCGTGCCGGTTACCCAACCTCAGAATATCGAAGCGTCAGAGCCGAAGCAATTTTTCGAAGTGCCCTTAATTATGGTGGAATTTATATCTAATTCTCTTTCAAGGTAAAGAGATAGGCAGGCAAAGAATGATCCTGTTAGTATCCGAAATCTTAAGAGTTTTGAACTCTCGTACGATGACGTTCTAGACGCGCACTTCTGCGTCGCCGATTTTTTCTATCGTGAGGACTATGGTCTCGGCGGAGTGGGGATGAAGGATATTGGAGTATTTATTTCAACAGTGGAAAGACGGTTTGCTGGTTATGTGTCGTGTCCCGGACGATCAGATAGACCCTCGCCGCTCTGCTCTGTTCATGGCAAGATCGATCCTGCGCGCGGTTCGGGACGGGGGGCGAGCATGCTGATCTCTCTGCACAAGCAGGCGACGACGACACCGAAGATCCGGGCTGCGATCCAGGCGAGCACCGAGCCTGCCTGGATGGTGGCGGAGCGCTATGGCATCTCCGAGCAGACGATCTGGAAGTGGCGCAAGCGCGACACCGCCACAGCCTCCTGGGCAGGTGTGAGCGTCGATTGCAACCGATGCGCCGTGTGGCTGCGGTCATGCGGTGTTTGTCAAAGCAGTTGTCCGCCGATTTCATGCGGCGTCTCTGATTTCAGGGGCGCTGGTTTCGCGTTCTGGGTTGAGCCAGACGGGTCCGGCGGGTTGCCAGTTGCGGGTTTTGCCTGACCAGCGTTGCGGGTTTTGCGCGCGGGCATTTGCATGGAGATCGGCGCGTTGGGCGAGTGTCGCACAATCAATGCCAGCGTGGCGCGCGTCCGGTGTGACGAAGCGGATCGCGCTGTGCAGGTGTTCGCCATTGTACCAGCCCGCGAAGGATTTCACCCACGCCTGCGCATCAGCCTTCGAGGCGAACCCCTTGGACGGCCAGCTGGGTCTGTATTTGCAAGTCCGGAACAGCGCCCCGGAGTACGGGTTGTCGTTGCTGACGCGCGGACGGCTGTAGGACGCGGTGATGCCCAGCTTTTCCATGGTCACCTTCATCGTCGCGCCTTTCATCGGGCTCCCGTTGTCGGCGTGCAGGACCAGCGGTCGCGCAATGCAGCCTTCCGCCAGAACCGCCTGCCGGATCAGCGTCGCTGCCAGCTCCGCGCTTTCGCGCTCATGAACCTCCCAGCCGACGATCTTGCGGCTGAAGATGTCCACGATCAGGTAGAGGTAGAAGAACACCCCCGCGATCGGGCCCGGCATCCAGGTGATGTCCCAGGTCCAGACCTCGCAGGGCGCACCGGCCTTGTAGCTGGCCGGTGGATTACGCCGGACCGGCGGCCTGGCCCGGCCGCGGTGGTGCTGCTGCCCGTTTGCGCGCAGAATTCGGTAGAAGCTGGCCTCCGAGGCCAGATACCGGCCCTGATCGGCCAGTTTGGGCACGATCTGACTGGGCGGAAGGCTGGCGAACGCCTCGGAATTGCAGACCTCCAGCACGGCCGCGCGTTCCCTGGCGCCCAGCTTGTTGGCCGGCTCCGGGCGCGGCACGAGGGGGCGCTGATCGGGCTGAACCGCGCCACCTTCCGTCCAGCGCCGCAAGGTCCGGTCGCTGATGTCGAGTTCGGCGCAGGCTATGGCGCGACGCGCGCCAGCGGTGACAGCCTCGTTGATCAGAACAGTTGCGGTTTGGCGATCCGGGGTGCTGATCATGCGTCCTCGTCGCCCCCCCCGGATCGCCTGGGCCTTTTTTCTGAGGACAAGCAGAGCTGCGGTTTCAGCCAGTGCGCGGTCCTTGCGGGCCAGGTCCCGCTCCAGATCCTTGACCCGCTTCTTATCGTCTTTCGTCACCTGGCCCAGACGCGCCGTACTGACGCGGTCCCAGTCATTCGCCTGTTCGCACGCCGCCCGCCACGCCGCGATCTGCGCCGGATAGAGCCCGCGCTTGCGGCAGTATTCACCCAGATCGGCCTCGTTCAGCGCCGCTGTTTCCAGAACTGCCGCGAACTTGTCGCGCGACGACCACCCCTTGGGGCCAGCATCAGCCTCGGGCAGAAGCTGCCCCTTGCCCCGCGCCTCGGCCCGCCACTTGTCCAGCGTCGCCTCGGAAATCCCTTCCTCCCGCGACAACTGCCGTATGGCCATGTTGCTCGGCGGCAGCATCCGCTTCAGCACGGCCGCCTTGCGTTCCAGTGAATATCCCAAGTCATCGTCCTATCCCGCCCGCCTGAAAAGTAGAGGAAAATAAGAAGGGCGGACAACTACGCTGACACAGGGGGACCCGCGGCTTGCCCCCAGTGCCGGATCATCCGCGAAACCTTACCGCAGGGCGAAGGTCCGGGCAATTTTTCGAGGTGCCCTTAAAACGGAAGAGGAGATCATACACCGGTTCGTTCTTCCTGACCGGCATGTGAAGCGAGAGAAAGCGATAGTAACCGTTGCGTATCACGGCGAAGGTGTTGACGTTTCTGGGTCGACTCTAAAATTAGTGCGTCAATATCGCGGTTTGACAAAAGAAGACGGATTTGACGCAGAGGTATTGCTTAGAGACGCGCAACCGACTTTTAGGCTGATAAAAAGTTACCGCGCGGCACTTCAAAATCTTGCCTACCGGTGATTGACTTAGTCATTTTAAGGGAGGATTTTGTAAGACCTTTCGATAATGGTCTAAATACATGGTTTCAGCGCCGCCCTAAGGGGCGGCGCCGTTGTCGGAATTATTCCCGCGCCACCTGCGCCAGGAGTTGCGCGTTGCCGCCCGAGGCGGTCGTGTCGATGCAGAGATGCCGCTCGTGCATCACGTCCGACACCATCACCGCCCCCGTCTGGAGCCTGAGAAGCGGCCCCTCGCGGCTCGCCAACTGACGGGCATACTTGCGCGCCGTCTCCTCGTCGCCCCACCAGAGCGCCGATCCGAACATCGCCTCCATGGACAGGTCCACCTCGCCCGAGACCACGCGGCTGCGGGCGCCCAGGCGCTCGACCTCGGCCTTCTGCTCCTGCTTCTCCTCCTCCGGGGGGGGCCGAGGCACAGCACCTCGGGAGGCGGCACCAGGTGCAGCCGGCTCGATCACCCGGCCCCCCGTCACGGCCGCCGCGAGCGGGACCGCGGAGCCTGCGTCACACATCCAGTTCTTCCACGAACCTCGCGTTCTGCGAGATGTAGTCGAAGCGCATCTCGGGCTTCTTGCCCATCAGGCGCTCGACGAGGTCACCGGTCTCGCCCGGTTCGTCATCGACGATGCGGACGCGGATGAGTTTGCGGGTGGCGGGGTTCATCGTCGTCTCCTTCAGGTCCTTGGCGTCCATCTCGCCGAGACCCTTGAAGCGGGACACGTCGATCCGGCCCTTGCCCCCCAATCCCCGCTTCATCAGCGCGTCCTTCTCGGCCTCGTCGAGGCAGTAGGCGCGCTGCGCGCCCTGCGTCAGGCGGTAGAGCGGCGGGCAGGCGAGGTAGAGGTGGCCGGCGTCGATCAGGGGGCGCATCTGGGCATAGAAGAAGGTCATCAGGAGCGAGGCGATATGGGCGCCGTCGACATCGGCATCGGTCATGATGATGACCTTGTCGTAGCGCAGCTCGTCGATGTTGAACTTCGTGCCCATGCCGGTTCCGAGCGCCTGGCAGAGATCGGCGATCTCCTGGTTCTGACCCAGCTTGGAGGAGGCGGCGCCGAGCACGTTCAGGATCTTGCCGCGCAACGGCAGCAGCGCCTGGATCTCGCGGATCCGGGCCATCTTGGCCGAGCCGCCGGCCGAGTCGCCTTCGACAAGGAACAGCTCGGTGCCGTCGCGGGATTTCTGCGTGCAGTCGACGAGCTTGCCGGGCAGGCGCAGCTTGCGCGTGGCCGACTTGCGCGCCGTTTCCTTTTCCTGGCGGCGCTTCAGGCGCTCCTCGGCGCGCAGGACGAGAAAGTCGAGGATGGCGCCGGCGGCGCGGGTGTCGGAGGCGAGCCAGGTGTCGAAGCGGTCGCGCACGGCATTCTCCACCAGCTTCGAGGCGGCGGCGGTGGCCAGCCGGTCCTTGGTCTGGCCGACGAATTCCGGATCGGCAATGAAGCAGGAGACGAGCGCGCAGCCGCCCGCGGTCAGATCCTCACGGGTGATGCTGGCGGCCTTGCGGACGTTCGATCGCTCGCCGTGGGCGCGGATGCCCTTGAGGATCGCCGACCAGAACCCCGCCTCGTGGGTGCCGCCTTCGGGCGTAGGCACGGTGTTGCAGTAAGATTGCAGGAAGCCGTCGCGGGACGGGGTCCAGTTGATCGCCCATTCGACCTTGCCGGGCGCGTCCCGGAAGTCGACGGCCCCGGCGAAGGCCGTTTCTGCATAGGTGGAGGCCGCGCCCAGCGTTTCGGCGAGATAGTCGGACAGGCCGCCCGGGAAGCGGAAGCTTGCTTCCCTCGGCGTCTCGCCGTCATCGATGGCGGATTTCCAGCGGATCTCGACGCCCGAGAACAGGTAGGCCTTGGAGCGGGCCATCTGGTGCAGGCGGGCGGGCTTCAGCGCCAGCCGCCCGAAGATCTCCGGGTCGGGGTGGAAGGTGACGGAGGTGCCGCGGCGGTTCGGCGCGGGACCGGCATCGCTGACCGGCCCCAGGGGCTTGCCGCGGGAGAAGTCCTGCGCCACGAGCTTGCGGTCGCGGGCGACCTCCACCCGCAGGCGATCGGAGAGCGCGTTGACGACGGAGATGCCGACGCCGTGCAGGCCTCCGCTTGTCTGATAGGCCTTGCCGGAGAACTTGCCGCCGGCATGGAGCGTGCAGAGAATGACCTCGAGCGCCGACTTGCCGGGGAATTTCGGGTGCGGGTCGGTGGGGATGCCGCGGCCGTTGTCGCGCACCGTGCAGGCGCCGTCGGCGTGCAGTTCCACCTCGATCCGGTTGGCATGGCCCGCCACGGCCTCGTCCATGGAATTGTCGAGCACCTCGGCCACGAGGTGGTGCAGCGCCCGCTCGTCGGTGCCCCCGATATACATGCCGGGGCGCTTGCGGACGGGCTCGAGCCCTTCGAGCACCTCGATGGAGGAGGCGTCGTAGGCGGCGGCGCCGTCTCTCAGAAGGTCGTCGGCCATGGTTTCTCGGGTCCTCGTCTCTGGTTGGCGCCAGTGTGGCAGGCGCGCCGGAGACCGGCAACCATGCCGCGACCGAGCGCCGTGATGATGATGCCGCGGCTCAGCCCGGCGGGCGCAGGCTTCCGGCGAGGCCGGTCATGGCGAGGGCGATAAGGCCGACCAGGCCCATCGCGGCGGGAAGCGAGGCGGCGGAGGCGACCCAGCCGATCACCGGCGGGCCCAGGAGCGCGCCGCCATAGCCGAGTGTCGCGGTGCCGGCGATGGCCGGACCGGGGGCGGTGTGGGGGTCGGCGGCGGCGCGGGAGAAGGCGAGGGGAAAGATCGCCGCGTAGCCGATGCCGAGAAGGATGAAGGCTGGCAGCGCGGCGGCGAGACCCGGCGCGGCGACCAGAAGGGCGATGCCGAGCGCGGCGCAGAGACCGCTGGCGCGAGCGGTAGCGACCGGACCGATGCGGGCGACCACGCGGTCGGCCACGAGGCGGCTCGCCACCATGGCAACCGAGAAGACGGTGAAGCCCAGAGGCGCCAGCGCCTCGGAGGTGCCGGTGACGCGGGTCAGGAACACCGCGCTCCAGTCGACCATCGAGCCCTCGCCGACGGCGGAGGCGAATGCGATGAGGCCCACGAGGACGAGCGCGCCGCGGGGCAGGGCGAAGGCGGGCCCGCTCTGGCAGATCCGCGACACCCACGGCGTGGCGGCAATGGACCAGGTGGCGGCGGTGGCGGGCGTGGCAAGGAGGGCGAAATGGAGAAGCGGCGGGAGGCCCGCCGACACGGCGACGAAGCCGGTCGCGGCCCCGATGCCGCCGGCCAGGGAATAGACCGCGTGGAACGAGGACATGATGGGGCGGCCATAGGCGCGCTCGACCTCGGCCGCCCAGCCATTCATGGCAACGTCCATCGCCCCGTAGGTCGCGCCAAAGAGCGCCAGCAGCGGCGCCAGCACCAGCGGATGCGGCGCCAGGGGCAGGAGCGCGAAGAAGAGCGCGAGGAGCGGCACCAACCGGCGGGTGAGGCGCGCCGCCCCCCAGGTCTCGCTGAACCGGCCGGCCAGGGGAAAGGCGGCGATGGCGCCCCCGGCGATGCAGAACAGCAGCAGGCCGAGCGTGTCGGGCGCCAGCGCGAAGCGGTCGACGAAGGCGGGGATGCGCGAGGCCCAGACGCCGAAGAGCCCGCCGTTCAGGGCAAAGACGGCGATGACGGCCCGGCGGGCGGCGACGAGATCTGACATGGGCGAAAGGCCTGCGCGGAAAGTGCAGAACGAAGATGTCTCGGAGGTGATGCAGGGTGATGAAGACGCTCGTGCATGGACGAGACCGCAGGATTAGACAAGCCGCGTCGTACCTCGGGAAATGGATGCCGCATCTCCGAGGTTGTCACGTTCGATGCGGCCGGAGGGGCGGCCGATATCTCCGGAGGTCTATGCGATCATGTCGATTGTTCGCTTCTGTCCGCCACACGCTTTTCCTCCCGCCGGCATCGGGAGCGACTTCGGCGGTCGCGGCCCAGATGCCGCTTTACGGAAGGGTGCTTCCGCCTAGGTGCAGCAGACCGAAAGAACGGGGATTGCAGATGCGCGTGTTTTTCACCGGCGGCGCCGGCAAGGCGGGGCGTCATGTCGTGCCCTATCTGATCGGGCAGGGGCACCGGGTGACGAATTTCGACCTGACACCCCTGGAGGCGGCGGGCGTGCACAACCTTCAGGGCGACATCACCGATGCCGGACAGGTCTGGGGAGCGCTGACGCAGCCATCGGATTTCGACGATCTGGAAGGGGGCGACGGCGTGCCGGGCTACGACGCGGTGGTGCATTTCGCGGCGATCGCGCGGATCATGCTGCGGCCTGACGTGGAGACGTTCCGCATCAACATGATGGGAACCTATTCGGTGATCGAGGCGGCGCTGGGCCTCGGTATCCGCAAGGTGATCTTCGCCTCAAGCGAGACGACCTACGGCATCTGCTTTGCCGACGGCGAGCGCAAGCCCGACTACATCCCCGTGGACGAGGCGCATCCCACCGTTCCGGGCGACAGCTATGCCATGTCCAAGGTGTGCAATGAGGCGGCGGCGCGCTGCTTCCAACATCGCTCGAAGGCCGACATCTACGGGCTCAGGATCAACAACGTGATCGAGCCGCACGAATACCCCGAGATGTTTCCGGTCTTCGTCGAGGACCCGGCGCTCAGGCGGCGCAACATCTTCGCCTATATCGACGCGCGGGATCTGGGGCAGATGGTGGATCTGTGCCTGAAGACCGACGGGCTCGGCTACGAGGTCTTCAACGTCGCCAATGCCGAGCCGTCGGTGGACCTGACTACCGACGAGATCGCCGAGCGGTTCTATGCCGGCGTAGAACGGCGGCGCGAGATGGATCCCCACGAGACCTTCTATTCCATCGAGAAGGCGCGGGCGATGCTGGGCTTCGAGCCGAAGGTGCGGTGGCGCGCCGAGATCTGAGGGCTGCGATTGCCCTGCGCCGGAGCCGGGCGTAGAGCGTCGCCATGACGATCCGCGACCATGTGATGCGCCTCCTGACGCTGGGCCTGCCGCTGATTGCGAGCCAGGTCGCGCAGATGGCGATCGGGGTGACCGACACGGTGATGCTCGGCCGCTACGACGTGGCGGCCCTGGCCGGGCAGGTGCTGGGATCGACGCTCTTCACGGTGATGCTGCTTTTCGGCGCGGGGTTCGGCTGGTCGACCATGGGGGTGGTGGCGGCGGCCGATGCGCGGGGCGATGGGGCGGAGATCCGGCGGGTGACGCGGATGGCGCTGTGGCTGTCGGCAGCGTTCGGCGCGGTCGTCATGCCGTTCTTCCTGTGGGCGGGGCCGCTCTTCGTGGCGCTCGGCCAGGAGGTCGGGCTGGCGGAGCTCGGCGCCCGGTACCTGGCGATCCAGGGATGGTCGATCTTCCCGGCGCTGGGGATCATGGTGCTGCGCTCCTATCTGGCGGGGCTTGGGCGGACCCGGCCGGTCTTTGCCGCCACGGCGCTGTCGCTGGTGCTGAACGGGGTGGCGAACTATGCCCTGATCTTCGGGCATTGGGGGGCGCCGGAACTGGGCATCGCCGGCGCGGCGCTGGCCTCGTTGCTGAGCAACGTGACCGGTTTCGTGGCGCTGGCGGTGGTGGCGGCGCGGGCGGTGCCGGGCCATGCCGTATTCGCGCGGATCTGGCGGCCGGACGGTGCGGCGCTGGCCCGGGTGGTTCGCCTCGGCCTGCCGGTGGGGCTTACCACGGTGGCCGAGGTCGGACTGTTCTCGGCTGCCTCGATCATGATGGGCTGGCTCGGGACGGTGCCGCTCGCCGCGCATGGCATCGCGCTGCAGATCACGTCGGTGGCGTTCATGGTGCATGTGGGGCTGAGCCAGGCGGCGACGATCCGCGCCGGCAACGCCGTGGGTCACGCCGACGCCGGCGGGCTGCGGACCGGGGCAGCGGTCGCCGTGGCGCTGTCGGGCGGCATTGCCGTGGCAATGGCGGTCGTGTTCCTTGCCGCGCCGGTGCCGTTGATCGGGTTGTTTCTGGGCGCTACCGAAGCGGCGCATGACGAGGTTGTGGCGCTGGGCGCGGGTCTTCTGGCGGCCGCGGCGCTCTTTCAGGTGGTCGACGCGGCGCAGGTCGTGGCGCTCGGCCTGTTGCGCGGGGTGCAGGACACGGCGGTGCCGATGTGGCTCGCCGCGATCAGCTACTGGGCGGTGGGCGCGCCGGCAGCCTATGGGCTGGGCTTCGGCGCCGGGCTGGGCGGCGTCGGCATCTGGCTGGGGCTCGCCTCGGGGCTCGGGGTGGCGGCGGTGTCGATGCAGGCGCGGTTCTGGACGGGCGCGCGGAACGGGTCGTGGTCATACGTGACCGCGACCAGATAGAGCCCCTCGGGCGGCGCCACCGGGCCGCAGGAGGCGCGGTCGCGCGCCAGCAGAGCCGCGGTCACGTCGGCCGGAGCCCAGGCCCCGCCTCCCACGCGCACCAGCGTGCCGACGAGGCTGCGGACCTGGTTGTGGAGAAACGACCGGGCGGCCGCATGGATGCGGATCTCGGTGCCGCAGGGCCGCTCTACCGTCTCGATCCGGAGCCGGTCGAGCGTCTTGACGGGCGAGGCGGCCTGGCACTGGCTCGACCGGAAGGTGGTGAAGTCGTGGTGGCCGACGAGGCAGTCGGCGGCGGCCTGCATCGCGCCGGCGTCGAGCCCTTGGCGGATCTGCCAGGCCCGGCCTCGGTCGTGGACGAGGGGAGCGCGGCGCTGCACGATCCGGTAGAGATAGCGGCGGCCGGTGGCGGAGAAGCGGGCGTGCCAGTCGGGCCCGACGATCGCGCAGCCGGTGACGGCCACGGGCGCAGGCTTCAAGTGGTGATTGAGCGCCTCCGACAGGCGGAACGGGTCCCAGTCCCGGTCGAGATCGGCATGGGCGACCTGGGCCATCGCATGAACGCCCGCATCGGTGCGCCCGGCGGCGGCGATGCCCGCCGTGCCCTGCTGCAATCGCGCCAGCGCCGCCTCGACGGCGCCCTGCACGGAAGGGCGATCGGCCTGGCGCTGCCAGCCGGAGAAGGGAGCGCCGTCATATTCGATGCGGAGGGCAAAGCGGGGCATGGGGCAAGCGCCTAGCGCGGCGCGGGCCGGGCGGCAAGGCGAGGTGAGGGCAGCGAAAACCGTGGCCGGCTTCGGGCGCGGCGACAGGACGGCGGAGGGGCCGTCTGGTAGGCGCGGGCCTGGTAGGTTATCTGCTGTCGGACGGGGACGGAGTGCGGCATGATCGGCGACGTGAGGCGGGGCGTTCAGGGCATCGGGCGGCGCCTGACGGGGGGGTATTTCGAGCCGACGCTGAGGCTTGGGGTGACCGGCCTGAGCCGCGCCGGCAAGACGGTGTTCATCACCTCGCTCGTCGCCAACCTTCTGGAACGGGGACGGATGGGGGGCCTGCGGGCGGCGGCGGATGGGTCGATCCGCGCCGCCTATCTGGAGCCGCAGCCGTCGGACACGCTGCCGCGGTTCGATTACGAGACGCATCTCGACGCCATGACCGGCGCCGCGCCGCACTGGCCGGAGAGCACGCGGGCGATCTCCGAATTGCGGCTGTCGTTCCGCGTGCAGCCAACCGGGCTTCTGGCCGGGCTCGGAGGACCGCAGGTGCTGCATGTCGACATCGTCGATTACCCCGGCGAATGGCTTCTGGATCTGGCGCTTCTGGAGAAGGCGTTCGACGCCTGGTCGCGGGAGGCGCTCGACCGCGCGCGTCGGAGGCAAGAAGGCGCGGCCTATCTGGCGGCGCTCGAGGGTGTCGATCCTGACGACGCGTTCGACGAGGCGCGTGGGCGGGAACTGTCCGAGCGCTGGACGGATTATCTCGCGGCGGCGCGGGAGGCCGGCTATTCCGATTGCACGCCGGGACGGTTCCTGCTGCCCGGCGATCTGGCCGGCTCGCCGGCCCTGACCTTCGCGCCGCTCGCCGGCGCCAGCGGCCGGCGCGGCACGCTGGGCGCTGAGTTCGCGCGGCGCTACGACGCCTATCGCCGGGAAGTGGTGCGGCCGTTCTTTCGCGCGCATTTCGCCCGCATCGACCGCCAGGTGGTTCTGGTCGACGCGCTGGGCGCTATCCATGCCGGGCCGCAGGCGCTTGAGGATCTGCGGGCCACGCTCGCGGATATCCTTGGCGCCTTCCGACCGGGGCGAAACGCGTTCCTGACCGAGATCTTCCGCGGCCGGCGGGTCGAGAAGATCCTGTTCGCGGCGACCAAGGCCGACCATGTCCACCATTCCCAGCACGGCCGGCTGACGCGGATCATGGAGGCGCTGGTCGACGAGGCCAAGCGGCGCGCGGACTTCGCCGGAGCGCGGACCGCGGCCATGGCGCTGGCGTCACTGAGGGCGACGACGGAGGACCGGGTGGAGCATGACGGCCAGACGCTCGACGTGGTGCGCGGCGTGTTGGAGACGGGCAAGCGTGCGGCCTTCTATCCGGGCGAGTTGCCGGAGGATCCGCAGGTGCTGCTGTCGCAGGGGCGGCGCGGCGGCACGGCTTGGCTCGACGCCGAGTACGCGGTGATGAAGTTCGTCCCCCAGGGCGGCGGGCGGCCGGGCGAGGGGCCCCCGCATATCCGGCTCGATCGGGCGGCGCAGTTCCTGATCGGAGACAAGCTGTGAGCGGGGTTTGCGGGCGGATGCCCGGGGCCTGCCGGCACGGCGGGAGGGCGAGATGAGCCGCAGGCCGGGACCGATCCTGATCGAGGAGGAGGCAGCGGAGGCGAGGCCGGACGCCTCGCCCCTCGACGCGCCACCGGTTCCGGACGCCGATCGGGTGCCGTCGGGCGAGGCGATGCGCACCCTGTCGAGCTTGGCCGCGCGGCGCTCCTCGGCGCTTGGGCGGTGGTTCCGCCGCTCGCTCGCCGCGCTCGTGGCGTTTCTGGTCTCGACTGCTGCCTGGGCCTGGATCGGAGCGCTGGTGGCGCGCAATCCGGTGCTGGGCTGGACGGCGATGATCCTGATGGCCGCCGTGGCGCTGACCCTGCTTGGCCTTGTGGCGCGCGAATTACGGGCGCTGGCGCGGCTGAAACAGGTGGGCGACGTGCAGCTGGCGGCCGCGGCGGCGTTGCGCGCCGAGGAGATGGCGCCGGCCCGGGCGGTGATCGACCGGGTGGTAGCGCTCTATGCCGGGCGGCGGGAGGTTGATTGGGGACGCCGCCGGCTGATCGAGCGGCGTGACGAGGTATTCGACCCCGACGCGCTCT
Source organism: uncultured Alphaproteobacteria bacterium (assembly GCA_963739575.1). Classification (GTDB taxonomy): domain Bacteria; phylum Pseudomonadota; class Alphaproteobacteria; order Rhodobacterales; family Rhodobacteraceae; genus Palleronia. The sequence continues at coordinate 30,930 of CAVUAQ010000002.1, read as the reverse complement.
TTGCACTCGCGGAGGCGGAGCTGTTGCGGCCGCTCGACATCGCGGCGCGGGCTGAGGTCGAGGCGGCGGCGCGGCAGGTCGCGGCGGTGACGGCGGTGGTGCCCCTCGCCTTCGCCGACGTGTTCGCAGCCCTCGGCTCGAACGTGCGGATGATCCGTCGCATCGCCGAGATCTATGGCGGTCGGGCCGGAACGCTCGGGGCCTGGCGGCTGACGCGCGCCGTCTTCACCCATCTGGTCGCCACCGGCGCGGTGGCGGTGGGCGACGACCTGGTGGGCTCGGTGGCCGGCGGATCGATCCTGACGCGTGTCAGCCGGCGCTTCGGGGAGGGCATCGTCAACGGCGCCCTGACGGCGCGGGTGGGCGTCGCGGCGATCGAGGTCTGCCGGCCGCTCCCCTTTGTCGGCGAACGGGCGCCGCAGGTGCACCGGATCGTCGGCAGCGCCATGTCGAGCCTGTTCCCGAAATCGCGAGACGAGGCGTGAGCCGCGCCGGTTGCGCGGCCGAGGGTCGGGCGGATCCGGACCGACTTGAGGGCACGCGTGGCCGCAGCCCCGCAATTTCACGTTTTAGTTGAAAAGGCGAAGGTTCAGGGTGCCCAAGGCAGAGCGGAAGCGGTAAAAGGCGCTGTGGCGGGCCGGTCGATCGCGTCGGCGCCGCGCATCCCTGTTCGATGACCGAGCCTGAACGCCGATGATCGAGTTCGACACCGTATCGAAGTCCTTCTGGACGGGAACGCGACGGAAGGTCATTCTGGACCGGGCGTCGTTCCGCGTCGAGCCCGGCAACTCGCTCGGGATCCTCGCCCGGAACGGAACGGGCAAGACGACCATCATCAACATGATGGCGGGCCTTGAAGAGCCTGACGAAGGCACCATCCGCCGCACCTCGCGGGTGTCGTTCCCCCTGGGCTTCATGGGCGGCGTGATCGACCGGCTCTCGGCCACCGAGAATGTGCGCTACATCGCGCAACTCTATCGGCTCGATCCAGATTACCTCGAGGCCTTCTGTCGCTGGATCTGCAACCTCGACGAATACTTCGACAGGCCGGTCGGAACCTATTCCACCGGCATGCGGACGCGGCTGAGCTTCGCGCTGCTGCTGGCGCTCGACTTCGACATCTACCTGGTGGACGAGGGCATGCCGTCGACGGCGGACGCGGAGTTCAACCGCCGGGCAGGCCAGATCCTGCGCCAGAGGCTCGCGACCGCGACCCTGGTCGTGGTGTCGCACAAGCCTGCGACGCTCGAGAAGTTCTGTCGCTCTGCCGCCGTCCTGATCGGCGGCACGCTTCACACGTTCGAAACGCTTCAAGAGGCGAAGCGCCTTTATGACTATGAAGACCGGTCCTGAGAAGTTCCGCCTGCACGGCCCCGGCCCGCTCGAGGCCGCCGCGGCCCATGGCGAGGCCGCGGCGGAGACCCCGCCCTCGCGGGCGGTGGCGGCGCCGGCGCCGAGCGACGTTGCGACGAGCGCCACGGAGAGCCTGACGGCGCGGCAGCTGCGCATGGCCCGCCGCCTGGCGCAGAAGCACGGAATCGAGGCCGGCTCCGACATTGAGGCGGTGCGCGAGCTGCGCCGACGCGGCATCGAGCCGTTCGAGCGCGCCAACATGCTCCGGCTGGTGCTTCCAGAGGGCGAGCCAGATGCGCCCGATGCGGCCGTCCACCTGCCGCAGACGGTCTCCGAGAGCGGCCCGCCGGTGCCGGGCGAGGGCAGGAAGGCGGCGGCACGCGGGCTTCTGCGCGACCAGCTATCGGAGATCCGCGAGATCGAGCGCGACATCGCGCGGCGGCGGCGGCGCAAGCTCGTGCTGCTCGCCGCGCGGCTCGGTCTTTTCGTCGGTCTGCCGACCCTGCTGACGGGCTGCTACTATTTCTTCATCGCGACTCCCCTCTATGTGACCCAATCGGAATTCGTCATACAGCAGGCGCAGGGGGCCGGGGAGCCGTCGATGTCGGGCCTGTTCTCGGGCACCGGTCTTGCCACCAACCAGGATTCGATCACCGTCCAATCCTATCTGAGTTCGCGCGACGCGATGCTGCGGCTCGACGCGGATGCGGGCTTCAAGGCCTATTTCAGCCGGGACGTGATCGATCCGATCCGGCGGCTGCCACCCGACGCGACAAACGAGGAGGCCTTCGCGCTCTACGACGACATGGTGCGGATCGGCTTCGACCCGACGGAAGGTGTCGTGCGGATGAAGGTGATCGCCGCGGATCCGGACACGTCGGCGCGGTATTCCCGGCTTCTGATCGACTATGCGGAGGAACGGGTGGACGCCCTGACGCAGCGCCTCCGGCAGGACCAGATGGCTGGCGCGCGCGCCAGCTATGACGAGGCCGAGGCGCGCATGCAGGCTGCCCAGGACCGGGTTCTCGAGTTGCAGGAGCGGCTGGGCGTCCTCGATCCGATGGCCGAACAGGGGTCGGTGATGAGCCAGGTCACCAATTTCGAGACGCAGGTTCGGGAGAAGCGGCTGGAACTGGCCCAGCTTCTGGCGAACCGCCGCCCGAACGAGGCGCGCGTCGCCGGCGTGCGGGGCGATATCGAGCGACTGGAATCCCTGATCAGCGATCTTCGAGCCGAGATGACCCGCACCGACGGCGAGGTGTCGTCGCTGGCGCGCATGACCGCGCAACTGCGGGTCGCCGAGACCGACCTGCAGACCCGGACCGCGCTCATGCAGCAGGCGCTACAGCAGCTCGAAACCGCGCGGATCGAGGTCAACCGGCAGGTCCGGTATCTCTCGCTCGGCGTCGCGCCGATCCCGCCCGACGAGCCAACCTATCCCCGCGCTCTGGAGAACACCGCGCTTGGATTGCTGATCTTCTCGGGGATCTACCTGATGGTGTCGCTGACAGCCTCGATACTGCGCGAACAAGTCTCGGCCTGAGCGCTCCGATGGGCAAAATTTTGTCGCCACCGGCCTTGCACCGCCAGACGCCTCCAACTAGAACCCGGCGCACCGTTGGGGTGTAGCCAAGTGGTAAGGCATCGGTTTTTGGTACCGTGTATCGTAGGTTCGAATCCTACCACCCCAGCCACTTGCCCCCGCGAAAGCGTTCTCCCGATCCGGCAGCGGCCGGATTTTTCCGTTGTTTTCGAGGGTTATGTCGGAGGGGCTCAGCACTGGCCTTGGCGCGACGGGGCGCGAGAGCGGTCTCTCCGGGCGGATGTTCTCCGGACCTCTCGACTGCGCGAGTTCGGTGTAGAGCCTGTAACAATCTGAAATACATAGATAAAATCAAATGCCAACCTGAACACTTCGATGCCAGTGGCGCTGTAGAGAAGGGACCGGGATCGAACGATGCCGCTGCGCATTTGATGAGCCGCCAGCTCTATTCTGCTGGCTCGGCGACGGCCGCGTGTTTCGTGATGATGTCCTGCACCTCGCCTGGCTTGAACGCGACATCCTAAGTCCAGCGCCCGAAGCCGCCCGCTGCGTTGATCGCCTTCACCCACTCGTTTAGCGCGTCTCGCTTGGCCTTGTTCTGAGGACTGGCATCCTTCGTCTCGCGCGTGATCCGGCGCGCAGCCGCGCGCTCCCAGTCGTTGGCCCGCTCGCAGGCCTCCCGCCAGACCCGGAGCTGCTCGGGATAGATGCCCCGGCGGCGGCAGTATCCGCCGAGGTCGGCCTCGTTCATCGACGCCGTCTCGATCACCGCTGCATGCTTGTCGCGGGACGTCCAGCCCTCCGGACCCGCCTTCGCATCGGGAAAGAACCGACCCTTCAACCGCGCCTCCGCCCGCCACTTGGCAAGCGTCGCCCGCGAGATCCCTTCCTGGTAGCGTCCGTGAAGGTGGTGGAATTTCGCACCGCTCTGGCGGTGTAGGGCGAGGTGGCCATCGAGGTGTAAGACGGCGGTGGAGTTTGGCGACTTCCCCGACCATCGAACGGAGCCGCCGATGACCAAGACCACCATGGACCTGTCCGAGCTTCTGGAGAAGCACGACGAAGGCGACTTCCTGCGAACCGTTGCCGAGGCGGTTTTGCAGCTGATCATGGAGACGGACGTGGAGGGCGTGATCGGCGCCGGGCGCCACGAGCGGGCCGAGGGCCGCGTCACCTACCGCAACGGGTACCCGCGACCGTCCTCTCGACACCCGGCTGGGCACGCTGAACCTGCGCGTGCCCAAGCTGCGGCAGGGTTCCTGTTTCCCGGGCTTCCTCGAGCCGCGCCGCACGTCCGAGAAGGCCCTCGTCGCTGTCATACAGGAAGCTTGGATCGGCGGCGTCTCGACGCGGCGCGTCGATGACCTGGTGCAGGCCATGGGCCTGTCGGGGATCTCGAAGAGCACCGTCTCGAAGCTGTGCAAGGACATCGACGACCGCGTCGGCGAGTTCCTGAACCGGCCGCTCGTCGGCGACTGGCCCTGTCTCTGGCTCGACGCCACCTACCTGAAGGTTCGGCAAGGCGGGCGCATCGTCTCCATCGCGGCCATAATCGCCGTGGCCGTGAACACCGACGGTCGCCGCGAGATCATCGGCCTGGGTACCGGGCCGTCCGAGGCGGAAACCTTCTGGACGGAGTTCCTGCGGGCCTCAAGGCCCGCGGCCTCGACGGCGTGAAGCTGGTGATCTCTGATGCTCATACCGGCCTGAAGGCGGCGATCGCGCGCGTCTTTGATGGTGAGGCCCAAAGCCGATCCGGGGGATCGGCGACGGCAGAACGGGCAGCGGTGCCGCGTTCACTGGATGCGCAACGCTCTCGCGCATGTACCCAAGGGCCAGCACACCGTCGTGGCCGCGCGCTTGTAGCGCGACAATCTGGGTAAGATGAGCGCGACAATCTGGATGAGAAGCGAGGATGTCGCGGCGGGTGTGAGCATCGCGGCGCCCGACGCCGCGAGCAAGGGTTTTCTCATCGTGATTGTCGCGGAGCGTCAATCAGCGAGCGTCTTTGGTGTCGCGCGCGTTGGCGGTCGCCCTGGTCCCTTGCGTCGCTCGACGGCGGTGCGACGCCGGTAGCTTTCGACGTTGATCTCGAAGATCGTTGCGTGGTGCACGGTGAGCCGGATCAGCGGGCCTTCCAGTGGAAGGATCGCCCGGCGAACGTCGACGGCGGCGAGCGTCATGGCGGGATCGGGGAAGATCCGGTTCCACTCTCCGAAGGGCTGGTTGGCGGTGATCAGGACGGATCGCCGTTCATAGCGCGCGCTGATCAGTTCGAAGAGGACGCTGGTCTCGGCCTGGTCCTTGGTGACGTAGGCGAGGTCGTCGAGGAGTTCGGCAGGAGGCCGCCATCGGTCCGAGGGTTGCCAGTGGATTGCGCCATCGGTTCAAGCAACCGCTGGCGACGCCGGACAGGTGATACTTGTCGAGCTTGGCGATGACGGATTCCAGGGCGAGCTCGCGCCGGGCAACCTGAAGCTTCTGGACGAGATCGGTGGTGCGGGCGAAGAGCACGCGCCAGCCGTTCTCGATGAGGCCCAGGCCGATGGCCGCGGCGAGGTGGCTCTTGCCGCCGCCGGGCGGGCCGAAGACGAGGAGGTTGTCGCCCTTCTCGAGCCAGCTGTCGCCGGCGACGAGCGCCATCACCTGGGCCTTCGAGAATGAGGAGGGTCAGGAAACGGTCCGGTGGACCGTTTCCCCGACGAATGGCACGGCGGGAAGTCGAAGGTATCGAGGGTCTTGCCGGGCGGCAGGCGCGCCTCGGCCAGATGACGTTCGATGCGGCGGCGGGCGCGTTCGGCGATCTCGTGCTCGGCCAGGGCAGTGAGGAACCGGGCGGCGGGCCAGCCTTCCCTGTCGGCGCGCTCGGCGAAGTCGCTCCAGATGTGCCTGATACCCGGCAGGCGCAGGTCGCTGAGCAGAAGGCCGAGGCGGCCGGCCATCACGGCCTCGCGAGACATGCCGTCACCGACGGGCCGAGCTTCGCCGCCTGCGCCAGGACCCGGGCCGGCGTCCATTCCGCATGGCGACGGTGGGACGAGGGCATGTGCTCCGGGACCGTCACATGGCTGCGCCGGCCGGGGCAGCGCGGATGGCTGGCAACCCGTTGCCTCTTGTAGAAGATCTCGACGACGGCTCCGCAGAGGCGGACATCGACCTCCTGCCGGATCAGCCTGAACGGCACGGAATACCACGAACTGTCGACCTCGACGTGATAGTCCGGCGCGACGCGGGCCCGCTTCCAGCGGGCGAACTGGTAGGGCTCCGGCGGCAGCGGCCGCAGGTTCGGCCGGTCGATCGTGGCGAAGAGGTCGGTGCGGCTGGCACCGTAGCCGCACATCACGCGCATGTTCAACTCGTCCACCAGCCGCCGGATCGCGACGTTCAGATCGGCCAGGGAGAAGAAGCGCAGGTTGCGCAGCCGCGCCAGGATCCAGCGCTGCGCGACCTGCACGGCGACCTCCACCTTCGCCTTGTCGCGGGGCCTGCAAGGACGCGCCGGCAGGATCGCGGTGCCATAGTGGCTGGCCATCTCCGCATAGGTCCGGTTCAGGCCCGGATCGAAGCGGTCGGCCTTGAACACCGCCGACTTCAGGTTGTCCGGCACCACCACCTTCGGCACGCCGCCGAGGAACGTGAACATCCGGACAGGCGCGCCGATCCAGTCCTCGAGCCCCTCGGACGCCACGGCCTCGGCGTAGGTGTGGTTCGAGGCCCCCATCGCCGCGACGAACAGCTTCATGGCCCGGGCTACCCCGGTCGCAGGATCGATGATGTCGATCATGTCGCCCGCGAAGTCGACGAAGACCTTCTCGCCACCGACATGCGTCTGCCGCATCGTCGGCCGGACCCGGCCCTTCCAGGCCTCGTAATGCTCGCAGAACCAGGCATAGCCGAAGCCAAGGGGGTGGGCGGCGCGATACTCCTCCCAAAGCAGGGCGCGCGTGAGGCCGGGGCGCCGCGGCTCCCGGTCCACGAGGGGCCAGTCCGGCACGGGGCGCTCCCCGTCCGCCACCGAGGGCGCCGCCGGGAACAACAGCAACTCGATCTCGTCGTCGGACAGCGTATCGGGAAGCGGCCAGGACAGACCGGCCGCCCGCGCCCGCCCCAGATAGGCCCCGACAGTTCCCTTCCCCAGCCCGAGCGAGGCGGCAATCGCCCTCTCGCTCATCCCCTGCGCATGCTTCAACCGTAGAACATCCCGTATCCGGCGCATCGACAGTCGTCCCGTTGGCATCTCGGCCCCTTCGTTCAAAAAACGAAGGTCACCGTAGACTGTCGGCCAGACCTGCCCACGATCGCGTGGAACGGCTGCCCATCATCGCGTGGAATCGCTGCCCACGATCATATGGAATGGGCGCCCATCATCCGTGGAACACGCACTTTACGCTGAGTTGGCGGGTGCTCGAGCGGCGGTCGTCCCGCCATTGCAGCAATCGTCGGCCAGCAGCTTCTGCACGGGCCGGGCTTTCTCGTGCTCGAGCATTGCACCGGGGGATTTGCCGAGGACCTTTCAGCGGATCCTGAGGCCCATTCTTTGGATGCGCAGGCGCCATCAGGCCCCGGTTTCGCCGTCTCCGTTCGTGACTGATCCTCGCGCGGTCACTTCTGGCTTCGGATGCCTGTCGAGGCCGCCGAAGCATAACCAGACGAGCGGCGCCGGCAGGTCGACGGCTGCGCCCATGGGCGCGGGTGCAGGCAGTCACGTTTCTTTTGTTGACAACGACCGCATAAAGAAGAAATTTGCACATGTCAAAGTTTCTGGCGGGAATGCATGGATTCGGACATGGGGAGGCTTCTGAACAGAAAGGCGCATGGCGCGTGACCAAACCCAGGATCAGCACGATGAAGGAGCTTTCGGCCGCGATCGATATCTCGCGGCCGACCCTGGCGCGGTATTTCGCGGACCCAACCTCCGTCCGACCGTCCACCGCGAGGAAGATCGCGAGCGCTCTGGAGGAGGTCGACTATGTCTACAACTTCCTGGCCACGCGGCAGAACCGCAAATCGACCGGCCTGATCGGGGTGGTCATCCCGCATTTCGAGGACCTGTTCTTCGCCTGCCTTCTGGACGTGGTCGAAGTGGCGGCGAGCGAGGTCGGCTACACGATCATTACGCAAAGTTCCCACGGCGATCCGCAGATCGAGGCGCAGGCCATCGCCAAGCTCCGGTCGATGAACGTGGACGGCGCGATCGTCGCGCCCCTCGGGCTCGAGACCGGCGCCGAGGCGCTTCTTGCCGCCAGCCGGGATTTTCCGCTGGTCTTCGCCAACTCGCATCCCTCCGACCGCCTTCCCAACGCCGATTTCGTTGGCACCGACAACGAGCAGAGCGTCGGTCTGCTTGTCGATTACCTGTGCCGGACCGGCGAGGCGCCGGTGTTTCTGGGCCTGCCGCGGGTGAACTCGAACGCGCTCGAGCGGGAGGCGGCCTATCGCGGGCGAATGCGGCAGCTGGGATTCGATCCGCATGTCATAGAGGCCGGTCGCACCTGCGTCTCCGGGCGGTTCGAGCAGTATGGGTTCGAGGTCATGGACGCGCATTTCAGCCGCCGCCGCTATGTCGGCTCGACGATCCTGTGCGCCAACGACCGGCTGGCCATCGGCGTGATCCGCGCCGCGAACAGGCACGGATTGTTCTGGCAGGGCAACCCGCGCGGCGCTCCCTTCCGGGTCGCCGGGCACGACGACCACCCGATGAGCGCGTATGTGTTTCCCGGCCTGACCACCGTCGCGCAGGACGTCGACGAGATCGGCAAACAGGCGATGACGCTTCTGATCGACCGCATCAGCGGCCGGCGCGAGGCGCTGCCGGTCACCATCCTGAAGGAGGCCGTTCTGAAGGTCCGCGAGTTCGACCTGGAGCGGGGGCGCCCGGGGGCCGAAACTGGCCTCGGTCTGATCCCCCGCGTGCCGCAGCGGAAACCGCTTGACTTCACTCGCATAACCTGAGTTTGTTTGCACGTGCAAAAGGGGAGGACAAGATGATTGTCAAGCGCGCACTCTTGAATTCGGCGGCGGGCCTCGGTCTGGCGGCCGGCCTTGCCGGCGCGGTCACGGCCGAGGAGATCACCATCGCGACGGTCAACAACGGCGACATGATCCGCATGCAGCAGCTGTCCTCCCAGTGGGAGGAGGAAACCGGCAATACCATCAACTGGGTCGTTCTTGAAGAGAACACATTGCGTCAGCGGGTGACCCAGGACATCGCGACCGGCGGCGGGCAGTTCGACGTGCTGACGATCGGCAATTACGAGGTGCCGATCTGGGCCAAGCAGGACTGGCTCACGCCGCTCGACGACCTGCCAGACGACTATAACGTGGACGACCTGCTGCCCGCCATCCGAGAGGCGCTTTCGGTGGACGGGACGCTCTACGCCCTTCCATTCTACGGCGAATCGGCGATGGTGATGTACCGGACCGATCTGGCGCAGGAGGCCGGCGTGGAAATTCCCGACAGCCCGACCTGGTCAGACATCCGCAGCGCGGCCGAGGCGATGACCGACAAGGACAACGGGGTCTACGGGATCTGCCTGCGCGGCAAGCCGGGCTGGGGCGAGAACATGGGGTTCATCACCTCCATGGCCAATTCCTACGGGGCACGGTGGTTCGACATGGACTGGCAGGCGCAGTTCGACAGTGAGGAATGGCAGGCGACGATCACCGACTACATCGACATGCTGAGCAAGTACGGCCCGCCGGGGGCGGCGGCGAACGGATTCAACGAGAACCTGTCGCTCTTCCAGCAGGGCAGTTGCGCAATGTGGATCGACGCCACCGTCGCCGCTTCGTTCGTGACGGACCCCGAGGAGAGCGAGGTCGCAGACAGCGTCGGCTTCGCCCAGTTCCCGACGCGCGAGGGTCTCGACAACCACGGCAACTGGCTGTGGGCCTGGAACCTGGCGATCCCGGCCTCGTCGGATACTGTCGACGTGGCCAAGGACTTCATCACCTGGGCGACCAGCCAGGAATACACGCAGCTCGTCGCGGAGGAGGAGGGGTGGCGCGCCGCGCCTCCGGGCACGCGCACCTCGCTCTATGAGAATGAGCAGTATCTTGAGGCCGCGCCCTTCGCCGACATGACCCAGCAGGCCATGACCGCCGCGACCCCGCAGTCGCCGACGGTGGATGAAGTACCCTATACCGGCGGCCAGTTCGTGGCGATCCCCGAGTTCCAGGGCATCGGCACGGCGGTGGGTCAGCAATTCTCCGCCGCCCTTGCCGGGCAGATGGACGCGGAGCAGGCGCTGGCCAACGCGCAGAGCGCCACCCAGCGCGAGATCGATCGCGCGGGCTACACCTCGAACTGAGAAGCCGGGGTCGCGCTCGTCGTGGCCCCACCATACCCGCTCTGGCAAGGGGCGGGACTCGCGAGGATCAAGGGAGGGATCCGGAATGGCTACGCAGCATTCCCGCGCCGCGGCGCGGTTCATGATCGCGCCGTCGGTCGTGCTTCTACTTGCATGGATGTTGATCCCGCTCGGGATGACCGTCTGGTTCTCGCTCCTGCGGTACAACCTTCTCATGCCCGGCGACAATCCGTTCGTCGGCTTCGAGAACTACAGCTATTTCCTGACGGATCCGGCGTTCCAGACAGCGATCGTCAACACGCTTCTCCTGGTGGGCGGCGTCCTCATCATCACCGTCTGCGGCGGGATCGGCCTCGCCGTCCTTCTCGACCAGCCGATGTGGGGGACGGGAATCGTGCGGATCTTGGTGATCTCGCCGTTCTTCGTGATGCCCACGGTCTCGGCTCTGGTGTGGAAGAACATGTTCATGGACCCCGTGAACGGCCTCTTCGCCTACGTCGCCGATCTGCTGGGCGTGGCGCCGATCAACTTCCTGACCGCGGCCCCCCTGGCGTCGATCATCGGCATCGTGTCGTGGCAGTGGCTGCCCTTCGCGACGCTGATCTTGCTCACCGCCATGCAATCGCTCGACAGCGAGCAGGTCGAGGCGGCCGAGATGGACGGGGCCTCGGCCTGGAGCCGGTTCATCTACATCGTCGTGCCGCACCTGGCGCGGGCCATCACCGTCGTCGTGCTGATTCAGACGATCTTCCTGCTGTCGATCTTCGCCGAGATCCTGGTGACGACGAATGGCGGGCCGGGCGTGGCCTCCACCAACCTGACCTATCTGGTCTATGCCGAGAGCCTTCTGAGCTTCGACGTGGGCACCGGCAGCGCCGGCGGCGTCGTCGCCATCATCCTGGCCAACATCGTCGCGATCTTCCTGATGCGGATGATCGGCAAGAACCTGGACGCCTGAGGAGGAAAGACCATGGCCCGCGCCGTCACCAACAGCGTCAAGGCACGCAATACCGCCATCGCCTGGATCATCGCGATCCTGATCTTCTTCCCGATCCTCTGGACGATCCTGACCTCGTTCAAGACGGAAGGGGCCGCGATCGCCGATCCGCCGGTGTTCCTGTTCTTTGACTGGACCCTGCAGAACTACGCCGATGTGCAGGCCCGGTCGGATTATTTTGGCCACTTCATGAACTCGGTGATCATCTCGGTCGGCTCAACCGTCATCGGCCTGGCCATCGCGATCCCCGCGGCTTGGGCCATGGCCTTCGTCCCGGGGCGGCAGACCAAGAACGTCCTGATGTGGATGCTCTCGACCAAAATGCTGCCGCCGGTGGGGGTTCTGGTGCCGATCTACCTGGTGTATCGCGACTGGGGCCTTCTCGATACGCGGATCGGCCTGGTGATCGTGCTGACGCTGATCAATCTCCCGATCATCATCTGGATGCTCTACACCTATTTCCGCGAGATCCCGAACGACATCCTGGAGGCGGCGCGGATGGACGGCGCGACGCTGCGCTCCGAGGTGATCTACGTGCTCCTGCCCATGGCGGTGCCGGGCATCGCCTCGACGCTGCTCCTGAACATCATCCTGGCCTGGAACGAGGCGTTCTGGACGCTGAACCTCGTGGCGGCCAACGCCGCGCCGCTGACCGCCTTCATCGCCAGCTATTCGAGCCCGGAGGGTCTGTTCTATGCCAAGCTCTCGGCTGCCTCGACCATGGCCATCGCGCCGATCCTGATCATGGGGTGGTTCAGCCAGAAACAACTCGTCCGCGGCCTGACATTCGGCGCGGTGAAATAGGGGAGGCCTCCGATGGGACGCATCACGCTTGAGAAAGTGCAGAAGAAGTTCGGCGAGGTGGAGGTCATTCCGCCGCTGGACCTGGCCATCGAGGACGGCGAATTCGTGGTCTTCGTCGGCCCCTCGGGATGCGGCAAGTCCACGCTTCTGCGGCTGATCGCGGGGCTCGAGGACGTGACCGGCGGCGAGATCCGCATCGACGGTCAGCCGGCGACCGACCTGCCGCCGGCCAAGCGGCGCCTGGCGATGGTGTTCCAGTCCTACGCGCTCTATCCGCACATGTCGGTCAGGAAGAACATCGCCTTTCCGATGAAGATGGCCGGCATGTCGCAATCCGAGCAGGACGCGCGCATCAAGAAGGCCGCCGACGTGCTGAACCTCACCGATTATCTCGACCGCCGCCCCGGACAGCTTTCGGGAGGCCAGCGCCAGCGCGTCGCGATCGGCCGGGCCATCGTGCGCGAGCCGGCCGCGTTCCTGTTCGACGAGCCGCTGTCGAACCTCGACGCGGCGCTTCGGGTGGGCATGCGGCTGGAGATCAGCGAGCTGCACAAGCGGCTCGACACGACGATGATCTACGTCACCCACGACCAGGTCGAGGCCATGACCATGGCCGACAAGATCGTGGTGCTGCGCGCCGGCTACATTGAGCAGGTCGGCAGCCCGCTGGAACTCTACCGCTCGCCCCGCAACCGCTTCGTGGCGGGGTTCATCGGCTCGCCCACCATGAACCTGATCGAGGGGCAGGAGGCCGCCAGTCACAACGCCCACACCATCGGCATCCGTCCCGAACATCTCGACGTGTCGCCGAAGGAGGGGACGTGGAGCGGCAAGATCGGCGTCGCCGAGCATCTGGGCTCGGACACGTTTTTTCATGTTCACGAGACCGGGCTGGCCGAGACGATCACCATCCGCGCCGGCGGCGAGATCGGCCTGAGCCACGGCGACACCGTGTATCTGACGCCGCAAGCCGACAAGATCCACCGGTTCGACGAAAAGGGTCTGCGCATGTCATGACGCGGAGGGCAAGTCTGCGCCGGTGACAGGTGCCCCGTGGCATCGGCCGCGCCTTCGCGACGCGCTATGCGGCGAACCCCGGGAGCGCCGCGATGTCCGCATGGATCGAGGGCAAGGTGCCCGGCCAGACGAAGGCGGAGGTCGCTGCGGGCGTTTCCGCCGGACTCTCCGGTGTGCCCGAGGATCTGACTCGAATGGTGGTGTTCTTCGCATCGAGCGAGGCCGGTTGCAACGTGTCGCACTGCGACAACGTCGATGGCGGCCAGTGGATGAACTGAGGCGCGGCTTCGCCGCCGGGCGCGCGGAACAGGGAGTGAGGACCGATTGGGCGGGGCCACCGGCCGGCTCGTTCGAGCTCTCAGCCCATCTGATAACCGGGCGTGGAGCGTGACAAGGCGAGTTCCTCCTCCGTCATGTCCTCGGGAATTTCGGCAAAGAGCGGCGTTGTCATGTAGCGCTCGCCGGTATCGGGCAGCATGCAGAGAATGACGCTGCCCGGCTCGGCGCGCTCGGCCACCTGCATGGCCACGGCGAAGGTCGCGCCGCCCGAGACGCCCGTGAGGACCCCCTCCTTCCGGGCGAGCTTCTGGGCCCAAGCGATGCCGTCGGGGCCGGAGACCGGAATCAACTCGTCGTAAAGGGCGTCGTCCACCGCTTCCTGCAGCACGTGGGGGATGAAGTCGGGGGTCCATCCCTGGATCGGATGCGGCTCGAAGGCTGGATGGCTCTCGGTGGGCGAATGATCGGAATTCCGCGCCTGAGCTTGGCCGCTGCCCAGAAGCTGCGCATTGGCGGGTTCCGACAGGACGATCTTCGTCTCGGGCCGCTCGCGGCGCAATACGCGGCCGACGCCCGTCACCGTGCCGCCGGTGCCGTAGCCGGTCACCCAGTAATCCAGCCGCCGGTCGTGGAAATCGCCCAGGATCTCGCGCGCGGTGGTGTTCTCGTGGATGCGCGCATTCGCCTCGGTCTCGAATTGACGGGCGAGAAACCAGCCGTTTGCCTCGGCCAGTTCCACCGCCTTGCGATACATGCCGAAGCCCTTTTCCGCCCGCGGCGTCAGCACGACCTTCGCGCCCATCATCCGCATCAGCTTGCGGCGCTCGACCGAGAAGCTGTCGGCCATCGTCACCACCAGAGGGTAGCCCTTGGCGGCGCAGACCATGGCGAGCCCGACGCCGGTATTGCCGGACGAGGCTTCGACAACAGTCTGGCCCGGGCTCAGCCGCCCGGCGCGCTCGGCCTCCTCGATGATGCTGAGCGCCAGCCGGTCCTTGACTGACGCGGCCGGATTGAAGAACTCGGCCTTGACGTAAAGATCCACGCCTTCGGGCGCCAGCGTGTTGACCCGGACCGACGGGGTGTCGCCGATCGTGTCGAGGATGCTGTCGAACAGTCTTCCGCGGCCGCGGGTTGCATAAGGTGCATTGGCATCCATGGCGTCTCTCTCCCTTTTGTCGTCGCTCGGCAGGGCTGGCCGCGTCGGTCGCACCGGGGCGGCGCCGCCCGCCGACCCGATTCTCGATCGCGTCACCCTGTCGGTCCCGCCACTCTACGCCCTTGCGGCGCGCCTTCTCGACGAAATCGTCGACACCGGCGCCTGCGCTGCCTTGCGAGGACGCGCCGAAAGCGGCCTCAGGTGGGAAGCGGTATGTATTCCTGCCGGTCGTCGCGGGGCAGATCGAAGCGGCCCTCGCCCCAGCGCCCCTCGCGCCAGTCCTCCTTCGCCGCCTCGATCTTTTCCCGGCTCGACGCGACGAAGTTCCACCAGATGTGACGCGGCCCACCGAGCGTGGCGCCGCCGAGCGCCATCAGCCGCGCGCCTTCCGCCCCGGCCGCCACGGTGATGCGGTCGCCGGGACGGAACACCATCATCCGGCCCGCCTCGAACTCCTGCCCTGCGATCAGGACCGTCCCGCGCGTGACGTAGAGACCGCGATCCTCGTGGTCGTCGGGCAGGGGGAAGCGCGCGCCCGGATCCAGCGTCACGTCCAGATAGAAGGTTTCGGACAGAAGCGTCGCCGGCGCCGTCTCGCCATAGGCGCTGCCGAGGATCAGCTTCGCGTCGATCCCGTCATCGGCGATCCTGGGCAAGGCCTCCTTGCCGTGATGTTCGAAGAGAGGGTCCATGTCCTCGCGGTCCTCGGGCAGAGCGATCCAGGTCTGGATGCCGAACAGCGAATGCGGCCCGCGACGGGCGTCAGCCGAGGTGCGCTCGGAATGGGTGACGCCCTTGCCCGCGACCATCCAGTTCACGGCCCCCGGCCGGATCACCTGGTCGGTGCCGAGACTGTCGCGATGGTGGAAATCGCCCTGGTAGAGATAGGTGACGGTGGCGAGCCCGATATGGGGATGCGGTCGCACGTCGATGCCCGTGCCGGTCAGGAACTCGGCCGGCCCCGCCTGGTCAAAGAAGATGAACGGCCCCACCATCTGGCGCTTCGGGGCGGGCAAGGCGCGCTTGACCTCGAACCCGCCCAGATCGCGGGCGCGCGGGATGATCAGGGTCTCGATCGCGTCAATCCCGGTCGCGTCGGGGCAGCCGGGGGTCAGGGCGGGATTCCAGCTCATGTCTCTCTCCAAGGCGGCGCGGCCCGGCGGAACGGACGCGATCCGCACGAGCGGAGCATGACGTGTCCGAAGGCGCGGATCGAGAAGTTTCGCAGTGGCGCGAGGCAGGGCGACCAGCCGTCGCGCGCCCTGTCCGGTTGCGGGGGCGAGGGCCATCCCGGTGAGCATCGGTGGACGATGCCGGGAGCAGGGCGGACCCGGGGGTGCTTTCGCTCCACATTGTGCCCGTCCTGCGACCAGCATGGAGTCAATGTCCGGTCGAGAGGAGGAGAGCGAAGGGCCCGCGGCACACTACATTTTGATCAGCTGGGCAGAGTGCGCAGTTGAGTTGCCGGGCACGTTCCGGGTCAAAGCAATCATTCGCGGCTTTGTCGCCGCATGGTGACTCGTTTGGTCGCGGTACCGGCCGTCTCTTTCGTACAGGGCTGCGGATGCGTCATCTGAGGCAGATCGTTCTTTCGCTTGTCGTCCTCGGCGTCACGTTCGGATTGTGGCTGGTCTACATCCCTTCCGCCGCCGCGGTGCTCGACCGGTTCGGCGTGGCGGAGTTCTTCGGTCTCGACATCGCGGATGCGCGGCCTGCGTCGGAGGGCGATCATGGGCAGCGCGGGCCGGCGGAGGTCATCGTGGCCCGGGTCACGGAGGCCGCGATCAACGATGTCGTCGAGACCATCGGCGACGGGCGGGCGCTCCGGAGCGTGCTCTTGCGAGCGGAGGTCGGCGGCGAGGTCACGGAAATCGCCGCCAACACCGGAGGCCGGGTGGAGGCGGGCAGCGTCATCCTCCGCCAACGGGATGAGGCGGAGCAGATCGCCGTGGAGCGCGCGCAACTGGTGCTCGCCGATGCGCAGCAGGAGGCGGAGCGGATCGCGCGCCTCGAGACGGCCGGATCGGTCACCGAGGTGCGCCTGCGTGAGGCGCAGCTGGCGCTGCGGACGGCGGAACTGGCCTTGCGCGAGGCCGACTACGAGCTTGGACGACGAACGATCCGGGCGCCGTTCTCCGGCTGGCTGGGGCTGTTTGACGTGGCTGTGGGCGACCGGCTTTCGGCACAGGCCGAATTGGCGACGCTGACCGACCGCTCAGAGATCCTGATCGACTTCCAGGTTCCCGAGCGCGTTGTGGGCCTCGTTACGCCGGGGATGCCGATCGAGGTTCGGGCGCTTGGAATGGCGAGGCCGCCCCTCGAGGGCAACGTGCGCGCCGTGGGCAACGTGATCGACCGGGCGAGCCGAACGTTCCGCGTGCAGGGGCGGCTTGCCAACGATTCCGACCTGCTGCGCGCGGGCATGTCCTTTGCGGTGACGCTGCGCTTCGCCGGCGATACCGTCTCCGCGGTCGACCCGCTCAGCGTCCAGTGGTCGGACGGGGGCTCCTATGTCTGGGTGGTCCGCAACGGCACCGCCCGGCCGGTCCTCGTGACGATCCGGCAGCGCGACGCGGACCGGGTGCTGGTGACGGGCGATCTTGCCCCCGGCGATCTCGCGGTGGTGGAGGGGGTGCAGACGCTGCGGCCCGGCGCCCAGGTGACGGTGGCGAACCGAGCGGATGCCGCGCTCGATCAGACCGATCCGGGTCGGTTGTGAGGGTGGCGCGCCCATGACCGAGCGTCCCGAGGCCGCCCGGGATTCGGGGGTCGCGCTGTTCGTCCAGCGGCCGATCCTGGCCTTCGTGCTGAGCGCGCTGATCGTGCTTGCGGGGCTCGCCGCGCTTTTGGGCGTCGAGATCCGGGAGCTGCCCAATGTCGACCGGCCGGTGGTGACGATCACCACCCAATATCCCGGCGCCTCGCCCGAAAGCGTTGACCAGGAGGTCACCTCGCGGATCGAGGGGGCCGTCGGACGGGTGGCCGGGGTGCAGTCGATCTCGTCCAATTCGCGCTTCGGCCGCAGCCGGGTGACGCTCGAATTCGCCGACGGAATCGACATCGACGTGGCTGCGACCGATGTGCGCGACAATGTCGGACGGATCGCCAACGATCTGCCCGACGGGGCCGAGACGCCGGAGATCGTCAAGGCGGATGCCGACGCGCAGCCGGTCCTGCGCGTCGCGGTCACCTCGCCCGGGCGGTCGCCGCAGGATCTGACGCGGATCGTGCAGGATCGGGTCGAGGACCGGCTCCTGTCGATCGACGGCGTGGCGGATCTGCAGATCTATGGCGACCGCGAGCCAATCTTCCGCGTCGATATCGATCAGGCGGCTCTGGCGGCGCGCGGCCTGACGCTCGCCGACGTGCAGCGGGCGCTGGCCGACGTGGCGTTCGACGCGCCGGCCGGTGACCTGTCTGGCGACAGCCAGACGATCTCGGTGCGGACGACAGCGACCGTGGCCACGCCCGCGGCCTTCGAGGATCTGCAGCTTGCGCGGAACGTCCGCGTGGGCGATGTGGCCTCGGTGACGCTGGGCCCGGCGCCCGACGAGACGATCCTGCGCGCCAACGGGCAGACCGGCATCGGCCTCGGCGTGATCCGGCAGGCGACGTCGAACACGCTCGACATCTCGGCCCGCGTGCGCGAGGTCGTGGACGATCTGGCGGCCAGCTTGCCCGAGGACGTGTCGATCGTGGTGACCTCGGACGACGCGGTGTTCATCCGCGGCTCGATCGAGGAGGTGCTGAAGACGCTGGGGCTCGCCACCGTCATCGTCGTGGCCATCATCTTCCTGTTCCTGCGCGACGCCCGCGCGACGCTGATCCCGGCCTTGACCTTGCCCGTGGCGCTGATCGGCACGCTCGCCGCGATCTATCTGGTCGGCTTCTCCATCAACATTCTGACCCTGCTGGCGCTGGTTCTGGCGACCGGGATGGTGGTCGACGACGCGATCGTGGTGCTCGAGAACATCGTGCGGCGCCGGGCCGAGGGCATGGGCCCGCGCGCCGCAGCCGTCCTCGGCACGCGCCAGGTGTTCTTCGCTGTGGTCACCACCACCGCGACGCTGGCCGCGGTGTTCGTGCCCCTGTCGTTCCTGCCGGGACAGGCGGGCGGATTGTTCCGTGAGTTCGGCTTCACGCTCGCCATGGCAGTGCTGCTGTCGTCGGTGGTGGCGCTGACGCTGTGCCCGGTTCTGGCCAGCCGGCTCTTGACGGCGCGGCCCGAGGACGATCCGCGAGGACCCTTCATCTGGCTCGGCAACCGGCTGGCCGGTCTCTATCGCCGGACGCTCGGCTGGGCGCTCGCGGTGCCCTTCGTCATCGTCCTTTTGGCCGCGCTCTTTGCCGTCACGGCGGTCTTCGTGGCAGGCGATATCCGGCAGGAGCTGACACCGCGCGAAGATCGGGCGGTGGCGCTGCTGCGGGTGTCGGCGCCGCAGGGCGTGTCGCTCGACTACACGCAGGGCAAGATGCGCGAGATCGAGGCGCTGGTCGAGCCACTGCGGGCGGCGGGGGAGGTAACGAACGTCTTCTCGATCACCGGCTTCGGCGCCGGCAACAGCGGCTTCATGGTCTTCAGTCTCGCCCCCTGGGAGGCGCGCGCGCGGAGCCAGGACGAGATCGTGGGCCAGATCAATGCCGGGCTGCGCGAGGTCATTGGCGTTCGCGCCTTTGCCATCCAGCCGAACTCCCTGGGCATCCGCGGCGCCGGGCGCGGCCTGAGCTTCGCCATCACCGGGTCGAACTACGCCCAGCTTGCCGAGGTCTCCGAACGGCTGGTGGCGCGGATGCAGGACAACCCGGCCTTCGGACAGGTGCAGCTGGAATACGAGACCAACCAGCCGCAGCTCTTCATCGATATCGACCGGCAGCGCGCCTCCGATCTCGGCATCGACATTTCCGGTCTCGGCGACGCGTTGCGGGCGGTGCTTGACGGACGGACGGTCGGATCGGTGTTCATCGACGACCAGAGCTACGACATCCAGATGCTGTCCACTTCCAACCCGGTGAACGATCCCGCCGATCTGGGCAACATCTTCGTCCAGACCGGATCGGGCCAGACCGTGCCGATGTCGAGCTTCGTCACGCTCGAGGAGCGCGCCGTGGCGCCGGAGCTCGACCGGCAGGAACAGAACCGGTCGGTCGAGATTTCGGCCGGACTGACCCCCGACCTCGCGCTGGGAGATGCGCTGGCCGAGGTCGAGGACCTTGCCGCGGACATCCTCAGCGAGGAGAACCGGATCGTGCCGCTCGCCGAGGCGGCGACGCTCGATCAGACCGTCGCCGGCCTGCTCGTCACCTTCGGCTTCGCCCTCGTCGTGGTGTTCCTGGTGCTCTCCGCCCAGTTCGAAAGCTTCATCTCGGCCGTCGTCGTCATGGCGACCGTACCGATCGGCCTTGCCTGCGCGATCTTCGCGCTGCTCTTCACCGGGCTCAGCCTCAACGTCTACAGCCAGATCGGCCTGGTGATGCTGATCGGCATCATGGCGAAGAACGGTATCCTGATCGTCGAGTTCGCCAATCAGCTGCGCGACGGCGGCGCTGAGATCGGCGCGGCCATCCTCGACGCCTGCACGATCCGTCTGCGCCCGGTGATGATGACGATGACCTCGACCGTGCTCGGGGGCGTGCCGCTGATCCTGTCGAGCGGCGCCGGGGCGGAGGCGCGGGAAGCGCTGGGCTGGGTGATCGTCGGGGGGCTGGGCCTCGCCACGCTGTCCACGCTCTATCTTACCCCGGTGGCCTATCTCCTCCTGGCCCGGTTCTCTGAGCCACGCTCGCACGCGATCCGCAAGCTCGAAGCCGAACTCGCGGAGGCGCTCGGCTGACAGGGGCCGTCGGCTTCTGCGGGCGGCGTCTGGTGCGGCTTGGCAGGTCCCGCGGCGCCGGCCGCGCATCCGCTTGCGGGGGAGGGTTCCGCCGCCCTGTCGTGGAACACGACGCCGATGCGCTCCGTTTGATTGACAAGTCCACGACCGAGAAAGGATATTCGATGATCCCGGACTGGCTGCATATCCTGTCGATCCTGTCGCTACTCGCGGGCTTTGCCTCCGCCGCGATCATCGCGGTTGACGAATGGCGGGACCCGCAGCATATGTGGATCATGAACGTGGTCTGGCCGGCCACGGCGCTCTTTGCCAGCGTCATCTCGCTCTGGGGCTACTTCGCCTATGGAAAGCTCGCCGCGGAAAGCCGGGTGATGCCGGCGATGGAGCGGGACGAGCCGATGCCCAACAAGGCGGAGACGCCGTTTCCGGGCATGGTGGCCAAGGGCGCGGCCCATTGCGGCAGCGGCTGCGCGCTGGGCGACATCGTGGCGGAGTGGCTGGCCTTCTTCGTGCCGGCGATCGCGATCTGGCTTGGCTGGCAGAGCATCTTTCCCGAGAAGATCTTCGCCGTCTGGGTGTTCGATTTCATCATCGCCTTCGCCTTCGGAGTCGCCTTCCAGTACTTCACCATCAAGCCGATGCGTGGATTGTCGGTGGGCCAGGGCCTGATGCAGGCGGTCAAGGCCGATGCCCTGTCGCTGACCTCCTGGCAGATCGGCATGTACGGCTTCATGGCGATCGCGCATTTCTGGATCTTCGGGCAGCTTCTCGGCGCCCGGCTCGAGGTGCCGACGGTCGAGTTCTGGTTCATGATGCAGATCGCCATGCTGTTCGGCTTCGCGACCGCCTATCCGGTGAACTGGTGGCTCATCAGCAAGGGCATCAAGGAACGGATGTAGCCTCGCGCCGGTCTCGCCGGCGCGAGGCTTCGAAAGCCGGCGACGGAGCCGGCCCTACAACTTCGCCCCCCGCAGGCGGAGCGAATTGCCGATCACCGAGACCGAGGACAGGCTCATCGCCAGCGCCGCGATCATCGGCGAGAGCAGCAGCCCGAAGACCGGATAGAGGATGCCGGCCGCGACGGGCACGCCGAGCGTGTTGTAGCCGAAGGCGAAGAGCAGGTTCTGGCGGATATTGCGCATGGTCGCAGCGGAAAGGTGCCGGGCCCGGACGATGCCGGTCAGATCACCCTTCACGAGCGTGATACCGGCGCTTTCGACCGCAACGTCGGCGCCGGTGCCCATGGCGATGCCCACATCGGCGGCGGCGAGGGCGGGGGCATCGTTGACCCCGTCGCCGGCCATCGCGACCTTCCGGCCCTGGCGCTGGAACTCGGCCACCAGATCGCCCTTCCCCTCGGGGCTGACGCCGGCGCGGACCTCGTCGATGCCGAGCTCGCGGGCGACGGCCCGAGCGGTGCGCTCGCTGTCGCCGGTGGCCATGATCACCCTCAGGCCCGATCTGTGCAGGTTCCGGATCGCCTCCGGCGTCGTCTCCTTCACCCGATCGGCCACGGCGACGAGCCCGGCGGCGATCCCGTCCACCGCGACGAACATGGCGGTCTTGCCGTCGCCCTGCAGGGCCTCGGCCGTTTCACCCAAGGCGGCGACATCGACGCCTTCGGTCTTCATCATCGCGCGGTTGCCAAGCGCCACGCGGGCGCCATCGACCGTGCCGTGGACGCCTTGGCCCGTCACCGCCTCGAAGTCGGTCGCCTGCAGGCGCGGGGCGTCCTCCGCGCCGGAGACGATGGCCTCGGCCAGAGGGTGTTCCGATCCCCGTTCGAGGGCCGCGGCGAGCGACAGGAGCCGCTCGCGCTCGACGCCTTCCGCGGGAACGACGTCCGTCAGGACCGGCCGTCCCTCGGTCAGGGTGCCGGTCTTGTCGACGACCAGCACGTCGACCTTGGCGAAGCGCTCGAGCGCCTCGGCATCGCGGATCAGGACGCCCGCCTGCGCGCCGCGCCCCGTCGCCACCATGATCGACATCGGCGTGGCGAGCCCCAGCGCGCAGGGGCAGGCGATGATGAGAACGCTGACGGCGGCGACAACGGCGTAGCCGAGTGCCGGCGCGGGGCCGAAGGTCATCCAGGCGAGGAAGGCCAGGATCGCCACGCCGACCACGGTCGGCACGAAATATGCGGCGACCCGGTCCGCGAGCCCCTGGATCGGCGCCCGGCTGCGCTGCGCCTTGGCAACCATGTCAACGATCCGCGACAGCGTCGTCTCTGAACCCACGGCCTGGGCCTTCATGACGAAGCCGCCAGTCTTGTTGAGCGTGCCGCCCGTGACAGTATCACCTTCCGTCTTTTCAACCGGAACCGGTTCTCCGGTGATCATGCTTTCATCAACCGAGGAGCGGCCCTCGATGACGGTGCCGTCGCACGGTACGCTCTCGCCCGGACGCACCCGCAGCCGGTCGCCTTCGCGCACCTCGTCGAGCGGCACGTCCTCCTCGCCGTCCTCGGTGATCCGCCGCGCGGTCTTTGGCGCGAGGTCCATGAGGGCTCGGATGGCGTCGCCGGTGCGGTCGCGGGCCGCGAGCTCCATGACCTGACCGACGAGCACGAGGACGAGGATCACCGAGGCAGCCTCGAAATAGACCGGCGGCTGTCCATCCATTCCCCGCAGCGCCTCGGGGAAGAGGCTTGGCGCGAGCATGGAGACGAGGCTGAAGAGATAGGCCGCCGATGTGCCGAGCGCGATCAGCGTCCACATGTTGGGCGCGCGGTTCCGGATCGAGGCCCAGCCGCGCTTGAAGAACGGCCAGGTGAAGATCAGAACCGGCGTGGCGAGCAGGAACTGGACCACGACAAAGGCGCGGGCGCCGATCCAGTCCTCGACCGGCAGGCCCAGATGCGATCCCATCTCCATGAGGAACACCGCCAGGGCGAGGGGCGCGGTGATCCAGAGGCGACGCCGGAAGTCCACGAGCTCGGGGTTCGGGCCGGAATCGGCAGAGGGGGTCATCGGCTCCAGAGCCATGCCGCATTTGGGGCAGTCGCCGGGGCTGTCCTGCACGATCTCGGGGTGCATGGGGCAGGTGTACTGCGTGCCCTCTGGCATCGGCTCGGGTACCGGGCGGTCGCCCAGATAGGCCTCCGGATCGTTCTCGAACTTGGTTCGGCACCGTTCCGAGCAGAAATAGATCCGGTCACCCTCGTGCTTCGCCATGTGCCGGGCGCTCGCGCGGTCCACTTCCATGCCGCAGACCGGATCGGTCGCGGTGCGGTACGCGTCGGGATCGTCGCGGAACCGGTCGCGGCAGCGCTCGGAGCAGAAGTGATAGAGGTGGCCCTGATGCTCGACGCTCGGCTTGCCCGCATCCGGGTCCACGGTCATGCCGCAGACCGGATCTCGGACGAGGCCGGACTCGGTTGCCGAGGCTTTTATGTCAGGATGCGTGTCTGCTGCGGACATGTTGGCTCCTCTCTCGATTGATGCTCTGAAGGATCGACATGCCTTGCAGGTACGAGCCTTGGCTCGAGGCGGGTAGAGATAAGATAGCAGGGAGCGGTCTGATGGCGGAGGGGATGGGTCTGACGTCCAACCTTCTCCACTTTAAGCTATTGATTTTATTGCTCCCTTCGGGCGACTGCACCGCTGACTCCGCACGACCTCGCCTAGCCGACAGTCACACCAAAGATCATACCCACTGCTGCGGTCGCGGCCATGGCGAGCGCGCCCCAGAATGTGACGCGAACGGCTCCCTTGACGATGCCCGCTCCGCCAACCGATGCCCCGAGTCCGCCCAGCACTGAAAGCGCGATCAGAGTGGTGACCGCGACGACGAGAGTGATCTGGGCCGCAGGAACCAGCGCAGCAATGATGAGCGGTATAACAGCTCCGACCGCAAAGGTGGCAGCTGACACCAGAGCAGCCTGGATCGGATGCGCGGTCACGGTCTCCGAGATGCCAAGCTCGTCCCGCGAATGCGCACCAAGTGCGTCTTTCTCGGTCAGCTGGATCGCGACCAGGCGCGCGAGGCCATCGTCAAGACCGCGCGCAACGTAGATGCGTGTGAGCTCGTCGAGCTCGGCCTCGGGTGTTTCCCTCAGTTCGCGGGTTTCGCGCGCGATGTCGGCCTGCTCCGCATCGGTCTGTGAACTGACGGAGACGTATTCGCCAGCAGCCATCGACATCGCCCCGGCTACGAGCCCGGCAAGACCGGCGATCAGGATTTCGGGACGCCCGGATCCTGCCGCAGCGACCCCAACGACGAGGCTCGCTGTCGAAACGAGACCGTCGTTCGCGCCCAGAACAGCGGCACGTAGCCAGCCGATGCGATGAACCATGTGAACTTCGGAATGGGAGAGTCTGCTCATCTCAAAAGGGCCTTCCGGGCTTTGTTGCCGTGAATGTCGGCATGGGCGAACGACGAACCGCTGTATCGCCAGGGCTGCCCTCGATCCGACCTACGTGACCCGGTGCGATCCTGAGCGCCCGCAGCGCGTTCAGGATGACCGCCACGTCGATCACCTCCTGCAACAGCGCGCCCTGCACCGGGGACAGGTAACCGAAGGCCGCTGCGATCATGCCAAGGACCGAGAGACCAATCCCGGCAGCAACGCTCTCAACAGCGATGCGGCGGGACCGTTGCGCAATCTCTATCCCCGGCAAAAGGCGATCCAGGTGATCGACCAGCAGCACGACATCCGCCGCTTCGGCCGAGGCCGCCGCCCCTCGCGCGCCCATGGCGACGCCAATATCCGCCGCCGCCAGCGCGGGCGCGTCATTGACACCGTCGCCCACCATCATGACCGGGCCGTTCTTCCGCTCGGTCAGGACCAGCAGGACCTTCTGGTCGGGGGTCAGATCGGCGCGCACGGCATCGAGGCCAAGGCCCTCGGTCACGGCCTCGGCAACGGCGCGGCGATCGCCTGTCGCCAGCAGGATGCGGCCGACGCCCAGACGTCGAAGCCCAGAGAGCAGTTCGGCCGTGCCAGCACGCAATGCGTCGGCCATCACGATATGGCCGGCGAGTTTCCCGTCGACGCCAAGGGAAACCACCACCGATCCAGCCTCAACCACCATGCTTTCGGGAGCGGCGACGCCAAGCTGCGCGGCGACGAAACCCGCGCCGCCGACCACAACCCTGCGTCCGTCGATTGTCCCGGCAACGCCTTCGCCGGGCGTCTCGACCACGCTCGCGGGGATCGGCAAGGCGATCCCGCGCGCATGGGCCGCCCCGACGATGGCCTGTGCGATCGGGTGTTTCGATGCCTGATCGAGCGCTGCAGCGAAGTACAGAATGGCGTCCTCGGACAAATCGCCATGCCTGTCGATCGACACGATCTGCGGGCGTCCGTCCGTCAACGTGCCGGTCTTGTCGAGGATCAGCGTCGTGATCCGGGCCAGCGCCTCGAGCGGTTTCGCGCCCTTGATCAGCACTCCGAAATGCGCCGCGCGCGACAGACCGGCCACCAATGCCACCGGAACGGCGAGAATCAGCGGACAGGGTGTCGCGACCACAAGCACAGCAACTGCGCGGATCGGATCCCCGGTGAACCACCAGGCGGCTGTCGCCAGCGCGACCGTGACGATCAGAAACAGTAGAGAATACCGGTCGGCCAGCCGTGCCATCGGCGCCTTGGACTTCTGGGCCTCCTCGACCAACCGGACGATCCCGGCATAGGTGCTGTCGGCAGCTCTTCGCGTGACCCGGAGATCGAAAGCCTCGCCCGCATTGGTCGAGCCGCTCATCACGTCGTGCCCGTGCTCCAGCCGGGCGGGCATCGACTCGCCCGTCAGCGCGGACTGGTCCAACATCGCGCCCGCGCTCTCGACTGTCCCGTCCACGGGGGCAACGTCACCCTGGCGGATCAGCAGCAGGTCCCCCGGGTCGATGTCGCCCAGCGGCACCTCATCGAGCGCGCCATTGCGGTGACGGGTGGCGGTCCGGGGCACGCGGGACAGAAGGTCACTCATCTCGCGCCGGGCACGACCCTGCGCGAAACTCTCGAGAAAGGTGCCGCCCGAATACATCAGCGCCACAACGGCCGCCGCGAGCGTCTCGCCGAAGATGAGGGCGGCCGACATCGACAGCGCCGCCACGATGTCGAGCCCGACCTCGCCTTGCCCCAGGCTCCGGATGATCTCGACCACGAGGGCCGCCAAAACCGGAAGCACGCCCGCCGTCCACGCAATGCCGGCAAGTCCTGGCTGCCCGGACAGCCAAAGGCCAAGGCCGGAGATCAGGCCAAGGAGTGCCAGCCCCAGCAGGGCGACGTTCAGGCGATCATGAAACAATGATGTCATCTGGTGCATTTCCCGGCGTCAACCACGCGCTCGGGGTCTGGACGGGTCTCGAACAGCCGTCCCACTCGCGTTTCGCGAAGAAGATCGCCCTCACGATCAATGAAGAGAGCGCTCAGGTTTCTTCTACGCGCCATTTCCCCGCCCTCCAAGCTTCCTTTCACCATGCACGACGTCGCCCAGGCGTCAGCCTCGGCACATGTCTTTGCCACCACCGTGACCGAGGCGGGCGAGGCGAGTATGGGTGCGCCGCGGTTCGGGTCCATGGTGTGCGACAGGCGACGGCCCTGAACCTCCACCCAGTGGCGATAGTCCCCTGAGGTGGCCACGGCGGCGTCCTGAAGTGCCAGAATGGAGTGGGGCGCGCGGCGATCCGCGTCCGGGGCCTCGACCGCGACGGTCCAGGCTTGCCCATCTGGCCGAAGCCCGAGCGCGCGCATCTCGCCGTCAATGCCGACAAGAGCGTCGTCGATGCCATGCGCCACCAGCGTCTCGGCCAGCGTGTCGACGCCATACCCCTTCGCGATGCCGTTCAGGTCCAACGCAACCGGGGCCGTCTTTCGGACAAGGCCGTTGCCCGCGTTGATCTCCAACGCCTCATGCGTCGGCACCCGGTCGGTGCTCATCGCAGTGCGAATGCGGTCGGGTGTCGCCGCAAGCGGCCCGAAACCCCAGGCAGTCACCACATCGCCCACGCCGATATCGAAGGCTCCGTCCGAGGCGCGCCCGATCTCGAGTCCGAGTCGCAGAACCCGCCCGAGTCCATCTGGCACCGCCACCCACGCGCCGACCGGTGCCGCGTTCAGGCGCATGAGATCGCTGTCGGGCTTCCAGGTGGACATCTGCACTTCCACTTCATCGACGGCGGCCTGCAGCGCTACGCGGACCGGCTCAGGGTCGAAACCCGCTTGCGCGAAGAACAGCGCGGACCAGCGCGTGCCCATGGTCGGGCCGTTCAGCGCGATGCGCATCGGTTCAGTACACATCTTCGACATAGCGTCCCTCGGCTTTCAGCACTGCGGGCGAGAGCCCGGTGGGAGCAAGGATTTCAGCCAGCGCGTCGGCGACGCCTGCAGCCATGTCGCGCCCGCCGCAGACCATCACCCGCGCGCCATCCCTGATCAGCCGGGCCACCTCGGCAGCCTCATTGCGAAGCGCGTCCTGGACGTAATGCGGCCGCGCCCCGCGCGAGACGGCGGTGACAAGCCGGGCCAGATGGCCCTCGTCCTGCCAGACGGGCATCTCTTCGCCGTAGAGGAAGTCGCTGTCCGGGTGACGCATCCCGAAGAAGAGGTGGATGGGCCGCCGCCTGGAGTTGCCGCGCACGAAACCTGCCAATGGGCCGATACCGGTTCCGGCGCCGATCAGGATCAGCGGCGCTTGGCCTCGGCCCGGTTGGAACCCCGGATTGCGGCGCAGGAATGCGGTGACGGTCTGCCCGGGTTCCAGCGCGGTCAGTTGGCCGGAACACAGTCCGCCAGGCCGCTTCTTCACCACGATCTCGACGAACCCGTCGCTGCGCGCGGATGCAAGCGAGTAGAGGCGCGGCACGGGCGATCCCTCGGGCAGGATGCCGATCAGGTCGCCCGCGGTGAAGCGCGCGAAGGCCGCTCCAGTCAGTCGCTGCCATAGAGTCGCCTTCGGCAGGGCGAAGCGCAGGAGCGCGGTCGGGGCCTGCACCTCGGCGCCGTAGTCGCGGCGCGAGACCAGCGTGAGCGTCTCGGTCCTCGGCAGAACCGGCTGATGGGCGAGCTCAAGGTCGATCCCCAGCACTTTTCCGAGGGCGCAGCCCCAGCGCGCGAAGTCCTGCGGTGACTGGCGGTCGATGGTGTCCAGCGGCAGAAGCTCGGACCAGCCTTTCGCGCGGGCAGCCCCGGTCACGGCCTCGGCGAAGGCGCAATAGGCCGGGAAGCTGCGGTCGCCGAAGCCGAGAACAGCCAGGGGGGGCTCGGGGGCGTGGTCGAGAGTCGCAAGGCGGCTCAGGAAACCCTTGGCCGAGGCCGGTGCATCGCCGTCGCCATAGGTCGCCGCGAGGACAATGATCCGCCTCGCTCGGGCGTAGCGGTCCGGCGTGAAGGCCGACATGGGTGCTGCGTGCACGCTCTGCCCGGCGCGGCTCAGCGCGGCATGAAGCGTCGCGGCAAAACACCAAGTGCTGCCGCCCTCGCTGCCGACGAGCAGGATCGTCTCGGCCCGACTGGCAGCCTGATTGCCCCGAATGCGCGGCCGACCGCGCCGCCCGGCGAGCCAGATCAGCACGCCCGTTCCGCCCATCATGGGCACGCCGAGCGCCATCAGTCCCAGCACCAGCCCGAGCGTCGCGGCGCCCTGACCCGTATGCAGCATGTAGATGGTCTCAAAAACGTGCTCCCAGGCGGTCAGGTCAGACCAGCTCAGGAGATCCCCGGTTCCCTGATCGAGAGTTCCGGCGCCCCGATCGGTCTTCAGCGTGAGGACGTCGGTCGAGTCGCCGGGATAGGGAAAGCTCAGCTCGCGCAAGCCCTCGACGGGCGTGTCGCCAAGCGTCGGTATCGTCGCCAGCGCAACGCCAGTCTCGCCGCTGACCTCGACAGTAACGGCCGGCGCGGCGCTGCCGCTGGGCAGCAGATCAAAGGTGGAGGCCGTCATCCACAGTGCGGTGGTGGAGGACAGGACAAGTCCCACGACCGCGATCCGCGCGATCTCGACGTGCAGCCGTCCGGCAAGCGGCCCGCGCAGGGGTGCGAACCAGTGCCGCCAACCGCCTGCGCGCCGCGCGACCAGCATCATGCCGCTGAGCGAAAGGATCAGCATCGCCACAGCACCGACAGCAGTGGCAATGCGCCCGCCATCCCCCAGAAACAGCGACCGATGGAGGTTGGTCAGCCAGCGTTGCGTCTGGTTCGGGTCGGCGGAGGCCACGCCCTGCCCGGTCGCAGGGTCGATCACGGCGGCGCCGGGCGTACCCTGATCGAACCAGTAAGCGGTGATCCGCCCCGAGGGCGCGCGCCGGATCTGCTCGACGCCCGGATAGACGGCCTGAATGCGCGTGGCCAAGGCCCCGACAGTCAGGCCCGGTTCCGCCTGCAGCGCGGTCAGACGCTCAGCCGCCGGAAAGACCGACAGCGCGGCCCCGCTGAGCGTCAGCACCGTGATGAGAACCATGGCCACCAGACCCGGCCAACGATGAAAAGCGCGGATCATGGCCCGGTCTCCCTCACATGTCGTAGGCGAAGCTGGCGACGTAGCGGCGACCCGCCACAGATGTGCCCGCACCGTCGGTCGTCAGGGGCACCGCGACCTCGTTGGGGCTGTCGCGCATGTCCTCGACGGCGGCGTCGATGTGCAGCGTGTAGCCCGCATCGAACAGCGCATCGGCGAGATCGAGCGTGATCTCGAGCGTGCGGCCCGCGCCCACGCTGGCCCCAGTGATGCCGTTGACTTGCGCGGTGTCGCCGCCGGTCGCGCGGTACCAGTCGGTCAGGTGCTCGTAGTATTTCGACTTGGTCCCGGCCATCCAGAGGCTGCCCATGTAGGCGCCGGAGGCATCGGTGACGTAGAGCGCGAGATAGGCTCCATCGCCACCGTAGCTGTTGAGAGTCGTGGTCAGAGTCACCGGGCGCGCCATTGCGAGGCTGGGAAGGGTCAGCGCCGTGGTCAGCGCGAGTGTCGCAAGAAGCGATTTCATCGGGTTGGTCCTTGTGTACGAGGTGCGGAGTTCGCGTGCGTCGGGGAGGCTCAGTTCACCTGGACCTGCGGTGGGGCGCCGTTCCCGAAAAGCCCGTTCTGCGGTGGGGCGACGGTGCCGGCGGGCGCGGGATTGGGAGCGCCGCTGCCGCAGTCGTCATCGTCGTCGCAGTCTTCGTCGTCATCATCGTCGTCGTGATCACGCCGCGAGCCGTGGTTTTCACTATCGTCGTCATCGTCGTCATCGTCGTCACTGGCGAGGATGAGGGGCAAGGACTGCGCCGCGTCCTCGAAGATCACCGCGAAGGGCCGAGGGCTCCCTTCGGCGGGGACGTGCATCGCACTCCAGGCGGTCGTGCCGATCACGGCGGTCAGCGCGGTGGAGGCAACAAGAAGGGTGAGGGTCTTTCGCATCGGAGGGTCTCCTTTTCGTTTGATGAGACCGATATGCAGAGCCGACCTGAGGGCTTCCTGACGCCAGAGCGATTTCCCCTTCAGCTTGCTGTCAGAAAGCAGAACGCCCCGCCGGAATGGCGGGGCGGAAAGCGGGGGCACCGGCCCCCGCAAGGGTCGCGCGCCAAACCGATCGCTTAGCGTCAGGCGAACTCGAAATGCTCGAAGTGGACCTGTCTCGGCGTCTGGCCCAGTGCCGACAATCTCTTCAGGATGCCATCCTTCAGTCCATTCGGGCCACAGGACGCATACGTCGTGAAGCCG
>CAVUAQ010000001.1:0-358086 GCA_963739575.1 uncultured Alphaproteobacteria bacterium | reverse complement strand
ATTATAACCCCCTAAAGTATTGATAAGATTGAGGAAGCTGATTCCTCACCCCCCATTCCATCCCCCAGGGGCGACGCGTCTCGACGAGCCACGCCCTCCAAAAAGCTGACGGATACTCCTGGGCACATTCCGAAGTAGTACACCGACGGGTTTGCGGAAGCACAGGGAACCGGCAGACGGGCTGACGCTAGGCCAAGCTTGTCTGAGAGACGCGTCTCTCTTATTCCGTGTACAACCGGGAAGGTGCGGCATGTTCGAAAACGCTTTCAACAACATAGATCGTTTTATGCGGAACGATGAGGGGCTGGCGTCGGAGCTCGACTATGCCGAGCAGACCTCCTGGCTCCTCTTCCTGAAGTATCTGAACGACCTGGAGGTCGAGCGGCAGGACACAGCCGAACTGGAGAACCGCGACTACCGGCCGATTCTGAACGATCGCTACCGGTGGGATGCGTGGGCCGCGCCCAAGACGGACGGGAAGCTCAACCATAACGCCGCCATGACCGGCGAGGACCTGATCGACTTCGTGAACCGGGACCTCTTTCCGTATCTCAAGCGGTTCCGGGAGACCGCGACCAGCCCGGACAGCCTCGAGTACAAGATTGGCGAGATCTTCTCGGAGATCATCAACAAGTTCCGCTCCGGCTACGCGCTGCGCGATGTCCTCGAAGTGGTCGACCTGCTCAACTTCAACACCCAGAAGGCCAAGCATGAGCTCTCGGACCTCTACGAGAGCCGCATCAAGCGCATGGGAAACGCCGGGCGTAACGGTGGCGAATACTACACGCCCCGCCCGCTCATCCGCGCCATGATCAAGGTCACCGACCCGAAGATCGGCGAGACGATCTACGACGGCGCCGCAGGTTCGGCGGGGTTCCTGTGCGAGGCGTGGGAATACATGCGTCGCTACGACCTTTCGGCCTCGGACTGGGCCACGCTTCAGCGGCGGACCTTCTACGGGCAGGAGAAGAAGTCGCTCGCCTACGTCCTCGGCGTCATGAACATGATCCTTCACGGGATCGATGCGCCGCTCCAGCGTCCGCCGGACGCCGGTTCCCAGATCGGGATGCCGACGCATCAACTCATCGAAGACCGCGACGGGCCGCAGACCGGGACTCGCCTCCAGCATCGGGATGACCTCGGCCTCGAAGACCTCCGCCAGGGGATCGGGCCGCCGTCGCTCGCGCGGTGCCCGCTTCTCGGAGGGCGGGCGCGCGTCCTGCGCGATGCGATAGCCGGTGGCCGTGCTGAACCCGGCGCGCGCCGCGGCGACGGGGATCGGGGCGTTCGTGCGATGCTTCATGAAGAGCCTCATCTGGTGATCGGTCACGTGGCGGCCGGGCACGAGCGCTCCTCCGATGCAGAGAAAGCCCCCGTATACCCCGACCGACCGCGATCACCCCGCCGAACCCGGACCTCCGGTCGGGCTACGCCCTTCCTGCGGTCCGGGTTCGGCGGTTCGCTCTCATCCAGATTGTCGCTCGATTCTCATCCTGATCGACGCGCTTCACCCATCGACGCCGTGGAGCAAGATCCCATCCTCAGCATCTCAACCGAAGCCGCCTGATCATGACACCAGGCCATCTCCCAATTTCCACCAGCTTGACGGACGTGACCCAATCTCACCCCAGGTGATGCCTCGAACTTCCCCCGACCTGGCGGCTGTGAGTGTCAGGAATTGCAGCGCCCTAGCCGCCATACCCTTTCGCTCAATCAAATCAGCCCACCACCGGGTAACGTCGCCCAGCGCAAGGGCCGGCTGGGTGCCGGCTTTCGTTACCTTCGTGGGCTTCGGCAGCAGCTCGGGAAGGTTACCCTTCCACCGGGCCGGGTTCTCGCCGGTCCTGTGACCCGCCACGGTCGCCCAGGAGAGGACATTTTCGATCCGACCCCGGAGGCGTGAAGCCGTCTCGGTCTTCTCCTGCCAGATCGGCTCGAGCAGGTCGGCTGTCGAGCCACCGCCAGCGGGTCATGTTATACGCCATGTTGGCCAGCGTGATCGCCACCCGGGCTCGCGCCAGGCCGATGGTGCGGATGGTGATCCCCATTCGGGCCTTCTGGTGGGCGAAGACGTGCTCGACCTTGGAGCGGATCGCGGACTTCGCGGCGTTGGCGCGGCGGGTCCGCTTCGGCGTCGGCCGGCCGCGCGGTTTCCTGCGATGGATGCGGCTGACCAATCTATGCGCCTCCAGCCAGGCCTCGTTCTCGGCCGACCGGTAGGCGCTGTCGGCCCAGACCGAGCGTGACGTGTTGGTCCGGGCGATCAGCCCCTCGCGGAGCTGTCCGCCGTGGTGGCGGGCGGCATCGGTGACGGTCTGACGGCGGAGCGAGCCATTGTCCGCCATTGGTCCGAAGACAATGGCGAGCCCGTGCATCCGGTCGATCGAGAGGTGGGAACTCATAGCCGTAGACGGGGACCGCGATATCGACCGGCCTGGTGCCGTCGGCGCGAACCTTCGCCTTGGAATATCTGACCGTCCAGCGGCCATCGACGTCCTTCTGGGCGCCTTCGCGAGCTTTTCGGGCCAGATGTCGGCGGCCGACTTCCCCTCCTTGATCTGGGCCTTCTCACTGTCCGTGTTCCGCTGCCGCGGCGCCGCGACCAGGCTCGCATCATTCGCCATTGTCCTCGGACCAATGGCGGACAATGGCTCATTCTGGCCACCCCTCGGCAGATAACCCGCCGCGGTGATTGCCCGGTCGAGGCGCTCGAACAGATCGCCGAACGCGCCGGCTGCGATCAGCGCCTCGCGGAAGTCCCACAGCGCGTTCGCATCCGGGACCCGGTCCTCGGGACCAAGCTGGCAGAACCGCATCCACGACAGCCGATCCCGGACCAGACACTCCGTCTGCTCGAGCGAGAGTCCATGCAGCGATTGCAACGTTCGGGCCTTCATTCGGACCGGTGGCATTCAGGCCCTCACCATCCTGAACTTCAGCACCGGATCGAACGGCGGCCGTCCGCCCTTCCAGCGCATCGGTCGCCCGAGCGCCGTCTCCAGCACCGGCCGGAACACCTCGAAATCCACCGTCTCGGCGTCTCCAGCGGATCGCCCTGCGCCGAGATCCCCGCCAGCCGGTCCGTGATCGACCAGAACCCCATCTGACCCGCCATCGCTACGCCCCCGTTGCCCCGAGACGAAGCGAATCACGAAACCTTGCTCAGCGCGAGGTTTCCGGACGTGTCCCTCTCGTTTGTATCGCATCGAGAAAATATGATCCAGGGGCAGCCGGCGGGTCTTGCTCGAGATGCCTCGACAGGCGCCGGAGCGGCGACGATTTCGACCGGCCTGCCTCAGTCCTTCGGGGTCCCTCGTCAGGGATCTATGACCCCTCGCTGAACCGCCCGCGCAACCGCTTCCACGCTCGTGCGCGCGCCGAGCTTGCGGCGGGCATTGGCCAGGTGCAGCTCGACGGTGGCCGCGCAGATGCCGAGGCGCTCGGCGATGCGGTCGATCCGCAGCCCCTGCGCCAGGCGCAAGAGGCATTCGCGTTCGCGCGTCGAGAGCGGGGTCTCGCTCGACGCCCGGATCCGGTCGAGGCCGGCCAGGCGAAGGCCGGCTGCCGAGGCGGCGAGCCAGAGCGCCGGGGCGGCAGCGCGGACCAGCTCTGACGCCTCCTTCGCTGTCTGCGCGCCGCCGAAGACCACGCTCCAGCGGTCTCCGCCCGGCGTCACGACGACGGGCATGGCCATCCGGAACGGCCAGGCCTGGACGATCTCCGACTCGAACAGCTCCCGCATCGGTGGCGACATCGGCAGGCTGCGACACGTATCGAGATGCGCCGCCAGGGGACGCTCCGTCGCCTGGGCCGCCCAGAACATCGGATCGCAGCGGTAGCGCCCGCTTTCCAGATAGTCCCGGAACTGATCCGCCGGCAGGTCCGTGCGGTAGTCGACGGGCACGAGGGTGCCCTGCTCCGCATCGATCCGGGTGGCGCCCAGAACCACCCGCTCGAGCCCGTGGCTCGCGGCAAAGCGGCGCAGACTGCTCCAGATTGCATCGATATCCTGAGCCTGCCTCAGGCCGGCCACGAAGTCAGCAGTCTGCTCCAGCATCCCACACCCCGAATCAGCCACCGGCAACCTAGGGTTTTCCCTAGATTGCCGAGTCCGGGCCTCGACGTCACCTTTTCATTGATGTCTCGCCTCAGGATTGCCAGCAAGCCCATTCACCCCGGTGGCGCAAAATGGACCTCTTGTCGTACGGAACGGCCCTTGTCCTGATCGCTGCCGCGCCCGGCCCGGTTGTCACCATCCTTCTGGCTCGGACCCTGTCGGGGGATGTTCGCGGGGCCGTGGCCTTCGCCACGGGCGTGGTTGTCGGAAAGCTGGTGATCATGGTGGCCCTCGCCGGCGGGCTGATCCTCTGGCTTCAGGATTCGGACGGTGTGCTTGCGGCCATGAAGAGCCTCGGCGTCATCTATCTGGGGTGGATGGCGCTTCGGCTCTGGCACGGGATCGAAGCCGGTGCCTGCGAGATCCGTGCCAACTCGCCCGCCCGCGGGGCTGCCGACATGGCCGCAGGTCTGGCCACGAGCCTGTCCAGCCCGTTCAGCCTCTTGCTCTTTCTCTCCATGATCCCGGTGGTGAGCCGGGGCACACATGGCACGGGGGTCCCGTTCCTGATGCTCGCTGCCGTCACGGCGGCCGCATCCGGCGCCGTCTTTGCCGGCTACATCCTGTCGGCCCGGTTGCTGCAGGAGACGCTGAACCGCCCGCACCTGAGCCGGTCTCTCCACCGCTCCATGGCGGCTCTGCTCGGCTGCTCCACAATCTGGCTGGCCTTCGGATGAGCCGGCCGGGATCCCTCTTTGTCGGCGCGGCTCCGAGCGCGCCGACGACCGGGCCGACAAGGGGGGCCAGTGCTCGCCGGGCCGTGCCCGCTCATCAACGGCGCCCGCCGCGCGGCGCGGCGCCGGACCGAGCCTCTGGCGCGAAGCGGAAAGGTCCGGGACATCCGCGACAAGATCGACAGGCTGCGAGGCGCCCCCCTTCTGGAAGAGGAGATGGTCCATGTCCATGAATGACCCAGGCGCCGGGGCCGCGAATGGCCTGTCCGGTCTGCACTTCTCGCCCACGGCGCTGCCCCCGCCCGGCACGGCCCTGGCGCCGTCTCGATCCCGCCTCCGCCAGGCGATCGCGGCCCGCATGGGCGGCCCGGGCGGCTACTACAACACGGGCAATGCGGTGGGATTGGTGGCCGGCATCTCTTTGGCGGTCTGGACCTCCGGCGCTATCGGCGGCCATGGAGGGGCGACGGCCGCGGCCGCATACCTGACGGGGAGCGGATCTGCCCTCGCGCTCACCGGCGCCACCCTGATATTCTTCTGGAGTGGCGAGGTCTACCACCGCGCCTGGGCCGACCCGGACCGGCCCGACCCCCGGCTCAACCGGCAGGGCGACTTCCTTTCGGCGATCGGCGCCGTGGCGCTTGGCCTCTCCATGGCGCTCCTGGGCCTGCCGCTCCTGGCCGCCACGGCCGGCGGGCTGCATGCGCTGGGCAAGCTCGGCAGCGTCCTGCACCGCCCTGGCCTCCCCGCCTGCCCCGGCTGGCGCGCGACCTGGCCGGATCCGTTCCGCAGCCTGGTTCTCCTCAGCCGCGCGCCGGCTCTGCTGGTGGCGGCGCTTGCCCTCGCGGCAGGGCTTTCGGCGGCGCAGCCGGCGGAGGTGGTGGCGGTCCTTCTGGGGCCCGGCGTCCTCCTCGTCTGCAACCTGCTCTGGGCTCGCGCCGACCTGCTTCTGTTCCGACCCGCCGGATGACGGCGCCGATGGCAGGGCTCCGGGGATCCTCGGGACCCGCTTCAGTCCGAAGTGCGCGTCACAGCGGTTTCGGGTGGGAGAACACGGCCCTCAGGGTCGCGCCGCGGGGCACGTCGCCGCAAGCCGCGCGTCGCAGATGAACGGGACGAGGTGTTTCACGAAGAGCCGCACCTTGGGCGTCATCAAGCGGTTCGACGGATACGCCGCGAAGATGCCGCTCGACGGCAGCGACCATCGATCGAGGACGCGGATCAGCCGCCCCTCCGACAGGTCGCGGGCCACCGCCCAGTCGGGAACGACCGAGAAGCCCAGCCCCGCCACGGCCGCCGCGCAGAGCGTGGTGGTGCTCGAACAGGTCACCGCCGGGTCGATCGGCACGGAAGAGGTCTCGCCGCCCGGTCCGACGAAGGGCCATTCGCGGGCCCAGAGGGCGCCGAAGGCCACACATGGGGCGCCGGCCAGATCCTCGGGCCGTTCGGGACGCGGGATCCGGTCGAGCAGATGCGGCGCGGCGACGACGACCGGCTCGGAGACGCCGAGGCGCCGAACGATCAGACCGGGATCCGGCTTCCTCGTGATGCGGATCGCCATGTCGAGTTGATGCTCGA
Source organism: uncultured Alphaproteobacteria bacterium (assembly GCA_963739575.1). Classification (GTDB taxonomy): domain Bacteria; phylum Pseudomonadota; class Alphaproteobacteria; order Rhodobacterales; family Rhodobacteraceae; genus Palleronia. The sequence continues at coordinate 351,717 of CAVUAQ010000001.1, read as the reverse complement.
TCAGGTCCACGGTCCGGGCCTCGGCGAAAAGCTCGACCGTCACCTTCGGAAAGGCCGCGCGGAAACCCGCCAGCACCGGCACCACATAGAGATCGGCAAAGACATCCGGAACGCCTATCCGCAAGCGTCCCGCCGGCTCGTCCCGCCGGGCCTGCAGCTCGGCGATGCCGGCCTCGGCCTCGCCGAGCGCGCGCTGACACCGGACGTAGAACAGACGGCCCTCCTCGGTCATCGCCACATGGCGCGTGCTGCGATCGAGAAGCCGCACGCCGAGACGCGCCTCCAGGGCCTGGACGGCCTCGCTCACCCGCGACCTCGACAGGCCCAGCGCATCTGCCGCGCGGGTGAAGTTGCCACGCTCCACGACGCTGGCGAAGACGGTCATCTCGTCGAACAGGGACATCCCGCGATTATTCGCCACGGCCGAACACCATGTCCAGCCAGCACCGGCTTCCGCGGCATGCCGAATGGCGGCACCATGGCGCTGTATCCGGAGCGTCCGGAGCAGCTGGAGAGTGATGATGACCCATCGCCATGTCCTCGCTGCGGTTCTGGCCGGCGTGAGCCTTTCGCCGCTCGCCGCCGCCGCAGAAGGGGTCGAGTTCGGCCCCGCACTGAGCCTGGGCGACGGCACCGTCCGCGCCCTGGCCGAAACCGACGCGACAGGCCGCGTCACCCGGATCGGCGTCGCGATGAGCGGGGCCGCCCTGACGGCGCTCGGCCACGACATGATCTTCGCTACCGTGCCGCTGCCCGAGGCCGCCGTCGCCGCCGGCTACGATCACGTGTTGCTCGACTGGATGCCGCATGGCCACGCGCCGGCAGGTCTGTTCGACAGCCCGCATTTCGACTTCCATTTCTACATGATGAGCGAAGCGGAGAGGATCGCCATCGGCCCCTCCGACCCGCACTACATGGAGAAGGCGGCAAACCGGCCGTCGGCCGACCTGATGGCCGCGAACTTCGTGCCGCCGCCGGAGGTCGACCCCATTCCGGCGATGGGGGAACACTGGCTCGATGCGACCGATGCGATCTTTTCCGGCAAGCCCTTCGAGGCCGTGCTGATCTACGGCGCCTGGGACGGGAAGGTGACATTCGTCGAGCCGATGGTGACGCTGGAGCTTCTCCAGTCTCGCCGCGACTTCGGCGGCAAGCTCGGCCAGCCGGCGCGCGTGGAGCGGGAGGTCTCGCTGCCCGGCGCGTGGAGCGTGTCCTTCGACGCAGGCAGCGGCATGCATGTGGTCTCGATCGACGATCTGCAATCTCGGGCCCCGGGTGATCAGGTGCGCGCGCCCCAAATCAACTGACCTCGCATCAACCGACCTCACACGGTGGCAGGCTTGCAGAACCCGCCCCCTGACCTCGACCACCGCATAAGCACCCAGCCCGGCGCCCCTCAACACGGCACGGATTGCGCCGCCCCTCTCGGCACCGGCAAGCAGCGGAGCGGCCGACGACCGTCCTGCATTGACCCGCCGGACGGGCGGCATCGCCGGCCCGCCTGACCGTCTGCGGACCGCACATCCGGGAGGCATCAGCGTCCATCGGCGCGGCTTTCGGGCGGCTGCAGCGATGCTGCGTGACCAATCGTCCCGGCTCTTGTTGACACGGGTTCCGACCCCGATACGCCACCCGGATCACGAAGACGGTCGCGGCGCTGCCGCCGGCCAATCATCCTTGCTGAACGGCCGGAGAATGCATGAGCCAGGTCCTGTCCGCCGTCTGGGCCCTGTTGCTCGGCATCGTGCTCATCATGCTGGGCAACGGCATGCATTTCACCCTGATCGGCCTGCGGGGCGGCATCGAGGGGTTCTCTCCCACGGCCCTCGCCATCGTCACCTCGGGCTATTTCGTGGGCTTCTTGTCGGGTGCGCGCGCCGCGCCGATGATGATCCGGCGCGTCGGGCATGTCAGGGTCTTCGCGGCGCTCGGCAGCTTCATGTCCGCGGGGCTCGTCGCGTTCCCGCTTCTGACCGATCCCGTCTCCTGGACGCTGCTGCGGGTGCTCATCGGGTTCTGCATGTCGGGCATCTACGTGACCGCGGAAAGCTGGCTGAACGACGCGGCCAGCAACGAGACGCGGGGCAAGGTGCTCGCCGCCTACATGATCGCGCAGACGCTCGGGATCATCGGCGCGCAGGGGCTTCTGACGCTGGGCGATCCTGCGACCTCGGCGCTCTTCATCGGCGCCTCGATCCTGGTCTCGGTCTCCTTCGCGCCGATCCTGCTGTCGATCTCGCCCGTGCCGGTGGCCGAGATGGCGCGGCCGATGTCGCTGCGCAAACTCTTTCTGGGATCGCCGCTCGGCACCGTGGGGATCTTCCTGCTGGGCAGCGTCTACGCGAGCCAATCGGGCATGGCGGCCGTGTTCGGCACGCAGATCGAGATGAGCGCGACACAGATCTCGCTCTTCGTGGCGATGCTGTTCGGGGGCGCGCTCGTCCTGCAATATCCGATCGGCTGGCTCTCGGACCGCATGGACCGCCGCAAGCTGATCTTCGGAGCAGCCTTGCTCGGCGCGGCGGCGTGCGGCATGGCCTGGATCGCCGGCGATGACCTCTGGCCGCTGATGGCCGCGGCCTTCCTCGCCGGCGGCGTCACCACGCCCCTCTACGCGCTGTTTCTGGCCTACACGAACGACGCCCTGTCGCCCGAGGAGATGCCGGCCGCATCGGGCGGGCTGGTGCTGACCTTCGGCATCGGCGCCATCCTCGGTCCCGTCCTCACCGGCTGGATGATGCAGCGGGTCGATCCCTACGCGTTCTGGCTGGTGCTCGGGGCAACCTTCGTCGCCATCGCGCTCTACGCCCTCTACCGCATGACGCAAAGAGCGCCGACCGCCGCGGGGGAGAGCGCCAGCTATCTCGGCGTGGTTCCCGGCGCCACGCCCGTCGCGGTGGAAGCGGCCGGGGTCTGGGTGGCTGAAAGCGGCGGCAGCCAGCGGTCGGGCGAGGCGGCGAACTGAGCGGCAGGGCGTTCCGGAACCCGCCCGATCATCACCGCATTGCAGAACAACAAGGGGGTGACCGATCACTTTTTTCCACAGCCTCTCGGCGGCCGGCTTCGCGGCCACGGCCATCAGCTACGGCCCCGCGCGCATGGGCTTCGGGCTGTTCGTCCCCGAATTCACATCCGCTTTCTCGATGTCGACGGCCGCTGTCGGGCTGGTCTCGAGCCTCGGCTTCGCGGGCTTCTTCATCGGGCTGCTGATCGCGCAATTCCTCCTCACCCGGAGGGGACCGGAGACGCCGGTCCTGATCGGTCTGGCCGCCGCGACGCTCGGCCTCTCGATCGTGGCCCTCGCCCCCGGGCTCGCCGTGCTCGCGACCGGCGTGTTCCTCGCCGCCTCGAGTGCCGGGTTCGCCTGGACGCCGTTCAACGACGCGGTGCACCGGAAGGTTCGGGATGTGGACCGGCCGACGGCGCTGTCGGAGATCAGCACCGGCACCAGCGTCGGGATCGCCTTGGCGGGTCTCGTGGCCCTCTCCATGGTCCTGACCGGGTTTCACTGGCGGATCTGCTGGGGCGTCTTTGCCGGCGCGGCCGCCCTGGCCCTCGTGGCCAACTGGGCGGCGTTGCGCCATGTCGAGAGGGCCCCGCGCGACGGATCGCGCCAAAACTGGCGCGAGCTTCTGCATCTGGCGGCGATGCCGCTCTTCGCGATCGCCTTCGTCTACGGCGTCACCTCCGCCGTCTACATTTCGTTCGCAGCCGATCATTTCTCCCGACGCGGCCTGCCGGGATCGCCGGACGGCACGACGCCCTCGCTGGTCTTCATCTTCTACGGCATGTTCGGGCTCGCCGGTCTCGGCACGAGCCGGGTCAGGGACCGGATCGGCCTGACCTGGCTCCTCCGGGCGCTGCTGCTCACGGGCGCGGCGTCGCTCGCCCTCGTCGCTCTCTTGCCCGGAAGCTGGGGCGGGCTGATCGCCTCGGCCGGACTTCAGGGTATCAACGTCATGATGACGAGCGCGGTGCTGGCCTTCTGGTCGGAGCGGATCTTCCCCACCCTCCCCTCCCTCAGCTTCACCGCCGCGCTTCTGGCCACGGCGGCAGGAAGCGTCATCGGACCGGCCGTGGCGGGGCTGACCTCGGGGACCTTTGGGGCGGAGGTGATGTTTCTCGGAACCGCCGCCCTGCCGCTCGCCACCGCCCTGATCCTGCGCCACAGGCTGGTGGTGGAACGGCCGGTTCGCGCCGTGCAAGGCGCCTGAACGAGACGGGGGCGCAAAGCCACGGCGTCTCGCCCAGCGAGAGCGCCACAGACGAGGAGGCGCCCGTGGCGGCAACGTCGCCGAACTGCTGCTGCCTCGGGTCCGTGGTGCCGGCGGAGGGAGTCGAACCCCCGACCCTCGACTTACAAAATCGCCGCTCTGGCCACTGAGCTACGCCGGCCTCCCCCCGCTCTAGCGCCGCGCGGGCGGGGGAACAAGCGCCGAGCCGCGCTTCCGTTCGCACGAGCGAGGACAGCCCGGGATGGCCCCGCGCCCGGCACCAGCAGAGCGGCCAGCCTCGCCTCACCCGTCGGTCGAGAGAGACCCGCACCGCCGGCGCGTCACCGAAGCCTTTCGGCCGCTTCCCGGGCGCCACCGACGAAGTCGAAGGACGGAGCCGCGGACGAGCGGCACGGCGAGCGCCCCTAGGCGCCCGGCGCTCCGCCACCGGACCGGCGAGCGCGCCCGCGCCTGTCCGGCCATTGCCGTCAACCATGCCGCCTGTCCCGGCAGAAGCGCGTTGCCTGTCCGGCCGTCAATCTGTAGTCCGAAGCACCTCAGGGGAGGTCCCATGCATATCGCGTTCCACATCGGCGCCCATTGCACCCAGCCCGACCTTCTGCTGGGATCGCTCCGGCGCAGGTCCGACGCTCTCGCCGCGCGCGGCGTCGCCGTTCCCGCCGCCGCGGAGTATCGCCGTCTGCTCCGGGATCTGGCCGCCGAACGGATGGGCCAGCCCCTGCCGGCGGAGGCACAGGACGCGCTCATCGAGACGATCGCCGGGGGCGCCTCGGCCGACCGGCTGGTTCTGTCGAACGCCAATTTCATCTCCCATCCGGCCCAGGCGATCGTCCGCGGCGCCCTCTACCCGCAGATGGACCGCGCCGCCTGGCTGCGGGCGATCTTCGCCGATCACGACGTCTCGTTCCACCTGTGCGTGCGCGACCCGGTGGGTTTCGTGCCCGCCCTCTTTCGTCTGCAGAAACTCCACGACGATCCGGAGGCGCTCTTCGGCGGCACGGATGCGCGCGCGCTGCGGTGGTCCGAACCCATCGCCGCCCTGCTCGACGCCTGCCCCGATTGCCGGCTGACGCTCTGGTGCTACGAGGACACGCCGCTCGTCTGGGACCGCATCGCCGCCGCTTTGGCCGGTCTTGCCGATGCGGACGGACTCGATTGCGGCCTCGACATGGCCCGCGAGATCCTGGACCAGGAGGGTCTCAGCCAACTCGAGGGCGATCTGGCCGCCGCCGCAACCGACAGCGCGCAGGAGAGGCAGGCGATCATTGCCGATCATGTCGGCCGCTTCGGCATCGCCGAGAAGCTGCGCGAGCGCGTTCCCGAGACCTGGGATCTGTCGCAAGACGCCGAGCTGACCCGGCTTTACGAGATCGACCTGGCGCGGATCCTGCGCATGGACCGGGTGGATGCCGTGGGGCGCGGCTGATCCTCAGCCCATGCCCAGCGCCTCCCTGTACATCTCGAGGATGGCTTCCTCCTCGGCAATGTCGTCCTTGTCCCGTTTCCTGAGCGCGATGACCTTGCGCATCACCTTGGTGTCGTAGCCGCGTCCCTTGGCCTCTGCCATCACCTCCTTTTGCTGGTCGGCGATGTCCTTCTTCTCCTGCTCGAGTCGCTCGAACCGCTCGATGAACTGCCGAAGCTCGTCGGCGGTGACGCGGTAATTGCCGTCGATGACGGACTCGTCGGACATCTGTCTGCCTCGCATCGTTCGGGGATGGCCTTGTCGGAGGCACCGTCTATGCCGCACGGGGTGACGAGACAAGGCCGCTTGCGAGCCGTGGCGCCATCGCCTAAGCGCGGGCGGACCGACGCAAGGAGCGACATCCCATGGGCAGCCTCGTCTGGATCGGCACCGCGCTGTCGGTGCTGGGCCTCGCCGGCCTCGTCCTGTGCATCGTCACCGCCTACCGCGCCAAGCGCGCCGGTCTCGACGACGCGGCGATGCGGTCGCGGCTGAAGCAACTCGTGGTCTGGAACCTCGCGGCGCTGATGGTGTCGAGCCTCGGCCTCGTCGTGGTCATCGCCGGACTCTTCCTGCGCTGACGCGGCGTCGGCTTGCCATCCGGACCGATCGGGTCCAGAACCCGGTAATTCCTGCCCGGAGGCGCATATGGACATCCGCCGGATCACCGACCGCTTCGCCGTCAGCCCGCAGATCAGGCCAGAGGACGTCCCGGCGCTCGCCGAGGCGGGCTTCGTGCGCGTCATCTGCAACAGGCCGGATGCCGAGGTGTCGGGCGAGGAGACCTCCGCCAGCCTCGCCGCCGCATGCGCCGAGCACGGGCTCGACTTCCGGCTGATCCCGGTCGATCATTCGGGTCTGACCGCCGAGCTTGTGGATGCGCAGCGAGAGGCCATCGACACCGCGACGGGGCCGGTCTTCGCCTATTGCCGGTCGGGCACGCGATCCTGCCACGTCTGGGCGCTGGGCCGCGCCGGGTCGATGGAGACGGACGAGATCATCGCGGCCGGCGCCCGCGGCGGCTATGATCTGACGCCGCTGCGGCCGGTGATCGAGGCCATGGCTGCGCGCGGCTGAGACGCGCTCACTCCTCGGGTCCGACCGCGACGAAGGCCGCCGCAGGGTCGGGCGACTCGACCCGGATCGCCTTGCGCCCGGCCGATTGCCCGAGCCGTCCGGCCAGAACCTGCGTGCCGCTGGCGCCGATCAGTGTCACCTTGCCGATCACCGCCCGCGGCAGCGTCAGCGTGTCGCCAGCCTTCAGCTGGCAGACATCCGCGGCGGGCAGGGTCAGGCGGCCGAGCTCGGCGCTCATCACGAGCTCGCTTCCGAGGATGCGCGTCTCGATCATCCGCGACCAGCCGTCCGGAACGGGCTCAACGGACGGCTCGGTCTTGACCTCGCGGGGCAGGACCAGGTGCAGCGTGCCGCGGCGCGCATCTCCCTCCCCCAGGGCGATGTCGATCTGCCAGTGATCGTGGCAGGCATCCTTGAGATGTAGGGCGAATTCCCGCGCCTCGATGATCCGCGTCGCATAGCGATAGCCGCTGACCGGCCGCGGACCGGGAAGCTCGGCCGCCATGCCCTCGTGCATCCTGAAGATCCGGTCGAGCGGCTCGGTGATCATCGCGGCGTCGGTCATGGTCGGAGCGCGGGGCGGCACCGGCCGCTTCCCAACCCGCCCGAGGGTCTGCTGCTCGATCAGTCCGGCGACGAGCGCGTGGTCGACCAGACCCACGCCGTATCCGATCGGGCCGTCGATCAGGACGAACAGCATGCCCTCCCGCACCAGAGCCGGGCAATCCTCGGGCATTGCAGATTGCAACACCGCACCCCGCACCGCCACGGGCATCCCGAAGAGCCGCGTCAGGGCATAGGTGATCGCCCGCGACCACAGACGCTCGGCGGTCATCATGGGCGCCTCTGGCTCGGCCTTGGCCGTGGCGCGGATCTTTCGGCGAAGGGCGGACTGGTCTGTCATGGACAACGGGCTGGTATGATGTGGCGCCACCATCCATCATCGCCCTTACCAAAGCCTGAAGACCGGCACCCCCGGTCGGAGGGATGCACCCGTCGCACCGAAGGAAGGCGCGGATCGGCGCCGCGCCCTCGCCATCCGACCCGGCCGACCTAGCTGCAGTTCAGAAATTCGGAGGAGGAAACGACTATGCTCGATCAGGACGCGAAGAAGAAACATCCCCCGTCGGATGACTTCGTCAAGACCGCCCATGCCGATGCCGCCACGTACGAGTCGATGTACAAGCGGTCGATCGAGGACCCGGACGGATTCTGGGCCGAACACGGCAAGCGGATCGACTGGATCAAGCCGTTCTCCAAGGTCAAGAACACGAATTTCGAGTACGGCAACGTCAATATCAAGTGGTTCGAGGACGGCACCCTGAACGTGGCGGCCAACTGCATCGACCGGCATCTGGAGAGCCGGGGTGATCAGACGGCGATCATCTGGGTTCCCGACGAGGACGATGGCTCGGACCAGACGATCACCTACAACCAGCTCGCCTCCCATGTCGGCAAGTTCGCCAACGTGCTGAAGAAGATGGGAGTCGAACGGGGCGACCGCGTCGTCATCTACCTGCCGATGATCCCGCAGGCGGCCTATGCCATGCTGGCCTGCGCCCGGATCGGCGCCATCCATTCCGTGGTCTTCGCGGGCTTCTCGCCCGACGCGCTCGCGCAGCGGGTCAACGGCTCCGGCGCCAAGGTCGTCATCACCGCGGATGGCGGTCCGCGCGGCGGCAAGGTCACCGATCTCAAGAAGAACGCCGACAAGGCGTTCCAGAAGGTCGAGCACGACGCCAAGCTCTTGGTGGTCAAGCGCGCCGGCAACGACGTCTCCTGGACCGAGGGCCGCGACCACTGGCTCCACGAGATGGAGGACGGCGTCTCGGACGATTGCGCCGCCGAGGAGATGAACGCCGAGGATCCGCTCTTCATCCTCTACACGTCCGGCTCCACCGGCAAGCCCAAGGGCGTGGTCCACAGCCAGGGCGGCTATCTCGTCTTCACGTCGATGACGCACGAATACACGTTCGACTACCACGACGGCGACGTCTACTGGTGCACCGCCGATATCGGCTGGGTCACGGGCCACAGCTACATCATCTACGGACCCCTCGCGAACGGCGCGACGACCGTGATGTTCGAGGGCGTGCCGACCTATCCCGATGCCGGCCGCTGCTGGAAGATCTGCCAGGAGCACAAGGTCAACCAGTTCTACACCGCGCCCACGGCCATCCGGGCGCTGATGTCCAAGGGCGACGAGTTCGTCACCCGCTACGACCTGAGCTCCCTCAAGGTGCTCGGCACGGTGGGCGAGCCGATCAATCCCGAGGCCTGGAACTGGTACAACAAGGTGGTCGGGCAGGAGCGGTGCCCGATCGTCGATACCTGGTGGCAGACGGAGACCGGCGGCCACATGCTGACGCCGCTGCCGGGGGCGATCGCGACAAAGCCCGGATCGGCCACCGTGCCGTTCTTCGGCGTCAAGCCGGTGGTGCTCGACGCCGAATCCGGCAAGGTTCAGGAAGGCAACAACGTCGAGGGGGTGCTCGCCATCGCCGACAGCTGGCCGGCGCAGATGCGCACCGTCTACGGCGACCACGAACGCTTCATGAACACCTACTTCCAGCAATACAAGGGCTACTACTTCACCGAGGACGGCTGCACCCGCGACGAGGACGGTTATTACTGGATCACCGGCCGGGTCGACGACGTCATCAACGTCTCGGGCCACCGGATGGGGACGGCAGAGGTCGAATCCGCGCTCGTCGCGCATGATGCCGTGTCCGAAGCCGCGGTCGTCGGCGTGCCGCACGAGGTCAAGGGCCAGGCGATCTATTGCTACGTCTCGCTGATGGAGGGCTACGAGCCGTCGGACGAGCTGAAGAAGGAATTGTCCGACCATGTCCGCAACGAGATCGGGCCGATCGCGAAGCCGGAATTCATCCAGTGGGCTCATGACCTTCCCAAGACGCGCTCCGGCAAGATCATGCGGCGGATCCTGAGGAAGGTGGCGTCGAACGAGCAAGATCAGCTCGGCGACACCTCGACGCTGGCCGATCCGGGCGTCGTGGATGACCTGATCGAGAACCGCCAGAACCGCTGAGCTCCGGCCATCGACGTTCGAGGCCCGCGGGAGAGATCCGGCGGGCCTTTTCGTCGCGGCCGGGAACGCTCCCGCCCGTGCGGCATTTTCCGAAGAAAGGAGTCAGCCATGTTCCGCAGTACAATCGCTTTCGTTCTGCTTGCCACCGCCGCCACGGCCCAGGCGACCGTGCCCGTCGAGGATGCCCCCTATGCCGCCGCAGGCGACCTCGCCAGCCGCCTCGACGCCGCCAAGCTCATCGACAGCGACATCTACGAACCGGTTCCGCCGGCTCTTCTGAGCTTGCCGCTCTTGTCGGAAGCGCGCGTCATCGACCTGAACGGAAACCGGATCGGCGAGGTCAGCGGCGTGGTCGAGCAGGGCGACCTCGTCGTGGCCATCGTGCTGACCGTGGGCGGCGCGTTCGGCGTGTCGGATCACCCCGTGGCGGTGCCGATCCACGCGGTGCTCGTGGGCCAGACGGCCGATCAGGCCGATACCCGCATCGTCGTCGGCCTGACCGAGGCGGAACTGGCGGCCCTGCCGCCCTACGAAGGCTGAGCCAGCGCGCGCTCCGGGCCGGCGCGCCCGCCTCGCCTGATCCCTCCAGATCCTGCCCCAAGCCAGATGCCGAAATCCTATCCCGAAACGCCCGACGGCCGCTATTTCGTCTCGAAGGGCCGGCTCTGGCGCAAGACCGATCCCTCTCTTGACCCGGGCGAGCGGCGCGCGGCGATCAAGGAGCTGATGCAGGCGCGCTGCGATGTCGGCCGCGCCAAAGATCCCGTCGAGGAATGGCAGTGTCGGGACCGCGTCGAGGCCGCGAAGCGCCGCCTGGGCGAGCGCGGCCCGGTCTGGTGGGAAGACGACGGTGCGCCGGACGAGACCCGCCATGCCCCGTGGAACACGCGGTATGCTGATTGGTGGAACGGCCTCCCGGAGGCGGAGCGGCTGAAGGGCGATCCCGGCTAGATGCCGTGCTTGCCCGCGTAGCCCGCGCGCGGCGGTTCGACCCAGCGGGCCAGGATGCGCGCCTCGGGGCGCAGCACCCGCATCTCCAGAGGATGGCAGGGGACCAAATCGCTCGAATGCTCCTGCCCGCAATCGCCTCCGGGACAGGCGCCGAGCACCGCCAGAAGGTCGAACTCCGCCAGAAGGTCGAGATGGTCCCCGGGCCGCACAGGGCTCGCCTTCATGAAATAGAGCCCCTTGTCGGCCGTGAAGCCGGTGCACATGAAAACGTTCAGCACATCGTGGACGTGCCGCTCGGCCTCGTCGGGCGCAAGCCCCGTCGCCGCGGCCAGGGCGCGCGTCAGGTTCGAGTGACAGGTCCGGTCATAGCTCCGCCCCGCCAGAACCTGCGCCGTATAGGGGTCGCAGCGCGTGCCGATCACGTCGTGAACCCGCGCCCCGTCCACGTCGGTGCCGTACCAGCCGAGCGAATCGTGCACGATCGTGGCCATCGGCCGCAGATGCGGAAAGGACGACCAGAGCCGGTCGCCCTGCCCCAGATGGGTGCCGTGAAAGGCGCGGGTCTTGCCGGAATAGAACCTCTCCGCCAGATCCGACGCCGCGAAGAGGTTGAGATCGCCGACCTGCGGCCCCTCCGTGCAAGCGATGCGCAGGACATGGCCCGCCGGCACGACGATCGCGCGGGCATCGCGCGGCGGCACCACGACGCTATCGATCTGCGTCAGGTTCGACACGATCTCGGCGATCGATCCGGCATCGCGGCGCGGAACCGTCCGGGCCGGATAGACGAGGACGGGAGCCGCCACCCGGTCCTCGCGCCGATCAGCCATCGCAGACCTGCACCCCCGCATTGTTGCGCAGCGGCACGCCGCTTCCCTCCGCCTCGAGCACGATCACATAGCAATCGTTGTCGTCGCGGACGAGGAAGGCAGGGTCGATGCCCCGCGGCAGCGCCGCCATGGCTTCGGGCGAAATGTTCCGCAACCGGCCGCTCCGGTCGTATTCGGAAAAGATGCATCCGCCGAGGACGCTTGCGGCCAAGATGACCAGTCCAGTAATCCGCACGCCATCGCTCCTTCGGCCTTCGGGGCCGGGCGACGGTATCAATGCCCGCTGGCCAGTCAAGCGGACGAGATGGCGACAATTCTACCGATTTTTCCGCGTGACATTAACGACCCATTCACCATCCGAGCGCATCTTTCGAAGGCGTTAACACGAGGACCTGACCATGATCGAAAGTCTCACCATCGCCGGACCGATCGCCCTGGTCCGCAGCTTCAGCCAGCCGCCGGCCGCCGATCTGCCGACGCCGGCCCGGCGCGAGCCGCTCGTCGCCCCCGACCCCTACGCGCCCGTCGGGCCGCCGCCCTCCTTCTCGGTCACGCCGATGGAGCGGCTGTTCGAGGAGATGCGGGCCTCGCTGACCCGGCCCGCGCGCGAGACGGCGCGCCGTGACGCGGAGGCCGGCGTCGCGAGATCGGATGGCGCGCAAGGCGGGCCGTCGACGCCGGCCGCTCCGCTGCCCGCCGTCTTCGATTGGCGCGAGCCGGCGAGCCGGCGCCTCGACATCCTGGCCTGACCGGGTGCGGAGCGGCGGGTTCCACCCGCCGCGCCTCTGTCCTATAGACGTGCCCAGAGAACGCTCCAGATGCGGGCGAGAGGTTACGGCGCGAGGACGGAATGAGCGACAGATCGCACGACAAGGACGTGGCCTTCATCCGGGCGCTTGCCGAACTTCTGAACGAGAACGATCTGACTGAACTTCGCGTGAAGCGCGACTACGGCGAAGACGACAGCCTCGATGTCCGCGTCTCCCGCATGGCGCCGGTCCAGGCCGCGCCGGCCCCCTCCCCGCGCCCGCCCCAAGCGCCGGCACCGGCCGCCACGCCCGATACCGCCCCACCCTCCGGCAGCGAACCGGTCGCCGATCCCGGCACGGTCGCCTCTCCGATGGTCGGCACCGTGTATCTCTCTCCCGAGCCCGGCGCCGCCCCCTTCGTCTCGGTCGGCGATCAGGTGAGCGAGGGCGACACGCTGATGATCGTGGAGGCGATGAAGACCATGAACCACATCCCCGCCCCGCGCGCCGGCAAGATCGGCAAGATCCTGGTCGAGGACGGGGCCCCGGTGGAATACGGCGCCCCCCTCGTCGTCCTGACCTGAGGCCCGCCGCATGTTCGACAAGATCCTGGTGGCCAACCGAGGCGAGATCGCGCTTCGCGTCATCCGCGCGTGCCGCGAGATGGGGATCGGCACCGTCGCCGTGCATTCGACCGCCGATGCCGACGCCATGCATGTGCGCATGGCCGACGAATCGGTCTGCATTGGCCCGCCTCCGGCGGCGCAGAGCTACCTCAACTTTCCCTCGATCATCTCGGCGTGCGAGGTGACGGGCGCTCAGGCGATCCACCCCGGCTACGGCTTCCTGTCCGAGAACGCCAATTTCGTGCAGATCGTCGAGGATCACCAGCTGACCTTCATCGGACCGAAGGCCGAGCACATTCGCATCATGGGCGACAAGATCACCGCGAAGGAGACCATGAAGGCCTTGGGCGTGCCTTGCGTTCCGGGCTCGGAGGGCGGCGTCGCGGACCTCGCGGCGGCCCGGCAGATCGGCGACGAGATCGGCTTTCCGCTCATCGTCAAGGCCACGGCCGGCGGCGGCGGCCGCGGCATGAAGCTTGCCCGCACGCCTGGTGAGCTCGAGCGGGCCTTCCAGACCGCCCGCGCCGAGGCCAAGGCCGCGTTCGGCAACGACGAGGTCTATTTCGAGCACTATCTGGGGCGGCCCCGCCATATCGAGGTTCAGGTCTTCGGCGATGGCAACGGGCATGCCGTCCATCTGGGCGAGCGCGACTGCTCGCTGCAGCGCCGCCACCAGAAGGTGCTCGAGGAAGCGCCCGGCCCCACCATCACCGCCGCGCAGCGCGCCGAGATCGGCGGCATCTGCGCCGATGCCGTGGCGCGGATCGGCTATGGCGGCGCCGGCACCATCGAGTTCCTGTTCGAGGACGGGGCGTTCTATTTCATCGAGATGAATACCCGCCTGCAGGTCGAGCATCCGGTGACCGAAGCCGTGTTCGGCGTCGATCTCGTACGCGAGCAGATCCGCGTCGCCGCGGGCCTGCCGCTCAGCTTCGGGCAGGACGATCTGGTGCCGCGCGGCCACGCCATCGAGGTGCGGATCAACGCCGAGAAGCTGCCGTCCTTCTCTCCGTCGCCGGGGCGGATCACGCAATATCACGCGCCGGGCGGGCTCGGCGTCAGGATGGATTCCGCGCTCTACGACGGCTACCGGATCCCGCCCTTTTACGACAGTCTGATCGGCAAGCTCATCGTCCATGGGCGCGACCGGACGGAGGCCCTAGCGCGGCTCGAACGGGCGCTGGGCGAGCTGATTGTCGACGGCGTCGACACGACGATCCCGCTGTTTCACGCGCTGCTGGCGGAGCGGGCCATCCAGTCGGGCGATTACACCATACACTGGCTCGAAGAGTGGCTGGATTCGAACAAGGCCTGAGCCGCGCCCGCCTGACACCCGAGCTGGTGCTGGCGGCTTATGCGCAGGGCATCTTTCCGATGGCCGAGAACCGCGACGCGCGCGACATCTTCTGGGTCGATCCGCGGCGCCGCGGGATCCTGCCCCTCGACAGGTTTCACGCCTCCCGCTCGCTGCGCCGGCGGATCCGCCACGGGGAGGTCTCGATCACCTTCGATCGCGATTTCGCAGGCGTGGTCGCCGGCTGCGCCGATCGCGAGGAGACCTGGATAAACGACGAGATCGCCGCCCTCTACCGCGCCCTGCACCAAAGGGGCGACGCGCATTCGATCGAGGTCTGGCGGGACGGCGCGCTCGTCGGCGGCGTCTACGGCGTCACGATCGGCGCCGCCTTTTTCGGCGAATCGATGTTCTCTCGGCAGACCGACGCCTCGAAGGTGGCGCTGGCCTATCTCGTGGATCGCCTGAAGGGCCAGGGATTCGTCCTCTTCGACACGCAGTTCCTCACCAGCCACCTCGCCTCTCTCGGAGCGATCGAGATCGGCAGGCGCGACTATCACTACCGGCTGGCCCGTGCGCTCCGTCAGACGGCCCGGTTCGACGCCAACCTGCCGGTGCCGGCGCCGGATCAGGTGATACAGCGCATCACCCAGATGTCGTAGCGGGGATGGTCGAGCGGGTTCAGCGCCGGTGCCGAGGCGACCATCCAGCCCGAGAAATCCGGCGCGTCCTGCCCCGCCTCGCGAATGGTCAGATGGGCATAGGCGTTGCCCGCCGGGTTGGTCTCGGGATACCGGCATTCGGAGAGGGTTACCTCGAGCCGCCCGAGGCCGGTCGATTGCCCGACGCCGAGTTCGATGTCGCGCACCGTGCCCGTCAGCTTGTCGAGACCCCGCAGGATCGCGGCCCGGCCCTGCGCCACGCGCTCGTTCTCCTCCTCCGTGACCTCACCCTGACCGAGCGGGATCATGACCCCGTTTTCCCGGTCCTGCCGGAGCTGCTCGTCCGACCCGAAGAGATCCTCCGCGCCCTCGATGGGCTGCTGGGCCGCCACGACGGAGCCGCAGAGCGCCAGGACGAGAGGCAGCGCCCGCCGGATCATTCCGGGGTCCAGGCCTCGTAGTCGGATTTGGGTTTCGGATCGACGCGGCGGATCGAGCCTTCGGGCGCATAGGCCGCCGGCGTCCCCGTCAGGTTGGGAAGATGCGGCTTCTCCCAGGCCTGCTTCTTGATCGGGCGCTCCGTCGGCGTCTCGTTCCATGTATGGTGCAGCCAGCCGTGCCATTCCGGGCTGACGCGGCTGGCCTCCGCCTCGCCCGAATAGATGACCCAGCGCCGCTTCCCGTCCTTCGAGCGGTAGAAGGTGTTGCCGGCCTCGTCTTCACCTATCTTCACGCCGTACCGCCACGTGTAGAGCAGCGTGTTGAGCGTGGCGCCGTGCCACCAGGTCACCGCCTGCAGAAGACGATTGAGTGCGCTCATGGTCCAAGTCCTTCCTTGCCCGGTTGCGGTATGGCACAGCCGGCAGGATTCGCCCATAGGCACCGGAGAGCCACCGCACCAAGACCCGCGGCGACCCGGCGAGGGTCCCTGCCACCCCCGTCCGGAGCCGCGGGTCAGCCCGCGCTCGCCGATTCCTTCTGATCGCCGTAGATCATCAGGGGCGCCGCATCCGAGGTCGCGGCTTCCTCGTTCACCACCACTTCCTGAACGTTCTGGGTGCCCGGCAGGTCGAACATCGTGTCGAGCAGGATGTCCTCCATGATCGAGCGCAGCCCGCGCGCGCCGGTCTTCCTAGCAATCGCGCGCTTGGCGATGGCGGTCAGCGCGTCCTCGGTGAAGGACAGCTGCACATCCTCGAGCTCGAACAGCCGCTGGTACTGCTTCACCAGGGCGTTCTTGGGCTTCGTCAGGATGGTGACCAGCGCCCCCTCGTCCAGATCCTCGAGCGTGGCGATCACCGGCAGGCGACCGACGAATTCGGGGATGAGCCCGAACTTCAGCAGATCCTCGGGCTCGAGCGCGTTCAGCTGTTCGCCCACCCCCTTGTCCTCCGCTGATTTCACGTCCGCGCCGAAGCCGATGGCCGAGCCCTTGCCGCGCTGCGCGATGATCTTCTCCAGCCCAGCGAAGGCGCCGCCACAGATGAACAGGATGTTGGTCGTGTCGACCTGCAGGAACTCCTGCTGCGGATGCTTGCGCCCGCCCTGCGGCGGCACGCTCGCCACCGTGCCTTCCATGATCTTCAGAAGCGCCTGCTGCACGCCCTCGCCCGAGACGTCGCGGGTGATCGAGGGATTGTCGGACTTGCGGGTGATCTTGTCGACCTCGTCGATATAGACGATGCCGCGCTGCGCCCGCTCGACGTTGTATTCGCTGGCCTGCAGGAGCTTGAGGATGATATTCTCGACATCCTCGCCCACATAGCCGGCTTCGGTCAGCGTCGTCGCGTCGGCCATCGTGAACGGCACGTCGAGGATCCGCGCCAGGGTCTGCGCCAGAAGCGTCTTGCCGCAGCCGGTGGGCCCGATCAGCAGGATGTTCGACTTCGCCAGCTCGATCTCGGACTTGCCGGCATTGTTGAGCCGCTTGTAGTGGTTGTGGACCGCCACCGACAGGACCCGCTTGGCGATCCGCTGGCCGATCACGTAATCGTCCAGAACCTCGCAGATCTCCTTCGGCGTCGGCACCCCGTCGGAACTTTTCAGGCCGGCGGATTTCGTTTCTTCCCGGATGATGTCCATGCAGAGCTCGACACATTCGTCGCAGATGAACACGGTGGGACCCGCGATCAACTTGCGCACCTCATGCTGACTCTTACCACAGAACGAGCAGTAGAGTGTGTTCTTGCTGTCGCCTGAATTGTTCGCCATGCCTAGTCCTTCGGGAGCCCCTGCCCCACACTTTCCGCGTCACGCCCTGGTCGGGCAAGCCTAGGGCAGCCCCGGATTGCCCGCAATCGCAAAAACCGCCGCGCCGCCCGCCGACGGCGGTCGCCACCGTCACGCGGTGGCGTCGTCGCGATCCTTCCGGTTCTCGAAGATCTCGTCGATCAGCCCCCATTCCTTGGCGTCCTCGGGCGACATGAAATTGTCCCGCTCGAGCGCCTCGTGGACGGTGTCGAGATCCTGGCCGGTCAGCTTCACGTAGATCTGATTCAGGCGGTCCTTGAGCTTCTGGGTTTCCTGGGCGTGGATCATGATGTCCGTCGCCTGCCCCTGATAGCCACCGGAAGGTTGATGAATCATGACCCGGCTGTTGGGAAGCGAGAAGCGCATGCCCTTTTCGCCGGCCGCCAAGAGCAGCGATCCCATCGAGGCCGCCTGGCCGACGACGAGGGTCGAGACGGCGGGACGGACATACTGCATCGTGTCGTAGATCGACAGACCCGAGGTCACCACGCCCCCGGGGGAGTTGATGTACATCGAGATCTCCTTCTTCGGGTTCTCGGCCTCGAGATGCAGAAGCTGCGCGATGATGAGGCTCGACATGCCGTCATGGACGGGACCCGAGAGAAAGATGATCCGCTCCTTCAGGAGCCGCGAGAAGATGTCGTAGGCGCGCTCCCCCCGCGAGGTCTGTTCGACCACCATCGGGACGAGATTGTTCATGAAGTGCTCGTGGGGGTCGCGCATGACGGACCTTTCGCGTTGCCTGTCAGTAAAGTCGCCAGAGTCTTAGTCATGGCCGAAGGGACCCGCAAGGCGACTTGGCGCGCGTCTTTCGCCCGGGGGTCGGGGTCCTCAATAGGCGGCCTCGAGGATGTCCATGAGCGTGGAGCGGTCGAGGCGGACGGGGTTGCCGGCCATCGAGGAGGAGGTTTCGGCGGCGCGGGCGACCGCGTCCAGATCGGCCCGGTCGAGCCCCTGCGCGCCGAGCCCGGGCAGGCCCTGGCGGCGCGCCCAGGCCGCGAGATCGCCGCCGGTCGAGGCGGCGATCCAGTCGCTGACCTCGGCGAGGCGCCCGGGCACCGCGCCCGCCTCCGCGTTGGCCTGCAGCACATGCGGCAAAAGCGCCCCGCAGACGGCGCCGTGAGGGGCGCCCGACACGCCGCCGACCGGACCGGCAAGACCGTGCACCGCGCCGAGCCCCGCATTGGCCAGACAGAGCCCGCCGGTCAGGCTGACCCAGGCCATCGTGTCGCGGGCGGCGGTGTCCTCCGTCTCCATCAGCCGGACGAGCGCCTCGAGGCCGCGCGGAATGGCGGCGCGGGCGAGCGCGTCGGTCAGCGGGTTGGCCTTGCTCGAGAGATAGGGCTCTATCACCTGCGTGACCGCGTCGAGCCCCGAGGCGAGGGTCACGGCGCGGGGGCAGCCGTCGGTCAGAGCCGGATCAACCAGCGCCAGATCGGCCAGCATCCGCGCGTCCCGAAGCGACACCTTGCGGCGTGCATCGGGAACGGAAATGACAGCGTTCTTCGTGACTTCGGCGCCGGTCCCGGCAGTCGTCGGCAGCGCCACGAAGGGAAGGGGCGCGCGTTCGAGCGGGCGTCCCTCGCCCACCACCTCGAGATGCGCCAGAAGCCCGCCCTCGGCCGGGGCCAGCGCCGCGACGGCCTTGCCGGCGTCGATCACCGCGCCGCCGCCCAGGGCCACCACCACCTCGGCGCCAAGCGCCCGCGCGGCGTCGAGGCCCGCCTCGACGAGCGCCACGTCAGGCTCCCGCGGCACCGGGAGCCGGTCGATCGTGGCGCCGGCGTCGGCGAGGGCCCGGGCCAGCCAGTCGGCGCGGCCGGCGCTGCCGCCATGGATCAAAAGGACGCGGGATCCGAACGCCATGACGCGCTCCGCCGCCTCCCCGGCGACGCCGCGCCCGAACCGGATCTCGCCGGCCGTCAGGAACGAAAAGTTCATGGATCCTCCGTGTCCCGCCTGGAGCGGCGATCCTGACGGCTCGCGGCGCGATCCGCTAGCCCCCGCCCGACCCCGTCTATGCGGGCGTTGCGCGCAGCCCCGCGGGTCCGTGTGGAGCGGATTAACCGACACGGCAATCGGCCAGAACGCAAAATCGGAATTGCGTCGGACTTCCATCGGACTTCCATCGGACCGGCCGGCGGCGCAAACCGGCCGGCCCTCGACCGGTTGCGCCGCCGCGCGGCGGGATCACGCCGCGTCAACACGTGCCGGTGCAGGAGGGTGCCACCGCGCCGGGGGAGGAGCCGCGGACGTCGCCTCAGAGATCGTCCTGCGCGGCGGCAAGAAAGGGGACCCCTGAGGGCCCCCGAGTGTGACGCGCCGGGATCTGTCGTTGACCGCCCTTGGTGCTTTTTCTGCCTGCGTCCCGAGCCGCGTTCCAGAGCGGGCGCGCCGCTCCATGACCCTGCGGGACCGGCCGGCGGCCGGCCCCGTTCCGTCAGCTGCAGCCGGAGGTGCCGCCGCAGGTGTTGCACTTCATGCAGGTGCCGTTCCTGACCAGCGTGTAATTGCCGCATTCGCCGCAGGGATCGCCTTCGTAGCCCTGCATCCGGGCCTTCGTGCGCGCATCGGCCGGCGCGGTCTCGACCAGCGTGCCGGTCTCGACCGCGACCGCGGTGTCGCCCTCGATGGCGACCGAGCGGCCGCCCATCACCACGAGTTCCTTCGGCGCCCGGCCGCGCAGATAGCCGGTGGAGGCCACCTGGCGCAGCACGTCGAGGGGCGAGGCGTCGCGGGGATCGGGCTTGCCCTCCCGCTCGCCGTGGCCGAGATCGTCGAAGGCCGCGCCTTCGGGCTTCACATGGGCCAGATCGGAGCGGTCGAGATAGGAGACCGCCAGTTCGCGGAAGATGTAGTCGAGGATCGAGGTGGCGTTCTTGATCGCCTCGTTGCCCTGCACCATGCCCGCCGGCTCGAACCGGGTGAAGGTGAAGGCGTCGACGAATTCCTCGAGCGGCACGCCGTATTGCAGCCCGACCGATACGGCGATGGCGAAGTTGTTCATCATCGCCCGGAAGCCCGCGCCTTCCTTGTGCATGTCGATGAAGATCTCGCCCAGCTTGCCGTCGCGGTATTCGCCGGTGCGCAGATAGACCTTGTGGCCGCCGACGATCGCCTTTTGCGTGTAGCCGCGGCGGCGTTCGGGAAGCTTGTCGCGGCCCCGCGCGACCTCCCTGACGATGACCTTCTCGACGATCTTCTCGGCAAGCACCTTCGCCTTCGCGTCGGAGCTGCCGCTGGCGAGCGTCTCCTCGGCCGCCTCGTCATCCTCGATGAGCGCGGCGGCGAGCGGCTGGCTGAGCTTCGAGCCGTCGCGGTAGAGCGCGTTGGCCTTGGTGCCCAAGGACCAGGAGAGCTCGTAGGCCGCCTGGCAATCCTCGACCGTCGCGGAATTGGGCATGTTGATGGTCTTGGAGATGGCGCCCGAGATGAAGCTCTGGGCGGCGGCCATCATGCGGATATGCGCCTCCACCGAGAGATAGCGCGTGCCGGTCTTGCCGCAGGCATTGGCGCAGTCGAAGACCGGGTAATGCGCGGGATCGAGATGCGGCGCCCCCTCGAGCGTCATGGTGCCGCAGACATGGGCGTTGGCGGCGTCGATCTCGGCCCTGGTGAAACCCAGATGGCGCAGCAGGTCGAAGGCCGGGTCGACCAGCTTCTCGGCGGGGATGCCGAGGGTCTTGCGGCAGAATTCCTCGCCCAGCGTCCACTGGTTGAAGACGAAGCGGATGTCGAAGGCCGAGGGCAGCGCCGCCTCGATCCGGTCGATCTCCCGCTCGCCGAAGCCGTGGCCCAGAAGTGCGGTATGGGTGATGCCGGGCGCGTTGCCCAGGGACCCGTGGCCGACCGCATGGGCGACGATCTCCTCGATCTGGGCGGAGCCGTAGCCCAGCCCCTCGAGCGCGGCCGGGACCGAGCGGTTGATGATCTTGAAATAGCCGCCGCCGGCGAGCTTCTTGAACTTCACGAGCGCAAAGTCGGGCTCGATGCCGGTGGTGTCGCAATCCATGACGAGGCCGATCGTGCCGGTGGGCGCGATGACCGAGACCTGGGCGTTGCGATAGCCATTGACCTCGCCCGCGGCCAGCGCCGCATCCCAGACATCGGCGACGCGGCCGGCCAGGTCCGCATCGGGGCAGTTCGCCCGGTCGAACGGCACCGGCGGCACGCTCAGCCCCTCGTAGCCCTCGCTCCGGCCATGGGCGGCGGCGCGGTGGTTGCGGATCACCCGCAGCATGTGATCGGCGTTCTTCGCGTACCCTGCGAAGGCGCCGAGCTCGCCCGCCATCTCGGCCGAGGTGGCATAGGCCGTGCCGGTCATCAGCGCGGTCAGCGCGCCGCAGAGCGCCCGGCCCGCCTCGCTATCGTAGCTGTGGCCCATGGTCATCAAGAGGCCGCCGATATTGGCATAGCCGAGGCCCAGGGTGCGGAAGTCGAAGCTGCGCTGCGCGATCTCCTTCGAGGGGAACTGCGCCATCATCACGCTGATCTCGAGCGTGATCGTCCAGAGCCGGGTGGCGTGGACATAGGCATCGGCGTCGAAGCCGCCGTCATCGAGGAAGGTCAGCAGGTTGAGCGAGGCGAGATTGCAGGCGGTGTCGTCGAGGAACATGTATTCCGAGCAGGGATTGCTGGCCCGGATCGCGCCGTCCTCGGGGCAGGTATGCCAGGCGTTGATCGTGTCGTGGAACTGGATGCCCGGATCGGCGCAGGCCCAGGCGGCGTGGCCGACCTGTTCCCACAGGTCGCGCGCCTTCACGGTCTTGGCGACGCTGCCGTCGGTGCGGCGCACGAGCTCCCAGTCGGCATCGTCGCGAACCGCCTTGAGGAAGGCGTCGGTGACGCGGATCGAGTTGTTGGAGTTCTGGCCCGAGACGGAGGAATAGGCCTCCGAATCCCAGTCGGTGTCGTAGGTCGGGAACTCGATCGAATCGTAGCCCTGGCGGGCGTAGTCGAGCACCCGCTTGATGTAGGTGTCGGGGATCGCGGCATGCTTGGCGGATTTCACCGCTGCCTTCAGCGCGTCGTTGCGCTTGGGGTCGGTGGCCTGGGCCAGATCGCCGTCCCAGGCCCGGATGGCGGCGAAGATGCCGTTGAGCTCGCGCTCGTGCATCTTCGAGCCGGCCACGAGGGAGGCGACCTTCTGCTCCTCGACGACCTTCCAGTTGATGAAGGCCTCGATGTCGGGATGGTCGGCGTCGCAGATCACCATCTTGGCGGCGCGCCGCGTGGTGCCGCCCGACTTGATGGCGCCGGCGGCGCGGTCGCCGATCCGCAGAAAGCCCATGAGGCCCGAGGATCTGCCGCCGCCGGACAGGGGCTCGCCCTCGCCGCGCAGGTCGGAGAAGTTCGAGCCGGTCCCGGAGCCGTACTTGAAGAGCCGCGCCTCGCGCACCCACAGGTCCATGATGCCGCCGTCATTGACCAGATCGTCGGCCACCGACTGGATGAAGCAGGCATGCGGCTGGGGATGCTCGTAGGCGGAGGTCGACTTGGTGAGCGCGCCGGTCTGCCAGTCGACGTAGTAATGGCCCTGCGACGGCCCGTCGATGCCGTAGGCCCAGTGCAGCCCGGTATTGAACCATTGCGGGCTGTTCGGCGCCGCCATCTGGGTGGCCAGCATGTAGCGCATCTCGTCGAAATAGGCGCGCGCGTCCTCCTCGGCGGTGAAGTAGCCGCCCTTCCAGCCCCAGTAGGTCCAGGCGCCGGCGAGCCGGTCGAAGACCTGCCTCGCGGAGCTTTCGCCGGTGCGGGGGCAGTCGCCGTCGGGCACCGAGCGCCACAGGAATTCGGGCACGCCCTTTTCCTTGACGCGCTTGAGCGCGGTGGGGATGCCGGCCTTGCGGAAGTATTTCTGCGCGATGACGTCGGAGGCGACCTGCGACCAGGCGGCCGGCACCTCGACGGCGTCGTTGCGGAACACCACGGTGCCGTCGGGATTGCGGATCTCGCTCACCGTCTTGGTGAACTCGATGGCCTCGTAGGCGTCCTGTCCGGCGGTGGTGAAGGTGCGCGCGATCTTCATGCTTGGGCCCCATGCGATTGGTGTGGCGGCGGCCCCGATCCCGATCGGGCGCAGGAGATCGGGCCGAGCCTCGGCCTGGGTCCTTGCACTAAATCTGGTGGGTCGCCTTGTTGCTCATACAAGGTGCGGCACGGTCCCGATCCGGTCAACGACGTTCTCCGACTTATCCCCAGCAAAAAATCCTTGACCTGACCGGCATCCACAGGCGCCTGGATCGGGTCGCCGGAAAACGCCGTACTTCCGGGCGGATACACGCGAATCGCCGAATTGTTGGCAACCTAGGGTTGTGTCTTATCGGCATCTGGAGGGGCAGTCTTTCGGAGCCCCAACATGCAGGGGGAAGGGAGAAGCGAGTCGCGGCCCTGGCGCGGGAGGCTCAGGGGCGGGCTCGGGAGAGCGTGCCGCGCGCGATCGGGTCGGCGGCCTGGACGTCCGGCGGCAGGGGCGCGGGGTCGCGCGACCGCCCCTCTCGGCGCCATCCGTCCACCGATGTCTGGCAGGAGCTCCACCCGGTGGCGCCGCGGTCGGGCCGTCTGGCCGGCCGCGAGCGGGCTTTCCCGAGACTGGGCGCTCTAGTCGATCCGGGCCGCGCCGAGGATGGCGCCGGGGCCGACGCGCTGCACGATGATCGCCGCGGGGCCGCTGACATCGACCTCGCCGCGCCAGGGCTGGCGGCCGTCCCAGGTATCGAGGACGCGCCAGTCGGTCACGATGTTGACGTAGTCGAGGACCTCGCCTGCATTCTCGCCGTCATGGATCGCCACGCGCTCGTGCGGCCGGTAGGTGACGAGCTGCACCAGCAGGTCGTCGCCCGGCTCCCGCGGGGGGTGCGCCACGATCTGCGCGCGGCCGTCCCGGCGCTCGACATCGAGCACGACGGGCTGCTCGGAGATGCGGTGCGCCTGGACGAGCTCGGCGATCTGCATGGCGCGGCTTCCGACCACGCGGTCGGCGCCGCCCACGATCATCTGCGGCGTGTAGATCGTCCGCTCGCCGGCGGCGCGGGCATAGGCCTTCTGTCGCCGCGTGAAGGCGGCGCTGCCGAACAGGTCGGTCCAGCCGATATAGTCCCAGTAGTCGACGTGCAGCGCCAGGGGCAGCACGTCGGGCTTGGTCGCCAGTTCGGAGAGCAGCGCATCGGCCGGCGGGCAGGACGAGCAGCCCTGCGACGTGAAGAGCTCCACCACCACCGGCTGGTCTTCGTCGGCCGCGGCCAGCGAGGCAAAGGCCGTGCAGGCGACGATCGCGAGAAGGCCGAGGGGGTCGCGCATGACGGTCTCCGACAGGAACGGGTGCCGAGGAGGTCTAGAACGCGGGCGCCCTCCGTGCCAATCAAGGTTTTGCGAGAGATCGCGCCGCTGGCGGGTCTGGTCCGGATCGGCATACCGTCGCATACCGATTGGAAACGACGGCCGCTGCGTCTAGGTATTGGATGAGCGTTCGACTCAGCCGCTTCCCGGATCCCAGAGGACAAGGAGAGAGCCATGCCGATCGAGGTTGGACACGACAGCAGCAACACCCGCCGCACCATGGACGTGGACGGCACCACCTATGCCTATTACTCGCTCGCCGCCGCGGACGAGGCCGGCCTCGGCGATTTCTCGAACCTGCCCAAATCCTTCAAGGTCCTGATCGAGAACCTCCTGCGCTTCGAGGACGGCAACACCACCACGGTCGAGGACATCAAGGCCTTCGCCACCTGGGCGCAGAACGGCGGCAAGGTCGATCACGAGATCGGCTACCGCCCGGCCCGCGTTCTGATGCAGGACTTCACCGGGGTGCCGGCAGTCGTCGATCTCGCCGCGATGCGCGACGGGATCGAGGCGCTGGGCGGCGACGCGAAGAAGATCAACCCGATGAACCCCGTGGACCTCGTCATCGACCACTCGGTGATGATCGACGAGTTCGGCAACCCGCGCGCCTTCCAGCACAACGTGGAGCGGGAATACGAGCGCAACATCGAGCGATACACCTTCCTCAAATGGGGTCAGAAGGCGTTCCAGAACTTCCGGGTCGTGCCCCCCGGCACCGGCATCTGCCACCAGGTGAACCTCGAATATCTGGGCCGCGCGGTGTGGAACGACGAGGACCAGAACGGCGAGCTCGTCGCCTATCCCGACACGCTCGTCGGCACCGACAGCCACACCACGATGATCAACGGGCTGGGCGTGCTGGGCTGGGGCGTCGGCGGCATCGAGGCGGAGGCCGCGATGCTCGGCCAGCCGGTGTCGATGCTGATCCCCGAAGTGGTGGGCTTCAAGCTCACCGGCGCGATGCCCGAGGGCACGACGGCCACCGACCTGGTGCTGCGCGTCTGCGAGATGCTGCGCGAGAAGGGCGTGGTGCAGAAATTCGTCGAGTTCTACGGCGACGGGCTCGACAACGTGCCGCTGGCCGACCGGGCCACGATCGGCAACATGAGCCCGGAATTCGGCGGCACCTGCGCCTTCTTTCCGATCGACGGCGAGACGCTGCGCTATCTTGGCCAGACCGGCCGGGGCGAGGACACGATCAAGCTCGTCGAGGCCTATGCCAAGGAGCAGGGCCTGTGGCGCAAGACCGGCGACGAGCCGACCTTCACCGACACGCTGGAGCTCGACATGGCGACGGTGAAGCCCGCCATCTCGGGGCCGAAGCACCCGCAGCAGCATATCAACCTCGACGAGGCCGCCGCGAAGTTCCACGCCTATATCTCCAACCAGCGCAAGTCCCCGAAGCCCGAGGCGGAGAGGCGCGAGAAGCGGTGGGAGGCCGAGGGCGGCCAGCCGGCGCCCGAGAAGATCCCGGGCGATACGGGCCGGCACAAGCGCGCCCGCGTCACCATGGAGGACATCGACGGGGAGGAGAAGGAGTTCGAGCTCCATGACGGCTCGATCGTGATCGCCTCGATCACCTCCTGCACCAACACCTCGAACCCCTCGGTGATGATCGGCGCGGGCCTCATCGCGCGGAAGGCGCGCGAGCTCGGGCTCAACCGCAAGCCCTGGGTCAAGACGTCGCTCGCGCCGGGCTCCCAGGTCGTCTCCTCCTATCTCAACGCCACCGGGCTGCAGGAGGATCTCGACGCGATCGGCTTCAACCTCGTGGGCTATGGCTGCACCACCTGCATCGGCAATTCCGGCCCGATCCCCGAGGCGCTGTCGAAGGCGATCTCGGAGAACGACCTGATCGCCGTGTCGGTGCTGTCGGGCAACCGCAACTTCGAGGGCCGGATCTCGCCCGACGTGCGCGCGAACTATCTCGCCTCGCCGCCGCTCGTGGTGGCCTATGCGCTCGTGGGCGACATGAATGTCGACATCGCGGCCGAGCCCCTCGGTCAGGACAAGGACGGCAACGACGTCTATCTGAAGGACCTCTGGCCGAGCCAGACCGAGATCGCCCGGCTCGTGGAGGAGACGGTGACCTCCGACCGCTTCAAGGAGAAATACGCCGACGTCTTCGAGGGCGACGAGCGCTGGCGCGAGATCGAGACGACCGACGACAAGACCTACGACTGGCCGTCGGGATCGACCTACGTGCAGGAGCCCCCCTTCTTCAAGGACATGGACAAGAGCCCCGGCAAGATCTCGAACATCGAGAACGCCCGGATGCTCGCGCTCCTCGGCGACATGGTGACCACCGATCACATCTCGCCCGCGGGCTCGTTCAAGGAGACCTCGCCCGCGGGGAACTACCTTACCGAGCGGCAGGTCCAGCCGCGCGAGTTCAACTCCTACGGCTCGCGGCGCGGCAATCACGAAGTGATGATGCGCGGCACCTTCGCCAATATCCGCATCCGCAACGAGATGCTCGACGGGGTCGAGGGCGGCTATACGAAGGGTCCCGACGGCGAAGAGATGCCGATCTACGACGCGGCGATGAAGTATATCGAGCAGGGCACGCCGCTCGTCGTCATCGCCGGCCAGCAATACGGCGCGGGTTCGTCGCGCGACTGGGCGGCGAAGGGCACGGCGCTTCTGGGCGTCAAGGCGGTGATCGCCGAGAGCTACGAGCGCATCCACCGCTCGAACCTCGTGGGCATGGGCGTTCTGCCCTTCGAGTTCACCGGCGGCGACGGGCGCGAGAGCCTGGAGCTGACCGGGGACGAGACCTTCTCCATCCACGGGCTCGAGGAGGATTTCGGTCCTGGCGCGACGGTGCCCTGCACCATCACCTATCCTGACGGGTCGACCAAGGAGATCGAGATCAGGAGCCGCATCGATACGGCGATCGAGATCGACTACGTCAAGAACGGCGGCGTGCTGCACTACGTGCTGCGGCGCCTGGCGGACACGGCGGAGGCGGCCTGAGGGATCGCCCAAGGAAGATCCTGAAAGGCCCGCTCCGGCGGGCCTTTCGCTGTCAGGCGGAGCGGGCGCCCGGGCTCGGTCGGGCGGAGCATCAGTAGGCGGAGCGGGTGCGCGGGCTCGCTCGGGCGGAGCGGCCGCACCGGTTCGGTTAGCTGGGACGCCTATGGGCGGAGCGGCGCCGGTGCTCGGTCGGGCGGAGCGGGTGCGCGGGCTTGGTTAGGCTAGACGCCTGTCAGGCGGAGCGGCGCCGGGGCTCGGTCGGGCAGAACGTCAGGCGGGCGGACGGGCGCGCGGGCTCAGTCCTGCCGCGCCTCGGCGATGGCGGGGCGGATGGTCCGATCCAGCGTGCGCTCGGTCATCGGGCCCGCGAGCCGGGCGATGACGCGGCCCTCGCCATCGACCACGAAAGTCTCGGGCACGCCGTAGACGCCCCAGTCGCGCGCCGTCCGGCCGCTCGCATCGGCGGAGACGGCCGCGTAGGGATTGCCGAGCTCGTCCAGAAAGCCCAGCGCATTGTCGGGCGCGTCCTTGTAGTTGATGCCGAGGATCGGGATGCCCTCCGCTTCGGCGAGCGCCGAGAGGTGCGGATGCTCCACCCGACAGGGCGCGCACCAGCTCGCCCAGAAGTTCACGAGCTTCACGCCGTCCGCCTCGAGCGCCGCGGCGGTGACCGGCGGCAGATCCCCGAGGGGCGTGGTGGTGAGGGCGGGCGCGGGCTCGCCCACGAAGGTCGAGGGCAGCGCGTCGGGATCCTCGCGCTGCATGCCGGCGAAGAAGAGGCCCGCGAGCGCGACGAAGACAGCGGGCGGCAGGATGGCGAGGAGCGGCAGCCTAGGCATCGGATCCGGCCCCCGCAGGCGCGGGACCCTCCCGGACCGCCTCGGCCGTGCGGGGGCGGCCGCGCGCGCCCCGGGCGCGGTCGAGGGCGCGGCGGATGCGCGCGGCACGCAGGAGGCTCACCGCCACCAGAACGGCCAGGCAGAGGATCGACAATCCGTAGGCCAGGCCCACTTCGAGCGCGTATTTGCCGAGATCAGGCATCGCTCATCCTTTCCCGCAGGCGCAGGGCGTGGAGTTGCCGGGCGCGGATCTCCGTCCGCGTCCTCAGAAGCACGAGGGCGATGAAGAGGCTCACGAACCCGGCGATGCAGACGAGGAGCGGATAGTAGAACACGTCGGCCACGTTTTCCTGGCGGTCCATGCTGAGCGAAGCGCCCTGGTGCAGCCCCTGGTTCCAGAAGTTCACCGCGTAGCGCGACAGCACCGCGAAGACGGAGCCCACGAGGCACAGCACGCTGGTCAGGTCGGCGGCCATGTCGGGCTCCTCCACTGCCTGCCAGAGCGCGATGTAGCCGAGATAGAACAGGAACAGGATCAGGAACGAGGTGAGCCGCGGGTCCCAGGCCCACCAGGTGCCCCACATGGGCTGTCCCCAGACGGCCCCGGTCAGAAGCGCGATCAGCGTCATCGTCAGCCCCACCGGCGCCGCGGCGCGGGCCGCGAGCGCGCTGACATGATGGCGGCGGACGAGCCAGATGAGGCTGGCGACGAGCATCATGAACCAGGCGTTGATCGCCATCAGCGCCGAGGGCACGTGAAGGTAGATGATCTTGACCGTGGATCCCTGGCGGTAATCGCCGGGCGTGAAGAAGAAGCCCCAGACCAGACCCACGACGAGGCAGAGCGCCGCGACGGCGCCCAGAGCCGGCACCAGCGGGCGGGTCGTGCGCATGAAGCGGACGGGGTTGGCGTAGGACCAGAGCGACATTGTCCGTCCTCTATCCGGTGGCATGCGCCGCAACAAGGGAGCGGGACGTCACAGCTTCGTCGTCGCGTGGCGGCCCGGCCCGCGGTAGCCGGGCAGCGCGGGCGCCACCGGTCTAGCCGCGAAAGCCCAGCGCCACGACGAACTTCTCGGAACTGTCCGGGCGGCTCGCGGCGGGCTTGACGTTGGCGACGGACTGGAAGCGGCGCTTGAGCTCGGCCTGCAGCTCCGCCTCGGCGCCGCCCTGCAGCACCTTGGCGATGAAGGCGCCGCCCGGCGCGAGCACGTCGAAGGCGAGCGCCGCCGCCGCCTCGCAGAGCGCCACGATGCGCAGATGGTCGGTCTGCTTGTGGCCCGAGGCGGAGGCGGCCATGTCCGACATCACCACGTCGGCGGGGCCGTCGAGCCAGCCCTTCACCGCCGCGTCGGCGCCTTCGGCCAGAAAGTCGAGCTGGTGGAGTTCGGCGCCGGCTATGGGCTCGACGGGCTGCAGGTCGATGCCGAGGACGCGGCCCACGGGCTTGCCGGGCGCCGCGTCCAGCGCGTTGACGCGCGGCACCGCGACCTGGCACCATCCGCCCGGCGCGGCGCCCAGATCGACCACCCGGGCGCCCGGCACGAGGAACCGGTAGCGGTCGTCGAGCTCCATGATCTTGAAGGCGGCGCGGCCGCGATAGCCCTCGTCCTTGGCGCGCTTCACGTAGGGATCGTTCAGCTGCCGCTGCAGCCACCGGGTCGAGGACAGCCTGCGCCCCCGCGCCGTCTTCACCTTGACGGTCAGATCGCGCTGTCCGCGCCCGCTGGTCTTCTTGGCCATGATCGTCCCCGCTTCTTCCCTGTCGAGTTAGCGGCTGCGCGACCGCCGGTCCACGGGGGCCAAGCCGGGACCGGCCCGGCGGCAGGCGTCAGAACGGGCCGTCGTCCAGCACGCCGTCGGCCGACATCTGGGCGTAGAGGAGGCCCTCGCGCAGCCCGCGATCCGCGACCGACAGCCGGTCGGTCGGCCAGACCCGCAAGAGCGCCTGAAGGATGGCCGCCCCCGACATGATGAGCGTGTGCCGGTCGCGGCCGATGCGCGGATCGGCGCGCCGCCCGTCCGGCCCCATGGTCAGGTAGTCGCGGATCACCGCGTCGATCTGGTCGGAGGTCATGCGCAGCCCGTCGACCCGGTTGCGGTCGTAGCGCTTGAGGCCCAGATGGCTCGCGGCGACGGTGGTGACGGTGCCGGACGTGCCGATGATCTGGAACCCCTCGCGCGCCTGCTCGCGCGCATAGGGAGCAAAATTGACCAGGTTCTCCTCGAAGAACCAGCTCATCAGGGCGAAGCGGGCGGCGTCGTTCTTGACGTCGTCGAACTGCTCGCGCAGCGTCGCGACGCCCAAGGGCACGCTGATCCAGTCGACCACGCGGGCGGCGGGAAAGGGCGAGCCGTCGACCGGCTTGAAGCCCGCATGGAGGCGCATGATGGCGCGCGGCCGGTCGTGGCGGGGCACCCGCGTCAGGTCGATCCAGACCAGCTCGGTGGAGCCGCCGCCGATATCGACGACCAGAAGCTGCTCGGTGCGGGTCGAGACCAGGGGCGCGCAGGAGATGACGGCGAGCCGCGCCTCCTCCTCGGGCGCGATGATCTCCATCGGCAGGCCGGTCTCCCGGCGCGCCCTCTCGATGAAGCGCTGGGCGTTGCTGGCGCGCCGGCAGGCCTCGGTCGCCACGAGGCGCATGCGGCTGACGCGGCGGCGGTCGATCTTGGCGCGGCAGATCTTCAGCGCGTGGATGGTGCGGTCCATCGACACGCAGCTGAGCCGGCCGGTGGCCTCGAGCCCCTGGCCGAGCTGCACCGATTTCGAGAAGCTGTCGACGACGTGGAACTGGTTGCCCTTCGGCTGCGCGATGAGCATCCGGCAGGAATTCGTGCCGAGATCGAGCGCCGCGTAAAGCGATGCCGGATCCGGTTTCGCGGTGTGCGGCGGCTCGACCGGTTTCGGGAACGCGCCAGCACCGATAGGACGCCTGGGCGCCATCATGTCGCCCTCCAATTACTTAAAATTCAACGTATGTTTAATTCTGATCCATGGCAAGCGCCCTGTTGGCGCGCCGCTCACCATGATCATGAGCGCTTTGGGGATGAGCCGGCATGGCGGCCGCGCCGCGGCTCGCCTAGAGAGGCGTCGCTGGGGCGCGGCGATGAGTTCGAAAACCGGCAACGCCGCCGCGCCCTGGGCGCGTATCGCAGACGAAACCGAGAGGAAGGCCGATGGCCGAGATCACCATAGTCTACTGGCGGGACATTCCGGCACAGGTGATCGCGGGCAAGGGCCGGCGCGGGGTCAAGCGCCCCCTGCCCGAGCGGTTCGAACAGGCGATCGACCGGGCCGCGATGACATCGGGCGCGGCGGAGACCGACGCATATCTCGCAGAATGGCGCAGGGCGCCGGCCGGAGAGGTCGAGGGAGCCGACGAGGACGCGGCCGACCGCATGGTCGCCCGGCTCGACGCCGATTACGACACCGAGCGCCTGAAGGCGCTCATTTCCAATGGCGGACGGGCGTGAGCCTGCCGCCGACGCCCCGGAGGCCCTGATGTCGATCCTGTCGTTCCGCCGCGCCCAGCCCACCCGCCCGTCAGATGGCGGCGCCGTCGCGGATCTGCTGGCCAACCATTCGATCGAGGTGATGCCGCGCACCGCCGCCAAGGTCGAGGATTTCCGCGCGCTTCTGCCGCAGGGCACGCGCGTCTACATCGCCCATATCGACGGCACCCCGATCGAGGAGATGGTGGCCACCGCCCGGCGGCTCAACGCCGAAGGGTTCGAGGTGATGCCGCATTTCCCCGCGCGCCTGATCGCCGATGCGGCCGAGCTCGGCGACTGGATCGCGCGCTATCAGGGCGAGGCGGATGTGCGCCAGGCGCTGCTTCTGGGGGGCGGCGTGGCGACGCAAGCGGGCGCCTTCGACAATTCCATGCAGCTGATGGAGACGGGGCTCTTCGACCGGGCGGGCTTCACCCGGCTCCATGTGGCAGGCCATCCCGAGGGCAACCGCGACATCGACGTCGACGGCACCGACACCCAGGTCGCCAGGGCGCTGGCCTGGAAGCAGGCCTTCTCCGAGCGGACCGATGCGCAGATGGCGATCGTCACGCAATTCTGCTTCGAGCCGGGCCCGGTCATCGCCTGGGCCGAGGCGCTGCGCCGGAACGGCATCAGGCTTCCCGTGCATATCGGGCTCGCCGGTCCCGCCAAGCTGCAGACGCTTCTGAAATTCGCCATCGCCTGCGGCGTCGGGCCGTCGCTGCGCGTGCTGCAGAAGCGCGCCATGGACGTGACGAAGCTGGTCCTGCCCTATGCGCCCGACGACATGGTCGAGGCCCTGGCGCGGCACAAGGCGGCGCATCCCGACTTCGCCATCGAGGCGGTGCACCTGTTCCCGCTGGGCGGCATTCCGGCCGCTTCCGAATGGGCGGCGGGACGGCGGGCGCCGCCGCGGATGCGCCTGAGCAGATGATCCGGGCGCTGCTCTTCGATCTCGACGGGACGATGATCGATTCGGACCCGCACCATCTCGCGGTGTTCAGCGAACTCTTCGCCGAGCGCGGCCGCGAGATCGACGGCGCCTTCTTTGCCGAACACCTGCAGGGGCGGCTCAACGCCGACATCTTCGGGGAGTTCTTTCCGGACGAGGACACGGCCGCCCTGGCCGAGGAGAAGGAGGCGCGGTTCCGCGACCGGCTGGGTGCGCGCGCCGAGCCGATGCCGGGGCTGCTGCCGCTTCTCGACCGCGCCCACGCGGCCGGCTGGCGCACGGGCGTCGTCACCAACGCGCCGCGCGCGAATGTCGAGGTCATGCTGGCCGCGCTCGGCATCGCCGAACGTTTCGACGCGGTGGTGGTGGCCGACGACCTGCCGCGCGGCAAGCCCGACCCGCTGCCCTATTTGACCGGGCTCGAGCGGCTGGGCGCCGAGGCCGGGCAGGCGCTCGCCTTCGAGGACAGCCGCTCCGGCGTCGCCGCGGCGGCGGCGGCCGGGCTCACGACCCTTGCGCTGCGCTCGTCACTGGGTCACGACGCCCTAGTCTCGGCGGGAGCGTCCGGCAGCATCGCCGATTTCACCGATCCGGGGCTCGGACCCTGGCTCGACCGCCTGACAGAGGAGACCCCATGACCCGCACCGTGCTGGAGTCGAAGACCCGGACCGTCACCATCGGCTTTGACGAGCCGTTCTGCGTGATCGGGGAGCGGATCAACCCGACCGGCCGCAAGAAGCTCGCCGCCGAGCTGGAGGCGGGCGATTTCTCGACCGTCGAGCGCGACGCGCTGGAGCAGGTGGCCTGCGGGGCCATGGTGCTCGATGTCAATGCGGGCGTCGTCTACAATTCCAACCCGAATCCGAACGAGACCGAGCCGCCGCTGATGCGCAAGGTGATCGAGCTGGTGCAGAGCCAAGTCGACGTGCCGCTCTGCATCGACAGCTCGGTGCCCGGCGCGCTGGAGGCGGGGCTCGAGACCTGCGAGGGGCGGCCGCTTCTGAACTCGGTCACCGGCGAGGAGGATCGGCTGGAGCTGGTCCTGCCGCTGGTGAAGAAATACAACGTGCCGGTGGTGGCGATCTCGAACGACGATACCGGCATCAGCGAGGATCCGGAGGTGCGCTTCGCGGTGGCCAGGAAGATCGTCGAGCGGGCGGCCGATTTCGGCATCCCCGCCCACGACATCGTCGTCGATCCGCTGGTCATGCCGGTGGGCGCCATGGCGACGGCCGGCCGGCAGGTCTTCGCGCTGGTGCGCAAGCTGCGCGACGAGCTGGGCGTCAACACCACCTGCGGCGCCTCGAACGTCTCCTTCGGCCTGCCGCACCGGCACGGCATCAACGCCGCGTTCCTGCCCATGGCGATCGGCGCGGGCATGACCTCCGCGATCATGAACCCGGTGCGGCCGGTCGAGATGGAGGCGGTCCGGGCGGCGAACTTCCTGATGAACCACGACCCGAACGGCGCCGAATGGATCCGCTTCTCGCGCGTGCTCGAGGCGGTCGCAGCCGGCGAGAGCTATCCCGACGCCGCGCGGGCGGCGATGGCGGCGGGCAACGGACGCGGCGGACGCCGCCGCCGCCGTGGCTAAGACTTTCGCAAGGATCCTCGTCCAGATGATTTGGCATGATCGTACCGGACCGCATCGCCGAGGAGAATCTCCGCGCCCTCTTCGCCGCCAAGGCGGTGGCACGGGGCGGGGTGGTGCGGCGCAACATCCTCTGGGCCGATGCCCAGATCGGCCGCGACAGGCTCCTCGGCGAAGTGCGTCGGCGCGGGTTTCACGCCCTGCGGTGCGGCGGACAATACGTGATCGTCTGCAATTCCAGCCCGATCGAGCTGATCTTCCAAGCCGATTTTCGGCACGAAAATCGGGCCTCGGCAGATTTTCGATCCGAAAATCTGCGTGACCCCATGACCGAGACCGACCCGCTCGTCATTTTCACGCCGTCCGGCCGGCGCGGCCGGGTGCCCAGGGGCACCACCGTCCTGGCGGCGGCGCGGCGGCTGGGCGTCGACCTCGACTCGGTCTGCGGCGGGCGCGGCATCTGTTCGAAATGCCAGGTCACGCCGGGAACGGGCAGCTTTCCCAAGCACGGGGTGACCGTGGCGGCCGACGCGCTCGGGCCCTGGAACGCGGTCGAGGCGCGCTACGACGAGAAGCGCGGCCTGAAGCCCGGGCGCCGGCTCGGCTGCCAGGCGGAGATCCTGGGTGACGTGGTGCTCGACGTGCCGCCCGAGAGCCAGGTGCACCGGCAGGTCGTGCGCAAGGACGCCGCCGAGCGCGAGATCGCCATGGACCCGGCCACCCGGCTGCATTTCGTCGAGGTGGACGCGCCCGACATGCACGAGCCGGCGGGCGATCTGGAGCGGCTGAACCGGGCGCTGAAGGCGCAATGGGATGTGGGGCCGGTGGAGGCGGCGCTGCCGGTGCTGCGCAAGCTGCAGCCCGCGCTGCGCCAGGACGGGTTCCGCGTCACGGTGGCGATCCATCAGGCGCATCGCGGCCCCGCCCGGCTGATCGACATCTGGCCCGGCCTTTACGAGAGCGGGCTTTACGGGCTCGCCGTCGATCTGGGATCGACGACCATCGCCGCGCATCTGTGCGATCTTGCGACCGGTCGGGTGGCAGCCTCCTCGGGCGCCATGAACCCGCAGATCCGCTTCGGCGAGGACCTGATGAGCCGGGTAAGCTACGCGATGATGAACGAGGGCGGCGCCGCCGAGATGACCCGCGCGGTGCGGGCCGCGATCGACGATCTGGCGGCCGCCATCGCCGCCGAGGCCAGCATCGAGACGGGCGCCATCGTCGAGATGGTGATCGTCGGCAACCCGGTCATGCACCACCTGCTGCTCGGGATCGATCCGGTGGAGCTGGGCCAGGCGCCCTTTGCGCTCGCGACCTCGGACGCGGTCGATTGCGACGCGGGCGAGCTCGATCTACACCGCGTCAATGCCGCGGCGCGCGTCTATATCCTGCCCTGCATCGCCGGGCATGTGGGCGCCGACGCGGCCGCCGTGGCGCTGAGCGAGGAGCCCTGGACGCAGGACGCGCTGACCCTGGTGGTCGATGTCGGCACCAATGCCGAGATCCTGCTCGGCGACCGGACGCGGGTGCTGGCCTGTTCCTCGCCCACCGGCCCGGCCTTCGAGGGCGCGCAGATCAGCTCGGGCCAGCGCGCGGCGCCGGGCGCCATCGAGAGCGTCCGCATCGACCCGCAGAGCCGGGCGGCCCGGTTCCGCGTCATCGGCTCCGATCTGTGGTCCGACGAGGAGGGCTTCGACGCCGAGGTCACGGGCATCTGCGGTTCGGGGATCATCGAGGCGGTCGCGGAGATGCGCATGGCCGGCATCGTCGACGCCTCGGGCCTGATCGGCTCGGCCGAGCAGGTCGGCAGCGACCGGATCGTGGCGGAGGGGCGCACCCATGCCTTCGTCATCCATGAGGACGCCAATCGGCTGATCTCGGTGACGCAGGGCGACATCCGGGCGATCCAGCTGGCGAAATCGGCGCTCTATGCCGGGGCGCGGCTGCTGATGGACGAGCGCGGCGTCGATGCCGTCGACCGGGTGGTGCTTGCGGGGGCCTTCGGGGCCCATATCAGCCCCAGGCACGCGATGGTTCTGGGGATGATCCCGGACGTGCCGCTGGAGCGGGTAACGAGCGCCGGCAACGCCGCCGGGACGGGGGCGCGGATCGCGCTGCTCAACCGCGCGGCGCGGGCCGAGATCGAGACGCGCGTGCACCTCATCCGCAAGGTCGAGACGGCCATCGAGCCGCGCTTTCAGGAGCATTTCGTGGCCGCCAACGCGCTGCCCCACGCCACCGATCCGTTCCCGATACTGCGCAGCCTCGTGCCGCTCCCCGACGTGTCGTTCAACCAGGGCGGCGAGGATCGCGGACGGCGGCGGCGGCGGCGCGGATGACCCCTTGACCGCCGCCGCGGCGGCGGCCTATCTGGACGCCGCATCGGCGGGTGTAGCTCAATGGTAGAGCAGGAGCTTCCCAAGCTTAAGACGAGGGTTCGATTCCCTTCACCCGCTCCACGCCGGCCGGATCCGGGACCCGGCAGGCGGCGTTCGGCGCAGATGGCCGGCCTGCGGCGCAGGCGGGGAGGTCGCGATGACAGATCCCGAGACGCATCTTGCCACCCACGAGGTGCTGAACCAGCCCGATGACGCGGCCATGGCCGATCCCTGGGCCGCGGATCCGGTGCTGCGCAGCCATGTCGCGGCGCAGGGCGGCGATGCCGAGCATCTCGCGGGCTTCGCCGCGGCGCTGACGGCCGCTGATGCGCGCGCGCTCGGGCGCGAGGCGCGGCGCGACGCGCCCGAGGCGGTTATCTTCGACCGCCATGGCCGGCGCCGCGACGAGGTGCGCTTCGGCCCCGCCTACCATGCGCTGATGGGCCTCGGGCTCGGCCACGGCTATGCGTCCCGGCCCTGGGACGGCCGCGCCGGCGGGCACGTCACCCATGCCGCGATGGTCTATCTGATGACCGGGGTCGAGCCGGGCGTCTGCTGTCCGATGACGATGACCTATGCCGCCATCCCGGCGCTCGACGACCGGCCCGGCATGGCGGTGTGGCGGGAACGGCTCGCCACGCCCGATTACGACGCGGACGTGGCGCCGGTCTCGGCCAAGCGGGCCGCGACGCTCGGCATGGCGATGACCGAGAAGCAGGGCGGATCGGACGTGCGCGCCAACACCACGCGCGCCGAGGCTATCGGCGATGGCTGGCGGCTCACCGGGCACAAGTGGTTCTGCTCGGCGCCGATGTCGGACGGGTTCCTGACGCTGGCGCAGACCGGCGACGGGCTCGGCTGCTTTCTGGTGCCGCGCTGGCTCGAGGATGGCAGCCGCAACGCCATCCGGCTCATGCGGCTGAAGGACAAGCTCGGCAATCGTGCCAATGCCTCCGCCGAGATCGAGTACGAGGGCGCGCTGGCGCAGATCCTGGGCGCGCCCGGAGAGGGCGTGCGGGCGATCATCCGCATGGTCCACCACACCCGGCTCGACACCGCCATGGCGCCCGCCGGGCTGATGCGCGCGGCGTTGGTCGAGGCGGTCCACTGGTGCGAGCGCCGATCCGCCTTCCAGCGGCGGCTGATCGACCAGCCGCTGATGCGCACGGTGCTGGCCGATCTGGCGCTCGACTGGGAGGCGGCGACGGCCTTGGGCCTGCGGGTGGCGCGCGCCTTCGACGAGGACGATCCGCTGGCGCGCGTCGCGGTGGCGCTGGCGAAGTTCCTCGCCAACAAGCGCTGCCCGGTGGTGACGGCGGAGGCGATGGAGGTGCTGGGCGGCATGGGCTATGTCGAGGAGACGCCGATGCCGATGCTCTATCGCGAGGCGCCGCTCAACGGCATCTGGGAAGGCTCGGGCAACGTCATCTGCCTCGACATCCTGCGCACGCTGGCGCGCGACGCGGCGGCGCGCGCGGCGCTCGACGCGGCGCTCGACCGGCAGGCGGCCGCGCATGGCGGCTATGGCAGCGCGCTGGCGGCGTTCCGGGCGCGCTGGCCTGCCGGTCCGCAGGAGGCCGAGGCGCGCGCCTTCGCCGAGGCGCTGGCGCATCTCCTGAGTGCCGCGACGCTCATCGAGACCGCGCCTGCGGCCGTCGCCGAGAGCTATGTCACCGGCCGGCTCATGCCGCGCGGCAGCGTTCCGGGCGCGGTGAGCGGGCTTGCGACGGATGCGCTCGTGGCGCGGCTCGCGGCGCGCGACTGAGCTTGTTTCCGCAGGTATGACCGCCACATGTGGCGGGTAGCAGGAACGGAGGGCTCAGGGCCATGTCGATGAAGAAGATGGTCACGCAGATGGCGTTCGCTTTCGCGGCCGCGAAGGGCGTGCAGGCCTTCGAGAAGGCCGGCGGGATCCGCGGCATCCAGAAGAAGCTGGCGGGTTCGGGCGCGGGTGCGGGCGCGGCGCGCGGGCAGAGCGGCGGCATCGCCGGGATCCTGGGCGAGTTCGGCATCGACGCGCGCCAGACCTCGTCGATCGGCGGGCTTCTGGGCGGTCTTGCCGGCGCGGCGGGCGGCACGGCGGCGAGCCAGAAGATGCGCGGCCTGCTCGACACGACGCGCGAGACCCCCGAGGACACGCCCGAGGAGGAGCAGGTCTCGGGGCTGATGATCCGCGCCATGATCCAGGCCGCCCGCGCCGACGGCGAGATCGACGCGGACGAGCGGGCAAGCCTGATGCAGGTGATCGGCGAGGCCGACCCCCAGGAGACGGCCTTCCTCGAGCGGCAGATGGCCGAGCCCGTCGATCCCGACGCGCTCGCCCGCGACGTGCCCAAGGGGCACGAGATGGAGGTCTATACCGCGAGCGTCGTCGCCATAGAGCCCGACAACCGCGCCGAGGCGGAGTATCTCGACCGGCTGGCGCGCGCCATGGGGCTCGACAAGAACGTGGTCAACGAGATCCACGCCGCGCTGGGCAAGACGCCGCTCTATTCCGCGTGATGGCGGAGTACGTTGTCTATGACGTCTTTGCCGAGGCGCCGTTCGGCGGCAATCCCCTGGCGATCGTGCCCGATGCGGCGGGGCTCGACGAGGCGGTCCTGCAGCCGCTGGCGCGGGAATTCGGCTTTTCCGAGACGGTCTTCGTCTATCCGCCCCGCGAGGGGGGCACGGCGCGGGTCAGGATCTTCACGCCGACGCAGGAGATCCCCTTTGCCGGCCATCCGCTGATCGGCACGGCCGTGGCGCTGACCGAGGCGGGGGGACCGGCGCACATGGTCCTTGAGGCCGGCTGCGGGCCGATCACCTGTCTCGTCGAGGACGGCCGCGCGGCCTTCACCCGCGACACCCGGCTCGAGATCCTGCACAGCCCGAAGCCCGAGCTGGTCGCGGCCTGTCTCGACCTGCCGGAAAAGGCGATCAGGCTGAGCGGGCATCCGCCGGTCACCGCCTCGGCCGGCCTGCCCTTCGTTCTGGCGGAGATCGAGAGCGAGCGCCAGCTGGCCCGGGCGCGCCCGCAGATCGACATGTTCCGGCGCGGCCGGGCGCGCTACCCTTCGGCGTTCGACTTCGCCATCTACGCCTATTGCCGCTCGGGCGACGAGATCAGGGCGCGGATGTTCGCGCCGCTCGACGACATCGTCGAGGATCCCGCGACCGGCAGCGCCGCGGCGGCGCTGGGCCTGTTCCTGGCCGATCTGGAGAGCACGGCGCCGCACCTGACCGTCGCGCAGGGGGTCGAGATGGGCCGCCCCTCGGTCATCACGGTGATGGCCGAGGCGGACAGCGTCACGATCTCGGGCGCCGCGATCCGGATGATGGCGGGCAGCCTGTCGCATCAGGCGCTGGCGCCGGCGTGCCCGCCGGGCTAGGAGGGCCGCGCCGGCGGCACGCCTGCCGGCGCAGGGCCCATGCGATGGCCGCCGGGGCCAAGGAAGGTGCGGGACATGGTGACCGACAACCTGCGCGCCATCGTCCTGATGGTGGCGTCGATGGCGCTGTTCGCCGTCGAGGATTTCCTCTTCAAGATCGTGACCGCGAGCCTCCCCTCCAGCCAGATCCTGGTGGTGCTGTCGGCGGGCTGCCTGGCGATCTTCTGGGCGATCTGCCGGTGGCGCGGCACGCCCCTGAGGGGCGCGGCAATGCGTCATCCGCTCGTCGTGGTGCGCAGCCTCGCCGAGGTCGGCGCGACGCTCTGCTACGTCACCGCGCTGGCGCTGATCCCGCTGTCGCTCGCCTCGGCGATCCTGCAGGCGACGCCGATCTTCGTCACCATCGGCGCGGCTTTGTGGCTGCGCGAGCCGGTGGGCTGGCGGCGCTGGTCGGCGGTGCTGATCGGGCTTGCCGGCGTGCTGGTGATCCTGCGGCCGGGGCTGTCGGGCTTCGAGCCCGCGGCGTTCCTGGCGGCGGCGGGCGCGATGCAGCTCGCGATCCGCGACGTGGTCTCGCGCCGCATCCCGACCAGCATCCGCTCCGAGCAGCTGTCGCTCTGGGCCTATGCGCTGCTGGCGCCAACGGCGGCGCTCCTGGCGGTGGGACAGGGCGAGGTGGCGGTCGGCACGCCGGCGGTCTGGGCGCTCCTGCTCCTGGCGGTGGCGATCGGCGCGGCGGCCTACATGCTGCTCGTCGGGGCAACGCGGATGGGCGACGTGACGGCGGTCATCCCGTTCCGCTATTCGCGCCTCGTCTTCGCGCTGCTCCTCGGCATCGTGCTTCTGGGCGAGCGGCCGGACGTCGCGACGCTGGCGGGCGCGGCGGTCGTCGTCGGCAGCGGGCTCTATGCCTTGCTGCGCGAGCGGCGCCGCGTCCGCGGGCTTTCCATGAGCCCGCCCGCCGCGTAGACCTGACGCCGACAGGACAGCAGACGGGAGAACGACATGAGCGCCATCATCGACGTCATCGGCCGAGAGATCCTCGACAGCCGCGGCAATCCCACGATCGAAGTCGACGTGATCCTCGAGGACGGCTCGATGGGCCGCGCGGCGGTCCCGTCCGGCGCCTCGACCGGCCAGCACGAGGCGCATGAGCGGCGCGACGGCGACAAGGGCCGCTATCTGGGCAAGGGGGTGCTCGAGGCGGTGGCCGCGGTCAACGGCGAGATCGCCGAGGGGCTGCTCGGCATGGACGCGACCGAGCAGGAAGCGATCGACGCCACCATGATCGAGATGGACGGCACCGACAACAAGGGCCGGCTCGGCGCCAACGCGATCCTGGGCGTCAGCCTCGCCACCGCCAAGGCGGCCGCGGAGTTCACCATGCAGCCGCTCTTCCGCTATGTCGGCGGCACCGCGGCGCGGACCCTGCCGGTGCCGATGATGAACATCATCAATGGCGGCGAACATGCCGACAACCCGATCGATTTCCAGGAATTCATGATCATGCCGGTGGCCGCGCCGACGGTGCGCGAGGCGGTGCGGATGGGCTCGGAGATCTTCCACACGCTCAAGAAGGAACTCTCGGCCGCCGGGCTCGCCACCGGCATCGGCGACGAGGGCGGCTTCGCGCCCGACATCAAGTCCACCCGAGAAGCCATGGATTTCATCATGAAATCCTGCGAGAAGGCCGGCTACAGGGCGGGCGAGGACATCATGCTGGCGCTCGACTGCGCCTCGACCGAATATTACGAGAACGGCCGCTACGAGATGAAGGGCGAAGGGGCCTCGCTCTCCTCGGAGGAGAATGTCGACTATCTCGAGAAGCTCGTCGGCGATTATCCGATCCTGTCGATCGAGGACGGCTGCGCCGAGGACGACTGGGACGGCTGGAAGATGCTGACCGACCGGCTGGGCGACCGGGTGCAGCTTGTGGGCGACGACCTCTTCGTCACCAATCCGCGCCGCCTGAAGGACGGGATCGAGAGGGGCTGCGCCAATTCCATGCTGGTCAAGGTCAACCAGATCGGCACCCTCAGCGAGACGCTGCAGGCCGTCGATATGGCGCATCGCGCGCGCTATACCAACGTGATGTCGCACCGGTCGGGCGAGACCGAGGACGCCACCATCGCCGATCTCGCCGTCGCCACCAATTGCGGACAGATCAAGACCGGCTCGCTCAGCCGGTCGGACCGGCTGGCCAAGTACAACCAGCTGATCCGCATCGAGGAGATGCTGGGCGAGACGGCGCGCTTTGCCGGGCGGTCGATCCTGCGGTGAGGCTCGGGGAAGGCAGCTACGCCGTCCCCTCGGGCCACCTGGCCGTGGTGGTCACGCATCTGATCTGCCACGCGCCTGCGAACGGGCGCGCGGCGTCCCTGCCCGCGGGCGCGGCGGCCGGGCCCGAGCCCGTCGGCGAGGGGCCCGACGGGGTGTCTCTGCGGCTCGAGAACAGCATCTCTCCCGATACCTACCGCAGGCTCTTCCGGATGGTCGGGCGCGACTGGCTCTGGACCTCGCGGCTGATGCTGGCGGACGATGCGCTGGTCTCGACGCTGCTCGATCCGGCGGTGGCGCTCTATACGGTGCGCTCGCATGGCGGCACGCTCGGCATGGTGGAACTCGATCTCGGCCGTTCGGGGGTGCCGAAGATCGCGTTCTTCGGCCTGACGCCCGAAGCCTCGGGCCGCGGCATCGGGCGCTGGCTCATGGAGCATTTCCAGGCGATGCTGTTTGCGGGCGGCGCCGAGGCGATCCGGCTCGACACCTGCACGCTCGACAGCCCGCATGCGCTGCGGTTCTATCTGCGCACGGGCTTCGTCGCGGAGCGGCGCGAGGTCCGGGTGTTTCCCGATCCGCGCGCGCTGGGGCTTCTGGAGCCGGATGCCGCGCCGTTCACGCCGCGGCTCTGAGGCTCAGTCTTCGACCTCGTATTCGGGCAGATCCTCGAGTTGCTGCTGGTTGAGCCGGGTCACCACCGTGATCTCGTCGGAATCGGGATCGGGGCGGGTCAGGCGCACGTCCTCGAGCGGGATCAGGACGGATTTCGTGCCGAGGCCGAGAAAGCCGCCCACATCGACGGTGACGCCCTCGACCTGGCCCTCGACCGACAGGACGATGTCCTGGATGTGCCCGACTTCGGTCAGATCGGCGATCATCGCGCTGAGCGGCGCCTTGTCCTGCCAGACATCCTCGTCGTACTGGCCTTCGAGCGACACGACGGTCGCGTTCTGCAGCATCGCGGCGGTGATCGT
Organism: uncultured Alphaproteobacteria bacterium; assembly: GCA_963739575.1. GTDB lineage: Bacteria > Pseudomonadota > Alphaproteobacteria > Rhodobacterales > Rhodobacteraceae > Palleronia. The sequence goes on along the minus strand of CAVUAQ010000001.1, from coordinate 308,332 downwards.
CTCGGCCGGCTGCGGCGCGTCGGCGGCGGGCGTGGCCGCCTCCTCCCCCGAGGAGGTCTGGGAGCCGTCCTGGGCCCAGGGGGCGGTCGAGGAGAGGGCGATGACGCCGAGGGCGGCGACGAGGGTGCGAAGCATGGGGTTCTCCAGATACGGTCTCAGCCCGAACATGGGGTGCGCGACACGGGTTTCCAGCGGCGCCATCGGGGCTGCGGGAGAGCCCCCCCTGCCCCGTGCGATCGCCGCGCGCGGCCTCGGCCGCATCGCGCCGGGCTGGCGGGCGGCCGTTCCCCTGCCGGCGCGGCGGCGGCGCGGAACGAACATGCGGGGGTGAGGATTGTGCGACGAAACGCGTAGGTATGTGGAGCGATGATGACCGAACCCGACCCGGCATGGGGACCGCGCAAGATCGCGGGGAACGAATGGCACATCGCGACCTGGGCGCCGGGGATCGAGAGGCTGGGCCTGGCGCTCGGCGACAGACATCTCGACATGGAGCGCAGCGCGGAGGGCTGGCATCAGCTGCGGGTCGAGGCGCCCGCGGGAACGTCCTATGCCTTCCTCGCCGGGGACCGCGAGTTCGCCGATCCCGCCTCGCGACGCCAGGACGGCGGCGTGCATGCCCGCTCGATCCTCGTCGATCCGGCCGAACACGCCCTGCCCTGCCGCTGGGCCGGGCGAGCCTGGGAGAGTGCGGTTATCCTCGAGCTGCATGTCGGCACCTTCACCAAGGCGGGCACGCTTGCCGCGGCGCGCGACCGGTTGCACCGGCTGGCCGAGCTCGGCATCACCGCGGTCGAGCTGATGCCGCTCGGGCAATTCGCCGGCAACCGCGGCTGGGGCTACGACGTGGTGCTGCCCTTCGCGCTGCACCCGGCCTACGGCACCCCGGCGGACATGGCGCAGTTCGTGCAGACGGCGCATGATGCGGGGCTCATGGTGCTCGTCGACGCCGTCTACAACCATTTCGGCCCGGAGGGCGCGGTCCTGAACGAGCTCTGCACGTCCTTCTTCGACGAGAGCCGCCACACCCCCTGGGGCGCGGCCATCGATTTCGACAAACGCCAAGTGATGGACTATTTCCTCGACAACGCGGCGATGTGGATCCGCGATTACGGCGTCGACGGGCTGCGCCTCGACGCGGTCCACCAGATCGGCCAGCCGGACGACACGCGGTTCCTGCACGAACTGGCGCGGCATGTCGACGGGCTCAAGCTCGACCGCAACGTCCATCTCGTCACCGAGGACGAGCGCAACCTCGCGAGCTATGTCGACATGGACACGCAGATCCGCGCCCAGTGGAACGACGATTACCACCACGCCATCCACTGCCTTCTGACCGGCGAGAGCCATTCCTATTACGCCCCCTTCTCCGTCGATCCCTTCGGCGATCTGGTCACCGCGCTGCGCGACGGACAGGTCGATCAGGGGCAGGAGCGGCCGCGCGCGCCCGAGAGCCGCGGCGAGCCCTCGGGGCATCTGCCGCCGGTGCGCTTCGTCAATTCCAACCAGACCCACGACCAGATCGGCAACCGGGCCTTCGGCGAGCGGCTGATCAGCCTCGCCGATCCGGGCTCGGTCCGCGTCGTGCACGCGCTTCTGCTGCTGGCGCCGTTCGTGCCCATGCTGTTCATGGGCGAGGAGATCGGCTCGCGCGCGCCGTTCCAGTTCTTCACCGATTTCGAGGGCGATCTGGCCGATGCGGTGCGCGCCGGGCGGCGCGGCGAGTTTCCCGAATTCGGCGCCGAGCAGCGCGAGATCCCCGATCCGAATGCCCGCGCCACCTTCACCGCCTCGCGCCCCTACGACCGGCCCCCCGAGGATGCCGGGGACTGGGCGGAGCTGACCCGGCATTGCCTGTCGCTGCGCCGCGACCACGTGGTGCCGCGCCTGCAGAGCGGCTGGACCGGCGAGACGGTCGAGCGGCTCTCCGAGCGGTCGCTGCTCGCCACCTGGCAGTTCGAGGACGGCACGCTCGAGATCGCCTTCACGCTTGAAGGCCCGCCGCCATCGCTGTCGCGGGAGGCGCGGGAGATCTTCTATCTGGCCGAGGAGAGCGGCGCGGGCCTGCGCGTCGCCGTGGGAGAGCCGCAATGACCAATGTGGCCTCCTACCGGGTGCAGTTGCGTGGCGACATGGATTTCGCGGCGCTAAAGCGCCGGCTCGACCAGATCGCCGATCTGGGCGTCAGCCATCTCTATCTGTCGCCGATCCTGTCGGCCGGGCCCGGATCGACGCATGGCTATGACGTCACCGACCCGACCGAGATCGACCCGGTGCTGGGCGGGCGCGAGGGCTTCGCCGATCTCGTCCGGGCGGCGCATGAACGGGGCCTCGCGGTGATCCTCGACATCGTGCCGAACCACATGGCCTTCGGGCTCGACACGCCGTGGCTCGTCGATGTGCTGAAGAAGGGCATGCGCAGCCCGCACGGCATGGTCTTCGACATCGATTGGCAGGCGGGGCCGCTGGCGTTGCCGTGGCTCGAGAAGCCGCTGACCGAGCTCGTCTCCGAAGGCGCGGTCACGGTCGAGGACGGTGCGCTGGTGGTCGCGGGCCTCAGGGTGCCGCTGGCGGAGGGCACGGCGGAGGCGGACGGTCCGGTCGCGCCCGAGGACGCCCCCGGGCTGATCGAGCGCCAGCACTGGCGGCTGCTTCCCTGGCAGCTCGAACGCGACAGCATCACCCACCGGCGGTTCTTTTCCGTCACCTCGCTGATCGGCGTCCGGGTGGAGGATCCGGAGGTGTTCGAGAAGAGCCATACGGCGGTCATCGATCTTGCCGAGAACGGGCTGATCGACGGCCTCAGGGTGGACCATGTCGACGGGCTGGTCGATCCGGCAGGATATCTCGAGCGCCTGACGGCGCGGCTGCCGGGCCTGCCGGTCTGGGTGGAGAAGATCCTCGTGACGGGCGAGGAACTGGTGCGCTGGCCGGTCGCGGGCAGCACCGGCTACGAGGCGGCGGCGATGATCGCGCGGAGCCTGACAGACGCGGCCGGGTTCGACCGGGTGGATGCGCTCTGGCGGGCCGAGACCGGCATTGCGGGCAGCTTCCACGACGCGGTGGTGGAGGCCAAGCGCGAGGTTCTGACCGACGAGCTTGCGGCCGAGCTGCGGCAGCTGCGCGGCATGGCCGCGGAATTGGCCGAGGCGCAGGACCGGCCGGCGGGGCCCGAGATGCTGCGCGAGGCGCTGACGGAGCTTCTGGTCGCGTTTCCCCGCTATCGCTCGTATATCGGCGGGGCGCCGTCGCCCGAGGATGCGCAGATCTGGCGCGACAGCGCCGATCGGGCCGCCGCGGGGATCCGCGACCGCGCCACGATCGACTGGATCGTCGAGGCCATCCTCGGCGCCGAGACCGAGGAGGCGCGGCGGCTGGGCCGGAGGCTCGAGCAGGTGACCGGCGCGCTTCTGGCCAAGGCGCACGAGGACACGGCCGGCTTCCGCTTCAACCGCTATCTTGCCGCCAACGAGGTGGGCGCCGATCCGGACCGGCCCGTCACCGATGCCGCGGCGCTGGGCGACCATCTGAGCCGCCGCGTCGAGGTCTGGCCCGACGCGCTGACGCTCGGCTCGTCGCACGACACCAAGCGCTCCGAGGATACCCGCGCGCGACTGATCGCGGTGACCCACGATCCCACGGCCTTCGAGACGCTGTGGCAGGAGGCCGGCCGGCTCGACCGGTCGGAGGAGATCGACGCCAACCGGCGCTTCTATGCGCTGCAGGTGGCTCTGGGGCTCTGGGGCGAGCCCGACGCCGCCCGGCGGGTCGCGGACCACATGGTCAAGGCGCTGCGCGAGGGCAAGGAGGTCACCTACTGGACGGCGCCGGACGAGGCGCTCGAATCGCGGATGCAGGATTGGGTGCGCGGCCTTCTGGCGGCCTGGGACCGGGCGCCCCCGGACGCGCTCCTGCGGCTCTGCGCGATCGGCGAGGCGGTGTCGCTGGCGGAGACCGCGCTGCGGCTGGTCTGGCCGGGCATGCCCGACATCTATCAGGGCGGCGAGGCGCCGCTCTTCCAGCTGACCGACCCCGACAACCGCCGGCCGCCCGACTGGGACGCGCTGAGCCAATTGCCGCAGGGCGACGGCTTCGCGTCGCGCAAGGCGGCGCTGATCCGCGCCGGGCTCGCGCTCCGCCGCAGCGACCCGGAGCTCTTTCACGACGGGAAGGCGATCTGGGAGGAGGACGGCGGCGGTCGCCGGCTGATCCGCCGCCACGAGGGCCGCGGCGTCTGCGTCGCCCTGTCGGGCGCAACGCCCGAAGGCGAGGTGCTGTGGGCGGCGGAGGCGCCCGCCGGGGGTCCGGCGACGGCGCTCATCCGCCTCTGATCGCGGACATGGAACCCCGGGGTCGCGAAACGGTTGGTTTCATGTTCCGGATGATGCCCGGCATCGTCCCGTGTAGTTAACGAGTGATCCATGACCAGTGGCAATTTCTGCGACCTCGGCGGCAGGGGGGCGGTTCTACCCATCGTTCTGGCAGGGGGGCGCGGCACCCGGCTCCACGAACTGACCGCGCGGCTCTGCAAGCCCGCCATCCCGTTCGTCGGGGACACGCGGATCGTCGACTTCACCATGGCGAACATCGAGCGCTCGCGTCTCGGCTCGGCGCTGATCGCGACCCAGTATTGCGCGGCCCCGCTCGAGCGGCATCTGCGCGACTGCTGGTCGGACCGCATCACGCTCGGGATCCGGCACGCGCCGACCCTCACGGGTCGCTCGGAGGGCGCCCGCGGCACGGCCGACGCGGTGCGCGTCAGCCTCGAGGAGATCGACGCGATCGCGCCGCGCGAGGTCCTGGTCCTCGCCTCCGACCACATCTACGCCATGGATTACCGCCCGATGGTTGCGGCTCACCGCGAGCGCGCGGCGCATCTGACCGTCGCCGTCGACATGGTGCCGCGCAGCGAGGCGAGCGCCTTCGGCATCGTCGATGCCGACCGGGGCGACCGGATCTCGCGCTTCGTCGAGAAGCCGGCGGACCCGCCCGGCAGCGCCATCGACCCCACGCGATCGCTGGTCAGCATGGGGCTTTACGTCTTCGACTGGGCGTGGTTGCGGGCGTTCCTCCTGGCGCAGCCCGACGCGGTCGATTTCGGCCACGACGTGCTGCCCGCCGCCGTCCTCGAGGGCCGCAGCTATGTCCATGCGCCGTGCCGCAGCGGGCCGTTCTACTGGCGCGACGTGGGCACGCTCGACGCCCTGCGCCGCGCCGCGCTCGACTTCCTGCCGGGCAAGCCGCCGGTGCCGATCCCCGGTCGGGGGCCGACACGGCGGCCGCCCTACGGCGTGATCGACAGTTTCATCATGGCCGGATCGCTGGTGTCGCGCGGCTCGCTGGTGGCCAATTGCGTCGTGGCACCCGGCGCGGTTGTGCCGTTCGGCCACCGAATCGGTCTGGACCCGCGCCGCGACCGCCTGCAATACAGGCGCACGAAGAGCGGCACCGTCCTCGTGACCGCAGAAATGCTTGCGGCGGCGAACCGCGCCGCACCCTAGGACGTTGCCGGCTGAACGGTCGCCCAGACAGCGCGGCCCGGTCTGGCTAGGAGAACAAACTTGACGTCTCGAACTTTCGACCGCGAAGCGGCGTCGAACGTACAACTCGGAGCGCATTACGACGGCGACGGCACCAATTTCGCCTTGTTCAGCGAGAACGCCGAAGCCGTGGAGCTGTGCCTGTTCGACGAGCACGGGACCGAGACGCGGCAGGAGCTGCCCGACATGGAAGGGGGCGTCTGGTTCGGCTACCTGCCGGGCGTGCGGCCCGGGCAGCGCTATGGCTACCGGGTGCACGGCGCCTACGAGCCCGAGGCCGGGCACCGGTTCAACCCCAACAAGCTGCTGATCGACCCCTATGCCCGCCAGCTCGCGGGATCGCTCGAATGGAACGACGCGCTTTTCGGCTACGATCTGGCGACCGGCGACGACACCACCTTCGACGAGCGCGATTCGGCGCCTTACGTGCCGAAATGCTTCGTCACCGACCCCGCCTATGACTGGGACGCGGACCGGGCGCTCTATACGCCGTGGCGGGACACGGTGATCTACGAGGCGCATGTGCGCGGGCTGACGATGCTGCATCCCGGCATTCCCGAGGATCAGCGCGGCACGTTCGCGGGCCTCGCCTCGCAGACGATGATCGACCATCTGAAGCATATCGGCATCACGGCGATCGAGCTTCTGCCGGTGCACGCCTTCCTGCAGGACAGCCACCTGCTCGAGAAGGGGCTCAGGAACTACTGGGGCTACAACACGCTGAACTTCTTCGCGCCCGAGCGGAGCTATCTGAAGACCGGCGAATGGGGCGAGCTCAAGGACGCAATCCGCCGCTTCCACGAGGCCGGGATCGAGGTGATCCTCGACGTCGTCTACAACCATACGGCCGAAGGCTCCGAACTGGGGCCGACCCTGTCGTTCCGCGGCATCGACAATGCCAGCTATTACCTCCACGGCAGCGACATGCGCCATTGCTACGACACGACCGGCACCGGCAACACCGTCAACGTGGCGCACCCGATGGTGCTTCGGATGGTGCTCGATTCGCTGCGCCACTGGGTGCAGGAGATGCATGTCGACGGCTTCCGCTTCGATCTGGCCTCGACGCTCGGGCGGGAGCCGTCGGGCTTCGAGCGCGAGGGGTCGTTCTTCGCCGCAATCCGGCAGGACCCGGTGCTGGCGCGGGTGAAGCTGATCGCCGAGCCGTGGGATATCGGCGATGGAGGCTATCAGGTGGGCGGCTTTCCCTGGCCGTTCCGCGAATGGAACGACAAGTTCCGCGACGATACCCGCGCCTTCTGGGCGCGGCGCGGCGGCGTCAAGGGCCATATGGCCGAGCGCCTGTCGGGCTCGCCGGTGCAGTTCGACCATTCGAACCGGCCGGTCACGTCGTCGATCAACTTCATCGCCGCGCATGACGGCTTCACCCTGTGGGATTGCGTGTCTTATTCCGACAAGCACAACGAGGCGAACGGCGAGGACAATCGCGACGGTCACGACAACAATCTGAGCGACAACATGGGCGTGGAGGGGGAGACCGACGACCCGCAGATCCTCGCCGCCCGCCGGCGGCGGGCGCGGGCGATGCTGTCGAGCCTGATGCTGAGCCGCGGCGTGCCGATGATCCTTGCCGGCGACGAGGTCGGCAATTCGCAGGACGGCAACAACAACGCCTATTGCCAGGACAACGAGATCGGCTGGACGCGCTGGGAGGACGGCCAGGCGGACATGACTGACACGCTGGCCGAGCTGGCGCGGCTGAGGCGGGAGATGCCGATCCTGCGGGAGCGGCGCTTCCAGTCCGACACCGGAGTGGTCTGGCGCAATCCCGATGGCACGGAAATGACCGGCGCGGACTGGTCGGGCGACGACGCGCCGGTGACGATGGACATCGACGGCCCCGAGGGCCGCGCGCTCATCGTCGTCAATGGCGGCGACGAGGCGGAGGTGACGCTGCCGGAGGGCGGCTGGTCGCTCGTCTTCGTGTCGGAGCCGGACACCGCGACGCTGGCCGACGGCACCCTGTCGATGGGCTGGCAGACGGTCGCGGTGCTCGAGCCCAACTGAGCGGCGGGGGGCGCTCCGCCCCCTTCCCCCCGGGGCGCGGCTCAGGCGCCGAAGAGATCGACATACATCTTGATCGACGTCGCCAGCAGGAACACCCCGAAGGAGAGCCGCAGCGCCCGGCGCGGGATCCGGTGGGCGAGCGCCACGCCGAGGCGAGCGAAGGTCATGGTCAGCGGGATGATGATGGCCGCCGCGAGCAGGTTGACGTAGCCCAGGGACAGGGGCGGCAGCCCGGCATGCCCCCACCCCGTCAGGATGTAGGTGATGGCGCCGGGCAGGCCGATGATGAAGCCGATGGCGGCCGAGGTGCCGACCGCGCGGCGGATGTCGTAGCCCAGGAAGTTCAGGAGCGGCACGCAGATCGAGCCGCCGCCGATCCCCATCATCGCCGAGAGCGCCCCGGCAAGCACGCCGAACGCCGCCCAGGCGGGCCGGGAGAAGTTGCGCGGGCTGTCGATGTCGCCGCCGCCGCGGAGGATCATGTCCAGCGCCACGAGAAGCGCGACCGTCGCGAAGACGGCGATCAGCACCAGCCCCGAGACGATGCCGCCGAGGAGCGCGCCCAGCACCACGCCGGCGAGGATGGAGGGACCCCAGAGCTTCAGGAGGTCGAAGTCGATCGCGCCCTTGCGGTAATGGCCCCAGGCGGAGCTGATCGAGGTGAAGACGATCGTCGCGAGCGAGGTGCCGACCGCCACCTGCATGGTCTGGGCCGGGTCCATGTCGGTCAGCGACAGCGCCACGTAGAGGGCGGGCACGATGACGATGCCGCCGCCGACGCCGAGCAGGCCGGCCAGCACGCCGCCGAAGATGCCGGCCGCGACGGCCGGGCCGCCGATCGCCACCAGAAGCCCGCCATCCACCGCCTCGATCATCTGCCACCCCGCCTGCCGCGCTCTGCGCACCTAAGACGGCACCGCGGCGCGGCAAGCGGTCGCGCCTGCGCGCGCCGGGGGCTGCGGCCGATCCGCCGCGCCTGGTGGCCATGGCCATTGCCACGGACCTCGGGCGATGATCCCCTACCCTGGATCTTCCGGCCGCCACGACACGAGACGCCATGCCCGAACTGCCCGAAGCCGAAGCCAACCGCCGCCGGATCGAGGCGGGCCGTCTTCGCCGCACGATCGAGGCGGTGTGCCTCGGCCCCGACACCCGGCACGTCGACCTGCCGGACGAAGGCGCCCGCGCACGGCTGGTCGGGCACCAGTTCGCCGAGGCCCGCCGCCATGGCAAGGTGATCTTCGCGGGCTCGAACTCGGGCCCGTGGATCGCCGTGCATCTGGGCATGACCGGCGCGCTCCGGCCTATCGAGGCCGGCGACGGGCTGCCCGATCACGCGCGGATCGTCGTCGCGTTCGAAGGCAGCCGGCGGGTGGGCGGCGGCCGGGGCGCCGTCAAGTCGGCGCTGATGAGCCAGAAGAAGCTCGCCGGGATCGGCAACCTCTGGTCGGACGAGATGCTGTTTCAGACCGGCACGCCCCCGGGATGCGGTGGCGCGCGATCTGCCGCAGGAGCGGATCGTGGCGCTCTTCGAGACCATGCGGCAGGTGCTCGACGCCGTCGCGGCGACGGACATGGACTGTGATCGGCTGCCCCGCGACTGGCTCATCGCCCATCGCGAGGAGGGGGCGACCTGCCGGCGCTGCGGCGGCACGACCTGTCGGACGAAGATCGGCGGCCGGTCGTCCTATTTCTGCGGCACCCGTCAGCGGAGCGCATGAGCCCGAAGCGGCTGCGGCGCCGGGGCAGACTGAAGTCGGACTGACACGCGGGGATCCCGGCTGCTATGACGATGGCATGGACGGACGCGCTCATCCCGCCGCCATCGCGGCCGACCCTGAAGGGCCCGCTCCGGCGGGTGCGGCGTCGTGCGTCCCGGCCGCCGACGAGCCTGCGCCCGGATTGCCGGGCTTGGCCGTCGCGGCTGAGGCATCGGACATCAGGGGAGGAAGAAATGCTCGACACGACCACGTCTGACCGGGTGCAAACGGTGCTCGACGAGCTGGGACAGGCGCTCGCGGCCCGCGACATCGAGGCCGCGACGGAGCTTTTCGCCGAGACGTGCTTCTGGCGCGACCTTGTCGCCTTCACCTGGAACCTCAAGACCCTCGAGGGGCGCGGCGAGATTGCGCAGATGCTCGAACGCCAGCTCGATCACGCCGACCCGGGGGCCTGGCGCCTGCAGGAGGGCGAGACGCCGACCGAGGAGGACGGCATCACCACCGCCTGGATCACCTTCGAGACAAAGGTCGGACGCGGCTGGGGCCTGCTGCGGCTGCAGGGCGACAGGATCTGGACCCTGCTGACGGCGCTGCAGGAGCTCAAGGGCCACGAGGAGCCGAGGAACGGCGACCGGCCGCTCGGCGCCAAGCACGGAGTCAACCCGGATGCGCCGACCTGGAAGGAGGAGCGGGAGCGGGAGAAGGCCGAGCTGGGCCTCACGACCCAGCCCTACACGCTCGTCGTCGGCGGCGGACAGGGTGGCATCGCGCTCGGTGCGCGGCTGAGGCAGCTTGGCGTGCCGACCATCGTCATCGACAAGCACGACCGGCCCGGCGACCAGTGGAGGAACCGCTACAAGTCGCTCTGCCTGCACGATCCGGTCTGGTACGACCACCTGCCCTACATCAAGTTCCCCGAGAACTGGCCGGTCTTCGCGCCGAAGGACAAGATCGGCGACTGGCTCGAGATGTATACCAAGGTGATGGAGCTCAACTACTGGACCAACGCCGAGGCGAAATCGGCATCCTGGGACGAGGACAAGCAGGAATGGGCCGTCGAGATCGAGCGCGACGGCGAGACGGTGACGGTGCGCCCGAAGCAGCTCGTCATGGCCACCGGCATGTCGGGCAAGATGAACAAGCCCTCCTTCCCGGGCGAGGACGTGTTCAAGGGCCAGATCGAGCACTCGTCGGAGCACGCGGGCCCCGATGCCTGGCGCGGCAAGAAGGCGGTGGTGATCGGGTCGAACAATTCCGCTCACGACATCTGCGCCGCGCTCTGGGAGAACGGCGCCGACGTGACCATGGTCCAGCGATCCTCCACCCATATCGTGCGCTCCGACAGTCTGATGGAGTTCGGTCTCGGCGCGCTCTATTCCGAGCAGGCGGTGCAGTCGGGCATGACCACCGAGAAGGCGGACATGGTCTTCGCCTCGCTGCCCTACCGGATCATGCACGAGTTCCAGATCCCGCTCTACGAGCAGATGAAGGAGCGCGACGCGGCGTTCTACAAGGGCCTCGAGGAGGCCGGCTTCGACCTCGACTGGGGCGCGGACGGGTCGGGCCTGTTCATGAAATACCTGCGCCGGGGCTCGGGCTATTACATCGACGTGGGCGCCAGCCAGCTCATCATCGACGGCAAGGTGAAGCTCGTTAAGGGCCAGATGAAGGAATACACCGAGACGGGTGTGCGGCTCGCGGACGGCACCAAGCTTCCCGCCGATCTGGTGGTCCTCGCCACCGGCTACGGGTCGATGAACGGCTGGGTCGCCGACCTCGTTGACCGGGAGATGGCCGACAAGGTGGGCAAGGTCTGGGGCCTCGGCTCGGAGACGCCGAAGGATCCGGGCCCCTGGGAGGGCGAGCAGCGCAACATGTGGAAGCCCACCCAGCAGGAGGCGCTGTGGTTCCACGGCGGCAACCTGCACCAGTCGCGCCACTACTCGCTTTTCCTCGCATTGCAGATCAAGGCGCGGATGGAGGGGATCGCGACGCCGGTCTTCGGGCTGCAGGAGGTGCACCACACCGGCTGAGGCCAAGGCGCATCGGCGGGGTGCCGCCCCTGCCGGTCGCGCCCTGCCCCTGTCGGAACCGGGCCACGCCCAAACGAAACCGCGCCCCCGGGAGGAGGCGCGGTCGATCAGAAGCCGGGGTGCGGGGCTCAGGCGGCGGCCTGGCGCCCTTCGAGCACGCCGTCGATCTGGCGCTGCGCGGCGCTCTCGTCGTCGCCCGACACCGCGGCAACCTCGCGAATCAGACGCTCGAGCGCCGCCTCGTAAAGCTGGCGTTCGGAATAGCTCTGCTCGCGCTGCTCGTCGTTGCGGTGCAGGTCACGGACCACCTCGGCGATGGCGATGAGGTCGCCGGAATTGATCTTCTGCTCGTATTCCTGAGCGCGGCGCGACCACATCGCCTTCTTGACCTTGGCCTTCCCCTTCAGCGTCGTCATCGCCTTCGTCACCACGTCCGGCGAGGAGAGTTGCCGCATGCCCACTTCCGACGCCTTGTGCGTCGGCACGCGCAGGGTCATCTTGTCCTTCTCGAACGAGATCACGAAGAGCTCGAGCTCGAGCCCCGCCACTTCCTGTTTCTCGATGTTGAGGATCTGGCCGACACCGTGGGCCGGGTAGACGACGTAATCGTTGGGACGGAATTCCGATTTCTTGGCTTTGCTCATCGCAGACTTGTTCCTTTTCAGGCCGTTCAGACAGCGAAACGAAAAAATGAGGCGGGAAAAACCACATTTCCCGTCTCATGGCCGCTGCGCGACGTTCATCCGCTGGCTACGGATGATTCATACCACAAGATTCGCCAAGCCGCCAGTTGGATAACTGGCCGATCACAAAGCGGTTCCAGTGGCTGCTGCGACGATTGGGCGCAGTCTCAGCCGCCCTCGCCCGCCGCTTCGGAGAACAACTCCATCTTGCCGGGCTTGCCGTCCATCTCCTCGGCGTTCGGAAGCGGGTCCTTCTTGGTGACGATCACCGGCCACATTTCCGAATACTTGCGGTTGAACTCGACCCACTTCTCCGCCTCGGGATCGGTATCGGGCAGGATCGCCTCGGCGGGACATTCCGGCTCGCAGACGCCGCAATCGATACATTCGTCGGGGTGGATGACGAGCATGTTCTCGCCCTCGTAGAAGCAATCCACGGGGCAAACCTCGACGCAGTCGGTGTATTTGCAGGCGATGCAATTGTCGTTGACGATATAGGTCATGAGGCGCGTCCACTCGTGTTTGGAGCGGACCTAGACGACGCGCCGGCATCATTCAAGGCGTCGGGCTCACTCCTCGCGGAGCCGCCCCGCCGTCATGTCCCGCCGGTCCTTCTTCGTCGGCCGCCCGCCCTTGTCGTAGCGGGGCGCATCGGGGAGCCGCGGCGCGACGGGCGGCGAGCGGTCCTCGTAGAGCGCCTGCGCCTCGGCGGCCGGACCGCGGCGGGTGCCGGTGGCCAGCACCGCCACGACCCGAACGGCGCGGCCCTGAGCGACGGTCAGGACGTCGCCGGCGCGCACCAGGGCCGCGGGTTTCGAGACGCGGGTGCCGTTCAACCGCACGCCGCCCTCCGTCACGACCTTCGAGGCGAGGCCGCGCGTGCGGAAGAACCGCGCGTAGAACAGCCACTTGTCGAGCCGGACGGCCGCCTGCGCCTCGGTCAAGTCCGCCCCTTCAGACCCATAAGCGCCGCGGCGAAGGGATTGTCGGGGTCGATGGGCTTGTCGCGCTTCGGCGGGCGGGATTGCGCCGGCTTGGGCTTGCCGCCCTGTCCGCCCGCGGCCTTGCCCGGCCCGCGCCGCGCCTTGCCCTTCTGCGGCGGGCGCTCGCCGCGCGACCTGTTGCCCCGCGCCCTGCCGCCCCAGACGAAGGTGTAGAACACCTCCGTCTCGGCTTCGCGCTGGGACTCGCCGTCTCCGGCAGGCGCATCCGCCCCGGCGTCGGCAGGCGCATCGGCGTCGGCGGCCATGTCGGCGTCAGTCACGGCGGCGATCTCGTCCGCCCCTCCGAGCGTCGGCATCTGCGCCGGCCCGCCCGGCTGCGGCACCTCGGAAGGCGGGGCGGGCGGCATCTCGCCCGGCGCGTCGCCCGGCGCTTCGGAGGGCGGCGCGGGCGGCGTCTCGGGCGGCGCCGGGTCCGGCACCTCGGCCGGCCGCTCGGGCGGCGTCTCGGTCGGCTCGCCCGGCTCGGGCACGGTGCCGGGTTCGCCGGGATCAGGAGCGGGATCGGGATCGGGGGGCGTCTCGGGCTGCGCAGGGGTGTCGGGATCGGCCGGCGCGGCAGATGCGGCGCGCTCCTTCGGGCCCGCCACCTTCACGCGCTCGCCCTTCTCGGCGGCGTAGCCCAGTCCCTGCATCAGGCCGGCGAACTGGTCGAGCGTCATGCCGGTGATCGACAGCATGTCGGCCGTCGCCTCGAAGCCGCCGCGGCTGTCCTTGCCGCGCAGCATGTCGGCGAGCCGCTCGAGCATGTCGATGCGGATCGCGCGTTCGCCCGCGGCGCGGTAGCCGGCCATCAGGTAGGTGCCTTCCGGCAGGCCCTCGACGATCGGGATCGTGACCATGCCCGGCGGCGGGCTTTCGGGGAAGGTGTCGAACCCCTCCTGCAGCGACCAGAGCAGCAGCCGGAGCCGCGTGGGCGCGGGCTTCAGCAGCGTCGGCAGGAAGATGGTGAACTGGCCGAAGCGGACGCCGTGCCTTCTGAGCGCGCCGCGCGCCGGCTGGTCGAGATCGCGCACCTCGGAGGAGACGCGGTCGCGCGGGATCACGCCCATCTGTTCGATCAGCCGGTAGGCGAAGCCCTTGGCCAGCCCCGTCAGGGCCTCGTCGCGCTGCATCGCCATGAGCGGCTCGAAGAGCGCCGCGACCTTGCGGTCGACGAAATGCTGCAACCGGCGCTGCACCTTCTGCTGGACCTCCGCGCCGGCCTCCTCGTCGACGAAGGCCTGGACCTGCGGCTTCAGCGGGTCGTCGCCGCGGACGAGCTTGCCCACCGCCTGATCGCCCCACATCAGGCCGCCCTGTTCGGTATAGTCGATCTCGCTGTCGGGCGCGTTGTAGATCCTGTCGGCCCGAAGATGGAATTGCGGCGCCAGCGCCGCGGCGCTGGCCTGGCGCAGCGTCTTGGCCTCGTCGGGACCCGATGCCGCGTCCTGCCGGAACCGGAAGCCCTCGATCCGGCCGACATACTGGCCTTCTACTGTTACTTCACCCTTGTCGTTCACTTCGGCCACCATGGCTTCCTTCTGCTTGAGCCGGCGCAGCAGCACGCTGGTGCGCCGGTCCACGAATCTCTGGGTCAGCGCCTCGTGCAGCGCATCCGACACCCGATCTTCTACCGCGCGCGTGGCGTCGCGCCAATGCCGCTCGTCATCGACCCAGCCCTTGCGCTGCGCCACGTAGGTCCATGTGCGGATATATGCCAACCGCTTCGACAGGGTGTCGATGTCCCCGTCGGTCCGGTCGATGCGCTTGACCTGCCGCGCGAGCCAGTCGTCGGGGACCCGGCCCAGATCGCGCAGGAACCCGAAGATCCGCTCCAAGAGGGCCGCATGCTCGCCCGCGCTGATCCCGCGGAAGTCGGGGATCCGGCACACGTCCCACAGCAGGCGGACGGCGCCGGCCTCGTCGCAATGCTGCCGCACCTCCGGCAGCATCGACAGCGTCTTCAGCGCCGACAGGTCGTCGGCCTCGCGCGACCGCGCCAGCCGCTCGTGATCGGGCTTCTCCTCCAGCGAGGCGATGAGCGCCTCGGGCGTGGCGAAGTTCAGGCGGGAATTGCGCCACTGCACCACCTTGATCGGCGCGAATCGGTGATTGCAGATCGCGTCCGCAACGCCGTCGTCGAGCGGCGGCGCCTCGCCCGTGACGCCGAACGTGCCGTCATTCTGATAGCGCCCCGCCCGCCCCGCGATCTGCGCCAGCTCGTTGGGCTGCAGATCACGCATCCGCCGGCCGTCGAACTTCCGTGTCGCCGAGAAGGCCACGTGATCGATGTCGAGATTCAGCCCCATGCCGATGGCGTCGGTGGCCACGAGGTAGTCCACATCGCCGTTCTGGTACATCTCGACCTGGGCATTGCGCGTCCGGGGGCTGAGCGCGCCCATCACGACGGCCGCGCCGCCCTTCTGCCGGCGCAACAACTCTGCGATCGCATAGACGTTGTCGACCGAGAAGCCGACGATGGCGGAGCGCGCCCGCATCCGGCTGAGCTTGCGGCTGCCGGTATAGATCAGCGTCGAGTAGCGATCGCGCTTCAGGAACGTTGCCTCGGGCACCAGCGCGGCGATCGCGCCCCGCATCGTCTCGGCGCCCAGAAGCAGCGTCTCGGTCGTGCCCCGCGCCCTGAGGAGCCGATCGGTGAAGACGTGGCCGCGCTCCGGATCGGCACAGAGCTGGATCTCGTCGATCGCCAGGAAATCGGCGCCCAGTCCCTCGGGCATCGCCTCGACGGTGCAGACCCAGTATTGCGTCCGCTCCGGCACGATGCGCTCCTCGCCGGTGACGAGCGCCACCACCGAAGGCCCCCTCAGCGCCACCAGCCGGTCGTAGATCTCGCGCGCCAGAAGCCGCAACGGAAGGCCGATGATGCCGGTCCGGTAGCCCAGCATCCGGTCGAGCGCGTAATGCGTCTTGCCGGTATTGGTGGGGCCGAGGACCGCTGTGATCCGTGCCATGAGCAATCCATCCTTGCCGCGCGACCTTAGATGCAGGCCGTGCCGGCGAGACTCAACCCCCGGGGATTAAGTCCAGAAGACCCCTGCGGTCGAAGACCGAACCTTGGCCAGGGCCGAAGGTGAAGGTCGCCCGGACGCCGATATAGGTGTCGTCGCGGCGCCCGAGGCCCGCCGCGTCGATGTCGGTGGTGCCGATCTCGGCCTGAAGCTGCGCGGCGGGGGTCAGGTCGAAGGCCGCCGTCACCGCCAGGCGCGTCACGTCGATCTCGGTGTCGAAGGCGCCGATGTCGAGCCGCCCGCCGAGGCTCAGCTGCGGGGTCACGCCGTAGGCCCCGTCGATCCCGTAGAGCACGCCGCTCGAGTCGCTGTCATGTTCGGTCCCGGCAAGAATGTAGCCCTCGATCTCGGTGACGCCGGTATCGACGCCGAGCTCGCCGCCGTAATAGGTGACGCTCGCCCCGTCGACCGTCTCGAACCCGGCGAAGACGCCGGCGCGGGTCATCGGACTGATGTTGTAGAAGCCGTGCAAGCCCATGGACTTGCCCATGTCGCCCGCCTCGTTGAAGCGGTCGAGCGCCAGATCGACCTGGGTGCCGAAGGCGCCGCCGAAGCCCAGATCGATCGACCCTTCGAGCGAGGTCTTCGACAGCGCGGCATCCTCGCGCCCTCCCTCCGCGCCACCCGAGAGCCGCTCGTAGCCGAAGCGCAGCTCGCCCCCCGTCACATCCGTCGCCTGGGCGCCCGCAGCGCCCGCCCACCCGGCCGCCACGAGGCCGGTCATCCAGAATATCCGCATGCTGTCCTCAACTGCCCGTTTGCCGCCGCACTTGTTGTCATGCGGTCCCCCGGCATCCCAGCACATCGGGTGCCGGATGTAGAGGGGGGACGGCCGGCCGCGGCACGCTGCCGTGGTGTCGGGGACACGCGGGCTCAGAGCGTGCTGCCCTCGATCTCCCGCGCCAGGGCCGGGATCGCGAGGGCCGCATCCGGGCTCGCGGGATAGAGCCGCTCGACCTCCCGCCAGACCTCAAGGGACCGGGCGGGCTGCCCGGTCTCGGCCAGAATCACCGCAAGGCCGGTCATCGCCCCGAAATGCCGCGGGTTCAGCGACAGCGCCATGCGGATGTCGTCCATCGCCGGCCCGTAGGCGCCGGCGATGAAATAGGCGGTCGCCCGCGCATTATAGCCTTCGGCAAAGTCGGGCGCGTGATCGACGAGCGCCGTCAGATGGCCGATCGCCGCACCCGTATCGCCGGCCTCGAGCGCGTCGCGGCCCCGCGTCAGCAGGAAATCCATCGAGGGGGAGCCGGATTTCGACCATTCCGAGGCGATCTTCTGGGCGATCTGCTCCGCGTCGGGACCCTCGGCCCGGCCGAGCGCCGCGAAGAGGTCGTCGAGCCGGTGCCCCTGCGCGCCTGCCGCCGTCGCGAGGCCGACGAAGAGCGCCGTCAGGATGACTTTGGGATTGCAGAGAACGCGCGTCATGTCAGTGTCGACACTAACTCGGTCCGCGGGAAATGCACCCCCCGGACCCAACACAATGCGAGGAGCCGCACAGATGAGCGAGATGATCGACAGGGCCGTCAAGGAGCTGAACCAGAAGACCGGCGGCAGCTTTAACGGGTCGGCGAAATTCGTCGTGACGGGCGAGGGCACGATCATGCTCGACAGCGAGGGCGCGCGCGCGGCCGACGAGGAGTCGGAGGTGACGCTCACCGCCGATTCCGACACGTTCCGCGAGATCTTCGAGGGCGATCTCGACCCGACATCGGCGTTCATGACCGGACGGCTGAAGGTCGACGGCGACATGGGACAAGCGATGAAGCTGGCCTCCACCCTCTGAGCGCGGTGGAGGCTCCGCTTTTCGACGATGTCGCCGACGCGCCGCCGGGCGGGCAAGCGTTCTGGTGCGCGACCTCGGACGGGGTGACCGTGCGGCTGGCCGAATGGGCGCCCGCGGATGCCCGCGGCACGGTGCTGCTGTTTCCGGGCCGGACGGAATATGTGGAGAAATACGGCCAGCTGGCGGGCGATCTGGCCGCGGCCGGGCTTGCGACGCTCACCATCGACTGGCGCGGACAGGGGCTGGCCGACCGGCTGCTGCCCGACCGCACCTCTGGTCATGTGGACCGCTTCTCCGACTATCAGCGCGACGTGGCGGTGCTCGTCGCGCACGCAAGGCGGCGCGACCTGCCCGCCCCCTATCATCTTCTGGCGCATTCGATGGGCGGCGCGATCGGCCTGCGCGCGCTGATCGAGGGGCTGCCGGTGGAGCGGGCGGCCTTCTCGTCGCCGATGTGGGGGATCGCGCTCTCGGCGGGGCTGCGCCCGGCCGCCTGGTCGCTGTCCTTCGCCGCGATGCGGCTCGGTCTTGCGCACCTGGCCGCGCCCGGCACCGCCGACAGCGCCTATCCGCACGCCACGCCCTTCGCGGCCAACCTTCTGACGAACGACGAGGCGCAGTATGCGCGCATGTCGCGCCAGACGGAGGCGCATCCGGAACTTGCGCTGGGCGGCCCCTCGCTCGGCTGGCTGAGCGAAGCCCTGGCCGAATGCCGCCGCCTCGCCCGCCGGCCATCGCCCGCCACGCCTTGCGTCACGATCCTGGGTACCGACGAGCGGATCGTCGATATCCGGCAGGTGCGCCGGCGGATGGCGCGCTGGCGCAACGGCCGGCTCGTCTTCATCGAGGGCGGCCGGCACGAGACGCTGATGGACGGCCCCGAACGGCGCGCCCGCGCGCTCGGCACGATCCTCGATCACTTCGCGAGCTGAGGTCCCGCGCCCCGCCGGCTCAGATGCCGATGCCCCGGAACGCCTCGCGCAGCGCTTGCGACCAGGCGATGCTCATCTCGTGAAAGGTCTCGTCGTCGGGGTTGATACGCCGCTGTTCGGTGATCCTCTGCGTATCGGTCTCGATGACGCAAAGGTCGAGCGGCATGCCGACGCTCAGATTTGACCGCAGCGTCGAATCCATCGACAGAAGCACTGCCTTCTTCGCGTCGAGCAGCGACGTTTCCGGCGTCACCACCCGGTCGAGGATCGGCTTGCCGTATTTGTGCTCGCCGATCTGGAGGTAGGGCGTGTCCGCCGTCGCCTCGATGAAATTGCCCTCGGGATAGACCAGGAACATGCGCGCCGCCCCGCCCCTGCGCTGGCCGGCGACGATCAGCGAGGCGCGCGCCGAGGCGGCCTTGTCGCCCATCTTGTCGGCGATCTGCCGCGACACCTTCGCCAGGGTCTCGCCGACGATCTCGACCACCTCGAGCATCGTATCGGCCGACATGATCGACGGCACGTCGGCATCGGTAATGGCATCCTCGAGCTTGGCGATGGCCGTCTGCGTCACCGACAGCGATCCGGCGGTCATGATGGCGATGGCGCGCTCGCCCGGGTCGACGAAGGTGAACATCTTGCGATAGCTCGAGATGTTGTCGACACCCGCATTGGTGCGCGTGTCCGACAACAGAACCAGCCCTGCATCGAGCAGCAATCCCACGCAATAGGTCATGGCGGTCGGGTCCGTCGCTTGCGGTTCGGGGGCAAAGCCCACCCGGTCTTGAGGACAGGCAACGGCCCAGCCGGCGGGACGTTCCGGGAAGGTCAGGAGGACTGGCTCTGGGACTGGCCTCCGCCCGATTGCGATTGCTGCGATTGTTGCTGGTGCGCGTCCTGAACCCGCACGTCGACATCCATCGTCTCGGCTCCTTCGCCCTGCGCCTGGCCGCGGATCGGGGCGGCCGCCTGCGCGTCGAGCCCGCAGCCGATACGGATGTAGCGTTCGTCGGGACAGCATCCGTTGGCGGCGTCGAACCCGACCCAGCCGAGCCCCTCCACCCAGATCTCCGCCCAGGCGTGGCTCGCCTGATCGACCGCGAAGTCGGGGGTGGAGTAGAGATAGCCGGTGACGTAGCGGCCGGGCATGCCGACGGCCCGCGCCAGGGCGATGGTCGCGTGGCTCTGGTCCTGGCACACGCCCTTGCCGATCGCCAGCGCCTCCCCCGCCGTCGTGCCGGCCTCGGTCGCGCCCGGTGTATAGACGATGGTCTCGGCCACCTTGCGCGAGATCGCATGGGCGCGGTCGAGGGCGTCGTCGACGCCCGCCGTCGCGTCCCGCGCCAGATCCCGCAGATCGCCGTTCAGCCGGGTAACCCGGGTCGGCCGCAGATAGGCCATGGGCGGCACCTTCTCGCGCAGCCCCTTCACCACGCCGGTCAGGTTGCGGGTCTCCACATCGCCCTGGACGACGATCGCCATGCGCTCGACATTGCGCAGCGAGACCGTCTCGACCCAGTCCCCGGAGCCGTCGCGGAACGCCGCGCCGCGCGTGTAGTCGTGCCCGTCGACGGTGATCGACCAGTTCAGGACGCTCTGACCCTCGAACTCCGTGGGCCACAGCCGCAGCGACTGGACCAGATGCCGCTTCGGCTGGTCGTAGCGATATTCGGTGCGGTGGCTGACATGCAGTTTCATCGCGATTCCCCGCTCAGATAGCTCTTGTGGATCTCGCCGCCGAGGTTGTGGATGTCGCGCAGATGGCGTTGCAGGAAGTCGTGAAGCCCCTCCTCGAAGATGTCGCCGACCGACATGCCCGACAGTTCCGCTACCTTGCTGCGCCCGCTCGACGTGGCCCCGGAGGTGCGCCCGTAGGTCCGCGCCAGCCGCTCGAGATGATGGAGGACACCCTCCGCCGAGGCGATCAGCGAGCGCGGCGCCTGCGGGTTCAGCACCAGGAAATCGACGATCTTCGAGGCGGTCACCTCGCCGCCATAGACCCAGGCGAAGGCCCGCTGGGCGTTCATCGCGTGCAGGACCGTGCGCCACTGGTAATTGTCGAGCCCCGAGCCGACCATCGCCACGTTCGGGAGCAGCACGTAGTACTTCACGTCGAGGATGCGGGCGGTGGAATCGGCGCGCTCCAGATAATGGCCGATATTCATGAAATCGTAGCCGTCGTTCCGGAGCTGCGTGGCGAGGATGGCGCCGCGCACATGCGCCATGTGGCGCAGCACGAAATCCTTGAGGTCGGAAGTCGATAGAGACGAGCGTTCCTGCCGGCCGAGCTCCCGCATCTCGGTCTCGGCGGCGTTCAGCGCTTCCCAGACCTGAGTGGTCAGCGCGGTGCGCACGATCCGCCCGTTTTCCCGCGCCCAGTGGATGCAGGAGGCGACGGAAGACGGGTTGTCCTGGTCGAAGAACATGTGCGTCTCGACGTTGCGCTGCACCGGGTCGCCGTATTTCTCGTCGAAGCTCTGCTTGGTGCCCGAGGCCAGCAGGACGGACTCCCATTCGTTGCGCATGCCGCCGCCGGTATCGGGCAGGAGCGCATTGCGTGCCGCCACTTCCAGAAGGCGCGCGTTGGTCTCGGCCCGCTCGATATAGCGCGCCAGCCAGTAGAGGTTCTCCGCGGTCCGGCTCAGCATGATCTCATTCCCCCGCCAGAACCCAGGTATCCTTCACGCCGCCGCCTTGGCTCGAGTTCACGACCAGGCTGCCTTCCTTGAGCGCCACCCGGGTGAGGCCGCCCGGAACCAGCGTCACGTCCTGCCCCACGAGGCAGTAGGGGCGCAGGTCCACGTGCCGCGGCGCGAAGCCCTCGTCGACGAAGGTCGGACAGGCCGACAGCGCCAGGGTCGGCTGGGCGATGTAGTTGTGCGGATCCTCGGTGATCTTGGCGCGGAAGAGTTCGACCTCGGCGGCGGTGGCCTTGGGCCCGACGAGCATGCCGTAGCCGCCCGAGCCGTGCACCTCCTTGACCACCAGTTCGGGCAGATGCTCCAGCACGTACTTGCATTCGTCCTCCCTCGCGCATTGCCAGGTCGGCACGTTCTTCAGGATCGGCTCCTCGCCCAGATAGAAGCGGACCATGTCGGGCACGTAGGTATAGATGGCCTTGTCGTCGGCGACGCCGGCGCCGGGCGCCGAGCAGATCGTGACCCCGCCCGAGCGATAGACGTTCATCAGCCCCGCCACGCCCAGCATCGACTCCGGCCGGAAGCAGAGCGGATCGAGAAACGGATCGTCGATGCGGCGATAGATGACGTCGACCTTCTGCGGCCCCTCGGTCGTCTTCATGTAGCAGAACTCGCCCTCGACGAAGAGATCCGAGCCCTCGACCAGTTCCACGCCCATCATGTCGGCGAGGAAAGAGTGCTCGTAATAGGCCGAGTTGAAATGGCCGGGCGTCATGATGACGACGCAGGGGCTGCCCTCGCATTTCTTCGGCGCGACGCTGTCGAAGGTCCGCTTGAGCATCATCGGATAGGTCTCGACCGGCGCGATTCGCTTCTGCTGGAACAGGCTCGGGAACATCCGCATCATGATCTCGCGGTTCTCCAGCATGTAGGAGACCCCGCTCGGGGTGCGGCAATTGTCCTCGAGCACGTAGAACTCGTCGGGTCCCACCCGCACGAGGTCGATGCCGACGATATGGCTGAAGATCCCCTGCGGCGGGGTGAAGCCCGTCACCGCGATCTCGTAGGCCTCGTTCTGATAGACCAGATGCCCGGGGATGCGGCCGGCCCGCACGATCTCGCCCCTGTCGTAGACATCGGCGAGAAACGCGTTGAGCGCGCGCGCGCGCTGCTTGATGCCCCGCTCGAGCCGGGCCCATTCATCGGCCGCGAACACCCGCGGAAACATGTCGAACGGAATGAGCCTGTCGGGGCTGCCGCCTTCGCCGTAGACCGCGAAGGTGATGCCGATCCGCCTGAACAGCGCCTCCGCCTCGGACTGCTTCATGCCGCGCAGATCGGCCGGCATGTCCCGCGCCCAGCGCTCCAGCCCCGCATAGGGCGGGCGGACCTGCCCGTCCTCGTACATCTCGTTGAACGTCTCCGGCATCTGGCCGCTCATCCCTTGCTGGTTGCTGCGCGATCCTAGGCAGATCGTCCCTGAGTGCAACCGAAGCCGCCCGACACCGTCCCGGTCCACGACTTGTTAGGGATTTGCGATGACATATCGCCTCATCTCGCCGCTGTGGACGATCCGATGCGCCGACAAGTCCTCTATGTCAGCAAACCCGTCGATGACGAGGGGGATGCCGGCCTCGACGCGATTCTGGTCGCCTCCCGCCGCAGCAACACCGAGATCGGCGTCACCGGGCTTCTGACCTTCATCGACGGCCAGTTCGTGCAGGTGCTCGAGCGCGATGCGTCGATCATCGACTTTCTGATCGACACGATCGGCGCGGATCCGCGGCATACCAAGCTTCGCATCCTCGCGGACCGTGCGGTGGAGACGAAGCATTTCGGCCGCTGGGCCATGGCGAATGTGAATCTGGACCCCGCCGCGCTCCGGCGCATCAACGAGCTGGCGCGGAGCGCCGCGCGGTCGCGGGCGCCGGCCTGCGCCGCGGTGCTGATCGACACGCTGGCCCACCGCGCCCTCGACGAGGCCGCGACCCTCCGCGCCGGCCGCTAGAACCGGCCCCCGCGCGCGCTATGCTGCGCGGCATGGCCGGGCCCGTCCTCACCTTCACCGACCGCGGCATCTATTGTGCCGCGGCGGACGTCTATATCGATCCGTGGAAGCCGGTCGAGCGCGCGCTCATCACCCACGGCCATGCAGATCACGCGCGCCCCGGCATGGGCCGTTATCTGGCCACGGAGGCGGCGGCGCCGGTGATGCGCCACCGGCTGGGCGACATCGCGCTCGAGACCCTTCGCTATGGCGAGACGCGGCGCATCGGCGACGCGCGGATCTCCTATCATCCGGCCGGACACGTGCCGGGCTCGGCGCAAATCCGCGTGGAGGTGGCGGGCGAGGTCTGGGTGGTCTCGGGCGATTACAAGATCGAGCCGGACGGGCTCAGCGAGCCGTTCGCGCCGGTCCGCTGCCACGCCTTCATCACCGAATGCACCTTCGGGCTGCCGGTCTTCCGCTGGGACGACCAGCGCGAGGTGGCCGGACGGATCGACGCCTGGTGGCGCGGCAACGCCGCCGAGGGCCGGGCGACGATCCTCGGCGCCTATGCGCTCGGCAAGGCGCAGCGGCTGCTGACGGCCATCGACCCGGACATCGGCCCGATCCTGACCCACGGCGCGGTCGAGAACACCAACGCGGTGCTCCGCACCCAGGGGCTCGCTTTGCCCGACACGATCCGCGTGACCCCCGAGACCAACCCTAGGGATCATCCCGGCGCGCTCGTTCTCGCCACGCCCTCGGCGCTGGGCACGCCCTGGGCCCGCCGCTTCGGCCCCGCCTCGACCGGCTTCGCCTCGGGCTGGATGGCGCTCAGGGGGGTGCGCCGCCGCCGCGCCGCCGATCGCGGCTTCGTGCTGTCGGATCACGCCGACTGGGACGGCCTCAACACCGCGATTCGCGAGACCGGGGCGGAACGGGTCTTCGTCACCCACGGCTATACCGCGATCTTCCGCCGCTGGCTCGAAAGCCAGGGCTACGACGCCGCCATCGTCGAGACGCACTATGACGGCGAGAGCCTCGACGAGGACGGCGATGACGACGGGAAGGCGGCATGAAGCGCTTTGTCCGCCTGTTCACGGAACTCGACCAGACGACCAAGACCAACGCCAAGGTCGACGCGCTGGCGCGCTATTTCGCCGAGGCGCCGGAGGCCGACCGGCTCTGGACGATCGCGCTCCTGTCGGGGCGGCGGCCGAAGCGCACCGTCACCTCGACGCTCCTGCGGCAATGGGCGGCCGAACGCGCCGGCCTGCCGCCGTGGCTCGTCGAGGAGAGCTATCCGATCGTCGGCGATCTGGCCGAGACCATCGCGCTGATCCTGCCGCCGCCCGGCCGCGACAGCGACCGCACGCTGGCGGACTGGATCGCGGTGGTCCGGTCGCTGAACCAGCGCGGCGAGGCAGACCGGCGCGCCGCGATCCTCGCGGCCTGGGACGAGCTTCCCGCGCGCGCCCGCTTCGTGTTCAACAAGCTTCTGACCGGCGGCTTCCGCATGGGCGTCAGCCAGAAGCTGATGACCCGGGCCCTCGCCCGCGCCACCGGCATCGCCGAGGCGGATCTGGCGCACCGGCTGATGGGCGAGTGGCGGCCCGAGACGACCACTTTCGACGCCCTGATCCGGGTTCCCGACCCGATGACCGACCTGTCGAAGCCCTATCCGTTCTATCTCGCCTACCATCTCGACGAGGGGCCCGCCGCGCTCGACACGCCACCCGCCGCCTGGGCGGCGGAGCGCAAGTGGGACGGCATCCGCGGCCAGCTGGTGTTGCGGGGCGGCGCGCATTTCCTCTGGTCCCGGGGCGAGGACCTGATGACCGACCGCTTTCCCGAGCTGGGCCGCCTCACCGATTTCGTGCCTGCCGGCACGGTGATCGACGGCGAGGTTCTGGCCTGGGCGGAGGGGGCGCCCCTGTCGTTCAACGCGCTGCAGAAGCGGCTCGGCCGCAAGACCGTGCCGAAGAAGCTTCTGAGCGAGGCGCCGGTCATCCTTCTTGCCTACGACCTTCTGGAATGGGAGGGGGAGGACATCCGCGCCGCGCCCTTCGCCGAGCGCCGCGCGACGCTCGACGCGCTCACGGCCGCGTTGCCCGGGGAGGCGCCCCTGCGGGTCTCGCCGCTGCTCGCCTTCGCCGACTGGGACGAGCTGGCGCGGATCCGCGCCGCGAGCCGGAACCACATGGCCGAGGGGATCATGCTGAAGCGGCTCGACGCGCCCTATCGCGACGGCCGCCGGAAGGGCGACTGGTGGAAGTGGAAGGTCGACCCGCTGACCATCGACGCGGTGATGGTTTATGCCCAGCAGGGCCACGGCCGGCGCGCCAACCTCTTCACCGACTTCACCTTCGCGGTCTGGGACGGAGAGCCCGGCAGCGGCGCGCTCGTGCCCTTCACCAAGGCCTATTCGGGGCTGACCGACGCCGAGTTCCGCAAGATCACGGCGTGGGTGCGGCGCAACACGCTCGACCGATTCGGGCCGGTCCGGCAGGTGGCGCCGGAACATGTCTTCGAGATCGCCTTTGAGGGCATACAGACCAGCCCGCGCCACAAGTCGGGGGTGGCGCTGCGCTTCCCCCGGATGGCACGCTGGCGCCACGACAAGCCCGCGGCCGAAGCCAACACGCTGCACGACCTGAAGGAGATGCTGGCCAATTATGGATGACGACCGCGACCTGCCGAACGCCACGCCCGACCGCGATTACGACACCGCCTCCGAGATGCCTGCGGGTCTGGCGCCGGCCGATCGCCCCAAGGTGCCCTCCACCCTGCCGCCGCAGGGCGCCTGCGACGCGCATCTGCACCTCGTGGGCGGCAGGAAGGACTTTCCGCTCTGGGAGCACCGCAAGGAGGATCCCGCCCCCGGGCGCGGCTTCGGCGACTGGATGGATCTGCTGCGCACGCACATGTCGACGCTCGAGATGTCGCGCGGCGTCATCGTCCACTCGACCCTCTACGGCGCCGACAATCACGTCACCATCGAGGCGCTGCGCCAGCTCGGGCCCGAATATCGTGGGGTCGGGCTCGTCGAGAGCGGCGCCAATGACGAGCTGCTCGACCACCTGGCGGCGGCGCGGATCCGCGCCGTGCGCGTGAACGAGGTCTTCGACGGGCCGCTCGACTTCGAGGGCGCCGAGGCGCTGGCGCCACGACTGGCCGATCGCGGCATGCATCTCGAGATGCTGCTGCCGGGCGCGCGGATCGCCGCGCTCGAGGCGCGCATCGCCGCCCTGCCCTGCCCCGTCGTGCTCGACCATCTGGGCTGGCCCGACATCGGCGCCGGCCCCGAGGGCGCCGCGTTCGGCGCCGTGCGTCGCCTGATCGCCGAGGGTCCCGCGCATGTGAAGCTTTCCGCGCCCTACCGCCTGGCGCCGGCGCCCTACGATGCGGTGGCGCCGTTCGTCGCCTCGCTGGCCGAGACGGCGCCCGAGCGCTGCCTCTGGGGCTCGGACTGGCCGCATCTTCTCCTCGAGAACGACGAGATGCCGGATGCCGGCGTCCTTCTCGACAGCTTCTTCGACATCGTTACCGGGTCCGAGACCCGCCAGACGATCCTCGTCGACGCGCCGGCGCGGCTCTATGGGTTCTGACCGGCCCGCACGCAAGGCCCAATGGTCGCCGTGACGCAGTGACCGCCCGCCGCACGGCGCCAGCTTGTCGCGGGACCTGCGGGGCCACGGCTTTGTTGGCCGGGCACGAGTAACCCAATGGGAGGACGGACATGTTCCGCACCACGCTTATCGCCACCACCGCCATTATCGGCTTCGCCGGCTCCGCCGCTCTCGCGGCCCAGCATACCGGCGACGCGGGCACCATCGTCGAGGTCGCGCAGGGCAACGAGGACTTCTCGACGCTCGTGAGCGCGGTCGACGCCGCGGGCCTGGTGGAGACGCTGTCGGGCGAGGGTCCGTTCACCGTCTTCGCGCCCACCAACGAAGCCTTCGACGCGCTGCCCGAGGGCACGCTCGACAGCCTTCTCGCGGAAGAGAACAGCGACCAGCTGACCTCCATCCTGACCTACCACGTCGTGCCCTCCGCCGCGATGGCGGCCGATCTGAGCGACGGTCAGGAACTCGAGACGGTGAACGGCGAGACGCTGACCGTCTCGATCGACGGCGACACCGTCATGGTGGGCGACGCCACCGTGACGCAGGCCGATATCGAGGCCTCGAACGGCGTCATCCACGTCATCGACACCGTGCTGATGCCCTCGGGCGACATGTAAGCCGCGACGCGCATCGCCAGACGGGATCGGGGCCGCCTTCGGGCGGCCCCTTTTGCTGCGCGACCCGGCGCCGCGGCGGTCCTTGGCGAGCCGCCCGTCATGGCCTATGTCGGCCCGGAACCAGACGGAGAGACCACATGCGCCGAACTGCCTTGCTGCGCGATGCCAGCGCGACCGCCGGCGGGCGGGATCTGGGCGATCTGCCCGAATGGGATCTGAGCGATCTCTACGCCGCCCCCGACGCGCCCGAGATCGAGCGCGACCTCGCCTGGCTCGACGGCGCCTGCGCCGAGTTCGCCCGCGATTACGAGGGCCGGCTCGCCGAACTCGGCGCCGACGACATGCTGGCCGCGGTCCACCGCTACGAGCGGATCGACCAGGTGGGCGGCCGGATCATGTCCTTTGCCGGGCTGCGGTATTACCAGGAGACCACCGATGCGGAGCGCGCGGCCTTCCTGTCGGACTGCCAGGACCGGATCACCACCTCGACGGCGCCCCTCGTCTTCTTCTCGCTCGAAGTGAACCGCATCGAGCCGGCGCGGCTCGACGCCCTCTTCGAGGAGGACGCCGCGCTGGCCCGTTACCGGCCGGTCTTCGAGCGGCTGCGCAAGATGCGCCCGCACCAGCTGTCGGACGAGCTGGAGAAGTTCCTCCACGATCAGTCCGTGGTCGGCGCCACCGCCTGGAACAAGCTTTTCGACGAGACCATCGCCGGGCTCGAATTCGAGGTCGCCGGCGAGGTCCTGGGCATCGAGGGCACGCTCAACCTGCTGACCGAGCAGGACCGCGCGACGCGCGAGGCGGCCGCCCGCGAACTGGGCCGCGTCTTCTCGGCCAATGTCCGCACCTTCGCCCGCATCCACAACACCCTCGTCAAGGAGAAGGAGGTCGAGGATCGCTGGCGCCGGATGCCCTCGCCGCAGACCGGACGGCACCTGTCGAACGATGTCGAGCCGGAGGTGGTCGAGGCGCTTCGCGATGCCGTGGTCGCCGCCTATCCGCGGCTCAGCCATCGCTATTATGAGCTGAAGCGCAAGTGGCTCGGGCTCGACCGGATGCAGGTCTGGGACCGCAACGCGCCCCTGCCGATGGAATCGGATCGCCGCATCGGCTGGGACGAGGCGCGCGCCACCGTGATGGAGGCCTATGCCGGCTTCTCGCCCGAGATGGCCGAGCTGGCCGAGCCGTTCTTCGAGAAGGGCTGGATCGACGCCGCCGTCACCCCCGGCAAGGCGCCGGGCGCCTTTGCCCATCCGACGGTGACCGACGCGCATCCCTACGTGATGCTGAACTATCTGGGCAAGCCGCGCGATGTGATGACCCTCGCCCACGAGCTCGGCCACGGCGTCCACCAGCGCCTCGCCGCGCCGCAGGGCGAGCTTCTGGCCAGCACGCCGCTGACCCTTGCCGAGACGGCCTCGGTCTTCGGCGAGATGCTGACGTTCCGCCGGCTTCTCGACGGCGCCACCGACCAGGCGAGCCGCAAGGTGCTGCTGGCCGGCAAGGTCGAGGACATGATCAACACCGTCGTGCGGCAGATCGCCTTCTACGATTTCGAGGTGAAGCTGCACGAGGCGCGGCGCGGCGGCGAGCTCACGCCCGACGAGATCAACGCGCTGTGGATGTCGGTGCAGGCCGGGAGCCTGGGCCCGGCCTTCGACTACATGGACGGATACCAGGTCTTCTGGGCCTATATCCCGCATTTCGTCCATTCGCCGTTCTACGTCTATGCCTATGCATTCGGCGACGGGCTGGTGAACGCGCTCTATGCCGCCTATCGCGAGGGGGCGCCGGACTTCCAAGAGAAGTATTTCGACATGCTGCGCGCCGGCGGCGCCAAGCATCATTCGGAACTTCTGAAGCCCTTCGGGCTCGATGCCAGCGACCCGGCCTTCTGGGACAAGGGGCTGTCGATGATCGAGGGCATGATCGACGAACTCGAGGCGATGGAGTGATCCCGGCCGGGAGGGGCGCCGCCTCCCGGCGCTCCGGCTGACGCAAGGGAACCCCCGGAGTTTCAACATGAAACCGTCGCCCGGTCGCATTCGGGCCTGAAAGCGCCGCTGCCGCGCCGCGGCAGCCCCGCCGCCCGGCTATGGAGCGGCGGACCCGCAACGCCCCCCAAGGACCCCTTCATGTTCGTCGAGATCGTCACCTCCGCCATCATCCTCCTCGCCGTCGGCGCCGGCGCCGCCATCCTGCGCGACGGGCTCCGCGCCCGCCGCGACAGGTCCTGACCCCGCCGGCACGGGCGCCACGCCCGCCCGCGCCGCTTCGCCGGCCGATCAGGCCGCGCCGCCCGCCTCGAAGGCGCGGTCGATCATCGCCTGCGTGCCCCGCGACGCCTCGAGCGGCCAGGGATAGGCCGCGCCGGTCAGGGCGCTGTGGCAGAACGCCTCGACCTGCCGGACATAGTGATCGGCGTTGGGCCAGCGGTGGATCGTGCGGCAAGTTTTGTCGGTCTCGATCACGAGTTCGGCCTGATCGTAGGTCCGCGCGTTGAACGGCGCGGTCAGCTCCATCCATCCCTTCTCGCCGTGGAAGACCACCCGCTGCCGGGGCGCGATGCGCGTCGAGACCACGGCATGATAGGAAAAGCCGGGGAAATCGGCCGTGACCTCGGCGAAGGTGTCGAAATCGCCCGACATGTCCAGCCGCGCGTCGAGCCGATCGGGTTCCGCGCCGGTGGCGAAGCGCACCGACCCGAAGGCGTAGACGCCGATGTCGCGCAGCCCGCCGCCGCCCTTCCCGGCCTGGTTGCGGATGTTTTCCGGATCGGGGTTGTTGAAGCTGAACACCACCTCGACATGGCGCAGCCGCCCGATCCGGCTCTCGGCCAGAAGATCGCGCGCCATGTGCCATTGCGGGTGGTGCACGATCATGAAGCCTTCCGCCGCCAGCCGGCCGGCCGCGTCGCGCGCCGCGATCAGACGGTCGAAATCCGTCTCCGCCATGGCGATGGGCTTTTCGCAGAGCACGTGCTTGCCCGCCTCGATCGCCCGGATCGACCAGTCCACATGCAGGTGATTGGGCAGGGGCACGTAGATCGCGTCGACATCCTCGGCCGCCAGAAGCGCCTGATAGTCGGTCTCGATGCGCAGGTCCGGCAGATAGGCGGCGAAGGGCGCGGCCTTCTCGGCGCTGCGGGTTGCGAGAGCCGCCACCCGCGAGCCGCGCCCGGCATGGAGCGCCGGGGCCATGGTCCGGCGGGCGAAGTCGGAGGCGCCGAGGATGCCCCAGCGAATCGTGTCGGTCATGTGCGTCTCCTTGCATCGCATCTGCCACGCTTCTATGCGACGGGGCGGAAATTCAAAGACCGCGCCGCCCGACGCGCGTAGCATCGGACCGGTCGGGGGACGGGCCGCGCGCGGCGGCCGCCCCCTGCCGATGCCCGCCGCGACGCCCGGATGCCCATGCTGCCCGCCACCCGACTGACCCTGCGCACCCTGACCTACGGCATCGCCCTCATCGTGATGATCGGCTGGCTGCTGCTGATCGGGCGACCGATCCTGATCCCGGTCATCACCGCGCTGATCAGCGTCTATGTCCTGTCGGCCGCGGCCGAGAGCATGCGCCGGCTGCCGCTGATCGGGCGCCTTCCGGCATGGGGGCGGCGCGGCCTCGTGCTCCTCGCCTTCGGGCTCGCCGTCACGCTTCTGTTCATCCTGCTCATCGATAATCTGGCGCGCGTCGCCAGCGCCCTGCCGCGCTACGAATCGAACCTCGACGCGCTGGTGACGCAGGCCTCCGACATGCTGGGCATCGAGGACGAGCCGACCTGGGCCAAGCTTCGGGCCGTCACGATCGACCAGATCGACGTGCGCTCGCTCGCCGCGCCGGCCGTGATGTCCCTCCAGGGTGTCGGATCGGCGCTCTTCCTCATCGTGCTCTACGCGTCGTTCTTCATGGCCGAACGGGGCATGTTCGCCCGCAAGCTCGCCCTCGCCGCGGGCGGCGAGGAGAACGGCCGCCGCGCCCTCGATCTGGTCACGCGGATCAACGACCGGATCGGCGCCTATCTCTTCGTCAAGACGGTGGTGAACGTCATCCTCGCCGTCCTGTCCTACGTGCTGATGCTGCTCATCGGCATCGAGTTCGCGCTGTTCTGGGCCGTGCTGATCGGGTTCTTCAACTACATCCCCTATATCGGCTCGATCATCGGCGTGGTGTTTCCGGTCCTGCTCAGCCTCGCGCAGTTCGGATCGTTCTGGATGGCGGGCGTCGCGACGGTCGCGCTCAGCGCCGCGCAAATCCTGGTCGGCGGCTATCTCGAGCCGCGCATGATGGGGCGCGCGTTCAATCTCAGCCCCTTCGTCGTGCTTCTTGCCCTGTCGGTCTGGAGCAGCCTCTGGGGGTTCGCGGGCGCCATCCTCGCCGTGCCGATGACGGCGATCCTCGTCCTCGTCCTGGCCGAGATCCCGCCCACCCGGCCGCTGGCGATCATGCTCTCGGCCAGCGGCCGGGTCTGAGCCGCACAGAAGAACGCGGCCCCGGATCTCTCCGGGGCCGCGCCGAAACTGTCACCTGCGAGACCGGCTCTGCCGGCCGATCAGGCGTTTTCCATCATGCCCTTCTCGGCGGCGAGCTCCGTCATCCGCTTCTGCAGCTTGTCGAAGGCCCGCACCTCGATCTGGCGGATGCGCTCGCGGCTGACGTCGTAGACCCCCGAGAGTTCCTCGAGCGTCACCGGCTGGTCCATCAGCCGCCGCTGCGTCAGAATGTCCTTCTCGCGGTCGTTCAGCACGTCCATCGCCCGTCCGAGCAGCGCCCGGCGTGTCTCCAGCTCGTTGCGCTCGGCATAATCGCTGGCCTGGTTCGCGTCCTCGTCCTCGAGCCAGTCCTGCCACTGCGCAGTGCCCTCGCCATCGCTCGAGATCGTCGCGTTGAGCGAGGCGTCGGAGCCCGACATGCGCCGGTTCATCGAGATCACCTCGTCCTCGGTCACGCCCAGATCATTGGCGATCTGCTTGACGTTCTCGGGCCGCAGGTCGCCCTCCTCGAGCGCGCCGATCCGGTTCTTCGCCTTGCGGAGGTTGAAGAACAGCTTCTTCTGGGCGCTCGTCGTGCCGAGCTTCACCAAACTCCAGGACCGCAGGATGTACTCCTGGATCGAGGCGCGGATCCACCACATCGCGTAGGTGGCGAGGCGGAAGCCCTTTTCCGGGTCGAAGCGCTTGACGGCCTGCATCAGGCCGACATTGGCCTCGGAGATCACCTCGGCCTGCGGCAGCCCGTAGCCGCGATAGCCCATGGCGATCTTGGCGGCGAGGCGCAGATGGCTCGTCACCAGCTTGTGGGCGGCGGCGGTGTCCTCATGCTCCACCCAGCGCTTGGCCAGCATGTATTCCTCATCCGGCTCCAGCATGGGAAAGCGTCGGATTTCCTGCATGTACCGGTTCAGCCCCTGTTCGGGCGACGGTGCCGGTAGATTTGCGTAGCTCGCCATGCGTCCCTCCTGTCGGCCACGGATCGGCGTGCGAAAGATGTGGTGAACCGATCGGTTCAGTTCAAGCGTTACCTTCGGATTCTTAACGTATCCTGAACGCGGCGGGTCCGGATTTCCGGCCGACCCACGGCGTTGTTATCGCCCCGGCGGAGCGGCGGGCGCGTCGAGAGCGGCCACCAGCCCCTCCAGATCGGCCGGCAGGGGGCTGACGAAGCGCAGCATTTCGCCGCTCGCGGGATGCGCGAAGCCGAGCGTCGCGGCATGCAGCGCCTGGCGGGCAAAGCCGTTCACCCGCGCCGCAGGCTCTGCGCCCAGCCGCTTCGGGGAGACCTGCCGCCCGGTGCCGTAGACGGGATCGCCGGCAAGGGCGTGCCCGGCATGGCGCAGATGCACCCGGATCTGGTGCGTCCGCCCGGTCTCCAGCCAGCACCGGAGGAGTGCCGCCTCGCCCCAGTCGCGCTCCACCCTGAGGCGCGTCACCGCGTGGCGCCCGCCCGCGGCGCAGACTGCCTGGCGCTGCCGGTCGGTCGGATGCCGGTCGAGTCGGGCCGCGATGCGGATCACCCCGCCGGCTTCCGCGCTCACCCCCGGGCGCCCCATGAGCCGCGGCTCGCCCGCCTGCGGCACGCCGTGGCAGATGGCGCGGTATTCGCGCTCGACGCGGTGCGCGGCGAATTGCGCGGCCAGCCCGTGATGCGCCAGATCGGTCTTCGCCACCACCAGAAGCCCGCTCGTGTCCTTGTCGATCCGGTGAACGATGCCGGGCCGGCGGGTGCCGCCGACCCCCGACAGCGCGCCGCCGAAATGGTGCAGGAGCGCGTTGACGAGCGTACCGGAGGGGGCGCCCGGCGCCGGGTGCACGACCATGCCGGCGGGCTTGTCGATCACCGCCAGATCCTCGTCCTCGAAGACCACCGCAAGCGCGATCGCCTCGGCCGCCATGTCGGGCTCCGCCGCGTCGGGCACGGCGATCGCGATGACGTCGCCCGCCGCAACCGGCGCCCGCGGCAGCCGCAACGCCTCCCCGTCGCGGCTGACCGCGCCCTCGGCGATCAGCCGCGCCAGCCGCGAGCGCGACAGATGCGCCCCCTCTGGCACGTCGCGCGCCAGTGCCTTATCGAGACGCGGGGGCGGGTTGGCCCCGATGGTGACGAGAAGGCGCCGCGACTCCATGCCTGACGCCCCCCTCAGCGATACCGGCCTCACGGTCCTGAAATGGCTGGTGATCGTGCTGACCGCAACCATGACGATCGGCATCGTCGTGCTGGTCTGGGTGATCTGGGCGCGCCTGCCGCAACCGCTGCCGCCGCTGCCCGCAACCGTCGCGCTCCCCGCGGGCGAGACCGCCACCGCCTTCACCCGCGGGCAGGGCTTTCTGGCCGTGGTGACGGAGGGTGACGAGATCCTGATCTTCGATCCGTCCGGCCGGACCCTGAGGCAGCGCATCGTCATCACCCCCGGTCCCTGACGACCCCGGTTTATCCACATATCCCCAACCGCCTGGGGATAATTCTGCTGCGTTTGCCCGGCTTCGCCGCCGCGCCCCAGATCGGGAGGCTTTGACAGGTCGGGCCCCGAGATGTTGAGATGGGCGAAAAGCGCCCGGCCGACTTATCCCTTCTTGATCGGCAGCGGCGGGCGGCACTAAGCCGGAAGATACCGGCGATCGAACGGGCAGCATGAGCAGGGGCCAGAGCATGAACCAGGTAGCGGCGTTTTCACCCGAGGGCGGGGCCGGGACGGACCCCCTGCCCCATTCCATCGAGGCCGAGCAGCAGCTTCTGGGCGCGATCCTGACCAACAACGACATCTACGACCGCGTCGCCGCGATCATCAACCAGAACCATTTCTACGACCCGGTCCACGCCCGCATCTACGAGGTTGCCGCGACCCGCATCGCCAAGAACCAGCTGGCCTCGCCGGTGACGCTGAAAAGCTTTCTCGCCGACGAGCCGGGACTCGCCGATCTGGGCGGACCGGCCTATCTGGTCCGTCTCGCCGGCGCCGCGATCAGCTCCTATGCGGCGCGCGACTACGCGCAGATGATCTACGACCTCGCGATCCGGCGAAAGCTCATCGATCTCGGCCGCGACATCGCCGCCCAGGCCGCCCGGGTCGACGTCGCCTCCGAGCCGCGCGAACAGATCGTGGCCGCCGAACAGAGCCTCTACAAGCTCGCCGAGGCAGGCCAGGTGAACCAGGGTTTCCAGTCCTTCATCAGCGCCGTGACCCAGGCGGTGAACGTCGCCAACGCCGCCTACCAGCGCGACGGCGGCCTGGCCGGAATCTCCACCGGGCTCGTCGATCTCGACAAGAAGCTTGGCGGCCTGCACAAGTCCGACCTGCTGATCCTCGCCGGCCGGCCGTCGATGGGCAAGACGTCGCTGGCCACCAACATCGCCTTCAACATCGCCAGGGCCTACCGCAAGGGGCGCCTTCCGGACGGCTCCGAAGGCGCGGTCGATGGCGGCGTCGTGGGGTTCTATTCGCTCGAGATGTCGGCCGAGCAGCTCGCCGCGCGGATCCTCAGCGAGGCCTCGGAGGTGCCCTCCGAACAGATCCGCCGCGGCGACATGAACGAGACCGAGTTCCGCCGCTTCGTCGAGGCCGCCAAGGCGCTCGAATCCTGCCCGATCTACATCGACGACACCCCGGCGCTGCCGATCAGCCAGCTGGCCGCCCGCGCCCGTCGGCTGAAGCGCGAGCACGGCCTCGATGCGCTGTTCGTCGATTACTTGCAGCTCGTCCGTCCGGCCACCGCCCGCGACAGCCGCGTCAACGAGGTTTCCGAGATCACCCAGGGGCTGAAGGCCATTGCCAAGGAGCTCGACGTGCCGGTCGTGGCACTGTCGCAGCTTTCCCGCCAGGTCGAATCGCGGGAGGACAAGCGGCCGCAGCTCTCCGACCTGCGCGAATCAGGGTCGATCGAACAGGATGCCGACGTGGTGATGTTCGTGTTCCGCGAGGAATACTACAAGGAGCGCGAAAAGCCCGGCGACCACGAGCTCGACAAGATGGCGGTGTGGCAGGAAGAGATGGAGCGGCTGCACGGCAAGGCCGAGATCGTCATCGGCAAGCAGCGCCACGGGCCGATCGGCACCGTCGATCTGAGCTTCGAGGGCCGCTTCACCCGCTTCGGCAACCTGGTCCGCCCCTGGCAGGAGGGTGCGCGGCAGGAATATTGACGTCGCGCCCGTTTCCCGTCCCCCAGCGGCCTAGTGCGCCATGCGCGATGTCCCGCCGGCGGCAGCGTCTGGCAGGTCGCGTCACTCGCCCTTAGGGCGAAATTCGGCCGAACTTCTCGTCGCAATCGCAAGAGGGCGGTAGACCGGTCGCCCCGGCATGGTTAAGATCGCCCCCAATCAGAGGCGCGGGCACGGATCCGCGCTCGCAGGCGACAGGGGCATCGGGCGTGCAGCACAGAGCAGGAAGTGCGAAGGCGGATATCGTCGCGACGATCGAGCCGTTCCAGTTGCGGGGCCGGTTCCTGACGGCGGTGGCGCTCAAGGTCGCGCGGCGGCCCGACGCGGCCTTCTATCAGGTCCTCGACGAGCGCCTGACGCAGACCCCGCAATTCTTCGAGGACGCGCCGGTGGTCATCGACCTGGCCGAGATCGGGTCCGCCATGGAAAGCTCCGACCTGAGCGAGCTGGTCGCGAACCTGCGGCGGCGCGACCTGGCCGTGTTCGGCGTCCAGAACGGCAACGAGGAACAGATCGCCGCCGCCGCCAAGGCCGGGCTCATCACCCTGTCGGGCGGCCGCGATGCGCCGCTGCGGGGAACCGCCCGCGCCCGCGCCGAGACCCGCCGGCACGACCCCGCGCCTGCCGCGCCGCCCGCGCGCGCGCCCGAGGCCAGACCGCCCGAGAACCGCCTCGTCGCGCAGAACGTCCGCTCGGGCCAGAGCATGGTCGCCGATCGCGGCGATCTGACCATCGTCGGCAATGTCAGCTCCGGCGCCGAGCTGATCGCGGTGGGCAACATCCACATCTACGGCCGGCTGCACGGCCGCGCCATGGCCGGTGCCAACGGCAACGAGGCGGCGCGGATCTTCTGCCGCAGCCTCGACGCCGAGCTGCTGGCGGTGGCGGGCCTCTACCGCACCAACGAGAATCTCGGCGACGACGTGCGCGACCGGCCGGTGCAGGTCTTTCTCGAGGACGAGCGGCTCAAGATCGAGCCGCTGGGATAAATTGCAGTGATGAACAGGAGCCGCCAGTGAGCAAAGTCATCGTCGTCACCTCTGGCAAGGGTGGGGTCGGCAAGACCACATCGGCCGCGGCCATCAGCGCCGGGCTGGCGCAGCGCGGGTACAAGACCTGCGTGATCGATTTCGACGTGGGCCTCAGGAACCTCGACATGATCATGGGCTGCGAGCGGCGCGTGGTCTTCGACTTCATCAACGTGATCCAGGGCGACGCCAAGCTGAAGCAGGCGCTGATCAGGGATCGCCGGCTCGAGAACCTGTCGATCCTGCCCACCTCGCAGACCCGCGACAAGGATGCGCTGACCGAGGAGGGCGTCGAGAAGGTCCTGAACGAGCTGAAGCAGGAATTCGACTACATCGTCTGCGACAGCCCCGCGGGCATCGAGCGCGGCGCGCAGATGGCGATGTATTTCGCCGACGAGGCGGTGGTGGTGACCAATCCCGAGGTCTCCTCGGTGCGCGACAGCGACCGGATGCTCGGCCTGCTCAGCTCCAAGACCCGCCGCGCCGAGCGGATGGACGACGCCCAGCCCGTCAAGGCGCATCTGCTGCTGACGCGCTACGACCCGAAGCGAATCGAGAACGGCGAGATGATGAGCGTCGAGGACGTGCTCGAGATCCTGGCGATCCCGCTTCTGGGGATCATCCCCGAAAGCCCGGCCGTCCTGCGCGCCTCGAACGAGGGGGTGCCCGTGGTGCTGGGCGAAAGCTCGCGCGCCGCCACCGCCTACGGCGAAGCCGTCGCCCGGCTGACGGGCGAGCAGGTCGAGATGAAGATCCAGGCCGAAGAGCGCCCGGGCCTCTTCCAGCGGCTGTTCAAGCGGACGGCCTGAGCGATGTTCAGCTTCATCCGCAAGAACCGCAAGTCGACCTCCGGCAACACCGCCAAGGAGCGTCTGCAGATCCTTCTCGCCCACGAGCGCGGCGACGGGCCGAGTCCCGATTACCTGCCGATGCTGCAGCGCGACATCCTCGAAGCCATCCGTCGCCACGTCAAGGTCGGCAACGACGCGGTCGACATCAAGATGGAGCGCGACAACGACCTGTCGAGCATCGAGATCAACATCGAGCTGCCGGGGCGCCGGATGATGACCGCGCAGGTCGGGCGCTGACGCGGCCGGGCCTCTCCACCGGATGCGCCCGCAGGCGAGCCCGCCTTGGCCACCGCTGAGCTGAGCGTCGATCTCGACGCGGTGGCCGGCAACTGGCTGGCGCTCGACGCGATGCGCGGGCCCGGCTGCGAGACGGGCGCCGTGGTCAAGGCCGACGGCTACGGCCTCGGCGTGGGGCGCGTCGCCCGCACGCTGCGCCGGGCCGGCGCGCGCCGGTTCTTCATCGCCATCGCCGAGGAGGGCGCGGCTCTGCGCGAGGCGCTCGGCCCCGAGCCCGAGATCTTCGTCTTCGGGGGCCACATGCCGGGCGACGCCGCCGCGATCGGCGCCCACGCGCTCGTCCCGCTGCTGAACTCGCTCGAGCAGATGACGCGCCACTTCGAGGCGCTGGGCCGCCATCCGTTCGGCATCCAGCTCGATACCGGCATGAACCGGCTCGGCATCGAGGCGGCGGAATGGGCGGCGGCGAAACCGCTGGTCCTCGAGCAGGGTCCACGCCTCGTGATGAGCCATCTGGCCTGCGCCGACAGCCCCGACGATCCGGTCAATGCCCGCCAGCTCCACACCTTCCGCGCCATGACCGAGGGGGTGACGGCGCCGCTGTCGCTGGCGGCCACCGGCGGCATCCTGCTCGGGGCCGACTATCACTTCGACATCACCCGCCCCGGCATCGGGCTCTATGGCGGGCGCCCCTTTGACGGCGCCGCGCCGGTGGTGCGGCTCACCGTGCCGGTCATCCAGGTGCGCAGGGTGGAGCCGGGCGAGTTGGTGGGCTACGGCGCCACGTGGACCGCCCGTCGCGCGACCCGCGTGGCGACGCTCAGCGCCGGTTATGCCGATGGGCTGATCCGCGCCATGGGCAACGGGGCCTCGGCCTATTGCGGCACCGTCCCCTGCCCGCTGGTCGGGCGCGTGTCGATGGATCTGCTGACCGTCGATGTGAGCCATCTGGACGAGGTCCCCGACCGTCTCGACCTGCTGGGCGCAGCCCAGGGGATCGACGATCTGGCCGATGCCGCGGGCACCATCGGCTACGAGATCCTGACCTCGCTCGGGCATCGCTACAGCCGCGCCTATATCTGAGCGAAGCGGCCTTGCCGACGCTCCGGGCGAGGGGCACAAGGCGCGCATGGCGAAGCTTCCCACCTATGTCTGCCAGGCCTGCGGCGCCGCCCACAGCAAGTGGTCGGGCCGCTGCGACGCCTGCGGCGCCTGGAACACGATCGTCGAGGAGGCGCCGCTCACCGCCGGGCCGCCGGCGCGCTCGCTCGGCGCGCGGCGCGGCGCCGGCATGGCGCTGAGCGATCTCGGGCAGCAGGAGCCGCCGCCGCCGCGGGCGCGCTCGGGCATCGCCGAACTCGACCGGGTGCTCGGCGGCGGGCTGGTGCCGGCCTCGGCGATCCTCGTCGGCGGCGATCCGGGCATCGGCAAGTCAACCCTGCTGCTACAGGCGGCGGCGAGCTTCGCCGCCTCCGGGCTCGGCTGCATCTACGTCTCGGGCGAGGAGGCGGCGGCACAGGTGCGGATGCGCGCCGGCCGGCTCGGCATCGGCGACGCGCCGGTGAAGCTTGCCGCCGAGACCAACCTGCGCGAGATCCTGACCACGCTCGAGGCCGAGCGGCCCGCCGTGGCGGTCATCGACTCGATCCAGACCATGTGGGTCGACACCGTCGAACTCGGCGCCGGGTTCGGTCGCCCAGGTGCGCGCCGCCGCGCATGAGCTGACGAGCTTCGCCAAGCGCCGGGGCATCTCCGTCGTGCTCGTCGGCCACGTCACCAAGGACGGCCAGATCGCCGGTCCGCGGGTGGTCGAGCACATGGTCGACACGGTGCTCTATTTCGAGGGTGAGCGCGGCCTGCCGTTCCGCATCCTGCGCGCCGTCAAGAACCGCTTCGGGCCGGCCGACGAGATCGGCGTGTTCGAGATGACCGGAGCCGGACTGGCCGAGGTCGCCAATCCGTCGGCGCTGTTTCTGGGAGAGCGCGACAATCCGCAGCCCGGCGCCTCGGTCTTCGCCGGCATCGAGGGCTCGCGCCCGGTCCTGTGCGAGTTCCAGGCCCTCGTCGCGCCCACCCCGCAGGCGCAGCCGCGCCGCTCCGTCGTCGGCTGGGACGGCGGCCGGCTCGCCATGATCCTCGCGGTGCTCGAGGCGCGCTGCGCCATCCCCTTCTCCGGCCTCGACGTCTATCTGAACGTGGCCGGCGGGCTCAGGGTGCGCGAGCCGGCCGCCGATCTGGCGGTCGCCGCGGCGCTGCTGTCGGCGCGCGAGGACGTGGCGCTTCCCGAACGCAGCGTCGTGTTCGGCGAGATCAGCCTGTCGGGCGCGCTGCGCCCCGCGGGACAGACCGAAAACCGGTTGAAAGAGGCGGCCAAACTTGGTTTCTCCACGGCGATCGCGCCCGCGCAATCGAAAGCGCTCGCCACGGACGGTCTGACCCTGCGGTGCTACCCGGATCTGGCGGGCCTCGTGGGCGATATCTTCGGCGCAGGATAGGACGGGCTCATGGACGGCTTCACCATCATCGACGGCGTGGTCGCGCTCGTCCTCGTGATCTCCGCCGTCCTGGCCTATTCCCGCGGCTTCGTGCGCGAGATCATGTCGATCCTGGGCTGGATCGTCGCGGCCATCGCCGCCTTCGCCCTCGCCCCGGCAGCGCAGCCCCTGGTCCGGGAGATCCCCTATCTCGACCGCTACCTTTCGGACAGCTGCGAATTGTCGATCGTGGTCGCCTTCGCGGCGGTCTTTGCGGTGATGCTGCTGATCGTGTCGATCTTCACGCCGCTTCTGTCGGGGGCGATCCGCGACTCGGCGCTCGGCCCCATCGATCAGGTGCTGGGCTTCGTCTTCGGGGTGGCGCGCGGCGTGGTGCTGATCGCCCTGGCCTTCGTCGTCTACGACCGCGTCGCGGCCGGCGAATTGATCGCCGCGGTCGAGGACAGCCGCACCGCCAATGTCTTCGCTCGCAGCGAGGCCGCCATCGACGACCAGATCCCTACCGACGCGCCGGGCTGGATCGTCTCTCGCTACGAAAGCCTCGTCTCGGTCTGCCAAAGCCCCGGCTGAGCCGCCGTCACGGGGCGACGGGGGGCGTGCGCGCCGTTCGGCGCGCCTCGCGGATCGAGATCGTCACCACCGATCCGATGATGATCGCGCCGCCGGCCAGCACGAAGGCGTCGACGCCCTCGTCGAACACCGTCCAGCCGAGCAGCGTCGCCCAGACGAGCTGCAGGAACGTTACCGGCTGGGTCACGGTGATCGGGGCGCACTTGAAGGCCAGAGTCATGGTGAAATGCCCCGTCGTCGCCAGGCTCGCGACCAGGAACAGCCAGCCGATCTCGTCCCAGCTGGGCCACACCCAGACCGCCAGGGCGAAGGGCGCGAGCGCCACCGTCACCCAGATCGACAGCATCGCCACCACCACGCTGGGCGCCACCTCCTCCGACATGATCTTGGCGATGAGATACGAGCACGCAAAGAGGATCGCGGTCCCCATCATCGCCATGTGACCGGTCGAAACGGAGCGGAATCCGGGCCGCAGGATGATCACCACGCCCACCAGCGCCACGAGGATGGCGGTGATCCGCGGCCACGAGATCCGCTCGCCCAGAAACAGCGCCGCACCGAGGCTCACATAGACCGGCGACAGGTAGTTGAGGGCGGTGACCTCCGCGATCGGGATCCGCGTCATCGCATAGAACCAGAAGATGACGCCGATGCCATGGACCGCGCCGCGCGCCGCGAAGAAGCCGAGCCGGCGGCGGTCGGCGAGCGCCGCGAGGACCCGCCGCGCCAGCGGGATCAGGAAGACGAGGCCCAGAAGATAGCGCAGGAACGCAGCCTCCGGGGCGGGCACGCGGCTGCCCAGATGCTTCACCGTCGCGGTCACGCCGACAAAGAGCACGCCGGTCACCAGCATCCACACCACGCCCGCCACTGGCCG
Organism: uncultured Alphaproteobacteria bacterium; assembly: GCA_963739575.1. Classification (GTDB taxonomy): domain Bacteria; phylum Pseudomonadota; class Alphaproteobacteria; order Rhodobacterales; family Rhodobacteraceae; genus Palleronia. Next base: position 266,021 of record CAVUAQ010000001.1, on the reverse strand, counting down.
ATCCGGCGCCTTCACGCCGTCACCAGCCGGACCGCCAGCACCCACATCGCTGCCCCCACCAGCGCGTCGAGCCACCGCCAGGCCGCAGGCGCAGCAAGCATCCAGGACAGCAGCCGCGCACCGTAGCCCAGCGCGAAGAAGAACACGAGCGACGCCAGGGCCGCACCCGCCGCGAAGGCACGCGTTGAGGGATAGGTGCTGGCGATGGAGCCCAGAAGCACCACCGTGTCGAGATAGACATGCGGATTGAGCCAGGTCAGCGTCAGGCAGGTGCCGAGCGCCGCCCCAAGGCTTTCCGCCGCGCCGCCTGCCGCCCGCAAGGCCACACCGCCCCGGACCGCCTTGCGCACCGCCAGCGTGCCGTAGGCCGCAAGAAACGCCGCCCCGCCCCAGGTCAGCGCCGGAAGCAGCCAGGGCGCCCCCGCCACCACCCAGCCGGCCCCGGCCGCGCCCGCCGTGATCAGCACCGCGTCCGACAGCGCGCAGGTCGCGCAGACCGCAAAGACGTGCTCGCGCCGGATCCCCTGCCGCAGCACGAAGGCGTTCTGCGCGCCGATCACGAGGATGAGGGACAGGCCGAGCGCAAAGCCCGGCAGGAACGACGTCATGCCCGTCGCTTACGCCCGCCGGCCGGCGGCGTCCAGCCGCGCCGCCGGCCAGTATAAGCGCCACCTGTTCACCCAGCCCTGTGCCCCGTCGGCCGCAGTCTCGGCGCCGACTTCACCTGGCGGACGGCCTCCTCTGCACCGAGAGCCGCCGCGGATCCTGGCGCTCCCGTGCCTGCGCGACGCCCTGGGGATGCGATCCGGCATCGACACGGTCTGCCGGATGCTCAAGCTGCGCGGCGCTCCGCGGTCCAAGGCGTGTTTGACCCCGCCTGGAGGATCATGGAGGCCGGTGCAAGCAGCCGCAGCACCGGCCCGGATCGTTGCTGTTGCCCGGAGGCCGGCAGATCCCGTCGCACCGGATTGGCGTGGGCGACCGCGAGCTTCGCCTTCTGCATGAGGATGGCCCTGCCCTTGCGACCTCGCGAGGCCGCCGTAGAGAAGGTCAGAGGGCCGGTGGGATCCCGCTGCGCGCGCGCCTGCACGCCGGGTGCCATCCGCCCCGCGCCCGCGTGTTCAGAGCTGCGCCATCACCTCGTCCGAGGTCTCGAAATTGGCGGTGACGTTCTGCACGTCGTCATCGTCGTCGAGCGCGTCCATCAGCTTCATCAGCTTCTGCATGCCGTCGAGATCGAGCTCGGTGGTGTTCTGCGGCCGCCAGACGAGCTTCGTGGTCTCCGATTCACCCAGGATCTCCTCGAGCTTCGTCGACACCTCGCTCAGGTCGCTGTCCGCGCACCAGACCACATGCCCCTCCTCGGAGCTTTCCACGTCCTCGGCGCCGGCCTCGATCGCCGCCATCATCACGTCGTCGGCGTCGCCGGCGGAGGCGGTATAGATCACCTGCCCCTTGCGCTCGAACATGAACGACACCGAGCCCGTCTCGCCGAGATTGCCGCCGTTCTTGGAGAAGGTCGACCGGACGGTGGAAGCGGTGCGGTTGCGATTGTCGGTCATCGCCTCGACGATGACCGCGACGCCGCCGGGGCCGTAGCCCTCGTAGCGGATCTCCTCGTAACTTTCTGAATCGCCGCCCTGCGACTTCTTGATCGCGCGGTCGATCACGTCCTTCGGCACCGACTGGGCCTTGGCTTCCTTGACGGCGAGCCGCAGGCGCGGGTTCTTGTCGGGATCGGGATCTCCCATCTTGGCCGCGACGGTGATCTCCTTCGCGAGCTTCGAGAACAGCTTCGAGCGGGCGGCATCCTGACGGCCCTTGCGATGCTGGATGTTGGCCCATTTGGAATGGCCGGCCATGACCTCTCTCCCGATCTCTCTGGAACGGGCGCGATATAAGCCTCCCGCACCCGCCCGATCAAGCCCCCGATGCGCCGGCTCAGGTCCCCGCCCGGCGCGGCCCGAAGCCCAGAGCGCCGCCGCCCGGGGGCGTCACCGTCACCCATGGCGCCCGCTCCACCGGGCCGAGCGGCACGCGCGGCCGAAGGGCGGGGCGCCGCACCTCCACCGGCCAGAGATGCGGGCAGCCGGCGAGCCGCGTGGACCAGGGCCCCGATCGCGCCGCACGCACGCCGGTGCAGAGGCTGCCGTCCGACATGGCGACCGTCACCGTGTCGCGGTAGAGGGTGACGACGGTTGCGCGCACGCCCGGCATGGGTTCGGCCGGGAGGCGGTCGGCCGCGGGCGGGCTCGCCGCGCAGGCCGCCAGCAGCGGCAGAAGCACGAGCAGCCGCCTCACAGCGGCCAGACCAGCGGGATTGCCAGGCTCGCCGAGCAGGCGAGCAGCAGGTTCAGCGGAATGCCGACCTTCACGTAGTCGGTGAACCGGTAGCCCCCGGGCCCGTAGACCAGCATGTTGGTCTGATAGCCGATCGGCGTGGAGAAGGCCGAGGAGGCCGCGAACATCACGGCAACGACGAGCGGGCGCGGGTCGAATCCCAGGGACTGGGCGATGCCGATGGCGATCGGCGTCAGGATCACGCCCACCGCGTTGTTCGACACCATCTCGGTCAGCACCGAGGACATCAGATAGACGACCAGCACGACGATCACCGGCGGCAGGGTGGAAAGCGTCGGGGCGAGGGCCCGGGCCAGAAGCTCCACCGCGCCCGATTCCTGCAGGCCCACACCCACCGCCAGCATCGAGAAGATGAGCGCCAGAAGCCGTCCCTCGACGAAGGAGAACGCCTCGTCGGCATCGATGCAGCGCCAGAGCAGGATGATCGCCACGGCGATCACCGCAAGGCCCAGGATCGGCGCCACGCCCAGCCCCGACAGGATCACCACGCCCGCCAGCGCGCCGATGGCGACGGGCGCACGGCTGCGGCGATAGGCCTGTTCGGTGGGGCGGGTGATGTCGACCAGCTCCATGTCGGTGGCCAGGCGCTGGATGTCGCCCGGCGCCCCTTCGAGGAGCAGCGTGTCGCCGACCCGCACGACGACCTCGTCGAGCTGCCGCCCGATATTCTGGTTCCGCCGGTGCACGGCCAGGGGATAGACGCCGTAGCGGCGGCGCAGCCGCATCGCCCCGAGCGAGCGGCCGATCATCCGGCAGCCCGGCGTGATCAGCACCTCGACCGTCTCGGTCTCGACCGAGGACAGCCGGTCGATGCCGCGCAGGTCCTTGTTCGCCTTGAGGCTCAGAAGCTCGGCCATCTCGGTGCGCAGCACCACCCGGTCGCCGTCGCGCAGCTCGACCGCCTGCAGGTCGCGGCGCAGCGAGGCGTCGCCGCGCAGCACGTCGATCACCCGCCCACCCTCGCGCTTGAAGAGATCCACCTCGAGCACCTTGTCGCCCACCAGCGAGGATCCCTCGGGGATGGCCACTTCGGTAAAGTACTTCATGCGCCGCCGGTCGCTCAGCATGGTGCTGAGCGAATCCCGCGATGGCAGCAGGCGGCGGCCGACCAGCGCCAGATAGGCGCCGCCCACCGCCACCTGGAGGAGGCCGAGCGGCAGGATCTCGAAGATGCCGAACGGCGCCAGCCCCTGCGACCGGGCGACGCCATCGACCAGAAGGTTGGTCGAGGTGCCGATCAGCGTCAGCGTGCCGCCGAGGATCGCGGCATAGCTGAGCGGGATCAGCACCTTCGAGGGCTGCACGTCGAGCCGCTTGGCAAGCTGGGTGAAGACGGGGATCATGACGACCACGACGGGCGTGTTGTTGAGGAAGGCCGAGGCGACCGAGACCGCGCCCAGCGCCTGCACCAGCGTCTTTCTGGGCTTCTTCGCGGCGCGCGAATTGGCCAGCTCGGTCAGGTACTGGAGCGCCCCGGTCCGCACGAGGCCGCCCATGATCAGAAACATCGCCGCGATGGTCCAGGGCGCGGGGTTCGACAGCACCTCGAGCGCGGCATCGTAGGGCAGGATCCCCGTGGCGAACAGGAACGCCGCTCCGGCGAGCGCGATGACCTCCGTCGGGTAGCTTTCGCGCGCGAACAGCACGAACATGACCAGCACGACACCGAAGGCGAGGATGGCGCTGACCGTCGGGTCTTGGGCGATGTCGATCATGTCTCCCAACGCGGTCTGGCGATCCGTGCGACCATATCCGTTGCGCCCGGCAGCGCAAGCAACGAGGCCGGCGCGCGCGGGCGCGCTCAGGATTGCGGCAGCCGCCCCCCCTGGCGGATCATCCGCACCGAGACGGCGCGGCCGCTCCGCTCGTCGGTCTCCACCAGAAGTCCCGAGAGGGACGCCTCGCCCCGCGCCGGCTCGAAGCGGGATTTGGGCATGCCGGTGACGAAGCGGCGGAGCGGCTCGACCTTGTCCATGCCGATGATGCTGTCGTAGTCGCCGCACATGCCCGCATCGGTCTGAAACGCCGTGCCGCCCGGCAGGATGACCGCGTCCGCGGTCGGGACGTGCGTGTGGGTGCCCACCACCACCGAAGCCCGACCGTCGCAGAAATGACCCATCGCCATCTTCTCCGAGGTCGCCTCGCAATGCATGTCGACCAGCGCCGCCTGCACGGCCCCGCCCAGGGGCGCGTTCTTCAGCACCGCGTCGATGGCCGAGAACGGGTCGTCGAACGGCCGCTTCATGAACACCTGGCCCAGCACCTGCGCGACGAGGACGCGGCCGCCCCTCGCGGTCTCGAAGATCCGCGCGCCGCGCCCGGGCGCCGTGCGGGAGAAGTTGAGCGGCCGGACGATGCGCGGCTCGCTCTCGGCGAATTGCAGCATCTCCTGCTGGTCGAAGGCGTGATCGCCGAGGGTCACCGCGTCGGCGCCGGCCTCGAAGAGCTGCCGGGCATGGGCGGCGGACAAGCCCGCGCCATGGGTGGCGTTCTCGCCGTTGACGACGCAGAAATCGACCGAGAGCTCGGCCTTGAGCGCGGAGAGGCGCCCGGTGATGGCGGCCCGGCCGGACCGCCCCATCACGTCGCCGAGAAACAGAACTCGCATGACCCCTGCCTAGGCCGCCGCCGCCGCGGCCACAAGCCCGTTGAACCGCCGCCACTCCGGCGCTAGGGCTGGCCGCGACCGCTGCCGGAGACCCCTCGTGATGCGCCTTCTCGCCGCCCTCGCCACCCTGTCGGCCCTGGCCGTGCCGGCCGCAGCCCATGATTACCGGCTGGGCGATCTGACCGTCGTGCATCCGGTCATCTATGCCGCACCGCCCACCGCGCGGGCGCTCGGCGGCTACCTGACGATCGTCAATGACGGCGACACGCCCGACCGGCTTGTCGCGGTGTCGCTCGAGGCGGAGGGGGCGCGCGCCGACCTCCACCGCTCCGAGATGGAGGACGGCGTCATGCGGATGCTCGAGACCGAGGCGATCGAGGTGCCGGCGGAGGGCGAGGCGGCGCTGGCGCCCGGCGGCGCCCACGTGATGATCACCGGGCTCGAGGTGCCGGCCGTTGGCGACACGGTCGAGGCGACGCTGACCTTCGAGAGGGCCGGACCGCTCGCGGTGACGTTCCATGTCGAGGCGCGCGCCGATGCCGATGCCGATGCCGATGTTGGGCACGGCTCACACTGAGATCACCTCGCGCTCGGTGACGATCAGGTCGAGCGGCTCGTCGGTCGGCTCGAGCGGCAGGGCGTCGTCCTCCTGGGCGGCGAAGGCGAAGCCGATGGCGGTGACCGGACCCGCCCGGCGCAGCGCCGCGAGCGTCCGATCGTAATATCCGCCGCCATAGCCGAGCCGCCCGCCGCGCCGGTCGAACCCGACGAGCGGCACGATCAGCACCTCTGGCACCACCGGCTCGCCTGCGGCGGGCAGCCGGGTGCCGAACGGTCCGTCGATCATCGCGGCGCCGCTCAGCCAGCGCCTGAACGTCAGCGGCCGGGCCTGCGCCTCGATCACCGGCAAGGCCACGGACCCGTGGCGCGCCATCTCGAGCATCGCGGGCAAAGGATCGATCTCGGTCCGCATGGCGGCATAGCCGGCGAGCGGCCGGCCGGCATGGGGGCGCAGCACATCCGTCAGCAGATCCGCCGCCCCGGGGCCCGCGGCGGCGTGCGCGGCCCGGCGGCGGGCGAAGGCGGCGCGGCGGGCGGCGACCTTGTCGATCACAGCAGGATCATCCCGGTCAGCCCGAGAAAGGCGAAGAAGCCCACCACATCGGTTACCGTGGTCACGAAGGTTCCCGAGGCCAGCGCCGGGTCGATGCCGAACTTGTCGAGGAGGATGGGAACCAGCACCCCGGCTAGGCCCGAGACGATCAGGTTGATGATCATCGCCAGCCCGATCACCACGCCGAGCATCGGGTTGCCGAACCACAAGGCGCCGATGATGCCGATGATCACCGCAAAGCCGATGCCGTTCAGCAGGCCCGCCACCGTCTCGCGCCGCACCACCCGCCAGGCGTTCGACCCGGTCAGGTCGCGCGTCGCGATGGCGCGCACCGCCACGGTCATCGACTGGGTGCCGGCATTGCCGCCCATGGAGGCCACGATGGGCATCAACACGGCGGCGGCGACCACGGCGGAGAGCACGTCCTCGAACTGCGCGATGACGAGGGAGGCGAGGATCGCGGTGCCGAGGTTCACCAGCAGCCAGGGAAACCGCTGGCGCACGATCTGCAACGTGCGGTCGGCGATGCTCTCGTCGCCGACGCCCGCCAGAAGCAGCAGGTCCTCCTCGTTCTCCCGGCTCAGCACGATCATCGCGTCGTCGATGGTGATGACGCCCACGAGGCGGTTGTCGTCGTCCACCACCGGGGCCGAGATCAGGTGGTACTGGTTGAAGGCATAGGCCACGTCCTCCTCGTCCTGCGTCGCGGGGATGGTGCGGAAGCCCTCCTCCTGCAGGTCGCGCAGCCGCGTCACGCGGTCCGACGACATGACCTTGCCCAGCGTCACGTGGCCGATGGGCCGGTAGCGGGGATCGACCAGGACGATGTGATAGAACTGGTCCGGCAGGTCGAGCGAGGCGCGCATGAAGTCGATGGCGTCGCCCACCGTCCAGTGCTCGGGCGCGGCGACGACCTCGCGCTGCATCAGCCGGCCGGCGGATCCCTCGGGGAACGACAGCGCCCGCTCGATGGCGATGCGGTCGGGGCGTTCCAGCGCATCGAGGATCGCCTCCTGCTGCGGCTCCTCCAGCGTCTCCAGAAGATCGACCACGTCGTCGGATTCGAGATCGCGGACCGCCTTGGTCAGGACCGCCGGCGACAGGGTCTCGATCACGTCCTCGCGGATCGACTCGTTCAGTTCGGAGAGCACCTCGCCGTCGAACTCGGCGCCGTAGATGTGGATGAGCTTGTGGCGCGGCCCCTGGTCCATCTGCTCGAGCAGGTCGGCGATATCGGCCGGGTGCAGCGGCTCCATCGCCGTCAGGAGCGCGGCGCGATCCTCGGCCTCCACCGCCTCGCGAACCTCACGCATGGTGTCGCGGTCGAGCGCATAGGCGTCGTTGGGCTCGATCTCGACGATGTCTTCTGCGGGCTCGGCCATGACGTGTCCTCGACGGTCCGGGGATCCTCGCACAGGTCTACGGCAAGCCCCGGCAACGAGCCAGTGCAGAGGCCGGCTTTTCACCGCTCGCGCGGGCGCCTAATCAGGCGGCAAACGGGCGGAAGGCACTGGCATGGCCGAACTGATCAGCGGACAGGTTCTCCGGCTCGTGGCCGATCCCTTCGAGGTCCCGCCGCTCGAGGCCGCGATCCACGACACGCACGGCGCTGTCCTGGTCGAGGACGGCCGCATCACCGCCGCGGGTCCGCTGGACGGGGTGGCGGCCCTGGCCCCGCCGGACACAACCCTGGTGGATCTGGGCGACCGGCTGATCCTGCCGGGCTTCGTCGACGCGCACATGCACTATCCGCAGACCGGCATCGTCGCGAGCTGGGGCAAGCGGCTGATCGATTGGCTGGAGACCTATACCTTCCCCGAGGAGATGCGTCTCGCCGATCCCGCCCATGCCCGCCGGCAGGCGGCGCTGACGCTCGATCTGGCGCTGGCGCACGGCACGACGACGCTTGCCAGCTTCTGCACGATCCATCCGCACAGCGTCGACGCCGTCTTCGAGGCGGCGGAGACGCGCGGCATGGCGATCGTCGCCGGCAAGACCTGCATGGACCGCAACGCCCCCGAGGGGCTGCGCGACGACCCGCGATCGGCCCACGACGACAGCGCGGAGCTGATCGGGCGCTGGCACGGCCGCGGCCGCGCCCGCTATGCGATCACGCCGCGTTTCACCCCGACCTCGAGCCGCGACCAGCTCGCCGCGCTCGGCGCCCTCTGGGCCGCGCATCCCGATTGCCTGATGCAGACCCATCTGAGCGAACAGCCCGACGAACTGGCTTGGACGCGCGCGCTCGAGCCGTGGGCGCGGGACTATCTCGACACCTACGAGGCGCATGGCCTGATCGGCCCGGGCGCGCTCTTCGGCCATGCCATCCATCTCGAGAAGCGGGAGCGGCGGCGGCTGGCCGAGCGCGGCGCCGCGGTGGTGCATTGCCCGACCTCGAACACCTTCATCGGCTCGGGGCTCTTCGACTGCGCCCGGACCCGGCGTGACGGGATCGGTGTCGGGCTCGCCACCGATACGGGCGGCGGGTCGAGCTTCTCCATGCTGCGGACGATGGCCGCGGCCTACGAGATCGGCCAGCTGAGCGGCACCGCCCTCCACCCCGCGCAGCTCTTGTGGCTTGCCACCGAAGGCTCGGCGCGGGCGCTCCGCCTCGACGCGGAGATCGGCACGCTCGCGCCGGGCAGCGCGGCCGACCTCGTGGCGCTCGATCTGGCCTCGACGGCGGCGATCGCGCAACGGGCGGCGCGGGCCACAGACCTGTGGGAGGCGATCTTCCCGACGTTGATGATGGGCGACGACCGGGCCGTGGCGGGCGTCTGGGTGGCGGGGCGGCGGCTGGTCTGAGGCCGCCCCGCCCGCGCTCCTTAGCAGCCGTCGGCCAGCACCAGGACCCAGCGATCCCCGACCTGCGCCAGGCCATAGACCCGCGCCCCGGGGCGCAGGATGTTGCGGCGATGGCCCTCCGACCGCATCCAGGCGGCAAAGGCGTCGTGCGTCGTGCCCATGTTCCACGCGACGTTCTCGACGCCGCCATGGCAGCCGGCGGCGCCGAGCCGCGCGGTATGGGTCGAGCCGTCGGAGCCGCGATGGCCGGTCCCGCCGGTGCGCGCCAGATCCGTGGCGTGGCGCATGGCGGCGTGATCGGCTCGCGGCGACCGCTCGACCGGTCCGAGCCCCGCGGCACGGCGCAGGGTGTTGACCTCGTCGAATTGCTGCCTCGTCACCTGGGCGGGCTGTCCGGCATCGGCCCCGCACGCCGCCAGCAGCGCGGCCATCATCACTTTCTTGATCACACGGTCTCCATCAGGTCGCGCGCCAGCCTGCGCTGGTCCTCCAGAACACGCGGCAGATCGATCGTCGTGATCTGCCCGTCCCGCACGACATGACGGCCGTTGATGAAGGCGTGCTTAACGCGCGCCGGCCCGGCCAGAAGGATCGCGGCCGCGTCCCAGCTTCCCACCGCCTCGACGCCCGACAGGTCCCAGATGGCGATGTCGGCGCACATACCCGGCGCGAGGACGCCGCACTCGTCGCGCCCGAGCGTCCGGGCGCCGCCCAGCGTTGCCAGCTCCAGCGCCTGGCGGGCCGAAAGCGCGTCGGCGCCACGATCCACCCGCTGCAGCAGCATGGCCTGGCGCGCCTCCGCGACGAGGTTGCCGGAATCGTTCGAGGCCGAGCCATCGACCCCGAGCCCCAGGGTGACGCCCGCCTCGCGCATGGCGCGGACCGGCGCGATGCCCGATCCCAGCCGGCAGTTCGAGCAGGGACAATGCGCCACGCCGGTGCCGGTCCGGGCGAAGAGGTCGATCTCGTCCGGGTCGAGCCGGACGCAATGGGCATGCCAGACATCGGCGCCGGTCCAGCCCAGATCCTCGGCATATTGGGCGGGGCGGCAGCCGAACCGCTCGAGGCTGAAGGCCACGTCCTCGTCGTTCTCGGCCAGATGCGTGTGCAGGCGCACCCCCCTCTCCCGGGCCAGATCGGCCGCGTCCCGCATCAGCTCCCGGCTGACCGAGAAGGGTGAACATGGGGCGATCCCGACCCGGATCATCGAGCCGGCCCGCGCATCGTGGAAGGCATCGATCACCCGCTCGCAATCGGCGAGGATCGCGGGCTCGCCCTCGACCAGCACATCGGGCGGCAGGCCGCCCTCTGCGCGCCCGACCGACATGGCGCCGCGGGTCGGGTGAAAGCGCATGCCGATCCCGGCGGCCGCCTCCACCGTCTCGTCGAGCCGGGCGCCGTTCGGAAAGAGATAGAGGTGGTCCGAGGTCATGGTGCAGCCCGACAGCATCAGCTCCGCCAGACCCGCCAGCGCCGAGACGCGGATGTGCGGCGGACCCATCCGCGCCCAGATCGGATAGAGCGTCTGGAGCCACCCGAAGAGCATCGCGTCCTGGGCGCCGGGCACCGCCCGCGTCATCGTCTGGAAAAGGTGATGGTGGGTGTTGACCAGACCGGGCGTCACCAGGCAGCCCGCTGCCTCCACGATCTCCGCACCTTGCGCCGCGAGCGACGGGCCGATCTCGGCCACCCGACCGTTGCGGAGCCGCAGATCGACGCCCGCCAGTTCGTCGCGGCGCCCGTTCATCGTCATCACCAGGTCGGCGCCGCGGATCAGGACGTGGCTCACGACGCGCGAAGCAGCGCGCAGGCCGCGGCGTGGATCTCCTCCGAGGCGGCGGCGATGACCTGTCCGCCATTCTGCGCGGGACCGCCCGACCAGTCGGTGACGATGCCGCCCGCGGCACGCACCACGGCCATCGGCCCCTGGATGTCGTAGGGCGCGAGCCCCGCCTCGATGACGAGGTCGATCTGTCCCAGCGCCAGCAGCGCATAGGCATAGCAGTCAAGCCCGTAGCGCGTGAGCCTGACGCGGCCGGCCACCCGGGCGAAGGCCGCGCCCTCCTCGGGCGTGCCGATCTCGGGAAAGGTGGTCATGAGGATCGCGTCCGGGAGGCCCCGTCCGCGCCGGCAGGCCAGGGGCCGGCGCCCGTCGCGCCCGATCAGGGCTGCGCCCCGCGGTCCGCCGACGAACCGCTCCCCGATATGAGGCTGGTCGATCAGCCCGAGGATCGGACCGCTCTCGTCGGAGACGGCAATGAGCGTGCCCCAGGTGGGTGCGCCGGCCAGGTAGGCGCGGGTGCCGTCGATCGGATCGAGAACCCAGGTGAGGCCGGTGGTTCCGGCGCGGGCGCCGAATTCCTCGCCGAGGATCGCGTCGTCGGGGCGTCGCTCGGCCAGAACCGCGCGCATCGCCCGTTCCGCGGCCCGGTCACCCTCGGTCACCGGATCGAACCCGTCGCGATCCTTGCTGGTCGCGGCAAGATCGGTGCGGAAATGCCGCAATGTCTCGGGACGCGCGGCATCGGCAAGCGCCTCTGCCGTCGTCATCAACTCGGCGATGTCGGGGTGATCCGGCATGCGACGACCTCTTCTGCCCCCGCCGGATCTAGCGGCGATGGGGCCGAAAGAAAGTCCCTCGCTCCGCCGCCGCCCGGTCGCGGCGCGGACCGCGATCCGCGCCGGTCAGTTGTCCGAGAGCGACCGCGCGAGTTCGAAGAGCCGGCGCCGCTGCACCTCGGGGATCGCGTAATACGACCGGACGAGCTCCATCGCCTCGCGGTCGATGGTCAGATCCGGGGTCGCCTCCGCGTCATTGGCGACGTCGCCCTCGAGCCCCTCGAAGAAGTAGGCGACCGCGACATCGAGCGCCTCGGCGATGTCCCATAGCCGGGACGCGCTGACACGGTTCATCCCGGTTTCGTACTTCTGGATCTGTTGGAACTTGATTCCCACAAGCTCCGCAAGTTGTTGTTGAGTCATGCCGAGCATCCATCGACGCTGGCGCACCCGCTGCCCGACATGCACATCTACGGGGTGTTTCATGACCACTCCTTACCGTTCTGAGTTGAGTTAAATCTCACCAGAACCGCATACATAACAACCTGACTGTTAAGACAGGTCGAGTGACGAAACCTTGACCATCGCATCAATCCGGGCAGATTTCGGCCGATACGGAAACACAAGCCCCTGTCGCGAAAGGTAAATTGCATGCGCGCGTACCAGGTTACCGCTCACGACGCGCCACCCGTCCTGCGCGAGATCCCGCAACCGGCCCCCGCGGAGGGTCAGATCCTCGTGCGGATCGCGGCCTGCGGCCTGAATTTCGCCGACCTGCTGATGGCGAGTGGCCAATATCAGGACAATCCGCCGCTACCGGCGACATTGGGCATGGAGCTCGCGGGGAGAATCGAGGCGGTGGGTCCGGGTGTGGCCGGCCTCGCCCCCGGTCAGCGCGTTGCGGTCAATGCCGGCCATGGCGGCCTCGCCGAGTACGGCGTCTTCGATGCCACCGCGGCCATCCCGCTTGCCGACGAGATGAGCGACACGGTCGCCGCGGGGTTCATGATCGCCTACGGGACGTCGCATCTGGGTCTGACGCGCCGGGCCCGCCTCGCCCCGGGCGAACGCCTGGTGGTCCTGGGCGCCGCCGGCGGCGTCGGCCTGACGGCGGTGGAGATCGGCGCGGCGCTGGGCGCCGAGGTCGTCGCGGTGGCGCGCGGTGCCGACAAGCTCGACGTCGCCCGTGCCGCCGGAGCCCATCACCTCATCGACAGCGACGGTGCCGACCTGCGCGCCGCGCTGCGGGGGCTCGGCGGCGTCGATGTCGTCTTCGACGCGGTGGGCGGCGATCTGGGCGAGGCGGCGATGCGCGCCTGCCGGCCGGAGGCGCGGGTGCTGATCGTGGGCTTCGCCAGCGGGGCCGTGCCGAAGATCGCGGCCAACCATCTTCTGGTGAAGAACGTCGACGTCATCGGCTTCTATTGGGGCGCCTACCGCTCCTTCGCGCCGGCGATCCTGTCCGGCAGCCTGACCGAACTGATCGGGATGTACCGGGCGGGCCAGCTTCGCCCCCATGTCAGCGAGACCTTTCCGCTGTCGCGCGCGGACGAAGCGATGGACTTCCTCAGGAGCCGCCGCTCGACCGGCAAGGTCGTGGTGACCATTCCCGACTGAGCGCTATTCGGCCGCCATGCGCGGCCCCACCAGCCTGCCGTAATTCTCCCTCAGCAGCGTGGCGAGCGTCTCGGCGATCTCGCCCTCCAGCGCCGTCGAGCGATAGAGGTTGACCTTCTGGTCAGGCAGCGCCGGCAGCCCCGATCCCGGCGGCAGCCGCGAGATGCCGTGCGGCAGCGTCTGGTCGAGGATCACGTAGACCGCCAGATCCGCCATCACCGCCGCCTCCGTGGCGCGTTCGCTGGTGGTGTCGACGGCCTCCTCCCACGGGATGCCCGCCGCGTCGAGCCGCGACCGGGCGATCGGGCTGAAGATGCAGCTGCGCCCGTAGGCAAAGCGCAGCGGCCGCTCGCGATGCGCCGAGCCGCCCTCCGCGCCGGCCCAGACGAGCGGCAGCGTCACCAGCGTCTCGCCGCCGGCATCCACGGTCTCCTCCGTCGTCAGGATCGCGTCGCACTCGCCGCGCGCGAACATCTGCTTCAGCGCGCGGGTCGGCTGCGACAGCAACCGGACGCGGATCCTCGGATAGCGTTGCGCGAAGGCCGCGAGCACCGGCGGGATCGCCGGATAGAGGATGTCGTGCGGCAGGCCGAGCGCCACTTCTCCCTCGAAGGCCGCGCAGGTCAGGCGCGCGATCGCCTCGTCGTTGAGGCTCAGCATCCGCCGCGCATAGCTCAGAAGCTGCTCGCCGGTCTGCGTCAGCTGCACCGAGCGCTGCGAGCGGTCGAGGAGATCGACCCCGAGGCTCTCCTCGAGCCGCTTCAGCTGCATCGAGACGGCCGACTGGGTGAGGTGCAGCTGTCCGGCGGCACGCGTCACCCCGCCCACGTCGGCCACGGTGACGAAGGAGCGCAGCGCCGTCAGGTCGAGATTTCGCGGCATATCAATCTCCGTGATAGAACGCGTCAAGAACATTCGCTTTACCGATATACGCCGTACGCCCAAACTCATCAACAGCTTCGCTGCCCCGCCACCCGATACGGAACGGAACCCGCCCATGCATTCGCGTGTCTCTCCCCTCTCCTCGCTCGCGCGCCACCCGACCCGCTCGGCGCGGTGGTCGCTCCTGTCGCTCTGGTCGCTGCACCGGCAACGGTCGCGTCTGGCCGATCTCGACGCCGACCGGCTCGACGATCTGGGTCTCGCGCGGATCGAGGCGGTGGCCGAGGCTGCCCGGCCCGTCTGGGACGTCCCGGCCCATTGGCGGCGCTGACATGACCTGAAAACCGCGTGTGCGGCAGCGATGCATCTTGAACGGGGATGCCTCATTACCGATATTTGACTGGCAACCGGGGTTAGACCGGGCGACAGGGACACCAAGGAGACCGCATATGGCAGACTACCAGACCATCCGGACAGCAGGCACGCGACCGCAAACTGCCGCGGTCGACGAGGGTCTGCGGGCTCACATGAACAAGGTCTACGGCACCATGTCCGTCGGCATGGCGATCACGGCTCTGGCCGGATGGGCGATTTCCGGCCTGGCGGTCAATGATGCTGGCCAGCTGACGCAGCTCGGCGTGGCGATCTATGCCTCGCCGCTGAAATGGCTGATCATGTTCGCGCCGCTGATCATGGTCTTCGCCTTCGGCGCGGTCATCAACCGGATCTCTGCCGCCGGCGCGCAACTCTTCTTCTACACCTTCGCGGTGCTGATGGGTCTGTCGCTCAGTTCGATCTTCCTCGTCTTTACCGGCGTGTCGATCGCCCAGACCTTCCTCGTGACGGCCATCGCCTTCGCGGCGCTGTCGCTCTGGGGCTACACGACGCAGAAGGACATCTCGGGCTGGGGCAGCTTCCTGATCATGGGCGTGGTCGGGCTGATCGTGGCGTCGATCGTGAACATCTTTCTCGGCTCGCCGGCCATCGGGTTCGCGATCTCGGCGTTGGGCGTGCTGATCTTCGCGGGTCTCACGGCCTACGACACGCAGAAGATCAAGACCGACTACATCCAGCACGCGCAGGCGATGGATCAGGAATGGCTCGGCAAGTCGGCGATCATGGGGGCGCTCAACCTCTATCTCGACTTCATCAACCTCTTCATGTTCCTGCTGAGCTTCATGGGTCAGCGCGAGTGACCTGACCCTGCCACGGTTGCACATGACGGCCCGCCGGCGTTCCGCCGGCGGGCCTTTTTCGTGGAAAACCCGCCTCAATTTGGACGGAGAATCCCGTCGCCCCGGCGCGATCCCTAACGTCCGGCTAACCGCTTCGGTCGAGACTGGCGACGACAGAGGAACGGGTTTCGACATGCTGGCAATCACGCACTCCCCCCACGGCGACACGTTTTTCGACATGCTCGACGCGGTCGGCAGTCCGATCTTCGTGATCGAGAAACTGGATGCGGGGGTCTACGAGATCGTCCATCTGAACAGCTACTACCAGTCGGTGCTCGATCTCGATGCCGACGAGATGATCGGCGCGCCGATCCACGAGATCTTCCCGCAGCGCATCGCCGAGGTTCTGGCCGAACGCTACGACATGGCCTTCGAGGGGGACGAGCCGCTGCGCTATGACGAGGTCCTCCGCCTGTCGGGCACCACGATCACCTGGCGGACGACGCTGTCGCGCGCGCCGCTGGGGCGGGCGGGGCGGCCCCGGATCATTGGCGTCGCGATCCCGATCGAGGACCTGAAGGCCCGCGAGATCGCGCTCGCCTCCGAAGTGGCGCAACTGCGCGCGACGCTGACCGAATTGCGGACGCTGGCGCGGCTGTCGGCGCACGACCTGCGCGCGCCGCTCGCCAACGTCTCCTCGCTCACCAAGGTCATCCTCGAAGACTTCCACGATCACGGCAACGGCAAGGCCGAGATGATCCGCGCCTGCGGCGAGATCGCGATCACCTCGCTTGCCGCCATCGACGCGCTGATGCAGCGCTTCCGCACCGATCTGCCGCCGAGCGCGCGCCACGACGTGGCCGATCTGCGCGCCATCTGCCGGGGCGTCGTGGCGCTCGCCGATCCCGCCGGCCGGCTCGACATCCTCCATCCGACGCGGCGGATCCTGTGCGATTCCACCGTTCTGACCGTGGCGATCCGCAACCTGGTCGACAACGCCGTCCGTTACGCCGCCTCGCGGATCGAGATCAGCCTCGAGGAGAGCTCCGACGCGCAGGGCTTCCGCCTGATCGTCGCCGATGACGGTCCGGGCTTCGGCACCACCGATCCGATCAGCCAGGCGCTCGCGGGCACGCAGCGCAGCGACGGGCGCGGCTTCGGCCTCGGCGCCGTCATCGCGCTGCTGCGCAGCCGCGGCGGCGATCTGCGCCTTGCCGCGCCGCGTCTCGGGTCGGGCGCCACGTTCGAGATCGCGCTGCCGGGCGAGATCATCGAGGGCGAGCCGCTCAGCGACGATATCGGCCTCAACCTCGACCCGCCGGCGCAGCTGCGGCGCGCGAGCTAGATCAGGACGGATCACGCCAGCGGTTGACGATCGGATAGCGCCGGTCGAGCCAGAACGCGCGGGGCGTCAGCCGTGCCCCCGGCGCCGACTGGAACCGCTTGTACTCGCTGCCATAGACCAGCGCTTCCACCTTCTTGACGGTGTCCCGGTCGTGGCCCGCGCCGACGATCTCGGCGACGCTCTCCTCGCGGTCGATCAGCCGTTCCAGAAGGTCGTCCAGAACCGCATAGGGCGGCAGGCTGTCCTCGTCCTTCTGATCGGCGCGCAGCTCCGCCGTCGGCGGCTTGTCGATCACCCGCGGCGGGATCACCTCGCCCGCCGGGCCCTTCATCCAGTCCCGGTGATGGGCGTTCCGCCAGCGGCAGGTCTCGGTGACGCGGGTCTTGTAGAGATCCTTGATCGGGTTATAGCCGCCGGCCATGTCGCCGTAGATCGTGGCATAGCCCACCGCCACCTCGGACTTGTTGCCGGTGGTCAACAGCATCTCGCCGAACTTGTTCGACACCGCCATGAGCGTCAGCCCCCGCAGGCGCGATTGCACGTTCTCCTCGGTGACGTCGGGCGCGCGATCGCCGAAAAGCGGTGCCAAGGCCTCGGTCACCGCCCGCCGCGGACCCTCGATCGCCACCTCGTCCAGACGGCAGCCGATCGTGCGCGCCACCGCCGCCGCGTCCTCGAGCGAGGCGGCGCTCGTGTATTCCGAAGGCAGCATGACGCAGCGCACGTTCCGCGGCCCCAGCGCATCCGCGGCGATGGCCGCGACAAGCGCGCTGTCGATGCCGCCCGACAACCCGAGGACCACCTTGGCGAATCCCGACTTCGCGCAATAGTCGCGCAACGCCGTGACCATGACGCGGTAATCGGCCTCCCATTCGTCGGGCAGCGACTCGCGCTGGCCGGGCTCCGCCCGCCAGCCTTCCTCGCGACGGCTGAAGTCGACATGGCGGATCGCCGTCTCGCAGAACGGCAGCTGCACCGCCAGCGATCCACCGGGATTGAGCACGAAGGACGCGCCGTCGAAGACCTGGTCGTCCTGCCCGCCGACCATGTTGAGATAGGCGAGCGGCAGGCCAGTCTCGACGCTGCGGCCGACCATGTGCCCGAGCCGCAGGTCGTGCTTCAGCCGGTGATAGGGCGAGCCGTTCGGCACCAGCAGGATCTCAGCGCCGCTTTCGGCCAGCGCCTCGGCCACGTCCTCGCTCCAGGCATCCTCGCAGATCGGCGATCCGATCCGCAGCGGGCCCACGCGGTAGGGCCCCGAGATCGGCCCGGCATCGTAGATGCGCTTCTCGTCGAAGACCGCCCCGTTCGGAAGCACGTGCTTCAGCACCCGCCCAGTCACGGCGCCCTGCTGGCAGATCCAGTAGGCATTGTAGAGATCCTCGCCGAACGCATAGGGCCCGCCCACCGCCAGAGCCGGGCCGTCGGCGCAGTCCCGGGCGATCTCCTCGATGACCTGCATGGCGCGGCCGGAAAACGCGGGCTTCATCACCAGATCCTGGATCTGATAGCCGGTCACGAACATCTCGGGGAAGGCCACCAGATCCGCCCCCGCCGCGCGGCCCATCTCCCAGGCCTCGCGGATCAGCGCCGAATTGCCGTCCAGATCTCCGACCACGGGATTGAGTTGCGCCAGCGTCAGGCGGAAGCGGTCGGTCATGGCGGGCTCCTTGTCTTCGCCCGCGACTTAACAGACGCCGCCCGGATGGGAAGTGCGGGCGGGCGAAAAGCGTTGCGACCTCTTGCACGCGCCGCTAGCTTTCGCGACACAAATCCGTCCAGGAAACGGGGGGAAGATCGTGCGCAGCCTCCTGATTGGTGTCGTCCTGCTCTTGCCCTCCGCCACCGGGGCGGCGGCTCAGGACGGGCCGGTCGAGACCAAGCAATACGCCGATGGCGGCGTCTACGAGGGCCGCTTCGAGAATGGCCGCCAGAACGGCCAGGGCACCTACCGCCTGCCCAACGGCTACGAATATTCCGGCGACTGGGTCGACGGCGAGATCCGCGGCCAGGGGATAGCCCGCTTTCCGGACGGATCGATCTACGAGGGCGCCTTCGTGGCCGGCAAGCCCGAGGGCCAGGGCACGATCACCTATGCCGACGGGTCGCGCTACGAGGGCGAGTGGGTGGGCGGCGTCATCTCCGGCCAGGGCACCGCGACCTATGCCGACGGCATGCGCTACGAGGGCGGCTTCCGCAATGCCCGCCGCCACGGCCAGGGCCGGATGGAGAACGATGCCGGCTTACGTCTATGACGGCGGCTGGGTCGACGGGGAGAGGGACGGCGAGGCGCACATCACCTATGCCGACGGCGCCACCTACGAGGGCCGGATGTCGGGCGGCGAGCGGGACGGACAGGGCAGGCTCACCACGCCCGAGGGCCTCGTCTACGAGGGTGGCTGGCGCGACGGCAAGATGGTGGGAACCGGCACCCTCACCCTGCCCGACGGCGACGTCTACGAAGGTGCGTTCGTCGACGGTGAGCGCCAAGGCGAAGGCCGCGTCACCTATGCCAATGGCGACGTCTACGAGGGGGGATTCGCGGCCGATCTGCGCGAGGGACAGGGCCTCTTCACCCGCCCGAATGGCTATCGCTACGAAGGCGCCTGGCAGGGCGGGCGGATTGAGGGGGAGGGACAGCTTACCTATCCCGACGGCGCCATCTATCGCGGCACCTTCCATGATGACCTGCCCGACGGCCAGGGCGCGATCACCTTCGCAGACGGCACCACCTATGAGGGCGGCTGGAGCGCCGGCATCATCGACGGGGAAGGCACGGCGACCTTCCCGGACGGGGCCGTCTACCAGGGCCGGTTCGCCGGGGCGGTGCGCGACGGGCAGGGCCGCCTCACGCTGCCTGACGGGACCCGGTACGACGGCCAGTGGTCGGGCGGCATCCGGTCGGGCACCGGCACGGCGCGCTATCCCGACGGGTCGGTCTACGAGGGCGGGTTCGCCGACGACCGGCGCCACGGCCAGGGCACGATCACCTATGCCGACGGAACCAGCTACAGCGGCGACTGGGTCGCCGGCCGGATCGAGGGAAGCGGCGTGGCGCTCTATCCGGGCGGCGACCGCTACGAGGGAGAGTTCGTCGACGGCGAGCGCGACGGCGAGGGCACCGTCATCTACGCCGACGGCGAGACCGAAAGCGGCATCTGGTCGGCCGGCACGCTGGTCTCCCCGGCGTCCGAACCCGGGCCCGACCCCGCCGCCGGCTCCGCTCCCGCCCCCGAGGACGGCTGAGCGCCTCCGGCCCGGCTTTCGTCCTCGCGCCTCCCGCGGGGGGTTCCGATCGGCCAGCGCGGGGACCATATGGGGCGCAAAGAAAGGCTCGGTCCCATGCGCTACTCGCTCCTCGATCTCTCTCCCGTCGCCGAAGGCGCCGACGCCGCGACGGCCATCGCCAACAGCGTCGATCTCGCCCGCCATGCCGAAGACTGGGGCTATCACCGCTTCTGGCTGGCCGAGCACCACAACATGCCGGGTATCGCCAGCGCCGCCACCGCGGTGCTGATCGGTCATGTGGCCGATGCCACCTCGACGATCCGTGTCGGCGCCGGCGGCATCATGCTCCCGAACCACGCGCCGTTGACGGTGGCCGAGGCGTTCGGCACGCTGGCGACGATCCATCCCGACCGCATCGATCTCGGCCTCGGGCGGGCACCGGGCGGTGACATGGCGGTCATGCGCGCCCTGCGCCGCACGGGTCAGGACGATTTTCCCGGCGACGTGCAGGAGCTCCAGCGCCTCCTCGGGCCGGCCCGCCCGGGCGCCGCGGTCCGCGCCCTGCCCGGCGAGGGCACCGACGTGCCGCTCTGGATCCTCGGCTCGTCCCTCTATGGCGCGCAGCTTGCCGCCCATCTGGGCCTGCCCTATGCCTTCGCCTCGCATTTCGCGCCCGACGCCCTCGAAGACGCATTCCGCGTCTATCGCGAGACCTTCCGCCCCTCCGACCAGCTGGCGCGGCCGCACGCCATGCTCGCGATCAACGTCTTTGCCGCCCCCACGCCGGAGGAGGCGCGCCGCATCCGCACCTCGATGCAGCAGGCCTTCGCCCGGCTTCGGCTCGGCACGCCCGGCAAGCTGCCCCGCCCGGTCGACGACATCGCCGCCGCGATCGGGCCCGACATGGTCCAAGCCGTCGACCACGCGCTGCGGATCACCGCCGTCGGCACCAGGGCCGAGCTGCGCGACCAGCTCGCCCGCCTCATCGCGCGGCACAGGCCCGACGAGGTGATCCTGACCGGCCTGATCCACGACCACGCCCAGCGGCTGACCTCGTTCCGCCTGGCGGCGGAGGCGATGGCCGATCTCGAGGCCGTCGCGGCCTGATCGGGCCGCCGCGCGCGCACCTCAGCCGACGGCGCCCGGGCGGAACCGCTCCTCGACCCAGGCGACCGGCCGGTCGTCCAGATCGACGATGCCCTGCAGCGTCAGGACCGCGACCTCGGCCGACACCTCGACGGGGCCCGCCGGCCGCACGGCGTCGGGCGGCACGATGATCCGCGTCGTCCGGCGGCTCTGGCGGCCGGGCACGAGCGCCGCGCCGAAGGGCGTGTCGCTGTCGCGAAGCCGCGCCACCGCGGGGGGCGCAAGGCGCTCGGGCAGGAAGTGATTGTCGGCGTCGAGAAGGCACACATTCCCGGCCATGAGGGTGATCTGCCGGAACCAGACCGGCTCGTCGCGACCGATCGCGATCGGAAATCCCTCGGGCGCCCCGGTCAGCGCGGCGCGGCGATGGACCCGCGAGCGCAGCGGCAGCGTCCCGATGGCGCGCTCGCGGCACCAGGCCGACATGGCGAGGGTGACGCTGTCGGCGGCGAGGATGCGGGCGCGAAAGGCATCCGCCGGCGTCATACCCGCTCGCCGCGGTCGAGCCGGTCGAGAAACGTCCGCGCCTCGGACAGGACCGTCTCGCGCTTCGCCGCGGCCATCCGGTCCCATGTCGCATAGGTGTTCGCCATGCGCGGATTACGCTCGAAAACGCGGCGGTGCCGGTCGAGGAAGTGCCAGTAGAGCAGGTTGAAGGGACAGGCCCCCTCCCCCGTCTTGGTCTTCGCCCGGTAGTGGCAGCCGCCGCAATAATCCGACATCCGGTCGATGTAATTGGCCGAGGAAACGTAGGGCTTGGAGCCGACGATGCCGCCATCGGCGAATTGCGACATGCCGATGACATTGGCGCTCATCACCCATTCATAGGCATCGGCATAGACGGACATGTACCAGTCCTGCATCTCTTGCGGATCAACACCCGCCAGAAGGGCGAAATTGCCGGTGACCATCAATCTCTGGATATGGTGGGCATAGGCCTCGGCGCGGGTCTGCGCCACCGTCTGCGACAGGCAGCGCATCTCGGTAGGCGCCCCCCAGAACAGCGCCGGCAGCGGCCGGTCGTGCCCCAGCGCGTTGCGCCGGGCATAGTCGGGCCCCTCGCGGAAATAGATCCCGCGGACATATTCGCGCCAGCCGATGATCTGCCGGATGAACCCCTCCACCGCATTGAGCGGCGCCTGCCCCTCCCGCCAGGCCCGTTCCGCGGCGCGCGCGACCTCGAGCGGCGTCAGCAGGCCCGCGTTGAGATAGATCGACAGCACCGAATGATAGAGGAACCTCTCGCCCGCCAGCATCGCGTCCTGGTAGGTCCCGAAATGGGGCAGCGCATGGGCGACGAAGTGGCCGAGCGCCCGGCGCGCCTGCGCCTGATCGCTGGCGTACCAGAACGGCCGCAGATCGCCGAAATGGCTGCCGAACCGGGCTTCCACCAGGTCGAGCACCTCTGCGACCGTGGCGTCCGGCGTGAACTGCATCGGCCCGCAGAACCGTGTGGCGCGGGGCGGCGGCTTCCGGTTGTCGTGGTCGTAGTTCCACCTCTCGCCCGCGGGCTCCCCCTCCTCCATCAGAAGCCCGGTCTTCACCCGCATCCGGCGATAGAACCATTCCATCCGCAGCTCCCTGCGGCCGTCGCACCAGCGGTCGAACTCGGCATGGCTGCAAAGGTAGCGGTCGTCGGCAAGCTGCGTCACGTCGAGCGGACAGCCGGCGAGCGCCTCGATCAGCCGCCACTCGCCCGGCTCCGTGGCGATCACCTCGCGCGCGCCATGCTCGGCGGCGCGGCGCAGAAGCTCGCCCGGAATCGAGCCCGCATTCTCCGCATCATCGAGCCGGGTATAGGCGACGCAGAGCCCCTCGTCGCGCAGACGCGCGGCGAACTTGCGCATCGCCGCGAAGGTGAAGGCGATCTTCTTGGGGTGGTGGCGCACATAGGTCGCCTCGCTCGCGACCTCGGCCATGACCACCACGTCGCCCTCGCGACAGGCTTTCAGCGCCGCCACGTCGCGCGTCAGCTGATCGCCGAGGACGAGGATCAGCCTGCTCACCAGGGAATCGTCTTGCCGGCATAGTCGAGGAACGCCCCCGACCTCTCGGGCGTCAGGCCCTCGATCACGTCGATGAGCCGCCGCGCGGCTTCCTCCGGGGCCACCTTGTCGTGGTCGGGATAATCGCCGGTGAAGGACGTGGCGACCGTGCCGGGATGCAGGCAGGCCACGATCGCCTCCTTCCGCGACCGCGCCAGTTCCACCGCGGCGCCGTGCAGAAGCGCGTTCAGCGCCGCCTTCGAGGTGCGATAGGAATACCAGCCGCCGAGCCCGTTATCGCCGATCGAGCCCACGCGCGCCGACAGCGCCGCGAAGACCCAGCGCCCCTTGCGCGGAATCTGCGCCTTGAGATGCTTCAGCACCAGCGCCGGGCCCAGCGCATTGAGTTCGATCTGCGCGAGCAGTTCGGCGGCGCCGAGATCGGACAGCGACTTTTCGGGCGCGTCACGCGTCACGGTCAGCGCGCCCGTGGCCACGAAGACCAGATCGAGCGGATGCGCGACGCCCTCCAGCGCCCGCTTCACGCTCTCCTCGTCGGTGATGTCGAGGCCGTCCCCGGCGCGCGACAGCGTCGCGACCGCAGCGCCGCGCTCCTTAAGTTCGGCCGCGATGGCGCGGCCGATCCCGCCCGAGGCGCCGATGACGAGCGCCCGCTCACTCCTCATAGATCATCTTCCGTGTCATGCCCCCGTCGATGGTCAGGATCTGACCGGTGGTGAACCCGGCATCGGCCAGATAGGCCACGGCGCGGGCGATGTCCTCGGGCCGCCCGGCGCGGCCCACCGGATGCTGTGCATGGTCGATGGCGCGCAGGTCGGAGGCGTCGCCCGTCACGATCCAGCCCGGCGCGATGGCGTTGACGCGAATGTCGGGGCCGAGCGAGATGGCGAGGGCATGGGTCAGCGCCTCGATGCCGCCCTTGCTCGCCGCATAGGCCTCGCAATGGGGCTCCGACATCGCTGCCCGGGTCGACGAGATGGCGACGATCGCGCCCTTCGCGGAGCGCAGCAGCGGCACGCAGTGCCGGGTCAACAGGAACATGCCGGTGAGGTTGGTGCCGATCCACGCGTTCCACGCGCTCAGGGACAGATCCTCGACCGGCCCGCTTTCGGGCCCCGCCAGCCCCGCATTCGAGACCAGAAGATCCAGCCGGTCGATCTCTTCGACCGCCTCCGCCACCGACGTCTCGTCCGAGACGTCGGCCCTGATGCGCACGAGCCCCGCGTGATCGTCGAGCGCCGCCAGGGCCGCCTCGTCGCGGTCGAGCGCCGCAACCTGCCAGCCCTGTTCGAGAAGATGGGCGACGATCGCCCGGCCGATGCCGTTCGCGCCGCCAGTGACGAGTGCAGATCTCATGGCGGGGGAGCTAAGCCGGCCCCCGTGGCGGTCAATCGGGGGGGTTTTCTTTGTCGCGGGGGCGGCTATCATGGCGCGCATGATGACCCGTCGTCACCTCGGCCGCCTCCTGCTTACCCGCCTCTGAGCGTGCCCTCTGGCGCACGCGCTCAGGGGAAGCGGACCGCGCCGACAAGCACCCGACCAGACGACATCAAGGAAGCCCCCATGAATCCCGATACCGCCGCCGTCGCCCGCGAGCCGCAGCGCGTCCTGATCTTCGACACCACCCTGCGCGACGGCGAGCAATCGCCCGGCGCCACCATGTCCCACAACGAGAAGCTCGAGATCGCCGAGCTTCTGGACGAGATGGGCGTCGACATCATCGAGGCGGGCTTCCCGATCGCCTCGGAGGGCGATTTCGCCGCGGTGAGCGAGATCGCCCGCCGCTCGAAGCGCGCCACGATCTGCGGTCTCGCCCGCGCCAACCCCAAGGACATCGACCGCTGCTGGGAGGCGGTGCGCCATGCCGCCTCGCCGCGCATCCACACCTTCATCGGCACCTCGCCGCTGCACCGCGCCATTCCGAACCTGACCCAGGACCAGATGGCCGACCGCATCCACGAGACGGTGACCCACGCCCGCAACCTCTGCGACAACGTGCAGTGGTCGCCGATGGACGCGACGCGGACCGAATGGGACTATCTCTGCCGGGTGGTGGAGATCGCCATCCGCGCCGGCGCCACCACGATCAACATCCCCGACACGGTGGGCTATACCGCGCCGGTCGAATCGGCCGAGCTGATCCGGCGGCTGATCGCCGAGGTTCCGGGCGCCGGCGAGGTCATCTTTGCCACCCATTGCCACAACGATCTGGGCATGGCGACGGCCAACAGCCTCGCCGCCGTCGCGGGCGGGGCGCGCCAGATCGAATGCACGATCAACGGCTTGGGCGAGCGGGCCGGCAACACCGCGCTCGAGGAGGTGGTGATGGCGATGAAGGTCCGCTGCGACATCATCCCCTATGCGACGCGGATCGACACCACCAAGATCATGCACATCTCGCGCCGGGTCGCGACGGTGTCGGGCTTTCCGGTCCAGTTCAACAAGGCCATCGTCGGCAAGAACGCCTTCGCCCACGAAAGCGGCATCCACCAGGACGGCATGCTGAAGAACGCCGAGACCTTCGAGATCATGCGCCCGGCCGATATCGGCCTCAAGGAGACCAGCCTCGTCATGGGCAAGCATTCGGGCCGCGCCGCGTTGCGCTCGAAGCTGAAGGAGCTGGGCCACGACGTCGGCGACAATCAGCTTCAGGACATCTTCGTGCGGTTCAAGACCCTGGCCGATCGCAAGAAGGAGGTCTACGACGAGGATATCGACGCGCTGGTGCGCGCCCAGGGCGCCGCCGAGGACGCGCTCGAGCTGAAGTTCCTGCGGGTGATCTGCGGCACCGAGGCGCCGCAATCGGCGGACCTCACGCTGTCCGTGGACGGCGTCGACAGACAGGTGACGGCGCAGGGCGACGGCCCTGTCGACGCCACCTTCAACGCGATCAAGGCGGTGGTCGAGCACACGGCGCGGCTGCAGCTCTATCAGGTCCACGCCGTCACCGAAGGCACCGACGCGCAGGCCACCGTCACCGTGCGGCTCGATGAGGCGGGGCGCATCGTTACCGGACAGTCGGCGGATACCGATACCGTGGTGGCGAGCGCCAAGGCCTATATCGCCGCCCTGAACCGCCTTCTGGTGAAGCGCCGTCTGGTGCCCGAAGGCGCCGATGCGCGCGCGATCAGTTACAAGGACGTGGTCTGAGCCCGGAGGCCCGGCCCCGCCCGGGGGAGGCGGGCCGGCGCCCTGCACACGTTCCGAGTGATACGGTGATCGGAATGCAACCAAATGCATCCACCGGGCGACCCCCCCTTCCCCGTGCGCGCGCGGCTGCTATAAGGCCCCCGACCCGTGCGGCCCCGCGCCCGCGGCCGGTCGCATTGAGGACAGTCACATGAGCAGCTTCACCGGCATCTTTTCGTCGGACATGGCCATCGACCTCGGGACGGCCAACACGCTCGTCTACATCAAGGGTCGCGGCATCGTCCTGAACGAGCCGTCGGTCGTCGCCTACCACATCAAGGACGGGCGCAAGCAGGTCCTGGCGGTGGGCGAGGACGCCAAGATGATGCTCGGCCGCACGCCGGGCTCGATCCAGGCCATCCGCCCCATGCGCGAGGGCGTCATCGCCGATTTCGACGTCGCCGAGGAGATGATCAAGCAGTTCATCCGCAAGGTGCACCGTCGCGGCTCCTTCTCGAAGCCCAAGATCATCGTCTGCGTGCCGCACGGCGCCACCCCGGTCGAGAAGCGTGCGATCCGGCAATCGGTGATGTCGGCGGGGGCGCGCAAGGCCGGGCTCATCGCCGAACCCATCGCCGCGGCGATCGGCGCCGGCATGCCGATCACCGATCCGACCGGCTCGATGGTGGTCGATATCGGCGGCGGCACCACCGAGGTGGCGGTGCTGTCGCTCGGCGACATCGTCTATGCCCGCTCGGTGCGCGTCGGCGGCGACCGCATGGACGAGGCCATCGTGGGCTACCTGCGCCGCCAGCAGAACCTGCTCATCGGCGAGGCCACGGCAGAGCGGATCAAGACCACCATCGGCACCAGCCGGATGCCCGATGACGGACGCGGCGCCGTCATGCAGATCCGCGGCCGCGATCTGGTGAACGGCGTCCCGAAGGAGATCGAGATCAGCCAGGCGCAGGTGGCCGAGGCGCTCTACGATCCGGTGCAGGCGATCTGCGAGGCGGTGATGACCGCGCTCGAGACGACCCCTCCCGATCTCGCCGCCGACATCGTCGATCGCGGCGTCATGCTGACCGGCGGCGGCGCGCTTCTGGGCGAGCTGGACCTCGCGCTCCGCGAGCAGACGGGGCTCGCCGTGTCCATTGCCGACGAGCCACTCAATTGTGTAGCCTTGGGCACGGGCAAGGCGCTGGAATACGAAAAACAGCTTCGGCACGTGATAGACTACGACAGCTGAAGCAACCGGCGGTAGAGGCGACCGCATGGCGACCCGAGGGCAGATCCGCGACGAGTATAGCCGTCCGATCCGGCGCGTCCTGATCGGCGGGCTGGTCCTGTGCCTGATCGCCGTCTTCCTCTTCTGGCGGATCGACAGCCCCCGGGCCGAGCGGCTCAGGGCAGAGATCGTCGACCGGGTGGTGCCGCCGATGGACTGGGCGCTCCTGCCCGTCGCGCGGCTGGTCAGCATGGCCGACGCCTTCCAGGGCTATGGCCGCGTCTACGAACAGAACATGGAGCTGCGCCGCGAGCTGCAGCAGATGAAGGCCTGGAAGGAGGCGGCGCTGCAGCTCGAACAGGAGAACGCCAAGCTGCTCGACCTCAACAAGGTGCGTCTCGACCCGAGCCTGACCTACATCACCGGCGTCGTCCTGGCCGATTCGGGATCGCCCTTCCGCCGTTCGCTGCTGCTGAATATCGGCGGGCGGGACGGGATCCGCGACGGCTGGGCGGCGACCGACGGGCTCGGTCTCGTGGGCCGGATCTCCGGCGTCGGGCGCGCCTCGAGCCGGGTCATCCTGCTGACCGATTCGAACAGCAAGATCCCCGTCACGATCCAGCCTTCCGGGCAGCACGCGGCGCTGTCGGGCGACAATTCCACGCTGCCGGTCCTCGATTTCCTCGAGGCCGCCGACCAGGTGCGGCCCGGCGACCGGGTCATCAGTTCCGGCGATGGCGGCGTCCTGCCCGCCGGGCTTCTCGTCGGACAGGTCGTCGAGAGCGCCGAGGGCACGCTGCGCGTCCGCCTCGCCGCCGATTACGAGCGGCTGGAATTCCTGCGGGTGCTGCGCTCGGCGCCCGCCGATGCCATCGACAGCGCCGGCGGGCTCGTCGTGCCGCGCCGCGACAGGCAGACCGTGGCGCTGCCGGAGGCCGCCGATGGCTGAGGCCGGGGGCCTGCGCCGGGCGAGCTTTCGTGGCCTTCTTCTGCTGGTCGCGGCGGCGGTGGTGTTCTTCCGCGTCCTGCCGATCCGGCTGGGCGAGACGCCGATGCCGGCCCCAGACATCCTGGTGCTGCTGATCTTCGCGTGGCTCCTGCGCCGCCCCGATTACGTGCCCGTCTGGCTGATCGTCGGCATCGGACTTCTGGCCGATGTGGTCTTCATGCGGCCCCTGGGGCTCTGGACGCTGCTGACGCTCCTCGCCTGCGAGATCCTGCGCCGCCGCGGCGCCTCGACCGCCGAGCGGCCCTTCGCGGTCGAGTGGCTGCTCGTCTCGGGCACGTTTCTGGCCATGCATGTCGCCCAGACGGCGATCCTCGGGCTGACGCTCGCCCCGCAGCCGCCGATCGCCGCAATGGCGCTGGAACTCGTGGTTTCGGTGCTCGCCTATCCGCTGGTCGTCGTGGCCACCGTCTTCGGCTTCGGCGTCAGGTCGGGCCGCGGCCTTCCCGGCGGGCGGAAGATCGGCCGATGACGCGCCCACCCCCCGACAGCGACCGAGCGGCGGCGCGCCTCACCCGGCGCGGGCTCGTCCTCGGGGCCGCGCAGCTCGGCATCGCCGGCATCCTCGGCTGGCGGATGCGCCGGATGCAGGTGGAGCAGGCCGACGCCTACCGGCTCCTCGCCGAGGAGAACCGCATCAACATGCGGCTGATCGCGCCGGGGCGCGGCCTGATCTTCGACCGCAACGGCATCCCGCTCGCTGAGAACGCCCAGAACTACCGCATCGTCATCGTCCGCGAGGATGCCGGCGACATCGACGCGGCGCTCGACCGGCTGCGGCACCTTATCTTCATCGACGACGCCGAGATCGAGCGCGCCCGCCGCGAGATCGCCCGCCGCTCGCCCTTCGTCCCCGTCACCGTCACCGACCAGCGCAGCTGGAGCGACATCGCCGCGGTGGCGATCAACGCGCCGGCCCTGCCCGGCATTACCCCCGATGTCGGGCTGACCCGCAGCTATCCCCTGGGCCAGGATTACGCGCATGTCGTGGGCTATGTCGGTCCGGTCTCCGATTACGACCTCTCGAAGATGGAGGATAACGACCCGCTGCTGCAGATCCCCAAGTTCCAGATCGGCAAGACCGGGGTCGAGCAGAAGCACGAGCACCTGCTGCGCGGCAAGGCCGGGGCGCGGCAGATCGAGGTGAACGCCGCCGGCCGCGTCATGCGCGAGCTCGGCCGCGACGGCGGCGAGCCCGGCGCCGACATCCAGCTTACCGTCGAGAGCCGGTTGCAGAACTTCGTCGAGGCGCGCCTCGCCCTCGGCCTCTCGGCCAGCGCGGTGGTCATGGACGTCAAGACCGGCGACCTGCTGGCCGTCGGCAACGCCCCCTCCTTCGACCCGAACAAGTTCGTCCGCGGCATCTCGGTCGCCGATTACGGCGCGCTGACCGCCAACATCTATCGCCCGCTCGCCAACAAGGCGGTGCAGGGCGCCTATCCGCCCGGCTCGACCTTCAAGATGATGGTGACGATGGCGGCGCTCGATGCGGGCCTCCTGTCGCCCACCGAGACGATCTGGTGCGGCGGCTACCAGAAGCTCGGCAACCGGCGCTTCCATTGCTGGAAACGCGGCGGACACGGCCATGTCAACCTCGAGAAGAGCCTCCAGCAAAGCTGCGACGTGTTCTACTACGAGCTGGCGCAGCGCGTCGGCATCGACCGCATCGCCGCGACCGCGCGCCGCTTCGGGCATGGCGAGCGGTTCGACGTGCCGATGTCGGCGGTGACGGCCGGGGTCATGCCCGACACGACCTGGATCCGGGAAACCTACGGCCAGTCCTGGCGCGCCGGCGACAGCCTCAACGCCGCGATCGGCCAGGGATACGTGCTCTCCTCGCCCCTGCAGCTCGCGGTGATGGCGGCGCGCCTGGCGAGCGGCACGGCGATCCGGCCGCGCCTCGTCAAGACCATCGACGGGATCGAGACGCCGGTGGAAGGCACCGAGCCCCTCGGCTTCGACGAAAGCCACCTGCGGCTCGTCCGCAACGGCATGTTCGCCGTCTCGAACACGCCGCGCGGCACCGCCTACCGCTCCCGCATCGACACGTCCGCCTTGCGGATGGCCGGCAAGACCGGCACCAGCCAGGTGCGATCGGTGATCGTCAGCAACCAGGACGTGCCGTGGGAGGAGCGCGACCATGCCCTGTTCGTCGCCTTCGCCCCCTATGACGACCCGAGATACGCGGTGAGCGTCGTCGTCGAGCATGGCGGCGGCGGCTCGGCCGCGGCGGCGCCGGTGGCCCGCGACATCCTGCTCTTTGCGCTGAGGGGCGCGCTGCCGCCGCTCGACGACTACCCGGCCGGCGAGCGCGCCGCGGCGGAGGAGCTGTTCGCCGCGCTCGATCTGCGCGAGGATTTCCGCCCGACGCGGATTGGACGGAGCCGGGCATGAGCGCCATCGACCCCGATTTCAGACGCCCGCCCGCCGGCCTGTCGAAGGTGCTCTATCTCAACTGGCCGCTGGTGCTGCTGATCTGCGCGGTGGCCTCGGTGGGCTTCCTCATGCTCTTTTCCGTGGCCGGCGGCTCGCTCGAGCCCTGGGCCGAGCCGCAGATGAAGCGCTTCGGCATCGGCCTCGCCCTCATGTTCGTGGTGGCCATGGTGCCCATCGGGTTCTGGCGGACGATGGGCGCGCCGGCCTATCTGACGTCGCTGGCGCTCCTCGTCGCGGTCGAGGTCGCCGGCACCACCGGCATGGGCGCCACCCGCTGGATCGATCTGGGCGTCGTGCGGCTGCAACCCTCCGAGCTCACCAAGGTCGCGCTCGTGATGATGCTCGCGGCCTATTACGACTGGCTCGACCCGCGGAAGGTCTCGCGCCCGCTCTGGGTCCTCGTGCCGCTGGTCCTGATCGCCCTGCCGACGTTCCTGGTGCTGAAGCAGCCCGATCTCGGCACCGCGCTCCTTCTCGTCACCGGCGGCGGCGTGGTGATGTTCGCGGCCGGCGTGTCGTGGTGGTATTTCGGCGCGGTGGTCGGCGCCGGTGTCTCCCTCGTCTCCGCGGTCTTCTCGTCGCGCGGCACCTCCTGGCAATTGCTCGAGGATTACCAGTACCGGCGCATCGACACGTTCCTCGATCCCGCCTCCGACCCGCTCGGCGCCGGCTACCACATCACGCAGTCGAAGATCGCCCTGGGCTCCGGCGGCTTCACCGGGCGCGGCTTCATGCAGGGCACCCAGTCGCGGCTGAACTTCCTGCCCGAGAAGCATACCGACTTCATCTTCACCACCCTGGCCGAGGAATTCGGCTTCATCGGCGCCGCCTCGCTCCTCGCCGTCTATGTGGGAATCGTGGCGTTCTGCCTGATCTCGGCCTTGCAGAACCGCAACCGCTTCGGCGCGCTCCTGACGATCGGCATCGCCACCACCTTCTTCCTGTTCTTCTCCGTCAACATGGCCATGGTCATGGGGCTCGCCCCGGTCGTGGGCGTGCCGCTGCCGCTCGTCAGCTACGGCGGCTCGGCGATGCTGGTCCTGCTGGTGGCCTTCGGTCTGGTGCAATCGGCGCATGTGCACCGGCCGCGCGGCCGATGATCCGGGTTCTCTGGGCAGGCGGGGCCGAGCGCCGGGGCGCGTGGGAGCCGGCGCTCGAGGCGGCCTTCACCGAGGCCGGCCTCGACGTCTCCCTCGCCGCCGACCACCCGCCCGCTTCGGTCGATGTCATCGTCTACGCGCCGAACCCGGAGCTGTCCGATTTCCGGCCCTACCGCTCCGCCCGCGCCGTGCTGAGCCTCTGGGCCGGCGTCGAATCGATCGTCGGCAACGCCACCCTGACCCAGCCTCTCGCCCGCATGGTCGATCCCGGCCTGACCGAGGGGATGGTCGAATACGTCACCGGCCACGTGCTGCGCCACCATCTCGGCATCGACGGGTATCTCGGGGCCCGCGCCTGGCATCCCGACGTGCCGCCCCTCGCCCGGTCGCGCCGCGTCGGCATCCTGGGCCTCGGCGCGCTGGGCGCCGCCTGCGCCACCGCCCTCGCGCAGCTCAATTTCGACGTGACCGGCTGGTCGCGGCGGCCGAAGGCAATCGACGCCGTCCGCTGCCTGAGGGGGGATGACGGACTCGCGCGCATCCTCGAGCGCTCCGACATCCTCGTGCTGCTCCTGCCGCTGACCGCCGAGACCCGCAATCTGATCGACGCGGCGGCGCTCGCGTGCCTGCCCGAGGGGGCGGTCCTCCTGAACCCGGCCCGCGGCGCGCTCCTGATTGACGCCGATCTTGTCGCCGCCCTCGATGCCGGCCGTCTGTCGCACGCCACGCTCGACACGTTCCGCACCGAGCCTTTGCCCGCGGATCACCCGTTCTGGACCCATCCGAAGATCACGATCACGCCGCATGTTGCCTCGGCGACGCGGCCCGAGACCGCCGCGCGCGTCATCGCCGAGAACACCCGCCGCGCCATGGCCGGCAAGCCGCTCCTTCACCTCGTGGACCGCGCCACGGGCTATTAGGCGGCTCCCTGCCGGTCATGCAGCGTGCGGCTGTCCTCGGGCGCCTCGTCGCGGTCATACATGCCGTAATCGCGGATCACGCTCGCCACGCGCAGCCGGTAATCGGCGAAGATCCCGCCGCGCCCCTTCGCCTGCATGCTCCGGTGCCGGGCGAGCCTGCGCCATTCGTCGAGCGCCGCCTCGTCGCGAAAGAGCGACACCGACAGAAGCTTGCCGGGCGTCGTCAGGCTCTCGAACCGCTCGACAGAGATGAAGCCGTCGATCGCCTCCACGAGCGGGCGCATCTCGGCCGCAAGGTCCAGATATTCGGCGCGGCGGCCCTCCCTGGGCGTCACCTCGAAGATCACGGCGATCATCGGCATCTCCCTGCTGGTCGCGATCAGGGTCGCGCAGCCTGGTGCTCAGCGCAAGCGCGGCGGCCGGTCGGGGTCCATGCCCGGCCCCGCCGGGTCCGGCGCCACGGCCGCCTCGAATTTCGGCAGGTCGAAGCGCAGCCCGACCCGCGCCAGCCGCGCCGAGATGGGCTGGCTCGCCGCGAAGAACGCCACGTCGAGCGCTCCGGCCTCCAGCCCCGAGAAGACCAGCGCCTCGCGCACCGCGCGCGCCAGCGCCCCCTCGGCGCCGCGCGTCGCGTCGATGAAGGCCAGAAGATGGCCCCTGGCGCCCGTCTCCCACGTCACCTGGGCGAGATAGGCCATCCGCGCCAGTCCCCGGGCCGAGGCGAGCTTCGCGTCGAGCGCCGTCAGGAGCCGCTCGGGCAGCCCGCCCGGCGGCGACAGCTCCCGCGGCACCGCCTCCAGCTCGTCGGGCGCGTCCGACAGCGTCTCTGCCAGCCACGCCACCGCATCGGCCGCCATCAGATGGGACGAGGGCGCGACGCCGGGATTGAGCGCGAGGCCGAGGCCGCGCCCCGCCAGCATCGCCGCCAGTACCCGGCCCGACAACGCCGCGTAGGGCGCCTCGCCTTCGGCGAACGCGGCCAGCCGCTCCACCCGGTCGAAGGCCAGAACGAAGGTGCCCTGCGACGTCTCGAAGGGGCGCGGGTCGAGCCGGCCCGCAGCTTCCGGCTCCCGCTCCAGAAGCAGGTAGAGCTCGGCCGAGGCGAGCCGGTCGTGGAACGCGAGCCGCGCCGCGTCATCGTCCGGGGCCGCCTCCATCGCCGCATGGGCGTCGTCA
Organism: uncultured Alphaproteobacteria bacterium; assembly: GCA_963739575.1. Classification (GTDB taxonomy): domain Bacteria; phylum Pseudomonadota; class Alphaproteobacteria; order Rhodobacterales; family Rhodobacteraceae; genus Palleronia. The sequence goes on along the minus strand of CAVUAQ010000001.1, from coordinate 232,180 downwards.
AGCGCGGTCATCGAGAACCTCCCTCACCCTGGCCTGCAAGTCGGGAACCAGCTCCTCGGCGAACCACGGGTTCCGGATCAACCACGCGGTATTGCGCCACGACGGATGGGGCAAGGGGAACACCGCCGGCGCATGCGCACGCCAGTCGCGCACCGTGTCGGTCACCCGCCCCCTCGTGCCCAGATGCCAGCGCTGCGCATAGCCGCCGATCAGCACCGTCAGCCGCACCCGGTCGAGCCCGGCCAGGATCGGCGCCCTCCACGTCGCCGCGCAGACCGGCGGCGGCGGCAGGTCGGAGCCCTTGGCGTCGTAGCCCGGAAAGCAGAACGCCATGGGCACGATGGCAACGCGGCGGCGGTCATAGAACTCCGCCTCGGTGACGCCCAGCCAGTCCCTGAGCCGCCGGCCCGACTGGTCCCAGAACGGCGTGTTGGCCTCGTGCACCCTGAGCCCCGGCGCCTGGCTCGCGATCAGGATGCGCGCATCAGGCCTGAACCACACGACCGGGTTCGGCCGGTGGCGCGTCGCGGTGGCGGCAAAGCGCTCGGCGCAGATCGTGCACGCCGCGAGCCTGTGGGTGAGATCCTCCATCGCCCCGATCTAGGCCCCGGGTCCGCCCGGCGGAAGCAGCAGCGACGCATCGCCATAGCTGAAGAACCGGTAGCGCTCGGCGATCGCATGGGCATAGACGGCGCGGATCTCCTCCACCCCCAGAAACGCCGAGACGAGCATCATCAGCGTCGAGCGCGGCAGGTGGAAATTGGTCAGGAGCGCATCGGCGATCCGAAACCGGAACCCCGGCGTGATGAAGATATCGGTCTCGCCCCGCCAGGGCGCGACCACGCCAGGCGCCGCCGCGCTCTCGAGGACCCGAAGCGCGGTCGTGCCGACGGCCACCACCCGCCCGCCGGCGCGCTTCGTCGCGGTGATCTCGGCGGCGGCCTGCGCCGTCACCTCGCCCCGCTCGGCGTGCATCCGGTGCGCCGAGATGTCGTCGACCTTGACCGGCAGGAACGTCCCCGCCCCCACATGCAGCGTGACATGGGTGATCTCGACGCCGCGTCGGGCGAGCCCCGCCATCAGCGCGGCGTCGAAATGCAGCGACGCCGTGGGCGCCGCCACGGCGCCGCCGCGACGCGCCCAGATCGACTGGTAATCCTCGCGGTCCTGCGCGTCGGCGGCGCGGCGCGCGGCGATATAGGGCGGCAGCGGCATGGCGCCTGCGGCGTCGAGCGCCGCGTCGAACGCCGCCCCCGCGACCGCGAAGCGCAGCACCGCCGAGCCCTCGGCGCGGCTCTCCACCACCGCCGAGAGCGCGTCGGAAAAGACGATCGTCTCGCCGTCGCGCACCTTCTTCAGCGGCTTCAGAAGCGCCGACCAGGTGCCGTCGGGCAAGGGCTCAAGCAAGGTCGCCTCGATCCGCGCCACGCCATCTCCGCGCCGGCGCGTCCCAGACAGCCGCGCCGGGATCACCCTGGTGTCGTTCAGCACCAGGCGGTCGCCAGGCGCCAGCCAGCGCGGCAGGTCGATGGCGTGCTGATCGGTGATCCGCGCGCCCTCGGCCACCAGCATCCGCGCCGCGGATCGCGGTCGCGCCGGCCGCGTCGCGATCAGCGCCTCGGGCAGGTCGAAGTCGAAATCCGACAGCTTCACGGTGCCGCCCGCGCCGGCGGCGGCCGGCGAAAGATATCGCGGAACGCGCCCGGCGTCAGGATCGACAGCGGGTTCACGCCCACCTGCGGGCTGCTGACCGGCCCGCGCAGCGTGAAGTTCACCCCGAACAATCCCTCCCCGCGGCGGGTGAAGACCGAGCCCACGCGGTTCAGCAGGTAGATCGGCGAGACCACCCCCTGCATGTCCATCGTCCGGCTGACCATGTCGTAGCTGCCGTCCATCGACAGGCCGAGCGAGGCGCCCACCGCCGAGGAGCGATAGAGCGTGACGCGCCGCGGCGACACCCGGAACTCGGCGGAGACCTCGTCGAACGGGATGCCGGAAGTCCGCATCTGCTCGACGAGCCCGACGACGGAGATCGCCGACAGGAGCTCGGCGATGGCCGGCGCGTCGCGCAGCACCGGGTCGGTGACCCGCAGCTCACCGTCATAGGTGCCGTCCGCGCCGGTCGGCCGCAGCACCAGGTCGAGCGCGCCGCCCTGCACCCGCCGGACCAGCCCCGCGTCGCGCAGGATGGCGCCCGCATCGCGGCTGGTGACGCGGACCGCGACGCCGCGCGGGCCGCCCGAGAGCTCCCCTTCGGCAGTGACGCCGCCATTCACCTGGCCGCGAAAGCTGCCCCTGAGGGCGCCGCCGGGGGCCAGATCCGCGGCGAACGGCGCGAGTGCGATGGTATCGGTCAGCCTCAGCCGGTCGAGCCGCAGGCTGACCGGACCGCGCCCGCCGCCACCGTCACCACCGGCGCCGCCCAGCTCGGCGCGGCGCAGATCGACCGACCCGCCGGTCACCGCGATGGCCGGCGGCTGGCCGCTGCCCCGGGCGCTGATCGTCACGCCCGCGTCGAGCCAGTCGCCCACCACCACCCGGCTGAGCCGCAGCGCGCGAAAGGCCGGCCCCTCGCCCAGCTCGATCCGCCCGCGGCCCGAGAAGCCGGGCGCCGTGATCTCGAACGTGTCGATCTCGGGGCGCGGACCGAGCGTGCCCGCCAGGGTCAGCGCGCCGGTCCGCGTCGGCGGCTTCGACCAGTTCACCGCCGCGATGTCGAGCCCCAGGCCCTCGAGGTCCGATGTCAGCCGGAAGGCGGGCGGCGCCTCCGGCCCCAGATCGAGCACGATCCGGCCGCTGCCGCGCCCCGAGACGAGCCCCTGGGGCAAGCCGATCCCGAAGGCCGAAAGGCCCGCGGGCGACAGCGCGATCTGGCCCTCGACCCGGCCCTGCCCCTGCCGCTCGCCCGACAGCGCCTGCTCCCACGACCCCTCGAAGGGCACCCCCGACAGCGTCGCCCGGCCATCGGCGCGGATCAGGCTCTTGTCGGCGGCGATCTCCATCCGCTCGGCCTCCAGCACCCGGCCTGGCACGATCCGCTCGGAGCGGAGCGCGCTCAGCGTGCCGCGGCTCGACACGTCGATGTCCTCGGCGGTGTTGCCCGCCTGCAGGACCAGCGCGATGCGGGTCCGCGCCGCGAGCTGCCCCTCCGCCAGATCGGGGTCCCGGTTCGCCCGCTCCAGAAGCCTGAGCGGCGGGCGGTCGAGAAGCGCCAGCACCGAGGGCAGCGGGCCGTCGCTGACCACCTCGATCTCGGCCGGCGCCGGCTTGACCCGCGTGTCGGGGATCACGAAGGTCGTGCCCTTCAGCGCGACCGGCCCCCGCCCCGGCGGTGTCACCACGCCGGCATCCACGGCCACCGAGAAGCGGTCGTCGTTGAGCTCGACGAACCCCGCCCCGTCCGTCACCCGCGGCAGGAACTGCACCGGCTGCACTTCCGCGCCTTCGAAGCCGAGGCTCATCTGCAACTCCGGCTTCTCCATTCCCGTGCGATAGCGCACCGCCAGGGCCGGTCCCACCGCCTCGCCCGCGAAGATCCGCTCGGTCACGAAGCGCTGCACGCCGGGCGCGATCGGCCGCGGCCAGAACCGCTTCACCCGGTCGAGGCCGAGCCGCGCCGCCTTGAGGTCGAGCGCCACGACCCAGCCCGCGTCGCTCGCCTCGATCCGGCCGCTGCCGGTGACCGTGCGCGCCGGGTCGCCCTCCGGCCCCGGCAGCGCGATCTGCCCGATATCGAGCCGGAACGGGTCGAGATCGAGGCGCAGATCGATGCTGCCCCCGGGCGCCGAGACCGGCTCGGGATAGAGCTCGGGCGCGGTGATCTCGAGCGCGTCGATCATGAACTGGCCGATGATCTCCCGCGACAGAACGGCCGCCTCCGGATCGCCCAGATAGAGATGGCCCGACAGCGCGGCGGTGCCGAGGGCGGTTTCGACCGACAGTTCGGGGATCTCCAGCCGGCCCGCATCGGTATCGTATTCCGCATAGAGCCGGGCGCCGTCGAACCGGATCGGCGGCGCGGTGGAGCGGGGGCTCAGCGCCCCGGCGCCGAGCCGCAGCGTTCCCGCGAGCCCGCCCAGATCCCCCGATCCGTCCAGCACCACCCGCAGCGCCCCCGAAACCGGCGCGTCGACGACGCCCAGGATGCTCAGCGCCGGGGTCTGGAGGGCGATGTCCCGCGCCGCGACGCCCGCGAGCTGCGCCTTGAGCTCGGCCCCGCTATCCTCCGCGTCGCTCGTCGCGCGCAGCTCCACCCGACCGGTCTCGTCGGTGCCGTTGAAGATCCCCGCGTTCAGCGTCAGTTCGAGCCCCCGCGGCGCGCGCGACAGCGCCATGCGCCCCTCGGTGACCTGCCAGACGCGGGCGGTGCGCGCATCCTCGAGCGTCACCTCGGCGCCCTCGAGCGTCACCTGCTCCACCCGGTCGAAGGGCGTCCGGTCGAGCGCCGCCTCGGCGGCGTCGAACAGCTCGCCCGGCCCGGCCACGGTAATGCCTCCGCCGGCGCCGAAGCTCAGCTCGAACATGCCATCGGCATCGCGCCGCAGGATCAGCCGCGCCCCGGCGATGCGCAGGATGCGGGGGGCCACGCGCCCCCGCACCAGCGCGTCGAGATCGAAGGCCACGCCCACCCGGCCGAGCGTCGCGATGGCGCCGCCATCGGCGCGCGACAGCCGCACGTCCTCGAGAGCGAGCCGCGGCACCGCCTGCCGGTCGAGCGTCACCGAGACGTGGCCCAGATCGACGGCCATGTCCGGCAGGCGGGCGTTGATCCGCGTCTCGATCCGCGACACCAGGGCGTCGGGAAGCGAGACCCGCGTCTCGGTGAGTGCCAGAAGCGCCAGAGCCAGAAGCACGGCCAGCACCGCGGCCATGACCACGCCCGCGGCCCGGACCGCATGGCGGCGCCCGGCTCGCCGTTTCCGCCACTGCTGCGTCTCGTCCGCCATGGCGCGCATATAGACGGGATTCGCGGCCCGCCCCAAGGGGCCCAGAAGCCCCCGGCGATCACATTCTCCGGGCCGCGGCCCGCCGCCTCGGGGGTTGTCTTTCGCGCCGGCCCGCGCACCTTGCTTTCGCAAACCCCCAGGAGGATGCCATGGATCTGACCGGCCAGCCCGCCCCCGACTTCACCCTGCCCCGCGACGGCGGCGACAGCGTCACCCTCTCGCGGCTCGACGGCGCCGTGGTGCTCTATTTCTATCCGCGCGCCGACACGCCCGGCTGCACCAAGGAGGCGCAGTCCTTCACCGACATGATCGACCAGTTCGCCGCCCACGGCGTCACGATCCTCGGCGTGTCGAAGGATCCGGTCGCCAAGCAGGACAAGTTCCGCGACAAGCACGACCTGCGGATCGCGCTCCTGTCGGACGCCGAGGGCGACGTCTGCGAGCGCTACGGCACCTGGGTCGAGAAGAAGATGTACGGCAAGACCTCGATGGGCATCGAGCGCGCGACCTTCCTCATCGACCCCGACAAGGTGGTGCGGGCCGAATGGCGAAAGGTGAAGGTCGACGGCCATGCCGAGGCGGTCCTGCAGGTCGTCCGGGAGGCCTTTCCGGGCGAGGCGACGGCCGCGGCGAAACCACAGTGAAACCACAGTGACCGGCCGATGCGCCCCCTGAGATGACCCTGCGCGCCACGATCGAGGCGCTCTACGAGGGCGAGACGACCCGGGCGCGCGCCTTCCGCGCCGCCCTCTTCGTCTTCGACGTGGCGACGATCGCCTATTTCCTCCTGACCGCGACGGCGCGCGTCGGTGCCGGCATCGTGCTCGTCGATCTGACGATCGGCGCCATCGTCGCGGCCGATCTCGCGGCGCGCGGCTGGATCGCCCCGAACCGGTGGCGGTTCCTGGCCTCGCTGTCGACGCTCGCCGATCTCGTCGTCATCCTGTCGCTGGCCGCGCCGCTCGTCGCCGGATCCAACCTCGCTTTCCTGCGGGTGCTGAGGGTGCTGCGGCTGGTGCGCAGCTTCCGGCTGGCCGAACAGCTCGACACGACGCTCGGCCGCTTCGCGGTCAACACGCGCGTGTCGGTCGCCGCGCTCAACCTTCTGGCCTTCATCTTCGTCGCCACCAGCATCGTCTGGGTGGTCGAGCACGACCGCAATCGCGATCTCGATACGCTGGTCGACGCGCTCTATTTCACCATCACCACGCTGACCACGACCGGCTATGGCGACATCGTGCTCGAGGACCGGATCGGCCGGCTGCTGACGATCCTGATGATGATCTTCGGGGTGGGCTTCTTCCTGCAATTGCTGCAGGCCATCTACCGCCCGAACAAGGCGCACGTGACCTGCGAGGTCTGCGGGCTCAGCCTGCACGATCACGATGCCAGCCACTGCAAGCATTGCGGCAACACGATCTACATCGAGACCGAGGGCGAGATCTGATCCGCCTGCCGGTTCGCCCCCTGCCTCGCCCTTCCGCACCCGGCCGGCGGGCCGGCGCGCAGCACTCGGCGGGATCCCGCCGATAACCGGCGGTTGCGCGCTGCGCAGCGGCGGAGCGGTTATCGCCGGTTGCACCCCTTCGACGCTCTGGCTACCCACGACCTACGTCCGGTGGGGGCCGGCGAGCTGCCAAAACGACAGCACGGGGAGACGTGATTTGCAGACCGCTCGGAAGAGTCTTTTGGGCGCCGTTCTGGCGCGTGCCTTCCCCGAACGCCGGCTTTTCCTCAGATCCGATACCGAAACGCGCTTCGTCCGGCTCTCCCCCCTGAGCCAGGCCGTCGCGATCTCGGGCTCCGCGCTGGTGGTCGGCTGGACCATCGTCGCCTCTGCCGTGGTGCTGATGGATTCGATCGGCTCGGGCCATGCCCGCGACCAGGCCGCGCGCGAGCAGCAGCTCTACGAGGACCGCCTGAACGATCTCTCCACAGCGCGCGACGGGGCCCTGGCCGAGGCCAGCGCCGCCCATTCCCGCTTCACCGCCGCCCTGGCGCGGGTCAGCGACATGCAGGCGGAGCTTCTCGCATCCGAGGCCCGGCGCGAGGAGCTCGAGCTCGGCATGCAGATCGCCCACGCCACCCTGAAGAAGGCGATCGTCGAGCGCGATGCCGCCCGCGCCGAGGCGACCCGCGTCTCGAGCCAGCTCGACGGCGACCCCGACGCGCTGCGCGATCTCGCCCGGGTCGAGGACATGCAGACGACGATCGACGTTCTCGCCGCGGCGCTCGATTCGACCGCCGGACAGCGGGACACCATGGCCGCCGAGGCCGAGGCGGCCGAAGGCTTCGCAGAAGAGCAGATCCTCAACGCCAAGCTCGCCGAGGATCGCAACGACCGCATCTTCGGGCAACTCGAGGATGCGCTGACGATCTCCGTCCAGCCGCTCGAGAAGATGTTCAGCGCCGCCGGGCTCGATACCGACCGGCTGCTCGATTCCGTCAAGCGCGGCTATGCCGGGCAGGGCGGGCCGCTGACCCCGATCACCTTCTCGACCAAGGGCATCCCGGCCGATTCCGACAGCCTGCGCGCCAACGACATCCTCGCCAAGCTCGACCGCATGAACCTCTACCGGCTCGCCGCGCAGAAGGCCCCCTTCGCCATGCCGGTCAGCGACTCGTTCCGCTATACCAGCGGCTTCGGCGCCCGCTGGGGCCGGATGCACGAAGGCACCGACATGGCCGGCGCCCACGGCACCCCGATTCACAGCACGGCCGACGGCGTCGTGACCTTCGCCGGCCGTTCGTCGGGCTATGGCAATCTCGTCAAGATCAAGCACGAGTTCGGCATCGAGACACGCTACGGTCACATGTCCCGGATTCGCGTCAAGGTTGGGCAAAGGGTCTCGCGCGGGGACCAGATCGGTGATATGGGCAATACGGGGCGGTCCACGGGCACCCACCTCCATTACGAGGTCCGCGTCGGCGGCTCGCCCGTCGATCCGATGACCTACATCAAGGCAGCGCGTGATGTTTTCTAAGTCCAAGATCAACGAGCCGGGACCGAAGCAACTGGGCGAGACGGTTGCGCGGCCGGTGAGCGAGGCCGCTGTCCCGCCCCCCCGGCCGCAGGAGGCACAGGCCCCCAAGGCCAAGCCGCCGGCCTCGATCCTGTCCTCCGACCTGACGATCAAGGGCAACCTCAAGTCCACGGGCGACATCCAGATCGAGGGCAATGTCGAGGGCGACATCCGTGCCCATCTCCTGACCGTGGGCGAGACCGCGGTGGTGACGGGCGAGGTCATGGCCGACGACGTCGTCGTCAACGGCCACGTCATCGGCCGGGTGCGCGGCCTCAAGGTTCGCCTGACCTCCACCGCGCGGGTCGAGGGCGACATCATCCACAAGACCATCGCCATCGAATCCGGCGCCCATTTCGAAGGCTCCGTCTCGCGCCGCGAGGACCCGCTCAACACCTCGGGCGGCGCCGCACGGCAACCGGCCGCGCGCTCCTCATCGAGCGATGCCGGTTCGGGCGCGACCGCGTCGAGCGCCGCCTCCGCCACTGCGAAAAGCGGCGCCTGAACGGCTCATCCGGACCTGTTTGCGGCCGCAGGGCCGCCCGCGGCCTGTGCCCAGCGCGCCTCCGCCGACCACCGCAGGTCGGCTGATCCATGACCGCGCCGATCCTGCTCTCCACCCTCGGCTCCGCCGGCGATCTGGTGCCGGTCCTCGAACTCGCCCGCGCCCTCGAGGCGCAAGGTCAGCCCGCGCGCCTCGCCCTCGGCCCCTCCGACGCCCTCCGCGCCCGCGAGGAGGGGCTCGACGCGCTGGCCTTCGGCCCGAGCGACGAGGAGGTCTCGGCGCTTCTCGACCTCGACCGCGACGGGCTCGCTGCCCAGGTCTTCCGCGATGCCTCGCCGATCCTGTCCAAGGCCACCTATCCGATGCTCGCCGATCTCGCCCGGCAGCTTCTGCCCGAGGCGCGCGCCGCCCGCGCCGTCTGCGCCACGATCCTCGCGATGGCCGCGCCGCTGGCCGCCGAAGCCGCGGGCCGGCCCTTCGTGCCGCTCCTTCTACAACCGATGCTCATGCGCTCGGCACTCGACCCGCCGCGCGTCCGGGGTTTCAGCCCGCCCATGGCCGCGGCGCCCCGCTCCGCCCTCGCCCGCGCCTGGAACCGCGCCTGGCTCGCCGTGATCGCCACCGAGTTCCGCCGCCGTCACGGCCGCGACGAGACGCGCGTCCGGCGCGAGCTGGACCTGCCGCCCTCGCGCCACCTCCCGGTCTTCGAGCAGGCCCGCGTCGCCACGACGATCGGGCTGTGGGATCCGGCCTTCGCGCCGGCGCCGCCCGACCGGGCCCGCGGACTCGTCCTCACCGGTTTTCCCCGTCCCGCCGCGCAGCCGCTCCCACCCGACCTGGAGCACTTCCTGGCCGCTGGTCCGCCCCCCATGGTGGTGACGCTCGGATCGGTGGCCCACGCCCTCGGCGGCGGCGGCTTCTGGTCCGGCGCGGTCGGTCTGGCGCGCGAGGCGGGTCTGCGCGCGGTGCTGCTCTCGGGCTCCGAGAGCGTGCCGGAGGGGCCCGATATCTACGCCCTGCCCTTCGCCTCCCACGACGCGCTCTTTCCTCGCGCTGCGGTCATCCTCCACCACGGCGGCATCGGCACGACCGGCGCCGCCTGCCTGTCGGGGCGGCCGCAACTCGTCCAGCCGCTCGGCGCCGATCAGCCCGACAACGCCGCCCGCGTCGCGCGCCACGGGCTCGGCCGCATCATCCGCCGCCCCGGATCGGCGGCCGCCGCGCTCCGCGCCGTCCTGTCGCCGGCCACCGCCGCGACCGCGCGCGACTTCGCCCGCGGGCTCGAACCCGACGGGGCGGGCCGCGCCGCAGACGCGCTTCTGGCCGCCCTGCCCTAGAGCCTGTTGCGCGCCACCGGCTCTTCTCCTGCGGCCTGCACGCCCCTCGGAGGAGCGGGAGCAAGCCTGCCCGGCTGATGGCCCGGCATTCGTCCGAGGTCCGGGCGGCAGTCTTTCGGATCGGGGCTCCAGCGCGGGAGAGGGAGAAGCGCGGCCTCCATCGACCGCCGGTCCGAGCCTTCTCGACCACCGCCACGGCGCGCTCCCAAAGAGCCACGGCACGAAGCCTTCCCCGTCCGATCCCCCTCTACACCTGCCTCGGCAGCAGCCGCGTCACGACCTTCCCGGCAAGGGCCTCCCGAACCCGATCAGGATCGACAGGCTCTAATCCTCCGCTGAGGCCTCGGCGCGCGACTTGCCCGACACGTCGAGCGCCAGCGTCGCCGCCATGAACGCGTCGAGATCGCCGTTCAGCACGCCCTGGGTGTCGCTCGTCTCGACATTCGTGCGCAGGTCCTTGACCATCTGGTAGGGCTGCAGCACGTAGGAACGGATCTGGTTGCCCCAGCCCGCCTCCCCCTTCTGCGCGTGCGCCTCGGTGATGGCGGCGTTGCGGCGATCGAGCTCCTGCTGGTAGAGCCGCGATTTCAGCGCCTTCATGGCGATGTCGCGGTTCTGGTGCTGCGATTTCTCCGACGACGTCACCACGATCCCTGTCGGCACGTGGGTGATCCGGACCGCCGAGTCGGTGGTGTTCACGTGCTGACCCCCGGCGCCCGACGAGCGGTAGGTGTCGATGCGGATATCGGCCGGGTTCACCTCGATCTCGATATTGTCGTCGACCACCGGATAGACCCACACGCTCGAGAACGAGGTGTGCCGCCGCGCCGCGCTGTCATAGGGCGAGATCCTGACCAGCCGGTGCACGCCCGATTCCGACTTGAGCCAGCCATAGGCGTTGTGGCCCGAGATCTTGTAGGCGGCCGACTTGATCCCCGCCTCCTCGCCCGGGCTTTCCGATTGCAGCTCGACACGGTAGCCCTTCTTCTCCGCCCAGCGCACATACATCCGCGCCAGCATGTTGGCCCAGTCGCAGCTCTCGGTGCCGCCGGCACCGGCGTTGATCTCGAGAAACGTGTCGTTCGAATCCGCCTCGCCGTTCAGCAGCGCCTCGATCTCGGCCGCCTCGGCGCGCGCCTTGAGCGCCCTCAGCGCCGCCTCCGCGTCGCGCACGACCTCCTCGTCGCCCTCCGCCTCACCCATCTCGATCAGCTCGCGGCTGTCCGACAGCTCCTGCGCCATGGAATTGTGCCGCTCCAGCGCGTCGACCAGCGCCTGGCGCTCGCGCATCAGCTTCTGCGCGGCTTCGGGGTCGTCCCACAGGGTGGGATCCTCCACCCGCGCGTTGAACTCCTCGAGCCGGAACGCGGCGGTCTCGTGATCCATCCGCTGCCGCAGCAGGTCAAGCGATTTCTCGATGGCCTCGACGGTCGACTGGGTCTCTGCGCGCATTGGCTCGCTCCTCATCTTCGGGCTGAGGCTCTAGCAACCGCCCGGCCCGAGAACAAGCCGCCCTCAGTAGAGCCCGCCCGAGCTCATCGACCCGTAGGTCGCCTTCTTCTTCGGGATCGTCACCGTGCGCCCGGCGGCGTTGCGCACTTTCTGGCCGGCCGAGCCGGACCGTCCGGCCTCGTCGAAGAGCGGCAGGTTGGCCCCCATCGCGAAGCCGCCGTCGAAGGTCACGCCGAACATCGGCTCCTCGCCCAGCCGGAAATACTCGGCGATGACGTTGTCGCCCTCGGCGCTGTCGGAGAGCCGGGCGCCGGTGAAGCGGTCGATCTTGATGAACTTGCCGCCCGGCGGCACCTCGAAGGGGCCGCCGCCATAGCTCTTGATGGCCTCCTGCATGAAGCGGTTGAAGACCGGCGCGCACATCCCCCCGCCCGAGGCGTGGGCGCCGAGGCTGCGCGGCTGGTCGAAGCCGATATAGCACCCCGCGGCGATGTTCGAGGTGAAGCCGATGAACCACACGTCCTTGGCGTCGTTGGTGGTCCCGGTCTTGCCGGCGACGGGCACCGGCAGGTTGACGGCGCCCCGCGCCGTGCCGCGCTCCACCACCCCCTTCATCATCGAGGTGAGCTGATAGGCGGTGATCGCGTCAATGACGCGGCTGCGGTTCGACAGGATCCGGGGCGCCTGGCCCCGCGGCAGCGTCTCGGCCCCGCAGTCAAGGCAGTCGCGCCGGTCGTGCGTATAGACGGTCCGTCCCCAGCGATCCTGCACCCGGTCGACGAGGGTCGGCTCGACCTGCTCGCCGCCATTGGCGAACATCGAATAGGCGGCGACCATCTTGTAGAGCGTCGTCTCCTCGGCGCCGAGCGCATTGGCGAGGAAGGTGCCCATGTTGTCGTAGACGCCGAACCGCTCGGCATAGGAGGCGACGATGTCCATGCCGACCTCCTGGGCCAGACGCACGGTCATCAGGTTGCGCGACTGCTCGATGCCGACCCGCAGCGGCGCCGGCCCGTAGAACTTGTTGGAATAGTTCTTCGGCCGCCACAGCCCCTGCGGCGTGTTGATCTCGATCGGCGCGTCGACGACGATCGTGGCGGGGCTGAAGCCGCTGTCGAGGGCGGCGGCATAGACGAACGGCTTGAAGCTCGAGCCCGGTTGCCGGGTTGCCTGCGTCGCCCGGTTGAACACCGAATGCTGATAGGAAAACCCGCCCTGGATCGCCAGGACGCGGCCGGTCTCCACGTCCATCGCCATGAACGCGCCCTCGACCTGCGGCACCTGGCGAAGGCTCCAGCGGATGAAGCTGCCATCCGCGTCCGAGGTCATGCGGCGCACATGCACCACGTCGCCGCGCTCGAAATTGTCGGCAAACGAGCCCCGCATCCAGGCGATGTCCTCGCGCGGCACCTGGCCCTCGCTCTCGCCCTCGATGCCAAGCGTCAGGCTCTGCTCGGCCACCTCCAGCACGACCGCCGGATACCAGTGCGAGTCGAGATCGATGTCGCGCGCCAGCTTCACCCGCGCCAGGGCCGCCTGCCAGTCGTCGAGCCGGTCCTCGGGGATGGACTTGCCGGTGCCGCGCCAGCGCCCGAGCCCGCGGTCGTATTCCTCGAGCGCGCGCTGCAGCGACTGCGCGGCGATCTCCTGCAGGTCGGGATCCATGGTCGCGCGCACCGACATGCCGCCGCCGAAAAACTCACCCTCGCCGAAATCGCGCGACAACTGGCGGCGGATCTCGTCGGTGAAGTAGTCGCGCGGCGGGATCTCCTCGCGGAAGCTCGGATAATCGCCGCCCTGCACCGACAGAAGCGGCGCCACCCGCGCCGCGCGATACTCCGCCTCCAAGATGTAGCCGTTCTCGAACATCTCCCGCAGCACGAAGTTGCGGCGCGAGATCGCCTGCTCGCGGTCGCGCACCGGATGGTAGTTCGAGGGCGCCTTGGGCAGCGATGCCAGATAGGCCGCCTCCTGGGGCTGCAGCTCGGAGAGCGACTTGTTGAAATAGGTTTGCGCCGCCGCTGTCACGCCATAGCTGTTCTGACCGAGGAAGATCTCGTTGAGATACAGCTCCAGGATGTCCTCCTTCGACAGCGTGCCCTCGATCCGCGCCGCCAGGATCAGCTCCTTGACCTTGCGCTCGGCCGAGCGCTCGCCGCCCAGAAGGAAGTTCTTCATCACCTGCTGGGTGATGGTCGAGGCGCCGCGCACCCCCTGACCGCGCGCCGCGTCGAGCGCGGCGGCCACCATGCCGCGCGGATCGTAGCCGCCATGCTGATAGAAGTTCTTGTCCTCGGCCGAGATGAAGGCGTGCTTCACCAGGTCGGGGATCTCTTCGGCCGGGGTGAACAGCCGCCGCTCCTCGGCGAATTCGTCGATGATCTGGCCTTCGGCGGAATAGATGCGGCTGATCGTGGGCGGCTGATAGCTGGCGAGCTGGTCGGTATCGGGCAGATCGCGCCCATAGATCCAGAAGACCGCCCCCACCGACAGGGCGACCGCGACCACGCCCAGGGTCAGGAGCGTGAAGATGCCGCCGAAAAGCGACAGGATGGCACGGATCACTTGGGCGTCCCTCCGCATGCGCGCCGCTGCCTTCTAGACCGTCGGCGGCCCGAATTCAAAACCCGATCGGCGAAAACCGGCGGCCACACGCGGCTGTGACCGAAGCTGCGGTCCGTTCAGCCGGCCTCATCGGGCGCCGCATCCGGCCCGCGGCCCAGAACGCTGCGCACGATCCGGCCGATCGTGCCCGCCGCGCCGTCGCCGGGCAGCGTCGCGCCCAGATCCTCCCCGGGCTCGCTCAGCGGCTCCGGTTGCGGCGGCGCCAGCGGCGATTCCATCGGCAGGCCCGCGGATTTGGTGAATTCCTCCGCCGTGCTGGGCGCCAGCTGCAGCTTCAGGACCGCCGCCGCATGGGCGCCGGAATTGGCCCCCCCGGCGGTGGCGAGGCCGGCGGTCTCGATCCGCATCGGCGCCGCCAGCGACAGGACCAGCCGCGACCAGCCCGGCCCCACCCGCTCCACCGACAGCAGCGAGATGGTGTCGGAGGCGACGATCGCGGCGAGATCGGTCTGCGAGAAATCGACCTCGTTGAAATCCACCAGGAGCCGCCGCGGCGCGTCGAGCGTGTAGACCTGCCACGGCACCGGCCGCGACAGCACCAGCTCGATGCGCAGATCGGCGCCGAAATCCTCGATCCGGCTCTGCGCCGGATCGATGCGCGCCACCGCCACGTCCTGCGCCCGAAGCGGCAGGGTCAGACATACGAGGATGAACAGGCCCAGGGCCAACTTTCCGACGGCCATCCGCTCGCACCTCTTCACTGGTCGGGGTCTTGCCGCCCCATGATGGTAGAGCGCTAGCAGGAATCCGCCTAGCTCGAAAGCGGAAATCCGCCGGTTTTCACCCATGAGGCGAGTCTATCCAGCCCCTCTTCAATCTTGGCGGTCGCGCCGGCATAGGACAGCCGCACCATGTCGCGGCCCCGGACCGGATCGAAATCGAGCCCCGGCGTCACCGCCACGCCGGCCTCGTCCAGAAGCCGCGCCGACAGGGCCAGGCTGTCGCCGCCGAGATGGCGGATGTCGGCATAGACGTAGAAGGCCCCGTCGGGCGGGGCAAAGCGCGGAAAGCCCGCCGCCGCCAGACCGTCGATCATCAGTCTCCGATTGGCCTTGTAGACCGACAGGTTGGCCTCGAGCTCCTCGCCGCAGTCGAAGGCCGCGAGCGCCACGATCTGACTTGCATGGGAGGGGCAGATGAAGAGGTTCTGCGCCAGCCGCTCGACGACCCGCACATGGCTCTCGGGCACCACCATCCAGCCGATGCGCCAGCCGGTCATCGAGAAGTATTTCGAGAACGAATTGATCACGACGACCTCGTCGGTCAGTTCGAGCGCGCTGACCGCGGGCCGGTCGTAGTGCAACCCGTGGTAGATCTCGTCCGAGATCAGCGCGACTTCGGCCTCGCGGCAGGCGGCGATCAACGCGCCGAGCGCCGCCGCGTCCAGCATCGTGCCCGCCGGATTGGCCGGCGAGGCCAGGATCAGGCCGTCGAGATCCGCGCCCACCTGATCGGGCCGCGGCTGGAAGCGGTCCGCCATCGCCGTCTCGATCGGCACCGGCTCGAGGCTCAGCGCCGACAGGATCTGGCGGTACGACGGATAGCCCGGCAGCCCCAGCCCGACCCGCGCGCTCGCATCGAAAAGCGCCGTGAAGGCCAGAACGAACCCCGCCGAGGCCCCCGAGGTGACGACCACCCGGCCCGGGTCCAGATCGACCCCATGCCGCTCGCCGTAATGCCGCGCGATCCGCGCCCTGAGCGCCGGAAGGCCCAGCGCCACGGTATAGCCCAGGGGCTCGGCGGCCATCGCCGCGGCGAGCGCGGCGCGGGCGCCGGCCGGCGCCGCCGTGGCGGGCTGGCCCACCTCCATGTGCACGATCGGGCGTCCCGCGGCCTCGGCGGCCCGGGCCCGTTCCATCACGTCCATGACGATGAACGGGTCGACCCGCCCCCGGCGCGATTGTTGCATGGCACGTCTCCATCCTGTGTCGCCCCGCGCCTGCCCGCGGACCCGCGCCGCTGTCAATCACGTTCGCGCAAGGTCCTTGCGCCACCCGCCCCGATCCCGCAGGGTCCGGCGCGACCGCCAGCCCGCGACAGGAGCCGCCAGATGCTGAAACCGCTCGTCCTTGCCACCCTTCTCGGCGCCGCGCCCGCCTTCGCGACCGAGATCGGCGACATGACAGATGCCGAGCGGCAGGCCTTCCGCGACGAGGTTCGCGCCTATCTGATCGACAACCCCGAGGTGCTGATGGAGGCGATCCAGGTTCTCGAGAGCCGGGAGGCGCAAGCCCAGGCCGAGGGCGACGCGGCGCTCGTCGCGGCCCATGCCGAGGCGCTCTTCGACGATGGCGCCTCCTGGGTCGGCGGCAATCCCGACGGTGACGTGACCGTGGTCGAGTTCATGGATTACCGCTGCGGCTATTGCCGGCGCGCCTTCCCCGAGGTCGCCGAGCTGATCGAGAGCGACGGCAACATCCGCTTCGTGGTCAAGGAATTCCCGATCCTGGGCGAGCAGTCGGTGCTGGCCAGCCGCTTCGCCATCGCCACCCAGCGCATCGCCGGCGACGCGGCCTACGAGCAGGTGCACGACGCGCTGATGACGCTCAGGGGCGACGTGACGCCCGAGAGCCTGCAGGGCTTGGCCGAGGAGGCCGGTCTCGACTGGCAGGCCATCTCGGCCGAGATGCAGGCGCCCGAGGTCACCCGCCGGATCAGCGACGCGCATGCGCTCGGCACCAGCCTCGGCATCCAGGGCACGCCCTCCTTCGTCATCGGCGACCAGATGGTGCGTGGCTACGTGCCGCTCGAACAGATGCGCGCCCTCGTCGCGGACGAGCGCGGCTGACCCTCAGCGGCGCGCGTACTTGATGAAATCCGTGGGCGTGCCGATCCGGTCGTAGAGCCGGCGCGCGGCCATGTTCCCGGACTGCGTCAGCCAGTAGACGTCGGGCACCGCCTCGGCGTCGGCCAGGTCATAGACCGCCTCGATCAGCGCCCGGCCCAGCCCGGCGCCCCGCGCGTCGCCGTCCACGTAGAGATCCTGCAGATAGCAGACCGGATGGAGCTTCCAGCCGTGGACGTGGAAGATGACGTGGACGAGCCCCGCCGGGCGGTCCTCCCGCTCGGCGATCAGGCCCCGGACCGTCTCTCCCGCCATCAGCCGCGCCCATTGCGCCTCGAAGACCGCATCCGGCAGCTCCGTGCCGTAGAAGTCGAGATAGGCCCGCCAGAGCCGCGTCCACTCGTCGCGGTCCTCGGGCCGGATCGGCCGGATCACCGTCACCGTCGGCGCGCCAAGACGGTGGCCTCGCCACCGCCGCGCCGCGCGGCAGGGTCGCCGCCGGGCAGGGCCGGACCGAGGGTCTCCCTCACCGCTCCGCCCGCCGCGCCATGAAGGCCAGCCGCTCGAAGAGGTGCACGTCCTGCTCGTTCTTCAACAGCGCCCCGTGCAGCTTCGGCAGCGCGTCGGCGCCCTCGCGCCGCAGATCCTGTGGCGTCAGGTCCTCGGCCAGCAGCAGCCGCAGCCAGTCGATCACCTCCGAGGTCGAGGGCTTCTTCTTCAGGCCCGGCTGCTCGCGAATCTCGTAGAACCGGGTCAGCGCGGCCGTCAACAATGCCTCCTTGATGCCCGGATGGTGCACGGCGACGATCCGTTTCAGCGTCTCCGGATCGGGAAAGCGGATGTAGTGGAAGAAGCACCGCCTGAGGAACGCGTCGGGCAGATCCTTCTCGTTGTTGGAGGTGATGATGACGATGGGCCTGACCCGCGCGCGCACCGTTTCGCCGGTCTCGTAGACGTGGAACTCCATCCGGTCGAGCTCCTGCAACAGGTCGTTGGGAAACTCGATATCGGCCTTGTCGATCTCGTCGATCAGCAGCACGCAGCGCTCCTCGGCCTCGAACGCCTCCCACAGCTTGCCCTTGCGGATGTAGTTCGCCACGTCGTGGACGCGCGCATCGCCAAGCTGGCTGTCCCTGAGCCGGCTGACCGCGTCGTATTCGTAAAGCCCCTGCTGCGCCCGGGTGGTCGATTTCACGTGCCATTCGATGATCCGCAGGCCGAGGCTCTCGCTGACCTGCCGGGCCAGCTCCGTCTTGCCGGTGCCCGGCTCGCCCTTCACCAGAAGCGGCCGCTCCAGCGTGATCGCCGCGTTGACGGCGATCTCCAGATCGTCGGTGGCGACGTAGCGTTCGGTGGAGGCGAAGTGCATGGGGTCTCTCTCGCGCAACTGGATCCGGCGCGACCCTATGGAGCGGCCCTGGCGACCACAAGGGCGGTTAAGTTGATACGTGACAAGTCAAAGTGGGTAAGCTATGGCGCCCGCACGGGCTACGAAGAACTGCGGGCGCAACCGCAATACCAGCGACCGCATCACAGGGGAGAGTGAATGATGAAGGTCGAAACCTTCCTACCCGATGATTATCGTCCGGCAGAGGACGAGCCATTCATGAACGGGCGCCAGCTGGAATATTTCCGCCGCAAGCTGATCGACTGGCGGCACGATCTCCTGAACGAAAGCCGCTCGACCATCGAAGGGTTGCAGGACGGCACCCGCAACATCCCCGACATCGCCGACCGCGCCAGCGAGGAAACCGACCGCGCCATCGAACTGCGGACCCGCGACCGCCAGCGCAAGCTCGTCGCCAAGATCGACGGCGCGCTGCGCCGCATCGAGGAGGGGGAATACGGCTATTGCGAGGTGACCGGCGAGCCGATCTCGCTCAAGCGGCTCGACGCGCGGCCCATCGCCACGCTGAGCCTCGAGGCGCAGGAACGCCACGAGCGCCGCGAGAAGGTGCATCGCGACGAGTGACCGCCCAGCCGATCTGCGGCAGGACGACGCCGGGGCCCCGCGCCCCGGCGTCTTCGTCTTGAAGGGGCTCGCCATGACCCGCGACGGCAGGGCCCGCGACGGCGGCATGGCCCCGGTGACCATCGTCGGCGCCGGCATCGCCGGGCTCGCCTGCGCCCTGGCGCTCGCCCGTCGCGGCGCCCGCGTCCGCGTCCTCGAACGCGCCCCGGCCCTCGCCCCGGTCGGCGCCGGCATCCAGATCAGCCCGAACGGCGTCCGCGTCCTCGACGCGCTGGGCCTCGCCGCACCGCTCCGCGCCGCGAGCCTCGGCAACCGCGCGGTGATCCTGGCGCGCGGCCCGAGCGGCCGGCGCGTCGTCCGCATGGACCTCGACGAGACCGCCTACCGCCTCGTCCACCGCGCCGACCTCATCGAGCTTCTGGCCGGCGCCGCCCGTGACGCCGGCGTGGAGATCGCCTTCGGCCAGCCGGTCGCGACGCTCGCCGACGGCGCCCCCGCCCGGATCGACGGCAGGCCCGCGGGCTTCGTCATCGGCGCGGACGGCATCCGCTCCGTCGTCCGTCCGGTCCTGAACGGCTCAGCCGAGCCGCGCTTCACCGGCCAGACCGCCTGGCGCGCCGTCATCGAGGGCGCGGCGCCGCCGGTCGCGCGGGTCGATATGGGCCCCGGCCGGCATCTCGTGCGCTATCCGCTGCCGGGCGGGCGGATCAACCTCGTGGGCGTGGTGGAAGAGGCCCGCTGGACCGCCGAGGGCTGGCACCAACCTGGCGAGCCGGCCGATTTCCGCACCGCCTTCGCGGGCTTTCCGGCGGCCGCCGAGGATCTCGGCGCGGTCGCCGAGGCGCATCTCTGGGGCCTCTTCCGCCACCCCGTCGCGGCCGTCTGGCACGGCCGGTCGCTCGCGATCATCGGCGACGCGGCGCATCCGACGCTGCCCTTCCTGGCCCAGGGCGCCAATCTGGCGCTCGAGGATGCCTGGACCCTGGCCGCGGCGCTTGCTTCCGGCCCGCCCGATGCCGGCGCCCTCGCCGCCTGGCAGGCCGCGCGGCGGCCGCGCGTCACCCGCGCCATCGCCGCGGCCGAGGCCAATGCCCGCGCCTATCACCTGCGCGGGCCCGTCGCGGCCATCGCCGGGCTGGGCCTCGGCGGGATCGGCCGGATCGCGCCGAACCTGCTGCCGCGCCGCTTCGACTGGCTCTACGGCCACGACGTGACGCGCGGCTGAGGACCGCCGCATGGCCGGCGCGCCGGCTCAGGCCCGGTCGAGCGCCGCCACGATGCCGCCGAAATCGGCCGCCGTCAGCGACGCGCCGCCCACCAGGGCGCCGTCGACGTTCTCCACGGCGAAGATCTCGGCGGCGTTGGCGGGCTTCACCGAGCCGCCATAGAGGATGCGCACCGACCGGCCGACGCCGGCGCCGAAGCGCTTCTCCAGCCGCCGGCGGATCTCGTCGTGGACCTCGCCGATCTGGTCGGTGGTGGGCACCTTGCCGGTCCCGATCGCCCAGACCGGCTCGTAGGCGATCACCAGGTTGAGCCCCGTCGCCCGGTCGGGCAGCGACCCGGCGAGCTGGCCGCCGATGATGTCGATGGTGTTCGACGCCTCGCGCTCGGCCAGCGTCTCGCCGACGCAGACGATCGCGCTCAACCCGGCCGCCCAGGCCGCGATGGTCTTCCGGCGCACCACCTCGTCGCTGTCGCCGTGATCGGCGCGGCGCTCCGAATGGCCGATGATCACATAGCTCGCGCCGGCATCCTTCAGCATCGGCGCGGCGATGTCGCCGGTATGGGCGCCGCTCGCCTCCCAATGGCAATCCTGCCCGCCGACCGCCACGCCGGTGCCCTCGCAGGCCCGCGCCATCCGCTCGAGCAGCGTCGCCGGCGGACAGATCAGCAATTCCGATCTGGCGCCCGATTGCTCGGCCGCCAGCGTCTCGATCTCCGAAAGGCTCGTCGCCAACCCGTTCATCTTCCAGTTTCCGGCGGCAAGCTTGCGTCTGTCGGCCATGGACCCCTCCTTGCGTTTCTCTAGCGGTAGCGGCTTTCGGTCGCGCTCGAAAGGCCGGATCCCGATCCGCACCCGCAACGCCGCCCGATGCCCCGATGATCCCGGGGCCCGAGCGCCCCGGTCATCGCCCCCGCCCGCGCGCCAGTCCTGCGACCCGGGCGCCACGGCTGCGGCGTTTCCCGGGCCGTCCCGGGCCGCCGGTTGGAATTTCCGGCCGCATCGGCAAAGACTGGCGCCGATGCAGCCCCTCCGCCTCCTTCTCCTGCCGGTGCTCCTGGCGATCGGCGCCTGCGCCACGCCGCCCGCGCCTGCGCCACCGGCGCGGCGGAGCACCGATCTCTCCGACCTGCCGCCGATGCGGACCTTTCCGGGCGCGCCGGTCAGCGGCACGGCGCGCGGCAATGCCGACATCGCGCAGGACTTCCTCGATCTGTCGCTGCAACTCGAATCGGGGCGCAAGCTGCCCCGCTTCACCCGCTTCGAGGGGCCGATCAGCCTGCGCGTCGTGGGCGCCGCGCCCGCCAGTCTCGACCCCGACCTGGCACGCCTGCTGGCGCGGCTCAGGACCGAGGCGCACATCCCCATCGCCCGCGGCCCGGCGGCCGAGCCGGCCAGCGTCACGATCGAGATCGTGCCGCGCGCCGAGCTGCAGCGCGCCGTGCCGGCCGCCGCCTGCTTCGTCGTGCCGCGGGTGACCTCCTGGCGGGACTTCCTGCGCAACCGCCGCGGCGGGGCGCTCGACTGGACCACGCTCGAGACGCGCGAGCGCCTTGCCGTCTTCATCCCCGGCGACGCCCCCCCGCAGGAGGTCCGCGACTGCCTCCACGAGGAGCTGGCCCAGGCGCTGGGCCCGCTCAACGACCTCTACCGGCTCACCGACAGCGTCTTCAACGACGACAACTTCCACACCATCCTGACCGGGTTCGACATGCTGATCCTGCGGGCGACCTACGCGCCGGAACTGCATTCCGGCATGACCCGCGCCGAGCTTGCCAGCGCGCTGCCGGACGCGCTCGACCGGCTGCACCCCGCCGGGCGCGACCGCCCGCCCCATCCCCGCGGCCCCACCTCGCGCGCCTGGATCGACGCCATCGAGCGCGCCCTCGGTCCCGGCGGCAGCGACAGCGCCCGGCGCGCCGCCGCGCGCCATGCGGTGCGCCTCGCCCGACGGGCGGGCTGGAACGACAACCGGCTCGCCTTCTCGCTCTTCGCGTTGGGCCGGCTCTCGCTCGGCGACGATCCCGACACGGCGCTGCGCGCGTTCTTCGAGTCCGGCTCGATCTATGCCCGCGATCCGGCGAGCCGGATCCACACCGCCCATATCGGCATGCAGATCGCCGCCTTCGCCCTCTCGGCGGGCCAGCCCGAGGCCGCGCTGACCGTCGTCGATGCCAATCTCGACACCGTGCGAAGCGCCGAGAACGCAGCGCTCCTCTCGACGCTCCTTCTCGTGAAGGCCGAATCGCTTGCGCTTCTCGGCCGGACGCGCGAAGCCGCCCGCGTCAGGGCGGAGGCGCTCGGCTGGGCGCGCTACGGCTTCGGCGATGCCGACGACATCCGCGCCCGCGCCGCCGCCATCGCCGCCATCGTCCCCAGCAGAGGCCCCGCCACATGATCGTGTTCGCCGGCATCGCCACGGGCCTCGTCTGCGGGGTGCGCCTCGCCGGCCGCCACGGCGGCACCCGCGCCGACAAGATCCAGTACGCCGCCGTTTGCGCCATCGCCGGCGCGCTCCTCGGCGTGATCCTGACGGTGGCGGTGGAGCGGCTCGTCGGCTGATGTTCCTGCCGTTCTTCGAAGAGCTTCGCCGCCACCGCGTTCCCGCCTCGCTGCGGGAGTTCCTCGACTTCCTGGCCGCGGTGCGCACCGGCCTCGTCACCTACGATGTCGACGGCTTCTACCACCTCGCCCGCGCCTGCCTCGTCAAGGACGAGCGCCACGTGGACCGCTTCGACCGGGCCTTCGCGCAGGCCTTCCGCGGCCTCGAGGCGATCCCGCCCGCGGCGGTCATCGAGGCGATGGACCTGCCGCATGACTGGCTGCGCAAGATGGCCGAGACGCACCTGACGGCCGAGGAGCGGGCCGAGATCGAGGCGCTGGGCGGCTTCGACAAGCTGATGCAGACGCTGCGCGAGCGGCTCGCCGAGCAGCAGGGCCGCCATCAGGGCGGCTCGAAATGGATCGGCACCGCCGGCACCTCGCCCTTCGGCGCCTACGGCTACAACCCCGAGGGCGTGCGCATCGGCCAGGACGGCTCCCGCCACCGCCGCGCCGTCAAGGTCTGGGACCGGCGCGAGTTCCGCAACCTCGACGACGATGTCGAAATCGGCACCCGCAACATCAAGGTGGCGCTGAAGCGCCTGCGCCGCTGGGCGCGCGACGGCGCCGGCGAGGAGCTCGACCTGCCCTCCACCATCCGCTCGACCGCCCGCAACGGCTATCTCGACGTCAGGACCCGGCCCGAGCGGCGCAACGCCGTCCGGGTGCTCCTGTTTCTCGACATCGGCGGCTCGATGGACGACCATGTCCGCGTCGTCTCCGAGCTGTTCTCCGCCGCCCGTTCCGAGATCCGCCATCTCGAGCAGTTCTACTTCCACAACTGCCTTTACGAGGGCGTCTGGCGCGACAATCGCCGCCGGTGGACCGACCAGATCCCGACCTGGGACGTGCTGCGCACCTACGGCGCCGAGTGGCGGTGCATCTTCGTCGGCGACGCCGCCATGAGCCCCTACGAGATCGCCCTGCCGGGCGGCGCCAACGAGCACTGGAACCGGGAATCGGGGCAGGTCTGGCTGACCCGGACGCGCGAACAATGGCCACAGAACCTCTGGATTAACCCGACGCCCGAGCCGCACTGGCGCCACACCCCCTCGACCCAGATGATCCAGCAGATCTTCGGCGCCGAGCGCATGGTCCCCCTGACGCTCGATGGCCTGACCCGCGGCATGCGCACACTGTCGTGACCCGGTAACGGACCCCAAAGCGTTTACCGCCGTTAACTTTATGTTAATGTTCGCATGCCGCGAAGTGGGGGAGAATCGGTCTTCCGGCGGTGCGGCACAGGGCTCCCTGACGCGGCGTCGTTTCTAAATCCCTGATTTGGAAACAAAAAGTTTCTCGTGATTTATTAATAATTACCCCTATCCTGCGTTGCAGAGAGACGGGCATGCTCTATGCTCCGGGACACCTGTGACTTCGAGCCCATCGGGCTTTATAGATTCAAAGAGGAATACATGTTTAATCGCAACATCTTGCTGACTGCCGCGGTTGCCGCGTCCACCGTTTTCGGTGCCGGCGCCGTCTCGGCGGCCACGGTTGGCCCCGACGGCTTCCTGAGCGTCGGCGACCAGGGCTTCGGCTCGACCATTCTCGACCCGAACACCAACGACCAGTTCAAGTTCACCGCGTCTGAAGCGCTCCGGATCAAGGACTTCTCCGTGACCGGCAACGGCTTCAACGAAGGCGACGACCTGATGCAGCTGACCTTCGGCACCAACAGGACCGGCACGACCGGCGTGTACGACCAGAGCGGCACGTTCGACATGACGGAGATCAAGTTCCGTGGCGACGTCGCCAATGCCGGCGACTTCCTCGACGGCTTCACGCTCGCGGCGAACGAGAGCTTCTACTTCCTGTTCTCCTACGGCAACGGCTCCGATCCGCTGCTCGCCAACGTGACCTTCGACGCCATCGCCCCGGCGCCGGTCCCGCTGCCCGCCGCCGGCGGCATGCTGCTCTTCGCGCTCGGTGCCACCGGCTACGTCGCCCGTCGCAAGAAGAAGGCCGACGCCTGAATCCAGGCCGCACAGCGCCAGAGGCGTTGAGACAATCGAGGGCCCCGACCGCACGGTCGGGACCCTTTTTCGCGCCGCCTCGCGACCAGGTCGCGCCAAGGGCCGGCGCACCGGCCGCAGGATCCGTCAATCCGATCCGAAGGCCCGACGCAACCGCATCAACTCGCCCCGCAGCCGCTCGACCTCGTCGCTGCTGAGCCCCATCGCCTCCTCGACGCAGGCCGGGATATGCGCCGCGTCGACGGCCATGGCGCGGCCGCGCGCGGTCAGATCGACCTCGACCCGCCGCTCGTCCACCGACGAGCGCCGCCGCGTCACCAGCCCCACCGCCTCGAGCCGCTTCAGAAGCGGCGTCACCGTGGAGGTTTCGAGCCCGAGCCGCGCGCCGATCCTGCCCACCGACAGGGTCTCGTCGGTCCACAACACGCTCATCACCAGATATTGCGGATAGGTCAGCCCCAGCGGGTCGAGAAGCGCGTTGTAGAACCGCCCGAACGCCTGGCTCAGGGCATAGATGTCGAAGCACAGCATGTCTTCGGGTCTGATGGAGGAAGAAGGCGCATTGTCCGACATGCGACAAACGTAACCTTTCCGCCGGGCACCGCAAGCGGCGCGACGCGCGGGATTTGCGTTGCTTGCGATCAGGTCGCTCCCTCGCGGCATCCGCGATGTCGGGAACGGACGGCACCGCCTTGCGTTTCCCGACCGACCGAGCGCACGCAACCGACAGAACACGAAGGAACGCATTCATGCCCAAGCATACCGGATCCGCCCATTGGGAAGGCGGCCTGCAGGACGGCAAAGGCACGCTGTCCACCGAGAGCAAGGCGCTCGACGGCCAGCCCTACGGCTTCAAGTCGCGCTTCGAGGATGGGCAGGAGACCAATCCCGAAGAGCTGATCGGCGCCGCCCACGCGGCCTGCTTCTCCATGGCTTTCTCGATGATCCTCGGCCAGCACGACCTGACCGCGGACTCGATCGACACCAAGGCCCATGTCAGCCTCGAGAAGGAGGGCGAGGGCTTCGCCATCAAGTCGATCCACCTCGATATGACGGCCAGCATCCCGGGCGCCGATGACGAGACCTTCCAGAAGGCCGCCAAGGCCGCCAAGGAGGGCTGTCCGGTCTCGAAAGCCCTGACCGGCCCCGAGATCACCCTCGACGCCCGGCTCGCCTGACCTCCACGCGCCCCGCCGCCCCCGCCGGGGGGCGGCGGCTCACCGGAACGGATCCTGCGCCGTCACGAACGGATCGGCCGACGCCCGAACGCTGGACAGGATGCTCTCCCAGCACCCCATGAGCGCCCCGATGCCCGCATCGGACCCCGCGAGCGAGAACGTCGCGAGCCGCCTGCCATCGGCGTTCATCACCGCCACCGCATGCGCCAGCCGCAGCTCCGTCAGGAAGGCGGCGGCCTCCTCCGGCCGATCGAGTCCGATCGACACCCCGATGCCGTCCCCGGTTCCCGCCATTGTCCAGCGGCTGTAATCCACGTCGACCAAAAATTCGACGGGACGCGGCGTGATCGACCAGCCGGGGTCAAAGACGAACATCGCCATCGCACCGCTGTCATAGGCGGTCAGGGACAATGTCTGCCGGGCCCGGTTCGTCGTCTCGGCGCTGCACCAGAGCTGGCCGTCGCGGCTGTCGTGGGTCAGTTCGACCGCCCAGGCCTTCTCGCGGAACAGAAGCGTCCCATCATAGACCTCCTGCGCGGTCGCGGCGGCGGCACAAAGCGCGACGGCCGCGAGGCTCGACAGCATGACTTTCATCGAATGTCCCTCGAATTTTAATCGCCCCACGCCCCGCCTACCGCCGGAATGGGGCGCGTGCCGGGCGATCCGGGGGCAATCGTCGCAGTTGAACGAGACGGTCTTCCCGCCCATCTTCTCTACGATGCTCAAGTTCACCCCGATCCTTCTGGCCATCCTCTACGCGCTCGCCA
Source organism: uncultured Alphaproteobacteria bacterium (assembly GCA_963739575.1). GTDB lineage: Bacteria > Pseudomonadota > Alphaproteobacteria > Rhodobacterales > Rhodobacteraceae > Palleronia. Next base: position 205,788 of record CAVUAQ010000001.1, on the reverse strand, counting down.
TGTACCGCATCTCGGTCTGGCGCACGGCGCGCGAGCTCGACCGGAACTCGACCGAGCTTGCCGACGCGCGGCTGCGCGGGCTCTGCGACCGGATGGCCGCGGCACTCGACCTGCCGCGCATCCGCGTCCACATCTACGAGATCGCCCCGGTCAACGGCCTGGCCGCACCCGACGGGCGCATCTTCGTCACCCGCGGCTTCTATGACCGCTACCGCCAGGGCGCCGTCAGCGCCGAGGAGATGGCGAGCGTCATCGCCCACGAGCTGGGCCACGTGGCGCTTGGCCATGCGCGGCGTCGGATGATCGACTTCTCCGGCCAGAACGCGCTGCGCACCGCCGCGGCGATGATCCTCGGCCGCTTCCTGCCCGGCATCGGCATCTTGGTGGCGAACGGCCTGGCGCGGCTTCTGGCGGCGCGGCTGTCGCGCCAGGACGAGTACGAGGCCGATGCCTATGCCTCGGCGCTGCTCATCAAGTCGGGCATCGGCGCGGCGCCGCAGAAGACCCTTCTGGCCAAGCTCGGGGCCCTGACCGGCGGCGCCGGCGGCACCCCCGCCTGGCTTCTGAGCCATCCCGAAACCCGGGACCGCATCGCCGCCATCGAGGCCAACGAGGCGCGCTGGCTGCGCGCCTGAGATCGGCCGCGGCGGGCTCTGGCCAAATCCTACGGCATCGGTGAAGGTCCGCTCCACGGAGAGGAGACCTGCCCCATGAGCTTTGCCACATCCGCCGCCGATCTGCCCGATATCGAGGACATGCGAAACCGCACGGGCCTCGCTTTCATGGAGGACATGCGCGACGGCGTCCTGCCGCTGCCGCCCATCGCCCAGGGCCTGAACTACCGGCTCGACAGCGTCGAGGACGGCACCGTGGTCTTCGTGGGCACGCCGCGCTTCGCCCATCTCAACCCGCTGGGCGGCGTCCATGGCGGCTGGTACGGCACCCTGCTCGACAGCTGCATGGCCTGCGCGGTGATGACCAAGGTGCCGCAGGGATCGACCTACACGACCCTCGAATACAAGGTGAACGTCTGCCGCGCCCTGCCCTGCGACACCGAGATCCGGGCGGTGGGCCGCGTCGCCCATGCCGGCCGCACCACCGGCGTCGCCACGGGCGAGATCCGCGGCACGAACGACGACACGCTCTATGCGACGGGCTCGACCACCTGCCTCATCATCGCCCTGCCGGAGCACTGAAGGCTAGGGCTCGGCCGCGCGCAGGTCGAAGGACAGCCGGCGGCGGTCCGCGGTCCCCACGCTCTCGTGGAGCCGCTCGCTCGGATCGGCGCCGACGATGCGCGGCGCCCGCGACCGCAGGAGCCGGCCCACGCCGATATCGAGCCCGATGGAGGGCGCTTCGGGATCGGTCGGAAACCGCGCGCGCCAGCCTCGCGGCAACGCGAGCCCGCTCGCCTCGGCGCGGTCGAGCATCCAGACCAGCGGGATGTTGGAGAGCGGCCGCGCCGCTTCGAGGCCCGAAAGCTGGCCGCCGACATCGCCATGCGTGCCCCTGAACCACACCTGCTCGCAGATCCCGGTCCAGTCGGGCCGCAGCCGCCACATCACCGGCGCGTAGGCGATCCGCGTCTCGTGGAGCGCAAGGGCGTGGTATCCGCGCCGCGTCGCCGGGCCGAGCGCATGGTCGTGGAAGCGGTGCGCCATCTCCGTCCAGCGCCACAGGACCGGCGCCCGCAGCCCTAGCGCCTTTACCGTGTCGAAGACGCCGATCATCTCGACCGGCGTGCGCGGGTGACAGAAAAGCCGCCCGAAATCGCGCGCGCTCTGGCTGTCGGGAAGCGTGCGGTAATGGCGATAGGCCATGTGCACGTTGCGCTCGGTCGCGTGGACATGGCGCAAGAGGCCCACCCGGTCGATCACCCCGGCCAGCGACCGCACCGCATAGGCGCCGCGCGAATAGCCGAACAGATAGATCGAATCGCCCGGCCGCCAGTGCGAGGCGAGCCAGCCATAGGCGCGGCGGATCTGCCGGTTGAGGCCGCGCCCCTCGATCACGTCGCGCACCTGCCGCCAGCTCGTGTACTGGATGCCCGGCTCGTAATAGACCGCCAGATCGCGCGCCGGCGCGCGCTCGCTCAGAAGCCGCCAGATCAGCCCGGCATTGGTCTCCTGACCGGGCTCCAGCGACGACATCGTGCCGTCGAGGATGACGACCAGCGTGACCGGGCCGCGCCGGGCGGCCCGCGCGGTCTCCTTCTGCACGCGCGGCCGGACCAGCCAGGACCGGATCCGGCGCAGGCCGTGGCTCTGGCGCCAGTCACCCGCCATGGGCCGCCCGGATAGCCCTCGCTGCCACCCCGCCGCACGCGCCGGCGCAGGCCCTCCCCTCCGGCCGCGTCGCCGCCCGCCGGCCCCTGTCGCAACCCTGCATGGGCACACATACCTCCGCTTCGGCCGCAGCCTATCGCGGCCCGCGCGGCGATGGCCAGTGGCATTGGCGGCTTTCCCTCGGCGCCCGATTTGGCTATCCCGGCGCGCGGGCGGCACGAAGGAGGCGCGAGCCATGGCGATGGAGAAGAACTTCGACGCGAGCACGGCCGAGCCGCGTCTCTCCGCCCGCTGGCAGGCAGAGGGCGCCTTCCGCGCCGGCGCCAATGCCCGGCCGGGCGCGCCCGCCTTCTCGGTGATGATCCCGCCGCCGAACGTGACCGGCGCGCTCCATATGGGCCACGCCTTCAACAACACCCTGCAGGACATCCTGGTGCGCTGGCACCGGATGCGCGGCCACGACACGCTCTGGCAGCCCGGCACCGACCATGCCGGCATCGCCACCCAGATGGTCGTCGAGCGCGAGATGCAGAAGACCGGCCGGCGGCGCACCGACATGAGCCGCGAGGCGTTCCTCGACCTCGTCTGGAAGCAGAAGAAGACCTCGCGCGGCAATATCCGCGCCCAGCTCGAGCGGCTGGGCGCCTCCTGCGACTGGGAGCGGGAGGCCTTCACCATGGCCGGCGCCCCGGGCGATCCGGGCGACACGCCGGGCGGTCAGAACTTCCACCAGGCCGTCATCCGCACCTTCGTCGATCTCTACGACAAGGGCATCATCTATCGCGGCAAGCGGCTGGTGAACTGGGACCCCAAGTTCGAGACGGCGATCTCCGATCTGGAGGTCGAGAATGTCGAGCAGCCGGGCCAGATGTGGCACTTCAAGTATCCGCTCGCCGGCGGCGCCACCTATACCTATGTCGAGCGCGACGCGGACGGCGCCGTCCTCTTCGAGGAGGAGCGCGACTACATCTCCATCGCCACGACCCGGCCCGAGACGATGCTGGGCGACGGCGCGGTGGCGGTTCACCCGTCGGACGCGCGCTACGCCCCGATCGTCGGCACGCTCTGCGAGATCCCGGTCGGCCCGAAGGACCGCCGCCGGCTCATCCCGATCATCACCGACGACTATCCGGACCCCGATTTCGGCTCCGGCGCGGTCAAGATCACCGGCGCCCACGACTTCAACGATTACGCCGTCGCCACCCGCAACAACATCCCCCTCTACGCGCTGATGGACACGCGCGGCGCCATGCGCGACGACGGGCTCGACTATGCCGAGGCCGCCGACCTGGCGCGCCGGATCGCGCTGGGCGAGATCGAACCGCCCGAGGATGCGAGCGAGATCAACCTCGTTCCCGACGCCTATCGCGGCCTCGACCGCTTCGAGGCGCGTGCCCGGATCGTCGAGGACATCACCGCCGAGGGGCTGGCGGTGATGGTGCCGCCGACTGATCCGCGGCTGGGCGGGCGGGCCGGCGCCCCCGCCGCGCCCGAGGAAGGCGGCGAGACCCGCCCCGACCAGCTCGTCCCCCTGGTCGAGAGAAAGCCGATCGTGCAGCCCATGGGCGACCGCTCGAAGGTCGTGATCGAGCCGATGCTGACCGACCAATGGTTCGTCGATGCCGAGCAGATCGTCGGCCCCGCCATCGACGCGGTGCGGCAGGGCCAGGCGCGGCCGGAAGGCTCGACGGAGGGCACGCGGATCCTGCCCGAACGCGACGCCCGCGTCTATTTCCACTGGCTCGAGAACATCGAGCCCTGGTGCATCTCGCGCCAGCTCTGGTGGGGCCACCGGGTGCCCGTCTGGTACGGGATCGACCTGCACACGTCGAGCTTCCGCGACGACGGCGACGAGGCGCTCGACGAGGTCGAGCTCCTGTCGCTCCTGACCCGCGACCACCTCGTCCATTCCGGCGATTACCACCATTGCGCGCCGAGCTTCGAGGGCGTGACCGAGCGCTTCCGCGACGACATAGCCGGCCTGCCGCATCCGCTCAACACCGCCCGCGTGGTCGAGGTCGCCGACCGCGCCGACGCGATCCACCGGCTCGCCGCCTCGCTCGCCGGGTACAACGTCGATCAGGATTCGACCCGGCTGGTCTATCCGGTCTGGCAGGACCCCGACGTGCTCGACACCTGGTTCTCCTCCGGCCTCTGGCCCTTGGGCACGCTGGGCTGGACCGGCGACGCGGACAAGGACGCCGCCAACGAGGCGCTGGCGAAATACTTTCCCACCTCGGTCCTCGTCACCGGCTTCGACATCATCTTCTTCTGGGTCGCCCGGATGATGATGATGCAATACGCCATGGTGGGCGAGAAGCCGTTCGACACCGTCTATGTCCACGCCCTCGTCCGCGACGCCAAGGGCCAGAAGATGTCGAAGTCGCTCGGCAACGTCATCGACCCCTTGACGCTCATCGACCGCTACGGCGCCGACGCGGTCCGCTTCACCCTGGCCTCCATGGCGGTGATGGGGCGCGACCTGAAGCTGAGCGAGGACCGCGTCGCGGGCTACCGCAATTTCGGCACGAAATTGTGGAACGCGTTCCGCTTCGCCGAGATGAACGGGGTCCGCTTCGGCGGCGCCTCCGGCGCCGGATCCGGGTCCGATGGAAGTCCGATGGAAGTCCGATGGAATTCCGATCTGACCCAGACCGCCAATCTGTGGGTTCTGGGCGAGCTCGGCCGCACCACCGAAGCGGTGAACGCGGCGCTCTCCGAATACCGCTTCAACGACGCGGCGGGCGCCCTCTACGCTTTCGTCTGGGGCCGCGTCTGCGACTGGTATCTGGAACTCGCCAAGCCGCTCTTCGCCTCCGAAGATCCGGAAATCGTGGAGGAAACGCGCGCCACCCTCGCCCTCGTCCTCGACCGCTGCCTCATTCTTCTGCACCCCTTCATGCCCTTCGTGACCGAAGAGCTCTGGGGATTGACGGACCGCCCGCACATGCTCGTCCACGCCGCCTGGCCCGAAGAGCGGGCGGAGGATCTGGCCGACGACGCGGCCGACCGCGAAATGTCGTGGGTCATCAACCTCATAGAGCAGATCCGCTCGGTCCGCGGCGAGATGAACGTGCCCGCCGCCCTGAAGGCCCCGCTGCTCCTTCTGGAGCTCGACGAGGCGGGCCAGAAAGCGTGGCAGAACAATGATGTGCTGATCAAGCGACTGGCCCGGATCGACAGCCTGACCGATTCGTCCGAGCCGCCGAAGGGCGCCATGACGATCGCCGTCCCGGGCGGCGCGTTCGCGCTCCCGCTCGCCGACATCATCGACGTCGACGCCGAAAAATCCCGCGTCGACAAGGCCTTGTCCAGGATCGGCAAGGATGTGGCGAGCCTCGAGGGCCGGCTCGGAAATCCCCGCTTCCGCGCCAGCGCGCCGGACGACGTCGTCGCCGAAACGGAGGCGCTCCTGGTCGAGAAGAACGCCGAACGTCAAAGACTTGAGGCCGCCCGGTCGCGGCTCGCCGAACTCTGATGGCGCCGCTGACCCGTCTCGCCGCGGACCTGCCCGCGACCGTTCCCTTCATCGGCCCCGAACAGCACGAGCGCGAGCGCGGCGCCCTCTTCGACGCCCGCCTCGGCGCCAACGAATCGACCTTCGGGCCTTCGCCCAGGGCGGTCGAGGCTCTGCTGAGGGCGGCGCCCGAGATCTGGAAATACCCCGACGCGCAGAGCTTCGATCTGCGCAAGGCCTTGGCCGATCATCTGGAAATCGGCATGGACCACATCGTCGTGGGCGCCGGGATCGACGGATTGCTGGGCTCCCTCGTGCGCCTGACGGTCGCGCCCGGCGATGCCGTCGTCACCTCCGACGGCGCCTATCCGACCTTCGCCTACCACGTCGCCGGTTACGGCGGCGTCCTCCACAAAGTGCCCTATCGCAACGACCGCGAGGATCCGGACGCGCTGATCGACGCCCTGCACCGCACCGGCGCCCGGCTCGTCTATCTCGCGAACCCCGACAACCCGATGGGCACCTGGCACGAGGCCGCCCGGGTCGCAGATTTCATCTCGCGCCTCCCGGAGGGCTGCCTTCTGGTCCTCGACGAGGCCTATCTCGAATGCAGCGCCCGCGCACTCTCTCCGCCGCTCGGTCCCGACGATCCCCGCGTCATCCGGATGCGCACCTTCTCGAAGGCCTATGGCCTTGCGGGGGCGCGGATCGGCTATGCGATCGGCGAGCGGAGCCTCATCGCCGCCTTCGACAAGGTCCGCAACCATTTCGGCGTCTCGCGCCCCAGCCAGGTGGCCGCGCTGGCGGCTCTGCGCGACGGGGCCTATCTCGGCCGCGTCAGGCACCTGATCGAGGCGAGCCGCACGCGCATCGCCGCGCTTGGCCGCGCCCACGGCCTAGTGCCGATCCCGAGCGCCACGAACTTCGTCGCCCTCGATCTCGGCCGCGACGGCGCCCATACCCGCGCCGTCGTGGCCGAACTCATGCGCCGCGGCGTCTTCGTCCGCTCGCCGGCCGTGCCCCCGCTCGCCCGCTGCCTGCGCATCTCCTGCGGGACCGACGCCGACATGGACCTTCTGGACCAGGCCCTTCCCGCGGCGCTGGCCGCGATCGGATGAGACGCTCGCCCACCGCCGTGATCGGCACCCGCAACCGCGGGAGCCTTCTCGATCAGCGCCACGGCGCGATCTGAGAAGAGCCGCTGGATGCGGCGTCGCCGCCCGGCACCTGCCTCAGCGGCAGGGCGTCACGACCTTCCCGCCCGGGACCTCCCAGATCGGGTCAGTATCGCCACGCCCTAGACGCGGGCGCAGACCCGCGCCGCCGCGTCGAGCGCGCCCGGCCCGTGCGGGATGTCGAGCGCGACGAGGCCGGCCTCGATGACACCGAGCGCTCCCAGCACCATGTGGGCGTTGAGGTGCCCCATGTGGCCGATCCGGAAGAAGCCGCCGGCCTCCGGGCTGCCGGGGTCGGCCATGCCGAGACCGATCCCCAGCGTCAGGCCCGCCTGCGCCGCGCACCAGGCGCGCAGCCGCTCGCCCCGGTCGCCGCCGATGCGCAGCGCCGTGACGGCATGGCTGCGGTGCGGCGCGGGCGCGTTGATCTCCATCGGTCCGCCGCTGCCCCAGGCCTCCACCGCCGCCCAGACGGCGCGGGCCAGCACGGCGTGCCGCCGCCAGACGGCCTCCAGACCCTCCTCAGTGATCATGTCGAGCGCCGCGCGCAAGGCGAAGAGGTGATGCGTGGGGGCGGTGCCGCAGAAATGCTGGTAATAGCCCTCGGGCCGGATGCGCGGCCTCCAGTCCCAGTAGGGCGTGACGCGATCGAGACGCGCCCGTGCCGCCTCGGCCTTGTCGTTGACCCAGACGAAGCCCAGCCCCGGCGGCGTCATCAGCCCCTTCTGGCTGGCCGCCAGGGTCACGTCGACGCCCCATTCGTCCATCTCGAACGGGTCGCAGGCGAGGCTCGCGATGCAATCGGCCAGAAGCAGGGCCGGGTGCCCGGTCCGGTCGAGCGCGGCGCGGATGGCGGCGATGTCGGTGCGGATGCCGGTGGCGGTGTCGACGAAGACGACCGGGATCGCCCGGATCCGATGATCCCGGTCGGCGGCCAGAGCCTGCTCCAGCCGCGCAATGTCGATGGGCGCGCGCTTGCCGAAATCGAGCACCTCCACATGGGCGCCGAGGCCGCGGGCGACCTCGGCCCAGCCGTGGCCGAACCGCCCCGTCGCGGGCACCAGGACCCGGTCGCCCGGGGCCAGGATGTTGGCGAGCGACGCCTCCCAGACGCCATGTCCGTTGGCGATGTAGATGGCGCACCGGCCGGCCGTCCGCGCGATCCGGCACAGATCCGAGACGATCGTCGCGGTCATCTCGACCAGTTCGCCCTCATAGATGTTCGGAGCGGGCCGCATCATCGCCCGCAGCACCCGGTCCGGCATGACCGAGGGTCCGGGAATGGCGAGATAGGGGCGACCGTTGGCAAGGCTCATGGCCCGACCGCCTAGACCTGCCGCCCGATCCGGTCAATGCGCTCCCTTGACGGCGCCGGCGGCGGGGTCCACCTCGCGACAGGACCGAGGAAAGGAGCCACGGATGACTCGCAAGGTACTGTCGCTGAGCGGGCCGGACCGGGTCGAGTTCCTGCAGGATCTCGTCACCAACGACATCCGGCCCCCCGACCGCCTCGTCTGGGCGGCGCTGCTGACGCCGCAGGGAAAATACCTGTTCGACTTCTTTGTCTCGCACGACGATGAGCGGCTGCTGATCGACGTCGATGCCGCCATGGCGGAGGGGCTGCTGCACCGCCTGACGCTCTACCGCCTGCGCCGCAAGGTCGAGATCGCCGAGACCGACCTTCTCGTCTCCCGCGGCACCGGCCCCGCGCCCGAGGGGGCGTTCCCTGACCCGCGCGACGCGGGCATGGGCTGGCGCCGCATCGACCGGGAGGGGCACGATGACGGCACCGACTGGGACGCCTTGCGCGTGAGGCTCTGCATTCCGGCCTCCGGCATCGAGCTGCGCCAGGACGAAAGCTACCCCCTCGAGATGGGCTTCGAGCGCCTGCACGGCGTCGACTTCCGCAAGGGATGCTATGTCGGTCAGGAGGTCACCGCCCGGATGAAGCACAAGACGGAGCTGCAGAAGGGTCTCGTCACCGTGGAGGTGGAAGGGGCGGCGCCGGTCGGCACCGAGATCGAGGCGGAGGGTCGCCTCGCCGGCCGGCTCTTCACCCAGTCGGGCGGCCGCGGGCTCGCCTGGCTGCGCTTCGCCCGCGCCGGAGATGCCATGCAGGCCGGCCCGGCGCGGGTGTCTTGGACGCGGTGAGCCCTACCAGAACCACCACAGGCAGAAGCCGGTGCTCACCGCCAGCACCACGGACCAGACGAGCGGGCTGAAATAGACCGGCTTGCCGATATGGCCGAAGGTCTCGCGCGCCTCCTCAGCCGACCAGACAAGCTCGTCCACCCCCTCCTTGGCCGGGCGGCGTGTCGCCAGCGAGATGCAGAGATTGCTGGCGATGCCGATCACGAACAGGATCGTGCCCATGATCGTGTAGTGGACCGGCGGCAGGCCCACTGCCTCCCAGACGCCGGTCACCTCCTTCAGCACGAAGAGCGGCAGGCCGACGACGAGGCCCAGCACGATGGTCCAGAAGGCGCCGTTGCCGTTCGACCAGCGCGTCGCGAGGCCGACCATGTAGGTCGCGACGATGGTCGGCACGATATAGCTGAGCGAGGACTGGAAGTAGCCGAAGAGCGACCCGAAATTGCCGATGAAGGGCGCATAGATCGCCGCGAAGACCAGAAAGCCGCCGGTGGCGATCTGGCCGATGACGACGAGGCGCGTCTCGCTCAGATCGGGGCGCGCCGGCTGCACGAAGTCCTTGACGACAAGCGACGACAGCGCCGTGGCCGCCGAGTCGATCGACGACATGATCGCCGCGATCAGCGCCGCCATGACGATGCCGCGGATGCCGATCGGCATGAGTTCGAAGGCGAGCTTCGGGAAGGCGAGGTCCGGCGTCTCGAGGTTCGGGTAGAGCTTCAGCGCGATCAGGCCCGGGATGATCATGATGAAGATGTTCGGCAGCTTCAGGAAGCCCGCGAAGAGCGCGCCGATCTGGCCCTGCTTGAGGCTCTTGGCCGCCAGCGTCCGCTGCGCCACGAACTGGTTCATCGTCCAGAGATAGAAGCTGAGCAGCGTCACGCCCCACAGCCCGTGCCACGGCGTGAAGTCGTTGGTCATCGGCAGGATCAGATGCGTCTTGTAATCCGGCACGTTCGTCCAGATCTCGCTCCATCCGCCGATCTCCTGCAGGCCGAGGATGAAGATCAGAAGACCCCCGAGGATCAGCAGGATCGACTGCACCGTGTCGGTCACGACGACCGCGGCGAGCCCGCCCAGCACCGTGTAGATCCCCGCGATCAGCGCCAGCACCGCCGAGGCGGTCCAGATATTGAGGAACGAGATGGTGTTGGCGATCACCAGCCCCCCGGCATAGAGCGCGCCGGCCACGTCGATCAGCATGACCGCCAGGATGGTGAACAGCGAATAGGCCCGGCGCGACCTGACGTCATAGCGCTTCTCGAGAAATTCGGGCGTCGTCGCGATGCGCGCCCGCAGATACGAGGGCAGGATGAAGATCGCGAAGGCGATCAGCACGATCGCCGCCGTCCATTCGTAGTTGTAGATCGAGATGCCGTTCGCATAGGCCCCGCCCATCAGCCCGACGAAGCTCGACCCGCTCATGTTCGAGGCGAAGAGCGAGAAGCCGATGACGAACCAGCCAAGGTTGCGACCCGCGAGGAAGTAGTCGTCGGCTTCGTCGCCGCGGATTTTCGAATGGTAGAGACCGAGGGCGAGGACGCCGACGAAATAGGCTACAACAATGGCATAATCTATCGTTGCCAGCTGAAACTGGGCTTCACCCACGGGTCACCTCCGAAACAATCAATTCGGCGCCTAACGTCACGCCTCCGTGAACCGTTCCCGATCCTTGGGGTTGGCCTGCCATGATACGCCTTGCGATGCAAATGGAGCACCTGCTCGAAACCTCGGTGGAGAGGACGCGGCCTCTGGGCGGCGGCGATCTCTCGAGCGTTCACGCGATCGACCTGGCCGACGGGCGCCACCTCGTCGTCAAGCGCGGCGGCCCCCTCGCCGCCGAGGCCGCGATGCTGCGTGCCATCGCGGCGACCGGATGCCCGACGCCCGAGGTCGTGCTGGCCACGCCGGACACGCTCGTCCTGACGCGGCTCTCGGAGGGCCGCCCCGGCACCGAGGCGGGCTACGCCGATGCCGGCGTGGCGATCGCCACCCTCCACGCCAGGGCGGGGTCTCGCTACGGCTGGCCCGAGGACCATGCCTTCGGCCCAGTTCCCTGCCCCGCCGGATGGAGCGACGACTGGGCATCCTTCTGGATCGAGCGCCGGCTCCTTGCCTGGCCCGAGGCCCTGCCCCGATCCACCGCGACGCGGCTCGAACGGCTCTGCACGCGGGTCCCCGACCTCGTCCCCGCCTCGCCGCGGCCGAGCCTCCTCCACGGTGATCTGTGGTCGGGCAACGTGCTCTTCGACGGCGGCTTCTCGGGGCTGATCGATCCCGCCTGCTATCACGGGCACGCCGAGGTCGATCTTGCGATGCTCACCCTCTTCGGCCGGCCGCGCGACGCCTTCTGGCGCGGCTACGGCGCGCTCGATCCCGGCTGGCAGGCGCGCCGGCCGCTCTACCAGCTCTGGCCGGCGCTGGTGCATCTGCGGCTCTTCGGGCGCGGCTACCAGGGCATGGTCGAGGGGCTGCTCGACCGGCTCGACGCCTGAGGCTCAGGCCCGCTCGGAATATTCCATCGTGCCGGTATCCACCACGATGTCCTCGTCCGGCCCGACGAAGGGCGGCACCATCACCTTGACGCCGTTGTCGAGAACGGCCGGCTTGAACGAGTTCGCCGCCGTCTGGCCCTTCACCACCGGCTCGGTCTCCACCACCTTGCAGGTGACCTTCTGCGGCAGCGTCGCGTTCAGCGCCTCGGCGTCGTAATATTCGATCTGGATCGTCATGCCGTCCTGCAGGAACGGCCGCCGTTCGCCCAGGATCTCGGCGGGCAGCTCGATCTGCTCGAAGGTCTCGGTATCCATGAAGACCAGCATGCCGTCCTGCTCGTAGAGGAACTGCTGATCCTTCTGCTCGAGGCGGACGCGCTCCACCTTGTCGGCGGAGCGGAACCGCTCGTTGAGCTTCGATCCGTTGCGCAGGTTGCGCAACTCGACCTGGGCGAACGCGCCGCCCTTGCCGGGCTTGACGTGATCGACCTTCACGGCGGCCCAAAGACCACCGTTGTGGTCGAGGACGTTGCCGGGGCGTATCTCGTTTCCGTTGATCTTGGGCATGAGGCGAAACCGTGACGACAGGTTGATGATTATTTGCCGGCGCCTATATCTGTCCATTGCCGCACGCGCAACACGCGGCATCTGGTTCAGTTCGCTCGTCCGTTATGCAATCCACGCAAGGGTGGTATTCGAAATTGTCAGCCCACCTGAGCCATGGATCCGTCCATAAGGGGCGTCACGTCCACCGCCAAGAGCAAGAACAAGGAACGACGAATGGCCGACTTCGTTGATGGAACCGCATTCAACCACGAGCAAGGCAACCGCGCGCGAAAGTTGTTTGCGGCGGTCGTCCTGGCCGCGCTTGATGATGCCATCGCTGACGACAAGAAATATGGCAACGGACCCGACCAGATCGCCCGCTGGGCGCGGTCACGGGACGGCCGCGAGGTGCTGACCTGCGCCGGGATCGACCCGAACGAGCGGGTGGTCACCGGGCTGATGGACTTCGTCCGCAAGGGCGTGCGCACCTCCGTGGCCCTGAGCCGCGAGGAAAGCGAGCGCCGCAACGCCGCCCAGGCCGAAGCCGCCTGAGGGTCGCAGGGCCTCCGCTCCGATCCGGTCGCCGACACGCTTGGCCGGATCAGAGGGGAGGCTCAACCGCGCTGATCCTCGTCCCTGCCGGACGGCAGGGCTGAGAGCCGGCTCTCAGTCGAAGGATCGCGCCGCCAGGGTGCGCGCGACCTCGCGGCGGACCATCCGGCGCAGCGACCGCGTCAGACGCTCGCCGAGCGTCCCGGCCAGTTCCTCCCGCACCAGATCCGCCACAAGATCGCGCAGCCGGTCCTCGTCGATGGGCATGTCGATCTCACTCAGGCGCAGCGCCGCGTCGCTTCGCTGACCGTCCCCGCCCGTCGCAACGGCCTGCCGCGCCGGCCCCTCCGCCAGCGCGGGCTCTGCCATGACTTGCAGGTCACCCGCCGGCGGCGCAGTCTCGAAACCGGTCTCCGCAGGGCCGGGCGCCCGCGCTCCGCGTGCCGCCGCCGCAGAGTCCGCCGTCGCATCGGGCAGAACCGCCTTCAACGCGGCGATCTTCGCCTCGAGCGATCCCTCCGCCGCGCCCGGCGGCCCCTTGGCCTTCGCGGCATCGCCGGTCTCCGCCGGCGCCGCGGGGTCGCGCACGCGCTGAGCGGGCAGGAGCCTCAGCGGCAGATCGGCGCGGTCGATGGACGTGAGCAGCATGCGCACCCGCGAGCCGATGCTGTGCCCGCCCCGCGCGGCTCCGGCCGACACGGGGCGGGGATGGTGGCGCTCCTTCGGCATGCTCGTCTCGCGTTCCTCTGCCCGGCCCCGGCCATGCTCGGCGCGACCTACCGCGCCAAGGACTTCATCAGCTTGTCGAGCCGCTGGCCCTGCGGCGAGATCCGCCGCGCCGGGGCGTCCTTCACCGCGTTGTAATAGGTGCTCGGGTCGTAGGTGGTGATCCCCAGCCCCAGATGCTCGACGGTCAGAAGACCCATCGAGTAGAGGATCGTATAGGCCGACCGTACCTCGGCGATCTGGGCGGAGATGAGGTTCGCGCGCGCGTCCTGCAGATCCTGCTCGGAATTCAGCACGTCGAGCGTCGTCCGCGCCCCGAGCGTCACCTCCTCCTGCAGCCCCTCATAGGCCACGCGCGCGGCGCGCACCTCGAGCTGGCCGGCATCGATCCGCGCCGCGGCCACGTTGAACTGCGCCCAGGCCTGCGCGACCTGCTGCAGGGTGTCGTCGGTCGTCACGTGCAGATCGGCACGCGACTCGTCGCGCCGCGCCACGGCCTGGCGGAAGGCCGCGTTGAGCGCCCCGCCGCGATAGATCGGCCCCGACATCTGGAGCCCGATCGACGCCTGCTCGGTATATTGCTGGTCGATGGAGAGGTTCGCTCCCGCCGTCACCGAGGGCCGGAAGGCCGCCTCCGCCCGCAGCACGTTCAGCTCCGAAATGGTGATCGCCCGCATGTCGCGCCGGATCGTCGGGTGGATCTTCTTGGCCACCTCCTGCGCCGCCTCGAGGGTCGGGGCAGTGTCGGGGATGCGCGAGACCGGCGCCAGATCGCCGGGCGGCCGGCCGATCGTCTGCAGATACTGCGCCCGCGCGATCTCCAGATCGCCCTGCGCGGCGCCGAGCAGCGAGCGCGCCGAGGCGAGCTGCGCCTCGGCCAGCGCCACGTCGGTGCGCGTCACCTCGCCCACGTCGAACCGCTCCCGCGCGGCACGCAGCTGTTCCGACAGGACCTCCACGTTCGACTGGCGCAGGTTGACGAAGGCGATGGCCTCGCGCACCGCCAGATAGGCCGACACGGCGTTCAGCATGACCTGCTGCTCGACCTGGATCAGCCCCTCGCGCGTGGCGAGCACGGTCTCCTTCGCCACGTCGATGCCGAGCCGGGTGCGACCGCCGTCATAGAGCAGAAGCTGGGCCGACAGGCCGATGCTGGCGGTATCCTGGATTTCGTTCTCGACAGCGCCGACCGTAGTCCCGGTCAATGGGTTGAAGGTGCCGAGCTGATCGTTGGGAAAGATATAGTTGCGTTGCGCCGAGACCGTGTAGTCGAGGATCGGGCGCAGCTGCGCGATCGCCGTCGCCACGTCCTCGTCGGCGGCGCGCAGGACCGCCCGGTTCTTCTCCAGAAGCCCGGAATGGCGATAGGCCAGCACCAGCGCGTCGGCGAGGGTCTCGGCCCGGGCCACGCCCGCTCCTGCCAGAACGGCCATGGCCGTGGCGCCCGCCAGCGCCGCGCGGATCAACTTCACAATGTAAACTCCGATTTGCATTCAAATCCCGGAAGCACCGGCGCCGATGCGTTGAAGGCATAGCGCCAGCTGACGCGCCCGTCCGCCTTGACTCCCAGCCGGCAGACCCCGAGCCGGTCCTCGAGAAAGATGCAGGCGATCCGCCCGCCCTCGGCCAGCTGGTCGGTCAGCGCCTCGGGCACGACCTGCACCGCCCCCTCGATCGCGATCGCGTCGTAGGGGCCGTAATCGGGCGCGCCTGCGGTCAGCTCGCCGGCCTGGACGGTGGCGTTGTCGATGCCCACCTCGGCCAGCGCCGCATTGGCCTCGGCAACGAGCGGCTCGTCGGGCTCGACCGCCACGACCGCCTGCGCCAGATGCGCAAGCACCGCGGCGGAATAGCCGAATCCAGGCCCCAGATCGAGCACCAGGTCAGTGGGCCTCACATCGAGCGCGTTCAGCATCTTGGCGATGGTCCGCGGGTCGAGGATGGTCCGGCCGGGACCGATCGGAAGGTTGCCGCCGAGATACGCGGCCTCGACCAGCCGGTCCGGGACGAACCGCTCCCGCGGGATCGTCAGCATGGCCTCGATGATCGGAAATCGCGTGACGTCGGACGGACGGACCTGGGTATCGACCATTATTCTGCGGCGCGCGGCGAAATCGGGCATCGGCTGATCGACCTGTCAATGTACGTCTTTTCTTCGCTTGCCACATCCGGCCCGGGCGGGCAACGCCGCAAAAGCACCGCGAGCCGCCGCTTCGCCAACCCTTGCAGGGCCGCCACGGCTCGGCTACATCGCATTCATCACCGCGTGCGGCGAGTTGGCGGAGTGGTGACGCAGCGGATTGCAAATCCGTGTACACCGGTTCGATTCCGGTACTCGCCTCCATTTCATTCTAAATCATAGGGTTAGCGGCTGAACGGTCGGGTGTGACACAAAGTGGGACACACGCCCTATGATGCTGTCATCCTATCTAAGCCCCTCAAGACACGGGATTTACTACTTCCGCTGGCCTATCCCTCCGTCCTTAGAGGGAAAGCGAACCACGGTTCGCATCTCTTTGCGCACACGCTGCCCAGATCGGGCTGGAGATTTGGCGCGCCAACTTGCATCCTGCGGACGAATACTGCGTGAGAACAATGCATTGGCGGGACTGAGACAAAGCGAGATACGCGACAAGGTACAAGCCTACTTCAAGGCCCAACTGGACCAGTACCTTGACTGGCTGGACCGGCGCGGCCTGTCGAAGAACGCCTTGGAAGATGTGCGGTGCGAGATGCTGGACCACGAAAGCTATCTCGATATGGAGATGGAGAGCGACCAGTACTTGCCCATCAAACCGTTCCTGAGAAAGTCGGGTCTGACGCCGCTGGATTGGCAATCCAGCCAGCCCATGATGCAACGCGAACTCCGCAAGGGTCGCCGGGACTTGCTCAGGGCCGTTCTGGAAGCCGCTGAGCGCCTTGAGCGTTATTCCTATGAGGATGCACCGGCCATCGCTCCTGCCGCTCCTGCGCCCGCTCTGCCAGCCTCATCGCCCTTGGGCGCGGCGGTCGATGATTTCATCGCTGAGCATTCCCGCCAATGGGCGGGCAAGACCATCGGCCAGAACCGGGCATACCTGAATATCCTTGTCGAGTATTTCGGCCCTGATCGGCTGCTTGCCACGATCACCAAGCAGGATGCGAGCGAGGTCAAGAAGGTTTTGCAGGCGCTACCGGCCAGCCGGAACACAAAGCCCAAGTTGAAGGCCATGCCCTTAATGCAAGTCATCAAGGAACCGGGGCACAAGAAGATCGCGGCCAAGACGATCAACAGCCATATCCAGATGTTCAAGATGTTCTTCGACTGGGCGGAACGGCACGGGCATTCACCGCATACGCTCTTTGAAGGCATGAAGGTACGGAAGGACAAGGCCAGCGAGAGTGAGCGCAAGCCCTTCACACCGGATCAGGCGCGGTTGATCTACACCGAGTTGACGGAGAACCCGTCCGGGCTGGTGCGCAAAGACAGCCACAAGTGGGGGATGCTCTTGGGCATGTTCACCGGGGCGCGTTTGAACGAGATTTGCCAACTCGACATTGCCGATGTGAAGCAGGATGGCGGTACATGGTTCCTGAACATCACTGACGAAGGCGACGACACCAAAAGCGTCAAGTCTAAGGCAGGAAGGCGCAAGGTGCCCCTGCATTCCGAGTTGATCCGCCTTGGCTTTCTCGACTTCGTGGAAAGTCGCAGGAACGGCACACGCCTGTTCCCAGACTACAGCTACAGCGCCAATGGCGGCTACGGTCGCAACTTGGGCCGCTGGTGCAATGAGAGTTTCTTACCCAAGCTGGATATCAAACAGCCGGGTCTGGTGTTTCACAGCTTGCGGCACACCGTTGTGACGCGGCTGAGCCAAGCAGACGTGCCCGAACCCATTGTGCAGTGCATCGTCGGTCATGCCCGTTCCGGCGTCACGCAAGAGGTCTATAATCGGGAAGGCTACACGTTGACCCAGTTGAAAGAGAACATTGACCGCTTCGCCATCTGCCAAGCTAACTAGCCGGTCGGCTGGTCGGGGCCATCCCGCATGGCCCCTTCCATCGTGTAGGCAAAGCGGCCAGCTACATCTGACGCGCAAGACTATTCCACTACGGCCATGCAATCATTGAACATTGCAACGTTTTTGTGCTGGTCGAAGCGGGCAAAGCAATGGTCGAAAATAGGCGTGCAAGAAAGGTGGTTCGCAGGCGTGCACCTGTTCATTCCGGCTATCGCAACAGCGGCTCGCAACTCATGCCACGCTTGATCCTCGGGTGACACGGTAGCAGTGATTTGCAGGGCATCCTCAAGGGCGGTGTGCAGATCGGACAAATCCCAGCAAGCATCTTGCTGACCGGTGAATGTGACAAACCGAGCGCAAAGCGTCTGACTGTTCAGAATGTCACGAAACGTCCCTGCATATGCTGTCGGACCGTCGCCGTGCCAAATGCTGCCAGTGACGGTTCGGCCATCCGTGAAGCCTGTTTCCCTCGGGTTCAGCGTATCAGGCAGTATAATGTCTGAGCCGCGACCTTCATTGCCACGATACACGACTACCAAGCCCGCACTTATTAAGCGTTCCGGGCTTTCCTCGGGAAGCGCAAAGTAAATGCGAACCCGGCGGTCAGCATCACGGTAAAACCCAGCGATAAAGCCGTCTGGATTTTGGCTGATAGCGATGGTTGTTCGGTGGTCGGAAGGCGGCACAGGCCAGTTGTGAACCGATAGCCATTCATCGGCACTCGCACTAGTGCGACGCGGCAATCTGGATGAGAGCGTTGCGTCAATCTGGGTGAGAATGCCGGCTGGCGTGTGACGCAGGGAGGGCGAAGCCCGACCGAAGTCGCGCGCCAGCCGGCGACGCTTCTCTTTTGAGGCGGTCTGATGATCGCGGTCGGCCGGGTATTCGGGTGGTTTCTCCTCTCTGGAAGGAACCGCTTCGTGCCCGGGCGCCACGTAACCGATCACCAGATGAGGCTTTTCATGAAGTTCCGTCAGACCAATTCCACCGCCGTCGCGGCCGCGAAGGCGTCGATCAGCCTGGCCACCGCCTATCGTATCGAGGGAGATCCTCGGCCACCATCCCAGAAGGCCAAGCCGCGACAGCGCCGGCGACCCGATCCGCTCGCCGACGTCTTCGATGCCGAGATCGTGCCGATGCTGGAGGCGACTCCCGGCTTGCGATCGGTCGCCATCTTCGAGGAGATGATGCGCCGCCATCCCGAGCTGGGCGACGGCATTCGCCGGACTCTGGAACGGCGTATCCGTGGGTGGCGGGCGCTGCATGGCGAGGAGCGGGAGGTCATCTTCCGGCAGACGCACGAGCCGGGCCGGCTCGGCCTGTCGGACTTCACCGACATGGGGAACGCCGGTATCACCATCGCAGGCGCGCCGCTCGCGCACCGGCTCTATCATTTCCGGCTGGCCTATTCCGGCTTCGAGCACGCCCATGTGGTGCTCGGCGGCGAAAGTTTCGTCGCCTTGGCCGAGGGGCTTCAGAACGCGCTCTGGACCCTGGGCGGCGCCCCCCGCGAGCATCGCAGCGACAGCCTTTCCGCCGCATTCCGTAATCTCGACAAGGAGGCGAGGGAGGATCTGACACGTCGCTATGAGGATCTGTGCGGCCACTACGCCATGACGCCCTCGCGCAACAACGCCGGTGTCGCCCATGAGAACGGGTCAATCGAGGGGCCGCACGGCCACCTCAAGCGGGGGATCGAGGACGCGCTGCTGATGCGGGGCTCGCGGGCGTTCGACGATCTGCCGGCCTATCGCCGCTTCATCGACGAGATCGTCGGGCGCCTCAACGCCCGCAACGCCAAGCGCATCGACATCGAGCGCGCCGAGCTCGGGATGCTTCCCGGCCGGCGCACCGCCGATTACGAGGAGGTGAGCGTGCGCGTCACCTCCTCCGGCGGCTTCCTGCTGCGCAAGGTGTTCTACACCGTGCCGTCGCGCCTGATCGGTCATCGCCTCAGGGTGCGCCTCTACGACGACCGGCTGACGGTCTTCATCGGCGGCACCGAGCTGACGACCCTGCCGCGCGGACGGGCGCATCCCTCGGGCAAGCACGGTCATGTCGTCGACTATCGGCATGTGATCCATTCGTTGCGGCGCAAGCCGATGGCGCTGCTTGGCCTCGTCTACCGCGACCAGCTGTTCCCGCGCGACGCCTACCGGCGAACCTTCGATGCCCTTCTCGAACGATTGCCGGACCGTCAGGCCTGCCGTGTCATGGTCGAGCTCCTCGCCTTGGCGCATGAGCGCGGCTGTGAACGCGAGCTGGCCGACCGTCTGTCCGCCGACCTGGAAGCCGGGCGACTGCCGGATATGGCGGCGCTGCGCGAGCGGTTCTCTCCCGATCCCGCCGCGCTGCCGGTCGTCACCGTGCAGCTGGCGACGCTCGCCGCCTATGATGACGGCCTGCTCGGCGCGGGAGACGCGGCATGAAGGCCCCCGTCATCGACGCCGGACGGCTCACACTGTTGCTCAACGAACTGCGTCTGCCCGCCACCAAGGTGATGTGGCCTCAGTTCGCCGAGAAGGCCGACAAGGAGGGCTGGCCCGCCGCCCGGTTCCTGGCCGCGCTCGCCGAGCACGAACTGGCCGAACGCGATCGCCGCCGTATCGAACGCCATCTCGCCGAAGCCCGCCTCCTGCCCGGAAAAACTCTCGAGACATTCGAGTTCGAGGCGCTGCCGATGATATCGAAGGCGCAGGTCATGGCTGTCGCCGCCGGCGATGGCTGGTTGGATCAGGGTGCCAACCTGCTGATGTTCGGCCCGCCCGGCGGCGGCAAGAGTCACTTGGCTTCCGCCATCGGTCTCGCCCTGATCGAGAACGGATGGCGCGTGCTCTTCACCCGGACCACGGACCTCGTCCAGAAGCTCCAGGTCGCCCGCCGCGAACTCGGCCTCGAAGCCGCCATCAACCGGCTCGACCGGTATCACCTGCTGATCCTCGACGACCTCGCCTACGTCGCCAAGGACCAGGCCGAGACCAGCGTGCTGTTCGAGCTGATCAGCGCCCGATACGAGCGGCGAT
This sequence comes from uncultured Alphaproteobacteria bacterium, assembly GCA_963739575.1. GTDB lineage: Bacteria > Pseudomonadota > Alphaproteobacteria > Rhodobacterales > Rhodobacteraceae > Palleronia. The sequence goes on along the minus strand of CAVUAQ010000001.1, from coordinate 185,374 downwards.
CGATGCTGATCACCGCCAACCAGCCCTTCGGCGAATGGGGCAAGATCTTTCCCGACCCCGCCATGACCCTCGCCGCCGTTGACCGCCTGGTCCATCACGCCACCATCTTCGAGATGAACGTCGAGAGCTACAGACGGCGTGCCGCGGTCGAACAGAAGCGCAAACGCGGGCGCCCCGCGTCATACGCGACGCCCGTCAACACCGCAGCCAGTGACGCGCCGCGGCAATCAAACTGAAAAAGGACCCTTGCGCGCGACAATCAACGCCGCGACCATCGAAAAACCGCGACACCGGATTCTCATCCTGATTGTCGCGCGCTTCTCACCCAGATTGTCGCGCTACACACTAGTAGCAAAAACGGACACGAGAAATGCTGAGCAAAACGAGAGTGTTACCCCGCGTGCGGTCTGTTTGGCGTGCCTGAACATAGTCTTAGGAACTCCTGAGTGTATCTGGTTTTTAGATGCCTAGATTTAAGATATAGTCAACGCGCCCAGCGCAACAGCATGGGGCGTTCATGCCTAAAACTCTTGGAGATCACAGGCATGATGCTCTTATCCGCTATCTCATCGAGAAGCGCGGCGAGGCAGGCTTGAAGCAGGTGGAACTTGCGGAGCGGATGAAGGTCTACCAGTCCTTCATCGCGCGGCTGGAAAGCGGTCAACGCCGCGTGGATGTGGTGGAACTGGTCAAGCTGGGCGAGGTGCTCGGCTTCGATCCTAACGAGATCGTGGGCAGGCTTGCAAAGATGTCGGACTGAGCCTTTTCCAGCCCCGGCTTATTTGCCCCAGTAATGGGGGGAAACCATTTATAGGCCCGCCAATCCCGCACATTTAGACAGGTAGAACCGGACTATGCGTCCAGCGCCTCAGTCTCGAATGCGGCTTTGAAGTCGGTATTGGCCTGCCCTGTTTCGTTGAAAAAGGGCAATCCAAGAACGGAATAGTCCCGGCCTTGGAATACCGTCTCAAGTCTGGCCTTTGCTTTCACTTGCGCAAGGAAGTCCTGTTTCCAGTCATCTTGAGGGCGCAACTGGTCGCCCTTGGGTTCGATGAATAGCTGCAAGATCGTGCTGGCCTCTTGCTCCTTCTTCCTCAGAAACAGAACGAAGTCGGGTTCAAAGGCGCGTCCGGTGTCGAAGTCATACAGCTTCACCGCCTTCTCGTTCCGCAGCAGGTAGAAGTCTTCATAGATACCGCGCAACCGGGCTTCCTGATCGTGCACGTACTTGATGAAGTGCTTTTCCTGATCCGTGCCGTAGCTGTCGTCGTAGGCGTGCCAGTCCTTGCCGCTCAGGTCGATCTGGTCCAGCCCCGGCACGTTGCTTTCGGTCCAGCTTAGCCCGGTCTCGCCTTCGATCCGCAGTTTCAGCACCTTGTCGGTGAAGCGGTCCTTGATGGGATAGGGCTTGAAGTCCTTGGTGCCGATATACTCGACACTTTCGCGTTTCACGCCGCTTTCGATCTGGTGCAGGACGTATTGCGCGATGTCCAGCTTTTGCCGCGCGGTCAGGTTGTCCAAGTCATCGGGCAACCCGCGCACGCTCACTGTCACGCCGCCCAGATAGGTGTCAGAGGTGACAAACTGCGATGCACTGGCGAGTTGCGGGAAATAGGTCCGCAGGTTGGCGAAGTGGAAGAAGTCGTTGGCGTCCATCGCAAAGCCCAGAATGGCTCTGCCGAACTCGGCCAGCTTGAAGTCGCGGGACACGGGTTCCTTGCTCGACGGTTTCAGCATCAACTGCCCACCGCCAAAGGCAGAGGCTTCCGTCACCCGCCCTGTCATCAGGTTGGGATAGGTGAAGGGGCCTTCGATCTTGTAGGCGTCCAGCCCGTCCACACCGTCGCGCGGGTTCTTAACCCGGTCATTCGTCCAGACGTATTCACTCACATATAGGGAGGTCTGCTTGAAGCTGTCCTTGAGCCTCAAGCGCACCCTCCGGGCCGTGTCGTCCAGCATCCCGGTTTCCCGCAGGGCATTGCTGATGTCTTGGATGTACTTCGGATTGTGCGAACAGTGGTAGTGCAGCCCTTCCAGCACCCGCAAAGGATGGTCCACCGCGCTGTCGTACTTGCGCTTTTCCCGTGCCGCGTCGGGCTGGTCCGGGGCCATGAAGGGGAAGTACCGCGCCCCGCGTCCGATCAACTGCGCCTCGGCCATCGTGGTCTTGCCCACCTTGTTGGCCTTGCCGTCGCGGGTGTCATAGAGCCGCACAATGTCGAACAGGTTCAGAACGTCCCAGCCTTCGTTAAGCTTATCAACGGCAAAGATCACCCGTATCTCGTTATCGCGGTCCTCCAAGGCGTTGAGTTCTATCTGTCTGTTTTCCAAATCCTTGGGGTTGTTGACGTTCACCACCTTCTCGGGGGCAAAATCCCCCTGTAGCTCACGGGCGAAATCCGCGCCGCTCATAGCCCTTTCATCCATGATGAAGGCAAAGGCCCGCGAAAGGGTCTCATCGCCCTCAGAGGCCGCCCTGAGCGCGTCCAACGCCTCGCCCGTCAGCCCGGCCACCATCGCTGTAAACGCGGCTTCGTTATCGCCGCTGTCCTTGATCGTTTTGGACTTCATCAGGATCACCGGCTTGCAATGCAGCCCGTGCGCCTCGGCCACCTTGCGGCGGTACTGGCTCAGAACCATCGCCTGCATCATACGGGCCTCGGGCGGCAAATCGGCCTGTCGCAACTCGATGTCCTTGGAATAGCCGTCTTCCCGAAACTGTCGCAGCGAATAGTCGTACAAAATCTTGTCGGCATACTTCGCCCGGATCGCGTCGTTGCTCAGGTCCACGGTCGCGGTAAACTCCAACAGCATGTTCTCGGGATGCTGGCGGAAAATCTCGGATACCGTACCCTCCCAACTGGCCTTTTCCTTCGCTTCGTCCTTGGTCAGCTTGTCCTTGCTCTTGGTCTCGGCGTTCAGGTGGTGCGCTTCGTCCGAGATCATCACCACCTTGTAGTCCCGGAAGTCTTCGATGGTGACGGAGTTTTCCTTTGGCTCCGTCATACGCCGGTGCAGTCCCTGAATGGTGGTGAAGTGAATGTTGATCGTGTCCATGTTCACCGCGTCGAAGGTATCAACTTCGCGTATGTCCACGGGCTTTTCATCAATGCGCGCTGTGGGCGCGAACAAGTGCTTGGCCGATGCCGGGTTGAGGAAGTTTTCCTTGGTCTTCTCGATGATCTGGGCGGAGTTCACGAAGAACAGGAAGTTGCGATAGCCGCGCCGGTACAGGTCCAGGATCAGCGCCGCCATCAGCACCGTCTTGCCGCTGCCGGTGGCCATGTGGAACAGCAGGTGCGGGGCCTTGGGCCGCGCCTCGTACTTGTCGATGTAGAACAGCCAGCGTTCCAGCGCAGTGCGTTGGTAGGGACGCAGTTCGATCTTGGGCGCGAGGTTGCCGGTGATGTCCTCGGGGATGTCGGCCTTGAGCGCCCCGTACTTGGCCAGCGCGTCAAACTCTTGGGTAAGCGTCTGGCTCATTGGTCCAGCCCATAGAATGAGCGGGTCGCGCGGGCGTCCTCGTCCGAGATGTCAAAGTCCGCATCGCCAAGGGAGCCGAGATTGACATAGAGGTGGTTGGCATCAAGGCAGTCCATCAACACGCGCTTGGCGTCATCCAATGGCAAGGCCGCGAAGTTCTCGGTGTCGAAGGCGCTCAGGTCCAAGTCATAGCGCAGATAGCCGGTGGCTTGCATGTCGGCATGGATGGTTTGCAGCGTGGCCATGTCCGGGGCCGCTTCGATCCGGTCAGCGAATGCAGAGTTGGAGGCCGCGAGTTCGGCATAGACAAACGATCCGCCGCCCTGCCACTCGACTTGCTCAGAAACACCAGTAGTGTCACCTGCAATGACGTTCACCAGCCGTGGCTTCGGTAAACCGGTTATGTAGTCAAGTTGTTCAGTTGTAATCCATTTGCGACCCATCTTGTGAGCAACAGCCGCCGTTGTTCCGGAGCCAGCAAATGTGTCCAGAACCAAGTCCCCCTTGACGGTCAAATGATCGAAGAGAAAACGCAGTAGCGCCTCTGGCTTTTTACCACTACGCAGCTCAACTCCGCCTTCGCCTCGACAGTTGCCAAAACTGGACGCCAAGTCCTTGAAGTTCTCAATAGGCGTTGTTGAGGACGCGTCTTCATTATCCAACTGATCGCTGGGGACGCCTTGGAAGTACTTACCCTTTGTTGCACCGGCGCGCTTTGGTCCTGTGAAGTATCGATAGTCGTGTCCATCAGAACCAATATCATACACCTTGTATACGGCTCCTAACCCATCATTTTCTGATCGCCCCTGAAGGTGGTCTCTGAAAAAACGTCCAGATGAGTTGCCGTCCAGTATACTCCCCGTGGCCCAAATCTCTTTGCGACCTTCCGTGGTTGGTGATCCCTTTTTTAGTTGGATCTCATGTGGCTCAAACTTTACAACTCGCTTGCCACCAAGCTGCATTTCTGTTCCGGGCGTCTTCTCGACAAAGTACCAAACGTACTTTTCAAGGTCTTTTTGTTTGGTAGGTAGTATAGGCTTTGCTGCATCGGTCCTTCGATACAAGTGGATCATTTCTACTTGTTTGTGGAAGTCCATGTCCTGCGTAAGCGTTTTGTCGGCATAGCGCACTTGAATGTATAGGGTGCTCAAGTAGTTCTCAGCCCCAAACACCTCATCCAATAAAACTCTTAGGTAATGGCCTTCGTTGTCATCCGCCTGACAACAAAAGAAGCCGTCTCGACTGAGCATAGCCTTAGCAACTTCCAGCCTATTCCGCATGAAGGTCAGCCATGCCGAATGGTTGAAGCGGTCGTTATACCTGAAGCCGTCATTGCCGGTATTATAGGGCGGGTCGATGTAGATCAGTTTCACCTTGCCCGCATAGCGCGCTTTCAGCGAATGCAGCGCCAGCAGGTTGTTGCCCTTGATAAGCAAGTTGTCGCCCTCTGACACCTCGCCCACGGGCTTGGCCTTGCCTGCCGCCACCGCCTCTTCATCCCAGCGTTCCCAGCCGGTCAGCACCTTGGGTTCAAAGAGCCGCGTGATGTCGTCCGGGGCCAGCGTCGTGTTCCAGAAAGCCTCGTTCCGGCCCCGGTCCTCTTTCGTCATGCCGCCTTCCAGCACGCAATCCTTGTAGGGCCACGCCAGCACCACGTCGCGCGACTGGCTCAGGTAATCACCGCGCCCATCGGTCAGGCCGATGCGGTTCTTGAAGGCGGTGTAGCTGTCGGGCAGGAACGCTTTGTTGGACACAAAGTCCTGAAACTTCACCTTGTCAAAGACCAGCGCGCCCGCCACCTCGGTGAAGAAATGGGCCTTGATCGTGTCGGACTGCATCAGCAGTTCCAACAGCCGCGCGTCCATGTTGAGCGCCGCCTCGATCACCGCATTCTTGAGGATCGCCCCATCCGAGATGAACGCCTGTTCGGCTTGGAGAAGCGCGGTCAGGTCATCGAGAAGGTTCTGCATGGATGGTCGCCCCCGTGTTCGTCTTTTCGCCCTTTGTGCCTGACGGGACAGGGAAAATCCAGACGCGACGGGCCAAGGGCTTTATTTGCCCCAGTAATGGGAACATTGGGTTTATTAGGGACAGGTCAGCGTAGGGCGTAAGCCGGGGTGACTTTGACAGGAGGAACCTGCCCCAGCCTCGCCTTGAAGGTGTCCTTCATCACCTGCACCAGTTCCCGTTCCAGATGGGCCTGCACGATGAAGGCATCATGGATGGGCAGGATCGCATGGCCCTGCCTTACAAAGTGCAGCATGATCGCTTCCGCCAGATCGCTTTCCAGCCGTTGCAGTTTCATGCCCTTGTCGGTTGCCAGCATGGCAGGAACCATCGGGAAGGCGTCCAGCACCTTGGCGCGGAAGTCCTCTGCCGTCATGCCCCACCGAGCGCTGTCGAAGTTGCGGGGTTCTTCTGTCTTGCCGTTCTTGGCGTTCAACAATGCGGCAAGCGTGGCCTTGGCATGGTCTCGCAACTCCTTATGCGCACTCGCCCCCACTATTGGAGAGTAAGGGTCGTCCGGTATGGGCTGGCCCGCCTCGGCCAACAGCACCGCCGGGTTGAAACCGCTAAAGTCGGCTTCGATGGTGTGCTGCCCGTCTATCGTGATCGCGGGGCGCACATGGCTTTTGACGTTCTGCCACCACCCACCATAGAACCGGCCCCCGTGGTCGAAGCTGTCCCGGTTGAAAACTCGGTATAGGCGTGCCTTGCGGCTTTGCGGTTCGTCCTTCCAGTCGTGGAAAGTGAGCTGGCGTTTAGTTTCGATCTTGGCCGCTTCCAGCTTTGCGTTGATCTCGTCCAGCCTCGCCCGCATGTCGTCAATCTCGGGCGTATCATCATATCCGCAGAGGCGGTCCTTAATGTCCTTCAAGCGAATGGCTTCTTTGTCCTTGTCCACTTGGAAGTCGGCAAAGGTCCAATCTTCAACTTGCAGTTCACCTTCGCCCTTTTCGGTCAATGCAAAGCGGCTAGTCTGACTATGGCCGGGTAGATTGAAGCCGCGCTTGACCATCTCGATATGGCCCATCTTGCACAACCAGTCCTGCACCAATCTGAACCGATCCGAAGTCATGTATTGGGGTCTGTATCGGCGCTCGCGGTCGAGAGCATCGTTGCTGCGATACATCCCGATTGTCGTCGGCCACTTGTTGCACTTTGCGCGCATCAGGTTCGCAAGGATCGCGCTACCGCAGTTGATAAACTTCTGTTCAGTAACGCGGCTTGGTTTGCGGTGGCGGAAAGAAGCGGCCCATTCCGCGCATACGTCATCCATAAGCAAGTCGATGAGGTTTTGAGCATCTGGGTTGGATGCCACAAGATAGGGTTCAAACGCCCACGACTGATCTCCAAGTTGATTGGGCAACTTCGCGGCCAATGCTTGTGCTTTCAAAGCAAAGGCGTGCTTGGGTTCATCGGTCATCGTAAAATCTCGACACATTTTTTCGTGGCCCTATCCATATACTGAGCCGCGCCGACTTCCCCCATACCCCACCCGCCCGGACAGGGATACGCCCCGGTTCGCAACTCGGGCACACCATAGGAGGAAGGAAGGCCACAGGCGGCATTCGCCCCACCTATAGGAGAACAGAAGGCCACCTCAGCGACACCCGGCGGTTGACAGAAACACAACCCAGACAGCATAAGTGTGACACGAAGTGCGACACACAACTCAACCTCGCACTCGATTATTCAAGCCTTCCAGTGGCTTAGAAAAATGGTAGCGGGTCCGGTACTCGCCTCCACCCCTCCGGGTCTCTCCATGCCCCCGCGATCCGGCGCGGCGGCGTCCCCCGAGGGCCCGCGGCGCGGCAATACGCCACGGGCGGAGCGCCCGCCGCGTCCCCGGGCGCCGCCGCTCAGCCCGCCCGCGCCGCCGCCGCGATCATCAGCCCGTTGGCGTCGAGGTGGAGCCGCCCCTCCGCCAGCCGCGTGCCCTCCGCCAGAAGCGGTGCCGCGTCCGCCGCGACCGGCATCTCCGCCGGGCGAGTGCCGAGATTGAAGACGCACAGCGTGTCCCCGCCCCGGTCGAAGGCCAGAACCTCGTCGGGCGCCTCAAGGAAGGTCATGCCGCCGCGGATCAACGATGCCCGCTCGCGCCGCAGCCGCAGCATCCGGCGGTAGAAGGACAGCACGCTCGCCGGGTCGTCCGCCTGCCGATCGACGGCGCGGGCGGCCTCGGGCGCCTTCACCGGCAGCCACGTGGTCGCGGCCGCCGAGAAGCCGGCGTGGCGGGCCTCCGCCTCCCAGGGCATGGGCGTGCGGGCGCCGTCGCGCCCGGGATGGTCGGGAAAGAACATCCGGCCTTCCGGATCGACCAGCTCGTCATAGGCCAGTTCGGTCTGCAGCAGACCAAGCTCCTCGCCCTGATAGAGGCAGACCGAGCCGCGGATCGACAAGAGCAGCGCCGCCGTCATCTTGGCGAAGGCCTCCGGATCGCGCCAATGCGCCCCCCAGCGCGACACGTGGCGCGGCACGTCATGGCTGGAGAACGCCCAGTTCGGGCAGCCCTCGTAGCCGTCGCGGAACATGCTCGTCAGCTGGTCGCGGAAGAAGGCGGCGCCATAGGGCTCGTGCATCAGCGCGGTGTGATAGGCCTGATGCAGCCGGCCGGGGCCGGTATATTCCTGAAGCCGCTCCACCGGGTGATGCGCCTCGCCGATCTCGCCGATCAGGGTACGCGCCTCGTAGCGGTCGGTCAGCGCCCGCACCCGCTCCATGAAGGCCAGGTTCTCGGGGCGGTTCTTCGAGTGGATCGGGTACTGCATCTCGAAGGTCTTGTAGTCCGGGCCCGCTTTTGGCCGGATGTCGGGCGGGTTGTCGCGGAACTCGGCGTCGTGGACGTAGTGGTTGACGGCGTCGAGCCGGAAGCCGTCGACGCCCTTCTCCAGCCAGAAGCGCAGCGTGTCGAGCGCCCAGTCCTGCACCTCCGGGTTGTGGAAGTTGAAGTCCGGCTGCTCGCGCAGGAACTGGTGGAAATAGTATTGCCGCCGCCGCACATCCCAGGTCCAGGCCGGGCCGCCGAAGATCGACTGCCAGTTGTTGGGCGGCGAGCCTTCGGGGCGGGCATCGTGCCAGACATACCAGTCGGCCCTGGGGTTGCTGCGCGAGGACCGGCTCTCGGTGAAGAACGGGTGGCGATCCGAGGAATGGCTCAGCACCTGGTCGATGATGACCTTCAGCCCGAGATCGTGGGCGCGCTCGACCAGCGCCTCGAAATCCGCCATCGTGCCGAAGCTCGGGTCGATGCCGCGATGATCGGAGACGTCATAACCCATATCGGCCATGGGCGAGGTGAAGATCGGGCTGAGCCAGATCGCATCGACCCCCAGATCGGCCACATGCGGAAGCCGGCGCAGGATGCCCGGCAGATCACCCATCCCGTCGCCGTTCTCGTCCTGAAAGCTGCGCGGATAGATCTGGTAGGTCACCGACCCGCGCCACCATTCCTCGTCCGGCATGGCCTGTCCTTTCCCAGAGCGTCCCGCTGCCCGCCCTTCTGGCCGACACGACGCCTCCGGGCAAGCGTCCCACGCTCCTTCGCCCCCGCCTGCATCCGGTGGCGTGCCGCCCTTCCGGCGCGCTGCGCATATCCGGGCGCAGCTTGACACCAATCCGCCCGGATCCCACGCTGCCGCCCATGTCTCGAGTTACAGCATCCGGGAGGACGCCATGGCCGAACGCCTGATCCGCCTTGCCTTCGCCCTGACGCTCTGCGCCGGCCCCGCCGCGGCGCAGGATCTCCTCTATCCCGTGGGCGAGAGGCCGTTCAGCTGGGACGCCTATCAGGCCTTCGACGACCGCTACCAGTTCGACGGAGAGACCCTCGACATCCTTGGCGCCTCCACCGGTCGGGACAAGGAAAAGCTCGAGAACCTGTTCGCCTATTTCGAGGCCGCGACGGGCGCCACGGTCAATCTCTCGGGCTCCGACAGCTTCGAGCAGGACATCGTCATCGCCGCGCAATCCGACACCCTGCCCGACATCGCGATGTTCCCGCAGCCGGGTCTTGCCGCCGACATGGCCCGGCGCGGCGCGCTGGTGCCGCTCGATCCCTCGAACCGCGACTGGTTCGAGGAGAACTTCGCCGCCGGGTCCTCCTGGGCCGATCTCGTGACCTTCCCAGGCCCCGATGGCGAGCCGCACATCTACGGCACGATCTTCGGCGCCGACGTCAAGAGCCTCGTCTGGTATTCCCCCGAAGTGTTCGAGGAGGCGGGCTACGACATCCCGGAGAGCATGGACGAGCTGAAGGCGCTCACCGAACAGATCGCCGCCGATGGCGGCACGCCCTGGTGCATCGGCCTCGGCGCCGGCGCGGCCACCGGCTGGCCGGCCACCGACTGGGTGGAGGAATTCGTGCTCCGCACCCAGCCGCCCGAGGTCTACGACCAGTGGGTCACCAACGAGATCCCGTTCGACGACCCGCGCATCGTCGCGGCCATCGAGGACTACGGCTGGTTCGCGAGGAACGACGACTTCGTGGCAGGCGGCGCCAATGCCGTCGCCACCGAGGATTTCCGCGACAGCCCCGCCGGTCTCTTCACCTTCCCGCCCGAGTGCTACATGCACCATCAGGCGAGCTTCATCCCGAACTTTTTCCCCCCCGAGGTCGAGGTCGGGGTCGATGCCGATTTCTTCTATTTCCCGGCCTATGCCGACAAGGACCTGGGACAGCCGGTGCTGGGTTCGGGCGGCGTCGTCTCGCTGACCTCCGACCGCGACGTGGCGCAAGCCTTCATCGAGTTCCTGAAGACCCCCTTCGCGCATGAGATCCAGATCAGCCAGGGCCAGTTCCTGACCCCGCACCTGCAGGCCTCGACCGACGCCTACGCCACCGAGACCCAGGCCGCGCAGGGCAAGATCCTGACCGACGCCACCACCTTCCGCTTCGACGGCTCCGACCTGATGCCGGGCGAGATCGGCACCTCGGCCTTCTGGCAGGGCATGGTCGAGTACCAGTCCGGTGCCTCCGCAGAGGAGGTCGCGAGCGCGATCGAGCGGCGCTGGGCGCAGATCAAGTAGCGCGCCCGCCGGCGGCGGTCACGGCATCGTCGCGGCCATCTGCGCGACTCGGTGTCCCTGCGCCACCTCGCGAAGCGCGACCCGCGCGGGCCCGGCGCCCGGCGCAAAGATCGGACTCTCGCCCTCGACCCCGAAGCCCGGCGGCAGCGGCAGCCGCGTCCGCGCCGGGTCCGGCACCGGCACCGGCACCGCCGCCAGAAGCCGGCGGGTATAGGCGTGGTGCGGCGCGCCCAGGACCGCATCGCGCGCCCCCTCCTCCATGACCTGCCCCAGCCGCATCACCATCACCCGGTCGGCGACCTGCTCGATCACCGCCATGTCGTGGCTGATGAAGAGGTAAGACAGCCCGTCCGACTGCTGCAGCTCGGCTAGCAGCTCCAGAACCTGCGCCTGCACGCTGACATCGAGCGCCGAGACGCTCTCGTCGGCGACGATGACCTTGGGCGACAGGCTGAGCGCCCGCGCCACGCAGACCCGCTGCCGCTGTCCGCCGGAAAACTCGTGTGGATACCGCGCCAGCATGTCCGCCGACAGGCCCACCCGCCGGAACAGCCATTCCGCCCGGTCGCGCAGTTCCGATCCGGTCGCGAGGCCATGCACCCGCATCGGCTCGACCACTTGCTCGCCGACGCTCATCCGCGCGTCGAGCGACGCGCCGGGATCCTGGAACACCATCTGGATGTCGCGCAGCACCGGCCGCATCGCCGCGCGCGAGCGGCCCTGCGTCTCCACCCCGTCGATCCGGATCGAGCCCTCGAACGGCACGAGGCCCAGAAGCGCCTTGCCGATCGTCGACTTGCCGCACCCCGATTCGCCCACAAGCGCCAGCGTCTCGCGCTCCGCGATATGGAACGACACGCCCTCGACCGCGTGGACCCGCGCCACCGTCCGGTTGAGGATGCCGCCGGCGATGTCGAAGCGTACGCAGAGATCCTCGACCTCGACGATCCGGCGCCCGGGCGGCGGCTCGGGCCGCGCCGGCGCGGCGCCGAGGCGCGGCACCGCGGCAAGAAGCCTGCGCGCGTACTCGGTGCGCGGCGCGGCAAAGAGCGCGCCCACCTTGGCGGCCTCCTCCTGCCGGCCCTCGCGCAGAACGACGACGCGGTCGGCCATCTCCGCCACCACGCCCATGTCGTGCGTGATCATCAGGACCGAGGTGCCATGCACGCTCTGCAGCGCCCGGATCAGGTCGAGGATCTCGGCCTGCACCGTCACGTCGAGCGCCGTGGTGGGCTCGTCGGCGATCAGGATCTCCGGCTCGCAGGCCAGCGCCATGGCGATCATCACCCGCTGGCGCATGCCCCCCGACAGTTCGTGCGGGTATTGCCTGAGCCGCCGCTCGGGCTCGGTCAGCCGCACGTCGCGCAGCAGCTACAGCGCCCGGCCCGGCGCCTCGCCGCGGCGACACATGCCATGCTCCAGAAGCACCTCGCAGATCTGCTTCTCGACGCGCATCAGCGGGTTGAGCGAGGTCATCGGCTCCTGAAAGATCATCGCGATCCGCGGCGCGCGCACGTCGCGGTATCCCGCCTCGTCGAGCCGCGTCAGCTCGATCTCGCCCATCCCGATCGACCCGCCGGCGATCCGCGCCATCGGCTGTGGCAGAAGACCCATGATCGCCAGCGCGGTTATCGACTTGCCCGAGCCGCTCCCGCCCGCAAGCGCCAGCGTCTCACCGCGGAAGAGATCGAAGGACAGCCCGTCGAGCACGGTCTTCGCGCCCACCTCGGTGGCGACCTGCACCACCAGATCGCGCACCGACAGGACCGGGTCGCGGGCCTTCGTCATTCGAGCACGAGGCGGGGGAAGTAGAACGACACCACCCAGTTCGGCATGTCGACGATCTCCGAGATCCTGAGATCGCCGGCCACCGAGCACAGAAGATGGGCGTCCTCGGCCGAGAACCCGTGCGACCGCCCCAGAAGGTCGATCATCGCCGAGACCGCGTCCCGCGCGCCCGACATCATGTCGGGCCCGATCCCGGTCGTGACCTCGTAGCCCTTCGCATTTAGGTGCCGCGTCACCGGCCCCGGCGTGGTGAAGCGCGGAAAGGCCAGCTTCTCCTGCTTGATGAGGTCGAGCGTCACCTCGACCTCCATCGGGCTCTCGATCGCGGTGCCGCAGACCTCACCGTCGCCCTGCGCGGCATGGGTGTCGCCGATGGAGAAGAGCGCGCCCGCCACCTCCACCGGCAGGTAGAGCACCGCCCCGGCGGCGAGGTCGCGGATGTCCATGTTGCCGCCCATCCGCCGCGGCGGCACCACCGAATGGAACCCCGGCTCGGCGGGCGCCAGCCCGATCGTGCCCGCGAAGGGCTTGAGCGGCACCCGCGCCAAGTCCGAGAAGAGCGCAGGAGCGAGGGTATTCGGGTCGTAATCCCAGATCTTCAGGTGCGGCGCCTCGAACTGGTCGGCCAGCAGCCCGAAGCCCGGAATGTTCGCCGTCCAGCCGAAGCCCGAGGGGTGGAACGCCTCCATCGTCACCTTCAGCACGTCGCCGGGCTCTGCCCCGTCGACGAAGACCGGCCCCGTCACATGGTTGATCTTGCCGAAATCGAGCCCCGGCACGTCCGCCGACGTGCTGTCGGCGGTGAACTGCCCGCCCGAGCTGTCGAGGCACTGGAAGTGCAGCCGGCTCCCTGGCGCCACGGTCTCCACCGGCCGGATCGAATTGTCCCAGCCGTTATGGTGATGGCCGTGGATCGTGTAGTCGCAAGTCTTGCACATGAGGGATCACTGCGCCTCGCTCGATGTAGTCGTAATTGACCGGGATGTGCACCGGATCGACGAACAGGCTGTCATCCCCCGCGATCCCGTCGGAATGGAGCGTGAAGCGCTGCTCGTTGAAGACCGGCACCCAGGGCGCGTCCTCCATGATGTCGAGATAGATCTGCCGCCAGGCCTCCTCGCGCGCCGCCGTCTGGTCCTCGCCGGTCATGGCGTCGGCCTCGGCGGCGCGCTCGTCGATCTCCTCGTTGCAGTACCACGACCAGTTCCAGCCCCCCGCACCGCGCCGGCGCAGCCGAGGATCGGCCCGTAGAAGTTCGAGGGATCCGGGAAATCGGCGATCCAGGCCATGCCGCCCGACCAGATCATCGGCGCCTGATCCTTCTCGCCACCCGCGGCGATGACGTTCGCCTGCGCCAGGCTGCGGATATTGGCGGTCACGCCGATCTGGCTCAGGTCCTGCTGGATCGCCTGGGCGATGCGCGGGTTCGGATCGACATTCATCACGTAGAGGTCGGTCTCGAACCCGTCCGGGTATCCCGCCTCCGCCAGCATCTGCTTGGCCTTCTCGGGGTCGTAGGCATAGCCCTCGTAATCCTCGGCATAGCCCGGCATCGTCGGCGGCAGCGGCTGGTTCGCCGGCACCGCACGGTTGTTGATCATCTGGGTGATCCGGTCCTTGTTGATCGCCATGTTGACGGCGCGGCGGACCTCGACCTCGCCGAAGGGCTCCATCTCGGTGTTCATGGTGATGTAGCCGGTCTGGAGCTGGCCGCCCTCGACCACGCGCTCCTTCTGGGTGGGGTCGTTCATCACCTGCAGGAACTGCGCCGGCGGGATCCCGTCGCCCGGGATGTCGGCCTGCCCGTTCTGGATGCGGAGCAGCGCCACTGTGGGCTCGAGCCCGATGGTGAAGACGATCCGGTCGAGCTTCGGTACGCCCTCGCGGTGGTAATCCTCGAACCGCTCGAAGACGAGTTGCTGGCCCGGCGTCCATTCGGCGAGCCTGTAGGCCCCCGACCCCACGGGCTCGCGGCCGGAATCCTCGCCCGCCGCCTCGACCGCCTCCTTGAGCACGATGGAGGCGAAGTTCAGCGCCATCACGTGCCCGAAGGTCGCGTCGGGACGCGACAGCGTGATCCTGACCGTCTTGTCGTCCACCACCTCGACGCCCGAGAGCCCCTCGCCCTCGCCCGCGTTCCACTGATCGAACCCCTCGATCATCGAGAAGAACCCGGTGCCGGGGCTGCGCGTCCCGGGATTGGTCACCCGGTCCAGCGAATACTTCACGTCCTCCGCGGTGATCTCGCGCCCGTTGTGAAACTTGATCCCGTCCTTCAGCACGAAGGTGTGCATCAGCCCGTCCTCGCTGATCTCGTGGCTCTCCGCGAGCTCGTTCCTGAGCGTCGTGGTCCCCGGCTCGTAGCCCATCAGCCCGTCGAAGAGCGACTTGATCATCGACCAGTTCTGCCAGTCATAGCCGATCGCCGGGTCGAGCGTCGCCACGTCGTCCTGATAGGTGACGATCATCTCGCCGCCCTGGGGCGCGTCCTCGTCCACCTGCGCGCCAGGGCGCCGGTGGCGCCGGTGGCGCCGGTGGCGCCGAGGGCGAGGCCGGCAATGCCGGCGAGCAGCACGTTCTTCATGGTCGGATCTCCGTTAGGGTCATTTCATCTTGATTCGCGGGTCGATCAGCGGCGCCACCAGATCGGCCAGAAGGTTGCCCATGACGATCGCGGTCGCAGAGACCATGGTGACGCCCATGATCACCGGGATGTCGACGCGCTGGATCGCCTGCCAGGCGAGCTGGCCGATGCCCGGCCAGCCGAAGACGCTCTCGACGACGACGATGCCCGACATGAACAGGCCGATATCGATGCCGATCATGGCGATGATCGGCAGGATCGCGTTGGGCATGACGTGCCGCGTGACGATCCTGAGCTTCGAGAGCCCTTTGGCCCGCGCCGTGCGGACCAGATCCTGGTTCAGCACGTCGATCATCGAGGACCGCATCATCCGGGAATACCACCCCGCGCCCAGAAGCCCGAGCGTCACCGAGGGCAGCACCAGATGCGCCGCCCTGCCGTAGCCGCCGATCGGAAACCAGCCGAGCTGCACCGCGAAGACGTAGAGGAGCAGGATGCCGATGACGAATTGCGGCGCCGAGATCGCCACGAAGGAGAACACCATCAGCGAATGGTCCGCCGGCCGGTTGCGCCGGAGCGCCGCGATCACGCCGATGGTCAGGCCGATGACGAGCTCCGTGGCGATCGCCGACACCATCAGCAGAAGGCTCGCCGGCAGCCGCGCCCCGATGAGCGCCGAGACCTCGGCCCGCTGCAGGTAGGACCGCCCCATGTCGCCCTGCGCCAGCCCCGCCAGATAGCGGCCGTATTGCACCAGAAGCGGATCGTTGAGGCCGAGCTGGTCGCGGATGCTGGCCACCGTCTCGGCCGTGGCCGAGCGCCCGGCGATCTGCCGCGCCGGATCGGCCGGCACCAGATAGAGCAGCACGAAGGTCACGAGCGTGATCCCGAGAAGGATGAGCGCGCTCTCGAAGAGCCGCCGCAGCACAAAGCCGCCCATCAGTGCCGCCCCTTCAGCGTCGGATCGAGGATGTCGCGGAGCGCGTCGTCCACGAGGTTGAAGGCGAGCGCCAGAAGCACGATCAGGAGCCCCGGAAAGAACACCAGCCACGGTGCCGTGGAGAAATAGGTCTGATTCTCGAAGATGATGTTGCCCCAGGAGGGGACCGGGGGCTGCACCCCCACGCCCAGGTAGCTGAGCGTCGCCTCCAGAAGCACGGTGGTCGAGATCCCGAGCGTGCCGAAGACGATGATCGAGGACAGAAGATGCGGCAGCAGGTGGCGCCCGAGGATCCGGAGCGGCCCGGACCCGATCGACCTCTGCACCTCGATGAAGTCGCGCTGCGCCAGGCTACGTGTCTCGGTATAGATCACCCGGCTCATCTGCACCCAGTTCACCATGGCGATGACCAGCGCCACGATCAGAAGCGACGGCTGGAAGATCGCGGCCAGCACGATCGCCAGGAGAAGCGCGGGGAAGGCCATCATCAGGTCGGTGAAGCGCATCAGGATCGCCGCCGTCCAGCCGCCGAAATACCCCGCCGAGATCCCCACCCCGGCGCCCAGCACCACGGCGATGCCGTTGGCCAGCACGCCGATGATGAGCGATGTCCGGGTGCCGAGGATCAGCCGCGACGCCAAGTCCCGACCCAGAAGGTCGGTGCCCAGGAGATGATCGCCACCGGGCGGCAGCGGTCCTCCCATCAGGTCGAGCCCGTCGAAGCTCTGCGCGAAGGGGTCGTGCGGCATGATCCACGGCGCGAAAAGCGCCGCGCCCACCATCAGCGCGATGACGACGAGCCCGAAGGCGGCGCGCGGGCGGCGCAGCAGCTCGGCCGTCACCGCGCCTGCCCGGCCGCCCCGCTGCCGCCCCCTGGCCCCGGCCGAGCCCTCATCGCCGGCCTGCCCTCGGCGCCCGGTCGCGGGCCAGGACCCGCGCCGCCGTCGCCTCGAGCGGGATGCGCTCGACCATCGCCATGGCGCGGAGCTGCTTCAGCGCCACCGCCTCGTCGCCGCCTTCCTCCATCAGCCGCAGCACCGCGCGGATCAGGTCCAGTCGGCCGCCCCAGCGCGCCGCCGCCTCGGCTTCGCGGCGCCGGGCCTCCTCCGCGCGCGCGAAGGTCTCGTGCGCGATGACGAGGGCCGAGAAGAGGTTGCCCAGCGCCGCCAGCGGCAGATAGGCGTCGAGGCGCTGGCCCAGCGCCCAGGCCAGGCGGCCGGGGCTCTCCGAGCCCACCAGCCCGATCACCGGCACCGGCGCGGCGCCCCGCGCCCATGGCAGCCGGCCGTCGTCGCAGGTGTCGATGTCGAGGATCACCATCTGCGCCGTCGCCACCAGATCCGCGTCCGGATCGCCGGGATGGGCGACGGCGCGGATGCCCAGCCGGTCGCAGCGCTCGACGATGCGGCGGCGCGGCTCTTCGGAGGGATGCAGGATCAGCGCCCTCCGTCCGGCGAAGTTGTGAAGCGGGAACCGCGCCATCAGATCACCCTCAGATCGGGGCGGCGGGCCGCCGCCGGCGCCTGTGCCGCGCCGGTCAGATAGGGGTCGGCCGGCACCGGTGCCGCGGCGCGGTCGATCACCTCGCAGCGTCCCGCCCGCGCCAGCGCCAGCCGCGGCGCCAGCGCCGCGTGGCGCAGCACCGGATCGATGCGCAGCTCGCCCATCGCCGTCGGCAGGGCCCGCTCCGCGGCCGCCGCGAACACCGCCTGCGGCTCGTCCGTTCCGGCGCGGCGGGCGGCTTCCGCGATGATCTCGACCGCCGCATAGGCGGTGGCGAGGAACGCCGACACCCGGCCGTTCGGCGCATGCGAGGCCGCCGCGGCCCTGAGGGCCGGACCGGCCTCCTCCTGGAAGAACGCCCCGGCGGACAGGATCCCGTCCGCCGCGGGTCCGAGCGCATCGAGATCGGCCTCGGTCTGGTTGAAGCTCACCACATGCCCTGACCGGCCGCGGCGGCCCGGATCGCGCGCCACCAGATCGCGCAGGAACGTCGCGCTCGACGGGCCGATCAGGCTGCTGATCACGCAGTCGGCGCCCTGCGCGCAGATCTCCTCGACCACATGGCCATGCGCGACCGAGCCGAGCGGCACGTAGCGTTCGCCGACGATCTCGACCCCCTCCGCCAGAAGCCGGTCGCGCGCCAGCCGCAGCGTCTCCCAGCCCCAGACGTAGTTCGACCCCACGAGATAGGCGCGGCCCATTCCCTGCCGCCCGACCCAGGCCGTGGCCGGCCCGACGTGATGGTTGGGCGCGGCGCCGAGATAGACGACCCGGTCGCTGCATTCGAACCCCTCATAGGGACAGGGATACCACAAGAGCCCGTTCTGCCGCTCCAGCACCGGGATCATGTCCTTGCGGCTCCAGGAGGTGATGGCGCCCAGGATGTGCCGCACCCCGCGATCGAGAAGATCCGCCGTCTCGGTGGCATAGCGCGTCACGTCGCCGCCCGGATCGCGCACCACCGGCTCGATCCGCGCGAGCCCCGCCGCGTTCAGGGCCTCGATCGCGCCCAGTGCCCCGGCCAGCGCGCTCTGTCCCAACGCGGCATAGCTGCCGGTCGTGGAAAACATCAGACCCTGTCTCAGCGTCATCGCCCCTCGACACTCCGAAACGCGACGGGCCCCGCCCCTCCGGGGATGGGAGGGATGCGGGGCCCGGTTGCCCATGGCGCTCAAGGCGACCAGTGCGCTGGCCCTGCGCCACCCGAGCCGGGCCTGTCCAGCGCCAGATGGGCGGCCTTCCGATGATGCAGAATCGGGCATCCCGGGCGCGCCGCACCGCTTCCGCAGGCAAGATCTCGACCGGGCGGTCCCGCGTCATGCACGCCGCGCATAGCGGTCTTCGGCCGATATCGGTTCTCTGCAGCGCAGCGACGTGCCATCTCACTGGCGAACGCAACGATCGACTGAACGGAGGTTGCCATGACCCGCCTGATCGAACGCCTCAACCAGCACGCCACCTATCGCCGCACGCGCCGCGAGATCGAGAACATGCCGTGGGAAGTCGCCCACGACCTCGACATGGACCGCACCCAGGCCCGGGCCTATGCCCGCCGCGCCGTCTACGGACAGTAATCGGCCACAGCCGCCACACCAGACAGAAGGGAGCCATCCGATGGGATATTTCCTGCAAGCCCTCCGCGACCGCGCGCGCTACACGGAGCTGCAGCGCGACATCGCCCGGCTCACGCCCGAAGAGGCACGCCGCTTCGGGATCGACCGGAGCGACGGCGAGGCGATCGCCGCCCGCCACGTCTACGGCGCCTGAGCGCGCTTCGAACGACAGGATGAGAGCCCGCAGCCAATGCGGGCTCTAGTCCCCCTGCCGGTAGATCGTGGTCAGCGTGTAGTCCTTCCGCGGGCCCACCACGCACCACTCGCTCTGCCATTCCGGCCAGGACCCGAAATCGTAGGCCACCCGGTAGACATCCGCCGCGCAATCGTGGCGGGAGGTCGGCGTCGCCACGCCCAGCTCGAAGCAGTGGAACGGCCGTCCGTCGGCGAACACCACGCAGATCCGGTTGCCCTCCTGCCGCCAGACATGGCTCTGCTCGGACGCCATCGCGACGCCGGCCAGCCGCAATTCCCCCTCTTCGCGATAAAACAGCGTCGCACCCTGCGGCGCGAATTCCGCCTGCCCGGTGAAGCGGCCCTCCATCGCGCCGCGGACATCGCGGATCCGGCGGTCCATGCGCCAGATCCCGGTGAAGTCCTTCAGCCCAAGGGACATGCCCCCTCCTTGCCGCGCCTCTCCCGCTGGTCTACGACCCGCGCCGTCCGGCAACGATACCAGCAAGGTGAGCGCCATGATCCCCCGCTATTCCCGTCCCGATATGGTTGCGATCTGGACGCCACAGTCGAAGTTCCGCATCTGGTTCGAGATCGAGGCCCATGCCGGCGACGCCATGGCCGATCTGGGCACCATCCCGCGCGAGAATGCCGAGGCCGTCTGGACCGCCAAGGACGCGGTCTTCGACGTGGCGCGCATCGACGAGATCGAGGCCGAGACCCGCCACGACGTCATCGCCTTCCTCACCCACCTGTCGGAGATCGTTGGCGCCGACAATGCCCGCTTCGTCCATCAGGGGCTGACCTCGTCGGACGTGCTCGACACCTGCTTCAACGTGCAGCTGAGCCGCGCCGCCGACATCCTGATCACCGACATGGAAAAGCTCCTCGCCGCCCTGAAGCGGCGCGCCTACGAGCACAAGGACACGCTGCGCGTCGGCCGCTCCCACGGCATCCATGCCGAGCCCACCACGATGGGCCTGACCTTCGCGCGCTTCTACGCCGAGATGGACCGCAACCTCTCGCGTCTGCGCGACGCGCGCGCCGAGATCTCCACCGGCGCGCTGTCGGGCGCGGTCGGCACCTTCGCCAACATCGACCCGCGCGTCGAGGAGCATGTCTGCGACCGGATGGGCCTCGTCCCCGAGCCGATCTCCACCCAGGTGATCCCCCGCGACCGCCACGCCGCCTTCTTCGCCACGCTGGGCGTGGTCGCAAGCTCGATCGAGAACATCGCGGTGGAGATCCGCCACGGCCAGCGCACCGAGGTGCGCGAGCTCGAGGAACATTTCGCCAAGGGCCAGAAGGGCTCTTCGGCGATGCCGCACAAGCGCAACCCGGTCCTGTCGGAAAACCTCACGGGCCTTGCCCGGCTCGTCCGCATGGCGGTGGTCCCGGCGCTCGAGAACGTGGCGCTCTGGCACGAGCGCGACATCTCCCACTCCTCGGTCGAGCGCAATATCGGCCCCGATGCCACGGTAACGCTCGATTTCGCCCTGGCCCGCCTGACCGGCCTGATCGACACGCTCGTGGTCTATCCAGACGCGATGCTCGCGAACCTCGACCGCCACAAGGGCCTCGTCATGTCGCAGCGCGTCCTGCTGGCGCTGACCCAGGCCGGCATCAGCCGCGAGGCCGCCTACGCCATCGTGCAGCGCAACGCCATGAAGGTCTGGCAGGAGGGGCGGGACTTCCAGACCGAGCTCGAGGCCGACCCGGAGGTGACCGCCGCGCTCGAGCCCGCGCAGATCGCCGAGGCCTTCGACCTCGACCACCATACGAGACACGTCGACACGATCTTCGCCCGCGTCTTCGGCGAAAGCTGACCGGCCGCCGGCCGCCCGGCCTGCCGTCCTCGCCTGGGCGCCGCGGCAGATCGGCGCAGGCCGGCCGCGCAGGAAACGCTCCGCCGCGGGCCGCATCCGTGCTAGGCTCGCCCCGTCAGAGCAGAGGAGACGCCGATGAAGACCCTCGCCACCGCCCTTGCGGCCACCCTCGTCCTGGGGCTTGCCCCGACCCTCGCCATCGCCGCCTGCGGCCATGACCGCGCCGCCATGTCCTGCGCCGACGGCACCGTCTACGACCAGACCACCCAGCGCTGCGTTCCCGCCACCGGTTGAGCCGGCCCGGCCCTTCCGGCTGCCGTTCGCGCGAGCGGTAAGCGCACCTTAACGTCCCGTCCCTAGTGTCGCCTCACGACGAAACGACAGACGTGAGGCGGCGGAATGGGAGTGGAACTGGCGATGCGCAGGGAGGCCGACGCCGGAACTCCGGCGTCCGCGGATCCCGACACCCCGCGGCTCACCCGGCGCCAGAAGGCTGCCATCGTCGTGCGCCTGCTCATCGCCGAGGGCGCGCCGCTGCCGCTCGTCGACCTGCCCGACATGCTGCAGGCCGAGCTCACCACGCAGATCGCGCGGATGAAGTTCATCAGCCGCGAGACGCTGCGCGAGGTGGTCGAGGAATTCGCCGCCGAGCTCGATTCGATCGGCCTGTCCTTCCCCGGCGGCCTCGAAGGCGCGCTGAAGGTCCTCGACGGGGCCATCCATCCCGACATCGCCGCCCGGCTCAGGGCGCAATCGGGCGCCCTCTGGGCCGACGATCCGTGGGACGCTATCGGCGCCATCCCGGCCGCGAAACTGGTCGAGATCATCCGCTCCGAGAGCGCCGAGATCGGCGCCGTGGTGCTCTCGAAGCTCGACATCGGCAAGGCGGCCGAGATCCTGAACCTCCTGCCCGGTCCCGATGCGCGCCGGCTCACCCTCGCCATCAGCGAAACGAGCGACATCGACCCCGAGACCGTCGCCCGCATCGGCGTGGCGCTGGCGGCCGAGCTCGCCGCCGAGCCGCCGCGCGCCTTCACCTCCGCCGTCGCCAAGCGCCTCGGCGCGATCCTCGACGTCTCCGCCGGGCCGACGCGCCAGGACGTTCTGGCCGGCCTCACCGAAGCCGACGAGGACCTCGCCCGCGAAGTGCGCGCCGCGATCTTCACCTTCGCCGACATCCCCCAGCGCGTCAGCAAGCGCGACATCCCCGGCCTCGCCAAGGAACTGACGCAGGAAGAGCTGACGCGCGCCATCGCCGGCGCGCGGCACGATCCGGCACTCGGCGCCGCGGCCGGATACCTGCTCGACGGCCTGCCCGGGCGTCTTGCCGACTCGATCCGCGAGGCCGCGGACGAGATTGGCGAAATGACCATGCGCGAGGCCGAGGAGGCCTGCATCATGGTCGTGCGGGCGATCCGCGCCATGGCCGACCGCGGCGACATCAAGTTGGCCCCCCGGGCCGACACTTGAGCTTCGCGGCGGCCACTTCTATGTCTGGCCGCCACGCAGCACCGGGACAGAGCCCTTGGCCAAGACCGACCGATCGGATCTCTCCGACGCGCTTCAGGACTATCTGATCCGCGGTCTTCTGGGCGTCGCGCTGGCCCTGCCCTACGCCGCCCGGGTGCGGCTCATGGGAGCGCTCGCGAGCCATGTCATCGCGCCGCTCGCCGGCTGGCGGGCGCGGATTCGCGAGAACCTCGCCCATGTCCGGCCCGACCTGCCCAGGGCCGAGGTGGCGCGGCTGGTCCGCGCCGTGCCCGACAATGTCGGCCGCACGCTCATCGAGATCTATGCCGGCGCCGAGTTCAAGCGCCACGTCGCCGGCACCCCGCTTCAGGGGCCGGGCGTCGCGGCTCTGAGGGAGGCGCGCGCCGCCGGCCGGCCGGTGGTTCTCGTCACCGCGCATCTCGGCAATTTCGATTCGCTGCGCGCCACCCTCTTCGCCGAGGGTCACACGCTGGGCGCGCTCTACCGGCCGATGAACAACCCCCGCTTCAACGAACACTACGTCAATGCCCTGTCGGCGATCGGCACGCCGCTCTATCCCCGCTCCCGCCGCGGGGTGAGCCAGTTCGTCCGCCATCTCGCCGACGGCGGCATCGTCGGCATCCTGACCGACATCTATTCTTCCAAGGGCGCCGATATCAGCTTCTTCGGCAAGAGCGCGCCGACCTCCACCGCCGCCTGCGCCTGGGCCCTGCGCTACGACGCCCTGGTGCTGCCCTGCTACGGCATCAGGCGGCCGAACGGCCTCGATTTCGACGTCATCCTCGAGCGCCCCGTCGAGCCCACCGACCCCGTCGCCATGACCCAGGAGATCACTGACCGGCTCGAGGCGCGGGTGCGCGAGCACATGGACCAGTGGTTCTGGATCCATCGCCGCTGGAAACCCGAACGGCAGGCGCGCAGCCGCAAGTCCTGACCGCCCCGCCTCTGCCCGGACCCGCCTCAGCGCAGGCTCACCCGAAGCGCCGCCGCAGCGGCAAAGGGCAGCCCCGCCAGACAGCCGAGCGTCAGCGCCCCGAGCAGCGCCAGCGGCGTGCCGGGCGCCAGCCCCTCCGCGCCGCGCCGTGCCACATCCGCGCCGAAGACCAGCGTCGGCACGTAGAGCGGCAGCACGAGCAGCGACAGAAGCAGACCGCCCCGCCGCAGCCCGACGGTCAGCGCCGCGCCGAACGTGCCGATCAGCGACAGCGCCGGCGTGCCCACCAGAAGCGACAGGCACAGCCACAGATGCCCCGGCCAGGGCAGGTTCAGGAGCAGCCCGAGCCCCGGCGCCGCCAGCGACAGAGGCAGCCCGGTGGTCAGCCAGTGCGCCAGCGCCTTGGCGAGCGCGATCGCCTCCATCGGCAGGGGCGCCGTCGCCAAGAGGTCGAGCGCCCCGTCATCGCGGTCGAGCGCGAAGATCCGCTCGAGCGACAGCAGACAGGCGAGAAGCGCGCCGATCCACAAGAGCCCCGGCGCGATCGGCGCGAGGATGGCGGACTCCGGCCCGACGCCGAACGGCACCAGCACCGTGACGATCAGGAAGAAGGCGAGCCCCAGCCCGAAGCCGCCGCCGGCCCGCCCGGCCAGCAGCAGATCGCGCAGCACCAGGCGGATCATGCCGCGGCACCGTCGAGGAACGGGTCGTCGAACCGGGCGCGATGCGCCGCCACGTCGAGCGTGGCGCCGTCAAGCCCCAGATCCACGTGGCTCGCCACGATCGCGGCGCCGCCGCAATCCAGATGCCCGCGCAGAAGGGTGGCGAAGCGCGCCGCGCTGGCGGTGTCGAGCGACACGGTGGGCTCGTCCAGAAGCCAGACCGGCCGCCCCGTCACCAGAAGCCGCGCCAGCCCCAGGCGCCGCCGCTGCCCGGCCGAGAGGTGCTGGGCGAGCCGCTCGCGCAGCAGTTCGAGGCCGAACGCCTCGACCGCCGCGTCGATGCCGCCGGCGCGGTGCAGCCCGGCCCAGAACGCCAGGTTCTCGGTGACCGAAAGCTGCGCCTTCATGCCGTCCAGATGGCCGCCATAGGCCATCGCCTCGCGTCCGGGCGCCACGTGTCCGGCAAGGGGTCTCTGCAATCCCGCGAGCGTGCGCAGCAGCGTCGTCTTGCCCGACCCGTTCGGCCCCCGCAGGATCAGCGCGGCGCCGGCCGGCACGTCGAAATCGAGGCCCGACAGGACCGGCACCCCGCCGCGGGAGACGCTCAGACCCCGGACCTCGACCCTCATCCGGCGGGCAGCAGCGCGGCGCCGACCCGCCGCCCCTCGCCCAGAAGCACGTTGTAGGTGCGGCAGGCCTGGCCCGAGGCCATCATCTCGATGCCGATCCCCGCCGCCTCGAGCGCCGAGCGGAACCCGGCCGGCGGCCAGGACAGCTCCGGCCCCGTTCCGACCAGCAGGACGTCGATCTCGTCCGCCGCCTCGAGGATCCGGGCGCGATCGTCGAACCCGCCCCACCCCAGCATCCCCCGCGGCAGGAGCAGGATCGCGCCCTCCCGGATCTCGCCGCCCACGCGAAAGAACCCCGGCCCATAGCCGTCGATCGGGGTCGCGTCCTGAAAGTCGACTTCGTAAAGCTGCATGGCTCTCTCCTCTCCTCGCGCGCGACCGTGCCCTGCAAGGGCCATCGCGACCGGGCCGTGAGCCGCCTGAGCCGCACCCGACCCGGCTCAGGCGTCGATCTTGGCGAACTGGTTGCCCTCGCTGCGGTCGGGCTTCGACCAGTCCCGCTTCACGCCCAGGAACAGCACGATGTTCTTGGCCACGAAGACCGACGAATAGGTGCCCACGATCACGCCCCAGGTGATGGCGAAGACGAAGCCGCGGATCACGTCGCCGCCGAGCGCCAGAAGCGCGATCAGAGCGATCAGCGTCGTGCCGCTCGTCATCACCGTGCGCGACAGCGTCTCGTTGACGCTGAGATTCATCACGTCCCTGAGCGGCCGCGTCTTGTACTTGATGAGGTTCTCGCGCAGCCGGTCGAAGATCACCACCGTGTCATTGATCGAATACCCGATGATCGTGAGGATCGCCGCGATGGTGGCCAGGTCGAACTGGATCCGCAGCACCGAGAAGATCCCGATCGTCAGGATCACGTCGTGAAACAGCGCCGCCACCGCACCTACCGCGAACTGCCATTCGAACCGGAGCCAGATATAGACCAGGATCGCCCCGAGCGAGGCCGCCACGGCAAGAAACGCCGTCAGGATCAGCTCGCCCGAGACTTTCGGGCCGACCGATTCGACGCTGGTGAAGGTCACCGACGGATCGACCGCCACCAGCGCGCGCTCCACCGCCGCGATGGTCTCGGCCGAGGCGCTGGCCTCCTCGCCCTGCGCGGCGATCCGCACCGAGGCGACGTTGCGATCGGGTCCGAAGGAGGGATCGAAGACCTCGGTGATCGCCACGTCGCCCAGATCGAGCGGTTGCAGCGCCTGCCGGTAGGCGCCCACATCCACCGCCTCGGTCGACTGGGTGCGGATCGTCGTGCCGCCCAGGAAGTCGATGCCGAAATTGAGCCCCAGCGCCAGCCACACGATGAGCGACAGCACCACCGCCACGCAGGAGGCGCCGAAGGTGATCCGGGCGTTCTTGAACCAGTCGATGTTCACGTCGTCGGGGACGAATTTCAGGCGCATGGCATCAGACCTCGATGGTTTTCGGGCGGCGGCGGTCGAACCAGACGATGATGATCGCCCGCGTCACCCAGATCGCCGTGAAGACGCTGGTGATGATGCCGAGCCCCAGCGTCACCGCGAAGCCCCGGACCGGCCCCGAGCCCATCATGAACAGGATGACGGCGATGATGAACGTCGTGATGTTGGCATCGACAATCGCCGAGAGCGCCCGCTCGTAGCCCAGAGAGATGGCGCGCGACGGGCCGCGCGCGGTCTTCAGCTCCTCCCGGATCCGCTCGAAGACCAGCACGTTGGCGTCGACCGCCATGCCGATGGTCAGCACGATCCCCGCGATGCCCGGCAGCGTCAGCGTCGCCCCGATCAGGCTCAAAAGGCCGAAGATCAGCGCCACGTTGATCAGCAGCGCGATATTGGCGAAGAGCCCGAACAACCCGTAGCTGAGGCCCATCATCGCCATCACCGCGAGGAAGGCCACGATGCAGGCGATGCGCCCCGCCTCGATCGAATCCTGCCCCAGTTCCGGCCCGATCGTCCGCTCCTCGAGGAACGACAGCTCCGCCGGCAGCGCGCCGGCACGCAAAAGCACGGCGAGGTTGGTCGAGCCCTCGACGGTGAAGTTGCCGGTGATGATGCCGCTGCCGCCCGGAATGGCGCTCTGGATCACCGGAGCGGAGATCACCTCGCCGTCGAGCACGATGGCGAAGGGCGAGCCGATATTCTCGGCCGTGTATTCGCCGAAGGCGCGCGCGCCCGTGGGGTTGAAGCGGAAGTTCACCGCGGGGCGATTGTTCTGGTCGAAGGTCGGCTGCGCGTCGGTCAGCGTCTCGCCCGACACGACCGGCGTGCGCTCGAGGATGTAATAGGTGCCCGGATCGTCGAGCGACGGATAGAGCACGTTGCCGGGCCCCGGATCGGCGTCGGCATTGTCGGTGCGGCTCACCACCGGGTGAAAGGTCAGTTGCGCGGTGGTCCCGATCAGCAATTTCAGCTCCTCCGCCGAGCCGATCCCAGGCACCTCGATCAGGATGCGGTTCTCGCCCTGCCGCTGGATCGTCGGCTCGCGGGTGCCGACCTCGTCGATACGGCGGCGGATGATCTCGAGGCTCTGGCGCACCGTCCGGTCGTCGGTCGCGGCCTTCTCCGCATCCGACAGTCGCACCGTCAGGATGGCGCCCGAGTCGGTCTGCCTGCCCTCGACCACCAGATCGCTCTGCCCCGCCCCGGTGAGCGAGCCCACCGGCCGCGACAGCCCCTGCGCGATCTCCATGGCGCGGGCCAGCCCCGCCGGATCGCCGAGCCGCACCTGCAGTTCCGGGCCACCCTCGTCGATGCGGCGGATCGTGCCGACCGTGTCCCGCGCATCCCTCAGCGCGTTGCGCAACTCGGGCCAGAGCCCGTCCATGCGCTGCGCATAGACGTCGGCGGTCTGCACCTCGGCCAGAAGATGCGCGCCGCCCCGCAGGTCGAGACCCAGATTGACCAGTCCGCCGGGCAGGAAGCCGGGCCATCCGGCCATCGCTGCCTCGCGCTCGGGCGTGAGCCCCTGCGTGGCGATCACGTCCCGCGCGTCGTTGGCCCGCTCCACCCGCCCGTAGAACAGGTTCGGCATGGCCAGAAGCACGCCGAGCGCCACCAGACCCCAGATCACGACGCGCTTCCACAGCGGCATCTGCAACATGTCTCAGCCCCAATCAGAGGATGGCGGCGCGATCAGCTCTCGACCGGCTCGGTCTTGCTGCGGACCGTGGCGATGGTGGATTTCACCACCCGCACCTTGACGTTTTCGGCGAGTTCCACCTCGATCTCGCCGTCCTCGCGCACCTTGGTGACCTTGCCGACGAGGCCGCCGGCGGTCACCACCTGATCGCCGCGCCTAAGCGCCTCGACCATCTTCTGATGCTCCTTGACCTTCTTCTGCTGCGGGCGGATCAGCAGGAAATACATGATCGCGAAGATCAGGATCAGCGGCAGGAAGCTGGCGATGGCGCTGGTTGCGCCGCCGCCGGCCGCCTGCGCGAATGCGGGCGTTGCGAACATCTGGCATCCTTCGATCGTCGGGGCATGCCCCAGGAAAAGTCGGCCTCGTCCTAGCCGCGCCCACGCCCCTTGTCCAGCAAGGCCCGGTCGCGCAACACTCACGAGCATGACAGAGCCCGCAGGAACCCGCGCCACAGCCCTCCCCCTGGGCCGGACGCTCGGCGCCCTCGTCTGCCTGCTTATCGCGGGCCCGCTCGCCCTCCCGGCCCGCGCCGCCGATCTGCCGGACTCGCTCCTGCGCTCCGGCGGGTCGCTGACGGCATCGAACTGCACCGCCGTCCTCATCGCCCCGGACGCGGTCCTGACGGCCGGCCATTGTGCGACATCCGGCCACGGCACCTTCTTCGCCGGCTGGCAGGGCGGCGTCGCGCCGCAGATGCGGCGCGGCACCAACGCCCGCCGCCCCGCCCTCCCTCCGCTTGCGGCCAACCGCTACCATGCCGACCAGGCCCGCCTGACCCTCGCGCGGCCCTTCGCGGGCGTCGCGCCGGCCCGCCCCGGCCCGCCGCCCGCGCCCGGCACCCATGTCACGGTCGCCTCCTATCCCAAGGGCGCGCCCGAGCCGCAGCTCGCCACCTGCCGGGTCCTGTCGCGCCCCGGCACCGAGATCGTGCTCGACTGCCCCGCCCGCTCCGGCATGTCCGGCGCGCCGCTGTTCCAGTCCGGCCGCCTCGTCGGCCTGCTGACCAACCGCATCGGCCGCGACCGCAGCCTCGCCACCACGATCGCCGACGATCTTCTGGAGTGAGGGGCG
This sequence comes from uncultured Alphaproteobacteria bacterium, assembly GCA_963739575.1. Lineage (GTDB taxonomy): Bacteria > Pseudomonadota > Alphaproteobacteria > Rhodobacterales > Rhodobacteraceae > Palleronia. The sequence goes on along the minus strand of CAVUAQ010000001.1, from coordinate 156,518 downwards.
GCAGGGGCGGCCTTTTCCCCCACCGGCGCATGGGGCATACCGCCCCGCAAAAGGAGGCCCCCATGCACGACATCCGCCTGATCCGCGACGATCCCGCAGCCTTCGACGCCGAAATGGACCGCCGCGGTGTCGCCGGGGCCAGCGCGCCGCTTCTCGCCCTCGACGAGGCGCGCCGCGCCGCGATCCACGCCGCCGAAACCGCCCGCGCCCGGCAGAACGCCGCCTCGAAGGCGGTGGGCCGCGCCAAGGCCGAGGGCGACGAAGCGGAATTCGAGCGCCTGCGCGCCGAGATCGCCGCCACCAAGGCCGAGCTCGCCGATCAGGAACAGCGCGCCCGCGACCTCGACAGCCAGCTCGTCCAGCAGCTCCTGGCGCTGCCCAACATCCTCGCCCCCGACGTGCCCTCGGGCGTCGACGAGACCGGCAACATCGAGATCAAGCGCCATCTCGATCCGCCGGAGATCGCCGGCGCGCGCGAACATTTCGACATCCCCGCCGCCCGGCCGGGGCTCGACTTCGAGACCGCCGCGCGGCTCTCCGGCTCGCGCTTCGTGCTGCTCAGGGGTCAGATCGCCCGCCTGCACCGGGCGCTGGCGCAGTTCATGCTCGACATCCACACCACCGAGAACGGCCTCGTCGAGACCGCGACGCCCGTCCTCGTCCGCGACGAGGCGATGCAGGGCACCGGTCAGCTGCCGAAATTCGGCGACGACAGCTACCGCACCACCAACGGCTGGTGGCTGATCCCCACCGCCGAGGTGACGCTCACCAATATCGTCGCCGGCCAGACGCTCGAGGCGGCCGACCTGCCGCTGCGCCTCGTCGCCCACACGCTCTGCTTCCGCTCCGAGGCCGGATCGGCCGGCAAGGACACGGCCGGCATGCTGCGCCAGCACCAGTTCGAGAAGGTCGAGATGGTCTCGATCACTCATCCCGAGGCCTCCGAGGACGAGCAGCTGCGCATGCTCGCCTGCGCTGAAGGCATCCTCGAACGGCTGGGCCTCGCCTACCGGACGCTGAAGCTCTGCGACGGCGATACGGGCTTCGGCGCGCGGCGCACCTTCGACATCGAGGTCTGGCTGCCCGGACAGGAGCGCTACCGGGAGATCTCCTCGGTCTCCACCTGCGCGGATTTCCAGGCCCGCCGCATGAACGCCCGCTTCCGGCCAGAGGGCGGCGGCAAGCCGCTGTTCGTCCACAGCCTGAACGGCTCCGGCCTCGCCGTCGGCCGCACCCTCATCGCGGTCCTCGAGAACGGTCAGCAACCGGATGGCAGCGTCGTCCTGCCCGAGGCGCTGGTGCCCTATATGGGCGGCGTGACCCGGCTCGAGGCCGCGCCGGCCTAGCCCGCACCCCAAGGGCCTCATAGCACGCCAACTCCGCCCCCTTACCGGCCGTCCGCGCAGGCGCGGGGCGATGGCGCCTTGCCAATTCGCGGCCCGGACGGGGGCCAGACATCTGCGAAAACGCATAGCCGCTATGCAGGATTTGGGCCCCCTTTCCGCGCACTTCTTCATTGGTCGTTTACCGACCGCTGCATAGATTAGCGTGAAATGAACCGGACGTGCCGCCATGCCCTATTTCCGTCTCCTTGCCGCCCTCATCTTCGTCGTCTCGCCGCTCATCGCGCCGGGCCTGGGCTGGTTCGAGGCCGTCTCCCGCGCCTGGCACTAGCCGGGCCGTGCCGCCCGAAGCCGGCCCCGGATCGCCCGCCCGTCCGCACACTGATCGGCCGCAGGCGCGCGCCTGGCCGGGCGTGATCCATGGCCCATCGGGTGGCGCGCGATCTGCCGCGCGATGCCGGGCTCGCACGATTGCGGGGCGGCGCGGCGACGTCTAGATGCACCTGCGAAACGATCGGACGATTCGATGCTCTACCTCCGCCTCCTTGTCGCGCTCGCCTTCGTCCTCTCGCCGCTCGTCGCGAGCGGCATCGTCATCTTCGGCCCCGAGGCCTTCTTCTCCCTTTAGCCCCGCGCCGCCATCCGGCGGCCCTCTCTCCTCGCGCTCCGACCGGGGGCCCCGTCCGATGCCCTACCTGCCGCTTCTCGCCGCCATCGCCTTCACGCTCTCGCCCCTCCTCGCCGGCAGCTTCGGCGGGTTCGACCCCGGCGCCTTCCCGGTGCCGCAGGACGACCCGCCGGTGCAGCCGGCCGGCTACGCCTTCGCGATCTGGGGGCTCATCTATTTCTGGCTCCTCGTCCACGGGGGCTGGGGGGCCTGGGCGCGCCCCGACCATCCGGACTGGCGCCCGACCCGCCCGGCCCTGACCCTCAGCCTCGCGATCGGCGCCTTCTGGATCCCGGTCGCCAACGCCTCGCCGCTCTGGGCGACCGTGATGATCTGGGCGATGCTCGCCCCGGCGCTCGCGGCGCTCTTCCGCGCCGGGCCCGCCGATCCCTGGCTTCTCGCCACGCCGCTCGGCCTCTATGCCGGCTGGCTCACCGCCGCCTCGGCGGTCTCGGTGGGCCTCGTTCTGGCGGGCTGGGGGCTGACCGGCCCGATCGTCGCGGCGCTCGTCGGGCTCGTCCTGGCGCTCGCCGTCGCGGCGGCGATGGTCCGGGCGCGCCCCGCCTGGGGCTATGTCGCCGCCGCTGCCTGGGCGCTCGTCGCCGTCGCGGTGCAGAACGGCGCGCGGGAGCCCCTCCTGACCGCTGCGGCGCTTCTCGGCGCGGCGGGCCTTCTGGCCTTCAGGGCGGTGACGCGGGGGCCGGCATCCGCCCGCTGAGGGTCTGGCCCGCCGCCCTCACTTCAGATGCTTCCTGAGCCGCGACGGCGTCGATTTCTTGCGGTCCTTCCACGGGTTCTGGTCGCCCTGCCCGCGCATCCAGAGCCTGATGGGCGTACCGGGCATGTCGAAATCCGCCCTGAGCCCGTTGACCAGATAACGCTCATAGGCCTCGGGGATCTCCGCGGGGTTCGAGCACATGACGACGAATCCCGGCGGCCGGGTCTTGGCCTGGGTCATGTATCTGAGGCGGATCCGCCGGCCGCCCGGTGCCGGCGGCGGATGCGCCTCGACCATGGCGCCCAGCCACTGGTTCAGCGTCGCGGTGGTCACCCGGCGGTTCCAGACGTCGTGGGCCTTGATCACCGCCGCCTGAAGCCGGTCGAGACCCTTGCCCGTCAGCGCCGACACGGTCACCAGCTCGACGCCGCGAAGCTGCGGCAGAAGCCGATCCGAGGCCTCCCTGAGCGCCCGGGCCTTCTGGCTCTTCTCGGGCTCCGCGTCCCACTTGTTGACCGCGATGACCACCGCGCGCCCCTCGCGCTCGGCAAGATCGGCGATGCGCAGGTCCTGGCTCTCGAACGGGATCGCGGCGTCGAGGAGCACGATCACCACCTCGGCGAACTTCACCGCGCGCAGCCCGTCGGACACGCTCAGCCGCTCGAGCTTCTCCTGCACCTTCGCCTTCTTGCGCATGCCGGCGGTATCGAAGATCCGCACCGGCACGTCGCCCCAGTCCATACGCACCGAGATCGCGTCGCGGGTGATCCCCGCCTCAGGCCCCGTCAGCAACCGCTCCTCACCGAGCAACCTGTTGACGAGGGTGGATTTCCCGGCGTTCGGCCGGCCCACCACGGCGACCTGCAGGGGCCTGTCGCGGGTGACGACGCGGTTCGCGTCGGGATCGGCATCCGTCTCGGGTTCGGTCTCGGCGATCTCCGCCTCGGCGGCGTCGGCGACCGGCCCCAGCGCGCGGAACAGATCCGCCATGCCCTCGCCATGCTCCGCCGAAAGCGCGATGGGCTCGCCGAGGCCCAGCCCGTAGGCCTCGATCAGCCCGGCCTCCGCCGCCCGCCCCTCGCACTTGTTGGCCGCCAGGATCACCCGTCTGGCCCGCCTGCGCAGGATCTCGGCCAGCATCTCGTCCACCGGCGTCACGCCCGTCCGCGCGTCGATCAGGAAGAGGCAGACATCGGCCATGTCCACGGCGCGCTCTGTCAGCCGCCGCATCCGCCCTTCGAGGCTGTCATCGGTCCGGTCCTCCAGCCCCGCCGTGTCGATCACGGTGAAGCGGTGGCTGCCGAGTCGCGCCTCCCCCTCGCGCAGATCGCGGGTGACGCCGGGCCGATCGTCGACCAGCGCGAGCCGGCGCCCGACGAGACGGTTGAAGAGCGTCGACTTGCCGACATTCGGCCGTCCGACGATGGCGAGGGTGAAGGTCATCGGTCGTTCCCGGCTCGGTTGGACCGCCAGCCCATATCCCGGGCGCTACCGAAACGCCAGCAGCCGCCCGTCCGTGGTGACGAGGTACATCGTCTGGCCGGCGACGGCGGCGTTGGTGGCCGCCCCCGCGGTCAGGGCGATCTCGGCCAGCAGCGTCCCGCTCGTCGGGTCGAAGGACCGCATCCGGCTGTCGGACGAGACCACCCAGAGCCGCCCGCCGGCCAGAACCGGGCCGTAATGGGCGAAGACCGCCTTGCGCCGCTTGATCAGCGGGCGCTTGAAATACGGCAGCTCGACCTTCCAGATCGGCTCGCCCGAGGCGGCGTCGAGCCGCACCAGCTCGGCCTGGTCGGTGACCGCGAAGACCGATCCGCCGGCGACCACCACCGGCGACATCGCGCCCTCCTCGGCGGACCAGAGCCGGTCGCCCGAGGCGAGCGCCACGGCATCGATCCGCCCCGAAGGCGATCCGGCATAGACCGTGTCCCCCTCGATCACCGGATCGCCGGTCAGGTCGGTGATCGCGGCATAGACGCGACCGAGCCGCGTGCCGGCCACGGTCGTCGTCCACAGGACCGTGCCGCCCGGCAGCACGCGGCGCAGTTCGCGCGAGGCGTAGGGAAGCACGATCCGGTCGCCCGAAACGGCCGGCGAGGCACCGCCGGTGACCGAAGTGGCGTTCGGCGTGCCCTGCACCGTCCAGTCGATGCGCCCGCTGCCGGCGTCGAGCGCCCAGCCGGTCGCGTCCCGACCGACGACATAGACGCGGCCGCCGCTGACGGTGGGCGCACCGGCCGCCGGCGCGCCGATCTCCTGCGTCCAGACCCGGCGGCCCGTCGCCGCGTCGAGCGCCACCACCTGCCCGAAGGCCGTCGCCACGTAGAGCCGGCCGCCCGATACGGCGAGACCGGCGCCCGAGGCGTCGCCCACGGGCTCCAGGGCCGGCGCGATCTCGGCCGACCAGAGCGGCTGGCCAGCGGTCGAATGGGCCATCACCCGGGCACGGCTGTCGACGGTGAAGACCCGGCCATCGGCCACCACCGGATTGGCGGTGATGCGGTGCCGCCGGTCCTCGCCGCGCCCGATCGGCACCGAGAACAGAAGCCGCGGCGCGGCCGCGAAGGCGGCGTTCGGCATGTCGTGATCGGGGCGATAGGCCTTGTGGGTCCAGTCGGCCACCGAGGCGGCCGCCGGCAACGACAGCGGGAGGGCGCGGTTCATCGACGCCCCCTCGCCCCGCAGGTCGATGCGTTCGCCGGTCAGGATCCTGTCGCCCTCGCCGCATCCAGCGAGCGCGACGAGTGCCGCGCAGCCCAGCAGGCCCATCCGTGTCATGCGCGCGATCCTCTCTTCCCTCGGCTCATCCCTCGGCGGTATCCAGCGATCCTCCGAGGGCGACAATCAGTTGTCGCACCCGCTGCTGCAAGTCCCGACCCGCAGCGCCCTCTCCGAGAATCTCGCGCAGTGTTTCCAGCGCCGCATCGGTCTCGCCCATGCGGATCCGCGCCAGCGCCTCCTGCTCGAGAGCCAGCGGCCGGAACGGCGCGCCGGGGCTCGTCAGCGGCTCGAGCCGCGCGATCACCTCGCCGGGCTCGGCCAGATCCTGCATCAGCATCGCCGCCTTGAGGGTCGCGAGGTCGCGATAGATCGGCTCGACCGTCTCGTCCTCCGCCACTCGCTCGAGCAACGCCCGGGTCTCGGCCTGCGCCTCCGGCGTCTCCAGCGTGTCGGCGGCCAGCATCGCCACCACGGCGCGGGAGGAGCCCTGGGTCGGGATCTCGAGCAGCGCTGCCCGCCGCGCCGCCGGCGTGTCGCGGGCGAGCGCCGCCACCACCGCGTCGCCGAAGTTGCGCGCCGCCGCCAGGTCCTGCAGTCGGCGCCACTCGATCCAGGCAGCGGCTCCGACGAGGATCACCACGGCGGCGAGGGCGATCCAGCCATAGCGCCGCAGAAACCCGAAGAACCGGTCGCGCCGGACCTCCTCGGAGACCTCGTCGATAAAACTGTCCCTGTCGCTCATCGGGTCTCCGCGCGCCGCCTTCGCGCCTCATAGCGCGGTCGGGGTGGGGATGCCAAGGTCACTCCCATGCCGAAGTTTTCAGAGGCGTCGCGGCAATTCATCGCTTAAAAGAAAATGTCCGCGAGGTTATTTGTCATGCGGAAAGACTTAGCGGTGCCAGAATGGCTCCGCTTGTCCTAGAGACTGCACTCGTCGTCAGGGGAGACGGATGGCATGCGTATCGGCCCGATTCTGACCGCACTCCTCGTGGCCGGAGCGCTCTATTTCCTCGTGTTCGACAGGGAGAGGCTGTTGGATCTTGCCGGACGGCCCGAACCGGCCGCCCCCTCCGCGCAGGCGATGCCGGACTCTCCTGATGGCGGCGCCAGCGCGCCCGCTGCGGCGCCGAAGGTGTCAGTGGTCGCCACACGGTCGCAGGCCCGCCCGGTCGACATGGCCCTCACCCTGCGCGGCCGGACCGAGGCCGTGCGCCAGGTCGACGTACGCGCCGAGACCTCCGGCAAGGTGGCAAGCCCGCCGTTGCGAAAAGGGACCTTCGTGGAGACCGGCGACCTGCTCTGCGCGGTCGATCCCGGCACCAGCGAGGTGGCGCTGGCCGAGGCCGAGGCCCGCCTTGCGGAGGCCCGTGCCGGCGGCCCCGAGGCCCGCGCCCGGGTGGCCGAGGCCGAGGCGCGCCTCGCCGAGGCCCGCATCAACCAGAACGCCGCCTCGCAGCTGGGTCAGGAGGGCTTCGCCTCGCAGACGCGGGTCGCCTCCGCCGAGGCCGGGATCGAATCCGCCCGCGCCGCGATCGAGGCGGCGCGGGCCGGCGTGCAATCGGTCGCAGCCCGGGTGCAGAGCGCCGAGGCGGCGGTGGCCGCCGCGCGGCGGGAGATCGACCGGCTGGAGATCACGGCGCCCTTCGCGGGCCTGCTCGAGACCGACACCGCCGAGCTCGGCGCGCTGCTGCAGCCGGGCGGCCTCTGCGCCACGGTGATCCAGCTCGACCCGGTGAAGCTCGTGGAATTCGTTCCCGAGACCGAGGTCGAGGGCGTGGCCGTCGGCGCACCGGCCGAGGCGCGTCTCGTCACCGGCCGGACCGCCCAGGGCGAGGTGACGTTCCTCGCGCACGCGGCCGATCCCGCGACGCGCACCTTCCGCACCGAGATCGAGGTGCCCAATGCCGACCTTTCGATCCGCGACGGACAGACCGCCGAGATCGCCGTCTCCACCGGCACCCGCATGGCGCATCTTCTGCCGCAATCGGCGCTTACGCTCGACGATGCGGGAGATCTGGGCGTCCGCCTCGTCGATGCCGAGGGGCGGGCGCAATTCCAGGGCGTGGAGCTGATCCGCGACGCGCCGAACGGCGTCTTCGTCGCGGGCCTTCCCGAGGAGGCGGAGGTCATCGTCGTCGGTCAGGACTACGTCACCGACGGCGCGGCGCTCGATGTCACCTATCAGGAGAATGCGGGATGACCGGCGTCATCGACTGGGCGGCGCACCATGCGCGCATGGTGCTGGCCTTCATCCTGCTGTCGGTGACGGCCGGCTGGCTGGCCTATACCGGGTTGCCCAAGGAGGGCGAGCCCGACATCGAGATTCCCGCCCTCTTCGTTTCCGTGCCGTTCCCGGGCATCTCCGCCGAGGACAGCGAGGCGCTGCTCGTCAAGCCGATGGAAAGCCAGCTTTCCGATCTGGACGGGCTCAAGACGATGACGGCGACGGCCGCCGAGGGCTATGCCGGGATCGCCCTCGAATTCGAGTTCGGCTGGGACAAGACCCAGATCCTCGCCGATGTCCGCGACGCCATGAACAGCGCCGAGGCGGAATTCCCCGACGGCGCCGAGCAATATTCGATCAACGAGATCAATTTCTCGGAATTCCCCATCATCATCGTCAACCTCACGGGCGACCTGCCCGAACGGACGCTGTTGCGCGTGGCGACGGACCTGCAGGACCGGCTCGAAGGGCTGGAACCCATCCTGAAGGCGCCGCTGTCGGGCCATCGCGACGAGATGGTCGAGGTCGTGATCGACCCGCTGCGGCTCGAGGCCTACAACGTCACCGCAGCCGAGCTGGCCCGCGTCGTGCGGGACAACAACCTGCTGATCGCCGCCGGCGAGATCGAGAGCCCGCAGGGCGCCTTCGCGGTGACCATCCCGTCGAGCTTCGACACCGAGCGCGACATCGCCCGCCTGCCGATCAAGGTGAACGGCGACCGCGTCGTGACGCTGGGCGATCTGGCCGACATCCGCCTGACCTTCGAGGATCCGACGGGCACGGCGCGCTTCGACGGCGAGGCGACGGTGGCGCTGCAGGTGGTCAAGCGCAAGGGCTACAACGTCATCGACACGGTGGCGCTCGTGAAGGCCGAGGTGGCCGCGGCCGAGGCCGACTGGCCCGAGGTGCTGCGCGACGCGATCTCGGTCGGCACCTCGAACGACCAGTCGCGGCAAGTCGCCTCCATGGTCAGCCAACTCGAGGGCTCGGTGCTGACCGCCATCGCGCTCGTGATGATCGTGGTCCTCGGCACGCTCGGCATCCGCTCGGCCCTGCTCGTCGGCTTCGCCATCCCGACCTCGTTCCTGCTCTGCTTCATCCTGCTGGGCGTCATGGGGATCTCGGTGTCGAACATCGTCATGTTCGGCCTGATCCTCGCGGTCGGCATGCTGGTCGACGGGGCCATCGTCGTGGTCGAATACGCCGACCGCCGCATCTCCGAAGGCGCGGGGCCGATGGCCGCCTTCACCGAGGCGGCGAAGCGCATGTTCTGGCCCATCGTCTCGTCCACGGCGACGACGCTCTGCGCCTTCCTGCCGATGCTGTTCTGGCCCGGCGTCGCCGGCGAGTTCATGGGCATGCTGCCCATCACGCTGATCTTCGTGCTCTCCGCGAGCCTCGTCGTGGCGCTGATCTACCTGCCGGTCATGGGCGGCGTGGCCGGCCGCATCAGCCGCCTGCTCGGCGGCGCCTCGACGGGGCTGCGCGCGGCGCTGCCGGTGGCCCTCCGCGCCCTGCTCGTGGCGGTGGCCGCGGGTCTCGTCTTCTTGGGCGCGATGCAGTCGCTGAACCCGGCCTATCTCATCCCCGCCGCGGGGCTCGGGCGGCTCGCGACGCTGCCGGGCGCGCTCCTGATGGTCGGGGGGGCGCTCCTGATGGCAGCCGCCATCGGCTCGCTCAGGCCCCCGCCCCGGCCCCGCCCGGTCCGCGCCGGACGGCAGCGCACGCCCTTCGGGCGGGTGATCGGGCTCATTGTCGGCAATCCGGTCATGCCGATCGTCGCCATGGCCGGCGTCATCGGCTTCGTCGTCTTCACCTTTACCTATTACGCCCAGAACAACAACGGCACCGAATTCTTCGTCGAAAGCGAGCCGGAACAGGCGCTGATCCACGTCCGCGCCCGCGGCAACCTGTCCCTGGCCGAGAAGGACGCGCTCCTGCGGCAGGCCGAGGAGGTCGTGCTGACGACGCCGGGCGTCGACAGCGCCTTCGCCTTCGCGGGCTCCGGCGGCATCAACAACAATACCGGCGGCAGCGAGGCGCCGCTCGACACGATCGGACAGGTGCAGATCGAACTCGTGCCCTGGGACGACCGCGCCGCCTTCGCCGAGGCGAGCGGCATCCCGCTTGCCGATCTCGACGGCGACCGCGTGCTCGAGCGGATCGAGGCCCGCCTGGCCCGGATCCCCGGCATCAGGACCGAGACGCTGAACCTCGCGATGGGGCCGTCGAGCGGCAAGCCCGTGCATCTGCGGCTGATCGGCGACGACCGCGACGCGCTGTCCCGCGCCGCCCAAGGCGTCCGCCAGCACTTCGAGGAGACGCCGGGTCTCGTCGATGTCGGCGACAGCCTGCCGCTGCCGGGGATCGACTTCCAGATCAACGTCGACGTGGAGAAGGCCGGCCGCTACGGCGCCGATGTCGCGACCGTGGGGGCGATGGTGCAGCTCGTCACCCGCGGCCTGCTCCTCGACACGATGCGGGTCGACACGTCGGAGGACGAGGTCGACATCCGCGCCCGCCTGCCCGAGGAGGACCGGGTGCTGTCGACGCTCGACACGTTGAAGGTGCGCACCAGCGACGGACTGGTGCCGCTCTCCAACTTCGTCACGCGCGAGCCGGTGGCCAGCCTCGGGCAGATCAGCCGCATCGACCGCAAGCGGTATTACGACGTGACCGCCGATGTGGCCCCGAGCCTCGCGAAGGCGGTCGAGGACGGCCGGACGCTGGCGCTGCTGCGTCCCGCCGAGGCGCCCGAGGCGGTTTCGGGGGCGGCGGGCGTGACCCTCGGGGAGACCCGCTACCAGATCTACTGGCAGGATTCGGGCACCAGCGCCGCCAACCTCGCCCGTGCCTTCGACGCAGACCGGCTCGACATCGCGCCGGTCAACGCCAACGAGCGCATCGCCACCCTGACCGAGTGGCTCGAGGGCGCCGAGCCGCTGCCCCAGGGGGTGACCTGGGAATGGACCGGCGATCAGGAGGATCAGGCCGAAAGCGAGGCGTTCCTGCAGACGGCGTTTCTCGGTGCGCTCGGGCTCATGTTCATCATCCTGCTGGCGCAGTTCAACAGCTTCTACAATTCCGTCCTGGTGCTGCTCGCCGTGGTGATGTCGACGGCCGGGTGCCTCTGGGGCATGCTGATCCTGGGCCAGCCCTTCTCGATCATCATGACGGGCACCGGCATCGTGGCGCTCGCGGGCATCGTGGTGAACAACAACATCGTGCTGATCGACACCTATCAGGATTACAGCCGCTACATGCCGAAGATCGAGGCGATCATCCGCACCGCCGAGGATCGCATCCGCCCCGTCATGCTGACCACGATCACCACCGTCGCGGGGCTCCTGCCGATGGTCGCCGGGCTCAGCCTCGACTTCATCGGCGGCGGCTATTCCATCGACAGCCCGACTGCGCTCTGGTGGAAGCAGCTCGCCACCGCCGTGGTCTTCGGTTTGTCGATCGCCACGGTCCTGACGCTCGTCTTCACGCCCGCGGCGCTCGCCTTCCGCATCTGGCTCGCCCGCGGCGCCTATCGCGGCCTGCGCCGCCTGCAGGCCTTGGCCGCCCGCGACGTCGCCGCCGACCGGCGCCTCGATCGCGCGGTGCGCAAGCTCGGCCATCCCGAGATCCTGTGGGAGGTGGACGCGCCCGCCGACCGTCCCGTCCCGACCCGCCTCGAGGCGGCGGAATAGGCGCGCATCATTCGAGGCGCCGTCAGGCCGCCTCCTCGCTGACCTGCCGGTTCCAGAGCTGGGCGTAGCGCCCCTGCCGCGCCAGAAGCACCTCGTGGCTGCCCCGCTCGACGATCTGCCCGGCCTCGATCACCGCGATCTCGTCGGCATCGACGACGGTCGACAGCCGGTGCGCGATGACGAGCACGGTGCGCCCCCGCCCCATGGCGCGCAGCTCCGACTGGATGCCCATCTCCGTCGCGGTGTCGAGCGCCGAGGTCGCCTCGTCGAGCAGCAGGATCGGCGGGTCCTTCAGGATCGTGCGGGCGATCCCCACCCGCTGCTTCTCGCCGCCCGACAGCTTCAGCCCGCGCTCTCCGACCTGGGTGTCGTAGCCCTCGGGAAGGCTCATCACGAAATCGTGGATCTTGGCCGCCCGCGCCGCCGCCACCAGCTCCTCGCGACTGGCATCCGGCCGCCCGTATGCGATGTTGTAGAGGATCGTGTCGTTGAAGAGCACGGTATCCTGCGGCACCACCCCGATCGCGGCGTGCAGGCTCTCCTGCGTCACCGACCGCACGTCCTGCCCGTCGATGCGGATGGCGCCGCCGGTGACGTCGTAGAAGCGGAACAGAAGTCGCCCGATAGTGGACTTGCCGGCACCGGAGGGCCCGACCAGCGCCAGCGTGCGCCCCGTGGGCACCGTGAAGCTCAGCCCCGACAGGATCTCGCGCCCGTCGCCATAGCCGAAGCGCACCTCCTCGAAGCTGACACGGCCCTCCGAGACGACGAGCGGCCGGGCATCCGGCGCATCGGCCACCTCGGTCGGCTGTTCCAGAAGGCCGAAGAGCTGGCCCATGTCGACGAGCGCCTGGCGGATCTCGCGATAGACGGTGCCGAGGAAGTTCAACGGCACGGTGATCTGGATCATGTAGGCGTTGACCATGACGAAATCGCCGGTGGTCAGCTCGCCCGCTGCCACCCCCATCGCCGCCATGACCATGACCGCGACCAGCCCCGCGGTGATCAGCAGCGACTGCCCGGCATTGAGCGCGGCCAGCGAATAGGAGGTCCTGAGCGCCGCGGCGACATAGCGGCCCATCGCCCCGTCATAGCGCCGGGCCTCGCGCCCCTCGGCGCCGAAATACTTGACCGTCTCGAAGTTCAGGAGCGAATCCATCGACTTCTGCGCCGCGTCCTGATCCTCGCGGATCATCTCGCGGCGGATCTTCACGCGCCACTCGGTGACCGCGAAGGTGAAGCCGACATAGGCCGCGATGGTCACCGCCACGACCACCAGATAGCGGATGTCGAAGAGCACGGCGAGGATCGCCGCCACCATCACCAGTTCGAGCGCCAGCGGCCCGATCGAGAACAGCAGGAAACGCAGCAGGAACTCGACGCCCTTGATGCCGCGCTCCATGATCCGCTGCAGCGAGCCGGTGCGCCTCTGGATGTGATAGCTGAGCGACAGCCGGTGGATGTGCTCGAACGTCTCGAGCGCCAGCGCCCTGAGCGCGCGCTGCCCCACCGCGGCGAAGAGCGCGTCGCGCAGCTGCTGGAAGCCCACGTTCAGCGCCCGCGACATCCCGTAGGCGACGGTCAGCCCGACCGCACCGGCCCCCAGAAGCCACGCCGCCTCGGCGCCCTCGCCGGCCAGCCGATCGACGGCTGCCTTGTAGAAGAACGGCGTGACGACGGCGACGAGCTTCGAGACGATGAGCGCCGCCATCGACAGCACGACGCGCCGCCGGACCCAGCCCTCGCCGCGCGGCCACAGATAGGGAAGCACCCGGAGGATCACGCCGATCCCGCCGGTTTCGGTCTGCTCGACGCCCCGCGGGGCGGCCTGCTGTATGGATCGCATGGCGCTGATCTAAAGCGGCGCGACGCGCTTGACCAGATGCCCGGACGCTGCCGTCCTCACGACCGGGCGCGTCGCCCGACGCGGCGCCCCGCCCAGGCCGCCTCGCCGGAATAAAGCGCCAGCGCCGACCAGATCAGCGCGAAGGCGACCCCGTGCCAGAGCGTGAACCGCTCCCCGAACAGCGCCACCGCGCACAGGAATTGCAGGCTCGGGTTCAGGTACTGGATGATGCCGACGCTGGCCATCGACAGCCGCCGCGACGCCTCGGAAAAGAGGATGAGCGGGATCGCCGTCAGCGGCCCAGTGGCGAGCAGCAGAAGCGCCGTCGTCCCGTGGAAGGCGCCGAGGCCCGGCACGGCGAGCCACAGCCATGCCAGCGCCAGCGGCGACAGGATCAGCACCTCGGCGGTGACGCTCGCCACCGCGTTCATCGTCGCGATCTTCTTGGCGACGCCGTAGAGCCCGAAACTGCCGGCGAGCGCGAGGCTGACCCAGGGCGTCACCCCGAGCCCCAGGATCAGCACCAGGACGGCCGCGCCGGCCATGCCGATCGCCAGCCGCTGCACGCCGCTCAGCCGCTCGCCGAAGAACAGCGCCCCGAATCCGACCGAGACCAGCGGGAAGATGTAATAGCCCATGCTGGTCTGCACGACATGGGCGGCCTGCACCGAGAAGATGAACAGGAACCAGTTGATCGAGATCATCGCCGCGGCGAAGACGACGAGCCCGAGAATCCGCGGCCGGCCGAGCGCGCCCAGCGCCCCGATCCGCCGCCGCGCGGCCAGGACGCCGGTGAACAGCACCGCCGACCAGATCGTCCGGTGCGCCAGGATCTCGGCGGGCGGCACATGCGCGAGAAGCTTGTAATAGACCGCCGACAGGCCCCAGACGGCGCAGCAGGCGACCATCGCCGCGACGCCCCAAAGCGTCTCCCGCCGCGGCGCCGCGACCGGCGCGCTCCGTGCCGGGCCTGCCGCCGCCCGGCCCGCTCCATCCTGCTCCACCAGCCTGCCCTCGTCTTGACGCCTGCCCGCAACCTGGCCCATCTATACGCCTCGCCGGCCAGCCTCCACCCCGACCGGCGCTGCGAGGAATCCCGCCCGTGCTCCTGCTCATCGACAATTACGACAGCTTCACCTGGAACCTCGTCCATTACGTCGGCGAGCTCGGCGCCGAGACGGAGGTGGTGCGCAACGACGCGCTGACGGTCGAGGAGGCGATGGCGAAGCGCCCCGCCGCGATCCTGCTCTCCCCCGGGCCTTGCGATCCCGACCGGGCGGGCATCTGCCTGCCACTGGTGCGCGCCGCGGCCGAGGCCCGGCTGCCGCTTCTGGGCGTCTGCCTCGGCCACCAGGCGATCGGGCAGGCCTTCGGCGGCCGCGTCGTGCGCCATTCCGAGATCGTGCACGGCAAGGCCGGGATCATGCATCACGACGGCGCCAGCGTCTTTGCCGGGCTGCCCTCGCCGGTCTCGGCCACGCGCTATCACAGCCTCGTGGTGGAGCGGGCGAGCCTGCCCGCCGAGCTTGCGGTCACGGCCTGGCTCGAGGACGGCACGATCATGGGCCTCGCCCATCGCGACCTGCCGATCCACGGCGTCCAGTTCCACCCCGAATCGATCCGCTCCGAACACGGCCATGCGATGCTGAAGACCTTTCTCGACATGGCCGCCGTTCCGGCATGAGCACCGACCTCAAGCCGCTCATCGCCGCCGCCGTCGACCGGCCGCTGACCGAGGAGGAGGCGCGCACCGCCTTCGACCTGCTCTTCGACGGCGAGGCGACGCCCTCCCAGATCGGCGGCTTCCTGATGACGCTGCGGGTGCGCGGCGAGGCGGTGGCCGAATACGCCGCGGCCGCGGCGGCGATGCGCGCCCGCGCCCGCAAGGTCCGCGCGCCCGCGGGCGCCGTCGACATCGTCGGCACCGGCGGCGACGGCCGCGGCACGCTCAACATCTCGACCGCCGCGGCCTTCGTGGTGGCCGGGGCCGGCGTCCCGGTCGCCAAGCACGGCAACCGCAACCTCTCGTCGAAATCGGGCGCCGCCGACCTGATCGGCCAGATGGGGATCGAGACGATGGTTGGCCCCGACGTCGTGGAGCGCGCGCTGGCCGAAGTCGGCATCGGCTTCATGATGGCGCCGATGCACCATCCCGCCATCGCCAACGTCATGCCGACGCGGGTCGAGCTCGGCACCCGCACGATCTTCAACATCCTGGGGCCCCTGACCAACCCCGCCGACGTCAAGTATCAGCTGACTGGCGCCTTTTCGGCCGAGGTGCTGGCGCCGATGGCCGAGACGCTGGGCCGGCTCGGCACGCTGCGCGCCTGGCTCGTCCATGGCGGCGACGGCACCGACGAGCTGTCGATCGCGGCGCCGAGCACGGTCGCCATTCTCGACGACGGGTCGGTCACCATGCACGAGATCGCCGCCGAGGATGCGGGCCTGCCGCAGCATCCCTTCGAGGCGATCCTGGGCGGCACGCCCGAGCAGAACGGCGCCGCGTTCCGCGCGCTACTGGCCGGCGAGCCTTCGGCCTATCGCGACGCGGTGCTCCTCAACGCCGCCGCGGCGCTGGTCGTCGCCGGCCGGGCGAGCGACCTGCGCGATGGCGTGGAGCGCGCCCGCGACAGCATCGACAGCGGCGCCGCGCGGACCAAGCTCGCGGGGCTGGCGCGGGTCTCGCCGCGCCGCTGAAGCGCCTCAGGCGGCGAAGACCCGCCCCATGTCGCGAAATCCCTTGATCTCGATCGGGTTGCCCGACGGATCGCGGAAGAACATCGTCCATTGCTCGCCCGGCTCGCCCTCGAAGCGGACCGACGGCGCGATCACCCATTCGGTGCCCGCGGCCTGCAAGCGGTCGCGCAGGCCCTCCCACTCGTCGAGCGGCAGCACCAGCCCCAGATGCGGCATCGGCACCAGATGCTCGCCGACCCGCCCGGTCTCGGCGGTGGCGAAGGGCTGACCCAGATGCAGGCTCAGCTGATGGCCGAAGAAGTCGAAATCGACCCAATGCGCCGTCGACCGCCCCTCGCGGCAGCCGAGAACGCCGCCATAGAAGCGCCGCGCCGCCTCCAGATCGGTGACGTGATAGGCAAGGTGGAACGGGTTCGGCACAGCAGGTCCTCCGGCATCGCGCCCGCCCCGGCCTAGCCCGGCGGGCATCGGCTGACAAGCCGGGCGGCCCCCCGTGCGGCGGCGTTGTGCCGCGTCCGCGCCTCGCCTACCGTGCGCCAGGTTTTGGGACACAAGGGGAAGTCCGCCATGGAAGAGAAATCCTACGGGTTCGAAACGTTGCAGATCCACGCGGGCGCCCGCCCCGATCCGGCCACCGGCGCGCGCCAGACGCCGATCTACCAGACCACCGCCTACGTCTTCCGCGACGCCGATCACGCCGCGGCGCTCTTCAACCTCCAGGAAGTGGGCTTCATCTATTCGCGCCTCACCAACCCGACCGTCGCCGTCCTGCAGGAACGGGTCGCCACGCTTGAGGGCGGCGCCGGCGCCGTCTGCTGCGCCTCGGGTCACGCGGCACAGATCCTGGCGCTCTTCCCGCTGATGGGGCCGGGCCGCAACGTCGTGGTCTCGACCCGGCTCTATGGCGGCACGGTCACCCAGATGACCCAGACCATCCGCCGCTTCGGCTGGTCGGCCAAGTTCGTCGATTTCGACGACGAGGGCGCGGTGCGCGGCGCCATCGACGACGACACGCGCGCCATCTTCTGCGAATCGATCGCCAATCCCGGCGGCTACGTCACCGATCTCGACGCGATCGGCCGGATCGCCGCCGATGCCGGATTGCCGATGATCGTCGACAACACCTCGGCCACCCCCTATCTCTGCCGGCCGATCGACCACGGCGCCACGCTGGTCGTCCATTCGCTGACCAAGTTCCTGACCGGCAACGGCACCGTCACCGGCGGCGCGGTGGTCGATTCGGGGGCCTTCGACTGGTCGGCCTCGGACAAGTTCCCGTCCTTGGCGGCGCCCGAGCCGGCCTATCATGGCCTCAAGTTCCACGAGACCTTCGGCCCGCTCGCCTTCACCTTCCACGGCATCGCCATCGGGCTCAGGGATCTCGGCATGACCCTCAACCCGCAGGCCGCGCATTACACGCTCATGGGGATCGAGACGCTGTCGCTGCGCATGGCGCGGCACAGCGAGAATGCCGTCAAGATCGCCACCTGGCTCGAGGCGGATCCGCGGGTCGAGCGGGTGACCTATGCCGGCCTCGAAAGCTCGCCCTATCACGGCCGCGCCACGAGGCTCTGCCCCAGGGGCGCCGGCGGCCTCTTCACCTTCGCGCTGAAGGGCGGCTACGCAGCCTGCATGAAGCTCATCGACGCGGTCGAACTCTTCAGCCACGTCGCCAATCTCGGCGACACGCGCAGCCTCATCATCCACTCCGCCTCGACCACGCACCGCCAGCTCGACGAGAACCAGCAGCGCGCGGCCGGCGCCGATCCGGAGGTGGTGCGGCTTTCGATCGGGCTCGAGGATCCCGACGACCTGATCGCCGATCTCGACCAGGCGTTGGCCGCCGCTGCCGCCTGAGCCGCGGCGGGCCGGGCGTCACTCCTCGTGGCGCTCGGCCTCGACCAGGTCGAAGGTCACGCTGAGCCGCGCTGTGGTCTCGATGCGGCCGGGCGCTATGGGGACGTCCGCCATCGCGGCGCGCGCCTCCATCATGATCGGCCCCGGTCCGCCGCCGCCCGTCTCGGCGATCGAGCGGACGGGACCGAGCCCCATCCCGGCGGCTTCGGCGATGACCCCGGCCTTGCGCATGGCGTCGGCCATCGCGTCCGCCAGCGCCGCATCGGCGACGGCGTCCGGGTCGCTCAGAGCGAAGCTCACGCCGTCGATCCGGTTCGCGCCGGCCTCCACCGCCGTCGCCAGGATGCGGCCCAGATCGGCCGTCCGGCGCAGCTCGACCGAGACGAGGCTCTCGGCGCGGTAGGAGCCAATCTCGGGCGCGCGCCCATCCGGCGCGGGCTCGGCATAGACCGGCGACAGGACCAGCGTGCCGGTCTCGATGTCGGCGGGCGCCACCCCCTCCGCCACCAGCGCGTCGATCACCGGGCCGAGATCGGCCGACAGCGCCTCGGTCGCGGCCGCGGCGGCCCCGGCCTCGGCGACGACGCCCAGCCGGACGGTCGCCAGATCGGGCGCCGCCGCCACCTGCCCCTCGCCCGCGACCGTCACCTGCGGCTCCGCGTCGGGCCGGGCCTGCTGGGCCTGCCCCGCCCCGGCCGCGACCAGCGCCGCCATCAGAATCGCAGCTTTCATGGATGTCGCTCCTCTCTCTCCGCCCTCGTGGATCCCGGCCGGCCCTGCGGCTCCCGCGCCCCTTTCCGGACCCCTGCCTAAAATCCCGCAGTGGCGAGCGAACACCTGATATGCAAGGCTGTCCAGAGGCGTCACACGTGCTAGAACGGATCCATGAACCCAGCTTACGCACTCGATCTTTCGCAGGATGGCGTGACCCTTCTCAAAGATATCGGTTCCGATCGCGTGGCGCTCGGCGAGGTGCGGCTGGACGACCCCGATTTCGACGCGCGGCTCGACGATCTGCGCCGCCATGCCGAGGCCGAGGCCGGCGGTCCGGTGGTGGCGACGCTGCTGATCCCGCATTCCGAGATCCTGTTCACCGCATTCGACGCCGACGCGCCGCAGGACCGGGCCGTGTCGGAGGCGAAGATCCGCGACGAGCTCGACGGCCTGACGCCCTATCCGGTCGATGCGCTGGTCTTCGACTGGACCCGGTCCGGCCAGCAGATCCAGGTGGCCGCCGTGGCGCGCGAGACCCTGTCGGAGGCCGAGAGCTTCGCGACCGGCCACGGCTTCCATCCCGCCCGCTTCGCCGCCGCCGGGGCGGCCGCCAGCGTCTTCGGCGGCGCGCCGGATTTCGGGCCGGCCCGGCGCCCCGCCCCGCCCGCCGCCACGGCCGAGCCCGAGGCCGCTTCCGCCGACGATCC
Organism: uncultured Alphaproteobacteria bacterium; assembly: GCA_963739575.1. Taxonomy (GTDB): domain Bacteria; phylum Pseudomonadota; class Alphaproteobacteria; order Rhodobacterales; family Rhodobacteraceae; genus Palleronia. The sequence continues at coordinate 137,329 of CAVUAQ010000001.1, read as the reverse complement.
GGCACCGCAGCGACCCCAGGCGGCCGCCTCTCGAGATCGGGCGGAGGAGCGGCTGACGGAGGCCCAGCCGGCCTTCACCTCGCACCGCAGCGGCCCGGTCGCCACGGCCTCGCTCGAGACCATCGCCTCGCGCATCTCGCTGGTGCGCGGCGGCGAGCCGGTCGCGCCCCGCGCTCCGCTTCGCGCCGAGGCCGCACCGCCCGCAGGTCCGCCGGCCGCCCCGCCGGCCGATGCCGCGCCGCGCCTGCGCGCGGTCGCGCCGCCCGAGGCCGGCCCCGCCACCGACGGTCTCGAGGCCATGGCCGCGCCGCCCGCCGCGCCCCTGCAGGTGGAGCGCACCGACGAGGTCGAGGCGCCAAGCCCCCGGCGCGGTCGCCGAGGGGGTCTGGCGGCCCTCGCCGCCATCGGGCTCGCGCTCGGCGCGGTGGGGGTTGGATGGCTCGCCGTCGCGCCCGAGATCCGGATCACCGAGACCAGCGCCCCGGCCGACCCGCCGGCCCGCGATCCGCAACCGGGCCCGGCCGGCGGCATCGGCCCCACCGACCGGGCGCCCGAGACCGCGGCTTCCCCCTCCGCTCCCGACCCCGCCGCCGCGCGCGACGGCGATCCGGGCGCCGCCACGGCCCCTGCCGCGAGCGATCCGGACGAGGCCGCGGCGGATCCGCTGCGCCGGTCGGCCGGCGCGTCCGAGGCGACCCGCTACGCGGCGACCGGCATCGCGACCGACGCCCCCCGCCCCCCTCCATCGCCCGAGGCGGACGCCGCCGCCCCCCTGTCCGCAACCGGCGAGGCGGGCACCGTGGCGACGGCCGAGGGCGTGACCGGCCTGGAGCCCCCCGAACCCGACGCCTTGCCCGCCCCCGCCGCGCTGCAGCCGCTGCCGGCCGCTCCAAGCGCGGCGGCGGAGCCGACCGATCCGGTCGCCCTCGGGCCAGACGGCCTCGTGACGGCCGACGGCGTCCGGGTCCTGCCGGGACCGCCCACCCTAGTGCCGCCGCGCGCGCCCGACCGGCGCGGCGCGGCCTCGGCCGATCCCACAGCGCCGGGCGCGGACGCCGAGGCTCCGCCCCCCGCCATCCGCGTGGAGGACGGCCCGCCGGCCAGCGTGCCCCCAGCCCGGCCCGAGGGGCTCGGCCCCGACGACCGGGCGGCAGCCGACATCCCCGCCGCACCCGGCGGCGCGGCCGAGATCGGCGAGGCGGCCCGCCTGGCGCTCGCCGCGCAGCCGGCCGGCGCCGCGCCCGCCGCCACCGACGCCCCCGTTTCCGCCGACGCCCCCGTTTCCGCCCCCGACCCTCCGCTCGCTCCCGCCGCCACGGCGCCCCTGGTGCGCGTCGCGCTGGCGCCGCCCCGACCGCGACCCGCCCCCTCCGCTGCCGATGCGGCGGCGGTGGCCGATGCAAGCCGCGGCGTGGCCGCCGCGCTCGAGGCGATCCGCCCCGAACTGGCCGCGACCGCCCCTGCGGCCGTCGCCCGATCGCTCAGGCCCGATCTGCGCCCGCGCACCGTCCCCGACCGCGCCGCGCCTGCGCCGGTGCCGGCGCGGGTTGCAACCATCGATCCCGTCGCCCCGCCGGCCGCGGCGGCTCCGCCCACCGGCGGCGCCGGCATCCGCGGCATCATCGGGCGCAACCAGATGAGCCTCATCGGCGTCTATGGCGACGCGACCAACCGGCGGGCGCTGGTGCGGCTCGCCAACGGACGGTTCATCAAGGTAAAGGTCGGCGACCGGGTGGATGGCGGCCGCGTCCAGGCGATCGGTCGCGACGAGCTGCACTTTGTGAAGGGCGGCCGCGCCCTCAGGCTCGCCATGCCGCGCGGCTAGGGCCATGACCGGCGGCGGAATGGCGGCGGCGTGGCCTCGGCGCGCGGCGGACCGGCGCTTCGGCCGGGGCGCCGCCCCACGACGAAGACATTGACGGAGAGACGATGGAATCCTTCCTGTTCCAGGCCCTGATCTATCTCGCTGCCGCGGTCATCGCGGTTCCCATCGCGGCGCGGCTGGGCCTCGGATCGGTCCTGGGCTATCTCGCCGCCGGCATCCTCATTGGGCCGGTTCTGGGGCTGGTCGGCTCGGAAACCGAGGATCTTCAGCATTTCGCCGAGTTCGGCGTCGTCATGATGCTGTTCCTGATCGGCCTTGAACTCGAACCCAAGGCGCTCTGGGACATGCGCCACAGGCTTCTGGGCCTGGGCGGCGCGCAGGTCCTGATCACCATCGGCCTCGTCACCGGCGCGGCCATCCTGCTCGGCCAGCCCACCGGCGAGGCGCTGGCGCTCGGCATGATCTTCTCGCTGTCATCGACCGCCATCGTGCTGCAGACCCTGAACGAGAAGAGCCTGATGCAGACGGCTGGCGGGCGGTCGTCCTTCTCGGTTCTGCTGACCCAGGACATCGCGGTCATCCCGATGCTGGCGCTGCTGCCGCTGCTGGGTTCGGGCCATATCGGCGGACCCGCCGCGCATGGCGGCGCAGAGGGGGCGGGCGCCGAGACCACCGCCGGCGCCCATGCCGAGGCGGTCACGAGCCTCGTCGACAACATGCCCGGCTGGGGCATCACGCTCATCACCATCGGCGCCATCGCCGCCATCATCATCGCCGGCGTCTTCGGCACCCGGCCCGTGTTCCGCTACATCCACCGCGCCCGCCTGCGCGAGCTCTACACCGCGCTGGCGCTGCTCATCGTCATCTCGATCTCCTTCGTGATGACCCTTGTCGGCCTCTCGCCGGCGCTGGGCGCGTTCCTGGCCGGGGTGGTGCTCGCCAACTCCGAGTTCCGACACGAGCTCGAATCCGACATCGAGCCGTTCAAGGGCCTGCTCCTGGGGCTGTTCTTCATCACCGTGGGCGCCGGCATCTCGTTCGACCGCTTCTTCGACGACCCCTTCCCGATCCTCGGGCTCACACTCCTCCTGATGCTGCTCAAGGGCATCGTGCTCTACGGTCTGGCGCATGTCTTCAATCTCGGCCGCCGCAATCGCTGGCTCTTCACGCTCGGCCTCGCCCAGGCCGGCGAGTTCGGCTTCGTGCTGACCTCGTTCTCGCTCCAGACCGGCGTCATCAATCGCGAGTTGAGCGAGCTGGTCCTCCTCGTCGTCGCCATGTCGATGCTTCTGACGCCGCTGTTCTTCATCGTCTGGGAGCAGATCAACAAGCGGCTGAGCGAGGGCATGGAGACCAGCCAGCCGCAGGCCGACGAGATCGACAGCCAGGCGCCGATCATCATCGCCGGCATCGGCCGTTTCGGCCAGGTGGTCAACCGCATGCTGCAACTCGCCGGCTACGAGACGACGGTGCTCGACCACGATCTCGACACGATCCAGCTGATGCGCAAGTTCGGCTTCAAGGGCTTCTTCGGCGACCCGACCCGACCGGAGCTCCTGCACGCCGCGGGGCTCGACGAGGCCAAGGTGCTGGTGGTCACCATGGACGAGCCGAAGAACGTGACCGCCTTGGTCAAATACGCCCGCAAGGCGCGGCCCGACATCCACATCATCGCCCGCGCCTACGACCGCAACCACGTCTACGAGCTCTACCGCGCCGGCGCCGATGACATCGTGCGCGAGGTCTTCGACAGCTCGCTCAGGGCGGGCCGTTACGTCCTCGAGAATATCGGCCTGAGCGAGTTCGAGGCGGCCGAACTCGAACGCGCCTTCTTCCAGATCGACCGCTCGGCGCTGCGCGAACTGGCCAAGCTCTGGAAGCCCGGCGTGCCGATCTCCAAGAACGAGCCCTACATGGAGCGGGCCCGGGCGCTCAACGCCGATCTCGAGAGCGCGCTGTCGGCGAAATACGACGAGCTGCGCGGCCAGCGCGACATCGACGAGGACGAGGACGACGACGAGGACGACGACGAGGACAACAGCCGGATCGACGCCCGCGTCGCGTGACCGCCGGGCGCTCGCGCCCTCAGGCGGACCCCGCCGGCAGGAGGCCGGCGAGCCACGCCGCCCGTTCGGGATGAAGCCGGGCCGCGTCATAGCCGTCGCGGACCCGCTCGCGGGCCTGCGCCGCGCGCGCCGCCGCCGCCTGCGGGTCCGCCAGCACGTCGGCCACCGCCTCCGCGAAGCTCGCCGGGCGCGCCAGATCGGCCAGCCGCGCGCAGCTTTCGTCGGCCACCTCGCGCACCGGCGCCGTGTCCGACAGGACGAGCGGCGCCCCCGCCGCCATCGCGTCGAGCATCGACCAGGACAGCACGAAGGGCACCGTGGCATAGACATGCGCATCGGTGCGGCGTAGCAGCCAGAGGTAATCGTCGGCGCCGAGCGTGCCGGTGAAATGCGTCCGGGCCGGGTCGAGGTCGAAGCGGCGCATGGCATCGGCCATCCAGTCGCGGCGGCGCGCCGCCGTGCCGCCGTAATGCACGCGGTTGTCGCCCGCGACCACCGCCACCGCCTCGGGATGGGCCGCCTGCACCGAGGCCAGCGCCTCCATCACCTGCGGAAAGCCCCGGTGCGGCTCCATCCCCCGCGTCGCGTAGCTCACCACCGGCCGGTCGGGCGCGAGTCCCGCCAGCGCCGGATGCCGCGCCGCGCCTGGTTTGCCCGGACGGAACCGCACGCAATCGACGCCGTCATGGCGCACGCTCAGAAGCGCGCGGAGCGCCGGCGGGAACTGCTCGGCCTGAAACGTCGTCGGGCAGAGCCCCCGCCCCGCCGCCAGAAGCTCCGCCGCGATGGGCTGGTTGCGAACCCGCTCGAGGATCGCCGCCTCCGGCTCCGCCACGACCGGCAGGCCCGGCAGGCCCGCAAGCCGCGCCAGATAGGCGGTATCGACGCCCTGGAAATTGTACCACCATTCGCAATAGGCGACCTGCACGGCGCCCGGAAACGCGTCGCCGAGGAACAATCCCGCGCCCGGGCCGGCGTGGCTCACGATCAGATCCGGGGCGAGGCCGTCCGCCCGGGCCGCGAGACACGCCCGGATACAGGCCTGGCCCACCAAAGCCGCCCGGTCGAAGGGCTGCGCATAGGGATGGGTCGCGGCGGATGGCGGCCGGTGCGGCGCGTATCCGATGATCCGGATCCCCTCGGCGGTGACCGAGGCGGCCCGCCCGCGCGCCGCCGCCCAGACCTGCCAGCCGGCGCGGGCGAGCCAGACGGCGAAGCCGCCGAACTGGCCCGGAAAGTCCTCGTGCACGAAGAGGATCTGCGGCCGGGCGCGGCGGTCGAGCGCCGGCCGGGGAATTGTCATCCGACCAGAAGCGAGCGCAGGCCGAGCGCCAGCGCGACGCAGCCCAGGGCTAGGGCCGCCCAGACGGCGCGGCCGAGCCAGGATCCGTCGGGCGGCGCGGGCGCCGCGGCCGCCGAGGCCGCCGCCGACAGGTCGAGCCGCGCCTGCACCAGTTCGATCCGCGCCAGGATGTCGGCCGCCTCGCGCGGCAGATCGGGCGCCCCGCGCTCCGCCGCCAGACGGTCGAGACGCGCCGAGAGATCCGCGACGCGCAGATAGAGCCGCTCGACCAGCCGCCGCATGGCGTCCTCGCCCGGCGCCAGCACCCCCGTCGGGCGCAGCGGGCCGCTCGTTCCATCGGCGGCGACCGCCCGCGCCGTCAGCGTGAACTCGAGCCCCGGCTCGACCGGCAGGTCGAGCTCCACCGAAAAGCCGTAGCGGCCGGTCCCGATGCCGCCGCGCTCCAGATCCGGGCGGTGCCTGTCGGCGGTGACCTTCGCCAGCCGCCGGTCCTCCTGATAGATCTCGACGGTGACCGCCGCCTCGGGATCGGCGCGGTCGATCGCCCACCCCGCCACGCGGGAGGCGGAGGGCAGGTCGAAGACCCCGTTGACCCGGACCTGCCCGGGCGCAGGCGCGGCCTCGGCTCCGGGCGTATCGGGGACGGCGGCCAGGTGCGGATGGCTCGCGGCGGTCTCGGTGGTCATGGGAGGCGTCTCCGGTCGGGGATCAGGGGGGCGGCGCGGTCGCGGGGCTGGGGCGCGCACCTCACGGCACCGCCTCGGCCGGCGCCCGCGCCTCGGCCGGCTCCCGGGCCAAATCGCGGGCCGTGATCGTCGGCGCCTCATAGGGCTCGACGGCGCCGGCGGCGATCAGGTCCTCGATGCGGTCGAGCGCCCGCTCGATCTCGTCGAAAGGCGCGTCGAACAGGTCGTAGATCGAGTAGCGCCACCAGACGAGGGCCAGCAGCCGGGCGATGACGGCCTCGGGAAACCGCAGCCGCACGACCCGGGCGGGCGTCCCGACCACGATCGCGTAGGGCGGCACATCCTTCACCACCGTCGCGCGCGCCCCGATGATGGCGCCGGCGCCTACCCGGACGCCCGCCTTCAGGAAAGCGCCCTGCCCGATCCAGACGTCCGGTCCGAGGGTGGTGATGGGGCAGGATGCGGTGAAGGCGGGCTTCCGCCGGTGGATCTCCTCCGCTGCCGCGCCGGCCATCAGGCGATCCCAGCCGTTGACCTCCGGGTAATAGGCAGTGCGCGACGTGGTCAGCCAGTCGAGCGGATGCTCGTGGCTGCCGATCGTCACGCCGTGGGCGACGGAGCAGTAGCGCCCCGCCTCCAGGTTGTTGAGCGTGCCGCCGCTCAGGTTGCAGAACGCGCCGACGCTCAGATGGGCGCCGGGCTCCACCCGCGCCAGCACCGAGCACGGACCCTCGAACCGCGAGGCGCCCGTCAGGCTGCCGCTGGCGCCGAGCCCGGAAAGACCGAAGCCTTGCGCCGCCCAGGCGGCGCTCGCGGACGGGCTGAGGCTGTAGGGGATCTGTGTCACGATGGGTGTCCTCGCGCGGCGGTCAGGCGGATTGTTTGAGCGAGGCCTCGATGCGGCCCTGCGCGGCCTGCAGCGCGCGCGCCGCGCCGGCATGGCCGGGATTGAGATCGAGCGTGCGCTGCTGCGCGGCGGCTGCCCCGTGCGGATCGCCGAGCCGCGCCAGAACCATGCCGTGGAAGTGGTGGAACTCCCAGTTGCCGGGCGCCAGCGTCGAGGCCGCCCGCGCGACCGGCTCGCACTCCTCGAACCGATCGAGCCGGAACAGGTGCTCGCCAAGGCTGCGATGCGCCCCGGCATGGCCGGGATGGCGCGCGATCACCGCCCGAAGCGCGCGCACCGCCTCCTCGGGGCGCCCGGCACGCGCTTCGAGCCCCGCCTCGCGGATCGCGATTTCGGTCTCCAGCCGCTCGATCTCCCGGTCCCGCTCCACCAGCAGCGCGACCGCGACGCGCGCCAGCCCGTCGGCATCGATGCCGACCGGATCGGCGCGCTCCGGATAGGCGTCGAAACTCTCGCCGAAAAGCGGCGTCCGGCCCGGGAAGTACCGCGCCGCCACCGCCGCGTTGCTGGCGCGGAACATCTCGTAGAAGGCCCGCGCCTCGTCGCGGCCGGGCCGCGCGCCCTTGCCCGGAAACCGCACCGCGAGCGCCGAGATCGTCCGGCCGCGCATCGTGTCGCCCGCCGGTCCCGCGACCGCCTCGAGATGGGGGTTGGCGTGGCGCAGGAATTCCTGCGCCTCGAGCGAGATGGCGCCGTTGCGGTCGCCCACGCGCCGGTACCAGCCGAGATCGCCCAGCCCCCACGCGGCGGCGAAATCGTCGACGATGCTGCCATTGACCAGCTGGTCGCGCTCGAAGAGCCGCGCCGAGATGTTCTCGCGCCCGAACACCGTCTCCCACAGCGACAGGAAGCGATCGTAATTGTAGTAGGGGTCGCTCTCGCCGGTCTGCGGCAGGATCGTCCGGGGCGCGCCGCCGCTCTTGAGCTTGGTCGAATAGAGGCTGAGCGCGATCTGGTCCTGCCGGCGCAGATAGACCGACACGCGGATCTCGTCGAAGAACGGCGCCAGGAAGTCGCGCAGCCGCGCCACCTCGCTCGCGTTGATCAGCCGGCTGTGACAATGCTCGCTGCAGAAGATGGTCGTCAATCCGCCGTCGAGCTCGGCCGCGGCCGCCCGTTCGAGCCGCGCCCTCATGCCCGGCACGTCGGCCCTGGTCTCGACCCCGAAGGCCGCCTTCAGCCGATCGACGCGCGCCGCCTCCATGGCATAGGCGGCAAGCCCGGTCTGGTTGATGTCGCCGCAGAAGCGCGGATAGAGGAACCCCCGCTCGATGAGCCGGTCGCGGTTCGCCGCCAGGAACGCCTGCAGCGTCGTGCTGCCCGTCTTCTCCGTGCCGATCTGCAGGATCGCCCGCCGCACCGGTCGCTGGTCCATTCCGTCATTCCTCCCGAAAGGCGCGCCGCAGATGGCGCAGGATGGGTTCGAGCAGATAATCGCCGGCCCGACGCTCGCCGATGGTCAGCGTCACCTCGACCGGCATGCCGGCGTTGAGGACGATGCCCTCCTTGGCGGCGACCGCGTCGGGATCGAGCGCGACGCGCCCCTCGAAATAGGCGCCGCCGGTCTGCTCGTCGGTCAGCAGGTCGGCCGAGACATAGCTGACCTCGCCCGGCAGGATCGGCGCGTCGGCGCGCTTGTAGGCGGTCAGCCTGACCTTCGCGGGCAGGCCCACATGCACGCTGTCGATGGCGTCGGGCGGCAGCTTGATCAGCGCCACCAGCCGGTCGTCGCGCGGCAGGATCTCCATCAGCGGCTGGCCCGAGCCCAGCACCGCGCCGGGCGTCACGGTGGTGATTTCCACCACCCGCCCCGCCTGCGGCGCGCGCAGCAGGTGGCGCGCCCTGACGTCCTCGATGGCGCGGATCTGGCTGTCGAGCGTCGCGAGGCGGTTCCGGCCCTCCAATTCGCTCGCCGCGATCTCGGTCAGGCGCTGCTGCTCCAGCGCCTCGAGATCGGCCTCGGCGCGGGCGATGTCCTGGCTCGCCGCCTCGATCATCCCGGCGCTCTCGTCGCGCTGGCCGGTGGCCACGGCCACGGCGCGGTCGAAATCCAGAAGGTCGCGCCGCGCGCTCACCCCGCGATCGACCAGATCGGCCACCAGATGCCGCTCGTCGCTCCACAGCGACAGCTGCGCCTCGGCCGAGCGGCGCTGCGCCTCGCTGGCGGCGATCTGGCCGCGCAGCTGCGCCATCTGCCGGTTGAGCGAGGCGACCTGCGCGGCATGGGCGCGGCGCCGCGCCTCGAAGAGCCGCATGGCCTCGGCGACATGGCCGGCGCGGTCGCCGTTCTCGGCCGTCGGCGCGGTCTCCGGATCGAGCCGGCGCCCCGCCTGCTCGGCATCGAGCCGCCAGAGCGCAAAGAGCGTCGCGTCGCGCTCGGCGCGCAGCTGCGCCAGCCGCTCCTCGACCTGGGTGGTGTCGAGCCGCGCCACGACCTGTCCCGCCTCGACCGCATCGCCCGAGCGGACCAGAAGCTCGGCCAGGATGCCGCCTTCGAGATGCTCGACGGTCTTGCGCTCGCTGTCAGCGTGGAGCACGCCGTGGCTGACGAGCGCCGCGTCGAGCCGCGCCAGCATGCCCCAGCCCGCCAGAGCCAGCGACATCGCCAGCGCCACGAGGAGCGCCGAGCCGACCACCGGCCAGTAGGAGGGCAGAGGCCCCTCGCCGCCGCCGGTCCCGATCTCGCTCACGCTCATCATGAAGCCACCTTCTTCAGGGGCGCGGCCGGGCGCTGGGGCGCGAGCCCCCGCATCACCTCGTCGCGCGGCCCGAACTGCACCATCGCGCCGTCCTGGATGCGCAACAGCCGGTCGGCGCGGTTCAGGATCGACATCCGCTGCGCGACCACCACCACCGTCGATCCCGCGGCGCGCGCCGCCTCGATGGCGGCGACCAGGGCCGCCTCGCCCTCGGCGTCGAGATTGGAGTTCGGCTCGTCGAGCACGATCAGCTTCGGCTGTCCCAGAAGCGCCCGCGCCAGCGCGATCCGCTGCCGCTGGCCGCCGCTCGGGCGATAGCCGCCGTCGCCGAGGATCGTGGCATAGCCCTGCGGCAGGCTGCCGATCAGCTCGTGGATGCCGGCCGCCCGCGCGGCGCGCACCACCTCCTCCATCTCCCAGTCGCCGAACCGGGCGATGTTGTCGCGCGCCGTGCCGGTCAGCAGCACCGGTTCCTGCGGCAGATAGCCGACGGCCCGGCCGAAACTCGCGCGCTCATGCGCATAGGTGCTCTGCCCGTCGAGATAGATGCCCCCCGCGCTCGGCTGGGCGGTGCCGACGATCAGCCGCGACAGCGTCGACTTGCCGGCGCCCGACGGGCCGATCACCCCCAGCATCGCGCCGCTCTCGAGCGCGAAGGACACGTTCTGCAGGACCGGGCGGGACTGGCCGGGCGCCACGTAGCCCAGCCGGTCGGCCACCAGCCGTCCGGTCTCGATCGCGATCGGCGTCGCCGAGCGGGCGGCCGTTCCGGTGGCCGTCACCTGGCGCAGCCGGTCGAGCACGTCGCGCGCCTCGAGCCACTGCTTCCAGCCCGAGGCGGTCTGCTCGAAGGGCAGGAGCAGCCGGCCGGTCAGGACCGAGGCGGCGATGATCGTGCCCGCCGTCACGTGCTCGGCGATGACCAGCACCGCGCCGGTGGCGATCACGCCGATCTGCAGCAGCACCCGCAGCGTCCGCGTCAGCGTCGCCAGAAGCCGCGCCAGCCGGGCGCCCCGCTCCGACAGCGCGATCGCCGCCGCCTGCGCGCCCCGCCAGCGGGCGGCCAGCGCCGGCAGCATGCCCATGGCGGTGATCACCTCCGCATGGCGGATCGCCTCCGCGGTGCCGGCATTCATCTCGCCCGTCGCCCGGCTGCCGGCCCGTGACGGCTCCCTGAGGGCGATCTCCGTGCCCACCGCCGCCGCGACGAGCGCCAGCGCGCCCGCGAGACCGACCAGCCCGTAGACCGGGTTCAGCACGAACAGCACGCACAGGAAGACCGGCGCGAAGGCCAGATCGAGCGGCAGCGCCACCGCCCCCCCCGCCAGAAACGCGCGCAACTCCGACACGTCCTGCAGCGCGCCCGCCGCCGCCTGCGGACCGCGCGTGAGGCTCGTCTCGATCGCCGCCTCGAAGACCGGACCCCCGAGCCGTGCCACCGCCCGATTGGCGAGGATCACGAAGACCTGCTGGCGCATCACCTCGAGAAGCGTCTGGAAGCCCACCAGAGTCACCGTCAGGATCGCCAGCGCCGCCAGCGTCTCGAGGCTGCCGCTCGACAGTACCCGGTCGTAGACCTGGATGGTGAAAAGCGGCAATGCCAGGTGCAGCAGGTTGACGAAGAAGCCGACGCCGCCGGCCGCGACGCCGCCGCGGACAAGGTCGCGCACCGTCTCGCGGTACCGCGCCGCCGGATCGCTCACAGGGCTCATTCCGCGGCCACCTGGCCGGACGGCCCGGCGCCGCGCCGGGACAGGAGCTTGCCGAAAAGCTCCGCATGCAGCCGCCCCGCGCCCGCCGCGCTCATGGGCGGCCGGATGCCGCCATGCAGCCGGTCCCACAGGCCCGGCTGGCGCAACGCCTGCACCATCGTCTCGGCCAGGCTGTCGGGGTTCGACACCTTGAAATGCAGCCCGTCGACGCCGTTGCGGACCTTCTCGGCCATGCCGCCGATATCGCTGGCGATGACCGGTCGGCCGTGGAAGAACGCCTCCTGGATCACCACCGGCGAATTCTCCCACCAGGTCGAGGGGACGATCATCCAGTCCACCTCGCGCATCAGGTCGGGCATCTCGTGGCTCTTGTAGGAGCCGCCGAAGCGCACCCGCCGTCCGGCCAGACGAAAAAGCTCCCGAACGCTCGCCTGGAACTCCTCCGGCTGGTGCTCGAGATTGCCGCCATAGATGTCGAGGATGCTGTCGCCCCAGATCTCCGCCGGGATCCGCGTCACCGCGTCGATCAGCACCTTGATGCCCTTGAACGGGTTGAGCTGCCCGAAATAGGCGAAGCGGTTGCGCCGGCCGCCCGGGCCGAGCGGGCGCACCGGCACCGGCAGGCCGGCCTCGAGCCCGTTCTCGATCATCACCAGCCGCTCGGGCGGCAGCCCCCATTCGGCGAACCGCGCCAGCAGGAAATGCGACGGGCTGACGAAGGCGTCGACCTCGGCAAAGAAGCTCTTGATGAACAATTCCCGCCGCAGCAGGTTCGCCGCCCCGATCTCGGGAAAGCACATGCCGCAATCGGAGGGCGTGGCGCGGCTGCAGAGCGCATGGGTGCGCGCCTTGATCATCTGCCCGTGATGGGCGCAGATCGGCAGGTATTCGTGCAGGGTATAGACGATCGGCACCTCGCCCAGGGCCCGGCGCACCGACCGGATCGCCTGCACGCCGAAGCCCATGACGTGGTGCAGGTTGACGATGTCGGGGCGCAGATCCGCCAGGAACCGCTCGAGATGCGCCATCAGCGCGCCGACATCGCGGCTGCCCAGATGGAACCAGTCGAACTCCTTCGACCAGAAGAGCGACTCGTCCTCGGCCCGGTCCATCGACATGAGCGGCGTGTCGCGGTGCGGCATCGCCGGCGCGCCGATCCCGGCCAGGTAATGCGACCGCCAGCCGGGCTGCTGGCAAAGGCCGCGATGCAGGTTGTAGGAGGCGACCTGCGCGCCGCCGATCGAGAAGTCGGGATGCGCGTGCGAGATGATGAGGGCTTTCACGTCCGGTCCTCCCTGCGGCTGCCGTCTCCCGGCGTGCGCTCGTCGGCCAGCCTCCGGCCATGCGCGACGAGCGCCGCGTCGATGCGGTCGACGAGGCTCTGGCGGTCGCGCTCGGCGTCGGGCGCCGCGTCGAACATCCAGAATTCCACGCCGGTGTCGCACCAGGCCCGCGCCCCCAGCTGGCCGAGCCTGCGGCCCAGATCCTGGCCCAGGAACCGGTCGCCCCAGAGGCTGCCGCGGAACCCGCCGCAGCGCAGCGCGAGGTCGCGGTCGATCAGGGCGATCTGCGCGGGCACCGAGGGGGCCGGGCGCATTGCGCCCGCCGCCACGCGGCGCCGCTCGAAGCCCACGAGCGCGCAGGCCGCACCGCGCGGCGGCGCCGCATCCTCGCTGCCGCCGAAATGCACCGAGCCGTCCTCGTAGGTCAGCATCGGCGAGATCGCGGCCATGCGCCGCCGCTCCGCCAGCGCGTCGCGCAGCCGCGCGAGCCAGCCCGCCTGCCGCGGCATCACCGATGTCTGCCAGACGAGGATCTCCGGCGCCTCCGTCATCGCAAGCCCCGCATCGAGCCGCCCCGCGAGGGTCTCGTGATCGGGCACCAGCAGGAGCGCGCCCCGCAGCCCGTAGAAGCGGAACTGGTGGTCGAGATCCTCGCCCAGCGCGCCACCGCCGCCGCGGCCCGCCACCAGCAGAAGATCGAGCCCCGCCGCATCGGCCGTCCCCGCCAGCGCCGCCATCACCGGGTTGAGATGCGCAGGATCGGTGACCGGCATGATCGCCGCGACCTCGCGCCCCGCCGACCCGCCCCCCAAGGGGCTGGATGCAGAGCCTGCTGCGCGCCACCGGGCGGCGCGGCACCGTTGCCAGGAACGGCGCGGCGTGCTCCGCGATCAGGCTGCCGAGCGCCGGGTCGTCGGCATGCAGGGTTTCCATCACCGGATGCGCGGCGCCGGCGCCCTCGCAGGGCGTGGCGCGGCAGGGCAGGAACAGGCACTCCCCGTCGCGGAACACCACCTCGAGATAGAGATCGGCGCCGGTGATCGCCGCGGGCGCGGCCGCGGCCGCGCAGACGAAGCCGTGGAGCCGCTCGCGCGGGTCGAGGAGCCCCGCGAAGCGCGGATCGGCGGCGAAGGCCTCGTTGAGGTCCGGCCGCTCGAGCCGGTGCCAGCTCTCGTGGAGCGGCGCATAGAGGTTGGCGGTGCTCTTCAGGATCACCCGGTCAACGCGGTCGAGCGGGTCGAGGAGCCAGCCCGTCACGAAGAGCCCGCCCGAGGGCGTGCAGAGGATGCGGTCGATCGCGGCGGTGGTGGGCCCGGCATGGACCGACAGCGTGTCCTGGCCCTCGAAGCGGGGCCGGACGATGCGCCTGAAGGCCTCGAGATCGGCGGCGCCCGCCTCGAGCCGCGGCAGCATCGCGCGCACATGCGCGCCCGCCGCGGCGCCAATGATCGGTGCGGCCGCGCCGGCCAGCAGGTCGAGCCGCACGAGCCGCCCCTCCCGCTCGACGATCAGCGCCCGGCCCGGCTCGAGCCGCCCGTCGAAATCCTTGACGAACAGGCAATAGCCGCCCGCCGGCGGCAGGATGTCGTCGCGCGCGAAGCCCGCGCCCACCGCCGCGATGCCGCCTGCCGCACCGCTCGCCCTGAGCGGCCCGGCCAGGCTCGAATGCGCCCAGCCCTGCACGAAGAGGCCGCCGCATTCGGGCCGCACGACGAGCTCGACGAAGCCGTCGGCCTCCGACATCTCCATCGACAGCGCCTGCAGGAAGCGGCCCGCCTCGGCCAGGTTCGCCGCGGCGAAGGCGCGGGCCAGGAACGCCAGGATGTCGGCCGCGGGCGCCTCCGTCTCGCGCAGATGGCGCGCCAGAGCCTGCGGCTCGGTCGAGAGCGCCCCCGCGGGCGCGATCCTGACCCGCAGATCGCCGTCGGGCCCCGCAAGGTCCATCCGCTCAAGGCTCGCGGCGCCGGTCAGCACGAGGCCGTGATGGGCGCCGCCCGCCTCCCAGCCCTGCGCCTGCCAGGCCGGGGCCGGACCGGCCCCGCCCGCCACCGCGACCGGCACGGGCGCGTCGAGCCCCGCGAAGCAGTAGATCGCGCAGGCGCCCCCCGGCAGGATCAGAAGCGCGGGCGCGATCGTCGGCGCCTCCGGATGCGCGCGGATCTCCGACAGGACGGTCATGCGCCCACTCCTTCCGCGGCGGCTGCGTAGAGCTCGAGATGCCGGCGCGCCACCGTCTCGGGGTCGGGCGGACAGGGCGCGTTGGCCGCCAGCCGCGACCACAGCACCCGGTCGCCCGCCACCTCCTCCATGCGCTGGGCGAGCGTCGCCGCATCGCCGCGCGGCACGATCAGCCCGTCGACGCCGTCGCGGACAAGCTCGCGCAGGCCGCCGAGCCCGGTCGAGATCACCGGCCGCCGGGCGCGCCGCGCCTCCGAGACGACGAGCGGCGCGTTCTCGTACCACAGCGACGGCAGCACCACCCAGTCGATCCCGGCCATCAGATCGGGCAGCTCGGCGCGGTCGTAGGGCCCGACGAACTGCGCCACCGGCTCTGCGGCGGCGAGCGCGTCGGCAAAGGCCGCGCGGGTGGCGGGGGCGGGGTGGTTGAGCCGGCCATGCAGCGTCACCTGCAGATCGCTGCCCCGCCGGGCGAGGCGCCCGGCCGCCGACAGCAGCACGCCGACGCCCTTGTGATCGGCGATATTGCCGAAATACGCGAACCGGTTCGGCCGCAGCCGGCTGACGCTTGCGGCCCCTGCCTCCATCGCCGGCACGGCGTTCGGCGCCACCACGATGCGCTCGGCCGCAAGCCCCCATTCGACGAAGCGCTGCCGCAGGTCGCGGCTCGGCGCGACGAAGGTGTCGATGCCGCCGAGCAGCGCCAGAAGCCGCGCCTTGCGCAACGCATGGCGGCCGGCGGCGATGTCGGGAAAGCAGCGGCGGCAGGCATCCGGCTCCGGCCGCCGGCAGAGGCTGCCGTCGCGGCGCAGCAGCAGCCCCTCGTTCGGGCAGATGATCTGGAAGTCGTGCAGCGTCAGCACCAGCCGCGCCGCCGGCCGCAGCCGCCGCAGAAGCGGGATGATGTCGGCGCCGATCCGGTCGAGACCGTGCAGATGAACCACATCGGGAGCCGCGGCGTCGAGGAGCCGCTCGATCGAGGCGGCCCAGGCGACGCCGTCGCGGCGGCGCATGGAAAAGATGTCGTAGCCCCCGGTCCGCAGCAGCAGGTCCCGCCCCTGCGCGTGGAGCGTCCCCGGCGGCACGTCCGGATGGCCGAGCGAGGTGCTGACGCCGAGAAACCGGCAGGTCACGCCCTCCATCGCCTCGAGCGCCGCGCAGAGGTCGCGCGCGGCGTGCTCGGTGCCGCCATCGGTGACCTCCGGATGGTCGTGGCAGATCATCAGGATCTTCATCGCCCCGCGTCCTTCTCGACGAGCCGCGCATCGGCGAGGCGCAGCATCTCGGGCGGCGCCGGCGCCGGGTCAAAGGCCGTGGCCTCGACCACCTCGGTCTCGACGAGGCCCCCGCCCTCCCGGAGCGCCCCGATCAGCCGCGCCACATCGCCCGCCGCGCCCACCGTGCCGAGCGGCATCGCCCGAAGGAGGGCGCGCGCCGCCCTGTTCAGCCCCAGACAGGCGGTCGAAACCTCTGCGCCGTCCGGCCCGAGCCCCCCGCGATCCCGCACCCGCGCCGCGGCGAGCGTCGCCGCCTCGCCGTCGAGCGCCGCCTCCATCCGCGCCAGCCAGTCCGGCGCGTCGGGAAGCGCGTCCTCGCCCAGACACACCGCAACGGGCGCCTCGACGGCCCCGAGAAGCGCGCGCATCCGCTCGGAGGGCAGCAGCGCCGGCCCGGACAGATCCGCGACGCTGACGCCGATGCCGTGGATGGCGGCGATTTCCTGCCCGATGCCGCGCATCAGCGCCACGGCGTCCGGATCGGGATGGTGCAGGATCAGGCTCACGTCCAGCCGGCCGCCGAGGCTTGCCGCGAGCGCGAAGGGATAATCGAGAGCGGCCCCGAGCGTCACGACAAGCGCGGTCCGCACCGGCACGGCGGGTGCGGCGACCGCGACCAGCGCCGCGCGCCGCCCCGCGCGCCGTGGCACCGCGTCGCCCAGCGCCGCCGCCAGGGCCGGCGCCACCTCCTCGGGCGGCAGGGGATCCAGGATCGGCGGCATCAGGGTTGGAAAGGCGCCTGGAGACACGCGTCCCGCAGACCGCATCCGGCCGGATCGGTAGAGCAGGAAGATCGTCACCGCCTCGCCCGGTTCGCGGCCCTCGAGCCCGCCCGCGAAGCCGATCTGCAACCGGCCGTGGCGGGGATGGTGAACGGGTCGCGCCAGGGGCACCCGCTGCGCGGTCTCGCCCGATTCGAGCACCAGCCCGGCCAGGAGCGCGTGGCGATCCTCGACGGCGATGACGAAGAAGAGCCCAGCGGGCGTCGCCGACAGGTGATGGATGCGCGCCGAAGGATGCTCTTCGGCCGGAACAGCCAGTTCGGCCCAAAGCGCCGCCGCCCGCGCGTCGCCTTCGGCCAGCCGCGCCAGCCGCTTGCGCATCCGCCGCCTGACCGGCGGGCTGCGCCGCGCGAACCAGGCCGCCGCCGGGCGGCACGGCGTGCCGGCGGTGGGGCCGGCGAGCCGCAAGGGTGCGGGCGAGAGCGCCACGAGCGTGCCCTCCCGCTCCGCCCCCTCGGGCAGATAGAGGTGTAGAAGCCGCTCCTCGCCCACGGTCTCGCCCTCGGCCGCCACGCCCGCGAGCCGCCGCACCGCCCGGCGCCCGACGCAGACGAAATCGCCGAGCCGCCCGGCCTCGATGCCCTCCGGAACGGCATAGCTCGCAAGCGCCGCGCGGCGCCCCAGCGGGCACCAGGTCCGCAGCGGCAGCGGCGCCGGCGCCACCTGGCCCAGAAGCGGCCCTAGAAGGGCCTGGAAGCCGCCGAAGGAGGGCGTGCCGAACAGCGACAGGCCCGTGGTCAGCAGCACCCGCACCAGCCGGTGCGCCCCCTCGGGCGCCAGACCGTCGATCAGCGCCAGCGGATCGGTCAGCGGCGATTGCAGCGCGTCGGGATCGAGCTCGGCCAGCGGCAGCGCATCCTGCGTCAGCCACAGGCCGTCGCGGATGAGCGTCCCGGCCGGCAGACGCAGCAGCACCACCTCGCGGCATCCGCCCCGGCCGAGCGGCAGGCGCGTCGAGACCAGCGGCAGGCAGAGCGAGGCGGCGCCGCTGCGCGCCGAGATCGCGGCCCTGGCGGGCCGCTGGGCGGCGGAGAGATCGAAGAAGGCGGCGCTGACCGTATCCGAGAGCGGCACGATCTGCATGCGCGGCGCGCCGCTCGGGCCGATCGCCCGGCAGGGCGGCAGGGAGGAGAGCTGGACGAGTGCGTTCATGGCAGGGACACCTGGACAGAAGCGGATCGATCAACACCGTGCGGCATACCGGCCGATGCCGACCGGTATGCCGCGTTCGGGTTAGACGATCGTGAAGAACTTCGACGGATCGGCCGCGATGTCGTCGTAGGACACCCCGTAGAGCATGACGCTGTCGCCCTGGCCGAAATCGATGAGCGTGTTGGCGCCGCCCACATCGACCGCGAAATCCGCCACGCTCGCCGCGTCGGTCAGCGTCACGCCGCCGGGCAGGCTCGCGGCGAATTGCAGCATGTCGCCGTCGGCGAAGTCCATCACCACGTCGGCGCCGCCCGAGAACACGAACAGGTCGTCCCCCTCCCCGCCGATCAGCACGTCGTCGCCCTGGCCGCCGATCAGGATGTCGTTGCCCGCCTCGCCGTTCAGCACGTCGTCGCCCCTGCCGCCCTTCAGGTAGTCGTCGCCGTCGCCCCCCTGCAGCAGATCGTCGCCGAAGCCGCCGAACAGAACGTCGTTGCCGGCACCGCCAAAGACCTGATCCTGACCGTCACCGCCGGCCACGCGGTCGTCGCCATCGCCGCCATCCAGAAGATCGTCGCCGCCATTGCCGCGCAGATGGTCGTTGCCCGCCTCGCCATAGATCGCGTCAGCCTCATCGCCACCAAGGAGCAGGTCGTCGCCAGACCCGCCATAGAGCGCATTGACGCCGCCGCCGCCGATCATCACGTCGTTGCCGTCATTGCCGTAGAGGACGTCGTTGCCCTCCCCGCCCGACAGAAGATCGTCGCCCGACCCGCCATAGAGCATGTCGTTGCCGTCGCCGCCGAACAGCAGGTCGTTGCCCGCATCGCCCTCGATGACATCGTCGCCCCCCTCGCCGCTCAGATCGTCGTTGCCGCTGCCGCCAAGGATCAGGTCGCTGCCTTCGCCGCCCGAGATCATGTCGTCGCCGGACCCGCCGAGGATCAGGTCGCTGCCGGCGCCGCCCGACAGCGTGTCGTTGCCCGAGCCGCCATTCAGGAAATCGTTGCCATCTCCGCCATCGACGATGTCGTTGCCGCCGCCGGAAAAGACCGTGTCGTCGCCGCTGCCCGCGGCAATGAAATCGGCCGCGGAGGTTCCGAAAATGAAGTCGTTGAACGCCCCGCCGGGAATTGTCGCCATTGCACCCTCCAAGATGTCTGTGCGCAGTTTCAAACCTGGCTCAGGTGGCGGTGGCCGGCTTACCGAGACGTTAATGCGGTGCCTGCCCGGCCAGGAAAACAAGGGCGAATATCCGCGAGAATTCTCGTGGTTGTGTTTCTTTTACGTTAGCAATCTGTAATTGCTCGAAGTTCCTTTCACGCTGCGGACGCCGCGAGCTCCGGAATGCAGACGGGATTTTCTGAAAAGTCCCGGAGAGCGGTTTTGCATCCGCCCATTCCTTTGGCGGCGACAGGAATTCGCCGCCGGCTCGCCCGAAATGGGGCGCGGGGATGGCCGCACCGATCGCGCCGCCCGGCACCCCGGTCGACGCGGATCGCGCTCGGCCTAGCGCGCCAGGATCAGCTCGGCCTTCAGCCCGCCCAGCCGCTCCGAGCGGTCGAGCCGCAGCGTGCCGCCATGCTGCCGCGCCACGTCCCGCGCGATGGCGAGGCCCAGCCCGACGCCCGCGCCGCGGTCCTGGTTGCGCGCCGCATCGAGCCGGGTGAAGGCCCGCATCGCGTCGTCGCGGTCCTCCCGCGCGATCCCCGGCCCGTCATCCTCCACCACGAAGATCACCGTCTTCTCGGTGACGACGAGCGACAGCGCGCAGCGCCGCCCGTAGCGGAACCCGTTCGTCACGAGGTTGTCGAGCGCGCGCGACACCGCCAGCGGCCGCATCGTAACCGGCCCCGCCCGCGGCAGCACGCCGACCTCCAGGTCGCCGCCGCCGCGGCGCGTCTTGCCGGCCAGATCCGCGATCAGATCGGCGGGATCGGTCGGTTCCGGCTCGTCGAGCGCCCCCTCCCGCGCGAAGTCCAGGAACGCGTCGAGCATCCGCCGCATCTCCGTCACGTCGGCGCGCAGCGCCTCGGCCTCGGGGTCGTCGATCATCTCGAGGCCGAGGCTGAGCCGCGTCAGCGGCGTGCGCAGGTCGTGGCTGACGCCCGACAGCATCGTGGTGCGCTGCTCGATCTGCCGCTCGAGCCGCTGGCGCATCTCGAGAAACGCCGCCCCCGCCTGGCGCACCTCCGTCGCACCCGCCAGCCGGTAGGGAACCGACCGGCCGCGCCCGAAGGCCGAGGCGGCATGGGCCAGCCGCCGGATCGGCCGCAGCTGGTTCTTCAGAAAGACATAGGCGACGAAGGTGAAGAGCAGCGCCGTGGCCGCCATGATGACCAGAAGCTGGTGCGGGTTCTGGGCCGAGACGCGGTCCCGGTCGAAGGCCAAGCCCAGCGGCCCCTTCGAGGTCGCCACCGTCACGTCCACGAGATCGTCGTCGCGGGTCAGATCGACCCCCGAAACCCCGGGAAGACGGCGCGACAGGGTGCGAATGACAAGCCGGCCCGACAGGTCGACCGGATGGCGCGACGCACCCGCCACCGGGCTCGGGTCGGGCAGGATCGCCTCGATCCGCAACGCCCCCGAGACCCGCGCCAGAGCGGCTTCGGCCGCCGCGAGATCCGGCGCGTCCTCCACCAGCTGGCGCAGATAGCCGAGCTCGACCGTCATGTTGCCGGTCATCTGCTCGGTCACGTCCTCGAACAGCCGCTGGATGAACACCACCGACACCACGACCTGCAACGTCACCACCGGCAGGAGCAGGATCAGCGTCGCCCGCCCGTAGAGCGATTTCGGGGCATAGCGTTTCAGCCAGTCGAATGTCATGAACGCGACGCTAGGACGAAGCGCAACGCGGAGAAAGCCGGATGTCGGAGCCCGAACGTCTCGAGCCGGGCGTGCTGCGCCTGATCGCGCCGAACCCGTCGCCGATGACCGAGCGCGGCACCAACACCTATCTCGTGGGCCACACCGCGCTCACCGTCATCGACCCCGGTCCCGACGATCCCGCCCATCTGGAGGCGATCCTTGCCGCCGCGGCCGGCCTGCCGATCCGGCGCATCCTCGTCACCCACGCCCATCGCGACCACTCGCCGCTGGCGCGGCCCCTGGCCAGGCGGACCGGCGCGCCCGTCCTGGCCTTCGGCGACGCCGAGGCCGGGCGCTCGTCGATCATGGCGGAACTGGGCGAGGTGGGCGGCGGCGAGGGCGTCGATCCGGCCTTCAGGCCCGACGCGCGGCTCGCGGACGGGGCGACCATCGCGGCGCCCGACGGCGTCATCGAGGCGCTCTGGACGCCGGGCCATTTCGGCAACCACATGACCTTCCTGCACGCGGGCGCCGCGTTCTGCGGCGATCTGGTCATGGGCTGGGCGTCGTCCCTGGTCTCGCCGCCCGACGGCGACGTGGCGCAATTCCTCGCCTCGTGCGACCGGCTGCGCGCCTCTGCCCCACGCATCCTCTATCCCGGCCACGGCGATCCGGTGCGCGACCCGGCGGCGCGGATCGACTGGCTCACCGCGCACCGCCGCGGCCGCGAGCGGCAGGTCCTCGAGGCGCTCAGGCCCGGACCGGCCTCCGCCGCCATGCTCGCCCGGCGCATCTACGACGACATCGAGCCGGGCCTCCTGCCCGCCGCCACCCGCAACGTGCTCGCCCATCTCATCGACCTGCTGCAGCGCGATGAGGTCCGGGCGCTCGACCCGCTCTCCGCCGAGACCCGCTTCCGCCTGCGCTGAACCGCGCCCCTCCCGTCCCCCCATGGCGGCCGAAAACGCCTCCCCAAAATCGTCCCCCGGCCCTTGCGAGCCCCCACCGCCCTTGCTATAGCCCCCGCCAGTGGTCCGGCGTAGCTCAGCGGTAGAGCAGTTGACTGTTAATCAATTGGTCGTAGGTTCGATCCCTACCGCCGGAGCCAACTTCCTAGTTTCAGAATCCTGTAAGTCACTGAAAATGCGCACGTTTTCCTGCGCGCGATCGCCGCAGAGCCGACTTATTCTGGCCATAACCGGGCAACATTCGGGGCAACGGCTTGGCTCTCGCGTAGGACCGGAGCGCCTTGGCGACGACGCTTGGAGGGTGTCGATCGATGGGCGTGACGAGGAAGAGAGGGAAGGACCGAAGCGGCGATCGATTCATCTACGTCAAGCGGGTCCCGAAGCGACATGCCGAGGTCGTGCAATCGGCCGGCAAGCCGTATCCGCTCGTCAGGATAGCGCTGCGGACCGACGTTCGCGCCGAGGCCGAGGACAAGGCGCGGCAGGTCGAGCGCGAGCTCGTCGCCGAGTGGGAGGCGATGCTCGCCGGCGACGAGGTGTCCGCCCGGGCGCGCTGCATCGCCGCCCGGCAGCTCGCCGAGACGCGCGGCGTCGCTTGCGTCCCGGTGCAGGACCTCGCCCGCGGCGACCTCGACGCGCTCGTCCGCCGGGTCCTGTTGCTCGCCGACGGCCGTGGCACGCTACCCGCTTCTCCGGCTGTCCCTGAGGCTGTCCCTGAGGCGGTGCCCGAGGCGCTGCCGTCGCTGCGCGAGGCGTTCGACGAATACCTCGCCGAGGTCGCGAGCCGGCACACGAACAAGTCGGATGCGCAGCTCCAGAAATGGCGCGCTCTGCACAACCGCTCGATCGAGCGGTTCCTCAAGATCATGGGCCGCGACGACATGCCGATCGGCGAGATCGACCGCGACGCCGCCCGGCGGTTCCGAAAGTTCTGGCAGAACCGCATTGCGCAGGGTTACACGATCGACGCCGCAAACAAGGAGATCGGCGTCCTCTCCGATCTCTTCGCAACTTGGGCCAAGGCGCGCGACCTCGACCTGACCGACCGTTCTCCCACCAGAACATCACCAGATCGGCGCTCTGCGGCATCTTGGGGTAGGGCCGTCCACAGCGCCTCCGCGTAGCCGTCGCCCAGCGCCTCGCGCATCCGGCTGGCCCCGATGAAGGGCGGGTTGCCGACGATGAAGGCCCCGGCGGTTCAGCTCGATCCCGAGGACCTGGTGCGGATCGACCGTGTGCCCGGCAAGGCCGAGGCTCGCCCGCGCCGCGCCCAGCTCCTCCATGGTGGCGACCTCGCCCTCGAGCCGCGTCATCAGCTATAGCGCGACGTAAAGGAAGTTGCCCGACCCGCAGGCCGGATCGAGCACCGTCACCTCGCAGAGCGTGCGATGGAACGCGCGCACCTCGCGCAGGGCCTCCTTCCCCTGCCTTGGCTGCGCAGAAGGTCGGCGGCCGACTGCACGCTGCGCCAGCCGGCGCGCAGCGGTTCGATGATGGTCGGCGTCACCAGCCGCTCGACATAGGCGCGGGGCGTGTAATGGGCGCCGAGCTTGTGCCGGCTCTTCCGGTCGAGCGCGCGTTCGAGGAGGGTGCCGACGATCGCCGGCTCGACCTGCTTCCAGTCGGCCTCGGCCGCCTCGATCAAGAGGCCGAGCTGCACCTCGTTCAGGGGGAGCGCCGTGCCGTCGCGGAAGAGCCCGCCGTTGAACCGCAGAAGCTTCTCCATGAGGACACGCGAATCGCCGCCGGTATTCATCGTCTCCCAGAGGGACCGGAACACGGGGACGGCCATCTGCGGCTTGCCGCGCAGTTCCCGGAGCTTGTTGCGAAACAAATCGCGCGGCAGCAGCTCGACATCCTCCGCGAACATCGTGAAGAGGCAGCGCATGAGGAAGCGGGCGACATCCTCGCCGTCATGCCCCTGCCCCTCAAAACTGCGGCCGAGCTGCGCGAGATGACCGGCGATCTCGCGCGTGACCCGCGCGGCGGTCCGCGCCGGATCGAGCGACATCGGGTCCGACCAGATCGTGCGGAGCCGCTCGCGCACCGCCTCGTCCCGCAGATCCTCCACCGTGATCGATAGCGGTTGCCGTCCGGGAACTGGGTATATCCCTGCCCCTGGCCCGAGAAGTCGGCATAGACCTCGATGACGTTCCCGACATCAACCACCAGCAGGAAGGACGGCCAGCCATCTTCCTTCGAGATCGCCCGGGCCTAGCCGTCCGCCTGGTTGCGGGCGCGCAGCATCGTGTCCTCGAACCCCCGCGTGCCACGGCGGCCATGGCCCGTTGTCCCTGCGGCGCATCCTCTGGCGACAGGAGGCTCGACTGCTCCGATTCGGCCTTGGGCCCGCGCCCTGCTTCGCCTCCATGATGAAGCACCGGCGGCGGTAGAGGTCGATCCGCCTCCGTCTGCGGGCGCTGGCATGGGTCTCGCTGACCGGGCGCTCGAAGCGGTAATCGTTGGTCTGTCCGTCGCTCTGCGCGGGCTTCGGACGGTCGAGCCCGAGCACGTCGCAGAGCTCGGAGGCGAACGTCTGGAAATTGGCGAGCTCGCTCCCGCCGGATGCGCGCCAGCGCGCGATGAAATCGTCAACTGCAAGACCGCTCTCCCTCTTGGCCAGCAGAGTGCACGCAAGGGATTGGAACGACAACGTCTTCCCCGGGGCGATCGGCGCGACGCCCACCGCCCGTCACCGGACGAGGCCGGGCGGTCCCGGCCGTCCGCGATCGCCGGTCGCGGCGCTCATGCGACCGGTCCCGCCTTCAACCCGTGCCCCTCATGCTCCCCTCCCGCCCCGCAAGAACGCCACGCCGGGGAACGCCATCACAGCCGGAACCATGGCCCGAACCGAAGCCTGCGCGCCGCAAGAGAGGCTCCTCCCCGCGCAGGCCGATCCCGCCACAGATATCCTGTCGCGTTCCCCAGCGCGGCCCCGGATCCAGGATCCGCACCCGGATCCGGCCCGATGGGATCGTCTGATTTACACGAACCACCGGGCGGTGTTTCCTGCGGACGAGTTCTCGTGTCCGGTGACGCCATCTCCTACGGAAACGCCATCTCCCTCCTCCGGCTGGCCGATCTCGCGGCGTCGCGGCATGCCGGCGTGACGCTCGAGGAGATCTCCGCCGAGTTCGGCGTGTCCGGACGCACGGCCCAGAGGATGATCCGCGCCTTGGGCGAGGCGCTGCCGCATGCGGTCGAGGTTCGGGACGGGGACGATCGCCGCCGCCGCTGGCGCCTGCAGGAGACGCCCATCGCGCGACTGAGGATGGACGGCGCGGACGAACTCGAGGCCCTCGAGGCTGCGATCGGGATCCTCGGCGCCCAGGGCAGCGACCGCCAGGCCCGGGCGCTCGGGGGCCTGCGCGACCGGCTGATGGCGGCGCTGCCCGCCGGCCGGGCCCGCGCCGCCGAGGCGGATGCGGACGCCCTGCTGGAAGCGCACGGGGTGGCGACCCGGCCCGGTCCGGCCGTCATCGTCGACCCGCGGCTCAACGACATCCTGGCCCAGGCGCTGCGCGGGCCCTTCCGCCTCGCCTTCTCCTACGGAACGGAGCGCCGGCTGGTCGAACCCTACGGCATCCTGATCGGCGCCCGCCGCTACCTGGTGGCACGACAGCCGGAGAAGGGCCCGGCGTTCCGGCATTTCCGGCTGGACCGGATCGGAGAGGCGGAGGTGACCGCAGAGGTCTTCGCGCGCGATCCCGACTTCAGCCTCGCCGACCACGCGGCCCGCGCCTTCGGGTCCTTCCAGACGGAGACCGAATACGGCGAGGTCGTCTGGCGCTTCTCCGCGGACGCGGCGGAGCGAGCCGCGGAGTGGCGCTTCCATCCGACCCAGACGACGGAACGGCTCGCCGACGGGCGCCTCGAGGTCCGCTTCACCGCATCGGGCTGGCTCGAGATGGCCTGGCATCTCCTGAGCTGGGGCGATTCGGTCGAGGTGGTGGCGCCGGTGGGGCTGAGGGACCTGCTCGCGGATCCGAAGCGAAACAATGGCGTGCTTCCGTGAGCGATCCACCCTTCGTGCAGAACGTCCCTCCGGGGTTTCCAGCGACGGGCGTGCCGCACGACAGGATCTGTCGCCCTGCCCCTGCAGGGTCCGATGCGTTCAGGAGCGCGCGCGGCGCGCCCGGCATTTCGAAAGGCTGTTTGCATGACCGAATTCCGATTCATCCATTCCTCCGACCTGCATCTCGGCCGGCATTTCGGCGCGATCCCGCAACCTTCGGACGGCAACATCCGCGGCCGGCTCATGGAGGCGCGCCACGGCGCCATCGGCAGCCTCGCCGCCGCGGCGCGGGACCACGGGGCGGGTCACGTCGTCCTGGCCGGTGACACCTTCGACACCCCCACGCCTTCCCGCCCGGTCCTGCAGCAGGCGCTGGCCGCCATGGGCGAGGCCGCGGATGTGACCTGGTGGCTCCTGCCCGGCAACCACGACAACCTGCGCGAGGCAGAACCGCTCTGGGACGCGGTGCGGGACGGGCCCGGCAATGTCCGCGCCCTGACCGCGGCGGAGCCGGTGGAGCTGAAGCCCGGCGCGACCCTCCTGCCCTGCCCGGTCGAGTGGCGCTCCGCCGGCCGCGATCCCAGCGCGCCCCTCATGGAGATGCCGAGCGACGAGGGCAGTCTCAGGATCGGCCTCGTCCATGGCGGCATCACCGACTTCACCGAGAGCGGCGACAGCATCCCGCCCGACCGGGACCGCACCGCGCGGCTCGACTATCTCGGCTTGGGCGACTGGCATGGGCGCATGGAGGTGGGTCCGCGCGTGCACTATTGCGGCACGCCCGAGCAGGACCGCTTCAAGCATGGCCGCCGCGGCGTCTGCCTCGCGGTGAGCCTGCCCGGCCCGGGAGCCGCGCCGGTCACGGCCGAGGTCGAGACCGGCGCCTTTCTCTGGACCGAGACGGACCTGCCGCTCTCGCCCAGGCAGGACACCCCGGCGGCGCTGGCGACGCTCCTGCCCGCCACCGGCCGGCGCGACACGCTTCTGCGCATCCGCGCCACCGGATGGATCGGCCTGCCCGAACAGGCGGAGCTCGCCCGCGCCGCCGCGGCGGCCGGCCCCGACTTTGCCCATTTCGAGCTCCTGACCCGGCATCTCGGCACCCATTACGAGCGCGCCGATCTCGACGAGATCGACCGCGCGGGCGCCCTGCGCCTGGCGGCGGAGAGCCTGCTCGAGGAGGCGCAGGACGAGACCCGCGGCGGCGCCGATCGGACAATCGCCGGCGACGCGCTGGCGCGGCTCTACGCCTATGCCAAGGAGGCAGCCCGATGAGGATCCGCAGCATCGCCCTCGTGAATGTCCGCCGCTTCACCCGGGAAACCCGCCTGGACGGCATCGGCGACGGGCTGAACGTCCTCTGCCAGCCCAACGAGATCGGCAAGTCCACCCTGTTCGACGCGCTCCAGGCGCTGTTCCTGAAGCCGCACGGGTCGAGGGACAGGGAGGTCAAGGCGCTCCAGCCCCATGCCGGCGGCGCGCCCGAGATCCGCGTCGAGATCGAGACGGCGGAGGGCCTGCTGAAGATCACCAAGCGCTGGCTGTCGAGGCCCGAGGCGCGGGTGGAGCGGGACGGCCACCTTCTCGCCCAGGCCGACGCGGCGGAGGAGCGCATCGCCCGCCTTCTGGGCGCGAGCGGCGACGGGCCTTCCGGGCTCCTCTGGGTGCGCCAGGGCCTGACCGGCCTCTCGGGCGGCAACCCGAAGGAGAACCGTACGGCGCTCGAGGCGCGGCGCGACCTGATGTCCTCGGTCGGCCACGAGGTCGAGGCGATGACCGGGGGCCGGCGGATGGACGCCGCCCTCGACCGCTGCCGCGCCGAGCTTGCCGAATACGCCACCGCGACCGGACGGCCGAAGGCGAACGGCCCCTGGAAGGCGGCGCAGGAGCGGGTGGAGGCGCTGAGTGCGGAGCGCGACCGCCTCGCCGCCACGGCGTCGGAGCTTCACGACGCCCTCGAGGCGCGGCGGAGGCAGCGCCGGGAGCTGGCCGATCTGGAGACGCCCGAGGCGACCTCGGAGCGCCGGGAGCGTCTCGAGGCGGCGACCGCCGCCCACGAGGCCGCCGCCCGTCACGCCGAGCAGGTCGAGGCCGAGCGGGGCAAGGTGGAGGCCGCCCGCCTCGCCGCCGACCGCGCGCGCGAGCAGCGCGACGCCCTGCGCGACCGCCTCGCCGAACGCGACGCGGCGACGGCGGCGGCCATCAAGACCCACCAGATCAGCGTCGATGCTGTCGCCCTGCGCGATGCGACTGCCGCAGAGCTCGAGATCGCCCGCACCGCCCTGGCGGCGGCGGAAACGCGGGAGAAGGCCGCCGCCACGGCGCGGAACCTGGCCGAGCGGCGGCACCGGGCCCGCGAGGGCGCTGCCCGCCGGGCCGATCTCGAAGGGCGCATCGCGCGCGCGGAGGCCGCGCGCCGGAAGATGGAAGAGGCCGGAGCCGCGGCCGCGCAGGGGCCGGACGAGAAGGCCCTCCGGCATCTCGAGGCCCTGGCCGCCCGGCACGCCACCGCCCTCGCGACCCGGGACGCGGCCGCGACGCAGGTGATCGTGCGCTACGCGGATGGCCAGGCGGGGATGGTGCGCCTCGAGGGCCGGGCGCTCGACGACGGCAAGCCGGTTCCCGTCCCCCGCTTCGCGCGGCTCGAGATCGAGGGGATCGGCGCGATCGACGTCCAGCCCTCCGCCGACGCGCAGGACGGCGCGGATGTCGCCGCGGCGGAAACGGCGCTGACGAAAGCCCTCGCGAGGCTCGGCGCGGCCGACCTCGACGCGGCCCGCGGCGCGGCCGCGAAACGCGCCGAGGCGACCCGGCGACTGGGCGAGGCCCGCGCCGTCTTCGAAAGCCTCGCCCCAGAGGGCCTCGACCCGCTCCGGGCGGCCCTGGCGCAGATCCCGGAGATGGCGGAGGTCGGAGACGCCCCCGACCCGGCCGAGGCGGCGCGCGCGCTGGCCGAGGCGGAAGCCGCCCGCATCGCCGCGCAATCGGCGCATGGCGCGGCTGCCGAGCGCCACGGCGAGGCGCGGCTGCAGGCGGCTCGTGCGGAGGCCGCTGCGGCGGCCGCGGAGGATCGGCGCGCCCGCGCCGCCGACGCGATGGCGGGCACCGGAGCGGAAGATCTCGAAACGCTGGACGACGTGGCAGCCGGAGCGGTCGCGGCGCTCGAAGCCGCCAGACTGCGCCTGCAACGGATCGCGCGAGATGCCCCGGATCTCGCGGCGGCGGAGGCCGCGCTCGCCCGGGCCCGCTCGGTGGACCGCGAGGCGCGCGAGGCGATCGGCCGCCTGCGGCCGGAGATCGCCCGCCTCGACGAGCGGATCTCCCGCGGCGCCGGCGAGGCGGTCGAGGAAAGACTCTCCGGGGCGGAACAGGACCTCGCCGCCGCGGAGGCCGACCTGGCGCGCATCGACCACGACGTGGCCGTACTTCAAAGGCTGGAAAAGGCGCTCGATGCGGCGAAGGCCGAGGCGCGCGACCGCTACTTCGCGCCCGTCGCCGCCGAGCTGCGCCCCCTCCTGTCGCTCCTCTGGCCCGACGCGGAGCTGACCTGGGAGGCCGAGACGATCCTGCCCACGGCCCTCGTCCGCGACGGCACGACGGAACCCGTGGAGATCCTCTCGGGGGGCACGCAGGAGCAGGTGGCGCTCCTCGTGCGGCTCGCCTTCGCCCGGATGCTGGCGAAGGCCGGGCGGCACGCGCCGGTGATCCTCGACGACGCGCTGGTCTTCACCGACGACGACCGGATCGAGCGGATGTTCGATGCGCTGCACCGGCAGGCGGGCGATCTGCAGATCATCGTCCTGTCCTGCCGCCAGCGCGCCTTCCGCGCCCTGGGCGGCCGCACCCTGCAGCTCGTCACCTCCGGCGCCGCAGCGGAGGACGCGGCATGATGCTCCATGGCCACCGCGTCCCGCTCTCTGCGTCGGATGCCATGACCTTCCTGGCCTCTGCGCAGGCATCCGCTTCCGATCTCGCCCGCCCGGCGGCGATGCACCTCGCTCTCTGCGGGTAGATGTCTGAGCAGTCCGATGAGGGCCGGCTCCGCGCCCACGGGGCCGCCACCGGAAGGCCATTGCCGCCGAAGCTCTGCCACCGAGAGGCGCCTGACGCGTCCGGGGAGACCACGAGGCGGAAATGACGGGTCTGCTAGAGACCTCCTGTTTCGCTAACCGCGAACGCGTGGCCTGAGGGCGCCGGGGCCAGCCGGTCTACCGCACCCCACCTCCGACACCGACGGAACCCGCTTGGCCCCAGCGCCCCCGTGAGCCCGGACATGCAGCCCGCGGCCCGCCTGCCCGGGCGAAGCCGAGCCCCATGGCGGTCATGGTCGTTGCTCCGGAAAGCGGATGTCGGTGACGTCGGCGATGAAGAAGGGGAAGTAGTCGTCCGTGCCGAACATGTTGCCCGCCTCCACATGGAACGGCAGGCGGTAGCCGCCAACCTCGCGGATATCGGAGACGGTGGCTCCAAAAGGTTGCAAGCGAAACGTCTTGTCCGGGTTGGCGTTGCTCCAGCGGTCGAGGGAGACGGTCCCGGGCCGGCCCTCTCCGTCGACCCTCACCTCCACGTCCTGGCTCAGCCCGCCGCGCTCGACCGTCACGCGGGCCGTGTCCTCGTCCACCATCGTCCAGGTCACGCCCGGCCCGGGCAGGAGCGCGGCCGGCGCCCAGATCACCGCCTCGGCCACGGAGCGCGCGAAGGCCGAACGGGCGTGATCGGCATCTCCCCCGACGCGGGCGACCGGGATCAGGCCGAGAAGGCGAAACCGCGTCCAGCGGCCCGTATCCGACCCCGAGAGCGGCAAACCGCTCGTCGTGCGCATCGACCAGACGAACCCCTCCGGCCCGGCAAGAACCTGGTGCGCCGCCATCTGCTGGTAGCGGGGAGCCTCCTTGGTTCCCAGGCCGAAGCGACCCGCCATCTCGATCACGGCCACCGGGCGGAGCGGCGTGCCTTCCCCGATGGCGAAGGACAAGTAGCGCCGCGCCGGGGCGGGCAAGTCGGCCACCATGTCCTGCCTGAAAAAGCGCGGCTCGGGCGGCTGCAGCGCCTCGAGCCGGTCCCCCTCCGCCCGGTCGGCGCGCCGGTCGAGGAGTCTGAGAAGCCCCAGTCCCAGAAGCGCCAGCACTCCGGCGCGCCCACTCCCGACGACGATCCTTTTCATGGCCATCCATGTCCCGATCCCGGGCTGACGCTATCCCTCCGGATCCCGCGGGCCTTGACCCAGATCAAGCTGTGCGTCTCAGCGGGTCCTTGGATCCGCCGCCGGGCCGCAAGGCCCCCGTCGATTGCGCCGATCGATCCGTCACCCCCTTTTCAGGCGCGGTGTCTGCGCAAGCGCCGCAAGCCTCCGGAAAACGGCAGGACGCCCGCCAGCAAGAGAAGGAAACTCGGCGGCAGCGGCACCGGAGCGACGCCCATGTCCGGCCCTTGCGCATCGCCCCTCGCCGGCCCCCGAGCCCTGTCCCGTTCGCGCCGAACGTCGAAAAGGTCGAACTCGACGGTATATTCCTGAACTTCGCGAACGGAGTAAGCATCCCGAAACGTCAGGTGCCCGTTCGCGCCCTTGAATGAAAAGAAGTAATCCGCGGCGTCCCCGTTAACCCAAGTCGTCAGGTTTCCGTTGCCGGAGGGCCGCCAATCTGAGAAAGCCAACCCGTTGCCGCAAACAGTGTACGTGCCGATCGCGCAGGTGAAGTCTAGCTGGTAATCTACAAAATAAGCACCATTCAAGCCTTTCAGCGAGTCCGGCATCTCGTTGGTGCGTGGCTCCGGAAGTGTCGCGATCATCATGGAGCCGTCAAGAACAGTTCCGACAGGGTGCTCTGAATAAATTCCGTAAACCTCATCATAGATAGCCGTACCATCGGGCGCGAATTCCTTGAAGACGCGAGACGGGTTTATCTCCGTGATCTCGGCCTTGAACGTGTAATGAATGGTCTCCGCCTGCAATTGACCTCCGAAGAGCAGAAGGCAGGGCACAGAAAATAAGACAGCAGAAAATCGCATGATGACTCGATCCAGATCTCTCAATGATCTCCTTGTAGGCAAAGACCTGCCTGTCACGCAATGCTAATTCCACGGTCCCGCAACTCGACGAAGTTGACAACTTCGACGTGTGTTGCATCGCCAGATTCGGCGATGCCCGCCCGCCGGCCATTCGCAAGAAACAAGGCCGATGACGTGGCGAATGTGCAGGTACCACCTGGATCCACCTTCGGAATTGCCGTTCTCCAATGCGCTTGAGACGGCCTCCGGTTGTCTGTCCTGCCAGCGTCTCGCGCAACGATCCGTCCGGTTCCCCGTCATCCTGCGGCGGGTACAGGCTCGACCGGGCGAATCGCGCCTTTGTCCGAAGGGGTTTGACCGTCGAGCGTGCTCCGGCCGCCGCTCCACGCGATGACCTTCCTAGAGCCCTGATCGGGAGGATGGGCGTGATGCGTCCGTTCCGGTGCTGGCTGGCGCCTTCGGCCGGCGCCGCCACGCGGGCATGAGATCGCCGCGCGCCAGCCGCCGGGGCGCTCAGTCCTGCGGCGGCTGGCCCATCATGTCCGTGGTGCCCGAGGTCAGCGCCTGGCGCAGCGCGTAGCGCTCCTCGGTCTCGCTGCCCGCGAACGGGTCCATCCCCGCCCGCTCGTACCAGTAGCGCGCGTTGCCCTCGTCGCCCTCGACCCGGTGCAGGTAGGCGTGGAGCCAGGCCGCGTCTTCATCCTCGTAGTCCTGCACGATCCGGTGCGCACCGTCCCAGTCGCCGGCCTCGGCCTTGTCGAGCGCCTCGATCAGCAGTTTGGCCATGACGTGATCCTCCGTCGGCTGTCTATCCGGAGCTAGGGGCGGGGGCGTCCCGGCACAACCGGGCGCCCCGCCGCGTCGGCGTCACTCCGCCGGCACCGCCTCGTCCTCGATGCCGATCGGCGCCTCGAGCTTGCCCAGCATCTCCTTCGGGCAGACCTGCACGAAGTTGCGCAACTCGACCTCCCAGTGCTGGAGGATCTCGGCCGCCCGGCGCGAGCCCGTCTCCGCGCGGTGCCGCTCGATCAGCGACCGCAGCAGCCCCGACCAGTGATCGACCGTCACCGGGCAGGTCACCAGCGTCTCGGCGTTCATCAGCGTCTCGATGCGCCGGTCGGGGTCGTAGACGAAGGCCATGCCGCCGGTCATGCCGGCGCCGAAATTGGCGCCGACCCGGCCGAGGATCACCGCCACACCGCCGGTCATGTATTCGCAGCCGTTCGAGCCGCAGCCCTCGACGACCGCATGGGCGCCGGAATTGCGCACCGCGAAGCGCTCGCCGGCGCGCCCCGCCGCGAAGAGGTACCCTGCCGTCGCGCCATAGAGCACGGTGTTGCCGATGATGGTGTTGTCGGCCGCCTCGAGCGGGCTGACCATCGGCGGGCGCACCACCACCATGCCGCCCGAGAGCCCCTTGGCCACATAGTCGTTGGCGTCGCCCGCCACCTCGATCTTCAGACCCGGGGCCGCGAAGGCGCCGAGCGACTGGCCCGCCGATCCGGTCAGCTTGACGTGCAGATGGTCGGGTTGCAGCGTGTTGCGCATGCCGAAGCGGCGCACCAGATGGCTCGACGTGCGCGTTCCCACCGTCCGGTGGGTGTTCCTGACCGCGTAGGAGAGCTGCATCTTCTCGCCGTCCTCGAGGAAGCGCCGGGCGTCCCGCACGATCTCGGCGTCGAGCGTCTCGTCGGGCTCGTTTCTGGGCTGGTTGCGGTCGTAGACGATCTCGCCCGCGTCATCGACGGTGATCAGGAGCGGGTTGAGGTCCAGATCGTCGAGATGCGCCGAGCCGCGGCTCACCTGGCTCAGCAGGTCCGCGCGCCCGATCACGTCGTCGAGCGACCGCGCGCCGAGCTCGGCCAGGATCTCGCGCACCTCGGTCGCATAGAAGGTGATGAGGTTCACCACCTTGTCCGCAGTGCCGGTGAACTTCCCCCTCAGCGCCTCGTCCTGGGTGCAGACGCCCACGGGGCAGGTATTCGACTGGCATTGCCGCACCATGATGCAGCCCATGGCGATCAGCGCCGCGGTGCCGATGCCGAATTCCTCCGCCCCCATCATCGCCGCCATGACGATGTCGCGCCCGGTGCGGAGCCCGCCATCGGTCCGGAGCGTCACCCGGTCCCGCAGGTCGTTCATCGCCAGCACCTGATGCGCTTCCGTGAGCCCCATCTCCCAGGGCAGCCCGGCATACTTGATCGAGGTCGCGGGGCTCGCCCCGGTGCCGCCGTTATGCCCCGAGATCAGGATCACGTCCGCCTTGGCCTTGGCCACCCCCGCGGCGATGGTGCCGACGCCGGAGGAGGCGACGAGCTTCACCGTCACCTTGGCCTTCGGGTTGATCTGCTTCAGGTCGTAGATGAGCTGCGCCAGATCCTCGATCGAATAGATGTCGTGGTGCGGCGGCGGCGAGATCAGCGTCACGCCGGGCGTCGAGTGCCTGAGCTTGGCGATGAGCTTCGTGACCTTCATCCCCGGCAGCTGCCCGCCCTCGCCGGGCTTGGCGCCCTGGGCGATCTTGATCTCCAGCTCCTCGCAATGGAGGAGGTATTCCGCCGTCACGCCGAAGCGCCCGGAGGCCACCTGCTTGATCTTGGCGGAGCGGTTGTCGCCGTTGGAATCCGGCGCGAAGTCCTTCGGATCCTCGCCGCCCTCGCCCGAATCCGATTTCGCGCCGATCCGGTTCATCGCGATCGACAGCGTCCGGTGCGCCTCGGGCCCCAGCGCGCCCAGCGACATGCCGGGCGTGACGAAGCGCTTGCGGATCGAGGTGATGCTCTCCACCTCATCGATCGGCGCGGGCTTGCCCAGGGGCTTGAAATCCATCAGGTCGCGCAGATGGATGGGCTTCGCCTGCCGCATCCGCTTCGAATACTGCATCCACATCTGGAAGCTCGCGTTGGCGCAGGCCATCTGCAGCAGATGCATCGAGCCCGCCTCCCAGGCGTGCTGCTCGCCCGACCGCCGCGCCTTGTAGAAGCCGCCGATCGGCAGCACCTGGGTCACGCCCGAGGCGGCACTCCCCATGAAGCCGCGCGCATGCACCTCCTCGGCCTTCATCTGGATGCCGTTGACGCCGATGCCCGAGATGCGGCTCTGCATGCCCGGGAAGAACTCGGCGCACATCGCGCGGGACAGCCCCACCGCCTCGAAATTGATGCCGCCGCGATAGGAGGAGATGACCGAGATGCCCATCTTCGACATGATCTTCAGAAGACCCTGGTCGATGGCCTTGCGATAGCGCGCCACCGCCTCGGTCAGCGAGCCCTCGATCAGCCCCCGGTCGATCCGGTCGGCGATGGAATCCTCGGCCAGATAGGCGTTGACAGTGGTCGCGCCGCAGCTGATCAGCACCGCGAAATAGTGCGGGTCGATGCATTCGGCCGAGCGCACGTTGAGCGAGGTGAAGGTCCTCAGACCCTTCAGCGTCAGCCAGGAATGGACCGCGCTCGTGGCGAGGATCATCGGCATCGCGACGCGGCTCTCGCTCACATGCTGGTCGGTCAGCACGATATGCCCCGCGCCCGAGCGCACCGCCTCCTCGGCCGCCTCGCGGATCCGGGTGAGCCCCCGGCGCAGCGTGCCATGGCCCTTGCCCGCTTCGAAGGTGCAGTCGATCTCGACCATCGGCGCGTTGAACGCCTCGACCATCCGGTCGAACTGCGCGTTGCCGACGAAGGGGCTGTCGAGCACGATGATCTCGGTCTGCGCCGAGCTCTCGTCGAGCACGTTCTTGAGGTTGCCGAACCGCGTCTTGAGGCTCATCACGCGGAACTCGCGCAAGCTGTCGATCGGCGGATTGGTCACCTGGCTGAAGTTCTGCCGGAAGAAATGGCTGAGCGGCCGGTAGCGCTCCGAGAGCACCGCCGAAGGCGTGTCGTCGCCCATCGAGGCCAGCGTCTCCTTGCCGTCCTCGGCCATCGGCGCCAGGATCTGCTCCAGCTCCTCGATCGAATAGCCCGCCGCGATCTGCCGCCGGCGCAGGTCGGGGCCCTGGAACAGGGCCGCCTCGGTGACCTTCGACAGCGCCCCGTCGAGCTCGGTGATCTTGCCCACCCATTCACCGAAGGGTTGCGAGGAGGCCAGCTTGTCCTTGATCTGCTCGTCGTGGAACAGCCGCCCTTCCTTGAGGTCGATGGCCAGCATCTGGCCGGGACCGAGCGCGCCCTTCTCGGCCACGCCGGCCTCGTCGATCGGCACCATGCCCGCCTCCGACCCGGCGATGACCATGCCCTCGCCGGTCACCACGTAGCGCATCGGCCGCAAGCCGTTGCGGTCGAGCCCGGCGCAGACCCAGCGCCCGTCGGTCATGGCAAGCGCTGCCGGGCCGTCCCAGGGCTCCATCACCGAGTTGCAGTAGGAATACATGTCGCGCCAGGCCTTGGGCAGCTCCTCGGCCTGCTTCGACCAGCTCTCGGGCACCAGAAGCGTCTTGGCCATGGGCGCGGAGCGGCCCGAGCGCACCAGCACCTCGAACACCGAATCGAGCGCCGCGGAATCCGACGATCCCTGCGGCACGATCGGCTTGATGTCCTCGGCCATGTCGCCGAACGTGTTCGACGCCATGCGGATCTCGTGGCTCTTCATCCAGTTGAGGTTGCCCTTGAGCGTGTTGATCTCGCCGTTATGGGCGAGCATCCGGAAGGGCTGGGCCAGCCACCATTGCGGAAAGGTGTTGGTGGAATAGCGCTGGTGGTAGATCGCGAAGGCGCTCTCGAACCGCTTGTCCTTCAGGTCGGGATAGAATTCCGACACGTCCTGCGCCAGCATCATGCCCTTGTAGATGATCGACCGGCACGACAGCGAACAGAGATAGAGCTGCCCCACCCCCGACGCGGCCGCGATCTTCTCGATGCGCCGCCGGATGACGTAGAGTTCGCGCTCGAAGGTCTCCTCGTCGACGCCCTTCGAGTTCGAGATCAGGATCTGCTCGATCTCGGGCCGCGTCGCATTGGCCTTCTGGCCCAGGCACGAGATGTCCACCGGCACGTGCCGCCAGCCATAGATCGTATAGCCGAGGCGCAGCACCTCCGATTCGACGATGGTCCGGCAGGTCTCCTGGGCGCCGAAATGGGTCCGCGGCAGGAAAACCTGTCCCACCGCCATCAGCTCGTCCCAGCGCGGCTCGTGCCCGGTGCGGCGGATCTGGTCGTAGAAGAACTTCACCGGGATCTGCACGTGGATGCCGGCGCCGTCGCCGGTGCGGCCGTCGGCATCGACGGCGCCGCGGTGCCAGATCGACTTCAGCGCGCTGATGCCGTTCTCGACGACGTCGCGCGACCGCGTCCCGTCGATCGAGGCGACGAACCCCACGCCGCAGGAGGAATGTTCGTGCTCGGGCGCATAGAGCCCCCGCGCCGCCATGTCGGCGCGCTTGGCTTCCTCGCGGACAACCCAGGCTGCGTCATACTTGGTCATCGTGCCTCTCCTCGGATGGGGCGACGGGGCGATGCCGGATCGGCTCTCCGCGCGCGAGATGCTGTCGTTTCAATCCGCCGGCGCGTTCGACCCGCCGGCGCACCCGGGCCGGCTGATCGGCTGCCGCCCGGGCAATGATCGGATGCAGAAGCGCCGCTTCACGAAGCGACCGGACAAGGTAATGGGACAAGCGTGGGAAGACATAGTGCTGCACGTTTGACGCGACAGGGACGGGCATGGAGTGCCTTCGCTCGCCCCGGTCGCCGCCGTGGAACAGGTAGTACCGCGTGGCGGGCGCGAACCGGTCCGACAGGTCGCGCACCTGCCAGTCGCGGATCCCGGCGCGGAACCGCTTCCAGCGGCGCTCGTCCGGCACGATGTCGGGATGGACCGAGAATTGCGGCGAAAAGGCGATGGCGACCTGGGCGCCGAGCGCGCCCGACATCCCGATCGCCGCGAATCCCCCCATCGAATGGCCGAGCGTCACCACCCGCGTAAGATCGGGCCGCCCGGCGCGCAGCGCCCGGACCTCGTCCGTCACCCGCGCCACGGCCTCCGCGTCGTTCAGCCACCGCCGCGCTCCGTCGATCACGAACAGAACCGCATGCTCCGGCCGCTCGCGCACGAATCGCACGAATTCCGGACCGGGCCAGACGCCGTGATCGGTGCCCACCCCCGAGAAGATCACGAAGAGCATCGGACCCGGCCCGTCGCGCCACAGGAGCCGCAGCCGCGGCGTGTCGCAGATCGACACCAGATCGTTCGGGAATCCGCCCATCATCCGTCATCCGTTCTCGTCTCCGTGAAAGCGCCCCGCAGCCACGATCGCCCGCGCCGTGGGACAGCGAAGCTGACCTATCCGCGGATCGCGAGGCGCCGCTCCACCCGATCCCGGGCCGGCCGCGCCCCCGCTGTACGCCTCGCCCCGCCATTCCGGATCGTCGCGTACAGATCCCCGCCCGATTTGCGCGTGTCGCGTACGGAACGGGGCCGAAATTGTGCAGGATCTACTCGGCCGCCATCGCCGCGGCGCCGGCGAACTGCGCCAGGATCGCCTGCGCCGCCTCCCGGCCGTCGCGGATCGCCCACACCACAAGGCTCGCGCCCCGCTGGATGTCGCCACAGGCATAGACCCCCGGCAAGCTCGTGGCATGCGTCTCGAAATCCGCCCGGACGGTCCCCCAGCGCGTCACCTCGAGCCCGCTAACCCCCCACAGCTTCGGCAAATCTTCCGGCTCGAAGCCCAGCGCCTTGATCACCAGATCGGCGTCCTCGCGGTAATCCGCGCCCTCGATGATCTCCGGCACCTGCCGCCCCGTCGCGTCGGGCTGACCGAGCCGCATCTTCGCGACCATCACCCCCTCGACCGCGTCGCCGGTGAAGCCCTTGGGCGCCGAAAGCCACACGAAATCAACGCCTTCCTCCTCGGCATTCGAGACCTCTCGCTGCGAGCCCGGCATGTTCTCGCGGTCCCGCCGATACAGGCACTTGACCGACTTGGCGCCCTGCCGGACCGCCGTGCGCACGCAGTCCATGGCGGTGTCTCCGCCGCCGATCACCACCACCCGCTTGCCGCGGGCATCGAGCGCGCCGCTGTCGAAGTCCGGGACGTCGTCGCCGAAAGACTTGCGATTCGAGGCGGTAAGATAGTCGATCGCCCGGACGATCCCGCTGGCGCCGACGCCCGGCGCCTGCAGCTCGCGGGTCTTGTAGACCCCGGCGGCGATCAGCACCGCATCGTGGGTCTCGCGGATCTCGTCGAACGAGATGTCGTCTCCCACATTGCAGTTCAGCCGGAACCTGACGCCGCCCTCCTCGAGCTGGCGGACGCGCTTCATCACCACGTCCTTCTCAAGCTTGAAGCCCGGAATGCCGTAGGTCATGAGCCCGCCGGCGCGGTCGTGGCGGTCGAACACCGTCACCTGCACGCCGTGCCGCCGCAGCATGTCGGCACAGGCGAGCCCCCCCGGCCCCGCGCCGATGATCGCGACCGATTCGGAACGCTCGGCGTGCGGCGCGATCGGCTGCACCCAGCCTTCGTCCCAGGCGGTGTCGGTGATGTATTTCTCCACCGCGCCGATCGTGACGGTGCCGTGACCCGCCTGCTCGATGACGCAATTGCCCTCGCAGAGCCGGTCCTGCGGGCAGATGCGGCCGCAGATCTCGGGAAACGTGTTGGTTTCCTGACTGATCTCGTAGGCTTCGCGCAACCGGCCCTGCGCGGTCAGGCGCAACCAGTCGGGAATGTTGTTGTGCAACGGACAATGCGTCTGGCAATACGGCACGCCGCATTGCGAGCATCGCCCGGCCTGCTCGCCGGCCTTCTCGGCGGCGAACTCGCCGTAGATCTCGGCGAAATCCGACTTCCGCGCATCGGGCGCCCGCTTCTGCGGCATCGCGCGCCCGACATCGGTGAACCTGAGCATCTTCTCGCGAGCCAAGGCAACTCCTCCAGCTGACACCGACGCCATAGGCGATAATCGAACCTTAGGGAAGCCTGACAGGGAGTAAAAGTATGCATCACTTACCTAATAAGGCCATTTCCGCCCGCCGCCCGGATCGCATCGGGCGATCGGCCCGAAAGTGCAGCCGGTTCGGATCTAATTTCCCGCTTTGCATCCCCCTTGCATCGGCTACGGTCGCGTCCGACCGACCACAGGCTCAGGATTGGCGATGCCTCTCTTCCATCTTCTCCTCGTCGCGATCGTCCAAGGTGTAACCGAGTTCCTGCCCATCTCCTCCTCGGGCCACCTCGTGCTCCTCCCCGCCCTGACCGGCCGGGCCGACCAGGGGCTCGCCATCGACGTCGCCGCGCATCTCGGCACCCTCGGCGCGGTGATCCTGTTCTTCTGGAAGGACGTCAGGATTGCGGTTCTGGGGCTGCCGTCCCTGGCCCGCGGCCGGATCGACACGCAGGGCGCCTGGCTCGCGCTCTGCCTCGTGATCGCCACCGTGCCGGTGGTGCTCGCAGGCCTCGTCCTCAAGGTGATCGGCGCCGAGGAAGCGATGCGCTCCGTCGCGCTGATCGGCTGGACGACCATCATCTTCGGGCTGGTCCTGTGGTGGGCGGACCGCACCGGTCCGGCCGACCGCTCGGCCGCGAACTGGAGCCTGCGGCACGCGCTCATCATGGGACTCTACCAAGTCGTGGCGCTGATCCCGGGCACGTCGCGGTCGGGCATCACCATCACCGCAGGGCGACAGCTGGGCTATGGGCGCGCCGACGCGGCGCGGCTGTCGATGCTGATGTCGATCCCGACGATCCTGGCCTCGGCCGCGCTTCTGGGCGCGGATGTCGTGCGGGAGGCCGACATGGCGCTGGCACGCGATGCGGGGATCGCCGCGATCTTCTCGCTGGTCGCGGCGCTCGTGGCGCTCAAGCTGATGTTTCGCCTGCTCGAAAGCGTGAGCTTCACGCCCTACGTCGTCTATCGGATGATCCTGGGCGCGGTCATCCTGATCTACGCTTATGGCTGAGGCTCAGGAGAACCCGGCCCGTCCGGAGCCCGGCTTGGGCTTGACGCCGCCCGGGCGGGAATGGAGGTTCTCGGCGGATTCGTTTGCCGAGGCGTACTGCCCGGAGGGGCGGAAGCGCCAGAGATAATCCGGCAGCACCGCTTCCGTCGCCATCGGCGTGATGCCCAGATCGGCGAAGGTCTTGACCCCTTCGCCCACGACATTGTCCTGGGAGAGATTGCGCACCTGGTCGAGCGTCAGCGGCCCCCGAACGCCGTTGAAGGTCAGCGTCCGGATCGCGTCGAATCCCCAGCCCATGAGCTTCGCGATCGGCATGGGCGTGTCGACGATCCACGCCCGTCGCATCACGATCTGCAGCATCTCCTGCATCCATTCGCGGAAGGTCGAGACGTCGGGCCCGCCGAGTTCGTAGATGCCGGGTTCCGCCTCGCCCAAGATGCCCTTCTCGATCGCCGCCGCCACGTCATCCACATAGACCGGCTGGAACTTCGTGTCGCCCCCGACGAGCGGCAGGATCGGCGACATCCGGACCATGCCGGCGAAGCGGTTGAAGAACTCGTCCTCGTGGCCGAAGATGATGGAGGGCCGGACGATCATGGCCGAGGGGAACGCCGCGAGGACGGCCTTCTCGCCCAGCGCCTTGGTCCGCGCATAGGCGCTCTGCGCCTTCTCGTCCGCGCCGATCGCCGAGACATGCACCAGCCGCGCGGTCCCTGTCTCGGCGGCGATCCGGGCGATCCGGGCCGCACCGGACTGCTGCACGGCCTCGAAGGTCTGGCGGCCACGCTCCTCGAGGATGCCCACGCAGTTGACCACCGCGTCGGCACCGTGCGTGACGCCGCGCACGCTGTCGTCGTTGCGGATGTTGCAGAAGACCGGCTCGACCTGCCCCACCACGCCATAGGTGCGCACGAACGGGCAATCGTTCGGCCGGCGCACTGCACACCGCACGCGCCAGCCCTGCTGGGCCATCCGCCTGGCGACATAGCGACCGACGAACCCGGTGCCGCCGAAGATCGTGACGATGCTCATCGTATCCCTCCGTCCAAACGGGTGTTCTCGCGGGTGTAGGACGCGCCCTCTGGCGAGACAAGGCGAGATGCCGGATCGCGCGCCGAAAGGCCGTTGACACGCGGTCGCACCGCCGATAATTCGCGGCGTCACGACACCGGCCCAGGTGGCGGAATGGTAGACGCGCTAGCTTCAGGTGCTAGTGTCCGTATGGACGTGGAGGTTCGAGTCCTCTCCTGGGCACCATTGTCAAGATCAAAAATCCAGAAATTGATGGGTTTCGTAGGTTTCAGGCGATTTCTACGCCGAAACTGCCCCACAAACTGCTCCACGCGACGCGGTCGCCAGTGAAGTGAAAAGACCGGATTTCATCTTCCGGTCCGTGGATACCAGCGCCCATCTGGGAGATTCCTGAATGAGCGGGCACGCCAGCATGGGTGCAGCAGGCGGATTCGCCAGCGTGCCCTGGTGCGGGTCTCCCTCTCGCACGTATCGTGCCTACGCGGATCCGCGCCGGCGAAGACCTTCGATCGCCCTCTCGGCGTCGAGGATGTCGTGGACCGCGTGGACCAGCGTCTGCAGCTCGACGAGGACGACGAGCACGTTGCTCAGCGCGTCCGCCTCCGGGGTCAGGATCTTCTCCCTCCAGACTGCAGGGGCCACCATGGCCTCGTCCTCGATAAGGTGGTCGATCTCTGTAGAGCCCTGGGAGATCATGTCAGCGAGCAGGCGCTCGAGATTGTCGATCTCGACAAGGACCCGCCGCTCGAACACGCGCCGCTCGTCGAGCAGCTTGAGGAGCAGGAGGGGACCCGACCGGTCGCCGCTCGGGAGATGCGGCAGGAGACCGGCCCGGATCGCGGTCACGACATCGCGGGAATGCCCGAAGGCGAGACCCGCGAGTTCCTCCAGGTTGTCGTAGGTCGGCGGGGGAAGTGACTTCATCACGCGGCTCCCGCCTCCCGACCGGCCGTCATTCGCCGGTTCCGCGCCGCGTCCCTCCGCCCCTCCTTTTCCCACCGCCGGCGCTCTGCCCGGCGGATGCGGCGCTCCTCGGCGGCCATATCCGCCTCGGCGTGCAGGCGTGCCCGGACCTCGTGCATGCGGGCCTGAAGCTCCGGGTCGAGGGATCCGACAACCGGGGACCCTGACGGATCGGGCTCGAACCGCGGATCGTCGAGCTGAACGATGATGCTCCGGCGGCCCACGAACCTGGTGGGGCGATCCAGGCCGGCGGCACTCAGGGAGTCCGGTCGGTTGACGGCGACTTCGCAGCCGCGGTTCGCGCGGGTCGTGGACCCGGTGCCGTATGCGAGCTTCGCGTAGCGCCGCTGCCCGATGCGCGGCGTTTCGAGGACGAGGCAGGGTCGGGCCTTGGCGCCTTCGGTGGTGGTATCCCCGTCGTCGAGCGGGAACCGGTATCGGACCACATCTCCGATCGCGAGGGTGGTCTGCCAGTCGTCTCGTGCGATTCGGTCTTGTGGTGGCGTCTCGTCGAACATGGGTGTCTCCTATGGAGGTTGCTGTCGACGCCCAGCAGTTCCAGGAGGCCCAATGCCCCTTGCCGCTGCGCGTCACGCGCGGCGTGCGGCGGCAAGGGGTATGGGCCGTTCTTTCCGATCGTCCTCCTCCCGCTCGGCCGGTTCGGGCTCCCGAGGGATGGTTTCATGGTCTGGTGATGTGTCGATCGC
Organism: uncultured Alphaproteobacteria bacterium; assembly: GCA_963739575.1. Lineage (GTDB taxonomy): Bacteria > Pseudomonadota > Alphaproteobacteria > Rhodobacterales > Rhodobacteraceae > Palleronia. Next base: position 94,056 of record CAVUAQ010000001.1, on the reverse strand, counting down.
ACTTCGGGGCGGTCGCGCAGCGGTTCGGTGGGGGTTCGGGTGGGGGTGGGGGAAGCGGTTTCGGCGCCTGCGGCGCCGGCCCGGGGCGTTCCGCGGGGCAAGCCCCCTGTAGCGGACGCGGACCTGTCTCATCGTCGCCGCACGGCTCCTCCCGGTCGCCTGCACATCGGATGGACTGGCAATCTCCGGTCCGGGCTTCTGCCCCATTTGCCGCCTGGGGCCGCCCCCGGCGATACCATGTCGCCCTCGACCACCCGAACGCCTCCCAGGGCTTGCCCGAGGAGATCCTGTTCGCCGCGAGATACTTGGCTCTCGGCACGGTTCCCTCCTCGCGACGCCGCGCGGTCTCTCGCTCCCGGCGGCGGCGAAGCCTCTCCTCCTCGGAATGGACCTGTCGGAGACCGAGCCGCCGCGCGAGGGCGTCGTCGACGCCGAGAAGCTCCGCGACCCGGGCGCCGGAATAGTGGTAGCGCCGGTCGGAGCGTTCAGCCGCCTTCACGGCCGCACGGACGATGGCCGCGACCTCGCTCGCCGCGAGGCCGGGGGTCGGCGAACATGCCGCTCGCGGTCTCGTAGGTGGTGCCCATGAAGCCCGGCTGGAACGGCTCCATCTCGGCCAGCTCCTGAAAGTCGCGGCCGGCTGCGACGAAGGCCTCTTCCTCGAACCCGGCGCCTTCGCCGGCCATGGCCGCGGTGACCACGTCAGGCCCCCCTTCACGCAGCGCGAGATAGCTCCAGTAGAAGTGGAGCGGCCACTTGTCCTGCCCGCCGGCGATGATCGGAGTGACGCCGGCCTCCTTGAGCTGCTGCACGGCACCCTTGAAATCTTCCCAGGTCTTGATCTGGCTGTAATCGAACTCCGGCCTGATCGGTCAGGTCGGTGTTGACCCAGAAGATGACCTCGGTCGCGTAGAGCGGCAGGCCGTAGAGCTTGCCATCGACGGTGTAGGCGTTGAGCGCGGCCTCGGGAAACGTCTCGAGGGTCTCCTGCGGGACCATGTCGCCGATCGGCTGCAGGAATCCGGCTTCTGCTTGCTCGACCAGCGTCTGCCCGCCCCAGCTGTAGAGGATGTCGGGTCGGGCGTCCGACTGCAGCAGCGTCGGAAGCTTGGACTTGTAGGCCTCGTTCGCGATGAACTTGAAAACCACGTCCACGTCGGGGTGGTCCGCCTCGTACTGTTCCTCGACACGCTGGTAGAATGCCTGCTCCTGGTCGCCCGGTTGGACGCGCAGGACCTTGATTTCGGTCTGCGCTGCGGCGGCGTAGGCCGCGACCGAGCCCATGAGCATGGCGCTGACGCCAATGATCTGCTTCATCTTTCCCCCTCCCGCCGGTCCCAAGCCGGTGTTCCTCGACGGCCCGCGAATCGCCGCACGATCGAATTCTTGAGGGAATTCTTGAGGTACGTACATCATTCGCGTCTGCCGTGTAAAGGCCGAGTGGGCCGGAGTCAGGGGAGGTTGTCGCGCATGAAGATCTCGACGCGGATCCGCTCTTGCTCCGCGACGACCGGTTGCCCGTCGATGAGCGCCATCAGCACTCTGACGGCGCTGCGGATCTCGTGCCCAACATCCTGATTGATCACCGCGTCGAACAATCCGGACTGCAGCTCTGCGCGGGCATACTGCGTCAGTTCGTGAACGACGATGGAGGGTCGAACCGCGAGCTGCGCCTGGCCGATAGCGCGTGAGACGCCCCTGTTTCCGGCGCCGAGACTGTAGATGCCGACGATGTCCGGATGCCGGAGCAGAAGCGCGGACAGCAGGTCCTCCACCCGATCCGCGTCATCGAGCCCCTCGACCGTCGGCAGCAGGGCCAGATCCGGGTAGTCGGCCCGCATGACCTGATCAAAGCCGAGCCGGCATTCGACGTGATCGCGCAGCACCATGGATCCGGCGATGACGGCGATTGCTCCCCTCCGGTGAGAGCAGAACCGCCCCAGGAGGCCTGCAGCGGTGCGCCCCGCCACCACATTGTCGATCCCGACGAAGTGCTCGCGTGGTGAATACGGCAAGTCGCTGACGAGTGTCGCGACGCGAACGCCCTTCTCCCGCAGCGTCGCGACCGCCGAGCGAACGACGGGTGCATCGGTGGCGACCACGGCCACGCCGTCGACATCCTCCGGGTCGAGTTTCGCAAGCGTCTCGGCCAGGGCCGGTCCATCGAACGCCGGAATGATGATGACCTGCAACTGCACCCGCTCTCGCGCGAACGGCCTGCGAAACGCCTCGACGCCAGCCTCGAGGCTTCGCATGAACGTGTTTCCGCCTTCGGGCAGGACGAAGGCAAGCCGGTATTCGCGTCGCTTGGAGAGGTTCGCAGCCGCGATGTCGCGTTCGTAGGACAGCTTTTCCATCGCGGCGAGAACCCGGGACTGGGTGGCAAGGCGCACGCCGTCGCGGCCGTTCAGGACGCGGTCGACAGTGGCAAGGCTCACGCCGGCTGCCTTTGCAACGTCGCGGACGGTCGGGCGCGTGGAGGAGGGCTTCATGAACGGAACCTATTCTGAGGTCATCTAGGTGAATATAGCTGATGAACGTTCCTCACAAAAATGCGCTCTTTTCGCCGCGCCGAACGAGCTGTGACCCCGCGACCGGTCGCGACACCCTCCGCCCCTGTTGGGGCGGCTCGCGGAGAGTCACCGCGAAAGCTTTGCTCGCGCGGGAAGCTTTGCTCGCGCGGGAAAGCGCTCGCCTCACTGGCGCGCGGCGCCGAGCTCGTGTGGATGAGCGGCGAGTGTGGATACCGATCCGGGACCTGGCGCGTTGTCGCTCGAAGAACTTCCAATCTCTTGACGCTTCCGACGAAGGCTACTGCATGACCATACTCGAGCTCATCTCCCTCCTGCTGGTCCTCTCGGCCCTCTTCGGTGCGCTGAACTATTTCTTCCTCAGGCTGCCGCAGGCCATCGGCATCCTGGTCATCGCCCTCGCGGCCTCCTTCGTGCTTCTGGCTCTCGACGCCGCCTTTCCCGCCCTCGGCATCGCGGCGAGGGCGGCCGAGGTCGTGGGTCGGCTGGAGTTCTCGGACGCGCTCCTCGAAGGGATGCTCGGCCTTCTGCTGTTCGCCGGCGCCCTGCATGTCTCCCTGACGGATCTGCGGCAGCAAGCCCTCGTCGTCTTGCTCATGGCCACCTTCGGTGTCGCCATCTCGACGGCCGTCGTGGGCCTCGGGCTGAGCTGGATCACCGGGATGCCGCTCCTGGTCGCTCTGGTATTCGGCGCCCTCATCTCGCCGACCGACCCCGTCGCGGTGCTCGGGGTGTTGCGGACCGCGGACATCCGGACGTCGCTCCAGACCCAGATTGCCGGGGAGAGCCTGTTCAACGACGGCGTCGGCTACGTCGTCTACCTGATCCTCGTCGGCCTGGCCTTTCCGGCCGCGCATGGCGGCGAGGCCGGCGCGCTCGGCGCGACGTGGCTCTTCGTACAGGAGGCGGGAGGCGGAGCCCTTCTCGGCGCGGCCTTGGGCTGGTCGGTCTTCGAGCTGATGAAGCGGATCGACGACTACCCGCTCGAGGTCCTTCTCACGCTCGCCCTCGCCTTCGGCGGCTACAGCCTGGCGATGCAGCTGCACGTCTCGGCGCCCATCATGGCCGTCGTGGCCGGGCTGCTGATCGGCCATGTCGGCATGGCGCGCGGGATGTCGGAGGTGACGCGGACCTATGTCGACGCGTTCTGGAACCTGATCGACGAGATCCTGAACGCGCTCCTGTTCCTGATGATCGGCTTCGAGGTCTTTGCGATCGCCTTCGACGCCTCGATGGCGACCACAATCGCGCTGTCCCTCGGCCTCGCCCTCGTCGCCCGTCTAGCTGCCGTCGCGGTCCCGATCGCCCTGCTGCGCCCGTTCCGCTCGGAGGAGCGAGACGTGATCCCGATGATGACCTGGGGCGGCATCAAGGGCGGCATCTCGATCGCCCTGGCGCTCGCCCTTCCCGACAGCGAATGGAAGCCGCTGATCCTCGCCTCGACCTACGGGGTGGTGATCTTCTCGATCATCGTGCAGGGACTCACGGTGGGCAGCCTCGCCCGGCGTCTCTCCCGGAGCTTACGCAGCACGTCCGCGCGCGGATGAAGGCACGACGCGCGCGAAACATCCGCCACCCCGCCCAGAGTCGACGCTCGAGGGTGAGGCACTGCGTGCCGACGAGAGGCTTTGTCTCCATGAGGAACATCTCCGGGCGCGGGACGTGGCCGGCAGGAGGCAGGTGTTCGATCGCTTTTTGGCCGCCGCAGTTTTCGACGAGGCTCAGAACCCGCTGATTTGAGGCTGGCTCTGCCTGCGCGACTGATGCGCCTGAACCGGAGCCTCAGCCTCGGGCGACCGATCCGCCTCTTCATCACGGCCCCTGTGTCTGTCGCTGTGGCTGGTTGCGCAGGGTGGCAAGATCGGTCTTCATGCCTGCATTCCCCTTCCCGGCGAGGACGCTGCCGATGACCCGCTCCTGTCGATGATCGCGCCGCCGTTCCACCGAGATGCCGTGTTCGCGCCTATAGGGGGCGCCCTTCTTCGGTGCGGCATCCGGGCGGGAGACCAACAGGAGAGGGTCTTGCTCGATGTCTGAGCCCGCCATCATCTGCGTCGCCATTACCGGATCGGTGCCGACGAAGGCCGACAATCCGGCCGTGCCCATCACCGTCGAGGAGCAGATCGCCTCGACGCGCGCGGCCTTCGAGGCCGGCGCCGCCATCGCCCATTGTCACGTTCGCGACGACGAGGGGCGGCCCAGCTCCGATCCGAGCCGGTTCGCGACGCTCAAGGAGGGCATCGAAGCCGCCTGCCCCGGCATGATCGTCCAACTCTCGACCGGCGGACGCTCGGGGGCCGGCACCGCCCGGGGCGGCATGCTGCCGCTGCGGCCGGATATGGCGTCGCTGTCGGTGGGGTCGAACAACTTTCCCACCCGCGTCTACGACAATCCCCCCGATCTGGTGGCGTGGCTGGCGGCCGAGATGCGCGAGCACGGCGTGAAGCCCGAGATCGAGGCATTCGATCTGAGCCATATCTACCAGGCGAAAGCGATGGCCGAGCGGGGCGAGATCGAGGGGACGCCCTACGTGCAATTCGTCATGGGGGTGCAGAACGCGATGCCGGCGGTGCGCCGCGTCTTCGACTTCTACGTAGAGACGGTGCACGACCTCTTCGGCGCGGCGGCGCCGTGGTGCGCGGCCGGAATCGGGCGCCATCAGGTCGAGGTGAACCGATGGGCGGCGGAGGCCGGCGGGCATCTGCGGACCGGGATCGAGGACAATGTCCGGATGGACCGCGACACGCTGGCGCCGTCCAATGCGGCGCTGGTGGAGCGCGCCGCGCAGATCGTCGAGGCGGCAGGCCGCAGGGTCGCGACACCGGCCGAGGCACGGGCGATCCTGGGGCTTCGGGCATGACGTTCTCCCAGGTGAACGGCGCCGTCATCCATCACCGCCACCGGGAGGGGACCGGGCGGCTCGTGGTCCTGCTCAATTCGCTCGGCACCGACTTGCGCATCTGGGACGGCGTCGTGGCGCGGCTCCCCGCGGAGATCCCGGTGCTCTGCCTCGACAAGCGGGGCCACGGTCTGAGCCAGATCGCGGCGGCCGACATGGCCACCTATGCCGCGGACGTGGCCACGCTGATCGAGGCCCACGGCGACGGCGCCGCCCTCGTCGCGGGCGTCTCCATCGGCGGCATGATCGCGCAGAATCTGGCGCTGGACCGGCCCGATCTGGTCGCGGGTCTTCTGCTGTCGAATACCGGCGCCAAGATCGGCGACGACGAGACCTGGGATGCACGGCTCGACGCGCTCGAAACCCACGGGCTCGGCGCGATGGCCGAAGCGGTGCTGGAGCGGTGGTTCTCGCGGTCCTTCCAGACCGGCCGGGTAGCCGAGCTGGAAGGCTACCGGGCGATGCTGACCCGGACGCCGGCGGAGGGCTATGCCATCGCCAGCCGCGCCTTGAAGGCTGCGGATCTGCGCGAGCGCGTGGGTGCCATCTCGGCGCCGACGCTCTGTCTTGCGGGATCGGCCGATCTTGCGACGCCGCCCGATCTGGTCCGGGCGCTAGCCGATGCCATTCCCGGCGCGGATTATGCGGAGATCGCCGATGTGGGTCACCTGCCGATGATCGAGGATCCCGAGGCCGTGGCGGGCCACCTGCTGGACCTCTATCGCAGGCTCTCGTGACCGACATCTTCGATCATCCCTGGCTCGGCGGCCTGTTCGGCGATGCGGCGGCCCAGGCGATCTGGGCGCCGCAGCGTCAGATCACCCACATGCTGGCCTTCGAGGCGGCATGGTCCCGCGCCCTTGGCGCTGCCGGCAGGGTCGATGCCGGTCAGGCGGAGGAGGCGGCGCACGCCATCGAGAGCTGGTCACCGGATATGGAGATGCTTCGGCAAGGCACCGCGACCGACGGTCTGCCGGTGCCGGCCCTGAAGCGCGCCCTGAAGGCCGCCGCCGGCGAGGCGGCCGCGGCCGTCCATGCCGCCACGACCTCGCAGGACGTGATGGACAGCGCCCTGAGCCTGACCCTGAAAGAGACTTCGGCGCTCATCGCTGCCCGGCTCGGCACGCTCGAGGAGGCGCTGGCCGATCTGGCCCGCCGGGTCGGGACGGTCGACTTCATGGGGCGGACGCGCATGCAGGCCGCCCTGCCGATCCTCGCCGGCACCCGGATCGGGGCCTGGGCCGCGCCCCTGCCCCGTCACCGCGCACGATTGTCAGCACTCCGCCCGAGGACGGAGATCGTCCAGATCGGCGGCCCGGTCGGCGACCGGCGCGATATCCCCGAGGCGGTCATCGCGGCGGTTGCCGGGGCTTTGGGACTGGCGCCCGCCCCGTGCTGGCACACCTCCCGCGACGGGCTGGCCGAATACGCGTCTCTCCTGTCGATGATCGCCGGCAGTTGCGGCAAGATCGGCCAGGACGTCGCCCTGATGGCGCAGATGGGGGAGGTCTCCCTCGCGGGAGGCGGCCGGTCATCGGCCATGCCGCACAAGCAGAACCCGGTCGAGGCAGAACTCCTCGTCACGCTGGCGCGCTATGCTGCCACGCAGGTCGCCGGGATGCATCACGCCCTGATCCACGAACAGGAACGGTCCGGAATCTCTTGGGCGCTCGAGTGGATGATCCTGCCGTCTCTCGCCGTCGCCACGGCGCGCAGTCTCGACGTCACGAGCCGGGTGATCCGCAGCATCGAGCGCTGGGCCGAGGTCTAGCCGCCGCCCCTCGTCCGGCTCGCCCCCCGAGGCAGCGTTGCAGCTCAGAGGGTCGATCGTCCGGAGGTCACTCGGCGGCGCATGCCCGAAGCAAGGCCCGACAGGCAGAACAGCACCGACAGGAAGCAGACGATGGTCGGTCCGGCCGGTGTATCGGCCGCAAAGGCGCCGTAGAGGCCGCCTCCGGCCGCGAGGACGCCCGCCGCCGCGGCCAGCATCGCCATGCTCTCGGGGGTCCGCGCCCACGGCCGCGCCGATGCCGCCGGGATGATCAGCATCGCGGTGATGAGCAGCACGCCGACGACCTTGATCGCCACCGCGACGACGACGGCGAGCGCGAGGGTCAGCACCAGTTGTTCGCGGTGCGGCTCGATGCCGGCGGCCCGGGCAAGGTCGGGGTTGACGCTCGCCGTCAGGAGCGCCGACCAGCGCCACGCCACGAGGGCGAGCACCAGCCCGGCGCCGCCCCAGATCACCGCCAGATCCGCGCGCGAGACCGCCAGGATGTCGCCGAAGAGATAAGCCATGACGTCGATCCTGACCTCGGTCAGGACCGCCACCGCGACGAGGCCGAACGCCAGGGCCGAATGCGCCAGCACGCCGAGCAGCGTGTCCATCGCGTGGCCCCGTCCGACAAGCAGCGTCACGCCGACCGCCATCGCCAGCGCCACGGCCAGCGCCCCGGCGAAGACCGGCAGCGACAGCGCGAGGGACAGCGCCACGCCCAGAATCGCGGCATGGGCCGTGGCATCGCCGAAATAGGCCATGCGCCGCCATACCACGAAGCAGCCGAGCGGCCCCGCGGCAAGCGCCGTGCCGGTCCCCGCCACCGCCGCCCGCACGATGAAGTCATCGAACATCAGCCTTGCGCCTCCACCCGATCGACGGCTGGCGCGCCGTCATCGTGGTCGTGGTCGTGGCGGTGATCGTGACGATGGCGATAGAGCGCCAGCGCGCCTTGCGTTCCCTCGCCGAAGAGCGCCCGATAGACCGGCGCCTCGGCCACGACTTCGGGGGTGCCCTCGCAGCAGACGTGGTGATTGAGGCAGATCACGCGGTCGGACGCGCTCATCACCACGTGCAAGTCGTGGCTGACCATCAGGACGGCGCAGCCCGTCTCGGACCGCACCTGCTCGATCCGGCGATAGAACGCCGCGGCGGCCGGCTGGTCGAGGCCGGCCGTGGCCTCGTCGAGGATCAGCAGGTCCGGCTTCTCCAGGATGGCGCGGGCGAGGAGCACGCGCTGGAACTCGCCGCCCGACAGCGCCGCCATCTGCCGCGTCTCGATGCCGCAAACACCGGCGCTCGAGAGCGCCGCGCGGGCATCGGCGCGCGACACGCGGCGCGGCAGGCCCAGAAAGCGCGCCACCGTCATCGGCAGGGTCGGGTCCAGCACCAGCCGCTGCGGCACGTATCCGAGGCGCAGGCCAGGCGCGCGGTCGACGCGCCCCGCATCCGGCCGCACGCCGCCCAGCAGCGCCCGCAGGAGGGTCGACTTGCCGGAGCCGTTCGGACCGACGATGGTGACGATCTCTCCCCGGTCGATGGCGAAATCGACGCTGTCGAGCACCTTGCCGCCGCCCTGCCGCACGGTCAGCCCCACAGCCTTCAGGAGCGGGCTCATCGCGAGACCGGGTCGGTGCAGGCCGGGCACAGACCCTCGGCCTCGCGCACCGTGCGCTCGATGACGAAGCCGGCCGCCGCCGCCGCGCGGCCGAGCTCGCCCGCACCGGGATCCGCATCGGCCTCCACCACCCGGTCGCAGCGGCGACAGATCAGGAAGGCCGGCGCGTGGCCGCTGTCGAGATGGGTGCAGGCGATGAAGGCGTTCAGCCGCTCGATCCGGTGCGCGAACCCGTGCGACACCAGAAAGCCGAGCGCGCGATAGGCAACGGGAGGCTGCGAGCCCAGACCTTCCGCGCGCAAGAGGTCGAGGATCTCGTAGGCGCCCATGGCCTTGTGCTGCGCAAGCAGGATCTCCAGCACGCGGCGGCGGACCCGGGTCAGATGCAGCCGGTGGATCGCGCAATACCGCTCCGCCGCGGCAACGCCGTCCGCAACGCAGGATCGATGGTCGTGCGGCTCGAAACCGGGGTTGGACATGACGCACACTGATCGTGATTGATATGTTATAAGGTAGCCTATACGCATTGGCAAACCGGATGCAATCCTCGGAGCCGTCATGTTCATCCGCCTCGTCGTCCTTACCGGCCTTGCCGGCTGGCTTGCTGCGGGCGGGGCGCACGCGGAGGTGCCGCGCGTCGCCGCCGATATCGCCCCCATCCACTCCCTCGTGGCGCGCGTCATGGAGGGCGTGGGCGAGCCCGCGCTGATCGTCCGGCCCGGACCCTCGCCGCACGGCTATGCCCTGCGGCCCTCCGAGGCGCGCGCCCTGCAGGACGCGGATCTGGTCTTCTGGGTGGGCCCGGAACTCGAGCCCTGGCTCGAGGGCGCCATCGCCACCTTGGCCACCGGCGAGGCGCAGGCGCTGCTCGACGCGCCCGGGACGCGGCGGCTCTCCTTCCGGCGCGGCGCCGTCTTCGCCGATCCCGGCGGCCAGGCCGGGGGGCAGGAAGCGGTTGCCGGCGCGGGCGATCACCCGCATGACCACGCGCCCGAGGCCGTCGATCCGCATGCCTGGCTCGATCCGGAGAACGGCAAGGCATGGCTTGACGAGATCGCCACCACGCTCGGCCAGCACGATCCCGCCCATGCGGATCTCTATGCCGCCAATGCGCGCGCCGGAAAGATCGAGATCGATGCCGCCGCCGCGCAGGCCAGAGACCGACTCGCAGAGCATGGGGCGCCGCGCTTCGTCGTGTTCCACGACGCCTATCACTACTTCGAGTCGCGCTTCGGGATCGCCTCGCTCGGCGCGATCGAGCTTGGCGACGCGTCGGATCCCTCGCCAGCCCGCATCCGCGACGTGCGGCAGGCGGTGCAGGATCTGGACGTCGAGTGCGTCCTGGCGGAGCCCCAGTTCAACCTCGGCCTGGTGCGGACCGTGACGGAGGGCACATCCGCCAGCATCGCGATCATCGACCCGATGGGCACAGACATCGCCCCGGGACCGGGTTTCTATCCCGACCTCATCCGTTCCGTCGCGGCCGACCTCGCATCCTGCGCGCAGTGACGCCCACGCGCGGCGTCGGGCCGCGCTGTGGTTTCGCCGCCTGCGGGTCTCGCCCATGGTCGACCGCTGCGCCTGGCTCTGCGCTGGCGGATCGGTCGGCCGTCGCGGCTGGACGCGACCCTCGCGGCTCGTCATCGAGACGCTTCATGACATCCGCGGCGGGGCCAGAGGCCGGTCCAGGCAAGTGAGGAGCATCGGCCAAATGACCAGGGCCTGTTGGGGTACTGAATGCCCCAAAGAGATACCTAGGCCACCCGGAAGGGCAGGTGTAGCAAAAGGAAGGCGGGAAAATCCGATGGCTCTTGGCAGACCAGTTCTGCCGAGCGGCGACGACCGGGTTATCGACCGTCTTGGCGGCGCCAGCCGCATGGAAGCGCCTTTTGGTAGTATATATTTGTATTTTCGGAGATGGCGATGGCCAATCTTTTCGATCCTGCGGCGCCTGTCACGGGGACGCTCTACAATGACGGCACGGCGGTCGAGCTTGGCATGCGGTTCGTGGCGGCGACGGACGGCACGGCCACGGAGCTGCGATACTGGCGGGCGGCGGGGGACGCGGACGACACCGACGTGCGCGCCGGCCGGATCTGGGACGAGAGTGGCAATCTGCTCGCGACGGTGAGCTTCACCTCGGCGCCGGGGGAAAGCGGCTGGCAGATCTCGGCGCTGGACAATCCGGTAGAGCTCGCGGCCGGGGCCGAATACACGGTGTCCTACCGGACCAACGACAATTATTTCGCCGCAGACAGCTTCTTTGTCGCCGATTACACCGATGCGACGGGCCAGCTCGCCGCCCCCGGCGGACAGAACGGCGTCTATCTCTACGGCTCGGGCGTCGCCTTGCCGACCCAGAGCTACCGGCAGTCGAACTACTGGGTCGACGTGTCCTTCGTCGCGGACACTGCGCCGCCGCAGGACAATCTGGCGCCCGTGGCCGACGAGGACAGCGCCACGGTGGCGGTGAACGGCGCGGTGGTGATCGACGTGGTCGCCGGCGACACCGATGCCGAGGACGGGGTGCCGGATCCGGCCACCGTGCGCATCGAGGCCGCCGACACCACCGCCGGCCGGCTGAAGACCGTGGCGGGCGAAGGCGTCTGGAGCGTCGATGCGACGAGCGGCGCCATCACCTTCACCCCCGAGCCCGATTATGCCGGGCCGGTGACGCCCATCGCCTACACCATCGCCGACAGCGCCGGGCTGCGCTCCGCCCCCGCCACGGTCAGCGTGACGATCCTGGCCGGAAGCCCGCCGGTTGCCGACCCGGAGACCGCGACGGTCCTCGAGGACAGCGCGGTGGTGATCGACGTGGTCGCCGGCGACACCGATGCCGAGGACGGGGTGCCGGACCCGGCCACCGTGCGCATCGAGGCCGCCGACACCACCGCCGGCCGGCTGAAGACCGTGGCGGGCGAAGGCGTCTGGAGCGTCGATCCGGCGACCGGCGCCATCACCTTCACGCCGGAGCCCGATTATGCCGGGCCGGTGACGCCCATCGCCTACACGATCGCCGACAGCGCCGGCCTGCGCTCCGCCCCCGCAGCGGTCAGCGTGACGATCACGCCGGTGAACGACGCGCCGGTGGCGGATGCCGACAGCGCGACAGTGACGACGAACGGCGCGGTGGTGATCGACGTGGTCGCCGGGGACAGCGACATCGAGGACGGGGTGCCGGACCCGGCCACCGTGCGGATCGGGGCCGCCGACACCACCGCCGGCCAAGTCAAGACCGTGGCGGGCGAAGGCGTCTGGAGCGTCGATCCGGCGAGCGGCGCCATCACCTTCACGCCCGAGCCCGATTATGCCGGGCCGGTGACGCCCATCGCCTACACCATCGCCGACAGCGCCGGCCTGCGCTCCGCCCCCGCACCAGTCAGCGTGACGATCGGTGCCGGAACGGGAGCAGCCGTCAATCTTTTCGATCCTGCGGCGCCTGTCACGGGGACGCTCTACAATGACGGCACGGCGGTCGAGCTTGGCATGCGGTTCGTGGCGGCGACGGACGGCACGGCCACGGAGCTGCGATACTGGCGGGCGGCGGGGGACGCGGACGACACCGACGTGCGCGCCGGCCGGATCTGGGACGAGAGTGGCAATCTGCTCGCGACGGTGAGCTTCACCTCGGCGCCGGGGGAAAGCGGCTGGCAGATCTCGGCGCTGGACAATCCGGTAGAGCTCGCGGCCGGGGCCGAATACACGGTGTCCTACCGGACCAACGACAATTATTTCGCCGCAGACAGCTTCTTTGTCGCCGATTACACCGATGCGACGGGCCAGCTCGCCGCCCCCGGCGGACAGAACGGCGTCTATCTCTACGGCTCGGGCGTCGCCTTGCCGACCCAGAGCTACCGGCAGTCGAACTACTGGGTCGACGTGTCCTTCGTCGCGGACACTGCGCCGCCGCAGGACAATCTGGCGCCCGTGGCCGACGAGGACAGCGCCACGGTGGCGGTGAACGGCGCGGTGGTGATCGACGTGGTCGCCGGCGACACCGATGCCGAGGACGGGGTGCCGGATCCGGCCACCGTGCGCATCGAGGCCGCCGACACCACCGCCGGCCGGCTGAAGACCGTGGCGGGCGAAGGCGTCTGGAGCGTCGATGCGACGAGCGGCGCCATCACCTTCACCCCCGAGCCCGATTATGCCGGGCCGGTGACGCCCATCGCCTACACCATCGCCGACAGCGCCGGGCTGCGCTCCGCCCCCGCCACGGTCAGCGTGACGATCCTGGCCGGAAGCCCGCCGGTTGCCGACCCGGAGACCGCGACGGTCCTCGAGGACAGCGCGGTGGTGATCGACGTGGTCGCCGGCGACACCGATGCCGAGGACGGGGTGCCGGACCCGGCCACCGTGCGCATCGAGGCCGCCGACACCACCGCCGGCCGGCTGAAGACCGTGGCGGGCGAAGGCGTCTGGAGCGTCGATCCGGCGACCGGCGCCATCACCTTCACGCCGGAGCCCGATTATGCCGGGCCGGTGACGCCCATCGCCTACACGATCGCCGACAGCGCCGGCCTGCGCTCCGCCCCCGCAGCGGTCAGCGTGACGATCACGCCGGTGAACGACGCGCCGGTGGCGGACGCCGACAGCGCGACAGTGACGACGAACGGCGCGGTGGTGATCGACGTGGTCGCCGGCGACAGCGACATCGAGGACGGGGTGCCGGACCCGGCCACCGTGCGCATCGAGGCCGCCGACACCACCGCCGGCCAAGTCAAGACCGTGGCGGGCGAAGGCGTCTGGAGCGTCGATCCGGCGAGCGGCGCCATCACCTTCACGCCCGAGCCCGATTATGCCGGGCCGGTGACGCCCATCGCCTACACCATCGCCGACAGCGCCGGCCTGCGCTCCGCCCCCGCACCAGTCAGCGTGACGATCGGTGCACCGCCCCTCAGCCTGTCCATCCTTGAGGAGAACCAGAAGGCGGGGGTGCCCCAGAATGTCTGGGACGCGCCGATCAGCAACCAGATCGAAGGCTTCGCGACTGATTTCAGCTATGACACGGGCGATCTCGTCTCCTTCAAGATCAACCTCAACACCAATCAGTCCGCGCCCTACCGGGTCGAGATCTATCGGCTCGGCTATTACGACGGAGATGGCGCCACGCTGGTCACGACGCTCGAAGATCTGACGGGTTTTGCACAGCCGGATCCCATCACCGACGCGCGCGGCCTCGTCGACGCTGGCAACTGGAGCGTTTCAGCCACATGGCAAAGTCCGGAGGATGCCGTTTCCGGCATATATCTCGCGAGGCTGGTGCGCGAGGACAATGGTGGCGAAAACCAGATCCCGTTCATCCTGCGGGAGGACGATGCGCGCGCCGATGGCACGAAGAGCGACATCGTCTTCCAGACGGCCGATACCACCTGGCAGGCCTATAACGGCTGGGCAGGCAATAACGGCGTGGTCGGCGGCAACTTCTATGGCGGCTTCAATCAGCCAGACGGCTATACCGACGATCCGGGCCTCAACCCGGACCGCGCCTTTGCCGTCTCCTACAACCGGCCGTTCCTTACCCGCGATGGAGGCGGACCGGCGGCGGGAGCGCAGGATTATCTCTTTGGCGCGGAATATGCGGCGATCTACTGGCTCGAGCAGAACGGCTACGATATCTCCTACATCTCGGGCGTCGACACCGACCGGCTCGGCCCGGAGGCATTGCTGGGTCACAAGGCCTATCTCTCCGTCGGCCATGACGAGTACTGGTCGGGCGATCAGCGCGCCAACGTCGAGGCAGCGCGCGACGCGGGCGTGAACCTGTTGTTCTGGTCGGGAAACGAGGTCTACTGGAAGACCCGCTACGAGACGAGCATCGACGGGTCGAACACCGATTACCGGACGCTGGTCAGCTACAAGGAGACGTGGAACAACTATTCGCTCGATGCGGGGCCGGAAGATTATGCCGACGTCGATCCCTCGAACGACTGGACCGGCACGTGGCGCGACTTGCGCTTCGTCGACTCCGTTGACGCCGCGGGCGTCCCGAACGCGGTCGGCGCGCGGCCCGAGAATTCGCTGACGGGCCAGCTTTTCGGTCCGGACGGGACCGGCGAGTTCGGTGGCAACCTCGACGTGCCTCAGGCCTTTTCGGGGCTGCGCGTCTGGCGCGACACGTCGCTGGCCGGTGTCGGCGGCACCAACATCGCACCCGGAATCCTGGGCTACGAATGGAACACCTCCCCCGAAGACGAGTACCGGCCTGCGAGCTTGATCAAGCTGTCGGAGACCACCCTCGACTGGTCGGGCATCCTCGTCGACGAAGGCAACCGGACGGCCCCGGGCACCGCCACCCATAACCTGACGCTCTACCGCGATCCGAGCGGGGCGCTGGTCTTCGGCGCGGGCACGACGTTCTGGACCTGGGCCTTGAGCGACCGGCACGACAGCTCGCCCTATGGCGCCAATATCGAGAACACGGCGCTGCAGCAATTCACCGTCAACATGTTCGCCGATATGGGGATCCAGCCGGCGGTGACGGACGCGATCCTCGCGTCGGGCGGGCTAGTTCGCGCCAGCGCCTCGACCGACGCCGTCGCCGCAGAGACGACGCTGATCGACCTGCCCGACACCATCGAATCCCTCGCTCCCATCACCATCACCGGCACGGCCTCCGATATCGGCGGATCGGTCGGTGTCGTGGAAGTGTCGGTGGATGGGGGCACCACGTGGAAGGTGGCCACCGGAAAGGGGGACTGGAGCTATTCGTGGCGTCCCACCGATCCGGGGACCTACGAGATCGTGGCACGGGCGATCGACGACAGCCTGAACCTGCCGGCGCTCTCCTCCCTTCCGAAAGAGATCGTCGAGGTCACTGCGCCGCCACCGCCCGACATCTTCAGCCTTTTCGACCCCTTAGAGCCCGTGACAGGCCGCCTGCTGACCGATGGGCCCTGGGAGACGGGTCTCCGCTTCAGCGCCGCCGAGGACGGCTTCGTCACCGAACTGAAATACTGGCGAGCGCCGGGCGACGCCGGAGACACGGATGTCCGGGAAGGGAGCCTCTGGAGCGAGAACGGCGTTCTTCTGGCGAGCGTGACATTCACCTCGACCCCGGGTCAGAGCGGCTGGCAGGTGGTCACACTCGACACGCCGGTCTCGATCTTCGCCAATACCGAATATGTCGTGTCCTATCACACGGACGACAATTATCAGTCCGCCCCGCTCTTCTTCGACGAGCCGTTCACCGATCCGTTTGGCATGCTCACGGGGCTCGGATCTGTCTATGCGCCAGGAAGCAGCACGGTCTTTCCCACCCAGAGCTACAACGCCGAGAATTACTGGACGGATGTCTCGTTCGAACCGGGCGAGCCCATTCCCGACGGCGTCGCGACGGCGGCCGGGGGATTCACCTCATCGAGCCAGTTCTACGTGGCGCCGGATCAGAAGGATGTCGGCCGCGTGACCGCCGTCGATCCCGAAGGAGACGCCCTGCGCTACGTCATCGCGCCGGGACCGGACAGGGCCAGTTTCAAGATCGATCCTCATACGGGGGAGCTGACCTTCAGGGAGTTTCCGGGCAAGGGTCGCCCCAGCGAGGTGCTGCCGGAGGATCTCTACAACGTCCGGGTCCGCGCGGTGGATGGAAAAGGTGACGTGTTCCTGCAAGACATCAACGTCTTGGTGGCGAGTTCCCGTCACGAGGGACCGCCGGGTTGGGTGGACCCCCCGACGCCCGATCGCCCCGACTTCCCCGAGCACAACTTCGTCGACGACTACGTCTTCTGAGGCTACGTCTTTTGAAGCTGCCGCCCCGGCCGATCAGGCGCCTGGGGCGGCATTCGACTTGGCCGGTCCTCCGGCGCGGCACCACTCCGGGCAGGGATGGCCAGGCCCGCCTCTGCATCGTCGATGGGAATCGGCATGATGATCCGCAGCCCGCCTCGATCTTGTCGCCGGGTGCGCCTAGGGGCGGACTGAGCCGCCCCCGCGACGCGTCGGGATTGACAGGCCCCGCGCATCCCCTCTCGAGCGGGTCGGGAACCTTGGCTTTATAGCCCGCGGCGGTACACCGCCAGACATCTGCGCAACAAGCTGGCGGTCGAGCGTGGCGCCCCGCGGGTCCTTCCGCCAAGCCGCGCCGAAACTTTCGTTCCTGCCGGTCGTTTTCGCGGTAACAAGCTCGTGGCCGGGACAGGACGGAAAGGAACAGGCGACATGCAGAAGGCAACGAAGCCGAGCGACGACAAGAAGAACCTCAAGGCTCTCGCGAAGGAGCGTCTGGTCATCGAAGGCATAGACCCCGTCGTCGAGGCCGGACGATTTGCCGCCAAGGCCGCCGAGGGGGCGCCATTCGAGGTCGAGGCCGACATCTTCGGCGACGGGCACGAGGTTCTGGCGGCCGAGGTCGTCGCGGGATCGGGACAGCGCGTGCGCATGGAGAAGCTGCCCAACGACCGCTGGCGGGCCGAACTCCAGTTCGACAAGATCGGCCCGGCGCAGTTCCGCATCGTGGCGTGGCGGGATCTGTGGGGTACCTGGGCGCGCGATACGACCCGCAAGCTCGAAGCCGGTCAGGATGTGTCGGTCGAGATCGAGGAAGCGCGCCTTCTTCTCGACGGAATGAAGGCGCCGCGCGGCGAGGCGAGCCGGCTGAAGGAGCTTCGGCGAGCGGCCAAGGCGGGAGAGACCGACGTGCTCCTGTCGGCCGAGACCGCCGATTTCATGGCCCGGATCGGGCCGCGGGGCCACGAGACCGCCAGTGCCACCCTGCCGGTCTGGGTCGACCGTCCGCGTGCTGCCTTCTCGGCCTGGTACGAGCTCTTTCCCCGCTCTCTGGGTGAGCCCGGCCGGCACGGAACGTTCCGGGACGTGATCGGGCATCTCGACTATGTGCGGGATCTCGGCTTCGACGTGCTGTACTTTCCGCCGATCCACCCCATCGGCACGACGAACCGGAAGGGCCGCAACAACGCGCTGCGCACCGAATCGGGCGATGTGGGCTCGCCCTATGCCATCGGTTCACCCGAAGGCGGCATGGATGCGGTGCACCCGGAGCTCGGCTCCCTGCAGGATTTCGACGATCTGGTCGCGGCCGCGTCCGAGAAGGGGCTGGAGCTGGCGATCGACATCGCGCTGAACGCGTCGCCCGATCACCCCTGGCTCGACGAACACCCCGACTGGTTCGAGCGCCGACCGGACGGGTCGATCAAGTACGCCGAGAACCCGCCCAAGAAATACGAGGACATCGTCAACTTCCGCTATTACCTTGAGGATGGCCCGAACGCGCCGTTCTGGAAGGCGATCCGCGACCTCTTTCTGTTCTGGATCGACCATGGCGTGATGATCTTCCGGGTGGACAATCCGCACACGAAGCCGTTCCCCTTCTGGGAATGGATCATCTCCGAAGTCCGCGCCTCCTGCCCCGAAGCGATCTTCCTGTCGGAAGCCTTCACCAGGCCCAAGGTGATGAAGCGGCTGGCCAAGGTGGGATTCAACCAGAGCTATACGTACTATACTTGGCGCAACACGAAGGCTGAACTGACCGAATACCTGACCGAGCTGACCACCGAGGATTGCCGACACTACATGCGACCGAACTTCTTCACCAACACCCCCGACATCAATCCGTACTTCAACCACACGTCGGGGCGCCCGGGTTTTCGCACCCGCTCGATCCTAGCGGCGTCGCTCTCGGGCAACTGGGGTCTCTACTCGGGATTCGAATTCTGCGAGGCCGACTGGCTGCCGCCGAAGGACGAATACCTCTACAGCGAGAAATACGAGCTGAAGCACCGCGACTTCGACGCCGAGGGCCATATCAAGGACGATATCCGCCTCATCAACCGCCTGCGGGCGACGAATGCGGCGATGCGCGACTTCACCAACCTGAAGTTCTTCAACGCCGATGACGACCGCGTTCTCTATTACGGGCGCTTCGATGCGCGGGCGGGCAATTTTCTGCTCTTCCACGTGCTGATCGATCCGCATGCGGGAGCCGATTTCGCCTTCGAGCTGCCGCTGTGGGAGTTCGGCCTGCCAGACCACGCCTCGATCGAGGCCGAGGACGCCATCCACGGCAACCGCTTCACCTGGCGCGGCAAGGCCCACACGCTTTCCCTGGATCCGCAGAACCGCCCCTATGCGATCTGGAAACTGTTCCCGGAGGGAGGCGCGCAATGACGGCCATCTTGAACAAAGACCTTCTGGCGCCGGATCCGGCCGCCGCCCGCCCCGACTGGTACAAGGACGCGCTGATCTATCAGCTGCACGTCAAGGCGTTCCAGGATTCGAACAACGACGGGATCGGCGATTTCGCGGGGCTGATGCGGCGGCTCGACCACGTGCAGGAGCTGGGCGCGACGGCGGTCTGGCTGTTGCCGTTCTATCCCTCTCCGCTGCGCGACGACGGCTACGACATCGCCGAGTTCAAGGCGATCAACGCCGCCTATGGGACCATGGAGGACTTCGAGAATTTCGTCGCCGAGGCGCACCGGCGCGGCCTGAAGGTCATCACCGAGCTTGTCATCAACCACACCAGCGACCAGCACGAATGGTTCCAGCGCGCCCGGCACGCCCCGAAGGGCAGCCCCGAGCGCGACTTCTATGTCTGGTCCGACGACAGCAGCAAGTGGATGGACAAGACGCGGGTCATCTTCAACGACACCCACGACAGCAACTGGACCTGGGATCCGGTCGCGGAGCAGTTTTACTGGCACCGGTTCTTCCATCATCAGCCCGACCTCAACTTCGACAATCCGAAGGTCATGGAAGCCGTTCTCGACGTCATGCATTTCTGGCTCGACAAGGGCGTTGACGGGCTGCGCCTCGACGCGATCCCGTACCTCGTCGAGCGCGACGGCACCAACAACGAGAACCTGCCCGAGACGCACCAGGTCCTGAAGACCATTCGCGCCGATCTCGACCGGCATTACGAGAACCGGATGCTTCTGGCCGAGGCGAACCAGTGGCCCGAGGATACCCGCCCCTATTTCGGCGAGGGCGACGAATGTCACATGGGCTTCCACTTCCCGCTGATGCCCCGGATGTACATGGCCGTGGCGCAGGAGGACCGCTACCCGATCACCGACATCATCCGCCAGACGCCGTCGATCCCCGAGGATTGCCAGTGGGCGATCTTCCTGCGCAACCACGACGAGCTGACCCTCGAGATGGTGACGGATCGCGAGCGCGACTACCTGTGGGAATTCTACGCGAGCGACAAGCGCGCCCGCGTCAACATGGGGATCCGCAGGCGACTTGCGCCGCTTCTCAGGAACGACCGGCGCAAGATCGAATTGCTGAATTGCCTGCTCTTCTCGCTGCCGGGCACGCCGATCGTCTATTACGGTGACGAGATCGGCATGGGCGACAACTACTACCTCGGTGACCGCGACGGCGTGCGGACCCCGATGCAGTGGAGCGCGGATCGCAATGCGGGCTTCAGCCGCGCCAATCCCCAGCAGCTCTATCTGCCGACGATCCAGGACCCCGTGCTCGGCTACGAGGCGGTCAATGTCGAGGCGCAGCAGCTTCTGCGCTCGTCGCTGTTCAACTGGATGAAGCGGATGATGGCGGTGCGCCAGCGCCACGGCGTCTTCGGCCGCGGCGCCATCGAGCTTCTGTATCCGAAGAACCGCAAGGTCTTCGCCTATCTCAGGCGCGACGACAGAGAGGTAGTGCTGTGCGTCGCCAACCTGTCGCGTCAGGCGCAGGCGGTCGAGGTGGACCTCTCCGACTACAAGGGCCGGGTGTTGATCGAGCTGACGGGCCGGTCAGCCTTCCCCGCGATCGGCGAACAGCCCTACCTCTTCACCCTACCTGCCTACGGATTCTACTGGTTCCTGATCTCGGGCGACGAAGATGCCTCGGCCGCGCAAGGACCCGCCGCCCAGATGCTGCCGGACTTCCTGACCCTCACGACACGGGACGGGCGCATCTCGACCGCGCTCAACGACACGCAGGCGCAGAGGTTCAGGAACCAGACCCTGTCCGAATACCTGCCGCTCCAGAGATGGTTCGCCGCCAAGGGGCGGCCGGTCC
This sequence comes from uncultured Alphaproteobacteria bacterium, assembly GCA_963739575.1. Taxonomy (GTDB): domain Bacteria; phylum Pseudomonadota; class Alphaproteobacteria; order Rhodobacterales; family Rhodobacteraceae; genus Palleronia. Next base: position 73,243 of record CAVUAQ010000001.1, on the reverse strand, counting down.
AGGGCGTCGCGTTGCACCAGCTTTTCGAGGATGCAGAGGGGCAGCACATGCTGTCGGTCGCGGAAGTCACCCTGCGCGACGGCGAGACGCAACGCTATTTCCTGCCGCTCTCGGCTGATTGGAGCGACGAGGCGCTGGCCCTGGGCCCGCGGCTTCCGACAACTCTGGCCAAGTTGCGCAGGACCAATCGGGTGGGCGCGATACTCGATGGCGCCAGCCACGAAGCGATGGCCGAGATGCTGCTGGACCTCATGAAGGAAAGCCGGATGGAGGAAGGCCGCAACGGAGCGGTCGTGTTCCGCGGCACCGATGCGCTGCGCGCGATCGAGCAACCGGGCGAGTCGCGGCTCTTGTCGGTCGAGCAATCCAACGCCTCGATCGCCTTCGGCGACACGCTGCTGATCAAGCTCTACCGGCGGCTGCAGGCCGGGGTGCAGCCCGACATCGAGGTCGGGCGCTTCCTGACCGAGGAGACCGATTTCGAGGCCAGCCCGGCCCTTCTGGGCACCATCGACTGGGTCGCCGAGGACGGGTCGGTCACGACGCTCGCCGCCGCGTCGGAATTCGTCCGCAACCAAGGCGATGCCTGGACCTATGTCACCGAGGCCCTTGATCGCGATCTGGAGCGGCGGGACCTGGCCGCCGCCGGCGAGGCCCCCGAGCATGAGCCGGTGATGGGGGGGCCCTTGGATCTCGGTCGTGTGCTGGGACGGCGGACCGCCGAGTTGCACCTGGCGCTGGCCAGCGGCAAACCCGGAACCGCCTTCGCCTCCGAGGATCTGACGCCGGAAGACTTCGCGGCGCTTCTGGACGAGGTCTCGTCGGAGACCACGCACATGCTGTCGGCCCTGTCAGACAGCCTCGATCGCCTGTCTGAGACGAACCGCGCTCTGGCGGAAAGGCTGCTCGCGCAGCGGGAAGTGCTTCTCGACCGGATCGAGGGGATGCGCGGCATGACGCTCTCGGGCGGACGCTGCCGCATCCATGGCGATTACCATCTCGGACAGGTGCTTGTCGCGGTCAACGACGTGGTGATCATCGACTTCGAGGGCGAGCCGAGGCGGACGCCGGCCGAGCGACGGCAGAAATCGCCGCCCCTGCGGGACGTGGCGGGCATGCTGCGCAGCTTCGACTACGCACTCTGGTCCACGGTCAAGCGGCGGATCGAGCTGGGCGCCGATCCGGCCCGCACGAGAACCGGCATCGAAAGCTGGCGGTCCATGACGCAGGTGGCGTTTCTCGACGCCTACCGCGAAACAATGGACGGCGCGCCGGTTCATCCCGCCGACCCGGATTTCGAGCGTGCGCTGCTGGATCTCCATCTGATCCAGAAGGCCAGCTACGAGGTGGAATACGAGATGACCATGCGCCCGGACTGGATCGACATTCCGCTCCAGGGTCTTCTGGCCCTCGTGGAGGAGCCGGCATGACCTGAGCTCCGGCGGAACGCCGGGGCGGCGGCAGGCCCGCGCGGCGACAGGAAGGGAGCCGGCACGCGCCGGCTTCCGACCGATCTTCAGACTGACGTCGAGAGAGGACAGTCCGATCTTGCCCACGATCTGGGTGGACCCCAGCGCCGCCGACCGCACGCAGTCCGGCATACTCTGGGCAAGGCATCATTATTGGCGTGGGCGCATTCACGCCCGGTTCGTGACGGTGAACGTCCGGCGCGTCGGCGTCGCAATCGCGTCTGACCGCTTGTCACGGCGGTCAAAGCAGGATCAGGAGCGCGTGGCCCTATGACCGGGTCATCGATAATTCGGGGGTGGCGACTCTACTGTTCTTCACCTATGGGGAGGCTGAAGCGCTTGGTGCCGCTGTCGCTGCAGTTGATCCGTCCGCCTACACCCCGGGGTAGCAGTATGCTGAAATGGAGATTGGCTTTAAAGCGCTTCGGATTGGCTGGATTGCGGGCGGGTAGGACAAAGCCATTGTTCAGTGGCAAAGTGCGCCTGAATGACCAAGGGGAGGTTTACGGGTGGCTGGCCGATCTTAATCACCTCGACCATCGTCTCGACGTCCTCATCGAGATCAACGACCATCTGATCGGTCCGTTGAGAGCGAACAGGTTTCGTTCTGACCTGAAGAGGCACGGTATCGGCGATGCGTGCTACGGCTTCAAGTCGGAGCTTCCTCCCGACATCCCATTCAATGGCGAGACGGATATACTGGCTTACCCGAAGGGCTACAGAAAGGCCGCTCAGAAGAAGCGTATGACCACACCTCAGAGGAGCTTCAAGGAATCCGAGTGGAGTTTCCAGAAATCTATATCGCCCGCTGACAAGTTTGGCGAGTACCACAGCGACAAGAAATGGCTTCGCTATGAGGCTCTGGGCAAGGAGATCCTCAGCTCCCATAGCCTCCGAAGACTTCTGCGAGAAGCCGGTCGCGCGGCACTTCGGGCCTCCAATCATGCAAGTGCGGTCAAACTCCTTCGAGCAGCCGATGCGCTTTTTCCAAATGATGCCGGCACGCTTTTTCACCTTGGCGTGGCACTTTCGAAATCGGACGACTTCGTCGGCGCCAACGAAGCGCTTCGCGCGAACTCTGGCCGACAAGGCGCTGGGCCCGCGCGCCGCCTGCCAGATCGCCGACAATATCGTGCGCAGGCTGGATCGCAGCGGTCACGACAAGGATCCCGCGCTTCAAGCCGAACTGGCCGAAATGGCCCGCCTCTATCTGGAAGCCGGGGCATCCAACGCGACCATGTCACCGAGGGTCGGGAATGCCCTGAGCCATGCAGGCTACCGCGACCTGGGGCTCAGGATCATCGAGAATTATATCTCGCGCGCGCCGGACAAGGTCAACGGCTACGTCGCCAAGTCCCGCTACCTGTTCGAACAGTCCCGTGTGGAAGAGGCGCTCGAACTCTCGACCGAAATCCTGAAGCGCTGGCCCGACAGTCAATCCGCCGCCTTCGATCTGCGGGTCTTCGGCAAGCTGCGCGGGGCGCGGCCGCTCGACTATCCGATCGTCTTTGCCCGCCTCGCTCCCAGCACGGGCGGCGCATTGGTCGAGCCCCTGAGCACCGATGGCGCGCCGGTGGAAATCCTTGCGGAGCGCGACCTGGACACGCTCGCCGATCATGCCGCGGATTGGCTGATCCTGGGAACCCTTCCCGCGGGACAAAGCTTCGAGGCCCTCGACCGCCTCGCCCGCGCCTCGGAGAAGATCGGCTGCATCCGCCTTTCTGCCGATTGCGCGATCTGGCGACGCGAGGCGGTCCGCAACCTCGCCGCCACTCATCTGCTCATGCAGGAGGGGGAGGACCTGTTCACGGGCCTGGATCGCTATGAGCGCTTCTTCGTCCGCAAGCGGCCGGCCGATGCGCCGCGAGGAAGGGCGCTCCTCTCCTCGCGCTATGGTGCCATCCGCTTCGGCGGGGGCGAACAGTTCCTTGCCATGATGGCCGATTACTATGCCGCCCGGGGCCACTCGCCCCTCCTCGTGGGAACCAATCCAAAACATCTCGGGCAGGAGGGGGAGCTTCACGGGAACTCCTACACCTTCGTGCCCCACAGATGGGATGCCCTGCTTCGCAACTGCCTGATGCACGACGCCGAGATTGTCCACGCGATCTCCGGTCTCGGCTACGAGTACGCCGAGGCGCTCAGCTACACCAACATCGCCTTCATCTACGGGATGCACTACTGGCGCGACGTGCTCGGTCATTCCTCGGGAGAAACCTACTTCACGCCGGAGGGCGAGCCGATTCCGCGCCGGGAGTTCAGCTTCATTCTCTCTCAGGCGACATCCGTGTACGCGAACTCGAAATATACCCAGATGATCGTCGAGGCGGCCCACGGCATCCGCTGCCCGCTCATCTATTCCGTTCCCGGCGAGCTGACCTCATGATGCTGAAGACCGTGAACGACCTGTCTCCGGGCTACGTCCTCCTGATGAACGCCCGGGTCCAGAAAGGCTTCGACATCCTGCTCGCCGCGGCCGAGCGCCTGCCTCACATCCCCTTCGTCGCTGTCGCCAGCCAGTCGAACGGGGAAGACGCGCTCGCCTCCGTGGCCGCCGCGGGGCTTCGGAACGTCACGATCATCGAGCGGACGGACGATACCGACACCCTTTACCGCAAGGCGCGCGTGGTCCTGGTTCCGAGCTATCGGTTCTACGAGACGTTCAGCCGCGTCTGCATCGAGACGCAGCGGTACGGCCTGCCGGTCATCGGATGCGACACGGGCAACGTTCCCTTCCTGCTCGAGACGTCCGGCCTCGTCCTGCCCAACGACCCCGACCTGTGGGCCCAGGAGATCGGCCGTCTCTATGCCGACGAGGCCTATTTCGCCGCCCGCTCCGAACGGGCCCTGGAAAACTCGAAGCGCTATTCCCAGGCCGCCCAGCAAAGCGATTTCGACCGGCTGGTGACGTTCACCCGGTCGCCCATCCTGATCGGGATCGGATCGGGCATCGGAAACATGCTGCATGTGGGGCCGATGATCCGCAACGTCTCCCGGCGGCTCGGCCAGCGGGTCGATCTCGTCGTCTCGGAGGATCATTCGGAGTCCCTTTTCCTCCTTCACGATCCCGAATACGTGAACGCGGTCCATTCGCTGCGGCCGGCGATCCTCGACAAGCGCTACGACACGGTGTTCCTCACCCATTCCTTCGGTGGGACACGGGTCAACTTTGCCGCCGACCGGATCGTCTGGTCCCGCGACTGGGACCTGTTCGTCCCGGGCCAATCGCCGCATGAAACGATCTTCAACCTCGAAGCGGCCAAGGAACTGCTCGGGATCGATTACGAGCCGGAGGATATCCACGCCCACTATGTCTCCGACATCGAGTACGAATGGTCGGACGGACCTGTCATCGGGATCCACGGCGGATCGAAGGGAAGCTATTGGGCATCGAAGCGGTGGACACGGTTCTCGCAGCTGGTCGAGGCGCTGAAGGAGCGCGGCTATCGCGTCCTGTCGTTCGGTCTTTCCGAGGAATATGTGGAAGGGGCCGAGGACATGACCGGCGGCACGATCGAGGAGATGGTTCTCAAGATGCGCGGCTGCTCCTATTTCATCTCGAACGACAGCGGCCTCATGAACATCGCCAATGCGCTCGGCATACCCACCGTGGCGATTTTCGGGCCCACCGATCCCGGGACGCGCGCGCCGCTTTCCCCGCGCAGCATCGTCGTGGCCGCCAGAACTCCCTGCGCCCCCTGCGAGGTCACCGATCGCGAGAGGTTCAAGAGCGGCGAGTGCAGCTGCATCGACACGATCGCCTTGGCGGAGGTTCTGGACGCGTTCGACCGCCTCCTCTCTCGGGTTCTCGACGAATCGCCACAACGCAAGCTGAGTCACCCATGCTGATCCGCGCCCCCGTTTCCGCCGGCGAGCTGCTGGACAAGATCACGATCCTCCGCGTCAAGATCGACCGCTTCGATGACGCCGCCAAATTGCGGAACGTCTGCCACGAACTCGACCTTCTGGAGCGCATCGCCTCGGACAATTTCGAGATCTCGCCCGAGCTCGCGCCGCTCGTCGACGAGCTTCACGAGGTCAATGCCGAGCTCTGGGATATCGAGGAGGGCAAGCGGGAGGCCGAACGCACGCAGACCTTCGACGACCATTTCATTCACCTTGCGCGGCTCGTCTACAAGAGGAACGATCGGCGTGCGAAGCTGAAGAAGGACATCAATATTCTCCTCGGCTCCGAAGTTGTTGAAGAAAAGAGCCATGCGGGAGTCTGATACAGCCGTGCAGTCACGGGCGGATGCCGGATCCACGGTCGGCAAGCTCGTCGTGGCGGGAATTCCCCGCAGCGGCACGACGATGATGTTCAGGGCTCTTGCCGGCCTTCCCCCCGGCACGACGACGCCGGCCCTCGAAATGAACGGCGTGCTCAAGACGCACAGTTTCGAGCCGGAAACGTTCGCCGGAGCCGCCTGGGGCATTTTCCTGTTCGGAAACCCCGTTCTGTCGGTCATCTCGACCGTGCAGAAGCGCTACAACCGGAACCATTTCGAGAATTGCGGCGCCGCAGATCTCGATCCCGAAGAGGTCGACATCTTCGACGCCGACCATCTCAACTACGAGCGCATGTGGGATGCCTGGACCGCCCGGCAGAGCTTTCCGGTTGTCGCCCTACGCTATGAGAGCCTCCACAAGAGCATCCGCCACGTGGAGAACCTGCTTGGTCAGGACATTCCCCTGCCGTCTTTCAAGCGCAGGGAGGCGTCGGCCAGGGATGTAAGTCCCGAGGATCTTCAGCGCATTAGGCAGACCTATGCGGGGCTGCGACGGAAGGTGAACCGGGCACCGGATTTTTCGCTCTATCTCCCCGATAGCTGAACGGCGATGCTCGGCGAAGATGTGCGAAAGCCGCGGCGAACCTGAGCAACAGCCGTCATCGACACCAGCGTCGATTGGCATCCAAGGATAAGCGACAAATACCATGGGTCTCCGGAAGAAGAGATCGGCCCGACATCAAAGAAACTGAAGCTACTGAAGCCAAGGCGGGGGAAATCAGCCGCGAATGAAACTGAATCGGTGGTAAGAGGAAGATCTCAGTTGGCTAAGGCTTTACATATCCACATCGGCATGCCGAAAACAGGTACCACGCTGCTCCAAAAGAGAGTTTTCGCGCGCCATTCGGAAGTTTTCTGTCTGAGGCAACATATCGGACCTGACGATTCGACATTTAATCAGCCGATATATAGTTTAAATCGTGATCCGGAAGAAGTATTCAACGTAGACGCTACCCGCTTCTATTACCAAGACTTGTGCGAACGGGCGCCTGAGGTGCGTTGCCTGCTGCTGTCTTGGGAAGACCTGGCTCAGACCAAGGCGGGAATTGGATTTGAAGAAAAAGCAAGACGTTTGAGAAGCGTATTTGATGATGGCCCGGTGCATATTATCGTTGTCGTACGCCATCCCGTCGACATGGCAAGATCCATATATTTCCAATGGTTGCGCCAAGCGTTCAAGCCTGGAAAACAGGTAAGATACGTAGAAATGAATGAGTGGATAAAAAGGGCGCTATCGCGGGATAGATTTGGCGGCCTACAAAATACGCTTCAGCACGAAGTAATTCAAGCCTACGCTAAGTGGTTCGGATCCCGAAGCATTCATGTCTTTATTTATGAAAGGTTGAAACGTGATAAGACTGCTTTCGCCGCAGAGTTATCTGATCTCCTCGGCATCAACGCCACTCAGACAACTGAGCTTCTTGGTGAAGACGTGGTGCATAGAAGCTTGAATCTTCGGCAAGTAGAGACGCTAAAATATTTCCGATCAAGTGAGAGCGGTCAACGCGATTTTTGCAACATCGTCGAAGATTATACAGAAGTTCTTCCAGAGACTTTGGCTAAATCCGTGAGGCAGAATTATGCCTTGAAAGAGCCCGAAGATCGAGAGTTGGCCTTTGGTCAGCTTGTAGAGAGCATAAATCCATATTTACAGGGTGGCGAAGACTATTCAGCGCAAATCGACCCGCAACTTGCAAAAGTTATTTGTGACGCGACCGCCGGCGGACTTGGCTGGATTGAAGATGAATACCGCGTTCCGCTGAGGCAGTTCGGTTATCCGGTTGAGCGACGCTGACTATGGGGCAATCTTGAAAAGATTGCGTGTCGGCGCCCTCCTTCCGGCGGAGGCCCTGCCCAGCCATGTGAGGGGCCGCCTCTCGACGGGTTCCGCGCCTGCAGGGCGCGAGGCGGCTCGGTCGTGCATCGACCAGGGATGCCGACTCGATAGACCAAGGAGTGAACGGTCGGGCGCGGGATTCCTTACCCGCCGCGGAGGCTCGCCTGGCGCCACGCGAAGAGGATCGAGACGGCGAGCGTTACGGTCAGAAGCTCGCCCCAATCCTCGACGATGGTGAGGTATCCGGCGCCGCGGGCCCCCGCATCCTCCACCAAGGAGTGGATCGCATCGACAAGGACGCCGAACACGACCAGAAGTGCGAGCACGAGACCGATAAGGATCCCGAGGCCGGCGGCTTCCCGGTCGCTGTAGATGAGCCCTAGCAGCATCATCGGCAGCAGGATGAGCCCTTCGATCACGAACATGACGATCTCGCCTGCGGACTGATCGACCGGCAGCGCGTCCGAGGCAGCGAGGCGGCGACCGAGGGTCTCGTGGAGCGAAAGCGAATCGTCCAGCAACAGGAACGCGAAGGCGAGGATCAATGCGCCGATGATCGGCTGCCGGTCGCGCCTTCCCAGTGCGATCAGCAGCGCGATGCAGGCAACGAGCTTGATGTAGCCCCACCACTCCGAGACGCTCCGGTCGGCATCCAGCCTGAGAATCCAGATCGTGTCGCCGTCGTTGTAGGCGTCACGCAGCAGACGCAACTCGGCCACGTGAAGCAGCAGACACAGGACATCCACGAACAACAGAAGGGCGATAACCCGAATGCAGGTCCTGTCGGACCCGACCTGCTGCAGAACCTTCGTCAGGCCGTCGCGCGTCGCACCGGCAAGGCCGGCGATGCTGCGGATCATCGAGGTATCGTGCTGCCGACATTCCCTGACTTTTCGAGTGACCATCGCTTTCTCAAATCCCGATTCAGAAAAATTTCTTCATGTAAAGGTGCGGCCCCTGGAAAGCGGAGCCGGTTCGGACGCACGAGCGCCGGAGTTTCGCGCAGCCGTCCGGACTCCCCGCAAGGCGGCTGCCGCAAGCGCCCAAATCCGAGGTTGGACAGGTCGGTCGAGGACGGCGCCACGCCTTGGACCGGCCAAGGATCGGCCGACAGGTAGAGGCCAGTGCCGGGACGCGAGGATGCCGCCGCCGGACGGGCGCGGCCCGGCGCAGGACCGCAATGACCTCTACCTGGCACAGGGCGCGGTCCGAACGTCGAAGCGGGAAGGTTCGACCTGCATCAACGCGTCAGCGATGCGTTCCAGATCGCGCAACCGGTCCGACGTGATCGGAAGGACGTCGTCAAGCCCTGCCTCGGCGATCAGCGTGACGCCCGCGCCGCCGCGATCCACGACGATCAGGCCGTGCCGCTGCGCTGCGTCGGCGACCATGCGGCCGAACCGCGTGGAGAGTCCGAGGCTCTCGAGATCGAGGTGCATCGGCAGCGCGAGGCGCGCGCCCATGGGTAGGCTGCCTGCATAGGGCGGGTCCTCGCGCAGCGCGCCGCGATCGAATGCGAAGGCGGGATACACGCAGCGCGGCGCGAGCAGGCTGGCCGGGACGACGATCTTCAGCGCGTGATCGATGCGCCCACGCGAAATGTCGTCCCGGCGCAGCAGACCGGCATAGACTGGAATCATCGAGGCCGTCACGCCGTTCTGCGCGCCGTCGCCGCTGCCCCCGGGATCCGTGAGGTTGTAGGACAGGGCCACGATGGTTCCGTCCGAGAGGATCGTGGCCGCGTAGGCCTCGAACACCGAGCCGTCGGGCTGGGCGATCACAAGATGACCGTCTGTATTCCCGCTCGGCCGGGCATCCGGCGGCAGATGGATGCGGAGGGGCAGCGTCTCGGGCGTGGGTCTGCGGCGATAGCGCTGCGGCAGCCGATGCTCGGTGGCAGATTGCGACACGTAGGGATGATACGGGAAGGGAAACGCCGCAACGAGGCCGGCGCGGATCCGGGCTTCGAGCTCCGGATCCTCTGCCGCGCGCTGCCACCCGGCGCCCGCCCTGCCGGACCATGCTTGCGGATGATGGAGGACCGCGACGCGCGGATCCGTCTCGGAGGCCGCGCTCAGCGGGACCGAAACGTGGTCCGGGACGAGCCAGGCGGAGACGCCGATAGGAAGATCGTCGAGCCCGGGCACCGGGCGGTATTCCGCATCGCCCGAGATGGGCGCGTTCCAGATAAACTCCGGCCCGAACGGTCGCTCGAGATCCTGAGCAGCCGCGAAGGGGCCTGACACGGCCAGGGCAGCGGCGAGCCCCGCCCGTCGAGCGAGGCGCGTCATCGCGATGCGCGCCCGCCCGGCCGGTGGTTCAGCGCCAATCCGAGGCACGTCCCGCCGTTGCCCGCGATCGCGTCGAGCGCGCGGTCGATCTGCCGGCGGGTCGTCCTCTCCGCCTCCACGACCAGCACAACGCCGTCCGTCTGCGCCATCAGCGCGTGCGTCTGCGCCGATGTGGCGATCGGGGCCGTATCGAGGAGACAGAGGCGACCCGCCCGGCGGCCGGCATCCGGCAGCGAGTCGAGCGCCAAGATCTCGGTGGGGATGCCGATGTCGCTTCCCGCGCGGGCGAGGCCCCGCGTGACATAGGTCGTGCCGACGCCCGGCGCCGCGCCCGTGATGGCGATCAGGCGGCCCGCTGGATCGGAAATGCTCCGGGCAAGGCGAACGAATTCCGGCGGCGCCGGGTCGGACGGTGCCTGAATGGACGGGTCGGCGCGGGCGTCACGATCGGACAAGGGAGATCTCCGCCAGAACCGGCAGCCCGGTGTCCGCGCCGAGTTCGGCCGCGGTCGAATAGCGGCGCCGGAGAAACTCGAGCGTCAGGGCGACGCACAGGCTGAACATCGTCACGAGGACGAGCGCGATGGCAAGCTGGATCGTTCGGGACGGGCCCGCGGGATGAATTGGCGGGCCGGCGACGCTGATCGCCTGCAGGCTGCTGCCGCTCGCCTGATCCACGGTACGGATGTCGCGCGCATCCTGCAGGCGGGCCTGGGCGCGTGCCAGTGCCGCGCCCGCGAGGTCGCGCTCGCGGATCAGGTCGTCAAGACGACGCTTTTCCGCGTTGAGCGCGATGATCCGCTCGTTCGTCTGGGAGAGGTCGCTGCGGAGCTCCTCCTCGGTGGATGAGCCGGCGCAGCACTGCTCGAGGTTGGCAAGCTGCACCTCCAGTTCGCTCTGCCGCTCGAACAGCGCATCGAGCTGGGTGTCGCCGGAGAAAACCATCGTGTCGCGTTCGAAATCGGCGATCGCCCCCTCGGCGCGGCGAACCCGGTCGGCGACGAGCGCCACTTCGGCCTCGAGCGCCGGAGCGAGGTCCTCGGAATGAAGCGCTGCGTACTTTTTCTGAAACGCGGCCACGAAGCGGTTCAGGGCCTCGGACGCGACCTCCGGGTCGCCGTTGCCCAGCTCTACCACGATGATGTTCGACTGCCCGACCTGTCCGATATCGAGCTGCTCGGACATGAGCTGAATCGCCGCGATCCGCGGGTTCTCGACCTCGCCCGACGCGTCGGGATCGACGAGGCCGGGGTAGAGCCTGTCGACGCCCAACTCGTCGACGACCTCCGCCACGAGTCCGTCCGCCTTCATGATCTCGATGGCAGAGGTCACGATCTGGCTGATGCTGTAGCTGACCGGCACGAACTCGCCGCCGGAGCCGTAGCTGTGCAGCGTGTGCTCCCGGCCGAACTTGGCGAGAAGCTTGCTTTGCGCGACATAGACGGGCGGCCGCGTCAGGATGAACGCGGCGGCCGCGCCCCCGAGCAGCGTCACGAGAGCGACGATCAGCCAGCGCCGCCGCCAGAGCATCAGGCCCAGCATTTCCAGGATGTAGGAGAAAGGCATGTGTGTCATTCCGTCATGAAGCCCGGTCTGGCACGCCGCGGGGCCGCGCCGAAGCCGGGGGCGTTTGCGCTGCCTCCGGCACTAGACGGCTCCCGATTGCGAGACCATCCGCCATGGCACAAGCGAGTGCAAGCTGCCCGGATAGTGGCGCAGGAACGTCCACCGGAAGAGCAAGCCCGAGGCGAGCGAGTTCAATGCGAAGGCGGCAACCGCGCCCCAGAATCCGAAGGCTGCCGCGAGCGCGAGAAACAGCGCGATGGAGAACGCGATCCGAACCACCGCCAGCACCATGCAGTCGCGGAACCGCCCCGTCGCCCGCAGCGCCTGCTCGCAGAAATTGGCGAGATAGCGTGCCGGCACCGTCAGCAGGACGATGGGCAGCGCCGCGACGAGGATCGGCAGGCGGTAGACAAGGAAGGCAGCAGCGGCCGCCACGACGAACGTGCCCGCGGCGGATGCCCATCCCAGCTTCTCGTTGCTGAGCGCAAGCCGGGGGGCCGTGGTCGCGGGATCGCGGACGAGATCGGGGTAGCCGTTGAAGACCAGGGAGTATCCCGGCGTGTCGGCGACGGTCACGAACTGGCGCAACAAGCCCAGTAGGCCAAGCTCCTCCCGAGTCAGGATCGACGAGACCAGAACGATCGGGAGCTGGTCGGCGAGCAGGCCGGCAATGTCGAGCGGCGCGAACTTGACGCTGTCCGACACCATGTCGCGAATCTCAAGGGCGCGGATGCGCGCGAAGGACAACACGCCGAACCCCGCAGCCGTCGACAGGAGGCGCGCGCCCAGCACCAGAAGCGCGAAGGCCGCGAAGGACGGCGCCAGAGCGGCGAGCGCGATGCCGACGAGGTAGAGCCCCGGCGCGAGCGGCGCGACGCGCTGCCGGCCCTGAAGCACATAGAGCATCTGCGCCACGTTGTTGTGCCCGGCAAAGGCGCCCGCCGCCGACAGCGCGGCAATGGCCACCGCCTCCTCCGGCGAGCGGGCGACGAGGTAGGCATAGAGGGCGATGCCCGGCAGAATGAGGAGCCCCATGCCGGCGGAGACGGTGGCGCCGATCGTGGCCTTGGCGGCATCGCTGACCTGCGAGCGCGGCAGCGCGTTCTGCAGCCCCAGGCTGACAAGATGTCCACCGAGCGCCGCCGGCAGCGCCGCCAGCGCCAGCGCCCCGGCGCTCTCGAGCCCGTAGGCAGCCACCACGAGCACCGAGATGGCGAACGAGGACCCCAGTTGCAGCACGCGGGCGATCAGGATGGGCGAGGCGCCCGTAAAGATACGCTTGAATTTCATCTATTCGGCGGTTTCCGACCTTCGAAGGCGTCGGCCGGCCGGAACCCGTGGATGACAGGACCGCCGGCTGCGGCCGGGAACGGACTCTGGCTCGCAGGTCCCCCGGACGCGACACGCCGACCGCACGTGTGGCGATTCTCCGCCGCTGTCAATGCCGACCTAATGCATAAACGTCCTTTTCGCCGAAAATGTCATCGATTTCTTTGGAACACGGCCCATGCTTCGCCTAATCCGGGACTGGCAGAGACTGAAAGCACGGTCCGGATGAATTAGGCTTGGTCATGACCAATATACCGCCAGCGTTTCACGACGTATTTTGCGCGCCCACCATAGACCGGGCCGCAATGCGCAGGCAATGCTCCGGCTCGTGAACACCTTTGGAACAAAGCTTGGACCGCCCGAGTTCCCTGCCCTCATCCAGCAGGACCGAGCGGGGAGATCCTGACAGACAGGTTTTAAATCGCGCAGGAGTTGCATTAACTCGTCTCTGCGCAGGCATCCTGCGAACATCGCGTTCGCCTATCGCCACCGCAGCGTCGATTCATACAAGACCCCATGAAAATGCTTGTCGTCCAGATGATTAGCTACAATCGGCAGATAGTGGCATTAATTGTTCCCGAACGGTTAACCTTCGGGAATGGGCATGTTACATGCTGCACTGCGGCGACCGAATTGTCAGGTTGCTGCACCGCCTGCGATGCATGGCGTACATCATCGCGACATGGCGATTTGCATGAGTGAGGTAAATGGGAGCGCTTAGTAAGCGAATGACGGCACGTATCGGGAAGAACAGCATCGTCGAATCCAACCCCCTCTGGGTCCGCTGACGTCCAGACAGGGCCGCCGCTTTCCAGAAATTGAAGCTTCGTCCTCGCCCGAGACGTGATCCGAGTCCTTGCGACTAAATGGCACACCGTTCGTGGAATGCGGAAAAGTCTTCGCTTTTCTGTTTCTGGCTTTTCCAAGCACAGGGTCGTGAAGAAATGAAGATCGCAATCATTGGCGCGAGAGGGATCACGCATACCTATGGAGGTATCGAGCGTGTTCTCGTGCAATTATGCCCCAAGCTGGCCGAACGGGGCCACGAGGTGCACGTCTTCGGCGCCAGGTCGAGCACTGATGTCGCGCTGCCCCCCGGCGTGAAGAGCATCCCCGTGCCGTCGCTGCACGGCAAGTATACCGAGACCATCACGCGCTCGGCGGCCGCGATGGCGCAAGCCATCACCGGAGACTACGACGTGATCAACCTCGTCGCGCTCGGCCCCGGCATCCTGAGCCCGCTGCCGCGCCTCATGGGCGTGCCGGTCGTCGTCAGCATCCACGGCCTGGACTGGGCGCGCGACAAGTGGCCGCTTCCGGCGCGCCTCGCCCTGCGGGCTGCGGAGCGCACCGTGATCGGGTCGGCACACCAGATCACGGGTGTGTCGGAACAGCTCTGCCGCTACCTCCAGACCGCCTACTCGCGATCCTCGGTGCACACGCCGAACGGGGTGACGCCGGCGACAGGCGAGGCCGATCCGCGGATCCTCGCGAAGTACGGCCTGACGTCCGGCGACTACGTCCTCTTCGCCAGCCGGCTGGTCAAGGAAAAGGGCGCACACGAACTGATCGAGGCGTTCAACCGCGTGCCGACGACGAAGAAGCTCGTGATCGCCGGCGGCGACCGGTACGACCGCGACTATGTCGAAAGCCTGCGTCGCGCCGACCGGACCGGTCGATGCGTCTTCACCGGCCATATCGGCGGCGACGTGCTCGACACAGTCTTCAAGGGCGCCGCGCTCTACGTGCTGCCCTCGCACATCGAGGGGTTTTCTCTGTCGCTGCTCGAGGCGCTCGGGCACGGCAAGGCGATCCTCGTCAGCGACATCCCGGAGAATGCCGAGGCGGCCGGCGGTGCGGGCGACTACTTCCCGGTCGGCGATGTCGATGCGATGGCGGCCCGCATCGGCTCCCTTCTCGCCGCGCCGGCGCTGCGCGACCGGCTCGGCGCAATCGCACGTCGGCGGGCGCAGGAGCTCTACAGCTGGGACCGCGTGGCCGAGACCTATCTCTCCGCGTACGAGGCGGCGATCCGCGACGCACATCGCCCCCGCATGCGCTACATCAAGCACAACATCTCGCAATACATCTTCAGCCGCTAAGCCATGCACGTCCCCGACACCATCCAGCATCCGAGAGGGGCCAACGCCCCGGACGGGCACCGGCTCTATGCCAGCTACTTCCGCTGGCTGCCGCTCCTGTGGCTGGCGGGTGCGCACGTGCTGGCGATGCTCTGCCTCGTGGCGGTGCTTGCCTGGCGGCGCTGGCCGACGAGCCCGGGGATCAACCTTCTCGTCCTCGCCTGGGCGGCGGTCACCGTGACCCAGGCGCTGGCGGTGGTCGTCAACTGGGCGGATGCCGATCTCGGTGTTGCGGCGCTGCCGGGTGTCCTTCTGTCCGTGACAGTCATCGGCTGGGCAATACTCGCCGTCGGTCTGGCGGTAGGCTATTCGTGGAACCTGGCGGGACCCAAGGCCGTGCGCGCCGTGATGGTCCTCGCGCTCTGGATTCTCCTCGTCGGAGGACTGGGACAAGTCTATGCGCTGGTGAGCGGAAACGACCGGCTCTTCATCGCCACGCCGCTCTGGATCCTGGCCGGCGGCGGCCACGCGGCCGACTTCTATACGCTCGCCATGGTCTTCAAGCAGGAGACCGGCAACAACCGCTTCATCCTGTTCTTCCCGTGGCCGACGGCCCTGTCGCTCGCGGGCATCGCCATCATGCTGATCGCGACCTGCGAAAGGGACAGTCGCTGGCGCGCGATCGGCTATGCGGGCGGCCTCTTCGCGGTGGTCTTCAGCTTCAGCCGGGCAGGGATCGTGGCGCTGCCGATCGCGCTGTCTATCCCGCTCGTCTTCCGCATGCCGGCCGCGGTTCTCGCGGCGCTCGCCGCTGCGGGCTTCGCGGTGCTGATCGCAATGACCCTGAACGCCGTCGGACCGGGCGACGTGATCGCCCTCGTCATGGAGCGGTTCACCGAAGCCCGTCCCGGCTCGTCGCAGGCGCGCGATCTGGTTTACGCGGAAAGCTACCGGGCATTCCTGGAAGCGCCCATCTGGGGCTGGGGCTGGGTCGGCCCGTCCGTCCTCGTCGAGGAAGAGCTTCCCATCGGCAGCCATTCGACGTTCTTCGGCACGCTCTACACCGGCGGCCTTGTGACCTTCGCGAGCCTCGCGCTCGCCGCCCTGTCGACCGCCACGAGCCTGGGCGTCAGGCTTCTGCGTCATCCGACGCCGGAGCGCTCCGCCGCGACGGGGTTGGTGGCTGCCTGCGCGCTCTTCGCCTACGGCGAGAGCTTCTATAGCCTCGTGCTGCCGCTCCTCTTCGCCATCATGTTTCTCGGCGGTGCGTTGAGGCCTCATCCCGAACAGAGCGAGGTCGAATGATGACCCCAGTATTGTCCATCGTGATCCCCGCCTTCAACGTCGAGACCTACATTGCAGATGCGATCTCCTCGGCCCTCGCGCAGACATTCCGGAAGATCGAGGTCATCGTCGTCGACGACGGCTCGACGGACGGCACACCCGGCATCGTCGCCGGCTTCAGCGATCCGCGCCTGCGGGTGATCCGGCAGGAGAACGGCGGTCTCTCGAGCGCCCGAAACACGGGGATCGCCGCGGCGCGCGGTCGCTATGTCGGCCTGCTCGACGGCGACGACCGCTGGTATCGGCGCAAGGCGGAACGGCATCTCGCTATCATGGAGGCCGACCCCGGGATCGTCGTCACCTTCTGCCATTCGGCTTATATCGACGAGCGCGGAGCCGAGACCGGTCGCGTGCTGACGACCGGCCCCGCCCGCCCCGGACTGCGCGATCTCGTGCTGCGCAACGTCCTGTCGAACGGCAGCACGCCGATCGTGCGGGCCGACGGCTTCCTGCGCGCCGGTGTCTTCGACACCACGCTGCGCAGTTGCGAGGACTGGGAGATGTGGGTGCGGCTCCTGCGCGAGACGAGCGGCGCCGCCGTGCTCGTTCCCGAACTGCTGACCGCCTACCGGATCAACACCCAGAGCCTCAGCTTCAACTTTGCCAAGTTCCTCGACAATGCGCGCTTGGCGAGCGCGAAGATGCGCGCGGAGACGCCCGGCCTGCCCGACCGCCTCTTCGCGCGCGGTCTGGCGATGTGCTACCGGATCGCGGGGTCGAAAGCGCTCAAGATCGACGACAGGAAGACCGCGCTGCGGCTCTTCGGCCAGGCCCTCCAGATCAGCCCCGAACTGGCCCTTGTCGATCCGCGCCTCGGAGCCTCGCTGGCCAGCATGGTCCTGCCCGACGCCGTCATGAACGTCGCGCACCGCGTCGTGTCGCGGCGCGCCGGGCTCGGGCACAGCGATCGCGGATCCACCCAATGAGGTTTCCCGTGCCCTTCCTGTCCTTAAGACCTTTCGCCATCGTTTGGATCGCGCTTCTGAGCGCGCTCTGCGCTCCCGCGGCCGAAGCGCAGGGTGCCGCCACCCTGCAATCGGGCACCGTGCTCGAACTCTATGCCGTGGGGACACCTGACTTCCGGTTCCGCATTCCCGTGAGCGCCGACGGCAAGGCATCGTTCCCGCTGATCGAGCCGGTCAACGTGGCAGGGCGCACGCTGGAGGAGGTGCGCGCCGACGTGAAGGCGGCACTGGCCCAGAGGGTCTACCGGCACCGGACCGGCGACGGGCGCGAGGTCATGATCAATTTTCAGCCCCAGGAGATCGTGGTGAACGTCGCGGAATATCCGCCGGTCTACGTGACCGGGGACGTCCGCACGCCGGGCGCTGTCGCGTATCATCCCGAGATGTCCGTGCGCCAAGCCGTCGCGCTTGCCGGCGGCTATGACCGTCTGGGCGAGGCGGCCGGAGACCTGCGGCTGCGGGCGACGGAATTTCGCGGCGAAGCCCAGAAACTGATGCTGGAGCAGACCGCGCTCGAGGCACGCCGTGCCGCACTCGAAGCTGTCCTCGACGGCGAGACCCCGACCGAGCCCGACGAGGCCGCCCCGCAATCTTCGTCCGCGTCGCGGGAGGTCGAGCGCCTCGATGCCCAGGAGGAAGCGGTCGCCGCCGAACGCACCAGCCTCACGGAGGCGATTTCCGTGGAGCGCGCGCGCCTTGCCGAGATCGAGGAGGAGCGGGCGCGGGTCGCCGACGAGATGGCGGCACAGGAAACCACCGTCGCCGAGGTGCGCGACCTCTACGACCGCGGGATCGCACCCTCCTCACGGCTGAACGACGAGCTGCGGTACCTCTCCGACGTGCGCGAGCGCGCCTTGTCGCTGAGCCTCCGGCAGGCCGAGGCCGAACGTGAGATCGCACGGCTCCAGCAGCGCCGGACCGCCATTGGAGGGCAGCAGCGGATCGAGTTCATGACCGAAATGCAAGAAACCGTGATGCGGCTCGACGCGATCTCGGCGGACTTGCGCTCGCTCGAGCAGCGATACGACCTCGCGGCACGCGGCGCAGCCAACCTCGACGGCGAGGAGCCGGCGCCGGTCGTGTCGCTGTTTCGCCGCGGCGAGGACGACGAAGTAAGGCTGGCCGTCAGCGAAGGCGAACTGCTCCGACCGGGCGACGTTCTCGAGATCCGCCTGCCGTCGCGGTCGCTGTCCGAGGACCGCTTCTAGACCCCCGAATTCCGCGGACCTCCTTCCCCGAGGTCCGCCTTCAAACGCTCAAGGCAACCATGCAGATCGCGGAACATATCGACATCCTCCTGACCCGGCCGCCTGCGGAGCAAAGACCGCAGATCCGCCACCGCGTGCGGTCGGGGCTTCGCCGGACCTACCGGAACGGGCTGAAACGGGTGCTGGACGTGGCACTCGTCGTCGCGCTCGCGCCGGTCGCCTTGCCGTGCGTCGGCCTCTTCGCTCTGCTCATCCGCCTCGAGGATGGCTCTCCGGCCTTCTACGGGCAGAGCCGGCTCGGGCGCGGCGGAAAGGTCTTCCGCTGCTGGAAGCTGCGCACGATGGTGACGGACGCCGACAGGCTGCTCGACACCCACCTCGAGAGCGATCCGCGCGCGCGCGCCGAATGGGACCTCTACCAGAAGCTCCGGAATGATCCCCGGATCACCCGGACGGGGCGCTGGCTGCGGGCGACGTCGCTCGACGAGCTTCCTCAGCTCTGGAATGTCCTGCGGGGAGAGATGAGCCTCGTCGGACCTCGGCCGATGCTTCCCGAACAGCGCGTGCGCTATACCGGCTCCGCCTACTATCGCCTGCGGCCCGGCCTCACCGGCCCGTGGCAGGTCAGCGACCGCAACGACTGCGCCTTCGAACGCCGGGCGAGCTGGGACCGCTGCTACAGCAGCCGCCTCTCGCTGGCCTTCGACCTGCTGATCCTGCTCCGCACCGTCTACGTGGTCATGGACAAGAAGGGGCGTTAGCGCGCGGTCCGACGGGTTTCGTGGTCGAGGACCGGTGCCCGTCGAACCGCGGCTGTCAGTCGCCGGATGTCACCCCTGGATGGTGAAGACGCACGGCATCACCTTGCCTTCGCCCAATGCGGCCGCCCGGATGGCAAAGGGCAGAGCGGATCCGGCATCGGCCAGCGACCGGGTTAGCCGCACCTTTCCCGCCTCGATCTTGATCCGGCCCTTGGGATCGTAGATGACCGCCGACTGCACCCC
Source organism: uncultured Alphaproteobacteria bacterium (assembly GCA_963739575.1). Lineage (GTDB taxonomy): Bacteria > Pseudomonadota > Alphaproteobacteria > Rhodobacterales > Rhodobacteraceae > Palleronia. The sequence goes on along the minus strand of CAVUAQ010000001.1, from coordinate 53,863 downwards.
GGCATCGACATGGACATCCGCGATCGCGGTGCCTGCGGCCGTGCCCCGCGGCAGGCGCCAGCCCTCGAAGCCGGCGCGCGGCAGCACCGAAAGGCGCGGCTCGGGCGGCACGGGGCCGTCCACCACGAATTCGGCGGCAGACGCAGACACGTAGCGCAGGCGGGCCATGAGCTTGATGAGGTCCGACTGGAGTCCCCAATCGTAGCCGACCCCCTCCGCCTGCTGCTCGACGACGAAGGTGCAGCCGCCGCCGCCGCGATCGACGAGGATCGCGCCGTGCGTCTGCAGCGCGGCGCCGATCGCGCGACCAACACCGGTTTCGAGAGACAGGTGATCGAGATTGAGGCTCGGGTCGAGAGCGAAGCGTGCGCCCATCGGATAGGGACCCGAATAGGGCGGCGATTCCCGCAGCGCGCCGCGGTCGAACGCGACCGCCGGATACTGCCAGGAGGTGTGCATCAGCGTGGCCGGCAGCACCATCGGGATCGCGTGATCGATGCGCCGGTTGGCGATCTCGTGCTTGCGCACGAGCCCCGCGTGAACGGGGATCATCGAGGCGCGGACACCATTCTGCACGCCGTCCCCTGCCCGGGTGGCGCCGGTCATCTGGTAGGTCGAGCAGATGATCGTGCCGTCCGAGAGAATGACCGCCCCGAAGGCCTCGAAGGCGATGCCGCCCGGCTGGAAGATGACGAGGTGGCCATCCGGCCCCGAAACCGGATAGACCCCGGCGGGCGCCCGCACCCTGAGCGGCAACCCGGCAGGATCGGTGCGCTTGTCGTAAGCATCCGGCAGCACCAGCGACGTCCCGTCGGGGCTGGCGACGCGGGTGACATAGGAATGGTACGGGAACGGAAACCGATTGCTTGACGCTGCGCGGATGCTGCGCTCGGTCTCCGTCGAGTTGCCGGTCTGCTTCCATTGACCGGAGGCGACTTTGTACCAGGTGTCCGGGCAGTGCAGCACGGCAACCTGCCGATCGTTTTCGGTGCCGCGAAAGACCGGAACCGCGGTGCCTGCCCAGTTCGCGAGCCCCACATGCAGCTTCGAGAGCCCGGGCGCAGGATGAAACCCGACGCGCGCGAGCTGAGCCAACGGCTTGCGCCACGCGCCGCCGGCTGCGAAGGGCGATAGATAGGGACTGGTGTTCCCCGCGGGCGGATTGAGCTCCGGCGCGGCGACGGATCCAGACGGGACGGGTTCGGTCTGGGACCTCTTCTTTCGGCTCTCCGACATCTCTGATCTCCTCATGCGGGAAATCAGCATAGCCAAGATTAACCTGGAGTTGCGCTCTTGCCCCATCCCGCACGGTCGGTTCGGATCCGGCTAACCAAGTTGACTGGCGAGGGCTGTGATCGCTCGCCCGATGGTCACCGACTGCGTACGGAAGAAGACATCGGCCCGGCCGGATCCGACCGTCGACGAGTGACCGCCGAGATGGAGGGGCGTCATGGCCTGAGCCGGTGAAGCGCGCATCGCGCATAACCTTCGAAAACAGGGAAAATCCGGCTCAGGATATTTGGCGGGGGCAAGTGGCAGAGGGGATGGGCCTGACGTCGAACCTTCTCCACTTCAAGCAACTGGGATCTTCGGCAATTTATGTTCGGTTGGACCATCGCGAACGTTAGCACCGTTTAGCGCTGCCACATGATGGGGATCAGAATCCCTGGCGGCTCAGTTCCGCTGCGATTCGAGAACGGGACCCCTTGTCGCGCGTCGGGAAGGCAGTGAAATAATCTGCCGCCGTTGCGTCGGGTTTAAGTCGGCGGATCTTCTGCCGCCAGCGGGCCGCTTGGTTATGTCGGCCGGCCAGGCCGTTGGCGGAAAGCGCGATCATGGCGATCAGATAATGCGCCCCGGGTGTGGTGGCCGCGCGGTCAGCCCAGCGAGCCGCAGCCTGATGGTCCTCCTGCTGGATCAGCATCTGCGCACGAACGCCATGGAATCCGTAGAGCAGCGGGTCGAGAGGACTGAGATGCAGCGACGTCTCAACAGCGGCGAATGTCGCTGTCGCATCGCCTGTCAGCATCTTGGTGAAGGCCGAGGCGTAGAATCCCTGCGCATAATTGGGGTTCAGCGCCGTTGCCCGTGCCAACCAGTCTGCGGCCACTTCGGGCTCGTCCGTCAGCCAGAAGGAGCGTCCCATCGTGAAGTTCGCGAACGGGTCGAGGGCGTCGAGTTCTAGACTGCGCTCGGCGTGGCGCCGCGCGTTGCGGGCCGCCAACGCCGGATCGGGGGTCTGGCGCAGGAAGGCGTCCAGAAAGCTGGTGAAGGACAATCCCGCATGGGCGCGCGCGAATTGAGGGTCCGCCCTGACCGACCGTTCGAAACAGACCTGCGCAAGTGCCGTATCCACTTTGGTGAAGCGGTAGAGATGACCAAGACCAACGTGATAACTGGCCCAGGCGTCCAGGTCATCTGGGGCACTCAGCCGCGCGAGGCGCGCCTCGTTCAGGGGAATGTGGGTTTCTAGGGCGGCAACGAGGTGCGTCACGATGCGCGCTCTCAGGTCTCCGATTTCATCGACGGGAGCGACGAGCCTGTCGGCCCAGAGGATTTCGCGGGAACTGGTGTCTGTCAATTCCAGCGTCACCGCGATGGTACGGTCCGGGTTCTCGATGATCCCGGACAGGACGTATCGCGTCGCCAGTGCGGTCGACACCAGATCCAGATCGGCTTTGACCTGTCGGAAGCGGAACGACGAGCCACGCGCGATCACCGCCAGCCAGCGCAGCCGCGACAGCGCCTCGATGATCTCGTGCGGGATCGCATCGCCCAGAATGGCGAGATCGGACGACATGCCGAGCGGCTGGAAGGGCAGCACCGCGATCGAGGGACGACCGCCCGGATGGTCGGGCAGATCGGAGGCCACGGGATCCTCAGCCGCAACTGCCGGATGCAAGACGGTCACTTCAGCAACAAAGCGAAACCCCCGTCCATGCACCGTGTGGATTACGCCTTGTCGCGCACCGTCGTCGTCGACCGCCTGACGCGCCGAGCGGATGCGGCTGGAAATGCTGGCATCCGACACCGCCTGACCTTGCCAGATCGCTGCAACAATCTCGTCCTTCGTCACCATGCGATCGCGGTTTCGGACAAGGTGGATCAGCAGGGACAGGACCTGCGGCTCCAGCCGCACCGGCACACCGCAGCGGGTGAGTTCAAATCGTTCCGGGTAGAGTCGGAAGTCTCCGAATGTCCATGCCATGCACGATCATACAGCAAAAACACCGTTCTCTACAGGATTTCTTCAGGAACGCGTCAAGCTTGTCCGAAGCGATCGGTTCAGATTCCACAAGTGCGAGGGCGCTGCCCCATGCAGCAGATCTGATTTTGGGAGGAATATGATGAAAGTCCCGACAATCGTGATGGCGGCGACAACCGCGCTGTTTGGGCTGTCGACTGCCGGTTGGTCCGATGAGCCGGTAGATCATTTCGATGGCGCCGCGGCGAAACTCTATGGCGCCGGATACAGCCGGGTGCACCTCGTGGACGGGGATCGCCAGCTTTTCTCCGCTTATGATGACGTTGGAAGCGAAGTGACGATCGTCGTCGACGCAAGCGACGGACATGTTCTCTCTGTCAATTACGTCCATGCGGCGGATGAATAGTTTCGTGGCAGCGAAATCGGCCGGCACGGTGACACCTTCGAGATCTCGCCTTGGATATGGCGGCCGCTTCGGAAGCGCCGGTTGGCGCGACCTGATCTTGTTCGCGCCAGCCGGACATCGCCGCTGACGGGCTTCGCCCTCCCAGCGATTCGCTCGGAGAGGAATGGAAATCCGATGACAACAGAGCGGAGAGAAGCAATGGACGCAATGACTGCCAGAACAACACGAGGGTGCGGCAGGCTTTACGCCAGCATCCTTGACACCGTCGGGAACACTCCCGTCATCCGGATCAATTCGCTGGTGCCAGCCGGGGTGGACATCTACGTGAAGGCCGAGGCATTCAACCCGGCCGGGTCGGTCAAGGACCGGCTGGCGCTCAGCATCATTGATGAGGCGGAGCAGGACGGAAGCCTCAGCCCCGGCCAGACGGTGGTCGAGGCGACGTCGGGCAATACCGGCATCGGATTGGCCATGGTCTGTGCGGCGAAGGGCTATCCGCTGGTGGTGACGATGGCCGACAGCTTCTCGGTCGAGCGTCGCAAGCTGATGCGCATGATGGGCGCGAAGGTCGTCCTCACGCCGCGCGCGGAGAAGGGTCTGGGCATGTACCGCAAGGCGGTCGAACTGGCCGAGGCGAACGGCTGGTTTCTCGCCCGCCAGTTCGAGACCGAGGCCAACGCCCGCATCCACGAGAACACGACCGCCCGCGAGATCATCGCCGATTTCGCTGGCAGGCGGCTGGACTACTGGATCACCGGCTACGGCACAGGCGGTACGGTCACAGGCGTCGGTCGCGTCCTGCGCCGCGAGCGCCCGGAGACGAAGATCGTCCTCTCGGAACCCGCCAATGCGCAGCTTCTGGGCAGCGGCCACGCTCAGGCGCGGAATTCCGATCATTCGCCCGCCGAGAGTCACCCCGCCTTCGAGCCGCACCCCATCCAGGGCTGGACCCCTGATTTCGTCCCCCACGTGCTGCAGGAAGCGGTGGACGGCGCGCTCTACGACGAGCTGATCCCTGTAGCCGGCGCCGAAGGCATCGCCTGGGCGCAGAAGCTCGCGCAGCGGGAAGGCATCCTGACGGGGATCTCGGGCGGATCGACTTTCGCCGTCGCCATGCAGATCGCTGAACGGGCCGAACCGGAAACCGTCATCCTCTGCATGCTGCCGGACACCGGTGAGCGCTACATGTCGACGCCGCTGTTCGAGGCGATCCCCGAAGACATGAACGAGGAGGAATTGGTGCTGTCGCGGTCTACGCCCGGATATCAACTGGTAGCGCAATGACCGTTCAATCAAACCAACTCAAGAAGGAGTATGGACAATGTATGGAATGAACCCGGTTGCCCTGAGCGGCGCGCTCTTCGGTGCGTTTGTCTCCCTCGCGGCGTCGGCGGCAAATGCGGAAACAGCCGCCGAAAAGATCGCACGGGCCGAGACGGCAGCGCCGACCAACATCACCGAGGGAGCGACGTTCTTAGACCTCGACGGGACGGTCCTGCGGGAAGGGACGAACGGATGGGTCTGTTTTCCGGGAGTCCCCCTTATTCCAAACGACACCAACCCGATGTGCAACGACGCCGTCTGGATGAAGTGGGTGGAAGCCATGTCGTCGGGCGGAGAATTCTCGACCGACGTTATTGGGGTTTCCTACATGCTGGCCGGCGACGCTATGGTCAACAACGATGATCCGATGGCGATGGACCAGAACGATGGCGGCATGTGGATCGAGGAAGGTCCTCACCTCATGCTGCTTTTCCCCAGTAAAGACATGGTGGCGAACCTGCCGCGCGACCCTTATGCAGGCGGCCCCTATGTCATGTGGAGCGACACGCCGCTTTGGCACGTCATGGCGCCGATCGAGGCGCAAGACGAGGCACAATGATTTGCCGAGGGGCCGGGGGCGGTTCGGTTCGGTTCGGGCCGGTCCGGCAACGGGATTCGGCTTGAGGCCGCGTCCTGCTTACCGGTCATGTTGACAAACCTCCATTTCGGAAACGCAAGACATGGAAGCGATGAGCGAGAAAGCGGAGTGCGTCCGGCCCGAAACCCTCGACCCGGCGGACTGGGAAACGATGCGCGCCCTTGCCCGGCGCATCGTCGACGATGCGGTCGACTATACCCGCGACGTGCGTGAGCGTCCGCTCTGGCAGGACATGCCGCCCGAGGTTCGCGCGCGATTCCGCGGCCCGGTGCCGCAGGAGGGCCGAGCGCTGGCGGAGGTCTATGCCGATCTTGTCACCAACATGCTGCCCTACCCGATGGGCAACATCCATCCGCGCTTCTGGATGTGGTACATGGGCGCAAGCAATTTCACCGGCGCATTGGGGGACTTCCTGGCCGCGATCCTCGGCTCGAACCTCGGCGGCGGGGACCATGCCGCGGCGGAGATCGACAAGCAGGTCGTAAACTGGCTGAAAGAGATGATTGGCTACCCTGCGACAGCCAGCGGCACGCTGGTCTCGGGTGGGTCGATGGCCAACCTGATCGGGTTGAGCGTGGCGCGCAACCAGATGTCCGGCATCGACCTGCGAGAACTGGGCGTGGGTGCGCTGAAGGCCCCGCTGCGGTTCTACGGCTCGGACCAGATCCACTCGTGCCACCAGATCGCGATGGAGGCGATGGGGCTCGGCAACCGGGCTTTGTGCCGCGTGCCGACTGATGCAGCCTGCCGGATGGACATTGCAGCCCTCCGCGCCGCCATCGCGCAAGACCGGGCGGCAGGGGCCCAACCCGCTTGCGTGATCGCGACGGCCGGCACGGTCAATACCGGTGCCATCGACGATCTGGAAGCCATCGCCGACCTCTGTGCCGACGAAGGGCTGTGGTTGCATGTGGATGGCTGCATCGGCGCGCTTCTGGTCATAGCGCCCGCAGGAAATATGCTGGTGCGCGGGATCGCGCGGGCCGACTCGATCGCCCTTGATCCGCACAAGTGGCTGCATGCGCCCTTTGAGGTGGGTTGCGCCCTGGTCCGGGACGCCGATGCGCATTTCCACAGCTTCACGCTCACACCAGAGTACCTCGAGAACGCCCCCCGGGGTATCGCCTCAGGAGCATGGCTACACGATTTCGGTCTCCAGACTTCGCGCGGGTTCCGCGCCCTCAAGCTCTGGATGTCGCTGCAGGAGCATGGCGTTGCCAAGTTCGGCCGCCTGATCGAGCAGGATCTCGCTCACGCGCGATACCTGGCGGCACGGATCGAGGCGACACAGAACCTGACCTTGTGCTTTCCCCCCGCCATCAACATCGTCTGCTTTCGCTTCGACCCGGGTGGCCTGCCGGAGGCCGTGCTGAAGAGGTTGAACACCGAGATCATGGTGCGAATGCAGGAGACCGGCGTCGCGGCAGTATCCGACACGACCGTGCAGGGCCGTCACTGCCTGCGCGCCGCGATCAACAATCACCGTACAACCAGTGCCGACCTCGATATCCTGGCAGACGAGGTTGCGCGCCACGGCGCGGCGCTGCTCAGTGAGATCGTGCCTCAACAACGTCACGGGAGGAATCAGGAATGAAAATATCGATTTTTCGGCACCCCCACCCGATCTCGATCTCGAAAGATCAATAATCCGCGCGATTGAACTTGTGCAGGAGCCCTTAGAATGCGTTGACCTTCAAGCCACCGGCTCCTCCGGTGAGTTAAAGCAATCGCATGATGAAGTCGGACAAGGCAACGAAGATTTCTGGGCACCTCGATCTTTCGCCGTTTTCCGCTGTTCGGGGCCGGTTCGGGGGGCCTGAAGCGTTCATGGAGCGGCTTGGCGGGGTAATCCGCGCCGTGATTGGGGGCCGTTCCGCCTAGCCGGGGCTTGGTTCGTCCCCTTCGGCCTGACTTCCACGCCCCGGATCATGCCGGGTCGGGGTTGAGGCGCCGGAGCTGGACGAGGCGGCGCATGTTGTAGGCGAGGTTCTTCATCCCGATCTTCGCCTTCGCACGCACCAGGCCGATGGTGCGCACGAGCGCCCCGCCCATGTCGTTGGCCTGCGCGCCGAAGACGTGCTCGACCCGTGAGCGCACGGTCGATTTGGTCCGATTGCTGGACTTGCCCTGTTCGCTTAGCGGCTTGCCCCGCACGCCCTTGCGGTGGACGTGGCTCTTGAGGCCGCGGGCGCGCAGCTTGGCCTCGATCTCCTCGGAGCGGTAGGCCGCGTCCGCCCAGACGTTCGCGCCGGTATTGCCCCGCATCAGCAGGTGGTCCACCGCCTGGCTGTCGTGCAGGGCCGCGTCGCTGACGTGGTAGCGTCGGACCAGCTTGTGCCTGCGGTCCACGTTGACGTGGTTCTTGTAGCCGTAGTGGCTGCGCCCGTGCTTCTTCGTCCAGCGTGCGTCGGTGTCCTTCTGGCTGCGCTTGGCAGGCTCGTCCGCCCAGCCCGCGGGCTCCTCGCCCCGCTTGATGGCCTCGTTCTCCTCGCGCGTGTTGCGGTTCCTCGGCACCGGCACGATGGACGCGTCCAGGATCTGCCCGCCCCGCGCGATGTAGCCCTGCCGCGCCAGGTAGCCGTCGAACTGGTCGAACAGCGCCTCGACCAGCCCCGCCCGCGCCAGCCGCTCGCGATAGAGCCAGACGGTCTTCGCATCGGGCACCCGGTCCTCCAGCCCCAGGCCGAGGAACCTCATGAACGAGAGCCGGTCGCGGACCTGATACTCGATCTGGTCGTCCGACAGGTTGTAGAGCGCCCCCAGCACCAGCGTCTTGAACATCACCACCGCGTCCATCGGCTTGCGCCCCGCGGGTGACTTGCGCTCCGCCGCGGGTTTGCGCCAGACCCGCTCGAGCGCCGGGCGGAACTCCTCCCACGGCACGACGGCGTCGATCTCGACCAGCGGATCGCGCTTGGCGTCCAGGCTCGCGTAGCGGTCCGAAAGATCGAAGAAACCCATCTGCGCCATCGTCATGCCCCGTGCCGGTTACCCAACCGCAGAATATCGAAGCGTCAGAGCCGAAGCAATTTTTCGAAGTGCCCTCCAGTCTAAGGATTTCTCGCATGTCGATCGGCCGGAGTGAATCCCTTCCGGTGTCTCAACTCACGATGTCTCACGAACGCGATTTTGTTTGACATTCGGTTGAATAAGCTCGCGACGAAACGCGTTCTGATGTCCGATGGCGCCATGAGGATTGGCGTCATCTCGGACACCCATGGCCTGCTCCGCCCGGAGGCGCTGGAAACTCTGGCCGGTGTCGGCCACATCATCCACGCGGGCGACATCGGCAGTCCGGACATCGTTCCGCGGTTGACGGAGGTTGCGTCAGTCACCGCGATCCGCGGCAACGTCGACACGCAGCCATGGGCGGCCGACTTCCCCGAGCACGCGACCGTGGCGCTGGCGGGCCGCTCGATCCACATCCTGCACGATGTCGGAGACCTGGACTTCGATCCGGTCGAGCGGGGCATTGCGGTCGTGGTTGCGGGGCACTCGCATCGGCCGAAGATCGAGACCGTCAACGGCGTCCTGTTCCTCAACCCCGGCAGCTCCGGACACCGCCGCTTCAAGCTGCCCGTTACGCTGGCCACGGTCGACCTGACTGACGATGCGGTCCGGCCGGAGATCCACGAACTCGTCATCTGAGCTCCGGCCAAGACGTCACTCAGCCTTCCAAAAAGACGTCGAGGGTTTCCGGTCGAACCCCATCATATTGCATGGCGGCCGCACCAGCCTCACTCTTCATGACGGCGTCGAAGGCGGCCATGTCGGCAACGTCCATCGAAAGCGCTACACGATTGGGAACGCCAGGGTGGACGAACGTAGTGATGTTTTTGGCCACACCAGAGAAGACCTCTTCCCTCCTTGGCGACGCGAGCCAGTGGGCGACATCGTCGACTTCGTGTGTAGCGATCAGTTTAGGCATGACGGACCTCTCCCTGTTGGCAGCATAGAGCTGCGGGAGTCAGGCTCTCACGCGGTGCATCGAATAGCAAATTCCGCATGCGGAGTTCGTCGCCAGTCCGCCGTTGGTCGCTGATCACGGCCGCTGCTGCTTGAGCCGACCACGGCGGCAATGCGGCCGGAGTTCTGCGCGCTGATCGCTGATCTCCGGCCGATCCCCTTCTTAACCCGCCTGCGCCACCACGAACCGCCTCCCGCGCCGGTGATGCACGTCCCGGCCATTCAGCCGCCACGCGATCACGCTGAGGGCGTAGTCGTACCGCCTGTGCGCGGTCGGCCGGCTGATGCCGAACCGGTAGCAGACGCCCTTCCACGGCACGCCCTCGGCGCGGGCCCACATCAGGTGCGACTCATCGGGCTCGAGGAAGCGGTTCCAGGTGATAGTCTCCTCCATCCGGCTGATCGCTTGCGGCGAGGGGAGCACCTTAATCGGCTTGGGTTCCTGACGTGCGATCTCGCGGGCGCTGAGCAGCATGTCGGGCCAGGTGCTGAAGTAGCCCTGCGCGCGCGGGCCCGGCAGCTTCTTCAGAACAGCGGCCGCCTCGAGCACGCGCTCCTCGACCATGTCACGCGTCCACTCGGTCATGGCCGGGCCTCCGCGCGCTTGCCGTACAGCTTCTCACCGAGCTGGCGCACCAGCTCCGCTCCGGCCACGTCAGCCGGTCATCGTCGACCGCGACGGCCAGCAGACCCTGTTCCTTCCAGCCGTCCCGCTTGACCTCGTCAGGGTTGCGGCGGTGACCTCCGTATCCCTTCGGCGTGAACCGCATGCCGCTCATGCTACACTTCCCGCGTCGTCGCCCCGTTCTGGAGTGCGCCCCTGAGGCTGGACAGTTTGGCCCCGAGATATTGACCGGGTCAGGGTTCTGGTAAGGAGGACCCCATGACCAGGAAACACCGCCGCCATAGCACGGCGAGAAAGCGCGAGGTCGTCGAGGCCTATTTCAACGGCGAGTCGATGCGCGGGCTCAGCCAGAAGTTCGATGTGTGCCGCACGCTAATCCCGATTTGGGTCGAGAAGTACGAGCGTGGCGAGTTCGATGACGACGCTGTCGAGGAGGAACTGATCCCGGAATACGAAGCGCGGATCGCGGCTCTCGAACGGCTTGTCGGACGTCAGGCTCTCGAGATCGAGTTTCAAAAGGGGGCTCTTCGGCGCGCACAGGTGCAGAAAAGCGCGCCTGGATCCGTGATCACCGGCCCGCCGGCATCCCGATCAGACGGGGGTGCGAATTGATGGACCTGCCACGCTCCAGTTTCTACGAAGTTCCCGCGCCAGCCCTCGAGGACCCGGTTGTCAGCCTGATCCGGTCGATCTGTGAGACCTCTCGGAACTACGGGTACCGCCGTGTCACCGCCGAGCTTCGGCACCGCGGACGCGTCGTCAACTCGAAGAAGGTGCGTCGGATCATGCGGGAGAACGGACTGAACCCAAGGCGAAAACGCCGTTACGTCGTCACCACCGACAGCAATCACGATAGTCCGGTTTATCCCAATGTCGCGAAAGGCTTCGAGGTCCATGGGCCGGATCAGCTCTGGGTGGGAGACATCACCTACGTCGCGATCAGCACCGGTTTCGTCTACCTTGCGATCATCCTGGATGCCTGGTCGCGCAAGGTCATCGGTTACGGGCTCGGCCGCAACATCGATACCCGTCTCACAGCGGCAGCACTGAACGCGGCGATCAAAACCCGCCGGCCAATGCCGGGATGCGTCTTCCACACCGACAGGGGCACCCAGTACGCCGCGGGCCGGCACCGACGCATACTGAAACGGCACGGCTTCGTTGGCTCCATGAGCCGGAGGGGGAACCCGTATGACAACCCGAAGGCGGAGAGCTTTATGAAAACCCTGAAGGTCGAGGCGGTCTACGTCACCGAGTACGAGACCTTCGAGGACGTCACGGCGGACTTGCCGGGCTTCATCGACAACATCTACAACGCAACACGGCTGCATTCGGGGCTCGGCTATCTGAGCCCCGTTCAGTTCGAGGAAAGAAACGCCCCGGCCCGGTCAAATCAGGCGGCCTGACGTGTCCAAGGCGAAGGGCGCACTCCATTCTGTGAGGGAAGATTTGGCGGGGGCATCCCCCGGCACGCTCACCCCATCGGAAGGCGACGTATCGATTTCGCCCCTGTTTTCCGGGCAGTCGTCGGCTCTGACGCATCATTGGGGGCAAGTCGCGCCAGCAAGGCGGCACGCTCTTCCTGAACCAGCTTCCTGCGCCACGGGCTGCTGCCCATCCGGAACGGCCAGCCTAGGCAGTCGACCGCCCTGCAGAGCCGGACTTCCTGCGCCGAGCCGTTGCAGAAATCGAGCAGGGCGCGCAGAGGTGACACCCGTGCATTGCCAAGCTGCTCCAGCTCCTCCGCAGACATGCTTTGCGGGTCACGGCCGACGTCGAAGCCGTCGCGAGGTCCGAGACCAATGGTCCGGTCGCGTTTCATGCCGGGCCTCCCTCGCAGCGCCGTTCCCCTGCGGCGCGGAGCCGCTCGGCGCGGCGGCGCTTCCAGTCCATGTCGAGATCGAACCGGCTCTCTCCGGTCTCGCGATCCATGTGGGAGCCGTCGCCATGCCGCGCGCGGGCGATCAGGGCATTTCCGATCCTCGCCAGCATCGTCGCGCTGGCGAATTGCGCCGAGCTCGCCATGAGCGGCGCGAGGTATCCGGTCAGGAACGGCAGCCAGTCGGTCGGGTTCAGGATGACGACCTGCTCGACGATCGCGAGGGGCGTCTCGATGAGGACGAGGATGCCGTTCGTCTCGCTCGGCCAGTACCGGATTTCGAGGCCGGCGCCGAGTTGGCCTTCCTCCGTCAGCAGCGTGTACTCGCAATCGAGCACGCGCTCGAAGGCCCGATGCCAATCGACGTGTTCCGTCTCGCTGAGGCGGTTGGCCTCGTGATACCAATCGGGCAGATCCACATCGTGGAAGCGCCCGGCGTCGTAGACTCGGATCCTGTCGAACATCATGCGTCAATCTCCTCTTCGGGTTCGGGGTGTACGGATCGCCGCGGAGCGACGGGCTTCGCGGCCTCCAGCCGTGCCGAGAGCACGTCGAAGGCCTCGTGGCGCGCGGCGAGGACGGCCTGCATGCTGGCGGTCAGACGGGATGCGAGGGCGTCGAGGCGCACCGCGCTTGAAGGACCAGTGGTCTCGGATGCACCGCTGCATCCCGTCAGCGCGAAGCTGGCGAGCGGCCCGAGGCGGTTGGTGAGCCAGGCTTCCGGATCGGGGATGCGGGAAAGATCGACGCGGGCGGTCCGGGCGCGATGTCCGGCGCCAGCCGGACGTTAAGTCACCTCCGCGGAGGAGTGTGACATTTGGCTATTATAGAGAGTTCTATAATAGAAGTTTGTCACACTCCTCGACCGATCCTGCCGGGCTGCGGCGGCCGAGGACCAAAGCTCGGGAAGGCAGGCGGCCATGTCGGCGGCGTTCTTGAGCACGATGCCCGACAGCGCCATCAGGTCGCGCCTGGTGGGCCGGAGCTCGGACCACGGCGCCAGAGCGTCCACCGTCACCGGCAGGACGACGTCGGTCAGCAGGTCGATCTCCAGTACCGTGCCTGCGGTCCGGTTGACGCCACGCCCGCGCCCCATCGCTTGGATCAGCTCGCCCTCGCAGATGCTCCAGCGCACGGCTTCGGCGATCGGATCGGCATGCGCCTCCGTGGAGAGCGGCGCGGTCCGGTCGTCGGCGAGCCGCAGGCGGCGTTCGGTCATGGGATACCACCAGCCCGCATCCTCGGGGTTCGGGATCGGCTCGCGGCCGGTCAGCGCCATGGCGATCAGCTCGACCGTGCGCGGGGCGGGCAGCGTGCGGCCCAGCACGATCATGCCGCCGATGCCACCCCAGCGGTCGAGCCCGCTCAGCGCGTTGAAATGCACCGCCTCGACGCGCGGCGGCAGGCCTGCGGCCCGCAGCGCGTCTATCGCGGCCTTCTGGCCCACGATCAGCAGATCGACGTCGACGCCGGGGCGATGGCACTGCCGCGCGCGGAGCGAGATCCAGGCGCGCAGATCGCGCAGACGGGTGGCGGCGGCCTTCCGGTCCCGGTCCGGCGCATCGGCGGCCGGCGTCAGGGCGCGGGCCGAGGTCGGGCTGCCGGTCACCTGGCGGACGCGTACATGGGGCTGACGCGCGGCGACGGCCGCGGCGATGTCGATGCGAGGCAGATAGGTCTGGACGAGTTCCGGTCGCAGCGTCGCGTCGAGATGCAGGATCGGCGCCTCCGCCGCCCAGCCCGCCCGCATGCGGCTGCGCCAGCGCAGACGCAGCGCCCGGACGGAACCGGACTCCGTGCGCTCGTGGACAAGCTCGGCGCCCGCCGCGTCGTGGCCGGTCTCCAATGCCTCGGCGAGGATCAGCCAGAGCGTGGCGCAGCGGCCGGGCGGCGCCCAAGGTTGACCGAAGGGCGGCAGCACCTTCTCGATGCCTTTGCGTCGTTCGACCGGTCCCATGCCCGGCAGCAGACCTGCATCCCGCATCCGCCGCCGTTCCAGCGTCGCGGCATGGCGGCAATCCTCGGGCGTAAGGCCGACGGCTTCGAGGAGACCGACACGCAGCGGGCCTGGCTCGGTGACCGCGAGCGCCTTGCAGAGCCGGCCGCGGACATCGACGAGGTCGGCGGTCGCGCCCATGTCGATCTTGCCCTGACCGTTGTAGCAGACGAGCGAGGTGCGCCCGGGCTCGAGTCCGTCCTGCGTCAGCGTGGCCTTGCCGTCGAGCCCGCGCAGGCCCGACTGCCAGAAGGCTTCGTCGATCACGAGCAGCCCGACCGTGCCGATCGCCTCCGGCTTCATGTGGAAGAGGCTGTCATGGGCGCAGACGATGACCTGCGCCGCCTGGGCTGCCGCCTTCTGGCGCTGATAGCCGCAGGCATGGAAGTGCGGGCAGAGATGCAGCTCACCGCCGCGCTTCACCATGCAGCAGCTCTGCTCGATCGGCAGTTCGACCTCGAGCGCGTCGAAGGTCGCTTCCGGGTCGATGCACATCAGCCGGTCCGGAGTCTCCGGCGTCGGATCCGGCGCGGTGCGGCCTTTCCAGAGCATCGCGCGCAGGCCGAGGGCAGTGAAGGCCGCGACCTGTTCGGCGCCGAGGTCGTGGCGCGGCACGGCGTAGACCACCTTGCGCCTGCCGAGCCCGCCCGAGGCGATCAGATCGGCGATAGCGGCACGGGCGCTCGAGGTCTTGCCGAGGCCGACGTCCACCGGCAGGCCGAGAAGCGGCGGGAAAGCCGCGCTGGCCACGAGGTTGAAATCCAGCGGGTCGCGGTTCTCGTCCGCGTCCTGCGCGGCTTCGCGGGCGGCTTCCACGGCAGCCCAGTACTCGGGTATCGCGGCCATGAAGGTGGTGATGGCGTCGGCAAGGCAGGCACGGGCTTCATCCGGCGTCAGGACGGGTGCCGAATAGGTCGGCGGTGGCGGCGGGATCTTCGCCGCGCCTGCGATGAGTGCAGCGACCGCCGCCGGCCCCTTGGCGCAGAAAAGGTCGTTTGCGTCGCCCGGCGTCTCGGGGACGGCGAGACGGGCATCGACGGCCAGCGCCGCTTTGCGCGCGGCCTCGACACCGGGGTTCGTGTCGCGATCTGGCTTCGTGTCGTTGTCGGCGACGAGGACGAGGTCGGCCTCCGGAAACCGGGCCCGCAGCGCCTCCGCGACCGGCGGCAGGTTGCCCGCGTCCATCGCGGCGATGGCGCTGTGGCCGGTCGCCATGTGCAGGCTGGCGCCCGTGGCCCAGCCCTCGCAGATCAGCAGCGGCCTGGTTGGCTCGGCGAGCGGCGCGGGCTCCGCGCCCACGACGCAGAAATGTCCGCGCTTGGCGCCGCCCGCGAGATAGCGCTTCGCCCCGTCCGGCGCGATGGTCTCGACACTGTGGAGTTGGCCGTCGATATCCTGCAGCGGAACGACAAGGTGACCGCGCGCGTCCATGCGGAGCGCCAGCGGCAGGACCTGTTTGGTGGCGAGGTAGCGATTGTCGGCCTGCGCTGGCAGCGCGGAAGCCCAGATACGAGCGGCACGGATGGCAGCCTCGGCGGCGGGGTTCGGCGCTTCCTGCTCGGCGGCGTTGTTTGCCGTCTCGACAGTATCATCATCGATTGCGGTCCGGAGGAGTTTGACCGCAGTGTCCGCGGAAGGACGTGTCGCTCTTCCGGCGGATCGAGGGCGTGGCCCGAACTCATCCGCCATGCCGATGCGGTCGGCTGTCCAGTCGAGAGCCTCGCGCCTGTTCAGCCCCCTGACGCGGCCGACAAGATCGACCAGTCCGCCGCCTTCGCCCGCCTCGTGGTCGAACCACATGCCGCCCCGGCACCGCCGATCACGACCGAGAGGCTGCCCTTGCGGCCCCAGCGCCATTCCTGGCCCGCGCGGAAGGTCGGCTTGCCCAGAACTCCACCGCGAGCTCCGGTACCCGCGACGCGCAGCTCGGCATCGAAGGCCCGCCAGTCCCGCCCGCTCATCGCCGTCCCCGCAGGACGCGCCCGCGCGCGCCGGTCGGCAGGATGGCCGCGGCGGCGATGCACAGAGAGTGGCGGAGGCAGGCGGGCACGGGCGTCGGGAACCGGGATTGAGGGCGTTGTTGCCCCCGGTTCTGCCGCCTTTCGGGCAGCCCTCGCGACGTCGGAACCGGTCCGCCCGGCCGCGCGACGCCCAGCCGGAAAGGGGTTACCCCTTCCGGCAAGGCATCTGATAATCACGTCAGATCATGGGTGGACCCCAAGGGGTCTCGTGGATCTGTTCCGCGAGCCGCCGGAATCGCCACGCCACATGGTGGGGTGACCCCCTCTTCGCGCGAACGGGGTGGACGGTTCACCCCTTCGTCTGCGCCGTCGATGGCGAGGGTGGTCCCCTCGCACCAGTCCGCGGTCAGTGCCACTCCAACCCGCTCGCGCCTTCGTCGGCGCGAACGTCCCGGCGTGCGAGCTGACAGCCTCGAGCACACCTCTTCGGGGACTGCAACGAACTCGACCGCGTCGGATTCTGACCTGCGCGCGTTTCGGAAGGGAGAGGTGCCCTCAGCGAAGCTGGGGGGCAACGACGTCGACGCCGGTCAGGGCTCAGCGGGGCGAAAAGATCCTGCAGGGTCGCCTCGTCGAGCAAGTGTCTGCCGCGTCGGCTTCGTCGTCGAAAAGCGCATCGGCCAATGCCTGCTTGCGGGCCTGCATGTCGAGGATCTTCTCCTCGACCGTGCCGGCGGCGACGAGCCGGTGGACGAAAACCGGCTTGTCCTGCCCGATCCGGTGGGTCCGGTCCATGGCCTGGCGCTCCACCGCCGGGTTCCACCAGGGATCGTAAAGGATAACCGTGTCGGCCTCGGTCAGCGTCAGGCCGACGCCGCCCGCCTTGAGGCTGAGCAGAAAGACCGGCGCGTCGCCGTGTGCGAAGGCGTCGAGCACCTCGGCGCGGTTCTTTTGTCTGGCCGGTGAGCGACAGGCAGGCAATGCCCGCCGCGGCCAGATCGGCCTCGATCAGGCGCAGCATTTCCACGAATTGCGAGAATACCAGCACGCGGCGCCCCTCCGCGACCAGCTCGGCGAGCAACTCGCGCAGCCGGGCACGCTTGGCGCTGTCGGTGACGGAGCGGGCGGCCTCGGTCTTGACCAGCGCAGGGTCGCAACAGACCTGCCGCAGCTTGAGCAGCGCATCCAGCACCGTGATCCGCGCCGCAGCCGCCCCCCGTTTGGCAATGGCCTCGCGCACCCGGGCATCCATCGCGCTGCGCACCGTCTCGTAGAGCGCCTGTTGCGCCTTCGGCAGATCGACCCGGTCGAGGATTTCCGTTCTGGGCGGCAGTTCGGCGGCGACAGCCTCCTTGGTGCGGCGCAAGAGGAACGGGCGCAAGCGGCGGTTCAGCCGGGCCTGTACCGTTGCGTCGCCGTGCTTTTCGATGGGCGTGCGGAACAGCGTCTGAAAGCGTTTGCGGTCACCCAGAAGTCCCGGGTTCACCCAGTCGATCAGCGTCCAGATATCCTGGAGCGAATTCTCCAGCGGGGTGCCGGTCAGCGCCAGCCGCCCATGCGCCGGGATCTCACGCAGGGTTTTCGCCATCTGCGAGGCGGGGTTCTTCAGCGTCTGCGCCTCGTCGAGGATCACCAGCTGCCAGTCCTGCGCGGCCAGCCAGTCGCGGTCGCGGGCAAGCAGGGGATAGGTCGTCACCACCAGATCGGCCTGCCCCGCCGCGTCGCGCAGGGCCGCGCGGCCGGTGCCGTGCAGGACCGTGAGCCGCAGGTCGGGCGTGAACTGCGCCGCCTGGGTCTGCCAGCCGTGCAGCAGGCTGGTGGGCACGATCAGCAGCGCCGGGCCCGGCGCCCCGGCCTCGCGCCGCGCCTGCAGGAGGGCGAGCGTCTGCACCGTCTTGCCCAACCCCATGTCATCGGCCAGCACGCCGCCGAACCCGGCTTCCAGCAGGCTGCCCATCCAGGCGGCGCCAAAGGCCTGGTAGTCGCGCAGCTGCGCGGTCAGGCCCGCGGGCGGCGTGAGATCCCTGGCCTCGGCCAAGGCGCGCAGGCTGCGGGCCAGCGGCAGGATCCCGGCCTTGTCGGCAAACCGGATACCGCTGCCGGCCAGCGCCTCTTCCGCAAGTCGCGCGGCGTCGGCATCGGAAGGGTGCAGCGCCCCCAGCTCGGCGTGATGGCTCAGAAACAGGTGGAGAAGCGGCGCAAGCGGGCTGAGATCGAGCGCGACATGGCCGGCCTTGCCGCGGTCGAGATAGACGGGCCGCTTGGCGAGGCGCTGCGTCAGGGTCTCGACGTCCGGCACCTCGTCCCAGTCCTCGCGGATCTGTTCCAGGAAGGCCGCGACCAGCGGCGCCACGTCCACCGCCTTGCCGCCGATCTCGGCCTGAAAGCCCAGCGAGAACCAGTCGTTGCCTTTAAACGCCTCGCCTGCCTCGGCCCGCGTCGTGACCATCAGCTCGCCCGGTTCCTCGCTCAGGCGATATGGCCATTTCGAAGTCTCGACGACGTCCCACCCGTCGCGGCGCAGCTCAGGCACCACGCGAAACGCGAAATCCAGCGCCGCGCGCGCGTCCGACATCTCCAGCGTGTGCAGGTTCATCTCGCCATCGGCGAAGACGAAGTCACACTCCATCATTCGCTCGCCCGGCCAATGGACCTCCAGCTCCTCCACCGGCAGCGCGCCCGCCTCCATCAGCCGCGTGGCGCAGGCGGCCTCCCACCGCGGATCGCGGATGAGGGTGACGACCTCGCCGTCATGGACCATCAGCGGATCGGCGTCCTCCTCCGCGACCTCCTGTCCCTCATAGACGAAGCGCAGGATGAGCGTGGGCAGCTGCACGGCCGATCTGAAATAGCGCGGCCCGTCATGGGCGGTCTCGCGACCAAGGGTCAGCCGGGCTGTGCGCTGCTTGGCAGCTCGCCTGGTCTGGCGGATGCTGCGCGGTCGCGGCAGGTCCAGCCCGGCGAGCGAGTCGGGCAAGGCCGCGCCGAGCGCGTCGACCTCGTCCGCGGCGACCTCGGGGCTGGCCTCCACAAGCTGCAGCGCGTCGGTGTCCACAGCCTCTGCAAGCGCCCCGATCTGCCTCTGTGCGGTATCGACCCAGAGCGTCGCGCCATCGAGGCTGCGCAGATGCAGTGGCTGGCCGGCGCCATCCGCGAAGCCCAGCCGCTGGCGGCCGTCCGCCGCCATGCGCCAGGTGAGACGTGGCGCGGGCCGCTCTTCGGACCAAGTCAGCTGCGCGTCCGGGGTGGTGTCATGCAGGAAGCGGCCCGTCTCGCACAACCTGAGGATCAGCGCGATCGCGTCCTGCCCCCTCGGGCGCAGCAGATCGGGCAGCCCGTAGCCGTAGCCTGCATCCCAGAGCCGCGCCTGCGCCAGCGCCGACAGCAGCGCCAGATCCACCGGCCGGATGAACTTCGCCGGACCGGTGCTGCGCAGGGCGTGCGCCGCGTCATAACGCCGGATGGACTTGTTGAGCCCAGCGCCCGCCGCGTTGATCCGCCCCTTGCAGATGTCGATCCGCACCTGCGCGCCATGCGGCGCCAGCACGTAAAGCAGGCGATCCTTCACGTTTTCCGGGTAGCCCTCGGGCCGGGCTTCGGGGTGGTGCGTGGGGGTTGCGCTGTCCTTGATCCGGCGCAGCCAGCCCTGCACCGGCGCGGCAAAGCCCGGTCGCGCGTGCTGCGTCGCAGCCCACGTCATCATCACCGCGGCTACGTGCTTGCAGTTATGGGCGACCGGGCAGGAGCACTGCCCGTCCAGCCAACCATCGCCGAGAGCGATCCGCTGACGATACGTGGTTCCGCGACCGTTCGAGACCTGCGCCGCGAGCGCATCGTCTCCCGATGCATCGACCGAGACGACGAGACCGCGCCGCGCATAGTCGCGCCCGCGCTGCAGCGCCGCCCCGTCGAAATGATCGCTCAGCCGGATATCCATGGGCCGTTTCTAACGCGCCTTGCGGTCCCCGGAAACGACCGTCTCCGGCGCGTGGTGATCGGGCCTGCCCGAACGCACAGTCCCGTGGTGGTCTCAGCCTGTCTGACGTAGATCGGGACCCGGCACCCGCTTCGCCCCGCCGCGCTGTGCCGACGGCAGCCTGATAAGCGTGGCCATGGCGTCGGCAAGCTTGTTCGACACCGGCTCGCCCTCGATCTGCTGCTCGAGAAACCAGTCCATCAGGCATTCTTTCTTGCCCTGGTTCCCCGGTGAAATACCGAAATGCGCCATCGCCGCCTGCATCAGGTCGAGATAGGGCGTGGCGTATATCTCATCTGCCGCGCCATGCGCGGGTCGCACTGGCTCCGGGATATAATCCGGCCAGATCGCCTTCACGAGGAAACGTGCCACCCGGATGTCGATGAATTCCCAATCCCGCGCGGTCAGTCGTCCGAAGGAGCATTCGCCCTCGCGCCACTGCTCGGGGCGGATGCTGGTGTGGTAACCTGAATGCAGACCGAAGCCGCTGCTGCTGCCACCATGGCCCCAACCATGTGTCCGCTCCTCGGTGTATCGGCCCTGTGCCAGAAGATCGCCGTCCCGCAGCGCAACGAGCAGCTCGGTCTCCGCCTCCGCCTTCCAGGCCACCGTGGGATCCTGCGGCCGGTTCCAGGTCTGGTATGCCGGCACAGGTTTGGGCGGCACTTTTGCCGCTTCCACCGCACGCCGCGCGACCATTACGTTCTGCACATGGGCCAGCGCCTCTGCAAAACTCCATTGCGTGCGATCGAGCGTTTGCAGCGACATGGGGGGCCTCGTGAATCGATTGGGGACAGTTCGAACATAATGGGAACGCCCTGACCCCTCAACCCACCAAGGTGTTGCAACACCTAACAGGCTGCTGAAGAAGTCGGGCTCGAAGGACGATGTTCGTGCCGCCACGATTTGAATGCGGTTCTCTGCGGCATTGGCGACGGACGCCGGGTCTTGGTTGCCTTGTTCGTCACGCTGCCAAGAGTTTCGTCAGTCTTGCCAGATTGCAGGCCGCCATTGTCATTGTGAACTGCGCGCGGACCCTGTCGAGGCCGCGGTGAACGGTCTGGGCCATGCCGCCCACAGTCTTGGCCCAGCCGAACGGTTCCTCGATCTTCTTCCGGCGCCGCTGGGACACGGCGTAGCCGGGATGCTGGGTGGTCCGCCCGTCGATGGCGGAATGCCGGGCCTTCTGTGCGACGTGCGGCGTCACGACCATCTGCCTGAGGTCGGCGACGAAGTCGGCGCTGTCGTATCCCTTGTCCGCCCCGAGCGTCAGGCGCCGGGTCGAAGCCGGGGAGTGGCGATTGATCATCTCGAGTGCCGCCTTGCGCTCACCATGGCCATCGGCGTGGGTCAGCTCCGCCTGCACCACGAGGCCGTTGCGGTTCTCCATCAGAGTATGCCCCATGAAGCACAGCATCGCTGCGGCGCCCGGCGCCTTCTTGTAAAGGCGGGCATCCGGGTCCGTGACCGAGGTATGCGTGGCGTTCGAGCGCTTCTCGCCCCGGAAGTTCACCTCGGCATTGCGGGTCTGGCGGGGCGTATCGGGCATCGGTTGGGTCTCGGTCTGCTGGGGCTGGCTGGGGTCTGCGGAGATCTCGTCAACAGGCGGTGGCGCCCCGCCTGGGCCGTCATCATCCGGCGGCGCCGGGCTGTCCTTCGGCTGAAAGCTCTTTATGGAAGCCCAAGCCTTGATCAGCGTGCCATCCACCGAGAAGTGCTCGTCCGACAGCAGTGGCGTGACCGAAGGGTGTGCCAGTATCGCCGCCATGACCTTGCGCGACATGTCCGTGGTCAGCAGCCGGTCGCGGTTCTTGCTGAATACCGTAGGAACCCACACGGCATCGTCGATGCCAAGGCCGACGAACCACCGGAACAGCAGGTTGTAATCCATCTGCTCCATCAACTGCCGCTCGGACCGGATCGAGAACAGGATCTGGAGAAGGCTCGCCCGGATCAGGCGCTCCGGCGCAATGGAGGGGAGGCCAAAATCGGTGTAGAGCGCGTCAAACTCGGCATCGAGACTCGCCAGCGCGGCGTTCACGATCTGCCGGATCTTGCGAAGCGGATGCCGTGCCGGAATGCGCTCCTCAAGATCGACATAGCTGAACAGAGATTTGCTCGCTTCGTCCGTCCCGCGCATCGCCACCACCCCCGTCGCCGCCATGCCAAGGGTGAATCATGTTCTCAAAACCGCGTCGAGACCGGCCTTTTTCAGCAGCCTGCTAAGGGGTTCACCCTTTCCGGCCGGGCCCGGGGTGACCCGTTCCGACGTCGCGGCCGGCGGCGCATTCCTGCACCGATGGATCATGATGTTCGATCCCGGTCCCATTCGCCGCCCACCCACTCGCCCCTTCGGCGATGACGCCCGCTGAACGCCGCGCCGAGCTGTGCGGTCTGCTGGCGCTCGGGCTGATCCGCCTCCGCGCACGACAGTCAAGCGAACTATCCGACGGAGCCGGAGCGAGTTCGCTACACTTCCCGCCCGACCGGAGCGGTCATGCGAAACCGAAACGACGGAGAAACGCATGACCGATCCCATCCCCGCGCGCCTGGCCGCGCTGAAGACCACGTCGACGCCCAACCTGAAGCGGCAGTGGCGCGACCTGTTCGACAGCGAGCCGCCGCCGTTCAACCGCCGCTATCTGGAGAGCCGGCTGGCCTATCGCATTCAGGAACTGGCCTATGGCGGGCTGAAGCCGGAGACGGTGAGGCGACTGGAGGAGTTGGGCGACGAGGTCGAGGCGGGCGCTGAACCGGGCCGCAAGCGCCGGCAGGAGGGCCTTCCGATTGTCGGAACGAGGCTGCTGCGCGAGTGGCAGGGCGTCGAACAGATCGTCACCGTCACCGCCGACGGCTTCGAATGGCAGGGGCGGCCCTACAAATCGCTGTCCGCCATCGCCCGCGCGATCACCGGCACGCGCTGGAACGGCTGGGTGTTCTTTGGCCTCAAGAACCACAGGGGGCGGACATGACGAAGCCGCCCGAGAAATCGAAGCTTGTCCGCAAGCTGCGGTGCGCCGTCTACACCCGGAAATCCTCCGAGGAAGGGCTGGAGCAGGAGTTCAACAGCCTCCACGCGCAGCGAGAGGCCTGCGAGGCGTACATCGCCAGCCAGCGGTCCGAGGGCTGGGTGCTGGTCCGCGAACAGTATGACGACGGTGGCATCTCGGGCGGCACGTTGGAGCGCCCCGGTCTGAAGCGGCTGCTGGAGGATATCAAGGACGGGCTGGTGGACGTGGTGGTGGTCTACAAGATCGACCGCCTCAGCCGGTCGCTCGCCGACTTCGCCAAGCTGGTCGAAGTGTTCGACCGTAACGGGGTGACCTTCGTCTCGGTCACGCAGTCGTTCAACACCACCACGTCGATGGGGCGGCTGACGCTGAACATCCTGCTGTCGTTCGCCCAGTTCGAACGCGAGGTGACGGCCGAGCGCATTCGCGACAAGGTCGCCGCCAGCCGGAAGAAAGGCATGTGGATGGGCGGGATGCCACCCTACGGCTACCAGGTCGAGAACCGAAAGCTGGTCATCGACGAAGAAGCCGCCACGCATGTGCGCTGGACCTTCGACGGCCGATCAGTTGCAGCTGGCGCTGGAGACGAGCGAGCTCGCCGCGGCGGCGATGACCGCGAAGCTGCGTCTGTCCGAGCCGGCCGAGGAGAAGGGCAAGCCCAAGCGCCGGCCCATCCCCGACCACGTGCCCCGGACGGAGATCGAGCTGCTGCCCGGTCAGGACGACTGCACCGCCTGCGGGGGCAGGCTGCGGCAGGTCGGCGAGGATGTCACCGAGGAGCTGGAGTACATCCCCGGTCGCTTCGTCGTGAACCGCATCACCCGCCCGCGCTTCGCCTGCTCGGGTTGCGACGGCTTCACTCAGGCGCCGCTGCCGTCGCGCCCCATCGAGCGCGGCCGGCCGGGGCCCGGGCTTCTGGCTCACGTGCTGGTCAGCAAATACGCCGACCACCTCCCGCTTTACCGCCAGTCCCAGGTCTACGCCCGCGAGGGGATCGACCTCGACCGCTCGACGCTGGCCGACTGGGTCGGGAAGACGACAGCACTGCTGGAGCCCCTGTCCGAGGCAATCGGCCGCCACGTTCTGGCGAGCCGCGCCATCCATGCCGACGACACTCCGGTCCGCATGCTCGCACCCGGCACCGGTAAAACGCAGACCGCACGGCTGTGGACCTACGTGCGCGACGAGCGACCCTGGGCGGGGCCGGCGCCGCCGGCCCCGCTCTACCGTTTCTCGCCCGACCGCAAGGGCGCCCACCCGGCGCGGCACCTCGCGGGCTTCGAGGGCTGGATGCACGCTGACGGTTATGCCGGCTTCAAGGAGCTTTACAGCAGCAAAGACATCCGCGAGGTCGCCTGCCTGGCGCATGTGCGCCGCAAGTTCGTCGACGTGCATAGGTCCCAGGGCTCGGCCATCGCCGAGGAGGCGATCGCCCGCATCGCCGAGCTCTACGCCGTCGAGAAGGCGATCCGCGGCTCGGCGCCCGACGAGCGCGAGCGCGCCCGCCAAGAGCACGCTGGCCCAATCTTCGACGCGCTCGAGGTCTGGCTCGTCGAGCAGCTGCCCGCCCTTGCGGGAAAGACCCCGCTCGCCGCGGCCATCCGCTACGCACTGAACCGCCTGCCGCGGCTCAGGCCATACCTGACCGACGGCGCCATCGAGATCGACAACAATGGAGCCGAACGCGCCATGCGCGGTTGCGCTCTCGGTCGCAAGAACTGGCTCTTCGCCGGCTCGGCCGCGGGCGGCAAGGCGCTCGCCATCGCCGCAACCCTCATCGAGACCGCCAAGCTGAACGGTGTCGACCCACACGCCTGGCTCGCCGACACCCTCGCCCGCATCCCCGACTGTATGATCACGCGCGTCGACGAGCTGCTGCCCTGGAACTACGGCAAGTAGCTGTCAGCCCAAACGCTTACCTGGCTGACTCAGAAAGAGATTTTCATCCGGTGAAGAGTTGATTCGTTGCTGATTTTTCCGGATCAGGAAGAATTCGATACTCAATCAGGTACAAGTCCCTGATCTTTCATTCGTTCGAGTACCATGATGGCATGCTTCGACTGGAGTTCGCTTGGCACTTGGCGCGGCATCGAGGCGCAGACCCTGAGGATCTGCTGATCCTTCGGAGTAAGCTTCTGATCGGCGGCGCCACGCTTAAGGATTTCCTGCCAGAATTCGGAACCGCGATTCACAACCTCAGCTTGGGCGGAAGTTCCATCCACCTCCCGTTTCTTCTTCCTCTGCTCGCGTTCGCTATTACGGGCAGTCTCCAATAAACTCAGACAGCTATCGAAATCGTCGCCATAGTCTAGTCTGCGTCCCTTCATGCCATTCCAGCAGGCCTGCTGCTTGGCCCATTCCGACATGTTGCGCACGCCGGACGGTGGGTCGGTAATTACGTCATTTGCTTCGGCCGCGGCCAGGAGCAGGACGCGCTGCAGAGGCTCCGGAACCGCCTGACGTCGCCAGATCGTGTCAAGGTCGAGCACTTGCTTTTCGCCATTGGCATCGTGGAACACCTTGGCCATCGCGTAGGTGACGATGTTCGCGCGGTAGCCGCCCTCATACCACGGCTGTTTTGGCACCTCTGCCTCGAGCTTGCGGAAGACGATGGCCTTGGCGATCAGTCGGCGATACCAGAGTTCGTCATACTTCGCGTCGCTCTTTGACCAGGCTTCGCCGATCACCTTGGCGAATTCGGCGAAGTTCTTCTGCGCACCCCGCGAGACGACGTGCGGATGTCCGGCGGCCGAGTACTCGAACTTGGCCAGGTCGGTCTTGCTGAAGAGCTGCGCCTTCGGGAACTCAAGATCGAACTTCTTCTGCTGGGCGGGTGTCAAGCGACCGCGCGCGTTGATGAACTGTCCGCGGGAGCGCTCGTAGAACCACTTGCTGTCGTGGCGTTCCCCTTCGCGCGCGGTGAAGATCACGCTGCGCGAAAACTGCTCGATTCGGATGTGGAAAGGGTGGTTCGAAAAGAAGTCGGCCGCATTCACCTTGTTCTGGGTGTTCGCATATTCCGAGATCTTCGGGACGATATCCTCTGACCGGCCCAGAGGTACCACTGTCAGCTTCATCTGCACGAACACTTGGGGAAGCTGTTCCTTCGCAGACTTCAGCCCAGCATGGATGGAGCCTGTCGTCTGCGCGCCGTTCACGATCTGCAGGTTGCCGATCGAGGCGATTGCGAGACCGTCGTCTGTGCGGACGCAGGTCACCTCGTCGGCGGTGGCAGACAGCCCATTGTTGTAGGGGAAGAAGAGCTCGGGCTCCTCCTTCACCGTCTTCTGAATCCCCTTGTTCGTCTTGGCCCGCGCCTGCAGGAAGGATCGAACGTTTGCCTCCAGAAGGCGCGCGCCCCATCGGTCGTAGATCGCCGCCAGCTGCTGCCCGGGCACGATCATCAGATAGCTTTCCAGCGCGGCGCCTGACTGCGAGGCCTTCAGCGCAGGAAGCGGGGCGCCGAAATCGTTTGCGAAATCGATGACCATGTCCTCGAGCGCTTGGCCTGAGCGGTCGAACCGCTCGAAGCGGGCAAGGTCCCAGACGGACCAGGTGATCGGCACATCGGCGAGTTCGGCCAGTTTCACTGTGTCATCGCGGCCGATATACTGGCGATTGGAGATGAGGATCAGCTTGACCTTAGTGAACTGCGACCACGTCGTAATGATCAGGTCGGAAACCTGAAACGCGGGGCTGACTTCATTCAACGAGTCGCGGAATTCCTCGGTCCGGGCCTTTTTCAGAAAGCGTATCAGGGGGTTGAGGATAGGTGGAACGTCGCCCTTGCCAAAGGTCTGGACCTCGCCGCTGTCCACGAAGTCGCAGACGATCAGGCCCAGAACCCCCTCGCTATCGCGTGGATCGCCCGCGTATCCGTCGATCCTGAGCTTCTGGCCGCCATCGCCGCTCTGGAAGAAGGCGCGGTCGGCCACTTCCAGTTCGCCAGCCTCCGTCAGGCGCTCAGTCATCCCATCAAAGAATGCTTCTACCATCAGGACGCCGCTTGCATCCGCCTCGCGGCGGATGTCGGCCATCAGGTTCTGGTGATACTCGTGAAGCTCGCTCATGGCAGGTCCTTCGCGACGAGGTTCGACCTTACGATGTCCCAGTCCGTCTGGAAGGGAGTGCAGGCCGAAAGCGCGAGGGCGTAGGTCACGCCCGCGATCCCGAGCGGGATGGGAGCCGCGATCCGGGGAAATCCCTCTGCAACAGCGTGGAAATCCGGGGCCGACACGATCCAACGCCAGGAAGAATAATCGTGCAGCACATCGTATCCAGCATCGG
This sequence comes from uncultured Alphaproteobacteria bacterium, assembly GCA_963739575.1. Classification (GTDB taxonomy): domain Bacteria; phylum Pseudomonadota; class Alphaproteobacteria; order Rhodobacterales; family Rhodobacteraceae; genus Palleronia. The sequence goes on along the minus strand of CAVUAQ010000001.1, from coordinate 26,630 downwards.
CCAGATGCAGATCCCAGTCCATAATCGCCGAGGGTTCCGTCCGTTCGAGAAGCTCGGTCACCTCCTCGACGAGCTCCGTCAGCGTTCGGCCATGGGGCGGCTGGACCTTGTCGACTGCGAGAACTCCCAGCCAGAGACGGCGCTCCGGCACGTCGGCGAGCTGGTTGTAGCGCGACAATCTGGGTGAGAAGCGCGCGACAATCAGGATGAGAATCCGGTGTCGCGGTTTTTCGATGGTCGCGGCGTTGATTGTCGCGCGCAAGGGTCCTTTTTCAGTTTGATTGCCGCGGCGCGTCACTGGCTGCGGTGTTGACGGGCGTCGCGTATGACGCGGGGCGCCCGCGTTTGCGCTTCTGTTCGACCGCGGCACGCCGTCTGTAGCTCTCGACGTTCATCTCGAAGATGGTGGCGTGATGGACCAGGCGGTCAACGGCGGCGAGGGTCATGGCGGGGTCGGGAAAGATCTTGCCCCATTCGCCGAAGGGCTGGTTGGCGGTGATCAGCATCGATCGCCGCTCGTATCGGGCGCTGATCAGCTCGAACAGCACGCTGGTCTCGGCCTGGTCCTTGGCGACGTAGGCGAGGTCGTCGAGGATCAGCAGGTGATACCGGTCGAGCCGGTTGATGGCGGCTTTGAGGCCGAGTTCGCGGCGGGCGACCTGGAGCTTCTGGACGAGGTCCGTGGTCCGGGTGAAGAGCACGCGCCATCCGTTCTCGATCAGGGCGAGACCGATGGCGGAAGCCAAGTGACTCTTGCCGCCGCCGGGCGGGCCGAACATCAGCAGGTTGGCACCCTGATCCAACCAGCCATCGCCGGCGGCGACAGCCATGACCTGCGCCTTCGATATCATCGGCAGCGCCTCGAACTCGAATGTCTCGAGAGTTTTTCCGGGCAGGAGGCGGGCTTCGGCGAGATGGCGTTCGATACGGCGGCGATCGCGTTCGGCCAGTTCGTGCTCGGCGAGCGCGGCCAGGAACCGGGCGGCGGGCCAGCCCTCCTTGTCGGCCTTCTCGGCGAACTGAGGCCACATCACCTTGGTGGCGGGCAGACGCAGTTCGTTGAGCAACAGTGTGAGCCGTCCGGCGTCGATGACGGGGGCCTTCATGCCGCGTCTCCCGCGCCGAGCAGGCCGTCATCATAGGCGGCGAGCGTCGCCAGCTGCACGGTGACGACCGGCAGCGCGGCGGGATCGGGAGAGAACCGCTCGCGCAGCGCCGCCATATCCGGCAGTCGCCCGGCTTCCAGGTCGGCGGACAGACGGTCGGCCAGCTCGCGTTCACAGCCGCGCTCATGCGCCAGGGCGAGGAGCTCGACCATGACACGGCAGGCCTGACGGTCCGGCAATCGTTCGAGAAGGGCATCGAAGGTTCGCCGGTAGGCGTCGCGCGGGAACAGCTGGTCGCGGTAGACGAGGCCAAGCAGCGCCATCGGCTTGCGCCGCAACGAATGGATCACATGCCGATAGTCGACGACATGACCGTGCTTGCCCGAGGGATGCGCCCGTCCGCGCGGCAGGGTCGTCAGCTCGGTGCCGCCGATGAAGACCGTCAGCCGGTCGTCGTAGAGGCGCACCCTGAGGCGATGACCGATCAGGCGCGACGGCACGGTGTAGAACACCTTGCGCAGCAGGAAGCCGCCGGAGGAGGTGACGCGCACGCTCACCTCCTCGTAATCGGCGGTGCGCCGGCCGGGAAGCATCCCGAGCTCGGCGCGCTCGATGTCGATGCGCTTGGCGTTGCGGGCGTTGAGGCGCCCGACGATCTCGTCGATGAAGCGGCGATAGGCCGGCAGATCGTCGAACGCCCGCGAGCCCCGCATCAGCAGCGCGTCCTCGATCCCCCGCTTGAGGTGGCCGTGCGGCCCCTCGATTGACCCGTTCTCATGGGCGACACCGGCGTTGTTGCGCGAGGGCGTCATGGCGTAGTGGCCGCACAGATCCTCATAGCGACGTGTCAGATCCTCCCTCGCCTCCTTGTCGAGATTACGGAATGCGGCGGAAAGGCTGTCGCTGCGATGCTCGCGGGGGGCGCCGCCCAGGGTCCAGAGCGCGTTCTGAAGCCCCTCGGCCAAGGCGACGAAACTTTCGCCGCCGAGCACCACATGGGCGTGCTCGAAGCCGGAATAGGCCAGCCGGAAATGATAGAGCCGGTGCGCGAGCGGCGCGCCTGCGATGGTGATACCGGCGTTCCCCATGTCGGTGAAGTCCGACAGGCCGAGCCGGCCCGGCTCGTGCGTCTGCCGGAAGATGACCTCCCGCTCCTCGCCATGCAGCGCCCGCCACCCACGGATACGCCGTTCCAGAGTCCGGCGAATGCCGTCGCCCAGCTCGGGATGGCGGCGCATCATCTCCTCGAAGATGGCGACCGATCGCAAGCCGGGAGTCGCCTCCAGCATCGGCACGATCTCGGCATCGAAGACGTCGGCGAGCGGATCGGGTCGCCGGCGCTGTCGCGGCTTGGCCTTCTGGGATGGTGGCCGAGGATCTCCCTCGATACGATAGGCGGTGGCCAGGCTGATCGACGCCTTCGCGGCCGCGACGGCGGTGGAATTGGTCTGACGGAACTTCATGAAAAGCCTCATCTGGTGATCGGTTACGTGGCGCCCGGGCACGAAGCGGTTCCTTCCAGAGAGGAGAAACCACCCGAATACCCGGCCGACCGCGATCATCAGACCGCCTCAAAAGAGAAGCGTCGCCGGCTGGCGCGCGACTTCGGTCGGGCTTCGCCCTCCCTGCGTCACACGCCAGCCGGCATTCTCACCCAGATTGACGCAACGCTCTCATCCAGATTGCCGCGTCGCAGCTGGTGCTCGCTCGTGATCTTCACGAAGGGCTGCGAGGCCCCGCGCCGTACCTTGACCTCGATGCAGTCGGCCTTGAGTTCGAAATCCTTCGGAGCGCCCGAAGGGCCCGTCCAAGCTGCAAGGGCAGGTTTAGCTCCTAGGCTGGCGATCAGGAGCTTGAGGACCTCAATCTCGCCGACAAGGCCCTTCTGCGCCTCTTCTGACAGCACTTCGAGCTTTCCACCCCGCAGCAGGTAGTGCCAGCGAAAGGTGCGCCCAACGGCCAGCTCCAATGCTTCAGCCTCGGTTTCGGCGAGCTCTCCTGCCGCCATCACATCTCGGCAGAGGGTCTCAAACAGCTCCAGCTGCGCGCTGTCCTTCAACCGGATGTAGAGGATCGGCCCGCCAGGCAGGGTCTGGAACCGGATCTCGAGGTTCCTGAGCTTGGGCAGATCAGGCGCTGGTCGCGGCAGATCGCTTAGCTGCAGCACCAGAGCAACATCGGCGCGCGGCATCACCGCCCAGAACCAGTTCCAACGTGCAGAGGCAGAAACCCGCCGGGTGTCGGTCTTTCCAGCCTCGAGGCCGGACCATGGCGTGTCATTCGGAATCACCAAGTGCCTCCTCCTCAATTTCCTCCTCACCGAATATCTCTCGCATGCGGATCGTGTTGACGACGTATTCGACGGTGCCGCCGCTTATGTGGCTGGATGGGAAGGAAAGGCCCCACGCCAAGACATCATTTCCAAATGACGTTTGGCCGTCTTTGCCGACCAGCTTTGGACGAACCAACCTGAGGATGATCAGAGGCCGCCGCCCCGGAACGGTACTGTACCCTCAGGTCTGGAAATTCGTTTGAAACTGGGAGCATGAGCCCGTGCTGGGGCGCGCCCCGGCACGGGCTGTCCATTCTGGTATTCCCAGGAGTTGCTGAACAATCATGGAGAAGGGCGAATGGACAGACGGAAGGATACGGCGGTTGAGGCGGTCTTGGAACAGTTGATCGAGCACGGGCCCGGCGAGATCGCGTCGGTGTTCGCCCGGGCCTTCGAGTTGGCGATGCAGCTCGAGCGCGAGCGGTTTCTCGGCGCAGGCCATTACGAGCGCACGCCCGAGCGTCATGGCTATGCCAACGGCTACAAGCCCAAGCGGATCGACACGCCTGCGGGCACCGTGAGCGTGCAGGTGCCCAAGACCGCAGGGCATGACGGAGAGCCATTCTATCCGCAATCGCTCGAGCGCGGTCGGCGGTCGGGCCGGGCCGTCATGCTGGCGGTGGCCGAGATGTACGTCAAAGGCGTCTCAACGCGTGACGCCGAGGCTGTCATGCGCGAGTTCGGGATCGAGAGCCTGTCGTCCTCGCAAGTCAGCCGGGCTGCCAAACTGCTCGATGAGGAACTGGAGGCGTGGCGCAACCGTCCCCTCGGCCAGGTGAAATACCTCATCCTCGACGCCCGATACGAGAAGATGCGCCACGGCGGCGTGGTGCGCGACGCTGCCGTGCTCTCAGCTATCGGCATCGGCCCGGACGAGCGGCGGCGTGTTCTGGGCGTTTCCGTGGCCCTCTCCGAGGCCGAGATCCACTGGCGGGGCTTCCTTGAGAGCCTGGTCGCCCGCGGCCTGCGCGGCGTCGAGTTCATCGTGTCGGATGATCACTCCGGACTGCGCGCTGCCCGGCGCGCTGTTCTCGGAGGCGCCACATGGCAGCGGTGCCAGTTCCATCTCGCTCGCAACGCCATCCATCACGCACCGAACGCCGAGATCCGCAAGCGCATCGGAGCCGAGCTGCGCGCTGTGTGGAATGCCAGCACGCTCGCCAAGGCCGAGACGGCCCTGGCCGAGCTGGTCGACTGCTATCGCACATCTGCACCGAAGCTGGCCGTCTGGCTTGAGGAAAATGCTCCCGAGGGACTCGCGGTCTTCACGCTGCCCGAGCACCATCGCCGCCGCCTGCGCACCTCGAACCCGATGGAGCGGGCGGTGCAGCAGGAGTTGAAGCGGCGCACGGCGAAGGTCCGGGTCTTCCCCAGCGACGAAGCCCTGCTGCGGCTCGTCAGCGCCGTTCTCGTCGAGATCGACGAAAAGTGGGCCTCCGACAGGAAGGCCTACATCAAGTGGGAATGCCAGGATGCGTGACCCGCTCTCAGCAGAATTTCCAGACCGTAGGTTGCTCAATCCCCGGAACGGTCCGATACACCTTCGGCGAGATGGTCTTCGGTAGTTCCTTGTCCGATCTCGTCTGCCGATAGGCTTCAAGGGCGTTGGCAACTTGTGTGTCGGAGAGCCCTTCACGCTCATCTTCGGCCGACCCTACGCGTCGGCTAGTGCCGCTGACTGTAATAACGCCCTTTGCGTAGTCGCTCGGATCGACTGAGCGCTCGTAGGGAACAAGCTGCAAAGGCCCGAAATCGACCTGCTCGCCTCCCTTCGCCGTCGAACTGGCGATGAACACGTCCCAAACGCTCAACTCGCTATCGGCACGCGCAGCGATGTAGTCGCGGATCAGCTTTGGGTCGGTCAGGAGGTCGACAGGAATATTCGTTGGATCGGTGCGATATGCGCGGAGGAAAGTGTCGATGCGGTCTACCTGCACACCGCTGACAAGATACCCCCGCGACCGCGGCTCGAACTCAAACCCGTCCGAACGCATGCCAGCAAGCAGCGCCGCACCCGCCTGTGCGTTGCGCGCCAACTGCGCCTCGTCCGCGACGATGCGGGTGGTTTCAACAAGCTTCTCTTCAAGGCTGACCTTCATGGGGAACTCACGACCGGTCCCCATCTTGTTCCGGGCTGTCACGATCAGCGCTTCTGGATGGCTGCGCACGGCCAGTCCGAACTGCTCAGGTGTTGCCTTCGCCAGTTCCATGCGCTTCAGCTGGGCCTGCAGGTCGTCCATCGCTTCATGGATATGGGCATACCAACCCACGCCATCCGCGGGGATCCATACCCGGCACAGGTCCTCGTAGCCGGGGCGATAGCCGAACCAGCGCCCCATCTGCATGAGTGTGTCGTACATCATGGAGTTACGAAGGAAGTAGCTGACGGTCAGCCCTTCCAGCGTCAGCCCGCGCGAAAGGGAGAATCCGCCAACGGCAATGATCGTGATGCCGTGTTCCCCACCCTGGTCATAGTCGAGTGCCTGCGACCGCTTCGAGGCGTTGACCTCGACCACGCGGGCAGCAATCAAAACTTCATGCAGTCGCGCCTGCACCTTGGGCCAGTCGGCACCGTCTGCACCTGCATACTCCGCCTCCCATACCTCATGCAGCGCCGCGATCTCCGGGTTGCGCAGTGCGGCACGGCCCTTGCCTCCGTCTACGACGACAGCATCCCGGATGCGTCCGACGACATCAGAGATTCTTGATCGAAGCCGCCCCTGGACATCCGTGAAGCGCGAGGCATTGACCAGCATCGAGGCATGCGACGACTGCTGGCCACGAGCGTTGCGAATTGCCCGAGCGACGACGAAGGCCCGCACGGCCCTCACGAGGCTGTCGGGCAGCACATCGACCGGATGGTCGATCTTGTGCTTCATCCGCAAGACATCCTCGTTGTCGTCGATCAGCCGGACATGCTGATCACGGGCATCTAGGAAGACCTTTTGCGCGCCGAAGTAATTCGACGGCGCGTCCAGCCCGATGATGAAATGGCGCGGGAACAGATCCTGCTTCAGCGCCTCGTCGTCGGTGTCCGGGTCGATGAAGATGTTGGCGAAAGGCGTGGCCGTGTAGCCGACATAGCAGCCGCGGTGGAACAGCGAGAGAAGTTCGCGGATCTGGCTGTTGATACGAGTGACCTCGTCACGGGCGTAGGCGGTGTTGATCGAAGCGTTGTCGGCCTCGTCGTCGATCAGCAGCATCGGCTGGCTGACCATCTGCGTGCCCTGGTGAACGGAATGCTCCTTCAACCACTCCAGCAGGTTCTTGAGCGTGCTGGAGTTCTTCTTGATCACTAGGACGACGGGAACATTGTACTGACCAACTTGGCTCGTGTTCGTGGTGGCGGTCGCCTTGTTGAAATCGCGCAGGGTGTTCGTCAGCGAGACCGGGAATTCACGTTGGTCGAAGGTGCCCACCCCAATGATCTTTTGGCGCTGCGCCTTGTTGGCATGGGCCAGCCGTCCGGTGTCACGGCCGATGAACCCCTCGTCGATCCGAGCTTGGGTCTGGTTGCGCAGGTTGTTGTGGATGCCCGCGATCACGACGATCAGGCGATATCCTGCATCTGCGGCCTTGCAAATAGGACTGTCAGGAATCTTGTGTGCGAGGCCATGATGATGGAACAGAAGGGAGCATCACATGGCGATCGAGAAGGACCTACTGGATCAGCTTCTGGCTGGCCGCGAGCCGCAGGATCTGTTTGCAAAGGACGGGCTGGTCGATGAACTGAAGAAGGCGCTGTCGGAGCGGCTTCTGAACGCCGAGCTGGACGAGCATCTGGTCGGCGAGGCCGGCCGGAGCGTCGGCAACCACCGTGACGGCAAGTCGCGCAAGACGATGCTGACGGGCACCTCGAAGGTGACGCTGGACATTCCCCGCGACCGCGATGGCAGCTTCGCCCCGAAGCTGATCGCCAAGTATCAGCGGCGGTTTCCGGATTTCGACGACAAGGTCATCTCGATGTATGCGCGCGGCATGAGCGTGCGCGAGATCCGGATGCATCTGGAGGAGATCTACGGCATCGACGTGTCGCCCGACCTGATCTCGGCGGTGACGGACGCGGTGCTCGAGGAGGTGGCCGAATGGCAGAACCGCCCGCTCGACGCGTGCTACCCGCTGGTGTTTTTCGATGCGATCAGGGTGAAGATCCGTGATGAGGGCTTCGTCCGGAACAAGGCGATCTACATCGCCCTGGGCATCCTGCCGGACGGCACGAAGGAGATTCTCGGGCTGTGGATCGAGCAGACCGAAGGCGCCAAGTTCTGGATGCGGGTAATGAACGAGCTGAAGGCGCGTGGCCTCGGCGACATTCTCATTGCCGTCGTCGATGGGCTCAAGGGCTTTCCCGAGGCGATCAACGCGGTGTTTCCGGACGCCGTCGTCCAGACCTGCATCGTCCACCTGATCCGCCATTCGATGAACTTCGCCGGATGGAAGGACCGCAAGCAGGTCGCCCAGGCGCTCAGGGCTGTCTACCGGGCCAAGGACGCCGACGCGGCCGCCGTGGCCCTGGACGCCTTCGAGGCGGGCCCCTGGGGCATGAAATACCCCGCCATCGCCCCGGCTTGGCGGCGAAACTGGGATCTGGTCATCCCGTTCTTCGCATTCCCCGAGCCCGTCCGCCGGATCATCTACACCACGAACGCGATAGAGGCATTGAACTCGAAGCTGCGACGGGCGGTGCGCGCACGCGGCCATTTCCCGAATGACGAGGCCGCAACGAAGCTGCTATATCTGGCTCTCAATCGCGCGGCTCAGGACTGGAAACGCCCGCCCCGCGAATGGACCGAGGCCAAGACCCAATTCGCCGTCATGTTCGGCGAGAGGTTCGTCACCCAATGACGAGAACCGGCCTCGCACACAGAATATCGGATAGTCCCTTGCAAATGAGCCCGGTGTAGTTCGCCGTCTTGCCGCTCTGTACATGCCCGACAACCATGCCACGGCGGCTCCAGGGGCTCATGTCTTTCGGATCACCGAGGCGATCCAGCACCCGGTCCGTGACCTCGTCGGTCGCTTCGATTACCGACTTCGGCAGTCCCTTGAGGTGCAGCAGTCTGCGGTACCGGCTCCAGTAGAAGTCTGCGACCTCGCCATTGATCCGCGCATCATGCAGCCACGGACGAAAATCCTCGGCATCGACGATGGCGCCGAAGCCCATGCTGATGCCGTACTTCTCCTCGATCAGCCGAGCGAGTTCCTCCGCTTCGTCGTCCTCGATCTTTTCTGCAAACATCGGCGTGCCGCGCAGCTGCGCGATGATGTCCCGGATGGACTGTGCTGTGTGTGGACCGGTCTGCGAGGCCATGTACATCGACGTCATGCCTTCGAGGCTGCTGATGAGAGGTTTCATGGCTGCTCCCCCGCCTCGATAGTGGTCGCGATGATGCGCTGGGTGTCCTCCCAAGCCGACCGGAAAGGGTCTACGTCCTTCATCAGAGCCATGATTTCCTTGATGTCCTTCCGGGCCCCGATGAGCACCGTGAGTGTCGACTGGACGGCCTGAACCAGCGTATCTTCATCCACTTGGTCCGGCACGATCTGCTCGGCCGTACCCGCCATGTCTGCATGCAGGGTTTCCACGGGCAGGGACGCGCCGACGAGTGCGATGCAGTTGAGAAATCCGCGCCGAAGATCCGGCGGCAAGCTCTGGGCGAAGTCCGCGAACGCAGGGTGTTCCGTGTTCGGCCGATAGCGGATCTGCCCGTCGGCCTGGATGCGATGCCACATCGGCAGCCGCTCGTTGTCGACAAGCTTCTGCCCGCGCTTGCGATAGGTCCGCTTCGACCCGTCCTGAATACGCTCGATCACCTTCCTGATGCGGTCCCGAACGACCAAAGGCAACTGCGCCGAGGACTTCTTGACGTCGATCTTCCAGTCCGAGTCCATGCTGTTCGGGATGTCGATCCTGACCCGAGACAGCTTCGTCAGCTCGGACTGACGGCACAACCCGAACCACGTGCCGTGAAGAATTAGACGTCTGCCGCGATAAAGATAGAAACCTTGGGACTTCAGATGACCTTCGGGACCGGCTATGTCCTCCCAGTCCGTTTTGCTCATCTGCTTGTGGTGCGGAAGCGTGAAGCTCTGGATCTCCACATCTCCGCGGATCAGGATTAGTTTCTCTTCCGGATCGGAAATGGTCGCGGGATTCTTCCGGGCAAAGGGATCAAGTGGCCGCAGCAGGCGACCGTTCAGGACAATACGAAGCGGCTTCGTGCCCTCCATGAAGCGATGGAATACGAGGCGCAGATGCCGTTCGGTCTCGGCAATCCTCTGGTTGGTGACTTCGGCCCGCTTCGCGGCATTGTTCGAAAACCCACCGGTCAGCCTATCGAGCTTCTGCCACAGTACGAGCGTGCCCGTCTTGCCAAGTTTGTCGACTTCTGGAATTTTCGATGGGTCGTTGGGCAATTGCACCGCCCATTCGTTCCGTTCCGCGACATCATCGAGATCCCAGACTGCGGCGCTGGTCTTCCCAGCCTTGCGGGAAACGACGGTTAGTCGACGGCATTGCGAAAAGCTGGCGCTCTTGAGGCCTAACCCGAACCGCCCAAGGTCGGGCTCGTCGCGCGTTGCCAGCGGGTTTCGGCTGCCCGGGCGCATGGCGGAAATCAATTCGTCTTCATTCATTCCTTCGCCATCATCGACCAAAGCGATATGAGGCTCGTCCACAAAAGTCTCTGTGATGATCTGGATTTGGCGCCCATCTGCGGTAATGGAGTTATCGATGATGTCCGAAATTGCAGTCTCGAGGGAATAACCGATGTCCCTCAAGCCTTCTATCAGCGCAGCCGCGTGAGGAGTTGCATCTGCCCGTCTTGAAGAACCAAATTCCTGCATGCTATCCATACTGTTAGCCAGCCTGATCTACTCTTACGCGAATTGTACCGCGTTACAATGTGCGCAGGTGGCGAGGGCGTCGGCATTTGTCAGGCATGCGCGGACAAGGGTCGCGATCTGTCTTGCAAGAAACGGCGGCACGGCGTTTCCAACTTGGACATACTGTTGGGTTCGATTTCCGAGGAACAGATAGTCGTCGGGGAAGGTCTGGAGCCGTGCGGCTTCGCGCACTGTGAGGCTACGGCACTGCATCGGGTCCGGGTGGATGAAGTAGTGGCCATCCTTGGAGATGTGGCTCGTGACCGTGGTCGAGGCCTCGTCGGCCCGCTGGACCCGGAAGCGATCGTTGAAGACGCCGCTGTGCCAGTTGCGGTGATCCGGGCTGATCGCCAGTGGGAAATCGGCCGCCTTCGGGCTATAGCCACGGACGCTGCCGGGACTATCCGATATTCTGTGTGCGAGGCCGGTTCTCGTCATTGGCTGACGAACCTCTCGCCGAACATGACGGCGAATTGGGTCTTGGCCTCGGTCCATTCGCGGGGCGGGCGTTTCCAGTCCTGAGCCGCGCGATTGAGAGCCAGATATAGCAGCTTCGTTGCGGCCTCGTCATTCGGGAAATGGCCGCGTGCGCGCACCGCCCGTCGCAGCTTCGAGTTCAATGCCTCTATCGCGTTCGTGGTGTAGATGATCCGGCGGACGGGCTCGGGGAATGCGAAGAACGGGATGACCAGATCCCAGTTTCGCCGCCAAGCCGGGGCGATGGCGGGGTATTTCATGCCCCAGGGGCCCGCCTCGAAGGCGTCCAGGGCCACGGCGGCCGCGTCGGCGTCCTTGGCCCGGTAGACAGCCCTGAGCGCCTGGGCGACCTGCTTGCGGTCCTTCCATCCGGCGAAGTTCATCGAATGGCGGATCAGGTGGACGATGCAGGTCTGGACGACGGCGTCCGGAAACACCGCGTTGATCGCCTCGGGAAAGCCCTTGAGCCCATCGACGACGGCAATGAGAATGTCGCCGAGGCCACGCGCCTTCAGCTCGTTCATTACCCGCATCCAGAACTTGGCGCCTTCGGTCTGCTCGATCCACAGCCCGAGAATCTCCTTCGTGCCGTCCGGCAGGATGCCCAGGGCGATGTAGATCGCCTTGTTCCGGACGAAGCCCTCATCACGGATCTTCACCCTGATCGCATCGAAAAACACCAGCGGGTAGCACGCGTCGAGCGGGCGGTTCTGCCATTCGGCCACCTCCTCGAGCACCGCGTCCGTCACCGCCGAGATCAGGTCGGGCGACACGTCGATGCCGTAGATCTCCTCCAGATGCATCCGGATCTCGCGCACGCTCATGCCGCGCGCATACATCGAGATGACCTTGTCGTCGAAATCCGGAAACCGCCGCTGATACTTGGCGATCAGCTTCGGGGCGAAGCTGCCATCGCGGTCGCGGGGAATGTCCAGCGTCACCTTCGAGGTGCCCGTCAGCATCGTCTTGCGCGACTTGCCGTTGCGGTGGTTGCCGACGCTCCGGCCGGCCTCGCCGACCAGATGCTCGTCCAGCTCGGCGTTCAGAAGCCGCTCCGACAGCGCCTTCTTCAGTTCATCGACCAGCCCGTCCTTTGCAAACAGATCCTGCGGGTCGCGGCCAGCCAGAAGCTGATCCAGTAGGTCCTTCTCGATCGCCATGTGATGCTCCCTTCTGTTCCATCATCATGGCCTCGCACACAAGAATTCCTGACAGTCCCACGCTGCCGAACACTGCCGCGAACAGGTAGCGGCCCAGATCCGAAGTCATGTGCCCGCGCGTCTCGTGCTGGGCAATCGCGCGCAGGTCTGGTCGCTCGAGCCACCGCAGCAATTCATCATTTGAAGTGCCATAGCCCTCTGGCAGCCATGACGCCGTGCGAACGGTCGGCGAGCCGCCCCTTAGTCGCTCTGAAACTGACAGGAACCTTTCACGGAGCAAGCCATCGTCCTTCCCCTTGCAGATGCCGGCCAGCAGCTTCGCGGCGTCGGCAACCTCGCTTCGCCACGCAGCCGCGTCGTCGAGCCCGCGACTGATGCCGCTGCGCAGGGCGGGCATCGTTCCGATGACATCGCTGACTGTGCGCGCCATCCCGGATACGGCGATCTCGGCATCAGCGGCCTTGCCCGCGAGGTCGGACCGAAGCCCTACAATGATAACGCGATGGCGTCGCTGCGGAACCCCGAAGGCCTCGGCACGTACGATGAAGTCCGACGGCTGCACCGCCGCCTGCAAGCTGGCTTTCCCATTCTCGACCCGGATGGCGAGCAGTTCGTAGTGATGACCGTGACCCTTGCCCAGCGAAGTCAGGTCCTCCATCAGCATCTCGAAGACAAGGCGGCTCTCAATCGTCGAGGACAACATGCCCTTGACGTTTTCCATAACGAACGCTGCAGGCCTAAGCCTGTCGAGAACCCGGATGTACTCGCGGAACAGGTAGTGCCTCGCATCCTCCTCTGGAACATAGCCGACATTGCCCCTCGACCGGGCGCGCCCCACCAGCGAATAGGCCTGACAGGGCGGGCCACCGATCAGAATCGTGTCGTCGTATCTGTTCTTCAGCGTCGCGATGGCGCCATCTATGGCGGTCGCCGCAGCCTCGGTGCCGAGCTCAAGCGCGCGGGCTTCGTCGATGGCATGCTGCCACGCTTCAGCGTCGACGGCTGACCAGTCCGGTACGGATGCCAGCCCAGCATGGAAATCGATGAACTCTTTCGGCAAGACGCCATGACGTGCACGGTACTCGCGCAGAAAGGCGCGCAGCCTCAGGGTCCGATGGGCCGACGCCTCCTTCTCGACCGAGATGCCGATCCGGAACGGTGCATGGCCGTCCTCGACGAGGGAAGCGAACCCCTCGCCAAGTCCGCCCGGGCCGGCAAACAGATCGACAATGCCGAAAGTCGAAGGCAAATCAGGTTCCTGACTAATTTCATTCAGCCGGTGTATACCAGGTTCAAGGACGAAAACCAGGGCGGTAGTGACCGATATCGTGGACCAGCGGACCCGTTCCCGGATGATGTCGGGGATAAGGGGAAAGAACACCAAGCCCGAGCTGGCTCTGAGGCGGGCTCTGCACGCGCGCGGTTTCCGCTTCCGGCTTCATTCCGGCAAAGTTCACGGTCGGCCGGACCTTGTCCTTCCGAAGCATCGCGCCGTGGTCTTCGTGCACGGCTGCTTCTGGCATCGCCACGAGGGCTGTCGCTACACCACCACCCCAGCGACCCGGCCCGAGTTTTGGCAGGCGAAGTTCGACGCGAACGTTGCTCGGGACAGCGCCGTTCGTAGAAAACTCCTCGAAGACGGATGGCGAGTGGCGACGGTGTGGGAGTGCGCATTACGGAAGCCGGATCAGGTTAGCGCCACGAATGATCGTCTCGCGGCCTGGCTGCTCGTGGGGACGGTCAGCATGGAGATCGGTGAAATCGATATACCGCAAAGGGGGATCGTCGCTACCGATTAGGGATGCAGCGGCTGAACCGTCACCTCACCGCTTTACCGACATGAATATTGTTCGATTTCGGTTCCTTCTCGACGCGCGACCCTGAAATCGAAGTGTTCAGCCAGCAAGAGATTAACTGAAGCTATTTCAATGTCTTGTGGAAAATTCACCAAATCCGCGCAGTCATGAGGTCCTGAGACTATCGGCCCTGAGAGACCGCTTCCGGGCCTTCTGGCTCGGAAGCCAGTGCTCAGCCTGACCCGCATAACCCTCGAAAACAACGGAAAAATCCGGCCGCAGCCGGATCGAGAGAACGCATTCTCGGGGGCAAGTGGCGGAGAGGAAGGGCCTGACATCCAACCTTCTCCGCCCGCTAAGTGATTGTTATCATTGATATGTGAAGGCAGTTGGAACCCCAACCTCTTCAAACGCGACTGGTATCGAACCCAGCTCCGAAGCACGTCGCCTGATGCGAGCATGTCGCATGAATGGCGTTTCCTTCAGCTTGTGTTTCGACATCGCGAGATTGGCACATCGCGATACCGTCTGGGGTGAGCGGCATCCCCTCCATCTCCGTTGCCGCGTCACCTTATCGACGCCCCCCTATCGCTGAACCAAGAGCCGCCGCGTGCACGGCGCAACCCGTTCCTCCTGCCGATACCTTGCGGAAGATCAGCGACTCGAACCCAATGCGTCGAAACGGACCGGGGCGCCGCCGGTCAGAGGATTGGCGCTATAGTCGAGACGGAAGCCGGACAGATGGGCATCGGCAAAGGCCCGCAGGAATCCCGCGCGCGTCACGTCCCGCCCCGCCTGCAGCAGGACCTCGGCCAGGACGCCGCCGGCGATCCGGGCATGAGCTTCGATCGGAGGCACGTCGGGCTCGGTAACAAGTTGACCGAGGCCGGTATAGACCACCACCGGCCGTGCTGGCGGCAAGCGCCGGGCTGGGGCAAGCAACCTGCGGTCGAGCCAGAGGCGCGCCCTTGGAGCTTCGGACAACATACGCTCCAAGGCTGTCGCATCCAGCACGACCACCTCTGACGCGGAAGCTGCGCCTGTGTCGTTTGCCACTGTCCCGCCGGCCATGGTGAGCGACTCAGCGAGCGCTGCCGCTTCGGCTCCGGCGGGCAGAATGGCTACCGCGCCGTCTGCGTCGGCGGCCAGACTCTTCGCCAGCGCGCGACGCAGGTCTTGCGTCGAGGGCAGAAAATCGCGCAACAATCCTGGATCCTCGTCACCCTCCAGCTGGCCGAAGGGAAACAGCACCGGCACCCCGGCTTCAAGGTAGGAGGGCAGCCACGCCTGCGGGAGCGCAAGGGCCGCGAAGACGCCGGCGTCATCCGGCAAAGTCGTCGCCGTGAGAAAGACGAACTCCACCTGTCGACCATACACTCTGGCGCCGCCAAGGCGCGCCTCCATCGCTGTCTTCAAATGGGCCAGATAATCGGCCCCCTCGCGGTCGGTGATGGCCGGAATCCCGAAAGTCACCGAGGCCTCGCCGACTCCGGTGCGCTGGAGCTGCGGAAGCGCGGTGAGGTGGTCGAACAGCGCCGCAGCCTCGCGGTCGCTCAGCGCATAGCGCGGCATCAGACGGCTCAGGTCGCGCCCGCCCGCCGCTACACCGCTCCGCACGGCGGAGGCAAAGGAAGCACGATCATAGGCCCGGCGCTCCTGGGTGACGCGGGAGAGAGCGGGCCCGTCAATGGGCGGCACGCGGCCTTCCTGCCCGCCAAGACCGTCGGCGCCGTGACAGGACTTGCAGGGCAGTTGGGCGACCCTTCGCGCCGCGGCCTCGCTGTCGAGCCGTTCAGCCCTGCCGCCGAATATCGCTGCGCCAAGCGCGGAGTGCGGTTCCGCATGACTGGCGCCGGCCGCCGAGGCAAGCGAAACCAGAAGAGCAAATCCAGCCGGACTAATGGGCCATCGCATCGACGATCCGCTTCAGTTCCTCGGGCATCGGCATCGACAGCGAGCGATAGAAGCGCCCTTCCGAGATCCGCCCCACAAGGAACATGGGGTCGTGCAGCACGATGTTCGCATAATCGGCATCGAAGGCCGCAAGGAGGCGCGTGATCTCGTCCGGCGATCCGGTCAGCCATGACCAGCGGGGTCCGGCGCCAAAGCTGTCCGCCGCATCGCGCATCAGTTCGGGCGTGTCGGTCGTCGGGTCGATGGTAATCGACAACAGCCGCACCGGCGCGTCCTCCGGCAACAGGTCCTGGAGGTCGGCCATCACCACATTGCCGAGCGGACAGATCGAGTCGCAGGTCGTGTAACTGAAGTTCAACACCACGATCTGACCCTGGGTCAAAGGCCCCTTCAGGCGCTGGAGAATGGCGTTCTGATCGATCAGCGTGACATCCGGCACCGCCAACCGCTCAACGGAGAAGCTGCCGCTCGTCGCCGCAGGGAGATGGCCGGCAGTATTATCCGAATGAGCCTCGGCCGATCCGGGGCCGGTCACAGGCCCCGAGCCCAGGATCGCCGCGATCAGGCCCGCCCCCCAAAGGGAGCGACAGAAGCAAACACCTGTCATGGAAGGTCTCCTTTCTCGGCGGTGATCACGGTTCCCGATACGAGGGCATATTGCGCCGGGAGGTCGAGCGGTTGCACCGCATAGGGGCCTTCGTGGGGCAGGACGATCTCGGCGCGCAGCGTGCCGTCCGGCCCCGCCGTCGCCGTGACCTGGGTGGACCAGCCACTGATCATGCTCGGCACCAGCAGCGTCAGCGCGGGCAGGTCCACCGCGGTGCCGTCGATGTCGCGAAGGCTGAGTTCAAAGGTTTCGCGCTGCCCTGCGACCGGCGGCGCGTCGAGCAGCGGCACCAGCCGCACCCGCGTCAGGCTGCGCCGTTCCACCTCGCCCTCCACGTTGAACCCGATGCAGGTGGACAGGTCGCCGATATCGGTGGTCAGCACGAGCTCCCATGCGCCGGGGCCAAAGGCCCAGACCGTCTCGTAGACGCCGGGCGCCACTTCCTCGAAGCTGCGGTCGACCGCATGGACGAAACGGGGCACGCCACCGCGCAGGCGGACCGAATCCATCGGTGGCATCTCGACCGACGAAGCCGTCTCGCCGATGATCCAGCCCGTCTGGTTCTCGGGCGACACGGCGATGATCTGCGGCGAAGGCAGCAGCGGCACCAGCAGGCGGGCGTCATCTTCAGGCATCGGCATGGCGCCTCCGAGGGGCACGCGGCGCAGGCTGGCCGACCGGCCGAGACTGACCGTCGCGAGGTCAAGCGCGCCGACGAAGCCGCCATCGTGGCTGAACAGATACGCCGCGTTGTCGGTAAAGGTTACGTCCGATACCGATTTGGCGTTCAGGGAAAGCTGCTGGACCACCCGTCCCCGGCCGAAATCAACCAGCGCAACCAGCGAGTCCCGAGGGGTCCAGAGCACTCCGATCCTCCCGTCCGGCCCCGTCGTGACCCGGTCGAACGGGGTGCCGAGGGGGAGGTCGATGGCCCGATCGGCTGCGTCGGCATAGCGGATCTGCGCGGACTCGGCCTCGCCGGTGATCCCGATCAGGCCCTGTGTGCCGATCGCTGCAACCGAGAGCAGCGGCGCGGGAAAAGTCGCTTGCATGATCTCGCGCCCGGTCACCCCATCGAGAAGGAGCGCCTTTCCCTGCACGTCGAATGCGACGAAGTTCGGATTGTCCGGATCGTCCGAGGTCACCAGCCACGGTGCTGCACCAAACGTCATGCGCGCGATTTCCGTCCCGTCGGCGGCCAGAGACACCAGGCTGCCCGAGGCAGTGCCGGCCCAGATGCGCCCAAGCGCCCCAACCGCAAGACTGGTGACAGGCTCGCCCAGATCTGCCACTGTCCGCCGCCCCGGGCCGGTCAGGTCCGCGGCCACGATCTGTCCCGACGGGCCTGCCGCCAAGGCGCGCATGTTGCGGCGATCCGTGGCAAAGGCAGTCGTGCCGGGGTCGAGCAGGTGCGCCGCAAGCATGTTGGAGCTGTAGAGGTTCAGCTTCGGGTCAACCACGCTGAGCGAGGCATCGCGGTTCAGCGTCGCGAACAGGATGCCGTTGAGGTCGACCGCGCCGACGGGCGTCCGCCGCGTGGCGCGGAAGTTTTGCGCGACACGGGCGCAGCTGGCGTTATCCTCGGCCACCGGCCGTGCCCATCCCATAAGGTACAGACCCCGCGGCGCGGCGCCGGTCGCAGGCTCGGACAGGCGCACCTGCAGACGCACGTTGCGACCCGCCTCGGCCCGGACTTCGGCGGTGCTGATCGGGTCATAGAGGTTAAGTGTTGCAGTCAGGCTGGACTGCGCCGCAGCAGGATCCGACACCAACACGCCAGCTGCAAGCAGCAGGCCAGCGAGCAGCCGGATGAGCCCGACGCGGGGGCCGTCAGTTGAACGCGCCTGCCTCATCTCGGGAACCGGCTGCAGGCGCTGCCCCTGAACTCCTCCAACGGGCGGTCGCCCAGCTGCTCTTTCGACACCACGTCGATCAGCCCCCAGACCCCGCCCGAGCGCAGGTGGGTCGGCCCGTCAAAGAACAGGTAGCAGCCCGGGGTCACCGTTTTGGTCAGCGAAGCCGTCATCGCCTTGCCCGGCGCCAGCAAGGCGCCCCGCGGAAAGCCGAAGCCTGGGAACAGGTCGTCATAATCCTGCGCCACGGTGACGAAGGCCCGCTGACGCGCCCGGCCGCCGGGATGCACGACATGGACGACGATCTCCTCGCCCTCGACCGCGCGCACGACAGGGATCGGCGCCTCGGGCCAGGTTGGCATCTCGTCTCCGGTGAGTCGGAAGAACGAGGCTGAGGTGTCGTTGGGACTGGCCGCAGCGCCATATTCATAGGCATTGAAGTCGTAGTGACGTTCGATATCGGACCCGTTGCCCTGCCAGTCGCGCAGGCGGATGTCGAAGGGTTCGCTGCGATAGCTGATCCCGTTCTCGCCGAAATCATAGCTGTCGTCGCACACCAGGCAATCGGCGACGAGCTTGCGCCGTGTCGCGTCAACCCGCGGGAAAGGCCAGTTCACCAGGATCCCAGGGTCGATCCGCGCGATGGCGGCGTCGTTCAGCGTCAGACGGTTCAGGTCGAGACCCGCGATCACACCCCCTTCAGCCGTGCGCGCCTCGAGATCGCCGAGGGTCCGGATGCCAGCGGCCGTCAAGCGGCGCAGCGTTGCCGGATCGATCTCAATCACCTGCCGCAACTCCACATCGCGCAGCAGCCGATTGGTGTTCAGAAGGTCGGCCAGGCTGCGGCCGCCGCCGGGCTGCAGAACCGCGGACGATTTCCAGCTGTTGGCGCTATCGCGGTCGCGCAGGTTCAGCCCGTCCTGCCAGAAGAGCGTGACCTGACGGATCCGGTGTTCCGTTCCGGACGGTCCGGTCGTCCTGAGCACGGTCGCCGAGATGGGCGTTGCGTGAGGTGCGTCGCCGTCCAGCGGCCGCGGAACGAGAACGAAGCTCCGGCAATTGCGGGGCCGCTCCGTAAGCGACCCGATCTCGGGCAGGTTCAGGGAAGGGAAACGGCCGATCTCGATGTCAAGCAAGCGCTGCAGGACCGTCTCCCGCGTCAGCGACAGATTGTTCGCACCGACGATCACCTTGTCGCAGCGCCGACCGTCAAAACGCAGCCGGCGGATACGCTCCTCGGACAGGTCCGCATTATGCGGCGCCACGGTCACCGCGCCGATCAGACCGTGCGCCGGATGTCCAATGAGATCCCCGAACGATTTGATCGGCAAGGCGCCGAAGGCATAAGGCTTGTACTCCACATCCAGATCAAACGCCCTGATGAAGGCGCGAAGCTGTCCCTCCTTGCGGTCGAGAAGGTCCAACTCGGGGCTCAGACCCTCAAGGATCTGGTTCAGCCTGTCGTCGGAAACCGGACGTTCGCGCAGAAGGTCGCGAAGCTGCCTTTCGAAGTCGGCTAGGCCGATGCTGCCGAAATCCGCGATGGCCCTGCCGGACGTTGCATCCCGCGCCGTCCTTTCCGGGACGATCAAGCCATCGGGCGCCAGACGCCGCACCAACGCATCCGGCGTGCGGCTCGCTTCGAGACTGTCGCGCAGGGCATCCCTGATAGAGGGCAGGATCGGTTGTTCCAGGACGGGTTCTGCGCCGACCCGGTCAAGAAGCTGCCGCCCGATGGCCTCCCGGTCCTTGATGATCTGCGTAACGATCTCCTCCAGGCGCAGGTCGATCGACACCGGCAATTGCAGAAGCTCCTGCGGTGCCTGGCTCAGCATCATCGCAGAGGAGGTTGTGGCTTCTGGCCGCAGACCGGTGGCAAGCCCAGCATAGAATTCGAACTGCTCGATCTGCGCGGGACGGTTCGGACGGATCGTCAGGACCGGATCGGACTCTGCCCCTCGGACCCCGTCAAGCGCCAGCGTCTCGTTCCGCCCGTAGGGCCGGCTGACCTCGGATTGCCGCGTGACCATCGGCAGCGGCAGCGTGATCGCAAGCCGGGCCGACGGGCGGATGTCCTTGTGCCGCTGCGTGGAGTCTTCGGTGACATCCACCGGCACGCCTTCGGGCTTGGTGTTACCCTTCCAGACGCGGTCGGTGTTGATCGAGGTGATGCCGGGCATCATCGCATCACCCGGCAGGTCCGCCATGTCCTGGCGTTTCGGCGCCGAGGCCTGGCCGGTATGGGACAGGGCGTTCAGAAGCGTGACGTTCACACAGTCCCCCGCCTTGACGTTCACCACTAGAGGCTCGGGGCGGTGATATGTGTCCTTGATCGCCTCGATCACCCGAGACCGCGGAATCGCCTGCCAATTCATCGGGTCGAGGATATCCGTCTCGGTTACATTGTCCGGCCGCTCGGGATCGATCAGCCGCCGCGGGTCGAGAAGGGCGAAGAACAGGCCGTCGTAATCCTGCAACTGCGGGGAATAGCTCGTGCCGACCGGCCCGCCTTCAAAGACTGTTTCGCTCTCGATGGCGGCGATGGCGGCATAGACACGCGGTGCGGTCTTGTCGCATTCGGCGACGCGCCGCCAATCCTCCGGCTGGACGCCCGGCCTTGGCTGGAACTCGAGAAGTTGCCGGGGATCGATACCAAGTATCCGGTTGCGCAGGCGCAGGGCCTCCCCCGTCACATCTGCTTCTCTGCGGTAGGCTTCGAGCGGGAACAGGACCGAGGATTGCTGGATCGGATCGGGAAACGCCGTCTCGGATCCGAGGGCAGCGGGGATCGAGGCGGGTGTCGTTGCGGTGGCTACCGGACGGTCCAGCAATTCGTCAATCGATCCGCCGATCAGGTCAAGGTAGACGAAGTAGGTCGTATCGTCGAGCAGCCCGGACTGATCCAGCCCGCCCCCGTTCGAAAGATTCTCGATCAGCGATTCCACCTCGTCAATCACTTCGGTCAGCCGCTGCAGGCGCGACGCGGATTCGCGCACGCGGATCAGGCCCCAGGCGCCGTTCCACAGCGCATCCTGCGATCCGAAGTGGTACGGCGTGTCGGTGGTCTTCGCCCGGTCATAGGCGCGGAGTTCTTCCAGCCGGCGCTTCAATTGCTCGATCGCCTTGTCGGCTTCGATTTTCTCCCGCTGCCCGAAGAACAGCTGCTGGAAGAGGATCGTCTCGATGTTGGTGTCGTAGAGGAAGGCCGACTTGAACTCGAAATGCTCCGAAATGCCCACTTCCTGCGCGGCGATTCGCCCGTCGGTGTTGAAGCACCGGGCGATCTGCGTCTCCATGTCGGTCCAGAACTTCCGGTCGTCGGATCCGACGGGAAAGGCGGCGGCGCCTTCGCGGGACCAGCGGACGTACTCGTCGGGTCGTCCCACACGGGCCATCCGCAGGCCGGACTGAGCGCCGGCGGACTCATAACACTCGCGCACCAGCGTCTTGCGTTCGGTCAGATCGTCGATTTCGCGCATCATCGAGGGGAAGCGCTGGTCAATGTTGCGCGGCCAGGTGTAGCCTTCGACGTTGAAGGTGTGCTGCACCTCCTGCGCGCCTTGGATCAGGCGGAACTGCAGCGTGTCGCCATCGAAACTGTTCAGGATCGGCACGACCGGATCGCCGTGGACAGAAGGGTCGCCGTCGACGGCAGAGGCCAGAACATGGGCCATGTCTCCCGCCGAACCGGGTTTCTGCTCACTGACCTCGCAATTCTCGGTGACGCCGACGGCAAGCTGTGAGACCCAGTAGCCGAGCGGGCGCAGGTTGCAGTCGGACGTGTTGGAACTGCTGGTGCCGATGCGTATCGGGAAGGGCTGTCCCCGATAGTTCACAAGATATGGGTCGTGGTGATCGACCGAGATGCTCTCGGGCCGCTCCGGTGGCGAGACCGGTCTTGCCAGCCGCGCACCCTCCTCGGCGGCGCTTTCGAACCCGGCGGCGCGGGCGCGGTAGGTCTTCAGGTGATCCTCCAGATGCGTTGCGGGGTCGACCGTCGACGGTCCCTGCGCGATCAGGAGCTGGCTGAACAGGTTCGGCTCGAAGCCGTCCTGGTGCGGAGTCAGGTCCTGCAGCCGGCCTTCGGCTAGCCAGGCCGGCGGCACGTCCCCGGCTCCCGAATGCCAGGCACCACCGGAGTCCTTTGCCAAGGCGCTACCGCAAAATTTTTCCATGTTCTCGGGCGATCCGGCATGGCGCGCCTCGCACATAAGCGTCGCCATTCCCTTCGTCGCCGCGGCCTCGCCCTTCTCCTCAGCGGTCTTCTCCATCTCCTCGTCAAAGGACTCGACCGAAATCGCTGCCCTCGGCTCGTAGAGCGTTGCGAAGTCGGCGATCGACACCGCGAATTCTCGGTAGACCGAGACGCTCTCGGGGTCCGAAACCTCGGCCTCCACGGGGAACAGATCGACGATCACCTTGCGCGCGCCGACATCGTCCTCCGAGGCGTTGATCAGGCGTCGATCCTCGCGCGCGTCCGTGCAGTTCGTACTGGTCTCGTCGCAGATCAGTGCGTTCTGCGGCTCGATCACCAATGCGGTGTAGAAGCCGTGTTGCTGGATCGACGAGGGACCGAAATGGTCGTGGCTGAACACCGTGCGCAATGTCCGGTCCGCCTGGCCCTGGGCCGGATCGCCTTGGCGCAGATCGGACAGGATCGGGTCGGCGAACCAGCGCTGGGTCGTGGTCTGGAACAGCTTCCGATACTCGCTGAGCTTCAATTCCCAAATCTTGTGATCGTAGTTCTCCGCCACGACCCACAGACCGTCCTTCTGCACACAAAGATCGCCGAGTTCAGGGTCGCCGACTATCTCACGAATTTCGAGATCCCCGGCAGCCCGGCTCGCCACGATCCTGGAGCTGGTAGCGGTGTTCTTCGCCGCGCAGATCCGCGCCGCGATCTCGCCCGGAGCCATTGTTCCGTCTTCGTAGTTGAAACCGTTGCCCGAACCGTCGGAGGAGGTCACGTCAAACTTCACAAGGTGGATGTGCTGGCCGATCGTGTCCGTCGGGGTCTTCACCTGGAAGTCGTCCAGCTCAAGTTCCTTGGGCAATTCGTTGGTGTGGCGGAACTCGATGCATTCACCGGAAAGGGCGCGAAAGAAGAATGGCTCCTCACTCGCAGTGATATTGGGCGAGATGTGGCCCCCGCCGTCCTTGTAGTCATCGGAGTTCGGACTGCCGTCGGCATGCGTAGTAAGCACGTTGATGCGCGCCTGCGGGTCGTGCCATCCGGCACGGTTCGTCACCATGTCGACCTGTACCGCCGAAGCGGCGTAGCGGCGATAGCCGATGACCGCAGGATCGGGCGTGAAGTCTTCGCTGGGCCAGGAGCCGGGGATCTCCGTGGGGAGCCCGGTAAGGAAGGGATCATGCTCCATGACCAGTTGCCCGCGCGGAACAGCCATCGCGCCGCCGGCGCCGTCGCCGACATAGACATCGGGCTTGGGGTAGGACGTCGAACGCACGAAATGGACCCAATTGGAAATCTGCTCGTCACCTGCCGGCGTCGTCAGCGCCGCGTCCGAGAAGACCGGGCGCTGACTGCCGCCGAACTCCCAGACGTAATCGTTCGCCCCATTGCGGCGCAGTGCGCCGAAGCTTTCGGGCGCACCGCAAGGGTCTGCGAAGGGTGCGCCCGGCTTCGGAGCCGAGCCGTTCACCGCAAATGCCAAGCCGCCGATACTGCTGTAGCCGCCGTTCAGGTTGTCGAAGGCCGACGCGCTGCCATCCGCAGCGCGGATATCTAGCGTCACGCCGTCAACCTCTCCCTTATGATGGAACGCCATACCGCTGCGTTCCAACGCCGTCCCGTCGTAGGGCAACGGATCAAGGGTCGCGGTCTTCAGCTTCAGTGTCAGGTCGCCAAGCGCAAGCGCGGAGGCGACCACCTGCGACTGCAACGCCTCGCGCTGCATCAGATCGACGTCGTTCAGCGCCTGCGCCAGCGTCAGCGGCGCGGGGTCTTCGGCCAGCCGGTCGGCGGCATCGTCGGGCAGAATGAACGGCAGCGCCCGGGTCGAGTCGTCCGTCATCACGTGGCGCGGCAGGCCGCCGTCAAGGTATTCGCCGGTCACGTCGTCGCCACCCGCCACCAGCTCGCGGGCGATGTCCTTGGGTGCCTGCGGGGGACGATGGCCCGGCTGAGCGGCGATGTAGAACGGATAGCCGGGAAAGCTCGCCAATGCGTCAGGTGTCGGATCATCAGGCATCTGCGTGTCTGGAGGCGTCACGGTGCCGTCGGCGGAAAGAGAAGCAACCTCCTCGGGATATGTCGGAAGCACCGGCCAGGCCTGCTCGGGCAGCGGCACCAGCGCCGGGATCGGTGTGCCAAGCTGGCGGCGATTCAGCCCCGTTTGGGGCTCGATCCAGTTGCCAGAGATCCGGTGGACGGAGCCCGGCCTCTTGCGGTTGCGGATCTCTGAATTCATCTCGGCCAGCGACAAGGTCGGCTCCCACTGGCCGTCTGGCAGCTTGCGGGTGCCATCCTCCAGCACGTCGTGCACTCGCCACAGCTCCCACATCCCTTGCGCGAAGTGCGGGTAAAGATGGCAGTGGAAGATCGAATCCCCCACCGTCCGGTTGCGGTTTCCTGACCCCAGGGTCTCGTACCAGCCGGGTGTTCCCCCCGTGCCCTTGTGGTAGACTTCGAGTCCGCCCTCGTAGATGTCGTAGGTGAAGCCCTGCTGCGGCGCGACCGTCTGACTGTCGAGATACGATCCCCGCCCACCGTCATTGCCTGCGAACCACTGGTGCGCGTGCAGGTGAAAGACATGCGTCTCCTTCGGTCCGGCATGGAAATTTCGGAACACCACCCGGTCGTTCAGATAGGAATGGTGTACGTTCGACGGATCGTCGCTGAACTGCTCCAGCAGCGCAGGATCGCCGTTGGCCCAAGATGTCAGGAAGAATTCCTCGTAGAGGCATTCCTGGCAATTCGCAGCGGGACCAATGCCTTTGCGGTTGGCCAGCAGCATGTCGCCCATGCCACTTGCCCCGTAGTTGATCGCAAATCCGTCACGTACCCCGGCCAGCTGCCCGGCACCGAAATCGCCCAGTTCCTCAAAATTGCGCGAATAAAAGGTCTTCAACTCGTCATGGAAGAAAACAGAGAATTCCCGGAATGTCCGATCCGGGTTTTCCTCGTCGTAGACGATCGCATTCAGATCCGAATGCACCAGTTCATAAACTCCGCGGTCCCGCAGCTTCAGCATGTTGAGGACAGGGATTTTCTCACCGCTGTTCGAATCCTCTGCCAAGGTCTCATAGGGCGTCATTCCAGTGAAGGCGGCGCTGGCGCGGGCATGACGCGGCGCATCGCCCGGCAATGCTGGGAAGGCGGCGTCAAAGCCGGCCTTGGTCAGCTGGCTGCGGTACCAGCGCGTGCCGCGCGCTTCGGCCACGACAGCACCGAACAGGCCGTGGACGAGCGAGCCCCCGTCGCCCTGACCGCCCGCCGGCGCCCCCGTCGAGGCCATGAAGAAGGGCCCCTCGCGCTCGATCATGTAATAGCAGTCAATTTTCTCACCCGGGATGATCGCGCCGAGACCCTTGCAGGCGTCATGCGCCTCGACCATCGCTCCATCGCGGATCTGGAAGGCGGTCAGGCCCTGGATGGCCAGATTGGCGCCCCGGCTGAACGGCCAGTTGGGCGCTTCCCTCTTGGGGTGCGGCGCGACGTGACTGTCGTGCTTGACCTCCTCTGAACAGGCGACCTCGTCATGTCGCTTCTCCGAGTCCTCACCCCACGACACCCAGTCGCGCAGGGTATGGAACTGGTCGCCGAAATCCTCGTCAGCCTGCGCCTCGGCGTGGCAGAATTCGCGCGACAAGTCCGGCGCGGCCTCATGCCGGGGCACCCCAGGCGCAAGCTCACGCAGGAGATTCGTCAGCCGGATATGCAGGATGTCGCCGGCATTCGCGCGCAGGGTCAACGGCCGCGGGCGCTTGCAATCCTTCAACCGCACTTTTCCGGGCGCGAGGTTCGTCCCGTGCCCTTCGGCCCCTGTAAGCTCGTCGCACTGGTCGGCCGTCAGACGCTCGACCGGCGTGCCCACGTCCACCACGTCGCGGCGCAGCGCGTACATCATGCCGAACGGATTGAAGCTGCCGAAACGGTTGTAGACGAGTGTCTGATCCATCGCGACGATGTCGGCGCAGACGGTCCGGCCGAAGCGCTTTTCGGGTCCGTCGGAAATCTCGTTCACCAAGTCGTGGAGCGGAGTGCACGCCATTCCGTCTTCGCGGTCTTGGGCGGCTGCCGGCACCAGAGCGAGGGACGAAGTTAGGGCGGAAAGGGCAAAGACAACTATTGGAAAATTCATGGCGTCACCTTAGAAAGTTTCTAATGCAACCTGCGGCCATCGTAGCAATAAACTTCCGCTGAGTCACCTCATCTCTGCCTGGGGTGCTCAACTGCTCTCATGCCATTCATCGCCGCCCCCGCTTCCAGTCGTCGAGGCGGGCGTAGACCGTGACCGCGATGCCACCGAGCGCAACG